>NZ_CP158132.1:0-2725000 GCF_036038995.2 Sphingobium sp. SJ10-10
ATGAAGGATATTACGGCAGTGATTGGAAGTTTCAGCGGTCTCGACACGCAGCAGACTGCGCGCCTGGAGACGGCCTGGGCGACCATTCGCGCCGGTCTGCGCCGCGACATCGGCGCGCGCATGTTCGATCAGTGGCTGAAGGCTGCGCAACTGGGCGATTATTGCCCGGAGTCGCAGACGCTCGATTTGCTGTTCGCCTCCGACTTCACGGCGAACTTCGTCTCGGGTCAGTTTGGCGACCGGTTGCGGATGGCATGGCGTTGTGCAGGAGCCAGCGTGCGCGAAGTGCGCCTTCGGCGTGCGCCCAATGCGATCGGTCCCCGCATTCTGGAACTGCATCAGGCGGAAGCGGCTGTCAGTCCCGATCACGCCGTTGCGGATGCCCAGGGGCCCGCTTCGAACTTTCAGCCGCGCCACAGCTTCGACGAGTTCGTGACGGGCGACACCAATCATCTCGCCTTTTCGGCAGCCCAGGCCATGGCCGGCAAGAGCCAGCCGCGTTTCAGCCCTCTCTTCATCCATGGCGGCACCGGCCAGGGCAAGACGCATCTGCTCCATGCCATCGCTCAGCTTTTCTCAAGCCATTCGCCCTCGGCCCCGGTGCTCTACATGTCGGCCGAGCGGTTCATGATGGAATTTGTGAACGCGATGCGCGCCAATGAGACCATGATGTTCAAGGCGCGGCTGCGCGCGGCGCGGCTGCTGCTGATCGACGACATCCAGTTCATCGCCGGCAAGGGGTCGACGCAGGAAGAGTTCCTGCACACGATCAACGACCTTATCGATGCCGGCGCCCGCATCGTCGTCACCGCCGACCGCGCGCCGCAGATGCTGGACGCGATCGATCCGCGGATTCTCTCGCGCCTGGCGGGCGGGCTGGTCGCGGACATCCGCCCGGCCGGGCTGGACCTGCGCCTCGCGATCCTGGAGGCCAAGCGCGCCATTGCCGGCGACCCTCCGGTCCCCGACGCCGTGGTGGATTTCCTGGCGCGCTCGATCCGCTCCAATGTCCGCGAGCTGGAGGGCGCCTTCAACAAGCTCATCGCATACGGCCAGCTCACCGGCCGGTCGATCGACCTTGAGTTCGCGCAGGGGATGCTGGCCGACGCGGTGCGCGCCAATGCCCGCCGGATCACTGTCGACGAAATTCAGAAGGCCTGCGCCGCGCATTACAAGATCGACGCAGCGGAAATGCGCTCCAAGCGCCGGGCGCGCGCGGTGGCGCGTCCCCGCCAGGTGGCGATGTATCTCGCCAAGAAGATGACGCCGCGCTCCCTGCCGGAGATCGGCCGCATCTTCGGCGGACGCGACCATAGCACCGTTATCCATGCCGTGCGCACGATCGAGGAATTGCGGCAGAGCAATCCGGATATCGACGCCGATATCCGCGCTTTGCAGCGCCAGTTGGAAGGCTGACAGGGGCGGGGCTTTGGATTAGGCTTCACGCCATGATCCGACAGCTTGCTCTTTTCCTCGCCGCTTTTTTCTGTCTTGGCCCTGCCTTCGCGCAGACCGCTGCCGCGCCGTCACCCGCCGATGTGCGGGTCGCGCTCGAAACCAGCGTCGGGCGCATTGTTGTAGCCGTGCATGTCGCCAAGGCGCCCGTCACGGTCACGAACTTCCTGCGTTATGTCGATCAGAAGCGGCTGGACGGCACGCTATTCTATCGCGGTGTCGGCTCGGCTGACTATGGCTTCGTGCAGGGCGGGGCGCAGAACGACCCCAAGCGCATCCTGCCACCGATCAAGCATGAACCGACAAGCCAGACCGGCCTGACCCATGATGACGGCGCGCTGTCCATGGCGCGCTATGCGCCGGGCAGCGCAACCGGCGATTTCTTCATCGTGCTGGGCAAGATGCCGGGCATGGACGCGCATCCGGAGGCGGCGGGAGACAATCAGGGCTTCGCCGTCTTCGCCCATATTGTCGAAGGCATGGACGTGGTGAAGGCGATCCTGGCGGCGCCTAAATCGCCCACGGCTGGCGAGGGCGTGATGAAGGGGCAGATGCTGGAGCAGCCGGTGAAGATTCTGACGGCGCGGCGCATACCCTGAAGGATGGTGGTTTAGGGTGGGTTGCGGACCCCATTTCCGTCATCCCAGCGAAAGCTGGGATCTCAGGCGACAGCGCACGGTCTAGCCTCACGAGATCCCAGCCTTCGCTGGGATGACGATATTATCAACGTCAGCAATTGGCCAACACCCCCCCAAAGAAAACCCGGCGATCATCGACCGCCGGGCAAAGGGGCATGGCTGGGAGCCGCCCTTCCAAAATGCCGTTCAGCCCTTCTTTTCGGGCGGCAGGGTGATCTTCACATTCTCCCCATTTTGCCCTGGGAAGCCGGTGAACATGGCGTCGATCAAGTTCGGCACCAGATAGGTCAGCTTGTTCGACAATGACTGGGCCTGCGCCTTGCCTTCGAACAGGCGGCGATTGTCGGCGGCGCGGTCGATCTTCATGCTGAGGTCGCTGGTATAGACCGTATAGCTGCTGATGTCGTTATAGCCGCCGGGGCCGAACAGCCACGGATCATAAAAGCCATAGCCCCAGGGACGGCCCCAGCGCCCGCGCCATCCCCAGCCGCCGTAGAAGAAGGGATCGGGCGCGCCGATGCCGGTCGAGCGCACCTTCTCGCGCCCATTGTCGACGCCGTAGGACACCCTGACGATCAGGTCGGCCCGCGCCGGGTCACCGGCCGCGACATAGCCGGTCTGGATCAGGCGCTGGCCGACGAGATCGGCATAGTGCGAAAATTCAAGACCACCGGCGAGACGCGGATCGTCCGCAACGATGGTGAAGCTCTGCCCGGCGGGCGCCGGGAGCTGCTGGAAGCGGGCGACATCCGCCTTGAAGGAAGTTGCACAGCCCGACAGAGCCACGAGCGCCAAAGCGGGCGCCGCGATCAGGCCGATCTTTTTGAAACGGGTCATTTTTCTGCGTCCTGTATCAGGCACTACGCCTGCCAAACATCTTGCGTCTTGCCATAGCAAAACGCAACTGAACATCGTTTGAACGCGCGTAACGGGCGAATGGGCGCAAACCATGTCCTGCCATCTCTACGACGGCGCGGGCAGGATTATTCCGTCGCGGGCAGGGAAGAGGCCGCCGCTTTGGCGACCCCTGTGGCATCAGCGCATCAGCCCCATGGCGTCATAAGCGGCGCGCAATGTCGGTTTGGCGGCAGCGCGCGCCTTGGCCGCGCCTTTTTCCAGGATGGCGTCGAGGGCGGCGTCATCCGTGCGTAGTTCCATGAAGCGCGACCGGATCGGGCGGAGCGTTTCTACCAACAACTCGCCCAGCGCGGGCTTGAACGCGCCGAAGCCCTTGCCCGCAAACTCGGCGCAGACGGCGTCGGCAGTGGTGCCCGCCAGCGTCGCATAGATGCCGACCAGATTGTTCGCTTCCGGCCGCCCGGCCAGCCCCTCGGCCGTTTCGGGCAGCGGTTCGGGATCAGTCTTGGCCTTCTTCACCTTCTGCATGATGGCATCGTCATCGTCGGTGAGGTTGATGCGGCTCATGTCGGAGGGGTCGGACTTCGACATCTTGGCCGTGCCGTCGCGGAAAGACATGATGCGCGCCGATTCCTTGGGAATGATCGGGTCGGGCAGGGTGAAGAGTTCCACGCCGAAATCGGTGTTGAACTTGGTGGCGATGTCGCGGGCCAGTTCCAGATGCTGCTTCTGATCCTCGCCCACCGGCACATGGGTGGCGTTGTAGACGAGGATGTCGGCGGCCTGGAGCACCGGATAGACGAACAGGCCGATTGAGGCGCCCTCGCGGTCCTTGCCCACCTTGTCCTTGAACTGGGTCATGCGGTTCAGCCAGCCGATCCGCGCCGTGCCGTTCAGCAGCCAGCAGAGTTCCGCATGAGCGGGCACCCGCGCCTGGTTGAAGAGGACCGAGCGGTCGGGATCGATCCCGGCGGCGACCAGCGCGGCGGCCATGTCGCGGACGTTGCGGATGCGCTGCTCGCGCCCCTCATGCACGGTGATCGAATGCATGTCGGCCAGAAAGAAGAAGCACTGGCTGTCGCTGTCCATCTCATCCTGCATCCGCACCCAGTTGCGGATCGCGCCCAGATAATTGCCCAGGTGCAGATTGCCGGTCGGCTGGATGCCGGAAAGGACGCGCATGTCTTGATCCGTTCTTTATGAGGTTGCACTTTTGCGGCGCATCAGCGCCTTGAGGTCGGACAGCCGATAGGCGCCCGTGACGAAGCAGGCCACCCCGTACAGCGCGATCCCCACGCCGACAAGCGCGGCCAGCGCGACATAACGCTGGATCATCACCCCGCCGAGCCAGGGGTCGAGCAGCCCTTCGCCCGCATAAAGCGCTGCGCCCATGGCGACAGCAGCTACGGCCAGCCGGGGCAAACGCCGCCGCAATTGCGCGTCGGCGGCGAAGTGCCCGCGCTTCACCAGCGTCGAATAGAGCATCGCGACATTGACGGTTGAGGACAGCGCCGTCGCCAGCGGCGGGCCGACATGGCCCATGCCTGCCTGACCAAGCAGCGGGATCAGCACGAAATTGCCGACGATGTTGATGATGATCGACAGCATCGCATAGCGCACCGGCGTCCGGGTGTCGCCGCGCGCATAATAGCCCGGCGTCAGCACCTTCACGAGCACATAGGAGGGCAGGCCGATGGAGAAGGCCGACAAGGCCCAGCCGCAGCGCTGCGCGTCCTCCACGGTGAAGCGGCCATATTGAAACAGCCCGCGCACGATCGGCTCGGCCACGGTGATGAAGGCGACGGTGGCGGGCAGCGTCAGGAACAGCGCCAGTTCGATGCCGCGATTCTGCGTGTCCATCGCCACTTGCTCCTGTCCCGTCGACAGCAGGCGGGAGATCGTCGGCAGCAGGATGGTCCCAAGCCCGATGCCGATCAGCCCCAGCGGCAACTGGTTCAGCCGGTCGGCATAATAAATATAGGTGATCGATCCCGAAGCGAGCAGCCAGCCCGACAAGGCGGTGGAGATCAGCAGGTTGATCTGCGACGCGCCCGCGCCCGCCGCTGCCGGAACGATCAGGCGGAGCAACGCCTTCACATCCGCGTCGAAACGCGGCCGCTTGAGCTTCATCGACACGCCCGCCCGGCGGCATGCCCAGACCAGCCAGAGCAATTGCAGCGCGCCGCCCACAGTGACGGAAATCGCCTGCACCCGCGCCGTTTCATATTCATTGGCGCCATGGAACAGCCACAGCCCTGCGATCATGGCGACGTTGAGCAGGATGGGCGCGGCGGCATTCACCCAGAATTTGTCGAGCGAGTTCAATATTCCGCCCAGCAGCGAGGCCAGGCTGATCAGCGCCAGATAGGGCAAGGTGATGCGCGACAGCATGACCGCGAAGGCAAATTGCTCCGGTGTCGGATGCTGGCGCGAAAAGCCGCCGGAGAGCGCCCAGGTGATCGGCCAGGCCGCCGCGATCAGCAGCGCGGTAAAGACCAGCAGCACCGGGAGCAGCACCGCCAGCGCCCGCTCGGCAAAATGATAGCCTTCCGCGATTCCGCCCGGTCCCGCCGCCTTGCGGTTGAACATCGGGATGAAAGCGGCGGAAAAGGCGCCCTCGGCAAAGAGGGCGCGGAACATGTTGGGCAGGCGGAAGGCGACGCCGTTAAAGGCGTCCGACGCGAAGCCCGCGCCGACATAGCGCGCCGCGAGCGAATCGCGCACCAGCGCGAGCACCCGGCTGGCGAGCGTCAGCCCGCCGACGGAACCGAGGGCTTTGGCGAGTTTCATCGCACGATCCCTCCACCCGTTCGCCCTGAGCCTGTCGAAGCCCTGTTCTTTCTTGAAGAAGAAAAGGACTGCCCATCGACATTCGAACGGGGCAAGTGACCCGTTCGAACAGGGCGAACGGAAATAGAGGTCATTTCAAGGCTCAGGCGTGACCGGCCGGTTCGCCCGTGGTCTGTGCCATGGCATTGGCCTGCTGGACGTAGAGGCCGCCGAAATCGATCGGATCGAGCAGCAGCGGCGGGAAGCCGCCGTCGCGGATCGCATCGGCCAGCACGCGGCGGGCGAAGGGGAAGAGCAGGCGCGGCGCTTCGGCCAGCATGAAGGGCTGCATCTGGTCCTCGGGCACGTTGCGCATACCGAAGATCGCGGCATAGACCAGCTCGACGGCAAAGGCGGTGCCCTGCGGCGCGGTCGCCTTGACCTCGACCTTCAGCGAAACCTCCACGACTTCCTCGCCCACCTTGTCGGCGCCGATGTTGAACTGGACATCGATCTGCGGCTGATCCTGCCACTGGTAGACGGCCGGGGCGTTCGGGTTCTCGAACGACAAATCCTTCACATATTGGCTGATCAGCGCAATTTGCGGGCCGGTGTCGGCGCCATTGCCGGTGGTCTGAATGATATCGGCTTCCTCGGCCATCTTATTTCCCTGGGGTTTAAGGTTCGTCTGGCGGGCAGAATGCCCGCGCTTGTTGATCCGCGCGCTTAGCAGGGGCGGCAGGGCTGAGCAATGCGGCACATGAAAAGCGGCCATTTGAATATGCGGGGAAACATGCTTATGTTGGCAGCGTTACAGTTTTTCAGATTCAGTCCAAAGGGTACGTGACCCCGTGTATGTGATCGTCATCCTCGCCATGATTGCCGGTTTTCTGGCGCTGCGGCTCTATTCCGTGCTCGGCAAGCGCACCGGGCATGAGCAGGAGCCTGCCCTGCGCCCGGCGGACGAGCGCGCGAAAGTGACGATCGTGCAGCCGCGGCCGGTTGCGGAAATGGCGGGCGATTCGGTGCGCCTTTCCGATGGCCTGATCGCCCCTGGCGGCGAAGCGGGCGTGCGCGCATTGATCGCGGCGGACCGTAGTTTCGACGTGCCCCAGTTCGTCGAGGGCGCCAAGGCCGCTTACAAGATGGTGCTGGAAGCCTTTTGGCGGGGCGACCGGCAGGAGCTGGAATGGCTTTGCGACGCCGATGTGCTGGCCTCTTTCGAGGAGGCGATCGCCGCGCGTCAGGCGGAGGGTCACGTCCTCGACAACCGTCTGGTCCGTATCGAAAAGGCGCAGATCATCGACGCCAGCGTCACGGGCCGCATGGCGGAGGTATCGCTGCGGTTCGAGGCGGATATCGCCGCCGTCACCAGGGACAAGGACGGCCATGTGGTGGCCGGTTCGCTGACCGACGCGGTCGGCACCAACGATATCTGGACCTTCTCGCGCGACCTGCGCAGCACCGATCCCAATTGGAGGCTCAGCGAGACCGACGAGGCGGCATGAGCCTGCCGTCCTTGGGTGGAGTGCGGGCGGGTTGCGCGCTGGCCGTAGCGTTGCTCTTGTCCGCTTGCGCGGGCGGCGTGATTCCGCCGGGCGCGGGCGGCCCCGCGCCGTCGCGTCCGCCCCGTGGCGGTGGCGAGACTGTAACACGCCCCATTCCTTCCACGCCCCGGCCGACCTTGCCGACGACGCCGCCGGTGACGGTGCCCGTCGATACGGCC
This sequence comes from Sphingobium sp. SJ10-10, assembly GCF_036038995.2. Lineage (NCBI taxonomy): Bacteria > Pseudomonadati > Pseudomonadota > Alphaproteobacteria > Sphingomonadales > Sphingobiaceae > Sphingobium > Sphingobium sp. SJ10-10. Next base: position 7,447 of record NZ_CP158132.1, read on the forward strand.
AATGCAGTCAGTGCTGGCGTCACGCGTGGCCCCGATATTGCCGATCTCATTCCCTCGGGCGAGCGTTCGCGCAAGGCGCTCCAGGCTTTCCGCCTGTCCTGTCCCTCGCTGATGAAGCGGGGCGACCAGAGCGGGCTGACGCAGGGTGCGGATTGGAACAGCGCCTGCGCTGCCGCTTCAAGCTGGCCCGAAGCATCGGCCAATGAATTTTTCTCCCGCCATTTCGAAGCGGTGCAGGTGGGCGAGGGAAAGGCCTTCGTCACCGGCTATTATGAGCCGGAGATCGCCGGATCGCGGACGCGCCAGCCCGGCTATCAGGTGCCGATCTACCGCCGCCCGCCCAATCTGGTCGACGTCAATCTCGGCCTGTTCAGCGACAGCCTGAAGGGCAAGACCATCAGAGGCAAGGTGGATGGCAGCAATTTCGTCCCCTTCGACGATCGGTCGCAGATCGTTTCGGGATCGCTGGCGGGCAGGGGGCTGGAACTGGCCTGGGCCGCCGATCCGGTCGAATTGTTCTTCCTTCAGGTGCAGGGCAGCGGGCGGCTGATCCTGCCCGATGGCGGCGTGATGCGCATCGGCTATGACGGGCAGAATGGCCGCGACTATACCGGCATCGGCAAGCTGATGAAGGATCGTGGCCTGATCCAGGCAGGATCGATGCAGGACATCATGGCCTATTTACGCGCCAATCCCGCCGAGGGCGCGGCGATCATGGACGAGAATAAGAGCTTCGTCTTCTTTCGTGAACTGACTGGCGCTGGCCCGCTGGGAGCCCTGGGCGTGCCGGTGACGCCGGAGGCGACGGTGGCGGCCGATCCCAAATATGTGCCGCTGGGCGCGCCAGTTCTCCTGTCGCTCGACCGGGCCGAACCCAATGGCATTTGGATCGCGCAGGATACCGGCGGCGCGATCAAGGGCGCCAATCGCTTCGACAGCTTCTGGGGCGCGGGCAGCAATGCCCGGATGATCGCGGGCGGCATGTCGGCGCGCGGCAGCGCGTTGATCCTGCTGCCGCTCGGGTCGGCGGCGCGGCTCGGCCAGCCCTGACGTCATGCTGCGATGGCCCGGCGCAATCTCACCTCTGAAGAACAGGCGCTCTGGACGGCGCTGACCCGGTCGGTAAGGCCGATGCGGCCCGGCGCGCGGACGCCCGCTCTTCCGGCGGTGGCGGTCGAGGCGACGGGCACAACAAGGTTAACGCCTCCCTCCGTTCAGACCATTGCCGCGGCCCCGGTTCGTACCCCGGCGACGACATTGGATTCGAGCTGGGAGCGCAGAATCCGTAGCGGAAATCTGGCGCCTGATATGGCCATAGATCTGCACGGGCATAGCCTGGCGGCGGCCCATGCCCAGCTTAACCAGGCGCTGGCCACGGCCTGGGCACGGGACGCGCGTATATTGCTGGTGGTCACCGGCAAACCGCCAAAAACCACATCTTCAGGCGGATCGCGTCGCGGGGCTATTCGCGGCGAGATCGGCCATTGGCTGGAAACCAGCAGCTATGCGGACCGCATCGCCAGCGTGCGGATCGCGCATCAGCGCCACGGCGGCGACGGCGCGCTCTACGTGATAATGCGGCGCAAGAAATAAGCCCTTTTTTGAGCAATGCACTGACCTTTTCTTAACCACTGTCCTTCATATCCGGCTGATCCGAGATCGGGCTGCACGGGTAGGGAGGCACATGCAGGGCGTGACATTGACGAGCCGCGCCACTGCCTTCGCCTGCGCCGCGGGGGCGCTGGTGTTCATCCTGTCGCTGGTGCTGGGCCAGGGGCAGGCCACCGACATTGACGGCATAGGCCGGTCCCTCATCATCGCGATCCTGTGCGGCACTTTGAGCTGGGCTTCGGCGCGCCGAACCGTGGCGACGACGGCCAGCGCCATAGACGGGGCGACCGAGCGGCTGCTGGCGGCGGCGCATGGCGACCTGCAATCCGCCGTGCCTGCCGACATCGGCCAGGAACTGCCCGACCTCTCCGTGGCTATGGAAAGCCTGTTCAGCCAGGTGCGGACCAATCTGGACCATGTCCAGGCACTGGCCCTGTTCGATCAGGTGACCGGCCTTGCCAACCGCGCCAATTTTTGCCGGCAGGTCGAACGGCTGCTTGCCGAGCGCAGCGAAGAGGGGTTGGCGGCCCTGTTCTTCATCGACCTTGACGGGTTCAAGGGTGTCAACGACACGCTGGGCCATGCGGCGGGCGACCAGTTGCTTGCGCGCGTCGCCGGGCGTTTGCGTGAAGTCGCCATGGCGCAGGCCAGCGCGGGGACCGGCGACTGCCTGATCGGCCGTCTGGCGGGGGATGAATTCACCCTGTTCGTGCCTGCCCTGCCCGATCTGGAAACCGCCGGCCGGATTGCCCGCGCCATCCAGTTCGCGCTGCGCGAGCGTTTCGACCTGGGCAGCCAGCATGTCGACCTGGGCGCGTCGATCGGCATCGCCTGCTATCCCGAACATGGCGACACGCTGCCCGCGCTGCTGCGCTCGGCTGACATCGCCATGTATCATGCCAAGCATCAGGGCCGTAATCGGGCCGAGATGTTCACCACAGAGCTGGCGCTGGAAGCCGCCGATCGCGCCGAACTGGAGCGCGATTTGTTGCTGGGTCTGCAACGCGACGAGTTCCTGCTGGAATTCCAGCCGCAGATCGAGATCGGCAGCGGCCGGGCGGTCAGCGCCGAAGCGCTGGTCCGATGGGTGCATCCGGAACGCGATCTGGTCATGCCCAGTTCTTTCGTGCCCGTTGCCGAGGAAAGCGGCGCGATCGTGGCGCTGGGCGACTGGGTCATGGGCCGGGTATGCGAAACGGCGGCGCGCTGGGCGCGGAGCGGGATCGCGCAGCGTATCGCGATCAACATCTCTTCGCGGGAACTGGGACAGGCGGATTTCTTCCTGCGCCTGCGCCACGCCATGGACGCGCATCAGACTCCGGCGATCATGCTGGAACTGGAAATCACCGAATCGCTGGCGATGGACATGAAGGCGTGGACGCTCGATCAGTTGAGCGCCCTGAGGCGCGATGGCGTGCGCGTGGCCATCGACGATTTCGGGACGGGCTATTCCAACCTGTCGCGATTGCGGGAATTGCCCGTCGACCGGGTGAAGATCGACCGTTCGCTGGTCCGCGACATTGCCGTTTCGGCCGAAGCGCGCACGATTTGCAGCGCGGTCGTCGGACTGATTCAGGGTCTGGGCATGGAGGTGGTGGTCGAGGGCGTGGAGACCGAGGCGCAGATGGAGATGCTGCGCGTGATCGGCTGCACCCTGTTCCAGGGCTATCATCTGGCGCGGCCTACGGGCGAGGAGGATTATCTCGCCCGCTTTGCCTTTGTACCGATGGTCGAGCGCCGGTCGGTCTAAATCCGATATTTGTGTTCAGGACAGGTTCTTAACCCCCCAAGGCCCGCACAGTCGCCAGCCGATAGATTTCCGTAAGGTCGCGCAGATCGGCCAGGGCCACGGCTTCATCCAGCTTGTGCATGGTCGCATTGTTGAGGCCGAATTCCACCACCGGGCAAAGGCGTGAAAGGAAACGGGCATCGGACGTGCCGCCGGTGGTCGACAGTTCCGCCTCCACGCCGGTCACTTCGCGGATGGCGCCTGCGACCAGATCCGACAGCGTGCCCGGTTCGGTCAGGAAGGGTTCGCCGCTGATCTTGGCTTCCACCGTGCCGCCTTCGGTTGCGGCGAGCGCGGTGATGCGTTCCACCAGTTCCGCACCGCTATGTTCATTGTTGAAGCGGATCGAGATGCGCGCCTGCGCGGCGGCGGGGATGACGTTGGTGGTCGGGTTGCCGACGTCGAGATTGGTGACCTCGATATTGCTGGCCTGGAACCAGTCATTGCCTTCGTCCAGCACGATGGCGTCGATGGCTGACAGGATGCGGACGAGGCGCGGGACCGGATTGTCGGCCAGGTGGGGATAGGCGACATGGCCCTGCACGCCCTGCACATTGATCCACATATTGACCGAGCCGCGACGGCCGATCTTGATGACGTCGCCCAGCCGCTGCGAGGAAGTCGGCTCGCCCACCAGGCAGAGATCGGGGCGCAGGCCATGGGCGGCCATGCGATCCATCAGGGCGAGCGTGCCGTAGACCGCCGCGCCTTCCTCATCGCCGGTGATGATCAGGCTGATCGTGCCGGGCAGGTCTTCGGGCAGGTCATGCAGCGCGGCGACATAGGCGGCGATGGCGCCCTTCATATCCACCGCGCCGCGGCCGTAGAGCAACTCGCCGCGCCTTTCCGGCTGGAAGGGATCGCTGGTCCAGCCATTGCCCGGCGGGACCACGTCCAGATGCCCGGCGAAGGCGAAATGCCTGCCCGGCCCGGTCGTCCGCCAGGCCAGCAGATTTTCCACCGGGCCGTCGGGCGCCTCGCCGGTCACGAAGCGGTCGACGGTGAAGCCCAGGGGTTTCAGCATCGCCTCCAGCACCACGAAGACCTCGCCCGTGGCAGGCGTGACGGACGGGCAGGCGATCAGCTTCTCGGCTATGGCGATCGGGTCGGCATCGGTGCTGGTCTTGGTCATGGGGTTGCGTTAGAGCATTTTGAAGCCGGCTGGAACAGCCGGCGGCTCGCAAAATGCGGCAGAAAAGGCAAAGCATTTTGAAGCCGGCTGGACAGCCGACGGCTCGCAAAATGCGGCGGAAGGCGGCACAAAAGCGAAGCGGCTTTGCCAGCAGGAGGACGTATCATGCCCAAGATCGACCTTGCGGCCATCGAACAGACCAATCGGACCGGCTATCCGCCGGAATATGCGGATGCAGTGGCGGAACGTTGGGTGCGCAAGCTCGGTCCCGCGACCGGCCTTGCCGATTTCGGCGTCAGCCATGTGGTGCTGAAGCCTGGCGCGGCATCCTCCCAGCGGCATTGGCACGAGGATGAGGACGAGTTCGTCGTCATGTTGAGTGGCGAGGCGGTTCTGGTCGAGGAGGGGAGCCGGACCACGCTGCGCGGCGGCGACATGGCGTCTTTCGCGAAGGGTGATCCCAATGGTCACCATCTGGTCAACGAGAGCGGCGAAGATTGCGTTTTCGTGGCGGTAGGGCGCGTTCCGCTGGGGGATGCGCACTATCCCGATATCGACATGCAATGGGTCAAGGGAGCCTATCGCCGCAAGAATGGAAGCGGCTTTTGAAGCTGGACCGGCGGATGTCGATGGCCTTGCTGGGGGCGGCGATGGCGGCGCCCAGGGCTTTGGCGGCGGCTCCGGCCGGGGTGGTGAAGCCGCCCCGGCTGCGTCCCGGCGACACGGTGGGGCTGGTCGAGCCGGCGGGCTTCACCGATGACGCCTTCGACCTCGATCTGGTCAAGGAGACGATCGTCGCCATGGGGCTGGTGCCGAAACCGGCGAAGCATCTGGTCGAACGCTACGGCTATCTGGCGGGGACGGATGCGGACCGGGCGGCGGATATCAACGCGATGTTTGCCGATCCGCAGGTGCGGGCCGTGTTCGCGACGCGGGGTGGATGGGGCTGCGCGCGGGTTCTGCCCTATCTCGATTTCAAGACGATCAGGGCCAATCCCAAGCTGCTGATCGGCTTTTCCGACATCACTGCCCTGCATCTGGCCTTCGCCGCGCGGGCGGGGTTCGTCACCATCCATGGGCCCAATGCGGCGAGCAGTTGGCCGCGCTTTTCCTGGGATGCTTTTCGGGCCATTGCTTTCGACGGGGCGACGCCCTTGCTCGCCAATCCGGAGGGGCATGAAGACCGGCTGGTGCAGAGGAGCGGGCGGATTCGGACCTTCCGGGGCGGGAAGGCGATCGGGCGGTTGCTGGGCGGGAACCTGACCGTGCTCTCGACGCTGATGGGAACGCCCTGGGTGCCGGATTTCGAGGGCGCGATCCTGTTTATCGAGGATGTGAGCGAGCAGCCTTACCGGATCGACCGGATGCTGACGCAGTTGTCGCTTGCCGGGGTGCTGGGCAAGGTAGCGGGCGTGGTGTTCGGGCAGTGCACCGATTGCGGCCCGAGCGGGGCGTCTTACGGTGGCTTTACGCTGTCGGAGGTGTTGCAGCAGCATTTGGGCGCGCTTGGGGTGCCGGTTTTTCAGGGCGCGCTGTTCGGGCATGTCGCCAGCCAGTTCAGCCTGCCGGTCGGGTGCCGGGCGGAGATCGACGCCGATGCGGGGACGATCCGGTTGCTGGAGGCTGCCGTCCGGTAAAGCCGATCGCTCAGAGGCGGTAGCGGTTCAATCCTTGTCGTCCGCCGGACGGATATAGGCGCCATGCCCGTCCGGCGGCACCAGCGCCTTGTCCTTGATGGTCAAAGCGAGGGTCTGGAAGCCGGGTTCGGGCACGTCCCTGGTCTTTTCGGCGGTGAGGATGACGGTGCCGTCCTTCTCGCTCCATTTGCCCTCTGCAAAGAGGTCGAGAGCGCCATAGACCAGATACCATTGAAAACGGCCGTTCGGATGGAGCATCAGTTCGGAGCCTGTCTCCATCACCCCGCGCAGATAATAATGGCCCACGCGTTCGGGGTTCTGCGCCCATGCGGGGCTGGCCAGGAAGGCGACGAGAGGCAGAAGGGCGGTGAGCACGCGCATCCGGCGATGATGGCACAGGATGGCGCGGGGGAACAGGTGTGCCAGGCATGGGGGCCGTGCAGTTAAGATGAGGGAAATGGTGGCGGGTTTTGGCCATTCCAAGACATTCCCCTCCCGCAGGCGTTCAAACGAGTCACGTGCCTCGTTTGAAGGGTTAGGGGTGGGCGCGAGCGAAGCGAGCTTCCGGGTTAGCCGTTGAAAATCGCCGCCAGTGTCGCGCCAGCCCCCTGGCCCCCTCCCGCTTGCGGGAGGGGGAACGACTGGAATCCACCCTAAACCGTCGTGAAGGGCAGCAGCGCCTCATAGACCGGCAGGGGCGGCTTGCCTTCCACGCGACTCCCCTGCCGCAGCAGAAAGGCATGGCGCGCGATTTCCGCCTGCTGTTCCAGCCCATAACGGTGGAAGGGCCGCCCCGGCACGATCTCATAGCCGTAGCGGCAGAAGGGGTGGCGCATCAGCGGCAGATACCATTTGCCGCCCCGCTGCGCCTGCCAGACATGGGTCATCTCATGGATGAAATGGCCCTGGATATGCAGGGGACTGTCGCAGAAATCCGCGCAGAACAGGCCGCCAGCCGGATGGAACCAGAGGTGGCCGTCAGGCGCCATGGTCACACCCCTGGGCTGAAAGGGCCACCATTTGCGATTATGCACCCGCACCCGCCCATAATCGATCGCGTCTCCGAAAACCGAACGGGCAAGGGCGGTTTCCGCCGCCGTCAGCGGCCGGCCGGTCAATGCGCCTTATGCTCCTCTGGCTTGGCCGCAGGGGTGACCGCGCCGGGCTTCTGGATAATCGCGTCGACCAGTAGGCGGTCGCCATTGGCGAGCAGGAAGGTCAGCGTCATCTTGCCCCGGCTGATCGCCGTGTCGTTCACGCCCCAGAGCATCAGATGCTTGCCGCCGGGCGCGAAGGCGACCTTCGACTTGGCGGGGATGGGGACGCTGTCGAGCGGCTTCATCGTCATCTTGCCGCCCTCGCTCATGCTCTCATGCATCTCCACCTTCAGGGCATAGTCGGTCAGCACGCCGCGCAGGGCCGTGTCCGCATCGCCACCATGGGCGACGAAATAACCGGACGAGGGGGTGTCCTTATTGGGGCTGAGGCGTACCCAGGCCTGATCGACATAGGTGGGCGCTGGATCGCCGCAGGCCGACAGTGCAAGGGGAGCGAGGGTGATAAGGGAGAAATAAGCGCGCATGGGGAAGGCCTTCGTGACTGTCTCGTTTCCGGTCGATTGACTAGCTAATGCTGGCAGCTTCTTGTGCCAAGCGAAAGCGCGCCTATATCCCTTTCGCAAACGGCCTTGCCTTGGCGCTTTCGTGAGGTATGGGGCCGTCAACCGCTGAATGTGATTTGGGGTTCAAAGAGGACAAGATGGCAAAAGTAATCGGTATCGACCTTGGCACCACCAATAGCTGCGTCGCCGTGATGGACGGCGGCAAGCCCAAGGTCATCGAAAATGCGGAAGGCGCGCGGACCACGCCGTCGATCGTCGCCTTCACCAAGGATGGCGAGCGCCTGATCGGTCAGCCTGCAAAGCGTCAGGCCGTGACCAATCCGGACAATACGGTTTTCGCGGTGAAGCGCCTGATCGGCCGCCGCTTCGATGATCCGATGACCAAGAAGGACATGGAGCTGGTGCCCTACAGCATCGCCAAGGGTCCGAACGGCGACGCCTGGGTCAATGCCGGCGGCAAGGATTATTCGCCTTCGCAGATTTCCGCCTTCACGCTCCAGAAGATGAAGGAAACCGCCGAGAGCTATCTGGGCGAGACGGTCACGCAGGCGGTCATCACCGTTCCGGCCTATTTCAACGACGCCCAGCGTCAGGCGACCAAGGACGCCGGCCAGATCGCTGGCCTGGAAGTGCTGCGCATCATCAACGAGCCGACTGCGGCTGCGCTCGCCTATGGCCTCGAAAAGCAGGACGGCAAGACCATTGCGGTCTATGACCTTGGCGGCGGCACCTTCGACATCTCGATCCTGGAGATCGGCGATGGCGTGTTCGAGGTGAAGTCGACCAATGGCGACACTTTCCTGGGCGGTGAGGATTTCGACGCCAAGCTGGTCGAATATCTGGCTGCCGACTTCAAGAAGGAAGAGGGCATCGACCTCACCAAGGACAAGCTGGCGCTCCAGCGTCTGAAGGAAGCCGCTGAAAAGGCGAAGATCGAGCTGTCCTCGGCCCAGTCGACCGAAGTCAACCTGCCCTTCATCACCGCTGACCAGAATGGTCCCAAGCATCTGGTGAAGAACATCACCCGCGCCGATCTGGAGCGTCTGGTGGCCGACCTGATCAAGCGGACCATGGAGCCGTGCAAGAAGGCTCTGGCCGATGCGGGCGTTTCGGCGGCGGAGATCAGCGAAGTCGTCCTCGTCGGCGGCATGACCCGCATGCCTAAGGTGCGCGAGGCCGTGAAGGACTTCTTCGGCAAGGAACCGCACACCGGCGTCAACCCGGACGAAGTGGTCGCCATGGGCGCCGCGATTCAGGCGGGCGTGTTGCAGGGCGACGTCAAGGACGTGCTGCTGCTCGACGTCACCCCGCTGAGCCTCGGCATCGAGACGCTGGGCGGCGTGTTCACCCGCATGATCGACCGCAACACCACCATCCCCGCCAAGAAGTCGCAGGTCTATTCGACCGCTGACGACAATCAGCAGGCGGTGACGATTCGCGTGTTCCAGGGCGAGCGTGAAATGGCGGCGGACAACAAGCTGCTCGGCCAGTTCGACCTGGTCGGGATCCCGCCCGCGCCGCGCGGCGTGCCGCAGATCGAAGTCACCTTCGACATTGACGCCAACGGCCTCGTCAACGTCCATGCCAAGGACAAGGGCACCGGCAAGGAACAGCAGATCCGCATTCAGGCTTCTGGCGGTCTTTCGGACGCCGACATCGACCAGATGGTCAAGGATGCCGAGCGTTTCGCAGAGGAAGACAAGAAGAAGCGCGAATCGGCCGAAGCGAAGAACAATGCCGAGAGCCTGATCCACACCACCGAGCAGCAGCTTTCCGAGCATGGCGACAAGGTGGACGCTGGCCTGAAGTCGGAAATCGAGACCGCGATTGCCGCCACCAAGTCGGCGGTCGAGAGCGGCGATGCGGAAGCCATGAAGACCAAGGCGCAGGAACTGGCGCAGGTCGCCATGAAGCTGGGCCAGGCGATCTATGAGAAGGAGCAGGCGGCTGCGGCTGCTCCGGGTGCGGACGGGCCTAAGGCGGACGATGATGTCGTCGATGCCGAATTCTCCGAAGTGGACGACAACAAGGCGTAAGCTGATGTGCTTGCCCCGTCATGGCTGCTGTGGTCATGATGGGGCAGGGACGCCGGGGGCGAAATGAGCACCGAAATCGATTATTACGAACTGCTTGAAGTCGAACGCACGGCGGATGCCGGGGCTATCAAGAGCGCCTATCGCAAGCTGGCGATGAAATATCACCCGGACAAGACCGGGGGCTGCACCGACAGCGAGGCCAAGTTCAAGGCCGTTTCCGAAGCCTATGAGTGCCTGAAAGACCCGCAGAAGCGCGCGGCCTATGACCGTTTCGGTCATGCGGCGTTCCAGAATGGCGGTCCGGGCGGCTTTGGCGGCGGACGCGGCGGCGCGGGCGGTTTTTCCGATCTGGGTGATATTTTCGAGACGATTTTCGGTCAGGCCGCAGGCGGTTTCGGCGGCGGTGGGCGGCAGGCCCAGCGGCGCGGAGCGGACCTGCGCTATGACCTGGAGATCACGCTGGACGATGCCTATCATGGCAAGAAGACCGAGATCGAGATCGAGGTTTCGGCGGCCTGCGAAAGCTGCGACGGTTCCGGCGCGCAGCCGGGTACGGGCGTCAAGGGCTGCGGCACCTGTCATGGTCATGGCCAGGTGCGGGCGCAGCAGGGCTTTTTCGTGGTCGAGCGGACCTGTCCGTCCTGCCATGGCGCGGGACAGGTGATCGAAAGCCCCTGCCGTTCGTGCCGGGGCGAAGGGCGGGTGGACAAGCCCAAGACGCTTTCCGTCAGCATCCCCGCCGGTGTCGATGAGGGCACGCGCATCCGCCTGTCGGGCGAGGGCGAGGCGGGCGCGCGCGGGGCGCCTGCGGGCGATCTCTATATTTTCCTGCATGTGAAGCGGCATGCGATCTTCGAGCGGGACGGGACGACCCTGTTCGCCCGCGCGCCGGTCAGCATCACCACTGCGGCGCTGGGAGGCGTGATCGAAGTGCCCGGTCTCGACGGCCAGCGGCATGAGATCAAGATCCCAAGCGGTATTCAGTCAGGCAAGCAGATCCGCCAGCGTGGGGCGGGCATGCCCGTGCTCAACGGGCGGGGGCAGGGCGATCTGGTGATTCAGGTCGATGTAGAAACCCCGACTAGATTGACCGCGAAGCAGCGGGAGTTGCTGGAAGCCTTCCGCGAGACGGAAACCGGCGAGGAATGCCCGCAGTCGACCGGATTTTTCAGCAAGCTCAAGGAAATGTGGGGGGATTGAGGCTCTGGGGGCGGGAGCGTGGATCGCATAGTTAAGCGGTATTCTTCGCTTCCCATCTCGCCCAGGCGTAGAAGGGAAAACCCCCCGCCATCAGCAGAAAACTCGCCCCGCTCGGCACCAATCCCGCGCCCCAGAGCGTCCAGAGCGCATAAGCCAGCCCCACCAGCGCCGCCAGCACCACCAGCCGGAACCGCAGCGCCGCCAGGGCGCAGCCGACATACAGCCAGAGCGTGGCCGATGTCGACAGCAGCGCCATGGTGGTGAACAGCGCGACCAGTCCTTGCAGGCTGTTGGCGATCAGCATCAATGTTCCCAGCACGCAGGACAGCAATAATGCGCGGACCGGCGTGCCTTGGCGGTTGGTCCCGGCCAGCCAGCACGGCAATTCGCCGCCCCGTGCCATGGCGAGCGGCACTTCGCCTTGCAGCAGCGTCCAGCCGTTGAGCGCGCCAAGGCAACTGATCGTGGCGAAGGCGGCGATGAAATGCGCCGGGCCGGGCGACCAATAATGAGCGACGAAGGCGGCGAAGGGCGAGCCGGACTGGCTTTCCGCCGCGGGCAGGGTAAGCGCTATGCCGGAGCAGACCAGCAGATAGATGAGGCCCGTCACCGCCGTGCCGATCAGCGTGGCGCGGGGGATGGTCCGGGCGGGATCGCGCACCTTGTCGGCGGCGACGCTGGCGGATTCAAAGCCCAGCAGCGCCCAGAGCGTCAACGCCGCCGAGGCGGTGATGCCGGCGCTGGTGAAGCCTTGGGCGGGAAAGGGCGCGACCTCCGCCTTGCCACTGCCCAGCATCAGGGCGAGCAGGAGGAAGACCAGGATGATCGGTATCAGCTTGATCGCGGTGGTGGCGAGTTGGGTCACGCCCGCGGCCCGCGCGCCGATCAGGTTGATGCCAGTGGTTAGCCAAAGAAAGGCGATCGAGACGAGCGCCCCCATGCCGGGGCGATTGAGCGCGGGCAGGATGCTGCTGAGATTGGCGGTGGCGGCGACCGCGATGGTGACATTGGTGAAGATCACTGAAATCCAGTAGATCCAGCCGATCGCGAAACCGGCGAGCGGCCCATAGGCGCGGGTGATGAACTGTGCCGTGCCGCCGGCATCGGGCATCAACACCGTCAGCCGCGCGATGACATAGGCGAGGATGAGCGATCCGGCGATGGTGAACACCCATCCCGCCACCGCATCCCAGCCGAAGGGCGCGAGCGAGGCGGGGAGCAGGAACACGCCGGAGCCGATCATATTGCCCATGACCAGCGCGATGCAGGCGGCAAGGCCCAACGTGCGGCTGGTGGAGGGAGGGGCCGTGGCTGGCTGGATCATGTGCCGTTTGATGGGCTTATGCGGCGCTGGGTGCAATGGGGCATGGAGTGGGAGGCGAAACGAAGAGGCAAGGGAGATGGCTGCGAATGGCCAATAGGGGACGAGAGAGATCCGTTCGTGCTGAGCCCTTCGTCTGCCTGCCAAGGCAGGCGCTCAGGATAAACTTGCCTTCGGCAAGTCGAAGCCCTTTGCCGAGCGGAGCGAGGCTCCCATGCTTCGCCTTCGCTCAGCAAGACCCTTCGACAAGCTCAGGGCGAACGGAAACTGAAGGTCCGCCTTTCACCCAATTCCCGCTCTTTGGCGTGCCGAAAAAGAACGCTCCGGTCGGCGGATGGCCGAGCGGAGCGTCCTGCATCCTGCGACGCTTCAAGCCGCCAGGAACATCTCCGGGTCCAGCGCCATCAGGCTGTCCGCGCCGCCCTCGATCTTGCGGCGGAGCGCGCCGGCGTCGGGCATGATGCGTTCCGCAAAGAAGCGGGCCGTCACCAGCTTGGCTTCATGGAATTTGGCATCCTCCGAGCCTGCCGCGATCTGGGCCGCCGCCGCCCTGGCCATGCGCAGCCACATCAGGCCCGTCGCGACGATCCCCAATATGTGCATATAGTGCACCGCGCCCGCACCGGCATTGTCAGGATTCTTCATCGCATTCTGCATCAGCCACATGGTCGCCGCACCAAGCTGGCCGCTCGCCTTTTCCAGCGCTTCGGCCAGGGGTGCGAGTTTTTCGTCGGCCTTGGCTGCCGCCACCTCATCCGCGATGATCTTGAGGAAGGCCTGGAGCGCCCGGCCGCCGTTCATGGGCAGCTTGCGCCCGACAAGGTCCATCGCCTGTATGCCGTTGGTGCCTTCGTAAATCTGGGCGATGCGGGCGTCGCGGACATATTGTTCGACGCCATTTTCCCAGATGTAGCCATGGCCGCCGAACACCTGCTGCGCCGTCACCGCGACATCGAAGCCCTTGTCCGTGCCATAGCCCTTGATCACCGGGGTCAGCAGTTGAACGAGGTCGTCCGCCGCCTGACGCTCTTCTTCCGTGGCGGCATGGTGGGAAAGGTCGACCTGGAGCGCGCCCCAAAGCATCAGCGCGCGCAGCCCTTCGGTCAGCGCCTTGCCCTCCATCAACATCCGGCGCACATCGGGGTGGACGAACAGGGTGTCGGCCTTTTCCTCCGGCTCCTTGGGGCCGGTCAGCGCCCGGCCCTGGCGCCGGTCATGCGCATAGGCGGCGGCGTTCTGATAGGCGATTTCCGCTTGACCCAGACCCTGGAGACCAACCCCCAGCCGCGCCGCGTTCATCATGATGAACATGGCGGCCAGACCCTTATTCTCCTCGCCCACCAGCCAGCCGGTCGCGCCGTCATAGTTCATGACGCAGGTGGCATTGCCGTGAATGCCCATCTTATGTTCCAGCGATCCGCAGGAAACCGCATTGCGTTCGCCCAGCAATCCGTCCTCCTTCACGAGGAATTTCGGGACGACGAACAGCGAGATTCCCTTGCTGCCCTCCGGCGCGTCGGGAGTCTTGGCAAGGACGAGGTGGATGATGTTTTCCGCCAGGTCATGCTCGCCCGCCGAAATGAAGATTTTCGTGCCGCTGATCGTGAAGCTGCCGTCCTGCCGGGGCACGGCCTTGGTCTTGATGAGGCCGAGATCGGTGCCGCAATGCGGTTCCGTCAGGTTCATCGTCCCGGTCCATCGGCCCGACACCATATTGGGGAGGTAGGTCTGCTTCTGCTCCTCGCTGCCCTTGGCGATCAGGGCGGCCACGGCGCCGCTGGTCAGGCCATGATACATTTCGAAACTGTGATTGGCCGAGAGTATATATTCGCTGACCGCAGTCGCCACGACATGGGGCAGACCCTGCCCGCCATATTCGACCGGCGCGTGCAGCGTGGTCCAGCCGCCCTCGACATAGGCGTCATAGGCCGCCTTGAAGCCGGTCGGCGTGGTGACGCTGCCGTCGGGATGACGGGTGCAGCCTTCCTTGTCGCCCACGGCGTTCAAGGGGAAGAGGACTTCGGCGGCGATCTTGCCGCCTTCGGTCAGGATCGCCTCCACCAGATCGGCAGTCGCATTTTCGAAACCGGGCAGATTGGTGTACCGGTCCAGCCCCAGCACATGGTCGAGCACGAAGCGGGTGTCGCGGACGGGGGCGGTATAGCTGGGCATGATCTTCTCCGGACGATTCTGTTCTGGTGAGGGGGATTATCTGTCGAGGACGGTCACGAACTGGGAGAGTTCCGCGATGGCGGCATCGATATCGTCTTTCTGGCGGGTCAGAAGATCGATGCGCGCCTTGCACTTGGCGACGGTGACGCGGCGCTGTTCCTCATGCCCCTCGTCGGCATCGTAGAGGTCGATCATCTCGCGAATGTCGGACAGGCTGAAGCCCACCCGCTTGCCGCGCAATATCCACGCCAGCCGGGCGCGGTCGCGGCGCGAATAGATGCGGGCCAGGCCTTGCCGTTCCGGCGCGATCAGCCCTTCATCCTCGTAGAAGCGCAGGGCGCGGGCGGTGACGCCGAACTCCTCGGACAGGTCGGTGATGGTGTAAGATTGCCGGTCGCTGTGATCGGGGAGTTCGATGCCGGCGATGCTGGTGCGTTTGTCCATGCCGGGTGATGTAACGCTGCTTTACGTTTACGTCAAGGTGAGTGAGCGGCCCGTGGCCCTTTTGTCCTAGGCCGTAAACTCATAAATGTCGCGCTCGAGGTTTGAGGCAAAAAGGCCCAGCACAAGGAGAGAGGGCGCAGGCATATGTCGATATTTCAAGCCCTCTCGACGCCGGGATGGGCCTTTTTGGTCAAATCCGCAGGACGCCAAAATGGCTTCCATCTCGAACCGAAATGCGCTTGCAAAGGTGTCCAACCTTCGCCGCGCGCATTTCGGCCCGATATGTTCGCCATTTTGGCGCCTCGAACGCGATATTTATGAGTTTACGGCCTAGTGACAGGGCGGGCCGTCGCCGCTAGGGCTTGGCGCCATGATGGGGGCAGTAAGACGATCGGAATTGGCGAAAGGCCTGCTGGCCGCGCTGGCTCTGCTCGTGCTGGCGATTCAGCTTGTTGCGCCCTCGGGCTTCATGCCGGTGCGGACCGATCGGGGCGTCGTGGTGACGCTTTGCACGGGGCAGGGCGCGGTCAATATTGTGGTCGACCGGGGGCAGGCTCCCGCCAAGGATCACGCGCCGGATGACGGCATGGCGGGGCAGCAGCATTGCCCCTTTGCCGCGTCCGTTCAGCCGGTGGTGCCGCCGCTCGCGCTGGCCGACCTGCCGCTGCCGGTCTGGCAGCTTGGCTTCGGGCCGATCGCCTTCGCGCTCAAGACTGGGCTGATCGCGCGGCTGGCCGCACCGCCGCCGCCTTCTTCCGGACCGCCCGCCACCTTCTGAATCCGCTGTTTCTCGTGCTTTTTCAGCAAGGTTGTTTTTTCATGTCCGTTTTTTCCATTTCGCGCGGCGTTTCGCTGTGCGCGCTTGCCTGCTCGCTATCTTCTCCCGCTCTGGCCGATGAGGTGGCCGAGCAAAGCCGGATCATCGTCACCGCCAGCCCCGTGGTTGAGGAGGCCGCGGCGAAAGTCGCCCGCACGCCCGGCGGGATCGATGTCGTTCCTGCCGAGGATTTTGGTGGCAAGCTGGCCGTCTCTCTGCGCGATGCGCTGAGCTTTTCGCCCGGCGTCTATACCCAGCCGCGCTTCGGGCAGGAGGTGCGGATTTCCATTCGCGGGTCCGGCCTGTCGCGCGGCTATCATATGCGCGGGCTGACGCTGTTGCAGGACGGCATCCCCATCAACATGGCCGACGACAATGGCGATTTTCAGGAGCTGGACCCGCAGATCTTCCAGCATCTGGAGGTTTATCGCGGCGGCAATGCGCTGCGGCGGGGCGGGTCGACGCTGGGCGGGGCGATCAATGCGGTGACGCCGACGGGGCGGACGGCGCCGGGGGCGGAGTTGCGGGTCGATGGCGGGTCGTTCGATACGCTGCGGGCCAAGGCGGCCTATGGCTATGCCGATGCGCGGGGCGATGCCTGGGCGGCCGTCACCGCCGATCGGTCCGATGGCGATCGCGATCATGGGCGGCGCAAGGCGCTGCGCTTCAACGGCAATGTCGGGTTAAAGCTCAATGACCGGGTGGAGACGCGCTTCTACGCCAGCGCGCAAACGATCCGGCAGAAGCTGTCGGGCGCGCTCAATGAAAGCGACGCGCTGAACCATCCGGCCAAGGGCAATTTCGCTGGCGATCAGGCGCGCAATATCGATTCGATCCGCTTGCAGAACCGCACCACGGTTCAGCTTGACGGCGGCGAGCTGGCCTTCGGGGTCTATTATAATGCCAAGGCGCTCAACCATCCGATCTATCAGCTCGTCGACCAGAAGTCGGAGGATCGCGGCGTCTTCGCCAGCCTTGATCTCGCAGGGGATCTGGGCGGGCTGCCGGTCGAGCTGACGCTGGGCGGCCAGGCGCGCTTCGGGCAGGGCAAATTCCGGCAGTTCGACAATCTGAACGGCAGGGCGGGCGCGCCCAGATCCTATCAGAAGGCGCGGGCGCAGACGATCAACAGCTATGGCGAGGCGCGGATCGCACCGATTGCAGGGCTGTGGCTGATCGCGGGCGGCATCTACACCCATGGCGAGCGGCGGCTCGACAATCGTTTCGCCCCGGCAAGGAGCGGGGATGCGTCGTTCGATGCCTTCGCCCCGAAATTCGGACTGTTGTTCGAGCCAGCGCAGACGGTGCAATTCTATGCGAATTACAGCCGGTCGGCGGAACTGCCGGGCTTTATCGAATTGGGGCAGGCTCCTGCGGGCGGCGTGCCGGGCTTTACGCCACTGGGCACGCAAAAGGCCTGGACGGCGGAGATCGGGACGCGGGGCACATTGGACATCGCGCATTGGGATGTCAGCCTCTACCGCGCCGACCTGAAAGGCGAGCTGCTGCAATATAATGTGGTGGCGGGGCTTTATCCGGCTGCGACCTTCAATGCGGATCGGACGCGGCATCAGGGGATCGAGGCGGGGCTGGACCTTGCGCTCACGCCCTGGGCGACGCTGCGGCAGGTCTATCAATATAGTGATTTCCGCTTTCGCAACGATGCGCAGTTCGGCAATAACCGCCTGCCGGTGGTGCCGCGCCATTTCTACCGGGCGGAGCTGAAACTGGGGACGGAGCGGTTCAGCGTCTCGCCGGCCGTCGAATGGCTGCCGCAGGGTGCCTGGGTGGACTATGCCAACACGAAACGGGTGGGCGATTACGCCACGCTGAACCTGGGCGCGCAGGCAGAGGTGAAGCCGGGTGTCACCCTGTTCCTCGATGCCCGCAATCTGACCGGCGAGCGGGCCGTGGGGGATATCAGCGCTCTGGTTCGCTATGTGCAGGACAATCCGGCCACTCTGGTGAATGAAGGTAGCGTCGCCTTTTATCCTGTCGAGCGGCGGGCCTTCTATGGCGGGGTGCGCGCCCGGTTCTAATTTAATCGTCATTCCTGCGAAGGCGGGAATCCATCTCCGACGCTGCATCAAGTCTATTCTTATGGGAGATGGGTTCCCGCCCCAGCGGGAACGACGATGGGAGAGATGATCCAAGGAGGACTGGAGCCGACTCGCTAATAGGTTTAGGGGCAGGCGAATGTTGCGCCTTTCCGGATTGAAACTGCCCCTCGACCATCCCGCCGAGGCGATGCCTGTCGCCATTTGTGAGCGGCTGGATCTCGCGCCGCAGCAACTGTTGAGCCATGCCGTGGTGCGCCGGGGCAATGATGCGCGACGCAAAAATGCGATCCAGCTCGTCTACACCGTTGATGTCGAGGTGACGGACGAGGCGGAGGTGCTGGAGCGCTTCGCCAAGGATCATGACGTCCGTCCGCGCCCGGACACCGATTATAAATTCGTGGCGAGGGCGCCGCAGGGCTGGTCGGGCAAGCGGCCCGTCGTGATCGGCGCGGGACCGTGCGGACTGTTTGCGGGACTGATCCTCGCGCAAATGGGCTTTCGCCCGATCATCCTCGACCGGGGCAAGGTGGTGCGGGAGCGGACCAAGGATACTTGGGGTCTGTGGCGCCGCGCCGAACTCAATCCCGACAGCAATGTGCAGTTCGGGGAGGGCGGGGCGGGCACCTTCTCCGACGGCAAGCTTTATTGCCGGGTGAAGGATCCGCGCTTTCTGGGCCGCAAGGTGCTGGAGGAATTCGTCGCCGCGGGTGCGCCCGATGACATATTGACCGAAGCGCATCCGCATATCGGCACTTTCCGCCTCGTCTCCATGGTGGAATCCATGCGCCGCCAGATCGAGGGGCTGGGCGGCGAATATCGCTGGCAGCACCGGGTTGATGAACTGGAACTGGAACGGCAGGGCGACCGCATGCAGAAGCTGCGCGGGCTGCATCTGGCGGACGGCGGCTTCATCGAAACGGACCATGTCGTGCTGGCGGTGGGCCACAGCGCCCGCCCGACCTTCGAGATGCTGCACCGGCGCGGCGTGCATATCGAGCCGAAACCCTTTTCCATCGGCGTGCGCATCGAGCATCCGCAAAGCTGGATCGACCGCGCGCGCTACGGCAATTGTGCGGGGCATCCGGTGTTGGGCGCGGCGGCCTATAGCCTTGCCCATCATTGCGCCAATGGGCGGACGGTCTACAGCTTCTGCATGTGTCCTGGTGGACGGGTGGTTGCGGCGACTTCGGAGGAGGGGCGCGTCGTCACCAACGGCATGAGCCAATATTCACGGGCCGAGTTCAACGCCAATTCTGGCCTGGTGGTCGGCATCGATCCGGAGCGGGACTATCCCGGCGGGCCGCTGGCGGGGATCGAATTGCAGCGTCATTGGGAAAGCATGGCCTTTGTCGCGGGCGGTTCCTCCTACCATGCGCCGGGACAGAAGGTGGGGGATTTCCTTGAGGGCCGCGCTTCGAGCGAGTTGGGCGAGGTCATTCCGTCCTACAAGCCGGGCGTGACCCTGACCGACCTCTCGCGCTGCCTGCCCGAATTCGTGCTGGAGGCATTCCATGAGGCGATTCCCGTCTTCGGGCGGCAGATCGCCAATTACGACCATCCCGACGCCGTGATGACGGGGGTGGAAACCCGCACCTCTTCCCCGATCCGCATCACGCGGGGCAAGGATCATCAGAGCCTCAATGTCGCGGGCCTTTATCCCGCCGGGGAGGGGGCGGGCTATGCGGGCGGCATTCTCTCCGCCGCGATCGACGGGATCAAGGTGGCGGAGGCGGTGGGCCTGAGCATCGCGGCGGGCTGACTCCTTCCGTCACGCACCGTTCCTCTGAAGCCCGAGTCGATGCGCTGGAGCGTTACCGGCTGCCCTCGCAAAATGCCTTGATTGAAACGACTTGCCGAAGGGTGCTGCGACGGCGCGGAAACGATGCTTCAAAATGGGACAGGATGGCTCACGTTTGAAATATTATGTATGCCGATGAGATCATTCATTTATATTGGTTACTCAATCGATCGCCTTTGTAATATATAAAGTCCCGCAGCTTTTCGGCCGGCCAGATGCCGCCGCAGCCGCTCCAATCATAATCCTACATCATCGCAGAGGAGGCTCTCATGCATGCCAAGCCCTTGATTTTGGCGCTTTGCTCGTCCCTGCTGCTGTCAACAGGGGTTAGTGCCAGACAGCCAGGCGACCAACTGACCGTAGTGGCGTCGCCGGAAAAGGAAATGACGTACGAGAAATGGCAGGATCGGACCGCGAACCGGCTGACCAGCAGCATTCGCCGGACCGCCAATCTGGCTTCCGACCATAGCGCGACCGGCTATGCCCGGGTTCAGTTCCGTCTGGATGATGAGGGGCGGCCCCAGGCCATCGCCCTTGCCCAGCCTTCGTCGTCTCGTTCCATCGACCGGATATCGATGCGGGCGGTCAAGACCATGGGGCGGTTGACGCCGTTGCCGCCGCAAATCGGCGCGGCTTCCAGGTTCGAGGCGTGGATCATCGTCGCCAACGATGCCTGGGAACGGGACGATATGCTGAACCGGCTTCGTACGGACCATCGGGCACAGACGCTGGCGCAGGCAGGCGCCGATCAGCCCGTTCTGATTGCGTCGCGCTGAACGCCGCCCTTCCCCCCGGATGGCGTTGGCCCGATGCGGAGTCTGGAGGAGCGGCCGGGTTGGCGACCCGATGCGCGCGGTTCAGCCGGCGCGCATCTGCCTCCTTCGCTCTTCCAGCTTCCGCTCTCCTTCAATGGACATAGGCGGCGGTGTAGGGGAGCTGAAAATAGTCGAGCCCGCTGCCGATCGCGCGACCCAGGCGCGATCGGCTGTTGCGGAAGAACAACTGCTTGATGTTGAGGCCGACGCCGAAGAAGATGTCGCGTTCCGGCCTTATGCCGGCGGCGCGGTCGGCATTGGTGAAATTCTTGCCGCGATATCCGAGTTGCAATTCGACCAGGCGCAACGGGCTGTCGCGCAACCTTGCGAAACCGGCGAGTTCAAGCGAAAGCAGAAAGCGCTGCTGTTCATAATGGCGCTTGCCCTTGAAGCTGTAGACTTCTGAATTGGGCATCATCAGCAGGCGGAAATCCAGCTTCTCCTCCAGTCCCGGCACCGTATGGCGCAGCACCGAAAAGGCCGCGCCGCCGGTATTGAAGAGGAGATCCTGTGGCGAAAAGCCGCTATCCTTCTTATGCGCGTCCCACATTTCGCCATAGAGCATCAGTCCCATGGAAAGCAGCGCGGCCGGGGCAGCCGCCCTGGCCCGGTCATGGGTTTTGCGGGCTATCCGCGCGCCGAGAAATTCCGCGAACAGATAGGCGTTGAAGGCATGGGTCAGCTTGTCGATGCCCAGATTGTTGGTGTCCTTGCCGAACCAGCCTTCATCCTTGAAATGGAAATGAGTCGTGCCGTCCGTCCAATAGGCCTGCGTCGCGCTGATATAGGCGAAGAGGCCGATGGTTTCCCATTTGGCGGCGCCGATGCGGCTGCCAAGCGAATGATAGCGACTGTCGGTATCGGCATCCGGAGCCGCCGGGCTTTGCAGATCGGCTGGCCCTTGCACGACAGGATTGGCTGGCGGGGGGCGGAGTGTCATGGCACCCAGGTCGAAGGGGGTGTCCATGAGGGCCAACTGGCTGGGAGCGTCAGATCGAAGGCCTGGATCATCGCCACTTTGCGCGGCAGCGGAGGTGGAGCCGATGCACAGGGACAGCGCGGGCAGGACGGTCCATGCTGGGTGCATCTTATCTCCCCAATAAACCATGCCCATTTCATATTTCATATGAGCTATTTGATTTATCGGGATAATTTACCCCTGCCGGATGGTTCAGGACAATTTGCGATAATGGGTAATGGCTGCCCATTAATGCTTATTTCGTCGGTCGGATCGTGGGATATGCAAAGCCATATTGCTTTGGTCTTAGTCGCGACGACAGCCTCTGACACCCGAAGCAAATTCGGAAAAAGGGATTGCGAAGGGCGTGGAAGGTGGCATCCGCCTCCCGGCCGCCAACCCCATCCCCCAATGATGAAATGCGGAGGGTGACCGGGCCTCGCATCCGTTTCAGGCAGAGGATGGGTATATCCAAAGACAGAGGATAGGCGAGTGAAATTAATTCATTCGTATCAAAGCGATACATATCTGTCGATTATCGTTAAATATCATGAAAAATTGGGTGAAGAGATCAAAATAGAATTTACAGATAGATTTACTGGCTGAAAATTGAACCGAGGCAAGAATGCTGGTGGACTGGGGTGCAAGCAAGCGAGAGCCGCGTCGGCACCCAATGGCAGGGAGCGGCGATGATGGGGAGAGGGCATGATCTTTAGCCTGGACGCCGCGTCGGCCATTGCGGGGGTGGAAGAGTGATCGCCGCCCTGTTCTTCGCATCCGCCTTGACTGTGGTCGATGGTGGCATGTTGCGCGTGAATGGCGAGCGTATCCGGCTTTTGGGCATCGACGCCCCGGACGTCGCCAGCCGTTGCGCCAAGCGCGGGACTTGCGCGCCCATCAGTCCCCGGCAGAGCAAGGAAAGCCTGAAGCACGCGTTGCGGGATCCCATCACCATCGTTCCGGTGGCCCGCGACGCCAATGGCCGAACCGTCGCGATCGTCTATGCCGGGGGGCTCAACATGTCCTGCGAGCAGATTCGAAAGGGCATGGCCGTTTATAAGCCCGCCTGGGATATGGGCCGCCGTCTGGCGAAGGAATGCCGTTTCCTGTCGAGGCGATGACCGGGCTTGCCTAGAGAATCCCGGCGCAGCGCGTTTCGCCGGCGATGCGCGCTTTTCGAGGAAAATCTGGATGCCCGACAAGGATTCGAACCTTGATTGACGGAGTCAGAGTCCGCTCTCTTACCATTAGAGGATCGGGCATCAGGGTGGGCCAGTGGCTCACCGGAGAGGCGCAAATAGGCGGCGATTCCGGATTGGTCAAGAGGGTTTGCGACAGGCTTGCCGGACAATTTCATGGCTTGCCGGGTGCCACCCCAAAAGAAAACCCGCCGGACAGGCTGTCGCTTCCGGCGGGCTCTTCATCGACCCCTTATAGGGTACGAAGGGCTGGGAGCCGCCTCCCAGATAGGAAGCGACTCCCTTTATTTCAAAGCGCTTATTCCATGTCCTCGGTGGTGAAATCCTCACCCTGAACAGCAGCCAGCGGATCGTCCCCGATGGCGGCTTCCGGACCCTGCGCCAGTTCGGCGGCATGCTCTTGCGCGGCCGTCTTGGGCGCGATCAGGTCGACCTGGCTGGAAGCACGCAGCGCGGCCCGCATCGCCGCGTCACGTGACGAGGCGGCGACGCGCATGCGGTTCATGCCCGCACCAGTACCCGCCGGGATGAGGCGGCCGACGATGACGTTTTCCTTCAGACCGACGAGCGTGTCCTTCTTGCCCTGAACCGCCGCTTCGGTGAGGACGCGGGTGGTTTCCTGGAAGGACGCCGCCGAGATGAAGGAACGCGTCTGGAGCGAGGCCTTGGTGATACCGAGCAGCACCGGCTTGCCCGCGGCGGGCGCGAAACCCGGCTGGAGCTTGCTGTTGATCTCGTCCATTTCCTCGCGGTCGATCTGCTCGCCCACCAGCAGTGTGGTGTCGCCGGACTCGATGATCTCGACCTTTTGCAGCATCTGACGAACGATCGTTTCGATGTGCTTGTCGTTGATCTTCACGCCCTGCAAGCGATAGACTTCCTGGATTTCCGCGACCAGATATTCGGCCAGCGGCTCGATGCCGAGCACTTCCAGAATGTCGTGCGGATCGGGCGAACCGCCGATCAGGTTGTCGCCGCGCTTCACGAAGTCGCCTTCCTGAACGTCGATCACCTTGCTCTTGGGGATCAGATATTCGACCGGCTCGCCGCCATCCTCGGGATTGATGGCGATCTTGCGCTTCGCCTTGTAATCCTTGAGGAACTGAACGCGGCCCGACACCTTGGCAATGATCGCATTGTCCTTGGGCTTGCGGGCTTCGAACAGTTCGGCAACGCGCGGCAGACCGCCGGTGATGTCGCGGGTCTTGGCCGCTTCGCGGGAGACACGCGCCAGCACGTCACCGGCCTGCACCTGAGCGCCATCGTCGACCGAAAGGGTCGCGCCGACCGCCAGCATGTAGCGGGCGGCTTCGCCCGAGCCGTCGTCCAGCAGGGTCAGGCGCGGGCGCAGATCCTCCTTGGTACGGGCGGCACCGCGATGCTCCGTCACCACGCGTTGCGCGATGCCGGTGGCTTCGTCGGTCTGTTCGGCCAGCGTCTTGCCGTCGATCAGGTCGACATATTTCACGATACCCGGCTTTTCGGTGATCACCGGCATGGTGAACGGATCCCACTCGGCAAAGCGCTCGCCCTTCGCCACGGGGTCACCATCGGCAATCAGGACGGTGGCGCCGTAAGGCAGGCGGTGGGTTTCGCGCTCGCGGCCTTCGCTATCGATGATCGCGATCTCGCCGTTGCGGGCGAGCGACAGGCGACGGCCATTCTTGTCCATGATGGTCGGCATGTCGCGCAGCTCGATCGTGCCGTCCGACATGGCTTCCAGGTTCGACGTTTCGTTGAAGTTCGCCGCGCCGCCGATGTGGAAGGTACGCATGGTCAGCTGCGTGCCCGGTTCACCGATGGACTGCGCCGCGATGACGCCGACCGCTTCACCGATATTGACCGGCGTACCACGGGCGAGGTCACGGCCGTAGCACTTGCCGCAGACGCCCATCTTGCTTTCGCAGATCAGCGGGCTGCGGATCTTCACGGCCTGCGTGCCGATGGCCTCGATTTGCGCCACCAGCGCTTCGTCGAGCAGCGTGCCGATCGGCACGATGACGGTGCCGTCCTTGCTGTCGACGATATCCTGCGCCGTGGTGCGGCCCAGGATGCGCTCGCCAAGCGAGGCGATGACCGAACCGCCCTGGACGATCGCCTTCATCTCCAGCGCCTTTTCGGTGCCGCAATCTTCCTCGACGATGGTGCAATCCTGCGACACGTCGACCAGACGGCGGGTCAGATAACCCGAGTTCGCCGTCTTGAGCGCGGTGTCGGCAAGCCCTTTTCGGGCGCCGTGGGTGGAGTTGAAATATTCAAGGACGGTCAGACCTTCCTTGAAGTTCGAGATGATCGGCGTTTCGATGATTTCGCCCGACGGCTTGGCCATCAGGCCGCGCATACCGGCAAGCTGCTTCATCTGGGCCTGCGAACCACGGGCACCGGAGTGCGCCATCATGTAGATCGAGTTGATCTGGGCCATGCGGCCGGTCGCCGGATCCTTGGGCTGGGCGCGGATCTCGTCCATCATGGCGTTCGCCACCACGTCGCCGCAACGGCTCCAGGCGTCGATCACCTTGTTGTACTTTTCCTGCTGGGTGATCAGGCCGTCCTGATATTGCTGCTCATAGTCGGCCACCAGTGCCTTGGTTTCGGCAACGGTGCCTTCCTTCGAGTCCGGGATCACCATGTCGTCCTTGCCGAAGCTGATGCCGGCCTGGAAGGCGTGACGGAAGCCCAGCGCCATGATGGCGTCCGCGAACAGCACCGTGTCCTTCTGACCGGTGTGACGATAGACCTGATCGATGACGTCCCCGATTTCCTTCTTGGTGAGAAGGCGGTTGACGACGTCGAAGGGCACCTTGTGGCTCTTGGGCAGACATTCGCCCAGCAGCATGCGGCCCGGCGTCGTTTCGAAGCGCTTCATATACTGATTGCCGGCTTCGTCGGTCTGCGGCACGCGGCTGGTGATCTTCGAGTGCAGCGTCACAGCCTTGGCATAGAGAGCCTGATGGACTTCCTGCATGTCGGACAGCAGCATGCCTTCGCCCGGCTCGCCTTCACGTTCCATGGACAGATAATAGATACCCAGCACCATGTCCTGCGACGGAACGATGATCGGCTTGCCGTTCGCGGGGCTGAGGATGTTGTTGGTCGACATCATCAGCACGCGGGCTTCCAACTGGGCTTCCAGCGAGAGCGGCACGTGGACGGCCATCTGGTCACCGTCGAAGTCGGCGTTGAAGGCCGAGCAGACCAGCGGGTGAAGCTGGATCGCCTTGCCCTCGATCAGCACGGGCTCGAACGCCTGGATGCCGAGGCGGTGAAGCGTCGGCGCGCGGTTCAGCATGACCGGATGCTCGCGGATCACTTCGTCCAGGATGTCCCAGACCTCCTTGCGCTCCTTCTCGACCCACTTTTTCGCCTGCTTCAGGGTCATGGACAGACCCTTGGCGTCGAGGCGGGCGTAGATGAAGGGCTTGAACAGTTCGAGCGCCATCTTCTTGGGCAGGCCGCACTGGTGCAGCTTGAGTTCCGGGCCGGTCACGATGACCGAACGGCCCGAATAGTCGACGCGCTTGCCGAGCAGGTTCTGACGGAAGCGGCCCTGCTTGCCCTTGAGCATGTCGGACAGCGACTTGAGCGGACGCTTGTTGGCGCCGGTGATGACGCGGCCGCGGCGGCCATTGTCGAACAGGGCGTCGACGGCTTCCTGCAACATGCGCTTTTCGTTGCGGACGATGATATCCGGCGCGCGCAGCTCCATCAGCCGCTTCAAGCGGTTGTTGCGGTTGATCACGCGACGATAGAGGTCGTTGAGGTCCGACGTCGCGAAACGACCGCCGTCCAGCGGCACCAGCGGGCGCAGTTCCGGCGGGATGACTGGCACGACGTCGAGGATCATCCATTCGGGGC
Organism: Sphingobium sp. SJ10-10; assembly: GCF_036038995.2. Taxonomy (NCBI): domain Bacteria; kingdom Pseudomonadati; phylum Pseudomonadota; class Alphaproteobacteria; order Sphingomonadales; family Sphingobiaceae; genus Sphingobium; species Sphingobium sp. SJ10-10. Next base: position 33,912 of record NZ_CP158132.1, read on the forward strand.
GGTTGCCCGATTCCAGGAAGCTCTCGACGACCTTCAGCCGCTTGATGATCTTCTTGGGCTTGAGTTCCGACTTGGTGACCGCCAACTCGTCCAGTAGCGCCTGCTTCTCGCCCTCAAGGTCGAGGTCCATCAGCATCTGCTTGACCGCTTCCGCGCCGATGCCGGCCGAGAAGGCGTCCTCGCCATATTCGTCCTGCGCGTCCAGCAGTTCGTCTTCGGTCAGAAGCTGGAACTTTTCGAGCGGGGTCAGGCCCGGCTCGGTGACGATGTAGGATTCGAAATACAGCACCCGCTCAAGCTGCTTCAACTGCATGTCGAGCAGCAGGCCGATGCGCGAGGGCAGCGACTTCAGAAACCAGATGTGCGCAACCGGGGCGGCCAGTTCGATATGGCCCATGCGCTCGCGGCGGACCTTCGACACGGTCACTTCCACGCCGCACTTTTCGCAGACGATGCCCTTATATTTCATGCGCTTATACTTGCCGCACAGGCATTCATAATCCTTGATCGGACCGAAGATGCGCGCGCAGAACAAGCCGTCACGCTCGGGCTTGAACGTGCGGTAGTTGATGGTTTCCGGCTTCTTGATCTCACCGAAGGACCAGCTGCGGATGCGTTCCGGGGAGGCGAGGCCGATCTGGATCTGGTCGAAGGTTTCCGGCTTCTGGACCGGATTGGCGAAATTGGTCAGTTCGTTCATATTTCATGTCCCTCTAGAGGGTAAAATTTCCGGGTGAAGAAGGGGAGGGGCGCCGCCGACAGGCAGCGCCCGACAACCCTTATTCCGCCGCCTGCGCGAAGCCGTCGTCATCCTCGACCTCGTCCATCGCGGCGAGTTCGACGTTGAGGCCCAGCGAGCGCATTTCCTTGACCAGCACGTTGAAGCTTTCGGGGATGCCGGCTTCGAACGTGTCGTCGCCCTTGACGATCGCCTCGTAGACCTTGGTACGGCCGACCACATCGTCCGACTTCACCGTCAGCATTTCCTGCAAGGTGTAGGCGGCGCCATAGGCCTGGAGCGCCCACACCTCCATTTCACCGAAGCGCTGGCCACCGAACTGCGCCTTACCGCCCAGCGGCTGCTGGGTGACGAGGCTGTAGGGGCCGATGGAACGGGCGTGGATCTTGTCGTCGACCAGATGGTGCAGCTTGAGCATATAGATGATGCCAACGGTCACCTTGCGGTCGAACCGGTCGCCAGTGCGGCCATCGTACAGGTCCGACTGACCCGATGTATGCAGCCCCGCCAGCTCCAGCATCGCCGACACGTCGGCTTCGCGGGCGCCGTCGAACACCGGGGTCGCCATCGGCACGCCTCGTGCAAGATGCTCGGCAAGGTCGACGATCTGTTCCGCAGTGCGGCCGTTGATCTGGTCGGCATAATGCTCGCCATAGGTTTCCAGCAGGCGGGTCTTGACCGCATCCGGCATCTCACCGGCCTGCGCGTTCGGATTGGCTTCCCGCCAGTCCTCCAGCGCATGCTTGAGCTGCTGGCCCAGACCGCGCGCGGCCCAGCCCAGATGCGTTTCGAAAATCTGCCCGACGTTCATGCGCGACGGCACGCCCAGCGGGTTCAGCACGATGTCGACATGGGTGCCGTCTTCGAGGAACGGCATGTCCTCGATCGGCAGGATGCGCGAGATGACGCCCTTGTTGCCGTGACGGCCGGCCATCTTGTCGCCCGGCTGGAGCTTGCGCTTCACCGCGACGAACACCTTGACCATCTTGAGCACGCCCGGGGGCAGCTCGTCGCCGCGCTGCAGCTTGTCGACGCGATCCTCGAACTTCTCGACGATCAGCTTTACCGCTTCGTCATACTGCGCCTTGACGGCTTCGATGCCGGCCTGACGGGTGTCGTCCGCAACGGCGAACTTCCACCATTCATGACGCTCGACTTCGCCCAGCAGGGCTTCGTCGATCTCGACGCCCTTGCGCACGCCCTTGGGCGCGGCCGTGGCGGTCTGACCGAGCAGCATTTCCTGCAAGCGGTTGAAGGTCGCGCGGTTGAGGATGGCGCGCTCGTCCTCGCGGTCCTTGGCGAGGCGGTCGATTTCCTCCCGCTCGATCGCCATGGCGCGTTCGTCCTTGTCGATGCCGTGGCGGTTGAACACGCGCACCTCGACGACCGTACCGGCGACGCCTGGCGGCAGGCGCAGAGACGTGTCGCGCACGTCGCTCGCCTTTTCACCGAAGATCGCGCGGAGCAGCTTTTCTTCCGGGGTCATTGGCGATTCACCCTTGGGGGTGATCTTGCCGACCAGAATGTCGCCCGGCTCCACTTCGGCGCCGATATAAACGATGCCCGCCTCGTCGAGGTTGCGTAGCGCTTCCTCACCGACATTCGGGATGTCGCGAGTGATGTCTTCCGGCCCCAGCTTGGTGTCGCGGGCCATGACCTCGAACTCCTCGATATGGATCGAGGTGAAGACGTCATCCTTCACGATCCGCTCGGAGATCAGGATGGAATCTTCGTAATTGTAGCCGTTCCAGGGCATGAACGCGACCAGCGTGTTGCGGCCCAGCGCCAGTTCACCGAATTCGGTGGATGGGCCGTCCGCGATCACGTCGCCGGCTTCGATCAGGTCGCCTACCTTCACCAGCGGACGCTGGTTGATGCAGGTGTCCTGGTTCGAACGCTGGAACTTCTGCAGCGTGTAGATGTCGACGCCCGACTGGCCCGGCGCGATGTCGCCGGTGGCGCGGATGACGATACGGGTCGCATCGACCTGATCGACGATGCCCGCCCGCTTGGCTGCGATGGCCGCGCCGGAATCGCGCGCCACGGTGCCTTCCATGCCAGTGCCGACGAACGGCGCTTCGGCACTGACCAGCGGCACGGCCTGACGCTGCATGTTCGATCCCATGAGCGCGCGGTTGGCGTCGTCATTTTCCAGGAACGGAATGAGCGAAGCCGCGACCGAGACGAGCTGCTTGGGGCTGACGTCCATCAGGGTGATATGGTCTTTGGGCGCCATCAGGAATTCGCCCGCTTCACGCGCCGAAATCAGGTCTTCGGCCAGCGTGCCGTCGGCGTTCAGTTCGGCGTTCGCCTGTGCGATGGTGTGCTTGGCCTCTTCCATCGCGGACAGATAGACGACCTCATTGGTCACCTTGCCGTCGATCACCTTGCGATAAGGCGTCTCGATGAAGCCATATTTATTCACGCGACTGAAGGTCGCGAGCGAATTGATCAGACCGATGTTCGGGCCTTCCGGCGTTTCGATCGGGCAGATACGGCCATAATGGGTCGGGTGAACGTCGCGGACTTCGAAGCCGGCGCGCTCACGGGTCAGACCGCCCGGCCCAAGCGCCGACACGCGGCGCTTGTGGGTGACTTCCGACAGCGGGTTGGTCTGGTCCATGAACTGCGAGAGCTGCGAGGAGCCGAAGAACTCGCGCACGGCAGCCACGGCGGGCTTGGCGTTGATGAGGTCGTTCGGCATCACGGTCGACACGTCGACGCTGCTCATGCGCTCCTTGACGGCGCGCTCCATGCGCAGCAGGCCGACGCGATACTGGTTTTCCAGCAGCTCGCCCACCGAACGCACGCGACGGTTGCCGAGATTGTCGATATCGTCGATCTCGCCCTTGCCGTCCTTCAGGTTCACCAGTTCCTTGACCACGGCGAGGATGTCCTCGACGCGCAGGGTGGTGACGGTATCCTCGGCATCGAGGTCGAGGCGCATGTTGAGCTTCACGCGGCCAACGGCGGACAGGTCATAGCGTTCCGGATCGAAGAACAGACCGGCGAAGAGGGCTTCGGCGGTTTCCTTCGTCGGCGGTTCGCCGGGGCGCATGACGCGATAAATGTCGGACAGCGCCTGGTCGCGTTCCTCGGCCTTGTCGGCCTTGAGCGTGTTGCGGATCCACGGACCGGTGGTGACATGGTCGATGTCGAGCAGTTCGAGACGGTCGATGCCCGCCTTGTCGAGCTTTTCGAGATTGTCGGGCGACACTTCGTCACCGGCCTCGATATAGATCTCGCCGGTCGTCTCGTTGATGAGGTCATAGGCGCTGTAGCGGCCATAGACTTCCTCGGTCGGGATCAACAGCGTCTCAAGCCCGTCCTTCTCCGCCTTGTTGGCGGCGCGGGGCGAAATCTTGTGACCGGCGGCGAACACCACTTCGCCCGACTTGGCGTCGACGATGTCGAAAGCCGGCTTCTGGCCGCGCCATGCTTCGGCGAGATAGGGGATCTGCCAGCCGCCTTCGCCACGGACGAAGACCACCTTGTTGTAGAAATAGCCGAGCATGTCCTCGGGCGTCAGGCCCAGCGCATAGAGCAGCGCGGTGACCGGCAGCTTGCGCTTGCGGTCGATGCGGACGTTGACGATGTCCTTGGCGTCGAATTCGAAGTCGAGCCAGGAACCGCGATAGGGGATGACGCGGGCAGCGAACAGATATTTGCCCGACGAATGGGTCTTGCCCCGGTCATGATCGAACAGCACGCCCGGCGAGCGGTGCATCTGCGACACGATGACGCGCTCGGTTCCGTTGACGATGAAGGTGCCGTTGCCGGTCATGAGCGGCATGTCGCCCATGTAGACGTCCTGCTCCTTGATATCGAGCACGGAGCGGGTTTCGGTGTCCTGATCGACCTCGAACACGATCAGGCGCAGAGTGACGCGCATCGGCGCCGCATAGGTGATGCCGCGCTGACGGCATTCCTCGACATCATATTTCGGGTCTTCGAGTTCGTAGTGAACGAAGTCCATCTCCGCGGTGCCGGCGAAATCGCGGATCGGGAAGACCGAGCGCAGGGTCTTTTCCAGGCCCGACACATAGCCGATGGCCGGGTTCGAACGGAGAAATTGCTCATAGCTCTCCCGCTGAACTTCGATCAGGTTCGGCATCTGCACCACTTCGTGGATGTCACCGAACACCTTCCTGATGCGCTTCTTCGCGCCGGTATTGCTGATCGTGGGGAGAGCTTTGGTCGCCATTGCGTATCCTGCCTGTTGCCTAAGCGTGTTATTCGTCGCATTTTTTCGCATCGCAGCGAAAATTCAGCCTGGCCTGTCGATTTCGGGGGTGATTCGCCCCTCTATCGTCACGCAAAAAAGTGCGGGCCGGGACTGTCCGATCCGCACTGTCAGCGTCTGGTGACCCGCCGTTTTCGCCCAATCCCGCCGGTTTCGTGCGCTAAACGAAGCCGGTCCCCGGGCGATCCGGGGGACGGTTCCCGCCTTGCCCGAAGGCTCGGCACGAACCGAATTTGAACGACCCATATAGGCGCCGCGCCTTCCTTTGTGAAGGGGGCAGCTCGCCTGATCCAGTTTAGTTGCCGCTTCGGGGCGTTGCTGTAGAGAGATGGAATGATTCTCTCGGTCATTCAATCCCTTCCGCCGATGGCGCGCCTTGCGTGAAGGGGTGGGCGCGTCTGTGCAGCGCGTCTGTGCTGGCGATCGCTTTGCCTGCTTTCGGCCAGGAAGAGGATGAAGCCTATGGCCAGTTGGCGGGCCAAAGGATCGTCGTCGTCACCGCGCGCCGGGTTCCCGAAGCGCAGGACAAGGTGCCGATCAGCCTCGTCCGCCTCGACCGGAACGGTCTGGAGCGGCGGGGCATCGACACGCTGGCCGATCTGGCGGGGGCGGTGCCCAATTTGACCATGCCGACGGTCGGCGCCTTCGGGGCGCGGCAGCCGATCATTCGCGGGGTCTTTTCGCCCATCGGGGCGTCCACCGTCGGCCTCTATGTCGACGATGTGCCGGTGCAGATCCGTTCGCTGGAGGTGGCGGGCAATCCTGACCTGCGCCGTTTCGACCTGGAGCGGGTGGAGGTGTTGCGCGGACCGCAGGGGACGCTGTTCGGCGCCGATTCCATGGGCGGCACCATCCGCACCCTGACCCGTCAGCCGCAACTGGAGGGGATGGACGCGCAGCTCGGCGGCGAGGCGGCGGCGGTCAGGGGCGGCGGCCTTACCCGCGAGGTGCAGGGGGCGTTGGGCAGCGCCATCCTGCCGGGCCGGATCGGCGCGCGGGTCAGCGCCTATTATCGGCGCGATGCCGGCGTCATCGACCGGTTCGACCCCGCTTCCGGCGCGCTTTTGACGAAGAATGTCGATCATGGCGCGGCGCTGGGCCTGCGCCTGGCGGTCAAGGCGGCCCCGAGCGAGCGTCTGGAACTGACGCCGTCGCTTTTCTACCAGAGGACGGAGCGAGGCGACCTGCCTTTCCACGAAAGCACCCTTGGCCGATTCCGCCAGTCCGCAACCCTGCGCCAGCCCGGCCGCGACCGCTTCCTGCTGCCCAGCCTGACCGCCCGGCTGGATCTGGGTGGGGCCACGCTGACCAGCGTCACCGCTTGGCTGGATCGCCGGAACCGCCAGATCGTCGATTATTCCGGCTTCTTTGGCGAGATCGTGCTGGGCGGCGCCGTGCCCGGCATCCGTACGCCGGGCGGCAGCTATAGCCGCACCACCGTCGACCAGCGCAATTTCACGCAGGAAGTGCGGCTCGCTTCCGGCGCGGAGGGGCCGGTCCGCTGGTTGATCGGGGGCTTTTACGGCCGGTCGCGGATCGTCATGGAACAGCGCGTGGTCGAACCGGGGATCGCTGATCTCGCGCAATCGCAGCTCGGCCTGTCGATCGAGGAGATTTTCGGCCTGCCGCTGCTGCCCGGCGGCCAGAGCTATCATAGCCGTCAGCAGATTGGCGAGCGCACGCTGGCCGCTTTCGGGCAGGCGAGCTGGGCGCTGGCGCCCCGCTGGGAGGTGACGGCGGGGCTGCGCGTGTCGCATAATCCGCTGACCTTCCGCCTGATGTCGGAGGGGCCGTTCGCGGGCGGGAGCAACGCCGTCGGCCCCCGCCGCCAGAGCGGCACGCCCGTCACGCCACATGCCAGCCTGTCCTGGCGTCCGGCGAACGACAGTCTGGTCTATCTGAGCGCGGGGAAGGGCTTTCGCAGCGGTGGCACCAATGGGGCGGTCCCGGCGGCGAGTTGCGCCGCCGATCTGTCCGCAATGGGACGCATCGCCGCGCCGGACAGCTATGATTCGGATTCACTCTGGAGCTTTGAGGCAGGGGCGAAGGCTGGATTTCCCGCGCAGGGACTTCATCTGTCGCTGGCCGCCTTCCGCATCGATTGGGAACGCATCCAGCAATCGGTCTCCTTGCCCAATTGCGGCTTTTCCTATGTCGACAATCTGGGCACGGCGCGCAACCGGGGCGTCGAGCTGGCGGTGCAGGCCAAGCCGTTGCGTGCGCTGAAGCTCGACTTTTCGCTGGGCTTTGTCGATGCGCGCTTTCGCCGCAATGTCGGGCTTGCCGGAGCGGGCAGCATCGTTGCCGCCGGGGACCGCATTCCCTATGTGCCCCGCTGGTCGGGGACGCTGGCCGCGGAATATGGCTTCGTGCTGCCGGGCCGGGTGGACGGCTTCATCCGGTCCGAATGGCGGCATGCGGGCCGCTATCGCCGGGCGCCTTCGCCCCGGTCGGTCGCTTATGATCCCCGTGTCTATGCAGGGGAGGGGAGCGATCTGCTGTTCCTGCGCGTGGGGCTTGGCCGGGATGGCTGGCAATTGTCCGCCTTTGCCGACAATCTGCTGGACAGCCGGGCGGTTCTCTATCGCAATGCGGAGCTGGTGCCGGTCACCGGATCGCCGCTGCGCGAAATGGCGCAGCGCCCGCGCACCATCGGCCTGTCAGCCAGCATCGGCCTTTGACGGGCGCACCAGCGCGATGACCGGCGCGGCTATCAGCGCGAGCGCGGCATAGACCAATATGGGCAAGCCATAGCCGCCGCCCGCCGCCCGCATCTGGTCGGTCAAGAGCGGCGCCAGCGCGCCGACCAGGCTGATGATCGCGGTATTGAGGCCAAGCAGCCTGGGGAACGCCTCCGCCTCCACCACATCGGCCAGCAGCATCGATCCCGACTGGCCGGGCAGCGCGCTCGCGACGCCCCAGATCAGGACGAACAGCCAGACCCCGGCCATATCCAGGGCGCGAACCCCCAGCAGCGCCATCGTCCCCATCGTCAGCAGCAGGGCCGTCGCGATCAGGCTGCGCCCCGCGCCGAGCCGGTCGGCCAGCATGCCGCCCATCAACAGTGCGGGCAGACCCAGCAGATTGGCGCTGCTATAGGCAAGCACCGCGCTGGATTGCGTCAGTCCCTGCGCCATCAGGCTGTCCACCGCCGCGAACAGCACGCCGTTGATGGAGAGTTGCAACAGGGTCATCGCCAGCACGATGCGGCAGAAATTCGCGCTGCGCAGCGCGGCTCTTGTCGCGTCCGGACCGGCCGTCGGCTGGCCGCTGTCGATCCGGCTGCCGGGCACCATCAGGACCAGCGGCGGGCAGGCCAACGCCATGACCGCCGCGCAGAGCAGCATGGCCGTGCGCCACGACCAGATCGCCATGGCCGCCCCCACAAAGGGCGGCACCAACGCGCCCGCCACGACCGCCGCGCCCAGAAAGATCGCCAGCGCCATGCCCCGCCGCGCCACATGATGCCGGGTGATGACGGCGATGCCGGGCACGATGGTCGATGCGCCGACGCCCAGGCCCGACAAGGCCATGGCGGCTGTCAGGGCCAGCCGGTCCTGCGCCATGGCGGCAAGCCCATATCCGGCGGCGCTGAGCGCGATGCCGATCAGCAGAACCGACCGGGCGCCCACCTTCCCCAAGGCCCAGCCGACCGCCAGGCTGGCAAGGCTCATCGCCAGCAAGAAGGCGGTGGCCGCGCCGCCTGCCTGACCCCCGAAATCGGCCGCGAGGGCAGGCAGGAACACGCCCAGCGACATCAGCGTGCAGCCCTGGATCAGCAGGGTGATCGCAGACAATGCGACGACTGGAAGCCAGGCGTTTTGCGCCTCACTATCCGCAGAAACCGGGGGCAAAGGGGAGAACCGGCGGAACATGGCAGCAGCATTATCCGTTTTTTCAGCGATTTGAATGGGCTGATGTCCGATTTGTGCAATGCGGCAAGCGGAAGCTGCGTATATTCCCCTATTGCCAGATGGCATGGGGAGTTGGGGCAGGATTGTGATCCGTACGGAGGAAATCTACGACGCGGCGACCGATGATGCAGTGTTCGACCGGCTGGCTTCGACGCTGGCGGATGCGGTCGGCGCGCGCTCGGGCGTCCTGCATTGGGGTCGAGCGCCCCAACATGTCGCGGAAATATCCTATTCCGGCTATTTTTCCGATGCGCAGATGGCGGTTTACGACCAGCAATTTCAGGATGACGATATCTGGGGCGTGGCGCTGGACCGGGCCGAAGCGATCAATCGCGCCTGGAATATCGAAGCCTTCGTGCCAGCCCAGACCTATGAAGGCAGCCGGATCTACAATGAGTGGATCAAGGGGATGGGTGACGACACCTTTCGCTGCCTGGGCGGCATGATTCAAAAGGATGGGACGACGGGCCATATCGGCCTGCACCGCGGGCGCACGCAAAAGCCCTTCAGCGAGGGTGAGGTGCGGGCGGTACAGGACAGCATCGACCATATCGGCCGCATGTTCGCGATCCGCAGCAAGCTGGACCGCGCCAATCATTATGGCCGGTCGCTGCATGCGACGCTCGACATGGTGGGCCATGCGGTCTTCACTCTCCGCCCCAACGGCGTGCTGATCGACTGCAATCATCTGGCGGACGCGCTCTTGCGCCGTGCCGATGCGCTGAGCTTGCGGCAGCGGCAATTGAAGGCGCGCGAGCCGCGCGAGGATGAAGCCTTGCAGACTGCGCTGAGGGGAGCGGCGGCGCGGCAGGGCGGGCAGGCGAGCGCGATCTTCGTCCATCGCGAACAGGGTCTGCCCTATGTGCTGTCGATCGCTTCGGTGCGCGTCGGCATGGAACGGCAGATCGTCGTGATCGTGACCGATCCGGCTGACCGGGATCTGAGCCTTACCAGCCGCATCCGCGCGCTCTACGGCCTTACCCGGGCGGAGGCGGAGGTGGCCGAAGCGCTTTGCGCGGGTCGCGGCCTGGAGGAGCTGTCGCAGGAACGCGGCGTGGCGCTCAATACGGTGCGGACCCAGATCAAGAATATCTATGTGAAGCTGGATTGCAGCCGCCAGTCCGAACTGGTCGCCCGGATCGGCGCGCTGCCGCGTTTGAGCGGGTTCGAGGAGGAATAGACTCCCCTCTTACGGCTTGACCGGCGGCACCATGACTTGGGGTGGCGTTGCAGGCGGCGCGATCTTCACCACCTCGAACCGCTCCTTACGCCGGACTCCGGCCAACTCCGGAGCGGCAGCGGGCGGCGCAGTGGCGGTCGCCGCCGGAATCCGCTGGCGCATGCATTCGTCCTTGTTGGCTCGCGGTGTCTGGATGCAGTTCCACAGCGACCGCTGCAACCCCGTCGCGCTGTTGTGGATATAGGCGAAGGCCATGCTTTCCATCTGATCGCCCGACAGTGGCAGGCCGGCCGGTGCGGTTCCGGCTCGCCATGCCATGATCCGGCATTCGGGCCGCCCGGCGCAGAAGGTCTGCGCCATCGCCGGCCAATTGTCGGGCATGGTGGTCCGGCCCAGCTCGACGAGGAAACTCTTCGCCCCCGGCGCGATGGCGATCAGCCGCACGCCCGCCATCATATGGCCCAGGGAATCCGCGCCGATCATCTGCTGCGGCCGGGCGGCGAGATCGGCCACCGTGCCGCCGGCCAGGGTCAGCGGCGACAGACCGGCGGCGCCGTCCGCTCCACCCTGATGCGCGGCTGACAGGCGCGCGATGCGCTCGACCAGCGGTTCGCCATTCTCCCCCGTCCGGCGGAAAGCGGGCGGCGTCCCCCACCAGCCCCGCCAGCGGAAGAAGAGATGCGTGCCGACGGAAGAGATCTTGTCCAGGCTGCTGCTCCAATAGGGCACGACCCAGTCGGTATGATAATGGGTGGCATAGCCGACCGGCTTGTAGACCTTGCCCGCCAGCGCCGATTTCGCGATGTCCCGCGCCCTTTCCCACGCCGCCTGGGTCGGCGTGCGGGTGAGCGCGCCGTCGCAGGTGAAGGTGAACTGGCACCCGGTCGCGCGTTCCTGCCCCTGGAAGACGACGCCGCAGACGGTCTTGGGGAAGGCCGGATGCCGCACCCGGTTCAGCACCACCTGCGCCACGGCCCGCTCGCCCACGGCATCGTCGCCCGCCTCATAGATCTGCGCTGCGGCCAGGCAGTCCGTGGCGCGGGCGAGGTCGGTTTGCGACCCCGAAAAGATGAAGGGTCGCGCCGCCGGATTGGGCAGGCGGGAAAAGGGAATGGCGGCGTTGAACGCCTCCGCCTCACTGCGGTCGAGCGCATAGATCCGGACGGGCGCGACCGCCGGGGGCGGGGTCGTCGGGCGCTTGAACCGGGCGGCGGCGACGGCGTCGAGTTGCGGCTTGCCTGAAGGCGCCCGCGCCTCCCATGCAGCGACCAGAGCGGGCAGGCCGACGAACAGCGCGAGCCACAGCAGCCACATCGCGCGATGCGGCTGGCCATTGGAGGTTTCGTCGGTCATGCCCGGTCCGGCTCTTGCCTGTTTCTGGGCCTTATTCGGGCAGGAAATCGGGTACCGACAGATAGCGTTCGCCGGTGTCATAGTTGAAACCCAGAACGCGGCTACCCTCGGCAAGTTCCGGCAGCTTCTGCGCGATCGCCGCCAGTGTCGCGCCGGAGGAGATGCCGACCAGCACGCCTTCCTCCCGCGCCGCCCGACGAGCGAACTCCTTGGCGTCGGCGGGATCGACCTGGATCACGCCGTCCAGCAACTGGGTATGGAGGTTCGCCGGGATGAAGCCCGCGCCGATGCCCTGGATCGGATGAGGGCCGGGCTGGCCGCCGCTGATGACATGGGACAGGGTGGGCTCGACCGCATAGACCTTGAGGTGGGGCCAGAGTGTTTTAAGCACCTGCGCCACGCCGGTGATATGGCCGCCGGTGCCGACGCCGGTGATCAGCGCGTCGATCGGGCTGTCCGCGAAGTCGACCGCGATTTCCTGCGCGGTGGTGCGGACATGGACATCGATATTGGCCGGGTTCTCGAACTGCTGCGGCATCCAGCTATTGGGCGTCTGCTCGACCAGTTCCAAGGCGCGCTCGATCGCGCCCTTCATGCCCTTTTCGCGTGGCGTCAGGTCGAAGCTGGCGCCATAGGCCAGCATCAGGCGTCGGCGCTCCAGGCTCATGCTCTCGGGCATGACCAGAACCAGCTTGTAACCCTTGACCGCCGCGACCATGGCCAGGCCCACGCCGGTATTGCCCGATGTCGGCTCGATGATGGTGCCGCCGGGTTTCAGATCGCCGGAGGCTTCGGCCGCTTCGATCATGGACAGGGCGATTCGGTCCTTGATCGACCCGCCGGGGTTGGAACGTTCGGACTTGATCCACACTTCGGCATCACCGAACAGCCGGTTGACGCGGATATGCGGCGTATTGCCGATGGTTTCCAAAATGCTGGATGCCTTCATTGCGCTTTCTCCTGCATGGGCTCGGCCGCCCTGTTTTCGGGTGGGTCGAAGGTACGGGCAAGGCGGAGTTCTGGAAAGAGCCGTGCCCAGATTAGGGTTATCACGATGGCGCCGATGCCGCCGCCGATCACCGCTGCGACAGGCCCGACCAGCGCGGCGAGGAAGCCGGATTCCGCCTCGCCCAGTTCATTGGAGGCGGAAATGGTGAGCTGCGACAGGCTGGATACGCGGCCTCGCATCTCATCGGGGGTGTGGAGCTGGATCAGCGACTGGCGGACATAGACGGAAACCATATCCGCCGATCCCAGCAGGATCAGCGCGCCGATGCCGACTTCCGGCGCGATGCTGCGCGGCAGGAAGGCGGTGGCGCCGAAGATGATGGTGGCGATGCCGAACAGGATGACCGCGCCCAGCATCTTGAGGCCGACCTCGGTCTTCATCGGACGGAAGGAGAAGAAGAGGGCGGTGATGCCCGCGCCGATGCCGGGGGAGGCGGCGAGATGGCCAAGCCCCGCCGATCCCACATGCAATATGTCGCGGGCATAGACCGGCAGAAGCACTGTCGCTCCGGCCAGCAGCACCGCGAACAGGTCGAGCGTGATGGTCGCCAGAACGAGCCGATTGCCGCGGACATAGGTGAGGCCGTCGATCATCTGACGCACCGGATGGCGGCTGGTGTCACGGGGCGGCTGAGGCACCGGGCCGATCAGCAGCATGCAAAGGAACGCCACGGCGAACAGGCCCGATGCCAGCGCATAGGCGCCCCAGGGCTGGATCGCATAAGCATAGCCGCCCAGCGCCGGGCCTGCGATCATCCCCGTCTGCCAGACGACGCTGGAAATGGCGATGGCGTTGGGCAGCACTTCGCGCGGCACCAGATTGGGGGCGAGCGCGCTATAGGCCGGGCCGTTGAAGGCGCGGGCAATGCCGACGATGGCGGCGATGCCGAAGATCAGCGGCAAGCTGACCCGGCCTTCATAGGTCGCAAAGGCGAGCGTTCCTGACGCCAGCACCAGCAGCATCAGGGTGAAGCGAGTGATCTTGCGCCGGTCGAAATGGTCGGCCACCCAGCCCGTTACCGGGGTCAGGAAGAAGAGGGGCAGGAACTGGGCCAGGCCGATGAGGCCGAGCTGGGCCGAGGCGGCGCCCGTGCTCATCGTCTCGCGGGCGACATTATAGGCTTGCCACGCGAGGACGATCATCATGCTGTACTGCGCCAGCACCGCCGTCAGCCGCCCCAGCAGATAGGCCCGGAAATTGCCGAAGCGCAGAGGATGGCTGGGGATGGAAGGGCTATGCATCGGCCCTCCTTAGCGCCTGCACAATGACTCTCGCAATCTGATCGGTAGAGAAAAGGCGCAGCAATATTTGGGGTGTTGATGGTCTGGCTTTACGTTGGATCGCAGATGGAATTGCGCCGTGTGAGTAATCCCTAGCGATCGGGCTGCAACATGATCCCGCTCACCGACCCGTTGCGAACCGAGCAGACGAAGGGCACGGAGCGCTGGTTGCCAAAGGGGCCGACTTCGCCTTCCACTTCCCAGCCGGTGGACATGGTGCTGGCGGCGATCCGCCCGAGGATTTTCGTGCCGGGCCCAGCCTCTTCCCGTGCCTTGGCGGCGCAGGCGTTGCGGGCCGCCGTGACTGTATGGATTGGGCCATAGCCGGGCGAGGCATAGGGCTGGCGCTTGGCGTCTCGCTCGGCCTGGCGGTCGCTGGCGATGTCGCTGGCGATTGCGGCATCGGCGGCGCGGTGGAGGTCGCGATAATCCTGCGCATGAGCGGGAATGGCAAGCGCCAGACCCAGAGTGGCGATAAGCGCCTTTTGCATGACCTTCTCCTCTCCCGCAGCCTATTTGAACAGGCTGCCCAATATGCCCCGCACCAACTGCCCCGCGATCCCGCCCGAGCTTTTGCGGCTGGACCCGCCGAACACCGCCCGGCCCAGTTCATTGGCGACCTGACGGCCGACCGATGAGGCGGCGGAACGGGTGGCGGACTGGATCGCCTTGTCGATGCCGGATGGCCTGGCGGCGTCACGGGCCGCCGCGGCGTCCTGCCGGGCCTGTTCCTTGAGTTGCGCTTCGCGCTGCTTGGCCTCGATCTTGGCCTGGGCGGCGGCCGCCTTGTCGGCTTCCGCCTGCGCCTTGGACGCCTGCGCGGCGGCAGCGGCAGCCTGTCCGCGCGCGGCGAGGATTTCCTCGGCGGATTCGCGGTCTACGGTCGTGTCATATTTGCCCGCGCAGGGCGAAATGGACTGGATGATCGCCCGCTCCTTGGCATCGACCGGGCCGAGGCGGGAGCGGGGCGGGGCGATCAGCGTGCGCTGGACGATGCCGGGCGAGCCGTCCTCCTGCAACAGCGATACCAGCGCTTCACCGACCTTGAGTTCGGTGATGGCGGTTTCGACGTCGAGGTCGGGATTGACACGGAAAGTGTCGGCCGCCGCCTTGATCGCCTTCTGATCGCGGGGCGTGAAGGCGCGCAGGGCATGCTGGACGCGGTTGCCGAGCTGGCCCGCCACATCCTCCGGAATGTCTATCGGGTTCTGGGTCACGAAATAGACGCCGACGCCCTTGGAACGGATCAGGCGGACGACCTGCTCGATCTTGTCGGTCAGCGCCTTGGGCGCGTCGTCGAACAGCAGATGCGCCTCGTCGAAGAAGAAGACGAGCACCGGCTTGTCCGGATCGCCCACTTCGGGCAGCGTCTCGAATAGTTCGGACAGCAGCCAGAGCAGGAAGGTGGCGTAGAGCTTGGGGCTCTGCATCAGCTTGTCGGCGGCCAGCACGTTGACATAGCCGCGCCCCTTGTCGTCGACCTGCAGCATGTCGTGAATGTCGAGCGCGGGTTCACCGAAGAAATGCGCGCCGCCCTGGCTTTCGAGCTGGAGCAGTTGCCGCTGGATCGCGCCGACGCTGGCCTTGGTCACATTGCCATATTGGGCGGACAGGCTGTCGGCATTTTCCGCGCAATAGGCCAGCATCGCCTGCAAGTCACCCAGGTCGAGCAGCAGCAGCCCCTGCTCATCGGCATATTTGAAGGCGATGGAGAGCACGCCCTCCTGCGTTTCGTTGAGGTCCATCAGGCGGGAGAGCAGCAGCGGTCCCATTTCGCTGACGGTGGTGCGGATGGGATGGCCCTGCTCGCCGTACAGATCCCAGAAAATGGCGGGATTATCGCCATAGCTGTAATTTTCGAGGCCGATCTCCTTGGCGCGGGCGACCAGCTTGTCGGCATTTTTCGCGGTGGGGGAGCCGGCCATGGAAATGCCCGACAGGTCGCCCTTCACATCCGCAAGGAAGACGGGGACGCCGAGCGCCGAAAAGCTCTCTGCAATGCCCTGTAACGTTACGGTCTTGCCTGTGCCGGTCGCGCCCGCGATCAGGCCATGGCGATTGGCCCTGCGCAGGTTCAGCGTCTGGGGGATGCCGCCATCCTTGTCCGGTGCGCCAAGGCCGATGAAAATGCCGTCGCTCATTCCGTCATGCTCCCCAAAAGCTTCGGGCCACGCCCGCCGGAGTCTGTCGCCTCAGTGTAGAGGGGAGGCAGGGTTCCCGGCAAGCGCGGCCCGTAACGATCCGCTGATTATCAGCGGTTTATTTGTCGCGCAGCCGCACCGGCAGGAACACCGCAGGCTGGCCGCGACGCAGCACCTGGAGCAGGATCGCACTGCGGCCTTGCGAGGACACGGCCTTGACCTGCGCGTCGAGTTCCGCCTGGGTGGCGACCGGACGATTGTTGGCGGTGATGATGACGTCGCCACGGCGCAGCCCCTTGGCGCCCGCATCGGTCGAGCCGTCCACCGCCGTGATCACGATGCCGCGCGTGTCGGCCGCGATGCCGAGCTGGCGGATGATGGTCGAGGTCAGCGGGATGGCGGAAATGCCGAGCGATTGTTGCGTCGCCTGGCCGCTGCTGGACTGGTCGTCCTGCTGCTGCTGGCTGAAATCGTCATCCTGCTGCTGGGCGAAGGCATTCAGTTCGTCCTCGGAAGGACGCTCCCCGACTATGGCGGTCACCGTCTGGCGCTGGCCGTTGCGCAGCAGCACGATGGGGACGCGCCCACCGATGGGCTGGTTGGCGACGATGGACGAGAGATTCTGGTCCGGCGTCACTTCCTGGCCCGCCACGCTGACGATCACGTCGCCTGCCTTGATCCCGGCCTTGTCGGCGCCCTTGCCGGGCTCGACGCCCTGGACGAACTCGCCGCGATTCTTGGCAAGGCCTAGCGAATCGGCCAGATCTTCGCCCAGTGGGCTGATCTGGATGCCCAGATAGCCGCGCTTGACGGCCTGTCCCTTGCGCAGCGTGTCCACGATCGGCGCGGCCTGTTCCGACGGGATAGCGAAGCCGATGCCGACATTGCCGCCTGAAGGCGAGAGGATCTGGCTGTTGATGCCGATCACATTGCCGCGCATGTCGAACATCGGGCCGCCGGAGTTGCCCTGGTTGATCGACGCGTCGGTCTGGATGAACTTGTCGTAGGTGCCGCCGGTGCCGCGATGCACGGCGGAGATGATGCCCGCCGTCACCGTGCCCGACAGGGCGAAGGGGTTGCCGATGGCGATCACCCAGTCGCCCACGCGCGCCTTGGTGCTGTCACCGAACTTCACGAAGGGCAGGGCCTTTTTTGGCTCGATCTTCAGCACGGCGATGTCGGTCGCCGGATCGCGGCCGATCAGCTTGGCCGGATATTCCTCGCGGTTGGTCAGCGTGACGGTGATCGAATCCACCGATGCGCCTTCCGCGCCCGCCGACACCACATGATTGTTGGTGACGATATAGCCGTCGGCCGAAATGATGAAGCCGGACCCCAGCGACTGGGCCTGCCGGGTCTGGGGCTTGCCGCCCGGTGCCTGGCCCTGGCCGAACAGGTCGCCAAAGGGCGTGCCCGCGAAGGGATTCTGCACCTGCACCCGCTGCCGGGTCGAGATGTTGACCACGGCGGGCTGCAGCTTTTCGACCATGTCGGCCAGGCTGGCCGGGGCGCCAGCGGGGGCGGCGGCCTGCATGCCTTCATTTTGCGCGACTTGCGCGCCGACATTGGAGCTGGTCGTGACGGCGATGGCGGTGCCGCCGAGCAGCAGGGCGCCGGTAATGGCATAAGCGTAACGCACTCGTGACGGTCCTCTCATGAACTGGGCGAAGGAAAGGCGGGACTCTGCGAAGAGAGCGGGATGCGCCGCCTTGCCTTAACCGACTTTGAATGGCGCTGGTTCCTGTCGGGCAGGCCGCCATTCCGCCCATATGGGCCTGCGAAGCGCGATATTCTGCGCTCCGGTGCTCACGTACTGAAGTACGCTGCGCTCCGGTGCTCGAATATCACCCTTCTCGGCTCCATCTGGACGAAATGGCGCCCCGCCCGACCGATGGTTCATTTGGATGGGAAGCGAAATAGTCATCAACGTCCCTGAAACTGTTTCAGGAAATCATTGTCGCGGGAGAGGACCATGGAGGTCGACCCCTGCTTGTCAGGCGAGAAAGTATAGCGATAAGCCTGCATGGCGCGATAGAAATCGTAAAATTGCGGATCCTTGCCGAAACTGTCCGAATAGATGCGCGCGGCGTTGGCGTCGGCTTCGGCGCGGATGATCTGGGCCTGCTTGGCTCCCTGGGCGCGGATGGTGAGCGCTTCCTGCTCGCGCGCGGTGCGCATGCGGGTGAAGGCGCTTTCCAGCGGCGCGCCGTCGGGCAGGTCGGCGCGCTTGATCCGCACGTCGACGATCTGCGCGCCATATTGGCGGGCGACGCGGTTCAGGCCCGCCTCGATATTGTCCATCACCTGCCCGCGCTCCGGGCTGAGCAGCGCCGCGAAGGGCCGCTTGCCCAATTCGTTGCGCAGCGCGGAGCCGAGAATGGGCCGCAGCGCGTCGGACACGCGTTCCTCGCTGCCCGCCGCGATATACATGCGCAGCGGATCGACGATGCGGTAACGGGCGAAGGCGTCGACCTGCAAGCGCAACTGGTCGGTGGAGAGGACTTGCTGGCGCTCCATCTCCACCGACAGCACGCGCTTGTCGATCCACACCACCTGGTCGATGAACGGCCAGCGCAGGATGACGCCCGCGCCGGTCTTGCCGAAATCCTCGTTCGGGCGGTAGCGGTTGATGATCTTCTTGGGATCACCGAAGCGCACGATCACGCCCTGCTTGGTTTCGGGCACGATGGCGATGGTGCTGCCGATCAGCAGCAGCGCGGCGATGGCGAGCAGCGCGAGCGCGACGGGATGGCGGATCAGACCCTGCATCACTGGCCCTCCCCGGTGGTGGTGCCCTGCGCGGTGCTGGCCTGCGCCCGGCGCTTGAGTTCGGGCAGCGGCAGGAACGGCGTCACATTGCCGCTTTCGACGATGGTCTTGTCGACGTTCGACAGGACGCCCTCCATGGTTTCATAATACATGCGGCGGCGGGTCACGTCGGGCGAGAGCTTATACTGTTCATAGACCTTGTCGAAGGCGGCGGCTTCGCCCTGTGCCTTGGCCGTCACCTGCTGCGCGGCGGCGCGGGCTTCGTTGAGATAGGTCTGGGCGGTCTGCTGCGCGGCGGACACGGCCTTGAACGCGTCGTTGACGGCGGTGGGCGGGTCGGCCTGCTTGATCGCGACGCCCTGCACGCGGATGCCCGACCTGTAGCCGTCGAGGATTTCCTGCATCCGCTGTTCGACCTGCTGCTCGATCTCGGTGCGGCCCGCGCCCAGCGCATCCTCCAGGCTGACGCTGGCGACGACCGATCGCATCGCGCTTTCCGCGACTTCACGGACCGAGGCGTCGGGATCGGATAACTGGAACAGGTAGAGTTCCGGGCTGCGGATGTTCCAGCGCACCGAATAAGCGAGGTCGATGATGTTCTGGTCCCCGGTCAGCACCAGATTCTCGCTTTCCGCGCGGGTCGAGCCGACATCGATGGTGCGGATTTCCTCCACGTCGACGGTCGTCACATTTTCCAGCGGCGCGGGCAGGGTCAGGCTGATGCCCGGCGAGAGGGTGCGGCTATATTTGCCGAGCAGGGTGACGACGCCGCGCTCTTGCGGGCCGACGCGGTGGAAGCAGGTCAGCACCAGCCACAGCACGACCAATATGCCGATCGCGGCGGGCCACAGCGCCTTGCCGGAGGGGCGGGGTGGCAGGTTGCCGAAGCCGCCGCCGCCCTGGCCGAAGCTTTCCTTGCTGCGGCGGAGCAGTTCCTCGATCGCGGAAGGCCCCTTGGCGCCGGGGCGTCCGGGTTGCGTCCAGGGATTGCGCGGGCCGCCTTCGCGTCCGCCATCGCCCCCTTTGCCTTGGCCGTCATTGCCGTCCGGCCCGTCGCTCTTGCCGCCCCAGGGACCCTGGGCCATGGCGCTCGCAATGCCCGGCATCCACCCGAAAATTCTCTTCATCGCTCCTCTATAGGAAGGCTTTCCGGCGAAAAACAGTGCCCTTCGCAACGATTATTGTTTCGAATGATGTCGCTGCGGCACAAAAAAGGGGTTGGGCCGGTTTCGCCGGATGTCGAAAGCCATTAGATGGCGCTCCCATGACCGAGCTTGAAGATTTCGCCGCCCGCCTGAAAACGCTGACCGATGGCCGCGCCAGTGCGCCGCGTGTCAAGGATGGCGTGATGACGCTGGCGCTGGACGTGGCGGGCCTGTCGCCCGAGCGGCGCGATGCCGTGGCCGCCGCCATCCGCGAAGGCGCGCTGACCGTGCCGGGCGTCAGCGACGTGCGCATCGCCATGACCGCGGAGCGCAAGCCGCTGAAGATCATCGCCGTCGCTTCCGGCAAGGGTGGGGTGGGCAAATCGACGCTGTCGGCCAATCTCGCCGTGGCGCTCCAGCGGCTGGGGGTGAAGGTCGGGCTGGTCGACGCCGATATTTACGGCCCCTCGCAGGCGCGGCTGATGGCGAGCGAGGACAGGAAGCCGCAGGCCAAGGACAAGCAATTGATCCCTGTCCAAAGCCCGCTCGGCATTCCGATGCTGTCGATGGGTCATCTGGTCGAGCCGGGCAAGGCGCTGGCCTGGCGCGGGCCGATGGCGGGCAATGCGCTCGCCCAGTTGATAGAGGCGGATTGGGGCGATGCGGAGGTGCTGATCGTCGACATGCCGCCGGGCACCGGCGACGTGCAGTTGTCGATGGTTCAGAAGCATAAGCCCGCCGGGGCCGTGATCGTCTCGACGCCGCAGGATCTGGCGCTGATCGATGCGACGCGGGCGGTCAGCCTGTTCCAGCAGACCCATGTGCCGATGATCGGGCTGGTCGAGAATATGGCGGGCTATGTCTGCCCCCATTGCGGGGAGTCGTCCGATCCCTTCGGTCAAGGCGGCGCGGAAGCCGCCGCCGGCGAGATGGGAATGCCTTTCCTGGGCCGCATTCCGCTCGCCATCGACATTCGCCGCCGCTCGGATGCGGGCGATCCTCCGGCGGCGGGGGATGACGTGCATGGCGCCGCCTTCCGCGCGATCGCGGAGAAGGTGGCGGCGTGGCTGAGGGGTGAGCGTTGAAGTCTTCCCGCCATCCCTTCTTCGGTCATCCCAGCGAAAGCTGGGATCTCGTGAGGCTACTCCGTGCCCTACCGCCTGAGATCCCAGCTTTCGCTGGGATGACGGACTTCGAGGGAACGGCTTGTGTCCCTCCCGCGTCCTTCCCATGTCCGAGGAATATGGAGGGCCGTTACATGCCACTTACCGCCGCGCAGGATATTGCCGATCTATTGAACGAAACCCGCACCATAGCGCTGGTCGGTATTTCCGATCGACCGGACCGGCCGAGCTATGGCGTGATGAAAACCCTGCAGGACCACGGCTATCGCGTCCTGCCGGTCAATCCCCAGATCGCGGGGGAGCATGTCCATGGCGAGTTCGTCTGGGCGAGACTGTCCGACATCGGCGTGCCGATCGATATGGTCGACATCTTCCGCCGCAGCGAGGCCGCTGGGGACGCGGTGGACGATGCCATAGCCGCTGGCGCCAAGGCGGTCTGGATGCAGTTGGCCGTGATCGATGATGCCGCGGCGGCCCGAGCGGAGGCGGCTGGCCTCAAAGTGGTGATGGACCGTTGTCCGGCGATCGAGATACGCCGCCTCCAGCTTGAGCCGGTCGGCTCGCAATAGGGCTTTCCAGAGCTTGCAAGCCTCTTTATCAGCTGAGCTATGGGGCGCGCACCGCGGAAGCAGGGTCAGCAGACGGAAAAGGGTTTGAACCGGCGCACGCTGCTGATCGGCGGGGGCGCGACGGCAGGGCTGCTGCTGGCATGGGCGGTGTGGCCGCGAGCCTATCGCCCCAATCTCAACACCGCGCCGAGTGAAACCGCCTTCAACGCCTTCCTCAAGATCGACCGGTCCGGACAGGTCATCGTCATCGTGCCGCAGACGGAGATGGGGCAGGGGATCAGCACCCTGCTGCCGCAGATACTGGCTGACGAGCTGGGCGCGGACTGGCGCACTGTGGGGGTGCAGAGCGCGCCGGTCAGCCCGCTTTACGCCAATAGCCTGCTGGCGCGTGAATGGCTGGCCAATGACTGGAGCCGGCTGGCGGGCGAAGCGGGCGACTGGACCATCGATCAATATGCGACCCGGCGCGCATTGATGCTGACCGGGGCGGGCACCTCGATCCCGATGTTCCACCAGGCCTATCGGGAAGCGGGCGCGGCGGCGCGGGTGCTGTTGTGCAAGGCGGCGGCTGCGCGCTGGGACGTGGCGTGGGAAAGCTGCGACATC
Organism: Sphingobium sp. SJ10-10; assembly: GCF_036038995.2. NCBI lineage: Bacteria > Pseudomonadati > Pseudomonadota > Alphaproteobacteria > Sphingomonadales > Sphingobiaceae > Sphingobium > Sphingobium sp. SJ10-10. The sequence goes on from NZ_CP158132.1 coordinate 55,984, forward strand.
CAGAACGGCATCATCTCCGACGGCGGGCAGCGCAGGCTGAAGCTGGGCGAGGTGGTGGAGGACGCCGCGACCTTCGACCTGCCCGACATATTGCCCTTCCGTCAGGGCGATGTGGACCGGCTGGCGGGGCAGGAACTGCCGCGGCTCGACACCCCGTCCAAGATCGACGGCAGCCATAATTTCACCGCCGACATCCGCCTGCCCGACATGGTCTTCGCCTCCATCCGGCAGGGGCCGATCGGGGACGCCGTGCTGAAAAGCGTCAATGAGGGTGCGGCGAAATCCGTCACCGGCTTCCTGAAGCTGGTCCGGCAGGAACGCTGGGTGGCGGTGGTCGCCAGCAACTGGTGGGCGGCGAACAAGGCGCTGGACCTGGCCGATCCGGTGTTCGAACTATCCGGCAGGCCGGTGGATAGCGCCGGGATCGAGGCGGCGCTGGAGCAGGCCTTTGCCGGTTCCTCCGGGGAGCGGCTTTATGCGCGCGGGGATTTGAAGCCGCTGTTTCAGGATGCGACCATCCTTGCCAGCGAATATCGGGTGGGGCCGGGTCTGCATCTGGCGCTGGAGCCCATGTGCGCCACGGCGCGGATCAGTGACGACGGCGCGGAAGTGTGGATGGCGACCCAGGCGCCCGGCCTGGCCCGCGCCGCCATCGCCAAGGCGCTGGGCCTGTCGGCGGAGGCGGTGACGCTCTATCCGCTGCATGCGGGTGGGGGCTATGGCCGCCGGATGGATTTCGAGGCGGGCGTGCAGGCGGCGCTTCTTTCCCGCGACATGGGGCGGCCGGTGCAACTGCTCTGGTCGCGGCTGGAGGATGTGATCCAGGATCGCCCCAGCGCCCCCGCACATGCGCGCATGGCAGGGAAGCTTGGCCGCAACGGCGCGATCGAAGGGTGGTCCGCGAAGATCGCGGCCCCCTGCGCCATGAGTCAGAGCTGGGCGCGCATCGCTCATGGCAAGCTGCCGCATGAAGCCAGCGCTGAATCTGCGGGCGTTTCGACCCGGCTGGCGGTGGCGGGCATGGAACTGCCCTATGCGGTGCCCAATTGGGCGGTGGATCATTTCCCCGCCGATGTCGGCCTGCCGCTGGGTTTTGCGCGGGGCAACGCGCATCTGCACGGCGCCTTCTTCACCGAAAGTTTCATGGACGAGCTGGCGCATCAGGCGCAGATGGAGGCCATGTCCTTCCGCATCCAGATGCTGGGCGGCAATCCCCGGCTTGCGCATTGCCTGACCACCGTCGGCGCCATGGGCGGCTGGCAGGGCGGCATCGAGGGAAGTGGGCAGGGGCTGGCCGCGCATGTCATGAACGGCGCCTTCATTGCGATCATGGTGGAAGCGGGGATATCGGAGGGCAAGTTGCAGGTCGGGCGGATCATCGCCGCCGTGGATGGTGGGGAGCAGGTCAATCCCGATATCGCCCGGCAGCAGATCGAAAGTGGCCTGATCCATGGCCTGGCGCTCGCCATGGGGGCGTCCGTGCCCTATGCGAAGGGCATGCCCACGCGGGCGATATTGGGCCGCATGGGTTTGCCGCGCCTGGGGGATGTCGGGGAAGTGACCGTGGAACTGATCCGCAGCACCGCGCCGCCCGCCGGGTTGACCGATCTGGGCGCGCCGCTGGTGGCCCCGGCGGTTGCCAATGCGCTGTTCACCACCACTGGGCAACGGTACCGCACCCTGCCCCTGTTGATGGAAGGGTGAAGGCCATGGGCAGGATCGGTATCCTCGTCATCAATCTCGGCACGCCCGACGGGCCGGACCCCGCGTCGGTGCGGCGTTATCTGGCCGAATTCCTGTCCGACCCGCGGGTGGTGGAGATTCCGCAACTGCTCTGGCAACCGATATTGCGCGGCCCGATCCTGCTGACCCGGCCGAAGAAATCCGCCCATGCCTATCGCCAGGTGTGGATGGAGGAGGGATCGCCGCTCGCCGTCTACACGCGCGATACGGCGCGGGTGCTGCAAGACCGGATGGGGGCCGCCGTGATGGTCGATTGGGCCATGCGCTATGGCAATCCGGCGATCGGCACGCGGCTGGCGGCGATGATCGCGGCGGGGTGCGACCGCATCCTGCTGGCGCCGCTTTATCCCCAATATTGCGCGGCGACGACGGCCACGGCGCTCGATGCCGCTTATGCGACGCTGGCGAAGATGCGGGCGCAGCCGGCGATCCGCACCCTGCCGCCTTATTACGCCGATCCCGCTTATATCGAGGCTCTGCGCGCATCGACGCAGGCGCAACTCGCCGCGCTCGATTTCGCGCCGGACCTGCTGATCGCCAGTTTCCACGGCATGCCGGAGCGGACGCGGCGATTGGGCGACCCCTATCGCGACCAGTGCGTGGAGAGTGCGCGGCTGCTTGGCGAGGCGCTGGGGCGGGAGGTGCGGGTCACGTTTCAATCGCGTTTCGGCCGTGCGAAATGGCTGGGTCCGGCGACCGATGCGGTGCTGCGGCAGCTCCCCGCCGAAGGTGTCGGAAATGTTGCGGTCCTGACGCCGGGATTCTCTGCAGATTGCCTGGAAACCCTAGAGGAAATCGCTTTGCGCGGCAAAGAGGATTATATCTCTTCCGGTGGTAATAATTTTGTCCATTTGAGTTGTTTGAACGCGTCTCCGGACGCTATGAACCTATATGAGAATCTGGCCCGTCGCGAACTGGCCGGTTGGTTGGAGAGGTAAGTTTCGTCCCGTCATTTTTGTTGAGGAGAGCCACTATGAGCAAGGTTGCAGTCGTCACGGGCGGAACGCGTGGAATTGGCGAGGCGATCAGCCTGGCGCTCAGGGAGATGGGGTTCACGGTCGCTGCCAATTATGCGGGCAATGATGCCAAGGCGCAGGCCTTTTCGGACAAGACGGGCATAGCATCCTTCAAATGGGATGTGGGCGATCACCAGGCCTGCCTGGACGGCTGCGCGCATGTGGCCGAAGCGCTCGGCCCGATCGATGTCGTCGTCAACAATGCGGGCATCACGCGGGATGGCGTGCTGGCGAAGATGAGCTTCGATGACTGGAACGAAGTGATGCGCATCAATCTGGGCGGTTGCTTCAACATGGCGAAGGCGACCTTTGAGGGGATGCGCGGGCGCGGCTGGGGCCGTTTCGTCAATATCGGATCAATCAACGGGCAGGCGGGCCAATATGGCCAGGTCAATTATGCCGCCGCCAAATCCGGCATTCATGGTTTCACCAAGGCGCTGGCCCAGGAAGGCGCGAAATATGGCGTGACCGTCAATGCGATCGCGCCCGGCTATATCGACACTGACATGGTCGCGGCCGTTCCTCCGGCTGTGCTGGAAAAGATCGTCGCCAAGATTCCGGTAGGCCGTCTGGGCCATGCCGATGAAATCGCGCGCGGCGTCGCCTTCTTCTGCAGCGAGGATGGCGGCTTCGTGACCGGCAGCACGCTGTCGATCAACGGCGGCCAGCACATGTACTGATGGAGGAAGAGGGCGCTTCCGATGACGCCTCGGCGTTGGCGGGATCGCCCTTCGCTCCGCCGGTCAAGCGCAGCGTGACCATTGCGGGCCATCAGACCGCGATCAGTCTGGAACCGATCTTCTGGGAAGCCCTCCGTGCGGTCGCCGCGCGCGAGGGCTTGCCTGTCAATGCGCTGATCGCGCGCATCGACGTCGCGCGCATGGCGGCGGCCGATCCCCCCAATCTGGCGAGCGCTATAAGATGCTGGCTTTTCAGGGATAATATGCAGCGATAATATAATAATTATTCGCAATAGCATTGACTATGCGAACGAGTCGCAATAGCAGATACCCCAAGGTTCAAAAAAGGGGTTCTGTTTTCATGTCCAAAGCAATGTTACGTCCTTCCTTCCTGGCGCTGAGCTGCGTTGGCGCGATGGCCTTCGCCTCCACCGCCCATGCGCAAAATGCTACGCAGGACGGCGCACAGGGCGCCAAGCTCGGCGGGATGACGGTCACCGACACGGCGATCGACGAGTCATCGATCAAGGTCGAGAAGGCGGAGTCGCCCAAATATACCCGCCCGCTGCTCGACACGCCGCAGACCATCACGGTGATCGGCAAGGAAACGATCCAGCAGCAGAACCTGCTGACGCTGCGCGAGGTATTGTCCACCGTGCCCGGCATCACCTTCGGCGCGGGTGAGGGCGGCTTCGGCTATGGCGACCGCATCATCCTGCGCGGCCAGGACGCCAAGAACGACGTCACGGTTGACGGCGTGCGCTCCGGCGCGTTCCTGAACCGCAATGAAGTCTATAATATCGAGCAGGTCGAAGTCACCAACGGCGCCAATTCGGTCATGAACGGCGGTGGTTCGGTCGCGGGCACGATCAATCTGGTGACGAAGCGTCCGCTGGCCGATGATCAGACCATATTGAATGCAGGCATCGGCACCGACGATTATTATCGCGCCACCATCGACGCCAACAAGCGCGTCAATGATCTGATCGCAGTGCGCCTGAACGCCGTCTACCACAGGAACGACGTGCCGGGCCGCGATGTCGAGGATTATGAGCGCTGGGGTATCGCGCCCGCCATCACCATCGGCATCGACGGGCCGACCAGCCTGACGCTCCAGGGCGAATATCTGGATGACAAGGCAATGCCGCAATATGGCATCCGCTACTTCCCGGCGTTGGGCGGCATCGTCAAGGATTTCGACCGGTCGGGCTATTTCGGCTTCGCTAATCTCGACCATCAGGACAGCAAGACGAAGTCGCTGCAAGCGATCTTCAGTCATGCCTTCAGCGACACGGTCAAGATCCGCAACCTGACGCGTTACGAACATATCCGCCAGGACACGGTGACCAGCCAGCCGAACGGCGTCTTCTGCCTCGACAACGGTACGGCGGGCGGCGTCAACCCGGATACCGGCGGCGCGTGCACGCTGCGCGTCGGATCGACCGCCGCTGGCCAGACGCTCACCATTCCGGTCGGCTATTATGTCCCGACCGGCGGTCGCGGCAACCAGCGCTTCATCACCAATGAGACGGCCTATAACCAGATCGACCTAAGCGCCGATTTCGATACCGGCGGCATCGGCCATACGCTGGTCGTCGGCGGCTCGGCCCTGTGGGAGCGCTACGATCAGTTGCAGGGCAGCCTTGGCCGTACCGCCAACGGTTTCGACCCCTATGCCGCGCCGTTCAGCGCACCGGCCAGCGGCAACGGCACCGCCACTCCGACCTACGGCGCCGGGAGCAGCCTTGGCCTCTATCTCCCGCTCGTCAACATAGCCGATCCGTCGTCGGGCATTGTCGGCCCCGCCTCTACCAGTGGTCTGGCGCGCGTCTATGGCAGCAACAATTATGTCGGCCCTGTCAACTTCATCCTCGGCGCGCATAATGTGGGTGAGCAGACCAGCTATGCCGCCTATCTGTTCGATACGATGAAGTTCACCGACTGGTTTGAGATAAACGGCGGCCTTCGCTACGAGAGGGTGAAGGGTTTCAACCGGACCTTCAGCTATGTGACCGCGCCGGGCACCACGCTGGGCCAGTTGTCGCCGCCCGCCGCCGGAGCGACCAATCCCACCTATCTGGAGGTGGAGGACAATCTCTTCTCCTTCCGCATCGGCGCCGTCGTGAAGCCGACCCCGAACACCAGCCTCTATATCGCCTATGGCAACAGCAAGTTGCCCTCCAAATCTTCCGTCGACGGAAGCTGCACGGCGGACAACGCATCGGGCGGCAGCGGCACCTGCAACGTCAAACCGGAAACGACCAAGAATTACGAGATCGGCGCCAAGGCGGATCTGTTCGACAAGAAGCTGCTGCTGACGCTGGCCCTGTTCCGCAACGATCGCGACCAGATTAAGGTGGTGTCGGGCGATCCGACCCTGCCCGATCAGGCGACGGACGGCTTCCAGCGGGTGGAGGGCGTGTCCTTCGGCGCGTCGGGCAATATCGCCAGCAACTGGACGATCTCCGCCAACTATATGTACCTCAAGAGCAGGATCAAGCAGGGCGTTTCGGACTATTGCCTTGCCCATCCCGGCGCGACCGATCCGGCGGCGGGCACTTGCGCCAACAGCGCCGCCTTCCCCGATCCGACGGCGGGCTATTCGCTCACCAATACGCCCAAGCATTCGGGCAGCCTGTTCACCACCTACCGCTTCGGCCTCGGTCTGGAACTGGGCTATGGCCTGACCTATCAGGGCAGCTTCCTGCTCAACCAGCCGACGCTCGCCCAGTTGGTCGCCAACAGCTATGTCGGCTATCGGGTGCCGAGCTACACCATTCACCGTTTCATGGCCTCCTATCCGATCACGGAGAATCTGAAGGCGCAGGTGAATGTGCAGAACTTCACCAATGAGAAATATGTGACGACCGTGCGCAACAACACTGGCAATAGCTGGGCGCAGCCGGCTCCGACGCGGTCGGCGGTGTTCAGCCTCAACTATATGTTCTGATCAAGCCTCATACCCCCGGCACTCGTCCCTTGCCGGGGGAAACGGGCGGGTGGCGATGCACTCCTCTCCTCCTCGGGTCGCCACCCGTCCGGTCCCTTTTCAATAATGCAATTAATTCGCATTAGAATTATCGTTATGAGCGGGCCCAGCGCCCGCACGGCTCAAAGGGAATCTGGCATGCTTCGCGTAGCGGATGGATTTGTTGAAGAGGCGGCGGATGACCTGTTTATCTCGCCACCGGCAAACTCGACCCTCGTTTCCAGCGCGGCTGTCCAGTCCAACGTGCCGCCCGCTCGCTTTGGAGCGCGGAGCGGGATAAATGTGCCGGCGGTCATCCTGATCGCGCTGCTACATGCCGTCCTGATCGCCGCGCTGATCCAGGCCCGGCATCATGTGCAGCGCGTGCGGGAAACGCGCTTGTCGGTCGTGAACCTGTTGCCACCACCGCCTCCTCCGCCGGCAGCCGATATGTCACCGCCGCCGTCGCCACCGCAGATCGTCGCGCCACCGACGCTGGTTCAGGTGCCTGTACCGCCCGTTCCGACCGTGGTGACGACGCCAAACGCCTTGCCCCCTGCGCCACCGCCTCCACCTGTGGCGATCGCCGCTCCGCCCGCTCCACCGGCCGCATCGCCAGGCGCCGGCATCGTTCAGGGCGGCGATCTCGGCACGCAGATGGTCGCGGGCAGGCCGCCCCGCTATCCGATCGAAAGCCGCCGCAAGCGCGAGCAGGGCACGGTCGTTCTCGCCCTGACGCTGGGGGTCGATGGCGCGGTGGACAGCCTCGGCATCGCGCAGAGCAGCGGCTTCCCCCGGCTCGACCATGCGGCCCGTGACGCGGTGCGCGGCTGGCGCTGGAAGCCTGTGATGCGCGACGGGCAGGCCGTTCGCGTGAAAGGGGTAGTTGAAATCCCCTTCATTCTGCGCAGCGAAGCGGGGTAGGAGAGGGGCGGTCTTTTCACCCTTCTCTGCTTTTGTTTCTCAATAGTGTTTGACTCTGCGAACGCGTCTCAATAACTGGCCTCCAAAATAAGGCAAGAAAAGGGGACCGACCGTCATGCAATCCGATAACCGCCGCCGCGTGGCGCCCGCCTTTCTGGCGCTGGGCTGCGTCGGAGCCTTTGCATCGAGTCCCGCCTTGGCGATCGACAAGGCCGACGACGCTGCGGCCGATCAGCAGACAGATGCCGGTCAGATCATCGTCAATGGCCGCTATAATCAGGAAATCATCTCGCCCAAGGCGACCGCGCCGCTGATCAACACGCCCCGGTCGATCGCGATCGTCAGCGAAAATGTGATCAAGGACACCGGATCGGCCACGCTGGTGGAGGCGCTGCGCACCGTGCCGGGCATCACCTTCGGCGCGGCGGAGGGCGGCAATCCGATCGGGGACCGGCCTTTCATCCGTGGCTTCGACAGCCAGGGCAGCACCTATGTCGATGGCGTGCGCGATACCTCCGCCCAGTCGCGCGAAACCTTCGCGATCGAGCAGATCCAGGTGGTGCGCGGCTCCGACAGTTCGCTCGGCGGGCGCGGCAGCGCTGGCGGGTCGCTCAACATCATCACCAAGCTGCCCCGTGACCGCGATTTCGCCGCCATGGACCTGTCCTACGGCACTGCCGACTACAAGCGGATCACGGCGGACATCAATTACAAGCTGACCGATTCAGTCGCCTTCCGCGTGGCGGGCATGTGGCACGATCAGGACGTGGCCGGTCGCGACGCCCTCTGGCAGAAGCGCTGGGGCGTGGCGCCTTCGCTCACCATCGGGATGAACTCTTCGACGCAGCTCACCTTGTCCTGGTATCATCTCGATACGGACGAACTGCCTGACAGCGGCATTCCCTATACTTATGTCTGCTCGACCACGACTTGCAACGCGCCGACCGGCTTCACTTTTTCGGAACCGGCGATCGGGGACGTGACGCTGGCCAATGGCACCACCGGCCATGTCGGCCGTGACACTTTCTACGGCCTTGAGAAGCGCGATTTCCGCAAGAGCAAGACGGACCAGTTCACGGTTCGCGCCCAACATGATTTCGGCGGCGTGACGCTGCGCAACACGGCGCGCTACAGCCACAACAACCAGGCCTATATCTATACCCAGCCAGACGACAGTCTGGGCAATGCCTATAATAACGGCCTGGTGTGGCGCCGCGCCAACAGCCGCTACGGCTATGTCGACACGCTGACCAACCAGACCGACCTGTTCGGCAAGTTCAACACCGGTGGCATCGAGCACAGCTTCGCCGCTGGCGTCGAATTTTCCTGGGAAAAGGCGCGGCGCGGTTCCTATGTCACCCGCGGCCTGCTCAACACCAGCGGCAATAATGTGGGGAGCGAAGCGCTGACGACCGGAGGGACTCAGGGCGCCTCCACCCGTTGTTCCGCCGCTGCCCAGTTGCGCTATAATTGCACCAGTCTGTTCGCGCCCAATCCGGCCGATCCCTGGGTCAACTATGCCAATGAAACCTCCACGGTTCCGGCGGCGATCTCCAGGACTCTGCCGATCGCGGAAACGCAGACCGACGCCGATACGCAATCGGCCTATCTGTTCGATTCGATCACGCTGACACCCTGGCTGATCGCCAATCTCGGCCTGCGCTTCGACAGCTTCAAATCTTCGGTCCTGCCCGGTCAGCCGATCGCGGCGACCCAGAGCTTCCGCCTGACGCGTGAGGACGATATCTGGAACTGGCAGGCGGGCCTTGTCGCCAAGCCGACGCCGAACACCAGCATCTACGTCTCCTATTCCACCGCCGCCACGCCGCCGAACAGCCTGGTGGGTGAGGGGCAGGAAGGCAACAGCTTCGGCACGGTCAACAATGCGGCGATCGTCGACGCGCTGAAGACCGAGCGGACCAAAAGCTACGAGGTCGGCGCCAAGGCGGACCTGTTCAACTCCCGCCTGTCGCTGAACGTCGCGCTGTTCCGGACCGAAACGAAGAATGCCCGCGTCACTGGCCCGAACAACACGGTCGAGTTTGTGGGCGAGCGTCGGATCAAGGGCGTGGAACTGGGCTTCAACGGCGAAATCCTGCCCAAGTGGAGCGTCTTCGGCGGCTATACCTATATGGACGCCGAGATCGTCGACGGCGGTTTCACGGCGCTGACGGCGGCTGAAATCAAGCAGGGTAATGTCGTCATTCAGCCCGCCAAGACGGTGCTGGTGACATCGGTCAACACCGGCCGCCAGTTCCCGCAGACCGCCAAGCACAGTTTCTCGCTCTGGACCAATGTGGAAGTGCTGCCCAAGCTTAATATCGGCGGCGGCGCCTTCTATATGAGCCGGGTGTTCGGCGGCTATGCCGACGACCGGAAGGCCACGCAGGACAGTTCAGGCGTGGTGACGGTCAGCCCCGCGAGCAGGATCATCGCCCGGTCGGTGCCGAGCTACTGGCGCTTCGACGCCCGCGCCAGCTATGAGTTCAACGACAAGGTGGGCCTTAGCGTTAATGTCCAGAACCTGACGGACAAACTCTATTTCAGCCAGGCCTTCTCCAACCATTATGCGACGATGGCAGCGGGTCGGTCGGCCTTCGCGACGCTCAGCGTCAAATATTGATGAGCAAAGCGCCTCCGCCTTCGCTGGCCGATCTGAGCGTCATGAGCGCCGAGGCGCTCGCGGCGCGGCTGGCGGAGCCGGGGGCGGATCGCGCCGCATTGATCCGCGTGGCGGCGGAGGGCGGCGTTGCCCAGGCGCAACTGCTGCTGGGGCAGATGCTGCTGGACGGGACCGAACTGCCCGCCGATCCGCGCGCGGCCTTCGGCTGGTTCAACCGGGCGGCGGCGAGCCATGACATGTTCGCGCTCAACATGGTCGGGCGCTGTTATGAGCTGGGATGGGGCGTCGCCGTCGATCTGGATCGCGCCACCGAATGTTATCGCGTCGCCGCCGGGCAGGGCTTGGCTGAGGCCATGTATAATTATGCGACCCGCCTCGCTTTGGTGGAGGAGCATGAGGCGGCGCTGGACTGGTTTCGGCGGGCGGCGCTTGATCCGGGGCTGATCGGGGCCAAGGCGGCCAATTATATCGGCAGCTTTCATGAGGATGGCTGGGCGGTAGCGGTCGACCGGGCCGAGGCTTTGCGTCAGTATCGAATTGCAGCCGAGGGCGGCGATTTTCGCGGCCAGTTCAATCTCGCCCGGCTGCTGGCCGAAGATGGCGCGATGGAAGAGGCGCTGCGCTGGTTTGGCCGGGTGCGGGAGACGGCTACGCCCGCCTTCATGGACAAGGCGGCCGACCATCTGCGCCATTCGTCCGATGCAATAGTGCGGCAGGCGGGTCTGGCCGCCTTGCTGGGACAGGAGTTGCCGACATGCTGACCGTCATTCCCGAGCTGCTGGATGCCGATACCGTGGGACGCGTCCGGGCGCTGATCGACGCGGCGCAGTGGGTCGACGGCAATGTCACCTCCGGCCATCAATCGGCCCTGGCCAAGCGCAACCTGCAATTGCCCGAAGACTGCGCCGAAGCGAGGCAGGCGGGACAGATGGTGCTGGATGCGCTGGGCCGGTCGCCGCTGTTCATTGCCGCCGCCTTGCCGCTCAAGGTCTTTCCGCCCTTGTTCAACAGCTATGCGGGCGGACAGGCCTTTGGCACCCATGTCGACAATGCGGTGCGGATTCAGGCTGGGACCGGCTTTCGTGTGCGGTCGGACCTGTCGATCACCGTCTTTCTGGAGGAGCCGGAAAGCTATGATGGCGGCGAGTTGACAGTCGAGACCAATTTCGGCGTGCAGCGGGTGAAGCTGGCCGCCGGGCATGCGGTGCTCTATCCGTCATCCTCGCTGCATCGGGTGGAGCCGGTGACGCGCGGGCGGCGGGTGGCGAGCTTCTTCTGGCTCCAGTCCATGGTGCGGGACGATGCGGTGCGGCAGATGCTGTTCGACCTCGACAGCAGCATCCAGCAACTGGCGGTCGATCTGGGGCATGATAATGCCCAGGTCATCCGGCTGACGGGGGTCTATCACAATCTGCTGCGGCGCTGGGCCGACGCCTGATCGCATAAGGGTTGCGGGACAGCGAAGAATTGTCAGGTGGAATATGGGCCGCCATCCGCTCAACCCGGCCGTTTCCGGTCCGAATCAACCGCCGATAGCTCGCGCCTCACGCACCACCAGCACCGGCACGCCATCCCGCACCGGGAAAGCCAGCCCGGCCGCCTCCGACACCAGTTCGCTCCGTTCCGCATCCCAACGCAGCGGCGTGCGCGTTACCGGGCACACCAGCTTGGCGAGCAGCGCCGGATCGGGCGCCTCGCTCATTGCATCGTCGCTCCGCCATTGCGCTCGATCCGCCCGACGATCTGCATGAGCTGGATGATCCGGTCCGCCCGCTCGTTCAAAGTGTCCGCTTCCAGCAAGGTCTGCTTGGCCGCCGGATCGAAGGGCACGATCTGCGCAATCCCATTCACCAACGCCATGTCGTCCAGCCGCGACACCGCCGTCCAGTCCACCACATAGCCCAACGCATCGGCAAAGCGCCGCGATTCCTGCTCCAGCGATGCCCGTTCCACCGCGGAGAGGATTTCGTCTTCCTCCGCGATTGGCTCCACATCCGCCTCGATCTGGCGAAAGGCGGTGGGCACGTCCAGTTCCCGCACCACTCGAAAGCGCGCCAGCCCCTTCAGCAGGATATTGTAGCGTCCGCCCTCCAGCGCCTCGATATGGGTGATATGGCCCAGGCAGCCTACATCGAACAGGGCCGGCTTCACGCCTTCCTCGCGCGGCTGGATCATGCCGATGCGCCGGTCGCGGGCCATGGCGTCATGAATCATCGCTTGATAGCGCGGCTCGAAAATATGCAGCGGCAGTTCCATGCCCGGCAGCAGCAGCGCGCCGGGCAGGGGAAAGATCGAGATGCGCGACATGACCCCGCGCCGATCAGGAGAAGAGTATCTGGGAAAGCTTGCGCCGCTGCCCCGCGACCCAGGGGTCTTCCAGCCCGCTCGCCTCGAAAAGCTTGAGCAACTGCGCCCGCGCCGCGCCGTCATTCCACGCCCGGTCGCGCCGCACCAGTTCCAGCAATTCTTCCGCCGCCCGGTCGCGGTCGCCATTGGCCATCAAGCCATTGGCCAGTTCGAAGCGCGCTTCATGATCGTCGGGATTAGCCGCCACCTTCGCCTCCACGCCCGACAGGTCCGCCACCGGCCTGGCATCGCGCGCGAGGGCGATCGCGGCGCGGGCGCGCTCCACCGCCTGATCCTTGGCGATATCGGCGGGGAGAGCCGCCAAAACCGCTTCCGCCTCGTCCCACTGCCCCAGCGCCACCAGCGCCCGCGCCTCGCCCGAAGCGACATCGGCATTGTCCGGCACCATCTGCGCGACCTGCTGGAACACCGACAGCGCCCGTTCCACCTCGCCGCCCGCCAGCAGCTCCTCACCCATGGCGATCAGCGGCGCGATTTCCTGAAGCTGCGCCTTCTCATCCGATTCGATCGGCAACTGGCCCAGCAACTGGTCGAGATACTGCTTGAACTGCCCCTCAGTCCGCGCCTGGCTGAGGTCGGCTACCGGCTGGCCCTGGAACACGGCATATACGGTCGGGATCGACTGGACACGGAACTGCGCGGCGATGAACTTGTCCTCATCGACGTTGATCTTGACCAGCTTGACGCCCTTTGCCGCATAATCGGCGCAGACCTTCTCGATCACCGGGGCGAGCTGCTTGCACGGCCCGCACCATTCGGCCCAGAAATCGACGATCACCAGGCTGGTGCGCGACGGCTCCACCACATCGCGGCGGAATGTTTCCACCGATGCCTTGTCGGCCTCGCTCAGTCCAAGGGTCGCCACTTCACTTATCTCCTGCTGCAAACGCGGTTGCCAAGCCGCTCTCATACAGCGCCTTATGTGGGGCGTCACCCCATAGGAACAAGGGATATTGGAAGGCGTGGCCGGTGCCGATCGCGCCGATCGGCCGGGCCTCGATCCGGCGAAGGAAATGATGGTCGAGTCGGCATGATCGGCCAAAATCAGCGCATATTTGCCTCGCCCTAAAGGAAATATTTGACCTTTATATCCTGCCGCACCGCAGTCCCCGCCATGGCGAACTGCGCAGAGCGGAAGCTGGGCGCGCCGAAACGGATCGCCGGATTGCGCGAAAAACCGACCCCTTCACGCGGAATGCCTGCGAAGGTGTCCAGCTTCCCATTGCCATTTTCGTCGTGAATGATGGCAATGGCATAGGTTCCCGGCTCCATCCGCCCCAGCGCGATGGCGCCGGACGTCACCGGCACGGTGAAATGCCGTCCCTCGGGATCGTCGCGGCAATCGGGAAAATGCGCTGCCTGCCGCGTGACGCAGATCAGGAAATCGCCCTTGACCGATCGCAAGCCCCGCACGTCCAAGCTGAGCGGCTGCGCCTGGTCGGGGGGAGCGGCGCCCGCCATCATTGCCGCCGCGACGATCGTCAACCCTGCCTTGATTCTCACGTCGCCTCCTCGAAGCTGCCCAATCCCCTGTCGGTCCCGCACAGCTGGTCCCAGAAGCGGAAATAGAGTCCATAATTGCACGCATATTGCTCATGATGCCGCTGATGATGGCTGGCGGTGATCAGCCAGCGCCCGGCCGGACCCCGCACCATCCAATGGGGAAACATTTCCCACCCCATATGGTTGCTGACGCCCATCACGGTCATGATCGTCAACACCACGCCCAGCGCGCCCATATGGATCGGGAGCAGGAACAGCAGCGCCGGGATCACGACCGCGCCGGTCAGCGCTTCCCATGGGTGGAAGCTCATCGCGGCCCAGGCCGTCGGCGGGCGGCTGGCATGATGCACGGCGTGGGCGATCCGGAACGGCCGGGGCCGGTGCATCCAACGATGCGTCCAGTAGAACCAGGCGTCATGCGCGGCGAGATAGAGCAGCACGGACAGCGGCAGATACCAGAGCGGTAAGGCGTGAACGTCGGTATAGACCCGCGTCCAGCCATGCGCCTGCCAACCCCAGGCGACCACGCCCGCAGGCACGCCATAGATCAGCGCGGACGCCAGCGACCAGGCGATCTCCCGCCGGATCTGTTGGTGCAGTCCCGCATAAAGGCCCGGCTTCCTGAAACGGGTCGCCAGCGCGAAAGCCCCGCTGGCCAGCAAATAACGCACGCCCACGATCATGCTCATGGCCAGGGCGGACAGAAAGATGGTGGCAGGCATGACGCCGACCTTAGGCAGTCCGAAGCCCGCCGTCACCCACAGGCTTCAGGTGCGGGGTCGCGCCTGCCGATAGCTGCCGAGTATCCGCACCCATTTGGTATGGAATTCCAACTCCGCCAGCGCCCGGTCGATCGCCGGATCGCCCGGCATCCCCTCGATGTCGCAATAGAATTCCGTCGCGGCGAAGCTCGCGCCCCGCTGATAGCTTTCCAGCTTGGTCATGTTGACGCCGTTGGTGGCAAAGCCGCCCATCGCCTTGTAGAGCGCGGCCGGAATATTCTTCACCTCGAACAGGAAGGTGGTCATAACCGGGCCAACCCCTGCCGCCGGCATTTTCGGCTCGCGCGAGAGGACCAGGAAGCGCGTCATATTGTCGTCGCTATCCTCGATATTCTCCGCCACCAGGCGCAGGCCATAGAGTTCCGCCGCCAGATAGGGCGCGATCGCGCCTTCGCCCGCCACTCTGGTTTCCGCGACCAGCGCCGCGGCGCCCGCCGTATCGGCATAGGAAACCGGCTGAATGCCCCGCTCGCGCAGATAATGGCGGCACTGGCCCAGCGCCTGCGGATGGCTGACCGCGCTCGTCACCGGCGCGATATCGGCCGCCATCAGGCAGTGCCGGATGCGCAGGAAATATTCGTCGATGATGTGCAGCCCGGATTCGGGCAGCAGGAAATGCATGTCGGCCACGCGCCCATGCAGGCTGTTCTCGATCGGAATGATCGCCCGCGCCGCACGTCCTTCCCGCACCGCATCGATCGCATCCTCGAACGCAAAGCAGGGCAGGGGCACGCAATCGGGCGCATAATCCAGCGCGGCGAGATGCGAATTGGCGCCCGGCGCGCCCTGAAAGGCGACCGCGCGCGCGGGATCGACGGCGGCCTTTGCGGCGAGGTCCGCGACCAGATCGCGGGCGGGGGCGGGATAGTTTTCCATGGGCGCTAGCGCGCTTATTCGCTTCATCGTGCCCGCGCAAGCATCCTGTCTGGATGCAAAGCCATGAAAAAGCGTGCGCGATCCCTCTCAACCCCGCTTGCGCGTTCGCACTTGCGCCATTATGGCAGCGCGCTAGAGGGGACGCGACAACCAGCGGCCAGAATAGAAATCCAGGGGAATTCGAGCGAATGGGCGATCGTTTCAACACCGCTGCCGGTTGGGCTTTGTTCGCGGGTATCATCGCATTGGGCGGTGCCATCGTCAGTTCCAAATTCTTCCATGAGGAACGGCCCGAGAAATTGGGCTACGCCATCGAAGGCGTCGAGGCTGAAGGCACGGGCGGCGCGGCGAGCGGTCCCGGCCTCAACACCCTGCTCGCCAGCGCGGATGTCGCGGCGGGCGAAAAGATATTCGCCAAGTGCGCGGCCTGCCACACCGTCAACCAGGGCGGCGCCAACGGCATCGGCCCGAACCTTTATGCCACGGTCGGGGAACCGATCGGCCAGGGCAAGGCCGGCTTCGCCTTCTCCGAAGCGCTCAAGAGCAAGGGCGGCAACTGGACTTTCGAGAGCCTGGATCACTGGCTGACTTCCCCGCGTGAATTCGCGGCTGGCACCAAGATGACCTTCGCGGGTCTTGGCAATCCTGCCGATCGCGCGAATCTGATCGCCTGGCTGAACACCCAGGGTTCGAACCTGCCGCTGCCCGCCGCCGATGCGGCTCCGGCTGCTGCCGGCGACAATGCCGCAGCGGTGGAGGGCGGCAATGCCGCTGCGTCCAACGTGGCCGAGGCTCCCGCCGCCAAGGATGCCACGGGCAAGTAAATGCTGACCGGCGACCCCGTTCGGGTCGAGGATCTGATGGGCGCGGCCATGCTGGCCGCGCTCGATGCGCTGGCGGCGCTGCGCATTACGGTTTTCCGCGCTTTCCCCTATCTCTATGACGGATCGGGTGAAGCGGGCGCGCCTATGAGCGCGATTATCTCACCGCCTATGCGAACAGCCCCGGCGCGCTGATCGCCGACGCTTTTGCGGGCAACCGGCCGGTCGGCGCCGCCACCGCCGCTCCCATGGCGGACCATGCCGCCGAATTCGCCACCCCCTTTCGGACATGCGGCATGGACATCGGCCAAATCTATTATTTTGGCGAATCGGTGCTGCTGCTCGACTGGCGAGGGCGCGGCATCGGCCACGCCTTTTCGACCAGCGCGAAGCCAAGGCACGGGAACTGGGTTTCGCCCTGACCAGATTCTGCGCGGTCGTCCGTTCACCGGATCACCCGGCCCGCCGCACCGGCCATGCGCCGCTCGATCCCTTCTGGCGGGCCCGCAGCTATGCCCCAGTCGAGGGGCTGGTCCGCCATTTCGATTGGAGAGATCTGGGCGAGCCCGCCGAAACCAGCCATCCTATGCAATTCTGGGTCAAGTCCCTCGGCATGGATTGACCGGCCGCCGCACAGAGCTTCGTCAGAATCGCATGCCGCCGATCCCCGTCACCCGCCGCGCCGCGTCGAGCGCGATCGTCAAGTCCGCCCGGCCCGGCATCTCCACCAGCATATGCCGGGTCAGCCGCTCATAATGCTGGATGAAGTGCGCCACTTCCGCATCGGACATGCCACCCGCCGCCGCCTTTCGCAGACCATGCTCCTGCTGGGTCCGCCAGCGCCGTACCACCTCGAAGCCCGGCGCGGCCAGCATCACCAGCCGGTCGAGCCGCCCGAACAGGGTCTGATAATCGCCCGCCAGCGCCCGATTCACAAAGGCGCGCCAGACGCCGTCCGCATCCTCCTCCCGCTCCAGGGCGTTGACCGGCGCTGCAAGCTCCGACGCCTCCTGCGGTCGCGCACCCACGCACCAGCCCTCCAGCAACAGCAGCCGCGTTCCCGCCGCCGCCCGTTCCCACCGCGCTTCTGGCAAGCGGTCGTCCGACGCCTTGTCAAAGCGCGGCAACAACGCCGCCTCGCCCCGCTCCAGCGCTTCGATCACCTGCAATCCCAACGCCACGTCATGCGTCCCCGGCACCCCCCGCGTGCGCAGCAGCGGATGCACGGCCCTGGCCAGAGCCTCCCGCTCCGCCCGCGTACGATACAGATCGTCGATCGAAAGGATCGCCGCCGGAACCCTGTCCTCCGCAAGCCGCGTCCGCAATCCGTCCGCCAGGGTCGATTTGCCGCTGCCCTGCGCCCCGCACAGCCCGATCACCAGCAGCCGGTCACCGCGCTCCGCCAGCGCCCGCCGCACCAGTTCGTCGACCGCATCCAGCGCCTCATGCGCCATTGCTAGCGCGCCGCGATCAACAGCTTGTCGATCTTGCGCCCGTCCATGTCGACGATCTCAAATCGCCAGCCCTGATCGTCGATGAAATCGCCCACTTCGGGCAAGCGCTTGAGCAGCCACAGCGCATGGCCTGCGACCGTCGCATAATCCCGATCATCCGGCAGGTCGATGCCAATCCGCTCAGCCAGCAGGTCGACCGCCATCTGGCCCGACACCAAAAGGCTGCCATCCTCTCGCTCGACCAGATCGGGTTCATCCTCGCTGCCCAGATCGGACACGAAATGCCCGGCGATGGCGGACAGCAGGTCGGCGGGCGTCGCAATGCCCTCGAAATGCCCATATTCGTCATGCACCATGACCATCGGCACCTCGGCGCGGCGCAGCACTTCCAGAGCGTCCATGGCGTCGACCTGATCGGGCACGATCTCCACCTTGCGCATCAGCGCTTCCAGGTTCAGCCCTTCGCCCCGGAACAGCGCCGTCATGATGTCGCGCGCCTGCACGACGCCGATGATGTCCTCCACTGTGCCCCGGCCCACCGGCAGTCGTGTGTGCGGCGTATCGAGCAGCTTGGCGCGAATCGCCTCCTCATCGGCATGGATGTCGATCCAGTCGACATCCATGCGCTGGGTCATCACCTCGCGCACCGGGCGGTCGGCCAGACGCACGACGCCGGAAATGATGGCGCGCTCGCTTTCCTCGATCACACCGGACTTGCTCGCTTCGGCCACGATCAGATGCAGTTCCTCCGCCGTCACATGATGTTCCGATTCGCGGGTCATTCTGAGCAGGCGGAAGATCAGCGCGCTCGACCTGTCCAGCAGCCAGACGATGGGAGCGGTGATCCGCGCGAGCCACAGCATCGGCGCCGCCATCACCACTGCGATCGGTTCCGGTGCACGCAGGGCGAACTGCTTGGGCACCAGCTCACCGATGATCAGCGAGGCATAGGTGGTAAGCCCGATCACCAGCGCGAAACCGATATTTTCGGAGACATTGGCCGACAGGCCCAGCACCTGCAACCGCTCGCCCGTCGGTCCGCCCAGGCTGGAGCCCGAATAGGCGCCCGCGACGATGCCGATCAACGTGATGCCGATCTGAACGGTGGAGAGGAACTTGCCCGGATCGGCCTGCGCCTCGAGGGCGGAGCGCGCGCCGCGCCGTCCCGCTTTCTCCATCGCCTGAAGGCGCGGCTTGCGGGCGGACACGATAGCCAGTTCCGACATGGCGAAAACGCCATTCAGCGCGACAAGCGCCAGAATGATGACGAGGTCGACCCAGGGAAAGGGCGTCGGAGCGTGCGGGGGGATATTGGCCATGGCGGTCAAGGGCCACCTATAACCTTGATTCTTACAATTTCACAACCGTTCCATCAGCCACAGTTCAGTTCGCTTGTGGAACAAATGCTCCGTCTCGACCATTGGGGATGCATCCGTCGCTCGTCGGACGCACAAAAAAAGGGAATTGAATCCATGCGGAATTTTCATCGCATCATCGGCGCGGCCGGGCTGGCCGCCATGCTGGCCACCACCGCCTGCACCACCGATCCCAACACCGGCAACCGCACCATTTCCAAGGCCGCGATCGGCGGCATCGGCGGCGCGCTGGGCGGCTATCTGCTGGGTGATCTGGTCGGTGGGCGGCATGACCGCACCGAAAAGATATTGGGGGCGGGCATCGGCGCGGTCGCGGGCGCGGGCATCGGCGCCTATATGGACGCGCAGGAAAAGAAATTGCGGGAAGAAACCGCCGGCAGCGGCGTGGACGTGATCCGCGATGGCGACAATCTGGTGCTGCGCATGCCGTCGGGCATCACCTTCGCCACCGACAGCTCCGCCGTGCAGCCGCAGTTCCAGCCGACGCTGAACGATGTGTCCTCGGTGCTGGCGCAATATCCCAAGACCTATATCGACGTATACGGCCATACGGACAGCGACGGCACGGACGCCTATAACCAGAGCCTGTCGGAACGGCGCGCTCAGGCGGTGGGCGATTATCTGACGAGCCACGGCGTTCAGTCGGCCCGTATCGCGACGCGCGGCTTTGGTGAGACCCAGCCGATCGCCTCCAACGCGACGGCGGAAGGCAAGGCGTCGAACCGCCGGGTCGAAATCAAGATCGCGCCGGTGACGGAGCAGGATGTGCGGAGCTGAGGCTGACCCAGAACTGCAATGGGCCATTCCAAGACATTCCCTCTCCCGCGTGCGGGAGGGGGCGTGTCTGAAATCCACCCAATCCAGTCACTCCAACATGGCGGCGAGGGCGGGGGTCATATATTCCTGCCCTCCGGATGCCGTCCGCTGCATCAGGCAGGCGGCGATGCCCTGGCGCGTTGCGAGGGCCATGCCCCGGTCTTGGCCCAATATCATGATCGCGGTAGCCCAGGCGTCCGCCAGCATCGCGCTTTCGTGGAGGACCGTGACGGAAGCGACATCGTTTGCGATCGGGGCGCCGGTCTTGGGGTCTATGCTGTGCGAGAGGCGGGTGCCGTCCACCTCGCGGAAGTTGCGATAGTCGCCAGAGGTCGCGACCGACAGGCCGCATAGCGCGATGCGCAGCGTGGGCAGGAACAGGCCTGGAGGAGCCTCTACGTCGACCCACCAGGGCTGGAGGTCGGGCTTGACGCCCTGTCCCCGCAATTCGCCGCCAATCTCTACGAGGAAATGCGTGGCGCCGAGATCGTGTAGGGCCATCGCCACGGCATCCACCGCAAAGCCCTTGGCAATGCCGGAAAAGTCCAGTGTCACGTCGGCGGTGCGGCGGGCGCGGTCGCCCTCTACCTCGATCGCGGTCCATGGCGCGGGGTGGTTGGGCGCGGCGGACAGACCTGTGAGGCCGTCTGGCCCGAAGCCCCATCTCGCGACGAGGCGGCCCACCGCCGGATCGAACGCTCCGCCGGACAGCCGCGCCATGTACAGCCCTGCGCGCAGCACCGTCATCATGTCGGCGGGAAGCGCCATCCATTTGCCGACCGGCGCGGCGTTGAAGCGGCTGATGGCGGAGTCCGCTTCCCAATTGCTCATCTGCGCGATGACGCGGTTCAGCACTGCCTCGATCGCCATCGCGCTGTCCGGCGGCGCATCGACGATGCGGGCCGACCAGCTTGTGCCCATGGTCGGCCCGCCGAAGTCGCTGATCTGCCCCAGCCAGTGTCTTGGCCTGAAGGCGTCGGGCGACAGGCCGGGCGGGATGGCGATGCGGATGGGGGCGGGGGTCAGCCCTGCACCTCGACCGTCATGGCATAGGTGGCGCGGTCCTGCGGCGGACCCATGGGGCGCGGGGCGCCTTCGCCTGCGGGAGTGGCCTGGCTCTGCGGATTGCCAGCGCTGGGGTCTTCGCCCGGACCACGCCGTCCGCCGGTGCTGAGGCTGACCCAATACATGCCTGCTTCCGGCCAGGTGAACGTCACCTTGCCCTGGGCGTCGGTCTTGGCGTCCATCTGCTTGAGGTTGGAGCGGTAGCGGATGCCGCCGGGGATGGCGACCACGTCCAGCCCGGCGGCGGGCTTGCCGTTGAGCAGGAACTGGAAGGTGGCCGCTTCGCCCACGGCAAGATCGTTGGGATGGGTGACGGGCACCATTTCCAACCCCTTGCCGGTCGTGGCGAAGACCTTGCGATCCGGTTCGCCTGCCGTCACGAAGGTCTCGATGCGCGTCGTTGCGGTCGCGGTCTGCACTTCCGTCGCGCCCTGCGGCACGGCGGTCGCCAGCGTGGCGGCAGTGGTGCCGCGCGGCAACATCTTGCGCTCGCCATTGAGCATATAGCTGCCCATCAGCATCTCGTTGGCGATGGCGATCTTGTACGTGCCCTTGGTCTTGATGCCGAGGTCGAAGGTCTGGCGCAGCTTGCCGATATAGCGGTTTTCGACCTGCACCATGCTGCCGTCGGGGGCGGTCACGACCGGCTGCCAGTCCTGGCCCGGATGGTCGAAATAATAAAGATCGCTGGAAATGGCGGCATCGACCGTCAGCCATTCATTGCCGGAGCCCGCGAACATGGTTTCGGACGGCAGCATCCAGGGACGCGCGGCACCTGCCATTTGCGGCAGGGTGAGAGCGGTGGCGGCGAGCAGCAGGAGCTTGCGGAATTTGGTCATCGGCTTATCTCCTTGGGATATCTCGAATAATTTAAGCCGTATTCCTGCGAAGGCAGGAATCCAGTTCAAACGGTGGGACTGGGTTCCTGCCTGCGCAGGAACACGGAGGAGGTAGGCTTAACGTGACAGGACGGCGCTGACCGCGCCCAGTTCGAACTTGCCCGTAGCGCTGCCCTTGCCTCCTGTGGCGGTTACGTGGAGCGGCACCCGCACCAGTTCGCGGCCGCCATTTTCGCGGGCGGCTTCGACCATCAGCGTATATTTGCCGGGCGTCAGCGTTGGCATGCCGCCCTTGCCGGCGGTGAAGCTGAGCTTATGGGTGCCGGGCGCGCGGGTGGCGCCGGATATGCCGTCGGCGGGCAAGGTCAGTGATCGGCCCGAGGCGCGCCACCACATGCGAATGTCGCGTAGCCATTTGGCGCCACCATTGTTGCGCTTGTCGACATCGTAGAGGACCGACAGGGTGCGGGCAGGGGTGCCCTCCTTCTCCAGCCAGATCGCCACATAGGGGCGGTGATATTCGGCCACCGACAAGCGCGGCAAGCTAAGCGTGACGTCCAGCGTCTGTGCGGTGGCGGGGGCGGCGAGGGCGGTCGCCGCGCTCAGGACGCCGCCGGTCAGGACGATCTTGTGGCTGATCTGCATGAGGTGAAAATTCCCCGTTAATGGATGAAGATGATGGCGAGGATCGCCGGAATGGCGAGGCCCATGGCGACCAGCGGCCAGGTGGTCGGGCGCTTCCTGGCATGGAGCCACAGCAGCAGCAGGCCGGTGAGCGCAAAGAGGAAGCAGGCGACGGCGAAGATGTCGATGAACCACTTCCATGCCTCGCCCGCATTGCGGCCCTTGTGCAGGTCGTTCAGATAGCTGATCCACCCCCGGCTGGTCGCTTCGCTGGTGACTTCGCCGCTGTGCCGGTCGATCGACACCCAGCCGTCGCCACCGGGATGCGGGAGGGCGAGATAGATCTCATCCGCCGACCATTCCGCCTCGCCCTTGCCGCTCTGGCCCATCTGCTTTTCCACCCATGTAGCGATGGGGGCGGGGAGCGGCTTCTTGGCGTCCAGCGCGTTATCCGGCGCGACCTGCTTCAGCAGTGCGGGCGGCAAAGTGGCGGATTGGGTGACGGTCTGCGGCGACCCCTCCACATCGGCGGCGTGGTTCAGCGTGATGCCGGTGAAGGCGAACAGCAGCAGGCCGATCAGGCTGATGGCGGAACTCACCCAATGCCAGGTGTGAAGCTGTTTCAGCCAGAAGGCCTTGGGGCTCTTCTTCTTGTTCGGCTGAGCGCGGACGGGGGCGTGCATCGGGAGCGGGACGAGTCCTGTAGGGGATGAGGCCGGTTGCATAACGCGAACGACTCGCAATTGCAAACCTGCCGCTGTGCCAAATTTGTATCAAAATGTACGAGGCGAAGCCGGATCGTTGCCGGGCGGCGGCGGCTGGCTGGGGGTTGCGGCGTCCTGCTATTGACGGGTGGCGCCATCCCAACTAGCCGCCTTTGAAACGGGGGTGACATGAAAACGTCATCGGTTCCGATGGCTTACCCGCAAAGGACGAACATATGCTGACGCCAGCCATTGCCGCTGGAATGTTGATGATGGGTGCGCAAGCGGAGGCGGCCGGTGCGTCGCAACCCGCGACACCCGTTGCGACGCAAGCGACCGAAGCCGGCTCCAGCCCGCAGGCCGCTCCGCAAGTGCTGGTCGTGCCACCGCCGCCGGTGATGCCGAACCTGCCCGGCACTGGCAACCAGCCTGCCGTTCCTGCGGCCCGGCCGGGCGATATCGTCGTCACCGGCCGCACGACTCCACCGCCGGGCGACCCGATGGAACGGCTCAACATGAAGAGCTTCGAGACGGTGCAGGCGGTCGACAAGGCCGTCGTGGAGCCGGTCGCCAAGGCTTATAACAAGGGTCTGCCCAAGCCGGTGCGCAAGGGGTTCCGCAACTTCTTCTCCAACCTGCAGGAGCCTGTGGTGTTTCTCGCCTATATGCTCCAGTTCAAGCCGGGCAAGGCGATGGAGACGGTCGGGCGTTTCACTGTCAACACTACGCTGGGCGTGGCGGGGTTGTTCGACGTGGCGAAGCGCAAGCCCTTTTTCCTGCCCTACCGGCCCAATGGGTTGGCCAATGTGCTGGGCTATTATGGCGTGGGGCCGGGGCCTTACATGTATCTGCCGATTATCGGGCCGACGACGCTGCGCGACGTCATTGGGGATACGGTGGACAAGATGGTGGTGCCCTTCGCGATCGGCAAGCCGTTCAACGAGCCCAAATATGTGATCCCGGCGACGATCCTGAACCAGTTGGGCCAACGCGCCGCCTTTGACGAGACGATCCAGCAGATCCGCGATGAGGAAAACCCCTATGCCTTCTATCGCGAACTGTATCTGAACCAGCGCAAGGCTGAGATCGAGGCGCTGCATGGACGCAAGCCCGAGCAACCTGTGGTGCCGGTCTATGGGCCGGGGTTGGGCAAGGTCACGCCGCAGGATGTGATAGAGGGAACGGCGGACGCGCCGCAATAATCCGGCAAGCCGTCATTCCCGCTTCCGCGGGAATGACGGGCAGTCTTACCTTCCCAACAACCCGCGCGCCTGACCGGCGATTTCGGCCAGCATCGCGACATTGGGCGTCGCGGCCGCCTTGGCGCGGTGGACGAGGGCGCGGAATTGCTGGATGCGGGCGCCTTTTTCCTTCAGCCATTCTTCGACATGATGGCCGATTTCCTTGCCCTTGCCCAGGGCAAGGAAATCGAGCCGGACCTGCTGCATGTCGCGCGCCACGCCGGAGATCAGCAGCCGCTCCCACGGATCGGACGGTTCCATGCGCGCTGCGGTGGACTGGACCCAATCGATGCCGACCGCTTCGCCCAAATGAGTGAAGGCGCGGGTGAGGGCGACCTCATCGACCGATAGGCGCCCTGCCAGCGCGGCGATGCCGACCGCGCCGTCCAGCTTGAACAGTCCTGCGGTGCGGCGAGCGAGCTCTTCCGGCGCACCGAGCGACAGCAAGCGATCCATCACAGCCGTGACGCGGCGCAGCGCTTCGCTGGTGAGCAGGTCATCCACCTGCTTCGCCAGCTTCCCTACGCCCTTGGCCAGCGCGGCATGGCCCGCTTGCGGAAGCGTGCCGGAGGACAGGCTGCGCAATATGTCCGCGATCTGCGCCCGCATGCCGCTGGCGATGTCACCGAACAGGGCGAGGCGGGCGGCTTCGGACATCTCCGCTGCATCGATATCGTCCCATAGCCGGTGGATGTCGTACAGCCGCTCCGCGATCAGGAAGGCGCTGGCCAGGTCCGCCAGCGAACAGCCCTCCTCCTCCGTCAGTTCGAACGGATGGATAAGGCCGAGGCGGTTGACGATGCGGTTCGCGACCTTGGTGGCGATGATTTCCTTCTTCAGCGCATGGGCCGCGATCGCATCGGCCTCCTTCTTCTGCATCGCGGGGGGGAAGGCATGGGCGAGTTCGCTGCCCATGCTGGCGTCGGTGGCGAGGTCGCCATGCTCGATGGCGTCCTGCAAGGCGAGCTTGGCCGTCGACAACAGCACCGCCAGTTCCGGGCGGGTGAGGCCAAGTCCATCTTGCCCGCGTCGCAGCAACTGGTCGTTGGCGGCGAGACCCTCGACCTGGCGATCCAG
This sequence comes from Sphingobium sp. SJ10-10, assembly GCF_036038995.2. Lineage (NCBI taxonomy): Bacteria > Pseudomonadati > Pseudomonadota > Alphaproteobacteria > Sphingomonadales > Sphingobiaceae > Sphingobium > Sphingobium sp. SJ10-10. The sequence goes on from NZ_CP158132.1 coordinate 81,483, forward strand.
TCGGCCTGATTCTTCGAAGGTTTCGATCAGCCGCACATAGCTGGCAAGGTCGGCGCCGCCGCCTGCCTCCGCGATGGAGAGGCCCAGCGCCTGGAGCCGGTTGTCCTCCAGCACGATGTCGGCCACCGCGTCGGTCATGCTGACCAGCAGCTTGTTGCGATCCTCGAAGGGCAGGCGGCCTTCCGCCATTTCCTTGTTGAGCGCGATCTTGATGTTGACCTCATTGTCCGAGCAGTCGACGCCCGCGCTATTGTCGATGAAGTCGGTGTTGATCCGGCCTCCACGCAGGGAGAAGGCGATGCGCGCGGCCTGCGTGGTGCCCAGGTTCGCGCCTTCGCCCACCACCTTCACGCGCAATTGTTCGGCATTGACGCGCAGGCGGTCATTGGCCGGGTCAGCGACGTCGCCATGGCTCTGCGCGGCGGCCTTTACATAGGTGCCGATGCCGCCGAACCAGAGCAGGTCGTTGGGGCTTTTCAGGATCGCGGCGATGAGCGCGGTCGGCTCCATCTCCGTGTCGGTGACGCCCAATATGGCCTGCACTTCCGGGGTCAGCGATATGCTTTTCAGACTGCGCGAAAAGACGCCGCCGCCCTTGGAGATCAGCTTCTTGTCATAATCGTCCCAGCTGGAGCGGGGGAGCTGGAACAGGCGGTTGCGTTCCTCCCACGACCTGGCCGGATCGGGTTCGGGGTCGAGGAAGATATGGCGGTGGTCGAAGGCGGCGACCAACTTGATCGCTTTCGACAGCAGCATGCCGTTGCCGAACACGTCGCCCGACATGTCGCCGCAGCCGACGACGCGCACCGGCTCGCTCTGCACATCCACGCCCATTTCCGCGAAATGGCGCTTCACGCTGATCCACGCGCCCTTGGCGGTGATGCCCATCGCCTTATGGTCATAGCCGTTGGAGCCGCCGCTGGCGAAGGCGTCGCCCAGCCAGAAATTCCGCTCCAATGCGATGGCGTTGGCGACGTCGGAGAAGGTCGCCGTGCCCTTGTCGGCGGCGACGACGAAATAGGGATCGTCGCCGTCATGGATGACGACCTGCGCGGGATGTTTGACCTTGCCCTTGTCGATATTGTCGGTGACGGAGAGCAGCGAACGGATGAAGATGCGATAGCTTTCCGTACCCTCTGCGAACCAGGCGTCGCGGTCGGCTTGGGGATTGGGGAGTTGCTTGGGATAGAAGCCGCCCTTGGCGCCCGTCGGCACGATGACGGCGTTCTTCACCCGCTGCGCCTTCATCAGGCCCAATATTTCGGTGCGGAAATCGTCACGCCGGTCGGACCAGCGCAGCCCGCCGCGCGCCACTGGTCCGGCGCGCAGATGGATGCCCTCGACGCGGGGGCTGTAGACCCAGATTTCCCGCCATGGCAGCGGCGCGGGCAGGCCGGGGATCAAGGCGCTGTCGAGCTTGAACGCCAGTGCTTCCTGCGCCGCCGGGGCGTAGAAATTGGTGCGCAGCGTCGCGGTGATGACGGCGCGCAGCAGGCGCAGCACGCGGTCCTCATCGATCGCGGTGACCTTTTCGAGGCCTTCGTCAATGGCGGTCTGTGCGGCCTGGGCGCGGGCCGCGCCATCCTTCGCATTGGGGTCATGCAGCGCTTCGAACAGTTCGATGAGCTGGCGGGCGATGAGCTGTTCGCGCCGCAGCGTTTCGGCAAAGGTCGCCATGCCATAGGCCATGCCGGTCTGGCGCAGATAGCGGAACAATGCGCGCAGCAGCACGACCGACCGCTGGTCGAGACCGGCGGTGACGATCAGTTCGTTGAACCGGTCATTTTCCGCCACGCCTTCGGTGACCTGCGCAATGGCTTCGGTGACGATGTCGGCGCGGGCGATCACCGCATCGGCATTGCCGCCCGCGGGCAGTTCCAGGACGAAGCGCTGAACATGGCCGAGCGTGCCGCCCTCCACCGCCGTCATCATCTCGTCGATCACGCGGAAGCCGAAATTCTCGAAGGCAGGCACCACTTCGGAAAGCGCGATGGCATCATGGCTGTAGAGTTTGAGCCGCAGCCGTTCGGGTGCGTCGTCTCCATTGCGGTAGACGCGGATCGACTTGTCGCCGGGACCGGACAGGCCATGGAGCAGACGGATGTCGGTCGCCGCCTCGACCGGACCCGCGCCATTGCGATAGCCCATGGGGAAGCCGGGCGCGTAGCGTTGCGCAAGCGTCGCGGCACGGCCCGCCTCCTCGCCGTCGGCCAGCGCTTCCTCGACGGCGGGCAGCCAGCCGCGCACCATCTGCTTCAACTGCCGGTCGAGCGGTTGTTCGTCCGGCACCATGCCTTCGCCGCGCAGGTCGAGCGTGATGCGCAGCAAAGCGAGGCCGCTTTCCTCCAGCGCGATCGACCAGCTCAACACCGGGCCGTTGCAGGCCTGGGACAGCATGTCCTGCACCGCCACGCGCCGGGCTGTGGTCAGCTCCTCGCGCGGCAGCCAGGCGAAGGCGTAGAGATGGCGGGCGAGCGCGCTTGTCCCCAGCACCAGCTTCGGGCGCGGCCGGTCGGTCAGCGACATGAAGGTCAACACCAGCCGTTCCAGCGTCTCGCGGTCGAAACCGATAAGAATATCATGGGGCAGGGCCGTCAGCGCATGGGTCAGCACCTTGCCCGCATGGCCGTGTGGATCGAAATTGAACTTGTCCATCAGCGCCGACAGGGCGGATCGCAGCAGCGGCACCTTGTCCGGCGTCGTCGCCAGCCCCGCGCTGGTCCACATGCCGGCGTGGATGGACAGGGCGGTGACCCGCTTGCCCTCCCGCACGGGGACGACGATCAGGTCCAGCAGCACCGGGCGGTGGACGCGGGAGAGGCGGTTGGACTTGATGATCAGCGGCGTACGCTTGCCTTCCTCGAACCAGGTGAAGGCGGCATCGATCGTGGCGGGGGCCAGCAGCGGCTGGTCGTGCAGGCCGCAGATGCCGATGCGCACATCCGCCTTGCCGCCGCGGTCGCGGCGTTCATGGCCGATCTGGGTGAAATGGCGGGCGAGGAACCAACGGAGCAGCGCCGCGCCTTCCTCATCGGGCACGGCGTCGGCATCGGCGGCCATCGCCTCGCGCATTTTCGGCCAGTCGGTGACGGCGGCGCGGACATCGGCCAACGTGCCTTCCAGCGCCTTTTCCAGCGCCCGGCGAGCCTTGGCGTCGGCGCGGTCCGCCTCGATATAGATCATCGATTCCCGCCGCGCCCCGGCGGCATCATCCTTCAATATCGCCTTCAAATGACCCTGGGCGTCACGTTCGACAGAAAGGACGGGATGCAGCAGGCGGTGGATGATGATGTCGGCGGCGGCCAGCGCATTGGCGATGCTATCCACCAGAAAGGGCATGTCGTCATTGACGATGGCGATCCGCATGAAGCGCCCTGTCGCCCCTTCGCCCAGCGTTTCCATGGCGATGGCGACATGGCCGGGGCGGCGGGTCGCGGCGGCGCGCGCTATGAAGCCGGCGGCCTCCAGCATCGCGTCCTGATCGAAGCCTTCACTCTCGCCGGGGAGCGCGCCGCGTGCCAGCGCCGCTTCCAGCGCGTCGTGAATGCTGTGGTCAACCTGTCTCGATTCAGCCAATGCCGTCATGCTTGCCTCTTGCCCGCGGGATTTGTTCCCGCTTCTTGTGAACGGAGAAGGCGCCGGAGAACCGCCACGCGACTTCTCAAACCGATACCGTCCACTATGCGCCACTGCGTCGTGAGGCTCAACCCAGGGTGGGAAATAAAGTTACTTAAAATTGTAACAATATGATGCAGCGCAGCATGGGGGACGAACGCCCCGGAGGATAATGCATGGCATCGGACCATGATCCCGTTCTGTCAATCCGGCGCGGCGGTTTCTGCCGATAAAAGGGGTTTGGGCCGCGATTAAGGCGTGTTCTATTCGAATGGGAATATCTCCGTTCCGCTGCGGAGGCAGGGGCACGGGCCAAAGGTTGGACGTGGGTTTGGGGAACCCTAACTCGCTGCGGCGATGATCGCGCGCTGGCTGAGATCCGACCCTTCCGGTAGGGCGCCGACAATGGCGAGCGATCCGTCCTTCTCGCGCCGGGCGATAACCACGGCCAGGCCGTCGCCATCGGTGGCGACCGCGTAGGGGTCCAGCACGGCGGCGGCCTTCATCGCGGCGCGGGCGGTCTGCTGGCGGTCTGGCTTGGCCGGGCCGTCGGTGCGGCGCTGGGCGCGCTCGTCGCGGACCAGGGCTTTGAGGCCGCCGTCATAATTTGCGAGATAATCGCCAAAGGTGCCAAGCTGGATGCCGTTCGCGCGGGCGTGATCCAGCGCGGTCGCATATTCGGTGATGCGCGTCTTGTCGTAGCTGGAGCCGAAGACCAGCTTCACCACAGCGGTCATCGGGGCGCGTGCCTGAACCTTGAGGCCGCTATTTTCCAGCAGCTCGGCATATTCCTCCGGCCGGGCGATGGTGACCAGCGCGAAGTCGTAGCTGAGGCCGATGGCGCGGTAGAGCGCGGCATGGCTGCGCGCTTCGCTGGTGCGGGCCTGCTCCGCGCTGTCGCGCGCGAGGGCGAGCCAGTCGGCCAGCGGGGCGTCCTCGTCCGGGCTTTCCATGCCGGTCAGGTCGAGCGTGTCGAAATCGTCGGCGGCTGGACCATCGGCCCAGATTGGGGCGACCGGCGGCGCGGCGGGGCTGGCGAGCAGGGCGGCTTCCACCTCCCGGTCGATTTCCGCGGTGACGGCCTGGCTGGCCGCTTCCTTCCAGTTGATGACGCCGAAGACGAAATCGATCGTCTCGTCGTCGGAGGAGAAGGGCATCAATATGCCGCGATAGAGAATTTCCGCGCCGCGTTGATTGACGAAACCCGCCTCGAAGCCGATCGGCGCGGCGTTGGCGATGATCTGGAGATAATGATCGGTCAGCCGCGACAGCAGCGAGCGGGAAGGGATATCGTTGATATATTGGATCTGCCCTTCGATCTCGCACTCCTCGCGCAGCGCGGTGCCGAGATAGACGATGGCGGGATTTTCAAGGCCTGTGCTGAAGTCGAGCAGGACGCTATAGGGGCCGAAATCCTCCAGATCCTCCGGCGCCAGATCCTCGATCGAGGGCAGGCTGCGGTCGCCCAGCAGCGACGCCCAATAATTATAGGCGCGCACTTGCATCCGGCGCTCGTCGGAGCCGACGAGGGGCGGCGTTTCAATCGCTGCGTCGTCGGCAGGACCGAAATCATCCTCGTCATCCGCGACTTCATGCCCCCGCAGAGTGTCCATCAATCGGTCCTTAGCCTAGGTAAAAGCTTTTCCTTCAGACTCGACAGTGCCACGGGATGGTAAACAGGCCGTAAAGGCGGGGCGAAATGATGGTCCGATGCGGTTTGATGAGGGATGGGACGGGTGAATCGCATTTGTCGGCTTGTCCTCCAGCCCAAGCACTGTTATCTGCCCGCCCCAACGCCGCTTTAGCTCAGTCGGTAGAGCATCGCATTCGTAATGCGAGGGTCACGTGTTCGAGTCACGTAAGCGGCACCAGAGCTTCCCTTTGAAATCAGGACTTTTTCTTGGAGCGGCTGGCCTTTGCTGCGCCGATCGGGATGATTTTGGGATCACTATGGGATCGCAAATGGGCTGTGGTGAACTGTCCCACGTCGGCCCAGAATGATTCGACGCCCGCGATGAAGTCCTGAAGGTAATCGGGTCGCAGGTGGCGATAGTGCTTCTTGTTCGTGCTGTCGCCGCTGTGCCCGGCCGCCGTGTCAATCTGGGCTTCCGGGACGCCTCTTCGGTGCATCTCCGTCGAGCATGTGTGACGCAGCGTATTCGGTGATCCCAACCCAACGAGTTTCGGGCGTGGCTTACTCTCGCCCAATTTCTTGCGTGCTGGAAGCCAGACGGGTTCACCCAGGTCGTCCGTCTCCACGGCGCTGATCCCGGCCGCCAAAAGGCAGTTCTCAAATGCCCTTTTCACGCTTCCGGCTGGCAGCAACTCATATTCGAGCTTGCCGGTCGTGCGGTTGCGCTTCGGCTTCTTCCATTGGATGACCTTGCCGTCCGGAAGGTCCGCCAGCCACGGAGCAAGCGTTGGCGCGATCGTCACGATCGAGCGGCGCTTTTTGGTCTGCGCCCGTCCTGGGGCGTTGAAGTAGATTAGGCCGTCCTGGATCTGGTCCGTGGTTAATTCGAGTATCGCTTCGATCCGGCCATGCGTGCTGAGCGCGATGATGATCAGCAGGGCGATATGTTCGCGGTCGGGCTCTGCCCGTGCGGCATCGAGAAGCGCGGCGATCTGCTTCGGAGTATAGACGAGCGTCTTCCCTTCCGGCTTGCCCTTCACGTCCGGTACGAATGGCGCGCTTTCTATGCGCTCATCCTTCCACGCCCAATTCAGTGGCTGGCGGAGCGCAGCAATGTCGCGGCTGATCGTGTACAGGCTCGCCCCTTCGGACTGGCGCAGCGATATGAACCGTTCGACAAGTGCCTTCTTGATGTCTGAAACTGTTGGGGGGCCGGTCAGGCGTCCGGCCTGTCGCTCAGACCTAAAGAAGCGCAGCCAATGCGCGATCGAGTTCGCGTAACGCGTCGGGTCCGCGAGATGCTTTTCGGCATGCTCGACCAGCCAGTCCGCCATGATGGCCTCAACCATCGCGATATTGGTCGGCTCATGCGTCGGCTGGCGCCACGCCTCATAGTGCGCGACTAGGGCGTCTTGCGCCTCTTGCGGCGGCCTATCCTGCCGACCGCCTCCAATGCCCGTTGACTTGCGGCGTGTCCGACGGCTTCCCGTTCCTCCGCCGTCATCGTACCAGCATATGCGCCAGTCGTCGCGGTCGGCCCTATACCAAAGCCAGAATGGCCCAAGCTGGGTTCGACCGGCCGGGGCAACGCTTCTTCGTTGTCCTGCCATGTTGAAACTATCTCCTTCTTCCTGTCTGCCAGGAGCAGGGAATATGCATCAGAAGCGATGAGGGCGCGAACGAGATCGGGGCTCAAGTGCGCACGTGTCCCATTTCGGGCCGCCCGCTCCAATGCGTCCGTGATCGCGGTGAAGGGGCCAGAGTTCAAGCGCGGGCCTCCTTAGCACTGGAACGCCGCTCGCGCTTCCGGCCAGGCGGTATCGTCCTGATGGTCGCGGCGTACTCCGCGAACAGGATGATGAGGTTCCGGACCGCGACGGCGGATGCGTCGGTGCCCCTCAGTAGCGATACCGTCGCGATGAGCAGCATCGTCCAGATTAGCAGGCGGAAGCCTCCCCATGAACTGGTTGGCCTGTCAGGCTCGATCGCGGCGCTCAGGAATGAAATGACTGTAAAGAGCCACATGAGTACAGCCACGCCCCAGCCGGCATCCTTCGCGTAATAGGTCGCATGGCAGCAGGCGAAGAACCACAGCGCCCGATACATGGCGTATTGCGTCTGCCGGGTTAGCTGGCAGAGCAGGATGATTGGCGGGTGAAACAGGGTCATGCCCAGCCATGCGTCGAGGCGGGTCAGGATCATTCGCCCGCCTCCCGCAGATCATGTTCGGGACGCGGCGAAAATGATCTGTGCAGGCGCTCGCTGGCTTCGTTCGACCGATGCCCGCAGCGGGAGATTTCTTCGCGGAGATTGACCTCTCCGTTCTCGATCAAGAAATCCATCACGTCCCGTTCGGCGTCAGTGTATCCCGCCTCATAGCTGGCCTGCTCGGTCGCTCCCGAATTGTAGCCTGCATGCCATGCCGCGCTGACGGCTAAGCTCTGCTCATCGGTATCCATGAGCGCGGCCAGCCCTTTGAGATCAAGTGGCCTCGCGGCTTCACGCAGCGCCTGAACTGCATCCTTCGCCAGCGCCGCCAGATCATCGAACAGCTTCGCCTCGTTGGCGATGCAGGACGTTAGGAAGTCAATGACCACAGCTTGGCCTTTACCGACATGATCGTCCTCTTCCTCCGCGATGGCAATTTGCGCGGCGGCTAACTTCGTCATGCCGTCGACCATATGGCGGCCGATCGGCTTGCCGGTGATGTCGCAGGCCCCTTCCAGGCGTGTGGCGAGGTCGAGAAGATCAGTCATTTCACGTCCTTCAGCATGTTCTGCACTTGGCGGAGGCTGTCGGCGCCGGGCGGCCCAGCGATGATGCCAATGCCCTGTCCGCCCTGTCTTGCGGCGGCAAAGCCAGAGAGCCATGCGCGGACCTTGCCCAACTCGATATACAGGCGGTCCGCCTCCTCCTTCGTGATGGAGATTGTGCCGGCGGCCTTTTGCTTCGTCATTGCCGCGCCCCTTCCGGCCAGATGACCTTGCCGCCCATGTCCTCGATGCGCAGAGTGCCGGGATTACAGACGGCATGTTCCGCCGCTTCCTCCGCAGGCGGCTTCAGGCCGGAAAGCTGGATCGGGTAAAAGCCTTCCTCGCGCACGAAGATGACGACCTCGCCTGTGGGCTGAAAATCGGTCATTGCTTCGTGGCTCCCATGCCGATTGCTTGGGCGACATCGGCCCGCGTCATAGCGTGAATGCCGTCAAGCGCGTTCAAGGCAGTGTCGGCGGGCATATGCGCGACGGCGATCGTCGCCGCCGCCTTCCAGAGCGACATTGCCGCTTCCTGCGGTTCGAATGACCGTCGGTGCGCATCTGCCGCCAGATGCACGGCGAGCGCGGTGATTTGATCATCGTCCAGTTCGGACTTCGGTTTCAGCGCTGCGCTGTCGATCTTATCTTCCATCTCCTTGCGCTGGCGCTCAAGCGTCTCACCTTCGAACGCCTTGATGATGATGTGCAGATAGATGGCGGGCACTGTAACAGATGGCCCCAGGCCCGCGCCGGGCAGACTGGCTGCATCAGGCGCCGACAGAAATTCAGCGAGGGGCGGCAGGAGGGTTTCCACATGCCGGGCCACCGCGACGGCGGTTATGCATCTCATCTCGAGATCGAGAAGCGCGTGTTCGCCGCTCGTGCGCAGTATCTCGGCGACCCCGACTTCATGAAGGTCCCGGTCGCGGCGTTGACCGACCCGGCCTATCTCGCGCGCCGCGCCGCCGAGGTGGACTCGGTCAATCCTTCGAAGCTCGCTTCGGTCCAGCCGGGTCTCGAGAAACCCCAGACCACGCATTTCTCGATCGTCGATCGATGGGGGAACCCCACCACCCGCCGACGCAGGGACAAGCGCCAGCCTCAACCCGTTCCGAGGCTGGCGGCCCTCCTGACGGTCATTCCTAGCCTGTCCCGCCCAGAGCTTGGCCGACTGGTTCAACGGATGATCGATCACATGGACCAGATGGACGGCGATCCTTGAGGACGCAACCGACATGGAGGACGACTTTTCACTGACGCGACAGGCGCGGGACTATGACAGCAATGGGCCCGGTTGCTCGATCGCGGATGCTGGCGGCCAGTGCGATGAGGACGGGATCAACACAGCCTTCCCGCCCTCCGATGGAGCCGGACGCCCAATCAGCGATCCGGGCGGCTGCGAACTGGAAGACGGCCTTTAATCGCCTCACGGCGCCCGGTTCGAAAGGATTGGGGCGTTCCCCTTTCATCGACTGAGCGATTCAATCCGAACGCACTGATTCGAATTGTCAATCCGCTCAGACCGAGCCGACAGGATAATATCCCCATGCGGTACAGCCTTATCATTTTCGCCCTCGCGCTGCGTATCCTTGGCGTCGTCGCCGTCGATGCCATGTTCAGCGCCGCTACCAGCATCATGCAGAGCGCGCTGGCGCGCCCCTGATAGCAAAAAAGCCCCGTCGCGTGGGGCTAATGTCGAATTTTTGCAAGGCGAATCGCTGCACCAGCGCTATGCAGCCAGTGCGACCCGAAGGATGGCTTATCCCAACCTTCTCCTGGCCCGGTGGGAAACTGCCGGGCCATTTTTTTGATATGAAAAACCCCGCCTCCAGCGCATGCGAGGAGACGGGGGCCTTGGAGCGACCCAAAGGCTTGCGTCTCAACAATGCATAGCTTGGCTGAATATGTCCAGACAACTTTCGCCAAGCTGTGGACACGGGGAGATCGCGGGCAGAAGAAAACCCCCGCCTCCTTGTGGGAGACGGGGCGTGCATAGCGGATCGGCGTTTGATCAGTTGGAGCTTGCCCCTGATCCCATCGATCGGGCCTGATCGTGCCCCGTGGGCTGGTGTAACAGCGCGGATCCTCGCTAGAGGATCGGACTGGATCAGGCGGCCACGCCGGGCAGCTTGATGAGAGGATTGTCGCTGACTGGCGCGAGACTTTCAAGGCTCATGTATCGGCGGGATACGGCCCATTCGTCCTGCTGTTCGAGCATCAGGGTGCCGACGAGCCGGATCACGGCCGCATCATTGGGAAAGATGCCGACGACATCGGACCGTCTTTTGATCTCGCCGTTGAGCCGCTCGAGAGGATTCGTGCTGGAGATCTGCGGCCAATGGTCCTTCGGGAAGGCGGTATAGGCGAGGACATCCTCTCGTGCGGCGTCCATCATTTCGGCGAGCCTGGGAGCGCGGTCGCGTAGGGCATCGGCGATTGTCTGCCACTGCTTATAAGCCTCCTGAGTGGTCTCCTGGGCAAAGATCGTCTTGATCATGGCCGTGACCGCAGGCCGCTGCTTGGTCAACACATGCGCGAGGGCATTGCGCATCCAGTGGATTCGGCAGCGCTGCAGGGTCGCATGGAAGACCTTGCTGGCGGCAGCGCGCAGCCCTTTGTGATCATCGGCGATGACGAGTTTGACGCCCCGCAGCCCGCGATCGGCGAGAGACCGCAAGAAGCCCTTCCAGAATGTTTCAGCCTCGGTGGGCCCCGTGGCGAAGCCCAACACCTCACGCCTACCGTCGGTGCTCACGCCAACGGCGATTATTGTCGCTGTCGACAGGATCCGGCCCCCTTGGCGCGATTTGATTTACGTCGCATCGATCCAAACGTACGGAAATTCGCCCTCTATCGGCCTGTTCAGGAAGGCGTTGACGATAGCTATCGCATCACGCTGGCGCTCGCCGGCTTCCGCCCCGAGGACATCGAGGTTGTGGCCCAGCAGAACCAGCTCACCGTCACCGGCAAGCGTGCCGAGGACGACGGCCAGGGCGAATATCTGCATCGCGGCATTGCCGCACGCGCGTTCGAGCGGCGCTTCCAGCTTGCCGACTTCGTGGAAGCCGGGGATGCCCGCTTCGAGAACGGCCTGCTGAGCATCGCGCTCAAGCGCGTGGTGCCCGAGGCAATGAAGCCGCGCCGGATCGAGATCAGCGGCGGCAAGGCTGCCCAGGATCAGATCGAAGCGCACAGGGATGAGGCCCGCGAAGCGGCCTGATACCCTGATTAACAGGTTTGCCGGCGCCGCCCCAGGCGGGCCGGCAGGCCTTGCCCCTTCCAGCCAGAAAAGGAGATGACCATCATGGCTTTTCGTGATCTCATTCCCTGGAGCCGGCAGGAAAACCGGCTGCCCGTCCCGGTCAGCGCCGAGCGCGGCCGCGCTACCGACAGATATGCGAGCCGTGATCGAGTCGGTGCCGCGCGCGACCAACCAGGGCGGACGCGGCGGGCGCGGGCAATGGCGGGTGCGCTTCGCGCCGCGCCGGCAGCCCGTGGCCGATCCCCTGACCGGATGGACCGGCGGCGGCGATCCGCTCGGGACGATCGAGCTGCGCTTTTCCGATCTGGAGACCGCAGCGGGCTATTGTCGGCGCCAGGGATTGGACTTCTCGCTCCATGGCGCGCCGCCGAGCGAGCAGGACTCGCCAAGCCGGTCGCGAAGGTCGTTGAGCAGCGGCTGCGCGCGGGAGGCCAGCGACCCGGAACCGGCAAAGGCACTTCCAAGTGAGAAGCGCTCATTGTGTGGAATGAAGCCGCCGACAAGGTTGACGGCCGCGGTTTGAATGCGCATATATTTGCGCATTAAATTGCGGAGGCTACGATGGGCAAGCACCAGTATGATTTGGCGACGCAGGCTCGCAAGCCGACCAATGTGTCGCTGGATATCGCGCTTGTCGCTGAAGCAAAGCGGCTGGGTATCAATATTTCCCGCGCGTGTGAGGTTGGGTTGACCGAGCAGATCGCGAAAGAGCGTGGCCGCCTTTGGAAAGAGGAAAATGCGTCTGCATTGGAAAGTTCGAACAGCTATGTGGATCGTCATGGCCTGCCCCTGAGCCAGTATCGTCGGTTTTAATGGCCAAGTTCGATGTGTATCGGCAGAAGCAGGGCGGCTGTCTTGTCCTGGATTGCCAAGCCGATCTTTTAAGTGATCTGAATACCCGTCTGGTTGTGCCGCTGTTGCCGATCGACCAGGCACCGAAGCCTGCCATTCGATTGAACCCGATTTTCGATGTGGAGGGTGAACGGCTGATGATGGTGACGCAGTTTGCCGCAAGCGTTCCCCTTCGCGAATTGGGGGAGATCATACACTCACTCAGCCCAGAGCAGGACGCTGTCAGCGCTGCGCTGGACATGCTGTTCATCGGCTTCTGAGATGAGCGTCTGCAGTCATGACGCTGGTTGAATTCGACATCTCGCACCGGTGTCATTTGGCTATGGTCCTGTCAGCCGCGACAATGTCATGGCCCTCGCGCGCGCCCTCGCCGCGCACATGGCGGCCGAGCAGATGATCCTGTTTGCCGAGCGCCAGCAGGCGCCACTGACCGCCATCGGCCGTGCGCGGGACGAGTTGTCGTCCCTCGCGGATCAATAGACCCTCCAATATGATCGGACGATAGCGGGCCATGTGGGCGGCAGTTCCTTGCAGATATTTGGGATCAGACCAGAGCTGGACGGAGTGCATGTCAGATCGCTGATGTGGCTCCATAATCCCCGCCTGCATCATTGCTTGAAGACATTTTCACGATGCCAGGCAAGGAAATGGGGATGGGGGCGATCAATCGGCCGAAGTGGCAGGTTGGCGCGCCCGCTCCGGTTGATCAGCCCGCTTATGCTGTCGGTGTCGTTGGCCTGACGGGAGATCATGATGTCGAGATCGTCGGAGAGGCTGATGAGTCCGCGATCAAACATCCAGTGCACGGTACCGGACAGGGCTATACCGTTCTGGACGCTGTCGGGACCATTGGCCTCGACGGGGCGGATATGCGCCGCCTCGGCCTCGGCGCGGCCGCCGCCGTTGATGAGCTTGAGACCGGTGATGGCGCAGCGCTCATCATAAGCCCGGAGCACGACCCGGCGAAAGACGCGGTCCCGCTCAATTCTCGAGATGAGTTTTGGCGTGCGAATGTGCTCCTGTTCAGCGAGAAACGGAATGGCTTCTTCGCGAAAGGAGGGCAGACCCAGATCATCGACACGCGGCAGAAGCGGTGCACGATCTTCAAGGCCAAGATCGAGGATGCGGTTGAAATCGGCGGGGGAGATGGGACGCACCGCTGATTGTGCACGGCCGGAAATTTTGCCGGCATCGTTCAGGAGCCCGCGTTCGATGAGACCATCGGGACCGCTGAACGGAACGGCGTTGGCGAATTCGAGATAGCTGCCCGGTTCGATCATGGCGATATACATGCCAGGCGCTTGAGGATCGGGGATCACCTGCTCAACTTTGGCGACGGCGAAGTAGCCGCGCGAGCCTCGCACCTTCACCGGCTCATAATAGATAATCCAGTCATTGATGCAGGCGGAGAGTCGGCCGAGATATTGGGACGGGAACTGATAGCGTTCTGCCGGGCTGTCGTCATAGATCGAATCCGAACGATGAATGAAAACCCCGAAGGCCATGGCCCGACTATCCCCCGATATATGGTCATCTCATGGCCTGTCTTCATGGGATCGGACAAGAAGTAAGTTGTTCTGCTTGGGGTAGTTTGATGGCGTCGCCTTCGGGCCGCGCTCTATTTCGCTGCGCTCCACCGAGCCAGCTTCGCTCGTCTCGGTAGGGTAGACGCGAGACGCCTCTTTCGAGGACGCCCCAGCGCCTCCCCCCGAACCGTGCTTGCACCTTTCAATGCACACGGCTCTCCATTCCGCTGGGCATCCGGCCGCCATGATGGGCAACGTGACACTTTCGGCACAGGACGATTGTCCTGCGCCGTCGTGCCGATTGCACCCAAGGCGTCAGTTGGTCGCGCCGCTTGTCCTTCAAGCGATTGGGATGATGCATCTCGAACGGACCATCGGTATCGCCACATGCCTCGCATTGCTCGGCACTAAGACGCGTGACCAGATCGTTCGGACTCTGCGCAAGGCGAGAGCCTACCGTGATGGTGTCGACGATGGGGTTATCCCACGTCTTCACGATCAGATGCTTCAGTTTCCACACCTTATGAACGCGCGGCTCGCCCCGGACCACGGTCGTAATCCCGTGGTCCGACCCCATCTTCAGATATTCCTCGGCCTGCCGCCTCGTCGAGCGTCGCCGGCATGCCACAGTCGCGAAGAGGCTCCTGAGCATGACCAGTTCCAACTTGTCGAGTGACGCTTTCACGCCATCGGCGATCGCGTAGTAGTTCGCGAAGCCTCGGAACTCCGAGTTGTAGGCTACGATGATCTCCGGCACACTGGATTCCATGAGCTGCGGGCGCACCCGACCATTCCTCATGTCGAGGTTGCCGAGCTTTTTGCGCCTGCAGAACGCATAGACCCGATCCCGTGGCACCCACAGCTTGATATTCCCTCGCGTCGGCCGACGAAGAACGCTACGCGTTCCACCGCCGGTCTTTTGCCGCCCCGCCATTGTTCCGGCGGAGCGCAACGTGAAGGCGCATACATGGAAGCCAAGGAACGGCGATCCCTTCGATGCATCGCGAACCCCGGTTTTCTCCGGTGACACCGCCAGATTGAGCCGATCAGCGAGAAAGCGCTGTATATCGGCCATGATCCGGACAGCGTCCGCCTTGCTGCCGATCACGCCAACGAGGAAGTCGTCAGCATAGCGACAATACCGCAGGCGGCGGAAGTTGGGGTCCATGTCATCGACGGAAGAGAGTTTCCGCCGATCCTGTTTGACAGCTTCGATTAGCGCCAATCGGACGCGAACCTCGCCATCGCCCGCACCATCGGCACGGACTGCATCGATCTCCTTGCGGAGAGCGGCGATTTGCTGAGAGCAGGCAACATACGCGGGGTTCGCCCGCCGTCTGTCGCCTTTGTCGAAGCCCCGCCGCATCGACTCCATGAACTCGTCAAGTTCATGGAGATAGATATTGGCGAGCAGGGGCGAGATAACCCCGCCCTGTGGGGTGCCGCTATAAGTCCGTTCGAACTTCCAGTCGTCCATGCACCCGGCTTTAAGCATTGTCCCGATCAGATCGATGAACACTGGATCATCGATCCGCCGGGCCAAGAGGCCGAGCAGGATGTCATGGTCGATGTTGTCGAAGAACCCGCGGACATCCACCTCGATCAGCCATTTTACGCCCGTCCAGGTTTTACGGATCTCTTCGAGAGCCGTGTGACAGGAGTGACCCGCGCGGAACCCATGGCTGTGTTTCGAGAACACAGGTTCATAGATCGCCGCGAGGACCATCCTCGCCGCCTCCTGAACGATGCGATCATCCGCCGTTGGGATACCCAATGGGCGCATCTTACCATTGCCCTTGGGGATATAGACCCGTCGCACTGGACGAGGGCGGTAACGGCCTTCCGCCACGCTTTGAACCAGACGGTCGAGCCTCGCCAGCGTCATGCCGTCGAAGGTCTGTCCGTCCACTCCCGGCGTCATCGCACCCCGATTCCGGGATACTCTGTCATAGGCCCGCTCATATAAGCAGCGGGACCGCATGAGGCGGTTGAGACCATTGATCCGCTTGCCCGCCCGCGACAGGGCCGGAAGCTTCTCGATCCGTCTCAGGATAGTAGCGGTCTGCATCAGCAGTCCCTTTCCATTGATCCATCGAGTTACAGAACTGCCGTCCTTCGCCCGGACGCAGCGGATTTCGACAAGGATCGCTCCCGCTTATACCGCTACCCCGTCCGCCTCGCGGCGGCTGTCCCGGCCATTACACCGGGCGTTTGACTACTATGACGGCTCCGTCGCCATGCAGGTCCGGCGAGCCGTCCTGTTTAGGCGATCCCGCAGTTGCGCGAGTGAGGAGTCGCGATGCGGTTAGGTGCCCCGTTCGTTTCCTTAGTCCCCTGACAGGGGCCACGCCGAACGGATTGGCAGCGATTCACTGGGACGTGCTCCTCGCTCCGCTCGAGACGATGTGTCAGCCGCGTTCACCGTCACCTACCTAGTGGTCGTTGGAAACTGGGATTCAGACAATCCAGTCTTCACCATGCGCATCTTGCCTGCTGGTCAGCTGTCAGGCTGCGGCGCCCAACTTCGATCCCTACCCCGACATGCTATGGTCCCGTCCCCCTTTCGGGGTCTCAGCCGATTCATCACCGGCCCCGGTAAGTCGGTCAGGCATGAGCTATGCCAATAAGCTCAGTTCATTCGAACACTCCTTTCTTCTTCGCGCCACAACGGCGCACCCCCTTTCGGGCGACGATCGCTGACGCTCGATCCGGGGGGATCGGATGCGGACATCGCCTGGGGAGCGATGGTGTCGGCCGGTCCCGGCCAGGCGGTGTGGGCGGTCGCTTCCCTCTAGGCCCGTCGCGGCGGGCGGCAAGCCGGCCTTCGGCGCGGCTCCTTCACTTGTCGTTGCGGTCCGTTCGGATGCAGCCCGCCGCTTGTCCGGGCCTGCCGGTGCGCTCTTGCCGCCCACTCCGCCTTCCGGGGCCGGGTATGTGCAAGAGGAGTAACAGTCATGGAACTCAAGCATATAGACATTGCCTGCCTCTCGGTTTCGCCCGCCAACATGCGGGGCGTGAAGAAGGCGCCGGACCTGACCAACATCCTTCCGTCCGTTCGAGCGCGTGGGGTTCTGGTGCCGCTGATCGTGCGGCAGAACGGATCGCCCACGACCTATGAGATTGTCGCGGGCAAGCGGCGCTATCATGCCTCGCTGATCGTGGCGCAGGAGGAAGGGAGCGTCGAACCGCTGCCCTGCGCGATCATGGAGGCAGGCGACGATGCGGCGGCGCTGGAAGCCTCGCTCATCGAGAACATCGCCCGGCTCGATCCCGACGAGGTGACGCGCTGGGAAACCTTCACCCGGCTGGTCAAGGAAGGCCGGTCGCCGGAGGATATTTCGCTGACCTTCGGTTTGACCGCTTTGCAAGTGAAGCGGACATTGGCGCTGGGCAATCTTCTGCCCCGCATCCGCAACCTCTATCGCAGCGATATGATCGACGCCGTGACCGTGCGGCATCTGACCTTGGCGTCCAAGGCCCGGCAGCGTGAATGGCTGGCGTTGCTGGACGACGAGGATGCTCGGCCACCGATGGGGCATCGTGTTAAGGCGTGGCTGCTGGGTGGCAGCGCCATCCCGACCGACAAGGCGCTGTTCGATTCGGCCGATTACAAGGGCGGGATCGTGGCCGATCTGTTCGGCGATCACAGCTATTTCGCGGACGCGGATCTCTTCTGGCAGATGCAGGCGGCGGCGGTTGCCGCACGCGTCGAGGCCTATCGCGACGCAGGATGGCAGGATATTGCCGTCATGGCGCGGGGTGAGGCTTTTCATTCGTGGGAGCATGAGCGCTGCCCAAAAGCCAAGGGCGGGCGCGTCTATGTGAGCATCGGCCATGGCGGCGACGTCAGTTTCCATGAGGGCTATATCACCCTCAAGGAGGCGCGCAGGCTGGAACAGGGCAGCAGCGTCGAGAAAGTAATCCGGCCCGAACTGTCCGCGCCGCTGGCCAGCTATGTGGACCTGCATCGTCACGCCGTCGTGCGGGCGAAGCTCGCCGATGCCCCAGCCATCGCCCTGCGCCTGATGGTGGCCCATGCCATTGTCGGGTCGTCGCTGTGGCGGGTGGACCTTGCCTCCCAGCGAGGCGCAAGTGATGCGATCACCGAGAGTGTCGAGAATTGCGCGTCGGAGGCGGGCTTTGACAAGGAGCGGCGGATTGCGCTCGACCTGCTTGGCCTTGATCCCGAAACGCCGACCGTCAGCGGCCATGGCTATGACAGGGAGATGATCCCGCTCTATCTCCGGCTGCTCGATCTCGACGACGCCATGGTGATGGGCATCCTCGCCATCGTCATGGGCGAGACGTTGGAAGCCGGATCGGCGCTGGTCGAACTGCTGGGCGTTCAGCTTGAGGTGGACATGGCGTCATGTTGGCAGGCCGACGATGCGCTGCTCGACATGATCCGCGACAAGGAGGTGATGGGCCATGTCCTCGCCGATGTGGCGGGCAGGGAAACCGCAACCGCCAACACCGGGACGACCGCCAAGGTGCAGCGCCAGATCTTGCGCGACTGTCTGGCCGGGACCAATGGCCGGGAGAAGCGGGAGGGCTGGGTGCCGCGCTGGATGGCCTTTCCGCCGTCAGCCTATACCGAGCGGGGCGGGGTCGGCAGCGTCGAGCGGTGGGAGGTGGTGGCTCCGCTTCTCGAGACGGAAAGCCCGGACGAGGGCGAAGCATCGGCGGAACGCACAACGGGCGCGGAGGCGTTCGAGGAAGAGCCGGTTCATCAGGCTGCTTGAGATCGATGGGGCAGGCGGTGGGGTACTGCCGCCTGCCTTGTCACGCGGTCAGATCAACGAGGGCGGATCGAAATTCGCGCCGGTCGGCTTTGCCGCCCGGCGCTGAGGGGCGGGATTCAGGATGATACGGCAGGCCGATGGATGGCTGACCTCGGATAATTCCGCCCGGTCATGATCAATGATGCGGAGCGCTGCTGCAGGCAGCGCGAAGGGCCGACACCCCGCGCGACTATCATTATGACCAGATGGCGGAGTCCACCATTCCCGATCAGGGCAAGGATCCGTTCTGGGCGCGCGCCGCACGGGGGACCATGGTCGCGGTCATGCGCAAGCTGGTCGCGCAGAAGCGGATGCTGGTTTCTGCCATGCTCGACATCCTCGTGCGCTCTGATCTGAAGACCCTCGCGAACTTTGTCGCCGGGACCAATGGCGCGGCCTTCGTGTCGGTCGAGGGAGAGCGGACGTCGGCCGGCATCCAGGCCGAACTCGCCTCGGTGCTGCGCAGCTTCGCCTATCTCGATGATGTCGAAAAGGGACTTTCGATCCGCGACTGGGTGATGGACGAGAAGGATGATGGCTGGCTGTTCATCACCGTAAAGACCGATCAGTTGCCGACGCTGCGGCCGCTGATCACGGTCTGGCTCGACATCGCCATCTCGGCGATCATGAGCATGGCGCCGGATCGCAGGTGACCCGGCCGCTGGTCATGCCGACCGAGGTCATGAACCTTCCCAACCTTACCGGCTATCTGCGGTTCGGGCGTGATCTGCCCGTCATCCGGTTCAGGGATCGATATCTCAAGGAGGAAGCGGTCGAGGTCGCCTTTGTCGAGCGTCGGGCGCCGCCGGTCAGGTTCGGTGAACAGAGAGCGGTCAACGCAGACAACAAAGAGGTGCCCAGCGACGCTCCGACCATGGGCGCGGTCGATCGCGATGCTGGCAGCGCCGCGACAAATCCCGCATCCGATTCCGAGACCGGCCAAAGCGACGCGCGGCGAAGCGCTTTGCCCCTGATGGGATACAGCATCCAATCTGTCAGCAGACCCAATGGCCCGAGCCGGTTGGCCAATCCCGCCTGACATTTCCAGCATCGAGGAACAGCAACATGGTTCATGTGATCAAGACGCGGCGCGGTGTGGCGTCAAGGCTGGGTGAGGAGGAGCAGGGTGTTGACGCTATGCAGCCCGAGCCGCTCACCGTGCGTATTCCGGCGGCGATCAGAATGACCGGCATCGGACGGTCGAAGCTTTATGAACTGATCCAGTCCGGCGATATCGAGATTGTGAAGATCGGAGCGGCGACGCTCATTCCCGTCGACAGCCTGCGTCAGTTGATCAACCGGAACAGGCGGTGATTGGCTCTCGGCAGCGTGAATGATCCCCAGCCCGCCTTTTGGTTTGCGACAAGCGCGGCGGGCCCATTTTTCGGGAATGGGACAATTGGGACTGTCCGGAATCGAGAGCGACATTGCGGAAAGCAGACATTGGCCTGCTGCCGGTTTGGTGGACACCGAGATAGGCTCATTCAAGCTACCCCGGCTTCCCGCTCGAAGTCCATGGGGCTGAGGCACCCCAGAGTCGAGTGCCGGCGTGTCGGATTGTAGAAGCGCTCGATATAGTCGAAACCGATGTTGCCTTAAGCGGATTGGGTCGCTCAACATCATTTATGAGCAGGAGGATCACCGATTGTCCGCCGGCGCGCAAAGTTGCACGCAGGTGGACACGTGGGCGCACCTGGCGGACATACTCGATCATCTGCACATGCCGCTTGGCAACCCCCATGGTTGGGACGCCGATTATGCCTTCGGCACCGTGGCCATGAGAACAGTCCGAAAAGCAGTTGGGTCGAATTGTGGGGCGACAACCGACTGCGCTGTCATCTTCCCCACATTGACCGTCATTTGGGGGATCGTCTTGAGCAACTGGTCAGGCGGTTGGGCGACTTCCTGCCCGACCGTCCCCCGTCCGCTTTGCTTCATGGCGATCTGTGGGGCGGAAACATCCTGTTCAACGACGTCATCATATCCGGCTTGATCGATCCGGCAGCCTATTACGGCCACCGGGAAGTCGACCTCGCCATGCTCAGCCTGTTCGACAATCCTCCGGTCGCATTCTACGAAGCCTGCGGTCTTAAAGAGGGGTGGCGGGGGCGGCGGCCCATATATCGCTTATGGCCGCTCCTCGTGCACGCGCGCTTGTTCGGCGACAGCTATGTCAGAAAGGCATCGGCCTGCCTGGGCGAGATCGGATTTTAATGGCCAATGCGCCGTCCAGGCAAGAAAGCGGCTGTAGCCGTAGATTGCCGGACGCTCATGCCCGGGTGAAGCGCCAGCGATCGGCATCGCTCTCTTCCAGGTCGAAGCGATATCCGTCACTGTCGAAGCCGCGCATGGCCTCCACGTTCGTGATATGATGCTCGCACAGCCATCGAGCCATCATGCCGCGCGCGCGCTTCGCGTTGAAGCTCACGAAACGCGGGCCGTCTGGACCAGGTTCGCGAAACTCGACCTCGACCACCCTTATGCCCGCCAGCTTGCCCTCGACGGCCGCGAAATATTCCTGGCTGGCGAGATTGAGGATTACGCCCGATCCCTCATCCGCAAGCTGGGCGCGCAGCAGTGCGGCGATGCGATCGCCCCACCAATCAGTCAGCCGCTTATGGCCCGGTGCCCAACGCGTTCCCATTTCCAGTCGATACGGTCGGATGGTGTCCAGCGGCCGGAGCAGACCATAGAGGCCCGAGAGCATGCGCACATGGTTCTGTGCGAAAGCGACGCCCGGCTCGTCCAGCGTGTCTACTTCAAAGCCCGTATAGACGTCGCCGGCAAAGGCGTAGAGCGCCGGCCGTTCGGGCAAATCGGCAAAGTCACGGAACCGCTCCGCGTTGAGCTTGGCGAGGCGCGGCGAGATATGCATTAACTTTCCCAGCCGTTCTTCTGAGAGCTCCTCGGCAGCCGCTTGAGCAAGGTCGTGCGCTTCCTTGGAAAAATGCGGCGCCGAAACGGGTAGCGGGGGCAGGGTGCGCTGGAAGTCGAGCGTCTTGGCGGGGGACAGCAGAGCGATCATCGAGCCGCCGGTAGCGACCGCAGGCGTTGGCGTCAAACCGGCGGCTCCAGATCGGCAATCATCGCGCTTGAAGCACGCGACGCCCCATAGATTGATACAAGCAGCTCCACAAGCAGGCCGATCCCCTTCTTCTCGGCCGCACTTTGCGTGAGTTGCGTCAACTGTTCGGAAATGAGGCGCGCTGCATCCGTCGGCACGAGATGGATGATGCTGCGCAAGTGCTTCGCGACGGTCGCCGGATCGGCGATGAGGCCGTAGGTCATGACTACAGCCCCAAGCAAAGGTACAAAGGAGAGAAAAGCATAAAGCGCCACGCCCGCTGAAAGCAGGCCGATATTATGTCGCCCGCTATTCACCCAGATCCGCTTGAGGATCGACTTCCAGCCCGCCCAGTGCAGCTCACGCGGCGTGTCGGCAGTAGCGCCCCTTTCAGCCGCTTGATCCTGCTGATTTGCTGACGACATGCCTCCTCCCGATCCAACCTGAAAACTGAGGACTAGTCAGCAGGCGCATCGGTTCCTGCAGCTTCAACGGTGGGCAGTGGCTCCGGCCGCCGCAGATCGTCATGAACGACTTCGGGCGCAGGATAATCCGTCGTTTAGCGAGAAACGGTCACTCTGCGTCAACAAACCAGACGTTTGGCGATATCCGCTCGGCCGTCATGATGCGCAGATGGTCAGGCAGGGCCGGATCGATCGATGAGGCCGCTGTCGAGCAGCGGCGCGGCATCGATGTTTTGCGCGTCCATCAGCATCGCCAGCCGCTCGACCGCTGCAAGGATCATGGCCTGTTCCCATGGTGGAAGTTGGTCGAACCGCTCCGTGAATATGGTCTGCAGCAAGTCGGGAGCGTTGGTGAGCGCGCCAAAGCCTGGAGGAAGCGCGGAGAGGATGAACTGGCGCTTGTCGCGTTCGTTGCGCCGACGCTGAACGAAGCCCAGTTCCTGGAGACGGTCGACGACGGTGGTGATGGTCGCCTGGCTGAATTGCAGTGCGTGGGCGATCTCGCTGGGCGTTGCCGAATCACTGGAGGCGATCTCACGCAGGACAAGCCATTGCGAGGGGGTCAACCCCGTCACATTGGCAAGACGGCGGCTGCCGATTTCGGTGGCACGCAGGACGCGGCGGAGGGCACGGAGCGTAAGCGATGCGATGTCGGAACTCATGAAGGAAACATAGAAAGGACGGGGATTTGAAGCCATGCAAATTCCTTCGGTAGACAAAGTATTTTTATGGATTCTTTATACGCTGAAGAATTGAAAAATTGCATTCCGGTTGAAAAACGGCTCAAAATCGCTTAAATCTGTCGACGACACGAGGGGGTGAACCTGACATACGCAAAAATATAGTTCGGGAGATAAAGCATATTTAAGACAGATTCCGATGCGGCCGCGAAGCCGCCACGGACGTTTGCGCGCCCTTCGCCGGCCCGTACATCCCATTTCCAGTTTCGCAGGCCCGTCGCCACCGACGGCCCGGCGGTCACCATGCTGATCGCACATTGTCCGCCGCTTGATCCCAACTCGGCCTATTGCAACCTTCTTCAGTGCACGCATTTCGCCGACAGCTGCATCATCGCCGAACGGGACGGCGTGATAGCGGGGTGGGTTTCGGGATATCGTCCTCCTTCGGAACCCGACAGCTTCTTCGTCTGGCAGGTGGCCGTAGCAGCCGCCGCGCGAGGCCAGCGGTTGGGCGGTCGCATGATCGAGGCGCTGCTCGATCGCCCATCAGCCGACGGCGTCACCCACCTCATCACCACGGTGACGGTGGATAACGGCCCGTCCTGGGCCTTGTTCGAGGGCCTCGCCCGTCAATGGAGCACGGCCCTTTCCAAGAGCGCACTGTTCCACCGCGACACCCATTTTGCCGGCGCGCATGCCACCGAATGGCTTGCCCGCATCGGCCCGCTGCCCCGTTCATCGGGCAGCCCAACCCAAGGAGAAATGGCGACATGATCACCACCCTTCCCCGGCCCACCATGCGAAAACCGGACATCGCCCTTTACGAGCGCCGCGAGTCAGCCGTGCGCAGCTATGCCCGGTCCATGCCGCGCCAGTTCACCAAGGCGCAAGGCGTCTGGATGCACGACAATCAGGGAGGACGCTATCTCGACTTCCTCTCGGGATGTTCGACGCTGAACTATGGCCACAATCATCCGGTGCTGAAGCAGGCGTTGCTCGACTATATCGGGTCCGACGGCATCGCCCACGGCCTTGACCTGCACACCGATGCCAAGGCGGCATTCCTGGAGACGCTGGAACAGGTCATCCTGACGCCCCGTGGCCTTGACTATCGGGCGATGTTCACCGGGCCGACCGGCACCAATGCCGTCGAAGCCGCGATCAAGCTGGCGCGCAAGGTGACCGGGCGAGAGCTGGTGATCGCGTTCACCAATGGCTTCCACGGCATGACGCTGGGGGCGCTGGCCTGCACGGGCAATGCGGCCAAGCGGGGCGGCGCGGGCGTGCCACTGAACCATGTCGCGCATGAACCCTATGACGGCTATCATGGCCCGGATGTCGACACCGCCGAACTGCTGGAGCGGCGGCTGTCCGATCCATCGAGCGGGCTGGACGCCCCGGCCGCGATCCTGGTGGAGACCGTACAGGGCGAAGGGGGTCTGAACAGCGCGTCGCCGCAATGGTTGCGCGCGATCGCCGCCATCGCCAAGCGCCACGGCGCCCTGATGATCGTCGATGACATCCAGGCGGGCTGCGGGCGCACCGGCAGCTTCTTCAGCTTCGAGGGCATGGGGCTCACGCCCGACATCGTCACCATGGCAAAGTCGCTGTCGGGCATGGGCCTGCCTTTCGCGCTCACCCTGTTGCGTCCTGAACTCGACCAGTGGTCGCCGGGCGAGCATAATGGGACGTTCCGGGGCAATAACCACGCCTTCATCACCGCAACCGCCGCGCTACGCCACTTCTGGAGCGACGCGCGGTTCCCGCAGGACGTTGCCCGGCGCAGCAAGCAGTTGGACCGGCGCCTGACCGCGATGGCGCAGGAACACGCCCTCTCCACGCGCGGGCGGGGCATGATGCGCGGAATCGATCTCGGATCGGGTGAGATTGCCGCTGCGGTCACATCGACTTGCTTCGATCGCGGCCTGATCATCGAAACCAGCGGCGCGCATGACGAGATCGTGAAGGTCCTCGCCCCGCTTGTCATCGACGACGCCACATTTTCGGCCGGACTGGACATTCTAGAAAACAGTATCCGCGAAGTCCTGTCCATACCCGTCGGCGTCGCAGCAGAATAAAGGAATATAGATAATGATCGTTCGCAAATTGCAGGACATTCGCAAGTCCGATCGCAACGTGAAGTCGGAGCAGTGGGAAAGCGCACGCCTGCTGCTGAAGGATGACGATATGGGTTTTTCCTTCCACGTGACCACGATGTATGCCGGTGAGGAGATTCACATGCATTACCAGAACCATCTGGAAGCTGTGTTGGTGCTGAAAGGAAACGGCACGATCGAGGATCTGGGCACGGGCATCACCCACCAACTGGCCTCGGGCGTCATCTATGCGCTCAATGCCCATGACAAGCATATCGTCCGGCCCGCCACTGACATATTGTGCGCCTGCGTCTTCAACCCGCCCGTCACGGGCAAGGAAGTGCACGACGAAAGCGGCGCCTATCCGGCCGAAGCGGACATGATCCGCGAGGCCGCGCTTACGAACTAATTCTTACGAAAAAGGGGGAAGTCCCTTGCAAGACATCTACCCATCCCGCCATGCGAAGATGGCCGAATTTCTGCCGCGCCTCGATCCGGTCGTTCACAGCGAATGGGCCGATGGCGCGCCTATTACCCAGGCCCAGACCGCGCAGTTCGAAAGCGACGGCTATCTGGTGCTGGAAAATCTGTTTTCCGACGAAGAGATCGCCTTCCTCCAGCGGGAGGCCGGCAAGCTGCTGGCCGATCCCGACGCACTGGAGGAGGAGACGGTCATAACCGAACCGGGCGCGCGCGAAATCCGTTCGATTTTCAGGATCCACGCGCAGAGCCGGGTGCTCGCAAGGGTGGCGGCCGACGAGAGGCTGGCCAGTGTCGCGCGCTTCCTGCTGGGCGACGACGTCTATATCCACCAGTCGCGGCTGAATTATAAGCCCGGCTTTCAGGGCAAGGAATTTTACTGGCACAGCGATTTCGAAACCTGGCATGTCGAGGATGGGATGCCGCGCATGCGGGCGCTGTCCATGTCCATATTGCTGGCGGAGAACACGCCGCATAACGGCCCGCTGATGCTGATCCCCGGATCGCACCGTAGCTTCCTGACCTGCGTGGGCGAAACGCCGGAGGATCATTACCGCATGTCCCTGAAACGTCAGGAATATGGCGTGCCGGACGAGGACAGCCTGGCGGAACTGGCGGACAAGCATGGCATTGTCGCGCCGACGGGGAAGCCGGGATCGGTCGTCATCTTCGATTGCAACATCATGCATGGGTCGAACGGCAACATCACGCCCTTCCCGCGCGCCAATGCCTTCCTCGTCTATAATGCGGTGAGCAACCGGCTGGCCGCGCCCTTCGGCGTCGACAGACCGCGTCCGGACTTCATTGCCGCACGGGGCAAGCCGGAGGTGATCATGCCGATTCCCGGGCCGTTGATGCAGGAGGTGCCGGCATGAGCGGCCATAGCGTCGAAAAGATCGGCGGCACGTCGATGGCCGCCACCGCAACCTTGTTCGACAATGTGCTGATCGCAGGCCGCAAGGGCGCCGGTCTCTACAACCGCATTTTCGTCGTGTCCGCCTATGCCGGGATGACGGACCTGCTGCTGGAGCATAAGAAGAGCGGCGAGCCGGGCGTCTATGCCCGTTTCGTGGCGGATGAAGGCGCCGATGGCTGGCGCCGGGCGATGGAGGCGGTGCGCGACGCCATGCGGTCGCGTAATGCGGAAATGTTCGCGCGCAGCGAAAGCCTGGCCCAAGCGAACGCCTTCATTGATCTACGGATCGACGCCGTGGCCGCTTGTCTGAACGATCTGGCCCGGCTGCGCAGTCATGGGCGCTTCTGCGTCAAGGAGCAGCTGGTGACGGTGCGCGAGATGCTCGCGGGCCTTGGCGAGGCGCATAGCGCCCATAGTACGGCGCTGCTGCTGCAGGACCGCGGCGTCAATGCCGCCTTCGTCGACCTCACTCTATGGGACCAGCAGGATATGCGCGGGCTGGACGAACGCGTCACCAGCGCGCTGGGGCCGATCGACCTCACCTCCACGCTGCCGATCGTTACCGGCTATGCCGGGTGTAGCGAGGGCATGGTGCGCCGCTATGCGCGGGGCTATTCGGAAATGACCTTTTCCCGCATCGCGGTGCTGACAGGTGCCCGCGAGGCCGTCATCCACAAGGAATTTCACCTGTCGAGCGCGGACCCCAAGCTGGTCGGCACGGACAAGGCGCGCAAGATCGGGCGCACCAATTACGATGTCGCGGATCAGCTCGCCAATCTGGGCATGGAGGCGATTCATCCCGGCGCGGGCCGGGGACTGCGCCAGTCGGGCATTCCGCTGCGGGTGCGTAACACGTTCGACCGCGAGGATGGCGGGACCCTGATCTGCGGCGATTATGTGTCGCAAAGTCCGCGGGTCGAGATCGTGACCGGCATCCGCCATGCACAGGCGTTGCAATTTTTCGAGCAGGACATGGTGGGGGTGAAGGGCTATGACGCCGCCATCCTGGAGGCGTTGACCCGGCATGGTGCGTGGATCGTCAGCAAATCCTCCAACGCCAACACCATCACCCATTATCTTTCGGCCGACGCCGCCACAGTCAAACGGGTGATCGATGATTTGCAGCAGCGCTTTCCCGAAGCCTCCATATCGGCGCATCCCGTTGCGATGGTATCGGTGATCGGCAGCGACATATCGCGGCCATCGCTGGTGGCGGACGCGCTGGGCGCTTTGGCGGGCGAAGGCATCGGCATCATCGCGATGCAGCACCAAATCCGCAATGTCGATGTGCAGTTCATCGTCGATGTCGCGCATTATGATGCCGCCGTGCGCGTGCTTCACCGCGGGTTGGTGGAAGATGGCGAAGATAAGGCGCAGGAGCAGCGCGCCGCCTGAACGGTGCGCCGATCCATCCCATGTTGATTGCCATCCAACCCGTCCGCAGCCTTTTGCTTTCCATCTTCATGCTGATGGCG
This sequence comes from Sphingobium sp. SJ10-10, assembly GCF_036038995.2. Taxonomy (NCBI): domain Bacteria; kingdom Pseudomonadati; phylum Pseudomonadota; class Alphaproteobacteria; order Sphingomonadales; family Sphingobiaceae; genus Sphingobium; species Sphingobium sp. SJ10-10. The sequence goes on from NZ_CP158132.1 coordinate 109,082, forward strand.
GGCAGCGGCTTCCTGGCGACGCTCATCAGCCTGCGGCTGGAGCGCGCGGGCAGCGGCACGATGACCATTGGCCTCGTCGCGACGGCCTATTTCGGCGGCCTCATCATAGGGTCGCTGCGGGCGGCGAATGTGGTGCGGCGCGTGGGGCACATCCGTGCTTTCGCGGCCTTCGTCGCACTGCTGTCAGCCAGCACGCTGGCCTATGCGCTGCTGACGCATCCGCTGTTCTGGATGCTGTTGCGGCTGGTTGATGGAATTTGCGTGGCCGGCGTCTTCGTGTGCCTGGAAAGCTGGCTCAATGACCGGGCCGAACCGCAGACGCGGGGCAGCGTGCTGGCGGCCTATATGGTCGCGCTCTATTCGGGGCAGGCGATCGGCCAGTTGCTGCTGGGCGCGAGCGGCGGGCTGCCCGCTATCCCCTTTCAGATCGCATCCATCCTCATTTCGCTGGCCATCATTCCCCTCTGCCTGACGCGCAGTTCGGCTCCCACGCCGGTTGAGGCGAGCGCCTTTTCGATCCGGTCGCTGCTGGCCGCATCGCCGCTGGGCGCATGGGGCGCGGTGGCGACGGGGCTGATGCTAGGCGCCTTTTATGGCCTGGCGGCGGTACATGTGCGGAGGCTGGGGCTGGGCCTCGCCGAAACCGCGCGCTTCATGATGATCGTGATCCTGGGCGGTGTGGCGCTGCAATGGCCGTTGGGGCGATTGTCCGACCGGCACGACCGTAGGCGGGTGATCGTCGGCAGCTTCGGTCTGGCGGCGCTGGTCAGTGTCGCGCTCTCGCTGACCGGGGAGAGCCTGTTGCTGATGATGTTCGGCGCGCTGTTCGGGGGATTGAGCTTCGCACTCTATCCATTGTGCGTCGCCCATTGCAACGACCGGCTCCTTGAAACTGAGCGGGTCGCGGCGAGCGGCCGGCTGGTGCTGCTCTATTCGATCGGCGCGGCGCTCGGGCCGGTGCTGGCTGCGAGCTTCATGACCATGGCGGGCACGGGCGGACTATTCCTCTTTATCGCCCTCGCCGCCGGGCTGGCGATGATGGTGGGCCTCTGGCGGCAACGGGCGTCCGACCCCGTGCCCGACAATTACCGGCAGGATTTCCAGATCATGCCCCGCACCACGCCCATGGCCGCGCTGCTGGACCCCAACAGCGCCGATGAGGGCCTGACGCAAGGACACACGACATGACCGCGATTTCCACGCCTGCCGCGGCGTCCTGCGCTCCTGCGCCGGGGCAGGCCGCCACGCTGCGCCGCGCCATCGCCGCTTCGGCCATGGGCAATGCGACCGAATGGTTCGACTATGGCATTTATGCCTATGGCGTGACCTATATCTCCGCGGCGCTCTTTCCGGGCGACATGGACGATGCCGTGCTGTTCGCGCTGGCGACCTTCGCGATTTCCTTTCTCGTGCGGCCGCTGGGCGGGCTGTTCTGGGGGCCCCTTGGGGACCGGCTGGGGCGAAAGTCGGTGCTGGCCCTCACCATATTACTGATGTCGACCGCGACCCTGGGCGTCGGGCTGATCCCCGATCATGCGAGCATCGGGCTGTGGGCGCCCGCCCTGCTGATCGCCCTGCGCATGGTGCAGGGCTTTTCGACGGGCGGCGAATATGGCGGGGCGGCGACCTTCATGGCCGAATATGCGCCCGACGATCGGCGAGGCTTCTACGGCAGCTTTCTGGAATTCGGGACACTGGCGGGATTTTCGCTGGGGGCGGCGCTGATGCTCGGTTTTTCGCTGATGCTGGGCGACGCCGCGATGCATGCCTGGGGATGGCGCATTCCGTTCCTGGTCGCGGCGCCCATGGGCCTCGTCGGCATGTATCTGCGATCCAGGATGGAGGATACGCCAGTCTTTCAGGCAGCGGCGGCGCTGCATGATGCGGGACCGTCCTCGCCCGGCCTTGGCCTGCTGATGCGGCGATACTGGCGGCCGATGCTGGTCGTGGGTGGACTGGTCGTCGCGCTCAATGTCGTCAACTATACGCTGCTCAGCTATATGCCGACCTATCTGCAAAGGCGGATCGGTCTGTCGAGCGACGAGGCGCTGATCGTGCCTATCATCGGCATGCTGCTGATGATGGTCTTCCTGCCCTTCGCCGGGGCATTGTCGGACCGGGTCGGCAGACGGGCGATGTGGCGGGTTTCGCTGATCGGCCTATTGGTCGCGGTCGTGCCGCTCTATCTGCTGATGACGACAGGGCTTGTGGGCGCGATGATCGCCTTTATCGCCCTGGGGCTGCTCTATGTTCCGCAGTTGGCGACGATATCGGCGACCTTCCCCGCGCTCTTTCCGACGCAGGTGCGCTTTGCGGGGTTCGCCATCGCCTACAATGTGTCGACGTCGATTTTCGGCGGAACGGCACCGGCGATCGGGAGCGGGCTCATCAGCCTGACCGGCAATGAGCTGATGCCGGCCTTCTATATGATGCTGGCATGCATCGTCGGACTGGTGGCGCTGCGCTTCATGCCAGAGACGGCGGGTCGATCCCTTTATGACGATCCCTTTGCGGAGAAGCAGGCTTGATCACCAATCTCCCCGTTTCCAACGAGAGCCTCGACGTGCTGGCGCACGCCTATGTGCGCGAGCCCTGGATGCAGAGCGGACTGGCGCTGCTGCTGCTCGGCGCCTTCGCCTGGATCGCCAACTGGGTGGCGAAGCGCATCGTGCTCAAGCTGCTCCTGCGCCTGCTCAATCACCTGCCCTTCCAGATCGAGGCCCAGCATATCGGCGCGATCGTGGCGCGTCTGTCGAATATCGTGCCCGCGCTGGTGATACAGGCCGGCATCGGCGCTGTACCGCATCTGCCGGTCGAGGCGATCACCTTGATCCGCAGCCTGTGCACAGCCTTCATCATCCTGACGATGGCCGTCGCGCTCAGCGGTTTCCTGGCCCTGCTCAATGACCTCTACCAGCGGCGCCCGAACGCCGCCAACCGGCCGATCAAGGGCTATGTCCAACTGGGAAAGCTGCTGGTCTATGGCGGCGCCGCGATCCTGATCATCGCCGCGCTGATGGACCAGTCGCCGCTGCTGCTGCTGTCGGGCCTTGGCGCCATGGCAGCAGTGCTGATGCTGGTGTTCAAGGACACGATCCTGTCGCTGGTCGCCTCCGTCCAGATCGGGTCCAACGACATGGTGCGCGTGGGCGACTGGATCGAGATGCCGCAGTTCAACGCGGACGGCGACGTCATCGACATCGCCCTGCATACGGTCAAGATCCAGAATTTCGACAAGACGATCACCACCGTCCCGACGCATCGGCTGATTTCGGAGAGCTTTCGCAACTGGCGCGGCATGGCGGAGTCGGGTGGACGGCGCATCATGCGGTCGTTGATGATCGATCAGCGCAGCGTGCGCTTTCTGGACGAGGACGCCATTCAGAAGATGGCGCAGTTCGCCGTGCTGCGCCCCTATCTGGAGGCGAAGAGGCGGGAGATCGAAAGCTGGAACGTCGAGCATGGCGCGGACGGAACCGTCAACGGAAGGCGGCTCACCAATATCGGCACCTTTCGCGCCTATGTGTTCGCCTATCTACAATCGCGCAGTGACATCGCGCAGGACAAGACGTTGCTGGTGCGCCAGCTCGCCCCCAGCGAAAACGGGCTGCCGCTGGAAATCTACGCCTTCGCCAACAGCACGGTCTGGTCTGAATATGAGGGCATACAGGGCGACATTTTCGACCACCTGATCGCGATCCTGCCGGACTTCGGCCTTCGCCTGTTTCAGCGTCCGGCTGGCGCCGATCTGGCGGCGCTCGCTGCTGCCTAAGGTCCGATGTCGATGGCCTCGGGTTGCGACTTGCGGCCTTTGCTGTTGAAACCCAGACGCTGGGCCACGGCATCGTTCCAGCCGTAGGGATCGGTCCGAAAGGCGATTGCGCCCGAGGATCTGACGAAGACATTGCGGTAGAGCAGGCGCACCGGAATTTCGCGGGGCAGGTCAACGAACCTTTCCTGCCCGGACTCCCGCGCCGCCAGCCACTGGTCGAGAACGCCCTCATCTGAAGCCAGCAGCTGCGCGAAGCCCAGCGCATCCTCGACCCGGACGCAGCCATGGCTCAGATGGCGCTCGCTGCAATCAAAATAGATGGAATGCAAGGCAGCGGGATCGACGACCCCATGCGCAAGCGCGGAAGCATAAGCGAGCGCAAGGCGCGTCAGATTCAACTCGCGATCGATCGTGCTGTCCGACGAGGATGGCGGGGTGCCGAAGTCGATGCGATCGAGGCCATGCCTGGCGCGGCCATCGAGCGCGGCAAGCAGTTCCTGTTCGGCCGCCGTCGTCCAGACCGCCCGCCAGCCCGCTGCCGCATAGAAACTGCGAACCTGGTCATCCTGTATGGCTGCGCGCAGATGCGCCTCTGGCAACACAGCCTGCGGCTGCGGTGCATATAGGGCGTCCGCAGGAAAAGATGGCGCCTGCGTGTTTGCAAGGCCCGCCCCTAGGATGGCGATAATCGTCAGAATGGCAAGGCGAAATCGGCAAAAGCGCATGTTCTTATGAACGGTTTATACCGGGTATTTCTCCCTCCCTGGCACGGAAAGGACCGCTATGGTGTTCGATAACCGACAGGGCCCTCTGTGCGTGATCGTGCCGGGGCGGATATCGCAAGGCAGCGCAGGCGCGCGATCCACAGGGCCACAGGAGCGCCTGTCATGAAGGCCCACTTTCTACGCCTGGCCTGCATATAGCATCAAAGCTACTGATTCCTGCCATCGATCATGGCTGGCGCAGCCATGTTGTTGGCGGGGGCGATGGTCTGAATGGACAGCTATTCGGGAGGATAAGGATGAGTGCTGCGCGTCATCGCGCATCCGCAAAGCTTCGCCGATTTCATGGACCGTAGCCGTTGAGCCGGATGGCGAGCCCGGCGACGACCACACCGGCAGAAACGGCGGCGTCGACCGCCATGTGAAGGAAGGCACCCTGAATATTGATGTCGCCCTTGGGACCCGACATGAACAACGGCGCTGTGGCCATGTTAACGGCGATCCCGTGCCCGCGCCGTGATCCCAGACCGTCCTAGAAGGGAAAGAACCAGTGGATTGCGGCGACGGCCGTCGCCCAGGTAATGAGATTGAGCGGCAGACCCACCTTGGTGAAATCGAGATAGCTGTATCCGGCCATCTGATAGACCAGCACATTGGTCTGATAGCCGAAAGGGGTGGCAAAGGCAGCGCTGCCCGCCATCATGACGGCAACGAGAAAAGGCCGCGGACTGACGCCCAGGCTTTCCGCCAGCGCCACCGCGATCGGCGTCACCAGCACGGCCACGGTGGCGTTGGAGAGCAATTCGGTCAGCACCAGGGTCGCGCCATAAAGAAGAATCAAAGCACCCAAGGGTCCGAAAAGGCCGACCTTCCCAACCAGCGCGTTCGTAGCCGATGCGGCGAGGCCGGTCTGTTCAAGCGCGATGCCGATGACGACCATGCCAACAATCAGCATCAGTATTTCCGGCCGCAGGCCGCCATAGGCCTCCTCCGGGCGGATCACGCGGAGCAGAATCAGCAGTACCGCGCCAGCAAAGGCCGAGGCTGCGATGGGCGCTATGTTGAGCGCCGCCAGCGTGATGACCCCCACGAAGATGGCCGTCGATGTCAGCGCCTTGGTCAGCGCCAGCGGCCGTTGCACAGCAAAGTCTTCTGTTTCGCCGATTGCGTCCCCGGCAAGGTCGAGATGGCTGACATGATGCGGGAGCGCGGCCTCTACCCGGCCAAGCGCCGCTGGCAAGGGTCTAGCAAGCAGGCGGCCGGAAAACAGGAAAAGATAGAGGCCCCCTGCCGCCGCGACGACGAGGCCCACCGGTGTGATCTCGAATATCGAGAAAGGCGGCTGCCCCGAAGACCGCGCCATATCGTCGACGAGAAGATTGGTGGAGGTCCCGATCAGGGTGCAGCAGCCCCCCAGAACCGCCACATAGGAGAGCGGCATCAGAAAGCGCTTGGGATCGAGCCTGAGCGATTTCGCCACGTCCCGCACCACAGGCGCCGACAGTACGACGATCGGTGTGTTGTTGAGAAATCCCGACGCTCCGCCGCACAGCAGGATCAGCAGCCAGATCCCGAGCGCGCCGATGCGGCGGCAGAGCGCGACCGCCTTCGTTATCAGCAAATCGAGAAGGCCCGACAATTCCATGGCATGGGCGATGACGAACAGGGATGCGAGCGCAATGATCGCGGGGCTACCGAAGGCGCCTTGCACCTCGCTCGGGCGGACGGCGCCGGTGAGCAGCAGCAGCGCAGCGCCCGCCAGCGCTACGACGTCCGCGCGCACCTTGTCCCATATCAGTGCGACAATCACACCGGCGAGCACTAAGAGTGTGACAAATTGCTCAAGCGTCATTGGCTTCGGCTACCATAAACCGGCGAACGGAGGAGCAGAAATGCAAAAAAACAGCATTTTTCTGATCGCCAGGGGTCAATTTGCCCATCGCTATCTGCTAGGCTGCCGCCCATGGCCGAACAGAATTTCCGGTGCCGCATCCTGTCCCATCTGATCGCGGCCGCAGCGGGCTCTGCGCTGACCTTCCTCTTCGTGCAGAAGGAGATCGCGCGAGAGCCGACCGATGACAAGCCGGCGGTTCAGGAACAAGCGCCAGTCGTTGAGGTTCCAAAAGTTCCAGTGATTCCTGCGCCAGTCCCTCCACTCGATCGGGGAGGGCTTATCGCCGCGGCGGCCAGCGCCGCCGATGCGGTGGCGAGCGGCTCGGCCGTCCCGCAATCCAACGCCGCGCTCGTGGGCCGATCCTTCATCCTGCGCATGCCCTTCGGGTGCGGTGGCGAGATGGCGGACAGCGAACAAAAAGCCGAATGGGCCGGCTGGGCCTTCAATCCCAAGAGCCGGGCGCTTCGGCTGGTGGCAAGGGGCAGCAACCTGGCCGACGCGGAATGGATAAAGCAAATCGCCGGTTCGATGGAGTTCGACGCGGCAGAGGGCTTCTGGCTGCGCCGTCCCTGGACCCGCGCGGAGCGATGTGGAGCGAAAGGCCCCGCGCTATCGGATGCAATCCTCGACCCTGCCGCACAGCGCCTGGCGATCGCCCAATTCTATTCCCCACAGAGTTCCCGGACTCTCAGACGGGGCGACCGTCCTTATTCGGCCACGGTCAAGCTGGAGGAAGGCGAAGGGCCCTCCCCACTTGGCTACCAGCTGCAGCTGGAAGGGAAGCTGTCCGGCTTTCCCGATGGCCAGGCGGTTCACTGTTCGCAGGACAACCCATCGGTTGCTCCCCGCTGCGTGATTGCGGTCGAGTTTGAACGGGTAGCGTTCGTGGCGCCCGGAAAGGACGAGCCGATCGTCGAATGGCGCTGAGCAAGGCCAATGCTCTCAGCGCGCCGGGAGCATGTCTGCCCCCGACCGCGCCGATCAGGTAAAGGATCAGCCCACCATTGCAGATTGAGCGAGAACCTCGGCCGATGGTTTGTTCGCGGCGTCGACGGTTCCATCCGCGATCATCGCCTTCGACATGGTCGCAGCTTCGGCCTTGAGCGCGGAATCCGCGTTCGTCTGGCTCGCGCCGATCAGCGCGGCGAGCAGCAGGTTGCGGTTCACCGGGTTCGACTGTTCAGCGACGGACTTGCGCGCGAGCGGGATCGCTTCGGCATAGAGCGGGGCGGCGCCCGCCTTGTCCTGCCTGCCAAGTTTGAAGTTGCCCACCTGAATCAGAATGCCGGTCAGTACGCCCCTGCTCTGCGCATCGGCAGGCTTGGCGGTCACGACCTGGCGCCAATAGGGCAGGCTTTCTTCGTACAGCGGCGCGACGGCGTCTAGCTTTTGCAGCGCGGCATTTGCGGCCGCCGTCGCATAGAGCGCGTTGGCGAGGAAGTTCACATTGTCGATCTTGTCGGGCTGCGTCTTGACCGCATCGCGGATCGCCGGAAGCGCGGCTTCATATTTGGCAAGCGCGCCCGCGTTGTCGCCCTTTTGCTGCGCCTGCTGGCCGGCGGTAAAGTCGGTGACCGCCTTGTTGAAGGCCAGGATCTGTTGCTGGCTGAGGGTGGGCGCTGGCGCCTGGGTCGCTGAGGCGGGAGCAGCCGGCGCCGGGGAGGTCGCCGATTCCTGTGCCGCAGCCGGCAAGGCGACCGAAAGGCAGAGGGTGGTGAGCAAGGCTTGATGCATTGATTTTCTCCGGTTGGATGGGTCCGCGTGGGTTCCAACTCCGCACACGGGGCACGGTTGCTTCGATGAAGGAGGGGTTGCTGATGATCTTGTTGGTTCGGGGAAAGCCCCGCACATCATCGAACGATTCCGTCATATCAAGATGACGGTGCCCCCATTCGCGGCCTCGACAGAATGGGAATTCTGGACCAGTTCTTCGAGGAACTGATTTTCAGGCAGTCGTTGCCGAGCCATACATATGGCTTCGTGAACCAAGGTCGCATAAAGCTGCTGACGGGTTTCGACGCTGCCGGTCTGTGCATCCAGTTCCGCAAAGCCCTTCGTCAGCCGCTGCACTATCAGCGAGCGAAACGATTGCACATCGGGAGCGTCCAGCCAGTGGGTCGTGATCACATCTTCGTTCAAGTCGAATGGACCTCATCTCTTCAGGGAGATCAGGATAGCACGCCTTGTCGCAAACCGTTTTTATGACATTTAAACCCCGTCCTAGTTCATCCTGATAATCGCGCGGGTAACATTACCCATCAGCCGCATGCGAACCGGGATGGGTTCATGTGTGCTTGCGATCATGACCGCAACCGCATAGCGGTGGCCGTCGGGCGAAACAAGGATGCCCACGTCATTATAGCCCGTGGAGAGACTGCCCAGTTCCTGTCCCGTGCCGGTCTTGTGAGCGAGCGTCCATCCGGAACGAAGGCCGGAGCGCAGACGGAGCGGGCCCGTCCTGCTTGCTCTCATAAGGGCAAGCAGGTGGTTGGTGGACTTTCTGCTGAGCAGTTCGCCTCGCTTCAACAGCGCCAGTCCCAGCGTGATGCCGTTTGCCGACGCTCCGTCATAGGGCGCGGCGAGATAGCGCTTGAGCGCGCGGTTCCGCGCCGCATAGGGCATGGCGGCGCGCGCCTTGAGAAACCCCCAGCCGCCGGCCCATTCGGGCCGCCATTTCAATCCCGCCGTCTTCGCCTGCAATTCGCGCTCGCCAGGCCCGAAGCCAACATCGTCGATATCTTTGCGCGCCAGCATGTCCCGCACGGCTTGCGGGCCGCCTACCTTCCAGAGCAATACATCATTGCAGCTGTTCGCGCTGCGCGTCAGGGCCATCTCAAGCAATTTGCCCACCGTCGTATGATAGCCCGCCTTGGTCACAAGCGGGCGGATCGGCTGATGAAAGACAGTCAAGTCCGATCGCCGGACTGTGACCGGATCGGAGAGCGATAATTTGCCCCTGTCGACCGCATCCATGACCGTGATGGCGACCCATAATTTGCTCACACTCTGCTGCGGGAGTGGCGCGTCTCCGTTCGATGAGAGGGTCCAGCCTTCATCGATGTCCCGCACGGATATTCCGACGCGGCCCTTGAACGATGCGCTGAGGCCCTGGACCGCGTTTAACAGATCGGCGGGCGGCTGCACTGTCTGACCATGGCGCACCACCGGTACCGGAGCCGGTTCGCTGCGCGGCTTCGTCAAAGGCGCGGCTCGGGCAACAGGTTCCAGCCGTCCCCCCGCCGGAACACATCCCATGAGCAAGGGCAACAGCAATGAGGCCGTTAGGAGGCGACGTGAATTCGTGATCGGCAAAATGAGTCCCTTTTTCGCGATCCGCTGGAGGCGGGGATGCAGGTTTGGCAAACCAGATCAACCGTTGGCCGCATCGGGGCAACCGTTCAACGCAGATGTCGCGCGCTGGCAGCGCCCGAACCTGATAGGATCGAATTGCCGAACTTTTCAAGGCCTTGCGGTAGCCGGTTTTGCCGCCCGCCGATCACATGGCTCGCGACTGGAGCATTCAAGGACAGTCTATGCACAAACATCTTTGCGGATCGGTTCTGTTGCTGCTTGTGGCGCCGCTCCCGGGCTATGCCGCTCCGCTTCGGCAGAGTACGAAAGTGCTGGCAAACGATGCGGCGACCGCCTTTTCCGATCGCCAAGTCCACGCCTATGCGTCGGCCCTGCTGGAAATCGAAAAGATGAAGCGCGCCGTTCAGTTTCGCGCCGCAAAGCTCTCGATAGATCAGGCAGCATTGCTGAAATCGAGAGCCAGTGCCGAGACGATGAACATATTGGCGCGTCATGGCCTTGACGTCGAAACATTCAACCAGATTTCCGCCAAGGTCGATAAGCAGGGGCGGCTTCGGCACAAAGTCAAGCAGCTGATGATGGAAGAACAATTGTCCATCTGAAGCATCCGATGGCTAATCTGCACCGATTGCCTTGGAAGCCATCATTCCGAGAATTTCCAGCCTGTATGGCTTTGCCAGCATCGGGCCAAATTTCTGCAGGTCCGGCGGCAGATCGGAGGGATCCCGCCCCCCGGTCGTGATCAATATCTTGACGCAAGGCCATCGTTGGTGCGCCAGTCGAACAAGATCGAACCCGTCAAGTGTTCCCGGCATGTTCACATCGGTGAAGAGAAGATCGACTGCCCCGCCCAGTTCCTCCATCAAGGAGATGGCTTCATCCGCATCACGCGCCGAAAAGACGGTGAATTCCTGATCGACGAGAAAGTCGCAGGCGTTCATGTTGACGAGCGCCTCATCCTCGACCACCAGGATGATCATGGGCCGGCTGAAACGCGGCCTACCACTATATTCAGGCGTTGCGAAAGGCGCAGTCACGATCGAACGGCCCCAACAGTGACTTCGCAATATCGGCGACTAATGCTCGCCGCGGTACAGCCTTTCATTATCTTGCGCCCCCGCCGACCGGTCCCTACCCCGTCGGTCAGTTTCTCCGCTACAGCATAATCGGCAAAGCTGTTATTATAGGTTTTTTATGCATGGACCCGCTCGCTGCGCCTTCCTAGATTTGGCGAAATGGCGACGATGGCGGTCTGGAAAATGATGATAAGCAGGCGCGATCAAACGCCAGGCTCACGCTTTGGCCTTATCAGCAGCAGCAGCGCCTGGCGTATATCGGCAGTGACTTTCGTTATCCTGCTCTCCTGGTTTGCCGCAGTCATGGTAAAGCCTGCTTTCGGACAGGCCGCGGCTGCCTTGTTCTTCGTGCTGGGCGTCGTAACGGCTGGCGCCATAGGCGGTCTTGTCGGCGCGCTTCTGGCCGCCACTGCCGCTTTCCTGCTCTACAATTTCTATCTGGCCGAGCCAGTCTTCACCTTTCGCATAGCGACGGGGCGCGATATCGTCCCTTTGCTCGTCTTCACCCTTTGTGCTCTTGTTTCCGGAATATTGGCCGGACGACTAAGGGACCATGCCAGCGCTGCGGAGCGCAGCCGGTCGCAATTGGCAAGCCTGCTGGAGATCAGCAGAGCGTTGCAGTCTGCTGTCCGCATGTCTGATATCCGGCCCGCGCTGAAAGAAAGCCTTGCGCCCCTCACCGACGCGACGGCCACGCTTTTCCTTGTCAGGGACGGGTCTTTCGCCAACGCAACGGGTGCGGAGGACGGACATGCGGGGCAGAAATTGCTCAGGCACATGCAGGGCAATCCGGCCAACCCGATTGAGGAAGGCCGCTTTACCGCCTACCGGCTCGACAGCAGCGTGGGCTTCGAAGGAGCGATCCTGTTCGAACGGGGCTCATCATCCCCACCGGCTAACGCTTTCATGTCTGCTCTGGCCAATCTTGTCGCCTTGGCCGTGGAACGCGCCTCGCTGTCCGAAAGCAACGCCGAAGTCCGGGCGCAAGCGCGGACCGAGGAACTCAAGACGGCGCTCCTTTCCTCGGTCAGCCATGACCTGCGCACGCCTCTCACCGCCATCAGCGCGTCCGCTTCCAGCCTGATCGATTTTCGCGAACAGCTTGATGCAGCGGCGACCACCCGGTTCCTTCGCCGCATTGTCAACGAGTGCGAGCGCCTCAACCGATACACGGCCAATCTGCTTGAAATGAGCCGCCTCGAAGCGGGGCAGTCCCTGGCGCGACGGCAGACGCTGGACGTGGCCGAAACGCTGGGCGCCATCATCCAACGGGTGCGCACCCGTGCGGGGGGACGATATATCGAGCGGAGACTGGAAGACGGCCATCTTCTCGTCAGCGTCGATGCCGCCATGTTCGAGCTTGTGCTGATCAATCTTCTCGACAACGCCATTCTCTATAGTGAGGACGGCACGCGTATCGCCGTTAAAGCCCGCCGCGATGGGGAATGGTGCCGCATCAGCATCACCGATGAAGGCTGCGGCATTCCGAAGGCCGATCTGGAAAGGATTTTCAGCCGCTTCTATCGCGTTCCCCGCCCGGAACCTTCGCCGCGCGGCAGCGGTCTCGGCCTTGCCATCGCAAAAGGCTTCGTGGAGGCGCTTGGCGGAGCGATCAAAGCGGACTCGCCGGGGCCAAGCGGACGCGGGACCGTCATCAGCATTTCCCTTCCTCTCGCAGAAGAAGCCTCTTCCGCATGACTGTGCAGCACATTCTCATCGTCGATGACGAACCGGCCCTTATAGATGTGCTGCAATCCGTTTTGGGAACGGCAGGCTATCATGTCAGTATCGCGCGGGAAGGCGGAAGCGCCTGTGCCCTTGCTGAATCGCTGGACTTCGACCTCATTCTGCTTGACCTCGGCCTTCCCGACATTGACGGCAAGGCGCTGATCCAGCGTATAAGGCTGCGCAGCGACGTCCCCATCATCGTTATTTCGGCGCGGCATCAGGAGCAGGAGAAAGTTGCCGCCTTGGACGAGGGCGCCGACGATTATGTCAACAAACCATTCGAGATCGGCGAATTGATGGCGCGCATCCGCGCAGCGCTACGTCGCCACTCCCGTTTGAAAAGCAATGCGCCGACCTATTCGGCAGGCCCGCTCACCATCGATTTCCCTACCCGGCGCGTGAGCCTTGCGGGTGAGCCGGTCAAATTGTCGCCCAAGGAATATGACCTGTTGCAGACATTGGCGCGCAGTGCAGGTCAGGTGGTCACTCACAAGCGTCTGCTGTCTGCCGGTTGGGGACCAGAGGCGACCGATACCCAGTATTTGCGGGTCTATATCGGCCTGCTGCGCCAGAAAATTGAGGAAGATCCGTCAGATCCCTGCCTGCTGTTGACCGAACCGGGGGTGGGTTACCGGCTCGTAGGAGCGGGCTGAGATGTTGAACGATCACCTCCAGTCCGATTTGGGAGATTATCGTGATTGAATATCGTCCAGCTCGTCTGATGGGAACGACCCAACGGGCCGAACTGTTCGCCCGGCACCATTTCTCATTCGCCGGCTATGCGCGTTCCGACCGAACGAACTGGGGCAGTCTTCGCATCCTCAATCATAATTTCCTGGCGCCCGGAGCTTCAACCGTCCCTCAGCCACTCGACCATTTCGATATCCTGCAATGGGTTCTGCGGGGCCGAGTTGGGCACGTCGGAACTCTTGGAACCAGCCATCTTGCTCAAGCCAGGCACATCCAGCTCATTTCTTCTGGCGAGGGCCTGGTTCATGCCGACATTAATCCAGATAAGGAGGAAGCGGAATTTCTCGAACTCCGCTTTCCGGCTCCCGAGGGACATGGCCCCGCCTTCCGCGCCGTGGGTCAATTTCCGGGCAAAGAAGATGGGGGACGATGGACCTTGCTGGCCAGTGGGCGCCGGGATGACCACGCTCTTCTCCTGCGCGCGCCGTCGCGCGTCTGGGGTGCAAGGATCGAAACAGGCGAGCAACTTCACGCCAATCTCGATCCGCGCGCGTCTTGCTATATCGTGGCGGGATCGGGTCGATCTGTGCTCGGCGACAACTACTTGTTGGATCCGGGCGATGGGCTGGCGATACAAGGGGAAAGCGAGGCAACAATCCGCGCCATCGAAACGGCGGAAATACTCTTGGTCGAATCCCTGTGAGCCCAATGAAAACTGCCTTCGGAAAGGGGCGGTTCAGAACAGATTTCTGGGCCGCTATATCGATCCGCCGGCCGACGAGAAAGGCCATCGGCACCTTGACTATCAGACCCCTGATCTGAACTGGAACGTACCGGCCTTCGATCCGTCCCAGCCGAAGGGATTTCCGTAATTTTTGTCGGCGCACCGAGACTGGATGCTTCGCATGCTCGGCCGGGAGCTGAGAAAGAAGGTCCGTCTGCAAGCCACTGAGCTTACCCCTGAATCCCAATTCCCGAACAAGGCGCCAGCACCGATGCGCTGATTCCGCCTGCTGTCCCGTCAGTGCTTCGCGCTGCCGGGCTCCATAAAACGCAACGACAGCTGGTGATAAAGGCGGTTGCGGCAAACGAACGGTGCCACAAAATCCGCTACCAACGCCGATGCGAGCAGAGGCATCATGAGGCCCCGGCTGGCGGTTGTTTCGGAGATGATGATGACCGCTGTCAACGGAGCGCGCACCACGCCGGTAAAATAGGCGACCATACCAAGCAGGACGATCGCGCCGGGCGGATAGGCCGGAAAGATGCTGCGAAGGATGTCCCCAACTCCGGCGCCGACCGAGAGAGATGGCGCAAAAATGCCGCCCGGAAGGCCCGACGCGGCGGTGGCCAGCGTCGAAAGCAGTTTTGCCGCGCCATACCACATGGGCACATCGGACCCGGTGATGATTGCCTGCGCCGTCGAATAGCCGGTGCCCCATGTCAGGCCGCTTGCCACGCCGAGAAACGCCACAATCGCTCCGCAACAGGTTGCAAAAGCGATCGGCCGGTTCCGCAGCCATGCCAGCGGCTGCCATGATGCAGTCCCGGCCGCCAGCAGAGCGCGAGAGAAAAATGCACCCAGAAGGCCACCGAGCACGCCCGCGACAGGCGCGGCCACCAAGGCTTCCCGGACGCTGAGCGTCTGTGACATGGTGCCGAAGTAAACATAATCGCCCGCAAGCCCGAGGCTGACCATGCCCGCTATCAGCACCGCAGCCATGACGAGCAGGGTCATGCGCTGCTCATAGGCGGCGGCCAGTTCCTCGATCGCGAAGGCCACGCCTGCCAGTGGTGTGTTGAACGCAGCCGCCACGCCCGCCGCGCCTCCGGCGATATAGACCGAGGCGCGGATCGGGATGGCCAGAAAGCGGTGAGCATAGCCCATGATCGACGCGGCGATCTGGACCGTTGGCCCTTCACGCCCCACCGATGCACCCAGCAGCAGCGTGCCGATCGTCAGGACGAATTTGGCAACGGCCGTCCGCGCGGAGACAAGCCGGTCCATCCCGCGCTCCGGATTGCGCGTGGCGGCGATGGTCTGTGGTATGCCCGATCCCGGCGCGGCCGGGGCGAAGCGGCGCGTCATCCATACGAGGCCAGCAAAGCCAGCCGGGGTAATCAGCAGCGGCGCCCACCACCAGCGAGCGACCATGGTAAGGAAAAGCTCGTTGGCTTCGTCGGCAAGGTGCGCGAACACCAACGCGACAAGGCCGATCAATATCGCGCCGCCCAGAAAGGCCGACCGCCTGCGCCATATGGTCGGGCGTAAGCCATAGAGACGCAGCCGCGCCCGCAGGCGTAGAGAGTTAGGCTTCTTCATGATCAGCCTCATCACGCGACGGGCCAGGGGCAAGCCGCAACAGCAAATAGCCCGACAGGGCCGACAAAAGCGAACCACCCAGCACGCCGATCTTGACCTCGTCGGCAAGCAGCGGATCGGCGAAAGCCAGGCCGCCGATGAAGAGGCTCATGGTGAAGCCGATCCCGCAGATCAGGGCGAGACCATAGACCTGGAGCCAGGTCGCACCCGGCGGTCGTCCAGCGATACCCAGCGCTACCGCGGCCCTGATGCTCCCGAAAATCCCGACCTGCTTTCCCAAAAACAGCCC
Source organism: Sphingobium sp. SJ10-10 (assembly GCF_036038995.2). NCBI lineage: Bacteria > Pseudomonadati > Pseudomonadota > Alphaproteobacteria > Sphingomonadales > Sphingobiaceae > Sphingobium > Sphingobium sp. SJ10-10. The sequence continues at coordinate 124,888 of NZ_CP158132.1, forward strand.
GGCGGCGATGCCCAGCGGAAGCGGCGCCATGACTTGCTGAAGTCCCACGCCTGCGAGCGACACACCGGCATTGGCAAAGCCGAACAGCGGCACGATGCCGAAGGCTACCCAGGGGTGAAGCGCATGTTCGAGGCGATGGAGGGGAGACTCGATATCATCCGGCGCGCCGGGCGACTTGCGGATCGGGATGGCCAGTGCCGCCAGTACCCCAGCGATCGTTGCATGGACGCCCGACAGGAACACCGCAATCCAGAGTGCGGCTGCCAGCATCATGAAGGGCCAGAGCCCTTTTACGCCCGCGCGATTGAGTACCATCATGGCGCTGAAGATCAGCCCTGCCGCTAGCAGCGCCAGGCCACTGATGCCCTTTGTATAGGCGAGGGCAATGATGAGCACCGCGCCCATGTCATCGACGATCGCGACAGTCGTGAGCAGCAGTTTGAGCGAGGTCGGTGCCCGGCTCCCCAGCAGGGCCAGCACACCAATGGCGAAAGCGATGTCGGTCGCAGCTGGAATGGCCCATCCATTGGCGAGACCCGGCGTACCACCCGCGACCAGAAGATAGGTGATCGCAGGCACGGCCATCCCAGCGGCCGCGGCAATCACCGGCAACCAGCGATCAGACCAGTTCGAAAGCCGACCGTCGATGAACTCCCGCTTTATCTCCAGCCCGACCAGCAGGAAAAAGAGGGCCATCAGTGCGTCATTGATCCAGTGCAGCAGCGAAAGCGGGCCGACATGATGGTGCAGGGCCTCGAAATATCCTTCCGCCCATCCGCTGTTGGCGACGATCATGGCCAGGGCAGCAGCCAGGATCAGAAGGATGCCGCCGGCTGCTTCCGTTTGAAGGAAGTCACGCAGCGCCGATCGGGGCCGGCCAAGTGTCTCAAGAGAAAGCATGCAAGCCCGTTAACGGCCTTTGACAAGGGATGTCCAAAGAAACCGAGCCATTTTCCTCAAAAAATGCCCATTTGGGCGTTTCGCGCGGGCGCCCGTGGCTGGTTACCGACTGACGCGAGCTTTGCCCAGGGATCATTCGGAGTGCTTCTCCGTTTCGTTACGGGCGGCCACGTGTTGGAAGAGGAACAGCGCATGAAAGCGGGCGAGGACAACGCGCAGGCCAAGGGCATGCATTACGGGCGCTTTGCGATGATGATCGTGACGTCCACAATCGTCATGTTCGGACTCATGTACCTCAACACCTACGCGCTCAGTCATGTCGCCTTCAGCCAGACGCGCCTTTGGATGGCGTTGGTCATGGGCGCTGTGATGGCGATCATCATGCTGGCGTTCATGTAGGGCATGTACCGGAACAGGAAGCTTAACATAGCGATTCTTTGCGGCAGCGTGCTGCTGTTCGCCGCAGCGCTGTGGCTGGTCAGGAGCCAGGAAACGGTCGATGACATTTCCTATATGAAGGCGATGATCCCGCATCATTCCATCGCGATCATGACCAGCGAGCGGGCGCATATAAAGGATCCGGAAGTACGCCGCCTCGCCGATGGCATCATCGATGCCCAGGTGCGCGAGATCGCTCAGATGAAAAAGATGATCGCTCGTCTGGAAGCGAGCCCGACTCGCGCCAGTGCGCCCGACCTTCCCTCCTATCGCGACGCGGGCACCGCACCGCCGCCGCCCCAAACCGACGAGAGCACCGGCATCGATACGCGCAAGCCGATCCGGTGACGCCTGCGGGCCGGCTGTCGAGCCTGCTGCAGCCGCCCCCCTTGCGCGACATGCTGATTAATCGCTAGGAGCCGGGCACTCGCATGGACCCGGTGAGAATCCGGGTGGCTATTCCGGCCGCCGATCCGCCGGACAACATCACATATGACAGCGCCGAACCAGCCTTTGGGCGTCATGTGCCCTGATGTGGACTTTCCAATGACATCGCATCTCGCTGCTTATTGCCGTCAATGGTTCAACGACGCCTCTTCCGCGCGCGCGGATATCCTCGCCGGCATCGTCGTCGCCCTTGCCCTCATTCCCGAAGCCATCGGCTTTTCCATCATCGCCGGCGTCGATCCCCGCGTAGGCCTCTACGCCTCCGTCGCGATCGCCATGACGATCGCTTTCGTCGGGGGGCGTCCCGGCATGATTTCCGCAGCCACCGCTGCCGTCGCCGTGCTGGTCGCTCCGCTGGTGAAGGAGCACGGGGCGTCCTATCTGTTCGCCGCAACGATCCTGATGGGCGTGATCCAGGGACTTGCCGGACTGGCACGGCTCGACCTTCTGATGCAGTTCGTTTCCCGCTCGGTGATAACGGGCTTCGTCAACGCGCTCGCCATCCTCATCTTCATGGCGCAACTGCCTCAACTGACGGGCGTTGGCTGGCAGACCTATGCGATGGTCGCCGCCGCACTCGCCATCATCTATCTCTTTCCAAAGCTGACGAGGGCAGTCCCCTCTCCGCTTGTCGCCATTCTGGTCATGACGGCCATCAGCACGGGATTTGGCATATCGGTCCACACGGTCAGCGACATGGGCCGCCTTCCCGAAGGATTGCCCAGCTTCAGCCTGCCGCAGGTTCCTCTGACCCTCCACACGTTGCGCATCATCCTGCCCTATTCGCTCACCATGGCGGCGGTGGGATTGCTGGAATCCATGCTGACGGCGCAGATCGTCGATGACATGACGCGCACGGGCAGCAACAAGAAACAGGAGTGCTTCGGCCAGGGCGCAGCGAATATCGTGGCTGCCCTGTTCGGCGGAATGGGCGGCTGTGCGATGATCGGCCAGTCGGTGATCAACGTGACGTCCGGTGGGCGGCGGCGGCTTTCGACCTTCGTCGCCGGCGCTTTCCTCCTTTTCCTGCTTGCGCTGCTGGGACCGCAGGTCGGGCGTGTCCCGATGCCGGCGCTGGTCGCCATCATGATCATGGTGTCGGTCGGCACCTTCAGCTGGAATTCCATCACGAACCTGCGCAAACATCCGCCTACCTCGTCCGTGGTCATGCTGGTGACGGTGATCGTGGTGGTTGCGACGCGTGATCTGTCTCTGGGCGTTTTGTGCGGCGTGCTGTTGTCCGGCATTTTCTTCGCCGGCAAGGTGCAGCGCATGTTTGCCGTCCTGCGCCTGCCGTCCGCCAACGGGGACAGCGTCATCTATCATGTCACCGGGCAGCTGTTCTTCGCCTCCGTCGACAGGTTCACACGCGCTTTCGCCGGAGAAGAGAGCGCCAGCCATGTAACGATCGACGTATCGGTCGCGCATTTCTGGGACATTTCGGCGGTGGGAGCGCTCGACAAGGCGGTAACGGCCTTGCGCCGCGGCGGAAAGACGGTCGAGGTCGTCGGCTATAACCGGGCCAGCGCGGATTTGGTAGATCGCTTTGCCCTGCACGACAAGACAGGAACGGAAATGGGCCTTGTCCCACACTGACGCAGCCTAGTGGATTGATCGGAACGAATGAGTCCATTTGAGGGATTCCCATACTGTCGGTGCCGTACGACGATGCGGCATGCGAACGGGTATCGAGATAGAAGTCACCGTACCGGACACGAAGCGGCTTGAGGCGATCGTCGCGGCGCGCGGTTCGCCGCAGAAGCATGTCTGGCGGGCGCGGATCATTCTCTTGACGGCTCAGGGCTTGGGAACCCAGGCGATCATGGCGGCGACCGGAAAATCGAAGACATGTGTTTGGCGCTGGCAGGAACGGTACATGGCCGAAGGCGTGGATGGTCTGCTGCGCGACAAGACCCGGCCTCCGGGGATCGCGCCTCTCGATGCGGCTTTGGTCGACAAGGTGGTCGCGCTGACGCTGGAACCGCCCAGCCATGAGGCCACGCATTGGACGGTGCGCGCGATGGCCAAAGCCATTGGTATCGCGGCATGGTTGTGAAGATCTGGCACGACCACGGTCTGGCGCCCCATCGGTGGCGCAGCTTCAAGCTGTCCAACGGCACCCATGGAAATACCGTCGTCACGGTATTTCGGAACATTCGACATGAGCAGGCGCGCGGATTTTAATTCTCTACGGAAATGTCACGCCATAGCCCACGAAAGTCTTCTCCACCTGAGGACTGACCGCAATGGCGGCGGCGCGATCGCTCTCGGCTTTGACTTTGTCGCCCTTGCGAGCCAAAGCAACCGCGCGCCCAAAGAGGGAAGCAGACAGTGTCGGGCTTTTCGCTAATACGACATCATAGGCCGCTATGGCTTCATCCAGGCGGCTGAGGCGTAAGAGCACGAAAACCCGGCTATCGATCACCGCCTGACTTTCGGGTTTCCCGACCTGCTTTCGACAGCCTTCCTTGATCGCTGATGCGCGCCGTCATTCTGGACTCGGCTATTGAGGACCCGCAACTGAGCTGCCGGTCCGCACCTGGGAGTGAAAAATAGGCAACTGAACGGCCGGGAAGGGTCGATCACCGGCTTCGATTTCTGATGGAGGTTGCAGCGGAAAAAGGAAGAATCGCCTTCTCCAAGGCGTGCCAAGGACTCGAATTCGTGGCGAATTGGCTCGAAATTTTTTGGGGGCTTATCCGGGGGCCTTTGTCATCCTCTAGTGCAAATTATCGAGCTTATTGAGGATGATAGTATCGCTTTATGAGTCCCGTAAGCGCACCATCGCCTTGGCTTTATCAGCCCTGTCGGGCGGATGCGGATCAGCCCTTCCGGGTAGAAAGTTCTGCCGCCAAATTGTTCGCCAGCGAATTGGCCGGACGCGCCGCCGACGTGGCCGTCCAGGTCCACGGCGGCTATGGGATTTTCGAGGAATATCCCGTGTCCGGCTTGCTGGGTGAAGCCAAGGTTCTTGCCATGGTGGAGGGAACTTCCGAGGTTCAGCGCAGTATTATCGCACGCGAATTGCTCAACGACCATTCGGCATATTTCTGAATGAGGAGATAGGCGATGGAAGAGCCTACCAGTTTCGACACATATCGTCTCGGTGACATCACCATCACCCGGATACCTGAATTATCCCTTGAGGATTTTCCGGCCGCGATCGTCATCCCCGAATGGGATCCGGATATCCTCGTCCGCCATCCGGACTGGATCACCCCCGGTTCGATGGATCCGGCCCGGAAGAACCTGTACATGCAAGTGCATAGCTGGCTGGTCCGAACGCCACGCTGGACGATCCTGATCGACACCGGGGTAGGCAACGACAAACCGCGCCCCTTCACTCCCGGCTTCGACCGTCTCAGCACGCCGTTCCTCGAACGCCTGGCGAAAGCCGGCGCCCAGCCCGAGGATATCGATTATGTGCTGATGACTCATCTGCACGTGGATCACGTGGGATGGAACACGCGTCTGGAAGGCGGCCGCTGGGTGCCGACCTTCCCCAACGCACGCTATCTGTTCTCAGGCCGGGAACTGCAATATTTCACCGATGAGCGTCATCATAATGATCGCAACAAGACCAGCTTCATCGTCCAGCGTGACAGCGTGCTTCCGCTGGTAGACGCCGGGGTTGCCGAACTGATCGAGGTCGACGGCTCGGAAGTGCTGGAAGGTTTCGCCTTCCAGCCTACGCCCGGCCACAGCATTGATCATGCATCGATCACGGTCACTTCACGCGGCGAGACGGCGATCTTTCCGGGCGACACGCTGCATCACCCTATTCAGATATTCAAGCCCGAGTGGAATTCGATGTTCGATGCGTTCGAGGATGAAGCCAGGACAGCGCGCAAATGGGTGCTTGATTATGCGGCAAATGAGAACGCACGCCTGTTCAGCACCCATTTCCCGGAAAGCGCGGTCGGCGAGGTTCGACGCAGGGGCGACGGAGGTTTTGAATGGCAGTTCGTTTGACCCCCTTGCTGGCGGCGGCGGGGCTGTCGCTGCTAGGCACGGCAGCCTCGGCCGAGAATGTGCGGCAGATCGACTATTACCGGGCCACGCTGGGCGAAATGCGCATCACTGTCATTTCCGACGGCACGGCGTTTCGCGACACAGTAAAATTGGTAACCCGGCTGGATGCGAAGCTGGTGGCGAAGATGCTGCACGATGCCTATCGTGAACAGCCGACCGAATTGTCGATCAACGCCTTCCTGATCGAGACAGGCGGCAAACGGATTCTGATCGACACGGGAGCGGGCGACCTGTTCAAGCCGCGTGATGGCGGGCGGCTGATCGAGAATTTGAAAGCTGCAGGCTTCTCACCTGATGATATCGACGCGGTTCTGATCACCCACATCCACGCCGATCATACCGGCGGGCTGATGTTCAATGGCAAAAAGGTCTTCACCAGATCAAAAATCTACATACCCGAAGCTGACTATGCTTTCTGGATGGACGAAGACGCGGCAAAAAGGGCGGTCGAACCCCTGAAACATGTATATGATCAGGCGCGCACATGCATCGGACCCTATATTCCGACTGGACAGATCAGGACATTCGCATGGGGCGAGCAGTTATTCCCGGGCATCACCGCGCTCAAGGGCGCGGGCCACACGCCGGGCCACAGCTATTTCGCGTTGGAAAGCGGGGGGCAGAAGATGCTGATGGTCGGCGATACCGTGCATGTTGCAGAGGTCCAGTTCGCCCGGCCCGATGCGTCGGTCCAGTTTGACGTTGATCAGAAGGCGGCGGCAGAGCAACGCAAGGCGCTGTTCGATGACGCGGCACGGCGGGGCTATTGGCTCGCCTTTGATCATGTTTCCTTTCCCGGTATCGGTCATGTCCGGGCGGACGGGGACGGCTATGCATGGATACCGATCCCTTATGGAGTCAATGACCCGAAACGCTGATTCCACGGACGGGTTCTATCAAAGCAAAATCCACCGGATGTTAGGAGTGGAGTGTGCCCCCAGGGTGGGGCAGGCGGGACCATAACCGGCGAATGATACAGGGCCGGAAGGCATGAAGCCAGCGGTCGACCGGGCAGATTGAGAATCGATGCAGGGTTCATGGCAGGATATGTTATGGAGCGTGATCACGCGATTTTCCGCCGCAAGCTTCCTGTGACAGAGAGACTCATGCACTCCCGCTTGCACAGCAGGAGGATGACGATGTCCGGTTTTCTGGACCATCCGTTTTTCGATGCGCTTGAGATTGATGCTGGGAAGCATGTCGAACAATATTGGGCCAACCAACAGTTGCAGTCTGGCGACGCTTCAAATGCCCAAAATGAGGCTGGCCCATTGGGATCGGCTCCTTGGCGCTCAGTGCCCTTATGGGTTTCCAATGATCATGCTGAACCCTATTTCGAAATCTATCGGGTCATGCCCGCGCATATGCTGGCCAAGCGCGCAGAGCCTGAGGATTGGCGGTGGCGCTTCTGCACGGCCGATGGTCATGTTCGGGCCTCCGGCGGTAGCTACACCAATGCGAAGGACTGTCGGGATGCCATCGATGCCCTGCGCCGCACTGCCGGGCGCGCGCGGGTCAGGCAAATAACCGACGGTTGAAACGATGGCCATTAAGCTGATTGGGGCGACCCGGTAGTCGGGGTCGGAGTCAGACGATTCCGGCTCCCTCATAAAATTCGACCATCTGCCCATCTTTTGAGCATCGTGAAAGAAAAAGTGGAACGTGATTTCGATCTTTCAGTAGAGGAAGTTCGACGGCTTAACGAAGCATTGGATAAGCTGACACAATAACGAGGCTGGCGGCAAATTCACTGAGCCTATTTCGCTTCTGTCTTTCGATCAGGAAGCGCGTCATTTTATATTGTCCCACGATAATCCTGTCGTGACTCAAGCCGAGATTTGAACTATTCCGTAAGCGTCTGAGGAAGGCAGATTGACTTTTGCCCCGTCGCCCGCCATATGGAAGGCGCTAAACGTCGCCTGCGACGGAATTTGCCCCAATGGGTGCTCCTTCCCTTCTCGCGCTATCGGCTCCGCTCGTGCTTTTGCGGGCGGGTATCCTGTTTTCGTGAAAGGAAACATCCCATGCCCATCGGCACCGTCAAATTCTTCAACGCTGACAAAGGCTATGGCTTCATTGCGCCCGAGGATGGCGGCAACGACAGCTTCGTACATATTTCCGCCGTCGAACGCGCAGGCATGGCCACGCTGAACAAGGACCAGCGGCTGAGCTACGAGATCGAGATCGACCGTCGCGGCAAGCAGTCCGCCATCAATCTCGAAGCCGCCTGACAGACGGTCAAGCGGACAATCCGCTTTGAAGCAAGCTTTCCCCGGCACGGCCTTTGGCGGTGCCGGGGCGGCATTCCCCGCCTTTCCGTTTGTTCGGCTGGCGGGAGTGCAGGAAATGTTCAAGGACATGGGAGGCTGTAGTCGGTCTCCTGCCGCCCGGCCGGATTCCGGTCCGGCGACTTCCAAGCGTCGGACGATGCAAGTCGTCCGCACACAGCCGGACCGCCCATATTGCGGCGGCATAGGCAGCGCCGAGTTTGCGCGCCACTTTACAATCATTGTGCGCCCATAGGCGCTCATCAGGAATATCATGAATTTCAAATTTCCGAACATCTCCGGCCTTTCCAATGGGCCTTCCGCTTTGCGCAAGATGCGCCGTCCGGACCATCGGCCTGCGTCCGCGGGCGTATTGTCTGCCCCGGATCTGCGCCGTGTCGTGGCTGAAATGCTCGGCTGAAACGCCGCGGCTCGATTCCATTCGGGAGATTGCCCATGTCCGTCACCAGTGATTTCTACCTGGCGCGGGTTGCCCAATGCGCTCGCGAGGCGGGCGAAACCGATCTGGCCAATGTCCGTGATCGCTGCCTGCGCGCGAAGGCGGCATGGCAGGCGATGGCCGACCGTGTCCTGATGGGTGAGGCTGACCGAAAAAAACAGGCCGCCGACAAGGCGGCCCATCAGGAGCGGCTCTTTGGCTAGACATTCAGGCAGACATTTCAACGGCCCCCGTCTTTCTCCGGAACAGGCGGCGCGGCAAGGCCGCATTTCCCAATTGGCCATCGCCCGACTGGGCGCGCAGGACGCCATCGCCTTTCTCAACGGCAATGACGAGCAATTGGGCGGAAGGCCGCTCGATCTGGCGATAGAGAGCGCCGAAGGCCTGCGCGCTGCGGAGCAGCGCCTGGAAGAACGGGCGGACGCCTGAATTCCTTCAGGCGCGCTTTTCAGAATTCGGGCGGGGGCAAATCCTGATCGCCGTCCAGGCGGCAGTCTGTCCCTTACCTCGAAATCCGGCGTTCCGTTTCCGCCAGGGCGAGCCTTTTCCCCGTGATCAGCGTCTGGGCGATGAAGAGGACGATCAGGATCGATCCTGCCGCTCCCACGAATATATCGAAGCCCGACCAGCGCCCGAAGAGACCAGGCTCCGTTCCCAGCACCATCATCATGATGGTCAGCCCGATGAGCATCAGCCGCAATTCGGTCGGTCCGGCGGAAAGATAGGAAAGCTTCAATTCGCCCAACACCCGCGCCGACAGAAAGGCGTGGATCGACAGCAGCAGATAGCCCGCCAGCGCGATCAGGGCGACATCCATGGTGACGAACGGGCTGAGGCCGATCCCGGCAAGGATGAGCAGCGTCGCCAGCCCATCGCAGCTATGATCGATGAAATATCCGTAGGATGGACGCTCGATACGCCGGTATCGCGCCAGGCTGCCGTCCATGGAATCGCCAAACCATTGCACGGCATAGCCCGCAATGGCGAGCAGCAGCCAGGATGAAGCGAGGTTGCTGGCGGCATATCCCGCAAAAATCATGACCGCGCCTGCCATGCCGGTCGCCGTCAGGCGATCCGGCGTTATCCAGGACGGCATCCGGTGGCACAGCCAGTTGAGCAGCCGCCGCTCATTGGCGGCAAGCCAGTTCTGTTGAATCCTGGAAAGCGATGGGGGGGATTGGGGCTGGATCGTCATAGGCCTTCGATAATAGTCTGGAACAACCGGGGCACCTGCGGCGCCGTTATAAGGCAAGTATCAGCCGCCGCGTCCGAAAATGCGCCAGCCAAGAAAGATCAGCACGATGCCCGATGCGATCAGTGCCACTTGGAAAGAGAGATGATCTTCCTGCATCACATGCTTCCCTATGCGCGGGAGCACCCAAGTCTCTCTGTCGGATCGTGCGGAAGAAAGACCCGATAATCTTCCGTAGCAGCCCCCAGGCGACCGGAACAGAATTTTTTACATTCGTGCGCCTTTCCCGGGGGACGGGAATGGCCTTCCATGCTATCAAGCCATTATTGCGCGAAATTTGCTGCAAGCATTCGCCGTGACAGAGAGACCATCGTGCTCCCGCTTGCCAGCAGAGGAGCCCAGTCATGGAAGACCTGAATTACCTGTTGAAACGCGAGCAGGAGGAGCTGCTGCGCGCACGGATCGCGCATAGTTCCGTGGCGCGCCGCGTTCATCAACGGCTCGCACAGGGATATGCGACCCGCATCCGCCACCATCCCCATCCTTACCGCACCCAGCGATCGGATGGTTCGGCTTCCTTCAACCCCTTTCCGTTCAACGTGGAAGGCGGTGCGGCATGAGCAGGGTCGTCAATGTGTGGGCCACGACCGATGTCATCGAGGCGGCATGCACGAAGCACGCATTCCGGATATCCGCCGTGGAAGCGTTGGTTTCCGGTGGCGCAAGGGTCGTGATGCTCGATCCTAGGGATGCCGATGCCTTTCGCATATTGATGAAGGACAAGCTGATCGAGGGCGCCGTAACCCGTTCGGCATCGCACATGGCCCGGCAATGGTCCCCCTCGCTCCATCGGAAATAACCATGGACCGCTTCGATTATCTCGATCGCCGCAGGCAGGCGGAACTGAACCATGCCGATCTCGCCATCTGCCCTGTCGAGAGGAGGAAGCATGAGGAACAGGCGCGGGCCTATTCCAAGATCATTTCCGTTCTGCTCCGGAAGGGGGCATCACTGCGGGGGAGATAGGTTGGCGGGGTTGCCCGGCTTGGCCGCGAACCAGATATTATGCCAACGCTCCGAACTGCCGATATAGGCTGGCAAGATGATTTCATCGACTTCGAAACCCGACTCTTCCAGCCTTCCGGCAAAGCCATCGTCCGTATAGGACGACCAGACGGACAGGAGCCCCCCCGGCCGCAATGCGGCGTAAGCAGCGGCAAGACCGGCATGCGAATATAGCCGGTCGTTGCCGGGGGTAATGAAGCCGTCCGGCCCGTTATCGACATCCAGCAGGATGGCGTCGAAATGCTCCGACGTTTCCGCGATGACATCGTAGACGTCGTGCAGGCGGAGGCTGACGCGGGGGTCCGCGAGATTATTCTTGAACAGATGCGCCAGCGGCCCCTTGGCCCAGACGACGATCTGAGGAACCAGTTCCGCGACAGTCACAAAGGCCTCGGCAGTCCAGGCCGCAAGGACTGCGTCCAGAGTGAAGCCCATGCCAAGCCCGCCTACAAGGACATGCCCGTCTTTCCTGGTCAGGCGTTGGCTCGTCAGCGTGGCCAGCGCCATTTCCGAAACATGGTCCTGACTTCCCATCAACTCGTCGCTGCCGAACTGGATGGAAAATTCCCTGCCGCATTTGAGCAAATGCAATTGGCCACCGCCCGGAATATCCGCGACATCCACCGTCTCTATGGGCGGGTGGCTTGCCTTGGCGGTCTTGGCTTGCCGTTCATCGGCGATGTAGGCCCGCATGTCAGAAGACCGCTTTGATGAAGCGTCGTTACGATTCATGCTGTTCCTGTCGCATTCTCAGATCAATCGCGACGTAAACCAGCATGGCGTCCATTGCGCGGTGACGCCGTCCAATGCCCGGCTTGCACCCCCTTTGCAAGGCCGGTCCATAGGCTCGCGGCATACCCTTTAGGGGTTGCTTATTTGACCAGCGAAAGGGTTTCAGCTTTTCAAGGTTACAATATTCAATCCGCCCGGCTTTTGCGACGGGTTGGATGCATTGTGCTTCTTGGGCTTTTCGGCCTTGGGTTTGCGAACCTCGCGATTTGATTTTTTCTGACTTTTGGCCATTTGGGCATTCCTTCAAAAAGTGCTTTTGGATTGTTGCGGGGGGCTGCGATCAGTGCCGTCCGAATCCGAACCAGAGCGCTTCAGCATCTTCGAGCGCCTCGAACATGTCCGCGTCCGCGTGCGTTCGATTAAGATGACCGCGTATCGTATCGGGGTCTCCCGACCGAGGAAATGTCCGGTCGCCCGCCGCCGCCCGTGCCAAGTCTCCTATCCAACCAGGACGGCTGTGCTGTCCTATCAACCAGGTACCGAATTGCTCGATCTGAACGTTCACATGCTGGTCCTATCATGGCTGTCGTAGGGGATTGAAATCGGCCTCGCCCAGCCTGTCGTTGGCGCGTATCGCCGCCTCTTCCTCATCCTCCCGCTGAAATTCCAGAGCGATCGCCGCGTCTTCCGCGCTGAGCATATCCTGCTTTCCGGCTTCGCGTGCCTCAGCCTCCCCGGCCTGGATGTCCCAGGCGCTGGCGGCGGCCAGCGCGATCGTCCGTACCTTCTCAAGCAGCGTGGCGGCGGCAACCTGCCGATGATGCGCTGCCTGCTGCCGGCACATCGCTGAACTGTTGAACATGACTGGCCTACCGTCCGCCATCGGAGGGCGTGTTTCGGACCCACAAAGGAACCCAGCGCCAGTTTGCTGGCGGCGGGCCATCAGAAGGCCGGGTCTGCTCTGTCGGCGGACCGGCTGGAGCCAACCCGCCCCGCGCGGCATCGCGATCTCTTTGCAACGCTGCTTCCAGATCCTGAGGGGCGACCCGATGATGTTCGATGGTCGCGCCTTTCCGGATACGCAGGGTGGTCGCGATCCGGTGAAAGGCTGTGTGGACATTGCCCTCAAATGATTCTTCGTCGGTTTCCACGACATAGGTGCCGGCGGGCAAAAGCGCTTCGAATTCCGGCAGGCGAAACGGTGCCGAAAATGTCATCGCTTTGCGTGTCGTGCGGATCGTCATGACGCCGTCGCATCGGCAGGGCGGCTGTGGGTCGGATCGTCAGACAATGCTCTATCTCCCGTTTGCAGGCGGGAGCGCGATGGTCTCTCTGTCACAACATGCCTGCGGCATGATCGGGGTGATGGCGAATTCTAACACGAAACTTCCGGTCGGCGTGCATCTATTCGTCAGGGTGCCGGATCGATGCAGCCCACCGGATCGAAGCCGCCCTAGAATCCGGCACCGGAAGCCATGGCTTGCGGGCCGCGGCTGTCGGTTCCCAGTTCGGCAACCGCCGCTTCGGTGGTGATCAGCAGCCCGGCAATGGAGGCCGCATCCTGTAAGGCGGTGCGGACAACCTTGGTGGGATCGATGACGCCGGACTGGAAGAGGTTCTCATATTGCTCGCTCTGCGCGTTGAAGCCCAGATTTTCGTCTCTCCCGTCCAGCAATCGACCTACAACCACGCCGCCATCATGTCCGGCATTTTCCGCAATCTGGCGGAGCGGCGCCTGCAGTGCCCTGCGGATGATGTCGATGCCGCGCCGCTGGTCGTCATTGACCGGGACAAGGCCGTCCAACGCCTTCGATGCATAAAGGAGCGCGGTGCCGCCGCCGGGCAATATGCCTTCCTCCACCGCCGCGCGGGTCGCATGCAGGGCATCCTCCACCCGATCCTTGCGTTCCTTGACCTCCAGTTCGGATGACCCGCCGACCTTGATGACGGCGACGCCACCGGACAGCTTCGCAAGACGTTCCTGCAGTTTTTCCCGGTCATAATCGCTCGTGGTGGTTTCGATCTGTACCTGGAGCGCCGCGACGCGGGCCTTGATGGCTTCCGGACTGCCGGCGCCGTCGACGATCGTCGTGTGATCCTTCGTGATCGTCACGCGCTTGGCCGTACCCAGCCTGTCCAGCGTGACATCCTCCAATTTGATGCCAAGATCCTCGGTCACCACGTCGCTTGCCGTCAATATGGCCAGATCCTCCAGCATCGCCTTGCGGCGATCGCCAAAGCCCGGCGCCTTGACCGCAGCGACCTTCAGCCCCCCGCGCAGCTTGTTGACGACCAGCGTCGACAGCGCATCTCCTTCGATATCCTCGGCAATGATGAGCAGCGAACGGTGCGCTTGCGCGACCGCTTCCAATATGGGCAGCATTGCCTGCACATTGCTCATCTTCTTTTCGTGGATCAGAATGACGGGGTCTTCCAGTTCGACCGCCATCTTCTCGCTGTCGGTGACGAAATAGGGCGACAGATAGCCGCGATCGAACTGCATGCCCTCGACCACATCCAGTTCGAACTCGACGCTCGCCCCTTCCTCGATGGTGATGACGCCTTCCTTGCCGACCTTCTCCATCGCCTCGGCAATCCGGTTGCCGACGATCTCATCGCCATTGGCCGACACGATGCCGACCTGAGCGATTTCCTGATTGTTCGACACCGGCTTGGACCGGGCCTTGAGTTCGGCAACGACGGCGGTGACGGCCAGGTCGATGCCCCGTTTGAGGTCCATTGGATCGATGCCGGCCGATACCGACTTCATCCCCTCCTGAACGATCGCCTGGGCGAGGACGGTCGCCGTCGTGGTGCCGTCTCCAGCATGATCATGCGCCCTGGACGCGACGGCGCGGATCATCTGCGCGCCCATATTCTCGAACTTGTTCTTGAATTCCAATTCCTTGGCGACGGTGACGCCGTCCTTGGTGATTCGGGGCGCGCCGAAGCCCCTGTCGATAAGGACGTTGCGCCCCTTTGGGCCAAGCGTCACGCGCACGGCATTGGCAAGGATGTCGACGCCGCGCGCGATGCCTTCACGGGCTTCGTGCGCCAATTTCACGTCTTTGGCTGTCATGGCTTGGGTCCGACTTTCCTGGCGCTGGTCCGCGACTAAATCGTCGCTTTCACAAGCGGAAGCCAGCGCTACCAATTTGCGAGCTGGCAGTCTCCAACAAGAGTGCCAATAACCCTGATATGCGCCCTGCGTTAATCAATAACAAGCTCTACCCCGCGCAAGAATTGTTGCGGGCTGGTCGACGCGCTTCATGACGGACTCCCTGATCGTTCCGGAACCTCGGATCTGCCTCGTTGCTTTGAATGGGAGATCGCTCAAATCTCGGTTTGGATTCCCGATTCGGGTGGGCAGGACCGGTTCAAGGCGCCGAAAGCAGATGCCAAGACGGCACCAAATGAATGTTTCGAAAGGAAAAATGGTGGACTGTCGAATTTTGGCCGGGAACTCAGTCCTGCTTTCTTTGGAACAAATGGTTGTCAATTGAGGACAATCTCTCCAAAATCTATTGGGCAACTCTACCACGCATAAACATTCGTTTGCCCGGCATGGTCTGCATGGTCTGCATCGGTTCGTCGCACGATGCACTCCTATTGCCTGCACAAGCACCGGCGTGAGCGGCCTGTTCATGTGGCAGAAAGGTTAATCTGAACAGGCAGAACATCCATGGCGCTCATCCGCAGCGCCGTGCCGTACATCTTACGAAGGTAAATGGAGGGGGTTCTGACAGCTGAATACGCCATCACGGGGGCGGCAGTCGGACGAAAAGCTGCGGTCACGCAGGCCCGACTGGTCGAATTTTGAAGGAGTAGCGTGATGAGTGTCATTTCCAAAAGCCCGAAATTTCTCTTAATGCTTGCCCTGCTTTCCGGGGCATCTTCGGGCAGTTTGTCCGCGCAGACGCAGGACGCGCCCGCGCCTGCCGCCGACGTTTCGGCGACCGCCTATTTGCCTCCGGCTAAGCTGGCCGCAGGGCCGGAGATCAAGGGCATCATTTCCGCGCGCAGCGGCGACAAGATGCAGGTCACGGCGGCCGACGGCACCAAGTCCGTCATCGTCATCAACGATGCCACCAAGATCAGCGCCAGCAAGGGCTTTTTCGGCCTCAACCGCAGCAGGCTTGCCGCGACCTCGCTGCTCAACGGTGTGCCGGTGACGGTCAAGACGCTGCAATCGGATGGCGGCCTGGTGGCGAGCCAGATCAATCTGCAGAACAAGGATCTCCGGACTGCGTCCATGATCCAAAACGGCACCGAGCAGGGCTTTGCCGAACAGACTGCGGCAACGGCGGCGCTGCGCGGTCGCATGGGTGAGATCGACCAGTATAATATCAAAAGCACGACGAACGTGAATTTCGACACTGGCAAGGCGGTGCTGTCCGCTCAGGCGAAAAACGAACTCTGCGCCGCGGCGACCACTGCCGAAGGGATGAGCAACGCCCTGCTGCTTGTCGTCGGTTACACGGATTCGACGGGAGACTATGAATATAACCAGCAGCTTAGCGAAAAGCGAGCCGGTCGCGTCATTAATTACCTGCAGCAAGCCTGCGGCTGGAAACCCTATCGCATGCTGACCCCCACCGGGATGTCCGAAGCGGACCCTGTGGCGAGCAATGACACTGTTGAAGGCAAGGCGCAGAACCGCCGCGTTGCGGTGAATATTCTTGTCAGCAAGGCCGTAGACGGTCTGTGAGACGGGCGGGGTGGGCTTTGCCCCACCCCATTTCCCCGGCTTGGCATTGCCGGGTCGTGACCACAGTTAAGTGGCAGCGCATCGAGTGCGGCATGGTTGCGCCGTAACATGGCGGACCGAACAAGCTGTGCGACGACCACGGGCCCGACGCGCGTCGGGCCGATGCCGCGCCCATGCAAAGGGCCGCTCACAAGGTGAGATATCGTTCGAACAGGGTCATGGCCGGATCTCCGATCAGGCGGAAGGGGGAGGCGTCGTGGAACCGTCGCCCAGCGCGATCTGCATATAGACGGTGTCCAGCCATTTTCCGGCTTTCCAGCCCATAGCGGCCAGGCGTCCGACCTGGTGGAAGCCGCAGGATGCATGCAGCGCCACGGACGCCGGCTCCGCGCCTCCGACGACCGCGACCATCTGGCGAAAGCCGGAAATTGTGGCGGCATCGATCAAGGCCCGGAGCAAGGCGCGGCCGATCCCGGCGTCCAGGCGGTCATGGGCGACATAGATGCTGTCCTCGCACGCAAAGGCGTAGGCGGGCCGGTCCCGAAACTGCGTCGCATAGCAATAGCCAACGACCTCCGCGTCGATGCAGGCGACCAGAAAGGGCCAGCCGCGTCCGGCCAGGTTCCTGATCTTCGCCTCGGTATCAGCGACGGAGGGCGGAACGGTCTCATAAGTCGCCGTGCCATGCAGCACATGATAAGCATAAATCGCGGCGATCGAAGCCGCGTCCGCGATCCTGGCCGAACGAATGACGATGGTCATCGCCGCGTCGCCTTCACGGCTTCGCCATCCTCCTTCACGAAAGGGGCGGACTGCGGGGATGGGAGGAGATCCAGAACCGCCTCGGATGAGCGGCAGAGCTTAACGCCCAGCGGTGACACCACCAGCGGACGATTGATGAGAATGGGGTGCTCCATCATCGTGTCGATCAAGGCTCTCTTGTTCATCGGGAAAACGCATAAGCACCATGGCGCTGCCATGGTGCTTATGTAATCGATCATGATGGTCCCGGCGGCAAATGCCATCGGAATTTCGAAGAGACCCAGATCAGCCGAAACTGATCAGCGTTCCCGAATGCCCGTCGGACCACAGGCCGAAATCTTCGGCATGATAGCTGCCGATCAGCGTCAGATGCGCGACGTCGGCTCCGCTGGTCACCGTCAGCACCCCGCCGGTCCCTGTATCATTGGCAGCATAGCTCAGCATGGTCGCCGCATCGAACGCCAGGTCTGAAAGGTCGACGCGATCATCGCTGTCCAGTCCCGCGATCGTCCCGCTGAAAGAGATGCTGTCATCGAACAGGATCAGGCCAGTCGCCCCCGCATCGACCACGATGTCGGATGTCACGTGACCGCCGAATTCGACCGTCGCGGTGCCCGACAGCACCACATCGCCGCTACCGCTTACATCCCCGGCCAGCACCGCATGGCTGGAGTTGAGCTGGATCAGACCTTCATTGTCGATCGCACTGACCACCGTCAGGCCACCGCTGCCCGTGGCTGCGATGATTCCGCTGTTGCTGATCACATTGGTTCCTGTGTCGAGCACAAGCCCATGGGTTCCGTCGGCGATGATCGAGCCACCATTGATGAGGGTCAGCGTGCCCGCGCCGATCTCGCCCGCGCCAGATATGATGTTGTCCACATTGTTCAGCGTGACGGACGGCAGCGTTCCACTGATGACATTGCCGCCATCGTCGCTCAGCACCACATGGCCGCCGCCCTGAAGCGTCGTGCCATATTGGATAAGCTGCAGCAATGTCGTGTCGCCCGTCGATTCAAGGCTGATCACGCCGCTGTTGACGACCGTGCCGCTCAAGGGAAGCATTGCCCCGTTGCCGATCGTCATGACGCCGGAATTGCTGACCACAGGCGTTTCGTCGAACAGGAAGTTTGCCGCCGTCAGGGATGCCGCCGTCACGCCCTGAAGCGTGATCGTCTGCCCCTCCGCCAAGGTGAGCAGCGCATTGCCCGATGCGTCCTCCGCAAGATGCGCGAGCACGCCGGCAAAATCACCGATCCCGGCATAGCCGATCAGATCGATCCGGTCGGCCCCGATATCGAAATCATGCACCTGATCGGCGCCGATCGGCTGGGCGAACACGAAGATGTCCGCTTGCGCCGATCCGGTCAGCGTGTCGTCGCCCGACCAGGCGAAAATCGGGTTGCCGGGTGCATAGGCCTCGACATTGTCAGCGATATGCATGGTCGCCATGGACCCGTCTGCCTGCGTCCAGCTCATCGCGACATCCAGCACCATGGCGCCCGCGAAGGTGGAAGGCGTGGTGACGGACAGCGCGCGCGGATCGGCGGTCAGGATAGTCCAGCTACCGTCGGCATTATGGGTGCCGCCGTCCAGCTTCCAATCGTCGGGCATGTTGGTCACAGTGGCCAGAACCTCGCCCTCCTGTCCTGCCGGGTCGGAAAGTCCAAGGTTGATCGGTGCCCCCGCGACGCCCGCCGGTTTCAGGCCACCTTGCGGCCCTCCCGCATTGCTCAGATTTCCCGCGACATCCTTGAACGCGCCTGCGTCGATGGTCGCCGTATAGGATGTGCCGTTATTGGCAGGAGCGGCCTTGAGAACCTCGACCGTGAACACGGTGTTGCCCGACGACCAAACCCCTGTCCCCGCGACGAGCGAGGCGGTTCCGGTGGCAGCGGCAAGGTGAATTTTCGAAGCATCGAAGAACGACGTGTTCATCGCTTCATTGAACGTAATGATCAACTTGCTGTTTTGATTATTGTTGCCCTGAAGGCCTGTAATAGAAGTGATGCCCGGCGATGTCGTGTCTCCGCCGCTGATTGGCACGCTGTCCGATCCCGCGGCACCCGGATTGAGCGCCGCATCGGTGTAGAGCGCCGACCCCACCGATACGCTGCCGGTCCCCGTAAAGCCGGCAGTTTTGGTGTATGTCGCGGTATAGACCAGCGGATCGGCCGTGGACTGGAAGTTGCTTATCGTGCCGCCGACCGCACTTATATCGCCGGCTCCAAATCCAACGGGCACTTCGGAAAATGTGAAGGTCACCTGAGAACTGGGATCGTTATTGTCCAAAGAAGCATCGACGATGTTTACCGCTACCGTCGGGTTCTTCGTATCATAATTCTGACTGGCGCTTGATCCGGTGACTGCATTGCCCGCATCATCCAGGGCCGCGCCGTTCCCTACGGATGCAGTGATCATGCCAGCTTGAATATTGGCGTCCGGCGTCACCGACAGCGTATAACTCTGCCCATTGACGATCGTGAACGTTCCGGCTGTGCCGCCGGTGACAAGGATGTCGCTCGCCGCGAACCCCGTCACATTTTCGCTGAAGGTGAAGGTAAACACCACCGCGCCGCCAGCATTGTTGGCGACCGCAGCAGATTCGTCATCGGTGATCGACAGGGTCGGCGCCTTGGTGTCGATCGCGTAATTGGCGCTCGTCCCGCCGGTGCCTGTATTGCCCGCAAGGTCGGTATAGTTCGATCCCACCGTCACGATATTCGAGCTGTCCTCGATATTCGCGGTTGGCGTGAAAGTCGCCGTCCAGACTTTCCCGTCGATGGTCGAGAAGGTCGACAGCGTTCCATTGTCCGCCGTCACATCGCCATTATCGAAGCCGGCCACCTCTTCGGAGAAGGTGATCGTCACAATTGACGTATCGCTAATCTTCAGAGCCGTGTCGCTCATCGTTACCGACAGGAGAGTTGGACTAAGCGTATCGTAATTCTGGCTGGCGCTGGCTCCGATGATGGGGTTGCCCGCGCCATCCATGGCGGCGCCGTCGGCGACGGAGACAGCGATGGTTCCCGCCTGGTTATTGGCGTCCGGCGTGACCGACAGCGTGTAGCTGTGCCCGTCGATCACCGTGAACGTGCCCGCCGTCCCGCCGGTGAGGGTGATGTCGCTGGCCGTGAAGTCGGTCACATCCTCGCTGAAGGCGAAGGTGAACATCACCGCGCCGCCCGCATTGTTGGCGACCGCCGCGGCTTCATCATCGGTGATGGACAGGGTCGGCGCCTTGGTGTCTATCTCGTAATTGGCGCTCGTCCCGCCGCTGCCTGCATTGCCCGCAAGGTCGGTATAGCCCGACCCCACCGTCACGACATTCGAGCTGTCCTCGATATTCGCGGTCGGCGTGAAGGTGGCCGTCCAGACCTTGCCGTCCGGGCTGCTGGTGAAGGTCGAGAGCGTTCCATGCTCGACCGTCACGTCGCTGTTGTCGAAGCCGGTCACCGCTTCGGAGAAGGTGACCGTCACCGTCGACGTATCGCCGATCTTCAGCGCCGTGTCGCTCATCGTCACGTCGGTCACGGTCGGATTGAGCGTATCGATATCGATCGTTGCCGGGGTGGCCGCCGCATTGTCGTTGAGCGCCGCATCGGTGAACCTGGCCGCGTCGACCGTCACCGAGCCAGTGCCGCTAAAGCCGTCATCGGCGGTGAAGGTGGCGTGATAATGGGTGGCGTCGACCATCACCAGATTGCTGATGGCGCCATGGCTCGCGCTGATGTCGCCCTCGGCAAAGCCGACCGGCGCCTCGCTGAAGACGAAGTTCACCTGCGAACTGGCGGTGCCGTCGCTGAGCGCCGCCTCCGCAAAGCCGACGGTCACGGTCGGATTGAGCGTATCATAATCCTGGCTGGCGCTAGCGCCGGTGACCGCGTTGCCGGCAAGATCGGTGGCAGCGCCATCGGCCACGGAGACGGCGATCGTCCCTGACTGGCTGTCGGCGTTCGGCATGACCGATAGCGTATAGCTATGGCCGTTGATCGCGGTGAACGTTCCCGCCGTCCCGCCGGTGACGGAGATGTCATCGGCGGTGAACCCCGTCACATTTTCGCTGAAGGTGAAGGTGAACACCACCGCGCCGCCAGCATTGTTGGCGACGGCCGCCGCCTCGTCATCGGTGATCGACAGGGTCGGCGCTTTGGTGTCGATCGCGTAATTGGCGCTCGTCCCGCCGGTGCCTGCATTGCCCGCAAGGTCGGTATAGTTCGACCCCACCGTCACGATGTTCGAGCTGTCCTCGATATTCGCCGTCGGCGTGAAAGTCGCCGTCCAGACCTTGCCGTCCGGGCTGCTGGTGAAGGTCGAGAGCGTTCCATGCTCGACCGTCACGTCGCTGTTGTCGAACCCGGTCACCGCTTCGGAGAAGGCGACCGTCACCGTCGACGTATCGCCGATCTTCAGCGCCGTGTCGCTCATCGTCACGTCGGTCACGGTCGGATTGAGCGTATCGATATCGATCGTCGCGGGGGTGGCCGCCACATTGTCGTTGAGCGCCGCATCGGTGAACCTGGCCGCATCGACCGTCACCGAGCCAGTGCCGCTAAAGCCGTCATCGGCGGTGAAGGTGGCGTGATAATGGGTGGCGTCGACCATCACCAGATTGCTGATGGCGCCATGGCTCGCGCTGATGTCGCCCTCGGCAAAGCCGACCGGCGCCTCGCTGAAGACGAAGTTCACCTGCGAACTGGCGGTGCCGTCGCTGAGCGCCGCCTCCGCAAAGCCGACGGTCACGGTCGGATTGAGCGTATCCACCGCAAACTCGCTCTGCGGGGCATAGTCGTCCTGCAGATTGCCCGCCAAGTCCCGGGCGCCGCTGACGTCGATGGTCACGCTGTCATGATCGACATTGCCGTCCGCGACGGCATAGTTCGCCTGATAGGTGGTCGCGTTGACCCAAAGGCCCGATCCAGGCGTGAGGGTAGCGGCCATGGCGGGAGCAAAGCTCAGCGTCGGATCGATGCTCTGGTCCATCGCCTCGCTGAAGGTCACCGTCACCGTAAAAGTCGAACCGGCGTCATTGTCCGCGATCAGCGCATCGCTGACCGTCACGTCGGTCACGGTCGGATTGAGCGTATCGATATCGATCGTTGCCGGGGTGGCCGCCGCATTGTCGTTGAGCGCCGCATCGGTGAACCTGGCCGCGTCGACCGTCACCGAGCCAGTGCCGCTAAAGCCGTCATCGGCGGTGAAGGTGGCGTGATAATGGGTGGCGTCGACCATCACCAGATTGCTGATGGCGCCATGGCTCGCGCTGATGTCGCCCTCGGCAAAGCCGACCGGCGCCTCGCTGAAGACGAAGTTCACCTGCGAACTGGCGGTGCCGTCGCTGAGCGCCGCCTCCGCAAAGCCGACGGTCACGGTCGGATTGAGCGTATCATAATCCTGGCTGGCGCTAGCGCCGGTGACCGCGTTGCCGGCAAGATCGGTGGCAGCGCCATCGGCCACGGAGACGGCGATCGTCCCTGACTGGCTGTCGGCGTTCGGCATGACCGATAGCGTATAGCTATGGCCGTTGATCGCGGTGAACGTTCCCGCCGTCCCGCCGGTGACGGAGATGTCATCGGCGGTGAACCCCGTCACATTTTCGCTGAAGGTGAAGGTGAACACCACCGCGCCGCCAGCATTGTTGGCGACGGCCGCCGCCTCGTCATCGGTGATCGACAGGGTCGGCGCTTTGGTGTCGATCGCGTAATTGGCGCTCGTCCCGCCGGTGCCTGCATTGCCCGCAAGGTCGGTATAGTTCGACCCCACCGTCACGATGTTCGAGCTGTCCTCGATATTCGCCGTCGGCGTGAAAGTCGCCGTCCAGACCTTGCCGTCCGGGCTGCTGGTGAAGGTCGAGAGCGTTCCATGCTCCACCGTCACGTCGCTGTTGTCGAAGTCCAGCACCTTCTCGGAGAATGTGACCGTCACCGTCGACGTATCGCCGATCTTCAGCGCCGTGTCGCTCATCGTCACGGAGATAAGCTTAGGGCCGATTATATCGGTGCTTCCGTTGAAGTTCCGAATGTCGATGGTTTCAACCTGGGAAATCTGTAGGTTGATCGTCTTGAACTGATAAATGGCAGGTCCGGTCTGGCCGGTATTCGCGTTCTTCTGCGCCGGGATCCAGATGTTCTGGACATAGTCGATCTCTGCGCGGATCGCCGCGTCGGCAAGTTGCGTCGGGCTCAGCCAGATTTGCAGCTTGTCCACATCAGCGACATTTTGCGTGCCCAGCTTGGACGAGCCCGACCCGCCGTCATAATAGTCGTAGCCCGAATATCCCGTGCCGCTCGACGTGCCCATATAGGTTCCGCCGGAAACGGTGCCGCTGGAATAGCTGGACCCGCTGAGCCACTGATTTTCAAATGCCTTGTAGATCAGCGTGTCTGCCCCCGATCCGCCCAGGACGCGATCGATGCCGGCGCCGCCATCGAGCGTGTCGCTGCCGGACCCGCCGTTCAGCGTGTCGTTCCCCGCGCCGCCATCCAGGAAGTCGTCGCCCGATCCGCCGACGAGATTGTCGCTGCCGGACCCGCCGTTCAACATGGTCGTACCGCTTGCACCTGCCATGACAATGCCCCCCCGAATATGGGCGGCTCAGCGCCCGACACATACCCAACGCGTTAAGAATATGCCCGAATCGACATATTTCTTTGGTAAGCCCTAGGGGAAGATGAAGTAGAAATTTGTCATTTTCAATGCGGTTGGAGTAAAGCATAAGTATCAAAACGAGGCATTTTATATCATTAGATATATGTCTATAAACATATCACAATGTTTCTATCCATATAGGGAAGTTGATCCATTTTAATCGCGGCACGGGTCACTGCTCTGATGCAGCGCATGGCCCCGTTGCTCGACAGCACGGCTCATCGCGCAGCCAGGGGAGGGGGCATGCCACATGCCGCCGCCCTGTTCCCGGCAAAGGCTGGCAAGCCGGATTATCCGTTGGCGGCAGACCCCTGGCGCAGCCCTTGGACGAACCCTCAATCCCTGCCGGGTTCAGCGAGCACGCTGTCCATGTCCGCCATCGCCAGCCGCAGCAATTCCACCATGCTGTTGCGTGCGGCCGCAGTGTCGCGGCTGGCGATGGCCTGACAGACCGCCTTGTGATCGGGCAGGGGATCGCGCGGCAGGAGTTTCTTGCGATGCTTGAAGGTGGTGGTCCAGCTCACCGCTGCCCCGACCGAGCTTGCCAGCGCGGCGAGCGCGTCATTATGCGTCGCGGCGAGGATCGCGTTATGAAAGCGCTGGTCCGCCGCTCGGCCCTCGGGCGTGGAGAGGCCATGGCTTTCCATATCCTCCAGCGCCTGCGCCATGACGGCCAATTGCTCATCGGTCCGCCGCCGCGCCGCGAATTCCGCCGCCGCCGGTTCGATCACCCCGCGCAGTTCGAACAGATCGCGGATGAAATCGCGGTCCGGCTCGCCCGCGAACATCCAGGCGAGCATTTCGGGGTCCAGCACATTCCAGCGGGCGCGCGGCAGCACGCGGGTTCCGGCCTTGGGGCGGCTTTCCAGCATTCCTTTGGCGATCAGGATGCGCACCGCCTCGCGATAGGCGGTGCGCGAGACCTGGAGCCGCTCCGACGCCTCGATCTCCCCTTCGAACAGGTCGCCGGGCTTGTGGATGCCCATCAGGATCGCGGTGCCCAACTGCTTCGCAATGGCCTGGTGGATGCGGAGCGAGCTTTCGTCCGGCGCAAATCTGCGTTCCGTCCCATCCTTGCGCCCACTTCCCAACTTTCAGCCCCCTCGGTTCATTCTTCGAACGCCGTCGTAGGACAATGCCGCCCACAAAGGAAGGCATCCGCCACCAACCGCAGCGGCGCGATATCGGCATCGATCGCCTTGTCCGCCACCAGCCCGACGAAACGCCGATACATGGCCGGATATTCCTCGTCCGGCGCCTTTAACTGGATTTCACCGTCCAGACGCAGCATGTTCCCGCCCTCGGACAGCAGCAGGCTGCCATCCGCCGTTTCGACGGCGATGTCCCAGGTCTGCGGCCCGGTCTGGCGCCAGTCGAACACCGCCTCCACCGGCGCGCCCGAGGCGGTCGCCATTTTGAGGTCGGCGCCGATGGGGGCGTCCTTGTTCTCCGGCACTTCCAGACTGGCGGAGAGCAGCGTCACCGGCTCCGGCACGATCTCGGTCAGGATCGAGAGCGCATTGATCCCCGGATCGAACACGCCAAAGCCGCCCGCTTCCCAGATCCAGGGCTGGCCGGGATGCCAGTGGCGCACATCTTCCCGCCACTGGATCGATATGCGTTCGATGGTGCGCGAAGCCATCCACGTCTTGGCCTGCGCGACGGCGGCGGCATAGCGGCTGTGCCAGCTTGCATAGAGGGTGACATTCTGCGCCTTCGCCAGCGCGATCAGCGCCTCCACTTCGGACACGGTCGCGCCCGGCGGCTTTTCCAGGAAGACATGCTTGCCAGCCAATATCGCCTGCCGCGCCGCCTGATAGCGAACCTGCGGCGGCTGGCAGAGGATCACGGCGTCCAGATCCCGCTCGCCCGCCAGCATGGCGCCAAGGTCGGGATAATTGCGTACCCCTTCGCCCAGCGCATTGCGGCTGGCAATCGCGACCAGCTCTATGCCTTCGATCTTTTCGATCGCGGGCAGATGCTGGTCGCGGGCGATCTTGCCCAAGCCGACAAGGCCTGCCTTGATGGTCATGCCGCGACTTCCAGCCTGCCTTCGATACGGCGGGTCAGCTTCCACGGATTGGCGGCCTGCAAGGCAGGGGGCAGCACCGCGTCGGCCACATCCTGATAGCAGACCGGGCGCAGGAAGCGCATCATCGCCAGCGTGCCGACCGAGGTTGTGCGCCCGTCGGAGGTCGAAGGGAAGGGACCGCCATGCACCATGGCATGGGTCACTTCGACCCCGGTCGGCCAGCCGTTCGCGAGCACGCGGCCGACCTTGCGGGACAGGGTGGGCAGCAGCTTTGCGGCATCGGCCTGGTCGCTGTCTTCCATCTGGAGCGTCGCGGTCAACTGGCCCTCCATCCGGGCGATGGTGGCGACGACTTCCTCTATGGTCGCGCATTTGACGAGGATCGAGGAGGAACCGAACACCTCATGCGCCAGCGCCGGATTGGCGCGGAACTGCTCGCCGCTGGCGGCAAACAGGGCGTGCCGGCCCCGGTTGACGCCCTCTGGTTCCGCGCCGCGTGCGAGCGTGGCGACACCCTCGGCCCCGGC
This sequence comes from Sphingobium sp. SJ10-10, assembly GCF_036038995.2. Taxonomy (NCBI): domain Bacteria; kingdom Pseudomonadati; phylum Pseudomonadota; class Alphaproteobacteria; order Sphingomonadales; family Sphingobiaceae; genus Sphingobium; species Sphingobium sp. SJ10-10. Next base: position 151,098 of record NZ_CP158132.1, read on the forward strand.
CAGCACGGCGACACCCTTTTCGTAAGCCGCATGGATGCCCGGCGTCAGCATGACCTGCGCGCCATTGGCCGAAAGCGCTTCGGCGGCCGAAGCCACAAAGCGGTCCAGATCGGGACCGTCGAGCGCGATCACCATGCCGGGATTGGTGCAGAACTGGCCCGAAAAGAGGGTCAGCGAGCCGACGAAGGCGCTGCCCAAGGCTTCGGCGCGGGCCGCGAGCGCGCCCGGCAGCAGCACGACCGGGTTGATGCTCGACATTTCGGCATAGACCGGGATCGGTTCCTCGCGGTTCGCCGCGATCTTCATGAGGGCAAGGCCGCCGCCGCGCGATCCGGTGAAGCCCACCGCCTTGATGCGCGGATCGGCCACCAGCGCGCCGCCCAGTTCGTTGGTCGTGCCGGGCAGGTAGGAAAACACGCCTTCATGCAGGCCGCACGCCTTGACGGCGGCAGCGATGGCGCGGGCGACCAACTCGCCGGTGCCGGGGTGGGCGGGGTGGCCCTTGACCACGACCGGACAACCGGCGGCGAAGGCCGATGCCGTGTCACCGCCCGCGACGGAGAAGGCGAGGGGGAAGTTGGACGCGCCGAACACCGCGACCGGACCGACCGCATGGTTGACGCGGCGCAGGTCGCTACGCGGCAGCGGGGTGCGATCCGGCAGGGCCGGGTCGATGGTGGCGTCCAGCCAGTCGCCCTGACGGACATAGCCGGCGAACAGGCGCAACTGGCCGACGGTGCGGCCCCGTTCACCTTCCAGGCGGCCGCGAGGCAGGCCGGTCTCGCTCATCGCAGTGGTGATCAGCAGGTCGCCAATGGCGATGATCTGATCGGCCACGGCCTCCAGAAAGGCGGCGCGGGCGTCGGGCGACAACGTTGAAAAGCTCTCGAACGCGGCGTCAGCGAGCGCGCAGGCGTCGGCCACGTCAGCGGTCGAGGCGTTATGGAAGCCGACTTCGCCCTTCGCGCCGGTCGACGGATCGATGGCGAAGAAAGGCTCGCCGCCCTGGCGCTCGCTCGCGCCGATGAGGATGGCTCCGTTGAACATGGGAAAAACTCCGGGATTGGGGATCAATGCCAATGGCCTTCAATGATTGTCGCGGGGCAGGCCCATGGTCTGGGCGATGCGCTGATATTTCTCTGCACCTTCGAGGATCGCGCCCGTATTCATCTGGCCGACGAGGGCGCGCTGGATTTCCTGCCACGGGGTCTGGGAGGCGGGATATTGGAACCCGCCCTCCGCCACCAGCTTCGCCCGGCGCGCCTCCAGTTCCTCGTCGGGAATGAGGACGTTCACCGTGCCGGTGTTGAGGTCCATGCGCACCCGGTCGCCGGTCCGCAGCAGCGCAAGCCCGCCCATCGCCGCCGCTTCGGGCGAGGCGTTGAGGATCGAGGGGCTTCCGCTCGTGCCCGACTGGCGCCCGTCACCGATGCAGGGCAGGGCGGAGATGCCCTCGGTGATCAGATAAGCGGGCGGCCGCATGTTCACGACCTCCGCCGCGCCCGGATAGCCGATGGGGCCAGCGCCGCGCATGAACAGCAGCGTGTCGGGCGTGATGCCAACCGCCGGATCGTCGATGCGGCGGTGATAATCCTCCGGCCCGTCGAACACGACCGCCGGACCTTCAAAGGCATTGGGGTCTTGCGGGTTGGACAGATAACGCTGGCGGAACTCCTCGGAGATCACGCTGGTCTTCATCACCGCCGCGTCGAACAGGTTGCCCGAGAGGACGAGGAAGCCCGCCTCTTCCTTGAGCGGCTGGCCGAAGGGACGGATGACCTTCTCATCCTCGATCTCCACGCCCTTGCAATTCTCGCTTATGGTCCTGCCGTTGACCGTCATCGCGCCCTCGCGGATCAGTCCTTGCCCGATAAGCTGGCTGACCACGGCGGGCACGCCACCGGCACGATAATAATCCTCGCCCAGATATTCGCCCGCAGGCTGGAGGTTCACCAGCAGCGGCACCTTATGCCCGACCGTCTCCCAATCCTTGAGCGGCAGGTCGACGCCGACATGGCGCGCAATGGCGGCGAGGTGGATCGGCGCATTGGTCGATCCGCCAATGGCCGAGTTCACCACAATGGCGTTATGGAAGGCGTCCAGCGTCAATATGTCGGAGGGTTTGAGATCTTCCGCCACCATCTCGACAATGCGTTTGCCGGTCCGATAGGCGACCTCCTGCCGGTCGCGATAGGGCGCCGGGATCGCCGCCGATCCGGGCAGCATCATGCCCAGCGCTTCGGCCAGCGAGTTCATCGTCGTCGCCGTGCCCATGGTGTTGCAATAGCCGGTCGAGGGCGCCGAGGACGCCACCAGTTTGATGAAGCCCTCATCGTCGATCTTGCCCGCCGCCAGCAATTGCCGCGCATGCCATACGATCGTGCCCGAACCCGTCCGCTCGCCCTTGTGCCAGCCGTTCAGCATCGGCCCCACCGACAAAGCGATGGCCGGGATGTTGACAGTAGCCGCCGCCATCAGCAGCGCGGGCGTCGTCTTGTCGCAGCCCGTGGTCAGCACCACCCCGTCCAGCGGATAGCCGTAAATCGCCTCGACCAGCCCCAGATAGGCGAGGTTGCGGTCCAGCCCCGCCGTCGGCCGCTTGCCCGTCTCCTGGATCGGATGCACCGGAAATTCCAGCGCGATCCCGCCCATTTCGCGGATGCCTTCGCGAATGCGCTCCGCCAGCACCATATGGTGGCGGTTGCAGGGCGACAGGTCGCTGCCGGTCTGCGCGATACCGATGATCGGCCTGCCGCTGCGCAGTTCTTCGAGCGAAAGGCCGAAATTCAGATAACGCTCCAGATAGAGCGCGGTCATGTCTATATTGTCGGGGTTGTCGAACCAGGCGCGGCTGCGCAACTTATGGGCGGGCTTGGGCGATTCGCTCATGAAAGGGGCATCCTGTCGAAGAAAAGGGCAGATCGAATTCGGGGCACATTGACGCGTTCGCCCCTCCGATATACTCAGACAAATAGAAATTCAAGGATGCTTGGGGCCAAGTGATGAATTTGATGAGCCGCTATGAGGTCATCGGGGACTGGGGCACCAGCCGCCTGCGCCTGTTTCGCGTGGAGCAGGGCCATGTCACCGCCCGTCGCGACGGCCCCGGCATCGGCGCGGTGGGAAAGGAAGCCGAAGCCGCCTTTGCCGCTGTCATCGCCCCCTGGCTGGAGGAAGGCGCGCCCAGAGAGATACGCCTCTGCGGCATGGCCGGCGCTCGCGACGGCTGGGTGGAGGCGCCCTATGCCGATTGCCCCGCTGACGCCGCAGCCTGGCGCGCCGCCGCGGTGCGCTTCGAATGGCGCGGCACGCCGCTCAGCATCATGGCCGGGCTCGCCTGCGTCGGTCCTGACGGCGTGCCCGATGTGATGCGGGGCGAGGAAACGCAGATTTTTGGAGCCATGGCCCGCGAACCGGCATTGCGGCAGGGACGGCACCTCATCGTCCTGCCCGGCACGCACAATAAATGGTCGGTGGTAGAAGATGGCCGCGTCGTCTCCTTCCGCACCATGCCGACGGGGGAGTTGTTCGCCCTGCTGCGGGACCGCTCTACCCTGGGGCCGAAGGTCGACCGGGCCGATCCCGCGCAGGAAGCGGCAGGCTTTGCCGAAGGGCTGGAGCGGGCTGGGGAGGGGCGGCTGCTCGCCTCCCTGTTCGCCGCGCGGGCGATGCGGCTGCGCGGCGGAAGGTCGGAGGATTGGGCGACGGGCTATCTGTCCGGCCTCATCATCGGCTGCGAGATCGCGGAAATCCGCAGCACGTTGGGCGAAGCGGATGACATTCTGTTGATCGGAGATGCCCAGTTATCGGTTCGCTATGCGCAGGCGCTGGGAAGACAGGGGCTGGCCTCGCAAGTGCTGGATGGCGATGCTTGTTCGCTGGCCGGGTTGGGTTTGGTGTGATGGCAGCTTGCGCGGGGATGACGAACTTCGAAAATGTCCGGAAATGGCCAAAACACACCGAACAACCTGCCTCATTGATCGGAGACCCCGCCTATGACCCTCGATGACCTGCTTGCCGCCGGCGCGCCTCCTATCTGCGCGATCCTGCGCGGCCTGAAGCCCGTAGAAGCGCTCGACATGAGCGCCGCGCTGATCGAGGCAGGCATCCGCATTCTGGAAATCCCCTTCAACTCCCCCGAACCGCTTAAGAGCATCGCCGCGATGCAGGCCGAATTTGGCGACCGCGCACTGATCGGCGGCGGTACGGTCCTGTCGGTCGAGGCGGTCCAGAATCTGCACGATGCAGGCGGCCGCATCATGGTGACGCCCAACACCGACCCGCAGGTCATTGCCAGAGGCGCGCATCTCGGCCTGGAGTTGCTTCCCGGCTTCATGACGCCCAGCGAAGCCTTCGCCGCGATCAAGGCGGGCGCTCGCCGCATCAAGCTCTTCCCCGCCGCCAGCCTCGGCCCTGCCTATGTGAAGGCAGTGAAGGATGTGCTGCCCAAACATGTCGGCGTCTGGGCGGTCGGAGGCACGGGCGCCGACACGATCGGGGAATGGCTCGCGGCTGGCTGCGAAGGGATCGGCGTCGGCGGTGCGCTCTATCGCCCCGGCGACAGCGTCGCCGCAGTCAGGGAGCGGGCGGTGGAACTGGTCGCTGCGTGGAGGCGGACGCTCTAACGCATATACTGCTCACCTCACCCCGCATGCCGCACTTCGGCGCGATCCAGCATATCCCGCACCTTCGCGGCCAGCTCGGCATAGGTGAAGGGCTTGGTCAGCAACTCCACCCCCGGATCGAGCCGGCCATGATGGAAGATTGCATTGCGCGCATAGCCGGTCGCGAACAGCACCCTCAGCCCCGGCCGACGCGTCTGCGCCTCCCGCGCTATGTCCGCGCCGGTCATCCCGCCGGGTAGGATGACATCGGTGAACAGCAGGTCGATCGGCTGTGAAGCCCCCTCCAGCGCCTGCAACGCGGCCGGACCATCGGCCGCCTCGATCACCCGATAGCCCAGTTCCTTCAGCACATCGACGGTATAGGCCCGCACCTTCTCATCATCCTCGCACACCAATATCGTTTCGTCGCCGGGACATTCCGGCGCGCAGCGGTCCACCGTGCCGGTGTCATTGTCTGGCAGCGGCCCGTAGAAACGCGGCAGATAAATTTTCACCGTCGTGCCGTGGCCGCTTTCCGAATAGACGCGGAAATGGCCGCCCGACTGCTTGATGAAGCCATAGACCATCGACAGGCCCAGGCCGGTTCCGCGCCCGACCTCCTTGGTGGTGAAAAAGGGTTCGATGGCGTGGCTCAATATTTCTTCGTCCATGCCTGCGCCGGTGTCGGACATGCTGATCAGCACATATTGGCCGGGCGACACCTCCGCTTCCTGCGCAGCATAGTCCGCATCGATATGCGTGTTGGCGACTTCGATGGTCAGCTTGCCGCCGTCCGGCATGGCGTCGCGGGCGTTCACCGCCAGGTTGAGCAACGCGTTTTCCATCTGGTTGACGTCGATCTCGACGGGCCACACCCGGGCGCTCTGGATCGTCTCGATCTCGATGGTCTCGCCCAATGTGCGATTGAGCAGGTCGGACATGCCGCTCACCAGCCGGTTGGGATCGATCCGCTCCGGCGCCAGCGGTTGGCGCCGGGAGAAAGCGAGCAGCCGTTGGGTCAGCAGCGCGGCGCGCTCGGCGCCGCCCATCGCATTGTCCGCCGCCCGGCGCAGCCGCGCCTGATCTTCGCCGCCGATCTTATCCAGCCCGCGCTGCAACAGTTCCAGATTGCCGGTGACGATCTGCAGCAGATTGTTGAAGTCATGCGCCACCCCGCCGGTAAGCTGGCCCAGCGTCTCCATCTTCTGCGCCTGCCGCAGCGCCGCTTCCGCCTCCGCCAAGGCTCTGGCATGGGCGCGTTGCTCCGTCACGTCGCGGGCGACGCAATAAACAAGGTCGTTTTCCGGCACCGCCGTCCAACTGAAATGGCGATAGCTGCCGTCCTTCGCCCGGAACCGATTTTCGAAGCGTACCGTCGGCATGCCCCTGGCCAGGCCGGCCATTTCGCCCTTCGTCTTCTCCAGATCGTCGGGATGTTCCATCCATTCCGACGTGCGCCCGATCAGCTCCTGTTCGCTCCAGCCCAATATGTCCGTCCAGGCCGGGCTGGCGGCCATCCACACGCCGTCCTTGTCCGCGACCAGAAAGGGATCGCGCGCCAGTGCCCACAGCCGGGCGCGGTCGGCCCGCACTTCCTTTTCGGCCAGCACGCGTCTGGTCGTCTCGCTGACGATGCAGAGCGCGCCGCCGATCGACCCGTCCGCCTCGAACACCGGGGAGTAGCTGATGTCGAAAAACACCTGTTCTCCCTGGCCACCGTCGCGCTCGATATAGAAGGGGCGGTCCCTGGCGTGCACGGACTCGCCGCCCTCGACCACCGATCGCAGCAGCGGTTCCAGATCGTCCCACAGTTCCGACCATCCCTCCCGCGCAGGACGGCCCAGCACGCGGGGATGCTTGTCCCCGATGGTGGGCGCATAGGCTTCATTGTAGAGGGCGCAGAGATCGGGGCCCCAGAACAACACGATCTCCGCCCTGGACGACAGCATCAGCCGGACGGTCGACACCAGCGCGGGGGACCATCCCTCCACCGGACCCAGCGGAGACCCGGCGTCGATGCGCGCGGTCAGGGCGCCCATAGTGCCCTGCGCGGCGATCATGCCCGCAATGCCCTGCGCGCCGCTCATCTTATCCTCGATCAGCTTTCCCATGAGGCGAGATACGCCTGTCCGACGGTTTGTATCCGTTGATGCACAAGGCGTTATGACCTTTTGTCCTTCGGTTCCTGTTGTTCTTGCAACCGGCCGGACAAGCGAGCATGGATCGGCACCATGACCGCGTTGACTCTGACCCGCCCCGCCGTCGCCATCCCACGCCCCGCGCCGATCGCGCGCTGGTTGCTGACGGTCGCCGCCCTCGTCTTTTGCATGGTCGTCGTCGGCGGCATCACACGCCTGACCGAATCCGGCCTGTCGATCACCCAATGGAAGCCGATTACCGGCGCCATCCCGCCGCTGACCCATGACCAGTGGATGGAGGCGTTTCGCGATTATCAGCAGATTCCCGAATATCAGCAGTTGCGGCAGGGCATGACTCTGGGCGATTTCCAGTTCATCTTCTTCTGGGAATGGGTGCACCGGCTGCTCGGGCGGTTGATCGGCGTGGCTTTCGCGCTGCCGCTGATCTGGTTCGCGTGGAAGCGGGCGATCCCGCAGGGCTATGGACCGCGCCTGCTGGCGCTACTGGCGCTGGGCGGTCTGCAGGGCGCGATCGGCTGGTGGATGGTGAAGTCGGGCCTGTCGGTGCGCACCGATGTCAGCCACTACCGGCTGGCGGTGCATCTGCTGACGGCGCTGTTCATCATGGGCGGGCTGATCTGGACCGCGCTGGACCTGTTGACGCGCTCGCGCACGCCCTTTGCGAAACCGGCGATGCTGCACCCCTTCGCGATCGCCGCGCTGGTGGCGCTGCTGGTGCAGTTGATGTTCGGCGCGTTCACGGCGGGGCTGGATGCGGGCTATGTTTCCAGCACCTGGCCGCTGATGAACGACCATCTCGTGCCGCAAGGAATCCAGTGGCTCGGCTCGCTCTGGGCGACGCTGTCCAGCGATCCCTATCTGGTGCATTTCATCCATCGCTGGTGGGCCTGGGTCGCTGCGTTCATGCTGGTCATGCTGGCCCGCATGGCCAAGCAGGCTGGGGAGCGCGGCCCCTCCATCGCGATCAACGCGGCGGTCGGCACGCAGGTCGCGCTTGGCATCGCCACCGTCATCAGCGGCATCGCGTTGCCGCTGGCCGTGCTGCACCAGGCGGTCGGCGCGCTGGTGGTCGCATCGGCCACCTGGGGCGCCCATGCGCTTGGGGAACGCCGGGGATGAGCGCCGTCGCGCTCGTCTACACGCTGTTCGGCTCGCGCGAGGCCGCGACCCGCATCGCGCGGCAGTTGGTCGAGGAACGGCTGGCGGCCTGCGCGAACCTGCTGGGGGAGGCGACCTCCTTCTAAGAATGGAACGGCGCGATGGAGGAGGCGGCCGAGGTGCCGGTCCTCTTCAAGACCGCGCCGTCCCGCCGCGATGCGCTGATGGCGCGCCTTGCCGAACTGCATGATTATGAGGTTCCCGCGATCCTCGCCTTGCCGGTGGAGGCCGCCGATAGCGCCTTCGCCCGGTGGGTGGGAGATCAGTTCAACAAGTGACAGGTATTATTTTACCCGTCAGCAATCCCGCCGAATCTCTTGACTTGGCGCGTCTCACCCGTCATTAGCGCGCATCTTCCGAAAGCCGGTGACGGTGATCGGTGACTAATTTCAACTGGAGTATTGGCACCATGAAGGCGCTGATGAAGACCACCAAGCCGGCAACCCCGGCCACGGTCGAAAAGAAGTGGATTTTGATCGACGCGGAAGGCCTCGTCGTCGGCCGCCTCGCCTCGACCGTCGCGAATATCCTGCGCGGCAAGCACAAGACGAGCTTCACGCCCCATGTCGATTGCGGTGACAATGTCATCATTGTCAATGCGGGCAAGGTGAAGTTCACCGGCCGCAAGCTGACCGACAAGGTCTATTACAAGCACACCGGCTATGCCGGCGGCATCAAGGAAACCACCCCCCAGAAGATCCTGGAAGGCCGTTTCCCCGAGCGCGTGCTTGAAAAGGCCGTCGAGCGCATGATCCCCCGTGGCCCGCTGGGCCGCCAGCAGATGCGCAACCTGCGCATTTTCGCCGGCGCCGAGCATCCCCACGAAGCGCAGAACCCCGAAGTGCTCGATTTCGCGTCGCGCAACCGCAAGAACAAGGTGGGTGCATAATGTCCGATAACCGCCAGTCTCTGTCCGACCTCGCGTCGCTGACCGCCAACGCCCCGGCTCCTGCCGCTGTCGAGACCGTCGCTGCCGATGCGCCGATCGCTCCGGTCCAGCCTTCGGCTCCGCTGCGTGCCCAGGAAATCGACAGCCTCGGCCGCGCCTATGCGACCGGCCGTCGTAAGGACGCCGTCGCCCGCGTCTGGGTGAAGCCCGGCACCGGCAAGATTACGGTCAACGGCCGCGATCAGGAAATCTATTTCGCCCGCCCGACCCTGCGTCTGGTGATCAACCAGCCCTTCGGCGTCACCGAGCGCGAAGGTCAGTATGACGTGATCGCCACCGTCAAGGGCGGCGGTCTGTCGGGCCAGGCCGGTGCTGTGAAGCACGGCATCGCCCAGGCTCTGTCGAAGTATGAGCCGGCGCTGCGCAGCGCGGTCAAGGCCGAAGGCTTCCTGACCCGCGACAGCCGCGCCGTCGAGCGTAAGAAGTACGGCAAGGCCAAGGCCCGCCGCAGCTTCCAGTTCTCGAAGCGCTGATCGGTTCGATCGGAACGAAATTGGGGAAGGGCCGGTTTTCCGGCCCTTTTCTTTTTGTGCGCAAAAGGCCGATTTCGGCCATTAGCTGCCATTGAGCGCATACGTGTTCCTGCCTTCGCAGGAACACGATGCGCTTCAAGAAAAGCAGCGCGAAGCAGACCGTCTCCTATCTACCCAAAGCCACCATTTCGCGTCCGCACCAATGGCAACCTTCCGCCCCCTTCCTTTGTTGACCCGGTAACAGCAACAGACAGGAGAAACCCCATGGGCGAACTGACCGACAAGGCAAAGGCCGCAGGCAACAAGGCGGCCGGCGCCGTCAAGGAAGCCGTAGGCCGCAACCGGCGCGATCCCGATCTGGTGGCGGAAGGCCAGGCCCAGAAGGGCAAGGGCACCGTTCAGGACATCAAGGGTTCGGTGAAAGGCGCCCTGGGCGACAAGATCTGACCCGCCGCCGCAGACATCATGAAAGGCCTCGCCCTTGGGCGGGGTCTTTACTGTATCATCACCCTGATACGCCCCTTGCCGCCCGCTTCCTTTCATGCTCCTGTTTGGCGCAGCAAGGGAGAACTCTATGTATAATCGGCGGACCATGTTGGCGGGCGCCACGGCATCGCTGGTCCTTTCCACGCGACTCATCGCACAAACGTTGCCGCCGCAGGGCTTCGCGACCCCGGCGGGCACTTCGCCTTTCACCCCGGATGTGTTTCGCGAACGCCGCCGCCGCGTCATGGAATTGCTGAAAGACGGTGTCGCCGTCGTTTATGGCGCCGGGCCGGTAGAAAGCGCCGCCGCCGTCGCACCGCCCTTCGTGCAGGACGGGGACTTTGCCTGGCTGACCGGCATCGTCGATGAACCCGGCGCGATTCTCGTCATGGCGCCCGCCGAGCGGACGATCAAGGAATGGCTGCTACTCCCCTCGCGCGATCCGGAGGCGGAGCGTTGGGAGGTCGAACGCCTGCCTTTGGGCACGGAACTGGAGCGGCGCACCTGCTTTCCCCGGGTGTCGCGCACCGGCGGTCTGGGAAGCCTCGTCACCACCCTGGCCGAACGATCCAAGACGCTGCATTTCCTTGGCCCTATCGTCAGCGCATCCGCGCCGGTGCCCCAGGCGCTGGAGCTTTACGGCAAGGTGATGCAGCGCGTGCCGGGCGTTTCGCTCAAGGATGAGAGCGGCCTGCTGCCTTCGCTGCGCATCGTCAAGGAACCGCGCGAACTCGACCTGATGCGCAGGGCGACGGCGGCAACGGCGCGCGGCCATATCGCCGCGATGAAGCAGGTACGGCCCGGCATGACCGAAAGGCAGCTCAAGGCCATATTGGAGGATGCTTTCCGCGCCGGGGGAGGAGAGGGGTTGGCCTATGACAGCATCGTCGCCACTGGGCGCAACGCGGCTTCGCTGCATTATACCGGCGGCAGCGGGGTCATCGGACCCAATGACTTGATCCTGATCGACGCGGCTGCTTCGGTCGGTGGCTATGCCTGCGACGTGACGCGGACCTTCCCCGCCAGCGGCAAGTTTAGTGCTGAACAGCGCGCATCCTATGAACTGGTACTCGCCGCTCAGGCCGCTGCCGTGGCCAAGCTCAAGGCCGGGGTCTATTATGAGGATCTGGTGGAGGCCGCGAAAGATGTCTTCCGCAAGGCCGGGCGGGTCGACGATTTCACCCATGGCCTCGGTCATTTGGTCGGCCTTGATGTCCATGACGTGGGCGACATGTCCAAGCCGCTGCCGGCGGGCGCGGTCATTACCGTGGAACCGGGCCTTTATGTCCAATCCGCCAATTATGGCATTCGGATCGAGGATCTCTATCTGATCACGCCGACCGGATCGCAGCGCCTGAGCGAAGGCATCTCCCGAACCGTCGAGGAAATCGAAACGGCGATGGCGCGTTAATCCTCCTCGGGCGTCGCCAGATAATCGCGCACATCGCGCCGCAATTCCCCGGCGCAGAGGTAGAGCGCGATCACATTGGGGATCGCCATCAGGAAGAAGCTGCTGTCGACAATGCCGACCACCCGGCCGAGGTCGATGGCCGCCGCCGGGGGTAGGGCGATGATATAGAGAATCTTGTAGCTCCACTGCGCCTTGGGTCCGTTGCCGAACAGATAGCCCCAGGCCTGCAAGCCATAGAAGCCCCAGGCGACCAGCGTCGAATAAGCGAACAGCACCACGACCACCGCCAGCAGCCATGGGAAGGAGGGTGACACCTGCGCGAAGGCGGCGGAGGTAATGGCGATCCCTTCCAGCCCCGATTTCCATGTGCCCGCGACCACCAGCGCCAGCCCGCCCATGGCGCAGACGATCATCGTGCCGAGCAACGGTTCGAGCAGCGCGACCAGCCCCTCGGACACCGGATGCCGCGCCCGCGCCAGGCTATGCGCCATGACCGCCGATCCCACGCCCGCCTCGCTCGCGAACACTGCGCGCCGCATTCCCGAAACGAACGCGCCCACGGCGCCGCCGGTCGCGGCCTGTCCGCTCCAGGCGCCTTGCCAGATTTCCGCCAGCGCTGCCGGGATGGCGGCGGCATGCAGGATCAGCACCGTCGCCACGCCGATCAGATAGACCGCGACCTTGAGCGGCGTCAGCCTCTTCGCCACTTCGCCCAGCCACGCCGCGCCGCCCAAAGTCACCAGCGCCACCGCGCCCGCGAGGATCGTGCCATAGGCCCAGCCATTGCTGAAGCCCGTCACCACTTTCACCTGCGCGAAGCTCTGGTTGACCTGCACCATGGGAATCGCCCCGAACAGAGCGAAAAAGGCGTAAAGCCCGCCCAATAGCAGCCCGATCTTCGGCCAGCCCCGCGCCGCGCCCACGGCTTTGAGCACATACATCGGCCCGCCATGCACATGGCCCCGGCTGTCGAAGGTGCGATATTTGAGGCCCAGCGTGACTTCGGCCATCTTCACCGTCATTGCGAACCAGCCGATGATGAACATCCAGAGGATCGCGCCCGGCCCGCCCATCGTCAGCGCCACCGCCACCCCCGCGATATTGCCCAGGCCGATCGTGCCGGACAGCGCCGTCGACAGCGCCCCCCATTGGCTGACGTCGCCCTTCGCTTCGCCCTCATGCGGTTGGGTCTTGAGGATGCGCAGCGCCCTGCCGATCGCGGTTAGATTGGGGAAGCCCAGCCAGACGGTGAAGAACAGCATCGGCAGAGCCAGATAGAGCACGATCAGTTCGATCTGCGTCCCCAGCACCGGCACTTTGAAGAAGACCGCGCCGGAAAGGGCGTCGACCGCTGCATTGAATCCGTCCATTTGCAAGGAGATGGCTCCTCCTTGCTGGAAAGTCGAACAAAGATTGCTATGGGAATGATAAGAGGTTTCACCGCATGGGCGGGCAGGGATTATGAGCAGAAAATATTTCGGCACGGACGGCATTCGCGGACGCACCAACCAATGGCCGATGACCGCCGAACTGGCGATGAAGGTCGGCATGGCGGCGGGCAAGCATTTCCAGCGCGGCACCCATCGCCATCGCGTCGTCATCGGCAAGGATACGCGCCTGTCGGGCTATATGGTGGAAAATGCGCTGGTCGCGGGCTTCACCGCCGTCGGCATGGATGTGGTGCAGTTCGGGCCGATCCCGACTCCGGCGGTGGCGCTGCTCGCCCATTCGATGCGCGCCGATCTGGGCGTGATGATCTCGGCCAGTCACAACCCCTATTTCGATAATGGCATCAAGCTGTTTGGACCGGATGGCTATAAGCTGTCGGATGAGGATGAGCTGAAGATCGAGGCGATGCTAAGCCAAGATATTCCGCTTGCCGCGTCGCAGGAAATCGGCCGCGCCCGCCGCGTGGAGGACGCGCGGGGCCGCTATATCCATGCCGTCAAATCCAGCTTCCCTGCCGATCTTCGGCTGGATGGCCTCAAGATCGTGGTCGATTGCGCCAATGGGGCGGCTTATCAGGTCGCGCCCTCGGCCCTCTGGGAATTGGGGGCGGAGGTGGTGGCGATCGGCGTCACGCCCAATGGCATCAATATCAACGACCAGTGCGGATCGACCGCGCCGCTGCTGTTGCAGGAAACTGTGGTATCGGCGGGCGCTGATATCGGCATTGCGCTGGATGGCGATGCCGACCGGCTGATCGTGGTGGATGAACATGGCGCGATCGTCGACGGCGACCAGATCATGGCGCTGATCGCGGGCAATTTCGCGAAGGCGGGGATGCTGCGCGGCGGCGGGCTGGTGGCGACGGTGATGTCGAACCTGGGGCTGGAGCGCTTCCTCACCGGGCAGGGCATGGCGCTGGAGCGGACCAAGGTGGGCGACCGCTATGTGCTGGAGCGGATGCGCGAGGGCGGCTTCAATGTCGGCGGCGAGCAGTCAGGGCATATGATCCTTTCCGACTATGCGACGACCGGCGACGGCACCGTGGCGGCGTTGCAGGTGCTGGCGGCGCTGGTGCGATCGGGCAAGCCTGCCAGCGAAGTGCTGCACCAGTTCGATCCCGTGCCGCAATTGCTCAAGAATGTCCGCTTCTCCGGCGGCAAGCCGCTGGAGCATGAGGATGTGAAGCGGGTGATCGCCCAGGCTGAGGCGGAGTTGAACGGGTGCGGGCGACTGGTGATCCGGCCTTCGGGCACGGAGCCGGTGATCCGCGTGATGGCCGAGGGAGACCGGGAGGAGCAGGTCAAGGATGTGGTAGAGCGCATCTGCGATGCCGTGGCGAAGGCGGCTGCCTGATGCTGGAATTGCGGCCCGATTGCGAGCGTTGCGGGACGGAACTGCCCGCCGACGAGCCGGGGGCATTTATCTGTTCCTTCGAATGCACCTTCTGCGCGCCCTGTGCGGAAGCGTTGGATGATCGCTGTCCGAATTGCGGCGGGGAATTGATGGACCGGCCGACCCGGACCGGCGATGCGCTCAAACGCCATCCGGCTTCGACGGAGCGGCATTTCAAGGCATGACTTCCGCCCGTATCCTCATCATTGCCGGGTCCGACAGCGGGGGAGGCGCGGGCATCCAGGCGGATATCCGTACTGTGACGCTGCTCCGCGGCCATGCCATGACCGCGATCACCGCGATCACCGCGCAGAACACGCTGGGCGTGCAGGGCGTTCATGCTGTGCCGACCGGCATGGTGCTCCAGCAGATGGAGAGCGTCATCAGCGATATCGGGATCGATGCGGTGAAGATCGGCATGATCGGATCGGCGGAAACGGCTGCGGCGGTGGCGGAGCGGCTGGCCGCGCTGGAGGGCGTGCCGATCGTTTTCGATCCGGTCATGGTGGCTACCAGCGGCTCCGCGCTGGCGGATGAAGCGATCATCGCGGCTTTCGAAAGGCTGATGGCGCTGGCCACGCTGGTCACGCCGAATATTCCGGAGCTGGAGGCGTTGGGCGGGGAGGAGATCGCGATCCGCTTTGCAACCCATGTGTTGGCTAAGGGCGGCCATGGCGAGGGGCCGATGCTGACGGACCGGCTGATCGGGCCGCAGGGTCTGCGCAAGGCGTGGAGCAATGCGCGGATCGACACGCTGCACACCCATGGCACCGGCTGCACTTTGGCCAGCGCGATAGCGACCGGGCTGGGGCAGGGCTTGGACCTGGTCGACGCCATCGAACGCGGGCGCAAATATGTGCGGGAGGCGCTCGCCCTCGCACCGGGACTAGGGCAGGGACATGGGCCGATGGGCGCGCCTTTCGGGTTTTACGACCATGCCTGATTTTTCCCATGAGCTGCTGCATTGTCCGGGGCTGGTTGCCGGGGTGGACGAGGCAGGGCGCGGCCCGCTGGCCGGACCCGTCGTGGCGGCGGCGGTGATCCTGCGGCAGGAGGATTGCCCGGAAGGCCTCAACGACAGCAAGCAACTCAGCGCCGCCAGACGGGGAGTTCTGGAGGGAGAGATCAAGGCGCGGGCGCTGTGTTGGGGGTTGGGTGTCGCTTCGGTCGAGGAGATTGACAGCCTCAACATCCTCTGGGCGACCATGCTGGCGATGACGCGGGCGGTCGAGGCCTTGACCCAGGATTGCGCGCATGTGCTGGTGGACGGCAATCGCTGCCCGCAATGGCGCTGGGCATCGACGGCGGTGGTCGAGGGTGACGCCAAATGTCTGTCGATCGCGGCGGCCTCCATCCTGGCGAAAGAAGCACGCGACCGGATGATGATCGAGGCGGCGGCGGTGCATCCCCATTATGGTTGGGAAAGCAACAAGGGCTATGGCAGCGCCAAGCATCTGGCGGCGCTGCGCGAACATGGGCCGACGCCGCTGCACCGCAGGAGCTTCGCGCCGGTCGCGCAATTGAGCTTGCTGTAGGATCGTCCCAGTCTGAACCTGGGTGGGTCGATCAGGGGCTGGCGCTGGCGCGTCTTGTGGTTAAGAAAGTGTTGATGCGCGCCTTTCTGACCTGGATGCTTTTGCCGCTGCTGTGCGTGATCGCCGTGTCCGTGGCGGCGCAGGAGCCGGTGACGCCGGGGGGCTATCGCTGGCTGGAGGAGGGGCCATTCGTCGGGCCGCTCCATATGGTGATCAGCATCGAGCGACAGATGGTGCATGTCTATGATGGTGACCGGCTGGTCGGGATTGCCAGCGTATCGACAGGGATGAAGGGGCATCGCACGCCGACCGGGGAGTTTCCCGTGCTGCAGAAGCGGGAATGGCATCGGTCGAACATCTATTCCAACGCGCCCATGCCCTTCATGCAGCGGCTGACCTGGGACGGGATCGCGCTGCATGCGGGGCATAATCCCGGCTATCCGGCGAGCCACGGGTGCATCAGGCTGCCTTATGCCTTTGCGCGCAAGCTGTTCGGGATGACGCAGGTCGGGACTCTGGTCAGCGTGACCTCGGATCGTCTGAGTCCCGTGCTGATGGTTGATGCGCTGGTGGTGGGCGATCCGGGAAGCGCCGTCGTGACCTTCGCGCCGCAAGCGCCGGTGGTGCTGGCGCAGCGGGATGAGACGGCCGCGCCGATGCTGGAGGTCGATCCGGGGATTTTCCGGCTGCGCTTGATGCGGCGTTAAGAGGAATTCGGATCAACAGAAGCGGGCCGACTTGATCCAGTCGTTGCACATCAGGCGAAGCTCGCCGCGGATCGCGCTGGCCTGGGAATCGGATTGCGCGAGCGAGGCGCGCAGGCGGTGGATGGCCAGCAGCATGTCCTGTGCACGGGGAAGGAAATTGTCCGCCGAGCGATCGCTTTGCGCGCTGTCGATGAGGCGGGTCAGGGTGCCGATCGTCCCCGGCGGAGGGGCGCCATCCCGCGCGCAGACATCGTCGACCATGGCGTAGACCGCCGACAGCCATTCCGGATTGCGATAGGCACAGTGCGCCATGACGATACCTGCTTGCGTAATTGACGCCGTCCAGAATCGCGAATCATGGTGAAAAAGACATTAACTTTACAATCGCGTGTCTTTTGAGTGGCTTGAATGAGAAAAGGGCGGCTGATCCCCCCGTGGAATCCGCCGCCCCGCGATTCTTTGGCCCGGATGATCAGGCTGCTTCGGCGGTTTCCTCCGCTGCGGGCAGGCGGATCAGGTAATCGAAGGCGGAGAGCGCCGCCGTCGAGCCCGCTCCACAAGCGATCACGATCTGCTTATAGGGCACGGTGGTGCAGTCGCCCGCCGCGAAGATGCCGGGCTGGCTGGTTTCGCCGCGCGCGTCGATTTCGATCTCGCCGCGTGGGGAAAGGGCGATCGCGTCCTTCAGCCATTCGGTGTTCGGGACGAGGCCGATCTGGACGAAAATGCCTTCCAGTTCGACATCATGCTCCGTACCGCCGCTGCGATCCTTATAGCTGAGGCCGGTGACGCGTTCGCCATTGCCGTCCACTTTGGTCGTGAGGGCCGAGGTGATGATCCTGACATTGGGCAGGCTGGCGAGCTTGCGCTGGAGCACGGCGTCGGCGCGGAGCTGGCTGTCATATTCGATCAGCGTCACATGGGCGACGATGCCGGCCAGGTCGATGGCCGCCTCGACGCCGCTATTGCCGCCGCCGATCACCGCCACGCGCTTGCCCTTGAACAGCGGGCCGTCGCAATGCGGGCAATAGGCCACGCCCTTGTTGCTATATTCGTCCTCGCCAGGCACGCCCATCTGCCGCCAGCGGGCGCCGGTCGAGAGGATGACGGTCTTGCCCTTCAAGGACGCGCCATTTTCCAGCACGACCTCATGATAGCCGCCCTCGGTCTTGGCCGGGATCAGCTTGGCAGCCTTCTGCAGGTTCATGATCTCGACGTCATAGTCCTTCACATGGGCTTCCAGCGCGGCGGCGAATTTGGGGCCTTCGGTGCGGCTGACCGAGATGAAATTCTCGATATCCATGGTGTCGAGCACCTGACCGCCGAAGCGCTCCGCCGCGACGCCGGTGCGGATGCCCTTGCGCGCCGCATAGATCGCCGCCGCAGCGCCAGCGGGACCGCCACCGACGATCAGCACCTCGAACGGGTCTTGCGCCTTGATCTTCTCCGCTGCGCGGGTGGCCGCGCCGCTGTCGATCTTGGCGACGATCTGCTCCAGCTCCATCCGGCCCGAGGCGAAGGGTTCGCCGTTCAGAAAGACGGTGGGGACGGCCATGACCTTGCGGGCGTCGACTTCTTCCTTGAACAGCGCGCCGTCGATGGCGGTGTGGCTGATGCGGGGGTTGAGGACGGCCATCAGGTTCAGCGCCTGCACCACATCGGGGCAGTTCTGGCAGGACAGCGAGAAATAGGTTTCGAAAGCGAAATCGCCATCGATGTCCTTGATCTGCTGGATCAGTTCCTGCGCCGCCTTGGACGGGTGGCCGCCGACTTGCAGCAGGGCGAGGACGAGCGAGGTGAATTCATGGCCCATGGGCAGGCCGGCGAAGGTTACGCCGATGTCCGTGCCGGTACGGCGGATCATGAAGCTGGGGACGCGCTTGGTGCTATCGGTTTTTGGGCCGGTGGTGATGGACACCTTGTCCGACAGTTCAGCGATCTCATCCAGCAGCGTCTTGAGTTCACGGCTCTTCGCGCCTTCGTCCAGCGACGCCACCAGCTCGATCGGCTGGGTAATGTTCGCCATATAGGCCTTGAGCTGGCCCTTGAGATTTGCGTCCAACATAGTGGTCTCCATGGGTTGGGCGCGCCGATCCGGGGCACGCGGCTTGTCCTTCGCCGGGACGGTGCGATCCGAAGGCCCGGCGTTTGCGGAGGTTGTAAATTGAGAGCGGCGTGCTCCTGCGAAGGCAGGAGTCCAGGCTTTGGCGCGTGACCTGACGCTCTGGACTCCTGCCTTCGCAGGAGCACGTTGCATATAATGGCTCCCGCCGGGCCGGGGAGGGTGCCTTCAACCCAGCCCGACGAAGAGTTAAGGCCTTGTCGACATTTCGTTCAGGTGGAGCCGAGAAGCGTGATGTCCGAGTATCGGAGCGCAGCGGACTTCTGGTCCGTGAGCACCGAAGCGCAGGAAATCGTGCTTCGCAGGCCCGCATGGGCGGAATGTCGGCGAGGCCGTTAGATCTTGCCGACGAGGTCGAGCGAGGGAGCCAGGGTGGCTTCGCCTTCTTCCCACTTGGCCGGGCAGACTTCGCCAGGGTTGGCGGCGACATATTGCGCAGCCTTGACCTT
Organism: Sphingobium sp. SJ10-10; assembly: GCF_036038995.2. Lineage (NCBI taxonomy): Bacteria > Pseudomonadati > Pseudomonadota > Alphaproteobacteria > Sphingomonadales > Sphingobiaceae > Sphingobium > Sphingobium sp. SJ10-10. The sequence continues at coordinate 169,992 of NZ_CP158132.1, forward strand.
GCGAAGCAGTTCGGTCGCGTTGCGACCGACGCCTTCCGAGGTGATTTCCATGAACTGGATCACACCTTCGGGATCGACCAGGAAGGTGGCGCGGTCAGCCAGGCCGACGCCCGGACGCATCACGTCGAAATTGTTGGTGATCTGGCCCGACTGGTCGCCCAGCATGAAATAGTTGATCTTGCCGATGGCCGGCGAGGTGTCGTGCCAGGCCTTGTGGCTGAAATGCGTGTCGGTCGAAACCGAATAAACTTCCACACCTAGCTTCTGAAGGGTAGGGTAGATGTCGGCCAAATCCTCCAGCTCCGTCGGGCAGACGAAGGTGAAGTCGGCGGGGTAGAAGAAGAAGACGGCCCACTTGCCCTTCACGTCGGCGTCGGTGACGTCGACGAACTTGCCCTGCTTGTACGCGGTGGCGGTGAACGGCTTGATGGTCGTGTTGATAAGAGCCATGGGCTTTCCAGTTCCTTTTAGGGAGTTGCTGTTGCCCGACCCATGTAGGGAATGCGCATGGGGACGTGAAATTGGTTTTCTTGGCCAAGTCGATTGATAAAAGCGATCACAGGCCGTCTTATTGATCGATCGGACCGCTTCTGGGCTTGTGCAGGACGTAATTCATCGCTTCCTCGATCATGCCCAACGCTTCCTCGATGGTGAAGGTGGACGAATCGAGGCACAGTTCCAGCCAGAGGCCGTCGATCATCGCAGTGAGGCCGATGGCGGCGATGCGCGCGTCCGGACGAGGAATTTGCGGCGCCGCTTCCCGCAGCAGCACCTCCATGCGTTCGCGCCCACCGCCATAGGTTTCGGCATGGGTGGCGGCGATTTTCGGATTGGTCTTGTTGAGGCTCCAGAAGGAAATCCAGGTCGCAAGCAGACTGGGGTCCAGTACCGGCGGCTGGAAATTGGACCGCAAATAGGCCCAGAGCCGGGCGCGGGGATCGGGTCCGGCCTCGGCCACGGCGCGTTCCATCGCGGCGGCGACCTGTTCCCCGACATCGCGATAGGTCGCCAGGATCAGGGCATCCACGCCGTCGAAATAATGAGTCAGCAGGCCTGCGGACACGCCCGCATAGGCGCAGATCGCCCGAACGGAGGTGCCGCCCACGCCCTTTTCGGCCAGGCAGCGCGCGGTTGCCTCGATCAGAGCCTGCCGCCGGACATCGGCGGTTTCGCGAACGAAACGCGCCCGTTCGGGGCGCCCCTCAACCTTGTGCTCCATTTCTTTTCCCCGCCATGATCCTGCTCCCTGCCGGAACCGCTGGCAAGCGCTCCGTCCCCATTCAGGAAAATGGATCGAAGACCCGCGTTCAGCCGTTTATGAGGCCAATTGCAAGGGGAAAGATGAATGAGGCGTCTTGATCTGAACCGCGCGCTTCTACCGTTGATGCTGGCGGGCGCGCTGATGTCCGGTTGCGCGAAGAGCGTGGATAAGGGGACGGTCGCGAACAATGCCGCGCAGGCGCCGGATGTCGAGGCGGTCGAGGAGCCGGATGCGGTCGGCGCGGCCGCCAATGAAGCGGCGGGCCTGCCCACTGATGATTGGGTGGGACGGTGGAACGGGCCGGAGGGACTTTTCCTGGACATTCAGCCCTCGCCGGATGGCCGGCCAGGCCATTATACCATCACGAACCGGGACAATCTCGACCGGCAGGGCGGTTATGACGGTGTGGCCGCAGGGGCGGCGATCCGCTTCGTGCGGGACGGCCAGGAACTCAGCATCCGGCCGGGCGCGGGCGCCGAGACGGGGTTCAAATATCTCGCGGGCAGGCAGGATTGTTTGGTCGTTGTGCCGGGGCGGGAGGGCTATTGCCGTTGAAGGCTCAGGAACCCGTCAGCTTGCTTGCGCATTATGTTGCCGGGTGGCGTGAAGATGAGGAGGATTTCTATGGCGGATTATCAGGAGCGTCCGACGACCACCACGGTCATCGAAAAGCGTGGCGGCGGCGGCACCATGGTAGCCGTTCTCTTGCTGGTCGTGGTGGTGGCGATCGCCGCCTTCTTCCTGATCAGCAGCCAAACCCGCAAGGATAGCGCTGTCGAAGGCGCCGCTACGCAGGTCGGTCAGGCGGCAAGCGATGTCGGTGACGCAGCCAAGGATGCGGCGGGTGCCGTAAAGGATCAGCAATAAGATTGCGCATGGTTGGTGGTCGTGCAGAGGCAGGAACCCAGTATCTGCGCTGTCTTGAGCCGTCTGTCTCGGCCCGGCGCTTGTGCAGAAGCGGATGGTTCTGGAAGCTGCCAACTCAGGATGTACGGAAAAGGGCGCCCCGATCGGGACGCCCTTTTCTTTACGCCTGCCGTTGTCGGCTCGAGCGCAGTTTGATCAGCTTTCCACCTTCACGTACCGGGGCGCGGCTTCGTTGAGGATGCGCAGGATCTTCTTGAGCGCGCTCGGCTCGTCCGTTTCCTCCATCGCCGCGAGTTCGCGGGCGAGGCGGCTGGAGGCGGCCTCGAAGATCTGCCGTTCGGAATAGCTCTGTTCCGGCTGATCGTCGGCGCGGAACAGGTCGCGGGTCACTTCGGCAATCGACACTAGGTCGCCCGAATTGATCTTCGCTTCATATTCCTGGGCGCGGCGCGACCACATGGTGCGCTTCACCTTGGGCTTGCCCTTGAGCGTCTCGACCGCTTCCTCCAGCGTCTTGTTGGAGGACAGCTTGCGCATGCCGACGCCTTCGGCCTTGTTCGTGGGCACGCGGAGCGTCATGCGCTCCTTTTCGAAGCGGAGAACATAGAGCTCCAGCTCCATGCCCGCAATCTGCTCCTTTTGCAGCTCTATGACGCGGCCAACGCCATGCTTGGGGTAAACAACATAATCACCTACGTCAAAGGACAGCGCCTTGGCAGCCATTTGAAACCTTTCCATATTACAGGGGAGCGGTGGCGTTCGCGTTGCAAGTGCGAACAGATGCACGAGCCGAGGGGGATGCGGCGCCACCATCAATACATCAGGCATTTGTCTCCGTAGCGGACGCGACCATGTCCACCTGTTGGTCCCTATTTAGCAGATTCGTAACAAAATTGCCACCCCCGGACACAAAATCCGGGAGTGGGCTTGCAAATTAAACGCAACAGCTAGTTTGGGGGATGTCCGGACCGCGCGCGGGCAACGCTGCGGCGCGGCAGATCAGCTTCCGCTGCCGGGCTCGGGCGAGAAGAACTGTTCCAGCTTGTTTTCGACGCCCTTCATCGCGTCGGCGTCGGCGGGGGCGTCACCTTTGACGGTGATGTTCGGCCATTCGGCGGAGAATTTCGTGTTCAGCTCCAGCCATTTTTCCAGGCCGTTCTCGGTATCGGGCAGGATCGCTTCGGCAGGGCACTCAGGCTCGCACACGCCGCAGTCGATGCACTCATTGGGGTTGATGACCAGCATATTCTCGCCCTCGTAGAAACAGTCCACGGGGCAAACCTCGACGCAATCCATATATTTGCAGCGGATGCAGTTATCGGTCACGACGTAGGTCATGGGTCAGCACTCTTGGAATTAGGACAATTGGGCGTCCTGCTATGCGCGGTCGCGGCGAAGGTCAATGAGGATATTGTTGGCGGGGTGATTGTTGGGCTTAAGCTTCTGCGGCTTCAGGCGCCGACCGTCAGTTCCTCATAACAGGCCTGGGCTTCTGGCGCCGGGCCGCGGCGATGGGGAAGCTGGGTCACCCGAACCACTCGCACGCCGCTGGGGTGGGGGAAGGTGATGAGATCGCCCGCCCGCACCGGGGCGTGCGAGCGGTCGATGCGGCGGCCATTGAGGCGGATATGGCCTTCCTCCGCCATCTTCTGGGCGACCGAGCGGCTTTTCGCGAGCCGCGCGAACCAGAGGAATTTGTCGATGCGCAGGCTTGGTCCGTGGACCGACACCATGCCCGCGTCAGCCATTGCGGCCCAGCAATTCGGCAAGACCCGCAAAAGCGTGGTTGCCGATGGGCGCGGAGCCGGATGAGGCGGCGGGGCGGGGCGTCCGGTCGCCGCGTGTTTTGCCCTGAGACTTGCCCTGAGATGGGGTGCCTCGCTTGTCGCGGTTCTGGTGCTGCAGGTGCGGGCGGGGCTTTTGCCGGCCGCGGAAGACCCAGTTGGGGCCGCCTTCCTCGGGCGCTTCCACGGGGCGGAAGCCGGCGAGGCGCATCAGTTGCAGGAAGGCTTCTTCCGATAGGCCTAGCGAGATGATCTGCGGGCTTTGCGCGGTGAAGGCCTCGTTCTTGGCGATGGCTTCATGTGCGGTGCGGGCCATGCGTTCGGCCATGTCGATGCGCAGCATCTGCTCGCCAAAGCCGCGGAAACCGGCGATGCGGGCGCCCATCTGCTCGGGCTTTTCGCCGGCCGGGATCAGGGTGAGGCCGGGACCGGGCAGAGGCAAGCAGGGCTTGGCGATGCGGGCCGCCAGCAAAGCGGCGCGCCAGCGGGCGCCGCCGGGCTTCAGCAGGCCGGGGTGATAGATGTCGAGCACGCCGATATCGATGCCGGCGCGGCGCAGCAAATGGCGCTGATCCTTGTCGAGATGGCCGAGCGCCGAATCGAGATCGGTGCGCGCGATCACGCCGCCCGCATCGGCAAGCTGGGCGAAGACGGCGCGGACGACTGCGGGCACTTCGGGGTCGGAGGAGCTGGCGACCATCTTGGTCAGCGGCAGGAGGTGCTTTTCCTTCTGCGCGTCGAACCAGGTGGTGAGGCGGGCGAGAATAAGCTTCTGCACATCCTGGCCCAGCGCCAGAAGCGCGCGATCCAGCCGGATTTCCGGGGTCAGCAGCGCGGGGCCGCCGTGCAGCGTGGCCGCCGCGTCCCCCTTCCAGCTTATGCCGGGGGCTTGTCCTGCTTCGTCCATGAGCGCGAAATCAGTATCGGGTGCGCTCAGCAATTCGTCAGCCTTCACTCGCAATATCCTTCCAAGGCGCCGTTCAGCGGCCGCCAGCAGCATCTTCCTGTCCTGATGCCGGGTAGCGGGATCGACCGAGAAACGAAATCCGTCAAGTCGCCCGATCGTCTCGCCATCGACGCAGACTGTCCCGTCCGGCTCTATGTCGACCGGCAGATTGGCTGCGCTCTGGCCGATATCCCTTAGCAGAACCGTGGTGCGGCGGTCCACGAAACGCTGCGTCAGCGCGGCGTGGAGCGCATCGGAGAGTTTTTCTTCCAGCACGCGGGTGCGTTCGGCCATTTCCGCCGGATGGGCGAGCCAGTCGGCGCGATGGGCTATGTAAGACCATGTGCGCGCGGCGGCGATCCGGCCCGATAGCGTGTCGATGTCGCCTTGAACCGAATCGAGTCGCGCGATCTGCTGGGCTAACCAGTCGCGAGGGATGTGGCCGCTCCCTTCCGAGAGGAAGCGCCAGATGCGGCTGACCGTGCGGGCATGATGTTCCGCCCCCAGCTTCTGGAAATCGGGCAGGCCGCAGGCGGCCCAGAGACGTTCGACCTGCTTCTGGCCCTTGGCGCGCTCGATTACCAGCGGGTCGTCGGCCAGGCGTTTGAGGACGGCGAGGTCGACAGCCTCGGGAGCGGCGCGCAGTTCGGGGCGTTCGGGTTTCCCTTCCAGGTCGAAGATCAGATGGTCGAGCCGGTCGGTGCGTGGCGTGCCGTCGCGCCAGAAAAGCTGCTCGACCGGGGGGAAGCGGTGGGCTTCGATCGCTTCGATCTCTTCCGGGGTGAAGGCGGCTTCACCCTCTTCATGGCCCAGGCTGCCGAAGGTGCCGTCCCTGTGATGGCGACCAGCGCGGCCTGCGATCTGCGCCATTTCGCTGACCGTCAGGCGGCGGGTGCGGCGGCCGTCGAACTTGCGCAGCGAGGCGAAGGCGACATGGGCGACGTCGAGGTTGAGGCCCATGCCGATGGCGTCGGTGGCGACCAGATAGTCGACCTCTCCGTTCAGGAACATCTGCACCTGCGCGTTGCGCGTGCGGGGGGAAAGCGCGCCCATCACCACCGCCGCGCCACCCCGGAAGCGGCGGAGCATTTCGGCCACGGCGTAGACCTCTTCGGCGGAGAAGGCGACGATGGCGGAGCGCTTGGGCAGGCGGGAGAGCTTTTTCGCGCCTGCGTAGCTGAGCGTCGAGAATCGAGGCCGGCCGATGATCTCGGCGTCGGGGACGAGGGATTTGACGACGCGGCTGATGCTGGCGGAACCGAGGATCATCGTTTCCTCGCGACCCCGAGCGCGCAACAGCCGGTCGGTGAAGACATGGCCGCGCCCCGGGTCGGCGCCGAGCTGGGCTTCGTCCAGGCCGACGAAAGCGTAATCTCCGTCTACCGGCATGGATTCCGCCGTGCAGAGGAAATAGCGCGCGTTCGGCGGCACGATCTTCTCTTCGCCGGTGATCAGCGCGACTTGGCTGGCGCTCTTCATCCCGACCACCCGGTCATAGACTTCGCGCGCCAGAAGGCGCAGCGGAAAGCCCATCATCCCGGAGGAATGGCCGCACATGCGTTCGACGGCGAGGTGGGTCTTGCCGGTATTGGTAGGGCCCAACACGGCGGTGATGGGCGAGCGGGCAAATAGGGCCATGACCCCTGCTATGTCGGGCATGGCGGGCGGAAGGGCAAGGGCAAAGGCCTGGTAAAGCGGTGCGATGCCCCAAATTGGTCCGCCGGTCCGCCATGTGGCTCGTCCGGGCGCAGAAAAAGGGTTAAAATAGCCGTCTTTATTTGACTTTAACCTTATGCCTTCACAGAATTGCGGATGAACGCGCGGCGGGGGTCGTGGCGTATATTGCCCCGGGGGCTTGTTTTACCGTGTTTCATGGCAGTCAGATCAATGCCCAACAGGGGGGCGCCTCTGCGTCCCTGTGGCTGACTGACTCCATCCGCAATGGGGAGCCGGTCGAGGATTCGCGCGATTGGCGCGAAAAGCTGCGCGACTGGGCCGAGGATGTGGAGCTGGTTCCCGACCTTGGCCAGCGGGTGGGAAGTTTCACCTGGTTCCGGGGACTTGCGACCTGTTTCGGACTGTGCGCGGCGGCGCTTTATCTGTCGCCGGGCTTCCATGCGCTGCCGGGCGAGCCGCAGCCTTTGATGGCGTCCCGGCAATTCGACGAAGTGCGCAGCCAGATGATCATGCCGCTCGCCATGGGCGCCGACAGCGGGCGGCGCATGGGACCGACCGACGCCGTGCAGCCGCTGCGCGAGACGCCGGAGCGGCCGCAGATCGAGCTGCGCGCGCAGATCGGCGGGAGCGATTCGCTGGGCCGGGCGCTGGCGCGGGCCGGGGTGAGCGGCGGCGATGTGGCGACGGTGATGAGCCTTGTCGCCGGCGATGTCGGCGCGGGCATGAAGCCGGGGACGCCGCTGGACATCCTGCTCGGCCGCCGGGCGAGCCGGGACGTGCCCCGGCCGCTCGACAAGCTGGCATTTCGGGCGCGGCTGGACCTGGGGATAGAGATTTCGCGGGCTGGCGGGGTGTTGCAGGTGCAGCGGACCGCGATCCATGTCGACGATACGCCGCTGCGCATCCAGGGCGTCGTGGGGGAAAGCCTGTACCATTCGGCGCGGGCCGCGGGGGCGCCGCCCAAGGCGATCCAGAGCTTCCTGCGCGTGGTGGCGCAGCAGATCGATCTGGGGTCGATCTCGGCGGGCGACCGCTATGACATCGTCACCGAATATCGGCGCGCGGATACCGGCGATGTCGAGGTGGGCGACCTGTTGTTCGCCGGACTGCACCGGGCCAGCGGACGCGGCATCGACATGCTGAAATGGAATAGCGACGGGCGGACCCAATGGTTCGAGGCGTCGGGCGTGGGCCAGCGGCGGGGCGTGCTGTCCGCGCCGGTGGCGGGGCGCATGTCGTCCAGCTTCGGCATGCGGCGGCACCCGATATTGGGCTATACCCGGATGCATGCGGGGATCGATTTCGCGGCGGCCTATGGATCGCCCATCTATGCGGCGACCGACGGCGTGGTGTCCTATGCCGGGCGCCATGGCGGGCACGGCAATTATGTGCGGCTGGAGCATGGCAATGGCCTCGCCACCGGCTATGCGCATATGAGCCGGATCGCGGCCGCGCCGGGGCAGCGCGTGCGGCAGGGGCAGGTGATCGGCTATGTCGGCTCATCGGGCCTGTCGACCGGGCCGCATCTGCATTATGAACTGTATCGCAACGGGCAGACGATCAATCCGCTGTCGGTTCGCTTTACGACCACGTCGCAACTGGCTGGGCGGGAGCTGGCGGCTTTCCGGGCGCGGCTGGTGCAGTTGAAGAGCCTGAGGATCGGTTTGCCCGTCCAGGTGGCCCAAAAGCAGCAAGCCCAGAGTGCGGGGCCGGCGGTTTCCGGGAAATAGCTTTTCGCGTATGGTCGCCTGGGCTAACGGGCGGACATGATCGCACCGGCTTCCGACATTACCGCAATATTGCTGGCCGGAGGGCGGCCAGTTCCTGATCCTTTGGCTGTGGCGGCGGGGGTGGCGGTAAAGCCGCTGGTCCCTGTCGGGGGTGAGCCGATGATCAACCACCCGGCGCGAGCATTATTGGCGCATCCCGCGATCGGGCGCGTGATCGTGCTGACGCAGGCGCCCGAACTATTTGCCGGTAATCCGGCTACCGCCTGGCTGGCGGGGCATCCCAAGGTGCGGTTCGAAACGAGCGGGGGCGGGATTGCGTCCTCGCTGATGACTTTGTTGGACCGGGCGGATCTACCCTTTCCGCTACTGATGACGACGGCGGATCACGTGCTGCTGGATGGAGCGATGCTCGACCAGATGGTGCGGGAGGCGAACGGGGCCGACATTGCCGTGGCGATGGTGGAGCGGGCGACCCTATTGGCGCGCTATCCGGGATCGCGGCGGACCTGGCTCAAGTTCCGCGACGGCTGGTGGTCGGGGGCGAATATCTTCTGGTTCGGAAGCGGTAAGGCCCGGCCGGTGATCGCGCTCTGGCAGGAGGTCGAGCAGGACCGCAAGAAGGGGTGGAAGATATTGTCCGCTTTCGGGTCTTTGGCTTTGTTGGGGGCGGTGCTGCGGATTTCCACGCTGCGGGGCGGGATCGCGCGGGTGGGGCGGCGCTTTGGGCTGGTGGCGCGGCTCGTGGCTATGGAGCAGGCGGAGGCTTGTATCGATGCGGATAAGCCGGATGATGTTGTGTTGATCGAGGCGATTTTGGCCAAGTCTGCTGAATAGAGCTGCCGTGTTCCTGCCTGCGCAGGAGCACGTTATTCTGCACTCAGAAGTCAGTAGCCGTCCAGGTTCTCCAGCGCGGTGAAGCGCTGCGACCAGAGCGCCCCGTACACCGCCATCCATTGCACCACCGGGGCGAGCCCCTTGGCGCGGGCGGTGTAGTAGGTTTCCCGGCCTGCGCGGCGGGCCGTCACGAGGCTGGCGCGCTTCAGCTTGCCAAGGTGGCGGGACACCATGGGTTGCGATACGCCGGAAATGGCGGTGAGGGCGTGGACGCTCTGTTCGCCTTCGCGCACCAGATATTCGAGCAGCGCCCGCCGGGTGCCGTCGGACAAGGCCTTGAAAAGTTCATCGCAGGAGGCCGAACGATCCCCCCTCAAAATATGTTCTGTCATCGTTATGACATAACCTAATGGTTATGAGATGGTCAAGCGAAGGTGCGTTTTTGCCCTCCGAAGCGGCGTTAACCAAAAAAACTTTTTGACCCTTTTCCGCTGAGTCTTTTGCGTCACACTAGCCGATCTTGAGTCTTTCGAGTCGCGTTCGACTCAATATCTAGTGGCTACCCGGTTCGTTCTCCGCAGCGTTAACCATTGTGTGAGGCTCGAACCCTAAGTTGCTGATCTTGACGGCGGACTCCCGAGGACTCATCGCTGGGCCTCAGAACCGAACGGGGGTCACTAATGGGTGTCATGGAACGCGTCGCGCCGCGGCGGAAAAAGGCGGTTGCGCCAGTCGAGGTCGAGGCCGACCGCCTGCTGCGTGGCGACTGCATCTCCGAAATGGCGAAGCTGCCCGACGCCTGCATCGACATGATCTTTGCCGATCCTCCCTATAATCTCCAGCTTGGCGGCGATCTGTTCCGGCCCGAGGGCGGCCGCGTCGATGCGGTCGACAATGATTGGGACAAGTTCGACACGCTGGGCAGCTATGATCGCTTCACCAAGGCCTGGCTGCGCGAGGCGCGCCGCATATTGAAGCCCAATGGCTCGATCTGGGTGATCGGCAGCTACCACAATATCTTCCGCGTCGGCACGGCGTTGCAGGACGAAGGCTTCTGGATTCTGAACGACATCATCTGGCGCAAGTCCAACCCCATGCCCAATTTCAAGGGCACGCGCTTCACCAATGCGCATGAGACGCTGATCTGGGCCAGCCAAGGCGAGGATGCGAAGTACACCTTCAACTACAAGGCGATGAAGACGCTCAACGACGAATTGCAGATGCGCTCCGACTGGGTGCTGCCGATCTGCGGCGGGCAGGAGCGGCTGAAGCGCAACGGCACCAAGGCGCACCCGACGCAGAAGCCCGAGGCGTTGCTCTATCGCGTGATGCTGGCCTGCACCAAGCCGGGCGACGTGGTGCTCGATCCGTTTTTCGGCACAGGCACGACCGGCGCGGTGGCCAAGCGCCTGGGCCGCAAGTGGATCGGCATCGAGCGCGAGGACGATTATATCGAGGTCGCGCTGGAGCGGATCGAGGCGGCGCTGCCGCTGGACGAAAGCTCGCTCACCATCATGCAGACCGCGCGGCAGCAGCCCAAGGTGGCGTTCGGCACGTTGGTCGAGACGGGTTATTTGCAGCCGGGTTCGGTGTTGATGGATTCCAAGCGGCGCTGGCAGGCGGTGGTGCGGGCGGATGGCTCGCTCAGCGTGGGGACGGATACGGGGTCTATCCATAAGATGGGCGCGACGCTGCAAGGCGCGCCGAGCTGCAATGGCTGGACTTTCTGGCATTGCGAGATCGAGGGTGTGTTGAAGCCGATCGATGCTTTGCGGCAGACCTATCTGCTTGCGAACGAGCCGTAAGCGGCCCCGCGTTCCTGCGCAGGCATTTGAGCGAGACAAGCGGCTCGTGAGAACCCAGTTCAGACCTCAGTTTATTCGCGCCACCTCCGAACTGGGCTCCTGCCTTCGCAGGAGCACGTCATCGCGCTAAGGGAAGCCCTTTCGATCCGATCGAAGGACATGGCAATGCTTTCCCAAATCCCTGCCGATGCGCGGCTTTACCTGCGCCCCACCTGGTTCGTGCCGTCGCCCATCGGCTTGCCGGACGGGTCGGCGGCGCGGATGGGCAATGGGCTGATCTGGTTTCAGGGCTATGAGCTGACTGCGCGCAAGGATGGTCGGCGGGTGGCGCGGGTGACGGTGCCGGTCACGGAATTTGCCGATGCGGCTGCGGGGTTGCCCGATCCGCTGGCGGAGCGGGCGCAGCGCCTCGCCGCCAATATCTCGGCGCAACGTCCGCCTTTACTGCTGGGTGAGCGGACCATTCGCTTCGACGCGCCTCAGGTCATGGCGATCCTGAACATCACGCCCGACAGCTTTTCCGATGGCGGTGAGCATATGGACGATCCCCAGGCGGCGGCTGATGCGGGCTTTTCCATGGCGGCTGCGGGGGCGGCTTTGATCGACGTAGGCGGGGAATCGACCCGGCCCAAGGCGCCACGCCTGTGGGAAGGGGATGAGATCGCACGCGTCGTGCCGGTGATCGAGAAGCTGGCGGCGGCGGGCGTTTCCATATCCATCGATACGCGCAAGGCCGCGGTCATGGAGGCGGCGCTGGCGGCAGGAGCGGCTGTTGTCAATGATGTGAGCGCGTTGCTGCACGATCCGCGGGCGATGGAGGTGGTGGTCGCGGCGGGCTGTCCCGTGATCTTGATGCATGCGCCATCGGCCGGCGACGATCCGCATGAGAATCCGGGCGGTTATGGCGATGTCGTGGCCGATGTGTTCGATATGTTGGAAGCGCGGGTGGAGGCATGTCTGGCGGCGGGTATTGCCCGCGAGAAGATCATGGTCGATCCGGGATTGGGCTTTGGCAAGTCGCTGGGCGATAATCTCGCTTTGGTGAATGGGTTGGCGGTATTTCAGGGGCTGGGGGTGCCGTTGCTGTTCGCCGGGAGCCGGAAGCGGCTGATCGGAGCCTTGTCGAACGAGGCGCCTGCGGCGGAGCGGCTGGGCGGGTCGGTGGGACTGGCCTTCCGCGCTGTGGAACTGGGCGCGCAGATGGTGCGGGTGCATGACGTCAAGGAAAGCGTGCAGGCATTGCATCTGTGGCGCGGGCTGGCCGATGCGGGGTTGAGTGCGGTTTGAGGGATATGGCCGGGTTTTGGCCAGAGGCGGACATCGATAACATTCGTCATCCCAGCTTGCGCTGGGATGACGGATTTAAATGGCAGAAAAACAGCCTTAACTGTCGCTACTTCCGGAAACTCTCCGCAGCCGCGCAGGCCAATTGATCGGCGCGCTCATTCTCCGGATGACCGGCATGGCCCTTGACCCATTGCCATGTCACCTGATGGCGGGCGGCGGCCTTCACCAGTAGCTGCCAGAGTTCGGCATTCTTCACCGGCTTCCTGTCCGCCGTCTTCCAGCCGTTCTTCTGCCAGCCGAAGACCCATTTGGTGATGCCGTCCATCACATATTTGCTGTCGGTGTAGAGCGTCACCCGGCAAGGGCGTTTGAGCGTCTCCAGCGCCTGCACCGCCGCCATCATTTCCATGCGGTTATTGGTGGTCTGCGCCTCTCCGCCGGAGATGTCCTTCTCCTTCTCCCCAAAGCGCAGCACGGCGCCCCAGCCGCCGGGGCCGGGATTGCCCTTGCACGCGCCGTCGGTGAAGATCTCGACCTCGGGAAGCTCGCTCATGCGCCAAGCAGCGCCGCCGGGTCGGCGCTGGCGTAGAAATCGAGGCGGCGCAGATAGGCCAGCGGATCCTTGCGCATCACCAGCGCGTCGGCGGGCGTGTTGATCCAGTCATAAGCCCGCGTCAGCAGGAAACGCAGCGCCGCACCCCGGCAGAGGATCGGGAAAGCGGTGAGTTCGGCGTCGGACAGGCCGTGGGCCGTCATATAACCGGCGCCCAGGGCTGCGGCGCGGTCCCCGAACCAAGTGGCGCCATCATTGCTGAACACCCAGGCGCTGTGTGTGACGGCCAGGTCATAGGCGCGGATATCGGTGCAACTGAAATAGAAGTCGATCAGGCCCGTCACCTCATCGCCCAGCATCAGCACATTGTCGGGAAAAAGGTCGGCATGGATCACCGACCGGGGCAGGTCTGCGGGCCAATGCGCATCAAGGAAGGCCAGCTCTTGCGCCACCCGCGCACCGAGGCCGGGGGCGATCCGGTCGAAATCCTCGCCGCATTTGGCGGCCAGTTCATGCCAGCCGGGCAGGTCGAGGGCGTTGCGGCGGGTGCCGGTGAAGCCTTCCGCCGCGCGGTGCATTTCGCCCAGCGCCGCGCCCGCCGCACGGGCCTGGCCGACGGTCGGTTCGGTGACGGAGATGCCGGTCAGGAACTCGATCAGACAGGCGGGGCGTCCGGCGAGTTGCTGTAGCCGCTTGCCTTCCCGATCCGCGATGAAGCGGGGGACGAGGCAGCCGCGTGCGCCCAGATGATCGAGCAGGTCCATGAAGAAGGGCAGGTCCGCCTCATCCACCCGCTTTTCGTAGAGGGTGAGGATGTAGCGGTGGCCTCCCCCGGAACCCAAGGCGCCGTCATGGCCGGTGGTTTCGAGCAGGTAATTGCTGTTTTCCACGCCTTCCGCGATGCCCTTGGCCGACACGAGGCGTCCGGCGTCGTAGCGGGTGAGGAAAGCGTCGATCTCTTCGGCGGGAACCTGGGTATAGACGGCCATGGATTTACGCGGCCTCCAGTCCGCGGGGAAGCTTGAAGGCAATGTTTTCGCGGGCGGTTTCCACCTGCTCCTCGATCACGTCGAACCGCGTGGCCAGCCGGTCGACCACTTCGCGCACCAGCACTTCGGGGGCGGAGGCACCTGCGGTAAGGCCCAGCGTGCGCACGCCCTCCAGCCAGGCGAAGTCCATATCGTCGGCGCGCTGGATCAGCCGGGCGGGGGTGCCTTCGCGCTCCGCCACCTCAACCAGCCGCAGTGAATTGGAGCTGTTGGGCGCGCCGATCACATAGACGGCGTCGCATTGCCCGGCGATCGCCTTGACCGCCGCCTGCCGGTTGGAGGTGGCGTAGCAGATATCCTCGCCCTTGGGCGCATGGATGGCGGGAAAACGGCGCAGCAGCGTCGCGACGATGGCGGCGGTGTCGTCCACCGACAGGGTCGTCTGCGTCAGGAAGGCCAGATTGTCGGGGTCGGCGGGAGCGAAGGCTTCGGCATCCTCGACCGTTTCGATCAGGGTCATGTTGCCGTCATCGACCTGGCCGAAGGTGCCGATCACCTCCGGATGGCCCCTGTGACCTATGAAGAGGATGTGGCGTCCGGCCTCCACCTGGCGTTCGGCCTGGCGGTGAACCTTGCTGACCAGCGGGCAGGTGGCGTCGAGATAGTCGAGGCCGCGTTCCTCTGCCTTGGCGGGCACCGCCTTGGGCACGCCATGGGCGGAAAAGACCACCGGCACGCCGTCGGGTACCTGATCCAGTTCCTCCACGAAGATCGCGCCCTTGGCCTTCAGGCTGTCGACCACGAACTTGTTGTGAACGATTTCATGGCGGACATAGACCGGGGCGCCATATTTCTCGATCGCCTTTTCGACGATGATGATGGCGCGGTCGACACCGGCGCAAAAGCCGCGCGGGGCGGCGATCAGCAGCTTCATGGGCGAGCGAGAGGTCATGGCTTGCCGCTTAGGCGAATGTGACGGAGGATGAAAGCCGCTTCCTTTATGTTGCGCGTCCCGCAGCCTATGGATAAGAAGCCCAACGCCTGTTCCCAAGGGATTGCCTGTGACCTTTTCTCGAATTGCGCTGACCGGAATGATCGCCATGGCCCTTGCGGGCTGTTCCCAGCGGGGCGAAATCGACCCGACCGGCGGCATCGTGGCCGTGCGCTCGGCCTGCCCGGTGGCGGCGGTCCCGGCCCAGACCGGCGACATCACCCTGTTCAATCCGGCAGGCAGCACCGATGCCCGCGCGATCGACGTGGTGGCGGAAATCACCAATCTGCGCTCGACCTGCGCCGACGGGGAGCAGCTTTATACCGAGGCGACCTTTACCGTGAATGCCCGCCGCAGCGATGCGGGCGCAGCGCGGCAGGTGACATTGCCTTATTATTCCGCCGTGGTGCGGGGCGGCAACGCCGTGGTCGCCAAGCGCGTGGGCCAGGTTGTGCTGGATTTCCCGGCGGGGCAATATCGCGCCAGCGCGACCGCCAAGGCCGGATCCTATGTGAACAAGGCCGCCGCCACGCTGCCGGGGCCGATCCAGGCGATGATCACGCAGAAGCGCAAGGCGGGTGACGCCGACGCGGCGATCGATCCCTTCGCGCAGCCGGACGTCAAGGCGGCCTTGCAGCGAACCAGCTTCGAGCTGCTCGTGGGTTTCAACCTGACCCAGGATCAGCTCCGTTACAACGCTACCCGCTAAGCCCATTTTTCCGTTCGGGCTGAGACAAGTCGATGCCCTGACCTTTTGTTGAGGAAAGGACGGCCCTTCGACTGCGCTCAGGGCGAACGGAGTTGAAGGAAAGTCCGTCCCTTGTCTCTTTATAACCGTTTCACCGCCCATCTCGACGCCGTGCTCGACGCGCTGGAGGCTGATGGTTCGCTGCCCGCTGGCCTGAACCGCAAGCCGGTAACGGTCGAGCCGCCCCGCGACGCAAGCCATGGCGACCTTGCCACCAATGCGGCGATGGTGCTGGCCAAGCCGGCTGGCACCAATCCGCGTGCTTTGGCGGAAAAGATCGTGGCTGGTCTGGAAAAGCTGGACGAGGTCGAGGGAGCGTCCATCGCCGGGCCAGGTTTCATCAACCTCAGGCTGACCGACGCTACCTGGCGCGCGGAACTCGCCGCGATTCATGCCGAGGCGGAGGATTATGGCCGCTCCGCTACCGGAGAGGGCATCACCGTCAACATCGAATATGTCTCCGCCAACCCCACCGGCCCTATGCATATGGGCCATTGCCGGGGGGCGGTGGTGGGCGACGCACTCGCGACCCTGCTGGAGCATATCGGGCATAAGGTCATCCGCGAATATTATATCAACGATGCGGGCGGGCAGGTCGATGTGCTCGCCCGGTCGGCGCATGTGCGCTATCGCGAGGCGCTGGGCGAGGCCGTTGGCGAGATTCCCGAAGGCCTCTATCCGGGCGACTATCTGGTGCCGGTGGGACAAGCGCTGGCCGCCGACTATGGCGACAAATATGTCGGCGCGCCGGAAAGCGAATGGCTGGTGCCGTTCCGCACCAGGGCTGTGGCGGCGATGATGGACATGATTCGCAGCGATCTGGCGCTGCTGGGCATCCATCACGACATTTTCTCTTCCGAAGCCGAGTTGCAGGCGGCCGGAAAGCCGGAAGCTGCGGAAAAATGGCTGCGCGAACATGACTTCGTCTATGATGGCGTGCTGGAAGCGCCCAAGGGCGAGACGCCGGAGGATTGGGAGCCGGTCGAGCTGCCGCTGTTTCGCTCGACGAAATTCGGTGACGATCAGGACCGGCCGATCAAGAAATCCAACGGAAGCTGGACTTATTTCGGCGCCGACATGGCCTATCATTATCAGAAGGCGCAGACGGCCGACCAGTTGATCGACATCTGGGGCGCTGACCATGGCGGCACGGTGAAGCGCATTCAGGCTGCGGTCGCGGCGTTGACCGAAGGCAAGGCCCGTTTCGACGTCAAGCTGATCCAGATGGTCCGTCTGCTGCGCGACGGCGAGCCGGTGAAGATGTCCAAGCGCGCCGGCAATTTCGTGACGCTGGCCGATGTGGTGCGCGAAGTGGGCAAGGATGTGGTGCGCTTCACCATGCTGACGCGCAAGGCCGATGCGCAGATGGACTTCGACTTTGCCAAGGTGGTGGAGGCGTCGAAGGACAATCCGGTCTTCTATGTGCAATATGCCCATGCGCGGATTTCCTCGCTCGGCCGGCGGGCGGAGGAGGCGGGGATCGACCTGCCCGCGCCCGACCTGTCCCGCCTTGGGACGGAGGAACTGGGACTGGTGAAGCTTGCCGCGCAATTCCCCCGCGTTGTGGAAGGGGCGGCATCGGCCCGTGAACCGCATCGTATTGCCTTCTATCTCAATGACTTGGCTTCGGCGTTCCATAGCTGGTGGAATTTGGGCAACGACAATCCGCAGGCGCGGGTCATCCTGATGGACGATCCGGCCACTACTTCCGCGCGGCTTTTCTTGAGCCGGGGAATAGGGCAAATCATCCGTAACGGCTTGGCGCTGATGGGCGTCGCAGCCTTGACCGAGATGCAGTAACCGGCGGAGGCACGGACGAGATGGGCGATTATGCGCGGGGCAGGCTGGACCTGGACGACGAGGAGCGTCTGCCCTGGCTCGAACCCGCCATCGAGGATGAGGAGGAGCAGGGGCTCTCGCCGCTGCGGCTGCTGGGCTTCATTCTCTTTGGACTGGTGCTGATCGGTCTGGTCGTCGCGGGCGTATGGCTGATCCAGAACCGCTCGGGCGGGGCTGGCGGCGAAGGCAAGCTGATCGCCGCGCCGGCCGGGGATTACAAGATACCCGCCAAGGAAGCCGACGCCAAGAAGTTCGACGGAGAGGGCGACGCCAGCTATGCGGCGAGCGAGGGCGTGGCCCGCGACGGGCGGATCGATCCGACTCGGGTGCCGGAAGCGCCGATCACGCCGACCGGCGCGGCTGGCAACGCCAAGTCGGCGGTGGCGGGAAAACCGGGTCAGAGCGTCACGGCGCGGGTAGCCGATGAAACCAATGCGAAGCCCGTGACGACGGTTGCGCGGCCCGCAGGCGGCATGATCCAGTTGGGCGCCTATGGCAATCAGGCCTTCGCGAAGGATGCGTGGAAGCGGCTGTCCAAACGCTTCACCTATTTGGAGCCGCTGCCGATGTCGATCGAGCAGGCAGAGGTGAGCGGCAGCACTGTCTATCGCCTGCGCGCGGCGGCGGGCGGGCAGGCCAGCACGCTCTGCGGCAAGCTGAAGGTGGCGGGCGAGAGCTGCATGGTCGTGAATTAGGGGTGTGGGGGATTTGGCCTGAGACGGTCTTGGCTGCCGATAACCACAGCGTGCTCCTGCGAAGGCAGGAGCCCAGTTCGGACGGTCCGATAATCCATAGAGGCCGGGACTAAACAACTAGGCTCCTGCCTTCGCAGGAGCACGTTGCGCCTTATGCCCAGGTAGACTGTCCTGGCGTGTCCGCTCCCCACTCATTTTATCCCTCGGCCAAATCCCGCAAATCCTGCGACAAGGCCGGAATAACCCCTTCGACAGAGCCTCTTTCAGCCGCTACCATCGCTCTTATGAAACCCGTTATCTTCGGCCTTTCCGGTGAGACCCTGACTGCGGACGAGCGCGCCTTCTTCCGGCAAGCGCAGCCTGCCGGCTACATCCTCTTCCGGCGCAATATCGTGGACAGGGAGCAGCTTCGGGCGCTGACCGATGATCTGCGGGCGCTGCATGGCCGGGACGATCTGCTCATCATGATCGATCAGGAAGGCGGCCGGGTGGCGCGGATGCAGGCGCCCGTCTGGCCGAGTTTCCCGCCCGGCGCCGTGTTCGACCGGCTCTATGAGGTCGCGCCGTCCAGCGCCATCGCGGCCGCCCGCGCCAATGCCCGGGCGATCGCCGCCACGCTGACGGAAGTGGGGATCACGGTCGATGCCTTGCCCTTGCTCGATGTGCGGCAGGCGGGGGCGAGCGATATCATGGGCGACCGGACGCTGGGCGCCGAACCGATGCGGGTCGCAGCGCTGGGACGGGCGGTGATCGAGGGACTGGCCGATGGCGGGGTGGTCGGCATCGTCAAGCATATGCCGGGCCATGGCCGGGCGATGGTCGACAGCCATCATGAACTGCCCATCGTCACCGCTGACGAGGATGCGCTGGCGGTCGATCTGGCGCCGTTCCAGGCGCTCAAGGACGCGCCCATGGGGATGACGGCGCATGTCGTCTATACCGCCTGGGATCCCGATCTGCCTGCGAGCCTGTCTCCCTCCATCATCGAGACCATCATCCGGGGGCGGATCGGCTTCGATGGGCTGCTGATGTCCGACGATCTCGACATGAAGGCGTTGAAGGGCAGCATTCCCGAACTGGCGGCGGCCACGGTTGCGGCGGGATGCGATCTGGCGCTCAATTGCTGGGGGCGGATGGACGATATGGTGGGGATTGCCGATCTGCTGCCGGAGATCACGCCGGAGGCCATGACGCGCCTCGGTCGCGCGATGGCGTCGACGCACAGGCTGTCGGACGGCCCGCTGTTGGAGGAATTGCTCGCCACCCGCGATGCGCTGCTGGCGATGGTTCCGGCGTGAAGAGGGGATGCCACAAAAACCTAAAAGCGATAGTCTAGCGATGGACGATCTTTTCACCCCTCCCGCCGTTCCCCGGCCTGAAACCCTTATGCTCAGTTTCGAAAGCTGGGAGGGGCCGCTCGACCTGTTGCTGGCGCTGGCGCGGACGCAGAAGGTCGATCTGCGCGAAATCTCCATCCTCGCGCTGGTCGAGCAATATCTCGCCTATATCGAGGGCGCGCGGAAGCTGAAGCTGGAGCTGGCCGCCGATTATCTCGTGATGGCGGCGTGGCTCGCCTATCTCAAATCGGCGCTGCTGCTGCCCAAGGAGGCGCAGCCCGACCCCAGTCCGGAGGAACTGGCGCTGCGTCTGCAATTGCGGCTCCAGCGCCTGCACGCGATGCGGGAGGCGGGCGCGCGGCTGATGGCGCGGGACCGGATCGGCCGCGACGTCTTCGCGCGGGAAAAGCCTGAAGGGCTGCGCCTCGTCCGCAGGGCGAAATGGGCGGCGAGCCTGTTCGACCTGATCCAGTCCTACGGCCAGATTCGCGCCCGGACCCAGCCGGTCGTGCATATGGTCGCGGTTCGACCGGTGATGACTCTGGACGAAGCGATCCAGCGGGTCAGCACCCTGGTCGGCGCGGCGATCGACTGGACCGCGCTTGAAGCCTTCCTGCCGACCGGGCAGGATGGGCCGATGGCACGATCGGCGCTCGCCAGTAGTTTCGTCGCCGCCCTGGAACTGGCGCGGCAGGGGCGGCTGGAAATCCAGCAGGAGGGGATTTTCGAACCCATTTTCCTGCGCGCCGCCGTGCCGGAACCGACTGCGGGACGTCTGTTGTGATCGAAGAACCTGATGATTTCCTCCGCGCCGTCGAAGCCGTGCTGTTCGTCTCCGAACAACCGCTGACCCTAGCCGAACTCAAGCTGCATGTGGGGGAGGCGGGGGATCTGACCGCCGCGCTCGCGACATTGAGCGATCACTATGCCGGGCGCGGCATCAATCTGGTCGAGCGGGGCGGGCGCTGGCATTTCCAGACGGCCGCCGATCTGGCCCATATCCTGCGCCGTGAGAAGGACGAGACGCGCAAGCTGTCCCGCGCCGCTATGGAAACCCTCGCGATCATTGCCTATCATGAGCCGGTGAGCCGCGCCGAGATCGAGGCCATCCGCGGCGTTCAGGTGGCGAAGGGCACGCTGGACGTGCTGATGGAGGCGGGATGGGTGCGGCCCGCAGGACGACGGGAAGTGCCGGGGCGGCCGCTAATCTATGCCACCACGCATGAATTCCTGTCACATTTCGGCCTTAGCAGCCGCCGCGACCTGCCGGGTATCGACGATCTGCGCGCCGCGGGTCTGCTCGATCCGGTGGATTTGGCGCTTGAGGGTCTGGGCGCCCAATCCGTTGTGGAAAATGACGAGGAAGACGCTTAGATCATATTCTGTGGCAATATGATCTGCGGGCTTTGTTTGCCGTGATTTCCGAGCCGTGAAATGTTCCATTTCACTCGAAATCACTTTAGATAAGCGGCAGTTTCAGGAGAAAGTTAAAATGGGTTCCTTTTCGCTGATGCACTGGGTCATCGTTCTCCTGGTGGTCATGCTGCTGTTCGGCGGCGGCCGGATTTCCGGGTTGATGGGTGACGTCGCCAAGGGCATCAAGAGCTTCAAGAAGGGCATGGCGGAGGATGACGACGATGTCGTGCCGACCAAGCCCGCCACGCGCATTGAGGGCCATCGCGTTCCGGAACAGGATGCGTCGACTGCCACGCCAAATGCGGCAGACGAAAAGACCAAGGCCTGATTTTCCTCCGGCCGGGGCGGTAGGCACGCATGTTTGGTATCGATTCGTCTGAGCTTCTGGTGATCATCATCATTGCGGTGATCGTCATCGGCCCGAAAGACCTGCCTCGCGCGCTCTACAAAGTGGGGCAGATCGTCGGGAAGGCGCAGGGCATGGCGCGCCATTTCCGCACCGGCATCGACGCGATGGTTCGCGAGGTTGAGCTGGAGGAGCTGGAAAAGAAATGGGCCGCGCAGAACAAGCGGATCATGGAAGAGCATCCACCGGAAACGACCGGGGAGCTGGAAGCGCTGCCTGCACCTGGCGCTGAAGCGGCGGCTGGGGAAGTGCCCCCTTTCGTGGCCGAATCCGCGCCGGCGACTGAGGCGCCGCCCTATGTGGCGGAGGTCCAGCCCGCGACCGACGGACCGCCCTATGTCGCGCAGGAGCCTGTGCGGAGGGGGGACGCGGGGGCATGAAGGATATCGACGACAGCAAGGCGCCCCTGCTCGACCATCTGATCGAGCTGCGTGGGCGGTTGCTCAAATGCGTCTATGCGCTGTTCATCACGGGCGCGATCTGCTTCTATTTTTCGGAGCAGTTGTTCGCGATACTGGTCTATCCGCTCAAGGAAGCCTTTGGCGATGGCGGTGGGCGGCTGGTCTATACCAAACTTTACGAAGCCTTTTTCGTGCAGGTGAAGATCGCGGTTTTCGGCGCTTTCTGCCTGTCCTTTCCAATCATCGCGAACCAGCTCTGGGCCTTTGTCGCGCCGGGGCTCTACGCGAAGGAGAAGAAGGCGCTGCTGCCGTTCATCATCGCCACGCCTTTTCTCTTCGCCATGGGGGCGTCGCTCGCTTATTTCGTGGTGATGCCGACCGCCTTCCATTTCTTCCTGGAATTTCAGGGGAATAGTAGCGGCCTTCAGGTGGAGGCGCTGCCGAGCGCGGACGCCTATCTGGGGCTGGTGATGCAGTTCATCCTGGCCTTTGGAATCAGTTTCCTGATGCCGGTGCTGCTGATGCTGCTCAATCGGGCGGGCTTCGTCAGCCGGGCGCAGTTGATCGGCCTGCGCCGCTATATGATCGTTGCCGCCTTCATCCTGGCCGCAGTGCTGACGCCGCCCGATGTGGTGTCGCAACTGATGCTCGCGATCCCGTTGCTGGCGCTGTATGAGATTACCATCATCGCCATCTGGTTCACTGACCGGAGACAGGCCAGGGACGTGGCGGCGGCCGAAGCTGCGAGCTGAAGAAAAAAGGCTCGCCGGGGAGGCGAGCCTTTTCAAATCAGTTGGCGGCGTTCTCGACCGCCTGGCCAGCGCTCTGCACGTCCTTGCCGGCACCCTCGACCGTATTGCAGGCCGCGACCATCAACGAACCGGTCAGCAAAAGGGCAGCTAGAATCTTCCTGGTCATCATCGTCTCCTTTTCAGAGCTTTTTGTCCTGCATCCCTGACGGGAAATGCTTCAACCGGACATCATGCCGGTGACCCAAGGAACAACCCGCCGCTCGGAAAAGCGTTCCGAAAGCGAAAATATCTCCGATTTCCGTGGGATAGGCCCAAAAATTCTGAGCCCGGAACGCGTCGGGGGGGGGAGATGCGTTCCGGGCTCATGTTTTTTTGGATAGCAAGAGCGGGGGGCAAAAGATTTGCTATCCGCAGTGCAGAACTATCGGGCGGAGGATTAGGTTCCCGGAGCTCCGAAAAATCACCAGATTTTTATTCTGTTATTTTTCAACAAGTTGAATGGTTTCTGACGAATTAAACGTAAAATATTCCCTCCGCCGCCAAAAAAATCCAGGTCAGATGAGGGGACGGCCGCTGTTGCGATATTCGGGCCGGATCGTCGACTGGGGAAGGCCGGGCGCCGCAGCGGGCAAGGGATCGGCGGTCGCCGCGCCGGATGTGGCGGACGGGGAGGAAATGGGGATGGGCAGTTCCAGGGCCGGGGCGAACGGCAAGGGCTTCACCGGCCAGGCCGGACCTGACTGCGTTTCCCGCCCCAGATAGGCGGCGCGGAAGGCGGCGGGCGTTCCGTCAAAGCCGGACGGACGGTAGAAGATATGCGCGCCGATCACTGCAACGGGCCGCATTGCCGTCGCCCAGTCGGGCCGGACCGCCAGCGTGTGATAATAGGTGGCGAGGCCCACGGGCTGATAGACGAGGCCGGAGAGGGCTTGGGCGGCGATGCGGCGCGCGCGTGCCCAGCCTTTGGCGTTGGCCATGCGCGCCATGGAACCGTCGCAACTGAAGGTGAACTGGCAGCGATAATCGGCGCGTTCCGACCCTTGATAGATGACGCCGCACACGCTTTGCGGCCAGAGCGGGTTGCGCACCCGGTTCAGCACCACCTGCGCCACGGCGCGCTGGCCCTCTTCCGGCTCGCTCCCGGCCTCATAATAGATGGCGGAGGTCAGGCAGTTGAGCGCCCTGTAGCTGTCGAGCGCGGTCAGGCCGCGAAATGCCATGGCGGGGGCGACCTGCACCGCGTCGAGTCCCAGAACATGCTCGCTGTTCAGCGTGGCGGCGCCAGCTACGGGATCGAAAGCGCCCTCGGCGAAGAAAAAGGCTGATCCGGGGAAATTCTGGCCCGGCTTTTCGGCGGGGTCATCCTGGATTCCCGTCGCGGCCAGAAGGTCGAGAGGCGCGGCGGTGATCAGGCGCGGCGCGGCCAGTGCGACAAGCGCCAGCGCGGCGATCGCGCCATGCCTCGCCCTCATCGCCTTTACTGTCCTGCCGCCCGCCAACTGATCTTTTCCTCTGATAATCCGTAGCTTGGCACCGGCCATAAGGGAAAAGCCTTGCCATTTCCTCCCACGATTACGCGCTGTCCCGCAATGGAACAGCGGGGGAAGCAAAGCTTAACGGGGCGAAGGACAAACCGGACTTTTGCGCGGCCATCATTCCCTTGCTTGGCAAGGGCGTATCTGGTCCGCTATGCGGAGACCATGCTGGTTCAGAATGATAGCCTTGCCCTGATTGGCAACACGCCGTTGGTGCGCCTCACCGGCCCTTCGGAAGAGACGGGCTGCGACATTTTCGCCAAGTGCGAATTCGCCAACCCCGGCGCTTCGGTGAAGGATCGCGCCGCGCTGTTCATCGTCAACGATGCCGAGGAAAAGGGGCTGTTGAAGCCTGGCGGCACGATCGTGGAGGGCACGGCGGGCAATACCGGCATTGGCCTTGCACTGGTGGCCAATGCCAAGGGGTATAAGACGATCATCGTCATGCCCGAGACGCAGAGCCGCGAGAAGATGGACACGCTGCGCGCTCTGGGCGCCGAGCTGGTGACGGTTCCGGCGGCTCCCTATTCCAACCCCGGCCATTTCGTGCACACCTCGCGCCGTATGGCCGAGGAAACCGAAGGGGCGATCTGGGCGAACCAGTTCGACAATATCGCCAACCGCAAGGCGCATATCATCGGCACGGCCGAGGAGATCTGGACCCAGATGGATGGGCAGGTCGACGGCTTCACCTGCGCGGCGGGCACGGGCGGGACGATTGCGGGCGTCGGACTGGGCCTGAAGGCGCATGACGAGAATATCATCATTGCGCTAAGCGATCCGCATGGCGCGGCACTCTACAATTATTATGCCCATGGCGAGTTGAAGGCGGAGGGCAATTCGGTGGCCGAGGGTATCGGGCAGGGCCGGATCACCGCCAATCTGGAAGGCGCGCCGATCGATACGCAGTTCCGCATTTCCGATGAAGAAGGGCTGCTCTGGGTGCGGCGCTTGTTGGCCGAGGAAGGGCTATGTCTGGGGCTGTCCTCGGGCATCAATGTCGCGGGCGCGGTGGCGCTGGCGAAGCAGCTCGGGCCGGGCAAGCGGATCGTCACCATCCTGTGCGATACGGGATTCCGTTATCTTTCAACGCTCTACAATCGCGAGTGGCTGGAATCGAAGGGCTTGACTGTCTTCCCCTGGCTCGCGCACACTCGTTGACTGTCGATACGGGTCTCGACAGCGAGAAAAAAGAGCGCTTCATGGCTGAAACACCCCGCCAACAGGAAGGGTTGCAGCGTGTCCAGATCGGCCTCACCGGGCTGGCGGGCGTGGTGTTGCTCGTGGGTCTGGCGAATATCGTGATCGACAAGGCGCGGATCGACGATCCGACCGTGCCGCCGCCGACCGTGCCCACGCTGGACGTCAATGCCGTGTCGCCCAAGGAGCCTCTCGCGGAACTGGGCGTGCAGCCCGCGCCGGAGCAGGCGCCGATCGTGCCGGACTTGCAGCCGGACCCTAATTTGAAGAAACCCATGGATCGCGAGATTCCGCCGGCCTCGCGCTGACTGATCACTTGAAATTTCTGCTCCGAACTTGGGCGATGCTGGCTTTGCTGGGGGTGCTGGTGCTGCTCGGCGGGCTTCCGGCGTTGCTGCGGACGGGACAGGTCGATCCGCGTGGCTGGATGCTGCCTGCGCTGTTGTTGATCCCGGCGGCCGCTTTTTTAAAAGCGCGGCGGGGTGAGGGGGCGGCCTGGTGGGCCGGGCTGGGAACGGCGGGGGCGGTGCTATCTTGCACGTTTTTGGCGAGTTGGCATGTGCCGGGGTTGGTGCCGGTGGCGTGGTTGCTCGGCGTGGTGGCACTGGCAACCTTGTCGGGGCTTCAATTTGAAAGGTTTCGTGCTCCTGCCTTTGCAGGAGCACGGCAGTTGGTGGGGCTAGGGCTGGCTCTGCTGGCTTTGGCGATATGTTGGCTTGCCAAAGAGCCTCGCGTTGAACCTTTACAACGGCGGCCGGAATTGGCGGTCATCAGCGGCCTGCCGCTTTTCTGGAGAGACGGCGAGAAAGGGCTGGCGGCCAAGGCTGACGCGCCCATCATCACCCTGCTGCGCCAGCGCTTCACGGTCACGCCTGTCGACAGCCCAGTCGCGCTGGAGAGGAGCCGGACCAAGGCGCTGCTGCTTGCCCAGCCGCGCGCCTTTTCGATGGACGAGTTGGTGGCGCTCAATGCGTGGATCAGCCGGGGCGGCAAAGCGCTGATCCTGGCCGATCCGCAATTGCGCTGGCCGATGGGCTTGCCATTGGGTGACCGGCGCCGGCCGCCTGCCGTTACCCTGCTCTCCGCGATGATCGAATATTGGGGCGTGAAGCTGATGCCGCCTGCCGCTGGAGCGGAGGAGGAACGCCGTTTTCTGGGCGATGGGCGGATGCTGACCGTCTATGCGGCCTCGGGTTTCGATGATGCCGGGCCGGATTGCCGCATCGTCGGGCGCGGGCTGGTGGCGCACTGCGGGGTGGGAAAGGGGGTAGCGACCATCGTCGCCGATGCCGACCTGATCGACGACCGGCTCTGGCTGGCCGATCCGGCCGCGCCGTTGGACACCGATCAGTGGACCGCCGATACGCCGCAATTTGTCGCACAGGCCTTGGGTGACGAGCTTCCCGCCGGTCGCCGCTGGGTCAGGTCGGGCCAGGCGCTGGTCAACGCCGTCCGCTGGGCAGCTCTGGCCGGGATTTTCTGGGCAGCCTTGGGCGCGGTGCTGTTCCGGCGGCGGAATCGGGCGCATTTTGACCGCTCTCGACAACATGTCATCGTCCCGAAACCGGAAATTGGGGACTAAATACCAGAACAAAACAGGATTTCCCGGATTATCCCAAAATATCCCTTTTCTTGAACCCCGTGGCTTGGTATTTGAAAGCCATAGGGGTTTGTCAGGCTTTGCTAGTCCTGTGAGCCGGTTCGTCATCGTGGCGATCCGGTTGGCGACGGCCTGCGCCCTGGGAACAGAGGGGCAGCGGTCCAAAAGTGTCGGAAGTCATTCTCTATACGGGCAACGCGTTCAGCGTCGCGGACGGCAAGGGCCGTTTCGTGCTGCCCCTGGAGATGCGCCGGCAGGTCAAGCTCTCCAGCGGCAACGAAACGCGGCTTTTTCTCTCGGTCCATGGCGGCAACCCCTGCGCCACGGCCTTTGGTGAGTCGCACCGCCGCCATCTGTTCACCGAAGTCGAGGAACTGGCCCGCGAAGCGCGCGCGGCCGGCCGCGACTATGATGCCGATCTGGAGCTGGAACGCCGCCTCGGCACGATCGAGGAGGTGAATTTCGACGAAGGCGGCCGCTTCGCCATGCACCCCGATATCAAGGAGGAATATGGCATCGCCGATGCAGTATTTTTCTATGGCGTGGGCCGCTACATCCAGATCTGGAAGCCCGAAACGCTGGTCGGCAGCAAGGACCGGCCGGAACTGATCCGCAACAAGGTGCGCCGCTGGCTGGACCAGCGCGAAGCGGGAGGCGGCAAGTGAGCGCTCCCGTCGACCCCGATCGTCACATTCCGGTGCTCATCGACGAAGTGCTCGACGCTCTCGCCATCAACCCCGGCGAGGTCCATGTTGACGGCACCTTCGGCGCGGGCGGCTATTCCAGCGCCATGGTGGGCAAGGGCGCGAAGGTCTTCGCCTTCGACCGCGATCCCGATGCGATTCGGGAAGGACAGGCGCTGGCCGACGAGAAGGGCATTGCCCTGATCGCCGGTGAGTTTTCGCGGATGGAGGAACTGCTGGCGCAGCGGGGCGTGACCTCGGTAGCGGGCGTGACGCTGGATATTGGCGTGTCCTCGATGCAGCTCGACCGGGCGGAGCGGGGCTTTTCCTTCCAGGGTGACGGGCCGCTGGACATGACCATGAGCCAGAGCGGCATGAGCGCCGCCGATTTCCTCAACAATGCCCCCGAGCAGGAAATTGCCGATGTCCTGTATCGCTATGGCGAGGAGCCGCGCTCGCGCCGCGTGGCGAAAGCGATTGTCGAGGCGCGTCCGTTGGAGCGTACCGGCCAGTTGGCGAGCGTCGTGCGCCGGGCGCTCGGCCACAAGCCGCATGACAAGAAAGACCCGGCCACCCGGACCTTCCAGGCGATCCGCATCCATGTGAACCGCGAACTGGAGGAGCTGGAGCGCGGGCTGGAGGCGGCCGAGGCGATTTTGGAAGAGGGCGGGCGGCTGGCGGTCGTGACCTTCCACAGTCTGGAAGACCGCATCGTCAAGCAGTTCCTGCGCAATCGCAGTGGCGGCGAAGCAGGTGGATCGCGCCATTTGCCTCAGAAGAAACTCGGTCCTGCGCCCACTTTCGAAAAGCCTGCCAAGGCGGTGCGGCCGGGAGAGGCGGAGCTGGCCCGCAATCCCCGAGCCCGATCCGCCACCTTGCGCAGCGCCATTCGCACTTCCGCCCCTGTTGCCACCCGGAGTCCCCGTTCATGATCGCGGTCAAGAGATTGCAGAGCCTGATCTGGATCCTGCTCGTCGCGTTGGGTGCGCTGGGAGCCTATATGGTGTCGCTGAAGGTCGCGACCGAGCGCAACGAGCTGATGAAGGTGCGGGTGCAGATCGCGCGGGCGAAGGCCGATATCCGCTATCTGGAGACCGAGTTCAGCGCGCGCGCGAACATGCGCCAGCTTGAACGCTGGAATCAGGATGATTTCATGTATGCGACGCCGACCGCCCAGCAATATCTGGCGGGCGAGCGCGCTCTGGCGCATCTGGACGGCGTGCAGCCCAATGGGCCGGACTATGTCGCGCCGCCGGTGATGGTGGCGATGGTGCAGACGCCCGCCGACCTGCCCTCCGCGCCGCAGGCTGCCCCGGCGAGCCCCGCTGCGACGCAGATCCGCAGCGACATCGCGGTGATTCGCGAAGCCCATGCCGCCGACAATGTCGACAAGATCGCCAAGCCCGTGGTCAAGACCGCCAAGGAAAAGGCAAAGGACGACGCCGACAGTTCGAAGCCCAATCCCGTCGCCCGCCGCGCCGAGCGGATGGCGATGCTGGACGCGAAGCTGCTGGACGACAGCACCATGGGCGATCTGACGGCGCAGGCCAAGCGCGAGCGTCGCAAGGGGGATCGCTGAAATGGCGACGATCATCGTCCAGCCGGGCGGAGCCAGAGCGGGCAAGCAGCGGGTCGACCTGACGGCGATCGCGCACAACCGGCTGATGCTGCTGCTGATCCTGTTCTTGGTTGTTACGGGGGTGGTGGTCCTGCGGCTGACCTGGGTCGGCATTTTTTCGGGTAGCGGACGGGGCGGCGACGTGATGTCGGGACTGCCTGCTCGGGCCGACATTGTGGATCGCAACGGGGTGCCGCTGGCGCGGACCATGGACGCTTATTCCATTGCCGTGCGGCCTTCCAAGCTGATCAGCGATCCATCCGATCTTGCGCGCAAGCTGCATGAGATTTTTCCCGATGAACCGGAATCGGCCTTCCACAAGAAGCTGACCGGCAAAGGCTGGGCCTATCTGCGTCGCCGCGCGCTGCCCGAGGAAGTGGCGGCGGTGAATGCGCTGGGCGAGATCGGCATCGAATTTCCGCGTGAAAAGGAGCGGCTCTATCCGCAGCGCACCTTGGCGGCGCATGTGCTTGGCTTTGCGCCCAATGCGGATGGCAAGGGTGGCATGGGCGTCGAAGCCGCGTTCAACGACCGCCTGACCGATCCGGCGCTGCGTGGGCAGCCCTTCGCCATGTCCATCGATAGCCGGGTCCAGGGCGCGCTGGAGAGCGAGCTTTACGCGCAATTGGTGCAGACCCGCGCCAAGGGCGCAAGCGGGGTGATCCTGGACGCCAATAGCGGCGAAGTGATCGCCATGGCTTCGATCCCGGTCTTCGATCCCAACAAGCTGCAAAATTACGCGGGCAAGTCGTGCAGCGAATCGCCGCTCTGCAACCATATGGTGCAGGCGCGCTATGAGCTGGGTTCGGCGTTCAAGCCGCTTTCGATCGCCGCGGCGATGGACCGGGGGATCGTGACCTCCATGTCCAGGACCTATGACGCGACAGCCCCACTTGCCATCGCCGGTTTCCGGATCAAGGACGACCATCCGCTCGGCCGCTGGATCAACGTGCCGGAAATTCTCGTGCACAGCTCCAATATCGGCACGGCGCGCATCGCTGACCAGATGGGCGCGGAGCCTTTGCAGCATCTTTTCCGCGAGTTGCACTTCAACGATCGCGCGCCGATCGAACTCAACGAACGCGCCGGGACGCTGTGGCCGGCCAATTGGGGGCGCATCACCACGCTGACCGTTTCCTATGGCCATGGCATCGCCGTAACGCCTTTGCATCTCGCTTCGGCTTATGCGGCGCTGGTCAATGGCGGGCTGTGGCGGCCCGCTACGCTGCGCAAATTGAAGGCGGATGAAGTGCCGGAGGGCCGCAGGGTCTTCTCCGCCGCCACCAGCGCGCGCATGCGGCAACTGTTGCGCATGATCGTCGCGGCGGGTACAGGTCGCAGCGCCGACGCCAAGGGATACCGGGTGGGCGGCAAGACTGGTTCGGCCGAAAAACCCCAAGAAGGCCGGTATAACAAGACTTCGCTGGTGACGACTTTCGCTTCTGCCTTCCCGATGGACAATCCGCGCTATGTGGTCCTCGTCACCATGGACGAGGCGACGGGTCAATATGGCCTGCGCACGGCGGCCTGGACCGCCGCGCCGGTGGTGAAACGGGTGGTCGAGCGCACCGGGCCGATGCTGGGCGTGCTGCCCGACGAGCGCCGCGACGTCGATATTTCCGACCTCATGCCGTTGCTGCACGGCGACAAGGAGAAAGAATAGGATGCGCCTCGGGTCGCTCATCGAGGGGCTGGATGCAAAGCCCGACACCAAGGCATCGCTAGATGTGCCGGTGTCGGGCTTTGCGATCGATAATCGGAAGGTTGCGCCGGGCACGGTGTTCGGCGCCTTCCAGGGCGCGCGCGTGAATGGCGAGGATTATATTGCCGCCGCCGTGCGCGCAGGAGCCGTGGCGGTCGTTGCCCGGCCCGAGGCCAAGGTCGATGGCGCGATCCATATCGCCCATGACAATCCGCGCCGCTTGTTTGCGCAGTTGGCGGCGCGCTATTTCGCGCCTTTTCCGGATGTCACGGTTGCCGTCACAGGGACCAACGGCAAGACCTCCACGGTGGAACTGACGCGGCAATTGTGGCGGATGCTGGGGCATCATTCGGCCTCCATCGGCACTTTGGGCGTCACCACCTCGGTCGACCAGGTGTCCACGGGGCTGACCACGCCGGACATCGTGACTTTCCTCTCCAACATGTCCGGCCTGAAGCGCGAGGGCGTCACCCACGCCGCGTTCGAGGCGTCGAGCCATGGCCTTGCTCAATATCGCACCGAAGGGCTGCCGGTGTCGGTCGGCGCCTTCACCAACCTGTCGCGCGATCATCTCGATTATCATGGCGACATGGACAGCTATTTCGAGGCCAAGATGCGGCTGTTCGACGAGGTGGTCGCGCCCGATGGCACGGCGGTCGTGTGGGCCGATGACGAGTGGTCGGACAAGGTCATCCAGCGGGCTACGAAGCGGGGGCTTCGTGTGCTGAGCGTCGGGGTGCAGGGGCTTGGCTTTCGCCTTGCCAACCGCACCCCGACCCAGTTGGGCCAGACGCTGGAAGTCGGGGTTGAGGGCAAGCTCTATAAGGTCAATCTGCCGCTGATCGGCGCCTATCAGGCTGCCAATGCGCTGACCGCCGCCGGGCTGGTGATCGCGGGCGGCGAGGATGTGGGCAAGGTGCTGGAACTGCTCGGCCGGGTTCAGCCGGTGCGCGGGCGGTTGGAGCGCGCCGTCATCACCAGAGCGGGTGCGCCGGTCTATGTCGATTATGCGCATACGCCCGATGGGTTGCGCGCCGCGATCGAGGCGCTGCGTCCGCATACGCGTGGGCGCTTGATCGCGCTGTTCGGTGCGGGCGGAGACCGCGATGCGGGCAAGCGGCCGCAAATGGGCAAGGTCGCGGCGGAACTGGCCGACCATGTGATCGTGACCGACGACAATCCGCGTTCGGAGGAACCTTCCTCGATCCGCGCCGCCGTGATGGCGGGCGCGCCGGGGGCAGAGGAGATTGGCGGGCGCCGCGCCGCCATTGCCGCCGCCATTGCGCAGGCGGGCGCGGATGATATCGTGCTGCTTGCGGGCAAGGGGCATGAGCAGGGGCAGATTATCGGGGACCGTGTGTTGCCCTTTGACGATGTGACCGTGGCGCGGGAATGCGCCGGATGAGCGCATTGTGGACCTCCGAAGAGATTGTGCAGGCCACAGGGGGCGTCGCTTCGGCGCCCTTCGCCGTTTCTGGCGTGGCGTTCGACAGCCGCGAAGTGACGGACGGCGACCTGTTCGTCGCGATGAAGGGCGAAACGACGGACGGTCATCGTTTCGTGGGAAAAGCCTTCGGGCAGGGCGCGGCGGGCGCCATCGTCAGCGAACCGATCGCCCAGCCGCACGTGCTGGTGCCCGACAGCGCGGCGGCGCTGGTGGCTTTGGGCCGGGCCTCGCGCGCCCGGATGCAGGGCAAGGTGGTCGGCGTCACTGGATCGGTTGGTAAGACCGGCACCAAGGAAGCGCTGTTCCATGCGCTCGACCGGATCTGCCCCGGCAAAGTGCATCGTTCGGTCAAAAGCTATAATAATCATGTCGGCGTGCCCCTCAGCCTGTCGCGCATGGCGCGGGACTCGGCTTTCGGCGTGTTCGAAATGGGCATGAACCATGCGGGCGAGCTGGCCGCGTTGACGCAGCAGGTGCGGCCGCATGTCGCCATCGTCACCGCCATAGCGCCCGCCCATATCGAATTTTTCGGCACCGAGGAGAAGATCGCGGAGGCCAAGGCCGAGATTTTCGAAGGGCTGGAACCGGGCGGCACGGCGGTCATCCCCTATGACAGCCCCCATGTCGCCACGCTCTATGCCAAGGCGGAGCGGCATGCCGCGCGCATCCTGACCTTCGGCTTTGATCCGGAGGCCGATGTCCACGCCCGCGAGATGGTGCCGGCTGCGGGCGGCGGCACGCTGGTCACGGCGACGCTGCCCGGCGTGGAGCTATGCTTCACCGTGGGCGCACCGGGCGAGCATTGGGTGTCCAATGCGCTGGCCGTGCTGGCGGCGGTCGAGGCGCTTGGCGGCGACCTGGCGGCGGCGGGGCTGGCTCTGGCGGAGATGCCGGGGCTGCCGGGCCGGGGCGAGCGGCGCATTGTGCCGGTTGAGGGCGGCGAGGCGCTGCTGATCGATGAAAGCTACAACGCCAATCCGCTGAGCATGGCGGCAACGCTCAAGCAGTTGGGCCGCGAGCAGGCCAGGCGCCGCGTCGCCGTGCTGGGCGGTATGCGCGAGCTGGGCGACCGGAGCCGGGAGCTGCACGCCGGGCTGGTCGAACCGCTGACGGCGGGACAGGTCGATTATGCCATCCTCGTTGGCGAGGAAATGCAGCCGTTGGCCGACGCGCTTGCCAAAAACGTAGAGGGCGTGATCGCCTTCGACCATGTGCCCGACGCGGCCAAGGCGACCGATCTCCTTCAAACCGAAATGCGCGCGGGCGACGCGATCCTGGTCAAAGGCTCGAACGGCATCGGCCTGTCGCGCCTCGTCGCCGCGCTCAAGGAAAAGACGAACTGATGCTCTACTGGCTGGCCCAGACCATGGATTTCGCGGGTGTGTTCAACCTCATCCGTTATTTGAGCTTCCGCGCCGGCGCTGCGATCGCAACCGCGCTGATTATCGGCCTGGTGATCGGTCCGCGCTTCATCGGCTGGCTGCGGGTGCGGCAGGGCAAGGGGCAGCCGATCCGCGACGACGGCCCGCAGACCCACCTCGCCAAGCGCGGCACGCCGACCATGGGCGGCCTCATGATCCTGACGTCGGTGGTGACGTCGGTGCTGTTGTGGATGGACCTGTCGTCCATCTATGTGTGGGCCTGCCTGTTCGTGACGCTCGGTTTCGGCGCCATCGGCTTCCTCGACGATTATGACAAGGTGACGAAGGCCAGCCACAAGGGGCTTTCGGGCAAGATGCGTCTGGCCTTCGAATTTCTGATCGCGGGCTTCGCGGCATGGCTGATCGTCAGCCAGCATGGCAACACCGCGCTGTATGTGCCTTTCTACAATGGCCCGGCGATCGAGTTGGGGCCGTTCTACTTCCTGTTCGCGGCCTTCGTGATCGTCGCGTTCGGCAATGCGGTGAACCTGACCGACGGCCTCGACGGTCTTGCCACCATGCCGGTGATCATCGCCTGCATGGCCTTCATGGCGATCGTCTATCTGGTGGGCCGCGCCGACTTTGCGGGTTATCTGGGCATTCCCCACGTGCCGGGCGCAGGCAACCTCACTATCCTTTGCGGCGCGATCATCGGGGCAGGTCTGGCCTTCCTCTGGTTCAATGCGCCGCCCGCAGCCGTGTTCATGGGCGATACGGGCAGTCTTGCGCTCGGTGGCACCATTGGCGTGATCGCCGTCACCGCGCATCATGAAATCGTGCTGGGCGTGATCGGCGGGCTGTTCGTGGTCGAGGCCATGTCCGTCATCATCCAGGTCTTCTTCTACAAGCGCACCGGCAAGCGCGTGTTCAAGATGGCACCGATCCACCATCATTTCGAACAGTTAGGCTGGGCCGAACCGACCGTCGTGATCCGTTTCTGGATCATTTCCTTCGTGCTGGCCCTGGCCGGCCTCGCCACTCTGAAGCTCCGGTGAGCGCCATGGGGATCGTATCCGACGTCTTTGCGGGCAAGAAATATGCGGTGCTGGGTCTGGCCCGTTCCGGCCTCGCCACGGTCGAATGCCTGGCGGAAAGCGGGGCGCAGGTCGTCGCCTGGGATAGCCGCGACGAAGCCCGCGCGGCTGTCGCGTACAAGGCGGAACTGGCCGATCCGGCGGAGATCGACCTCAAGGGCTTTGACGGTGTGGTCGTTTCGCCCGGCGTGCCGCTCAACAAGCATCCCATCGCCATGCACGCCAAATTGGCGGGCGTACCGATCATCGGTGACATAGAGCTGTTCGCGCTGGCCCGCCCTGCGCTCCCCAGGCATCGCGTGGTCGGGATCACCGGCACCAACGGCAAGTCGACCACCACCGCGCTGGTCCATCATATCATCGAGACGGCGGGCATCCCGACGCGCATGGGCGGCAATATCGGCCTTCCCATTCTCGGGCAGGATCCACTGCCGGAGGGCGGCGTCTATGTGCTGGAGCTGTCGAGCTATCAGATCGACCTGACGCAGAGCCTCGATTGCGATGTGGCGGTGCTGCTCAACATCACGCCGGACCATCTGGATCGCTATAATGGCTTTGAGGGCTATGTGGCGTCCAAGGCGCGGCTGTTTGCGATGCAGTCGGCGGGGCACCGCGCCATCATTGCGGCCGAAGATGAACCGAGCCGTTCCATCCTCGCCCAGGTCTGCCAGGCCCGTGGCGGTGGAGAAGATGTGGTCGAGGTGTCGTCCGGGTTGGTTGATCCTGTGGAACAGCGTGGCTGGCCCTCGCTGCAAGGGCCGCATAACGCGCAGAATGCCGCAGTCGCGATGGTAACGGCTGCGGCGCTCGGTATTGATCCTGCTACGATCAAAGCCGCCTTTGCCAGCTACGCCTCGCTCCCGCACCGCATGCAGCGGGTGCGGGAACTGAACGGCGTCCTCTACGTCAACGACAGCAAGGCGACCAACGCAGCCTCGACCGCGCCTGCTCTGGCGGCCTATCCGCCGGTCGAGGGGCGCAAACGGCTGCACTGGATCGTCGGTGGCCTCGCCAAGACCGACAATCTGGACGAGTGCGCGCCCTATTTCGACAATGTGGCGCAGGCCTATACCATCGGTGAAGCGGGGCCTATGTTCGCTGAGTTGTTGCGTGGCTCTATGGCGGTGGATGACTCGGAAATGCTATCCGCCGCCGTTCGCCGCGCGGCGAGGGTGGCCCAGCCGGGGGATGTGGTGCTGCTGTCGCCCGCCTGCGCGAGTTTCGACCAGTTCCGCGATTTCGAGGCGAGGGGCGATGCCTTCGCCGCCGCCGTCGCGGCACTGGAATAGAGGGGCAAGAGGCATGTCCAGAGCTGGTGAACTGGTCAGGGAGTTCAGGAACCGTACCGTCCCGCGTGAGCGCACGGCGCTGGCCATCTGGTTCTGGGAAATCGACCGCGTGCTGCTGTCGCTGATCGTCGCGCTGATGGCGATCGGGCTGGTCGCGGTCGCGGCGGCTTCGCCCGTGGCGGCGATCGACCGGTCGACCAGTACCATTTCCGTGACGCCGCTTATCTATTTCTACCGCCAGTTGATGTGGGTGTTCATCGGCCTGCCGATCATGCTGGTGATCTCCATGCTGCCTCGCACGCAGGCGCGACGGCTGGCTTTCTGCCTGTGCATCGTCTTTGCGCTGGCATTATTGTTGGTGCCGGTGCTCGGGTCCACGGTGAACGGGGCGAAGCGCTGGATCGACCTACCGGGTTTTCGTTTCCAGCCGTCCGAGTTTCTGAAGCCCGTCTATGTGGTGACGATGGCCTGGCTGTTGTCGCTGCGCGGCAAGGACATGACGCTGCCGGTGATCCAGTTGACCTTCGTGACCACCGCGATGATCGCGGTGGTACTGATGCGGCAACCGGACTTTGGTCAGACGGTGATCTTCCTCGCCTGCTGGGGCGGGCTGCTGCTGCTGTCGGGCGTGTCGATGCGCGCCATTGGCGGTTTGGCGGGCGCCGGGCTGGGTGGCTTGGTATTAATGTACATATTCTATGAGAATGGCCGCCAGCGCATCAATGACTTTCTCGGCATCGGCGTGGCGCAGGATACCGGGCCGGACCAGACCGAACTGGCTTTCCGCACCATCACCCATGGTGGCTTTCTGGGCGTCGGTCCCGGCGGCGGGCAGAATAAATTCCGCCTGCCCGAAGCGCATACCGACTATATCTTCTCCGTGATCGGGGAGGAGTTCGGCCTGCTCGCCTGCATCGGCATCGCCTGCGTCTATCTGGCCATCGTCGTGCGCGTTTTCCTGCGGATGCTGGACGAGGACGATAATTTCACCATCCTCGCAGCAGCAGGCCTCACCACCCAGTTCGGCTTACAGGCGATCATCAACATGGGCGTCAATGCGCAGATATTTCCTTCCAAGGGCATGACGCTGCCCTTTATCAGCTATGGCGGCTCCTCTATGCTGGCGCTTTGTATCGGCGTCGGCCTGTTGCTCGCGTTCACGCGGCGCAATCCCTTCATGGGTCGGCACACGGTCGTCAAATGGAGTGGTCGATGAGCATTTCCCGTCACTTCGTCCTCGCCGCAGGCGGGACGGGTGGTCATATGATTCCGGCGCATGCCGTCGCGGAAGAGCTGATGCTGCGCGGCCATCATGTCGCTCTGGTGACCGATGAGCGCGGCGCGAAGATTCCCGGCATTTTCGATAAGGCGCAGGTCCATGTCATGCCCGCAGGGCGGATGACCAAGAATCCCAAAAGCTGGCCGGGCGCCTTGAATGCGATCCTCGCGGGCCGGGCGATGGCGCGACGGCTCAACGAAACCTTCCGTCCAACCGCCGTGGTGGGTTTTGGGGGCTATCCGGCCATGCCTGCGCTGCTCGGCGCGCTGGCCGACGGTATCCCGACCGCCATCCATGAACAGAATGCGGTGTTGGGCCGGGTGAACCGCTATCTGGCCGGGCGGGTCGATGCCATCGCGACCGCTTATCCGGAGGTCGGACGGCTCAAGGACAAATATGCCGGGAAGGTTCACCTGATCGGCAATCCGGTGCGCGAGGAAGTGAAGCATCTGCGCGAGGAGGAATTTCCGGCGCTGACCGACGAAAGCGTCTTTCGCGTACTGGTGATCGGCGGCAGCCAGGGGGCGACGATCCTTTCCAGCGTGGTGCCCGATGGCCTGGGCATGTTGCCTTTGAGCCTCCGCCGTCGCCTGCAAGTCACCCAGCAATGCCGCGCCGAGGATATCGAACGTGTGCGCAAGCTCTATGCCGATCTCGAAATCCCGGCGGATCTCGCGACCTATTTCAACGATGTGCCGGAAAAGCTGGGCTGGTCGCACCTCGTCATCGCCCGCGCGGGTGCTTCGACGCTGGCCGAACTGACCTGCGCGGGCCGTCCGGCGATCCTGATTCCGCTGCCGAGCGCCATGGACGATCACCAGACCGCCAATGCCCGCGAAATGACCGAGGCGGGCGGCGCGCGCACCATCCCGCAGGCGCGCTTCACGGCGGTCGAGCTCGCCAAGCAGATGCAGAAAATGGCGCTGGAACCCGGCGCCCTCCAGAACGCCGCCAGGCGCGCCCGCGCCTGCGGCCGCCCCGATGCCGCGCGTGATATGGCCGATTTGCTGGAAAGCATCGGGCCGGCGCCGATCATGAATGATCCGCTGCGGGTTGGTCCTACGCCCACCAGCCTGAATTTGCAGGGTGTTCCTGCATGAAGAACGCCAACCTCTCCCCGTTCGCCCCGAGCATGTCTAAGGGCTTGGTTGAACCTGGCGAAGCACTTCACTGCGTTCAGTGGACGGCTTCGACTTCGCTCAGCCCGAACGGTTTTGCATATAAGGAATCCCGCGCATGAAGGGTGTCGGCACCGACATCGGCACGATCCATTTCATCGGCATTGGCGGGATCGGCATGTCCGGCATCGCTGAGGTGATGCATAATCTGGGTTACAAGGTTCAGGGATCCGACGTGGCGGAAGGCTATGTCGTTGAAGGGCTGCGCAAGAAGGGCATTGACGTGATGATCGGCCACAAGGCCGAAAATCTGGGCGATGCCGCCGTGGTCGTGACCTCCACCGCGATCAAGAAGGGCAATCCGGAAGTCGATCTGGCGCTGGAAAAGCGCGTCCCCGTCATCCGCCGCGCGGAAATGCTGGCGGAACTGATGCGGCTCAAATCCACCGTCGCGATTGCGGGCACGCATGGCAAGACGACGACCACGTCGATGGTGGCGGCGCTGCTGGACGCGGGCGGGGTGGACCCGACCGTCATTAATGGCGGCATCATCAACAGCTATGGCTCCAACGCCCGTTTGGGCAAGAGCGACTGGATGGTGGTGGAAGCCGATGAGAGCGACGGCAGTTTCCTGCGGCTCGACGGCACGCTGGCGGTCGTGACCAATATCGATCCCGAGCATCTCGACCATTATGGCAGCTTCGACAAGGTGAAGGACGCGTTTGTCGAATTTGTCGAGAATGTGCCTTTCTATGGCGCGGCGATGCTGTGCCTCGATCATCCGGAGGTGCAGGCGATCCTGCCGCGCGTGCAGGACCGGCGCATCGTCACTTACGGCTTCTCCGCGCAGGCCGATATTCGCGGCGAGAATGTCCAGCCCATCCCCGGCGGCAACCGCTTCGATGTGCAGATCCGCGAGCGGGACGGCTCGACCCGCCGCATCGAAGGGATCGAGATGCCGATGCCCGGCCGCCATAATGTGCTGAACGCCATGGCGGCGATCGGCGTGGCGCTGCAAATGGGGATCAACGACACCACGATCCAGACCGGCTTCGCCAAATTCGGCGGGGTGAAGCGGCGCTTCACCAAGGTCGGGGAAATCGCTGTCGACGGCGGCACCGCGACGGTCATCGACGATTATGGCCACCATCCGGTCGAGATCAAGGCGGTGCTCGCCGCCGCTCGCGAAGGGGCGAAGGGCCGCGTCATTGCCGTGGTCCAGCCGCACCGCTTCACCCGCCTGCGCGACCTGATGGACGAGTTCCAACAGGCCTTCAACGACGCCGACATCGTCTATGCCGCCCCGGTCTATCCGGCGGGCGAGCAGCCGATCGAGGGCGTGGACAGCGCCGAACTGGTCGCGGGTTTGAAGCGCCGGGGGCATCATCGCGCTTCGATCGTCGAGGGCGCCGATGAGCTTGCCCGCGTGATCGCCGCTGATGTTCAGGCGGACGACATGATCATCTGTCTCGGCGCGGGGGACATCACAAAATGGGCGGCGGGGCTTGCTGCTGCCGTTGCAGCGAAAGAGGCCGCCTGATGTTCGAACTGTTCAATGTCGGCCTGGAAATGCAGAAGCGGATAATCGACATTCAGATGCAAGGCATCGAAGTCGCCCGCGAAATGGTCGATACGGCGCAGCGCAATGTCGAGGCCGGACAGGCCGCGACCCAGGCGGGCGAAGCGGGCATGAAAGCGATGAAGGGCTGGATGCGGCTCTGGGGGATGCGCGATTGACGTTGGCGGCGACGGCCCTTCCCTCGGTTCGCGGCTCGCTCAAGGCTGATGCGCCGCTTGGCCCCCTCGTCTGGTTCAAGGCGGGGGGTCTTGCGCAATGGCTGTTCGAGCCGAAGGATGCGGAGGATCTCTCGGATTTTCTGCGTGATCTGGACCCGGCGATCCCGGTGATGGCGCTTGGCCTAGGTTCCAACCTGATCGTCCGCGATGGTGGTGTTCCGGGCGTGGTCGTGCGGCTCGGCAAGCCCTTCGCCAAGGTCGAGCAGATCGATGCGACCGCCCTGCGCTGCGGGGGAGGGGCTTCGGGCATCCTCGTTTCCTCGACCGCGCGGGATGCGGGGATATCGGGACTGGAGTTTTTGCGTTCCATCCCAGGCACGGTCGGCGGCTTCGTGCGGATGAATGGCGGCGCCTATGGCCGCGAAACTTGCGATATTCTCGTGGAATGCACGGTCGTGCTGCGATCCGGCGAGATCGCCACGCTGCCGCTCGACGCATTGGGCTATACCTATCGCCACAGCACTCTGCCGGAAGGCGCGGTGGTGGTAAGCGCAATTTTCCGGGGTTTACCGGGTGAACCTGCCGCGATCCAGGCGGAAATGGACCGCATCGCCGCCGCTCGCGAGGAGAGCCAGCCGCTTCGCAGCAAGACCGGCGGTTCGACCTTCAAGAATCCCGCCGGGCACAAGGCTTGGGCGCTGGTAGATGAAGCCGGTTGCCGTGGCCTGCAACGGGGCGGCGCGCAGGTTTCGGAAAAGCATACCAATTTTCTTCTCAACCTGGGTGACGCGACCAGCGCCGACATCGAAGCCTTGGGCGAGGAAGTCCGCCGCCGGGTGAAGGAAAAAAGCGGCATTGAACTGGAATGGGAAATTCAGCGCGTTGGCCTGTTTGCCGACGAGGCAAAAGTGGAAAATCTTGTGGGAGTGAAGAAGTGAGCCGTGGTCCGTGGCATGTTGCCGTCCTGATGGGTGGCTGGTCCGCCGAGCGGCCCGTTTCGCTGTCCTCGGGCGAAGGCGTTGCCAAGGCGTTGGAATCGCGCGGCCATAAGGTCACGCGCATCGACATGGACCGCGACGTGGCCCTGCGCCTCTCCGAAACCAGGCCCGACGTGGTGTTCAACGCCCTTCACGGCGTCCCCGGCGAGGATGGCACGGTGCAGGGCATGATGGACCTGATGGGTCTCAACTACACCCATTCGGGGCTCGCCACCTCGGTCATCGCGATCGACAAGCAGCTCACCAAGCAGGCGCTGGTGCCCCATGGCATCCCTATGCCCGGCGGTCAGATCGTCAAAAGCGACAGCCTGTTCGAATCTGACCCCCTGCCGCGCCCCTATGTGGTGAAGCCGGTTAATGAGGGCAGCTCGGTCGGGGTCGCCATCGTGACGCAGGACGGCAATTACGGTTCGCCCATTGGCCGGGATGTCGAGGGACCATGGCTGCATTTCGATGAGTTGTTGGCCGAACCCTATATTCGCGGCCGGGAACTCACGACCGCCGTACTAGGCGACGAAGCGCTGCTGGTGACGGAATTGCGCCCGAAAAGCGGCTTCTACGATTTCGACGCCAAATATACCGATGGCATGACCGAGCATGTCTGCCCGGCGGAGATTCCCAATGAGATTGCGGAAGCCTGCAAGGCGATCGCGCTCCGCGCGCATCAATTGTTGGGCTGCAAGGGCGCCTCGCGCTCCGATTTCCGCTGGGACGATAATCAGGGGATCGAGGGGCTGTTCCTGCTGGAAGTGAACACTCAGCCGGGAATGACGCCCTTAAGCCTCGTTCCCGAACAGGCGGCGAAGCTCGGCATTGACTATGCCGAGCTGGTGGAGCGTATTGTCGAGGACGCGTTGAAGGGGAAGCAGCACGCAAAGGGGGCAGATCATGGCTGAAGCACGCATCCGGCGTGGCGGGACGGCGCGGCTGACGCGCGCGACCGGCGCGCGCGGCCGCAGCGGAGGGAGAGGCCGCTCGGTCAAGCGCCGGAACTGGGTCGACAGCCTGCTCGACCTGCTCCCTTTCAGCGAGGAAACGCTCCA
This sequence comes from Sphingobium sp. SJ10-10, assembly GCF_036038995.2. Classification (NCBI taxonomy): domain Bacteria; kingdom Pseudomonadati; phylum Pseudomonadota; class Alphaproteobacteria; order Sphingomonadales; family Sphingobiaceae; genus Sphingobium; species Sphingobium sp. SJ10-10. The sequence continues at coordinate 212,014 of NZ_CP158132.1, forward strand.
ACGCATGGCGAGCTGGGCCATCGTTAGCATTGTGCTGGCGGGCTTGGTCGGCATGGCCATGCTGATGGGCCTTCCCGCCATGGCCGGGCAGAAGGCCTCCGAACTCGCCGCCAATGCGGGCTTCGAGGTCGAGAAGGTCGAAGTGCGTGGCGTCGAGCGGATGGACGAACTGCCCATCTACAATATCGCGCTGGGACAGGTGAGCCGCTCCATGCTGTCGCTCGATCTGCCCAAGGTGCGGGACGACATGCTGAAGCTTGGCTGGGTCAAGGATGCGCGCATTTCCCGCCGCCTGCCCGATACGCTGGTTGTCGATATCGTCGAGCGCGATCCGGTGGCGGTTTGGCAGCATGACGGCCAGCTCCATCTGATCGACGTGCAGGGCGTGGTGCTGCAATCGGTGTCCGCGGGCGCGATGCCCGACCTGCCGCTGGTGGTCGGTCCCAATGCCAATCTCCAGACGGCGGGCCTCAACAAGTTGATGGAAAATGCGCCTGCGCTGAAGCCCATGCTGGCCGGTGCCACCTGGGTCGGGGACCGGCGCTGGGATCTGCGCTTTCAGTCGGGTGAGACGCTATCCCTGCCCGAAGGCGACAAGCCGTCGGCCACGGCGCTCGTCAATTTCGCGCGGATGGATGGCGTGAACCGCCTGCTGGGCCGGGGCATCGTCAAGTTCGACATGCGCGATCCCGACCGCTTCGTGCTGCGTCTGCCGCAGGGCCAGGGCACCGGCACGTCCAGCGAAAAGCCGGCGGCAAGCGCGGACGCGCCCGCCAAGGGCGAGGAAGGCTGATCCCATGGCCCAACCCAAGGTCGAAAAGTTCGTCACCGCGATCGATATCGGATCGTGGAAGGTGTCCGCGCTGATCGCGGGGCGCACCGAAAATGGCGAACTGGCGATTTTGGGGACGGGTCAACGCGAAAGCCGGGGCGTGCGGCGCGGCTTCATTGCCGACATGGAGCGGACCGAATTGGCCGTGCGCGAGACGGTCGAGCAGGCCGAGCGCGTCGCGGGCACGAATATCGAGGATGTCTGGGTCAGCTTTTCGGGCGGCTCTCTCGTCAGCGATGTCGTCACGGTCGAGCGCGACATGGGCGGATATCGCGTCGAGCAGGCCGATATCGATGACCTGCTTACCACCGGCCAGCAGGGCATCGATCCCGAAGGGCGCGTGGTTCTGCACGCGCAGCCGACCTGCTTTACCATCAATGGCCGCGTGCCGGTGAAGAAGCCGCTGGGCATGCATGCCGACCTGCTGGGCGTCGATATCCATGTGGTGCTGGCCGATGGCGCGCCGCTGGCCAATCTCGACCTGTGCGTTCGAGGGGCTTATCTCAATGTGAACAGCATCGTCGCTTCTCCCATCGCCACCGGCCTGGCCTGCCTGTCCGAAGAGGAGAGGGATCTGGGCGTTGCGTTGGTCGAACTGGGCGCGGGCGTCACCAATGTCTCGCTTTACGCGGGCGGGATGCTGGTCGGCCTGCACAGCATTCCCATCGGCGCGTCGGATATCACCGACGACATCGCCTCCGCCTTCGGTATCCGCCGCAGCCAGGCGGAGCGGATCAAATGCTTCTACGGCTCCGCGATGCAGAACCGCCGCGATTTCCGGGACATGATCGAGATCGCCGCCCCCCATGGCGATGTCGCCATTCCGGGCCAGAGCGCCGGTCCCAACGCCGATGGCGGCAAGATCACTCGCGCCGCGCTGGTAGCGGTGATCTGCGAGCGGCTGAACCAGATCATGGTCGAGGTGAACGCTGCGCTCGCCGGCATGGGTTTCAACACGCCCACAGGGCGGCAAGTGGTGCTGACCGGCGGCGGCGCGGAAATGAAGGGCATTGCCGACTATGCCCAGGGTGCTTTAGGGCGCGCCGTGCGCATCGGGCGGCCCCGTGGGCTAGCCGCCTTGCCCGAGGCGCATAGCGGTCCGGCCTTCGCGACTTTGGCCGGTCTTGCGCTTTACGGCGCTTCGAACCCGGTTGATCTTAGAACGATAGCGCCTGCCTCTCAGACGGTTCATCGTATCGGTGCGCCTGCCTGGTGGCAAAGAATGGTCAAAGCCATGAAGACGAACTATTGAAATAAAGTGAAGTCAGGCGAAATTTACTGGTGAATTACGCCATCATCTGTTGCATTAACCTTCGATGACAGTTTCGCTCACGTCACCGAAGCTGGAGGGAGCTAGAATTTATGAGCATTGAAATCAGCCCACCGCATGTGGACGAGTTGAAGCCACGCATCGCGGTGATCGGCGTCGGCGGCGCGGGCGGCAACGCCATCGCGAACATGATCGCCGCCTCGGTCGAGGGCGTTGATTTCATCGTCGCCAATACCGACGCGCAGGCGCTGAACGCCTCGCCTGCGGAACGGCGCATCCAGCTTGGTCCGCAGATCACCGAAGGCTTGGGCGCAGGCTCCCGCCCCGAAATCGGCAAGGCAGCGGCTGAGGAAACCATCGCCTCGGTCGAGCAGGCTCTGGACGGCGCGCATATGTGCTTCATCGCCGCCGGCATGGGCGGCGGCACCGGCACAGGCGCTGCTCCCGTCATCGCCAAGGCTGCGCGCGATCGCGGCATCCTGACCGTCGGCGTCGTGACGAAGCCCTTCACCTTCGAGGGCAATCGCCGCATGAAGTCGGCGGAAAGCGGCATCGAGGAACTGCAAAAGCATGTCGATACCCTCATCGTCATCCCGAACCAGAATCTGTTCCTGATCGCCAACCCGAACACCACCTTCAAGGAAGCCTTCCAGATGGCGGACGAGGTGTTGCAGCAGGGCGTTCGCGGCATCACCGACTTGATGGTCATGCCGGGCCTCATCAATCTCGACTTTGCCGACGTCCGCTCGGTCATGGGCGAGATGGGCAAGGCGATGATGGGCACCGGCGAGGCCGAAGGCGACGGCCGCGCGCTCCAGGCGGCGGAAAAGGCGATCGCCAACCCGCTGCTCGACGGTGTGTCGATGCGTGGCGCGAAGGGCGTCATCGTCTCCATCGTCGGCGGCGACGACATGCGCCTGATGGAAGTGGACGAAGCCGCCAACCATATCCGCGAGCTGGTCGATCCGGATGCCAACATCATCTGGGGTTCGGCGTTCAACGACAATCTGAACGGCAAGATCCGCGTGTCGGTGGTCGCCACCGGCATCGACAGCGATGCAGGCGCCGCTGCCGCGCCGTTGACGCAGCCGTTCAGCTTCGCCAGCCGTCCGGCCGTCGCTGTGCCGACTGCCGCCGCGTCCAGGTCCGCGCCGCAGCCGGTTCCGGCCCCTGCGCCGGCCGCCGCGCCCGAGCCGGAACCTGAAACGCTGGAACTGGACGTGCCTGCGGCGCCTGCCCCTGCGCCGCTGACCCCGCCGGTCGCGGAACAGCCCAAGCCTGCGCCTTTCACGCCGACGCGTCCGGCCGCCGTCTTCTCGGATGAAGACCCCTCGCAGGACGAATTGCTGCTAGGCGCAGAGGAAGCCGAAGCCAAGCCGGCTCCGGCCCCCGCGCCGCAGGCGGCTCCGCGTGTCGCCACCGGCGGGACGCTGTTCGAGCGGATGGCGGGCCTGACCCGTGGCGCGGACAAGGGCGCCGCAGCCAGCGATGATGGCGCGCCGACTCCGGATATTCCGCGTTTCCTGAACCGTCAGAGCAACCAGTAATCGGACGCGGGCTTCGGCCCCGCCTCAGCAGGACAAGCGCGCTATCGGCTGCCATGGGCAACCGGGCGCGCTTTTTCTTTCGACATATTCCCTTGCCCCGCTTCCTTCCGCTAAAGGGCTGCCTGTGAGACGTTATGACATATGGATTCTGGGCGGGCTGCTTTTAGCGGGCATCGCGCCAGCACAACCAATTCTGGCGCAACCGGCTCAGGTGCAGGCGATACGCCCTTCCAGCGCGGAAAATCTCAACACTAATCTCGCGCGTCTGGCGTCCAATCCGCGCGATGTGGCGGCGCTGATCGGCGCGGGCGAGGCGGCGCTCGACATGGACGACGCGCGTGCGGCGACGGGCTTTTTCGCGCGCGCCGACACGCTTGCGCCAAATAATGGCAAGGTGAAGGCGGGCCTTGGCCGGGTGATGCTCAAGAACCAGAATCCGGGCGAGGCGCTGCGCCTGTTCGATCAGGCGACGCGGCTGGGCTATTCCGAAGCGGCCCTGCTGTCCGATCGCGGCCTTGCCAAGGACATGACCGGCGATCAGGCCGGGGCACAGCGCGACTATCAGGCGGCGCTCCAGCGGACGCCCGATGATGTGGAGCTGACCCATCGCTACGCAGCGTCCCTTGGCATATCGGGGCAGGTGGATGCGGCGGAACGGGTGCTGAAACCGCTGCTCTACAAGAGCGACCGTGCCGCCTGGCGCTACCGCGCCTTCATCCTGGCGATGAACAACCGCCAGGCTGACGCGAAGAAGATTGCCGAGCAGACCATGCCGTCGCAACTCGCCACGGCGATCCTGCCCTATATGCAGAAAATGCCCTATCTGACGGCGGCCCAGAAAGCGGCGGCCGTGCATTTCGGGCATTTCCCGGCCAATGTCGGCACGACCATCGCCGCCGTGACGCCGACGCCGCCAGCCTTTGCATCAGCGGCGCCAACCGCCAGGCCGCCGGTTGCCGAGACGCCGCAAGTTGCCAAGACCGGGCGGCAGGATCGTTCGCGCCGCAATGGGTCGGGCAGCGCCACGCTCGCCCAGGCGGAAGGGCCGCCTCGTCCGGTTGCCGCGCCGCCTTCCTATCAGCCTGCTCCGACACGGGAAGCCGCCGCTCGACCAGCGCAGCCCCCCGCCTCCACACCTCAGGCTGCGTCCCGCCCAGCACAACAGGCCACCGTTCCTGCCGCGAATGTGCAGGGTCCACCGGCGCCCGGTTTCGAGTCCGTCCCGGCCCAGCCTGCCACGCCCGCCAACCCATCGGCCAGTCAGCTCAACGCGATCACGCTGGCGCAGGCGTCTGTGCCTCGCTCCCCCGCGCCACAACCGCAGAGCGCGCCCGTCCCGGCGCCCGCGCCTACTCCGCCAGCCACCCCTCCTGCCGCTATGGCTGAAGCCGCGCCTCCGGCAACCGCGCCCCAGCCGCAGATCGACCCCGCCGTGACCCGGTCGCTGGCCGACATCATCCACGCCATCGACGTGCCGGAATCCGAACGCCAATCGAGCGTCGTTGCGGTGGACCTTTCCGAAATCGCGCAGATGCAGGCAGCCCGTCGCGCCGAACGCGAAACCGCCGCCGCTGTTGCCGCGGAAAAGGCGAAGAAGGCCGCTGCCGCCAAGGCAAAGGCGGAAGCAGACGCCAAGGCGAAGCAACTGGCCGAGGAAAAGAAGAAGGCCGCCGAGGAAAAGGCGCGCCTTGCCGCCAATCCCTCGCGCAACTGGCTTCAGGTGGGTACGGGAGCGAGCAAGGGCGCGCTGGCCTTCACCATGAAGGGGCTGCGCAAGAAATATGACTCGCTCGAACCCCAGGATGCCTGGGTTGCGGGCTGGGGCCGAACCAACCGCCTGCTGGTCGGACCGTTCAGCAGCTTCACTCGCGCCAAGGCGCTGGAGGACAAGCTGAAATCGGCAGGGGCGGACGTGTTTGCCTGGAAAAGTGATGCCGGGGAGGTCGTCGAACGGCTCCCGGCCAAGTAGAGCGATTTCAGGTCGGATGGACCATCTGGAGACTCGGAACCGCGAGGCCAGCGTAGCCAATTACGGGAAACAGCTTTAAAGGGCGCGGCATGACGCTGCTTGCTTCCTATGCATCGCACCCCGGCAAGAGCCGGGGCCGCCTCCACGCCGAACCCGGCGGCGAGATGCGCGGCCCCCGCGACGTGTTTCAGCGCGACCGCGACCGGATCATCCATAGCATCGCCTTCCGCCGCCTGCGGCACAAGACGCAGGTGTTCGTCTCCCCCGACGGCGATCATTTCCGCGTCCGCCTGACCCATAGTCTGGAGGTCGCGCAGATCGGCCGCACTACGGCGCGGACCCTGGGCCTCAACGAAGATCTGACCGAGGCGCTTTGCCTCGCCCATGACATCGGCCATCCACCCTTCGGCCATGCAGGCGAGGATGCGCTGGAGGCGGCGCTCGACGATCATGGCGGCTTCGATCACAATGCCCATACGTTGCGCACGCTGATGCTGCTGGAAAGTCCCTATCCGCTGTTCCGGGGGCTGAATTTGAGCTGGGAAATGCTCGAAGGGCTGGCCAAGCATAATGGCCCGATCACCCGTCCCGGCTGGGCGATGCAAGAGGTGGACGCGCTGTTTCCGCTCGACCTTGCGAGCCATGCCTCGCTGGAGGCGCAATTGGCTGCGATCGCGGACGACATCGCCTACGACAATCACGACATCGATGACGGCTTACGCGCCGGATTGCTGAGCCTGGACCAGTTGCTGACCATTCCGCTCGTTAGAACCTGCTGGGATCGCGTTCGCAGCCGTTATCCCGACGTGCCTCAGGACCGGCTGCTGCGCGAACTGGTGCGTGAGCAGATCGGGGTCATGGCGAATGATCTGATCGCCGCTACCCGGGCCAATATCGCGGACGCCGGCGTGAAAACGGTCGAGGATGTCCGTGGAGCTGGACGCACGCTGGTCGCCTTCTCGCCCGAACTGGCGGCGCAGGAGCGCGAACTCAAGCGTTTCATGTACGCCACGCTCTATCACCATCCCACGCAGCTTGCGGCGGCCGACCGGGCGAGGGTGATCGTCATCGACCTCTTCCGCGCCTATCAGGCCGATCCGAAGCTGATGCCCGAGGAATGGCGCGACGATTGCGTCTCGTCCGAGCCGCAGCGTAGCCGCCACATCGCGGATTTCATCGCCGGCATGACCGATCGCTATGCGGAAAAGCGCCATGCGGAAATCTTCGGCAGGCTGGAGATCGCCTAAAACCGCTCATACCCTCCGATTGCCCGATTGACGCCGGGGCGCGTTTGACGCAATGCGAAGAGGTCTCCGTTGCCGAGGATTCGGCGCCGGACTTGATGCGGGAGAGCATGGGAAGCCTTTCAGGCCACCCCGTCGCCGAAGGAGCAACCGCCCCGGAATCTCTCAGGCCAAAGGACCGCATCATGGGCAGGCACTCTGGAAAGCGGACGGTTTAACGCCGTCCCACCGAAGGGGTAAGCCATCCGGTCGATTGGCCGGTGGTCAAAGCTCTCAGGTTCCGTGACAGAGGGGGTGGCAGACGCGATGGGTCCGACTCCGGACGCCTGCGTGTGTCGCCTGTAACTCGTACGGAAAGGCCACCTCCCATGTCCGGCAATGACGACATCGCTCATATCGAAGAAGAATTGCCGCTGCAGGATCTGCCGCTGGATGCCTGGCATCGTGGCAGGGGTGCGCGGATGGTCGGCTTCGCGGGCTATCACATGCCGATCCAATATGAAGGCATCATGGCCGAACATGCCTGGACGCGCGAGCATGCCGGGCTGTTCGATGTCAGCCATATGGGTCAGCTCACCTTTTCCGGCGAGGGCGTGGACGAGGCGCTGGAGCATCTGCTGCCGAGCGACATCAAGGGACTCAAGCCCTTCCGCCAGCGCTATTCGATGCTGCTGGACGAAGAGGGCGGCATATTGGACGACCTGATGGTCTCACGCCTGGGCGGTGAGGCCTTTGACGGCGCGGACATCTACATGGTCGTCAACGGCGCGACCAAATATGACGATATCGGCTGGATGATCGAGCATCTGCCCGATGAGGTCGTCATGAACCATATGGACGAGCAGGCTCTGCTGGCCCTGCAAGGCCCGGAAGCGGGCGAGGCGCTGGCGGCGCTCATTCCTGAAACCGCCGAGATGATCTTCATGCAGTCCGGCCCTTTCACCTGGCGCGGCGTGTCGCTATGGATCAGCCGTTCGGGCTATACCGGCGAGGACGGGTTCGAGATTAGCGTTCCCGCCGAGGATGCGGTGCTGCTGGCGGAGGCGCTGTGCGAATTGCCGCAGGTGAAGCCGATTGGTCTTGGTGCGCGGGACTCGCTACGGCTGGAGGCGGGCTTGCCGCTCTATGGCCATGATCTGACGCCCGCCGTCAGCACCATCGGCGCGGATCTGGGCTTCGCCATCCAGAAGCGCCGCCGCGAGGAAGGCGGCTTCATCGGCCATGCCCGCGTGATGAAGGAACTGGCCGACGGGCCGGGTTCCAAACGCGTGGGCCTGAAGATCGAAGGCCGTTTACCTGCGCGTGAAGGCGCGGTGATCTATGCCGGCGACGTGCTGGTGGGCGAGGTGACTTCGGGCGGCTTCGCGCCGACCGTGGGCGCGCCGATCGCCATGGGCTGGGTCAGCCTGCCCCATGCCGGGCTGGGCGAAGCGCTGGAGATCGAGGTGCGTGGCAAGCGCATCGCCGCCACCGTCGCGCCGATGCCGTTCGTGCCGCACCGTTACCGCCGCAAGGCTTGACTGTTTTCCGAGGGGAGTAAATCCATGAGCCGTTATTTCACCGACGAACATGAATGGATCGATGTCGAGGGCGAAATCGCCACCGTCGGCATCACCGATTATGCGCAGGAACAGTTGGGCGACATCGTGTTCGTCGAACTGCCCGCCGAAGGCACCAGCTTCGAAAAGGGCGACGACGCCGCCGTCGTGGAGTCGGTCAAGGCCGCTTCGGACGTCTATGCGCCGATCTCCGGCGAAGTCGTCGAGACCAACGGCGCGCTGGAGGATGAACCCGCGTTGGTGAACAGCGACGCCGAGGAAGACGGCTGGTTCTTCAAGCTGCGCATTGCCGATGCGAGCGAGCTGGAAGGCCTGATGAGCGAAGCCGCCTACAAGAAGTTCGTGGCCTCGCTCTGATCTTATCATCGTCATCCTCGCGAAGGCGGGGATGACGCCCGCAGGAAAACATCATGCGCTACCTACCCCTTACCGACACTGACCGGCAGGACATGCTGTCCGTCATCGGCGCGACTTCCATCGATGACCTGTTCGTGGACGTCCCCGCCGAAGCCCGGCTTTCCGACAAGATCGCAGGCCTGCCCGATCATGCCAGCGAGCTGGCGGTCGAGCGCCACATGGCGGCCCTGGCGCGGAAAAATCTGTCGGCAGGGGAGGCGCCCTTCTTCCTGGGCGCAGGCGCCTACAGGCATCATGTCCCCGCCAGCGTCGATCATCTGATCCAGCGCGGCGAGTTCCTGACCGCCTATACGCCCTATCAGCCGGAAATCGCGCAGGGCACGCTCCAGGTGCTGTTCGAATTCCAGACCCAGGTGGCGCGCCTGCTCGGCTGCGATGTCGCCAACGCGTCCATGTATGACGGCTCGACCGCCTGCTGGGAGGCGATCGGCATGGCCCGCCGCATCACCAAGCGGGGCAAGGCGATCCTCTCCTCCGGCCTGCATCCCCATTATGTCTCGGTCGCCAACACCATGGCGAAGTTCACCGGCGACGCGCTGGTGCATGAAGCGCCGACCCTGGACGCTGCCACGGACATCGATGCGCTGATCGCCAGGATCGACAAGGATACGAGCTGCGTCGTCGTCCAATATCCCGACATTCTCGGCCGCATCGCTGACCTGACCCCGCTCGCGGACGCCGCCCATGCGGCGGGCGCGCTGCTGGTCGCCGTCGTGACGGAGCCGGTTGCGCTGGGCGCTTGTCGGGCGCCGGGCCATATGGGCGCGGACATCGTGGTGGGTGAAGGCCAGTCGATCGGCGTCGGCCTGCAATTTGGCGGGCCTTATCTGGGCCTGTTCGCGTGCAAGCAGAAATATGTCCGCCAAATGCCGGGTCGCCTCTGCGGCGAGACGGTGGACGCGGCGGGCAAGCGCGGCTTCGTGCTGACCCTCTCGACCCGCGAGCAACATATCCGCCGCGAAAAGGCGACGTCGAACATCTGCACCAACTCCGGCCTCTGCGCGCTGGCGTTCAGCATCCACATGACGCTGCTGGGCGAGAAGGGATTGAGGGAGCTGGCGATGCTCAACCATGGGCTTGCCTGTCAGGCGGCCGACCGTTTGGCGCAGGTGCCGGGCGTGAAGCTGCTCAACGACAGCTTCTTCAATGAGTTCACGCTGGTTCTGTCGAAGGACGCTCGCGAAATCGTCCGCACCCTTGCCGACAAGGGCGTGTTGGGCGGCGTGTCGCTGGGCCGCCTGTTCCCCGATGCACCGGAGATCGGCCACGGCCTCGTCGTCGCCGTCACCGAAACCGTGACGCCGGAGGATATCGAGAGTTTTGCCAAGGCGCTTGAGGAGGAACTGGCATGACCATGCTGAAGGAAGGCCGCCCCACCGCGCCGCAAGCCTTGGACGAAGCCGACACGGCCCCCGCAACCGCCACGGGCAACCGCGCGCTGATGCTGGAGGAGGCGCTGATCTTCGAGATCGGCTCGACCGACACCACCGGCGTCGACTTCGCGGAAGCGCCGAAGGTCGCCAGCCGCCTGGGCAATCTCGCCCGCACGGACGGCATCGGCCTGCCGGGCCTGTCGGAACAGGAAACGGTGCGCCATTATACGCGCCTCAGCCGTCAGAACTATGCCATCGACCTTGGCCTGTTCCCGCTCGGCTCCTGCACGATGAAGCATAATCCGCGCCTTAATGAGAAGGTCGCGCGGATGCCCGGTTTCGCGGACCTTCACCCGCTGGCTCCCCAATCGACGGTGCAGGGCGCGCTGGCGGTGATCCATGAACTGGCCGAATGGCTCATAAAGCTGACTGGCATGCATTCGGTCGCGATGAGCCCCAAGGCAGGCGCGCATGGCGAGCTGTGCGGTCTGCTTGCGATCCGCGCCGCGCTGGAAGCCCGTGGCGACGCCCGCAGCGTCATTCTCGTCCCGGAAAGCGCCCATGGCACCAATCCGGCTACCGCCGCTTTTTGCGGTTACAAGGTCGAGGATATTCCGGCGACCCCGGATGGCCGCGTCGATCTGGAAGCCTTGAAGGCCCGCCTTGGCCCCGATGTCGCGGCGGTGATGATCACCAACCCCAACACCTGCGGCCTGTTCGAGCGCGACATGAAGACGATTTCCGACGCGGTCCACGCCGCCGGAGCCTTCGTCTATTGCGACGGTGCGAACTTCAACGCGATTGTCGGCCGGGTCCGTCCCGGCGACCTGGGCGTCGACGCGATGCATATCAACCTGCACAAGACCTTCTCCACGCCCCATGGCGGCGGCGGTCCGGGTTCTGGCCCGGTGGTGCTGTCGGAGGCGCTCGCCCCCTTCGCGCCGCTGCCCTTTGTGGAAAAGCAGGGCAATGGCTTCGCGCTGGTCGAGGAAGAGACGGCCGGGGAGCATCATGCCAGCAGCTTCGGCCGCATGGTCGCCTTTCATGGCCAGATGGGCATGTTCACCCGCGCGCTGACCTATATCCTCAGCCACGGCGCGGACGGTCTGCGCCAGGTGGCGAGCGACGCGGTGCTGAACGCCAATTACATCCTGCGCAGCCTGGACGATGTGCTGGACGCGCCGTTCGGCGGCGGCGGTCCCTGCATGCATGAGGCTCTGTTCAGCGACAAGGGGCTGGCCGAAGGCTTCACCACGCTCGACATCGCCAAGGGGCTGATCGACGAGGGCTTCCACCCGATGACCATGTATTTTCCGCTGGTCGTCCATGGCGCGATGCTGGTCGAACCGACCGAGACGGAAAGCAAGGCCGCGCTCGACCAGTTCATCATGGCGCTGCGCAGCCTGGCGGAACGCGCCAAGGCGGGCGATGAAGCGCTGAAGGGCGCGCCCTATTTCGCCCCGCGCCGCCGCCTTGATGAGACGCTGGCAGCGCGCAAGCCGGTCCTGACCTGGAGCGAACCCACGCTGGCGCAGGCCGCCGAATGACGGACCAGCCGGAGCCGTGGGAACCCGGTTCCGGCCCGGTTGCAGCGGGCAGCGGCGATCTCAGGCGCTACGCTCCCGCCACGGAGCGCAACCGCGACGCCATTCTTGGCGTGCTGCGCGAAGAACTGCCATCCTCCGGCCTCGTGCTGGAGGTGGCGAGCGGCAGCGGCGAACATGCGATCCACTTCGCCGCAGCCTTGCCCGATCTCGATTGGCAACCGAGCGATCCCGATCCGGCAGCGCTGGCATCCATCGAGGCGTGGCGTCAGGAAGCGGGCCTAGCCAATCTCCGCGCGCCGATCCGGCTCGACGCTGCTGCGCCTTGGCCGGTGGATCGCGCCGACGCGATCCTCTGCATCAATATGGTCCACATCTCCCCCTGGATCGCGACGCTCGGGCTGCTGCGTGGGGCAGGGGCATGCTTGCCTCCCGAGGGCTTGCTTTATCTCTACGGTCCCTATCTGCGTGACGATGTGGAAATCGCGCCCAGCAATCTGGCATTCCATGCTTCGCTCAAGGCCCGCGACCCGCAATGGGGCCTGCGCCGCGTCGAGGATGTGATCGCCGCCGCCGATGCCCAAGGGCTGCGCTTCGACCGCCTTGTGGAAATGCCTGCCAACAACCTGTCGTTGCTATTTCGGCGGCGGGATTGAAAGACCGGCGCGCGCCTGCGAAAGCAGGAACGCGAAGTGCCCAGCAGGACCGATGCCCGAAACTCTCCTCTCCCTCGTCACCGCCGAACTTGCCGGCCCCGCCGATCCGCGAGCGGCTGCCATGGCTGGCGCTTTGGCGGCCAAATACCCCCATGCCTCGCGTGCGGTGCTCTTCTACGGTTCCTGCCTGCGTGAGAAGAATCTCGACGGGTTGATGCTGGATTTCTATCTGATCGTGTCGGACTATCGCGCCGCCTATGGAAAGCGCTGGCTCGCGACCGCCAACCGGCTGATCCCGCCCAATGTGTTCCCGTTCGAGCATAACGGCCTGATCGCCAAATATGCCGTGCTGTCGGAGGCGGATTTTGCGCGGCTGAACAGTCCGGCCGCCGACAATGTTTCGGTCTGGGCGCGTTTCGCCCAGCCAGCGCGGCTGCTCTGGGCCGCGGACGACCTCGCTCGCCAGCGCGCCATCGGCGCCGTCGCCAGCGCCACCCCGACACTGCTGTCGCTCGCCCGTCCGATGGCGGAGGAGCAGGATGCGCTGTCGCTCTGGAAGACAGGCTTCACCCTAACCTATGGGGCGGAGTTGCGCGCGGAGCGGAAAGGCCGTTCTTTCTCCATCGTCGACGCCGATCCCGACCGCTATCGCCGCTTCGGGGAAGCTGCGCTGGCGGAGGGTCTTCCGCCAGCGCTCGCGCCGGATCAGGCGGCTATCCGCTGGCGGCGGTTGCAAAGGCGGGGCAAATGGCTCTCCGTCATCCGCCTTGCCAAGGCCAGCTTCACCTATGCAGGCGGCATCGATTATCTCGCCTGGAAGATCAACCGCCATGCCGGTACGGCGATCGAGATCAAGCCATGGCAGCGCCGCTGGCCGCTGATTGGCGCGCTTACTCTGCTGCCGCGGCTGTTCCGGGGTGGTGCGATCCGTTGAGCGCGTGGGACAGTGCTTGCGCCAGGCCCGTCAGCGTATAGGGCTTGCGCAGCACTTCATGCCCCGCAAAATCCGCGCTTTCGATGGTATCGCCCGCATAGCCGGTGACGAACAGCACCGGCAGATGCGCACAGCCGGCGGGCAGGGTGCGGACCATTTCCGGCCCGGTCATATCGGGCATCAGCACGTCGCTCATGATGAGGCCGATGTCGCGATGGCTGGTCAGCAGCTTCGCCGCCTTTGAGGGATGGTCGCAGGCGACCGGCAGATGGCCGAGTTCCGCCAGCGCCGCCATCGTCTGGTTGAGGACGCGGGGGTCATCCTCCACCACCAGGATGCGCGTCGGCGGATGCAGGACAGGTTCCCGGTCGGGGGCATGCGCGTCGACCGCATCCTCACCCTCCGCGCCGATATGGCGGGGCAGGTAGATGTGGACGCTGGTGCCCTGACCGGGTTCGGATTCGATCCGAATCTCGCCTTCGCTCTGGTGCACGAAGCCGAAAATCTGGCTGAGGCCCAGACCCGTTCCCTTGCCGACCGGCTTGGTCGTGAAAAAGGGTTCGAACACGCGGGAGAGGATTTCGGGCGTCATGCCGCAGCCATCGTCGCTGACGCTCAGCATCACATATTCGCCGCCCGCGCATTCCCCGATCTCCTGGGGCGCGAGTTGGGCCTGACCCGTCCTGATGACCAGGCGGCCGCGCCCGTCCATCGCATCCCGCGCATTGACGCACAGGTTCAATATCGCATTTTCCATCTGATGCTGGTCGACGAAGATCCGCCAGCCTTGCGCTTCCTTTTCGAAGGCCATGGTGATCTGGTCACCGATCGACCGGTCGATCAGATCCGAAAGGCCCGCCACCAACGCATCGGGATCGACCGCATTGGGCAATAGCGGTTCGGATCGGGCAAAGGCCAGCAGGCGGCGGGTGAGGGCGGCGGCGCGATTGGCCCCCTCCATCGCATTGTCGAGGTGGCGGCTCGCCTCCTGCGGCTTCAGGCGCAGCTTGCGCTTGGCCAGTTCCAGCCCGCCGACCACCACCGCCAGCATATTGTTGAAGTCGTGGGCGATGCCGCCGGTGAGCTGGCCCACGGCGTCCATCTTCTGCATCTGGCGCAGATTTTCCTCGGCAGCGGCGCGCTCGGTGGTTTGCTTCTTGAGCTGCTCATAGGCGTCGGACAGTTCGGCCGTGCGCGCGGCGACCGCCGCTTCCAGCCGGTCGGCGCGCTCGCCCTCATTCTCAGCCTGCCGCCGCGCATTGCGCCGCTCATTATAGGCGGCATTGGCGAACCACAGCGCGAACAGCACGCAGACCAGCAGCACCAGGCCGAAAAGTTGCGAGGTCTTGCCGAACCACGCATTGCGGTCCCCGGCCAGCGACACGGCTTCGCTGCGTTCCTGCAACCGGGCATTTTCCGCCTGGATGACCCGGTCCAGCAGAGCGGTGATGCGCATCAGATCCCGCGATTTGCCCGCCTGATGGAACTGGGCGAGCGCGCCAACCTTCTGATCATAGGTGGTGCGCAGCCCGATCTCGCTCAATGTCTTGCCCCGCTGGTCGAACGCGGCTTGCAGCGCCAGTACGTTGCCGCGCTGCCAGTCGGAATGGCGGGTGGTATAGTTCAGGGTCTTGAGCTGGCTTGCGGCGGTGCGCCACTGATCCTGGAACAGCCGGCCCGTATCGGGGTCGAGGCTGATGACATAGCGGGCCAGAGTCACCTCCGCCCTTGCGGTTTTGGCCTCGAAAGCGCGGGCGAGGGCAATGGTCTCGAAACTGCGGCGCTGTTCCTTCAGCGCGCGCTCATGGTCGCGCGCGGCGTGGCTGGCGCTGTAAAGCAATATGCCGAGCGACCCGACCAGCAGAACGACCAGCACCAGCGGCAGGAAGCGGGCTGTGATCGCTCGCCACCCGGTCACATGTTCATCCATGAAAAACCCGTCCGCCATCGACAGTTACACTAGACGAACAACATTAAGCGAGAAATGCCACAGGTGGAAAGTTCCGATTTTGCGTGGAATTCCGTCGCGTTAAATGCCCGCTCGGTCGTGCGGTCGAGATGAAGGCGCGATCAGCCGATGGCGCCCGTGGCCTTGCCTGCCGCTTCGAACATCGCGATGATCTGGCCCACCTGTTCGTCGCTATGTTCGGCGCAGAGCGAGCAGCGCAGCAGGAAGGTGCCCGCCGGGGTCGCCGGGGGACGCGCCATGTTGACGTAGAGGCCCAGTTCCAGCAGCGCTTGCCACATGGCCACCGCCTGGGTCTGGTCGGTCAGGATTACCGCGATGATCGCGGATTGCGGCGTTTCCGTGCCGAGCTTGAAGCCGAGATCCTGAAGCCCCTTGTGCAGCCGCTGGCTGTTCTTCCACAGATGGGCGCGCTTCTCGCCCGCATGCATCAGCTTGCGGATGGAGGTCGCGGCCGTGGCGACGACGCTGGGCGGCAGCGAAGCGGTGAAGACATAGGGACGGCAGACGAGGCGCAGCACCTCGAACTTGGGATGGTTGGAGACGCAGAAGCCGCCGACCGTGCCGACCGACTTGGAGAAGGTGCCGACGACGAAATCGACGTCCTTTTCCACGCCCTGCTCTTCATAGACGCCGCGGCCATTGGGGCCGAAAAAGCCCATGCCATGGGCTTCGTCGACCAGGAT
This sequence comes from Sphingobium sp. SJ10-10, assembly GCF_036038995.2. Classification (NCBI taxonomy): domain Bacteria; kingdom Pseudomonadati; phylum Pseudomonadota; class Alphaproteobacteria; order Sphingomonadales; family Sphingobiaceae; genus Sphingobium; species Sphingobium sp. SJ10-10. Next base: position 228,011 of record NZ_CP158132.1, read on the forward strand.
CATGCAATTGGGATGCTTGCGCACCGCCGCGACCATATCCGGCAGCGGAGCGACATCGCCCAGCATCGAATAGACGCCCTCCAGCACCACCAGCTTCAGCGCGTCGGCGGGCAGGCGGCCCAGGCGCTTGTCCAGATCCTCGACGCTGTTGTGGCGGAAGCGGACGATTTCCGCATCGCCCAGGAAGCAGCCGTCATAGATGGAGGCATGGCTGTCGGCGTCGAGAATGACATAATCGCCCTTGCCCGCCAGCGTGGAGATCATGCCCAGATTGGCCTGATAGCCGGTCGAAAAGACCATGGCGCCGGTCGTGCCGTAAAATTCCTTGAGCGCGTCCTCGACCTCTTTGTGCCCCTGATAGGTGCCGTTCAGCACGCGGCTGCCGGTCGTGCCTGCGCCGAATTCGTCCAGCGCCTTCTTGCCCGCCGCGACCACGTCCGGATCGAAGGTCATGCCCATATAATTATAGGTGCCGAGCAGGATCGTGTCCTTGCCCTTGATGACCGCCTGGGTCGGGGACTTCACCTCGTCCATCACGATCGCGAAGGGATCGCGCACGCCGGTCGCCAGCAGCGTCTCGCGCTCAGCGATCAAAGGGTCGAATTTGGAGAAGAGGTCACGGGTTTCGGTCGTCATATGTGGTCCCAATAGCCGTTGGTCCGGGGCAGGGCCGGACGCTACGCGAATATGCGGGTGCTGTCGCCAGCACCAAGGATCAGTATAGCCGGCTTCAGCCCTTAAGCTTCGCCACGGCTTCCACGAGCTGGCCGATGGTCTCGATCTCGGCCTGCATGTTCATGGTGATGATGATGTCGAATTCGTCCTCGATCGCAGCGACGAAGTCCATCACGGTCAGGCTGTCCCACTCCAGATCGCCCGCGAAACTGGTGGCTTCGGTCAGGTCCGCGCCCTTTTTGTTGAAAGGCGCGATCTGGCTCAAAACGCTGTCGAAAATCTGCTGGCGATCCGTCATTATCCGTGGTGCTTTCCGTGAAAGAGCGGCTTTTGCCCTCAAGCGTCACTCTTTGGCAAGGGAATAAGGCGGCAATCGGGCATGAGTGTCGCGAAAAAGGGGAGGGGAAGATGATGGACGCGGTTAATGCTCCAGTGCCCAATGCGATCCACCTGCTGCGCACGGCGGTGCAGACCAATATGCAACTGAGCCAGATGGCCGATCAGAAGGCGAATATGCTGATCGGCGCTTCGATGGTGATCTTCACCCTGTGCGTCGCGCAATTGCGGTCGGGCGCGCTGGTCTGGCCGGTGGCGGTGCTGGCGGTAGGCGTGTTTCTGGCCGCGACCTGCGCGATCCTGGCGGTGTTGCCGAGCGTCGGGCGGCCGTTGGGGCAAGTGGGGGAGAGCGACAATCTGCTGTTCTTCGGCATCTTCACCAGTCTCAGCGAGGCCGAGTTCAGCGAGCGGATGATGGCGCTCGTCGCGGATGACGATGCGCTGTGCCGGGCGATGCTACGTGACATGTACCAGAATGGGCAGGTGCTCCAGCGGCGGAAATATCGCTATCTGGGCTATGCGTACCGCTTGTTTCTGACTGGCGTGGTGTTGAGTTTCGTGGCGCTGGTGGTCGATTTTGCGCTGGGGTGGCGATAACCCCGCCATTTTAGGATTATGTGCTCCTGCGAAGGCAGGAGCCCAGTTCAGAGGGCGGGACTGGGTTCCTGCCTTCGCAGGAACACCCCAGGATTACCGGAAATTGTCGGCGTAGGCCTGAATCTTCAGCGTCTTCGGCGCCGTCGCGATCACGCTATAGGCAATGCCTTCCCGCTCCGCATAAGCGCGTGCCGCCTCTTCGGAGGGAAAGCTCAGCTTGATCTGCTGCTTCGTATCGCCTGACCCGGCCCAGCCGGTTAGCGGATCGGGCTTCTTCGCTTCGGCGGGCGCATATTCCAGCACCCATTTATGGGTCAGCGCCTTGCCGGATTGCAGGGCGTTCTTCTGGATCTGATAGATGCGCGCGCTCATCGCGATAAAGACTCCTGAGGGAATATGGCGCTGCGTTGCACCAGCGAACGGACCCAAGTCAAGGCTTCCCCTTGGCATCGGCGCGTTTCGTGCGCAAAGTGGCGCTGGCCGCTGCCGGATCGTCGGGCCAGGGATGCTTGGGATAGCGCCCGCGCATTTCCTTGGCCACAGCGCTCCAGCTTCCCGCCCAGAAGCCGGGCAGGTCGCGCGTGGTCTGGATCGGGCGGCCTGCTGGCGAGGTGAGCGACAGGACCAGCGGAATGCGCTGGCTACCCACCACCGGATGCTCGGCCAAGCCGAACAGCGCCTGCACGCGCAGTTCGACGCGTGGGCCTCCTTCGGCGGCATAGTCGATTTCATGAGCGCTGCCTGCGGGCGAACGGAAATCGGGCGGGGCGAGCCGGTCGATCTGCTGCTTGCCGTCCCAGCCGATCAGGCCTTCGAGGACGCCGGAAAGCTGCGAGCGATCGATGTCGGACAGGCGCCGCTTGCCTTGCAGAAGCGGTGGCAGCCAGTCGTCCAGCGTTTCCATCAGCGCGGCGTCGGACAGCGCCTCCACCCCCGCAAATTCCGCCCGCATCCGGAGCGAACGCGCCGCGTCGGACCAGGGGAGCAGGTCCAGCCCGCCTTGGCGCACGCCGTCGGTCAGGGCAGCGGCCACCGCTTCGGGATCGGGGCGGTCGTCGGATCCGGAGGATAGCTTGACCGCCCCCAACCGCCGCTCCCGCAGCGCCTCGATCCCGCCATTGGCCGGGCGGAAGCGCACCGTGCGATGCTCCGCAATGCGGGCGCCGAACAGGGCGATGACTTCCGCCTCGCTGATTGGCGCGGCGGAGAGGATGCGGGCGCCGGCGGCGCTGCCTTGCACTTCGCCCACCGCCAGCCAATCCTCGCGCGCCAGGAGGTTGAGCGGGTCGAGCCGGAAGCCGCGCCCGCCGACGCTCGCCCAATCCGCGCCGTCGGCGGAGCGGCGCTTGGACACGCGGTCGGGGAAGGCGAGGGCAAGCGCGAGGCCGGTTTCATGGCCTTCTCCCACGCCGACATTCCCTCCCCCGACCCCTCCCGCAAGCGGGAGGGGAGCTAATTTGCTCCAGCGCTTTGCCATGGCCCGCGCCGCGTCGGCCCGTTTCCCGCTTTCCCGCCGCCAGCGCATGCGCCGCTGCGACAGGTCGACGTCCTGTCCGCCAACTCCCCGCTCGCCCAGCAGCACGGCGACCTCCGCCGCGATGTCCGCCAGCCCCATTTCGCCCGCCCGCACCAGCATATGGCCGATGCGCGGCTCCAGCGGCAGCTTCGCCAGCGCCTTGCCATGCGCGGTGATTCGCCCGTCCGCGTCCAACGCCTCCAGCACGGTCAGCCTTTTGCGCGCTTCCGCCACCGCAGCGCCCGGCGGCGCGTCCAGCCAGCGCAGCTCAGCCGGATCGCTTACCCCCCAGAGCGCGCAGTCGAGGATCAGGCTGGAAAGGTCGCTCTCCAATATCTCCGGCGGGTCGAAGGACGGCATGCCCGCCGTCGCCGCCGCTTCCCACAGGCGATAGGCGACGCCGGGCCGTTGCCGCGCAGCGCGACCGGCGCGCTGGGTCGCCGCCGCCTGGCTCGCCCGCTCCGTCACCAGCCGCGTCACCCCAGCCGCCCGGTCATAGCGCGGCCGCCGCGCCAGCCCGCTATCGACCACGATCCGCACGCCGTCGATGGTCAGGCTGGTTTCCGCAATGGAGGTGGCGAGGATCACTTTCCGCCGCCCTTCCCGCGAAGGCCGGATCGCCGCCCGCTGCGCCGCCGGGTCGAGCGATCCGTGCAGCTTGTGGACTTCCATGCCTGCGCCCTCCAGCCGCTCCGCCGTCCGCTCGATCTCCGCAACGCCGGGCAGGAAGGCGAGCAGATCGCCCTCGGCCTCCTCGCTCAGCGCCCGGCGGATGGTCGCCGCCATCTCATCCTCGATCCGCTTTTCCGCGGCGCGTCCGACATGGCGCAATTCCAGCGGCTGGATGCGGCCTTCGCTCTCCACGACCGGAGCGCCGTCCAACAGCGCGGCAAAGCGCGCCCCGTCCAAAGTTGCGGACATGGGTACGATCCGCAGGTCGGGCCGCAGCGCGCCCTGGGCATCAAGGGCCAAGGCCAGTCCGAAATCACCGTCCAGGCTGCGCTCATGCACTTCGTCGAACAGGACGGCGGAGACGCCTGAAAGCTCGGGATCATCCTGAATTCGCCGGACGAAAATGCCCTCGGTCAGCACCAGCAGCCGCGTAGCCTTGGAGGCCTTCGAATCCAGGCGCGTCGCATAGCCGACCGTGCCGCCGACATCCTCGCCCATCAACTCGGCAATCCGCTCCGCCGCGGCCCGCGCCGCCAGCCGCCGGGGCGAAAGCAGCAGGACCTGGCCCGTGCACCAGGGTTCGTTCAACAGAGCGGGGGCCACGGCCGTCGTCTTGCCCGCGCCCGGCGGCGCCACCAGCACGGCATTGCTGCCTTTGCGCAAGGTGGCGAGCAGGTCGGGCAGCACGGTATGGATCGGCAAGGGGATCGGCAGCGCGGTCATCGCTGCTCCCTCTCGCGCCATTCGCGCCACAACGCAATGATTCAGCCGAACAGCAGCGCGTGGATCGGGTTCTTGGGGTCCAGCAGCATCTTGGCGGTGAGTGCCAGCGACATGACGATCAGCAGCGGCCGGATCAACCGACTGCCGAAGCGCATCGCCAGGCGCGATCCGATCTGCCCGCCGGTGATGCTGCCCACCGCCATGGCGAGGCCGACGATCCAGATCACATGCCCGCCCACGATCATGATGAGCAGCCCGGCCAGGTTGCTGGCGAAATTGGCCGCCTTCGTCTGTGCCGTTGCGCGGACAAGGCCAAGGCCACCTAAAGCGATGAATATAGTGGTGTAGAACGCCCCAGCGCCCGGCCCGAAAAAGCCGTCATAAAAGCCGATCGCGCCGATCAGCAGGCTGAGGATCACGATGCCGACCCGCTGGTGCCGGTCCATTTCGCTGATCTTGGGCGAAAAGGTGAAATAGGCGGCCAGCGCGATCAGCAACGCGGGCATCAGTCCGGCGAGGATGGACGGATCGATCCTCTGCAGCAACCACGCTCCGCCCGCCGAGCCGACAAAGGCGGCGATCAGCGGCCAGCGATAGGCCTTGAGGTCCATATGTCCCGCCCGCGCATAGGCGATGCAGGCACCCAAAGTGCCGAGCGAGGATTGCAGCTTGTTGGTCGCGACCGCCGCCACGGGCGGGATTCCGGCGGCTAGCAGGGCGGGCAAGGCGATCAGTCCACCACCGCCCGCCATCGCGTCGATGCACCCCGCCATCAGCGCGGCGGCCATGAGGAAGGCGATGGTTTCAGGGGAGGGGATCATGGGTGGCGGGCAGTCTTGGCGGAATGAAGCGCACCGTGCTCCTGCCTACGCAGGAACACGACAATTGAAACGAACTGGCCTGCCAAAACCCTCAATAGGCTCGCGCAATCGCGAACTCGACCCCTTCGGTCAGCGCTGCCTTGGCCTTGCCATTGTCGAACATGCCGAGCGCGTCGATCGCCCGCTGGCCATAATGCCGCGCCCGCGCCAGCGTATCCGCAATCGCGCCCGTCTTGCGCAGCAGGCCGGTCGCATAAGCGAGATCCTCGTCGCTCACCCGGTTGCCCGCGATCGCGGCCTTCCAGAAGGCGCGTTCCTCGTCCGAACCGCGCGCATAGGCCAGGATCACCGGCAGCGTCACCTTGCCGTCGCGGAAATCGTCTCCGGCATCCTTGCCCATGGTCGCACCGTCCGACTCATAGTCGATGGCGTCGTCGATGAGCTGGAAGGCGATGCCCAGATTGCGGCCATAGACGTCGAGCGCCTGCTCCTCCGCCTCGTTGCGGTCGGCCACCACGGCGGAAATCCGGCACGCGGCGGCAAACAGTGCGGCGGTCTTGGCGCCGATGATGTCGAGATATTGCTCTTCGCTGGTGTCGATCTTGCGCTGGGCGGTGAGCTGGTTGACCTCGCCCTCCGCGATTACGGCAGAGGCGTTGGAGAGGATCTTCAGCACCTTGAGCGATTCCGCCTCGACCATCAGCTCGAAGGAGCGGGAGAAGAGGAAATCACCCACAAGCACGCTAGCGCTGTTCCCCCAGATGATATTGGCGGTCTTGCGGCCCCTGCGAAGCCCCGACCCGTCGACCACATCGTCATGCAGCAGGGTCGCGGTGTGGATGAACTCGACGGCGGCGGCCAGTTTGTAATGGCGCGACCCGGCATAGCCGACCAGATCGGCGCAGGCGAGAGTCAGCATCGGCCGCATCCGCTTGCCGCCGCCCGCGATCAGATGGCCCGCCAGTTCGGGGATCAGCGGAATGCGCGACTGCATCCGGTCCAGGATGACGGCATTCACCTGATTCATGCCCTCAGCGACCAGCGCCATCATGGGGGCGAGCGAAGGCGCGCTGTTGGCGCGGCCGATGGGATGGACATTGCCGGTGGCGGATGCTGTCATGACAAGCGCCATGTGGCGGGCCAAAATGCTAAAGGCAAGCGGGAATAGCTTGCGCGGGCGTGCGGAAGCGGCAAAAAGCCTCCCAATGGATCGGAGGACCACAGTGGACGAGACTTTGAAGCGCTATCGCGAGAGCATCGACAATATCGACGCGGCGCTGGTCTTCATGCTGGCCGAGCGGTTCAAGATCACCCAGGCCGTCGGGGAGCACAAGGCGACCCACGACCTGCCCCCCGCCGATCCGGGCCGGGAGGAACGCCAGATCACGCGCCTGCGCCAACTTGCGACCGACGCCAATCTGGACCCCGACTTCACCGAGAAATTCCTGCGCTTCATCATCGATGAGGTGATCCGTCATCATGAGCGGCTGCGCGAACAGCAGGGTTGAGGTCAGGCCGGTTCGGTGATTTCCTGACCGCGCGCGGGCCGTGTCGATCGGCCCAGCATCACCCCGCCGAGCGCCAGCGCGAAGCCGATGATCTGCACCGGCCCCAGCCGCTCCCCGAACAGCAGCCAAGCCTCGATGGCGGCGAGCGGCGGCACCAGCAGCAACAGCATCGACATGCGCGTCGGCCCCTGATGCCGCACCAGCCACACCAGCAGCGACAGCCCGCCCGCCGACAGGCCCAGCACCGACCAGCCCAGACCCAGCCAGAGGATGGGATTCCCGTCCCAACGATATTCGCCCACGATCAGTGCCGCTGTCAGCGCGACCAGCGCGCCGCCCGCATTCTGCACCGCGCCTGAAATCGCGATGCCGTCGCCGGCAATTGCCCCGCGCTGGATCAGCGTGCCGCCCGCCATGCCCAGCACGGCCACCATTCCGGCAAATGCAGGCCATATCGTGATCGATCCTGCGCCCGTCCGCCCGATCGCGGGAAGCAGCACGCAGCCGACCCCAAGGATCGCGATTGCCAGCCCGGTCCAGGCGCGTGACGGCAACCGATCCCCCAGCAAGGCGACGCTCGCCACCGCGACCATCAGCGGTTGCAGCGCCCCCAGCAGCGCTATGATTCCGGCGGGCATGCCGTTGTTCACCGCCCACCAACTGAGCGTCAGGTAAAAGCCGTGCAGCATCGCCCCAGCCGCCAGGTGCAACGCCAACCGCCGTCCGCGAGGCAGGGCTTGCCGTGCATAAAGCGCGGCTCCCGCCAGTAGCAGCGTCGTTAGCGTCAGCCGCACGGTAAGGACCAGTTCCGGCGCAGCATGGGGTACTATGGCCCGCGCGACGATGAAGCCGGTCGACCAGATGAGAATGAAGAGAAGGGAGGCGAGAGCGGCGATCATGTCCGAACCTTTGGCCTAATGGCACTCGGTTGTCGAGTTTTGGCAATGTAAGCCATTGATTGATCCGTGTTCCTGCGAAGGCAGGAACCTAGTTCCGCCGCTTGTGGATCATCGCACGGTAGGAACTGGGCTCCTGCCTTCGCAGGAGCGCGATGCGCTTCAAGGAAGGCAGCGTGAAGCAGATCGTCCACCCGAAACCGTCCCGCTTATTCCCGCCCCGCCCGGATCGCAGCACCGCCGGCAAAAGGCGTGATCGCGACCAGCAGCAGCGATGCCGCGCCCAGAAATTTGAGCGCCGCGCCGCTGCCGTCACCCAGCGTTCCCGCGCCGAAGATCAGCAGCGGCACGGCCAGCGGCAGCGCCAGCAGCCCCGCCAACGCGCCGCTCGACCGCAGCCCGGCGGTCAATGTCGCCACCAGCAGCCCCAGTGCCGCCAGCGCAGGCGTGCCGATCAGCAGTCCCGCCTCCAGCAAGCCGATGGTCGCCCCGTCCAGCTTCAACAGGGCAGCGGCGGGCAGGGTCGCGATCATGAGCGCCGGGCCGAAACCCAGCCAATGCGCGATCAGCCGCGCCAGCACGACCATCTCTTCTCCGATCCCACGCAGGGCGATCTGATCGAGCACGCCCGCGTCCCTGTCCGGCGCCACCAGCCGGTCCACCGGCAAAAGGCTGGCGAGCAGCGCCGCGATCCACAGCATGCCGCCGCCAGTCCGCCGCAACAAGGCTGCATCGGGGCCCACCGCAAAGGGATAGAGGCTGGCCACCAGTAACAGAAAGGCAACGGGCAGCCACAGCCCGGCGGACTGCCAGGCCTGCCGCAAATCCCGGCCGGCCAGCGTCAGGAGGATGTTCATGCGGCTTCCTCCACCGCAGCAAAATCGGCCATCGCCATCACCACCGGCGTCGCCAGCGGCAGCGGCTGGTGCGACGCAGCGACCACGATCCCGCCCTTGGCCAGATGCGCCGCCACAGCATCGCCCAGCAATTCCAACGCCGCATCGTCCAGCCCGTTGCCCGGTTCATCGAGCAGCCAGATCGGCGCGCCGCCCGCGATTACCCGCGCCAGCGCGGCGCGCTTGCGCTGGCCGGTCGACAGCATGCGCACCGGCACCTGGCGGAGCGGCTCCAGCGCCATCGCCGCCAAAGCCGCGTCCAGCGCGCCCGGCGCCGCCGCATCCAGCCGCGCCCAGAAGCCGAGCGCCGCGCCGAGCGGCTGTTCCATGTCCAGCGCCAGCCGTTCGTCGGTCAGCGCCACCCGGCCATGGCGATCTACCGTTCCCGCCGAAGCGCGCAGCAGCCCGGCGCAGATCCGCATCAGGCTGGACTTGCCGATGCCGTTCGGCCCTTTCAGCAGCGCGCTGCCGCCCGGCTCCATGGCAAGATCGACGCCGCGGAACAGCAACCGCCCGCCGCGCACGCAGGCGACGCCCGACAGGTGCAATCCCACCCGGCTCATAGGGTGACCATGTCCTCCAGGACATGCATGTCGAGGTCGGACAGGCCGAAATGATGGCCGATTTCATGCACCACCACATGGGTGATCAGCATGTCGAGCGGCACGCCGGTTTCCACCCATTCGTCCAGCAGCGGACGGCGGAACAGGTGCACGGTCGGCGGCATGTCGCCGGTCTGCGCCGCTTCCCCCACTGGTCGGCCGGAATAGAGGCCGGTGAGGCCGAAGGGATCGTCGATCTCCATCTCCTTGAGTATTCCGGGATCGGCAAATTCCTCAACGAACAGCACGACGTCGGAAAGATGCGACCGGAACGGTTCGGGCAGGCGCGTCAGCGCCTTCAGCGCCAGCTTTTCGATATCCTCGCGCGTCGGCGCAAATCGGGGTGGTTGACCGGCATCATGCATAGGGAAGACATAAAGCATGTTCCGAATCGTCTGCAAACTCTCGACGCACCGGAAAATGGGTTAACGCCGTCGGATGAGGCGGGGAAAAGTCAGGAAAAAGAGATGATCGCGAAACTAGATGGAGAGGAACGCGCTCTGGCGCTCAGGAACTTGCCCGAATGGACGGCCGTTCAAGACCCTGACGGCATCCGCCGCCTCTTCACCTTCAAGGATTTCACCGCCGCCTTCGGTTTCATGACGCAGGTGGCGCTGCTTGCGGAAAAGGCGGACCATCATCCCGAATGGTCGAATGTCTACAACCGTGTCGACATCATATTGACCACCCATGATGCGGGCGGCCTGTCGCGCCGCGACATCGACCTCGCCACGCAGATCGACGCTCTGCTGTAAGCGCTATTGCGATGCGTTGCCCTCGATCCGGTCGTCATAGCCGCTGAGCGCGGACATGACCGCCGGGTCGCGGGCATAAAGCTGGCGCAGCAGCGCCAGCCGGGCGTCGGTGCCCGTGCAAAGCTCCGCTATATTCTCCTGCAAATAAGCAAGCCGCTCCACATCATAGGCTTCCTCGCCGCGAAAATGGTCGCAACTGTCGCGGTCCACCATGTAGCGCGTCACCTCATCGGGAAAGGGCTGGGCGTCGGCCGCGCCGTCAGAGGGTGGCAGGTCCGGGACATAGGCGGTGGGCCGGATGTTGGCCGCGGATGGCTTTGTCGGCAGCGACTGCGATAGCGTTTTACTGGTCGGATCGGCGGGGGGTGCGTGGCGTGCGGCCTTCCGTTCACCGCCTTGCGCCGTTTGCATATCGATAAGGGCGGGATCGATGTCGGGAAGAATGGCGGGGGCTGATGCCGGAGCCGCCGCTTCGCGGGGCAACGGAGCATCCCGCGTCAACGACGAATCGGGCAGGGCGGCCCGTTCACCAGGCCGTTCTCTCGCGCTCACCTGCTCGTCGGGGGCTGGAGAACAACCGGCAACCAGCGCCAGCACCATCATCGGAAACAGCGTCCGGCCTGCGTTCACCCAATCTCCTCTCGCAAGCTGGCGATCAGATCAGCGACATGGTCCAGCCGCTTTTCCTCTTCATCGAGGATCGCCAGGAAAGCGGTCCGCCTATACTGATGCACCGCCTCCTGCGAAAGACGGCTTGCCGCAGGCAATGCCGAAATTACGATATCCAGAAGCCGCTCCACCCCATGGAGCCGCCCCCAGAGATAATCATTCTCGCGATAGGCGCGGCTGAAGAAGGCGCCGAAATTGTTGAACTCAATGCCTTTCAGCGTGGCTTCCGCCCCGCCGGGCCGGATCGCGCTGCAATCCTCCGGCGAAATCCGGTCGACCTTGACCGGATCATATTCGTCCATCCCATGGCCTTGCAGCAGCGGCAGCGTCGCGATGTCGTAAAAGGGAAAGCCGAGATAGGCGAGCAGCATGGTGCGCCGCGCCGCCTTGGGCAGCGCCGCCAGCGCGTCGGCCAGCATCATGTCCGCCGCCTCGTCGCGTTCGCGCAAGCCCCGCAGTTGCGCCACCGCCTCCAGCGCGGCGCCCGGATCATTGGGCACCTCTCGCGCCGCTGCCCGGATTTCGCCATTATAGAAATCGACGCCTTCGCATTCGGTATAATGCGACAGGGCGGCATAGATGGCGTCGTGCATCTTCTGGAGGATGGCATCATCCGTGGTCGTCTCCACCTCCAGCGTCTCGGCCAGCCGCCGCGCCAGAAAACGCAGGCGGCGAATGCGGAAGGGCAGGTCATGCTGGCGGAAGAAGCCGACCGGGGCGGAGGCGGGACCGACATCCTCGGTCAATCGATCCGCACCGATCGCGCGCACATGGCTCCACAGCGACTGGCGGTAGCTTTCGCGCATCAGCGGGCTTTCCTCCCCGCTCAGGCGGAACAGCAGATCGGCCAGATCCTCGACAATGCCGGAAAGCTTGAGATGCCCGTAAGCCGGAAAGGCGAAACCGGCGGAGTTGGCCGCCCGCTGCTGCGCCTTGCCGCGCCATGCGGAAAGCCGCGCTGGCGTCGGCCGGTCGAGGAACAGCATACCGCCGATGGTGCCCTCCACCTCGGCCTCGATCCCCGGCCGCAGCGCGTTCAATATGCGCACCATGCGCCGGATGCGGGCGCTGTGCCGGTCGATCGCCTCCAGATTGTCGCGGATCGGCTGTTCGCGAGGAATGTCGCTCAAGGCGCCGAATATGGTGCGGAAGAAGCCAGGCAGGAGCGCCTCCTCGCCCGAAGGCGCCTCCTCCGCCTCGCCCTGCCGGTTGAGCTGGATCGAGCGGTGGCCGGGCTTGGGGTCGATATAGACGAAGCGCCGATCGACCTCCCGCCGGGAGGGACGGTTCTTGAGCGCGCCGATCGCCTGCGCGAAGGGGGCGTTGGCCAGCACCGATCCGTCGATCAGCACGGCATCCTCCACGCGGCCCCGCGCGGCGTGGCGGGGCAGGGCGCGCGTCAGGAAGGCGTCCCGCGTCGGCCAGGCGCGATGGCGGCGTTTCAGCACCCGGTCCAACTCGCGCACGGTGAAGGGCGGGAAAGCGCCGGGGAAGCTGGCGGTCGCGCGCGCCGCGAAGACCAGTTCGGCCGGGTCGGCAAGGCAGCGACCGCTCTGACCATGGGCGCGAAAGCCGATCGACAGGCGATGCTCCGTCTCCACCACCTGCGGCGGGCTGTGGAGGTTCAGGCTCTGCGGATGCCCTTCGAAATCGGTGACGGTGACGAACAGGTCTAGCGGATGACCGGCGGGCAGCAGCGCGGGGCCGCGCCCGGTCGCCTCCATCGCATCGAAGGCGTCAAGGATCATGGCGGTGAAGACTTCGCCGCCAAAGGGCGGCTCGAACCAGCGGGAGCGGATGAAGTGCGACAGCTTGTGCCGCACCTCCTCCCGCGTGTCGGGGGCGACGGTGCGCTCGACCGTGTCGCCCGGATGCCGCGCCGCCATCCAGACGAGCGGGGTCGCCCAGAATTTGGTGATCCGCCGGGCGGGCCGGGCGTCGGGATCGAGCAGCCTTTCGACATCGGCATTGTCCAGCCACATGTCGGTCAGCGGGTCGAGCGACTGGCCCGTCTCGATCGCCTGCGCCAGAAAGATGCCGTTGATCCCCCCCGCGCTCGCGCCCGCGATGATATCGGGCATCACGCGCAATTTGACGCCGCAGGCCTGTTCAAGATCCTTCAGCAGTTTGCGATAGACCGCCTCGCTGCTGTTGCCCGATGGCGCGCCGTCATGAAAAGCCCGGCTGGCCCGAGCCAGATGCCAGATTTCCTTGGTGATGCCGTGCATGTAGACGGCCAGGCTGATCCCGCCATAGCAGACCAGTGCGAGCCTGAGTTCCCGCTCTTTCATGGGGTTGAGAGTTGCAGAGCAAGAGCCGCTTGTCGAGAGAGCGTTGATGGGTATGCGCGTTTGTCCCACGGGAATCGCGCATCACCCCAGCTTGAACTCTGCCCAGATCGGCAGATGGTCCGAAGCCCGTCGCGCCGCCGCGCTTTCATGCACGCCGCAATCGGCCAGCTTCAACTGCCCGCAATGCATGATGCGGTCGAGCCGCGCCACCGGCCGCCGCGCATGGAAGGACCGGCCGCAGGGCGCGAAGCTGTAATGCCGCGCGAAATCCGCGAGGCAGCCCCGTTCGGCGCTCCATTCGTTGAGGTCGCCCATCAGCACCGTCGGCATGGTGTCGCGCAGGCCCGCCGCGTGGATCACCGCCGCCGCCTGCTTGCGCCGCCACAGCCCCGACAGGTCGAGATGCATGCCGAAGATGCGCAGGCTCGCCTTGCCCAGCGTCACCTCCGCCATGGTGGCGCCGCGTGGTTCCAGGCAGGGCAGGTGCAGCACGTCATGCGTGCCGATTTGCGCTTCCTTGCGCACCAATATGGCATTGCCGTGCCAGCCCATGGAATCGACATGCACGTTGAGCGGCACCGGCTTGTAGGGGCTGATGCTCTCCAGCAGCCAGGGCGGCAGCGCCGCCGACCGTACGCCGAAGCGCCGGTCCGCCTCCTGCAGCGCGATGATGTCGGCGTCCAGTTCGTTCAGCACGTCGATCACCCGTTCCGGAACCCGGCGGCGGTCGGTGCCTATGGCCTTGCGGATATTATAGCTCGCGACACGAACGGTCTTCATGTCGAAACAATGCCCCACTCCGCGCCCGGTTTCCATGGGAAGATGCAAAGGGGATTTGTGTTCCGCATATGTTCTGATATGCGTGCCCCATGGCAAAGGCAAAGCGCAAATTCGTCTGTCAGCAATGCGGCACTGTTTCAAACCGTTGGCAGGGACAATGCGACGATTGCGGCGAATGGAACAGCATCGTCGAGGAAGTGGCCGAAACGATTTTTTCCGCACGGCATGATTTGCACAGCGGCGGCCGTGCGCTGAGGCTGGTGGGCCTGGACGACAAGGTCGAATTGCCGCCGCGCACCAGCACCGGCATTGCGGAGTTCGACCGCGCTTTGGGCGGCGGCATCGTCTCCGGCTCCGCCACGCTGATCGGCGGCGACCCCGGCATCGGCAAGTCGACGCTGTTGCTCCAGGCCGCCGCTCGCATCGCCACGGCGGGACACCGCGTCGCCTATATCAGCGGCGAGGAAGCGGCCGATCAGGTCCGCTTGCGCGCCCAGCGGCTGGGTCTGGGCAATGCGCCGGTGCAACTCGCCAGCGCCACCTCCGTCCGCGATATTTTGACGACCTTGGGAGAGGAAACGCCGCCCGCCTTGCTCATCATCGATTCGATCCAGACCATGCACAGCGATCTGATCGAAGGCGCGCCTGGCACGGTGAGCCAGGTGCGCGCTTCCAGCCAGGAACTGATCCGCTTCGCCAAGCAGCGCGGCACGGCGCTGATCCTCGTCGGCCATGTCACCAAGGATGGCAGCATCGCGGGACCGCGCGTGCTGGAACATATGGTCGACACGGTGCTGAGCTTCGAGGGCGAACGCAGCCATCAATATCGCATCCTGCGCGCCATCAAGAACCGCTTCGGCGGCACGGACGAGATCGGCGTCTTCGCCATGGTGGCGGAGGGGCTGGAGGAAGTGAGCAATCCTTCCGCCCTGTTCCTGACGCACCGCGATGAAACGGTAACAGGCGCTACCGTCTTTCCGGCGCTGGAAGGCACGCGCCCGGTGTTGGTGGAGATACAGGCGCTGGTCGTCCGCCTCTCCAGCGGCGCTACCCCTCGCCGCGCCGTGGTCGGGTGGGACAGCGGGCGGCTTGCCATGGTGCTTGCCGTGCTGGAGGCGCGTTGTGGGCTCAGTTTCTCGACCTGTGAAGTCTATTTGAACGTCGCGGGTGGCTATCGCCTGTCGGACCCCGCCGCCGACCTGGCCGTCGCCGCCGCGCTGATGTCCGCGCTGTCGGAACGCCCGGTTCCCGCCGATGTCGTGCTCTTCGGTGAAATCGCGTTGTCGGGGGAGATCCGCCCGGTCGCCCATGCGCCGCTCCGCCTGCGCGAAGCTGCCAAGCTGGGCTTCAACCGCGCCTTCGTGCCCGCCGCCGTGGCCGATGGGGTTAAGGGCATTTCCGTCAGCGGCTATCGCGCCCTCGCGCAACTTGTTGACCAGATGCTCGGGCGCGGATAGCCAGCAACGCGATGAACGCGATCGATATTCTCGTCCTGCTCCTGATCGGCGGTTGCGCGATCTTGGGTCTGATGCGCGGTTTCGTGCAGGAAACGCTGTCGCTGATCGCCTGGGTGCTGGCGATCTTCGCAATCCGCCTGTTCCACGCTTCGGCCACGGAGCTGGTCACGCCCTTCGTCGGCAGCACCAGCGGCGCGGCGGTACTCGCTTTCGCGCTGGTGTTCGGCATTACCTTCGGCGCGGGCAAGCTGCTTGCCCATGCGATCGGCCGTCGTACGCGCCAGTCGGTGCTCGGTCCCGTCGACCGGGTGCTGGGCGCGGGCTTTGGTGCGGTCAAGGGCTTGATCGGCGCGACTCTGGTGTTTCTGGCGTTCAGCCTCGTCTACGACACTTTCTACGGCAGCGGCGCGCGCCGCCCGGACTGGCTGTCCGATGCGCGCACCTATCCGCTGCTCAATGCCAGCGGTCAGGCGATCAGCGAATTCGTGGCAGAACGCCGGTCGCGCAAAGCTGCGGAAGCCGAATAGGTCGGTTTCGGTTCAATTATCGGTCTTGGGATATCAGCCCGTCATCCTGCCCGGGACGACAGTGCCGAACGGGCGGACTCATCCTTGAACCTCTGATGGACCGGCAGACGCGCCGCCTCGCGCATTTTCTGGATCGGGCTACCACGCTCGATTGACAGCGCCTGTCATTGCGCCGAAAAGAACAAATCAGGAACAAATAATATGGTCGAGTCGGTGAAGACCCTCGCCGCCCTCAGGCGGCATATCGCATCGCTGGAGGGCGTTCCAGCCTCGCAGCCTCATGCGCGGGTGGAAACCGGCCATGCGGCGATCGACCAAGCGCTGGATGGCGGGTTGGCGCGTGGCCGGGTGCATGAATTCTTCGCTGCGGTGGAGGAAGCGGCGGCGGGGGCAGGGCTGGCGCTGATCCTGGCGCGGCTGGCGGCGGTGGATGCGCCTCTGCTCTGGCTGCGGACGGTGGCGGCGGGGAGGGCAGGGGGCATGCCCTATGGTCCGGGACTGGCGGCGCTGGGAGTCGATCCCGAGCGGCTGGTGATCGGCGTGATGGCCGATGACGGGATGCTGTTGCGCGCGGCGGTGGATGCGCTGCGCTGTCCGGCCTTGGGCGGGCTGGTGGTCGAACTGCGTGGCTCCGCGCCCTTGCTCGACCTGACGGCCAGCCGGCGGTTGGCGCTGGCGGCGGAGGCATCGGGCGTGACGGCCTTCATGTTGCGGGTGGGCGGCGATCCGGCGCCGAGCGCGGCGGATACGCGCTGGCGCGTGGCGGCGGCCCCTTCGTTGCCCGTGCCGGGGAACGGGCCGGGCATGTGCGCCTTCGATCTCAGCTTGTTGCGGCGGCGGGCGGGGCGGGATGGGCTGGGCTGGCGGCTGGTCTGGGACAATGGCCGGGGCATGTTTGAAGAGAGTGGAGGTGGGCGCGATGAACGCCATGACCTTGGCCAGAGTGGCAGGGAACAGGATGGCAGGAGACAGAATGGCGGAGGACGCGATCGGCAAGCGCCGCTATCTGGCGCTGTGGTTTCCGTTTCTGCCGGTCGACCGGCTGCGGATCGCGCGGCCTGACCTCTGGGCAGCGCAGGGCGATGGGCCTGCGGTGATCATCGAGCAGGTGCGTGGCGCGATGCGGCTGGCGACGCTGGACGCCGATGCCCTGGCGCTGGGCCTGACGCCCGGCATGACGCTGGCCGACGCGCGTGCGCGGGAACCTGGCCTGCGCATGTTCGATGCCGATCCTCATGGCGATCAGGACTGGCTGGAGCGGCTGTGCGATGGTTGCGCCCGCTATACGCCGGTTGCGGCGCTCGATTCCCCCTTCGGCCTGATGCTCGACATTACGGGTTGCGCGCATCTCTGGGGCGGGGAGGACATGTTGGCGCGGGAGGCGGCGGAGCGGCTGGAGCGCCATGGCATGCGGGTGCGCCACGCCCTCGCCGGAACGGCGGAGGGCGCCCATGCGCTGTGCCGTTTTCCGGTCGGCGCTGCGGCGGATGAGGATGCGGCGCTGCGGCGTCTGCCGGTGGAGGCATTGCGGCTGGATGAGGAAAGCGCGGTGGCGCTGCGCCGGGCGGGGCTGCGTACCGTGGGCGATCTGGCGGCGCGACCGGCGGCGGTCCTGGCGTCGCGCTTCGGTGAGGAAGCGGTGGATGCGCTGCATGGCCTGCTTGGCTTGGGACGGCGGCCGCTTGCGCCCCGGCGGCCACGCCCGGCGATCCGGATCGAACGGCGCTTTGCCGAACCGATGGGCAGCACCGTCTTTGCCCTGCAAGTGCTGGAAGAGATGGCGATCGAGGCGGGGGAGCGGCTGGGTGAACGCGGCCAAGGCGGACGGCGGTTCGAAGCGCTGTTCTTCCGCAGCGATGGCCTCGCCTTTCCGCTGCGGGTCGAAACCAGCCTGCCGGTGCGCGACGCGCCCGCGATCATGCGGCTGGTGCAGGAGCGGATCGATGCGCTGTCCGATCCGCTCGATCCGGGTTTCGGCTTCGACATGCTGCGCCTCACCGTGCCGCAGGCCGAACCGATGGCGCCGACGCAATTGGCGTTGGAAGGGGGGGAGGCGCGTCGCGAAGAAAGCGTTGCGGCGTTGGTCGACCGGCTGTCGATCCGGGCGGGGCGGGCGCGCATCCAGCGGCTTCATCCAAGTGACAGCCATATTCCCGAACAGGCCCAGCTTGCCCTGCCCGCCATGGAAAGCCGCGCGCCCATGAACTGGCCGCAAAGCCAGGAGGCAGGCGACCCGCCCCTGCGCCCGCTGCATCTGTTCGACCCGCCCCAGCCGATCGATGTGGTGGCGGAAGTGCCCGATGGTCCGCCGCATCGCTTCCGTTGGCGGCGGGCTTTGCATGAAGTGACGCGCTATGAAGGCCCCGAACGCATCGCGCCCGAATGGTGGACGGCCAAGGACGGCGCGCTGGAGGGGGAAAGCGTCGGGCTGACGCGGGACTATTACCGGGTCGAGGATGCACGCGGGCGGCGCTACTGGATTTTCCGCCACGGGCTTTACGGGACCGAAGCGGTGCATCCGGGCTGGTATATCCATGGCCTGTTCGCATGAAACGGGGCAGCGGACCCGATCCGGCAAAACCCAAATCCATCGACCGGCGGGAGCGGGAGGCGCTGGAAGCCGTGCGGGAGAAGGCGCGGCGTAAACCACCGGGCCAATCCCCGCCGACAGAGGCTCCACCCTTTGCCGAATTGGTGGCCGCGACCAATTTCTCCTTCCTGCGCGGCGCGTCCCATGCGCAGGACATGGTGACGCGTGCTATCATGCTGGGCCTTCAGGGTCTGGGTATTGCCGATCGCAACACGGTCGCCGGCGTGGTCCGCGCCCATGTCGCACGCAAGCGCTGGCCCGAACGGATGCGCGAGGCGCTGCTGGAAGCGCGCAAGGAAGCAGGCCAGCCGCTGGAACTCAGCGATGAAGAGGAACGCGCCTGCCGGACCGATCTGCGGCTGATCGTCGGGGCGCGGCTGGTCTTTGCCGACGGCACGCCAGACATCGTCGCCTATCCCGCGACGCGGCGGGGCTGGGGCGAACTCACCAAATTGCTGACCGTCGGCAATCTCCGGTCGGTGAAGGGCGACTGCATCCTGCGCTATGAGGATCTGACCGCCTATCTCGACGATCTGCTGTTGATCGTGATGCCCTGTTCCACCGCCACCGAGCAGACCGCGCATCGCAAGCCGGTGGAATATGATTATGATGACCGGCCGCCGAAGGAGGCGATCAGGCAGGGCCATCTCAGCCTTGTGCCGCCGCCGCCTCCGGCCGATCTGGAGGGGCTTCTGGTCCGATTGTGGCGCCTGGCGCCGCGCCGGGTCTGGCTGGCGGCGGCATTGGGTCGGGATGGACGGGATACGCGGCGGCTGGCGCGGTTCAAGGCGTTTTCGGCGGCGGCGGGCGTGCCTTTGCTCGCGACCATGGACGCCCTCTATGCCAGTCCAGCGCAGCGCCCCTTGCAGGATGTGTTGAGCTGTATCCGCGAAGGTACCGGCATCGCCAAAGCGGGGCGGCTGTTGGAGGCGAATGCGGAAAGGCATGTCCATAGCCCTGCCGAAATCGCCCATCTGTTCCGCGATTGTCCGGAGGCGGTAGCGGAAAGCGGGCGTTTCTTAAGTCAGGTGCATTTCACGCTCGACCAACTTGCCTATGAATATCCCCATGAGCCGGTGCCGGAGGGCTGGACGGCGCAGCAATGGCTGGAGGAACTGACCTGGTCGGCCGCCCATGCTCGCCATGGCCCGCGCATTCCCCGGAAGGTGCGGGAATCGCTGGAGGAAGAATTCAAACTGATCGCCAAGCGCAACTATGCCTATTATTTCCTGACCGTTCACGACATCGTGGCCTTTGCCCGGACGAAGGGCATCCTCTGCCAGGGCCGGGGTTCGGCGGCGAACAGCATGGTCTGCTTCCTGCTGGGCGTGACCTCCGTCGATCCGCGCAAGCATGACCTGCTCTTTTCCCGCTTCGTATCCGAAGAGCGCAACGAGCCGCCCGATATCGACGTCGATTTCGAGCATGAGCGGCGCGAGGAGGTCATGCAATATATCTATGAGCGCTATGGCCGCCATCGCGCCGGGATCGCCGCGACCGTCATCCATTACCGTTCGCGCAGCGCCGTGCGGGAAGTGGCGAAGGTGCTGGGCCTCAGCGAGGATGTGTCGACGCGTCTGTCCAGCACGGTCTGGGGCAGCTATTCCGGCGACATGGGCGATGCGCGGATCCTGGAGGCGGGCTTTGCGCTCGACAATCCGCAGATCGTGCAGTTGAAGGCGATTGTCGACCAGTTGCTGTCTCAGCCTTTTCCACGTCACCTGTCGCAGCATGTGGGCGGCTTCGTGCTGACCCAGAACCGGCTCGACGAGACGGTTCCGCTGCATCACGCGGCGATGGAGGATCGCAGCTTCATCGAGTGGGACAAGGATGACATCGACGCCCTCGGCCTGATGAAGGTCGACGTGCTGGCGCTGGGGATGCTGAGCTGCATCCGCCGGGCCTTCGACCTGATGCGCGAACAGGGGCTGGGCGACCATCAACTGACGGTCGATATGGAGGCGGAGGACGATGCCGTCTACGACATGCTGTGCAAGGGCGACAGCATCGGCGTGTTCCAGGTGGAAAGCCGGGCGCAGATCAACATGTTGCCAAGGCTGAAGCCGCGCACCCTCTATGACCTCACCATCCAGGTGGCGATCGTCCGTCCGGGGCCGATCGAGGGCGATATGGTCCATCCCTATCTCCGCCGGCGCTGCGGAGAGGAAAAGGTGACTTATCCCTCTCCCGCGCCGGACCATGGGCCGAAGGACGAGCTGGAGAAAATCCTCGACAAGACCAAGGGCGTGCCGTTGTTCCAGGAGCAGGCGATGCGGCTGGCGATCGTGGCGGCCAACTTCAGCGACGTGGACGCCAACCGGCTCCGCCGCGCCATGGCGACATTCCGCAATGTCGGCACCATCCATCATTTTCGCGAGAAGATGATCAACGGCATGGTCGAGCGCGGTTATGAGGCGGAGTTCGCCCAGCGCTGCTTCAAGCAGATCGAGGGGTTCGGCAGTTACGGTTTTCCCGAAAGCCATGCCCTGTCCTTCGCGCGGCTGGTCTATGTCTCGGCCTGGATCAAATGCCATCAACCCGCCGTGTTCGCCTGCGCGCTGCTCAATTCGCAGCCCATGGGCTTCTATGCCCCGGCGCAGATCGTGCGGGATGCGCGGGAGCATGGCGTCACCGTGCATGATGTCGATGTGAACATGAGCGGCTGGGACAATGCGCTCGAACCGTTGCTGCGATCGCGGCACGGCAAGCGGGGCGAGGGGCAGGGGCGGGCCTTGGCGCTGCGGCTGGGTTTACGGCAGGTGGATGGTTTTCGCGAGGATTGGGCGAAGCAACTGGTCGCGGCGCGGGCGGACGGGCTGTTTGCCACTATGGAGGATCTGGCGCGGCGGGCGGGATTGCCGGCGCGGGCCTTGCGGTTGCTGGCGGACGCCGACGCCTGCCGGTCGCTGGGGCAGGACCGGCGGGCTGCCCTCTGGGAAGCGCGGCGGACGCCTTCGGATGAATTGCCCCTGTTCGCCGCCGCCAAGGCGCGGGAACTGGGCGAGGAGCCGGATGCGATGCTGCCCGCCATGGCTTTGTCCGAGCATGTCGAGGCCGATTATCTGGTGACGCGCCTGTCGCTCAAGGGGCATCCGATGCAATTCCTGCGCCCGGTCTTCGCGGCGGAGGGCGTGCTGAGCTGCGCGCAGACATCGGCGGCGAAAAACGGGACGCTGGTGAAGACGGCCGGCGTGGTGCTGGTGCGACAGCGGCCGGGCAAGGGCAATGCGGTCTTCATCACCATCGAGGATGAGACGGGCATCACCAACATCCTGCTCTGGGCGCGATTGTTCGAAATGCAGCGGCGGCCGGTCATGGCGTCGCGGCTGATGCTGGTCGAAGGGGAAGTGCAGCGCAGCAAGGAGGGAGTCGTCCACCTGATGGCTGCCCGAGTGCATGACCGGACAGCGGAGTTGGCGCGGCTTTCGCAAATAGGTGCGGAGGAGTCTTCCCGCATGCGTCATGCGCGGGCCTCAGGGCATCCGCGCAATGTGCGGATATTGCCGCAATCGCGGGATTTTCATTGAGGATGGAATGGTCATTAGCTGCCATTGAGCGCATCCGTGTTCCTGCGAAGGCAGGAACCCAGTTCCGCCGCTTGTGGATCATCGCACCATAAGAACTGGGCTCCTGCCTTCGCAGGAGCACGATGCGCTTCAAGGAAAGAGCGCGAAGCAGACCGTCCACTCTCCACCCGAACCGGCAAGCCGCGCTACAGCCACCCCTTCGCCCGATAGGCTTCGACCGTCGCCTTCAACCCATCCTCGGTCGTCACTTTGGGCACCCACAGCTTCTTGGGCGGTTGCTTGCGCTTTGCCACAACCCAGTCGGGATGGCAGAAATAGCGCACCCGATCGAGCGTCAGCTTGGCATTCCTGCCCCGCACCATCCGGTCCAGCCGCGCACCCATGCCCAGCATCCATTCCGGCGTGGCAAAGGTCCGCACCGACCGCCCAACCGCATGTGCGATCGCTTGCGCGAACTCCATATGGTCCCAGCCGCCCGGCGTGCCGTCATCGACTTCATAGACATGGGTCAGGCTCTTCATATCCTTCTCGACCGCCAGCGTCAGGAATAGTCGCGCCAGATCGCTCACCTCGATCACCGACAGCCGCCCACCCGGAGGCATCAGCATGATCCCGCGCCTGGCCATGCGGAACAGTTCCAGCATCTCCCGGTCGCCCGGTCCGTAGATGGCGGGCGGGCGTATAATGGTCCAATCGAGCCCACTCGCCTTCACATGCCGTTCGGCCAGTTCCTTCGACCAGCCATAGTCGGACAGCCCCGGCTCCCGCGCCGAGAGCGAGGAGACATGGATCAGCCGCTTGACCCCGCGCTGACGCATGGCGTCGACCACCGCCATGGTGCCGCGCGCATTGCCGATCTCGAACCCCTCGCGATCCGGCGCGTTCACTACGCCCGCGATATGGATCACCACATCGGCGTCGCGCACCAGCGTGTTGAGCGCCGCCCGATCCTCCAGCGCGCCCGGCACCCATTTCAGATGGGCGCGGGGCGGCTGCGCCCGGCGGGTTATGGCGGAGACATGATGTCCCGCCGCCAAGGCCTGATTCAGCGTTTCGGCGCCGACGAAACCCGTCGCGCCCGTCATCGCAATGCGTAGGGCCATGGATCAGACCATCGCCATATGATCGCGATGGACCAGCACGGAGCGGGGGAGATGCCCCAGCAAAGCGGCGATGTCCTCGCTGCGCTTGCCCGCGATGCGCGCCGCTTCATCGCTGTCATATTCGATCAGGCCGCGGGCGATCACCCGTCCGTCCTCGGCCAATATGTCGACCACGTCGCCGCGGGCGAAAATCCCCTCGATCCGCGCCACGCCAGCGGGCAGCAGGCTGTTGCCGCGCCCTAGCGCCGCCTCGGCCCCGGCATCAACCACGATCCGTCCCCGCACCGTTAGGCGTCCGGCCAGCCAGCCCTTGCGCGCGCCCTTCGCCTGCGCGGCGAGGAAGATCGAGCCTTTGCCGCCATTGCTCCAATGCGACAGCGGCGAATCCACCTTGCCGGAGATGATCGCCAGATGCGCGCCAGCCCCCGTGGCGATGCGCGCCGCCTCGATCTTGGAGGTCATGCCTCCTGATCCCATGCCCGAGGCGGAGCCGCTGTCCGCCATCCCGGCAATGCGCGCATCGATGCGCTCGATTGTCTCTATCAGCATGGCGTTCGCATCGACATGCGGGTTGGCGGTGTAAAGCCCGTCGACGTCCGACAGCAGCACAACTGCGTCAGCCCGTGCCGCCTGTCCGATACGCGCCGCCAGCCGGTCATTGTCGCCAAAGCGGATCTCCGCCGTGGCGACACTGTCATTCTCATTCACCACCGGCACGACGTCCAGCGCCATCAGCCTCTCCAACGTGGCGGAGGCGTTAAGATAGCGGCGGCGATTCTCCAGATCGTCCAGCGTCACCAGCATCTGTGCGGCTGTGATGCCGTTCTCGTGCAGCAGGCTCGCCCAGCATTGCGACAGCGCAATTTGCCCCGTCGCTGCTGCCGCCTGGGCATCCTCCAGGGAACCACGCCCGCCCTTGGGCAGCTTCAACCGCCGCGCGCCCAGCGCAATGGCGCCGGAGGAGACGATGATGATCTGCTGCCCCGCAGCCTTGCGCGCCGCGACATCCGCGACCAGCGTGCGCAGCCAGGCTTCGCGCACTTGTCCCTGCGGATCGACCAGCAGCGCGGACCCGATCTTGATGACCAGACGGCGGATTTGAGACGGCGGAAAGCCGGAGAGGGAATGGGTCATCTATATCTTCCTCCCCTCCCTTGCAGGGAGGGGGCGGGCGAGGGTAGCGATCGAAGCGAGCCTGATTTGCCGGTCAGATCGGAGACCACGGCGCCTCGCCTTCCTCACCGGCCTCATCCTCCTCTTCATCGTCGCTGGGCTGGTCCAGCAGCGGCAGCACCGCGTCCAGCAGAGCCGGTACGCCTTCGCCGGTCGCGCCGGAGATGATGAATACATCCTCCACGTCAGCCTCGTCCCGAAGCTGTTCGGCAATGTCCTCCATCAATTCCTGCCCCAGCAGATCGCCCTTGTTGAGCGCCACGATCTGCGGCTTTTCGTCCAGCCCGCCGCCATAAGCAGCCAGTTCATCCTGCACGATGCGGAACTGTTCGACCGGATCGTCGCCGGTCGCATCGATCAGGTGCAGCAGCACCCGGCACCGCTCGACATGCCCCAGGAAGCGGTCGCCAATGCCCGCGCCTTCGGCGGCGCCTTCGATCAGCCCCGGAATATCCGCCAGTACGAACTCCCGGTCGCGATGCAGCACGACGCCGAGCTGCGGCTTGGTGGTGGTGAACGCATAGGCTCCCACCTTCGCCTTGGTGTTGGTGACCTGGTTGATGAAGGTCGACTTGCCCGCATTGGGCATGCCGACCAGGCCCACGTCGGCCAGCAGCTTCAAGCGCAGCCACACCCACATTTCCTGCCCCGGCCAGCCCGTCCCATGCTGGCGCGGGGCGCGGTTGGTGCTGGTCTTGTAGGACAGGTTGCCGCGCCCGCCATCGCCGCCGCGCAGGAATATGATGCGTTGCCCGACCTCGGTGAAGTCGGCCAACACTTCCTGATCCTCATATTCAGGATAGCCGTCTTCATCCTCCGTGCCCTCTATGGGCGTGGGATCGGACAGGATTTGCGTCCCCACCGGCACCTTGATGACGAGATCGTTGCCGCCCGCGCCATAGCGATTCTTGCCCGCGCCGGGCAGGCCGCGCTGTGCCTTGAAATGCTGGGTGTAGCGGAAGTCGATCAGGGTGTTCAGCCCCGCCACCGCCTCGAAGATGATGTCGCCACCCTTGCCGCCATTGCCGCCGTCCGGGCCGCCATATTCGACATATTTTTCACGCCGGAAACTGACCGCGCCGGGACCGCCCCAGCCGGATTTGATGTAAATCTTCGCTTGATCAAGAAAATGCATGGCGCGCCCATAGCGGTTTATGCGGCGAAATTAAACCACGCGCTCAGTAAAAGCGGTCGCTTCTTCCGTCAGCGCCAAAACCAGCCGCCGCGTGACGATTTCGCGGTGCCGATCCCAGCCGTCATCGGTTCGTCCAGCGCCGAATCGCCTGGCGCCGCCAGCGGGTGCCCTTTGAGGGGGACGGAGGAAGCAGCGCCCGTCGCTTCCCCCGGTGTTGCAGGATCAGGCGGCCAATGCGGGCACCGAATCCCCGTAAAGGTCCATTGACGAATCCGCCGCCATGCGCGCGGCCTCACCTTCCTCGAAAATCAGGCAGTCCGCCGCGGCGCCCCGGCCCAGGCTGAAGCGCGTTTCGATCCGTCCGGTATAGCGGAAGCCGATCTTGCGCAGGACGTTGCCCGATGCCGGGTTGTCCGTGAAATGGGCTGCACGGACATCGCGGATTCCCGACGCCCGCGCCATGTGCATGACAGCGCGCGCGGCCTCCGTGGCAAAACCCAGGCCCCAATAAGGGCGGGCGATCCAATAGCCCAGTTCCGCCGTACCATCCTCCTCCAGATGGATGCCGCAGCCGCCCACCAGACGCGGCGCGCCGTTGGTGCGGGTGAAGGCCAGCAGGCGCGGCAGGCGCGGATCCTGCGGCGCGGCAAGGAAAGCCTCGGCATCAGCCTGCGCATAGGGGACGGGCGCACGCGTCAGGTTGCGCAGGATCGAAGGATCACCGATCGCTTCGGCCAGGGCGGGCGCATCTTCCATCCAGCCGGGCCGCAGCAACAGGCGAGGGGTACGGGCGAACATTCAAACGTCTCCTGATTTCTGGCGCGCCTCTGGCCGCAAAAAGTTACGGCTTGACGACGCTTTGTCTCTGGCTGGGCCCGCCGCCTCGACGCGCGAGGGGGAGGGGGAGTTCCAGAGGCTTGAGGGAAAATGAGGGGAGACGCCGACAAATGGAAAAAGGGGCGCTCCCGGACGGGGCGCCCCTTGTTTCCCTCGAACGCTGACGGTGGACTAAAAGCCGTTCCGCCAGGAGGATCGCCCCGATTGCGAGGGACGATCCGTCATCGATCGTCCGTTATTCGGCTGCTTCGGCCATAGCGTCGACCGACACATATTTGCGGCCGAGCTTGCCGGTGTGGAATACCACGCGGCCTTCACCGAGCGCGAACAGCGTATGGTCCTTGCCCATGCCGACATTGCGGCCCGGGTATACGCGGGTGCCGCGCTGGCGAATGATGATGTTGCCGCCGATCACTTCCTGACCGCCGAACTTCTTCACGCCAAGGCGCTTCGATTCTGAATCGCGACCGTTGCGCGATGAACCGCCAGCTTTCTTATGTGCCATGACTCAAACTCCTCGTGACTTAGCTGCGGCTCAGGCGATCGACACGATCTTGAGGATCGTGTGATTCTGGCGATGGCCGTTCTTGCGGCGGTAGTTGTGACGACGACGCTTCTTGAAGACGATGACCTTCTCGCCCTTCGCCTGCGCTATGATTTCAGCGGCGACTGTCAGCTTGGCTGCGTCCTTCACGTCGCTGCCTTCACCGGCGAACAGGATGTCATCCAGGGTCACCTTGTCGCCAGCCTCACCGGCCAGCTTTTCGACGACGATCTTGTCTCCGGCGGCGACGCGATATTGCTTGCCGCCCGTGCGCACGATTGCGAACATGGCTCTTCTCTTCTCGTTCAAATCTGCTTTACGCAGATCGTCGAGGACATGAAGCCCTTACCGACCCGCGCGGGAATGTGGCCCGCTACTGGAATGACTCGCTTCTGTCAACCGGCAAGAGCATTTTCAGATTAGCGGCAAAGCCGTCATTCGGTTCGAAAATGCGACCATCATCCGACCGGCTTTCAGGGCTGGTTTTTCGGCCCATCCGTTCCTATCTTGCATCGCGGAAGGGATATTATCACGCATGACGCCGACGCCATACAGGAATGAAGCCGGGCCGGGCGGCCTGCTCTTCATCCTGTCTCTGTGGCTGTCGCTCGGCGTGGCGCTGTTGAGCGCCCTGGCGCCCCTGGGGCCGCCGTCCAGTAGGATCACCGGCTCCGCCTTCAACCCGGCGACCACCAGCGTCGTGCTGAAGGCCCGCGCTGATGCGAATCCCATCGCGCTCCGGGTGACCGAGCCGGATGGCGATGGGCGGGCACCGGCATTGGCGTCCGCCGCGATCTGGTTTCTGCCTGTTGCGGCGTTGCCGCCGGGCGCCGCGCTTCTCCTGCCTGCTCGTCGCCTTTCTCCTTCTTTCCCGTCCCCAAAGCCCTTCCACCTGCTTTCCCGCCAGCGCGCCCGCGCGCCGCCTGCCTTTTCCTGACGCATCGCTCTCAGGGCGGACCCTTTGGGAACCGCCGTCAGGGAAAAGGAGCTTCTTCATGACCCGCAGAAGATCGCGAAGTGGCGACCACGATTCGTCTCGCCGCCGCCCGCCCCGGTGGTTCATGCCTGCCGTCCTGGCGGGACTGGGCGCGGCCGGCGCGCTGCTGTCGGCGGCCATGCTGGCTGTCGCTGAATGAAAATAGGATAAGCTGCCGGTGGT
Organism: Sphingobium sp. SJ10-10; assembly: GCF_036038995.2. Lineage (NCBI taxonomy): Bacteria > Pseudomonadati > Pseudomonadota > Alphaproteobacteria > Sphingomonadales > Sphingobiaceae > Sphingobium > Sphingobium sp. SJ10-10. The sequence continues at coordinate 255,800 of NZ_CP158132.1, forward strand.
GGGACGCACGAACTCAGTGCACTCCGCCGGCGGCGCCAGGGAAAACATACTCTATGCCCCATCACACGCCCCTGATCGGAACGATCGTAGCGGGCCTTGTCGTTGCCTTCATCATGGGCGCCATCGCCCATCGCCTGAAATTATCGCCGCTGGTCGGCTATCTGGTCGCCGGTATCATCGTCGGTCCCTTCACCCCCGGATTCGTCGCCAATGCGGGGCTGGCCAATGAACTGGCGGAAATCGGCGTGATCCTGCTGATGTTCGGCGTCGGCCTGCATTTCTCCCTGCGCGACCTGCTGTCGGTCAAGAATATCGCGGTGCCCGGCGCCATCGGGCAGATCGCCGTGGCGACACTGATGGGCATGGGGCTTGCCCATTATATGGGCTGGCCGCTGATGGGCGGGCTGGTCTTCGGCCTCTCGCTTTCGGTGGCGAGTACGGTCGTCCTGCTGCGCGCGTTGCAAGGGGCGGATCTGGTCGAAACCTACCGGGGGCGTATCGCGGTGGGCTGGCTGATCGTGGAGGATCTGGTGATGGTCCTGGCGCTGGTGTTGCTTCCCGCGCTGGCCGGGATCATGAACAATGCCGACGCGGGCGGTGGAGCAGGAGCCTTGCTCGCGCCGCTGCTCATTACTTTTCTCAAGGTTGCGGGCTTCGTCGCGTTGATGCTGGTCGTCGGCCGCCGCGTCATTCCCTGGGCGCTGCACTGGGTCGTCCATAGCGGCTCGCGTGAGCTGTTCCGCCTCGCCGTCCTTGCCATCGCCCTCGGCGTCGCTTTCGGCGCGGCGGTCGCCTTCGACGTGTCCTTCGCGCTGGGCGCCTTCTTCGCTGGCATGATCCTGGGCGAAACGCCGCTCAGCCGCCGGGCGACGGAGGAAACGCTCCCCTTGCGGGATGCCTTTGCGGTGCTCTTCTTCGTCTCGGTCGGCATGTTGTTCAATCCGGCAGTGCTGATCGAACAGCCGTTGCCGCTGTTCGCCACCGTGGCGATCATCATCGTCGGCAAGTCCATCGCCGCCTTCGCCATCGTTCGCGCCTTCGGTCATCCCGGCGACACGGCGCTGACCATCGCGGCGAGCCTGGCGCAGATCGGGGAATTTTCCTTCATCCTTGCCTCATTGGGCACGGGATTGGGGGTGCTGCCCGCCGAGGCGCGCGACCTGATCCTCGCGGGCGCGATCGTATCGATCTTCCTCAACCCGCTGATCTTTTCGGTTATCGTGCGCAGCCACAAGGCGGAGGATGAAGAGGAAGCGAAGCCGGAAAAGGCGCCGGAAAAACCGCGCGCCGGCCATGTCATCCTGGTCGGCTATGGTCGCGTCGGCAAGCTGATCGCTACCCGGCTGGCCGAGCGGCAAGCCCCCTTCGTGGTGTTGGAGGGCGATGCCGACCGCGCCGACGAAGCGGAGGAGGCCGGCCTGTCAGTGGTGCGTGGCAACGCGCTGGAGGACCGCTACCTCGCCGCGGCGGGCATTTGCGAAGCCCGCCGCCTGCTGATCGCGGTGCCGGAGGGTTTTGAAGGCGGTGCGATCCACCAACATGCGCGCCGCCTGAACCCGAACCTCCAAGTCATCGCCCGAGCGCATTCGGACGCGGAAGTCGCGCATCTGGAAGGGCTGGGCGTCCCCCATGTCGTCATGGGCGAGCGCGAACTGGCCGCCAAGATGCTGACGCTCTGCGGCGCGGGCTGACCCTGCAAACAGGAAGGGCTGCTCCATCGAGGAGCGGCCCTTTTACATTGGAGCATCGTGCGCAAAAACGATGCGATCACAAAACTTAGTGCGCGCGTCCTGCGTCGGATTTAACGCAGCGCGCTTTAGCGAGGCTTGCGAGGCCCAGCGCGCTTGGGGCCGCCCTTGAAGGGCCGCGGGCTATGTGCGGGTGGGCGCGGGCCGCGCTCGCTATTGGGCCGACCCTTGCCATGCGGTCCTTCGCGCCGATTCTCCCGCGCCATTTCGCGTGGCTTGCCCTCGATTTGCTCGATGGCAACTTCGGCGCCTTCGTCATTGGCCTGGCCGGTGCGCTGCACCGCGCCGACGAACTTCGAAGCGATGGCGGAGGGAATTTCGAACATCGTCTCATTGGCGGCAATGCGGATCGCGCCGATATCGCCCCGGCTGACATGCCCGCGACGGCAGATCAGCGGCAATATCCAGCGCGGATCGGCATTCTGGTTGCGACCGATGTCCATGCGGAACCAGATGGTGTCCTCAAAGCCCGGACGCGGTCCGTCACGCCGCGCAGGCGCTTCGCTGGCATCCAGCAGCTCCTCGGGGGCGGGCAGGGCGGCACGGGCGCTGCGCACCAGCATCGCCGCGATTTCCTTGGCGGACTTTTCGGCTAGCAGCTCGGCGCCCAGCGCCCAGTCCTGCTCGTCCAGCTCGGCCTTCTCCATCAGGCTGGCGCGCAGCCGCGCATTGTCCTGCTCCTGGATCGCTTCCTTGCTCGGCGGGGTGCCCCATTCGACCGGAATCTTCGCGCCACGCAGCATGGATTCGACCCGGCGGCGGCGCGGATAGGGCACGATCAGCACGGCTGTCCCCTTCTTCCCCGCGCGCCCGGTGCGGCCCGAACGGTGTTGCATCGTCTCCGCATCACGCGGCAGTTCGACATGCACGACGAGGCTGAGGTTGGGGAGGTCGATGCCGCGTGCGGCCACGTCGGTCGCCACGCAGACCCGCGCCCGGCGGTCGCGCAGGGCTTGCAGCGCATGGTTGCGCTCATTCTGGCTATGCTCGCCCGACAGCGCTACCGCCGCGAAACCGCGCTCGGTTAGGCTGGCGTGCAGGTGCCGCACATTGTCGCGCGTCGCGCAGAACAGGATCGCCGTCTCCGCCTCATGATAGCGCAGCAGGTTGACCACCGCATTCTCGATATCGGCGGGGGCAACCGTCACCGCCTGATAGCTGATGTCGCCATGGCCGCGCTCGTCGCTGACGGTGGAAATGCGCAGTGCATCCTTCTGGTAGCGCTTGGCAAGCGCCACGATCGGCTTGGGCATGGTGGCCGAGAACAGCAGCGTGCGCCGCTCGTCGGGTGTGCCGTCGAGAATCTCCTCCAGATCCTCGCGGAAGCCCATGTCGAGCATTTCGTCGGCTTCATCGAGGATCACGGTCTTGAGGCCCGAAAGATCGAGCGCGCCACGTTCCAGATGGTCGCGCAGACGGCCGGGCGTGCCGACGACGATATGCGCGCCATGGCTCAGCGCCCGGCGTTCCTTGGCGGCGTCCATGCCGCCTACACAAGTGGCAATGCGGGCACGCGCCTCGCCATAGAGCCATTCCAGCTCGCGGCTCACCTGCAACGCCAGTTCGCGCGTCGGCGCGATGGCGAGCGCCAGCGGCTTGCCCGCGACGGGGAGGCGGCTCTGCTCGCCCAGCAATTCGCCCGCCATGGCAAGGCCGAAAGCGACCGTCTTGCCCGATCCGGTCTGCGCCGACACGATCAGGTCGCGCCCTTCGGCTTCGGGCTGGGTGACCTGTGCCTGCACCGGGGTCAGATTTTCATAGCCTTTCCGCGTCAGCGCGTCGGAGAGGAGAGGGGGGAGGTGTTCGAAAGACATTCTATTTTCCATCGGTAAAAGGCGACCCGCCATTCCCGACGGATACTGGATGACCTGATGTGCTCCGGCTGCTGCGGGAGCCGGGGTGCAAGGTCACACACCCCGAAGTTCACACCGTTCCTGGGCGAGTGCCCGGCGGTGTTTGAAATGCCGTGCTCCTGCGCAGGAGCACTTTGTGGTTCAGGCTATGTAGCACAAAAGAAGAAAGCCTCCTTCCCCGCATGGAGGAAGGAGGCTCCCCTATCAGTTTAATCCGTCAGATCAGACCGAAGCGACTTCCGCCACGTCGACCTTCACGCCCGGACCCATCGAGGACGACAGGGCGATCTTGCGAACATATTTGCCCTTCGAACCCGACGGCTTCGCCTTGACGATCGCGTCGACGAACGCGTCGAAATTCTTGCGCAGATCGGCGGCCGAGAAGCTCGCCTTGCCGAGGCCGGCGTGGATGATGCCGGCCTTTTCGACGCGGAATTCGATCTGACCGCCCTTGGCGGCCTTCACGGCTTCAGCGACGTTCGGCGTCACGGTGCCCAGCTTCGGGTTCGGCATCAGACCCTTGGGACCCAGAACCTTACCGAGGCGGCCGACCAGACCCATCATGTCGGGGGTCGCGATCACGCGCTGGAAGTCGATGTTGCCGGCCTGGATCGATTCCAGCAGGTCTTCGGCGCCCACAATGTCGGCGCCAGCGGCGGTCGCGGCTTCAGCCTTGTCGCCACGGGCGAACACGGCGACGCGGACGTCCTTGCCGGTGCCGGCGGGCAGGGTGACGACGCCACGGACCATCTGGTCGGCGTGACGCGGATCGACGCCCAGGTTGATCGCGATTTCGACGCTTTCGTCGAACTTGGCGGTCGCGTGGGTCTTGATCAGACCCAGCGCCTCGTCGACGCCGTGCAGCTTTTCCTTGTCAACGGCGGTGGCCAGAACCTTGGCCTTCTTCGTCAGCTTTGCCATGGTCTTAGCCCTCCACCACTTCGAGGCCCATCGCGCGAGCGGAGCCTTCGATGATCTTCGTCGCCGCGTCGATGTCGTTCGCGTTCAGGTCAACCATCTTGGCCTGGGCGATTTCAGCCAGCTGGGCGCGGGTGATCTTGCCGGCGACGACCTTGCCCGGTTCCTTGGAACCCGACTTCAGGTTGACGGCCTTCTTGATCAGATAGGTGGCGGGCGGCTGCTTCGTGACGAAGCTGAACGAACGGTCCGCATAGACGGTGATGATGGTCGGCAGCGGGGTGCCCTTTTCCATCTTTTCCGTCGAGGCGTTGAACGCCTTGCAGAATTCCATGATGTTCACACCGCGCTGACCCAGCGCCGGACCGATCGGCGGCGAGGGGTTGGCGGCTCCAGCGGGCACCTGGAGCTTGATATAGCCCGTAATCTTCTTGGCCATTGTCACTCACTCTGTTGCTGGACGTGTCCGAAGACGCGCCCGGTTCAAGTTTAGCGGTCAGACGGGTTTCCGAAGAAACCCTCCCGCACTGCATTTATCCTTGCCCCATTGGGGCTGATCAGAGGCACGAGACTCTGATCAGGATAGGAGGTCTTGGCGGCTCGCCGCTTAGACCGATTTGGAGAGGGGGCTATGCCCTCTCCCGCTGCGACTAACCTCGCCTTGCGGCTCGGTAAGTCTCGCTGCCCTCTCCCGCTTGCGGGAGAGGGAAATTCGTTACTTCGAAAGCTCGACCTGCTCGAAGTCCAGCTCGACCGGCGTGGCGCGGCCGAAGATCGACACGGACACCTTGACCCGGTTCTTTTCGAAATCCAGCTCCTCGACGGTGCCGTTGAAGCTCGCGAAGGGGCCGTCCAGCACCTTGACGCTGTCGCCGATTTCGTAATCGACGCTGACCTTGTGCTTGGGCGCGGCCTCGGCTTCCTTCTGGGCGCCGAAATAGCGGGCGGCATCGGCCTCGCTGATCGCCTGCGGCTTGCCCGACGAACCCAGGAAACCCGTCACCTTCGGCGTGTTCTTGACGAGGTGGTAGATGTCGTCGTTCATCGCCAGCTTGGCGAGGACGTAGCCGGGCATGAACTTGCGCTCGACCTGCACCTTCTTGCCGCGCTTCACCTCGGTCACGGTCTCGGTGGGGACTTCCACCTGCTCGACCAGTTGGGAGAGGCCCATGCGCTCGGCTTCGGACAGGATCGATTCCTTGACCTTGTTCTCGAAGCCCGAATAGGCGTGGATGATGTACCAGCGCGCCATGTTACCGTCTCAAACTCCCAACCAGAGCGATTTACTTGGAAATCGCGGCAATCAAAAACTTCACGCCTGACCGGCCGCGAAGGCCAGCAGCCATTGCACGATCGCACCGAAGAAGGTGTCGATGCCGAAGAAGAAGAGTCCCAGCAGCGAGGTCATGATGACCACCATCACGCCAGTCATGATCGTTTCGCGGCTGGTGGGCCACACGATCTTGTTGGCTTCGGTCCGCACCTGATTGACGAATTCGCCCGGAGAAACCTTCGCCATCGCCTGTCTCAAACCCTTCGAACAAACACCAAAGCGCGAAGCAACAGTCCGCCCTCCCGATCCCGCCCATATTGGCGTCCGGGGGTGCGGCCGCCTGCTCCGCGACCCATCTTCGCCTGCGCACTTAGCCGCGAACCCTTGGTTTATCAAGGTTTCGCGGCAAAATCTTTGGCAGGAGTGGAGGGACTCGAACCCCCGGCATTCGGTTTTGGAGACCGACGCTCTACCAGCTGAGCTACACTCCTGCACTTTGGCCTGTGCCAGCGAAGGAGGGCGCTTTAGCGTGGCCCGCCTGGGAGGGCAAGGGGAGAAATCAGAGGAAAACGCCACCCTTCATGATCTTGCGCGCGCGGCCCTGCACAGGCATGCGATTGAAGGGCGTATTCCCTGCCTGCGCGGCCATTTTCGTCGAATCGACGATCCACGGCATGTCGGGATCGACAAAGATCAGGTCCGCCGCGCTGCCCGGCGCGAAGCTGCCCGCATTGACGCCCAGAATCTTCGCCGGATTGGCGCTGAGCAGGGTCATCAGGCGACCCAGCGACACATGTCCTTCGCGCACGAGATTGAGCGACAGCGCAAGCAGCGTTTCCGCCCCTGCCATGCCCGGCGAAGCGTCCGCGAAGGGAAGGCGCTTGTCCTCCGGTCCGCGCGGATCGTGGCTGGAGGTGATGACGTCGACCGTGCCGTCGGCCACCGCCGCGATCGATGCCTTGCGGTCGTCCTCCGACCGCAGCGGCGGCGAGAGTCGCGCAAAGGTGCGGAAATCGGTCACGGCATTGTCGGCCAGGAACAGATAGGCCGGGCTGATGCCGCACGTTACCTTCAGCCCTTCGGCCTTGGCGGCGCGGATCAGGTCGAAGCCCGCCTTGGTCGTCACCAGCCGGAAGTGGATCGCCGCGCACGTCGCCCGCGCCAGCATGATGTCGCGGGCGATGGCCATGGCTTCGGCGCAGGCGGGTGCGTGCGGCAGGCCAAGGCGCGTCGCCGTCTCCCCGCTGGTCGCCACGGCCTTGCCTGCCAGCCCGCCATCCTCGGCATGGGTGATGACGGTCAGCCCCAGGCCGGAAGCATAGGACAGCACCCGCATCATCACGCCCGAATCCGCGATCCACTGGCGTCCGGTGCCGACAGCCTTGGCGCCTGCCGCCTGCATCATGCCGATCTCGGCCAGTTCGGTGCCTTTGAGGTCTCGCGTCGCCGCAGCGATGGGGTGCACCCAGAAATCCGGTTTCCCCGCCCGCGTCGCCTGCCGGATGAGGCCTGCATCGTCCAGAGGGGAGGACTGGTCCGGCATCAGCGCCGCTCGCGTGATCCCGCCGAAATGAAAGGCAGGCTTGTCGGTCGCAAAGACGCCCAGATCGATCAGCCCCGGCGCGACCACCAGTCCGCCCGCATCGATCGCCTCCGCATCCTTCGGCACGGCCACATCGCCCGCCGCGACGATCCGGTCGCCTTCGATCAGGATGACGCCGCTGCCGATATCCTTGCCTGCCGGATCGGCCAGCTTCCCGTTGATGATGGCGAGCTTTGTCATTGCCATCCCTCCACACCCCGCGCGCCTCTTGTCAGCACGTCCAGACAGGCCATGCGAATGGCGACCCCCATTTCCACCTGCTCGGTAATCGCGGAGCGCTCGGGATGATCGGCCACCACGCTTGAAATCTCGACGCCCCGGTTCATGGGGCCAGGATGCATCACCAGCGCATCGGGCTTGGCGATGGCGAGCCGCTCGGGCGTCAGCCCGTAGAACATATGATATTCCCGCGCCGAGGGGATGAAAGCCCCGTCCATGCGCTCATTCTGGAGCCGCAGCATCATCACCACGTCGGCGCCCTCCAGCCCTTCGTCCATGCGGGTGTATGGCGTCGCGCCCAGCATCTCGACCTCGGGCGGCATCAGCGTTGGCGGCGCCACCGCCCGCACCTGCGCGCCCAGCGCGGCGAGGCAGAGCATGTTCGACCGCGCCACCCGGCTGTGCAGCACGTCGCCGCAGATCGCCACGATCAGCCCCTCGAACCCGCCCTTGCGCCGCCGGATGGTCAGCGCATCGAGCAAGGCCTGTGTCGGGTGTTGGTGCCAGCCGTCGCCCGCGTTCAGCACCGGACAGTCCACCTTGTCCGCGATCAGCGCGACCGCGCCCGAACTGGCATGGCGGATGACGATCACGTCGGCGGCCATGGCATTGAGCGTCATGGCGGTGTCGATCAGCGTCTCGCCCTTCTTCACGCTGGACGTGGCCGCCGCCATGTTGACCACGTCCGCGCCCAGCCGCTTGCCCGCAATCTCGAAGGACAGCAGCGTGCGCGTCGAATTTTCGAAAAAGGCGTTGATCTGGGTCATGCCCGCCAGGCGATCGTCATGCTTGCGCGCGCCGCCCCGGTTGCTCTTCGCCCAATGTTCCGCCTCATCGAGCAGGAAACGGATTTCCCAGGGCTTGAGGTCCGCGATGGACAGCAGATGCCGATGCGGAAACAACGCCCGGCCAGTCAGGTCGCCCCCTTTAAGATCGGACTGGGCGGATGGAACGATGATGTCGGGCATGAACCGACCCTTTAGGCGAGGGTGGGGGCGAGGGCAAGCTCAAGCGCGCCCGAACCACCGCCCCAGCAGCGTTCCGTCCTTCATCACTTCTCGCGCCGCATTATGCCCCGGCGCGCCGGTCACGCCGCCGCCCGGATGCGTCCCGGCGCCGCACATATAGAGCCCCTTCAACGGCCCGCGATACGCCCCATGCCCCAGCACCGGCCGCGCCGCCCAAAGCTGGTCCAGCGTCATATTGCCGTGCATGATGTCGCCGCCCACCAGCCCGAATTTCCGCTCCAGATCGAGCGGCGAGAGTATGTCCCGCGCGATCACTGAACGCGCGAAGCCGGGCGCATGGGCATCGACCGTCGCGATGATATGGTCCGCCGCCGCTTCGCGCTCATCATCCCAACTGCGGCCCTCCGGCAAAACCGGCGCGAATTGCTGGCAGAAGAGGCTCGCCACATGGCATCCGTGCGGGGCGAGACTCTCGTCGACCGTCGAAGGAATCAGCATCTCGATGATTGGCTCGCGCGACCAGCCATCGCGCTTCGCATCCATGAAGGCGCGGTCCATATAATCCAGCGTCGGCGCGATGATGATCCCCGACTGGTGATGCTCGCCCACGCCTGGCAGGCAGGAAAAGTCCGGCAGCGCCGACAGCGCCACATTCATGCGGAAGGTGCCGGAAGCCGTCTTGAACCCCCGGATGCGCTTCAGGAAATCGTCCGGCAGGTCGCCGGGGTCCATCAGCCGTTCATAGAGCAGCTTCGGCCCGACATTGGCGATGACGGTCTTGCCCAGCACCTCCTCGCCGCTTTCCAGCCGGACGCCGACGGCGCGCTTTCCGTCGACCAGCACCGACGCGACCGGCGCTTCCAGGCTGATCTCCACTCCCATGGCGCGCACCACCTGCGCCATGATCCGGGTGATCGACCCCATGCCGCCGACGCTATGGCCCCAGACGCCTTTCTTCCCGTTCACCTCTCCGAAGACATGGTGCAGCAGCACATAGGCGCTGCCAGGCGTATCGGGCGAGGCATAATTGCCCACCACCGCGTCGAAGCCGAAGGCGGCCTTCACCGCCTCGCTCTCGAACCAGCCGTCCAGAAAGCCGCGCACCGATTTGGTGAACAGGTCCAGCACGTCGCGCTGCTGTTCCAGCGGCAGCCTGCCGATCCGCCGTCCCTGCCGGAGCGCGGCGACCACCATCGCCAGCCCATCGCCCGCATTGGGCGGCGCCTTCAGGACCATGTCGCGCAGCACGTCCGCGACCACCTCCAGCGCATCATAATAAGCGGGCAGGGTGGCGGCGTCCTTCGCGCTGAACTTGGCGAATTCGGCCTGCGTCCGATCGACCCCGCCGCCCAGCTTCAAATAGCGGCCGTCGGGTTGCGGCAGGAAATTGCTGATGGGGCGCTCGATCACGCGATAGCCATGTTCGGCCAATGCCATGTCGCGGATCACCCTGGGATGGAGCAGGCTGACGGTATAGCTCGCCGTCGAATTGCGGAAGCCGGGGTGGAACTCCTCGGTGACGGCGGCGCCGCCGACGATGGCGCGCCGTTCGAGGATGCGCACCTTGTACCCCGCCCGCGCCAGATAGAAGGCGCAGACCAGGCCATTATGCCCGCCCCCGATGATGACGGCGTCATAGCGTTTCGTCATGCGGCCCGGCTCCATCCAGCCGCCGGCGCCCGATGCAGCCGCGCCTGCGGAATGATCTGCCGCATCCGCTTGCAAAAATGCCGGAGCGCCACCTCCTGATCGGACAGTGGCCCCACGGTAAAGCTTTCCGAAGCCACGCCCGCTTGCACCCGATCGATCAATGTCCTGTCCTCTGCATTGACCTGCCGGTTGATCCGCCAGTTAAGATAGCGCGCCGCCCTCATTTCCCGGCGCTTATCAGGAATCGCATAGGGAATCTCCCGAATCAGCGTCTGCGTCGGAGACAGCGGCAACCACTGCATGAAATCGATCTGGTCGGGATATATGTCGAAAGCGATATTGGGCCACAGCTTGAAATAGGCCCAAAGCCGCTGCCGCTCATCCCCCAGATGCGGTATGCGCGGCAGGAAATGCTGATAGGCCCGCTCGGAAAGGTGGCTGGAAGGCCGGTCGAGGATCGGTCCCCACATCCTGTCGGCATATGTGCTTGCCTCGACGCCATAGCCATCGCCCATCAGCCGCTTCAGCCCCGGATGCGCCACCGCGATATGCAGCCCGTCCGAATAATTGTCTCCGACGATTTTCCAGTTCACCGCCCGCGGGCGCAGCGTCACTCGCCCGAGCGCCCGCAATTCCTCGAAGCGATAGGCTGCAATCTCGCTCAGATAAGGCGCCAGCATCTCCGCCACGGAAGGCCCGCCATCATCCTCCAGCCGCACGAACAGGAAGCCGTGGAAATTTTCGACTTCCACGGTCGCCAGCCCATGATCGGCTATGTCGAAGGCATAGCTCGCCCCCATCGGCACTCCGGTCAGCCGCCCGCCGCTGTCATAGGTCCAGCCATGATAGGGGCAGGTGAGCTTCCTTGCGCAGCCTGACGCCGCATCAATGATCCGCGCCCCGCGATGGCGGCAGACATTGGTGAAGGCGCGGATGGCCTGATCCTCGCCCCGCATCAGGATGACGCTTTCCCCGATATAATCCAGCCGATGGAAGTCGCCGGGGGAGGGGATGTCGCTTTCATGCGCTGCGATCTGCCAGGATGGCCGGAACACCCGATGCAGTTCGGCATGGAAAAATTCGGGATCGCGATAGGTCCAGCCGGGCAGGCTCCATGCCGCGTCGGGATCATCCTCTTGCCCGCTGCCGTCCATTATCGCGAGCCCCACAGTCGCCGAAGTTATACATTCGTATAACAGTAACGGTTCGCGGGCAACAAGGGCGGCGGGAAACTCCGTCCTTTGGAAAGCTACTGTGTCCTTTCCGGCACATCGCCCCAATCGGCCAATATGCTCTCCCGGCTTGCCACGGCTTCCCAGGGAAAGACGAACCAGTCCTTGGTCACCGCCCGGTCGATCGCTTCCGCGCGATAGTCCACCGCCGCCGCCGACCGGACATTGTCCATCAGAACGGCAAAGCGCACCGCCTCAGCCGGAGCCGCCGTCATGGCGTCCCGCACCGCATTGATCGTTCGCCCGCTATCGTTGATGTCGTCGACGAACAGCAGCTTGTCTCCGGCCATGGCGCGTTGCGCCAGCTTCGCTAGCAGCGCTTCCGCGAAATCCGGCAGCTTCACCGACAGATCGACCGACAGCATCGCCAGCCCGGTCGCATGGCTGAGATAGGTGGCGGGCACCAGTCCGCCGCGCCCGATGCCGACCAGATAATCCGGCCGCCATCCCGAAGCCGCCAGCCCACCCGCCAACGCATCGATCTGGCCGAGAAATTTCTCCATGGTCACCGGCGTCAATATCGGCTGGTCCACCGTCTTCAGCCTGCCGTAGCCAGACGGGCCCGCTCGTCCGCCGCCGCGCCATAGCGCCGCGCCAGCACCGCGCAGGCCATCAACTGTATCTGGTGGAACAGCATGACCGGCAGCAGAATCGGTCCGACCGCGCTGGCCGGGAAGAGCACGCCGGCAATCGGCACGCCCGTCGCCAGGCTTTTCTTCGATCCGCAAAATTGCAGCACGATCGCATCCTGCCGCGAAAGGCCCATCAGCCGCCCCAATAAGAAGGTGAAGAGCAGCACGACGATCAGGATCGCGATGCACAGCGCCGCCAGCAGCAGCAGTTCGCCCCGCGACACTTTGTGCCACAGTCCCTCCACGACGGCCGCGCTGAACGCGGAATAGACCACCAGCAGGATAGACCCGCGATCCACCCGGCCCAGCATCGCCCTGTGCCGGTTCACGAAGCCGCCGATCCATGGCCTCGCCAGATGTCCCACGACAAAGGGCAGCAGCAATTGCAGCACTATGTCCTCGATCGAGGACAGCGAAATCAGATTTCCCGTTCCCCTTTTCTCCATCATCAGGGCGACCAGCGCCGGCGTCAGCGCGATGCCCAGCAGATTGGAAAAGGATGCGCTCACCACCGCGGCGGCGACATTGCCCCGCGCAATCGCGGTAAAGGCGATGGAGGACTGCACCGTGGACGGCAGCAGGGTCAGGAACAGCAATCCCGCGCGCATCGAAGGGGGAATCGCCGCCACCTGCTGCGTCGCAAGGCCGATCAACGGAAAGACCGCAAAGGTCGTTCCCAATGTCGCCAGATGCAATTTCCAGGCCTTGGCCCCGCCCCAGATCGCCTCCCGCGACAGTTTGGCGCCATGAAGGAAGAACAGCAGAACGATGCCCGCATCCGCGGCGGCTCCGGCGATACCGGCGGCCTCGCCCCGCGCGGGCAGCAAGGATGCGAGCGCCACCGTGCAGATCAGCAGCAGCAGGAAAGGGTCCAGAATCTCGCGCAGGCGTTGCATGGCTCGGCTTTAGGCAGGATGGTCGAAAAAGAATAGACGTGCCAGCGCCGATCGGCCAACAGTCGCCCGGTCAATCAACGCAGCCAAAAGTGAAGGAGAGTCTGGCCGTGAGCGAAGGGATCGCCATCGTCGAAAATCAGGGCGTCATCGAAATCCACATCGACCGGCCGGACAAGAAGAATGCGCTGACCGCCGCCATGTACCGTGCCATGACCGCCGCGCTGGCCGATGCGTCCGCGCGGGACGAGATCGGCGTCGTGCTTTTCGCCGGGAAGGGCGACGCTTTCTGTGCGGGCAACGACCTGAAGGATTTCATGGCTGGTCCGCAGGGCGGGGAGGCTGCCTTCGCCTTTATTCGCGCCATCGCCGCCTTCGAAAAGCCGATGGTCGCCGCTGTGCAAGGGCTCGCCGTGGGGGTGGGGACGACCATGCTGTTCCACTGCGACCTGGTCTATGCGGCGCCCGATGCGCGCTTCATCACGCCCTTCGTCAATCTGGGGATCGTGGCCGAGGCGGGCTCCAGCCTGCTGGCGCCCGCCACATTCGGCTATGCCAAGGCGGCGTCGATGCTGCTTCTGGGCGAACCGATGAACGCGCAGACGGCCGATCAGGCGGGTTTCGTCACGGCGATCGTCCCGGCCGATAGCCTGTTGGATCATGCGCGGCAGAAGGCGGCGATGCTGATGACCAAGCCGCCCCAGGCGCTTGCCGCGACGCGTCGGCTGATGAAGGGCGATCCGGCCGTGCTGAACCAGCGAATCGAGGAGGAAGCGCGACTGTTTCAGGAAGCGCTTCGCTCCGCCGAGGCGCAGGAGGCATTTGCGGCCTTTTTCGAAAAGCGCCCGCCAGTGTTTCGGCGCTAGAAACATTCCGGTTCTGATTGAACCGGAATGCAGCAGGGGCTTCCCCCTGCTGCGAAATCACGCTAACGCTTCTCGAACCGGATTTCGCTGACAATGACGGCGGCGACCACCAGCGCGCCGCCCAACAGGGCGATGGCCGGCAGGCGGTCGCCCGCGATCCAGCCGATCAGGCCCGCCCAGACCGGCTCGCCTGCATAGATCAGCGTCGCCCGGGTCGCTGACACGCTCTGCTGCGCCCAGTTCATGACGAACTGGATCAGCGCCGTCATCAGCCCCAGGCCGCAGGCCGACAGCATCACCGTCCAGGAAAAGGGCGGAATCGCCTCTCCAGCCGGAACCATGCAGGCAAAGGCCAGCAGGGATGTCACCGCCAATTGGATGAACGTGACCCGCGCCACGTCGACGCGGCCCGCCCACAGGCTGATGAAGATGATCTCCAGCGCGATGGCGAGCGTGCTGATCAGCGTCAGCGTCTCGCCCCGGCCCAGCGACAATCCATCCTTCGGCGCCGCGATCAGCAACAACCCCATGAAGGCCAGCGCTACGCCCGCCCAACTCGCCAGCCGGGGCCGCCTGCGCAGGATGATCCATTGCAGGATGGGAACCAGCGGCACATAGGCGGCGGTGATGAAGGCCGACGTGCTGCTGGCGATCGTCTGAAGCCCCCATGTCTGCAACGAATAGCCGGTGAAGATGCCGATCCCGATCATCGTCCCGGCCAGCCATTCGCGCCGGGTGACACCGCGCAACAGGGGCAATGCGAACGGCAGCGCCATCAGCGCGGCGGTGCCGAAACGCAGCCCGACGAAGAACAGCGGCCCGCTGTGCCGCATCGCATGATGGACGATCAGAAATGTGCCGCCCCACAGCAGGGTGACGCCGATCAGCGCAAGTTCCGGGCGTCCGATCATCAGCCGGGAGGGGGAGGGTGTTTCGGAAGTGGCGCCATGCATGCCATCGCTGGTGCTGCCGATGGCCGCTCAGGTCAAGCGCCGCTCCCTTGCGGGGCCGGGGAGTGGCGCTTTTCCGTTCGGGTCAGTCCTTTCGGATGTCGTTGCCTGCACGTTCCATGGCCGAGCCGACATCCCGCTTGGCCTCTCGCGCCTCTCGTTCGGCATCGCGGGAGGCATTGTCCATCGCCGCGCCCATCCGGTCAGAACTCTCGTCTATCGCATTGCCTGCCTTGTCGAGCCCCCTGTCGATCTTCTCTCCCGCCTGGTCGACCGCGTTGCTCACATCATTGCCGATGGCGGAGCCTGCATTTTCCAGATTGTCGGAGGCCTTTTCCGAACAGGCGGACGCGCTCAGGACGGTCAGCACCGACATGGCGGCCAGGAATGATTTGCGCATGGTTTACCCTCATTTGCCATCAACGAAGGTCTAATAAGCGTTGCTGCGGTGATAAGGTTGCGTAACGATCTTTCAGCGGCCGCGCAGGCCGAACACCATCGATCGGTCCTGATCGGGGATCAGCCCTTCCAGCACGCGCCAGAACCCGGTGACGGAGCCTTGTCCCGCCTGGGCATAGGCGGTCGCCATTTTTTCCCGCAGCGCGCGGAACAGCTCTGCCTCCAGCGCCACCCCGGCGGGGCTCAGCCTCAGCAATTTCTGCCGCCGGTCATTGGCGCCCTGCCGGGTTTCGATATAGCCCTGCTCGATCAGGTCGTTGAGCACGCGCCCCAGCGACTGCTTGGTGATCGCCAGCAGGCGCAGCAGATCCTTGACGGTAAGGTCAGGCTGGCGCGAAATGAAATAGAGCGCGCGATGATGCGCCCGGCCCAGCCCTTGCGCGGAGAGTCCTTCGTCGATCGATCGGGTCAGCGCGGAATAGCCGAAATAGAGCATCTCTATGCCCCGGCGAATCTCGTCTTCGCGCAGGAACAGCGGCGAAGCAGGCGAGATCTGGGAGGTCGAGACGGCTGATGGAGAATTCGGAGCGGACATGCCGGACAATTCCAGGCTGAAGGGAAGGGCGGGGCGCATATTGGCCGTTTCGGAAAATAATGACTAGGCTTTCCTTTCGCGCAGCACACGCTATATGGCGGTCCGCGCCGGCGATGTCCGGCGATGCTGGGGCGTCGCCAAGCGGTAAGGCAGCGGCTTTTGATGCCGCCATGCGCAGGTTCGAATCCTGCCGCCCCAGCCAAGTTTTTCCCAACATACTGCCAAACCTGGCTTTTCGGACGACGCCGGAACTGTGGTGGGGCATTTGCTACAGAACCCTGCTACAAAGTTGGGGCTTTGTACGGATGGGAGCCATCCCAAATACGGTCAGACGCGGGGGCGTTTACCACTTCCGGCGAGCGGTTCCTGTAGGGCTGCGGGTACGGCTGGCACGCCGCGAATTGACATGCAGCTTCCACACGCACCAATCAGGAGAAGCGCGGTTCCTGTCGTGCTGCCTGTATCTGCGGTCGGAGGAATTGTTCGTGGTGGTCGAAAGCGCGCCGATGCTGAGCGATGAGGATTGTTGATTTCCACTGAGAGTTGACCCAGGAAGGGGTGATATTTCCACTGAGAATTGACCCATGTTGAACTCACCCCTGGCTTTGACGAGCGAGGGGTCATGGAGTGTTGGACATGGCGTTATTGAGCGTTATCCGGCGCTGGCATTTCCGCGATCATCTGTCGATCCGCGAGATTGCACGACGCACGGGACTGTCACGTAATACGATCCGTAAATATCTACGTTCGGACACGATCGAGCCGCGGTTCAAGGTGCCCGATCGGCCGAGCAAACTGGACCCGTTCGCGGAGCGACTGTCAGCCTGGCTGCGCCGGGAGATGAGCCGCACCCGCAAGCGGAAACGGGCGATGAAGCAGCTGCATGCCGATCTGGTGAGCCTGGGCTATGACGGCTCCTACAATCGGGTTGCCGCCTTTGCGCGGGACTGGCGCGACGATTATCGCCGCCAGCAGCAGATGAGCGGACGCGGGACATTCGTGCCGCTGTCCTTCGCACCGGGTGAGGCCTTCCAATTCGACTGGAGCGAGGACTGGGCGATCATTGCTGGCGTGCGCACCAAATTGCAGGTCGCCCACTTCAAGCTCAGCCACAGCCGGGCCTTCCTCGTGCGAGCCTATCTGCGCCCATAATCACGCCTTCCGCGTGCTGGGCGGCGTGCCGCGCCGGGGCCATCTATGACAATATGCGCACCGCCGTCGACAAGGTCGGGCGCGGCAAGGAGCGGAACGTCAACACCCGCTTCCTGACGATGGTCAGCCATTATCTGTTCGAGGCCGAGTTCTGTAACCCGGCAGCGGGATGGAAAAAGGGTCAGGTGAAGAAGAATGTCCAGGATGCGCGGCATCGCCTGTGGCAACCTACACCGCAGGCGGAAAGCCTCGACGCCCTGAACCTGTGGCTGGAGGAACGCTGCAAGGCGCTGTGGCAGGATATCCCGCACGGGATCGAACCCGGCTCCGTTGCCGATGCCTGGGCTGATGAAGCGGAATGCCTGATGCCGGTGGGCAGCCCGTTCGACGGCTTTGTGGAATATGGCAAGCGCGTCTCGCCGACCTGCCTCGTTCACCTGGAGCGCAATCGCTACAGCGTACCGGCCTCCTTTGCCAATTGGCCCGTAGCCTTCGGGTCTATCCCGATCGCTTCCTGGTCGTGGCGGAAGGACAGGTCATATGCGAGCATCAGCGCATCATTGACCGATCCCATGATGGCCCCGGCCATACCGTCTATGACTGGCGCCATTATCTGGCGGTGGTTCAGCGCAAACCCGGCGCCCTGCGCAACGGCGCGCCCTTCCTCGAACTGCCCGAGGCCTTCCAGCGGTTGCAACGGCATCTGCTGCGCAACCCCGGCGGTGACAGGGAAATGGTCGAGATCCTGGCGCTGGTCCTGCACCATGACGAGCAGGCGGTACTGACCGCCGTCGCCATGGCACTGAACGCGGGCGTTCCGACCAAGACCCATATCCTCAACCTGCTGCACCGGCTGCTCGATGGAAAACCGCTCTCGACGCCGCCGGTGACGGCGCCGCAGGCGTTGAGGCTGGTCAGCGAGCCGATGGCCAATGTCGAGCGCTACGATGCTCTGCGCCGGGAGAACCGTCATGCGTCATGATCCCGCCACCGGCGCCCTCGTCGTCATGCTGCGCGGCCTGAAAATGCCCGGCATGGCTCAGGCCGTGACCGACCTCATGCAGCAGGGATCGCCCGCCTTCGAGGCGGCGGTGCCAATCCTCTCCCAGTTGCTGAAAGCCGAGACGGCCGAACGTGAGGTGCGGTCCGTGGCCTATCAGCTCAAGGTCGCGCGGTTCCCGGCCTATCGCGATCTGGCGGGCTTCGACTTTGCCAGCAGCGAGGTGAATGAGGCGCTGGTGCGCCAGTTGCATCGATGCGACTTTATCGATGTCGCCGACAATGTGGTGCTGGTCGGCGGACCGGGCACCGGCAAAACCCATGTCGCCACGGCGCTGGGTGTTCAGGCTATCGAGCATCACCGAAAGCGCGTCCGCTTCTTCTCCACAGTCGAACTGGTCAACGCCCTCGAACAGGAAAAGGCCCAGGGGCGAACCGGGCAGATCGCCAACCGGCTCGTGCACTCTGACCTCGTCGTCCTTGATGAACTGGGCTACCTGCCGTTCAGCGCCTCCGGCGGCGCGCTACTCTTCCACCTGCTGAGCAAACTATACGAGCGCACCAGCGTCATCATCACCACCAACCTGAGCTTCAGCGAGTGGGCCACCGTCTTCGGCGATGCCAAGATGACCACCGCGCTCCTCGATCGGCTTACCCATCACTGCCACATTCTGGAGACCGGCAACGACAGCTTCCGGTTCAAAAACAGCTCGGCCCAGCAGGCCAGACCCAGAAAGGAGAAACCACCATCTTGAACCACCGATGACATCCGAAACATAACCATCAGGCGGGTCACTTCTCGGTGGAAATCCCGGGTCAACTCTCAGTGGCAATCAACATGCAGGCAAAATGCACGGTCCAGGATGAAACGCAATGCAAGACCGCCCATCGCCGGTGGTTTGCTGCCCCGCTGCTGAAATGAAATTGAATACTACGCGGTGCGCGATTGGGTGGTGTATTGCCAGTGAAGGGCCGCAGCGGGATTTCCTGCTTCGGCAGGGCGCTCTTCGAGCAAATGGCGGACCAGCGCCTGCATGTTTGCATCATAATGCGCCAGGGTCTGGCGGTTCCCGGCAACGTCGAAATGAGTGACCAGCCGTTCGCCGTCCCAGCGGTGAAACGCCAATCCCGGAGCCTCCGCGACGATCATCGCGCGGTCGTCGGTCGCATCGGGATTTATCGGGCGGAAATCCAGCGCGACTTCGGGAGAAGATGAGGCGCAGACGGTCACCTGCCGGCCCTGCCAGAGCGTCATGACCGGTCGGTGGACATGACCGCAGACAATCGCCTTCACCTGATCGGCGGCGCACATTGCCTGGGTGAAGCGGGCGACCCAGGGTTCCTGAGATGCGGTGTCCATCCAGTCGATCCCCAGCTCGACCGGCGGGTGGTGCATGGCAATGATCGTGGGCACGTCCGGCTTCTCTGCCAGCCTGGCGCGCAGCCATGCCGCGCGGATTGCGCAGAACGCCCCGCCATGGCGCCCTTCCTCCAGCGTATCGAGGACCAGGATACGCAGCCCATCGAGGTCGATCGCATATTGGATGAAGCCAAAGGCGTCGGGAACATTCGGGAACTGTGCTCGGAACGGATCGCGCAGGTCATGATTGCCGACACACAGATGCACCGGGAACCGGCACGGCGCCAACGCTTCCGCCAGGCGTGCATAGCTCTCGCGATCGCCCCTGTCGGTGAGATCCCCGGTGACGAGCAGCAGGTCCGGCCGGTTTGGACCGGCCGTCAAACGATCGAGCACCATGTCCAGCCGTTGCCGGTTCAGCTCACCGGGATTGCCGGGATCGAAGCCAAGATGGATGTCGGTGATTTGCGCTATCAACACCGGTTGCCCCTCCCCAGGTGCGTTGCACCGGCCGGACCCCCACCCGGCCGGCGTGCGTCATTTCGCGGCCAGCGCCGATCCGGATTCCTGCTTCGAACCCTCGACCAGAACGTCCATCTGGCTGTTGCAGCCCTTGGCCAGCAAGGCGGAAGCGACACCATCGAGCTCGGCGCTGGACGGGCTCACCATGGTGACCTTGAGCGTGACAGGCGTGGCCGCACCGGCGAGCGCGATCTTGAATCGCGCACCTTCGACAACGGGCAGTTCGTCGACCGGCCAGGCGCGAACCGACTGGCCCGCGCGGAAGTCCACAAGTGCGCTCTTGCCATCGCTCTCGCGGGTCACGGTGGCCGAACCCTCGGCGGCGTTGTCGGGACGCCAGATTGCCATGGTTCCCGTGTCAGCGACGCATTGCAGACCGCCTCGGGACGCATCGACATACCAGACATTCGGGCTGCGGGCGGGACCGCCGCCGATGGCGCTGCGGGTGGCCCCGGTGCGCGACTGGCGCGCGCCGGCATTGGCGAGCAAGGCGGTGAAGCCCGAACCCGTCGCGGCGCCCGATCCGGCAACCGCAACCTGGCCCGGCCCCTTGAGGACGCGGGTGCCGGCGGCGTCGAGCACGGTGATCATATCACCGGGCTTGAGCGCCAGCTTGGCGTCAGCCGCGAGGGTCTTGCCCACCGGATAGGAGGCAGCCGAAGGGCCAGTCGAACGGACCACCAAGGTTCCGGCGAGAGCCGCGTTGGCGGTGGCAAGGGCGATCGCTGCGCCCGCAAGTGCCGTCAGCTTCCTAGTCGAGAACAAAATACCCTCCTGTTTCCTGGTGTCTCAGCCTGTAAACGAGCTGCGTTAAGGCCTTGTCATCCGCTATGGTTTCCGATTTCTTTTCAAGCTCGCTCAGCGCCTCGGCACAACCGCCAATGGCCTTGCCGGCGACCTCGCAAAATTGCTTGCGTTCGATCTCGGGCATATCGGGAACCGGCTCGAAAATGCCGATCGAGGAGGCGCGGCCGCGCAGCACGACGTTGCCCATCGGCCGGAAGATGTCGAGGCCTGAGCGTTCCTTCGCACTCTCGCTGACGAGGACGGCGGACTTGGTCTGCTTGTTCGCGGATTCGAGGCGCGCGGCGGTGTTCATGCTGTCACCGAGCGCGGTATACTGGATGCGTCCCTCGCCGCCGAAATTGCCGACGATCGCTTCGCCATGGTGCAGGCCGACCCGGGTCATGCCGATCGGCGGCACGCCTTCGGGTACGGTCTTGCGAAATAGCTCGCCCGCTGCGTGCATCGCGAGCGCAGCCTTGACCGCGCGTTCGCCATCATCCGGACGACTGATCGGCGCACCCCAGAAGGCCACCACGGCATCGCCTACGAACTTGTCGATCGTCCCGCCATGGGCGAGCACAACCTCGCTCAGCATGTCGAGATAGCGGTTGAGCAGTCTGGCCACCATCTCCGGCTCGATCGCGTGGCTCAGCTTGGTGAAGCCCTCAAGATCGGAAAAGATCACGAATATCTCGCGCTTCTGTCCGCCGAGCTGGAGGGAATCGGGATCCTTCATGATCTCCGCGGCAATGTCGGCTGGCAGATATTTGCCCAGCGCGCCTTGCGCGAACCTGCGCTGCTCGGCGCTCAGCGCCCGCGCCGCCGAGCCGGCAATGATGAACGCGGCCAGCCAGCCGGTAATCCAGCCGAAGGCGGGGAGATCGTAGGTCTCGATATCGTTGGCGGCGAGAAGGAAGGGGATGCCACCCAGCGCCGCGATCTGAACCGCCAGAAGCGAACCGGAGAGAATCGGCTTGCGGTTGAAGGACGCGGTAAAAGCCCCGGCGAGCACGGCGGCGATGGCCGCCATCCAAAGCGCGGCGTTCGGCACCGGTTTCAACAGCCGACCGTCCATCATCTGGGCCAGCATATGGGCGAACAGCTCCATTCCCCAGATATTCTTCGCTTCGTCCTTGCCCGCGCCGCGGGTCAGCGGGGTCTGGAAGATATCGATATCCTGGATGTTGCCGCCGATGAGGACATATTTGCCCTTGATCTGCTGCGCGAACATCGCTGCCGCCTCAGGAGACTGGAACAGCTCGTCGCTGGCGAAGGTATCGATCGGAATGGCCGCGAAGATTGGCTGATCCTTGAGCGCCGGGCGGCGATAGGCAAGGCTTCCGGTATAATGGGCGAAGGCCTTGTCGCCGGGATTCAGCGCATTGGGCATGCGTGGCGGAGCGCCGGGTATGATGTCGGCCCATTTGCGCATGACATTGTCGGAATCGGTTTGAATGACGATGCTGGTCGGGTGGACATGGCCGCCCCTGGCGATTTCCTTCTGGAAGGTCTCCAGGAACTGCTGCTGCTCGTAGAGTATCTTGTCGCTTGCCGTGTCGATGGAGGCATGGGCGAGGAAGGTCGGGGTCTTCATCGCCTGGAAGGTCTTGATGAGGAGCGCGTCGTCGCTCTGCGGCTGGTCGATCAATATGTCGATGCCGATCCCCTTGGCCCCCATGCTGTCCAGCCGCGCGAGCGCCTTGGCCAGGGTCGTCCGGTCCAACGGCGAGCGCTTGCCGGTCTTGATCAGGGTTTCGTCGGTGTAGGGGACGATGACGACGCGATTATCCTGTTCGACAGTCGGTGCGGTGGCGATGATTCGCGCATCGAACAAAGCATGTTCGGCATCCACGGCGAACGGCAGGTTCCAACTCAATCTGGCGACAAGCACCGCCAGGACCAGCCCGAGCAGCGAGAGCGCGACCCGGCCCCGGCCGATCTGCGTCGCCAGTTTCCCCAGCCTCGCAGCAAAGCCCTTGGCCGCTTTTCCTTGGGTATCGCTCATTGCCGTGCTTCCTTCTCGTTCGCGGCACTCTCCGCCCCGGCGAACTGGTTTGCGGTGCCGCCGGACAGCGGCTTAGCGGCATCCCCGACGATGGCGAAGGCCGCCCAATAATAGGGGTGGGACGTCAGGGGATCATCCATCAGCCGGTTCTGCGATAGCCGCATCGATTCCCCGATCGGACGGGTGCTGCTGTCCTCGTAGATCAGGGACATCAGCTTTTTGGTGGCGTCATAGTCGTCGGGCACCGGCCAGTGGCTGGCGATGACCGAGCGCGCCCCGGCGCCGACAAAGGCGCGCACCAGGCCGTCGAGCGCGAAATTGCCGCCAGTGCCGATCCCCGCTTCGCGTGTCGCCGCCGCCGTCGCCGCGCCCGCCGTGTCGCAGGCCGAGAGGATCACCGTATCGGCGTCGAGCCTCAAGTCGAAGATTTCCTTGAAGCTCAACAACCCGTCCGATTGGCGCTTGCCATAGGATGTCACCAGCGCAGGACGCGCAGGGCAGCCGGGCCGCGGCGCGGTGACGAGGCCATGCGTCGCGAACTGGATGATGCGGAAATCCTTCAGATCGTCGCGCTCGCGCAGGGCGGTGTCGGAGAAGCCTTCTTCCGTCACCACCTCATTGCCGAAACCGCCGAGAAGCTGCGAAGCAAGCTTCAGCTCAGCCGAAGAGATCGGCTTGTTCCAGAGCGAGAGCGTCCAGTCGCAGGCATCGCGGCCTTCCTCGCTGTGCGGCGCCCATTCCAGTTGGGCCGTCGGCATGTTCTGGCCCATGCCCAGATAATGGCGCTTGGCACGCGAGGCCGGCAGGCTGCGGACGTCGACGAAAGATTGAGCGGAAACAGCGGTGGAGATGAGGCGGTCGCGCCCCAGCCAGGCCGTTCCGGTGAAGTCGAATTCGTCCGGATTCTTCACCTTCTGACGGGCGGCATAGGCATCGACGCTTGCCTGATCCATGACGAGGACGTTGGCGGGCAGCTTGAGCAATGGCCCGTCGGGCTCGAACACCAGATGCCTGATCGACGGAATCTCCCCGGCCACCGCGCCGAAAAGAAGGTCGTACATTTTGTGCGAGGCGGAGAGGTCGAACGGATTGGTGGTGAGCTGGTTCGATTCTTCGATAACGATCGAATCGCGGATGGTGTTGGTCAGCTTTTCTAAATCAGTGCGGGTTGCGCGGAGCTTGAAAATCCGGGCGCTATCGCGGCGCACGAGGATGCCATAGGCCGCCTCGTCAACGATGAGCAGCTTGTAATAGCCTTCGTCGGGCTTGAGTTCGGCTTGCATGCCTTCGAGTTCGAGGGCCGAGTTGGTCATGATGCGGAATTTGGGGAACGCAGCCAGGCGGGCGAGCAGTGCGGTCTGATCGGCGCCGGCCTGCTGGCGATGGGCTTGAGCTGCGACAAGCGCCTGGTCTTCCTGAGGGGTGCGCGATTCAATCGCGCCGAGGCGGGCGATTTCAACGTCGGTGACGACGATATCACGGCTCAGGCTGATCGACTGGCGAAACAGGCTCGACGCCTCGTCGCTGCCGCCCGACAGCTCCCGCGCGAACACGGCCTGGGTCTGGGCGACACCGGGCCGCACCATCGCCTGGCTGGCAACGAAGAAGTCCCTCGCGGACTGGACATCGCCCTTCGCGGCGAGCGCATCGAAATAGGGCTTGATGAGGGCGCGCAGAGCCTCGCTGCCGCCCGGAATGCGCGCAGCGTCGCGCACCAGTTGACGATAGGCAGGGATGGCATCGTTCATGGCGCCATGTTTTGCCTGCAGCCCGGCCAGCCTGGCCTTCACGGCCAGCACCGTTGCCGATTCCGGATAGTCGGCTTCATAAATTCGCAACGCATCGCGCAGATGGTTTTCGGCAACACCGCCCTTCCCTTCGGCCTCGGCCATCTGGGCAAGTTCGATGGAGACACTGGCGACCATCCAGTGCATCGAGCGCACCGCTCCGCCACGCACCGAGGAATAATCGGCCAGCACTTTGGCGAATTCGGATCTGGCCGCATCGCGTTCGTGCTTCAAACGGAGAGCGACGCCGCGCAGATAATGCGATTGGGCATCAAGCAATGTGCCGCGCTCGGCTTCGGATAGGTACGTGGCCCCTCCGCCGAGCCTAGTCATGGCATCGTCATCGATCTGGAGCCGCTGCGAAAGCTTCTTGTCGATGAAACCCTCAGCCAGCCGTGAACTCAATCCTGCCGCCTCGGCTATCGCCGGGACTGCCGTATCGAGCGCCGCAATGGCGCCGTCGGCATCGCGCTTGTTGAGCTTATGCGTGGCCTTGAGGTTACGAAACAGCCGTCCGAACAAAGGGTCTGATCCGTCAGCGACCTTGGACGCTTCAGCGAACAGGCGATCGGCCTCAGCCATGTTGCCGAGGTTCGACTGTTGCATGGCTGCATTGGCGTAATATTCGGCGGTCTTGCTGGTTTCGGCATTTTTGGTGCGGACCCGGCCGACCAGCGCTTCGAAGAATTCCGACGCCTCGGCGTAGCTGCCTTCGACATTACGGCCATAACCGGCGGCGAGCGCCTGGCCGGGATCTAGGCTGGCCGCCTGGACCCGCGCAAAGGCAGCGGGATCTCCGGCATTGGTGGTCGCTACCGAAATCTCGCCGCCGACGGCACGGTCGGCCGCAAGGGCGCGCAGCCCGATCTGCAGGGCGCTATCATAGGCCGAAAGACCTTCGGCGCTGAGCAACTCGTCGCCATGCCGCAAGGTGTAGATCGTGTAGTTGAGGCCAGCGCCATTGCGGCACTCGGCTTTCCCGACGCCGCGAAGGTCGGGTATCGGGGCTTCCTCGGGACGGGCGCAGGACAGATTCTTGTCCCTTAAGCCGGCATCCTCTGGCTCTCCCGCACGGCCCTTGAGCGCGTAGAGCCGCGCGACCGGCGTGGCCGCATCGCGGCAGACAATGTCGTAGGCCCGGTCGAACATGGAGGCGAACCGGGTCTGCCTTGAGAAAATTGGTCCAATTCTGAAGAGAGCCCGTTTGGGCATAAGAATTGGAGAATTGTATGGGACGTCAGCGATTTACGCCGGAGCAGATCATCGCGAAGCTGCGTGAGGTGGAAGTGATTGTCGGGCGGGGTGGGACCGCCGTCGAGGCCTGTCGGCAGATCGGGATTGCGGAGCAGACGCTTTATAGGTGGCGCAAGGAATATGGTGGCTTGAAGGTCGACCAGGTGCGTCGGATGAAGGATCTGGAACGAGAGAATGCGCAGCTGAAGAAGCTGGTGGCTGATCTCGCGCTGGATAAGGCAATCCTGCAAGAGGCGTCGAAGCTGACTTTTTGAGCCCCTCCCGTCGCCGCGAGGCGATCGAGCAGGTCCGTCGTGTTCTCCCGGTATCGGAGCGACGGACCTGCCGTGTTCTGGTTCAGCATCGTTCGACGCAGCGACATCGTCCGAAGGATGACGGCGACGAGCAGAGGCTGACGGCCGACATCGTCGCGCTTGCCAAGGATTATGGCCGGTACGGCTATCGCCGCATCCATGCCTTGCTGGGCCATGCCGGCTGGCAGGTCAGCCTGTCGGTGGTGGAGCGTATCTGGCGGCGGGAGGGTCTCAAAGTGCCGAAGAGACAACCGAAGCGACGGCGGCTCTGGCTGGGCGACGGATCGTGCATCCGCATGCGCCCGCAGCATCGCGGGCATGTATGGTCCTATGACTTCGTCGAGGATCAGACGCGCAACGGACGCAAGTTCCGGATGCTCAACATCATCGACGAGTTCAGCCGAGAGTGCCTGGCGATGGTGCCGCTGCGGCGGTTCCGGTCGAACGATGTCATCGACGTGCTGGCCGATCTGTTCATCGAGCATGGCCCGCCCGAGCATATCAGGTCCGACAACGGCCCTGAGTTCGTCGCCCATGCGGTGCGCGAATGGTTGGGCCGGCTCGGCGTCACGACGCTCTACATCGAGCCGGGCAGCCCCTGGGAGAATGGCTATATCGAGAGCTTCAATGCCCGCCTGCGCGATGAACTGCTCAACGGCGAGATCTTCTACAGCCTGGATGAGGTCCGCTGCGTCACCGGCTGGTGGCGCGATCATTACAACCGACTGCGCCCGCACAGTAGTCTCGGCTATCGCCCGCCAGCGCCGGAAACCATCAAGATGCCAGCCTGGCCGCTCGGCTCCGCTACGCTTCGCCTCCCGCCCAGGCTGGCATCCGAAATGCGGATCAGCTAATTATGCAACCGGACCAGTCATCGCGGGCAGTCCAGATTGAAGTGGCCGGTCCGGATCTAGGAGAGGGAAATTAGCCGTTGAACGGCCGGACAGGGTCGGTTTGGCCGAGAGCGAGCGCAGGCTCCTGGGACAAAGCCGTCGTTTGGATTCTCAATAGCAACGGTCAGCTTCCGGCAAGACCTGACATTTTCAAGGTTCCGGCACCGGCCGCCTGGTTGAGCTATTCGGCCCATTTCCGACTTGGCGCTTTGGATCACACTGTGAAATCGGCGATGCGTTTCATCTTGAAGGGGGCAACAAAGGTGCCCAGCGCCCAACCAATCGGACGGGTAGTGATCAAGCCGCTCCTGTTTCCGTTGAAACTGCGCCCCTCTCGCATGACCCAGGCGCTTTGCGCTCGTCGATGACAATAGCGATCGTCGAGCCTACAGCTTAAATATCGCATGATTGAGTAGGATGATGCTGGAATAGCGGGGAAATAATGTTGACCGCCTCGATTGTTTAGCCGAACAGCTTCCGTCGCGCCGCGCGCCACTTACATCCCGATCTCTATGCTAAACTAGCGAAATGACAACTATAACCGAAAAAACGAAACGCCTGACACCCAAGGCCGACACTCTGCGAGAAGTTTTCCTCAAATCGGGCAACCTGTGCGCTTTTCCTGGATGTGGCGCGCTTATGATGGACGCAGAGGGTACCTTTATCGGACAGGTTTGTCACATTGAGGCGGCTGAAGAAGATGGCGAACGCTTCAACGCCAACATGACGAACGAAGGACGGCGGCAGGCCGAAAATCTCATTCTTATGTGCTATCCACATCATCAGAAGACCAATGATGTTGCAGTGTACACTGTCGAGAAGTTACGGAAGATGAAGGAAGATCACGAGAAGCGGTTTTCCCATCCCGATCGTGCCATTCTGGAAAAGCTCACTGACTGGACCGAGGCGGAAGAGCCGAGCCATGCGACCAACCTGATTCGACTTGACTCCGCGCTTGGCTGGGGGAACTCGCTCGTTGAACTGGTAGACGCCGCCGTGGAGCTTGAGGTCTATGTCGAACGGCTGCGCAACGTTCCAGTAGACTTGCGGCGATTTGCTGGCGCGGTGGTGAAGCGGGCCATTAAGATGGAAAATACCGGTGCGGTTCGGACTGACGTCGATGGCGTCAGAATTTTGATCAGCGACCTCAAGGGCGCGTTTCGGCTCGGCGAACGTGTGATCGGGGATCGTGCGAACCAACTGGACGCCTATGGAATTGCCGACGTTGATACGATCGATACCGATTTTGGGCCCAAAGCGGCCGTACGCATCCGCAACCTGAAAAGCGGCTTGCCACTTTGGATGGACCTAGTACGCTTTTGCGAAATAGAAAGTGAACCACTCGAAGCATTTACTGAAGATCTCGACTTCGGCCGGCTCGACGGCTGACATCGCCGTACCCCCTTACGGCCAATAGTTAAGGCAAATCCGAATCCTCTTATCGCGTGATGCTGGCGAAGAATTGGAAAGGGCACATCATGGATGGTGACAAACCGCAGATTCGGCGTGAAGAGCCTTCACCTTTCCCGAAGATCTTTGAGGAGGAAATGGCCTTGGTTCGGAGCGATCTGAAGGCGATTCTCGAACCTGACAAACCATTGTTTGAATATGCCAACTATGTACTTCGGCTTCTAGCATGGTGGGTCGCGACTGCCGTTGCTCTGAAAGCGGCGCATGGCATCGCGAATACAAGCTGGCGGCTGCTCGCCTATCTGGGTCTGGGGCTTGCCGGCCTGTTTGGGTGCTTGCTCACCTATCGTTTGCTAATGATCAACCGGGCTATGGCCGACGCCGTGGCTTGGCGTTATCATCAGCGGGGGCGTTGGGGTGTTATTGTCGCCTTGACCGTCAGCTTTTCCTTGATGGTGCCGTTCGCGGCAATGGTCTTGCTAATCTGGTCTGCGATTGCGCGATTGGGTCCTGTGTTCACAATCTAATCGCGAGCTTCCCCTCTGGAAGGTCCAAATTCACCCGCTGTTCCGAAGCGATCCGCGTTTGAGCGCTGAGTTCTCGTTTGGATAGACGCGCCGCAGCCAGACGACTTCGAATTGCGCGAATGACCGGGGCTGGCCGGAACTGCCGATAAGGCTCCCTAAGACGAACGACCGGCTCTGGTCGACACCTGCCGGGAAAGCGGACCGTCAGCACCTGGGGATCAAAAATTAGATGCTCGGCCTTGACATGCTGGCAGACTCGTTAGATATTTCTGTCATGACAGAAATATCTAACGAGTCGAAAAGCCTTCCTTCTGCTGTGGAGCAGTTTGTGCTGCGTTGGGGCGATATGGGCGGGCAGTGGGGCGTGAACCGATCGGTGGCGCAGATCCATGCGTTGCTCTTTCTGTCCGATCGTCCCCTGACGGCAGAGGATATTGCCGACAAGCTGGGCATGGCTCGCTCCAACGTATCGAACAGCCTGCGCGAATTGCTGGCCTGGAAACTGGCCTGGCGTGTTCCGGTACTGGGTGACCGGCGTGATCATTATGAGGCGGAAACCGATCTGTGGCAGATGGCGACGAAGGTCGCGCAAGGGCGCAAGGAGCGGGAAATCGATCCCATGGTCGCCGCGATCCGCGCCGCAATGGAGCATGCCGATGATCCCCGGATCAGCCCGGTCGTCCGCAAGCGCCTTCATTCGATGCACGACTTCATGAACACGGTTGAAAACTGGTATCAGCAGATGCTGAACGTCCCGCCCGCCCAGATCATGACCCTGATCCGCATGGGATCGAAGGTCGTGGGCCTGCTCAAGTTCGTCAGCGGAAAGGGGAATAAGAAGGAGGCCGATTAGGCCTTAACTTTTTGCCCTGTTATTTCTCTCAATACAGAAATAACCGAATATATTGGAGGAAGGGAAGATGGCCAGACCAGCGATCCGGAGGACAGACGATAGCGTCTTTTGCCGTTCAAGCCCTGACCAGATATCCGACATGCGCTTTAGGATGCTGCTCGGCGCGGAGGCATGGGACAGGCTGCCGCAGGCGGTACGGACCCGTTTCGCCAAGCGTCTGCTGCCGGGGCGTTCGGTTAGCTATGCGGGGCAGGTCATCACCTGCCGGATGAGGCCACCGGGTTGGCTGCTGGCGCAGGCGTGCCGCTTGATCGGATCGCCACTGCCGCTCGGCCGGGACAGCGGCATGGCTGCGGTCGTCACGGTGACGGAAGATGGCGCCAGCGGCGGGCAGGTTTGGACCCGCATGTATGCCCGCCCGCGCGGCTTTCCCCAAGTGATCCACAGCGCCAAGCGGTTCGCCGGGCCCACTGGGCTGGAGGAATATCTGGGTGCGGGCTTCGGTATCGCGCTGACCGTCGAGGCGAGCGCAACCGGCATCCGCTTCCGCAGCCATCATTACTTCCTCTGCATCGGCGCCCTGCGGCTGCGCCTGCCGCGCTGGATTGCGCCCGGCGCGCTCAGCATCGATCATGAGGACATGGGTGAGGGAGCGTTCGCCTTCACCCTGTCTCTCCGCCATCGCTTGCTTGGCGAGCTCATTCGCCAAGTCGGCCATTTTCACGATCAGCCCACCTCGCAACAGGAGGTCCAGCCATGACGACCACCCTCTGGCTTTTCATCGCCCTGCAAATGATGATGGGCGCATTCGACACTTTCTATCATCATGAAGGGACCGAGCGGCTCGCCTGGCGGCATGGCCAGAGCGGGGAACTGCGCCTCCACGGCATTCGTAACCTTGCCTATATGCTGGCCTTTGCCTGTCTTGGCTGGACCATCCCGAAGGGCGGCTGGGCAATCGCGCTGATCCTGCTGCTGGCGGGCGAATTGTTCATCACGCTTTGGGATTTCGTCGAGGAAGACCGCACCCGCCATCTGCCCGCGACCGAACGGGTCACTCATACTCTGCTGACGCTCAATTACGGTGTCATCCTCGCCATGCTGATCCCCGCACTGTTCGAATGGGCCAGGGAGCCAAGCGCGATCTTGCCCGTTCATTATGGCATCATGAGTTGGTTCTGCGCCATTGCCGCTTTCGGCGTGTTCGTGTCCGGCCTGCGTGACCTGGCGGCGGCGCGTCGTTGCCCGCGGCTTGTCCCGGCAGACCCCGCACCGCTCGCCGCCGCCCTTGGCCCGCGCAAAGCTGTGTTGGTGACGGGTGGCACAGGCTTTGTCGGCAGTCGATTGGTGGAGGCGCTGGCCAGCGCCGGTCATGACGTGACCGTGCTGACCCGGGACCGCGCCAAGGCGTTGCCGCTTCTTCAGGCCGGCCCGGTCCGCATCGTCACCAGCCTTGACGCGATCTCGCCCGACACTTGCATCGACGCTATCGTCAATCTGGCGGGCGAGCCGATTTCCAACAGCCCGTGGACCCGCGCCAAGCGCCAGCGCATCGTTCGCTCGCGGATGGTCATGACACAGGATGTTTTGCGCCTGATACAGCGGCTCTATCATCGCCCGGAGGTGCTGGTGAGCGGATCGGCGATCGGCATCTATGGCCTGCGCGGCGATGAGCCTCTGCGTGAAGGCGATAAAGGTACCCCCTGCTTCTCCCGCCATGTGTGTCTGAACTGGGAGCGGGCTGCGCGCCGGGCTGAAGGGCTTGGTGTTCGCACCGTCTATCTGCGCACCGGGCTGGTGCTGGACGCCAGCGGCGGGATGCTGGCGCGGATGCTGGCACCGTTCGAATATGGGCTGGGCGGGCGCTTCGGCGACGGGCGGCACTGGATGAGTTGGATCCACCGCGACGACCTCGTCCACCTGATCGTCCATTGCCTCGCCCGGCCGGAAATTAACGGCCCGGTCAACGGCACGGCACCGGTACCGGTCACCAACCGCACCTTCACCGCCGCGCTGGGTCGCGCTCTGCATCGACCCGCCATGCTGCCGGTGCCAGCCTGGCCGCTGCGCCGGTTGTTGGGAGGCTTTGCGGAGGAATTGCTGCTGCGCGGGCAGCGGGTCTTGCCTGCCGTCGCAACCCAAAGCGGTTTCAGCTTCCACTATCCCGATCTGGACGCGGCACTAGCTGCCATCACGGGCGCCGACAAGATGATGTTGACCGATGCGCCCGTCCACCCGCTTGCTCTCAAGGAAGGCTGCTGACCATGGCCAACGCTCTTTTTCTGCTGCCGGCCGACCATCTGCGGCATATGCTGGTCCGGCGGATACAGGACGTCTTCAATGATCGTGATCGTGGCGAAAGGCCGGTTATCCGTTCCGACAACGCCCTCTATCCGCGCCAGTCGGTGATCTGGCGCGTGCATGGCGATGTGACGACGATGATGATAGGCGGCGTCACCGCGTTGCTTCTCCAGATGTTGCATCCCGCCGCACTGGCTGGCGTCTGGGACCATAGCGGCTTTCGCGGCGACATGCTGGGCCGGTTGCGGCGCACCGCCCGCTTCATCGCGATCACCACCTTTGGCAATCGGGCGGAAGCGGACGCGGCCATCGATCGGGTGCGTCAGGTGCATGAACGTGTGAAGGGCGTCCTTCCTGACGGCACGCCCTATGCCGCCACAGATCCGCGCCTGCTCGCCTGGGTCCATGTCTGTGAGGCGATGGGTTTCCTCGACGCCTGGATCGCCTTTGCCGAACCGGGCATGAGCCGCGCCGACCAAGACCGCTATTTCAAACAGGCAGCGCAGGTCGCCCGCGCGCTTGGGGCCGATCCGGTACCCGAAAACCGTGCCGAGGCCGAAACGCTGATCGCATCATTCCTGCCGGAGTTGAAGGCCGATGCCCGTACCCGCGGCGTTGCCCGCATGATCCTGTCGCAACCGGCGCCGTCCACAGCGATGAGGCCCGCGCAGGCCATGCTGATGCAGGCATCGGTCGATATATTGCCACCTTGGGCAAAGCAGTTGCACGGCTTCCCGGCGCGGCCGCTGACATCGCCCTTGGTTCGGGGGAGCGCCTTCATCATTGCCCACACACTGCGTTGGGCCTTTAACCACCGCTGATGCTTTTACCTACGTCCATGGAAAGGGGCGCTCAGTGTGGACACCTTTCTTGGCACTTTCGCCATGGCCGGCTTCGGCGCAGGGCTTTCGTCATGAGATTTGGCAGCTTTCCTGAATCGTTTGCCGAGACTGGCCATTTGGGAATCAGCTGGAATTGCGCGCCCAAAATAAGAAACCGGACGGTCGGAACCTGAGAAACGAAATTTGCCCTCTGAGCGGCGAAGATGGGTCGCGGGCCGACGGCATCCGTAGAAATACCGTCGTTACGGTATTTCGGAACATCCGACATGACCAAGCGCGCGGATTTTAATTCTCTACGGAAATGTCACGCCATAGCCCGCGAAAGTCTTCTCCACCTCAGGACTGACTGCGATAGCGGCGGCGCGATCGCTCTCGGCTTTGGCTTTGTCGCCCTTGCGAGCCAAAGCAACCGCGCGTCCAAAGAGGGAAGCAGGCAGTGTCGGGCTTTTCGCTAATACGACATCATAGGCCGCTATGGCTTCATCCAGGCGGCTGAGGCGCAAGAGCACGAAAGCCCGGCTATCGATCGCCGCCAGACTTTCGGGTTCCTTTGCCAAGGCAAGGTCGCAGTCCTTGAGGGCCGCCTCCAGCGCGATACCAGCAGTGGCCTTGGCCCAGCAAAGATTGTTCAGAACCGCGCCACTCTTAGCCCGTTCGCGGGCCGTCGCGAAGTCCCGGTCAGCCTTGGCCATGTCGCCGCTCTTGGCGTAAGCAAGGCCGCGATCCGAAAGCAACCCGATATTATCGGGGGATTTATCCAATGCATCGGAATAGGTGGAAATGGCAGCTGTCAGATTACCCCTTTCGATGAGCAAATTCGCCTTGCCCGCTATGGCGTCGGGCATTTGGGGATCAAGCCTCAACGCGGCGTCATAGTCCGCTTCTCGACCCGCAATATCTTCCTTCGCCCTTATGTTCGCGCGATTCACATAGATGAAGGCCTCTGGCTTGATGGCCAAGGCTCTGTCGAAAGCTTGCATGGCCTCCTCCTTGTGATCGAGCGCGCCGTATATGCGCGCCGCTGCCACTTGGGCCCAGCCGTCGCCGCTGTTGTCGGTGGTCAACGCTCTGGCTTCGGCGAGGGCTTCATCGCGCTTGCCCTGATTTTTAAAAATGTTCGCGCGTACAAGTCTCAACTGAGCCCAATGCGGGTTAAGTTTGAGCGCTTGCTCCGCATCCATGAGTGCTGACGAAGCATTGCCCGCTTGTTGTTCGAGGATAGCGCGATGTCCAAGAGAAAAACTGTCTGAAGCATCCAATGCTATTGCTTCGCCATAAGCCGCTATTGCCGATTTACTATCGTTTCTGGCTTCCGATAGCAGCCCACGCGCCCGAAGGGCCACGACGTTTTTCGGATCTATCGCCATTGCAGCATCGATATCCTTGGATGCCGGATCAAACTGCTGCATCCATGCCTTCGCCAGGCCACGATTGGCCAAGGCAACGGCATTACGGGGATTAATGGCCAGAACCCCATCGAAATTACCGGTCGCCTTATCGAACTGACCCATATCGAGCAGCTGCAATCCCCGAGCCAGTAATATTGCATCCTTCTCGGCCGTGTCCGGCAGAGGAGCATTTAGCTCCGCCTCGGTCATGCGGTAGTTCGTGGGCTTGCGGAGATAGACTGTCCGTTCCACCAGATCTCGCAGCATCTTCTCGGCAGCCGGCGCATCCTTTGCGGGAAACTCCGAGGCGATGCTTCGGGATGAAGCCTCGATGCGGAAGACATTATTCACCAATTGGGCGTTGCGTCGATATTCGGTGCCCGCGATTACCTCATTCACCCTTGCGTTCGACAGGTCTCTGCCCTCCGGGAAGCCGGGTGGAAGTTGGATTTCTTCGACCGTGTGGTAATAAACAGGATGCTGTACCGCATAAGGTGCGTTCTGGTCGGGGCCGGCCGAGCGGGTGAAGTCGGCCTTGTAGCCAAGACCGATCTGATCGGCCTCATACATGCCTTCCTTCCAATCCATTTGCGCTAAGCCTTGCATGGAGAGGCGCTGCTCACCCGTTTGGGGATCGAAAGTGGCGCTAACAGACTTCACATCGACAAAATCGAACCGTCCTTTCCAATATTCCCGCAATGTGCGGTCTCTTGCATCCGTAGTCATGCTGGCCAGGCTGAGCTTGGTATTGATGGCACCATCGCCGCGCAATACGGTCTCGGCCTTGAACGGAGCGGGCATGGTCAGCCCCGCACGGGCGTCAATTCCAATGGTGAGATCCTCGTCCGGCTTTTCGAGTGCCCCAGCCTGCATGCGGACAAGCTGCGCGCCGCTCTTCACTAGCGGAAGACCCCAGCCGAAATCGGGTATCCGCAAGCGATCAAGGCTGAGATCGCCGGTGCGGGTGCCGTCCAGCCAGTAGCTTTTCCCCGCGATTGTCGCACGCACCAGGGCATGGTTGAACAAGCCGATCATCGGCAGACGCTGGTCAAAACCGTCTCCACCACCCAGATTGACCGCGACTGGCTCCGCGGCAATGCCCAGTTCCTTCAGTAATCCAAGCAACAGAGCGGTCTTGCCCTTGCAATCGCCAAAGCGACGCGACCATGTGTCCGCAGCATTCGCTGGAACATAACCGCCGGCTCCCATCAGTAGACCGACATAGCGAACACGATCCTGCACCAGTGCGAGCGCCGCCTCGGCACGTTTCACTGGATCAATCGAGTCTATCTTAATCTTTTCCAGTTCTGCACGCAGCGGTCCATCGGCCGGCACGACAGCGGCGTTGGCATAAAGGGGTGCCATGAGCGCGCCGAGATCCGCCCAGGACCGGAAATCGCTGAGTTCGATCACGCGTCCGATATTGTAACGGCCTGGAGCATATTTGGGAGGCGTGATCGGCTCGACATTATCGAGATTTATTTCAAGGGAACTGGTGGCGCCCGCCTTGACGATCTTGGCGACCGGCAGGGATGGGCTTTGGCGCATGGCCAACGGCAACTGGATGGGCCATTGCGCCTTGAAATGCGCGCGCGTGACAGGGACGCCGTTCCACGCCGCGCCGATCTGCTCAACATGCCCATTCAGAACCGGGTCGTTGCTTGAGATCGAGATGGCGAGTTCGAGAACGTCGCCAACCTGAAGACCTTCAGGCTGAATGTTGGCCGTGAGCCTCCCATCAAGCATTGCGCTTTCAAGATTGGGCTCGCGCCGTACCACTGTAAAGGTCTGACCCGATGCCAGCACATCAATGGTTTCGCTGCCACGATGGATGAGCAGCTTATGGACGGAAAGCTGATCGGTTTCCGGGTTCCAGGGCAAGGAAAGATTACCAGCCGCGAGGCCTTGCGGCGTTTGAATGCGTAGAGCCACATCCGAATAGACGGTTTGCCGACCCGTCTCAATTTTGACCTGCTGATCCGAGAGGAGAAGGCGGATCGGTGATTCATCTGATTTGTCCGGTATCGCGGGGATTGCATTTGGCTTTACCCAATCCGGGGCGGGCACAATCACTGGTTTGTCGGCGGCGGCATATGCATTGCTGGCCAACAGACTGGACGCCAACAACAGGTATTTTATTGATCGCATTTAAGAATCTTCCCCTTCTAACGCATCATAACGCGCATGATGGAGATTTCCATAAGGTGGCGATAGGATCAGGTGTCCGGAATGAGGGTTGTGCCACACTGGTCTTTCTGCGGGCTCCGCACTTCGGAAACGTCAATTCTGCATCCGAACGGCAGCAATGAAGCGGTGGCAGCTAGGTCACTTTTCCCGACCCGCTTTCGACAACCTTCCTTAATCGCTGACGTACGCCGTCATTCTGGACTCGGCTATTGAGGATCCGCAACTGAGCTGCCGGTCCGCACCTGGGAGTAAAAAAATAGGCAGATGAACGACCGCAAAGGGTCGAAAAACATGCCATTTATTCGGCTTTTTTGAACCCGCCTTTGAGAACCTTCGCTCCGTCGCGCAGGAAGTCGATGTGATCGGACCAGTGCTGCATCATGCGGACGCGCTCATCCCAATATTCTCCGCGCGTGTAGGCGCGACGCACCGCGTTGTTGTCGCAATGGGCAAGCTGCCGCTCAATCGCATCGGGATGCCATGGGCCCATCTCGTTGAGCAGCGTGGCCGCCATGGCCCGGAAACCGTGGCCGGTCATCTCGTCTTGCGCGAAGCCCATACGCCGTAGCGCGGCATTGATCGTGTTTTCTGACATCGGCCGATCGACCGAACGTAGGGAAGGGAAGAGGAAACGGCTGTACTCATGCTGAACAGAAAAACCGTGCAGATGAGCACAGGTTTGCGGCCCCACCAATCGCCGAATTTGCACCCTATGAGCGCCCCGGCCGCCATGCCGAATTTCGACATTCCGATGGCGGGCGAGAATTGCAACTTGGTCACGTGCCAGTCGGCCAGCACCGTGGGCGTGACATAGGCGAGTATCTGAAGACTGAGTCCTTCGAGCACCATAATGGCCGCGACGAGGCCCACGACAAGCAGTTGCAGATTCGATATACGACGCGTGTTCAGCAGGTCCGAGATGGTGTTATCACCGGGATTGGACGTACCCGGAATCTGTCCGGTCAAGCATTTTCATACCTCTTGTGCTCGGGCCGCTCCTGTGGTTTGCGAGAACATATGTATCGCGTTCAACGGAGGAATTGCGGCCACAGAGCATCCTTTCAGCCGGCGTGATTCTCGGTATGCGACTTGATGATTAGCATCAACAAGTATCGATAAAAAAGAGACTTTGCTCGATTTCTGTGCAAGCTTGCACATATGAGTATATCGGCTTTCAACTGGAACGACATACGTTTTTTTCTCGCGGTTGCCCGTTCGCGCACCATATCCTTGGCGGGACGGCGCACTGGCGCAGATCATGCGACGGTCGGTCGCCGGATTGCAGCGCTCGAGGCGGCGCTTGGTCTGCAGCTGTTTGAGCGTAATCCGCGGGGTTACAACCTCACCCGGCATGGTGAGACGCTCCTGACGATGGCGCAAGCGATTGAAGCGGAAGCGGTACGGATCGAGGAAACAGCGGCCGGTCAGCGGCAGGGGCTTACCGGTGCCATTCGCATTAGTACACCGGAAGGGTTCGGCAACTATTTCCTCGCTCCGCGCATTGGCGAGCTGGCCGCTGCGCATCCTCGGCTCGCGGTCGAGATGATCACAATCCAACAGATCGTTGCACTTTCGCGTCGGGAGGCCGATCTTGCAGTCACCATGTCGCTCCCGTCCACCGGCAATTTCGTTCACGAACATCTGACGGACTACCAGCTCTATGTTTATGCCTCCAAAACCTATCTCGCCTCGGCGTCACCTATCAGATCGCGGGACGATTTCGGCGAACATCCTTTTGTCGGCTATGTGGACGATCTGATCTTCACGCGTGCGCTAAATTATCTCCCGGAAATCCGCCCCAATCTGCGGGCACGATTGCAAAACAGCAGCCTGCAAGCCCAGATGAGCGCGACCGTTTCCGGCTTTGGCCTGTGCGTATTGCCTGCCTATGTCGCGTCCACAAATTCCGAATTGGTCGCGGTCCTGCCCGACGAAATTTCGCTTTGCCGGTCATATTGGATGGTGGCGGATGCGGAGATGGCAGAGACCGCTCAAGTAAGGCTGACGCAGCGCTTTATCCGCGGCCTGCTTGCAGAGGCGGGCGATTTCTTTACTGGATTGCCCGAACCGGAGCGCAGTTCAGGGCGATCTATGGAACGCTAATATATTTTGGGCACTGATCCGTTTTTCGACACATTGCTGCGAGATTGGCTTTGTCTCGGTCTCTACCCTATGGCATCGGCTTCAGATCATAACTGTGGACCATAGTGGAGATCGACTTGCGGGCAATTGCCTCCATCAGCGGCTCACCCGCAGTATCGGCCAATGTTACGAAGAGGTGCTCGCCGCCATCGGTGCAGCAAGCCACCGGAAGGGCGTCGCCCGTATTGATGGACTCGACGATCTTTCCATCGCGGACCAATATAATCGCGCGCCCTTCGAGCGTGGCAACCCATATGCCAGCTTCGGTCCCCCAAATGCCATCTGGGGCAGCTTCCGGATCCATCAGTGCCGCGAGGTCGGCATAGACCTGTTTGTCGCGTAACTTGCCGGGCGCATCCACCTGGAAGGAAACCAGCCTCTGCGCCGTCGTTTCCGCCACCACAAGTGTGTCGCCGCGGTTTAGCAAGGCCAGGCCGTTCGGAAACTGCATGTTCTCGGCAGCGACATGTGACGTGCCGTCCTTTGCCACGAATATCAGGCGGCCCGGGCGGGGTTCTTCCCCCTTCGGCTTGGAATAGGCAACATCGTCGACGTACAGATTGCCCCAATCGTCGCCGATCATATCGCCCAGTGGACCTACGCCCAGAGGAGCCAGATCGACGTAGGTGTCCCATTCGATCCCGGTCCAGACACCGATACGCTTTTCATGCATCATGGCACCAACCAACCGCCCGTCTGGCAGGAACCATAGACCGTTGGAAGGGGAGGGCAGGGGGGTCGAGCGCCATTGTCCGGAAGCGTTGGTCCAAAGCTTCGACCCTTGTGTGTCGGAAAGCCACAGCGCGCCGTCGCGCCACCGGATGCCTTCGCCCCACAACATGCCCTGTTGTCCGACCAGCGCTGCCTCCTGCGATTATGATCCGCTTATCAAGCGAGTGCGCTGGCGGCGCAGACGCCTCTTTTTTCAGAGCTTCCCGTTTTCGGGCCTTATGTCGAAGGCGACCACGAAGCGGGATATCATGTTGTACGCCGCGATCAGGCCGACAAGATCGACAATCTTTTCCTCATTATCGAATGCGCGGACTGCCGCGTCAAATGTGGCGTCCGAAACCTGCACATTTTCCGTCATTTCCAGGGCAAGCAGTGACGCTGTCCGCTCTTGCTCGTCGAACAGATTCTCGTTCGCGAAACAGGCGGGCATATCCGTGAGCGCATCCAGTTGTTCCTGACGGCCACCAGCGGCCAGGAACTGGGGACCATGACTTGCCACCTGATATTCGGCACCGTTCGCGACGCCGATCACGCACATCACGAATTGCCTCAGCTGAAGCGGCAGGGACAGGTTGCCGAGCATCCGGCTGAAGTCATTCCAACCGTCGGTGAAAACCGGGCTTTTGAGCATCAGCAGGTCCATATTAAGGAAACGGCCTCCGCGTCTTTCCTTGACGGCTGACGCTACTGCATTCGATGCGACATCGCTTTCTGTCAGAAGGGCGATTCTAGGCAATTAAGGCTCCACGATAGGGCGTTCATATTTTGGACCCCGCCATATGGCGAGACGGAGAAACGAAGCGGCAAGGAACAGCCGCATCTGCCGCAACGCCCCAACTTTGGGCGAGCGTCTATTCCTGGATCGTCGTTGCTCCGATCGGTTCTGGCCTAAGCGGCCACCACCTCGGTGATCGCCGGGTTCGGATTGGGCGGCGGCGACCAGATGGCGAGAACCTCATCTTCGAACGGAAAGTTGTCGGGTTGGTGCTGGTCGTTGACCATGTCGCCGTCGACACAATGTTCGAGCCGATTGCCGAACGGATCCCACCAATAGTCGAATACCTCGCTGCCGATGATGTGGCGGCCGACACCCCAATCGTGCGAATAGCCGCGATCCTTGAGATGATGATGGCCAAGCATCAGATCGTCCCAATCCAGCACAACCAAGGCGCAGTGATGGATGCCGGCCGGACCCTTCGCTATCGCGATCGTATGATGATCGGTATAGGCCTGTCCCGATCCGCAGTGCAGGAAAGCCACCACCGTATTTTTCGGATCGCCCTGATACATGCGATCGGACACTTCCATGCCGAGCAGCCCGCAATAAAACTCCAGTGCCGCTTCGAAATTCGGACCCTCCAGAACGGCATGTTCCAGGCGCGCGATGTGCGACGCGCCCCTCGTCGGCCGTTGTAGCAATCCCAGCCGGGGGGCTCTCTGCGAGTCATTCAGCACAAGCGGAGTCCGGACGGTGATCGGCTCGACCGTTTTCATCCCATAGACGATGTCGACCCTCATGCCGTTCGGATCCGTTAAAATCGCGCGAACGCCGCCGCCCACTTCGTCGGACTCGACAACCGCGACACCGGCCTGCTGTGCGATCCGTTCAAGATCCTCCCGGCTGTCGACGCGCAAGCCGACCCCCAGCCCGCGCGAGGGCTCACCCAACTCGGTGATATGGATATGGTGCTCGCTGCCTGTCGCGCGCATGTACAACGCCGTGTCCGTCCGTGCCGCTCGGATTAAGCCGAAGTCACTGAGGAAAGTTTCCATTCGATCGAGATCCGGCGCCTGATACCGCACGTATCCGATCCCTGTCACGCCTGCCATTTTCCTAACTCCTAATATTTAAGCGCCAGATGCAACCTATC
This sequence comes from Sphingobium sp. SJ10-10, assembly GCF_036038995.2. NCBI lineage: Bacteria > Pseudomonadati > Pseudomonadota > Alphaproteobacteria > Sphingomonadales > Sphingobiaceae > Sphingobium > Sphingobium sp. SJ10-10. The sequence continues at coordinate 296,903 of NZ_CP158132.1, forward strand.
AGTCGAATATAGCGTGAAGCGGACCCTCATCCATCAGACCCCGGTCGGACAACCGGTTCAGATCATGCTCCATTCGGGAACAATATCCGGTTGCGCAAGACGCCAATGCCTTCGATTTCGAGTTCGACCACGTCACCATGGCTCAGCTGCTTGTTCAGCTCCAGCCCGCACCCGCTGAGCACGGTTCCCGAGCCGATAACTTCACCGGCAAAGAGCGTTCTTCCGCGGCTGAACTGCACCAGCGCATCTTCGAAAAGATGGTGCATGCTCCTGGTTGAACCCGATGACCACAACTCGCCGTTGATCTTTGCCGTCATCCACAGATCGTACGGATCTTCGAACTCGTCGAGCGTCGCGATGCACGGACCGATGCTGTTGGCGAAATCCTTTCCTTCGGCCGGGCCAAGATTGGCCTGCATGAAGGGGATCTGGAGATCGCGCGCCGACCAGTCGTTGAAGATGGTAAAGCCGAAAATATAATTACGGGCGACCGAACGTTCGATGTTGATGGCGGTCTTGCCGACCACGCAGGCCCATTCAAGCTCATAATCGGCCCAACCCGGCTGCACCGGCCAGTGGATATCGCTGTCCGTACCGTGGATGTGCAGATGGTCAGCATTATAATAAATGACCTGCTTGTAGAATTCGTCATGGAGCCAGCGCCCGCCGGTGCCCTTCGGCGTCGGCTCCGGATGGCCGGCCGCCTTCGCCTGCGCCTTGGCGATTTTTCCGGCCGAAACATCCATATGCTCCAGAAACAGGCAGGTGTCCCGCAGCCTGATCGGCTGGGGAAGGGGCGCCAGAAGGCGCGGCGAGTCGACCATGGCGGCGGCGGGCGCCGTAGCCACCAACGACCGTGCGGCCTCCAGACCTTGCTCGCCTGCTTCGATCAGCGCCTGCATGCTGGTCGGGAAATTACTCAGCCCGGCGATCGACGCCGCCGCCGGCAGATCCAGAACCTTGTCTTCTACGATCGCGCCGAGCGCGGCCCCGTTCCCGCTGTTGAACGTTACGAGTCTCATGCCATCCTTCCTAATTCAGGCGACCGCTTCTTCTGCCTCGGCCAGCGCCCTGGCGATCTTGTTGGCTTCGAATTCGGGGAACCGCGGCGCCGTGCTGGCGACGATTTTGTTTTCGATCGCGCCGATCCCGTCGATCTCGCAACGGACGACGTCGCCCGGCTGAAGATGCTTCTTCGGGTCCATCGCATAGCCGACGCCTTCCGGCGTTCCGGTCAGCAGCACGTCGCCCGGCTCCAGAGTGAACGCAGTCGAAACATACTCGATCTGATCCCATACATTGTAGATCAGCTGTTCGGTGTTCGACTTCTGGCGTTGTTCGCCATTCACATAGCAGCGCACTTCCAAATTATGCGGATCTTCGAGCTCGTCCGCAGTGACGATCCACGGCCCGATCGGCCCATGGGTCTCGAACGACTTGCCGATGAACCAGGTCTGGGCGGAATTTTGCCAGTCGCGAGCGGAAAAATCGTTCGCGACGACATATCCCAGGACATGCGCCGGGGCGTCCTCGCGCGACACGTAACGCGCGGTCTGGCCGATCACAACGCCTAGTTCGACCTCATAATCGAGCATTTTGGTCACGCCGGGATCGACATCGTCATAAGGACCCGAAAGGCAGATGGTCGATTTGTTGAACCAGACCTGATGCTCGGGCGGAACCACGCCAAGTGTCACGCCTTCTTTGCAATGCTCGAGATAGTTCATGCCGATTGCGAGGAAGTTACGCGGCCGTTCGACGGGAGCAAGGAGCTTGACGTCGGCGAGTGCGACGCTCGGCTTGGCTGTCGCCACCTTCTCCTTCAAACGCGCCAAGGCTTCCGGCCCCGCGGCCGCGAGCTGACGCATTTCGGTAAATTCGGGCAGGAGATCGGAAATACGGGCGATTCCATCCCCGACTATTACCCCTATTACCGGCTTGCCATCGGCCTCATAACGTACGAGCTTCATATCCTTCTCCAGATAGTCGAGCGTTCCCTTGATTGAACCCATGCATATCAGGCATGTGCGATGCTGGCGCGATCAGAAAACCGAACGCGTGATACCTAAAGCCGACTGCTGCCCGCTTGCGATTGCACCGGGCCGATCAGGATTGCAGTTCCGAATTGGTTGTCGCCGGCGGTGCATGACTTGCTGTCAGATGGATTATGGCGACGGTCGTCAGGGACGCGCAATAGCAGACGAACGTGACAAGCCTGGCTGGCGCGAAATCCGAACTTGATATCATGGCGGAAGCGATCAGCGGCCCGACCACAAAGCCGGTCAGTTGCGCGGTTCCGACGAACAGGGCGGCACGCCTGCTGGGATCGACCGAGATCAGAAACGCGACATGAAAGGGCGGGGCGAACATCCAGCAAAATGCGAAAATGAGTATCGCGGGCGCCCATATGAAGATGTTGCCGCTCGTCATCGTCGTCAATGCGGCGGCCAATCCGCCGATCGCCGTGAAGACGACCACATGGCTCGCCTTCAGCTTTGCCGCCAAAGTCATTGCCGCAAGGCCCGCAACGATCTGGACTCCGGTTGCGGCGCTGACAATCATCTGCATTGACCGGACGGGTATTCCGACTTCGCTGCCGAGCGGCACGGAGTAGAGCCAAAACGCGGTCACGCCGGTCAGATAGAGGGTAATACTGAATAATCCCAGCAATCCCCGTACCGGTGGAACGGCAGCCCCTCTGGCACTCTGGATTTCCGCATAGCGATCGGGGGCGAGCCGGACAACGAACAGGAGGATGATTTCGATGATAAGGAACGCGATGTAGCCGGCATTGGGACCGAAGCGATCGAGCGCGAATGCGCTTAGGGACATCGAGAGCAGAAAGATCAGGGAGGCGCTCGTCAGGAAGAAGGCCGCGTAAAGCCTGGTCGGTGTATCGGATCGCGCCAGCATGCTCAAAAAGAGCCAGAGCAACACGCTGTTGCCCAGGCCGCAAAACCCTCGCAAAATCTGAATTCCCGCGCCGCCCAGCATAATCGTCAGACTGTTCGCCGTGAAGACGACGGCGAGCGCAATCGTTATGAGCCATTTCAGACGCCGGGGCGGGATATAGGCACTTGCGAGCGCGGTCCCGAGAACCATGCCGAGAGCCTCGGCGGTCGCAGCATGACCCATGGCCTCCGGGCTTATCTTGTGTGCGGCGAGCAGAGCGCCCAGAAGCATGGGTTGCAGGGGGGAGGTGCAGCCGCCGACTGCGCCAATAGCAATGACCGCCGCCATTTCGCGCACGGAGAACGTCTGGGCTTCCATTGTTGCGATTATCCTCTGCCTTCTTTTTTGCGTGAGGATTTAGCCCGTGCGGACGCAGAGGGGACGCATCAAAGGAGCGTCTAGGCCGCTTGCCCGCAGGGAGTTGTCCTTCAGGCGCAAGCGCCGTCGCTTGACGTCCATGCATATCGAACGGGCGCGACGATGAGCGATCTAAAAAATGAACGTCTGATACCTGATAGGGCAACAGGTCAGACGATCTGCAAGGTTGCACAGGGGCAGGCAGGTGCGATCCTGGAGTGTGTTTTCAGGCCAATGCGGATTGCCCGGGTCACGGCCGGCGGGGATGCGGGGAAGAACGCTATCCCCGGCCGAATGCTATAGCGGACTGTTCTCTAATGCTTGGTTGTGCGCCGCTTTTCTCATAAGGTCGCTGAGCTTCTCGGCGAGCGGCGTAAGTGGCAAGCCCTGCCTCGTGACCATGCAGATCGGGTCAGAACACAGTGGCGGAATATTTTCCAGCGGCGCGCAAAAGCGCGCCACCGGCATCAGCCGGAACATCTGATCCGGCAATACGGTCAGCAGATCGGTGTTCGAAACAGTGGTCAGCGTAATGAGCATCGAAGATGACTCCACCGTCACCTTGGGCGCGGGCAGGCCAAGGTGATCGAACGTGGCCTCAAGATCGCTCTCTACATATCGGTCGCCGAGTGGGGGGCGCACCCAACATGCTTCGGCCAGATCCTCCAGGCTCTTGGCAGCCAGCAACGGATGATTCTGCCTCGCGGCGATCCTGCGATCGTTGCGCATGAGCTGTTCGACGGTAAAGCGTTGCGAAATATTTTTCTTGAATAAAGGACCGACCCAAAAATCGAGCAGACCTTCAGCCAGCTTGTGTTCGATCGGTTGGAAAAGCGATTGGGTAACTTTGGTCACGACCTGCGGATAGCGCTTGTTGAAGGTCGAGATTGCCGATGGGAGCAGGGTCATGACACAGGCGGGCGACAGGCCGACTGCCACTTCGCCGGTGAAGTTGCCGCTCCATTGCGCCACCTCTTCCTTGGCGCGCTGGACCTCCGCCTGGATGCCTTGAATCCGGCGAACAAAGCGCTCTCCGACCGGCGTAAGCGATACGCCTTTGGAATGACGCTCAAGCAGCGGCTGACCCAATTCGCTTTCCAGTTCGCGAATGCTGCGGGTAATGACGGGCTGCGCGATACCCAGATGTCGGCTGGCGGATCGAAGGCTGCCCGTCTTGACGACCGCAAGGAGATCTCGAAAATGGGTGAGCTTCATGGCCTATTCCTATCTCCTTTATCGATACCAATTGCGCGTTACCACAATCAAATCAGAATATCAGTTCCGCTGTTTTGGGTATCGTCGATATAGTCTTGTCATCTGGTGGTCACCCCAGTTGCCATCTAGCCATTTCAGATAGAAAGTTGATGAAGCGAGGGGATTTATGATGGAAGCTGCCGGCGCCGAAAAATATCAGGTCTTGGTGGCAGGCGCCGGACCCGTCGGCATGTGTACGGCGATCGATCTGGCGCTCCGGGGCGTCAGCGTCTTCATTTGCGAACCCCGTGCCCCTGACCAATATGGTGTTGGCAAGGTGAATCTCACCAATGCCCGGTCGATGGAGCATTTTCGCCGTTGGGGAATTGCGGATCGCCTGCGGGCGAACGACCCCATTCCGTCCACTGTCATCCGCGATCTGACGATGTCGACGCGTGCCAATGGTTTCATCATCTTCAACGCCGTGGGCGGCAACGAATGGCGCGAGCCTATGCCGATCGCTTCGGAAAAGCCGGAGTGGGCGCCCTTTCAGGCAATCGAAAAGACGCTGCGCGAGCGCGTTCTCGAGCTTCCGAACATTACCTTCTCCTCCTTTTCGTCAGCGGTCGATTTCGTTCAGGACGAGAAGGGTGTTGAACTCACCTACGAAAAGGATGGGCAAACAAAAACGGTCTCGGGCCAATATCTTGTCGTTGCCGACGGCCCCTATTCCTCCTTGCGCCGGAAGATAAATCTGCGGCTGGAGGGCGAGACGATTTTCCGGAACTTCTCCTGGTATTTCCGGGCTCCGGAGTTGTCGAAGCTGTTCGAAAAGACCCAGCTTTCCTCCCATACATTCTTTTTGAACGACGATGCCTATGGCGACCTGCTCGCGCCCCAGAGCGAGAACGACCATTGGGTCTACATGGTCTCTCCCACGCCGGAAGGGGTCGATCCCAAGGACTGGGATACTGTCAAGAAAATGCTGTTCCGTAGCGTCGGGCAAGAGTTCGAAACTTCCGAGGAGCAAGGGTGGGAATGGGGTAGCCATGCCAGGATGACGCGTACGTTCAATTTCGGGCGGGCTTTTCTGGCGGGCGATGCGGCGCACCTGACCCCCCCGTTCGGCGGGTTCGGCATGAACATGGGCGTGGGCGATGCCGCAGATCTCGGATGGAAGATTTCAGCGATGCTTGATGGCTGGGGCGGGCCGCAGTTGCTGGAGAGCTACACGCTGGAACGTCGCGAGGTTTGCAAGTTCATCATTGAAGGATCGGTGCACAACAACAGATTGTGGGGGAAGGCGCTCGTCAAAGAATATATGGAAGAGGACTCCGAGCGCGGCGAGCAGGTTCGAGCTGAAGTTCGCGACGTCATCATCAAGGAAAAGACGCAGCAGTTCAAAAGCCTGGGTGCGCAGTTCGGCTATCGTTATACGGGATCGCCGATCATTGTCGGGGACGGTTCGGAACTGCCGCCGCTGCATTATGGCGATTATATTCCCACTTCCATTCCCGGTTATCGCGCACCGCATGTCTGGCTTCAAAAGGAAGACTCGCTTTACGATCATTTCGGCACCGGCTTCTGCCTGCTGGTCTTGTGCGCGGAGGTCGACACGGCGCCGCTGGAGGCTGCAGCTGATGACGCGGGATTGCCGCTCAAGGTTTGGCGTTTGGACAATGCGGATGTCCGCGCGCAATATGATCGCAAGCTTACGCTGATCCGTCCCGACCAGCATGTCGCATGGCGCGGCGATGCGCTGCCCGATGACTGCCGACATCTCGTCGACGTCGTGCGCGGAGCCGCGCAATATCGGTGACGCAGCCCACGATGCCGCCTTCGAGGAGCATAGACATTGGCGGACCAGCCTGACGACATGGTAGATAAGGTCTTCGTCGTCACCGGCGGCGGCGGCGACATAGGGTCGGCCACGGTCCGTCTGTTGCTGGACCGCGGTGCACGCGTTGCCGCCTTCGACAGATCGATCGATGCTTTGACGAACCTTGGGGATGTCCCGACGGACCAGGTCTTCGCAAGAACCTGCGATGTGACATCCGAAGACGATGTCGTCGCCGCCCTGGCGGACGTGCGCAGTTCACTGGGCCCGATAGGGGGAATTGTGAATGGCGCCGGGATAGAAGGCCGGCGCGCTCCGATCGATCAAGTTTCGGCGGATATGTTTGCAGCCGTGATGGCCGTGAACGTCACCGGCGTATTCCTGTGCATGAAACATGTCATCCCTTTGCTCCGCGAAAATGGCGGGGGGACGATCGTCAACATATGCAGCACCGCGGGCTTCAAGGGCGTGGAAGGCATGTCGCCTTATGTCGCCAGCAAGCATGCGGTACTGGGCTTGACCCGGAGCGGCGCCCTGGAGTGGGGCCGTCATAACATTCGCGTCAATTGCGTTGCGCCGGGTCCGGTCGAGGGGCGCATGCTTTCTTCCATCTTTGCCGAGAAGGCCCAAGACCCTAATTGGCCCAGCCTGGAGAGCCGCAGAGCGCTCAACCCTTCCGGTCGTTTTGCCGATCCGGGCGAGATTGCCGCCGTTATCGCCTTCCTGCTTTCCGGCGCCGCCCCGTTCGTGAACGGCGCGATGTTTTCCGTGGATGGAGGGGTTTCGGCACTTTAGCAAGAAGGCGCATCGACAGGTAGCCGTGTCGGCAGCATCGCGGTCGCTGCTGCAGGCATCATTCAGGTATCACGGGACACCAATTCTTATCTGCCGAAGATGGGAGACAGTGCCTAGGCCGCTGTTGGAGACCAGAAGGCGAGGTGTGCATCCTTGGCTCCGATCTGGTTGAAAATAATGCTCTTAAGACGCTGGAGGCGGGCGAAAACAGATGTCAAAGGTCTACAAGGATGCAGCCTCGGCATTGGCCGATCTGCTGAAGGACGGCATGACGATCATATGCGGCGGGTTCGGCATTTGCGGAATCCCCGACACGCTGCTCCGGGCGGTCGAGGCGTCCGGCGTCAAAGACCTGACGATCGTGGGGAATAATCCGGGCCTGGATGGTCTGGGCGTCGGAAGGCTGGTGAATTCGGGCCAGATCAGGAAGCTGGTCGCTTCCTATGCCGGCGAGAATGCGACCTTCGCCAAAATGTATATCGCCGGCGAGATAGAGCTCGAATATTGCCCGCAGGGCACGCTGGTGGAGCGCATGCGCGCCGGAGGCTCCGGCATTCCCGCCTTCTATACTCCGACCGGCGTCGGCACTCAGATCGCCGATGGGAAGGAAATACGCGTGTTCGAAGGGCGCGAATATGTGCTGGAGCGCGGGATCGTGGGTGACATCGCGCTTGTTCATGCGTGGAAGGCCGACACCGAGGGCAATCTGGTCTATCGCAAGACCGCGCGGAACTTCAATCCGATCGTGGCGACGGCGTCGAAGATGACCATCGCCGAGGTGGAACATCTTGTCGAGCCCGGCGAGATCGATCCGGACCACATCATCACTCCAGGCATATTCATCAAGCGCATCGTGCCGCTTGCGCATGTCGAAAAGCACATCGAAAAGCTGACCGTGCGCGAGCGGGGTTGAGAGGATCTTTCTATGCCATGGACTCGCGAACAAATTGCCGCCCGCGCCGCTCAGGAGCTTCAGGACGGTTTCTACGTCAATCTGGGGATCGGCATTCCGACGCTGGTGGCCAACTTCATTCCGGAGGGAATGTCGATTCAGCTTCATTCCGAAAACGGTATGCTGGGCATGGGACCCTTTCCTTTCCGGGGGGAGGAGGATCCCGACCTGATCAATGCCGGTAAGGAGACGGTGACGCAGATCCCGACTTCCTCCTTTTTCGACAGCGCATTGAGCTTTGGCATGATGCGCGGCGGGCACATCGACATCACGATTCTCGGGGGGCTTCAGGTTTCCCCTGGAGGCGACCTCGCCAACTGGACCATTCCCGGGAAAATGGTGAAGGGAATGGGCGGCGCCATGGATCTCGTGGCCGGCGTTCCCCGGGTCGTCGTGGTGATGGAACATACTGCGAAGGGCGATCCCCGGATCGTGCCGCGATGCACCCTGCCGCTGACCGGCAAGGAAGTGGTGGACCTGATCATAACGGATCTGGCGGTATTCGAAGTAAGCAAGGGCACGTCCAATCCCCTGAAGTTGATCGAGAAGGCGCCCGGCGTTTCCCTTGAGGAAATCCGCGAGAAAACCGCCGCGGAATTCGTTGAATAGAATGCAAAACGTCTCGCCCGTGTCGAGATAGAGATAGAAGGAACAACAAGGTGGAACCTGTCATCGTTGGCTGGGGGCACACCCCCTTTGGTCGTTTCGATGCGCTCGATCTGGAAGCGCTGATCCACGGCGCTGTGAAGGAGGCGCTGTCTTCAGCGGGCATAGAGGGGAAAGACGTCGATGCCGTCTGGTTGGGTCATTTCAATTCGGGGCTGATCCGCGACAGCTTTTGTTCGTCCATGGCTCTGGGTGCGGATCCCGGGCTGCGCTACAAGCCGGCGGTTCGTTGCGAAAATGCGTGCGCGACCGGTTCGGCGGCGATTTACGGGGCCATCGACGCGATCAACAGCGGCCGGATAAAGGTCGCGCTGGTCGTCGGCGCGGAGAAGATGACGAGCCTGGATACCGCCGGGGTCTCTTTTGCGCTGGGGTCCGCGGGTTATATGAAGGAAGAGGCGGATTTCACCTTTCCGCAGATCTTTGCCCGCTACGCGCATGCTTATGCGGAGCATTACGGGGATCCCACGGAAGCGATGGCGCACATCGCCGTCAAGAACCACAAAAACGCGCTCCGTAATCCGCTCGCGCAGATGAAGCGAGAGCTGGATCTCGACTATTGCCTCGCGCCCTCGGAAAAGAACCCGGTGATCGCGCCGCCGCTGAAGGTAACGGATTGCTCGCTCATTTCGGACGGCGCCGCGGCGTTGGTCATCGTGTCGGATGAAATGCTGTCGGATTTCCCGAAGGCGGTGGGCTTCCGCGCCTATCAGCATGTGAATGACTATCTGCCGATGTCGGCGAAAAATCCGATCGCGTTCGAAGGGCCGCGCCGCGCCATTGCGCAAGCATATGGTCAGGCCGGAATAACCGTCGACGATCTCAGCCTGGCTGAGGTGCATGATTGTTTCACGATCGCGGAACTGATGATGGTCGAGGCGCTCGGCGTTGCTCCGGCAGGCAAGGGCCGGGAGGCCGTGATCGAAGGCGCGACATCGCGCGAAGGCAGATTGCCGATGAACCTGTCCGGGGGCCTGAAGGCGAAGGGGCACGCGATCGGCGCGACCGGCGTCTCGATGCATGTGATGGGTGCCCGGCAGGTGCTCGGGCTGGCCGGCGACATGCAGCTTCCCGGCGCATCGCTTGCGATGACGGTCAACATGGGCGGTGATGCGGTAGCCACCTACGCCTCGATCCTCGAGCCGGTCAAAGGCTGAGTAATAGCGGTCGTTGAAAGCGCGAAATGCGCTGGTCGGATGAAAGGATGTCCATGCGCTCTTTGATGGTTTCTCCGCCCTGGGGTCTTGACAACATCGATCTCGTCGAGGCTCCCACGCCGGAACCCGGCCCCGGTGAGGTCCGCGTGCGGATGAAGGCCGTATCGCTTAATTTCCGCGACCTGTTGATTGCAAACGGACGTCATGTCCGTGGGGCGCTCTCCGTGCAGCCGATCATTCCTTTCGGGGACGGTTGCGGGATTGTCGATGCGGTGGGGGACGATGTTACGCGCGTAGCTCTCGGCGATCGGGTGATCCCCACGATCATTCCGCGCTGGCTGGCGGGACCGGCGACGCCGGAGAGGATCGGGGCGGCAGTCGGCATGAACCTGCCTGGCCTTGGCCGGGAATATGCGGTGATCAGCCAGGAGGCTCTCGTCAAGGCTCCTGAATTTCTTACCGATGCGGAGGCCGCCTGTCTGGCCTGTGCCGGGCTGACCGCCTGGAATGCGCTTTTCGACGGACCCAATTTGTTGCCGGGCGATGTCGCCCTTTTGCAGGGCACCGGCGGTGTTTCGATGTTCGCGCTGCAATTTGCCAAGGCGGCGGGCTTCGAAACGATCGTTACATCATCGTCGGATGAGAAACTGGAGCGCGCGCGCGCATATGGGGCCGACCACCTCATCAACTACCGGAACGATGCGAACTGGTCGGCTGCGGCGCGCAGCCTGACGGGGGGGCGCGGGCCTGATTTCATTCTGGACATGGGTGCGCCGGGCACTTTCGAGGAAAGCCTTCGCGCGGTCCGCATGAACGGTTTCATCTCGGTTGTCGGGATGCTCGGCGCGGGTTCGGAGTTGAACCCGGCGACGTTGCTCGCGAGTGCTGCCCGGGTGAAAGCCGTCGCGGTGGGATCTCGTGAAACGTTCGAAGCGATGTGCCGTGCAATCTCCTATCACCGAATCCGGCCTGTCATCAGCGAAGTCCTGCCCTGGACCGAGGCGCGCCGCGCGCTGGAATCGCTCGAATCCCGATTATATTTCGGCAAGATCGTGCTCGAATTTTGACACCGATCCTGCCTTCGATGCCTGACTTCGGGACGAGGAGATGCAATCGCCCATGACCCAAATATCCAGCGATCTCTCTATATCATCGGCGGATGGATCCGGCGCAAATGCGGCTCATGGGCCGTTTGCGAAGGAGGAGTGGCGGCATTCCTGGGCCATCGTCGCGGTCGCCATACTCGGTTGCGCGACTTCGTCGTCCGGTTTTCTATCCCTGGCTACTTTGCTGCCGCCGATTCTGGCCGAGACGGGGTGGACGCGCGTACAGGCGATGAGCGCCGCCCTGATATACAGTTCCTCCGCGCTGCTGCTTGCTCCCTCGCTCGGCCGCCTCGTCGATCGTTACGGGGTAAGGCGCGTGGCGCTTCCCGGCGTATTCGTGTTCGCTCTGGGTCAGGTTGCGGTTGGACTGTCGGGAAAGACGATTGGTTCCTGGTGGTTCACCTGGACGCTCGCCTCGGTGGGAATTCAGTTTATCGGCCCCGCGGTCTGGGCTGCCGCCATTGCGCTGCGTTTCGTCGCCAATAGGGGCCTGGCCTTGGGTATGACCATGGCGGGCGCCGGCCTGGCGCCGCTGATCGTGCCCATAGTCTCGACGATGATCAGCGAGGCTTTTCACTGGCGATATTTCTATTTCTTGCTTGCCGCCTTCAGCGTGTTGGCCCTTTTGCCGGCTCTCTATCTAGCGTTGCCGAAGCAGGAGCAGGTAGAGAAGCAGCAGGCTGCTGCGCCGTCGTCCGCCGCCACGGGCGTGACGTTGCGCCAGGCGCTTGCGAGCCGCTTATATTGGCGCCTGCTGTTGGCCATCGGCGTCGTTTCGGGCGCCATCGCTTTCCTGCTGCTGACCATGCCCGATATTCTGAAGGATGAGGGATATGATGCTTTTGCGGCGGCGACGATAGCGACCATGTACGGTCCGGCACAAATTATCGGTCGTGTTGGCGGGGGTTTGTTGCTCGATCGCATTCGCGGCAATCTATTGGGAGCGATAATCTTTTTCCTGCCGGCGCTGGCCTGTTTCATGCTCCTGCAGGATGATGTCGGATCTTTCATCTTTCTGGTGCCTGCGCTGGTCGGCTTGGCTGCGGGCGTTGAGATCGACGTGATGGCCTATTTGGTCAGCCGATATTTCGGGCTTCGGCATTACGGCGCGATCTATGGCGTGTTGTACGGAACGTTCAGCGTTTCGCTCGGGGTTGCGCCGATGGCGGGGGCAATGTTGCGCCAGGCTTACGGCAGTTACGACATGGCTCTCGGGATCGCCATGGGCGCGCTGCTCGTGAGTTCGGCGATCATGTGCAGCCTGGGCCGCTATCGGTATTGATCGTCTTATGGATCGGAAGATGTTTCGCGGCGATCGCTCACACTTGGAGATCTTTGGCTAAATCGTGCATCGGAGGATGATTATATGGTAAGAGAAGTGGTCGAATTTCGCGTCAAGGAAGGCATGGCGGAAAACTTCATTGCGGGTACTGCGGCTTCCAAGTCCATCTTCGAACAGGCGCCCGGGTTCATCGCCCTGGAATTGCATCATGAGGTTGAGGATCCGTTGAACGTCATGATCATCGTGACGTGGAAATCCGTTCAGCATCATCTGGATATGCAGAAAACGCCCTTATATCCGCAGGTGCGCGAAAAGGTCGTCGAATTTCTGGAGGAAAAGCCGAAAGTCCGGCACACGGAAATAAAGGTGAACTATTGAACTTGATAGGTCAGTGTTTTGCACTCAAAAACGGGCAGGGTGAACTGATCACTCCGCCCGTCTGTTTATATCGTATCGCTTGCGCGTCCGCGAGGTTTCCCTTTTTTAGGCGACCACAAAAACTTAGAGCGCGCGAACCGCGTCCGATTTAACGCAGCGCGCTCTAGAATTTGGCTCCGAGCGTCAGCGTATATTCCCGTGGCGGCCTGCCATATGAAACCATCCGCCCGAAAGCCACGGTTACATCTCGCGAATAAATGACCTTGTCGAAGGCGTTGGTGACGCCGAAGCGAAGACTGTATTTATCGGATGCATCCGACAGTTTCACACCGCCATTCAGCATTGTGTAGGCGGGCTGCCGCACGATATTGTCCGGCTCGAAATAATAGTCGCCGCTGCGTGTCACAGTAGCATTGAACTCCAGATTTCCACCGAAGGCCGGGGTCACATAGTCCAGGGCGCCGTTCAGCACATAGGTTCGCGCAAAGGGAATGCGCTGCCCTTTCGCATCAAACCCGCCCGGAACGATCAGGACTCCTCCGCCTGAGAGATCGACGCCGCGCGGCGCGTTCAGATATTTGGTGAAATAGGGATGCAGCAATTCCAGCCCGCCCGACAGAGTAAGCCCGTCTACAAGCTTTGCCGTCAAGTCGACATCGACGCCATAAATCTTCGCTCCCGCACCGTTGGTTACGTTCTGGGAAGGAGGGTTTCCGATCGATTGCGATACCTGAACATTTTTGTATTTATAGTAGAAGCCGGTGGCGTTGAACGTAATCCGGCGATTCCAGAACTGGCTTTTCAGGCCGATTTCCCAATCGTCGAGTTGCTCGGGCAAATAGCGCGGTGCCGCAGGCGTAGCGATATTGAAGCCGCCGCTCTTGAAACCGCGGCTATAGGATGCGAAGATCATGGCGTCGGTGGAAAGCTTCCGGTTTACCGCCAGGCGCCAGGTTGCCTTTTTCGCGGTGAGCGGCGCCGGAGTATAATGGGTCGGCGCCGCAACGACGCCCATACTGTCCGTCAGCTGCCGGTAGCCGTCTAGCCTGCGCTTTTCATAGGTATAGCGCAGGCCTCCGGTTATTGTCGTTCCCGGCAGGACTTCCAGGTCCGCCTGAGCAAAGGGCGCAAAGGATTCCGCTTTCTCGAATGTCGCCAGCGTGGCGTTGCGGTTAAATGGTGAGAAGCGATAGGGCGCTCCACCGGGCGCGACGCCGGTGGCGAAGTCGCGATTGAAGAAATCATAGCCCTGACGATAATTGAAATAATAGGCACCCGCGACCCATTTTAGCGGGCCGCCGGCGTTGGAAATCAGTTGCAGCTCCTGCGAATACATTCGGCCTTGGCCGGAGGAGTTCGTGTCTATGATCGTCGCGGCAACGGCGTCCAGATCGTATCGGGCATCGAAATCGGACTCACGATATGCGCTGATCGAAATCAGGTCTGCGAAGCCGAGATCGCTCTTGAACGTGGCGGACACGCCGCCGCCCTTGAACAGAGCTCGGCCGGCAAGGCCGCTGTAGCTGTCATACAGATTGCTCGCCGGTCCAAAGCCTTGATAGGCGAGGGTGGTGCCGGGATAGGCCCGGAAATTGGCACTGGCATCCAGCCGATTGAGATAGTCGCCCTGGATCAGCAATGACGTGGCGTCGCCTATCTGGAACAGAAGCTTTCCGCGAAGAGAATAGGAGTGATAAAGCTTGCTCTCTTCCTTGCCTGTCGTCAGGCTCTTGCCCCAGCCCTTGCCTTGCGTCTGATAGGCCGCCGATAGGCTCACGGCGAACCGGTCGGAAAGGCCGGTCGTTATATAGGCATTGCTGTGCACGGTCTGATAGCTGCCGTAGCTCAGGTTGAATTGGCCGCTCGTATCGAAATCCGGGCCCAGCGTCTTGATTTGAAGCACCCCGGCCGTGGCGTTCCGCCCGAACAGCGTGCCCTGCGGTCCTTTGAGAACCGTGATCTGTTCCACGTCCGCAAGGTCGCGCAGGCCTTCCTGCTGCTGCGGCAAGTAGACGCCATCGATGTACAGCGCGACGGGATTCTCAACGATGTTGCTGGATGTCGCGACGCCCCGGATAGAGGGGAGGAAGGAGCCGCTTGAAACGGCGACATTAAGGCCGGGAATGATCGCTTGTAGCTGCGGAAGTTCCTTGACCCCGGAATTTTCGAGTTGTTCGCTGGAGGCGACGTTGACGGCGATGGGAACGTCCTGCAGGCGCTCGGTCCGTTTCTGGGCGGTGACGACGATGTCGGGGGAGACTTCCGTGTCGGCTGCGTCAGGCCGCGATTGCGCCTGCGCCATGGGTATCGCCAATGCGGTAAGCGAAATTCCCATCAAATATATGCTTCCCTTCATTTTTATTCCCCTTTTGTCTATTGAAACGACGCCATTTTCTCCTTCTGCTTTTTCTTTTTTTAGGCCCACGTCCGGCGTCGCTCGAACTCCGGTTCGGCCGCTCTCCCTTCAGTTTTCGAAATTTCTTATGGTATGTGCACGCAGCATCGCTGTCCGCCGCGAGGGCGACTGGCGCTCTTCAAACGTTGGAAGGATGACGCTCCGTCGCCCCATCCGCTTCTGCGGCACGCGATGCAGAGGCGGGGAAAAACTGATTGTCCGGCGTCGGCAGTCCCATGCGCTCGCGCAAGGTTTTGCCGGTATATGCCTTGCGGAATATCCCCATGCGCTGAAGCTCCGGGACGACCAGATCAACGAATCTTTCCATGCCGATCGGCTGGACGGCGCTGTCGACCAGAAAGCCATCGCAGGCGCCGGAAGTATACCAATCCGCCATTTCTTCGGCGACCTGGGTCGGCGTGCCTTTGAAAATGGGATGGTTGTGCGACAAAATCAGGTGCTGGTAAGCCTGCCGGATCGTCATATTGTTCTTTTTGATGTGATTGGCCACGGCCCGGCTGATGCTCGTGGCACCCGAAGCATCGCTCGTGTCTATTTCCGGCACGGGTCCGTCGATATCGCAACCGGCTAAATCAAGCGACAGCGTCGAGGCGAGATAGTTGAAGCCGACCTGCTCCGTAATCATGGCGCCGGCCTGCTCATAATATTCGTCCGCTTCTGCGGCGGTTCTGCCCACGAAAGCGCCCATGCCCGGAATGACCTTGAGCGTCTCGGGCCTGCGGCCATATTTGGCCAAGCGGTTCTTCATGTCCTGGCGGAGCGCGACGCCCTCTTCCTTGGACGGGCAGATCGCGAACAGGCAATCGGCGTGCTTGGCGGCCAGCTCGCGTCCGCGTTCCGATTGACCGGCAGAAAACAGGATCGGATATCCCTGCGGCAGCCGCGAAACATTCAACGGCCCCTTCACCTTGAGATATCGGCCTTCGTGATTCAGCGTGCGGACGCGTGTACGGTTCAGATATTGACCGGTCTCGCGATTTTGCACGAACGCATCGTCGGCCCAGCTGTCCCACAATCCCTTGATGACGTCGAGAAATTCGTCCGCGCGCGGATAGCGTTCCTCGCGCGGCATATGTTCGTCACGGCCGAAATTCTTCGAATCTCCCGGACGGGCGGTGGTAACGATATTCCAGCCGGCGCGGCCGGCGCTCAAATGGTCCAGAGATCCGAATTTGCGGGCCACCGTATAGGGTTCTTCATAAGTGGTGGTCACGGTAGCCACAAGGCCGATATTCGTGGTGTGTTGCGACAGTGCCGAAAGCAGCGTCACCGGCTCAAAACTGGCCGCCCGGTCCCTTAAGGCTTCGAAAAGTATCGGGTTGCTGATGTCGCGCACGCCGTTGCCGTCGGCAAAGAATATGCAGTCGAACTTGCCCTTTTCCGCGGTCTGGGCGCATGAGATCATCTGATCGAGATTCATCACCGTGTTGTCCCAGGCTTCGGGATGCCGCCACCCGCCGATCGCGCCGCCGGTTGAAGTCGGAACCGCAATCAAATTCATCATGTCATGAGCCTCGATCATTTGGATTAATGCAGAAAGCGACATCCCGATGCATTGCGCCATCCGATGCCTGTGCGCGGGAGCCGCGGAAGTTCCGGATATATGTCTGACGCTTTGGGCAAGGGCCGGGAAGGCGTGAAAAGCCTATAGCCGTTATATCGAGAAACTATAAGCTGAAGCGTTCAACACTATGCGACGATGCGCGAGCCCTACCGGCGATTTTGGATGTGTCGCCGCCTAATCGGGTAAAAATATATAGTATGATGGGACATAGCCGATCATATTCAGGCCTATGGATTTTCGGCTCATCCGGGCATTTTGCGCCGTCTACGAAGAGGGCAGCATCAATAAGGCGGCGTCACGTCTGAATATTGCTCAACCCAGCATCAGCATTGCGATCCGGAATTTGGAAACGGATCTCAATACGACGCTTTTTCGGCGTAGTGCTACCGGGGTGGCGCCGACAGTCGTTGCGCACGGGCTGTATGTGCGCCTGCAAAAGATACTGATGGATCTGGAGGCGGCGCGCAAGGCGGTCACCGGTGAGACATCCGATATTCGCGGTCCGCTTCGCGTGGCCTTGCCGCCGCGGGTAGCCAAATTCCTGTCTTCCACCATCATTCCGCAATTTTTGGACGAATATCCCGACGTCGAACTCAGTATCGTCGAAGTGCTTCCCCAGCGGCTGATCGATTTTACCATTCGTGGCGAAGTCGACTTTTCGATCACGCTCGATCCGCCGACCGACAAACGGTTAACGGTCAGCCGAGTTGCGATAGAGCCAATCGTGTTGATCGCATCGCCCTATAATATAGATCTGCCGTCTGGCCGGATCAATCTGACCGAAATGCCGCCTCTCAAGCTGGTGGTGCCGGGGTTATATCCGCTCCGCAGCATCCTGGACCGTTATATCGAGGCCGA
This sequence comes from Sphingobium sp. SJ10-10, assembly GCF_036038995.2. NCBI lineage: Bacteria > Pseudomonadati > Pseudomonadota > Alphaproteobacteria > Sphingomonadales > Sphingobiaceae > Sphingobium > Sphingobium sp. SJ10-10. Next base: position 314,417 of record NZ_CP158132.1, read on the forward strand.
CTCGCTTCCCATCAGTAGGATCATCGAGATTGAAATGGTTCCGACGATCCTTGATCTGGTCAAGGCAAGCGACTGGGTCACGCTGCTACCCGTGTCCAGCATGTTCGGTGAATATGAAAGCCTTATCGCCCGAGAAATCGCATATCCGGGAATGGTCACCGAAATATTCTCGATCCGACCTTCTCGCAAGAAAATGAGTGCCGCAGCACGTTTGTTTCTGGAAGAGGTCGAGAAGGCGTTCATCCAGTCCATCGACGCCTGGAAACAGAATATTGCCCAGGCCTCTTCTAGGCCGAACGCTTAGAGTCTGTTTGGAAATGCGCTCTTCCGCGCATTTCCAAACAGACTCTTAGAACAGCTTGTCCATCAAAATGGCGATCGCAAGATTAAGGCGTCCCAGAAGATAGGGCCGAAACTGCTTCAATCAGAGCAACTGCTCTTGCAGGCCAGGCCAGCTCAGGCCATGCTTTCTTCCTCGGCAATCATCTTGGCGAGGATGCGCCGCGCGCGTCCGCCGCCCGCGTCGCCGGGTAAGAGAAGCGGTTTGAGCGACATGAAATCGGCATCGCCGATCATCTGCTGTTGCGCCTCGACGACCGGCAAATCCTCGGTCTCGAACGGAATGCGCAGATCGTCGGTTTGCTGTTGCGCGATCTCGCCCGCCTTGGGATTGCTGGCGCGGGCGATGCACATCGCGTAGAAATAATGGGTGCTGGTCGCGGTTTCGGGCGTGAAGAAATGGATGCTGGGTGAAACCATCCCTTCCTCGCGCGGCCGTCCGGATTTTACCGCACCACCATAAAGCTCGATCAGTGCAGGCGCCTGCCAACGGCAGTCGAGCCAGCGGTCGATCGCCGTGTCGGAGTCCACTCCGAAAAGTTCTGCCAAATAAGGAGGCAGATGATCATTGGAGATGTAGCGCTTGGACCAGACGGCATTCCCTTCCAGCGCCGTCTCGATCTTTCCGTTTCTAACCGCTTCGGTCGCAAACATCGGATGGAGGAACTCGATATGGCTCAGGTCCATGATGTTGTCGGATTCAAGTTCGTAATTCGCATGGGGCTTCAGATAGCCTTCACCCACCGCATACAGTTCCGGATCGAGAATTTCGAAATAGGGCAGCTTGGCCGGATCCGCCAACGCGGGGTCGCCGGGCCAGAACCAAACCGCGCCATAGCGCTCCATCGTCGGATAGGAGTGAACCTTCGCCGCCTTCGGGATCGGACCGTGCGGGTTGAACACGCACTGTCCGTCGCCTCCGAAACGCAGGCCGTGATATTTGCACTGCACAGACCCGTCGACCAACTCACCCATGTGCAACGGCGCGAAGCGGTGGGGGCAACGGTCGTCGATCGCCTGAACCGCGCCTTCCTCATCGCGGAAAAACAGTACAGGCTTCTCAAGCAGCGTCCGGTGGAACAGCTTGCCGGGTTCCACCTCAGTGCTCCAGGCCGCCATGTACCAGATGTTCTTCAGCGCGCGCATCACACCTCCTAATCAGGGCTCAGCATAGTCTAGGGAGCCATATAGCACATGAAAACTGCCTTTGATGACAGGCGATCGAAGCCGATCATTCTACCATCTGGTGGACAATTTCACTCCGTAGGTCCGCGGCTCTTCGATGAAGGCCGATGCCGGGCCAGGCTGTCCTCCGGCGCCCGTGGCCCCGAATACGGGGGTATTTTCTATATTCTTGGCCCAGATGCCCGCAGTCCAACGGTCGCCCGGCGCAGAATAGGTCAATGTCACATCCGTCTTCGTATATTTGGACTGACGGGTTCCGGGATCATGCGAGAAAAGTCCCCAATAGCCGGTCTGAAGATGAGAATGCGCATGGAAGGTAACGTCTGCCCCATTGGCCAGATCGAACCTATGGTCATATCCTACTTCGCCCGACCAATGCGGGGCGTTTGCCATGTCGAAATCCTTCAGGTTCTTGTTACCGAACACGAAGTTGGTGAACTTTGCCTTCAATGCGGTAAAACCGATATCGAACGTGTCGTTGCCGGTTAATTGATAGCTCAGGTTGAACTGATTGCCGTAAATGACCGCGCGTGGCGCATTTCCTATCAGGTCTACCTGACCTCCCGAAAGATTGACGGCGACGATCTGATAATTTTTATATATGTAATAAAACGCCTCATCATTGATCGTCAGCCTGTTGTCCAGAAGACGACTCTTGATACCGACGGTGTACGACTGCAGCCGCTCCGGCTCGACATTGTTGTTGAACGTGGGCGTATTCGGCAACGGAAAGTATCCGCCCGGCAGATAACCAGTTTGTATGGTCGCGTAGCCAAGGACATCCTTTGCCAGGTCGGCATCGACCCCGACCTTCCAGTCGAAATGGTCCCAATGGTGGTCGGCCGAGAAAGGCACGCCCAATGCACCGATGGAGTTACGGGTTTTCTTGCTGTCGTAGGAATAGCGGCCGCCCGCGGTGAGGCGGATTTCGGGTGTAATCTTAAAGACATCCTGTGCATAGACAGCGTAATCGGTGTTGATCTGCCGTGGCACTATGATCACGATATCGGCCGGAGGCGGAAACACACCGCTGCCGAAGAAGAAGTTGTACGCAACCTTGGTATGCGCCTGATAGAGCCCGACCTGCCAGCTATTGCGGCCACTTTCCGAGTTGCTTATCCGAACTTCGTTGCTGTACCGCGTCTCGTTGTCGACTTCGCTGTCCGGGAAGTCGGCGGCATAGCTGTTGAGAGACACTCGAGTAACACTGAGACCCGGAATGTAGGAAAGTCTTATATCTCCTACATCATAGTTGAAGCGGCCGCCCACGACATATACCTTGAACGCAAAGCGGGAAAGGGAGGCATCGACCGGGTTATTGAAGATTTGACCGACCGTTGGAACCCGCCAGGGGTGATTTTTATCTTTAAGGGGCGCGTTGACCGTGGCGTCGGGCTTGCCATGAGCGATATATGCGGAGGCGAATATGCTCGCGGTGAAATCTTCGGTCGGCGTCCAGAGCGCGCTGATGCGGCCGTCAAACTCTTTGGCCAGTGAATAGAGGCCGCGGCTTTGATACCCGTCATGGCGCGCAAATTGGAATGCGCCACGAAGTGCCAACGTATCGCTGACATCGATGTTCTGCGCCAGATTGAGCCGAAGTGCCGCATAATTGCCCCCTTCGAGGCTCGCGGAACCTTCATAATTATGAGCGGGCACTGTAGAGATCAGGTTGACGACGCCACCGGTCGCGCTGCCGCCATAAAGCGTTCCCTGCGGACCCGGCAGAACCTCGACGCGCTGTAGATCGAAGAAGGATGAGCCGCTGGCGGCCCGGGGCAGGTTGATATCGTTGATGTTAATGCCGATGGCCGGATCAACGAACGGCTCGTCGAGATTGCCGCCCACGCCGCGGATGAAGCCCTGGACGACATTATTCTCATGGACGAACGCGGCGCCCGATACGACCTTCCTCAAGTCCAGCGCGCTTACGATCCCCATCTTTTCAAGAAGCGGACCTGTCAGTGCCGTGATGGCGGCTGGTGCCTTTTGGACACTTTCACTGCGCTTATTCGCGGTAACGACGATTTCGCCGATACCGACCGCTTCTTCAGTCTTAACCTCAGATTTCGCGGTGTCGGCAGTTTGCGCGCGAACGACTGTCGCAAATGGAACAGCCGCAACAAGTGCAACGGTGGATAGCAGAAAACCCTTCATTCTTCCCTCCCCAAATCGAAATTTTTTGTTCTGATCTTTGCGCCGGTCCTGGCGGACAGTGCGATAATATTTTAATAGAGACTGATCGTCTGGCCATGTGTTTGGCAGATGCGAACTTGTTATCGGCGATACCTGCAATCGCGGCGAGCGATGTATGGAGCAGGATGACGCAGCCAGCGCTCCACCCGATCTTGCCGGGCGTGTTTTTCTCGAATGCGCCATAATTTTTGGCGACACGAGATCGCGGTGTTGCCGTCAATAAAGATGACACCTCCGCTGTTCCATCCTGCTCCTCCCTTTTACCGTTTTAGGTAAGATGGGACTGAACAGTGTTGCAGACGCGTTTCTTATACAAACTGTTTAGATTGATCCTCGCGACAAGCGCGAGTTGTGCCTTGTAGCGACTATCAGTGGGTCTCGGCTTGTAGGGCAGGCAGAGCGACAGAATTACTGCATGGTCGCGCCGGCCGAAACCATCGCTTCCCGAACGAAGCGATGCGTGGGATCGTTGTCGTTGCGGTAATGCCAGTTGAGCTGCTGCCGGGTCACATCGATCTGAACCGGGCAGTCCAATATGCGCAAGGGGGCGATGGTCTTGAACTTATAGGCAAGGCGACGATGCACGGTCGCGACCAGGGGCGTGCCGGGCACCATGCAGATCAAACTCGCAAAACTGCTGGCGGACGCCGCAATATGGGGCGCTATGCCGGCATTGATCCAAGAAACCTCCACAAGCGATTGCAGACCGTCGGTCATCTTGAGCGCGGCGTGATGCATGGTGACATATTGATCCAATGTCAGCTCCTGGCCGACCGTCGGGTTGTTCGCATCTATCACGCAGACGAAACAGTCGTCGAACAGGGTCGTGCTTCGAATTTTGGGGCATACGTTCGACAGGTTCGACTGATGGACACGCAGATTTTGCGGCATCACGCATAAATCCAGTTCGCCCAGATCGAGATGGTACAACGTATGCTTTGTGACCGGCTGGATCTCGTAGGTTATGCCTGGAGCGGCATAAGCCATGTTGGCGATCAGGTCGGGCAGCAGGGTGAGCGAGGCATGGTCGGACATCGCGACACGGAAATGCCGTCGCGTAACCTCCGGGGCAAAGGTCGGGGTGGTTTCGAGCGTCATTGCGATCTGCCGCATGGCGTCGCGCACCGGCGCAACCAGGGCGAGCGCCATCGGCGTGGGTTCGAGATGCTGCCCGACCCGGATGAACAGCGGATCATCGAAATATTGCCGCAGGCGCTTCAGTGACCCGCTCATCGCCTGTTGTGTGACGTGCAAATCATTCGCTGCGCGCGTCACGTTGCGTTCGCGCAGGAGCACATGCAGCGCCCGTAACAGGTTAAAATCGAACTTGCTTATATCGGAGGTGCGCACGTTCACTCCCCAAGGGACATTTTTTCTTCGATGCGCAGATATACCCTTTGCTTACAAGCCGACACAACTGCGAATTGTAACATCAACCAGCACAAACCGTTTGAACTGACCCCGCGAAAACGGGATTTCTCATAGCAGGAAGGATGTATGGCTCCGAAGCTTCGGACGCAGTCGGCCCTTCTTGGAACGGAAAACAGAAGCGGGGAGGAGTGTTCGTGAGCACTTCGGGCAAAAAGGATTTTCAGGTCGTCGTTGCGGGGGCGGGCCCGGTGGGCATGGCGACCGCCATCGAGCTGGCATTGCGGGGAATCCGTACCCTGATCTGTGATCCGCGCGCCGTCGACGACTATAATGTCGGGCGCATCAATCTCACCAATGCGCGGTCTATGGAGCATTTCAGGCGTTGGGGCATCGCGGAGCAGTTGCGGGCCAATGATCCGGTTCCGTTGAATGTCGTGCGGGATCTGACCTATTCCACGCGCGCCAACGGGAGGATCATTCTGAACGTCGAAGGCGCCTATGAATGGCGCGAGCAACCGCCCTTTACCGCGGAAGTGCCGGAATGGGCACCCCACCAGGCGATCGAGAGAAGCTTGCGGGAAAAGATTCTTTCACTTGAATCCGCCACTTTCCTTCCTCTCACCGTGATAAAGGATTTCAGCCAGGACGAGAATGGCGTCTCCCTGATCGTGGAAGACAAGGACGGCGCCCGAACAGTTTCGGCCGACTATTTCGTCATCGCCGATGGCGCCCAGTCGGAGTTTAGAAAGAAACTCAATCTTCGCATGGACGGCACCACGCTGTTCTATAACCAGGCGTGGCATTTCCGGGCGCCGGACCTCGCAAAGCTGTTCGGCAATACGCAACTGTCCTCGATGACCTTTTTTCTCAATGAGGATTGCTATGGCGACATTCTGATTCCGCAAAGCGCAGAGGGGCATTGGCTATATCATGTGACGCCGATGCCGGAGGGCGTCGAAGCCGATGATTGGCCCGCCTTCCGTAACATGCTTTACCGCAGCATCGGCGAAGAGTTTGAGATCTTCGAGCCGGTGGGACGCTATTTCGCCAGCCAGGCCCGCCTTGCAACCAGTTTCAATTTTGGGCGGGCGGTGTTGGTCGGGGACGCGGCACATCTCACTTCGCCTTTCGGCGGCTTTGGGATGAACATGGGAATAGGAGACGCGGTCGATATCGGGTGGAAGATCGCCGCCACCCTGCAAGGATGGGGTGGACCCCGGCTGATCGAAACATACACGCTCGAACGCCGGGACGTCTGCAAATATATCATCGAAGGGGCGGCGCATAACAATCAGGTCGCCGGAAAGGTGCTCGTCCGGCCCCATATGGAGGAAGATTCGGAGCGCGGCGATAAAGCGCGTGCCGAGGTACGCGAATTCATCATCCGTGAAAAAACGCAGCAATCGCGCAGCTTTGGTGCTCAATTCGGCTATCGTTACACGACTTCTCCCATCGTCATCGGCGATGGGACCGAACTGCCGCCGCTCAAATATGGCGAATATACGCCCTCGTCGGTGGCCGGCTGTCGCGCGCCGCATCTGTGGCTGGGCGAGAAGGACTCCCTTTACGATCATTTCGGGCCCGGCTTCACGTTGCTCAAGCTCGATCCGCAGGTTGATACGGCGGTGATTGAGAAGATGGCGGCGGAAATCGGATTGCCGCTGCTGGTCTATGAGCTGAATGATGATGCCGCCCGTGCGCTCTATGAACATAAGCTCGCGCTAATCCGCCCCGACCAGCATGTGGCGTGGCGGGGCGACGCATTGCCCGAAGATTGCCGATGGCTGCTCGATGTCGTGCGCGGCGCCGTTTCCTACCAATAGACTGATGCCTGGAAGGGTTCAAAGATGAAGAAATATACACTCGACGTGAATGGAATCCCTTATGCCTGCATCGAGGAGGGGGAAGGAGCGTTGCTGCTGCTGATGCACGGCACGACCGGCGGCAAGCAACTGCTGGTGCCGCAGATCGAGGCGCTTTCCGACTCATTCCGCTGCGTCGCGTTCGACTGGCCGGGCCACGCCGAGTCCGGATATAACCCCGCCGGCTGGGCGGCCGATGATCTGGTGGAAGATGTCGTCACGATCATCGCGAAGCTGGGCGAGCAGAAAGCGATCCTGGTCGGCGTGTCGCAAGGCGGAGCTATCGGGATGAGGGTTGCGCTCAAATATCCCGAGCATGTCACGGCACTCGTGAACATGTGCGGGGGTCCCGGCGGCCCGCCGCCCGCTGCGCTTGTCAAGCTCGACGAGTTCACCAGGGTGATGGCCGAGGGGGATGAGGGCCAGCGTCGCAAGGCGGCGACCGATTTCGCAACAGGCTATCTTCACGCGCCGGACTTCCCCGAGCGTGATCCGAAGCGGTTTGCGGACGAGGTGGATCTGTTGCTTTCGCATTCGAAGCAAAGCGTGCAGCTGCTGTTCTGCGTGCCGCGCAGCTATGTCGATATCACCCCGCGATTGGGCGACATCAAATGCCCGACGCTGATCATCTGGGCGCCCCATGACAGCCGGCCCGCGCTTGGTGAGCAGCTTGCGGCGGCAATCCCGGGCGCTAAGTTCGTCATGATTCCCAATGCCGGACATCATGTAAACGTGGACGCCCCGCAGGAAACGTCGGCCGCGATCAAGGCGTTCGTGACCCGATTTGCCTGACATTCCTGCGAATGGCCGCCCTAATATACGGTTATGGCCAAGCTCCCGCAGTATCTTCAAGAATATGGTTCAGAACCAATTTGCGGATCAGATCGCACAGATATTCCGCCGCGGGCGTCAGCGGAAGGCCATATCGTTTCGCGCAGCAGATGGACGGCGAGAAGAACGGATCGATATTGTTGAACGGGCGGACCAGTTCGGAAACGGTCGGCAGAGCAAGGATATGCTGCGGTAGCATCGTCAGGAAATCGGTGTTCGCCACCGTCAGCATGGTGATCAGCGGCGACCCGGATTGGAACATGATCTGGGGAGGGGGTAACTCCGCCTTTTCGAAGACCTTGTCGAAATCGCTTTCGGTGTTGCGCTTGGATATGGCCGGCCTGACCCAGCTGGCCTCGGCAAGGTCGGACAGGCTATGCGCAAACTGAAGTGGATGGTTCTTCCGGCCCACCACCCTCCGGCTTGTATCGAAAAGGCATTCGATCGAGAGCCGTGGATATCGGATGGAGGTATCCAGCGGCCCGACCCAGAAGTCGATCAGGCCGTTCTCGAGGCTGCTCTCCACCTCCTGGAACATGCTTTCGGAAATCTTGAGGACCACCTTGGGATATTTCTTGTAGAAATGTTTGACTATCCGGGGAAGCAGGGTCAGGCAGACCATCGCGGAAAAGGCGACGGTAATCTCGCCGACCAGATGGCCGTTGCTCTGTGCGATCTCCTCTCTCGCGCGCTGAAGATCCGCCTGAAAGGCTTCGACGCGGCGAACGAAGGTTTTGCCGCTCTCGGTAAGCGCGACGCCTTTGGCGTGCCGCTCGAACAGGGGGATGCCCAGCTCTCGCTCCAATTCCTGGATGCTGCGGGTTATGACCGGCTGCGCAAGTCCGAGATGACGTGCCGCCGCCCTCAGGCTGCCGGTTTCCGCGACTGCCAGAAGATCTCGAAATTGATGGAGTTTCATCGTTATCGATCTCCCCTCCTGTCGGAACCCTTATGGTGTGCCGTTCCTGAATTTGTGCCTGCGCCTCGGCATTTTACCAAGGAACCGAAAGCGGCGCACGATACCACTAGTCGAACACTGATACCTGTTTCGGATCGGTTGACCAAAGTGCGGCCCCAATCCGGACGCTCTATGAGATAATAAGGGGCGTCGCTTCAGCGTTCATGCTGCGATCTTGGGTATCGAAGGTCAAAAGTCTGCATCTGCCCGGCATGAAGGGAGAGGACTAATTCTTTCCCGAAGACGACCGGACGGCGCTGCATGAAATGAGAGGATATCTTGGGATTTCCGAGATTTCATTTCGCTTGCTGCAATCACCGCGCTGCGCTTCCGGTATAGAAGATTCAAAGGTCGTGGCCCGGCGCCAAGGCTAGGAAACAAAATCTTTCGGTCAAAGCCTGTCCAGGCGCGTAGGCACGAGCGGGAGTGGGCGATAGCCCTGATGATTATGGGAGGCTGTGATGCGTGCGCTGAAGAACATCTGGTACATGGCGGCCTGGAGCACTGAGGTGGAACCCGGCAAGCTGTTCCACCGGACGCTGCTTGAGAAGCCTGTGCTGTTTTTCCGCGATGAGGAAGGCGCGGTTCAGGCGACCGACGACCGTTGCCCCCACCGCTTCGCGCCGTTGCACATGGGTGAGTTGGTCGACGGGTCTGTGCAGTGCAAATATCACGGCCTGCGTTTCGGAGGCGACGGACAGTGCGTGGTCAACCCGCACGGTCCGATCCCGAAGGCGGCGAAGGTTCACTCCTATCCGACGATGGAGCGCTATGGAGCAGTGTGGTTCTGGCCGGGCGACCCCGCGTTGGCGGATCCGGCCAAGCTGCCCTATTTCGAAATCCTCGATCCGGAACTGTATGCGGTGGGTGAAGGCTATCTGAAGCCCCATGCGAATTACGAACTTGAATCCGACAACATCATGGACCTGAGCCATATCGAGTTCCTCCATCCGATGTTTGCGACCGAAGCGGTCCGCAGGGGCAAGATCGAAACGGTGCTGGAAGGCGACGCTGTCTGGTCCAAGCGCTATATTAGCGACGATCGTCTGCCCCCCTATCTGGCGGAACAGTTCGGCTTTGATTCCGACACGGCGATCGACCGCTGGCTCGATTGTCGTTGGCAGGCGCCCGCACTGATCGAGCTCTATGGCGGCGTAGTGAAGATGGGGCAGCCGCGCGATGAGGCAAGGGTGTTGCCCAGCATCCATTTCTTCACGCCCGAGACAGCGACCAGCACTCATTATTTCTATGCGATGTGCTTTGCCTGGGCGGATAGTCCCCAAGCCCAGGAGATCGCCACGCAGCATACCGACGATCTGCGCATTCCGTTCCAGACCGAGGATCTGCCGGTCGTCGAGGCGCAACAGCAGATGATCGGCGATGCCGATTTCATGTCGCTCAAACCGCTTCTCTTACCCGGCGACGCGGGCGGCGGACGCGCGCGGCGCATCCTCGCCAAGATGATTGCCGAGGAAGAAAGCATGGCCTGAGGGAGACAGGTTCGGCTCGTTCGTCGGGCGGGTGAATAGTCGAGCAATATCCCGCGATCGAATGGAATAGGTCCAATCATATGCTTTCCACGTTTGATGTCGCGGTGATCGGCTATGGCGCGAGTGGCGCGGTCCTTGCCGATCTGCTTTTGAGCAGTGGATTAAGCGTCGTCATCTTCGACAGATGGCCAAATGTGCTCGAGATACCTCGGGCCGCCCATATCGACGACGAAACCATGCGGACGTTCCAAATGCTTTCGATCCCCGAAGCGATGCCCGATTCCGTGATACCCACAGCGGATTATGCCATCTACGATGCCTTGGATCGGCGCATCGGCGGCTATCCCGGGCTTGAGTCCGAACCGACGGATCAGGGCTGGTTATCGGACTATTATTTCGTCCAGCCTGCCATTGAGCATTATCTCCGCAAACGGGCCACCGAAAACGGGGCTATGCAGAAGCTTGGGTGTCAGGTCGTGGATCTGGAAGAGCATCAGGACAAGGTTCTGGTGAGCTACATAAGATCGGGGGCGAGCGAGAAAAGCGCCACGGAGCAGGTTTTGGCGCGCTATGTCGTGGGGTGTGACGGAAGCAATTCCTTTGTGTGCAAGCATCTTGATATCGGTGTCGACCAACTGGCCGACAGCCAACGCTGGATGATCGTTGATATTCGAGTCAACGAAGGCGTGCCGGTCGACATCAACCGTGAGGCGTGGACGAAAGTCACGCAGAAGGAGACGCTCACCTATGTGCCAATGCCACAGCACATGCATCGGTTCGAGTTCGCCCTTACAGAGGACATGAAGGAAGAAGACGTCAAGACTCCGGCTGCCGTTGCCGACTTCGTGAGCAAATGGTTCGCGCCGGGCGATTATGAAGTCCTGCGCGCCCATGTCTACCATTTCCATTCCCGCGTCGCGCAACGCTGGCGCGTCGGACGAGTATTTCTGGCGGGCGATTCCGCCCATACGATGCCGCCCTTTCTGGGGCAGGGCGTATGTTCCGCTATTCGCGACTCTCTCAACCTGGGATGGAAGCTTGCCCGTGTGCTGAAAGGCTCCGCACCGGAGGCACTGTTGGAAAGTTACGAAAGCGAGCGTCATCCGAACGCATATAATTATGTCAAAATGGCTGGCGCGGTAGGAGACAGGCTCCGCTGGATGGCGACCGCCACCGCGGAGGAACTGGCTACGCTTGAACGGCAGGACTTTGGCGATGCCCAGGTCGTCCATGTGCGGTTGGGGCTGGGCGCCGGTATGCACGAGCCTGCGGCTCGGGGTGGCGGAAGGCTTTCGCCGCAACCGTTCCTTGCCGATGGCAGGCGTCTGGATGACGCGGTTGGCTATAATTTTGCGCTTGTCGGTGATCCTGCACTGATTTCGCAGCTTTCGTCGGAGGTGCGGTCATCGCTCGAAGCAATCGGAGCGGTGCTGGTGCCGGACGGCAGTCAGGCGGTCGTCAGCGCGATTTCCGCAATCGGAGGCTCGGTCATGCTGATCCGGCCCGACCGTTACTTGGTTGGTGTCGCTGAATCCGTTGAGGGGATTGAGGAAATGGTTCGCGGGCTGGCTACACGGCTTCTCGTAAATGAGGTGTCCGACCTGAGCTGAACCGCCGTCCTGTCTGCCATGGCGGTGGCCAACCTGCAATGACCCTCCGGGCATGAACGAGATCCTATAACTATCGCATCAAAGGATCATTGATGGATCTGAATTTACGGGGAAAGACGGCACTGATCACCGGCGGCAGCAAGGGCATCGGCCGCGGCATGGCCGAACAACTCGCTGCGGAAGGGGTCAATCTGATCCTGGTTGCGCGCGATGTGGCCCGGCTTGGAGCCGTCAGCCGGGAGATCGCGGAGACGTATCACGTTGCCGTCAGATGGATCGAGGCGGATCTATATTCAGCGAGTGCGCCGGTGGAGATCGCCGCTCAATGTCCTGATGTCGATATCCTGATCAACAATGCGAACACGCCGTCGGCCGGATCGCTTGAGGACATCGATGAAGACCAATGGATGCATAACTGGTCGCTCAAGCCGTTCAGCTACATTCGCATGCTGCGTGCGTTTCTCCCGATCTTGCGGAAGCGGGAAGGGGGCGTGATCATCAATGTGATCGGCCAGATCTATCAGGTCGCGACCAACAAGGCACTCTATTCCTCGGCAAGCTGTTCCGCGCTGGCGACAGTGACCCGTGCGCTGGCCCATGATCTGGCCAAGGACAATATCCGGATTCTGGGTATTGGAGCCTGGGTCGTGAATACCGAGTATGTCGTGGAAGCTTATGAGGCCAAGGCAAAGGCGACTTTGGGCGACGGTTCCCGCTGGCGCGAACTGGCGGCGCATCTGCCGTTCGGCCGGGGGGCGGAAACAAAGGAGATAGGGGACCTTGCCGCATTTCTGGCGTCGGACAAGGCCAGCTACCTTACCGGGCAAATCATCGATCTGGATGGCGGTTATATCGGCAGTAGCGTGCCGACGCTTGCCTCGGGAGCCCTGGCGATGCGGTGACTTGCGCTATCGAGCTGCCACCGGGGTTCAGGACTGCGCCGCCAGGCCACAGCCTTGATGCCAGCGAGCGCACGATCTCTACATGAAAGTCGTCCGTCGACGAACATCATCATGCCTCTTCTAACCGTACGACACTGACCTGTTGGGTATTCAGTTTAGCTTCGCCAAAGGCTGTCAGGAAGGCGACGTCCGCTGCATCTCGCCCGACGCCTATCTTCGCCATATCGGCTTCCCGCGCCATGCCGGTCGCATCGACCAGATGCCATTCTCCGCCAAGAAACAGTTCAGCGACCGCGTGGAAATCCGGTGGTTCGACACCCAGCGCATAGACGCTGGCGATGCGCGCAGGAATGCCCGCGGCCCGGGCGAAGGTGATGAGAAGGTGCGCATAGTCGCGGCAGACGCCCTTTCGCATGATGAAGGTGTCTGCGGCGGTCGTGTCGCCATTGCTGGCGCCTGGAGCATAGCGCAAATGATCATGGACCCACTCGCGCATCGCCACCGCCATCGCGCCGCCCTCGGGCTCTGCAAAGGTCGCATCCACAAAGTCATGGAAACGATCGGACGGGCAATAGCGTGAGGGCATGAGATATTGCACTGTCTCGCCAGGCAATAGATGAAAGGGCACGCGATCGAGCTGACCCAAAGGCGTCAGGATGCGATTGATCGCGACGGTTGCGGTATAATCAACGATAAGTTGGTCCTGCGCGCGCATCCAGATGCGTTCTCCAATCCCGTCCTGCGCCGCGACGCTTGCGACATGCTCATAAGGTGGAAGAGTGAAAGACTGATCCTCGACCCGCTGCTCGGGGATCTGGGCCGCATGGACATGAAGCAGGATGTCCATCGGCCGCGCCAGTTCATAGTCGAGATGAATAGCAATTGAGAGCGTCATCGGCAGTTCCATTGATCGAGATAAGGCTTCCTCTGGGTGCAAGGAGCTTATGTCAGCAATAATGGCTGGAGGTCAGCCACCGGCAAACAGCCGGACGAATGGAGGGGCTCCAGGGTTCCTTGCCTCTGCGGATATAACACGAAATCGACGCGCGCAGATTATCATCGGAGGAACCTACCTCCTGGCCGGGAAAAGCCGACCCTTTGCAGTCGTTAACCGGGACATATAGACTCCCCGGGGTGCGGACAGGCGGCGCCGCCCCCCTGTCATCCAGGCCGCGCCCAAATCATTCCTCGCCCTAGTTGGAATAAATCTTGATGTCTTTGACGATCATGTCACCTGAGCCATCCGCATAATCGCCGGTCGTCTTCACTGCGACATCCATGATCGGGTACCAGCGGAAGCCGGCGAAAGGATTGACGGCTTGGTAGGTCTCCTTACCATCTATGAACCAGCTTATATAGTCCGGCTGTATATCTACGGCAAAGCTGTGGAAGCCTTTCGTAAAACCGCCGATGCCATATACCTCCTCGGTATTCATGAATATTCCTTGCTGGAAGGTGCGGGTGATATTGGCGCCGCCATGCAGCGTGTTGGCGGTATAGCGATCGAAATCCCACCAGCTCTCGAAGCCGAACCCCTCATAGATGTCGATCTCGGGGGGCCAGCCAGCTGTGGAGATGAGCCAGAAAGCTGGCCATGAGCCGCGCCGGTCCGGCATCTTGGCCGTGAATTCATATTGGCCATATCCGATCTGGACCGGCTTGGTATTGTGACCGCTCAGGACGACCGAACCATAATTATAGGGAACGCCATCCCACTCCAGCGGCTGTTTGAGCTTCTGGCTATGCATGACAAGCCCGTCGTCCGTGTAGCGCAGGGGCGCCTCGATCCCGGCGTCACGGTAAACCCAGCCATCAAGATAAATCCCGGTTTCCTGGTTCCCCGGCTGCGAGCGGCCGTTTGGCAATTTGGTCGACCAGGCTTTGTCATGGCCTGCATCCGACCATTTCATTGTATCCCGGCTCATCCTCCACTGAAGCGTGCCGCTCGGCGAAAAGGTCCGAGGCTCGCGCCCGACAGTCTGCGCCGGTGTGGCCTCTTTCTGAAAGTCGCACTGCACATAGGCGCGATCGGTTCCCATCTTACCTCCCCAGGGCGCTTCGACGAAACGGACGATGAAATCGGCTTGCGGGATCCCGAGGATGATCGGCACGTCGACGGTTTTTGTCAGCGGATCGCCTGGGCGGAAGATGACGGCTTTGTATATGGGCTGATAGTTGACCCCCGCAACGCCTCTCACCAGTCCGGTGCCGTCCTCAGTCATCACCCTAGCGATAACGGTGTTGGGCGTCGGCCGGTCAAGCGAGATCGGGACATGAGCCACATTAGCCCCAGGCTGATAAGTCGCGGGCCCAACCGACGCAGTGGCCCGCTCCGGATATCGGGTGCCGTTCGCAAAGTCGAAGCTGGAAAAATCGCCTGCGTCTAATGATGAGAATGATGCAATGGCAGTCGTATCAGCGGCAGCCACGTGCTGCGCGGATGCGTTTTCTATTGCGGAGCGCATGAATTCCAATGTGTCGATTTTGGCATCTGAAGCATGCCTGTCCGTTGCCGCCCCCAACGCTGGCGCTTCACGATCTGAACGTGCAAAGAAGATCGCGTTCGAGGTTAAAGCCAAGGCGCTGAAACAAACCATAAAAAGGCATGCGAATAGAGCGCCCGAAAGCGAGCGTGAGAAAAATGTTTTTTTCATGATGCGACCCCTGTTGTTCTCTTGGATGAGACTGACCGCTTTGCCGATTCCTCCTTATCCTATGCAGATAGTGCCGCTGCCCCGTTTCGGGCCAGCGGATTCTCAGCTATCATTCTGTATATCAACCTTTTTTTGGATTCGGCGAAACGACTTTTACGTTCATCTCACCGGCTTCACGGCACGATTTGTCGCCGATATGCTGGAGGTGCGTTGTTTGGGCTTGGGCAAGCGACCTGCACGGATTTGCCCGCACGTGCCTCACCATGCCCGGCTCTCGACCTCAGTGGTCGCCCGTACGATCCGATGGGCATTTGCGGGAGAAATTCATAGTGGCCCGTCTCAGGCTCAACGACTTCGGTGGCAACGGCGCCGATGTTGACAATTCGAGCCTCGCGGGAGCCTTCCAGCGCTGGGAGAACTACCTTCGCCGCGATCATGCTTCTGCGTCTTTTCGCGCTTGGGCTACAACTTCTCCCAGGCCTTGCGCGCCATTCAATTAGAGCGCGCCGGTCTAACGACAGCATATGTCCCGAATGATATTCACGATGGTGCCACCGATGCGCCGTGAGCTATGGCCATCATCTTGTCCCGTGCTTGTGATCAATCCATCCAGAGGCCGCCGTTCACGTCGACGATCTCGCCGGTGACGAAGGCGCTCTCTCGCGTGCAGAGCCAGGCGACCATGCCCGCCACCTCATCGGACCGGCCCATGCGGCCTGCCGGGATTTGCTGTACCAGCGTAGTAGGGAAGCTGTTCGTCATCGGGCTGGCGATCGGGCCGGGCGCGACGGCGTTGACGGTGATGCCGTGCGATGCCAGCTCCCTGGCGAGGTAGAGGGTGAGCGCATGCACGCCCGCCTTGGCCGCGCCATAGGCGGCGTTGCCTGCGCGCGTCTGTTCTTGCGGGTCGATCCAGGGGCGCGGATTGCCGCCATTTTTGGCGAGCACTGACCCGATATTGACGATCCGGCCGAAGCCAGCCGCCTTCATCGGCGCGATCACCGCCTGATTGGCGAGGAACACGCCGCGCAGGTTGATGCCATGCACCCGGTCCCATTCTTCGAGGCTGATGTCCTCAAATGAACCCAGCGAGGTGATGCCCGCCGCAGTGACGAGGCAGTCGATCCGGCCGAAATCGTGGACCACCGCATCGACCAGTTCGCGCACCTGCGCCGCGTCGGAGAGGTCGAGCGCATAGCTGCGGCTGTCACCCGCCGATGATGGCGCTTCCCGGTCGGCAAGTGCCAGCCGGGCGCCGCCTTCGGCCATGCGCTGCGTGATCGCGCTTCCGATCATGCCGCCCGCGCCTGTGACCAGCATGACCATTTCATCCAGCGCGAACCGCGTTTTCATGCCGCTGCGCTCGCGTGAAGTGCAGCCTGCCGCCCGAACACCGCGCCGCGCAGCACGGAGGTCGAGCCGGTATAGGTGCGATAATAGAGGCCCATCGTCTCGCCTGCCGCATAGAGTCCATCAATGGCGCGACCATCCTGGTCCAGCACACGGGCGTGGCGATCGACCTTCAATCCGCCGAAGGTGAAGACATTGGCCGAGATCACCGGCCAGGCGAGATAGGGCGCCCGGTCGATCGGGCGCGCCCAGTTGGACTTGGGTGGCGTAAGGCCTTGGGTGGCGAGACCGTCACGCTCCAGCGGCTTGAATTCGCCTGCCCCGCAGGCTGCATTATAGCGGCCGGTGGTGTCGGCCAACACATCGCGGGGCACGCCGATCGCGTCCGCTAACGCCTCTATGCTGTCGGCCCTGACCGGCGGCTGATCGGTGCGGCTGCCCTTCTGCCAGTTGGGGACATCGTCGATCTGCGCATCGACGATCAGCCAGGCAATGCCATCGCGCTGCTGGAAGATGCGCCGGGTGACATTTTCATAATGAGCATCGACCGTGCCGGGCGCTTCGTCGGTGAAGCGCAGGCCGTCCTTGTTGACCAGTATGCCATAGGGAAAGGTGAAGATCGCCGGTTCCGCGAGACCCGAACGGGGATCGATCGGTTCGGCATGGTAGCTGCCGAAATCGCCATTGGGCGCGGCGCCGATGTCCAGCGCCATGCGGATGCCTTCGCCTTTGTTATAATGGCCGCCCCGCGCCACTGGACGCAGGTTGATCGCCTGTGCACCGACATAGCGGGCCAGCATTTCCGGATTGCCCTCGAACCCTCCGCAGGCAAGGATCACGGCGTCGCCCTCGATTGCGCCCCGGCTGGTCGCCAGTCCGGTGACGTGCCCGTCCCGCACCAGCAGCGACCGGGCGGTCGTTTCGAAGCGGAAGTCCACGCCCTTCGCCTTGCACGCTTCCGTTAGCGTCTCGACCATCGCCAGCCCGCCGCCGACCGGCAGCAGTCGCGTGGTCGTGGTGGTGACGAAGGCGGTGGGCAGGAAATCGAAGCGCAATCCGGCCCGTTCTAGCCAGCGCAGGGTCGTCCCCGCATGGTCGGCAAAGGCGGAAAGCAGGTCCGGGTCGACCATCGATTGGCTGCGCGCAATGGGCGACCAGTCGGCATGGTCGCGCACCATTTCCTGTTCGATGCTTGGGTCGGTATAGCCCCCCGCATTGGCCATGAAATGATCGACGAAATCGTCCGCCACCTCGTCCATCGACTTCATGCGCAGATAGGCTTCGGTATAGCGGGTGTTGCCGCCATGCTCGCCCTCCGCAGCGCGTTCGATGAGCGTAACCCGCGCTCCGGCTTCGGCTGCGGTCAGCGCGGCGCTCAGGCCCGCAATGCCGCTGCCCACAACGATCAGGTGCATGATTTTACTCCGGTTTGAACCGCTGTTCGAGCGCGTCCCAATGATGTTTCGCCACCGCTGCTTGCCGTTCCTCGAAAGAGGCGAGCAGGTCATGAACGGCATCGAGCGAGCCGGTCGCCTTGAGCGAACCAAGCACGGTCGCGCTGGCGCGCACCGCCGCCTGCAAGGCCGCATTGGCGTAGAGGACGAGGCCGAAGCCCATGTCGGCCAGTTCCGACTGGGGCAAGGGCGGGGTCTTGCCGCCATGGACGATATTGGCGATCTGCGGCACGGGCAGAGCTGCGATGCGCCGCATCTGCGCCGCATCGCGTGGCGCCTCGATGAAGGTGATGTCCGCGCCTGCCTCGACAAAGGTTTCCGCGCGCTCCAGTGCGGCGTCGATGCCCTCTACCGCCAGCGCATCGGTGCGGGCGATGATCAGGGTGTCGCGGGTCCGCGCATCCGCCGCGGCGCGGATTTTAGGCAGCATCTCGCCCAGCGGGATCACGCCTTTGCCGTTGAAATGGCCGCAACGCTTGGGGAAAAGCTGGTCCTCCAACTGGATAGCGGATGCGCCCGCCCGCTCCAGCACCTTCATAGTGCGAAACGTGTTGACGGCATTGCCGAAGCCCGTGTCGGCATCGACGATCAGCGGCAGGCTGACGGCGTCGGCCATGCGCGACACCGTCCCGGCAATGTCGTCCAGCGTCGTCAGGCCGATGTCGGGCGCGCCCAATGCCATATTGGCGATGCCGGCGCCGGTCACATAGACGCATTCGAAGCCCAGATCCTCGACGATCCGCGCAAAGAGGGCGTTGGCCGCTCCAGGCGCCAGCACGGCTTTCCGGCGCGACGCGATGTCCCGCAGCGCCATGGGATCAGCCCTCCCGCGCTGCCTGGACGAACTGGTCGCTGTTGCTGACCGTGCCGACGGCGGGGGCGATCATCGTGATGAAGTGATCGTGCAGCGCCGGATTTGGGGCGGCGCAGATATCCTCGATCACGACGGGCGCGAAGCCGGCATCGTCCGCGAAACGGGCGGTGCTTTCCACGACCAGATGGGTAGCGACCCCGCCCATGTAGAGCCGCTTGATGCCCTTCTGCATCAGCCAGGTCATCAGGCCTGTGTTGAAGAAGGGATTGACGCACTGCTTGGTGATCACTAGCTCGCCATCGGTCGGCGCGACATCGGGATGGAATTCGGTGCCGAACTCCCCGACGATCGCGGCGCGATTGGATTTCAACCCGCCGATCCGGGCGGCGACGCTCAGGCAATCGGCATAGTCGGGACGAAAGCCGAGCCGGACATGGACCACCGCCATGCCGGCGCTGCGGGCCGCGTCGAGGCAGCGGCGGGCATTGGCCAGCACGCCGCGTTCCTCGACGATCTGGGCGAGGCCATGGGCGCCGACCTTGCCCTTGGGATCGACCATCTCATTCTGAAGGTCGAGCAGCAGCAACGCGGATTTCATGCAAATTGACTCCGATATTCGGGGGAAGGGGGATCAGTAACGGAACGAAAGCGTCGCGCCGTAAGTGGCGGGCATGCCTGCGAAGCGGGCGGATACGTCCGCGATCTTGTAGGCATTGGTCCAATAATATTTATCACCGACATTGCGGCCCCAGATGCTGAAGCGCCAGCGGTCGTTGGCGCTGGCAATTCCGGCGCGTAGGTCGATAAGAGTATAGCCGTCGATCGCCAGCGTTGGATTTTGCCCGAGCGCGCCATTGGTCTTGCTGCGGCCGTTGATATTACCGCCGACAAAGGCGTTGAGCGTCTGCGATACCGGGAATTCGTAATCGGCGGCCACCGACCATTGCCAGCGCGGCGTGTTGGGGAAGGATTCGCCCTTGAAATTCTCGACCACGCCATAGGGATCGAAGTTCACGAAGTCCCCGATGCGGCTGCGGACGTAAGTCACGCCTGCATTCAGCGTCAGCCCCCGCACCGGACGCAGCACTGCCTGTAGTTCGGCGCCCGTCACCTTCGACTTGGGAATATTGACCAGCAGGTTCAACGGGCCGAATATATTGGGTGTCAGGATAACGCTGCCCAGAGTCTGCTTGTCGCGATAGTCATAGTGGAATAGCGCGCCGTTCAGTTGGAGTTTCCGGTCCAGCAGCGTCAGCTTGAAACCGGCTTCATAGGCGGTCAGCTTTTCCTGTGTCACCGGCGTATATTGCGAGTCCGACGATGCCGGGATCAACGGGAAGGCGCCAACCTTGTAACCGCGACTGACGCTGGCATAGAGCAGCGTGTCCTTATTGGGCTTGAAGTCGATGCCGCCGCGCCAGGACAGATTGTCCTGCGCCAGCTTGGTGCGCGTGATCGTCGGTTGCAGAGCGGCATTGAGCTGCGTGCATTGCGGGTTGGGGCCGAGCGCCGACGGATCGCCCTGGGTGATGATACCCAGGCCGACCGCCAGGCTGCCATTGGCGCTGTTGCCGGTGCAGCCCGTGAACTTGTCGGACGTGTCGGTGTAACGAAGCCCGCCATGCAGCGTGATGGTATCGCTCACCGCCAGGTCGACATTGCCGAAGACGCCATAGGTCTTGAACCGCTGCTCCGAAGAGATCGGGATCTGATCGGGCACCGGCAGGCCGAAGAAGACGGCGAAGGGCGCGAAGCCGGACGCTTCGGTCGAAGTCAGTCGCTGGACTTCATCCACCTTGTTGTTTTCATGGTTGGCGCCCACGATCCAGCGGCTGCCGGAACCGAACTCGCCCGAAAGCCGCACTTCCTGAAAGAAGGCCTTGATCCGCCCGCTGTCGATCGTGTCGACCAGCACCAACGTGGTGCCGTCGGGGTCGACCACGTCATGCTGCTTATAGTCGGAATAGGAGGTGAGCGAGGTCAGCGTCACGCTGTCGCTCAGCTCATAGTCGAACCGGCCCGTCACCTGCCACTGGCGGTCGTCGCGGCGGGGATTGAGGCCCGCCGTCCAGTCGCCCACACGGGCGTCGGATGTGACGATCGGCTGGTGCGCCAGGCGCGGATCGACGAAGGGCGGTATCAGCGGATTGACCTGGATAAGCTGCGCCGCCTGCACGTCGGACTTGTCCCAGAAGGCGTTGAAGCCGATCTTCGCCTTCAAGCGCTCCCCATTATAGTCGATGAGGCCGCGAAGCTGGGTGAAATCCCGCTTGCCATTATTGTCGCCGGGCCGGGTCGCGCTGCGCTGCCATGCGCCCGATCCTTCATGCCGGGCGGCGATCCGCACCGCGACGGTGTCGCTGACGGGGCCGGACACGAAGCCGCCCAGATCCCAGCTATCGAAGCGGCCATAGCTGGCGTCGGCCCCGGCGGTCAGGTGGTTGGTCGGGCGCGCGGCGATATAGTTCACCGCGCCGCCGGTCGAATTGGACCCGAACAGCAGGCCTTGCGGCCCCTTCAATACTTCCACCCGCTCCAGATCGAAACTGGCGCTGCGCGTCATCGCGGAAAAGGGCAGGGGCGCCTCGTCCTGATAGACCGTCACGGTCGGCGTGGAGCCGATGTCGTAATTGTAGAAGCCCACGCCGCGCAGCGAATAGACCGGCGTGCTGTAGGCCGACTGGGTGAAGGTGAAGCCCGGCACGATCTTGCCCAAGTCATTGGCGCTTTGGATGCCGGCCTTGACCAGCTCGTCTCCGGAAGCGGCGCTGATCGACATGGGAACATCGTTGATCGATTCCGCCCGCTTGGTCGCGGTGACGATGATGTCGGCGCCATTTTCCGGCTGTGATGCCTCCTGCGCCAGAGAGGGTCCGGCGGACAGAAAGGACATGGCAAGCGCGGTGCTGGACACTGCTGTTGCAAGGCGCGCGAACGTCATCTTCTTCTCTCCCATTGGCCGGCGGCTTGTTTTGGCGACGCCTTGGCTTTCCTCTTGACCACAGGGCTAGAACATAGCCATCATCGAGTGAAGCGATAATTATCGATAGCGATTATCGTCTATGGCGATAGGAGAGATGAATGCGGAAAGTCCTTGTGGTAGGTGCGGGCAATGCGGCGCTGTGTGCAGCGATAGCCGCGGCGGAGGCGGGCGCGCAGGTCACGGTACTGGAGCGGGCGCCCGACGCGGCGCGGGGCGGCAACTCCGCCTTTACGGGCGGAGCCTTCCGCACAGTCTATGAAGGGGTGGAGGATATCGCCCATCTCGTTCCCGACTTGACCGAGCAGGAGCGGGACAGCAGCGACTTCGGTCGTTATGACGCGGAGAAATTCTACCTCGATCTGTGCGAACTCAGCGGCTATCGCGCCGATCCGCTGCTGATCGACATTTTGGTGCAGCAAAGCTTGCCTACCCTGTCATGGATGCGCGATCAGGGTGTGCGTTTCCTGCCCGCTTATGGCCGCCAATCCTTCAAGGTCGACGGGCGGAACATCTTCTGGGGCGGCCTGACCGTGGAGACGGCGGGCGGCGGAGTCGGCCTGGTGGACGCGCTGTTCCGCCGTGCAGAGGCGCTGGGCGTCACGATCCGCTACGACCACAAGGTCGAACATCTGATCGGCAATCGCCATGGGGTGGAGGGCGTCATCGTCAACGGCGAGGCGCTGCATGCCGAGGCGGTCGTGCTGGCGGCGGGCGGCTATCATGCCAATGCGGAATGGCGGGTGCGCACTCTGGGGCAGGGCTGGGATCTCGCGAAGGTCCGGGGGTCGCGCTACAACACCGGCAATGTCATACAGGCCGCCTTCGCCATCGGTGCACGGTCGCATGGCAACTGGTCGGGCTGCCACAGCGTCTTCTTCGATGCGGGAGCCGAGGACTTCGGCAATATCGCCATGCTTAACCAGCAAAAGAATTATTTCACGCTCGGTATGGTCGTGAACCGCAATGGCGAGCGTTTTTTTGACGAAGGGTCTGATTTTCGCAACTATACCTATTCGAAAATGGGTGCGGCGATACTACGCCAGCCCGGCGGTACGGGCTGGCAATTGTTCGATGCCCAGTCGATCCCTATCCTGCCCGACGAATATCGCGTGCCGCGAGCGGCGCGGTTCGAATCGGATACGCTGGAAGGATTGGCGGCCAAGCTGGAAGGCATTGATCGCGACGCCATGCTGCGGACAATAGCGGAATTCAATGCAGCGGTGGATGAGGACGTGCCCTTCAACCCTGCGGTGAAGGATGGACGCGGCACCCGGGGTCTTGCGATCAACAAGAGCAATTGGGCGCGGGCGCTGCGCGAGCCGCCCTTTGTCGCTTATGAGGTCACATGCGGCATCACGCTGACCTTCGGCGGATTGGCGATCGACGAGCAGGCCCGCGTCCAGAGCGAGGAAGGCGAGGCGATCGCCGGGCTCTACGCGGCGGGCGAACTGGTCGGCGGCCTTTATTATGATCGCTATCCCGGCGGCGCGGGCCTGACCAGCGGCGCGGTGTTCGGCCGGATCGCCGGTGCCCACGCCGCCATGGGCTGATGCCGGACTAGGCCGTAAACTCATAAATGTCGCGTTCGAGGTTTGAGGCAAAAAGGCCCAGCACAAGGAGAGAGGGCGCAGGAATATGTCGATATTTCAAGCCCTCTCGACGCCGGGATGGGCCTTTTTGGTCAAATCCGCAGGACGCCAAAATGGCTTCCATCTCGAACCGAAATGCGCTTGCAAAGGTGTCCAACCTTCGCGGCGCGCATTTCGGCCCGATATGTTCGCCATTTTGGCGCCTCGAACGCGACATTTATGAGTTTACGGCCTAGACAGCCATGATGTCGACCAGCGCCTGACGCAGCCAGGTCAGCGCAATGTCCTTCGACTGATCGGGCCGCCAGGTAGCCGAGATGTCGATTTCGGGGGTGGGAAGGGGAGGCTCGATCCATTTGAGCTTCCATTCCCCCTTCAGCGTCGTGGCCAGTCGCCTGGGCAGGATGGCGACCGCGTCGCTGCCCGCGACGATCCGGGCGAAGATCAGATAATTGCCCATGGTCAGCCGCAGGTTCGCGGCCTTGCCCAACTCGTCCCACAACATGGTTTCATGGTTGAACGACACGCGGGGCAGCGCCGAATAACCGACATGGCGCAGCGCCAGAAATTCATCGGCCGACATTCCGGGGTAGAGCGAGTCATTATCCTCCGCGCCGATGCAGACATAGGTGTCGCGATAGAGCAATTCCCGTTCCATGCCCGATACGCGCAGCGCATTGGCCGGAAAGACGAACAGGTCTATGTCCGGCCGGGTCGAGCGGTTGAGGAATTGCGGGCGGATTTCTACAAAGTCGAACGACAGTTGTGGGGCTTCTATAGCTGCCCGTGTCAGCAAAGGCCCGCCGACCAGTGCCGCGACATAGTCCGCCGTCGCAATCACCAGGCGCCGTTCGACAGTATCGACCTGGCCGCGTGACTTGGTGATGACTGCCCGCACACCATTCAGCAATTGGGACACGTCCGGCATGATTTGTTCGGCTAGCGGCGTCGGCACCATTTCGCTGCCCGACCAGGTGAACAGTTCATCGTCCAGCGCTTGCCGCAGCCGGTTAAGCGCGGCGCTGACCGTGGACTGCGCCAGATTCAGCGTCCTTGCAGCGTTGGATACGTTGCGGTTGGTCCAGATCGCCTCCATCGTGACCAACAGGTTGACGTCGAAATCCCTCAGTTGCATCGCTCTCGCCTTGTCATCGCCTATCTCAATAGTGACTATCCAAATATATCGTTTCTGACAATAGGAAGGCAGCGCTAATCCAGTCCCATCAACTCGCGGCAAGCGAGATGCAGGAGTGGATTGATGGCAGAATTGCAAAATCTCGCCTATGTCGTTTTTGCCGTCAGCGACCTTGGGGCCTGGCGCAGCTTTGCAACCGACATCGTTGGCTTGGGCACCGTGACGACGCCCGACGGCGGCCTTGGCCTGCGCATGGACGATCATCCCTGGCGGATGCTCGCCACCCAGGGGGATGACGATGACCTGACCCATGCGGGTTGGGATGTCGGCTCGGCGGAGGAACTGGACGCCTATGTCGCCGCCCTTCGCGCCAAGGGAGCGGATGTGCGCGAAGAGGATGCCGGGCGAGTGGCGGCGCGCTGCGTCGCCCGGCTCTACAGCCTCACCGATCCCAACGGCGTCACCCATGAATTTTTCAGCGGGCGCACTGGTTTCGTTCAGGATGGCGGCCATCTTTCGCCCATATTGCGAGGTGCAGGTTTCACGACCGGCGACCTTGGCATCGGCCATATCCTGCCGGTCTCGCGTGACTATGACGAGGGTGTCGCCTGGTATCGCGACATATTGGGCCTGCGCTACAGCGACCGCATCCGGCAACTCATTGCGCCCGGCGTCTATGCGGACGCGACCTTCTTCCACAGCGCCACTGGGCGTCACCACTCGCTCGCGACCGGCTCTTTCCCATCCTCCAAGCGGCTCAATCATCTGATGCTGGAATATCGGGACATGAACGATGTCGGCTTGGCCTGCGACCGCGCCAAGAAGGCCGGTATCCCGATCGTGCTGGAACTCGGGCATCACCCGAACGACCAGATGTTCAGCTTCTACATGCGGACCCCCTCGGGCTTCGGGATGGAACTGGGTCATGGCGGCCTGGTGATCGACGAGGCGAGCTGGGAGCCGCAAATCTACGACCGCATGTCGGACTGGGGCCACGCCCGCAACATGAACATGGCCGACTGAATAGTGGCCAATCCAATCAGGGAGTGATTATGTCTATCTGGATCGATTTCCTCGGCGCCGAAATCCGCTATGTCGACACGCCCAGCTTCGGCCGCGTGCGCATTGCCGAAGCGGGCAAGGGCAAGCCCGAAGCGCTGTTCCTGATGCACGGCATCGGCGGCCATATCGAGGCCTATTCAAAGAATGTGGTGCCGTTGGGCGAGCATTTCCACGTCATCGCCCTCGATTTCGTCGGCCACGGCCTGTCGGAAAAGAAGACCGACATCGAATATCCCGCCAGCATCTATGCCGATCAACTCAAGGAGTTGATGGACGTGCTCGGCATCGAGAAGGCGCATATTTCCGGCGAATCTCTGGGCGGGCTGGTAACCGGCCTGTTCGCGGTCAAATATCCCGAACGCTGCCTTCGCCTGATCCTCAATACGGCGGGCGGCATTCCGATCATGACCGACAAGGGCCGCCAGGATCTGGTCAACCTCGCCACGCTGACCGAGAAGAATTACGGCAAGCCGCCCAGCTTCGAAAGCATCAAGGAGCGGATGCAGTGGCTCATCTATGAAGGCAATTGGGATCTTCTGACCGACGAACTGATCGAATCCCGTCTCGCCATCTATTCGCGGCCCGATTTCCAGAAGTCCGCCCCACTCGTCTTCGCCCGGCTGAACCAGGCCAAGGCCGGCGGCGGCAAGTCAATGCCCGACGCGATGGAGCTGGAAAAGATCGAGCAGGAAGCCCTGCTGCTCTGGACCACGCACAACCCGATCCATGACGTCCCCGCCGCCGAGGCCGCGCTGCCGCGCCTCAGGAAAGGCAAGCTTTACGTCATGCGGAAGGATTGCGGTCACTGGCCGCAATATGAAAGCCCCGAGGAATTCGATGCCGTGGTGGTCAAATATCTGACCACCGGAGAGGTCTGAAAGCCATGGCCGCTGCGCTGGCCCATCCCATCCCGCTGTCGCCGCCCATGGCGCCCAAGCCCGACCTGTTTCGGCAGGGCATGCGGCGCCTGGCCGGGGCGTGCACGATCATCACCTCGGTCGCGCCGGGTCAGGGGCGCGAAGGCTGGGCCGGGCTGACAGCGACGGCGGTGGCGTCCGTCACGGCGGAACCGGCGCGGTTGCTGGTCTGCATCAACCGCTCCACCTGGGCGCATAATATCATCAGCCAGTCGCGCATATTGGGCGTCAATGTGCTGGGCGACGATGCCCTGCCGTTGGCCAAGCGCTTTGCCGGGGGCGTTCCGCCGGAAGAGAAATTCGCGGAAGGCAATTGGCTCACCGCCACCAGCGGCGCGCCCCTGCTCGGCAGCGCGCTCGCCAGCTTCGACTGCCTAGTGGGCGAAAGCATCGAAGCCAGCACGCACGACATCTTCATCTGCGACGTGCTGGGCGTGCTGCTGCGTGAACCGGGGGGCGACCCGCTCATCTATTTCGACGGGGCATTCCTGCCCGAACGCCCGATCCAGTGAACAACAAGATACGTGAATAACAAGATACAAGGAGAGCCCGCCATGTCCGTTGCCGTACTGGGCCAGAAGGCCAGTGAGATTCCGACCAGTCAGGAACTGATCGCCCGCGCCGCCGCCATGGTTCCCGGCCTGCGCGCCCGCGCCGACGCGATCGAGGAGGCGCGCCGCGTGCCGGACGACGTGATCGACATGTTCCGCGAAGCCGGCTTCTTCCGCATCCTCCAGCCGAAAAAATATGGCGGATGGGAAATGAACCCGATCGTCTTCATGCGGGTGCTGGGGGAACTTGGCCGCGGCTGCTGCGCCAGCGCATGGGCGATGATGATCCTGGGCGTCCATAATTGGGAATTCGGCGTCATGGACGATCGCGCCGCGCAGGATGTGTGGGGCGAGGATGACCAGACCATCATCGCATCCTCCTATCCGCCGGTGGGCGAATTGACCAAGGTGGAGGGCGGCTGGCGCCTCAAGGGCCGCTGGCCCACCTCCAGCGGCAGCGACCATGGCGCCTGGGCCTTTATCGGCGCGCTGGAACGCAATGAAAAGGGCGTGCCGATCGACCGCCACGCCCTGCTGGTCAAGCGCGAGGATTATGAAATCATCGACGACTGGTACACTTTCGGCCTGTCCGGCACCGGCTCCAAGAGCCTGCTGATCAAGGACGCCTTCATCCCCGATCACCGCGCCCATTCGATGATCGATTACAAGATGGACGATCGGCCGACCAACTATCTCTTCCCCTTTGCGATGGTCTTCTATTCGTCGGTCTCTTCGGTCATCATCGGCTTCGCGCAGGGGGCGATCGACGTCTTCATCGACCAGATGCAGGTGCGGGTCGACAATGGATCGGGCGCGGCGACGCGGCTCAGCCCCTATGTCAAGGATCGGCTGGCCAATGCCGTGGCGAAGGTCCGCGCATCGCAGGCCCGCATGGAACAGATGATGGCGCATTGCACGCAGATCGTCGAACGGCGCGAACTGGTCTCCACCGAGGATCGCATCCATTATATGCTCGACATGGCGCGCATCGGCCGCGAGTGCGAGGAAGCGGTGCTGACGCTCTACAAATGCACCGGCGCGCGGGGCGTGTACAAATCCAACCCGATCCAGCGCTATCTGCGCGACACGCTCGTGGCCGCCAACCATGTCACCCAGGATGCCGATAACAATGCCGGTGCCTTGGGCGGCTATCTGCTGAGTGGCGAACTGCCGCCGCTGCTCTACGAAAAGCCGAAGGCCGACTGAGATGGGCATCCGCATCTGGCACCAGAGCTTCACCGTCCTCAGCGACCTTGCCGCCTATGACGACGCGCTGAAGGCGCATTTCAAGCGGGTGGCGCGGCCCGACACGGTAATCGACATGCACGGCATGCGCGAAGGCACCTATCGGACCAACTATCCGGGCGACGATATCAAGCATGTCGGCTTCCAGTTCCTGCACGCGATCCAGTTCATGCAGGGCGCGTTGATGGCGGAACGGCAGGGCTATGATGCCTTCGCGCTCAGCACCCTGCCGGAACCGGGACTGCGGGAAATCCGCGCCTTGGTCGACATTCCGGTGGTGGGCTATGGCGAATGCGCGGCACGGGCGGCGGTGGACGACGGGCGGCGGTTCGGGGCGCTGGTTTTCATTCCGGAACTGGCCGAACTCTATCGCGACAATGTCCGCCGCCACGGCATCGGTTGTCGGCTGGTCGGCGCCTGCGACGTCGGCTTTCGCTTTGCCGACGTGCTTGCGGGGTTTGCCAGTCCCGGCCCGCTGATCGATCGGTTTCGGAGCGCGGCCCGTGACCTGATCGCCAGGGGCGCGGAGGCGATCGTGCCGGGGGAGGCGCCGCTCAATGTGCTGCTGGCGATGAACGGCGTCAGTGAGGTGGACGGCGTTCCGGTGATCGATTCCCTGGGCGCCTGGGTGCGGGCGGCGGAAGTGGCGGTGGATGCTCGCCGGGCGGGCAGGCAGGCGGCGGGGACAGGCTATTTTGGCGCAATGCCAGATCCGGTCCGACGCGACGAAATTCTCGATTTCTACGGATTGAACCCCGCATGACTGATGTGATCGTCATTGGCGGCGGGGCGGCTGGCTGGGCTGCCGCCCTGTCCGCCGCGCAGCATGGCCTGGAGGTCGTGCTGTTGGAAAAACTGGCCGAATCCGGCGGTTCCTCGGCCATGAGCGGCGGGTGCCTCGCCTTTGCCGGGACCGATCTTCAGGCGGCTCAAGGCGTGGCCGACAGTCCTGATCTGTTGTTCACCGACCTGCGCGAAGTGGGCCAGGAGGTGAACGATGCGGATTTGGTCCGGACCTATTGCGACGCGCAACTCGCCACCTATGAATGGCTGAAGGCCGCTGGGGTGGCTTTCAGCCCTGTGATTGAGACGGCGGCGGGCCAGTCGGTGCCGCGCGTGCACAGCGTCGATCCCGCCGACATGGTGCGCGCACTCCATGCCGCCGCCGAAGAAACCGGCCATATCGATTATCGCCCTGGCATGGCTGCGCGCTCGCTGCTCCAGAATCCGGACGGGCGAGTCACTGGCGTCGTTCTCGAAAACGGCGAAACGCTGGAAGCGGCACGCGGCGTCATCATCGCCAGCGGCGGCTTTGCGAAGAATTCGTTGCTGCTCGACCGCTACGCCCCCCAATATGCCCCGGCCGTGTTCGTCGCCGGAGCGGGATCGCAGGGCGACGGGTTGCAGATGGCGCGGGCGCTGGGCGCGGACTTGCGCGACATGGATTATGTGAAGGGCACCTTCGGCAAGCATCCGACCGACGAGAGCAACGACCATAGCCTGCAAGCGGTCTACAAGGGCGCGATCGCCGTCAACCAGGACGGGCAGCGCTTCGTCGACGAAAGCATTTCCTACAAGCTGCTGGGCGATGCGGTGATGGCCCAGCCATGGCATTGCGCCTATCAGATCATGGACCAGGCGATTTTCGACACCGGCGACGACCGCGTCCGCATCCTGGATTTCGGGCGGCGGCTGGAGGAAGGACTTTTCTATACGGGCGATACGCTGGCGGACCTTGCCGCGCAGATCGAGATTGATCCCGATGTGCTGTCAGCGACCGTGGATCGCTACAACGCCCATGTCGATGCCGGGCATGATCCCGATTTCGGGAGGTCGCATCTTGTGCATCATCATGGCGCGTTGCGCAGGATCGATCAGGGGCCGTTCTATGCCTATCCTTCGACCGCCGTGGTGTTCGGCACCTATTGCGGCCTGCGCATTGACAGCCAAGCGCGCGTATTGCGCGCCGACGGTGGCTGGATCGGGGGGCTGTACGCCGCCGGCGAAGTCACCGGCGGCTTCCACGGGGCCGCCTATATGACTGGCTCGGCCCTCGGCAAGGCGGTGGTGTTCGGGCGGATTGCGGGCGAAGCGGTGGCGGTGTCATGAGGATCATGGTGCTGATCGCAGGCGTGCTTGACCCCAAATGGCCGGTGGCGCCGGGACCGGGAGGCCTGCCCGAATGTTCCGGCGACCGGCTGCTGCTCAGTCCTTTCGATGCAGCGGCACTGGAAATGGCGCTGAGGGTCCGCGATGCCCAGCCCGATGTCGAACTGAGCGCGATCGTCGCGGGCGGTCCTGAATGCGACAAGCTGGCCCGCGCCGTCTCTGCGTTTCACGTCGCGGACGTATCGATGCTGGCTTTGGCGACGCCCTGGGATCAGGCGGCGACCGCGCGGGCGCTGGCTGTGGCGGCACGTGGCGCGGACCTGATTCTGATCGGTCGTGAATTTGGCGATTGCGACGATGGACTGGTGCCGCCGATGCTGGCTGCCATCCTCGGCCTGCCCTTTTTCGGCCGCGTGCAGATGGTGGAGGCGGCTCCGCACCTGCGGCTGATGCGCGAAGTGGGTGCGCGTGAGGAATGGTTGCCGGTCACGGAGCCCATCGTCGCCAGCGCCACCAATGACCGGCGCACCCGGCTGCGCAAGCCGCTGATGAAGAATGTCGTGCAGGCTCGTCAGGCGCAGATCGAACGTCGGGAGGCTTTCGCGGTGGGCGCCACCGGGCTCCAACTTGCCGGCAGCAGCGAATTGGCGGGCGCGCGGTCGCCCACCAATTGCCTGATGATCGCAGGCACGGTGCAGGAACAGGCGCGCGCGCTCGCGATCGTCCTCATGGGGGAACGGCTATGAAGGGGTGGCAGTGCATTCTGGTGGCGATCGGCGTGGGCAGCGATAATGATTCGGTACCGGACTGGCCAAGTGACCGCTCCCTACTGATTCTGCCGGCAACCCCCGAAGGCGAGGCGCTGGCGGGGGTTCTGGCGGCGCGTCTCGATGCGGTACTGCTGGGCCGCCTGACGGAGATCGGCGTGGACGGCGATGCGCTGGTCGCAAGGCGTCCGTCCTATGGGGGTCGTATCTTGTTTGACCTGCGGCTGACGCAGGGCATTGCCGTCGCCACCATGAACGAGCCACCCGCCTGCGACCGGATGGTGACGCTGGCGGCGCCCGGCATATCAGGGATCGACCATGTCGAATTGCCCGCCCGCGACGCCGCGCTGGAGGGCGCGCGTCTGGTGGTGAGTGGGGGGCGGGGACTGGATGCCGACAGTTTCGCCACCCTCGGCCAAATCGCGCAACGGCTCGACGGGGCGCTCGGCGCCAGTCTGCCCGCGGTCGACCTCGGTCTTGCGCCTGTGTCGCGCCAGATCGGCCAGTCCGGCCATTTCGTGACTCCCCGGCTTTATCTGGCCGCCGGCATTTCGGGGACGCCGCAACATCTTGCCGGAATCGGCATGGCAAGCCGGATCATCGCGATCAACAGCGACGCTGACGCCCCGATCTTCCGCTATGCCGAGGTCGGGATGGTGGCTGATGCCAAGATATTGTTGCCTCTGGTGCTGCAATCGCTCGAAGAGCAAGAGAGGAACGAAATCGATGCCGTCCCCCAATCATGAAGACCTCGCCAGCCGTTTGCGGAATGCCTATGCCGACGGTGCGGTGCCGCCGATGCGCGACGGGCTGGAGCCGCAGGATGCCGACAGCGCCTATGCGATCCAGACGATCAACACCCGTTATTGGGAAGCGCAGGGACGGCGCATCGTCGGCCGCAAGGCCGGGCTGACCGCCAGGGCGGTGCAGCAGCAACTGGGCGTCGACCAGCCGGACTTTGGTGTGCTGTTCGATGATATGCGGATCGCCGATGGCGGCA
This sequence comes from Sphingobium sp. SJ10-10, assembly GCF_036038995.2. Taxonomy (NCBI): domain Bacteria; kingdom Pseudomonadati; phylum Pseudomonadota; class Alphaproteobacteria; order Sphingomonadales; family Sphingobiaceae; genus Sphingobium; species Sphingobium sp. SJ10-10. The sequence goes on from NZ_CP158132.1 coordinate 346,791, forward strand.
CGCTCGATCCCGCACGGGTCTTGCAGCCCAAGGCCGAGGCGGAAATTGCCTTCATCCTTGGCGCGGACCTGCTCGATCCCGACACCACGCCCGCCATGGCCGCGCAGGCCGTCGCCAGCGTCCATGCCGCCATCGAGATCGTCGACAGCCGCATCGCGGACTGGAAAATCAGCTTTGCCGATACGGTTGCGGACAATGGCTCCTCGGCTTTCTTCGTCCTCGCGCGGGATGGAAAGCGGCTCGAAGGGCTCGATCTCTACAGTTGCGGCATGGTGATGGAAATCAACGGCGCGCCCGTATCCTTTGGCGTGGGAGCGGCTGTGCTGGGCAATCCGTTGAACGCCGCCGCATGGCTGGCGCAGACGCTGGCGCGGCGCGGCGAGCCGCTCAAGGCGGGCGATATTCTGCTGGCCGGTGCGCTGGGATCTATGGTGGCGCTCAATCCCGGCGATCAGGTTCGGGCCGTCATCGGCGGCATCGGCGAAACGAATTTCACCTATGGAAAGACTTGAAGGCCATGGCCAAGACCAAGGCGGCCATTATCGGTTCGGGCAATATCGGCGCCGACATGATGATCAAGATCATGCGCCTGCGTCATCATGACTTTAGTTTGGCAATGCCCGTCAAGCAGGTTGAACGCGACATCCTTGAGCGAAACAACAAGGAATTAGCGCGGCGCGCTCTAAGAGGTAGGATGCGCTTCCCTCTTGGGGCGGTTCATCGCTGGCCCCAGCTCATGGAGCAGACAGTCCACAACCTTCTGCACCTTCGGCAAGAGATGGCGCCGCTGGGGATAGACTGCCCAGATGGGTTCGTCATCCGGCTGAAAATCTTCCAGCAACAGCTCGACCATGCCGTGTTTAAGATAAGGCAGAATGTAGAAATCGGGCAGTTGGCAGATGCCAAGACCGGAGACGCATGCCTCCATGACAGCATGTCCGCTATTGCATCTGAAACGCCCTTTGGGCCGATGGATCATTTCCTCGCCGTTGACCTTGAAATGCCAAGTGCCTGCGGAGCCTGCAATAGATTCATGCTCCCCTAGCGCCTCAACCTCCGTTGGACGTCCCGCCGACGCCAGATAGCTGGGCGCGGCGCAGGTATAGAGCGTACGTGACGCCACCCGCGTGGCAATCAGGCGCGGATCGATGGTCGTGCCCGTGCGTACGGCCAGGTCGAACCCTTCGCCAACGAGATCGATGACGCGATTGGACAATTCGATCGACACGGCAAGCCTGGGATGCTGCATGGCGAAGCGACGGATGATCGGCGCCACGAACCTTTCGCCCATTGCGGTCGAACAAGTGACGCGCAACTCGCCCTGCGGTTCGCTTTGATCGCTGATCAGCGCGATGGCTTCGTCCCTGTCCTGGGCGATGCGCTCGCAACGTTCCAAAAACACCCGGCCGGTGTCGGTCAGCCGGACGGTACGGGTGGTCCGATGGAATAGCTGCGCCTGCACGCGCTGCTCCAACGCCATGATCGAACGGCTGACATGCGTGGTGGACACGCCCAATGCTCTTGCCCCGCGCGTGAAGGAGCCGGCTGTGGCGACGCTAATGAATTCATCGATGCCATCCCAATTCGACATTCGATTGTCCCATTCTAGAAATAATGATTTTTCAAAACACTATATTATCACCACTGCGGAATAGCGCTAGGGTGGCGTAGCAGAGAGAGGGCGTGCCGATGAACTGGCTTGGAAGAATTTTCGCATGGTTATGCGGCAATTTTGCCAATTGTGCCGAGCCATGCTTGTTCCTCTCGAAATTGGACCATGACGAGGAATGAGAGATGAAGACCCGCGCCGCCGTCGCCTTTGAAGCGAAGAAGCCCCTGGAGATCGTCGAGGTCGATCTGGAAGGCCCGAAGGCGGGCGAGGTTCTGGTCGAGATCATGGCGACGGGCATCTGCCATACCGACGCCTATACGCTGGACGGGTTCGACAGCGAGGGCATCTTTCCCTCGATCCTGGGCCATGAGGGCGCGGGCATCGTGCGCGAAGTCGGCGTGGGCGTGACGTCCGTGAAGCCGGGCGACCATGTGATCCCGCTCTACACACCCGAATGCCGCCAGTGCAAAAGCTGCCTTTCGGGCAAGACCAACCTGTGCACAGCCATCCGCGCGACCCAGGGCAAGGGGCTGATGCCCGACGGCACGACCCGTTTCAGCTATAAGAGCCAGCCGATCTTCCATTATATGGGTTGTTCGACCTTCTCCAACTTCACGGTCCTGCCGGAGATCGCGGTGGCGAAGATCCGCGAGGACGCGCCGTTCCAGTCGAGCTGCTATGTCGGCTGCGGCGTCACCACCGGCGTCGGCGCGGTCGTCAACACGGCGAAGGTGCAGGTCGGCGAGAATGTCGTAGTCTTCGGCCTGGGCGGCATTGGCCTCAACGTCATCCAGGGCGCGAAGATGGTCGGCGCGGACAAGATCATCGGCATCGACATCAACCCGGATCGCGAGGAATGGGGTCGCAAGTTCGGCATGACCCATTTCCTCAACAGCAAGGGTCTGTCGCGTGAGGAAACAGTCGCGAAGATATTGGAGATCACGGACGGCGGCGCCGACTACAGCTTCGACGCGACCGGCAATACCGAAGTGATGCGCACCGCGCTGGAATGCTGCCATCGCGGCTGGGGCGAAAGCATAATCATCGGCGTGGCCGAAGCGGGCAAGGAGGTCAGCACCCGCCCGTTCCAGCTCGTCACCGGCCGCGTCTGGAAGGGCACGGCCTTCGGCGGCGCCAAGGGCCGCACCGACGTTCCCAAGATCATCGACTGGTATATGAACGGCAAGATCGAGATCGATCCCATGATCACCCACGTCCTCACGCTGGAGGAGATCAACAAGGGATTCGACCTGATGCACGCGGGCGAGAGCATCCGCAGCGTCGTGCTGTTCTGAACGGCAGGGTCTACCCGCCCGCACAGCATGCAAAGGGTGGTCTTCGCCAAGTTCCGACCAGATAGCGGGGGCGCTTAAACGCCGCCGACGCGCCGATTTCAAGACAAGCAAGGAGGAATATATGACGGTGATTTCCGGTGACGGCATATTCAGCCATGTTTTCATTGGCGCAGCCGATGTCGATGCTTCGGCCAAATTCTACGATGCTGCGCTTGGAGCGTTGGGCATCGGGAATCTCGGGCCGTTCGGCAATGGCTGGATTCTCTATGGCAAGGAGAAGCCTGCGTTCATCATCGCCAAGCCCGGCAATGGCGAAGCTCCATCGAGCAACGGCGTGACGATCGGCTTTGCCGGCGCCACTCCGGCGCAAGTCGATGCCTTCCACGCCGCCGGTCTGGCCAATGGCGGTACGGATGAGGGCGCTCCAGGCGCTCGCAGCCATCTGCCCGGCGCCTACGCCGCTTATCTCCGCGATCCCGCGGGCAACAAGGTCGTCAGCTACGCCTTCACGGACGGACACTGATCCCGTGACATTGGAGCAGGTCAGCGCCAATAAGGCCTTCGGCGGGGTGCAGGGCGTGTATCGCCACGCATCCTCCGCGACGGGCACAGAGATGACCTTCTCGGTCTATGTGCCGCCTCATGAGCAAGGGGCGAAACTGCCGGTCGTCTGGTATCTGTCGGGGCTGACCTGCACCCATGCCAATGTCACTGAAAAGGGTGAGTTCCGTGCGGCCTGCGCGGAACTGGGCCTGATCTTCGTCGCCCCGGATACCAGCCCGCGTGGCGAGGGTGTGGCGGACGATCCGGACGGTGCCTATGATTTCGGTCTTGGCGCCGGATTCTACGTCGATGCGACGCAGCATCCCTTTGCCGCCCATTATCGCATGTGGTCCTATGTGACCGCAGAACTGCCCGCGCTGGTCGCGGCGCATTTTCCCGCCGACATGGAACGCCAGTCGATCATGGGGCACAGCATGGGTGGCCATGGCGCGCTCACCATCGGGCTGAACCATCCCGACCGGTTCAGGGCGGTATCGGCCTTCGCGCCGATCGTCGCGCCGGGCAGGGTGCCCTGGGGACGGAAGGCGCTGGGCGGCTATCTGGGTGAGGATCTTGCGGCATGGCGGCGGCATGACGCGGTCGCGCTGATCGAGGATGGCGCCCATGTCCCTGCGCTGCTGGTCGATCAAGGCATGGCCGACAATTTTCTCGAACAGGAATTGCGTCCTGAACTGCTGAAGGCGGCCTGCGAGGCGGCGGGCATCGACCTGACGCTGAACCTCCGCGAAGGCTATGACCACAGCTATTATTTCATTTCCACCTTCATGGCCGACCATCTGCGCTGGCACGCGGCTCGGCTCGTTAAGGAATGATGGATTGATGGTGCGGATTTTCGTTACAGGTCGTGACGGCACTCAATATGCGTTGCAGGCCGAAGCGGGCTTGTCGTTGATGGAGGCGATCCGGGACAATGGTCTCGACGAACTGCTCGCCCTATGCGGGGGATGCTGTTCCTGTGCGACCTGCCATGTCTATGTGGATAAAGAAGGCGCGGCCGGTTTGCCGCCGATCAGCCCTGACGAGAATGATCTGCTCGACAGCAGCGATCATCGCAACATTTTTTCCCGCCTGTCCTGTCAGCTTCCGCTGACGGCCGAACTGGATGGCATGCGGGTTACCATCGCCCCGGAGGACTGATGAGCGAGACTGTGCTGTCCCTTTATTATGATGCCTTCAACCGCGGCGATGCCACGGCGATGCTGAATCTGCTGACCGACGATGTGGTGCACGAACCCTCGCAGGGCGAGCCGCGTCATGGCAAGGCGGCCTTCGCGGCGTTCCTCGACCATATGAACCGCTGTTACCGGGAACGGGTGATCGACCCCGTCTTCCTGACCTCCGCCGACGGTGCGCGCGCAGCGGCGGAGTTCCATCTGGAGGGTGAATATCTTCAGACCGACAACGACCTGCCGCCCGCGAACGGACAGCGGTACCGTTTGCGGGTGGGCGCGTTCTTCGAAATCGTGGACGGTCGGATCGCTCGCGTCAGCAACCATTATAATCTCGCCGACTGGATGCGGCAGGTGAGCGGCGCGGCATGACGACCGATCTTGCCGTCCCGCTGGTGATCGAGCGGATCGGCCGGGACGATATGTCCCTGCGCGCGCTCGCCACCCTGCGGATGACGGTGTTTCGTACCTGGCCTTATCTTTATGATGGCAGTCTGGATTATGAGGCCGGCTATCTGGCGGAATTTCTGAGTGACGCTGATGCAATCCTCATCGTCGCGCGAATAGGCGAGATTCCAGTTGGCATGGCGACAGCCTCGCCCATGGCAACGCAGTCCGATGCGATCAAGGCCTCCTTCCTCGCAGCGGGCGTTGATCCCCGCACGGTCCATTATTTCGGGGAATCAGTGCTGCTGCCGCAATTTCGCGGGCAGGGTGTCGGCCATCGCTTCTTCGATGAACGGGAGGCGGCGGCAAAGGCGGCGGGCGCGGATTGCGCCGCATTCTGCGCGGTGGTGCGCGAAGAGAATGATCCCCGCCGCCCTGCAGAAGTCCGGGATTTGGCGGATTTCTGGCAAAAGCGAGGCTACCGCATTGCCCCACGCTACGATATGCGGCTGGCATGGAAGGAAGTGGGGCAAACGCATGAGAGCGATCATCTGATGCGATTCTGGTTGAAGAATATTTAGCGCGGGAACGGGGCAACGACCTTGGGGTCGGCAATCCCTTCGCGGAATTGACCTAAGGGACTTTACCGCTGGCGATTTCAACGCCTATTGCGGTTCCATGACAGAGAATATTTCTGAAAGCCGCGCCGCCGCGACGGTGGTCGTCCTGCGTCATCGTCCGGACGCTGCGCCGGAAATCCTGATGATGGAACGGGCGTCGAGCATGGCTTTCGCGGCGGGCGCGCTGGTCTTTCCGGGGGGGGCGGTGGATGCCGGCGATCATGCCCTGGCCGCTAAAATCGCTGGCGGCCTGCCGCTCGACGAAGCGGCGGCGCGCATCGCAGCGATCCGCGAAACGCTGGAGGAAAGTGGCCTTGCCATCGCCTTCACCCGTCCGCTGGAGTCGGACCGGATCGGCGCCATGCGGCGGGCGCTGGCGCAAGGGGCTGGCCTTGGCGACATTTTGGGCGCGCATGGGCTGGAGGTCGCGCTGGATGCGCTGGTGCCCTTTGCCCGCTGGCATCCTGCGGGTCTGGAACATGCGCGGCGCGTGTTCGATACCCGCTTCTACCTTGTCCGGGCGCCGGAAGGACAGGCGGCGAGCGTCGATGAAACCGAAAATGTGCAGCTCTTCTGGAGTGGCGCGGCGGAGACTCTGGAGCGTTGCGATCGGGGGGAGGGACAGGTCATCTTTCCGACGCGGCGCAATCTGGAGCGGCTGGCGCAATTCGGCAGCTTCGATGATCTGGCGGCGCATGCCCAGTCGATCCCGGTCGAAAAGGTGACGCCCTGGGTTGAGGAAAGAAATGGGGAGAGGCATCTCTGCATTCCCGGTCACCTCGGCTATCCGGTGACGTCGGAACCAGTGGGAACCGTCCGGCGTGTCTGAAACATGCGCCGGGTCCATGCCTTTTCCGTGCCGCCTCGTTCGTCTTGCGGCGGTTGGCGCTGGTGGGCCTGTCGTTGATGACTAACCCGATATCGCCTCTCGAACCGGGCGCGTGAAAGGCGTACACTCCGCCCGTCTTCAGATGGGGAGGATGCCATGCCGCAATATGTGATCGAACGGGACATGCCGGGCGTCGGCCAATTGTCGGGCGAGCAACTCAAGGGTGCGTCGCAAGGGTCTTGCAATGTCCTGCGCCAGCTTGGCCCGGATATCCAATGGGTCCACAGCTATGTGACGGATGACAAAATTTACTGCGTCTATCGCGCCCCCAGTGAGGAACTGATCCGCCAGCATGCGGAAATGGCGGGCTTCCCGGCCAACAGCATCGCTCAGGTGCGCGCGACGATCGATCCGACGACGGCGGATTAAAGCGTTCAGGGACTGAGTGCGTGGGGGCGGTGTCACCAATGGGTGCAAGACGGACAGTCGTTGACGTGCTCCTGCGGAGGCAGAAGCCCAGTTCCGCCGTCTGATCTGGGTTCCTGCCTTCGCAGGAACACGGTGTACTCAATCGCTGAAAATGGCCCATTTCAACCACAGGCCAATCCCAATAGGGCTACTGCCCGAAACCCGCCGAGCGCGCCAATGCCACGGCTTCCCTTGCCGCAGCGAGCAGCGCGCCGCTCTTCGCTTCGCATTCGCGCTGTTCATATTCCGGCGTCGAATCCGCCACGATGCCCGCGCCCGCCTGGACATGCATCACGCCATCCTTGAGCACGGCGGTGCGCAGGACAATGCAGCTATCCATATTGCCGTCCGGCCCGAAATAGCCGACGCCACCGGCATAGGCTCCACGCGTCTCCGGCTCCAGCTCCGCGATGATCTCGCAGGCGCGCACCTTGGGCGCGCCTGAAACCGTGCCCGCCGGGAAGCCCGCGAACAGCGCGTCCAGCGCGTCCTTCTCGGGCGCCAGCCGCCCCACGACATTGGAGACTATATGCATGACATGGCTGTAGAATTCGACGGTATAGCTGTCCGTCACGGTGACGGTCCCCGCCGCCGCGACCCGGCCGACATCGTTGCGGCCGAGGTCGAGCAGCATCAGATGTTCCGCCCGTTCCTTGGGGTCAGCCAGCAGGCTCTCGCGGTTGGCGGCGTCCTCGACGGCATTCTTGCCGCGTGGGCGGGTGCCTGCGATCGGCCGGATGGTGACTTCGCCGTCCCGCGCCCGGACCAGTATTTCCGGGCTTGACCCAATCAGCGCAAAGCCGGGCAGGTCGAGATAATAGAGGAAGGGCGAGGGATTGATCCGCCGCAGCGCCCGATAAAGCGAAATCGGAGGCAATGTGAAGGGGCTGGTGAAGCGCTGCGCCAGCACCACCTGAAAAATATCGCCCGCGACGATATAGTCCTTCGCCTTGTTGACCATGGCGGCATAGCGGCCCGGCTCCAGCACCGGCGTCACCGCCACATCGGCAATCTCGGCGGGGGCGGACTGCGCAGGCAGCGGCGCCGCCAGCCGCGCGGCGACGGCGTCGATCCGCTCCAGCGCCTGTTCCACGGCGCGGTCGGCATCGGCAAAGCTGCCCTTCCACACCGGCGCGACCAGAAAGAGCGCGTCGGCCAGCCGGTCGAACACCAATATGACCGTCGGTCGCACGAACAGCATGTCGGGAAGCGCGATGGGATTTTCGGCGGGACGGGGCAGCTTTTCGACCAGCCCGACCGTCTCATAGCCGAAATAGCCGACCAGACAGGCCAGAGCAGCGGGCAGCGCCGGATCAAGCTCCGCCCGGCACTCCGCGACCAGCGCCCGCAGCGCATCCAATGCGTCCACGCTTTCCGGCGCAAACGCTTCCCGGTCGGTCGCCCATTGGCGGTTGATCTCGGCCGCATGGCTCTGCGCCCGGAAAACGAGGTCGGGGGCCAGTCCGATCAGGCTGTAGCGGCCCCGCACCGCGCCGCCTTCGACCGATTCCAGCAGAAAGTCGCCGCGATCGGCCTCGAACAATTTGAGCGCGGCGGAAATCGGCGTGTCGGTGTCGGCTATCTGGCGCCGCCACACCAGCGCGGATTGCCCCGCCGCCAGTGCCTCGCGCGCGCTTTCGATGCCGTCCATTCCCGCCGGTCCCCCCGCAACCATCTTACTGACCGCCATTATTGGCGTTGGACAGAGCGCGCTGGACGCTGGCCACCGCATTGGCATTGCGCTTGACGCCCAGTTCCTTCTCGACCGCGCGCTCGAACTGCTGGCCATATTCCTGGCCGACGACATCGCTGAGCTGGTCGCGGACCTGATTGACCAGCGCCTTGTCGCTGCCCGCGTCGCCGCGCTTGATGCCGTTCAACTGCACCACGAAATAGCCGCGATCCTGCCCTGCCGGCAGCGTCTTCACGCTGTTCGGGGCCATGGTGAAGAGCATCGCGACCTCGGCCGGAGGGCGCTGCCCGTCGCGCATGATGTCGGCGCGGCGGCCGCCCACGACCTGCGGCTTGGGCAGGGCGATACCGGCGGCGGCGACCGCCTCCTCCAGCTTCACGCCCTTGGCGACCTTGGCGCGGATCTGTTCGGCCAGCGCCTTTGCCTTCTCATTGCCCTGGGCGAGCTTGTACTGCATCGCCACCAACGCCTTGACCTTGGCGAGCGGCGGCGGCGCGGCGGCCTGGATGTCGCCGGGCGCGGCCAGCGCATAGCGCTTGTCGGCAGCGATCGGGATCAGTTGCGCATCGTCATCCTGGCTCATCCCGAAGACGGGGGCGAGCAGCGGCTTCACATCGGGGGAGAGCTGATAGGCCGCATCCTCGACCTGCTTGCCTGAGGAAACGAGGAAAGGCGTGGTCTCCAGCTTCAGGCCATTATCCTTCACCACCTCCTCGAAGCTGCCGCCATTGGCGATCTGGTCCTCGATCTTGCCGGTGAAGTCGTTCAGCAGCTTCTTTTCCTTCTGCGTCCGCAGCGTGGCGACGATTTCGCTCCGGACGGCTTCCAGGGCGCGGGCGGGCGTCGACTTGACCGCCGTGACGCGCAGCAGCGCCCAGCCCAGCGGCCCGCGCATCGGGCCGACCAGCTCGCCCTGCTTCGCGGCGAAGCCCGCATTGGCCAGAGCGGCGGAAGAAGCGGCAGTCAGCGCCTCACGGCTCTGGTCCGTCAGTTCGGATACGGAGAGGCCAGCGCCCTGCGCCGCGGCGGCGAGCGACTTGCCGCCCTTGACCTGATCTGCAATCGCCTTGGCGCCTGCCTCGATCGGCAGGATCAACTGCTCGAAGCTGCGGCTCTCCCTGGCGGCATAGGCGGCCTTGTTCTGGTTGTAGGCGGCCGCGATCTCCGCATCGGTCGGCTGTGCCGCCTGGGTGAAGCGTTCGGCATCGATCACCGCGTAGCGGATGCGGCGCTGTTCCGGAATCGTGTAGCGCGCGGCATTCTGTTTGTAGAAATCGTTGAGCTGCGCGTCGGTCGGATCCTTGATGTCCCTGAACGCGCTGGCGGGAATGACGGCGATGGTGCCCTGGCGCGCCTCCAGCAGCAGCGAGGCATAGGGCAGCACCATGGAGTCGGTCAGCTTCACGCCCAGGCCCAGGGGAGCGAGCATCTGCCGCTCCAATATCTCGCGGCTGATATCGTCGCGCAGCGCCTGTTCCGTGATCCGCTCGCGCAGCAGCAATTGCCGGAAATTCTCCTGGCTGAAATTGCCCGCCGCGTCCTGAAAGGCCGGGACCTGCGCGATCTGCGCGTCGACCAGCCGCTTGGAAATATGGACCTTCTGGTCGCCCGCATATTCCTTCAGCGTCATCGATGCGACGAGTTGATCATAGACTTGCGCTCCGCCGCCCTGCGCCAGGAAATCGCTGATCTGAAGGCCCGGATTGGAGCGGCGCGCATTTTCGAACACGCGCTGCACCCGGTCCTGAAATTCCGTCATCGTCAGGCGCGATCCGCCAGCCTTCGCCGCGGTTTCTCCGGCGCCCAGCGACGTGCCGAACTTGCCGCTGGTGAGATCCCCCATGATGAAGGCGGCCGCGACGATCCCAAGGAAGATCAGGGCCGCGAAGGCGCCGAATTTGGAGTGGATGAAACGGCGAAAGACTGAAAGCATGGAGGAAAGTCCGTAAATGCGGCTTTGATGGCGGCCCGCTTTAAGGGCGGATCGTCGCGCGGGCAAGGGGCGCGACGGGCGCAAGGCTGGACAAATGCCCGTGCGCCGTTCATCGGCTCGGCCAACTCGACGGTTCGCATTGGAGAGCGCCGCCGTTGGGCAGCGTGCAGCAATAACCATAAGGGGAAAGATCGATGAGCAGGCGGAAGCTGGTTGTCGGGAACTGGAAGATGAACGGCCTTCGTGCCCAATTGGGCGAGGTGGAGGCTATCGGCGGCCTTGCGCGCGAATATCCGGCGGTGGACGTCGGGCTGTGCCTGCCCGCGACGCTGATTGCCGCGGCGGACGGCGTGAAAGGCGCGGCCTTCGTCGGCGCGCAGGATTGCCATATGAAGGCAAGCGGCGCCCATACCGGTTGCCTTTCCGCTGCGATGCTGGCTGAGGCTGGTGCGAGCTGGACCATCGTCGGCCATAGCGAGCGGCGGCAGGACCAGGGCGAAACGGATGCCGATGTCGCAGCGAAGGCGCTCGCGGCGAAGGCGGCGGGGCTGAAGGTCATCCTCTGCGTCGGTGAAAGCCTCGACGTCCGGGATGCAGGCAATGCGGAGGCGGTGGTGTCGGCGCAATTGCTGGCCTCTTTGCCTGAGGGAGCGGCGGCGGACTGGCTGGCGATCGCCTATGAGCCGATCTGGGCGATCGGCACGGGGCGAATCCCGACCATGGAAGCGGTCGCCGCCATGCACGCCGCCCTGCGCGCCGCGCTGGCAAGCCGGATCGGCCGGGAGGCCGATGGGATGCGAATCCTCTATGGCGGGTCGATGAACGGCGACAATGCGGCGGAGCTTCTGGCGCTGGCCGATGTCGACGGCGGCCTGATCGGCGGCGCAAGCCTGACGGCGGAGAAATTCGCTCCGGTGATCGCAGCAGCGGCCTGAATAAGCCCCTCTCTAGGCGGAAGGGGAGAAGAGGGGCGGTTGCCCCCGCGCCCCTTCATCGCTATGTGCGCGGCAACGCACCCATTACCAGACAGAGTTTCGCCACATGTTCACCTTCATCCTCGTCGTGCAGGCCATTGTCGCTGCTCTGCTGGTCACCGTCATCCTGATGCAGAAGTCGGAAGGCGGCGGCCTGGGCGTCGGCGGCAGCCCGGCGGGGTTCATGTCTGCGCGCGGCGCGGCCGATTTCCTGACCCGCTCGACCACGATTCTTGCCGCTATCTTCGTGACTCTGTCGGTCGTGCTGGCGGTCATCGCATCGATCCAGCACCGGCCGAGCGACATCGACACCTCGCTGGTGAAGCAGGCGCCCCAGGGGCCGGCAACTACCGCTCCGGCGCCCGCGACGGGAAATGATCCGCTGGCCGGCGCCGCGGGCGCAGCGAGCAGCAACGCTGCAAATGGTGCGGTTCCGCTCGCGAACTGAACGACTTAACCGTCAATTTCGCTTTTTTTGCTCGCGCGTGGATTCGCGCGCTTGCTTAACTCGTTTGTAAAAGGCTAAGCCTCTCCTCCCATGGCGCGGTATATTTTCATCACCGGCGGCGTGGTCTCCTCGCTTGGCAAGGGCCTGATGGCCGCTTCGCTTGCAGCTTTGTTGCAAGCGCGAGGTTTCCGTGTGCGCATTCGGAAATTCGATCCCTATCTCAACGTCGATCCGGGCACGATGAGCCCGTATCAGCATGGCGAAGTCTATGTGACCGATGACGGGGCGGAAACCGACCTCGACCTTGGCCATTATGAACGTTTTACCGGCGTTTCGGCGCGGCAATCCGACAATGTGACCCAGGGCCGGGTCTATCAGACCATCATCCAGCGCGAGCGGCGCGGCGACTATCTGGGCGCGACGGTGCAGGTGATCCCGCACGTCACTGACGAGATCAAGGCCTTCGCCCTGGCCGAATCCGACGATCTGGATTTCGTGCTGTGCGAGATCGGCGGCACGGTGGGCGACATCGAATCGCTGCCCTTCATGGAGGCGATCCGTCAGCTTCATAATGATCTGGGGCGCAGCCAGTCGATCTTCGTCCATGTGACGCTGGTCCCCTATATCGCGGCGGCGGGCGAGCTGAAGACCAAGCCGACCCAGCATAGCGTGCGCGAACTGACCTCGCTCGGCATCCAGCCGGACATATTGCTCTGCCGCTGCGAACATCCGTTGCCGGAGAGTGAGCGGCACAAGATCGCGCTGTTCTGCAACGTCCGGCCCGAAGCGGTCATTCCCGCGCTTGACGCCAGCAGCATCTATGCCGTGCCGACGCAATATCATGCCGAGGGGCTGGACGATGAAGTGCTGCGCGCTTTCGGCATGGAGGGCGCGCCCGAGCCGAAGCTCGACCGCTGGCACGACATCATGGACCGCCAGCAAAATCCCGAGGGCGAAGTCACCATCGGCGTGGTCGGCAAATATGTCGGCCTGCCCGATGCCTATAAGTCGCTTCACGAAGCCCTGCACCATGGCGGTTTCGCCAATCGGGTGAAGGTCAATATCAAGTGGATCGACGCCGAATTGTTCGAGGAAGAGGGGGCGGATATCGCCGCCCGGCTTGAGCCGATGCACGGCATCCTCGTCCCCGGCGGCTTCGGCGTGCGCGGGTCGGAGGGGAAGATCGCCTCGGTCAAGTTCGCCCGCGAACGTAATGTGCCTTTCTTCGGCATTTGCCTGGGCATGCAGATGGCCTGCATCGAGGGCGCGCGCAACACGGCGGGCATCGACAATGCCTCGACCACCGAATTTGGCGAAACCAGCGAGCCGGTCGTCGGCCTCATCACCGAATGGATGAGCAAGGAAGGCCTGCAAAAGCGCACCGCCGAAACCGATCTGGGCGGCACGATGCGTCTGGGCGCCTATCCGGCGAAGCTGACCGGCAACAGCGTCGTGTCGGGCATCTACGGCGCGAGCGAGATCAGCGAGCGGCACCGCCATCGCTATGAGGTCAATGCGGGCTATCGCGAACCGCTGGAAAAGGGCGGCCTGATCTTCTCGGGCATGTCGCCCGACGGCATGTTGCCGGAAATCGTCGAGCGGCCGGACCATCCCTGGTTTGTCGGCGTGCAGTTCCACCCGGAACTCAAGTCCAAACCCTTCGACCCGCATCCGCTGTTCGCCAGCTTCATCGAAGCGGCGGTCAAGCAGAGCCGGTTGGTTTGATTGCATGCGTCATCCCGGCGAAAGCTGGGATCTCGTGCGGCTATGTCGCGCGCTTTGGCCTGAGAACCCAGCTTTTGCTGGGGTGACGATATCAGGCAGGCGTCAGCTTCAATAGCCGTCCCTGCGACCCATCCTTGCCATCCTCCAGCAGCCAGAGCGCGCCATCCGGCCCTTGCTCCACCTCCCGGATTCGCGCGCCCATGTCCCACTGATCGGCCTTGGCGGCCTTGTCTCCGTCCAGCTTCACGCGCACCAGCGACTGGCTCGACAGCCCGCCGATGAACAGCGAATTCTTCCACTGCGGGAACAGGTCGCCCGAATAATAGACAAGTCCGCCGGGCGAGATCACCGGATTCCACCAGAGCTTTGGCGCTTCGAACCCGTCGCCCGGCTTGTGATCGGGAATGTCGCGCCCATCATAATGGCTGCCGTTGGAAGCGAGGGGATAGCCATAATTCAGCCCCGGCTCGATCAGATTGAGTTCATCCCCGCCTTGCGGCCCCATTTCCTGCTCCCAGAGTCGCCCGTCCTTGTCGAACGCGATCCCCAGCAGGTTGCGATGCCCATAAGACCAGACGGCCGGATGAAATCCCTTGGCCGCCAGCGGATTGCCCGCCGCCGGCGAACCGTCGAGGTTCAGCCGCAGCACCTTGCCCAAAGTCGATTTCGGATCCTGCGCCGGATCGAATTTCTGCCGCTCGCCATTGGTGAAGAACAGATATTTCCCATCCGGGGAAAAGGCGATTCGCCCCGAATAATGGCCGTTGCCGTCCAGATAGGGGGTCGCGCGGAAAATCACCTTCACGCCATCCAGCTTCGTCGTCCCGTCGCTTGCTTGGTTGAAGGTGCCGGTGGCGAGCGCCACGCCCTTGCCGCCCTGTCCGGTTTCGGAGAAGCTGAAATAAACCCTCTTGTCCTGCGCAAATCCGGGCGCCGGCACGACATCCATCAGGGCGCCCTGGCCTGCGCTGTCGACCTTCGGCATTCCCGCGACCGGAATCTTCGTCCCGTTTCCCGGATCGAACAGGATCATCTCGCCAGCCTTCTCGGTAATCAACATCCGCCCGTCCGGCAGGAAGGTCATCGCCCAGGGAGAATCGAAATCGGCAATCACCGACGTCTTGAATGGCTTGTCCGTCGAGGCGGCGCTATTTTGCCCCACGGCATTGTCCGACGAACAGGCGATAAGCGCCAGGGGCAGGGCGGTCAGGGCGAATTGGCGCATCGAATCTCCTCTCGTCCGGGCATGAAATGCCCCGCAACAAATGTTGTTGCAGCAGCGCGGCATCCCGCCTATATCGCCGTTGCTTCCTTACATCGTCAAACATGTCGGGGTCGCAGGCAAGAGCCTGCGGCGACGAAGAAGCTGCACATTTTGCTTTTGGAGACTGCATGGCGGACATCGCCGAACTGACAGCCCTGATCGAACCGGAGGTGAAAGCCCTCGGCTTCGCCCTCGTGCGCATCAAGCTGTTCGGATCGGGCGACGAATATACGCTGCAGATCATGGCCGAACGGCCGGAAACGAAGCAGCTCGTCATCGAGGATTGCGCCACCATCTCCCGCCGCCTTTCGGACGTGCTCGATGAAGCCGACCCGATCGAGGAGGCCTATCGCCTCGAAGTCAGCTCGCCTGGCATCGACCGTCCGCTGACCCGCCTGCACGATTTCATCGAATGGGCGGGGCATGAGGCGAAGATCGCCGCCGCCGAAACCGTCTCGGGCCGCAAGAGTTTCCGGGGCGTGCTCAAGGGCGTTGAAGGCGAGGACATATTGTTCACCGACGTCAAGGCCGGTGAAGTGGTCATCCCTTTCGCGCTGGTCGGGGATGCCAAGCTGATACTGACCGACGCGCTGATTGCTGCTAGTATGCCGCTCTCCTCCGATGGGGCGGACGAGTTCGAAACCGAAGAATAAGGGTTCACGACCATGGCCAACGCCATTTCCGCCAACAAGGCCGAACTGCTCGCCATTGCGAACAGCGTCGCCAGCGAGAAGATGATCGACAAGGCGATCGTCATCGAGGCGATGGAAGACGCGATTCAGCGCGCCGCCCGCGCCCGCTATGGTGCGGAAAACGACATCCGCGCCAAGCTGGACCCGGAGACTGGCGACCTGCGCCTGTGGCGTGTCGTCGAGGTGGTCGAGGCTGTGGACGACTATTTCAAGCAGGTCGATCTGCGCCAGGCGCAGAAGCTGAAGAAGGACGCCGTGATCGGTGACTTCATCGTCGACCCGCTGCCCCCGATCGATCTAGGCCGCATCGACGCCCAGTCGGCCAAGCAGGTGATCTTCCAGAAGGTCCGCGACGCCGAGCGTGAGCGCCAGCATGAGGAATTCAAGGGCCGCGTGGGTGAGATCATCACCGGTGTCGTGAAATCCGTCGAATTCGGCCATGTCGTTGTCAATCTGGGCCGCGCCGAGGGCGTCATCCGCCGCGATCAGCAGATTCCCCGCGAAGTCGTCCGCGTGGGCGACCGCATCCGCTCGGTGATCCTGAACGTGCGCCGCGAAAATCGCGGGCCGCAGATTTTCCTCAGCCGCGCCCACCCCGAGTTCATGAAGAAGCTGTTCGCGCAGGAAGTGCCTGAAATCTATGACGGCGTGATCGAGATCAAGGCCGCGGCCCGCGATCCGGGCAGCCGCGCCAAGATCGGCGTCATCAGCCGTGACAGCAGCATCGACCCGGTCGGCGCCTGCGTCGGCATGAAGGGCAGCCGCGTGCAGGCCGTCGTGCAGGAAATGCAGGGCGAAAAGATCGACATCATCCCCTGGAGCGAGGACACCGCGACCTTCGTCGTCAATGCGCTCCAGCCCGCGCAGGTGGCCCGCGTCGTCATCGACGAGGAAGAGGAACGCATCGAGGTCGTCGTTCCCGACGATCAGCTCTCGCTCGCCATCGGCCGTCGCGGCCAGAATGTCCGTCTTGCCTCGCAGCTCACCGGCAAGGCCATCGACATCATGACCGAGGCTGACGCGTCCGAGAAGCGCCAGAAGGAATTCGTCGCCCGCTCCGAACTGTTCCAGAACGAGCTGGATGTGGACGAGACGCTCTCGCAGCTTCTGGTGGCGGAAGGCTTTGGCGAGCTGGAAGAAGTCGCCTATGTCGGCGTCGAGGAACTGGCCGCGATCGAGGGCTTCGACGAAGACCTCGCCGCAGAATTGCAGAGCCGCGCGCAGGAAGCGCTGGATCGCCGCGAAGCCGCTGCCCGCGAAGAGCGCCAGGCGCTGGGCGTCGAGGACGCGCTGGCCGGCATGCCGCACCTCACCGAAGCCATGCTGGTGACGCTGGGCAAGGCGGGCATCAAGACGCTGGACGATCTGGCCGACCTCGCCACCGACGAGCTGATCGCCAAGAAGCGCGTCGACCAGCGCCGCCGCCGCAACGAAAGCAGCGAGGACAAGGGCGGGATTCTGGCCGAATATGGCCTGAACGAAGAGCAGGGCAATGAGATCATCATGGCCGCCCGCGCGCACTGGTTCGAAGACGAGGAAGCGTAAGAACAGATGCCCTTTGTCGACATCCGTCTGGCCGGAAGTGCCACCCGTGAGCAGAAGGCGGCCATCGTCGCTGACGTCACCCAGTCGCTTGTCGAGCGATTGGGGAAGTCGCCTGCTGCCGTGCAAGTGGTGATTTCCGAGATTTCGACGGAAAATTATGGGTCGGGCGGGCAGCTCATTGCTGACCGCGCACCGGCTTCCAAACCTGGGGAGGACGCCAATGCCGCGGTCACTTCCCAATGAGAGGCTGAACGCCGACATCGCTGTTCGGGTGATGGGCTCCTGCGAACGCAGGAGTCCAGCCCCGCCGTCGCATCTCCTCGATAGCGCTGAACTGGGTTCCTGCTTTGGCTTGCGCCGCCCTTCGGGTCGCAGGAACATGGCAGTTGGCGGGGAGGCGCTGGCATGACCGAACGCAAATGCATTCTGTCCGGCGACCGCGTCGACCCGGAAATGCTGGTGCGCCTCGCCTGCGGCCCCAATGGCGAAATCCTGCCCGATATCCGCGCCAAAGCCCCCGGCCGGGGCGCCTGGATCGGCGTCACCCGCACCGAACTCGAACAGGCGCACATGAAGGGCAAGCTCAAGGGCGCACTGGCCCGCGCGTTCAAGACAGGTGAGTTGCAAATCCCCGACACGCTGCCCGCCCTCATCGAGGACGGCTTGCGCAAGGCTCTGCTGGACCGTCTGGGGCTGGAGGCGAAGGCTTCCATGGTCCTTACAGGTTCGGAAAAGATCGATGTCGCTTGCCGCAAAGGGGACGTGACGCTCTTGCTTCATGCCGCCGATGCGGCTGCAGACGGCAACCGCAAGCTCGATCAGGCGCTCCGCGTCGGGCAGGAGGCGGAGGGCACGGATTTGGCGGGCATCGTCTTGCCTGTGGACCGACACGCCCTATCTATGGCAATGGGGCGGGACAATGTCGTCCATATCGCAGTGACCGACTCGCGTGCGGCGTCGCGTCTGCGTGCGGCCATAGGCCGCTTGGAAAGCTATCTGGGTTGCGCTAACGAGGCGCCGGTGCATGGGGAGCAGGACTCTGCCGGTGCGCTGGGCGCCTGAAGTGGTTGTTGGAATTGAAAGGCGCCGGCGGGCCTTACCAGCCGGGTTGATGTGAAGGGTATAGTTCAGTCGTATGAGTGACAGCAAGGAAGACAAGCCGGTTCTGGGCCGCAAGCCGCTGGGGATCAAGCGCACGGTCGAGTCCGGTCAGGTGCAGCAGCAGTTCAGCCATGGCCGCAAGAATACGGTCGTGGTTGAGGTGAAGCGGCGCCGCATCCTGGGCAGGCCGGGTGAAGCCGGCGCCTCTGCGCCTGAGCTTCAGGCCGATCCCGCGCCTGCGCCTGTCGCTCCGGCGGCTCCGGCTTCCCCGCCGCAGCAGATTCGCGCGCCGCAGCCTGCCGCTCCCGTGCGCCAGTCGCCGCCGCAAAGCCTGATGTCGCGTCAGGAATTGCAGGCCAAGCTGCTGCGCGAGGCGGAAGAAGCCCGGATGACCGCGCAGGAAGATGCGCGCCGCCGTGAAGATGCCCAGCGTCTTGCCGCGACCGAGGAAGAAAAGCGCCGAGCCGAGGAAAATCGCTTGGCTGCCGAAGCCGCTGAGGCGGAAGCCACGCGTCAGGTCGAGCAACAGGCCAAGGCTGTCGAGGAAGTCGAAGAGGCTCCGGCCGCGCCTGCGCCAACCGAAGAAGCTGCGCCTGCCGCCGAAGCCGCGCCCGCTGCCGCCGATCAGAAGCCGGCGACGCCCGGCGCCTCCGCCATGCCTCCGCCGCGCCGCTTTACCCCGGTCGCGCCGGTCAAGCGTCCGGAACCGGCCAAGCCCGACCGCGCCAAGCGTGGCGACGACAATCGCCGTCAGGCCGGCAAGCTGACGGTCACCCGCGCTCTGGCGGACGACGACAGTGCCCGCGCCCGCAGCCTCGCCGCGCTCAAGCGCGCCCGTGAGAAGGAACGCCGCGCCCATTATTCGGGCGGCGCCCAGGCTCGTGAAAAGCAGTCGCGCGATGTGGTCGTGCCGGAAAGCATCACCGTTCAGGAACTCGCCAACCGTATGGCCGAAAAGGGCGCGGATCTGGTGAAGGCTCTGTTCAAGATGGGCACTGCCGTCACGCTCAACCAGCCGATCGATCAGGATACGGCGGAACTGCTGGTCGAGGAATTCGGCCACCGCATCCAGCGCGTGTCCGATGCCGACGTCGAAATCGGCATCGAAGGCGATGTCGACGCGCCCGAGACGCTGAAGCTCCGCGCGCCGGTCGTGACCATCATGGGCCATGTCGACCACGGCAAGACCTCGCTGCTCGACGCCTTGCGCGGGACCGATGTGGTCGCGGGCGAAAGCGGCGGCATCACCCAGCATATCGGCGCCTATCAGGTGACGACCAAGGGGGGCGATGTCATCACCTTCCTCGACACGCCGGGCCACGAAGCCTTCTCCGAAATGCGCGCGCGCGGCGCCAACGTCACCGACATCGTCATCCTGGTGGTGGCGGCCGATGACGGGCTGATGCCGCAGACCATCGAAGCCATCAACCACACCAAGGCGGCTGGCGTCCCGATGATCGTGGCGATCAACAAGTGCGACAAGCCGGAAGCCAATCCGCAAAAGGTGCGCGAGCGTCTGCTGGAGCATGAGATCGTCGTTGAGGATATGGGCGGCGACGTGCAGGACGTGCAGGTGTCGGCGCTTAAGAAGACGGGTCTGGACGAGCTGATTGAAAAGATTTTGCTCCAGGCCGAGGTCATGGAACTGACCGCCAACCCCGATCGCGCAGCCGAAGGCAATGTGATCGAGGCGCAGCTCGACAAGGGCCGCGGCGCGGTTGCCACCGTGCTGGTCCGCAGGGGTACGCTCAAGGTCGGTGATACTTTCGTCATCGGCGCGGAAAGCGGCAAGGTGCGTGCTCTGATCAATGACAAGGGCCAGAATGTGAAGACAGCCGGTCCCTCGACTCCGGTCGAGGTGCTGGGTCTTTCGGGCGTTCCCATGGCGGGCGACCAGCTCACCGTCGTGGAAAATGAAGCCCGCGCCCGCGAAGTCGCCGCTTACCGTCAGGAACAGGCGACCAAGAAGCGCACCACCACCGCCCCGACCAGCTTCGAACATATGTTCTCGGCGCTGAACACGACCGTCATCGAATATCCGGTGGTGGTGAAGGGCGACGTGCAGGGTTCGGTCGAAGCGATCGTGTCTTCGCTCAACCGCATCTCGACCGACGAGATCAAGGTTCGCATCCTGCATTCGGGTGTCGGCGCGATCACCGAAAGCGACGTCACGCTGGCCGCAGCCAGCCGGGCGCCGCTGATCGGCTTCAATGTGCGGCCCAATGCCAAGGCGCGTCAGTTGGCGGAGCGCGAGAAAATCTCGCTGCGCTATTATGACGTGATCTACGATCTGCTTGAAGAGGTTCGCGGCGAAATGGCGGGCCAGCTGGCGCCGGAGCGCATCGAAACCATCGTCGGCCGCGCCGAGGTGCTTCAGGTCTTCCCGGCGGGCAAGAAGGACAAGGCAGCCGGTCTGCTCGTCCTCGACGGCATCATCCGCAAGGGTTTGTCGGCGCGCCTTACCCGCGACGATGTCATCGTGTCGCGCACCCACATCGCCTCGCTGCGTCGCTTCAAGGACGATGTGTCCGAAGTCCGTGCCGGCATGGAGTGTGGTGCGGTGTTGCAGGACACGAACGACATCAAGGTTGGCGATACGCTCGAACTGTTCGAGGTCGAAGAACGCGCTCGCACGCTGTAACCATCAAATGAGCTACCCCGGTGCAAGCCGGGGTGGCCAGGATTTGCAATGGCTCAACAAAATGAAGGCCCCTCCGTTCGTCTGCTCCGTGTAGGCGAACAGGTGCGCCATGTCCTTTCCGACATCCTCCAGCGCGGTGACGTGCATGACGATGTGCTGGCCAGCCATGTCGTCAGCATCACTGAAGTCCGCATGTCGCCCGATTTGCGCCACGCGACCGTGTTCGTGAAATCGCTGCTGGGGCAGGATGAGGAAGTGGTGCTGAAGGCGCTGCGCACCAACACCGCCTATCTCCAGCGCGAGGTCGCGACCCGCATTCGCCTCAAATATGCGGCGAAGCTCAAATTCCTGGCGGATGAGAGTTTCGATGAGGGCACCCACATCGACAAGCTGCTCCGCGACCCCAAGGTTGCCCGCGATCTGGAAACGCCTGAAGACGAATGAGTGCGCCGTGCTTCTGTGCGGGAGCAGGCTCTCCATGAAACGAACGGATTCTAATCCCGTCGACGGGACGGCGTAGCCCGGCTAACAGTGCCTCTCCCGCAGACGAACCAAGGGGCAGGGCATATGAAAAGACTCGGGATTTTCGCCGGCGGGCTATTGGCTCTCGCTGTGCCGGTAGCGGCGAAGGAAGCGCCGGTCCACCCCGCCGTCATCAGCGATCCCGCGCCTGACAGCGCCTATCCGGCCGGCGTGAGCGCCTTCGTCATCCCCTCCGAGGATGGTGGGCTGAACGCGCTTCTTTATACTGCCGCCGGATCGGGTCTCCATCCCACGCTGCTGCTGCTCCACGGCTTTCCCGGCAATGAGCAGAATCTGGACCTTGCCCAGGCCGCCCGCCGCGCCGGGTGGAATGTGCTGACGCTTCACTATCGCGGCTCCTGGGGCAGTCCAGGCAGCTTCTCTTTCACCCACGCCTCGGAAGATGCCTGGAATGCGCTGCAATATCTCCAGCAATCCGCCATCGTGGCGAAATATCGCATCGACACCAGCACCATCGTGGTGGCGGGCCACAGCATGGGCGGCTTCATGGCCGCCGATGTCGCAGCCGCCGAGCCTCATGTCGCCGGGCTGTTCCTGATCGACCCCTGGGATCCGGCGGAAACCGTCGCCGCGCTATCGACCCCGCAGGGCGAAGCCGCCTGGAAGGCCGAAGTCGCCAGCGACCTGCCGCCCCTGCAAGGCGCGACCTATGACAGCCTGACCGGCGAAATCCGCGGCCAGCCGCAAAAATTCGACCTCGGCCGCAGGCTGGTCGGCTATGGCCGCCGCCCGCTCACCATCATCGGCGCGGAGCGGGGCATCGGCGCCATGGCCCGCAAGGTCACCGCCGACGCGCAATCCGCCAATCCGGACACGCGGCTGATGGTCTGGCCGACCGACCATAGTTTCTCCGACAAGCGCATTGCCCTGGCGGACGCGCTGGTCCGCTTCCTTAAGGGCGTGGCCCCGATGGCGCGCTGATGGCCAAGCTCTATTTCTACTACAGCTCGATGAATGCGGGCAAATCGACCACCCTGCTGCAATCCAGCTTCAACTATCGCGAGCGCGGCATGGAAACCATGCTCTGGACCGCCGCGATCGATGACCGCTACGGCCAGGGCCGGATCGTGTCCCGCATCGGGCTGGAGGCGCAGGCGCATCTCTTCGACGCGGCGACCGATCTTTTCCAGTCCGTCGAGGCGCGGCAAGCGGAAACCCCCTTGTCCTGCGTGCTGATCGACGAAGCGCAGTTCCTGAACACCGATCAGGTCTGGCAGCTTGCCGCGGTGTGCGACCGGTTGGGCATCCCCGTACTCTGCTATGGCATCCGCACCGACTTCCAGGGACGATTGTTCGAAGGCAGTGCGGCGCTGCTGGGCCTTGCCGACACGCTGACGGAGATCAAGACGATCTGCGAATGCGGGCGCAAGGCGATCATGAACCTGCGCGTCGATGGGAAAGGACGCCCGATCCGCGAGGGCGAGCAGACTGAAATCGGCGGCAATGACCGCTATGTCGCGCTCTGCCGCCGCCATTTTGTTGAAAGGCGATCGGGCGACTGATTTGTCTGCCGGCCCAAGAAGGGCTGACAATAGGCCGCATGACGGTTAGAGCCCGCCGCCATGCACGGCTGGATCATCATCGACAAACCCCATGGCCTGGGGTCGACCCAGGCAGTGAGCGCCGTGAAGCGCGCCCTGCGCCAGAGCGGCGCGGGGAAGTGGAAGGTCGGCCATGGCGGCACGCTCGACCCGCTGGCGACCGGCGTGCTGCCCATCGCGATCGGTGAAGCGACCAAGCTCGCCGGGCGGATGCTGGACAGCGACAAAATCTATGATTTTACCGTTGCCTTCGGTGTCCAGACCGACACGCTCGACCTGGAGGGCAAGGAAATAGCCGCCAGCGAGCATCGCCCGACGCTGGCCGATGTCGAAGCCGTGCTGCCGCGGTTCACCGGCCCTATCGAGCAGGCTCCGCCTGCTTATTCGGCTATCCTGATCGACGGCCAGCGCGCCTATGACCTTGCCCGCGCAGGGCAGGAGGTGGAGATGAAGACCCGCGCCGTCACCATCCACGCCCTCTCCATCACGGGGCAGGAGCCGGAAGGGCCAGAACTCGAGGAAAACAGGCTTGCCTCCGTCACCCTCACCGCTCATGTCTCCAAGGGCACCTATATCCGCAGCCTTGCCCGCGACATTGCGCTCGCGCTTGGCACGGTGGGCCATGTCACGATGCTTCGCCGGGTGAAGGCGGGGCCGTTCACCCTGGAATCCGCGATTTCGCTGGACAAATTGAACGAAGCTGCTAGGGGCGGCGGCATCGCGCAGTGCATGCTGCCGTTGACGGCGGGGCTGGACGACATCCCGGCTCTCCCCGTCTCTCCCGATGACGCGCTGGCTCTCCGACAGGGGAAGGTGCTTATGGGGAAACCGCATACCGGCCTGATGCTGGCGATGGACGGGCAAACGCCCGTCGCGCTGGTC
The DNA here is from genome assembly GCF_036038995.2 of Sphingobium sp. SJ10-10. Lineage (NCBI taxonomy): Bacteria > Pseudomonadati > Pseudomonadota > Alphaproteobacteria > Sphingomonadales > Sphingobiaceae > Sphingobium > Sphingobium sp. SJ10-10. The sequence continues at coordinate 370,717 of NZ_CP158132.1, forward strand.
GAAGCCAGTGGCCCGGAGATCCGGGTGGTGCGCGGCTTTAATCTCTAAAATGAAAGGAAGCCGATGTCGATTACTGCTGAGCGCAAGGAAGCGCTGATCAAGGAACATGCCCGCGCCGAAGGCGATACCGGTTCGCCGGAAGTCCAGGTTGCGATCCTCTCGGAGCGCATTTCGAACCTAACCGAGCATTTCAAGGGGCACCACAAGGATAACCACAGCCGTCGCGGCCTGCTGATGCTGGTCAACAAGCGCCGTTCGCTGCTGGACTATCTGAAGAAAAAGGATGGGGCGCGGTACACCGACCTCATCGCCAAGCTGGGCCTGCGCAAGTAAGTGACCCAATCGTTCGGCCCGCTTCGGCGGGCCGATTACGTATTGGCCAAATAGGTCTGGGGCGCCCCCGCGAAGGCGGGGATCCAGGACAAAGACCAGAACTGGGTTCCTGCGTTGGCTTACGCCGCCCTTCGGGTCGCAGGAACACGGTAATCAGGTGAGGAGATTGTGCAATCCGGCGCGATCCCTCGAAACAAGGGGCCAGACGATGCCCCGAAACCGCCGCGCGCCGGATAGCGCGCAACACAGGCCCCGCCCGGCAATAGGGCCAGGCGGGCGAAGGAAAAAACCAATGTTCGATGTAAAGAAGGTATCAATCGAGCTGGCAGGCAAGACCCTGACTCTCGAAACCGGCCGTATTGCGCGTCAGGCCGACGCCGCCGTGCTGGCGACCTATGGCGAAACCGTGGTGCTGTGCGCCGTGACCGCCGCCAAGTCGGTGAAGGAAGGACAGGACTTCTTCCCGCTGACCGTCCACTATCAGGAAAAATATTCGGCCGCCGGTCGCATTCCGGGCGGCTTCTTCAAGCGTGAGCGTGGCGCCACGGAAAAGGAAACGCTGGTTTCCCGCCTGATCGACCGCCCGATCCGCCCGCTCTTCCCCGAAGGTTTCTATAACGAAATCAACGTCATCGCTCAGGTTCTGAGCTTTGATGGCGAAAGCGAGCCCGATATCGTGGCGATGATCGCCGCTTCGGCCGCGCTGACCCTGTCGGGCGTGCCTTTCCTGGGTCCGATCGGCGCAGCCCGCGTCGGCTACAAGGATGGCGAATATCAGCTCAACCCGTCGCTGGACGAAGTGAAGACCGGCGAACTCGACCTGGTCGTCGCCGCCACCGGCAATGCCGTGATGATGGTCGAATCCGAAGCCAAGGAGCTTTCGGAAGACGTGATGCTCGGCGCCGTCCTGTTCGCCCATGAAGCCAGCAAGAAAATCGTCAACGCGATCATCGACCTTGCTGAAAAGGCAGCCAAGGATCCGTGGGACGTTGCCACGGGCGACAATCTGGATGATCTGAAGAAGAAGCTCAAGAAGCTGATCGGCAAAGACATCACCGCCGCCTACAAGCTGACCGACAAGTCGGCCCGCTCCAACGCGCTGAACGAAGCCCGCGCCAAGGCGAAGGCCCAGTTCACCGCTGACGGCCTGGACGCCCAGACCGTCATGGCCGGCATCAAGCTGACCAAGAAGCTGGAAGCCGAGATCGTGCGCGGCGCCATCCTGAAGGACGGCAAGCGCATCGACGGCCGCACCACCACGCAGATTCGCCCGATCGAGGCGATCGTCGGTTTCCTGCCCCGCACCCATGGTTCGGCGCTGTTCACCCGTGGCGAAACGCAGTCGATCTGCACCACCACGCTGGGCACCAAGGACGCCGAGCAGATGATAGACGGCCTGAACGGCGTCTATTATGAAAACTTCATGCTGCACTATAACTTCCCGCCCTATTCGGTCGGTGAAGTCGGCCGCTTCGGCGCGCCGGGCCGCCGCGAAGTCGGCCATGGCAAGCTGGCCTGGCGCGCCCTGCACCCGGTCCTGCCGAGCAAGGACGAGTTCCCCTACACCATCCGCGTATTGTCGGACATCACCGAGTCCAATGGCTCGTCGTCGATGGCGACGGTCTGCGGCGGTTCGCTGTCGATGATGGACGCGGGCGTTCCCTTGAAGCGTCCGGTGTCGGGCATCGCCATGGGCCTGATCCTGGAAGGCAAGAATTTCGCTGTCCTCAGCGACATTCTGGGCGACGAGGATCATCTGGGCGACATGGACTTCAAGGTGGCGGGCACGGAAGCGGGCATCACCACCATGCAGATGGACATCAAGGTTGCCGGCATCACGCAGGAAATCTTCGAAGTCGCCCTGCGTCAGGCCAAGGAAGGCCGTGCCCATATCCTGGGTGAGATGAGCAAGGCGCTGTCCTCGACCCGCTCCGAGCTGTCGGCCCATGCCCCGCGTATCGAGACGATCCAGATCGACAAGTCGAAGATCCGCGACGTCATCGGCACCGGCGGCAAGGTCATCCGCGAGATCGTCGCGGAAACCGGCGCGAAGGTCGACATCGACGATGAGGGCATCATCAAGATCAGCTCGTCCGACATCGCCCAGATCGAAGCCGCCAAGGCGTGGATTCTCGGCATCGTCGAGGAAGCGGAAGTCGGCAAGATCTACACCGGCAAGGTCGTCAACATCGTCGACTTCGGTGCGTTCGTGAACTTCATGGGTGGCAAGGATGGTCTCGTCCACGTCTCCGAAATGAAGAATGAGCGCGTCGAAAAGCCGACCGACGTCGTGTCGGAAGGCCAGGAAGTGAAGGTCAAGGTCCTGGAGATCGACCCGCGCGGCAAGGTTCGCCTGTCCATGCGCGTCGTCGATCAGGAGACCGGCGAAGAGCTGGAGGACACCCGTCCTGCCCGCGAGCCGCGTGAACCGCGCGGCGACCGCGGTGATCGTGGTGATCGGGGCCGTGGCCCGCGTCGCGATGGCGGCGACCGTGGCGGTCGCGGTGGTGAAGGTCGTGGCGATCGTGGCCCGCGCCGTGACCGTAGCCCGCGTGGCGAAGGCGGCAAGGGCGGTGATGATGACGGCTCGAACGCCGGTCTGCCCGACTTCCTGACCCAGGACTGATCGCGCAAGCACATCGCTGAAACAGCAGGAAAGGGCGTCCGGATCATCCGGGCGCCCTTTTCGATGGAATCGAGTCTTTCCTGATCTCAATCAGTTGGCGGGAATGAAAGTTATGATACGGTAACAAAGGGTGTGGGGGGACAAATGCAGCGCAGGAACGAAAAATTCGTGGAGCGCCTGCCGCTTGTCCTGCGGCGGCCGTGGCAGGCCTATCTGCTGACGACAGCCTTCTGCCTGATCGCATTTGCAATCCGGAGCGCCGCCGAAATCGTCATGCCGGTCGGCTATCCTTTCGTGTCCTTCTTTCCTGCCGTCATTCTCTCTTCCTTCCTCTTCGGCGTGCGGCCGGGCATCTATGCGGGCCTGCTATGCGGCGCGCTTTCCTGGTATTTCTTCATTCCGCCGCGCATGGGCATTGCATTCGATCCGGGTGTCCTGCTGGCCCTTGGCTTTTACGGCGCCGTCGTGGCGGTCGACATCGCGCTCATCCATTTCATGCAGAAGGCGAATTTCAACCTCGCGATCGAGCGGGAGCGCAGCCGCGCGCTGGCGGAAAATCGCGAGCTGCTGTTCCACGAATTGCAGCACCGCGTGTCCAACAATCTTCAAGTCGTGGCCGCGATGCTCTCGCTCCAGCGGCGCGATGTGGACCATGACATCGCACGCCGCGCGCTGGACGACGCCTCGGCCCGGCTGGCGCTGGTCGGACGCATCAGCCGCGCGCTCTACAATCCGTCGGGGGAGGGGCAGAATATCCGTGCCTTCCTGACGACATTGACCGCCGATGTGGTGGAAGCCAGCGGCCGTGATGACATAGCGCTGACCATCGAAGCGCCGGAAGATCTGATTCTCGAACCCGATATCGCCGTGCCGCTGGCGCTGATCGTGACGGAAGCGGTCAGCAACGCCATCGAACATGGCCTGCCGCATCGGGCGGGTCGCATCCATGTCGGTCTGGACATGGCGGACGGCGGGATCACGCTCCACGTAACCGACGACGGCAAGGGGATAGAGCCTGATTTCGACCTGGGCGGCAGTCAGAGCCTGGGGCTGCGCATTTCCAACGCGCTGGCGGGGCAATTGAACGGCCGTTTCTCCCTCCAGCGCTCGGCGCAGGGCGGCGCGACCGCACGGCTGGACCTGCCAGTCCGCGCATAGTGACGCTTGCCACCATTCTGCCGCTTGGCGCGGCGCATTCGCTCGGCTATGACCCGGCCATGCTGACGAAAACCATGACGCGCATCGGCGCGGCCACCGCACCGCTTCTGCTTGCCGCCCTGCTCGCCGGCTGCGCGACGTCGAAGAACAAGGCCGACACCCAATATGTCGCCCGCGACGTGTCCACGCTCTACAATGCGGGCAAATACCGGCTGGATCGCGGGCAGTACAAGCTCGCCGCCGCGCTGTTCGACGAGGTGGAGCGTCAGCATCCCTATTCGCCCTGGGCGCGCCGGGCGCAGCTCATGTCCGCCTTCAGCTATTATATGAATCAGGATTATCCCGAAGCGATCGGCGCCGCCCAGCGCTTCCTGTCGATTCATACCGGCAACAAGGACGCGCCCTACGCCTATTATCTGATCGCGCTTTGCTATTATGAACAGATTGCCGATGTCACCCGCGACCAGAAGATCACCCAGCAGTCGCTGGACGCGCTGGGCGAGCTGATCCGCCGCTATCCCGACACGCGCTACGCCGCCGACGCCCGGCTGAAGCTCGACCTCGTCAACGATCATCTGGCGGGCAAGGAAATGGAAGTCGGGCGCTTCTACCAGCGCCGGGGCCAGTGGCTGGCGGCGACGCTGCGCTTCCGCACGGTGATCGACAAATATCAAACGACCACGCATACGCCGGAAGCGCTGGAGCGTCTGGTGGAAAGCTATCTCTCGCTCGGCATTCCCGCCGAGGCGCAAAAGGCTGCTGCGGTACTGGGCAAGAACTATCCCGGTTCGAAATGGTATGAGCGGTCCTACAAGCTCATGCGGGAACATGCGCCCAAGGCGTAATCGGATGATATCGTCACCTCAGCGCAAGCTGGGGTTTCAGACGTCAGGGCGCGACCTGGCGGCCCGAGATTCCGGCTTTCGCTGGAATGACATTCGCGGACCATCGTCATGCTGACCGCCCTGTCCATCCGCAATGTCGTGCTGATCGAGGCGCTGGACCTGGATTTCGGTTCCGGCCTGGGCGTGCTGACCGGCGAGACGGGGGCAGGCAAATCGATCCTGCTCGATTCGCTGGGTCTGGCGCTGGGGGCTCGCGCCGACAGCGGCCTCGTCCGCAATGGGGAGGCGCAGGCCAGCGTCACCGCCACCTTCGACACGCCCCGCGCCGATCATCGCGCGACGGACCTGCTGGCCGACAATGGCATCGACCTGGAACCAGGCGAGCCGCTGATCATCCGCCGCATGGTCAAGGCCGATGGCGGCAGCCGGGCCTTCATCAACGACCAGGCCTGTTCGGCCGCCTTGCTGCGTGACCTCAGCAGCGCATTGGTGGAAATCCACGGCCAGCACGACGATCGGGGTCTGCTCAACCCGCGTGGGCATCGCGCCTTGCTCGATTCCTATGGGCGCTGCGACACTGGCGCTGTCTCCGGCGCCTATCAGGCTTGGCGGGCCGCCGCCGACCGCCTTGCCGAAAACCGCGCCAGCGTCGAAACGGCTGCCCGCGACCGCGATTACCTGACCCATGCGGTGGACGAACTCACCCGCTTCGCGCCCGAACCCGGCGAGGAAGCCACGCTGGCTGAGGAACGCGCCACCATGCAGAAGGGTGCCCGCCTGTCGGACGATCTGTCCGCCGTTACCCAATGCTTCACCGGCTCCGATGGCGGCCTTGCCCAGTTGCGGCAGGCCGCCCGCCGACTCGACCGGATCGTCAGCGAATATGAGCCGCTGGCCGAGGTTCTCGCCGCGCTCGACCGTGCCGTGATCGAGGCGAGCGAAGCCGAAGACCGCCTGAACGAAGCCGCCGAGGCGCTGAGTTTCGATCCCGCCCGGCTCGACGCCATCGAGACCCGCCTGTTCGACCTGCGCGGCTTGGCACGCAAGCATCAGGTGCAGCCCGACGATCTCGCCGCCCTGCGCAACGACATGGCCGCGAAACTGGCCGCGATCGAAGGCGGGGAGGAGCATCTTGCCGCCCTTCAAGCGGAGACGAGGGCCAAGGCGGCCGCCTATCGTGAAGCGGCGCAGGCTCTGTCCGCCGAACGACAGATGGCGGCGGGCAAGCTCGACGCCGCTGTCGCCGCCGAACTGGCGCCGCTGAAACTGGACGCCGCCCGGTTCCGCACCGTGGTCGCGCCGCAGGAGGAGGGGCAATGGGGCGTGCATGGCATGGACCGGGTGGAGTTCGAAATCTCCACCAATCCCGGCGCGCCCTTCGCGCCGCTGGTCAAGATCGCTAGCGGAGGCGAATTGTCCCGCTTCATCCTCGCGCTCAAGGTCGCGCTGGCGGAGCAAGGCGGGGCGGACACGCTGATCTTCGACGAGATCGATCGCGGGGTAGGGGGCGCCGTCGCATCCGCCATCGGTGACCGCCTTGCGCGCTTGTCGAAGACCAATCAGATATTGGTCGTCACCCACAGCCCTCAGGTCGCGGCGCGGGGTGCGGGCCATATGCTGATCGCCAAATCAAGCGACGGCACCGTCACCCGCACTGGCGTCCATGCGCTGAGCGACGGCGAACGGCGCGAGGAAATCGCCCGCATGCTCTCTGGCGCGGAGATCACCGCAGAGGCGCGGGCACAGGCGGAGAGGTTGCTGGAGAAAGTGTAGGAGGCGGCCGATGAGCGTGCACAAAAAATCCTCCCCATCGACAGATGGGGAGGGGGACCGGCCAAAGGCCGGTGGAGGGGGAAATGCGCAACGCCCCGCCACGTCCCTCAACCGCCGCGACATGCTCACCCTGGCCGCCGCAGGCCTCGCAACCAGCACCATCCCCGCCGCCGCACAGGAAGCCAAACCCAAATTCGGCCTCATAGGCCAGATGCTCGCCCAACCCGGAAAGCGCGAAGAACTGCTCGGCTATCTCCGGGAAGCGACCGGCGCGATGCCCGGCTGCATTTCCTATGTCATCGCGCTCGACACGGCGAATCCCGACGCCCTCTGGATCACCGAAGTCTGGGATAGCCGCGAAAGTCACATGGCATCGCTCAATCTCCGCGCCGTTCGCGCAGCCATTGCCAAGGCGCGGCCGATCATCGCCGGTTTCCCTCAGCATTTCGAAACAATGCCCGTTGCCGGAGTCTGAACTGGCACATCAGCCTTGCCTCCCTTCCGCTGCCGCCGTTTCTGCGATCGATCCCCCTCGAATTGTAGCTACCCGCTGCCAAAGGCTGACGTTAAAGACGGGGTCATGACCGACCCCACGCAAATGACCGAAGCCGAAGCCGCCAATCGCCTGATGCGCCTGGCGCGCGAGATTGCACGTCACAACCGCCTTTATCACGATCAGGACGAGCCGGAGATTGCGGATGCCGACTATGATGCGCTCGTCCGCGAAAATAATGCGCTGGAAGCCACCTTCCCGCATCTCATCCGCAGCGACTCTCCCAACGCCCAGGTCGGCGCAGCGCCCACCTCTTCGCTGAAGAAGGTGCAGCATGCCGTCCGCATGATGAGCCTCGACAACGGCTTTTCCGACGAGGACATCGCTGAGTTCATCGCCCGCGTCCGCCGCTTCCTGGCGCTGCCCGAGGATGCCCCGGTGGCGCTGACCGCCGAACCCAAGATCGACGGCCTGTCCTGCTCGCTGCGCTATGAAAAGGGCGAACTGGTCCTCGCCGCCACGCGCGGCGACGGCACCACCGGCGAGGATGTCACCGCCAATGTCCGCACCATCGACGACATTCCTGAGCGCCTGACGGGCGAAGCCATCCCCGATCTTTTCGAGGTTCGGGGCGAAGTCTATATGGCCAAGGCCGATTTCGTCGCCCTCAACGCGCGTTTGGCGGCCGAAGCCGATGACCCGGAAAAGGCCCGCCAATTCGCCAACCCCCGCAACGCCGCCGCCGGATCGCTGCGCCAGAAGGATGCCGCCGTCACCGCCAGCCGCCCGCTGCGCTTCCTGGCCCATGGCTGGGGCGAGTTCAGCGCCGTCCCCGCCGAAACCCAGCTCGGCGTCATGCAGGCGATTGCGAACTGGGGCTTGCCCGTTTCCGACCGGCTCGCCTGCGTCGACACGCTGGAGGCGCTGATCGCCCATTATCGCGCCATTGAGGCGGCGCGGGCCGACTTGCCCTTCGATATTGACGGCGTGGTCTACAAGGTCGATCGGCTCGACTGGCAGCAGCGTCTGGGTTTCGTCGCCAAGGCTCCACGCTGGGCCATCGCCCATAAATTCCCTGCCGAACGCGCCCAAACCACGCTGGAGGCGATCGATATCCAGGTCGGCCGCACCGGCAAGCTGACCCCGGTGGGCCGCCTGACCCCCGTCACTGTCGGCGGCGTCGTCGTCTCCAATGTCACCCTGCACAATGCCGACGAGATCGAGCGTCTGGGCGTGCGTCCCGGCGACCGCGTCGTCGTGCAGCGCGCGGGCGACGTCATTCCGCAGGTGGTCGACAATCTCACCCGCGATGCCGTGCGCGACCCTTTCACTTTCCCCGATCATTGCCCCGTCTGCCATTCGGAAGCGGTGCGCGAAGAGGGGGAGGTCGACATTCGCTGCACCGGCGGCCTGATCTGCGCGGCGCAGCGTTTCGAACGGCTGCGCCATTTCGTCAGCCGCGTCGCGCTCGATATCGAGGGGCTGGGCGAGAAGAGCATAGAGGAATTTCTCGATCTGGGCTTGATCACCGAACCCGCCGACATTTTCCGCCTGAAGTCCCACCGCCCGAGCCTGTTGGGCCGGGAGGGCTGGAAGGAAAAATCGGTCGACAATCTCCTCGCCGCCATAGAAGCGAAGCGCAGGCCCGACGCCGCCCGTCTGCTCTTTGGCCTTGGCATCCGCCATATTGGGGCGGTGACGGCGCGTGATCTGCTGAAACGCTATACGACGCTGGAGGCGGTTCACGCGCTTGCCCTTGAAATCATCGCCCTGCGCGATGCTGCCGAGCCTGCGGAGGGGGAGGAGGAAGGCCGTTTCCGCAATCGCCTCGACAAGGCGATCGCGGAACATATCAGCGTTGAGAATGTGGGGTCAGCGGTTGGCCATGCGCTGGCCGATTTCTTCCACGAGCCGCATAATGTGGAAGTGTGGAACGACCTGCTGAGCGAAGTCTCTCCGCCCGATTATGTGGTCGAAACCACCGCCAGCCAGGTCACGGGCAAGACGGTCGTCTTCACCGGCAAGCTGGAAACCATGAGCCGCGACGAGGCCAAGGCGCAGGCCGAACGGCTGGGCGCCAAGGCCGCCGGCTCGGTCAGCGCCAAGACCGACTTGGTGGTCGCCGGTCCCGGCGCCGGCTCGAAACTCAAGCAGGCCGCCGCGCTCGGCATTGAAGTGATCGACGAAGCCGCCTGGGCGGAGATCGTGAAAGCGGCGGGATAGGGTGTGTGTGGCCGGTTTTGGCCATTTCCAAGACATCCCCCTCCCGCTTGCGGGAGGGGGAATGGGGGGAATCCACCCGGCGCAAAATTTCAAAACAGCCTAGGTAAAACCGGACAAGGATAAGGCCGCCCTCAGCTCGCCCCCTCCAGCTTGTCCTGCGTGCGTGTCGCAAAGTCGCCCGCGTCATGGCGTTCGTGTAGCTGTTCTTCCAGCGGCCCGTTCGCCTTGTTGACCATCCGCCCGCGCTTCACCGCGGGCCGCTCGTCGATCTGCTTCGCCCAGCGCAGCACATTCTTGTAGCTCTCCACGTCGAGAAACTCCGCCGCATCATAGGCGCGGCCCAGCGCGACCCCGCCATACCAGGGCCAGATCGCCATGTCCGCGATCGTATAATCCTCGCCCGCTATATATTCATGCTCGGCCAGTTGCCGGTCCAGCACATCGAGCTGCCGCTTGGCCTCCATCGCATAGCGGTTGATCGCATATTCGAATTTCTCCGGCGCATAGGCGAAGAAATGGCCGAAGCCGCCACCCAGCAGCGGCGCGCTGCCCATCTGCCAGAACAGCCAGTTGAGCGTCTCCGTGCGCTTGGCCGGATCGGTCGGCAGGAAAGCGCCGAATTTCTCGGCCAGATAGACCAGGATCGAGCCGGACTCGAACAGCCGGCGGGGCGGAGAGACGCCATGGTCCATCAGCGCCGGGATCTTGCTGTTCGGATTGACCGAAACGAAGCCGCTGCCGAACTGATCGCCATCTCCGATACGGATCAGCCAGGCGTCATATTCCGCATCCTTGCCTGCCTCCAGCAACTCTTCCAGCAGGATCGTCACCTTTTGCCCATTGGGCGTGGCGAGCGAATAAAGTTGCAACGGATGTTTGCCGACCGGCAACGCCTTTTCATGAGTCGGTCCCGCGATCGGCCGGTTGATGTTGGCGAAGGCGCCGCCATTTTCCTTGTCCCAGGTCCAGACGCGCGGCGGAATATAGGCTGTGTCGGTCATGCAGGCGATCCCTCTAAAGGCTTCTCACAAAGGCGGCGGGTAGCGAGGAGGTCCGCCGCTCCGGGGCTAGGTAAGGATCGCCCGCCCGCGATACAAACGCGCGCGTGCAAAAAAAAGGGCGGCCCAAGGGAGGCCGCCCTTTCTCCCCCTTTTACCGGAAGATCAGAATTTGAAGCTCGCCCCCGCCTTGAAGGTGCGGCCGATCAGTCCGGCATAATGCCAGGTGGTCAGGAAATTGGGCGAGCTTGTATAGGAAGCGGGCGCCAGCGGAGCCCGGCGACCGAACACATTGCCGACATTGGCGAAGAAGGTGAAATTCTCGTTCACTTCCACCTGAGCGTTCATGTCGACATTGATGAAGCTCTTAACATAGCAGAACCGATCGCCGGTGCCGTAGAGATTGTGGGCGCAGGACCTGTCGAGCGATCCTTCGTCCGTGGCAACCGCTTTGATCTTGCCGACATAATAGGCCGTTGCGGTCAGTGAGAAATTCTTGACCTGCAACGTATTCTGCCAGTTGCCGCGCCAATCGGGCGTGCCGTTGCCCGACGACAGCTCATAGGGGCCCATGGTGCCCGCATATTTCTGCACGCCGCTTGATGTGTGCAGATCATATTGGATCACATGAGTCGCCTCGATCCGGCTCGTCCACATCATCTCGTCGCCCAACGGGATCTTGGCCGTGGCCGAGAAATCGACGCCCGACGTCACCGCATAATTGGCGTTGACGAACGGCGCGTTGATGATCAGCACGCGGGGCAGGGCACTGGGGAATGCCGGGTCGGGCGCGTCGATGGCGTAGCAGCTATAGCCTGGACCCACGGCAGCGACGGCGGCGCAGGCTGCGGTGACGTTGGTCTGGGAATAATAAGCGGTCCGAGCCGCACCCGTCAGTGGCCCCGCGACGATCAGGTCCGATTTCTTCACATTATAATAATCGACGGTCAGGCTCAGCCACCGCGTCGGCTCGAAGATGGCGCCCGCCGTGAAGCTGCGCGACACTTCGGGCTTCAGGTCGGGATTGCCGGTCAGGCCGGACCCCAGCCGATATCTCTGCGAATAGCCGTTATTGCCATGCGCCAGTTGGAAGGAGGTTGGCGGCGTGAAGTTGGAGAAGCCCGCAAACTGGCTGCGCGGGTTCGATTCCGCGAAGGTCGGTGCCCGGAAGCCCTTGGAGAAGGTGCCGCGCAGCGCCAGTTGCCGGATCGGCGTGAACTTCACCCCCAGCTTGGGCGAGAAGTGGCTGAACCCTTCCGAATAATGGTCGTAGCGGCCGGATGCGTTCACCTCCAGACTGTCGAGGATCGGCGCCTGGACTTCGAAATAGGCGGCCGAAACGGTATGTTTGCCGAACGCCGCGGATGTCGTCAGCGTCCAGGTGTCGAGCGCCGCATTCTGGTTGTTGTTCTCCAGCATCTCATGGCGCACCTGCCCGCCGACCGCGATTTGCAGTGGTCCGCCCGGTAGGTCCATCAGCTTCTTGGTCACGGACGCGTCGACCGAATACATTTCCGAATGCGACGGCGTGGTGATGTCAGGCGACACGAAGTCCCGCACCGCCTGGCTGTTGGCGGAGGGATTGACGAAATTATAGGTGCCCGTGTTGATCGCGTTCAGCGTGTTGGCGATGTTCAGATAGCCATATTGCGTGATCTTGAGGTTGTCGCGGGCGTAAACCCCGTCGATCTTCCAGTTCCAGTCGTCATTGATGCTGCCGCTGAAGCCGCCGGCGAAGCGCCAGACCTCATTGGTGCGGTCGCTGCCCGCCGGAATGTCCCCGAACAGATAATGGATGCGCGCCGCGCCATTGGCGGGATCGTTGGCGAAGGCGGCCGCAAAGGGGTTGTTCGGATTGAGCTGACGATTGGCCGCCGTGGCGCAATTGACGCCCGCCGAGCAGATATAGACCGGCAGCACGATGCCCGGATTGTTCGACGCCAGCGAGGGCGAAGCGCCGAAGGGCTGGGTGGCGCGCAGGGCGCGCGGCTGGTTGATGATGCTGACGAAGCTGTTGGAATACATGCCGGTCAGATAGGCTTCGACATTGTCGTTGATCCGCACGCTGATGCGGCCGCTAAAGGCATAGCGCCGCTGAAGGGGCGCGAGCTGATTATATTGATCCTCCAGATTATATTTGCAGACCGTGCCGACCTGCGCTCCCGTCTGGGTATAGGTGCCGTTGGCGCAGTTCAGGTTGAGCGCTTGATATTGGTTCGTCAGCAACGTGCCGCCGCCGGCAAGCGGATTGTTGAGGTCGGTCTGGCTGACGCGTGTGACGACGGCGGTGGGTGTGCCGTTATCCGCCTGGCCGGTCAGCGTGCTGTCATTATTATTGTTATCCAGCCCGCCGATGGAGGTCAGGTCCAGCGTGTTGTACGGAAAACCGCGGCTGTGGTTGGTGACGCGGCCGTCGCGCTGATATTCGCCGTTGACGTAGATGTTCCAGCCCTGATCCTCATAGTCGCCATAGCCCGCCGTCAGGTCCAGCCGCTGGTGCGCGGCATCGCCCTGGAAGGCGGCGCCTGCCTCGGCGCTGCCTGCAATGCCGGTGAAATGCTTCTTCAGGATCAGGTTGACGACGCCGCCGATCGCATCGGCGCCATAGGTGGAGGACGCGCCGTCCTTCAGCACTTCGACCCGCTCGACCAGGCTGAACGGAATGGAGTTCAGGTCGACATAGGCATTGTGCCCGTCGTCATTGATCGGGAAGTTGGTGGAGCGCAGCCCGTCCACCAGAACGAGTGTGGAGGACACGCCCAGGCCGCGCAGCGACACGGCCGAACCGCCAGCGGAAAAGCCGCTCTGGAAGCCGGTGCCGATGGATCCGGCGCTGTCGGCGGACACGGACCGGATGGCGTCGGAAGCAGTGGTGATGCCCGCCTTTTGCAGCGTCTCGGCGGTGAGAACCGTAACCGGGGATGGCGTTTCCGTATTGGTGCGGCGGAATAGTGATCCGGTGACGACGATGGTTTCGCCCTCATCGGCGGTGGAGGAGCTTTGCGGAGAGCTTTGGGCCAAGGCTGGTGTCGCCGCAACGGCGCTCAAGCTGGCAAGGGCAAACACGGAAAGGGCCGCGCCATCACGCAGCCGGGCAAATGTCTTCATCATAGACATCAGGCTATCCCCTCTGTGGCGCGTGCCGCGGTCTGGGAATGCCGCGACATCGCGCTGCTTTTTGTCCGACCATCCGCTATCCGGTTGAGCCGACAGGGGAATGTTGCTGTTCTGTTTTATTCGCGTAAAGCAGTATTTCCCCGGCATCTGCCTGCATTTGTCGTATTTTTTGCACGTAGAAGCATTTTGGCAACAGTTTGACTGTCTCTGTCCGCACGGAAGTCTTATAGCGGCATCGTCATAGTCACTTTCGTTGTGCGTTCGGAAAATTCCGGGTCCAAAAAAATTGCGGGTGGCTCTTGATCGCCGGGCTTTCCCGTCCATATGAAACGGCGCTGGCACTCCCTGATCAGGAGTGCTAACAGACACGGGTTCATCGGGAGAAGGAGCCGGAGTCGCCGTCCATGGCGGTTCCACCTCATCCCATTTAAACGTCGTTAAAGAGGGAAAGGCACACAACATGGCATTTCGTCCGTTGCATGACCGCGTTCTCGTTCGCCGCGTAGAAGCGGAAGAGAAGACTGCCGGCGGCATCATCATCCCCGACACCGCCAAGGAAAAGCCGCAGGAAGGCGAGATCGTCGCTGTCGGCACCGGCATCAAGGCCGAAGACGGCAAGGTCACTCCGCTGGACGTGAAGGCGGGCGATCGCGTGCTGTTCGGCAAGTGGTCGGGCACCGAAGTCAAGGTCGACGGTGAAGACCTGCTGATCATGAAGGAATCGGATATTCTGGGTGTTGTCGCCTAAAGGCGACGGGCTGGGCGTCGTCGCCTGACCCACTCAAGATTTTCCCGCACACACATTTGCAAGAAGGTTTTTACCCATGGCTGCAAAAGAAGTAAAATTCTCCCGCGACGCCCGTGAGCGCATTCTGCGCGGCGTCGACATCCTGGCCGACGCGGTCAAGGTGACGCTCGGCCCCAAGGGCCGCAACGTCGTCATCGACAAGAGCTTCGGCGCGCCCCGCATCACCAAGGACGGCGTCAGCGTCGCCAAGGAAATCGAACTGAAGGACAAGTTCGAGAATATGGGCGCCCAGATGGTCCGCGAAGTCGCTTCGAAGACCAACGACATCGCCGGTGACGGCACCACCACCGCGACCGTTCTGGCCCAGGCGATCGTTCGCGAAGGCATGAAGTCGGTTGCCGCCGGCATGAATCCGATGGATCTGAAGCGCGGCATCGACCTCGCCGTCGCCAAGGTCGTCGAAGACGTCAAGGCCCGCTCGAAGCCGGTTTCCGGTTCGCAGGAAGTCGCCCAGGTCGGCATCATCTCCGCCAATGGTGACGTGGAAGTCGGCCAGAAGATCGCTGAAGCGATGGAGAAGGTCGGCAAGGAAGGCGTCATCACCGTGGAAGAGGCCAAGGGTCTCGACTTCGAACTGGACGTCGTCGAAGGCATGCAGTTCGACCGCGGCTATCTGTCGCCTTACTTCATCACCAACCCGGAAAAGATGGCTGTCGAGCTGGCTGATCCGTACATCCTGATCCACGAAAAGAAGCTTTCGAACCTGCAGTCGATCCTGCCGATCCTCGAAGCCGTGGTTCAGTCGGGCCGTCCGCTCCTCATCATCGCTGAGGACATTGAAGGCGAAGCGCTGGCGACCCTGGTCGTCAACAAGCTGCGCGGTGGCCTGAAGGTCGCTGCGGTCAAGGCTCCGGGCTTCGGTGACCGCCGCAAGGCCATGCTGGAAGACATCGCCGTCCTGACCAAGGGCGAAGTGATCTCCGAAGATCTCGGCATTAAGCTTGAGAACGTCACGCTCGGCATGCTCGGCACCGCCAAGCGCATCACGATCGACAAGGACAACACCACCATCGTCGATGGCGCCGGTGACGGCGAAGCGATCAAGGGCCGCACCGAGCAGATCCGCGCTCAGATCGAGACCACCACGTCCGATTATGACCGCGAGAAGCTGCAGGAGCGTCTGGCCAAGCTGGCTGGCGGCGTGGCTGTCATCAAGGTCGGCGGCGCGACCGAAGTCGAGGTGAAGGAGCGCAAGGACCGCGTCGACGACGCGCTGCATGCGACCCGCGCAGCCGTTGAAGAAGGCATCGTCCCCGGTGGCGGTACGGCTCTGCTGTACGCGACCAAGGCTCTGAACGGCCTCAAGGGTGCGAACGACGACCAGACCCGTGGCATCGACATCATCCGCAAGGCCATCGAAGCGCCGCTGCGCCAGATCGCCCAGAATGCGGGCGTCGACGGCGCCGTTGTCGCCGGCAACCTGCTGCGCGAGAATGACGAGACCAAGGGCTTCAACGCCGCGACCGACACCTATGAGAACCTCGTCGCCGCTGGCGTGATCGACCCGACCAAGGTCGTTCGCGCCGCGCTGCAGGACGCCGCTTCGGTGGCCGGCCTGCTGATCACGACCGAGGCGACCATTGCCGAACTGCCCGCCGACGACAAGGCGCCGATGGGCATGCCCGGCGGCGGCATGGGCGGCATGGGCGGCATGGACTTCTAAGTCCTGCCCTCAAGCGAAACAGAAGAGGCTGGCGGAGCAATCCGCCAGCCTTTTTCTTGTGGCCGTTTTGGGTGGGGAGCGGCCTTCATTTCCGTAAAGCTGGGATCTCAGGCGATAGCGCTCGATCTAGCCTCACGAGATCCCAGCTTTCGCTGGGATGACAATATCATCAAACGCTCGCTTTTTTGGCCATTCCAGGACATTCCCCTCCCGCAGACGTTCAAACGAGGCGCGTGGCTCGTTTGAACGTCTGCGGGAGGGGAATGGCAGGAAAACACCCATTCCAGCCCCTCGACGCCCGGCCCAAAATATCCCCGCAATAAAATACCATCGGGGGTCTGGCCGTTTTGCTGGTTAATGGTTACATGGGCCGCCACGAATCCCCCAGCGATCATGCTTCCCCCCGCATGGTCCGCGCAGCAGAAAGTGGCTTTCACATGGATATCCGCCTTGGCCTCACCTTCGACGACGTGCTGTTGCAGCCCGCCGAATCCGATGTGCTGCCCAGCCAGGCGGACACCAGTACCTATGTCACCAAGGCGATCAGGCTCAACATCCCGGTCCTGTCGTCCGCCATGGATACGGTGACGGAAGCCGACATGGCGATCGTCATGGCGCAGTTGGGCGGGATCGGCGTGTTGCACCGCAATCTCTCGATCGAGGAACAGGCGGACGCAGTGCGCGCGGTCAAGCGCTTCGAAAGCGGCATGGTGGTGAACCCCATCACCATCACCCCCAATGCCACGTTGGCCGATGCGCAGATGCTGATGGCCCGCCACAAGATCAGCGGCATTCCAGTGGTCGAGGCTACGGGCAAGCTGGTCGGCATCCTCACCAACCGCGACGTGCGCTTCGCGGAAAACCCGGCCCAGCCGGTGAGCGAATTGATGACGCACGACAATCTTGCAACGGTGAAGACGGGTGTGGGCCAGGATGAGGCGATGCGCCTGCTGCACCAGCGGCGCATCGAAAAGCTGTTGGTGGTGGACGATCATTATCATTGCGTCGGCCTCATCACCGTCAAGGATATCGAGAAGGCCGTCACCTATCCGCAGGCGACCAAGGACGCTTCGGGCCGCTTGCGCGTGGCGGCGGCATCGACCGTGGGTGATGCAGGGCTGGAGCGCAGCAAGGCGTTGATCGACGCGGAGTGCGACCTTATCGTCATCGATACCGCCCACGGCCACAGCAGGCAGGTCGCGGTCGCCGTCGAGGCGGTGAAGAAGCTGTCCAACCATGTGCAGGTCGTGGCGGGCAATGTCGCGACGGCAGAGGCGACCAAGGCCTTGATCGGCGCGGGCGCGGATTGCGTGAAGGTCGGTATCGGGCCGGGGTCGATCTGCACCACCCGCGTTGTCGCGGGCGTGGGCGTGCCCCAGCTCACCGCCGTGATGGATTCGGCGGAGGAAGCGGCCAAGCAGGGCGTTCCGGTGATCGCGGACGGCGGTCTTCGTACCTCGGGTGATGTGGCGAAGGCGCTGGCGGCGGGCGCAGGCTGCGTCATGGTTGGCTCGCTGCTGGCGGGCACAGCGGAGGCGCCGGGCGAAACCTTCCTCTATCAAGGGCGCGCCTATAAGAGCTATCGCGGCATGGGCAGCGTCGGCGCGATGGCGCGGGGGTCGGCGGACCGCTATTTCCAGGCGGACATCAAGGACCAGATGAAGCTGGTGCCCGAAGGCATTGAGGGTCAAGTGCCGTTCAAGGGGCCGGCGAAGGATGTCATCCATCAGCTCGTCGGCGGCGTGAAGGCGGCCATGGGTTATACCGGCAGCCGCACGATCAAGGATCTTCAGGAGCGGGCGCGCTTCGTTCAGATCACCAATGCCGGATTGTCGGAAAGCCATGTGCATGATGTGACGATCACGCGGGAAGCGCCCAATTATCCGACGCGCTGAAGCCTCGACGAAGCCCCTCCGCTTCGGGGGAGGCGTTGGGGTGGGGGATCGATACGGGACTCCGCGTTCGAGACATGCCCTCACCCCCAACCGCTCCCATGAAAGGGAGGGGCTTGTTTCATCATGACCCCATCCGCTCGTGTTCAGGCAGCGATTGAACTGCTCGACGCCATCATCGCCTCGGCGCGGGATGGCGGTCCGGCGGCGGACACGCTGATCGCCCGCTATTTCAAGGAACGGCGCTATGCCGGGTCGCGGGACCGGCGGGCGGTGCGCGATCATGTCTATGACGCGGTGCGGCGCGTGGCCGATCGGCCCGAGAGCGGGCGCGCCGCCATGGTCGGGCTCGTACGCGAGCGGGCGGAGCTGGCGGCGCTGTTCGACGGATCGGCGCATGGCCCTGAGCCGATCACCGATGCGGAAGCGGGGGCATTGGCCGGTATCGTGCCCGGCTGGATCGAGCCGCTGCTGGCGGCGCCGGTGGAGCGCGAGGCGTTGCTTGGCCGGGCGCCTGTCGATCTGCGGGTCAATCGGTTGAAGGCCGATCTGGACAGGGTCGCGCCGCATTATCCCGAAGCGATCCGGCTATCGGGACTGCCGGATGCGCTGCGCCTGCCCGAAGGCGCGCCCGTCGAGCAGAGCGATCCCTGGAAATGGGGTCAGGTCGAGGTGCAGGATGCGGGCAGCCAGTTGATCGCGCTCGCCTGCGCCGCCGCGCCGGGCATGACCGTGATCGATCTTTGCGCCGGGGCGGGCGGCAAGACGCTGGCGCTGGCCGCAGCGATGGCGGGCAAGGGGACGCTGATCGCCGCCGATACCATCCGTTCGCGCCTAGCCCGGCTCGATCCGCGGGCCGAGCGGGCCGGGGCGACCTTCATCGAGACCCTGCTGCTCGATCAGGGGCATGAGGCCGGTGCGCTGGAAAGCCTGAAAGGCCGGGCGGATGTCGTGCTGGTCGACGCGCCCTGTTCGGGAACCGGCACCTGGCGGCGCAATCCTGAGGCGCGCTGGCGGCTGACCCCGGCGCGGCTCGATCGGCTGGTGGCGGAGCAGGCACGTATCCTCGATTTTGCGGCGCCCTTGCTGGCGCCGGGGGGTGCGTTGGTCTATGCTACCTGCGCGCTGACGGACCGGGAGGGGCGGGATCAGGTGCGGGCATTTCTGGAACGGCATGACGGTTGGACCGCCGAAAGGATCGAAGCGGCGATGGGCCGTGCCCATGGCGATGGATTGCTGCTGACGCCGGGCCATGACGGCACCGACGGTTTCTATGTCGCGCGCCTGCGGCGGATCGTCTGAAAGAGTCGATGGACAAGCGCGCGCAAAATCGCGACACTTGTCAGCCGGAATCCGGGTCGGAATCAATGCCTGAGACATGGCTGGAGTTGTGCATGCGTTTTACCCCTGCTTCGATCGCCTTGGCTGTCCTGCTGACCACCGTTTCCAGCGCAGGCCTGTCGCAGCGGCCGGATTCGCAGATATCGCCCTTGTCGGTAGAGTGGCAGAAGGCGGGCGAGATGGCGCGCAAGGCGGGCAATTATCAGGGCGCGACCGATGCGCTGGAAAGCGCGCTGGCGGTCGATCCGCGCAACCGCTCCGCCTATATCGAGCTGGCGCAGGTCGCTCGGGCGCAGGGTTTGCAGGGCAAGGCGATCCGCCTGTATCGCGAGGCGCTGTTGCTGGAGCCCAATGATGTTGCCGCTCTGGTGGGACAGGGCGAGGCGATGGTCGAAAAGGGTGCGATCGCCAAGGCCAAGGAAAATCTCGCCCAGGCGCAGGGGCTGTGCAAGGCGAACTGTGCCGCCGTGGGCCAGTTGGCGGCAGCGATCGAAAAGGGGCCGCCCGCGACGGTGTTGAGTTCGAAGGATGTGGTGCCGGCGCCCAAGGCGGCGGCGACCGAAACGCCCTGATGGCTTACCTTCGGATGCAGGAACACATCTGATTAAACTGGAGACGTTTCAAAAACGTCGTGACAGGCCGATATAGATTTCCGCGTCCGGCGTGGCGTGGTTGAGGCCGAAATTCGCCCCGGCATCCAGCATGAGAGACGCCTGCGGCTTGAAGGCTAGCGAAACGGAGCTGAGGGTCTGGGTCGACGATTCCGCCGGGTCTCGATCGTGAATGACCTGCATTTCCAGCGAGGCATTCCATTTCTCGCCAAAATCGGCGGACAGGCCGCCCGCGCTGCCATAAGCGAGGTGGCGGCCATGGCCGTCTTCATCGGCGGCGGCGTCGATTTCCGGGGTGGCGATCAGGCTGAGACTGTCGGTCAGGGCATAGCTGAAGGGGAGCTGGAAGGAGGCGCTCCAGGTGCCACTGCTGACGGAATCGCTTCCGGTCGGCAGGGTGATCGTCGCCGCGCCTGCAAGCGATAGCGCATCGCCATCGTGATTGAGCAGGGCGCGTTTGATGCCGAGGCTGAGGTCGCCCATGCCGGATGCATGACTGCGCCCACCACTGAGCCGGTCAATGTCGCGCCGCCATAAATAGGCCGTCCAGGCTGCGCGCAGTTCGGTGTTGCCGTCTAGGCCGTAGCGCCATTCGGTGTCGCCCAGGGTGAGGCTGGTCGTCTTCCGCTCAGGCGTTCTGTCGCGGGCAAGGTCGGCCAGGCCGATTTCCACCTGCCAATGGCCCTTGTCCAAAATGCAAGGCGGGGTGTCGAGGCCGGGGCGTTCCGGGCAGAAATCGCGCAGTTGCGCCTGCGCCGGGCTGGCGAGAAGGGCGAGAAGAAACGGGAGGGTAGGCAGCATGGACGGCCCTTGAAAACTTGGCGATCCGTCAGGAACGGCCCATCACCCGCGCGGTTGCGACGAATTCCTCGACGCTTACGGTTTCGGCCCGGCGTTGCGGGTCGATGCCGACCACCTCCAGCGCGTCCAGTGCGCCGGGCAGGCCTTTCAGGCTCTGGCGCAGCATCTTGCGGCGCTGGCCGAAGGCGGCAGCGGTGAGTCGCTCGAGATGCTTCAGTTGCACGCCTTCGGGGGCGGGCTTGGGCGTGATGTGGACGACCGCCGACATCACCTTGGGCGGGGGCGTGAAGGCGCTGCGGTGGACCTTCATCGCAATCCTGGCGTCGCTGCGCCATTGGGCGAGCACCGCGAGGCGGCCATAATGGTCGCCGCCGGGCTTGGCGGCGATGCGCTCGGCCACCTCCATCTGGAACATCAGGGTCAGCGTCGACCACCAAGGGAGCGGCGTCCACTCTGCCGAAAGCCAGCCGATCAGCAGGGCCGTGCCGACATTATAGGGCAGGTTGGCGATGATATGCGCGCCTTCGCCCGCTTCGGCGCGGGCATCGATCTGCATGGCGTCGCCGGAAATGACGCGGAGCTGGCCGGGGAACGCTTCGGACAGTTCGGCCAGCGCCGGAAGGCAACGACGGTCGCGCTCGACGGCGACCAGATTCGCGCCCGCCCGCAGGATCGCGCGAGTGAGGCCACCAGGACCGGGGCCGACTTCGAAGGCCGGCTGGTCCTTGAGGGGGCCGGGGATGGCGGCGATGCGATCCAGCAATTGCTCGTCCAGCAGGAAATTCTGGCCGAGCGCCTTGCTCGCCTGAAGGCCGTGGGTGGCGATGACCTCACGCAGTGGCGGAAGCTTGGGGCGGGTATCAGCAGTCATGGGCCTCAGCAGCCGGGGGTCAGCCGGGCGCGGGCGGCTTCGGCGGCCATCCTGATCGCGGCCATCATCGCGCCGGGATTGGCGCTGTCCTTGCCTGCGATGCCGAAGGCGGTGCCATGGTCGGGCGAGGTGCGCACGATGGGGAGGCCCAAAGTGATGTTGACGCCCTCATCGAAATTCAGCGTCTTGATCGGGATCAGCGCCTGATCGTGATACATGCAGAGCGCGGCGTCATAGGTTTCACGGGCGCGGCTGTGGAACAGAGTGTCGGCGGCGAGGGGTCCGATAATGTCGTAACCCTCGGCCTGGAGCGATTCCACGGCGGGGCGGATGATGTCGATCTCCTCCCGGCCCAGCGCCCCGCCTTCGCCCGCATGGGGGTTGAGCCCGGCGACGACCATGCGCGGGCGGCCGATGCCGAAATTGCGCTGGAGCCCCTTGGCGGTGGTGATGGCGCGGGCGCGGATCAGATCGATCGTCAGCACGGACGCCACATCGGCCAAGGGGATATGGATGGTGATCGGCACGACCTTCAACGACGGCCCGGCCAGCATCATCACCGCATTGTGCGGTGCCACGCCGCAGCGTTCAGCGATGAACTCGGTTTGCCCCGGATGGGTGAAGCCGACGCCGTAAAGCTGCTCCTTGCCCACCGGCGCGGTGACGATCCCTGCGGCCGATCCGCTGCGGGCGAGGCCGACCGCGACTTCCAGCGCCTGAAACGCCGTGCGCGCGCCGTCCATGCTGGGCGTGCCGGGGATTATCTCGCCAGCATCGGCCACCTGCAGGCAGGGGAGAGCGCGGTCGAACGCCGTGATCGCTTCCTCCGGGGAGCTGACCATCTGAACCGGGCCGGACCAGACCGCCCGCAGCGAGGCGGCGTCACCGACCGCGAAGAAGGGCGGCAGGCCGCGCGCCACCCGCATCACCCAGCTTTTGGCGACGATTTCCGGCCCAATGCCTGCCGGATCGCCCAGCGATACGGCGAAGGGCGGCCCCATCGCGGGAGGGTCCGCCGGATCAGTTATAGTCGATAACGGCATCGCGGCGGAGATCGCGCAGATAGATGCGGGCGCGCTTGTTGACCCGTTCTTCCTCAAGCTGCGCCATGATCTGTTCGGCGTTGGGCGCAGCGGCGGAGCTGGCTTCGTCACGGCCGCAGACGACCAGCACACGCACGCCGTCCGCGATCGAGCCGAAGGGCGGCGTCGCTTCACCCACCTGAAGGTTCAAGAGGATGTCCTGCAACTGCGGCGGCAGGTCGCGCAGCTTCACATTGTCATTGTCGACCACGTCGGCGCCGATCTTGCCGCCCAGTTCATTGGCCTGACCGCAGCCCTTGATGGCCTTGACCTGCGCGGCGAAGGCGGCGGCCCGGCTGCTGGCCTGTTCCTTGGTCGTGCCGGCGGGGAAGCTGACGGAAAGCTGCTTGAGGCTGAGCAGGGCATCGCGCGGGTCGGCGGTCAGCACCTTGCGCTTGTCCATGACATAGATGACCGACACGCCGCCGGGCACGCTGATCGGCCCCGCAATCTGGCCGACCTGCATTTCGGCCGCGGCCTGCGCCAGTTCGTCGGGCAATTGGGCGGGGCGGACCCAGCCCAGATCGCCGCCGACCGCCGCCGTCGAAGCCTCGGAGAATTGGCGGGCATAGGCCGCGAAGCTGCCGCCCTGCTTGATCTGCTCGATGATGTTGCGGGCGTTGGCCAGGATCTGCTGCTGATTTTCCGGCGTGGCCGACAGGTAGATCTCACCGATGCGGAACTCGTCGCTGCCCTTGGCCGCATTCATGCGGTCGACCACCGACTTCACCTCATCCTCCGACACGTTGACGAAGGGCTGGATGTTGCGGCGGAGCAGGCGGCTCCAGGCCAGTTCGCCCTCGATCTGGCGCTTGATGCTGGCGGACGCGCTGCCCTGCTGACGCAGATATTGGTCGAACTGGGCGGGCGACTGGCGGAAATTGGCCGCGACCCGCTCATAGCTCTGCTCGATTTCGGCCTTGTCGACCTTGATGTCGTTGGCGGCGGCTTCCTGGATCTGGAGCGTTTCGTCGATCAGGTTGCGCAGCACCTGGACGCGAAGCCGCTCCTTCTCCTCGTCCGACACCTTGCCGCCATTGGCGGTGATGATCAGGGCCAGACGCTGGTCAACATCCGTGCCGGTGATGATGCGGCCGTTGACGATGGCGGTCGCCTTGCGGACATTGGGATCGCTCTTGCCGAAGACGGTCACGTCCTTGGGCAGGTTGAGCTGCTGGGTCCCGACATTATCATCGTCATTGACCGTCTGGGCGGCGACGCTATGCACGCCCGTCGCCAGGAGGGCCGAGGACAGGAGCATGGTGCGAAGACCCGACCGGACATGGCGGCCAATGCGGGAAAACGGGAAAACGACAGGCTGCATCGTCGACAAAACTCTCCAATCGGTTCGGCACGAGATGCGCCGATCCGCCTTAACCGGTGCTGAGCGGAAAGCGGGAAGGCTGATCCTTATATGCCAATATTGCGAAAAGCCAGCCGAAGCTGGAAGCTATTGCCCTTTCGTGCATCGCCCAGCACCTGATAGTCGCGCCGCCAGGTGAAGCCGAGCGTCAGGCAATCATCCTCATAGGCGATGCCGAGGCGGTGGCGGACGGGTTCATAACCGTCCGCGACGCTGAGCGGATCTTCCTTCGCATCGGTGAGGTCGATGACGGTCGAGCCGAAGACCGACCAGAAGCGCGCGAACTGGACGCGGGCGCCCAGACGCAGTTCCTCGCGGTCCTGCAAATCCTCCAGATTGAGATTGGCATCGCGGTTGAGCCGCAAATAGCCGACCGTCGCATAGGTCTTGCGGGTGCCGATGGTGGCGTCGATCTCGTTACGGCGGACGGAGAGGCTGTCCTTGTCCAAGCGGAAGCGGTGGGTGAAGCTGATGAAATCCTTGTAGCGGACGGTGGTGCGGCCGACGATGTCGGACAGGCGATCCGACAGGCCGGTGCCGTCGGGCAGGATGCTTTCCCGGCTGTTGAGGCGATAGCTTTGCCCCACCACGCTTTCCAGCGAGAAGTTCGGCAGCGACAGGCTATATTCGAGGCCGTAAGTGACGCGGCTCGAATCCTCGAACCGATCGTAGCCGGAAAAGCGGTTGAGCGCGAAGAGGTTGCTGTCCTCCAGGTCGATGGCGCGGGCGTCTTCATTGGGGACGGAGAGATTGGCGATCCTGGGCGCGGCGACCATCTGCACGCGTGGGGCGATGCGCTGGACGCCGCCGAAAGCCTCGCCCATGAAGGGCCAACGCACGTCGATCGCCGCTGCCGCGATGCCGCGCGCCTTCCAGCCCGGATCGCCGGCATAGCTCACCACGCTGGTCAGCAGATTGTCGCTGCTGTGATAGACGTCGCCGCGCAAATAGGTGGTGAAGGTCACTTCCTGGCCCATCGGGGTCAGCTTGCGCAGATTCCATTCGAAGGCGGCGAAGGCGCGCTGCGTATCCTGGCCATGGGTGCGGGTGATGGCCAGGCTGTTCGCCTGCAACTGCACCACGCCGCCCAGCAGCGGATCCTTCATCCGCAGGCGATAGTCGATGACGGGCAGCGCGATCGGCATCTGCCCCTGCGAATCGCCGGTGCGCAGCGTCTGCACCGCCCATCCGGCGATCGAGAAATAGCTGTTTTTCCCGATCCGTTGGGCATTGAGCGTGGAGCGCAGCCGGTCGTCGCGGCTGATGTCGTAACGGCGCAGGAAGGTACGGTCCGTCGCGGCCCGAATCGATCCGCCGATGCTCCATTCCGGCGTCAGTTGCAGCGCGCCGCTGGCGTCCAGATAGCCGCGGAAATCCTTTTCCGATCCCGCCGGGGTCGTGGAGGAGGCGCCGCTGGTGGCGACGCGGCTGCCATAGGTGGCATAGCCGGTGATCTGATAGGCGCCCCGGTCCCACAGATGGCGGTAATTGGTCTCCAGCATCGGCAGCGTGTCGGTATAGACATGCGGCGTGATGGTGAGGTCGCGATTGGGCGCCAGCTTCAGATAATAGGGCAGCGCGACTTCAAAGCCGTTGGTGCGGTCGTAGCGCAGATTCGGCACCAGCAAGCCGCTGCCGCCATTGTCGCCCACCGGATGGGAAAAGCCGGGCATCGGGATCAGCGGCAGGCCGAACAGCTCGATGCTGGCGTTGGTATATTTGACTCGGGCCTTCACCGGATCATAGACGACCTTGACCGCCTTGATCTGCCAGGTCGGCTCCTTGGGGCAGCCTTCATGATCCTCGACCACGCAGCCGGTATAGGCGGCCTTGCGCAGCGTATAGACGCCGTTCACCCGCTGGCCGTTGGCGGCGGCGAGGCGTCCGCCCGATTGCAGCACCAGCAGCATGTTCTGGACCATGCCGTCCTGGAGGGAATCGGTGACGTCGAACCTGTCGCCATAGGCGATATTGCCTTCGGGATCGGTGACGGAGACGTTGCCGGTCGCTTCGACCTTCCCCGTGTCGCGGTTCCAGATGACCTTGTCGGCGCGCAGCCGGTTGCCCTCGCGCAGCAATTGCACATTGCCGCTGGCGGTCACGACCTCGCTGTTGCTGTCATATTCCAGGGCGTCGGCGGCAAAGCCGATCTGATCGTCATTTTCCGGCACCGGGGCGTCGGGCGTGCTGATCGTGGTCTGTGGTTCCTGGAGCTGTTGGGCGGTGGCGTGGGGCGTCAGCGCGAGGCATGAAAAGGCCACGCCCGCTGCCAGAACCTGTTTGAAATTCAAGAGGGATGGGGAATGATGCAAAGGGATGGAGCCTCTTTGAGGGGGCGCTTTGTTTCCCGCCTATCGCATGCCCTATTGCACCGCTTTGTCTGCGCTGCAATCGTCTGGACCAAGAGTTTTGCCGGAAAATCGGTCGAACGGCTTTGCCAGACAAGCTAAGCCGCACTATCTGACAGGCATAGAATGTTTGCAGGAAATAAAGGATCCTAGATGGAAATCGCGTTCAGCCCGATCCGTCCCGAAGCCGATACATTGGTCTTCGCCGTGCCGAAGGGCGGCTTCGATGCGCTGCCGCTCGGCGCGGCGCCGGTGTTGGCGGCTGGCGCTGCCGCGGCGCGCTTCGCCGGGGAAGCGGGGTCGAGCTTCGAGAGCTTCGTGGAGGAAGGCGGCAAGGTGCTGCGTGTGGTGCTGGTCGGCACCGGGGTGGGCAGCGACGCGGATTATGAGCGTGCGGGCGGCGCTCTGACGGCACGGCTGGCGACCAGCGGCGCGGCCCATGCGGCGGTCGAATTCTTCGGCGGCGCGAGCGGGGAGAAGGCGGCGCAATTGGCTTTCGGTGCGCTGTTGCGCGGCTGGCGAATCGAAACTTATCGCACGCGGCAGCCGGAAAAGGCCAAGCCGACGCTGAGCAAGATCACGCTGGTATCGGCCGATGCAGGGGCGGCATGGGAGAAGCAGGCGGCGGTCGCGGCGGGCGTTGCCTTCACCCGCGAGCTGGTGTCGGAACCGGCGAACATCCTCTATCCCGAAAGCTTCGTCGAACGCTGCAAGCCTCTGGAAGAGCTGGGCGTCAAGATCACCGTGCTGGACAAGGCGGCGATGGCGGACCTTGGCATGGGCGCGCTGCTGGGCGTGGCGCAGGGTTCCGTGCGCGAGCCGCGCCTGCTGGCGATGGAGTGGGACGGCACGCCATCTGCGGGTGCTGGTGGCGCGACCGAAAAGCCGCTGGTCTTCGTCGGCAAGGGCGTGACCTTCGACACGGGCGGCATTTCCTTAAAGCCCGGCGCGGGCATGGAAGATATGAAGTGGGACATGGGCGGCGCCGGGGCCGTGGCGGGCGCGATCAAGGCGCTGGCCGGGCGCAAGGCGAAGGTCCGCGTCGTCGGCATTTGCGGCCTGGTCGAAAATATGCCTGACGGCAATGCGCAGCGGCCGGGCGACATCGTCACCTCCATGTCCGGGCAGACGATCGAGGTGCTGAACACCGATGCCGAGGGCCGTCTGGTGCTGTGCGATGTCATCACCTGGGCGCAGAAGACCTATGCGCCGGAGGTCATCATCGATCTCGCCACGCTGACCGGGGCGATGATCATCTCGCTTGGCAATGAATATGCGGGCATCTTCTCTAATGATGACGGTCTGGCCGACGATCTGATCGCGGCGGGCAAGGCGGCGGGCGACCAGTTGTGGCGCTTCCCGCTGGGCGACGCCTATAACAAGCTGATCGACAGCCCGATTGCCGACATGAAGAATATCGGGCCGCGCTATGGCGGGTCGATCACGGCGGCACAGTTCATCAAGCGCTTCGTCGACGAAGGCGTCAAATGGGCGCATCTCGACATTGCCGGCATGGTCTGGGCGGACAAGCCCGGCGCGACCTGGGACAAGGGCGCGACCGGCTATGGCGTGCGGCTGCTCGACCGCTATGTCGCGGACAAGTTTGAAGGTTGATGCCAGAAAGCCCGATACAGGTCGACTTCTACCAGCTCAGCCGCGATCCGGTGGAACAGGTGCTGCCCGCCATTGCGGGCCGCATTCTGGAACTGGGCGAGCGGTTGCTGGTGGTGGCGCAGGAGTCCGATCGGCTGGATCGGATTTCTGAAGGCCTGTGGGCCGGACCGCCGGAGAGCTTCCTGGCGCACGGGAAGGTGGGCGAGGGCGCCGAGTCGATGCAGCCGGTTTTGCTGGCGACGGATTGCCCAACCGCCGATCTGGCCGCCAATGGAGCACGGCATGTCGCATTGGCGGACGGCATTTGGCGCGAGGAAGCGCTGGAATTCGAGCGCGCCTTTTATTTCTTCGACGCGGAAACCATTGAAGCCGCTCGGGCAAGCTGGCGCGATCTTGCCAAGCGCGAAGGCGTGACTCCCCGCTTCTGGCGGCAGGAAGGCCGCAAATGGGTCCAGGGGCCGTAAATCAGCCCCTCTTGCGATAGGCATCGGCCCGGTCTAAAGGCGCGCCATCTTATCCCAAATAATTCGGAGCTTTTGAGCCTCATGGCCGTTACCCGCACCTTTTCGATCATCAAGCCCGACGCGACCCGTCGCAACCTGACGGGCGCCGTGACAAAGAAGCTGGAAGAAGCGGGCCTGCGGGTCGTCGCTTCGAAGCGCATCCGCATGAGCCGCGAGCAGGCCGAAGGCTTTTACGCGGTGCACAAGGAACGCCCCTTCTTTGCCGATCTGGTCGCGTTCATGATCTCCGGCCCGGTGGTCGTGCAGGTTCTGGAAGGCGAAGACGCCGTGAAGCGCAACCGCGACATCATGGGCGCCACCAACCCGGCCAATGCCGATGAAGGCACGATCCGCAAGGATTATGCCGAATCGATCGAAGCCAATTCGGTCCATGGTTCGGACAGCGAGGAAAATGCCGCGATCGAGATCGCCTATTTCTTCAAGGCGGACGAAATCGTCGGCTGATCCGGCACGATAGCTTGGAAAGAGGGCCGGGGGCTATAAGCCCGCCGGCTCTTTTTTTGTGGTGGTGTTGGGTGGAAGGCGGACTTTCAGTTTCCGTTCGCCCTGAGCTTGTCGAAGGGCTCTGCTGAGCGAAGGCGAAGCATGGGAGTCTCGCTCCGCTCGGCTGAGGGCTTCGACTTGCCGAAGGCAAGTTTATCCTGAGCGCCTGCCTTGGCAGGCAGACGAAGGGCTCAGCCCGAACGGATTTCTCTCGTCAGCAATTGGCCACTAACGACCACTCATCCCAATTGCGGCGGCGCCTCGAAGCGGTCGATCACCCATTCCTCCGCCTGGGCGCCGCCGATCCATTCCTGCATCCAGGGATGGTTGATGACTGCGCCCATATAGGCCTCGGCAAAGCGGGCCACGGGGAGTTGATAGGTGATGAAGCGGGTCACGACCGGCGCGAACATCACGTCGACCGCGCCGAACTCCCCGAACAGAAACTCCCCCTCGCCGCCATAGCGGGCGCGGGCCTGCGCCCAGAGCTGCATGATCCGGCCGATATCTTGCGCCACCGCTTCGGACGGCGGGACGGGCGCGTAGATCTGGCGGATGTTCATGCTGTGCTCGCGGCGCAGCGCGGCGAAGCTCGAATGCATTTCCGCCGCCATCGACCGCGCCATGGCGCGCGCGGCGGTGTCAGCGGGCCAGAATTTGTCGCCGCCCGACTTTTCATTGAGATATTCGACGATAGCCAGGCTGTCCCAAACGACCGTATCGTCGCCGTCCCAGAGAATCGGCACCTTGCCGGACGACGGCGCGAATTCGTCGCCTTCGCGCCGCTTCTCCCATGCTTCGTCATAGAGCGGCACGACCACTTCCTCGAAAGGAAGGCCGGACAGCTTGCACGCCAGCCAGCCGCGCAGCGACCAGCTCGAATAGGCTTTGTTGCCAATGAACAGCTTCATCATGCCCTGTCTTTAGACGGCGGGAGCAAGGGAAGTCGAGAGCATCGCGCTATTGGCTCGCTGAACAGCATTTGTTTTGATGGCGATAAATTTCCAATCCAAAAAGGGGGCTGGCTGGCGCGGGCTTTGGGCTCTAAGGCCTGTTGACATTTATGGGATTCCCTTTTCGGGTGAGATCGGATTCAAGGGTGGCGAAGGAGAGCCGTCTTGGATCGACATGCCTTGAGCGACGAGCAGTGGGAGAAGATTGAACCTCTGGTACCGGGTAAAGTGGGTGACCGCGGGCGTTCCGGAGTGAACAACCGGCTATTCGTGGAAGCGGTGCTGTGGATCGCGGGCACGGGGGCGGCATGGCGGGATTTGCCGGCGCGCTTTGGCAACTGGAACTCGAACTTCCGGCGTTTCCGCCGCTGGGCGGTGAAGGGGGTCTTCGATGTTCTGTTCGAACGATTATCCGGCGAGCCCGACTTTGAATATGCCATGATCGACGGCACGATCGTCCGGGTCCACCAGCAGGGCACCGGCGCAAGGGGGGGACTCAGGGTCAGGCCATCGGGCGCTCGCGGGGAGGCTTGACGACCAAGATCGTCGCGTTGGTCGATGCGCTGGGAAACCTTGTCCGTTTCGTGCTGCTGCCCGGCCAGGCCCACGATCTTGTCGGGGTCAAGCCGCTGATCCAGGGCGTCGAGTTCGACATGTTCCTGGGAGACAAGGCCTTCGATGCCGACTGGCTGCGGGCGGAACTGGACGACAGGGGCGCCATCGCCGTGATCCCTCCCAAGTCCAACCGAACGCAACGGATCGACTGCGACTTCCATACTTATCGCTGGCGCCACCTCGTCGAGCACTTCTTCTGCAAACTCAAAGCTTTCCGCCGCGTCGCCACCCGCTACGAAAAGACCGATCAAAGCTATCGCGCCATGATCAATCTCGCCGCCATCAAAATCGCTATGCGGTGAATGTCCACAGGCCTTAGATGTCTACCAAATTACTCATAGAGAGTTTGGGGCGGAATATGGATTGGTTGCACGCGATCGCAGGCCTTTTTGTGGGCCTGATGGTCGGCATGACCGGAGTGGGGGGCGGGTCGCTGATGGCGCCGATCCTGATCCTGCTGTTCGGCGTCGCGCCCACGACGGCGGTCGGCACGGACCTATGGTTCGCATCGATCACCAAGGCGGTCGGGGGCGCGGTGCATCACCATCAGGGCGGCGCCGATGGCGGTCCGGACTATGAAGTGGTGAAGCGCCTGATGATCGGCAGCATCCCTGCCTCCCTGATCGTATTGGCGATCCTGTCGCAAATGCATATTGGGCAGGTAAAGACCGGCGTGATCACGGGTGCGCTGGGCGTGGTGCTGATCGGCACGGCGATCGCGACCTTGCTGCGCGGGCGTTTCCACAAATGGGCGCTGGCCCGCAGGGTCGGGACGGCCGATCGCTTCACCCGCTGGCAGCCGGCGCTGACCGTGCTGGCGGGCGCATTGCTGGGCGGGATGGTGACGCTGACCTCCGTCGGGGCGGGCGCGATCGGGGCGACGCTGTTGCTGGCGCTCTATCCGCTGCGCATGCGGATGCAGCGGCTGGTGGCGACGGACATCGTTCATGCCGTGCCGCTGACGCTCGTCGCGGGGCTTGGGCATTTGTGGATCGGAAACGTCAATCCGGTCCTGCTGGTCAACCTGCTGGCCGGATCGCTGCCGGGCATCGTGATCGGATCACTGCTGGCCACGCGCACGTCGGACCGGGTGCTTCAGCCCTTGCTGGCGACGGTGCTGGTGGTGGTGGGGTGGCGCCTGATCGTTTGACCGGCATGATATCTGGAGGCCCGAGCCAACTTATAACCCCTGATCGCCGTGGTTCGCAATGGTTCGGGAATCTGCCACTGTTCTCTTTATGATCGCCTAATCTGTTCCGCTTCCGTTCGTTGACGTTCGCCCCAAACCGCTCCATTATGAGGGAACGAATGGGGTGACGCATGGGCAGTCTGACAGCGACCACAGTCAAGAACGCGAAGCCAGGTCGGCATGCCGATGGTGAGGGGCTTTATCTGCTGGTGAAGCCAACAGGCGGGCGGTCATGGCTGCTGCGTGTCCAGTTTGATGGTAGTCGCCGCGATATTGGTCTTGGGTCTGTCGATCTGACGCCACGCAGGCTTGCCGCACCGGGGGCATCTGGCGATCCGATCGATGACATTCCGATCCTTGAACGGCGGCTGCTCACCTTGGCCGAGGCTCGGGAAAAAGCTGCGATCCTGCGTCGACTGGCGAAGGCTGGTCGCGATCCCGTCGCAGAGCGGGATAAGGACCGCCGCGCAAGCCGGACATTCAAGGATGCCGCCGAAGCCTACAAAAAGAGCATGGCCGGGACATGGACGAAGCCCCACGCTTCTCGCTTCATCAATTCTCTGACGGAACACGTTTTCCCGCATATCGGCGCTAAGGCGGTCGATCAGATTGACGCCGCCGCCATGCGTGACGCGCTGGCCCCGATCTGGACAACGATGCCGGTCACAGCCGGGAAACTTCGCCAGCGAATCGCTGCCGTCCTAAACTATTCCAACAGCGAGGGGTGGCGCCCTATGGAAGCTCCCTTACGCGCATTGTCGTTCATGCTGGGCGATAGGCCGACTGGCGGCAACTATCCGGCGATGCCTTTCGAAGATGTGCCTGCGTTTGTCGCGGGCCTTGAGGCCGACGCGGAGACGATGGGCAAGCTGGCCCTCCGCTTCCTGATCTTCACCGCCGCTAGATCAGGAGAGGTACGCAAGACGACCTGGGCGAACATCGACCTTGAGGGTAAGATGTGGAACCGGCCCGCCGAGATCATGAAGGGCCGCAAAGCAAAGGCGCACAGCGTCACGCTCAACGCCCCCGCCATAGCGATCCTGAACCGGGTCGCGGAGCTTAACGGAAGCAATCCCGATTCGCTGGTGTTCCCCGGCAGCAAGGGCCAGCCTCTTAGCGACATGACCATATCAAAGATCATGCGGGACAAGGGTTTGGCCTTTGTGCCTCATGGCTTCCGGTCTTCCTTCCGGGATTGGGCGGCGGAGCGCATGCCATCAATCCCTGATCCTGTGGCGGAGGCCGCCCTTGCGCATGTCGTGCCCGATAAGGTGGTGGCCGCCTATAAACGGACAACCTTCATCGAGTTGCGCCGCGATCTACTCGACGCGTGGGGCCGATTCGTCGGCGGGCAAAGCGGAAATGTCGTTCACCTCGCGGAAGCGCGGGCGTGAGCCGGTGGCGCGGCTAGGGTATCCGCCACGACGCCGAACAGGTGCGGGTGGATATGACCCCGGCTAACACGCCGGAAGAGCAAGCCGTCTTCTGCCATTTCGATGATGCGCATAGCGCCCGCGCCTATGCCGATGAGTTGCTTCTGGTCTGGGGTGATATCTTCGGCAGCGTGGTCGATCTCACGCGGGGAGGCGTCGAGCTATGAGGGAATTTTCCTATCAAACTCAACGCCCCTATCGTTCGGATCCAATGGAACAAGATACGGTCGCGGCCTTCATATCGGCCATGGAAGCGGCGGGGATGCGTCCCGCAGAACCTATTGCCGATCGCCTTGGCCCTGACCTGATCCGCTTCGCCTGCGACGGCGACGGCAAGGGAAAACAGAACGGTTGGGCGATCCTGCACATGGACGGGAACCCAGCCGGCGCATTCGGCAATTACCGTCTGCAAATCTCTGAGCGGTGGCGGGCTGGTACTGTTGAACGGCTGTCGCCAGCAGAGCGGCGGGAGCGTGCTGCCCGCTACCGTGAGGAGAAGGCAAAGCGGGAGGCCGCGAAGCTGGCTGAACAGGGCGAAGCGGCGGAGCGGTGCCGGGTCCGGTGGAGCAATGCGAAAAGCGCCGATCCTCGCCACTCTTATCTGATCCGCAAGCGGGTATCAGGCGAAGGGCTGCGGCAGGAAGGCAATCGGCTGCTGGTGCCGATGTTCGATGCTGGCGGGGTGCTGTGGAACCTCCAGGCGATTGCGCCCGATGGTTCGAAGCGCTTTGCCAAGGGCGGGCGGCAGGCGGGCCTGTTCTGCCTGATCGGCCAGCCTGACGCGGTGGTGATGGTCGGGGAAGGCTTTGCCACCTGTGCCGCAGCACGCCGGGCAACGGGCCATGGGGTGGCGGTCGGCTTCTCCGCGAAGAATCTGACGGCAACCGCGCTGGCGATGCAGGCCGCCTATCCTGACTGCGATCTGGTGATCCTCGCGGACGATGACGCGCACCTGATCGACCATCCGACAATCAAAGCAAATGTAGGGCTGGAAGCTGCCCGCGCCGCTGCTCAGGCAGTTGGTGGACGTGTGGCGCTTCCGGTTCGGGAGGACAGCAATAATGGCTAAGGTCGCAACTGCCATGGACATGGCGGACATGAAGGACGACGCTGCGCTGGCTGATGCCATCAACATCGGGTCGAAGCGGGAGGCGAATCTCCCCAGCGGCTATTATCTCAAGCCTGACGGCCTCTATTTCGACGGCGGCGAAGGTCCGGAGAAGATCGCGGGACCGGTGCGCGTGGTGGCGCAGACCCGCGACCGCAACAGCCAGGCATGGGGTCTGCTCCTGCGCTGGCGCGACGATGACGGGGTGGAGCATCAATGGTCGCTGCCCCGTTCGCTGATGGCGGGCGATGGTCGCGAAGTCCGTTCCGCCCTGCTGGACGGCGGGCTTTATGTCAGCCCCAGAACCAGCCACCGCAATGCGCTGCAAACCTTCCTCGCGTCGATCCGGGTCGAAGATCGCGCCCGTGCCGTAACGCGGGTGGGCTGGACCGATGGCGCTTTCGCTCTGCCGGATCGCACCATCGGGGAAAATGGGCATCTTGTGGTCTATCAGGGCACGGCGGCGCTCGATCACGAATACAGGGTGAGCGGGGATCTAGGCCAGTGGCAGAAGTCCGTTGCCGTTTATGGCGTCGGCAACAGCCGCATCGCCGTGGCGCTCGCTTCCGCCTTCGTCGGGCCACTGCTGGCTGCGATCGGGGAGGAAGGTGGCGGCGTCCATTTCCGGGGTCCGTCATCCATCGGCAAGTCCACCACGCTCCTTGCGGCGGCGTCGGTATGGGGTCCGCCTTCCTTCGTCCGCCAGTGGCGCGCAACCCAGAACGGGCTGGAAGGGCTGGCGGAGCAGGCGAATGAAACCCTGCTGATCTTGGATGAACTGGCCCAGCTAGACGCGAAGGAAGCGGGCAGCGTGGCCTATCTGCTGGCGAACGGGACGGGAAAATCCCGCGCCTCGCAATCGGGTGAAGCGAAGGCCGCGAAGCGCTGGCGCGCATTCTTCCTGTCATCGGGTGAGATCAGCCTGAGCGATCATGCAAAGTCCGATGGCCGGGGGCGTCGCTCCGCTGCGGGTCAGGAGGTCCGCATTCTCGACATCGAGGCGGACGCGGGCGAAGGGCTGGGCCTGTTCGAAACCCTGCATGGGGCGGCGTCGGGCGAAGCCTTGTCCCGGATCATCAAGGCGGGTGCAGCCGAATCCTATGGGATAGCTGGACCGTCCTTTGTCGAACGCCTCATTGGTCGGCTCGAGGTGGTCGCGCAGGGGGTGCGCCAAGGCATCGACGCATTCGTAGCTGAGAACATGCCCAAGGGCGGCAACGGCCAGGTATCGCGGGCCTGTCGCCGGTTCGGTCTGATTGCTGCTGCTGGCGAAACTGCCGCCCGCCTTGGTGTGCTGCCATGGGGTGAGGGCGTGGCGATCGATGCCGCCAAAAAGGTATTCTCCGCATGGCTCGTCTCTCGCGGGGGCGTCGGCGCGGCGGAGGATGAGGCGGCGGCCGATCAGGTGCGGACCTTCCTCATGGCGCATGGCATGTCCCGCTTTCAGCCGGTCCACGATGACACATCGGCGCCGATCTATAATCGAGCCGGGTTCTGGCGTGCCGATGCCATGGAGCGGCGTGAATATCTGATCCCGGCTGCGACGTGGAAGGGGGAAGTCTGCCAAGGCATGGACCCCAAATCGGTAGCTCAAGTGCTGGCTGCTCGCGGCTTCCTCGGCGTCGATGGCGCGGGCAAGTATTCGGTTCCGGTCACGGTCCCCGGCATCGGCAAATCGCGCTTCTACATCGTCCTCCCTGCCATCTTCGGAGAAGAATGATGAAGGTCGAATGGCTCGACTCCCTACCAGATATGCGTGTTCCGGGTGTTCCCGGTGTTCCGCCGCAGAAAACCGTGGGTTTCGCTGGAACACCTGCTTTTTCGCGAGGTGTTCCCGGTGTTCCGGAACACCTGCCGGAACACCTTGGAACACGGATTGGAACACCAATTGAAGAACACAAAGCATTGAAAAACAAAGAGGAACACACGGAACACCAAGAACACCCAAAAAATAGGCCTGGCCCTGTGTTCCTGCTGGAAGAATGGGAGCGCGGCGTTGCATCCCTTGATCCTGACCACCCATTGGGCGGCTATGATCCTGACCACTGGCGGCGGATTGTCCGTGACTGCGACAACCTGATTGCGGACTTCGGCAGGAGCGCGGCGGGGTTGGGCTGGTCGACCATCGATCTATTCGGCTTCGATCCAGCAGGCGGCATTGTGGCGGGACTGATCCGGCGTCTCGACGGCGGGCGGATCATTGCCATGGATGACAATTGCGCAACCTACCGCTGGCCCTTCTCGGATCGGACCAGCCGGTTTGCGCGGGGCTATCTGGAAAACTGCTTGGCGCAGCGGTGTGTGCCGGTGTGGGAGTTGGGGGTATAATGGC
This sequence comes from Sphingobium sp. SJ10-10, assembly GCF_036038995.2. Lineage (NCBI taxonomy): Bacteria > Pseudomonadati > Pseudomonadota > Alphaproteobacteria > Sphingomonadales > Sphingobiaceae > Sphingobium > Sphingobium sp. SJ10-10. The sequence continues at coordinate 407,314 of NZ_CP158132.1, forward strand.
AAAGCAGCCGAAAAATATCGGGCGAAATACGGACGGCACTTTTGCGGAGGGCAATTCGCTCGGCGGCAAAACCCCCGGTGCACGCCACAAGACAACGCGGGCGATCGAAGCGCTGTTGGACAATGAGCATGAGGCGCTGACCCGCAAGGCGATCGAAAAGGCACTGGAGGGCGACATGGTGGCACTGCGCCTCTGCTTGGATCGCCTCGCCCCTCCCCGCAAGGATGCCCCGGTATCGATCGACCTACCGGGCGTGCGTTCCGCTGCGGATGCGGTGGAAGCATCTGCGGCCTTGCTAGCGGCGGTCGCTGCTGGTGAGATCACCCCTGACGAGGCTGGGCGCGTGATGGCGTTGCTGACGGCGCACAAAGGCATTGTGGAAGCGGGCGACCTGGAAGCGCGGATCACGGCACTGGAGGCGAAGGCATGAAGGCCATTGAAAGGCGGGTTGTCGCGCTCGAGAGCCACCACACGCAAAGGCGGCTGTCGCTGGAGCATGTGACGGATGAGGCCTTGGACGCGCTGGAAGACATCTTGTCGCAACGCTCATTCCTCGACTGGACGGCCGACGATGTTCTCCGGATGCAGGGCTACGGCCTGTTCGTTGACCTTGTGCCCGGCCCCGGACATCTGCGGGACTGGTTCGATCCTGCCGAGGTCGCAGAATATGAGGCCAGCCATGGGTAACATGCGCAAGCGGATCACGGTGCTGGAAGGCAAGTCCACGCCTTGGTCCATGCGTTGGCGCCGGGTCATCGTTGACGGCCAGTGCGCGGCGGACGCGCTTGCGGCGCATGAGACCTTGCATGGCGTCATCGGAATCGACGGGGTGATTTACCGCATCATTGTTGACCCGATCCGAGCGGGAGGTTCAATGCAATGAGGTTGGGCGCAAGACTGGCGCGGCTTGCCCCTCCCTCTAAAGTAGGGCTTTAGAGCCATGCGGCGGCCTTTTTCGGTATTTTCCAAAAAAGCGCGGCACCGCACCACGACGTTGCAGTTAGCCCCGCATCATGAAGGGGGTTGATGCGGGGCTATGGGACCCTCCAAGGGAGAGGGAAGGTCATCATGGTCAGCCCCGCCTGATTCTACCATTCAGCGATCGATATAATTCGGAATTGCACGCGGCTGACGGACATACATCGTGCGCCATATCGTAACCGCTCTTATCCGCTGCTACCGTTGCTCTGCTCTTGACTGCCCCGCGCCCACCCCGGCGCGGGGCTTTTGCTGTCAGGGGTGCGCCAGCGCGCTCTGCATGATGCTGGTGGCGGCGCGAGCGGCGCTAACTCCGATCGGGCCCGTGTAGGGCATCACCTCGTTAATCTGCCCTTCGTCCTCGACGTTGCCGCCGCCCGGGTCGCTGACGGGACATCCGGGACCGGCCATGTAGGTCTTGTGGACGCAAAAATCGTCCTCACCCATGGAGCCGTCCAGTTCATCGCCGTTCGGCCCTAGGTCGGTATCGCCGTCCATGGCGTCCATGTGATCGATCATCCGTTGAACCAGCCGCCCAAGCTCTGGACGGGACAGGCTCGGAATGACGGTCAGCAGGGCCGCCAGCGTCGGGACGGGCTGGATCATGCGCCGATCACGACGCCGCCGCGATTTGCGATCCCGGCGCGGCTGGTAGGCTCTGGCGCGTGGTGCTTTGCTCGCCATGTCAGCCCTCCCTTTCCATAAAGGCCCGGATGCGGGCGACAGTGCGGGATGAGGGATCACGACCGGCGCGGATGTCGGCCACCAGTCCGGGATCACCAATCGCGGCCTTGCCGAACTGCGTTGCGGTCAGGTCATGGCATTTCAGCCAGCGTTCGATTTCCAACAGGATCGGCGCCCGATAGCTTCCTTCTCTTGATCGGGCAGAGCGGGGAAGGTGTGCACCGCGCAGGGGTTCGAACAGGGGAATGGGTGCTGCGCTGGTGAGGTCGTCATCATCCCGGCTGACGAACGGGCGTGGCGTTCCGCGTGCGGCGTGGTTCTGGCGATAGACCATCATTGCACCGCCTCCCTTGGGCTGGAGGTCATCAGGAGGGCTTTGACGGCCTCCCGCTTCTCGGCGTCACGGCGGAGCGGGCGTTGGAAAAGCGGCTGAAAGCCTCGTCGGCGGATACCCCTGCGCGGCGTGCGGCGGCAGCGGCGCGGCGCTCATCCTCCAGCAGCGCCAGCCATGCCGGGTCTTGTGAGGCGGTCGGGGTGCAGACCAGCCCGGTAGCGGCGCTGGCAGCGACAGGTGTCGCAATTATGGACGTTACGATAACAAGAGCGCGCATGACTTCGCGCCGCGAACTGTGTAGTTCGTTCATAGCTTTGGCCCTTCTAGGGTAAGGGTTGAAGTTAGACCGAGTGGCGCGGTTGCAGCCTTGCCGCTCGGTCGCCGTCATTGTGACGGTGATAAAAAACTTATCACTGCTTTTGCTTGCGTCAAGCGCCCAATGATAATATTTTTATCAGATGGACAGCAAGCAATGTGCAATGGGTCGGGCAGCTTTGGGCTGGTCGCGTGCGGACTTGGCGGAGGCGGCTGGCCTCGGGGTGGCAACTGTTGTCCGCTTCGAGGGCGGCAGCGCTGTTTCGCCGGAAAGTATAACCGCAATGAAAGGCGCTATGGAGGCGAAGCGCGTCAAATTCATTGAGAATGGCCCCATGCGTGGGGCTGTGTATGGCGGGATGAGGAAGGCCTAATTCAACCCGGCTGTATTCACCTACCAGCCCGGCTGGCGGCGCGCTTGCCGCCTAGTGCGTTCGGCCTTGTCCGCTTCGCGCTGATCCTTCGCCATATCTTGGAACGCTGATAGTGATGCGCTGGATGTGAGATAGAACGGCATGGCGAATATCGCCGCAACGGTGGCAACATTCTGCCAGGCGGACCAAGCCGGTTCGCCTAACGCGGCGCCGATCAACCACATTGGGATATAAACAGAGATGGAGCAAACGGCGGCCCACAACGCCGGTATGAGCATGAGGAAGACGCCTCGCTTCCACCGCTCAATCAGGTAATCCGCCTTAGCCCCGATCCTGCCCAGCACAACGCGCATATCTGCTGCCCCCTATCGTCATGCGTCCAATTTCCCATGCCTCCCGCAAGCTGGCAAGCCCGGCTGCGGCGTTGCCTCCGCCATCCTGGCATGAGATAATGCCCGCTCCCGTGATGGAGAACCGTCATGTCACAACAGCAGCTTCAGCCCGACCCTCGCGAGATGACCAATGAGGAATTGTGCCGCGCTTGGGAGAAGGTGAACGATCACGACAACCTTACTCCCGCTGATCAAGCGATCATCGATGAGATGGACCGTCGGCACATCGAATATTAGAGCAGGGCGATGAGGGGTGAGAGGACAGCCGAAAAATTTTCAATTTTGGGGGGGGCAAATTTCGCCCGCCGTGATTTTGAGACCCTGAGAAGAGTGTTTCTCGCGTGTGCGTATGCTCTAGGCTCGTTGCGTAGTAGCTAGATGACCTTTGGTGGAACTGCTGTGAAAAGGACACAGGACAACTACCCCTGTCATCAGACAGAGGCAGTCCGGTCCTTTTCGACGTTATGACCCCCGGAGCCAACCGCCGCTACAAGGACGTGTCTGGGCGAGAGGTCGCCAGTCACTTAGCAGTTGCTTCCGAGGCTTTCCCCCGCCCCGCCAACCCCGCTCTGCCTTTCGGACTCGGGTGCGCTTTGCTGGACCCCTTCTGGTAGCGCGTCCGCCTGTTCCGCCAGAGTTTTGAGCCAACCCGGAACAGCGCCCGCTCGATGACGGATCAGCCATGTATGACTGATGTATTCCAAAGCGCAAGCGGTAAGAACAAAAGGGGATTCCCGCTTGAGCATTTGCTTGGCCTCGTATCCCCAATGTGGTATTCAGATACCCGTCATATTGGGAGGCGTTATGCGCGAGAGTGTTCACAATATCGCGGTTCGTTTTCGGGCCAATGACGCCCTGATCGCTGCCGCGTCGGAGAAGGCGCGGCGGGAGGGCATGAGCCTGTCGGAACTGCTGCGCCATGCAGTACGCAAGGAAGTGAAGGACGCGGCATGACGAGCGGCGATCAATCCCTTCTTCGCGCTGCCGCTGCGGGCGTTGTCGAGGCACAGCGGGAGTTTGTCAGCGCCTCGCTCGATCTGCTCAATTCGGGGCAATGCGATCCGATACTTGGTCATAATAGCCTGCTGATCTGGGCGCGGATTGCGGCGGCCCATGGTCATGCAGAAGACCGGCAGATGCTCGCGGGCTGCCTGTGCAATCTCTCTGACACGCTGAGGCGGGCGGGCCATGAAGATTTAGCTGTGGAAACGGTCGCGGAGGCAATCGTGATCCTCGAAGAATTGGCGGACGAGGGAAACGAGCTTGGCGCTGAGTGCATAAACAGCCTGATCGAGAATCTGCCCCCGCAAGTCGCCCTAGCCGCAAAAAATCTGAAGGAATCTGCACAATGAGCATCTCTCCCGCCGCGCCTAACTCGATTGCGCCGCAGGGCGGTTCCAGCCTCGCCTCACTGATGCAAGGCATCTATCCGCTGGCGCAGCAGGAGCAGCAGGGGCTTGCCTCCCTTCTCCCGCTCGACACGCCCTTGCAGCAGGCGATCATGCCCGGCGACCAACAAGGCATACCACCGCTCCCCCAGATGCCCGGCGTCAAGAAACCCGGCGCGTTCTCCCAGGGCGGCAAGGGCTGGCAGATCATGGGCATCATCGGGGATGCGATGCAGGCCATGGGCGGCGGGCGTCCCACCTATATGCCCTACGCGCAGGGCATCGAAGAACAGGTACGGCAAGATAAGGCACGGGTGGCCGAGATGCAGGAGCGGGCGCGGATCGACGCAAGCAAGCCCGACTATTTCACGGTGGGCCGCAATCGCGTGCGCTTTGACCCGACAAGCAACCAATCGCAGACCATCTATGAGGCGCCCGCCGACTTCGAAGAATATGCGGGCGTTCTCGGCCTCCAGCCCGGCACGGACGAATATAACGAGGCCGTGCAGGATTATGTGCTGCGTGCCAATGGCCCGACCGCGCAGGAAGGCCGCGAGGGCTTGGAAGGTTTGCGTCAGGACAATCGGATTTCTCTGGAAGGGGTCAGACAGGACAATCGCACAACCCTGCGCCAGATGCCGACTTATGCTAACCTGCACCCCCGCCCGACCTCTGGCCGTTCGGGCGGCAACGCCGCGCCGCGCAACACAGGAAGCGTCTATGCGCCGATACTGGCGAAGATTGCGGCAGGGCAACAGCTATCGGCTGGAGAGCGGCAGGTAATCGGCATGTATGGGCGCGGCGGGCGTGCGGGTCGTGGCTCTGGCGCTGCGCCGTCGCAGGCTTCAGGCCCAATTGCCACTGACGGCAAGGGCAACAAGGTCCAGTGGAACGGAAAAGCCTGGGCGCCGGTGCGCTGATGGGTAGCAGCCCGCCGCCGCCTCCCGGTTTTCGGATCATCGACCAGCCTGCGCCGCGCGCGAAGGGGAGTGACATTCCTCCTCCGCCGCCTGGTTTCAATCTGGCGCCAACAGGCGAAGCGCATGACGGTGACACGTTCCGCCTGAACAGCGGGCAGAATGGACGGCTCTATGGCGTTGATGCCTTCGAGTTAAACCAGCAGGGTATGCGGGGCGGGGAGATCGTCCCTCTCGGGCAGCAGGCGCGCAGTTCATTGCTCCCCTATCTCCTACCGAACGCCAACGTCACGGCGACCGGATCGCAGACCTATAATCGCCCGGTGGTGTCTCTCTCCGCTGGTGGCAAGGATGCGGGACGCGGGCTGCTCGATCAAGGCATGGCGCTCGCCGCTCCTCAATATCTCCAGAACAGCCCCCTCCTGCCCGACTATATGGAGGTCGAACGGCTTGCCCGGCTCAACCGTCGGGGCGCGTTCGCGGGGCAGTTCCAGAACCCCGCTGACTTCCGCAAGGGCAAGCCTGATCCATGGGCGCAGCCGGAATGGGTGGACAAGCCCCAGCCGGGCAGCCAAGCGGTGTTCTTCGATGACCCGACGCCCTTCCAAGGGTTGCGGCCGGACATCGAGGCGGGATATCAGAAAATCTGGACCGACCCCAAATCCACGCCCGACGATCTGCTGGCCTATGCGAAGGCCAATGGCTTCATCATCGATCCGGAAACGACGCGCAAATCCTATATCGAGCGCGCCAAGCGCGGCGCTGATCCCACCTTGCGTTATACGACCCCGCCCAAGCTGATGACCAACCAGGGTGATGGCGCGCTGGGCGCTGGTGTGCGCGGCCTGTCCGATCCGATCAACATGCTCGATGAAATGGGCGGGGTTGTCGACACGCTGGGGCTGACGCCGGGCCGCGAGAACCTGTGGAGCAGTGATCGCCGCTTTGCCGACATTCTGGCGAACAACATCGACCAGAATCGCAGCATCCTAGCCTATGACGATGCGAACCACCCCTATGCGCGCTTCGGCGGCCAACTCGCGAGCGGCTTCGTTCTGCCCGGCGCATCGGTCGAGGGCGTGGGTCTGGCGGCAGCGCGTGCAGCACTGCGGGAAAGCGGGTCGCGGTTTGCGGCTGAGCAAGCCGCAAGGGCTGCTATTCGGCGCAGGCTGGCCATGGCCGGTAGTGCGGAAGGCGGACTGGCCGGTTTCGGCGCTGGTGAGGGCGGCGTGGTGGATCGCCTGCCATCAGCAGGTGTTGGCGCTATCGCTGGCGCGGGGCTGGGTTATGGCACGGCGGCGCTCTCGCAGGAGCTTGGCCCAGTCATGATGAATGCGATCAATCGCATCAGGGGGCGCAGCGCAATTGAGGCCGCGGCAAAACAGGCGCCCGGCGTTGGCATGGATGAGGCACTGAATGCCATGCCGGACGGCAGGAACGTGCCCCCGCCTCCGCCCGGCTTCCGCATGAGCATGGAGAATGATGCCGCTGCGCCCATGCCATCCATCACCTCGCCGCGCCCGGTTGATCGCATCGAGGTGAACGCTGGGCCGCGCCCGCTTCTCGATCCGGCAACGGAGATGCAGCGCCGCGCCATGGCGGAGCGGGTGAACCCCGCCGATCTTCTGCCGCTGCCATCCAATGTCGTTGCCAGCCAGGAAGAGTCCGCATCGATCGGTGCCGGGCTGTATCCGACGATCAAGGCGCCCAACGAGGCATCGGCGCTGGAAGGTCGCATGATGCCGCGTGGCGACGATCCGGAACGGGCACTGCCGAAGCGTGGCCCTGCTGATCTTGTCACTTTCCTGCGCAGCCAAGGCGGCGTAATCGATCAGGGTGGCGAATTACGCGCCTTGGGGATCAGCGACAATGCCGGGCGCGATCTCGACTTTGCACGCGGGGAACAGCGCTTCGGCAGGCTGGTGGACAATGAGAACGGCATGCCGCTCGATCAGGCCGCTGATCTGGCGTGGCGTTCGGGATACTTCCCCGACCATGCGGAGCGCCCGACCATCGGGGAATTTCTGGACGCGGTGGACAACACGAACCGGGGCGTCAATCGGTCGTTCCGTCCCGATGATCTTGCGGAGGTCGACGCCTTCAACGGGGCGCGCGATCAGCGGCTTGCGGTCGAGCGGGCGCAGGATCAGGGGGCGCCGCTTGCGGAGGATCGCGGCCAGCCTGTCACCATGGACGATCTGGAGGCGAACCAGCCGCCCGTTTCGGCCTATGAGGAATGGGGCAATCAGGCGCCCGACTTTGCGGGCAACATCCGCCTGTCGAAGCTGGACAGCCCGCAGTCGATCCAGCGGGCACTGGCACAGACGGAGCGAATGACAGGTGGATTCGATGCCGCCCGGCGTGGTCGCATCACGCAGGCCGAAACGCAGAGCCTTGCCGATGAATTGGGGATGACGCCCGACCAATTGCTTTCGCGGCGCAAGGGGCAGGCGTTCAACGCGGAGGAAGCGCTGGCCGCCCGGCAAATCCTCGCCAAGTCGGGGAACGATCTGGTCAACATGGCGCGGCGCATCCAGCGCATGGATGATCCGGGCGAAGAAGCTCTGTCGGCTTTCCGGCAAGCGCTCGTCCGTCATGTCGCCATTCAGGAACAGATTGCCGGGGCGACGGCGGAGGCGGGGCGCACGCTGGCGCAGTTCCGCATGGTGGCCGATGGGCGCAATGTGCGTGGCAATGTCCTCAATGCCCTGTCGGAAGGCGGGGGGGGCAAGGATCGCCTGAAGGATGCCGCCGATCTGATCCTTGAAGGTGGGGCCGTCGATCCGGCCTCCATGAACCGCGCCGCCCGCGATGCGCTCAAGCCGGGCTGGGGCGACAAGTTCAAGGAATTGTGGATCAACTCGCTTCTGTCGGGGCCGCAAACCCATGTCGTCAACGCGGTGTCCAACACCATGACGGCGCTCGCCCAGATACCGGAGCATGCCATTGCCGCTTCCTTCGGGGGCGTCCGCAATCTGGCGGCGCGGGGTAAGGTCGCTGACCGCGTGCTGTTCTCCGAATTGGGTGCGCGATCGGTCGGGCTGATCCAGGGCGTGAAGGACGGGTTACGTCAGGCGGCGCGCACCCTTCGAACGGGTGAGGCCTCGGACTTCGCGAACAAGGTCGATACCGTGCATCAGGACGCGATTGGCGGCGTGAAAGGCAAGATCATCCGCATGCCCACGCGCCTCCTGTCCTCGGCGGACGAGCTATACAAGGCGATGGCGCGCCGCATGGAATTGAACGGGCTGGCGGTTCGCAAAGCTGCGGCGGAAGGGCTGCGCGGTGAAGCGGGTAAGCGCCGCGCCGCTGAACTGGTCGCCAATCCGACCGACGACATGCTGGAACAGGCTTTCGATTATGGCCGCTATCTGACCTTCCAGCGTCCGCTGGGCAAGGTCGGCAAGGCCGCTACGATGCTGAGCAATTCCAGCCCGGTCATGAAAATGGTGCTGCCGTTCGTGCGGACGCCCACCAATCTTCTGAAATTCTCGCTGGAGCGTTCGCCAGCCGCACCGCTGCTGTCTGAATGGCGGCGGGACTTTCGGGCAGGCGGAGCGAAGCGCGATCTTGCTGTGGCCCGCGCCATGGTAGGATCGGGTGTCGGCGCGCTGGTGATGGAACTGGCTTCGCAGGGGCTTGTCACGGGGAACGGTCCCGCAGACGAAAAGGCCCGCGCCCTGCTTCTAGCCGATGGCTGGCAACCCTACTCCATCAAGATCGGGGACCAGTATATGAGCTATCAGCGCCTCGATCCCTTCGCCTCGACGCTCGGCGTTGCTGCCGGGATGGTCGAGCTTCAGGATCACATGACCGAGAAGCAGCGCGAAGATGTGGCCTTACTGGTCACGGCGTCTGTCATGCAGAACCTTTCCAGCAAGACATGGCTTTCTGGCCTGGGCGATCTGGTCGATGCGGTGAACGATCCGAGCCGCTACGCCAAAGGCTGGATGAAGCGCACGGCTGGGTCACTCGCGATCCCGGCTGGCGTTGCCCAGGTGGCGCGGACGGTCGATCCGACGCTTAGGGAGGCTGACACAGTGCTTGATGCGATCCGCCGCCGCGTGCCGGGCATGTCGCAATCCCTGCCGGTGCAGCGGGACGTGTGGGGCCGCCCTGTCACCAGCGAAGGCGGGGTTGGTCCTGACATCGTGTCGCCCATCTGGCTTTCGACGCGCCAAGGCGATCCGGTCAACAACGCCCTGCTGAATGCCGACGTCACGGTTCCATCCTTTATCCGCAAGGACATGACGCCCGATGAATATGGGCGCTTCCGGGAGATGGCGGGCGCGACCAGCTACAATGACATTGCCGGGTTGATCGGTTCGTCGGATTGGGCGGCGATGCCGGGCGACGATAAGCAAGAGGCGGTGAACAAGATCGTGAAGGCGGCGCGCAAGTTGGCGAAGGAGAATATGGGCGTGGGTGCGGGAGATATCCCGCCTCCACCTCCTGGCTTCTCGATCCCTCCGCCTCCGCCTGGGTTCACCTTGAAGCAATGAGTGCCCAGCGCTTCCATTAAAGGAATGAACAAATGCGACTACGCTTCCTGTCACTGATTGCACGCCTTCTGGGCATTCATTTCAAGGTCAATGGCCTGCCTTATGGCGCGTCTGCGCTCATCGAGCCGGGAGATTGTTCTTAAGCCAATTGTTGGTTCCTGGCTTGGCGTTGGAAAAATGGTGGTTCCGCGTCAGTTCCGAAACCCATAGCCGGTCATCGCCATCAACATACCGTTTGAGATGGTCGTGGACTTCTTTGGCAGTATTACTGGCGCTGAGGAGCCAGTAGGAATCTTGTGTTCGATGCGCACCCAATCGCTCTAGCTCACCCCATAGTTCGGGGTAGTCTTTGCGCTTAATCAGGTCGTAACTAACTGTGTACGTTGTCATAAATCTTTCCCCCGAATCGTCCTGCCATTACGGCAGAGGAACAACCGGGAGTCGAGTCAGGCAGCCTTTGCTGTGATAGGATGGGGAGCGGCTTTCCGTTCCCCGGTGGTTCAATGCCAGGTTGCCCCCATCTCCTCGAGCCACGCGCTGGAGGACTCATCCACGAGCATATCAATGGGACGGAGGCCTTCAGCGCCGCGAACATCCACGTCGAGCGACTGGGACTTGAAGGCATCAGCATACTCACCGAGCGCCTTGTTGCCGTATCGGCGTGCAACGCGCTCTATCTGCTGAACTGGCACCTTCCCCTCGATCACATCCAGCATCAAGGACGCGGCGGCGTCTGCCGCAATGTCGAACGGCAGCCTGCCCCCTACAGCCTTGATAATGCGCCGCTGAAGGCGTCTTAGCTCATTTCCATCGTCGCGACTGGAATTGGAGGAATGTTGGGGACCACCAGTGTTGAGGCGCTGCCTCGCTTTCCAGGTGCTCACCGATGCTTTACTCACACCTTGGTGACGGGCGACGCGCGCGACACCCCAGCCCAAATCGAAGAGCAGCTTGCGCATGGGAATGAGATCGACTTCGCCCGGCGCCGACGAAGGCAGGTTGGGGGCCAGTCCATTGCGCTTCCTCCACTGACGGACGGCAGATTTATCCACTCCTATGCGTCGCGCTATCTGGCAATCGTTCAGCCCCTGCTCGTAAAGAGACCTTCTGTCTTCCATGGTCGTTCTCATGGTTCTCTCCTCTCCAGCGATTTACTGGAGACGGATCGATGCACCCAGGGCGCGGAGGTTTCAGCCGCTTTTTGATGGGGCGTGGCGAGATACAGGTGAACGCGACCTATCGTCCCTATTGTCCCAGGGGTGCTTTCTCATATCCTGCCCAGATGATGACCCGCGATCAGGAGCTATGGGGCATGGCGTCGATGGTCCTGCGCCAGCATGGCGACCGTGCGCCGGTCGTGGTGGCGGAGAGGATCGAGCAGCTTGCCAGCGAGGGAAAGGCGGAAGGCGTGGCGCTGTGGAAGGAGGTTGCGCGGCGGGTCGATCAGACGATACGCGCAAATATTTCTCAACAGTGATCTTACCGCCACAGTTCGCTCTCACTCGCCTCCAACCGCGAGCGAATGAGGGCAAGAGTGAGGGAACGCTGATCGGATAATCCGAAAAAGCGCTGTAAATTCAATCTTTTGTTCGGAATATCTGGAGGCCCGAGCCGGAATCGAACCGGCGTGCACGGATTTGCAGTCCGCTGCGTCACCACTCCGCCATCGGGCCTCGGCGTGGGTGGCCGCAAATGTGCGGCTTTTGATGCAAAGTCAAGCAGCGCTGTGATATTGTCGGGCAAGATTCCGGCACCTGGGCGCGCAAAGCCGCTTGGCGTGGCCTTTGCGCTGATTTAGAGGTCCGGAATTATATCCTTTGCTGTATTGCCTTATTAATACAGTCATCATAGAAGCTATCCTGATCGAGGAATTGTCGTGACCGAGCAGAATTTTTCATCGATGCGGACCGCCATGGTCGAAAGCCAGCTTCGCACCAGCGATGTGGATGATCAGCGTGTGATCGCGGCGATGGCGCATGTCGCGCGGGAGGATTTCGTGCCGGCCGAGCGGCGCGCGATGACCTATGTCGACCGGCCGATTCCGCTGGCGGGAGGGCGCGCGCTCAATCCGCCGCTGGTGACCGGCCGCCTGCTTAAGGAAGCGCAGATCGCTGAGGGCGACAAGGTGCTGCTGATCGGTGCCGCTACCGGCTACAGCGCGGCGCTGCTGACGGCGTTGGGCGCGCAGGTGACGGCGGTCGAGGAAGAAGGCGGGGCCGAGATTTCTGTCGAGAGCGTGACGGTCGTTCGCGGTCCGCTGAATGCCGGTGCGGTTGCCGGGGCGCCTTATACCGTGCTGTTCATCGACGGCGCAGTGGAGGAAGTGCCCGCCCCGCTCGTTCAGCAGCTTGCCGATGGCGCGCGGGTCGTGACGGGCATCGTCGAGCGCGGCGTTACCCGTCTGTGCAGCGGCCGGGTGGTGTCGGGCGTGCTGGGTCTTTCCAGTCTCGCTGATTTGGAAATGGTTGTGCTTCCGGGCTTTGCCGCGCCGGAACGGTTTGTGTTCTGAAGGACCGATTGGGGGAGACATGACGGCGAGACATCGGTTTTCTGGGCGTTGCGCCCTGTTCCTGTTGCTGTCGGTGTCCTCCGCCATGGCCGGCGCGGCCCATGCGGAGACGTTGCAGGGCGCGCTCGCCAAGGCCTATCGGTCGAATCCGACCCTGACGGGCGCGCGCGCGGGGCAGCGGGCGACGGATGAGAATGTGCCGATCCAGAAGGCGTCGGGGCGGCCCGCGCTGGATGCGACGGGCAGCTATTCCGAAAGCATTCTCAAGCCGACGATCAGCTTCACTTCGCCGCAGCGGACGCTGAATGCGAATGCGCAGTTGAGCGTGCCGCTTTATACAGGCGGGAGCGTGCGCAACGGCATCAAGGCCGCCAAGACACGGGTGGCCGCCGGGCAGGCCGATCTGCGCGCAACGGAGGCCAGCGTCTTTTCGCAGGTCGTCGCCGCCTATATGGACGTCATCCGCAACGGGGCGGTGGTTGCGCTCAACCAGGCCAATGTGCGGGCGCTGGAGGTCAATCTCCAGGCGACCAGCGACCGGTTCGAGGTAGGCGACGTGACCCGCACCGACGTCGCGCAATCCGAGTCGCGCTTGGCGCTGGCACGGTCCGACCTGCAGGGCGCTGAGGCCAATCTCATTACCGCCCGGGAAAATTACATCGCGCTGGTGGGCGAGGCGCCGGACAATCTGGAGCCGCCGCCGCCCTTGCCGGGCCTGCCCGCGACCCCGGACAGCGCCGTGCAGGTGGCGCTCAAGGACAATCCGGACATTTCCGCCGCGAAAAAGCTGCGGGAGGCGCAGCAATTCGACGTGCGCGCGGCCAAGGGCACGGTGCTGCCGACGGTATCCGCCTTCACCCAGGCGGGCTACACCAACTATCTCGACACGCTGACCAGCAGCGCCACCGGATCGCAAATCAACAAGCAGGCGTCGGCGGGTGTTCAACTGAACATCCCCTTCTATCAGGGCGGCCGTCCGGCGGCGCAGGTGCGGCGCAGCCAGGCTCTCGAATCTCAGGCGATGGAAAAGGAGATCGAGGTCGAGCGCAACGTGATCGCGCAGACTCGGTCCGCTTATGCGAGCTGGCAAGCCTCCCTGGAAAGCATCCAGTCGAATCAGAAGGCGGTCGATGCGGCGAACCTGTCGCTGGAAGGCGTGCGGGCGGAAAATTCCGTCGGCAGCCGCACCATCCTCGACATATTGAATGCCGAGCAGGAAGCGGTGAACGCCAAGGTCCAGTTGGTGACGGCGCGGCGCAATGCCTATGTCGCGGGTTTCAGCCTGCTCGCCGCCATGGGCCATGCCGAGGCGGACGATCTGAACCTGGATGCGGGCACGCTCTACGACCCGGTGGTCAATTATGATCGGGTGAAGGGCAAGTGGTTCGATTGGGATTTCGACCCCGCGCCGAAACTGCAATCGACGCGGACCGTTGACTCGCCGGCGCAAAACGCCAATGTGGACCCCGCTTTGGCGCAGCCTTAACGCAATTTTAACCCCAAAAGCGTTCCTTTGGTGGTATAGCGTTAACGGGAACTGGAACAGGGGTTAACCATGGGCGATATGAGCAAGGAACCCTCGATGGAGGACATTCTCTCGTCCATCAAGCGGATCATCGCGGAAGAAGGCGAAGAAGCTGTGCAGACTTTGCCGCGCCGCGTGCGGGGCGAGGCGGCGCAGAAGGCCCGGCCTGAACCCGTCCCGGAGGCGGTATCGGAGCCTGCCAGCGATGAAGTGCTGGAACTGACCGACGAGGTTGCTGTGGAGGAACCCATGCCTGCCCATCGAACGTCCCGTGCGCCCCGGCCCGTGGCCGAACAGGAGGGTGTGTCCATCCTGTCGGTCGAGAGCGAGGTCGCGGCCCGCCATTCGCTTTCGGCCCTGTCGTCCATGCTGGTGACGCCCAAGGAAGGCGAGGACAATACGCTCGACGGGTTGGTCCGCTCGATGCTGAAGCCGATGCTGAAGGAATGGCTGGACCTGCGGCTGCCGCAGATGGTCGAGGATATGGTCGCCAAGGAAATCGCCCGCATCACTGGCCGTTGAGTCGAGAGGTCTTGGTGATTCGCGGGCGCATGGCGGGCGGTTGCTTGTCCTATATTCCGCCTGCGCATAACTGAACGCCGATTTCATCGTCTTTGTTCTTTTATTACGCTTTGGTGGTTGATCCTTGCGAGCAGGCGAGGCGCTGCCTACACCCTTTCCATAGCTGTCGACGCTGCCCCCAAGAGAGCGGCGCGACCTGATTCAAGGGTGTTCATCCATGAAATATCTTCTGCACGCGGGACTTGGCGCTCTGGCCTTGGCCCAATCGGCGCTGGCCGTTTCGCCGGCGGCAGCCCGGCCGTTCACGCCCAGCGACATGGCCAGTCTCCATCGCGCGTCGGCCCCGGCGGTTTCGCCTGACGGGCAATGGCTCGCCTATCAATTGCGGGTGACCGATCTTGCCGCGAACAAGGGACGGACGGACCTCTATCTGCTGGACTTGAGCAAGGCGGGCGCGGCGCCGCGCATGGTCGCCTCAGTCGCGGACAAGAATGAAAGCGCACCCGCTTTTTCGGCCGATGGGAAGTCGCTTTATTATCTTTCCAACCAGAGCGGTGACGATCAGCTCTGGCGGGTGGCCATCGCGGGCGGCAAGGGCGAGCAGGTGACGCAGGCACCGGGCGGGATTTCAGGCTTTCTGCTCAGCCCGGCGGGCGATCGGGTCGCGCTGTGGGCGGACCGGCCGGTAGGGGCGAAGACGATCGACGATGCAAAGCCCGCGACGCCGCCGGGCGCTGGTACGGGGCGCGTTTATGAACAGCTTTTCGTGCGCCATTGGGACACATGGGCGGACGGGCAGCGCTCGCAGATCTTCGTGATGCCGCTTTCGGGCGGCAAGGCCGCGTCGGTGATGGGCGCGCTGGTCGGGGACAGCCCGTCCAAGCCCTTTGGCGGGGCCGAGGAGATCGCATGGAGTGCCGACGGCAAGACGCTGTTCTTCGCGCTGCGCGAGGCGGGGCGGATCGAGTCGCTGTCGACCAATCTCGATATTTTCGCGGTCCCGGCAGATGGCGGCACGGCGCCCGTGAACCTGACCGACGCCAATGATGCGACCGACACCATGCCCGCCGTGTCGCCGGACGGGAAATGGCTCGCTTATGCGGCGATGAAACGGCCCGGCTATGAGAGCGACCGGCTGGTGCTGATGCTCCGCAACATCGCGACGGCCGAGACGAAAGTGCTGACCGAGGCTTGGGACCGTTCGGTGGCGTCCATCGCCTGGGCGGCGGATGGGAAGGGCATATTCGTCACCGCCGACGATGTGCTGGACCGTCCGGTGTTTCGAGTGGATGCTGCTTCGGGCAAGGTCACGCGGCTGACGCAGGCGGGCCATGCAGGCAGCGTCGTGCCGCTACCCAAGGGCGGCTTCGTGTATTCGCTCGATAGCATCCAGTCTCCGGCCGACTTCTGGAAAATGCCGGCCAAGGGGAAAGCCGTGCGGCTCACCAGCGTCAATGCGGAGAAGCTGACAGGCGTGGATGACGTGTCGGTCCAGCGCTACAGCTTCAAGGGCGCCAATGGCGACACCGTCTGGGGACAGATCGTGAAGCCCAAAGGCGTTACGGGGAAGCTGCCGGTCGCTTTCCTGGTCCATGGCGGGCCGCAGGGGAGCTTCAACGATAGCTGGTCCTATCGCTGGAATCCCAAGGCTTTCGCGGCGCATGGCTATGCGGCGGTGATCGTCGATTTCCATGGCTCGACCGGCTACGGCCAGGCCTTTGTCGACAGCATCAACCAGGATTGGGGCGGCAAGCCGCTGGAGGATCTGAAACTGGGTCTGGCGGCGGCTGCGGCGAAGGATGCGCAGGTCGATGCGGGCAATGGCTGTGCGCTCGGCGCCAGCTATGGCGGCTATATGATGAACTGGATCGAGGGCAATTGGCCCAACGGCTTCAAGTGCATCGTCCAGCATGATGGCGTGTTCGACGCCCGCGCCATGGCTTATGAGACCGAAGAGCTATGGTTCGACGAATGGGAACATGGCGGGCCTTATTATGAAAAGGCGCAAGAGTTCGAGAAATGGAATCCCGTCAACCATGTGACCCAATGGAAGACGCCGATGCTGGTGGTGACGAGCGAGAAGGATTTCCGCATTCCCTATACCCAGGGGCTGGCGGCCTTCACGGCGTTGCAGCGGCGCAATGTGCCTTCCAAGCTGCTGGTGTTTCCGGATGAGAATCACTGGGTCTTGAAGCCGCGCAACTCGCTGCAATGGTATGATGAGGCGCTGGGCTGGCTTGACAAGTGGACTGGCAAGTAAAGCTGGAATGCCATGAGAAGGCGCATTAAGGCGCCTTCTCATGACCGAATTGCCCAAGACCTTCGACCCCGCCGATATCGAGTCCCGCTGGTACGCCCATTGGGAGAAAAATGGCCTGTTCCGCCCGGAGCGGCCTGGCGCGGAGCCCTTCACCATCGTTAACCCGCCGCCGAACGTGACGGGCAGCCTGCATATCGGCCATGCGCTGGACAATACGTTGCAGGACATCGTGATCCGCTATGAGCGGCTGCGCGGCAAGGATGCGCTGTGGGTGGTGGGCACCGACCATGCGGGCATCGCGACGCAGATGGTGGTCGAGCGGCAGATGGAGGCGCGGCAGGACAAGCGCACCAATTACACGCGCGACCAGTTCGTCGAGAAGGTCTGGGAATGGAAGGCCGAGAGCGGCGGCGCGATCACGCGCCAGCTTCGCCGTCTGGGCTGCTCGATGGACTGGGCCAATGAGCGCTTCACCATGGATGAGGGCTTTTCGAAGGCCGTCATCAAGACGTTCGTGGAACTGCACAAGCGCGGCCTGCTGTACCGCGACAAGCGCCTGGTGAACTGGGACCCGCATTTCCGTTCGGCCATCTCCGACCTGGAGGTCGAGACCAAGGAAGTGAAGGGCGGCTTCTGGCATTTCCGCTATCCGCTGGCCGATGGGGCGAAACTGGCCAATGGCGCGGACCATATCGTCGTCGCCACCACGCGGCCCGAGACGATGCTGGCGGACATGGCGGTCGCTGTGCATCCCGAAGACCCGCGCTACAAGGACGTCATCGGCAAGGATATCCTCCAGCCGATCACTGGCCGCCGGTTCAAGATCGTGGGCGACGACTATGCCGACCCGGAACTGGGGTCGGGCGCGGTGAAGATCACGCCGGGGCATGACTTCAACGACTTCGAAGTCGGCAAGCGCGCAGGCTTCAAGGCCGCCGACATGCTCAACATGTTCGATGCCGAAGCCAATGTGATCCAGACCGCCGACGGCCTGATCCCGGAGCGCTTCCTGGGCCTGCACCGCTTCAGCCGCGACGGCGTGGACGGCGCGCGCGAGCTGGTCGTGGCGGAGATGAAGGCGCTGGGCCTGCTGGTCCCGCACATCAGCAAGACCAAGGAAGGCGAGGAAGTCGAATCCGACGCCGAGCCACGCACCATCCAGACGCCCTTTGGTGATCGTTCGGGCGTGGTGATCGAGCCGTGGCTGACCGATCAATGGTATGTCGATGCGGAGAAACTCGCGGTCGCGCCGATGCAGGCGGTGCGCGATGGGCGGATCGAGATCGTCCCCAAGACGTGGGAAAAGACCTTCTTCAACTGGATGGAGAATATCCAGCCCTGGTGCGTCTCGCGCCAGCTCTGGTGGGGGCACCAGATTCCAGTTTGGTATGGGCCTAAGAAGGAAGAAATAGGGTTGATGTATGACCTCGGAAGAGGTCAGGAGATGCGGGGCGATTTTGAGGTTTTCGTTGCCGAATCTGAAGAACAAGCGCTAGAGGCTGCGCGGGAATACTATGGATCCGATACCCAGTTTACGATTTTTGACAATCCGCTGCATGCTGCCACTAGATCTGGTCAAACGCTCGGCATCTGGCGCGATCCCGACGTGCTCGACACATGGTTTTCCTCAGCGCTCTGGCCCTTCGGCACGCTCGGCTGGCCGGAGGAGACCGATACGCTCAAGCGCCATTATCCCAACGACCTGCTGATTTCCGGCTTCGACATCCTGTTCTTCTGGGATGCGCGCATGGCGATGCAGGGGCTGGAGTTCATGGGCGATGTGCCGTGGCGCAAGCTCTACCTCCACGGGCTGGTGCGCGCCGCGGACGGACAGAAAATGTCCAAGTCCAAGGGCAATGTCGTCGACCCGCTGGGCCTGATCGACAAGTTCGGCGCCGACGCGCTGCGTTTCTTCATGTCTGCCATGGAAAGCCAGGGCCGCGACGTGAAGATGGATGAGAAGCGCGTCGAGGGCTATCGCAACTTCGCGACCAAGCTGTGGAACGCGGCGCGCTTCCTGCAATCCAATGGCGTCACTGCTTCGACCAGCCATGAGGCGCCCCATGCGGAGGCGCCGGTCAACCGCTGGATCATTGCCGAGACGGTCGCGACCGTGCAGGCGATCGACACCGCCATGACCGAATTGCGTTTCGATGCAGCGGCGAACGCCATCTACCACTTCGTCTGGGACCAGTTTTGCGACTGGTATATCGAACTGACCAAGAGCGCGATGGATGACGAAACCCGCGCCGTCGCGGGTTGGGCGTTCGATCAGATATTGGTGATGTTGCATCCCTTCATGCCCTTCATCACCGAAGAGCTGTGGCATCTGACGGGCGAGCGGGAGACGGCGCTGATCGTCGCGCGCTGGCCGCAGGCGCTCTATGCTGTGGATAGCGAGGCGCAGGCGGAGATCGACTGGCTGATCCGCCTGATCAGCGCGATGCGCACGGCCCGAACCGAACTCAACGTGCCGCCGGGCGCGAAGCTGGGCGTGGTCGTTCAGGACGCGTCGGAGGAAACCCGCCGCCGCATCGATCGTCAGGGCGCGGCGCTGGCGCGGTTGGGCCGGGTCGAAAGCCTGTCCTTTGGTGACAGTGTCGAGGGTGGCGCGGCGCAGATCGTGGTTGACGAAGCGACCTTCATCCTGCCGCTGGAAGGCGTGATCGACATTGTCGCTGAAAAAGCCCGTCTCGCCAAAGCTCTGGCAGCGGCGGAGAAGGAACGGGATTCCCTCTCCGGGCGTCTTTCCAATCCCAGCTTCGTCGAAAAGGCCAAGCCCGAAGCCGTCGCCAAGGCGCGTGAGGACCATGGCGAAAAAGCCGCCGAAGCGGAAAGATTGAAGGCGGCGCTGGAACGGCTCGCCTGATCGGCCGGCGCATCCGATCGGGATGCGTTGACGAAGGGCCAGCAGGCGCTGCGCAGGATCGGATGCGGTGCCCTCGGTCGCATCCGCAAGGGGGAGGGACGGTCATGGCTATAGGGGAACATCGGGCCAGGGATCTGACCCAAGGGCCGATCGCATCGACCCTGCTGCTGTTCGCGATGCCGACATTGGCGTCCAACATTCTCCAGTCCCTGAACGGATCGATCAACGCCGTCTGGGTCGGCCGTTTCCTGGGCGCGCAGGCGCTGGCCGCCACCGCCAATGCGAACATCACCATGTTCCTGATGTTCTCCGTCGTTTTCGGCTTCGGCATGGCGTCGACCGTGATGATCGCGCAGGCGGCGGGGCGGGGCGATCTTGACGCGGCGCGCCGCGCTTTCGGTTCGGCCGTCGGCTTCTGCACCCTGTTGGGTCTCATCGTCGCGACCGCCGGCTGGATTGGCGCGCCCGCCTTGCTGCGGCTGCTGGCGACGCCGGTGGAGGCGTTCGACCTGGCGCTCATCTATTTGCGGGTGATCTTTATCGCCATGCCGGCCTCCCTGCTCAGCGTCATGATGATGATGGGCCTGCGCGGGACGGGCGATGCGCGCACGCCGCTGATCTTCATGTTCGTGAGCGTGGGCGTCGATCTGGTCCTCAACCCCTTGCTGATCCTGGGCCTGGGACCGATACCGGCGATGGGCATCGGCGGGTCGGCCGCGGCGACGGCGGCGGCGGGTGTCATCAGCCTGATCGGCCTCATCCTCTATACCTATGCCAAGGATCTGCCGCTGCGTCTGCGCGGGCGGGAACTGGCCTATCTGCGCCCGGCGCCGGAGCAGATGGGGGTCTTGTTCGGCAAGGGGTTGCCCATGGGATTGCAGATGATCGTCATGTCCGCTTCCGGGCTGGTGATGATCGGCCTCGTCAATCGGGAGGGTTTCCTCGTCACCGCCGCCTATGGCGCGGCCCAGCAGATCTGGACCTACCTCCAGATGCCGGCGATGGCGATGGGCGCGGCGGTCAGCGCCATGGCGGCGCAGAATATCGGCGCCGGGCGATGGGACCGGATCAGCCGGATCACCGGCTATGGCATGGGCTATCTGTTGCTGATCACCGGCACGATGGTGGCCGTGATCCTGCTGTTCCACGCGCCGCTGTTGTCGCTGTTCCTTGGGCGGAACGTAGCTGCCATCGCCGCGGCCTGGCATATGCAGCTTTTGGCGAGCTGGAGCTTCATGCTATTCGGCGGCACGATGATCCTGTTCGGCGTGATGCGGGCCAATGGCGTGGTGGTAAGACCGTTGCTGATCCTGATCTTCACCCTCTTCGCGGTGCGGCTAGGCTTCTATCATCTGGGATATCCGCATATCGGGGCGGATGCGCTGTGGCTCAGCTTTCCGGCGGGTTCGGCAGCGGCCTTCCTGTTGGCCGGACTCGTCTATTGGCAAGGCGGCTGGCGCAAGGCGAAGCTGCTCGTCCCCGTAAACGAGGAAGAGTGCCGCGAAAGCGTCAATGCGGAGAGTGAGCCCGCCGGCCGGATCGTCCCGGCGGGGTAAAGTCTTACCGCCCCTGGCTGCGCCAACGGGTGATGGTGCGGTCGAGGATCTCCGCCTCGCCGCCCGACTGACGCCACAGCTCCGTGAAGCTCGGGTCGCCCGAAGCGGGACGCCGTTCCTCCTCCAGATTGTCGAGCGCGACGCGGATCGGCACGGCGACGCCTTCGCCGCAGATGATCGCCTCCCGGTTGCGCAGCGCGGGGATGGAATCGAGGAAGCCGCGCGCGCCTTCGGGCATGGCGGCCTTCACGAAGGCCTGGTCGCGGTCGTTGTTGAGGCGCATCGAAATGATCGTGCCGCATTGCGACAGCACGCCTTCGGCCAAGTCCGACGGACGCTGGGTGATGAGGCCCAGCGACACGCCATATTTACGGCCTTCCTTGGCGATGCGCTCCAGGATGCGGCGCACGGCCTGACCCGATCCGGTAGTGGAGGAGGGGATGTAGCGATGCGCTTCCTCGCAGACCAGCAGGATCGGCCGTTGCGGCTCGTCACGCGCCCACAGGGCATAGTCGAACACCAGCCGCGACAGCACCGACACGACGACCGACGTGATGTCGGACGGCATGGAAGACACGTCGATGATGGAGATCGGCTTGCCGCCCGAGGGCAGGCGGAAGATCTTGGCGATGAATTCCTGCATCGAATCCGCGACCAGCATGCCGGAGAACATGAAGCTGTAGCGGGGGTCGCTCTTGATTTCGTCGATCTTGGTCTTGAGCCGCATATAGGGCAGCGATCCGGTGCCCTTGTCCAGCTTCCCCATCTCGTTCTGAAGGATGTTGGTGAGATCGGAGAGCAGATAGGGAACCGGCGAATCGACCGTCAGCCGCCCGATGCTCTCCGCCAGCCGGTTCTTCGACCGAGCGGCAAGCAGGCATTTGGCGAGAATATCGCAATCGACGGTCCGCTCGGAACCCTCGGAGGTGACGAACACCTCGCAATGCTCCTCGAAATTCATCAGCCAATAGGGGAGGGCGAGATTGTTGACGTCATAGACCGCGCCATTGGTCTGGAAAGCCGCGCCATATTCGCCATGGGGGTCGATCATCACGATATGCCCCTGCGGCGACAGGTCGCAGATGCGGTGCAGAATCAGCGCGGCGCTGGTCGACTTGCCGGTGCCGGTCGAGCCCAGCAGCGCGAAATGCTTGCCCAGCATGGAGTCGACATAGAGTGCGGCGCGGGTGTCGGCGGTGGGATAGACGGTGCCGATCTGCACATGAGGGCGGTCGTCGGCGGAATAGATCTGCTGCATGTCCTGGCTGGACACCGGATAAACTTCCGTCCCCGGCGTCGGATAGCGGGTCACGCCGCGGCGGAAGCGGTAGATGCGGCCCGTCAGCTTTTCCTCATCGCCTTCGCCCAGAAAGTCGATGTCGACGACGATGCTGTTGCTGTCCTGCCGGTCCATCGCCATGCGGCGCACGCTGGCAATCAGCCAGACATGGCCGACGCGCATCTTCACCTGGGAGCCGACTTGCCCCGCCATGGCAAGGGAAGGATCGGGATTATGCGACAGCGCGGCAATCCGCGTGGCGTCGATGATCAACTGCGAACTGGATCCCGCGATCTGGAAAACCATGCCCATGGCGTCGACCGAAGCCTGAAAGACATGCGGCTGCGCGCCTGCGAAATGGTCGGCACCGTGCATCTGGGTCATGAACCTTTTTCCCCTCGACCGGACGGGATTCCGGCACGTCGGATCGATTTAACCGGCGACTGGTAAAGAATCTGCTTATTCCGGCCCCATAAACAGGAAGCGGCCGGATGCCTGCGCCGCGATGTCAGAGGAAATGCGTGTCAGGCTTGGTCGTTGAAACATTTGCCGAAAATCGGGAAAATCGCTTGACTGCCGTGCTGACGACCGACGCGGCGCGGCGATCCGATGCGATCTCCATCGCTCGCGTTATCTGCATTTTGGGGGTGGTGTACGTCCACGCCTGGACGGGTCTGAGCGGCCATGATCTGGAAAGCCTGCGGGGAACACCGCAGGACAGCCTGCGATGGGGATTGATGGAGATTTTCGGGCGCAGCGCGGTGCCGTTGCTGGGCCTGATTTCCGGTTGGCTGGTCGCGGGATCGGCGCGCACGCAGGATTGGGTGCGCCATGTCGGGCGCAAGGTGCGGACGATCCTGCTGCCGATGATCCTGTGGAATGCGCTGGCGATCCTGTTCGTGTCCGGCGCGGCCTGGGTGCTGGGTCTGTCCGCGCCGGTGCCGTCGTCCACCGACTGGATGTTCCAGGAACTGTTCATCGTCAGCCGCAATCCCGACATCAATGTCCAGATGCCGTTCCTGCGCGACCTGTTCCTGTGCATGATCGCCGCGCCGCTGTTTGTCCGCCTGCCCGGCTGGGCGCTGGTCGCGGTCGCGGCGATGGCGGCGCTGTGCCAGATCATGGGCTGGGGACCGCCGGTGCTGATGCGGGCGTCGATCCTGTTCTTCTTCATCATGGGCATCATCGCCCGGCGCGAAGGGCTGGCCGATCGGGCGGCGGCGCTGCCCTGGACGGTCGCGGCGCCGCCTTTCGCGCTGCTGATGACCGCGCAGCTCTATGTTTCCCTGCATGTGGGCGCTTTGTCGCCGGGCATCGGCATGGCGGTGCTGGACATGGCGGTGCGGATCGCGGCGGCGCTGTTCTTCTGGCGGCTGGCCTGGTCCTTGGCGGCCAGCGCGGCGCGGGGCATGCTGCTGCGGATCGAGCCCTTCGCCTTCTTCCTCTTCTGCTCGCACCTCATCCTGATCTGGCTGGGCGGGCCGGTGCTGGGGACGCTGTTCGGCAAGCTCGGCTCGCCTTTCTATCCCGCCTATCTTCTGGTGCAGCCCCTGCTGGTGTTGGTCGCCGTGGTGCTGCTGGGGTCGCTGCTCAGCCGCGCCGCGCCGGGACTGGCAAAGCTATTGAGCGGCGGCCGCCTCATGGCCGCCTGACACGGCTCGCCCTGCGGCGATGGCGATTTCGATGCTGCGCTTGCGGGCCTCCAGATCGTGGATATGGCCGCCGATGATGATCTCATCGACCTGGGTGCGGCGGATGAAGGCGGCCAGATCCCGCTCGACATCGGCCTGGGTGCCGATACTCGAAGCGCTCAGCACGTCGGCCAGCATGGCCTGCGCCTGGGGCAGCAGGCTTTCATAATAGCCGGGAACAGGGGGTTGCAGCTTGCCCGGTTGGCCAGTGCGCAGCCGGACGAAGGCCTGCTGCATGGAGGTCGCGATCAGTTGCGCTTCCTCCACGGTGTCGGCGGCGAAGACATTATAGCCCGCCATCACATAGGGATATTTGAGCTGCACCGATGGCCGGAAATCGCGGCGGTAGATGGCGATCGCCTCGTCCAGAGCGCCCGGCGCGAAATGGGAGGCGAAGGCATAGGGCAGGCCGAGCGCGGCGGCCAATTGCGCCCCATAGAGGCTGGAGCCGAGAATCCAGAGCGGCACATCCTCGCCAGCGCCGGGCGTCGCCTGGAAGCCCAGGCGCGCATCGCCCGCGAAATAGGCTTGCAACTCCATCACGTCGCGGGGGAATTCATCCGGGCCGCCGCTCAGCGTCCGCCGCATCGCCTGTGCCACGCGCTGGTCCGAACCGGGCGCCCGGCCCAATCCCAGATCGACGCGGCCGGGAAACAGGGCGGCGAGCGTGCCGAATTGCTCCGCGATCAGCAGCGGCGCATGATTGGGCAGCATGATGCCGCCCGCGCCGATGCGGATGTGGCGGGTAGCCTGGCCGACATGCGCCAGCACCACGGCGGTTGCGGCCGACGCGATCCCCGGCATGCCATGATGTTCGGCCACCCAATAGCGGTGGAAGCCAAGGCTTTCGGCATGGACGGCAAAGGCGGCGGCGCGGCGGAGCGCTTCGCCGGGGCTGCTGCCTTCATTGACGGGGACGAGGTCCAGAATGGAAAAACGAGTCATGGCCCGCATATGGGGGGATGACCCGTTTTATTTCAATACTTATGTGACACGGTTCAGACGGCGCGGCCGAATCCCTGCGCAGGACCGTCGACGCGGCGGCCGAAACCTTGCGGCCGGCGGGCGACCAATGGATTGGCATCGCGGTCCAGCAGGGCCATGGTTTCGGTGAAGCAGGGGCGCAGCGCCACGACATCCTCGATCAGCTCGTCCGGGCCTTCCCGGCTTTCGACGCAGCGACGGGCGACCATCTCGATCTTTTCGGCCATGGCGCTCAGACGATAGGCGCCGAACTGCGCCGACTCGCCTTTAAGCGTATGGGCCGGGGTGACGAGCGCGGCGGCGTTGCGCGCGCGAAAGGCTTCCTCGATCACGCCGATCGCCTTGCCGCCATCTTCCCGGAAATAGCCGAGAATCCGCAGGAAGGCGGTGCCCAGCTCCGATCGGGATTTGGCAAAATCGGTCCAGTTGACCAGTTCGGCCTCTTGATATGACACGCTGCGACACTCCCTGTTCTGCCGTAGAGACTATAGAAGAGGGGCGTAAATATGGGGTTAAGCTGTGATGGCCATGGGCTGGGGTGACCGGCCAATCGTGAAGAGGTGCGGCCCTTTGGCCGTGAAGGTCCAGCCTTGCTGCCGGGCCAGCGCCTCCAGCTCCGTCGGCGCGATGGGATCGTCAGCCTCGATCGTCACCGCATCGCCCGAGCGCATCGCCCGCGCCACACGCAGCGCGGGCCAGGGACATTTCATGCCCCTGGCATCGATATGCGCCGCTTCACTTGTTGGCATAGGGGTTTTTGGCGCTGCGCAGCGTCAGCCGCACCGGCACCGCGCCGAAGCCCAGTTCCTTGCGGATGCCGTTCACCAGATAGCGGCGATAGCTTTCCGGCAGCTCGTCCAGCCGCGTGCCGAACAGCACGAAGGTCGGCGGGCGGGTCTTGTTCTGGGTGATGTAGCGCAGCTTGATCCGCTTACCGCCGGGCGCGGGTGGCGGATTAGCCTCCAGCGCGCGTTCGAACCAGCGGTTGAGGATGCCGGTAGAGACGCGCTGCGACCAGGCGGTGCGGGTTTCGAAGGCAACGCGGATGAGGTCGTCCAGTCCTTTGCCGGTTGCCCCCGACACGGTCATGATCGGCACGCCGCGTATCTGCGCGAGGCCGTCGGACAGCGCCTGCTTGATGCCCTGGTAAAGCGCCGAGCCGTGCTCCACCGTATCCCATTTGTTGAGCGCCACGACCAAGGCGCGGCCTTCCTCCACCACCTTGTCCGCGATGCGCAGATCCTGCGCCTCCAGCCCGCGGGTGGAATCGAGCAACAGCACCACGACCTCCGCGAAATTGACCGCGTTGAGGCCATCGGACACGGCCAGCTTTTCCAGCTTGTCCTGCACCTTGGCGCGCTTGCGCATGCCAGCCGTGTCGATCAGGCGGACGGGGCGTTCATTGCCGTCGGGGCTGGTCCATTGCCAGTCGACGGCAATGCTGTCGCGGGTGATGCCGGCTTCCGGGCCGGTCAGCAGGCGGTTTTCACCGAGAAGCCGGTTGATGAGCGTCGACTTGCCCGCATTGGGGCGGCCGACAATGGCCAGCTTCAACGGCGCGGATTCGAGGTCGGCCTCGCTTGGCTCCGCTTCCTCCTCCTCCTCCTCCTCCTCACGGTCGATATAGGGGAGGAGAGCCTGGAACAGATCGGCCAAACCCTGGCCATGTTCGGCGGAGAAGGGGATGGGGTCGCCCAGGCCCAGGCTGAACGCTTCCATCACGCCATCGTCGCCCGCCCTGCCCTCGGCCTTGTTGGCCATCAGCACGACTGGCGCGTCGCCTTCGCGCAGCCAGCGGGCGATTTCCTCGTCCAGTGGGGTAATCCCGGCGCGGGCGTCGACGACGAACAGCGCGACGTCGGCATTTTCCACTGCCGCTTGCGTTTGCATGCGCATGCGGCCGGGCAGGGTCTGCGGATCCTCATCCTCATAACCGGCGGTGTCGATGATGGTGAATTCGACGCCGAGAAGATTCGCCTGCCCTTCCCGCCGGTCGCGGGTCACGCCGGGCTGGTCGTCGACCAGCGCCAGCTTCTTGCCGACGAGCCGGTTGAACAGGGTGGACTTGCCGACATTGGGGCGTCCTACGATGGCAACGGTGGGCAGCATAAAAGGCCCGTATCCTTCAAAATATTGGTGCTCCTGCGAAGGCAGGAGTCCAGTCCAAACAGCGGAACTGGACTCCTGCCTTCGCAGGAGCACGGTTACTTAACATCATTGAGGTCGTTAACGAAACGCCGTGAGCTTGCCGTCGTCGGCAAGGATATAAAGCGTGTTGTTCGCCACGACCGGCGACAGCGACATAGACCGGTCGAGATCGATTTCCGCCTGGATCTTGCCGGTCGTCGGATCGACATAGTTGAGGTCGCCATGGGTCGAAACCAGGATCAGGCGACCGCCCGCCAGCACCGGCCCGGTCCAGCGGATCGCCTTGTCCTTCTTCTTTTCCTTCTCCCAGCGGCGCAACTGGCTGATCCAGCGGATCTTGCCCGTGGCGCGGGCCACGCAAAGCAGCTTGGCATCGCTGGTCACCGCAAACACCCATTCGCCCACGACCGAGGGGGTGGAAATGCCGGCAATGTTGATTTCCCAGAGGCGCTGGCCGCTCACCAGTTCGTAACTGGCCATGCGGCCGCCCTGGCCGATGGCGAAGACGCGGCCGCGATCGATTACCGGATCGGCGTCGATATCGGTTAGCGACGCCACCGCCGTCGAGATGCTGGTGCGCGACAGCGCGTCGCCCCACAGCGTCCGGCCATTTTCGTAGCGATAGGCGGTCAGCTCGCCCGAGCTGTAGCCTGCTATCACCGTGCCCTGCGCAGCGGCCGGAGCGGCCACGCCGAAAATGCCGGTGACCTGCAACGTGCCGCTGTCGGTCCACTGCACTTCGCCGTCCGTCTGGTTGAGCGCGAAGATCTGATTATCCTGGCCCATCACATAGACATGGCCGTTGGCGAGCGTCGGCGCGCCGCGCAGCGGGCCGCCGGGGCGCTTCTTCCACAGGACTGCGCCTGTATTGGCGTCGATGGCGGCGACGTCACCCACGCCGGTGCTGGCATAGAGCTTGCCGTCGATCACGCTGACGCCGCCGCCGAACAGGGCGCGGCCGCTGCCTTCGGCGGGCAGGGCGGTCTGCCACAGCTTCGCGCCGCTATTGGCGTCGAATGCGATCACCCGCGCATCGGCGTCGATGACATAGAGCTTGCCGCCGACCACCACCGGGGCGGAGGCGAGGCGCGCCTGAGGCGTGCTGCCCGAGATGGAAGCGGTCCAGGCCTGCGAAGGCGAAGCGCCCAGCGCAAGATTGCCCATGGTCTTGGCGGGGCTGCCGCCCGGCTGCGACCATTGGTCATTGGCATAGGGTTCGGGCAGGGCCACCGGCACGTCGGCCAGGGTCGGATCGACCTCCACCCCCTGTTCATTGCTGAGGATCGAGGTGCGCTTGCCGATCACCGGGGTCTTGGGGCCGCCCTTCTTGCCGCCGATCACGCCGCAGCCCGCGAGCAGGGCGATCATCGCGGCCACAGTCACGGCGCGACTGGCGCCCGAAAATTTCGTCATGCTGTGCTTTCCCATGCGCCCAATCATTCCTGTCCCGCCACGATCGGCGTTTCGACTGCATCCACACCCAATAAACCCGCCATCTGTCGCGCGCGTGAACGGATCGACTGCGGCACGTTCCTGTCCTTCGCCATGGCGGCGAACAGCGGCCCGGCCAGGTCAGGCTTGCGCAGCTTCATATAGGCGATGGCGACCAGTTCCCCGGCGCTGCCGAACCAGGGCGCGCCCTCCACGGCGAGGGGTTTCAGCCGGTCGACCACCTGCTGCGGTTGCAGATTTTCATATTCCAGCGTGGTCTGGCGGATCAGCGCCAGGTCGCGATAGGGCTGGTCGAGCGAGCTGTCATTGGCCATCGCCTGATAGGCGGCGATGGCGGCCTTGCTGTCGCCCTTGCGCGCGGCCGTGCCCGCCTTCACCAGCAGGGCGGAGGCGCGGAAACCGGGCTGGCTCGCCTGGGTCAGCTTGTCCAGTTCCTTGGCGTCGGGCGTGCCGCCGCCGACGGCCGTGGCGATCGCCTTGTCCATTTCCTCGGACACGGCCTGCGACTGCGTCTTGGTGTAATGCTGCCAATAGAGCCAGCCGCCGAAGACCGCGAGGCCGATGACCACCGCCGCGACGATCCACCGGCCGAAGCGCTGCCAGAAGGTCAGCAACTGGTCCTGCCGGACGGCCTCGTCGACCTCACGCATGAAGGCTTCGCTGTTTTGCGGCGTCAGGGCCACTTGGGTCTCCAGAAATTCGTCAGATAAGGCACGCGGAAGGCGCGATCATTAGCGGCGCACTGCGCTCACGCAAATCACTTTTTGGGCCGATAGACCTGATCTTCGGTCGGAAAGTTCCGGTTTCGGACATCTTCGGCATATTGGACGGCGGCCTTTTCGATCGTTTCCGCGATATTTTCATAGCGCTTCACGAAACGGGGCACGCGCTCGAACATGCCCAGCATGTCCTCCGCCACCAGCACCTGCCCGTCGCAATGGGCCGATGCGCCGATGCCGATCACCGGCACGTCGACGCTGTCGGTGACGGCGACGGCGATGTCCTCCATCACCCCCTCGATCACCATGGCGAAAGCGCCCGCCTGTGCGACGGCGCGGGCGTCGGAGATGATCTTGGCATGCTCCTCCTGGCTCTTGCCGCGCGCGCCGTAGCCGCCCAGCGCGTTCACCGCCTGAGGCGTCAGGCCGATATGCGCCATCACCGGAATGCCGCGCTGGCTGAGGAAGGAGATGGTTTCGGCCATCGCTACGCCGCCCTCCAGCTTGACGCCCGCGCAGCCGGTTTCGGCCATGATGCGGCTGGCGCTGGCAAAGGCCTGTTGCGGGGAGGCTTCATAGCTGCCGAAGGGCATGTCGACGAGTACGACGCTATGATAGCTGCCGCGCACCACGGCGGCGCCATGGGCGATCATCATGTCGAGCGTGACGGCAAGGGTGGAGGGCAGGCCGTAAACCACCTGGCCCAGCGAATCCCCGACCAGCAGCATGTCGCAATGCGGGTCGAGCAATTGCGCCATCCGCGCCGTATAGGCGGTCAGCATCACCAGCGGCTGCTCCGTCTTCCCCTCGAACTTGCGGCGCTGGATGGCGGGCACCATCAAGCGCTTCATCGGCGCGGGCGTGGGATTGGCGCGGCTGGTCGACGTATCGAGCGTGAAGGTCGTGGACATGGGACGCGCTCTACCCCAGCGGGACGCCGGGCGCAAATCGGGCAGATGTCCAATCGGATCATGGCGGCATCGAAAAATGCGGGGAGCGACAGGGCTGTGTCGCTCCCCGCAGGGGTGAACCTCGTTAGACGCCGGCCTCGATCATGAGGCCGTGGGCGCTATCAGAACGAGAATTTGATCGTTCCGCCCCAGGTTCTGGGGTCGCCGGGCTGGCCGGCGATCAGGCCGGTATTGCCCGGCGCGACCTGCAGATTTTCGATATAGTTGACGTCGAAGGCGTTGCGGACCCAACCGAAGATGTCGAACCCTTCGCCCCGGAAGCCGGCGCGGAAGTTGGTCAGGGCATAGCCCTTCACCTCCGTATAGATGGACGGCGAGGCATTGGAATTCCAATGCGACCGGTAATTGCCGTCGACGCCCAGATAGAGCTGCCCATCCTTGTCCAGCAGCGTGACCGGAATGTTATATTCCGCGCCGTAGGAGAAGGCCCATTTCGACACGCCGGGCAGGTCCTGGCCGGAAATGTCGCAGGCCCGTGGGCTGAGTCCGGGCTGTCCGGGTGCGCCCGGTGTCTGGTTGCCGGTCACGAAGGTGCCGCCGGACAGTTCGGGCGGACAGGGCGCGTTGGTGAACTTCTTGTACTTGGCGTCGGTATAGGCGCCGTTGGCATAAGCGGTGAAGCGATCGCTGGCGACGACCTTCAAGTCCGCTTCGATGCCCTGCGACTGGACCTTGTCAGCATTGGCGAGATAGCCGCGCACGGTGCCGAACTGGCCGCCGTTCACCGTCGCCTGGAAATTCTTGATCTCCGTGCGGAAGGCGGTGAGGTTGAAGGTCGCCCGGCGGTCCCAGAACTGG
Source organism: Sphingobium sp. SJ10-10 (assembly GCF_036038995.2). Classification (NCBI taxonomy): domain Bacteria; kingdom Pseudomonadati; phylum Pseudomonadota; class Alphaproteobacteria; order Sphingomonadales; family Sphingobiaceae; genus Sphingobium; species Sphingobium sp. SJ10-10. The sequence goes on from NZ_CP158132.1 coordinate 438,481, forward strand.
GTCTTCAGGCCGACTTCGAAATGGTTGACCCGTTCCGGCTTCACCGTGCCCGCGTCGTAGTTCACCGTATTGTCCGAATTGAGCGGCAAGCCATTCTGGTTGATGCCCAGCGTCTTGAAGCTCTTCGCATAGGTCGCATAGGCCAGGATGTCCTGCGCGATCTTGTAATTGACGTTGAAGTCGTAGGTGAAGTTCCAGGCGCTGTCGGACGGCGCGCTGAGCTGCGGCTGGTAGACGCCGCACTGCGCTGTCAGCACGGCATTGCCCTGCGTCGCGGTGGGTGCGCAACTGTTGATGACCGCGCCGGAGCCGGTGGTGACCACGCGCTGGTAGAAGCCCGACTTCTTGTCGTAGTTCAGGCGCGCGCCTGGCTGGATGGTCAGGGCGTCGGTCACCTTCCAGCTTAGCTGGCCGAACAGCGCCGCGCTGGTGCTCTTGAGCCATTGCGTGTTGGTCGCGGTCAGGCCCTGCAGGATGCTCGGATTCCCGGCATTCGCGCCGGTCAGGCTCCAGCGGCTGGCGTCTGCGCCCTGCTGCTCCGTGCCCTGCGTGTCGATCCGCTGCTTGAAGCCGAACAGGCCGACCACGAAGTCGATCTTCTGGCTTTCGTAATTATAGCGGAATTCCTGGCTATACTGGTCCTGCTGCGAGGGATTCTGCGATTTCGACACGATCGACAGGCCGGTAAAGTCGCGGTCATTCTCCGGCTTCCAGTCCCAGAAGCGCCAGGCGGTGACGGAGGTCAGCGTACCGGGGCCGACATCCCACTTTATCTTGGCCGACACGCCGCCGATCTTGTTGCCAGCGTTCAGGTTGCTGTCGAGATCGGTCAGCCGGTCATAGGGATTGCGGCTGGGCACGGCATAGTTGCGGCCCGGATAGGCGGGGTTCGGATTGGCGTTGATCGCCTTGACCAGCTCATCATATTGGCGCGTGATCGGGCGTTGCGTCGTGCCCACTCGCACGAACACGGTGCCGCAGCATTCCGGGTCCTGCTTGCTGTAGTCGCCCGACAAAGTGAGGCTGAAATTGTCGGTCGGCTTGAACAGCAGTTGCCCGCGAAGGCCCAGATTGTCCTGCTCGTTGATCCAGCGCTGGGACGTGACGTTGTAGATCGTGCCCCGGCGGCTGGTCGCGGCGACGGCGATGCGGGCGGCGATCGTGTCCGACAGCGGGCCGGAAATGGCGGCCTTCGCCTGCTTGTAGTTGAGGTTGCCGACGGTCAGCTCGGCGCGGCCCTCGAAATCGAAGGTCGGCTGGTTGGTCGTGATGTTGATCGCGCCTGCCGTGGTGTTCTTGCCGTAGAGCGAACCTTGCGGACCGCGCAGCACTTCGACCTGGGCGACATCGAGGAAGTCGAAGGTCGCGGCGGCGACGCGGCTGTTGTAAACGTCGTCGACATAGATGCCGACGCCCTGCTCGAAGCCGTCGCTGGTCAGGCCGAACGGCACGCCAAGGCCGCGGATGTTGACCGAGGTGTTGCGCGGGTTGGTGGTGTAGACCTGAAGCGTCGGCGCCAGTTGCTGGAGCTTCACGACGTTGAAATTGCCGGTCGCCTCAATGCTGTCGCCGCGAATCACGGAGATCGCCAGCGGCACCTCCTGCGCGGTTTCCGCGCGGCGGCGGGCGGTGACGATGATCACTTCCCCGCGGGCAGTGGCTTGTTCAGCGCTGTCCGCAACGGGTTGAGGCGCGTCCTGCGCAGATGCGGTGGACGCAATGAAGGATGCGCTCGCCACGCCGGCGAGCAACAGAAAACGCGCAATCATGGATATTCCCCTTCCGGATGTCCGGTGAATGTTGATCGCGGCCTCTGCGGTGATCCGCTCAAAGCCGTTGGTCTGGGAATGGAAAATGTGGCCCACCCCTTGCCACTTATATTCAGCCCTCTTGCGGGCCTTGTTCAGCAACCCCGTATTCTTGTGCCCCCGCTGTTCCTTCAGGCGGTCAGGCGCGTCTTTTCCGTGACGTCGATCTGCACCACGCGCGCGTCATGCACGGTCAGCGTGACAGATCCGAAACGAAGCGCCTCCAGCACGCTGCGCACCTTTTCGATGCTGACGGCGATGTCGTGGCGCTGCCCTTCGCTGCGGCCGTTGCGGGCAAATTCAATCGATCGGTTTTCACTCATAAACACCTCTTAACCGCTCTTTATCTCAACTGTATTGATAGACAAAAAAGCAAATATAAGGGGCGCTCAAGTTTCTCTTGTCGCGCCCCGGAAAAAATCTAGCCGTTGACCCGCAGCGCCGCCAATCGCCGCTCCTGATGCGCCAGCGGGATGGCGGGCCGTAATTGGCGCATCGCAGAGGCCTGCTCATGCGCATTGTCGATCAGTTTTTCGAGCAAGGCTTGACCGAAGCGCCATTCGCCCAGGCCAGCTTCCGCGTTGATATGCCCGCAAAAGCCCGCGTCGACGAAGCTGCTGCCCCAATTCTTGCCGACGCTATGGGCGCGTTCGAAGAAGATATAGGGGTCGTTGCGGCTGGCCACGACGATCGACGGGAAGGGCAGTTGCGCGCGCGGCGTGGGGCCGAAGCCGCCGATCGTCTCGGGCGTTTCCATCCGGTCGCAATCGGGCGGCGCCACCAGCAGCGCGCCGGTCACCGGCCAGCCATAGGCCTGGCTCTGCAACGCGCCCCACCAGGCGACCGCCAGGCAGCCCAGGCTGTGCGCGGCCAGGATGATCGGTCCGTCCGCCGCCCGGATCGCCGCGTCCAGCCGCGTGACCCAGCTATTGCGGCTGGGGCTGGCCCAGCTTCCCAGATCGACGCGTTCGCAATCCCCGCGCGTTTTTTCCCACAGCGTCTGCCAATGATCGGGTCCGCTATTGTTGAGACCCGGTATGGTCAGCACGACCGGCTGGCGCGCGTCACCTGAATGTCCGAATCGCTCCATGGTCAGATCCTCGTCCTATTGTCGAGGGAGAGATAATTCTATTTATCCAGTAGACAATGGTCAAGCGACAAAATGTGTCGGAATCTGGGCAGCCCGATTCATCTGGCGTTCATGTAGCCGGAAGGGTCGCTCAATACCTCCTTTGTGCGCCCATCTACGGCGTTTGAGACCCGTCACCAGGGGTAGATCAGCCCATAATATTGGAAGACGCTGCGGCCATAGGCGTCGTCATAATCGGGCCGTTCGTCGGGCAGATGCCGGGGCGCGTCGTCCAGGGTTTCCTTAGCCAGATCGACGACATAGCCGCCCTTGTCGGTGTCGTAGCTCAACATCGACCAGGGCAGCGGATAATGATCGTTGCCCATGCCCAGAAAGCCGCCGAAGGACAGCGCGGCATAGCGCACCTGTCCGCTTCGCTTGTCGACCATGAAATTGGAGATATGGCCCAGTTTCTCGCCCTGGCGATTATTGACGGTGGTGCCTTCAACCCGGTCGGATGCGATCAGGTCGTGATGATTTTCCGCGGCCAATTCGGCCCCAACTAAGTCAGACATTGTCACTCTCCTGCGAAAGAATCGCGCTATGGTGATGAAACCAAGGGGCGGCGGCGGGGTTCCCCATCCGCAGACAGGAGGACGGTCATGAAGATCAATCGCAGCGGATCGGCAGTGTGGAGCGGCGGTCTGAAGGACGGCAAGGGCGCGATTTCGACCCAGAGCGGCGCGCTGGACGCGCATCCCTATGGCTTTGCGATGCGCTTCGAAGGGGTGCCGGGCAGCAATCCCGAGGAACTGATCGCCGCCGCCCATGCCTCCTGCTTCACCATGGCGCTGTCGCTGATTTTGGGTGAGGCCGGGCTGACGGCGGAGAAGATGGAGACGAACGCCGTCGTGACGCTGGAGCAGCAGGAGGGCGGTTTCGCCATCACCGCGAGCAGGCTGAGCCTGAAAGCGACCATCCCGGGCGCGGACGATGCGCAGTTTCAGGAACTGGCGGCCAAGGCGAAGGCCAATTGCCCGGTTTCGAAGCTGCTGAATGCGCAGATCAGCCTGGATGCGGAACTGCTAGGCTGATCGGAATCGTCTGGCGCGGACATGTTCGCGCCAGGCGATATAAAGGCCGCTTGCAATGATCAGGGCCGCGCCGATCCAGGTCGTCGTCATCGGCCAATTGCCCCAGATCGCCCAGCCGAGCAGCGTCGTCCAGACGATCGAGCTATAGTCCATCGGCAGCACCACCGACACAGGCGCCCAGCGCAAGGCGGCGGTCATGCAGATTTGCGCGATCCCTCCCGTCACGCCGATCAGCAGCAGCAGCCCCCAGGTCGCGGCGTCATGGGTCTGTCCATAGAATGGCAGGGCAGCGCCCAGCGGCGGCAGGGACAGCAGGGTGAACCAGAAGACGATCACCCCGGCATTTTCCGTCCGCCCAAGTTCGCGCAGAAGCAGGCTGACGCTGGCGGTGATGAACGCGGCGGAAAGGGCCACGGCGACGCCGATTGCGGGGAAATGCCCCGCATCCGGCCGGACCATCACGATCACGCCCAGAAATCCGACCAGAACGGCGCTCCACCGGTGCACGCCAGTCGCGTCGCGCAGGATCAGGGCAGACAATATGGTGCCGAAGATCGGCATGGTGAAACCGATGGTGACCGCCTCCGCCGGGAGCAGCAGGATATAGGACAGGAAATTCAGCACCATGCCGGTCAAGCCGACGACCATGCGCGTGGCATGAACCCCGATGCGCCGAGTGCGGATCGATCCGGCGCCGGTGGTCGCAACGATCCAGGCGAAGACCACGGGCAGCGCCAGCGCCTGCCGGTAGAACAGCGATTCGACCAGATGCACGCCGCGTGCATCTACCAGCCTGACCGTCACGAACATGATCGACAGGCAGATCACCGCGACCAGCCGAAGGCCGATGGCGGTGAGCGGGCGATGCGGACGACTGAAAGGGGAAAGGGACGGCACGCGACCGCCTTAGTCCCGCCGCGGGAGGACGCAATAGCTTAGGTGCCGGATTACTTCACCGGCTTGCGAAATCGCAGCGTCATCCGATCGCTTTCCCCGACGGCAAGATATTTCACCTTGTCGACTTCCCCATTGCGCAGGGTCGGGGGGAGCGTCCACACGCCCTTCTCCCAATCGGCGGTGTCTCTGGGATTGGCATTGATCTCCGACGATCCGGCATATTCGAACCCGGCCGCTTCCGCGAGACGGCGGATGGTCGAAACCTTGAGGTAACCGCTGGTCTTTTCCTGCGCCGTATCGCGCCCTTCGGGCAGGCGATGATCGACGATACCTAGCGTCCCGCCCGGCTTGAGCAGATCGTAGAAAGCCTTGAACGTCGCCGTCTCGGTGCCGCCCATCACCATATTATGGACATTGCGGAAGGTGAGGAGCGTGTCGACGCTGCCTGCCGGGATCAGGCTGGTCTGGTCGGGAAAGGGAACCAGCTTCACCTTGCCGTAAATCTCCGGCTTTGCGGCCAGAAATGCCTTGTAGCCGTCCAGGTAGCGGCCTGTCGGCTGGAGCGCGTAGAAGATACCCTTGTCGCGGAGCAAGGGCGCCAGGATTTCCGTGTACCAGCCGCCGCTGGGGGCATATTCGACCACGGTCTGGTCTGGTTTCACCCCGAAAAAGGCGAGCGTTTCGGCTGGGTGGCGGTATTTGTCGCGCGCGATATTGGCAGGCGTGCGGCTGGGGGCTGCAATTGCGGCTGCGATCGGATCGGCCGCCTGATGGTGCCCCGAATGCTGGGCGGCCAGGGGAAGCAGGGGCAGGGAGAGGCCGGTCAGCAACAGGGCGGCGCGGGCGAGACGGTTCATCGGCAATCCTCTCTTCACGGGGAGAGGGGATGATGTGCCGGCGATGCGGGGCTGGCGCAAGCGGGCCGGCGAGAAATGTCCCGCCGGCAACAGATTGTCACAGATCGGCTTTTACGGGCCGGTCGTTACAGGCAGGCTTCCAGGAAAGGCTGGTCGAAACCGAACATCCGCGCCTTGTCGAGCGTGTAAGGACGCAGGCCCATGGAGCGATATTCTCCGATGATCTTCCCGCTGTCATCCTCGTCATGATATTCGAACTTGAACAGTTCCTGGGTGACGATCACGTCGCCTTCCATGCCGATCACCTCGGTGACGTTGGTGACGCGGCGCGAACCGTCGCGCAGGCGCTTCACCTGCACGATCAGGTCGACCGAGTCCGCGATCTGCTTGGAAATCGCCTCCTTGGGGATCTTGATGTCGCCCATCAGGATCATATTCTCCATACGGCCCAGGCATTCGCGCGGGCTGTTGGAGTGGAGCGTGCACATGGAGCCGTCATGGCCCGTGTTCATCGCGGCGAGCAGATCGAAACACTCCGCGCCACGAATTTCGCCCAGGATGATGCGGTCGGGACGCATACGCAGGGCGTTCTTGACGAGGTCGCCAATGGTGATCGCGCCCTGGCCCTCCAGGTTTGGCGGACGGGTTTCGAGCGGCAGCCAGTGCGGCTGTTGCAGACGCAGTTCGGCCGCGTCCTCGATGGTCAGCACGCGCTCGCCCGGATCGATCATCTTTGAGAGCGCATTGAGCATGGTGGTCTTGCCCGAACCGGTGCCGCCTGAGATCACGATGTTGAAGCGGCAGGCGCCCGCAATCTTGAGCGCGGTGGCCATTTTCTGGCTCATCGCGCCCCACTGGGCGAGCATGTCGATGGTGATCGGCTTGGCGGAAAATTTACGGATCGAGATGGCGGTGCCGCGCAGCGACAGCGGCGGCACGATCACGTTCACGCGGGAACCGTCTGGCAGGCGGGCGTCGGCCAGCGGCGTGGTCTGGTCGACGCGGCGGCCGACCTTGTTCACGATGCGCTGGGCGATCTGGAACAGATGCTCCTCGTCGCGGAACTTGATCGGCGCGATCTGGAGCTTGCCCTTCTTTTCGATATAGGTCTGGTCGGGGCCGTTGACCATGATATCGGTGACGTCCGGATCGGACAGCAATTCTTCGAGCGGGCCGAGGCCCAGAAGCTCGTCGACCAGCACCTTTTCCAGCGCGAACTGCTCGCGCCGGTTCAGGGTCAGTTTGAGTTCGGCCAGCACTTCCATGATGATCGGCCGGAATTCCTCGGCCAGTTCATCCTTGGTCAGCGTCGCGGCGGCTTCAGGATCGACGCGCTCCAGCAGGCGGGGCAGCACCTGCTCCTTGATCTTGTGGACTGATGCTTCAAAGCCCTGCGGCCCGGTATCGACGGCATGTTCGGCATTGGCGCGATCCGACAGGCGCTGCATCGCATCGGCATTGCGCAGCATCTGGCCGGTCGGCGCGGAAAGGGGATCGAGCGGGGCGTCCGTGGGCAGCGCCGTCATGTCCAGCGGCGGGAATTGCTCGCCGCCCTTGATCTCCTCCTTGGGCGCGCCTCCCTGCATTGGCCGAGCGATGCCGAAACCCGGCTTGATGCCGGCGGGTCCATTTTTTCGTCCAAACGCGCTCATAATTCTCCGCCGAAATGATCTGGATCAGCTCTGATTGTTAAAGGTGAATAGAGTGGAAACTTTGATAAATGGCTAATGGCGTGGAGCCGGCGAAGGCGCGGTAACGAAACGCGGGTCGGCGCCGAACCAGCCACCGATCATCCGCCCACCGGCCAGCAGGCGCCGCCCCTGCGGGGTGATATGGATGCGTCCCTGGTCGATGCGGATATTGCCGGACAGGGTCTGTTCCGCCACGCGCCGGTCGATCTGGCGCATATCGCCCAGATATTCCCGCACATAGAGCTGCTCCAGCCTGGCGGTGTCCAACGCCCCGTCATGGCGCTCGATCCGGGCGAGCAGGAACATGGTGATCGACCGGTCGAAGGTCACGGGGAAGGTGATGAGGAAGCAGATGTTGAAAGACAGCGAGAGGGCAATCGCGCCGACCAGGGTGGGATGGTCCAATCGCGGCCGGTGACGTAGCAGCAGGCCAGCGATCAGCATCAGCAGGGCGGCAAGGCCCGCGATGATGATCCCCCGATAGAAGAGGATGCCGACATCGCTTAGCAACGGGCTGCGGATCAGGCCGATATAAAGGAGGAAGCCGATCGCCATCGTCAGCGCATAGGCGAGGACGAGCGTGATGAGGGTTTTCATGGACGATCAGCCTTTGGCACGGGGGCGATGCAGATGAACTGCGAGCGATATACGCAGGGGAAGGCTGCGGGCGGTCCGCCATGGAGGCGCCAGATTGGATCGCGCTGAGCGAACAGCAGATAGTCGATATGCGCGGTGCGGACGCGGCGGAGGGTGTCCTGTGCGGGGAGAGGGCGGGTAAAGATCGGAGACAGCAAGGCCATGCGATCTGCGGTCGCTTTTACCCCGGCGCCGAAAAGATAGGCCTGCTCATCAGCGACGGCAGGCCAATGGCGACCGTAAAGACCGAAATCGACGGCTCTTAACGTAATGGAGGGATTGTGCTGCAACACGGCATCGGGCGGCAGATGGCGATCTGCCCATTCATAGGCCTGTCGTTGCGCATAGCTGGTGGACGGGGAGTTATTGAGCCCGATCGGCCGTACCGCAAACAGGGGCAGTCGAATGAGGCGCATGCCAAACAGATCCCAGGCTGTTCCGGCTGAACCCAATGCCAGAAGTGCAAGCGCCATCGGGTGGAGTTGGCGGATGGACGGGACGCTCTGAGCCAGTCTCAGGGTCCAGATCAGCACCGCCATTACGGGAAAAAGAACGGCGCGCCAGCCCAGATCATTGTTGATGATGACGGATTTGAAGAAGCTGGCGATAAATAGCGCGGTGATCGTGCTCCACAACAGAAGTTGGCGAACGGCCAGACCCTGGCTGTCCGGCCGCCGGTGCCTGCGCCAGTAGAGATAGGCGCCCAGACCGCAAAGGCCGAATTCCAGCCCATAGTTAAGGGGGAGAAGGATCAAGCACCAAAGCTGCGTCGTCGGCGTATCGGCCGCGAAGAGAACAGTGAAGGGCCGGACGCTGAAGGCGATAGGAAAGGTTTCTGGCGCGCGGCCGTGAATGATGTCGTGCAATTGCGGGAACGACAGCAGGAGAGCGATCGCCCCCGCTATGAATAGCGTGAAGTCCCGTCGCGACAATCGCAGGATTGTCCACCCCATGAGCAGCGGCGCAATGGCCAGGGCGATCCATACCGACTCGCCAAACATGGTCGCGAAGGCGGCTCCCGCTGCCGAGCCGAGCAATAGCCGGTTACGTGGCGTGGCCCGTGTTACCAGCAACATCCCTGTCCATGTAGCGGCCATCGCGGATACATGATGCGGCACCCAAAGAACGGACGTCCCCAACATGCGGATTTCCGTGTTCCAGCTATCGAGTTCCGGTTCGATGCGATGGACCACAAGATAGCGCAAAAGCATGAACAACAGGTCGGCGCCCGCGACGAAACACAGGATGGCGGCCAACAGCAACAGGCGTGGGCCGCGACCGGGACGGATGAAGGCGGCATCGGCGGCAACGCGCCAAAGGAGCGCCACCACGCCGAAACCTGTCCAGTAGATCGTACCGCTGAAAGCCATGCGGGCGCTGATCGCTTCTCCGCCAATCCATTTGATCGCGGCGGGCCATGCATAGAAATAATGATAATAGCCTGCGATGCCATCACGCGCGAAAAAGGGATCTCCAAACGGGATGCTGTGGTGGACGATCTGCTCCACCACAGCGGCATGCTTGACCATGTCGACCGCGATCAGGCTTTGATAAAGCTTACCCTCTATGTCGACATCGACGAGGCTCCAGGCGCAGATCAACCACCAGATGAGGGCAAGCAAAAGAAAGGGAATAAGGTATGTGATCCGGTCCCGGCCCTTAAGCAAGGGCATCCCCCAAAGGGCGAGCATGCCGTTCAACAGGAGCATGCCCGGAATGCCCGCGACGCGGATCAGCAGCGTGTCGAAGACGGGCAGGATCGCGAGGCCGAGCAGCATGGCCCAGCCGATTCGCTGCCAATAGGTTTCGATCGCAAGTCCCGCTCGGGATAGCAGGCGGACAAGGCCCAGACCCGGCAAATACAAGACCAGCGGCGCCAGCAATGTGGCGAGAGCAAGGCCTGCAAGGTCTTGGAACATATAGGACATCGATACTCCCCAATTGAGCATCCGATTACCGGCGCAAAGTTAAGGAGCTGCTAACCAAAAAGGCCGCGCTCCGATACGGGGGGCGGCCTTTTGCTTGTGACGGGAGCGGGCGTTCTGTGGCTTGTCAGCCGGCATGCTCCGCAAGGACGGTCAGTCCCTTTTCATTCACTTCGGCAAAGCCGCCGCGAACCGGGATGACTTCAGGCGCGGAACTCGCGCTGGCGAAGATCTGGATCGCGCCGTCGCGGACGGTCGACATGAAGGGCGCGTGGCCCTCCAGCACGCCGAAGTCGCCATCGGTGCCAGGGACGACCACCTGATAGACCTCTTCCGAGCGGACGAGCTTTTCCGGGGTCACGAGTTCGAAATGCAGTGCCATCAAATAAACTCCCCCCTCCCTTTTAAGGGAGGGGCCGGGGGTGGATGCGATTGCGCAGCAATCGCCTGCAACCTGTCGGGATAGGTTACCGGTTCGCTTCGCTCACCACCCACCCCTTGATCCCCTCCCTTGAAAGGGAGGGGAGAATAAGAAGTCTTACGCCGCTTCGGCAGCCAGCTTCTTTGCCTTTTCGATGGCTTCGTCGATGCCGCCGACCATGTAGAAGGCGTTTTCGGGCAGGTGGTCATATTCGCCTTCGACCACGGCCTTGAACGACTTCACCGTGTCTTCGATCTGGACGAACTTGCCCGAGATGCCGGTGAAGACCTCCGCAACGTGGAAGGGCTGCGACAGGAACTTCTGGATCTTGCGCGCGCGGGCGACGGTCAACTTGTCCTCTTCCGACAGCTCGTCCATGCCCAGGATCGCGATGATGTCCTGAAGCGACTTGTACTTCTGCAGGATCGCCTGAACCGCGCGGGCGGTTTCATAATGCTCTTGCCCCACGACGCGGGGTTCCAGAACGCGGCTGGTCGAATCCAGCGGGTCGACCGCCGGATAGATGCCCAGTTCCGAAATGGCGCGGTTGAGAACGGTGGTGGCGTCCAAGTGCGCGAACGAGGTCGCGGGCGCCGGGTCGGTCAAGTCGTCCGCGGGGACGTACACGGCCTGCACCGAGGTGATCGAACCCTTGTTGGTCGAGGTGATGCGCTCCTGAAGGGCGCCCATGTCGGTGGCGAGGGTCGGCTGATAGCCCACGGCCGAAGGAATACGGCCGAGCAGAGCCGACACTTCCGCGCCCGCCTGGGTGAAGCGGAAGATGTTGTCGACGAAGAACAGCACGTCCTGACCTTCCTGATCGCGGAAATATTCCGCGATGGTCAGGCCCGACAGGGCGACGCGCGCACGGGCGCCCGGCGGCTCGTTCATCTGGCCGTAAACCAGCGCCACCTTGGAACCTTCGGAAATCGCGTTGCCGTCGGCGTCCTTGGCGATAACGCCAGCGTCGAGGAACTCGTGATAAAGGTCGTTGCCCTCGCGGGTCCGTTCACCGACGCCCGCGAACACGGAGGTGCCGCCATGGCCCTTCGCGATGTTGTTGATCAGTTCCTGGATGAGCACGGTCTTGCCGACGCCCGCGCCGCCGAACAGGCCAATCTTGCCGCCCTTCGCGTAAGGGGCGAGAAGGTCGATGACCTTGATGCCGGTGACGAGGATGCTGGCGTCGGTCGACTGGTCGACGAACTCGGGCGCCTTGGCGTGGATCGGCGCGGAGAGAGTGGTTTCCACCGGGCCGCGCTCGTCGATCGGCTCACCGACGACGTTCAGGATGCGGCCGAGCGTGGCCGGGCCGACCGGAACGCGGATCTGCGCGCCGGTGTCGGTCACTTCCTGACCACGGGTCAGACCGTCGGTCGAGTCCATCGCGATGGTGCGAACCGTGTTCTCACCCAGATGCTGGGCGACTTCCAGCACCAGGCGCTGGCCGTTGTTGCTGGTTTCCAGCGCCGAGAGAATGAACGGCACCGCATCGGGGAAGGTCACGTCGACGACGGCGCCGATGACCTGCGAGATGCGGCCTACATTGTTGGTGGTTGCCATGACTGCTTCCTTGCGTGCGTGATCTTAGAGGGCTTCGGCGCCCGAGATGATTTCGACGAGTTCGGTGGTGATCGCGGCCTGACGGCTGCGGTTATACTGAATGGTCAGCTTGTTGATGAGGTCGCCGGCATTGCGCGTCGCATTGTCCATGGCGGTCATCGACGCGCCCTGTTCGGACGCGTTGTTTTCCAGCAGCGCCTTGAAGATCTGCACCGTGATGTTGCGCGGCAGCAGGTCGTCGAGGATCGCTTCCTCGCTCGGCTCATATTCCACCGTCGCGGCGATGGCGTTGCGGTCGGCGTCCTCGGGGATCTTGACCGGGATGATCTGCTGCTCGGTCGGGATCTGAGCGAGGGCCGACTTGAAGCGCGAGAAGAAGAGATGCGCGACGTCGAACTTGCCGTTCAGATACATCTGCGTCAGCTCATGCGCGATTTCTTCGGCCTGCGAATAGCCGGGTTCCTTGGCGCCGGTGGTGTCGAACTGGGCGACGATCATGCCGGGGAAGGTGCGGTTGATGACCGGACGGCCCTTGCGGCCGATCAGATAGAAGCGGACGGTCTTGCCCGCGTCGATCAGTTCCTGCGCCTTGGCGCGGGCGGCCTTGACGATGTTCGCGTTGAACGCGCCGGCCAGACCACGGTCGGAGTTGGCGACGACCAGCAGATGGACTTCATCCTTGCCGGTGCCGGCCAGCAGCGGGGAGGCGCCTTCGCCCGAACCGCCGGCGATCTTCGAAGCCAGCGAGGCGACGACTGCCTTCAGACGGCTGCTATAGGGGCGGGCGGCTTCAGCTGCGGCCTGCGCCTTGCGCAGCTTCGCGGCGGCGACCATCTGCTTGGCCTTGGTGATCTTCTGGGTCGACTTCACCGACCCGATGCGCAGCTTCAGTTCCTTGAGGCTAGCCATAGTTCAAACATTCCGAGCAAGGGCCAGACGGCCCGCGAGACCAAAGAAACCGACGCCCATGGCGCCTTCGAACCAGCGCATCGCGCTGCTCTGCCCGACCTTGCGGCCCGCCTTGGTGGCAAGGGCCGCCAGAAGGGCGCACCAGAAGAAGCCCAGCCCATAAACGATCGCGATCAGCAGCATGCCCTGCCACGGCGCGTCCGGGCCGGTGCCGACGAACTGCGGCAGCGCGGCGAGGAAGAAGATCGCGACCTTCGGGTTCAGCACGGTGCTGATGAAACCCTGAGCGAAGGGCGATCCGCCGATCCGCAGCTTGGGCGCTTCCGAAGCGGGCGAGGGCTTCACGGCGCCGCGCAGCATCGAAAGGCCGAGCCAGGCGAGGTAGATCGCGCCCGCGATCTTCACCGCCATGAACAGCCCCGGCACCGCGTTCAGCACGCTCAGGAAGCCGAAGCCGCACAGCGCCATGTAGAACAGCCCGCCGAGCTGGATGCCGCCGATCGCCGCCATTCCCGCCTTCAGCCCGCGCCGTGCCGCGTGACCAGCCACCAACATGGTGTCCGGTCCCGGCAGCAGCACCAGACCGATCGCCATGACGGTCCAGGCAAGGAGGGAATGGGCAGTCAGCATTATCGAAGCTTCGTTCTTCCTTTTTCCGTCATCCCCGCGGAAGCGGGGATCCATCTCCCTTGCGTTGCGTCTGGGCGCTCGGTCAGGAGGTGGGTTCCCGCCTTCGCGGGAATGACGGGTTGGTGCTTTTACGCGAAAGTCTTGCCGAAGCTATCGAGCGCCGCCTTCAGCTTCGCCTTCGGCTCATCACCCAGATCCTTGCTGTCGCGGATCGCGGCGAGGACATCGGCATGGTCGTGGCGCAGGTAAGCGAGCATCAGCTCCTCATACCGCGTCACATCCTTGACCGGCACGCTGTCCAGATAGCCGTTGGTGCCCGCGAAGATCGACGCGGTCTGCTCCTCGAAGGGCAGCGGCGAGAACTGGGCCTGCTTGAGCAGTTCCGTCAGGCGGGCGCCACGGTTCAGCAGCTTCTGGGTCGAAGCGTCGAGGTCCGAGCCGAACTGGGCGAAGGCCGCCATTTCGCGATACTGGGCCAGCTCCAGCTTGATCGAGCCGGAAACCTTCTTCATCGCCTTGGTCTGCGCGGCCGAGCCGACGCGCGACACCGACAGGCCGACGTTGATGGCCGGACGGATGCCCTGGTAGAAGAGGTTGGTTTCGAGGAAGATCTGGCCGTCGGTGATCGAGATTACGTTGGTCGGGATGTAGGCCGACACGTCGCCCGCCTGCGTCTCGATGATCGGCAGCGCGGTCAGCGAGCCGGCGCCGTTGGCGTCGTTCATCTTCGCCGCGCGCTCCAGCAGGCGGCTGTGCAGGTAGAACACGTCGCCGGGGTAGGCTTCGCGGCCCGGAGGACGGCGCAGCAGCAGCGACATCTGGCGATAGGAGACGGCCTGTTTGGAAAGGTCGTCATACACGATCACGGCATGCATGCCGTTGTCGCGGAAATATTCGCCCATGGTGACGCCGGTATAGGGCGCCAGATACTGGAGCGGAGCGGGCTCCGAAGCGGTGGCGGCGACGACGATGGAATATTCCATCGCGCCATTTTCTTCGAGCTGCTTGACGATCTGCGCGACAGTCGAGCGCTTTTGGCCGATGGCGACGTAGATGCAGTAGAGCTTCTTGCTTTCGTCACCCGAAGCGTTGATGCCCTTCTGGTTGATGAAGGTATCGATCGCGACGGCGGTCTTGCCGGTCTGGCGGTCGCCGATGATCAGCTCGCGCTGGCCGCGGCCGACGGGGACGAGGGCGTCGATGGCCTTGAGGCCGGTCTGCACGGGTTCGTGCACCGACTTGCGGGGGATGATGCCCGGAGCCTTCGTTTCGACGCGCTTGCGCTCAGTATACTCGATCGGACCCTTGCCGTCGATCGGGTTGCCGAGGCCGTCGACAACGCGGCCGAGCAGACCCTTGCCGACCGGCACGTCCACAATGGTGCCGGTACGCTTGACGGTGTCGCCTTCCTTGATCTCGGCGTCCGAGCCGAAGATCACGACGCCGACATTGTCGGCTTCGAGGTTCAGCGCCATGCCCTGCACGCCGTTGGCGAACTCGACCATTTCGCCCGCCTGGACGTTGTCTAGGCCATGGACGCGGGCGATGCCGTCACCCACGGTCAGCACGGAACCGACTTCGCTCACCTGCGCTTCGGTGCCGAAATTGGCGATCTGGTCCTTGATGACCTTCGAAATTTCTGCGGCGTTGATATCCATGTTCAGCCTTTCATCGCCAAAGCGAGACTATTCAAACGGGTGCGGATGGAGGAATCGATCATCTGGCTGCCGATCTTGACGACCAGCCCGCCCAGGATCGCGGGATCGACCTTTTCATCGACCGCGACGTCGCGGCCGACACGGGCCTTGAGGCTCTTTTGCAGAGCGGTAATCTGGGTTTTGCTGAGCGGATGGGCGCTCGTCACTTCGGCGCGGGCTTCGCCCTTGTGATTCGACAGCAGCGTCTCATAGGCGCGGATGACGGCGGGAAGCTGCGACAGGCGACGGTTCTCAGCAAGCACGCCGAGAAATTTCGTCGTCAGCGCATCGATCCCCATGGAGGATGCGACTGCCGCGATCGTCTTGCCTGCTGCGTCGCGGCTGAGGACGGGGCTGTTGATCAACCCCTTGAAATCAGTCGATTCGGCCAAAGCCGCCTTGAGCGCCGCCAAGCTCGCCGCGACGGTGTCGAGCGTCTTGCCGTCGCGGGCCAGATCGAACAGCGCCACCGCATAGCGGCCGCTGAGGCTAGCCTGAATACCGCCGGTAGTCTCCACGCGCTTACCGTCCTCCACTTGATTTCCTGGCATTTGATTTGCCGGTCATGCAAAAAGGGGGCGCGGTTCTGATCCGTCCCGGTCCCCTGTTGGGGGGCCGGTTAGCAGTGGGATTGTGACTATGCAAGTCATGGAACGCGATTCGACCGTTCGGATGAAAACATCGCGATTTGACTGAGTTTTTATGACGCCCGAATCGAGGATTTTATAGGCCGTCTTCACCGGACGGCCGGAGCGAGCCGACCCTTTTGGCAATGATAGACGATGCGCTCATTGGGCTGGGCGGGCAGCAGGGCGGCAAGATCGCTCTGCAACGAGGCGATTTTCGCCAGCAGCGTGGAATCGCTGCCGCAGCCCTTGATCGGCCCGTCCCCAAGCGCACGGATCTTGGCCATGGTGTCGATATCGGGCAGCCAGCGCTGGACTCGCAGCATGCCCGTGGCTGGATCGAAGCGGCTGACCGTCACGAAACCATGGTCGTCGGGCACGTTCGCCCGCTGCCAGCCGGTGCCGGACGAGACATATTGGGTGTTGCCGTCGACGCAGCCGCCTTCGGCCCAGTGGAACCCGATGTCATTGGGTTCCGATATGGTGAGCCGGCTGCGATTCACGTCCACGCGACAGATATTGTCGCCTGCCCAGGCATAGGCATTGTTGCCGGTGACGCTCTTGTCCTCGGGCAACTGGATGCGTTCGTCGATGCTGGAGAAGCTTGGCTTCAGGAAGAACAGCCCGATCGCGCCGAACAGCAGCAGGCCGCCGCCCGCCAGCCACCAGGTCGCGCGTTTTTCCCGTCCCTGGCTGTAGAAAAGGCCGCCCGCGCCAAGCCCCAGCACGGCCAGCGCCAGCAGCACAGCCGCGCCGGCCATGGCGTTCTCCCGGGCGGAGATGACATCGCGCTCGGCGGTGTCGCGGGCCTTGTTGATCGCGGCTTCGCGGGCATCGGCGCGGGCGCGTTCGGATTGCTCGCTCCGCGCATCCTCGCGCTGGGTGAGGGCGGCTTCGGCGGCGTCCGCTTCCGCCATCGACCGGCAGGGGACGACGGTATGCAGCGATGCAACGCCTGCTTGCCGCAGGAAGGATGCGATTTCCCGCCACGACACCGCAAATCCGAACTCCGCATCATTGCCGTCCGACACGGAACCGAAACTGTTGACCCCCAGCACCCGGCCGCAATCGTCCACCAGCGGGCCGCCGCTATTGCCCGCCGCGAGCGGCGCGGTATGCAGCACCGTATCGAAATTCTGGCTCGCCCGGCCGGAGGAGACATTGCCGCTGGTCTTCACCGTGCCCAGCGGTTCGACCAACTGCTTGAGGCCCAGACCCTGGGCGCGGTCGACCGTGCCGGGATAGCCTATGGCGGTGACATGCTGCCCATCGCTGACCGCCCCAGCGTAGAAGGTGCTGACCGGCAGCCTGCCTTCCTCCAACTGGATCAGCGCCAGGTCGTTGCCGGCCGAAAAGGCGATGATCTTGCCGCCATAGGTCTTGGTCCCCTCCGAAGGGATGACGCCGATGACGAGATTTTTTTCCTCCCGCATCAGCTCGACCACATGGGCGTTGGTGATGATCTTGTCCGGCGCGACCGCAAAGCCGCTGCCATGCCCCACGAAATAGGCGTCGGAGCCGTTGGTCGCCACCAGCACGACGCGGACCACCCCGCGGGCGGCGGCGGCGATATCCTGCTGCTCGGCGCGCGCGCTCAAGGGCGCGGCAAGAGCAAGGATTAGGGCGAGGCGACGGAGTAGTGCGACCATGATTGGCGGCATTCATATGCGATGGTGGGATTGAGGCAATGCGGAAATGCGCGAAACCGCTTTTTGACCGCAAGCGGCGGGAAGTCTGATGTCTTCCCATCAGCTATGCCCTATCTATGACCGAGATGAGACAGCCCCAAGCCCCGATGCATGCCATGCCGGATGCCGATGCCTGCTGGGACGCATTTCTGCGCCGGGATCGCGGCTTCGACGGGCGGTTCGTGGGCGCCGTGCTGACCACCGGCATCTATTGCAAGCCAAGCTGCGCCGCGCGGCACCCCAGGCGGGAGAATATGATCTTCCTGCCTGACCCGGAGGCGGCGCGGGCAGCGGGTTTCCGCGCCTGCCTGCGCTGCCGCCCCGATGAGGTGGGACGCGACCGGCTGGCGGTGGAGGCCGCGGTCGCTTTTATCGCCGCCGCCGAAACGCTGCCTTCGCTGGAGGAAGTGGCCGGTCATGCAGGCTATGCGCCGCATCATTTCCACAGGCTGTTCAAGCGGGAAACGGGCATGACGCCTGCCGCCTACGCCCGGTCGCTGCGCACCGAACGGCTGAAAAACGCGCTGGAGGAAGGGGGCAGCGTCACCGGCGCCATCTATGAAGCGGGCTATAATGCGCCCAGCCGCGCCTATGCCGATGCGGAGCGGCATCTGGGCATGACGCCCAGCGCCTGGAAGGATGGCGGCCGGGGCGTGGCGATTCGCCATGCCGTGGTGCCGACCAGCCTGGGTCCGGTGCTGGTGGCGGGCACGGCGCGAGGCCTGTGCCGGATCAGCTTCGACGAGGATGAAGCGGATTTGCGGCGGCGCTTCCCCAAGGCGGAGATCCTGCCGGCCGACGAGGCGTTGTCAGGATTGGCGGAGCAGGTTGCGCGGCTGGTGGATGATCCGGCGCATGCGCCTGATTTGCCGATGGACCTGTGCGGAACGGCTTTCCAGCAGGCGGTGTGGACTGCCCTGCGGGCCATACCGCCGGGGGAGACGCGGACCTATGGCGAAATCGCGGCGGCGATCGGCAGGCCGGGGGCGGTGCGGGCCGCCGGAACGGCTTGCGGCGACAATAATCTGGCCGTGCTGATTCCCTGCCACCGGGTCTTGCGGAGCGATGGGAGCCTGGGCGGCTATGCCTATGGCGCGCAGCGCAAGCAGGCCTTGCTGGAGCGGGAAAGACAGGGCTGAACCACCGCTTTTCGCTTTTCTTACAGCAGACTATCCGCCATCAACGCGGCCCTGGTTCAATGCTATTGCATGGAGCTGGGTCGTTGCAGAGGGTGCGGCTCCCCCGAATATCGCATGAATTACGCGCAGGCGGTGGCTGCGCGGGGGAAATATGCCGAGGCATCCCGGTTGCTCGATCCGCTGGCCTATTCGCCGCGTCCCTCCGGCATGCGCGACGCGGCGCTGGCGCTCAAGAAGCGTTTCGATGCGGAGGCGATTAAGAAGAAAAGCCCTTCAACCGTTCCATGATCGTCCGCCGCTGTGCCTTGCTCATGCCTGTCCAGCGCCGGATTTCGTCGGTCGTGCGACCGCAGCCGGTACAGACACGCCCGGCCTTGTCGAGCTTGCAGATGTTGACGCAGGGGCTTTCCATCACATGAAGCTGTAGGGATCGACGTCCACCGCGACGCGCGTGCCCGACTTCCATGTGAGGTTGCCCAGCCATTCGCGGATGGCGCCCTGTACGTCGACCTGCCGCGTGGCGTGGATCAGCAGGCGGTGGCGATGCCGTCCGCGCAGCACTGAAAGCGGCGCGGGGGCGGGTCCGTAGACGCGCATCCCTTCGATCAGCGGGGCCGACTTGCCGATCAGCCGGGCGATTTCGGCGGCTTCGTCGGCATTCTCGCTGGAAACGATGATCGCGGCGAAGCGACCGAAGGGCGGGGCGTTGGCGTGACGGCGATTGGCTGTCTCGACTTCGTAGAAACGTTCGGAGTCGCCGGCGATCAGCGCCTTGATCACTTCCGCCTCCGGCATGCGCGTCTGGATGAAGACGCGGCCCGGCTTCTGTCCGCGCCCGGCGCGGCCCGCCACCTGGACGATCTGCTGGAAGGTGCGCTCTGACGCGCGCAGGTCGCCGCCCTCCAGCCCCAGATCGGCGTCGATCACCCCCACCAGCGTCAGGTTCGGAAAATGATAGCCCTTGGTGACGAGCTGCGTGCCGATGATGATGTCGACTGCGCCCGCCTCTACCGACTTCACGAATTCGGCCACCTTGGCAGGGGACCAGAGCGTGTCGGAGGTGACGATGGCGGTGCGCGCATTGGGCCAGAGAGCCTTCACCTCGTCCGCAATCCGCTCGACGCCGGGACCGCAGGCGACCAGCGAATCCTCCTCCTTGCAATCGGGGCAGAAGCGCGGGGCCGGGATGACATGGCCGCAATGATGGCAGGCAAGGCGATGGGTCAGCCGATGCTCGACCATCCAGGCGGTGCAATTGGGGCATTGGAAGCGATAACCGCAATGTCGGCAGAGCGTCAGCGGCGCATAGCCCCGGCGGTTGAGGAAGAGCAGGCTCTGTTCTTCCTTCGCCATATTCTCGTCGATGGCGCGGACCAGCGGTGGGGCGATCCAACGCCCGCGTTCCGGCGGGTCGGTCAGCAGGTTCACGCCCTCGATCGTAGGCATTTGCGCGCCGCCAAAACGGGAGGGCAGCTTGATCTCGCGATAGCGGCCCAGTTCGACCTGATGCCGCGTCTCTATGGCGGGGGTGGCGGAGGCGAGGATGACGGGGAATTTCTCGATCAGTCCCCGCATCACCGCCACGTCGCGGGCGTGATAATGAACCCCGTCCTCCTGCTTGAAGCTGGCTTCATGCGCTTCATCGACGACGATCAGGCCCAGATTGGGATAGGGCAGGAACAGCGCCGATCTTGCGCCCACGACCACCGCCGCCTCGCCCGCCGCGATTGCCCGCCAGGCGCGCCGGCGCTCGCTTTGGCGCAGGCCGCTGTGCCAGTTCACCGGCACGGTGCCGAAGCGCTTTTCGAACCGTTCGAGGAAAGGCTCGGTCAACGCGATTTCGGGCAGCAACACCAGCACCTGCCGTCCTTCCCGAATGGCGGCGGCGATGGCTTCGAAATAGACCTCCGTCTTGCCCGATCCGGTCACGCCGTCGAGCAGGAAAGGCGCGAAGGCCCGTTCCCTGACCGCGTCGATGAACTGGTCTGCGGCCGCGCCCTGCTTGTCCGACAGGAGCGGCGGGGCGTGATCGGGATCGGGCGTGGGGAAGGGCGTGTCGACGCTGACCTCCACCGCCTCGAAGGCGCCTGCCTTGATCAATCCGCGGATCACCGCGTCGCTCACCCCGCCGATCATCGCCAGCTCGCGGATCAGCCCCTGCCGCTCACCGATGCGCTCCATGGCCTGGCTGCGCTGCTCGGTCATCCGGTCCGGCAATTCACCCGTAGCGCGATATTCGATGACGGTCCGCGCGCCCTCCAGCGCCGCCATCGACGCCAGCGTCATGCGCAGCACGGCGGCGATGGGGGCAAGATAATAGTCCGCCGTCCATTCGATCAGGCGGCGCAGCGTTTCGGGCACCGGCGGCGCATCGACCAGCCCCACGATATTGCGCAGGCGATTGTCGCCCACCGTCTCGATATCGGGGAAGCTGTCCTCTTCCCATACCACGCCGACGATCTGGCGCGGCCCCAGCGGCGCGACGACGATGCTGCCGGGCCTGGCGTTCATCCCGTGCGGCACGCGATAGTCGAGCGGCCCCAGGGCGGCGTTCAGCAGGATGACACGGGCGCGCGAACTCATGGCCTCCTCCCTAATGGCAGGGGCGGGTGAGGCAAGGCCAAGAAGGGTCAGATTTTCCAGTTCAATGTCAACCAGGGGATATGCGCGACCGCATCGGGACGGGCATCGCGGAAGGTCTGCTGACGCATATAGAGCAATTGCACGTCCAGCGCCTTGCCGATCGGATGGCGCAGGCCGATCTGGTTGCGCATGACGGCAAGGCCGGTCTTGTCGCTCGGGCGGGCGCGGTTCAGGTGGAACATCAGCTCGGTCGTGGCGATCAATGTCCATTTTTGCGCCGCATCGAGCGGGATGGATGCCTGCACCCGCTGGCGCAGCCGCCAGCTTGCCTCGTCGGCGGTGTCGAAAAAGCGCTGTTCGATCCGGGTGCGGGAAAGCCATATCCCCCTGGTCAGCGTCACCTGCTGGAACAGCCGCATTTCCTGCTCCGGCCCCGAATGGAAATAGGCAAGGCCGCCGCCGATCTGCACGCCGGTCGCGATTCGATGATCGATCAAGATTCGCGTCGTCTGCTGGCCGCCGTTGGAGGCGTCGCGGCGGAAGCGCTGGCTGAGGTCGAGGCTGATAATGTCGGCATCGCTGGCCTTGATCGTCAGCGATTCGGTCAGCCATGCCTGGGTTTCGCTGGTCGCCGCGACGGCGGGCGCGGCTGCGAATATTGCGATGGAGGCAAGCGCGTCCCATATATGGCGCGGACGCAAAAGGCAGAGCATGGATCGGTCCTTTGGAAAGGTGCCGCCGTCATAATGTTGCGCCGGGCCGAAGGTAAAGGGCCGGGTTCGGGCAATAATGGCTAATCGGGCATGGAGCCGCTAAAGGAGACGCGATTCGTCCTTCCCTCCCCGGAGCAGACCCATGAAATTCTTCGTCGACACCGCCGACACCAACGAAATCCGCGAACTGGCCGCCACCGGCCTGCTGGACGGCGTCACCACCAACCCCTCGCTGATCCACAAGTCGGGCCGCAAGTTCCTGGAAGTGGTGGAGGAAATCTGCGGCATCGTCGAAGGCCCGGTATCGGCCGAAGTCGTCGCGCTCGACCATGAGACGATGATGAAGGAAGCCGCCGTGCTGCGGAAGATTGCCGACAATGTCTGCATCAAGGTGCCGCTGACCATCGACGGCCTCAAGACCTGCAAGGCGCTGACCGGCGAGGGCGTGATGGTCAACGTCACCCTCTGCTTCTCGTCCAATCAGGCGCTGCTGGCGGCCAAGGCGGGCGCGAGCTTCATCTCGCCCTTCGTCGGGCGGCATGACGACAATGGCTTCGACGGCATGAAGCTGATCGAGGATATCCGCCTGATCTATGACAATTATTCCTTCGCCACCGAGATTCTGGTCGCGAGCGTGCGTCACCCGATCCACGTGCTGGAAGCCGCCAAGATCGGTGCCGACGTGATGACCGCGCCGCCCTCGGTCATCAAGGCGCTGTTCAACCATGTGCTGACCGAAAAGGGTATTGCCGGCTTCCTGGCCGACTGGGAAAAGACCGGCCAGTCGGTTCTCTGATTTCCAGATAATATAGACTATGGAATGACGTGCTCCTGCGAAGGCAGGAGTCCAGTCCCGAGGTCTGAACTGTGCTCCTGCCTTCGCAGGAGCACAGTGATGCATCTTTTCGCTCGCAACCTCTTCCGCGCCACATCATTCTCTCCCGAAAAGGAGAGAGCCGATGTTCGTCGCGGTCTATTGGTGGCGGGTCCACCCCGGCAAGGAGGAACAGTTCCGCAAGGCCTGGCGCCGGGGAACCGACCTGATCCGCGAAAAATATGGCAGCTATGGATCGCGGCTGCACCGCGATGCCGACGGGCGTTTCGTCGGCTATGCCGAATGGCCGGACGAAGCGACCTGGCGCGCCGCCTTCGACCAGAAGATGGTCTATGACGATCCGGAAACTCGCGCCGCCTTCGTCGATGCCATTGCGGAAGTTCCGCCCGACGCCGATCCGATCTTCACCATGACCGTGATCGACGACCTGCTGCTGCGATCGGCAGCGGCCTGACCGATCGGCCTAAGCCCGCATCCCTTCCGTTCGCTTCCCCTGCACCTTCCAGCCAGCCCTCTAACACCTTTGACCCTTGCGGCTGTCCCGATGCGCCGATGCGCCGGGCGATACAGGCTCTATCACCATGATTGCCTGCCAAGTCCCTGGAAAAGAGGAGCGAAAGAGCATCGCCGCCAGCGCATCCTGTTCCGTATTGCCGGTCCCCCTGGCGATAGAGGGGGGTTCCGCCTCAGCCTATCGGCGCGACATCGATGGGTTGCGCGCTTTGGCGGTCCTGCCGGTGCTGTTCTATCATGTCCGCCTCTGGCCCTTTTCCGGGGGCTTTGTCGGCGTCGACATCTTCTTCGTCATCTCCGGCTATCTGATCGCTTCGATCATCGCGCGGGAACTGGCGGAAGGCCGGTTCAGCCTCACCGCCTTCTATGCGCGGCGCATCCGCCGCATATTCCCCGCTTTGTTCGCGACGATCGCCGTCACCATAGTGGCGGGCAGCCAGATCCTGCTGCCGCTGGATTATCGAGCGCTCGGGATGAGCGCGACGGCAACGGTGCTGTTCGCCAGCAATCTCTATTTCGCTCGGCACAGCGGCTATTTCGGCAGCGCGGCGGAGGAAGCGCCGCTGCTCCACACCTGGTCGCTGGCTGTGGAAGAGCAATTCTATATCCTGTTCCCGCTGCTGATGCTTTGCGCTTTCTGGGCGGGAGGACGGACCCGGCTTTTGCTGGCGGCGATGGCGCTCCTCTCCTTCGGCGTCGCGCTGTTGCTGGTCGACCGGGCGCCCGTCCTGGCCTTTTACCTGCCTTTCCCCCGTGCCTGGGAGTTTCTGGCTGGGGCGCTGCTGGCGACCGGCCTGTTGCCGCCGTTGCGGAGCGGATGGGCGGCGCAGCTTTGCGCGCTTGCCGGTATTGTCTTGATCGGCTGGGCGGTCTTCGGCTTTTCCGGCGGGACCGCCTTTCCCGGCCTGAACGCCCTTTACCCCGTGCTGGGGGCGATGCTGATCCTGCATGCGGGACAGGGCGGTTCGGCGGTCGGTCGGATGTTGGGCGGCGCGCTGCCGGTGGCGATCGGCCGCATCTCCTATTCGCTCTATTTGTGGCATTGGCCGATCGTCGTTTTCTGGACCTATCGCACCGATGGCGACTGGGGGTTGCGGGAACAGGTGCTGATCGTGCTGCTCTCGCTGCTGGTCGCCGCCCTTTCCTGGCGTTTCATCGAAGAACCATTCCGCAGGGCGCACTACTTCACGATCGGCCGCGCCTTCGCCTTTGCCGGGGCGATGGTGGTTGCCGGGTGCGGGGCGGGGGCATTGCTTTACCTTTCCGGCGGCCTACCTGCGCGGGTGGCGCCCTCGGTCGCGGCGCTCGACGCGGCGAGCCGGAGCATGGCCTATCTGCCGGAGCGCTGTTCGGGCATGGCGGCGGTGCGGCACCGAACGCTGTGCGCGGTGGGCGCGCATAACGGTACGGCGCCCAGCTTTCTGCTCTGGGGCGATTCCCATGCCCATGCGCTGAAACCCGCTTTCGATCAGGCAGGCGATGCGCTGGGGCTTTCGGGACGGATCGCCTCCTATCCCGCCTGCCCGACGCTGCTCGGCCTCGACCGGCTCGACCAACCGCCTAGCCATGATTGCAGCGCCTTCAATGCCCAGGTGCTGGCGATGTTGCGCGACAACCCGACCATCCACACCGTCTTTCTCGTCTCCCGATGGGGTCTGTGCGCCAACGGCCGCCGACCCGAGGGAGGAACGCCCTGCTATCTCGGCCGGGATGAGAATGACGACAAGAGTCTCAGCCAGGATGCACTGCTGTTCCGCTCGGGCTTGAAGGAAACGGTCGGGACGCTGACGGCCATGGGCGAGCGGGTCATCCTGGTCGCCCCCATTCCGGAATTCCGCCGCAACGTGCCCGAAAGCCTGGCGCGGGCGGAACTCTACAGCGAACCGGCGCAACTGGTGCTGTCGCGCGCGGACTATCTGCGCCGTCAGCGGCAAGTTTTCGGCGTTTTCGATGAAATGCAGCGGCGCTTCGCGGTAGGCATCATCTATCCGCACCATCTTCTCTGCCGCAGCGGCCAATGCGCGACGATGGCGCATGGCGTGCCGCTTTATTCGGACGACGATCATTTGTCGCGCCAGGGCAGCCTGCTTTTAAGCGGCATGATCTATGCGGCGATGCGACCGATCCGTGGCCCCGCGGACCGAAAAGGAAAATGGCGACCCCGACAGGATTCGAACCTGTGACCATTCGCTTAGAAGGCGAATGCTCTATCCAGCTGAGCTACGGGGCCGTTGGGGCGTTCGATAGCGGGGCTTTGGCCGGCTTGCAATCATAGGCGGCATTGCATTTGCCCGCCGGGCCGATATGCAGGGGCGCATGACCGATCCGGGGGTAAGGAAAATCGATGCCTATGCGCTGGGCGCCCGCCCTTTGCGCTATTTCGATTTCTGCATGGCGGCCTTCGTCGCGATATTGCTGCTCTCCAACCTGATCGGCGCGGCGAAGCTGTCAACCGTGGGCGGCTTCACCTTCGGCGCGGGCATTCTTTTCTTTCCGCTGGGCTATGTTCTGGGCGACGTGCTGACCGAAGTCTATGGCTATGCGCGGGCGCGGCGCTGCGTCTGGGCGGGCTTTGGCGCGATGCTGTTTATGGCGCTGATGAGCTGGGTGGTGGTGAAGCTGCCCCCGGCGGAGGGCTGGCCCGACCAGAAAGCCTATGAGGCGGTGTTCGGCAGCACCTGGCGCATCGTCTTCGCCTCAGTCACGGCCTTTTGGGCCGGGGAGTTCGCCAACAGCTTCGTCCTTGCCAAGATGAAGCTGCTGACCGAGGGCAAGCACCTATGGATGCGCACGATCGGATCGACCGTCGTGGGGCAGGGGGTGGACAGCCTGCTTTTCTATCCGCTGGCTTTCTATGGCGACTGGACCAATGCCCAGGTGGTGACGGTGATGATCACTAACTGGCTGATGAAAGTAACCTGGGAAGCGGTGCTGACGCCCGTGACCTATGTGGTGGTCGGCAGCCTCAAGCGCGCCGAAGGGCTGGACGTGTTCGATGAGAGCACGAATTTCACCCCGTTCCGGGCGAGTCTTTAGCTTCACTCGCCGGGTAACGCGCGCTCACGAAATACAGCCCGTCCGGCGGCGCATTCAGCCCCAGCGCCGCCCTATCCTTTGCATCCCGCGCAGCCTCCAGATCCCCGATCGACCAGCGCCCCATGCCGACCATGGCAAGGCATCCCACCATCGACCGCACCTGATGATGCAGGAAGGACCGTGCCGCCGCATATATGGCGATCCGGTCGCCTGAACGCTCCACGTCCAGCCGGTCCAGCGTCTTCACCGGACTTTCCGCCTGGCAATGGACCGAACGGAAGGTGGTGAAGTCATGCCGCCCAACCAGAAGTTGCGCCGCTTCCTGCATCGCAGCGGCATCGAGCGGCTGGATCACCCGCCAGACCAGCCCATTTTCCCAGGTCAGCGGCGCACGGCGGTTGGCGATGCGATAGACATAGGACCGGCGGATGCAGGAAAAGCGGGCATGCCAGTCATCGGGCACCACCTCGCAGGCGAGGATCGCGACGGGTGCGGGGCGAAGAAGCGCGTTCAGCGCCTCCATCAGGCGAAATGGCGTGAAGTCCTTCGCAATGTCCGCATGGGCGCGCATGGCAAGCCCATGGACGCCCGCATCGGTGCGCCCGGCGGCATGGATCGCGACCCGTTCACCCGTGACGGCAAAGATCGCCTGCTCGATAGATTGCTGGACGCTGGGGCCATGGGCCTGCCGCTGCCAGCCCATGAAAGGGCGGCCGTCAAATTCGACGGTGAAGGCGAATCGCGTCATCTTTTCAGGCGTCGACCCGGCTGCCGGCGGGCATGTCATAGCCGCGCAGCAATTCGCCCGCTAACATCGCGCCCTTGCCCGCGCGCTGGATCAGAGTCGGGCGGATCGCGCCATGGCCGCATCCGATCAGCAGGCTGTTGTCGAGCAGTTCCCCGGCCGGGCCTTCATTTTCCTCGACATGGGCGGCCAGGATGCGAAAGCGCTCGCCGCGATATTCGAAGAAGGCGCCGGGGAAGGGGTTGAAGGCGCGGACCTGCCGCTCGACCTGATGCGCGTCGCGGCTGAAGTCGATGCGCGATTCCGCCTTGTCGATCTTGGACGCATAGGTGACGCCCTCTTCGGGCTGCGCGATGGGTGGATGGAGCGCGATATCGTCCAGCACCTCGACCATCAATTTTGCGCCCGCATCGGCCAGCTCCTCCGTCAGCGCGCCGGCGGTCTTGTCCTCGACCGGGGTGACATGCTTGGCGCGCATCGGGCCGGTGTCAAGCCCCGCCTCCATGTCCATGATGGTGACGCCGGTGACATTGTCGCCCGCTAGAATGGCGCGCTGGATCGGCGCCGCGCCGCGCCAGCGGGGGAGGAGGGAGGCGTGGATGTTCATGCAGCCGAAGCGCGGTGCGTCGAGAATCGGGCGCGGCAGGATCAGGCCGTAAGCGGCGACCACCGCGACATCGGCGTTCAGCGCGGCGAAGGCGGCCTGCACATCGGCATCTTTCAGCGAAACCGGCGTGCGCACCTCAATGCCCATTTCCTCCGCCTTGGCGTGAACGGGGGAGGGGCGCAGCGCCTTGCCGCGCCCGGCCGGACGAGGCGGCTGGCTGTAGACCGCGACGATCTCATGCCCGGCTTTCGCCAGCGCGACCAGTGCCGGAACGGCGAAATCAGGGGTTCCCATATAGACGATACGCATGGTGGGCCTTTTATCGGGTTTCGGCACCGGCCCGCGCCCCCACCCGGCCACCCAACGGCAATATCATATGGGTGGCCGGGTGGGGGCGCGGGCCGGTGCCGCATCTGAAATGCGCCGAAGGCGTATTTCCAAAGACGCCCTCTCAAACCCCTTGTGTCCACGACTTGCAAGCCCTTATTCCGGTTCCATGGCTTCTCCTGAAATCGAAGCGCTGACGCAGGCGCTGTCCCGCCTGCCCGGCCTTGGTCCGCGTTCCGCGCGGCGCGCTGTCCTGCACCTGCTCAAGAAGCGCGAATCCGCGCTGGAGCCGCTGCTGCGCGCCCTTGACGCAGTGAACGACCGGCTGGTGACGTGCAGCATATGCGGCAATGTCGACACGGTTGATCCCTGCGGCATCTGCACCGATCCGAGGCGCGATGGACGGGCGCTCTGCGTCGTGGAGGATGTGGCGGACCTCTGGGCGCTGGACAAATCGCGGCTGTTTCCGGGGCGTTTCCATGTGCTGGGCGGGCGGCTCTCCGCGCTGGAAGGCGTGCGGCCGGAGGATTTGAGCATCGATGCGCTGGTGGCGCGGGTCGAGGCGGGTGGCATTGACGAGGTGGTGCTGGCGATGAACGCCACGCTGGAAGGTCAGACCACCGCCCATTATCTGGCCGAGCGGCTGGAGCGGTTCCCGGTGCGCCTGACCCAATTGGCGCATGGCGTGCCGGTCGGCGGGGAGCTGGATTATCTGGACGAAGGCACTTTGGCGCAGGCGCTTCGGGCGCGGAGGCCGATCGCTTGAATTTTTCCCGCCGCCGGATTATTTTAAGGTGATGGCCATTCTTCCAATCCTAGAGGCGCCCGATCCGCGCCTGCGTACCATCTCGTCTCCGGTGGAGGCGATCGATGACGATTTGCAGCGTCTGATCGATGACATGCTGGAGACCATGTATGACGCGCCGGGCATCGGTCTGGCCGCGATCCAGGTCGGCGTGCCCAAGCGGGTGCTGGTGATCGACCTGCAGGAACCGGAGTCTGACGAGGAAGGCGCGCCGCCGGTCAAGAAGCCGATGGTGTTCATCAATCCGGAGATTCTGGAAGGCTCGGAAGACCAGTCAGTCTATAATGAAGGCTGCCTGTCGGTTCCCGACCAGTTTGCGGAAGTGGAACGGCCTGCAAGCATCCGGGCGAGCTGGATGGACCGCGATGGACGCATCCATGAGGAGCGGCTGGAAGGGCTGCTCGCCACTTGCCTCCAGCATGAGATGGATCATTTGCAGGGCGTGCTGTTCATCGACCATCTCTCCCGGTTGAAGCGGGACATGCTGATGAAGAAGCTGACCAAGGCGCGCAAGGCGGCCTGAGCGGTTTGGCAGATTGAACAAGAAACGTCCCGGCTGCAAAGTCGGGGCGTTTCTTGTGAGGTGGGGGAGGCCGGTTTTGGCCAATTGCTGACGAGAGAAATCCGTTCAGGCTGAGCCCTTCGTCTGCCTGCCAAGGCAGGCGCTCAGGATAAACTTGCCTTCGGCAAGTCGAAGCGCTCAGCCGAGCGGAGCGAGGCTTCCATGCTTCGCCTTTGCTCAGCAAGACCCTTCGACAAGCTCAGGGCGAACGGAAACTGAAAGTCCGCGTCCCCCCTAACCCACCATTCCCGAATTCGCCTCTTTCGCTTCAATCCCGCTTCAATATGTTCATCGCCAACACCGTCATGGCCTCGCTGGCAGTGGCGATGACCTTGTCGGCCTCGGGCGCCCAGAAGGGGCTATGCAGGGTTGGCAAGCTGATCTCGCCCGCCGCCGCCTTCGCCATCTGGTCCGCAGGTGCGCCGCCGACCCAGAAGATGAAGCTCTCGATGCTCTTGTCGGCCCGATAATAGCGGCCGAAATCCTCACCCACCATGGATGGCTTGGTTTCGCTGACCGTGCCCGCCGGGAAATGGGCCTTCAGCACATCCGCCATCTGGTTGGCAAAGACCGGCGGGTTGTAGGTGGAGGGCGTGAATTCGTCCTTCACCGAAACCACCGGCATCTTATTGTCGGGAATGCCCGCCGCAATGGCTTCGCCCTTGGCAATGCGCTCTATGCCCCGGATCAACTTTTCCCGCGTCTCGTCCGAATAGCTGCGCACTGTCAGCAGCAGCTTTGCGTCGTCGGGAATGATATTATGCTTGGTGCCGCCCATGAAGCTGCCGACCGTGACCACGGCGGGGTCCAGCGGATCCTGTTCCCGGCTGACCAGCGTTTGCAGCGACGTCACGATCCGCGCGCCCAGCACGATCGGATCGCGCGTTCCCTGCGGATAGGCGCCATGGCCGCCCGTGCCGCGCACCAGCAGGTCGACGCTGTCGACATTGGCGAGCGCGAAGCCGGGCGTGTAGCCGATTTTGCCTGCTTCCAGATTGGCCGCGTCATGAAAGGCGATGGCGTGGGTCGGCCTCGGGAAGCGGGTGTAGAGTCCGTCCTCCAGCATCAGCCGGGCGCCGCGCCCCACTTCCTCGGCGGGTTGGAGGATCATCACCAGCGTGCCCTTCCACCTGTCCTTCATCGAGGACAGGAGGCGCGCCGTTTCGATGAAGGCGGTCATATGCGTGTCATGGCCGCAGGCGTGCATGACGCCGGTCTCGGTGCCGTCGGCGGTCTTGGCCCTGACCTTGGAGGCGAATTCCAGCCCCGTCTGCTCGGTTACGGGCAGGCCGTCCATGTCGGCGCGGATCAGCAGTACCGGGCCGGACCCGTTTTTCAGCACCGCTACGACGCCCGTCCCCCCGACCTTGTCGGTGACGTCAAACTTCATCGCCTTCAGGCGCCGGGAGAGCTTGGCAGCGGTGGCGCTTTCCTGTTCAGACAGTTCGGGACTGGCATGCAGGTCGCGATAGAGGGTCATCAGCCCATCCATGTCCTTCGCGATGGTCGTCGTGATTGCATTGGGCGGTGAGCCGACGGGGGGCTTTCCCGTTTCGGTTTGCGCCTGGGCAATGGATGTAAGGCTGGCGGCGGCCAAGATGGCCGTCAACGCATGGCGCATCGATATGTCTCCCTGGAAGGAATGGGAACATAGGAGGAATTTATCGGGTTTTTAAAGGGGGATTATGCGACAGGTCCGGAACAATATCCTCCCTCCCGCAAGCGGAAGGGGAAAGAACTTCCAAGACTATTGCGCGGTCCAGCCGCCGTCGATGCTCATATTGGCCCCGGTGATGTTGGCCGCGACATCGCTGCACAGATAAAGCGCCATGGCGGCGACCTGTTCGACCGTGACGAACTGCTTGGTCGGCTGTCCCGCCAGCAGCACATCGTTCATCACCTGCTCGCGCGTCATCCCTCGCGCCTTCATCGTGTCGGGAATCTGGTTTTCCACCAGCGGCGTCCAGACATAGCCCGGCGAAATGCAATTGGCCGTGATGCCGAAGGTGGCCAGTTCCAGCGCCAACGTCTTGGTAAGGCCCGCCAGCCCATGCTTCGCCGTCACATAGGCGCTCTTGAAGGGCGAGGCGGTCAGCGAATGCGCCGACGCCGTCTGGATGATCCGCCCCCATTTCTTCGACTTCATATAGGGAATGGCGAGACGCGAAGTGTGGAACGCGCTGTTGAGATTGAGCGCGATGATGAGGTTCCATTTGTCGACCGGGAAATCCTCGACCGGCGCGACATGTTGCATCCCGGCATTGTTGATCAGGATGTCGACGCCGCCAAAGGCATCCGCTGCCTCCTTCATCATCGCCTCGATCTGGTCGGTCTTGGTGAGGTCATGGCCGCTATAGAGCGCCCTGGCCCCGCTCAGCGTCTCCAGCCCGACCCGTTCCTTCTCGATGGCATCCGCATCGCCAAAGCCGTTGATGACCACATTGGCGCCTTCCCCGGCCAGCGCCTTGGCATAGGCAAGGCCGATGCCGGAGGTCGATCCGGTGATGAGGGCGGTCTTTCCGGCGAAGGATTTGCTCATGCCTGCTTCTCCTTGAGATGGTCGGGGGCGTCGAGGTCGAAGGTGGAGCTTTTCCCGTTGACGATGTTGCGGGCAATGAGGTCGCCCTTGTGCATCACTTCCTCCACCGCGTCGCGGCCCTGCGACCAGTGATCCAGCATGGTGGAGCGGGAAAATTCGAAGTCGCGCGCGCCGCTTTCCCAGGCGCGGCTGCGGTAGATCAGATGGACGATATTGACCGAGCCCACGTCCAGCAACTGGCGCAGCCGCTGGGCGTCGGCATCGTCCTGCATTTCGGGCGGCAGCTTGTCGAGCAGGGCGCGGATGGCCTTATGCTCCTTGCGCAGCCGCAGATACTGGTCCGTCACCTGCCGGGTGCGGCTGGAAAACTGGATATCCTTGGCGCGGGAATAAACGTCCGTCATCTGCCGGGGAAACGGCCCTTCGGCGGGGAAGAGGTCGACCTGGAACACCAGCATGTCGTCGGTCTGATGGTCCAATACATGGGCGAGCGGGGTGTTGGACACGATGCCGCCGTCCCAATACCAGCGCCCGTCGATCTCGATCGGCGGCAGGCCTGGGGGCAGCGCACCCGATGCCATGATGTGGCGCGCGTCGATCCGGGTGTTGCCGCCGTGGCCGCGCGTGTCCCAATAGGCGAAATTGCCGCTTTCTACGTCGACCGCGCCCACCGACAGCCGTACCGGCCCGTCATTCAGCAGATCCCAGTCGACGCAGGCGTCCAGCGTGTCCT
Organism: Sphingobium sp. SJ10-10; assembly: GCF_036038995.2. Lineage (NCBI taxonomy): Bacteria > Pseudomonadati > Pseudomonadota > Alphaproteobacteria > Sphingomonadales > Sphingobiaceae > Sphingobium > Sphingobium sp. SJ10-10. Next base: position 471,129 of record NZ_CP158132.1, read on the forward strand.
TCAGTGGCGCGCTGTCATAGAAGCTGATCGCGCCCGGCGTGCCTTCGGGCATCAGCGGCGCGGGCCACAGGCGGGGGCGGAACATGCCCGGTACGCCGAAGGTGGCGACCGTGCCCGCCGCCATCAGATGGGCGGCTTCGCGGATATGATCGATTTCCGGCAGGACGATGTTGGGCATGCCGCCCGAAACGGTGAGCCAGAATTTCTTCAGGCGGCCGAGCCGTTTGTGCGGCGGATTGCCCGCGATGATGGCGGCGTTGACCGCGCCGATCGAAATTCCCGCCACCCAGCTTATGTCGACCCCCAACTCGTCGAGTCGCTGATAGACCCCCGCCTGAAAGGAGCCGAGCGCACCGCCGCCCTGCAACAACAGAGCGACCTCGCGGGGAAGGGGCAGCGGCGTATTGGCGCGGTGGCGCGGCTGGGGTTCGATATCGGCCATGTCGCAGCGCAATATAGAATTCTGCCGCATCATTCCAACTGAATGTCTCGTTACAATCTGTTCATCGGGCCGCTCATGCGCCGCAACCCGTGGCGCAACGGGACGTTTCCACAGGCAGCCGAATGGATTAGGCAGGGTTAGGAAAGAGAGGGACGAGATGCGGCTGGACGATGAACCGGAAAGCACCAATTTCGAAGTCCAGGACGGCCGTGGCGGCGGCATGGGCGGCGGGCTTGGCGGTGGCCTTGGGTTGCTGCTGCCGCTGATCGGCAGCCGCTTTGGCTGTGGCGGGATCGTCGTGGTGCTGATCGTCCTGGCGGTGATGGGCGTCAATCCTCTGAGCCTGATGAGCGGCGGCGGCGGTCAGATGCCGCAGAGCGGGGAGGTGAGTCGCGACGCGTCCAAGCTGAACGATATCCAGCATTGGTCGTTGAAGGTGCTGGGATCGACCGAGCGGGTCTGGGGACCGGCTTTCCAACAGGCGGGCCAGCAATATCAGCCGACGGTGCTGTCCTTCTATTCGCAGAGCGGTTCATCGGGTTGCGGCGCGGCGCAGAGCGCCATGGGCCCTTTCTACTGCCCGAACGACAAGAAGGTCTATCTGGACACGGACTTCTTCACCGAACTGCGCCAGCGTTTCGGCGCACCCGGCGATTTCGCCCAGGCTTATGTGATCGCGCATGAGGTCGGCCATCATGTGCAGGATCTGGAGGGTACTCTGGGCCAGGTGAACCAGCAGCAGCGCGCCGTCAGCGAAGAAGAGGGCAACGCCTTGCAGGTGCGGGTGGAATTGCAGGCGGATTGCTATGCGGGCGTCTGGGCCAAGCGCACGGGGCTGATGGAAGCGGGCGATCTGGAGGAAGGGATGAAGGCCGCGCAGGCGATCGGTGACGATACGCTGCAAAAGGCGGCGGGGAGGCGTCCGGTGCCGGAGAGCTTCACCCATGGCACCAGCGAGCAGCGGATGAGCTGGCTGCGCAAGGGACTGGACAGCGGCGATCCCGCCCAGTGCGATACGTTCAAGGGAGCGTGACGCCCCTTATCGGGGTACTTCGTCCGGCGGCGGCGGAGCGTTCTCGACCGGAGGCTGCGATACCGCAGGAGCGTCGGGTAGGCCCGCGCCCGGCGTCAGAAAAGGTTTCCCAGCCTCCGGCATGGGCTGACCGAAAGAGGCAATCCCGTCGGAGCTGTCACTGACCGGAAGTGGAGGCGGAGCGGGTTGGGCCGTAGGCGCCGCAATGGGGGCCGGAATCACAGGCGCCATCGTCTCATTCGTCTGAGGCACGAAACTCTGTACCGTCAGCACGACTATCGGTGCAGCGATCAAGGTTACGGCGGCAAAGGCCTTGTAGATCATATGGCGCGTCCGTTGATGATCGCGCCATCATAGGTGCGGAGCGTAAACAAAATGCTGCTGTTCAGGGTGGATTGCAGTCGTTCCCCCCTCCCGCAAGCGGGAGGGGGCCAGGGGGTGGGCTGGCGCGACACTGGCGGCGATTTTCAACGGCTAACCCGGAAGCTCGCTTCGCTCGCGCCCACCCCTAACCCTTCAAACGAGGCACGTGACTCGTTTGAACGCCTGCGGGAGGGGAATGTCTTGGAATGGCCAAAACCAGCCAAATCCCTCAACCAACCTAATGCCGGTCGAGTTTCGCCAGCAGATCCAGCATATCGTCGGGCATCGACTCGCGTCCGGCACGGAAGGTGGAACGCAGCGCATTGCCGATGCCCTCATAGGGCTGCGGCACGCCGATATTCAGGACGCGGCGCATCGCGCCATCCTGTATCTTGGCCGACCGGCTGAGGGGTTTACGCTGCATTTCCATGTTCAAATAACTGTCCAGGCACATAAAAGTTTCTGGCATTCGTCGCAAACGCACACGATATCGGCTCCATTATGGGAGAGACTTGGGTGACGGACGGTAAGGCGGCTGCGGCCAGGATGCGGGCGCATTCGCCTTTTCTGGCGCGACAGTTGGATCGCTTCCCGGATGTCGCCGGGTTTTTGGAAAGCGGAGATTTCGAGGGCGCCTGGGCCGCCGCGCAGCAGGCCGCCGCCCCGGACGACGGCATTGCGCGCTCCTTGAGGCGCAGGCGCGGCGCGGTGGCGCTGGTCACGGCGGCGGCTGATCTGGCGGGAGCCTGGGGATTGGACCGGGTCACCCGCACCCTGTCCGACTTTGCCGACCAGGCGCTGGAGGAAGCGCTGGCCGCCGCCATGGCGGAGCGTTATCCCGATGCGGAAAACCGGGGGTTCGTCGTGCTGGCGCTCGGCAAACATGGTAGCCGGGAACTGAATTATTCCTCCGATATCGACCCGATCCTGCTCTACGATCCCAAGACCCTGCCGCATGGCGAGCGGGAGGATCCGGCGGATGCGGCGGTCAGGATCGGGCGGCGGGTCAGCGAATTGCTGAATGCGCGGGACGGCGACGGCTATGTGTTCCGCGTCGACCTCCGGCTCCGGCCTTCGCCGGAAGCGACCCCTATCGCGCTGCCGGTGGAGGCGGCGATCGGCTATTATGAATCGACCGCGCTCGGCTGGGAGCAGGCGGCCTTCATTCGGGCGCGTCCGGCGGCGGGCGATCTGGCGCTGGGCGATTATTTCATGCAGGCGATCCGGCCCTTCGTCTGGCGCCGGAGCCTGGATTTCGGAGCGATCGATGCGATCACCGACATCTCCCGGCGCATCCGCGACCATTATTCGCAGGGGCAGGCCTTCGGGCCGGGCTATGACCTCAAGCGTGGGCGCGGCGGTATAAGAGAGGTCGAGTTTTTCGCGCAGGTGCATCAATTGATTCATGGCGGGCGCGATCCCTCGCTGCGGTCCGGCAATACGCGGGAGGCCTTGCAGGCGCTGGCGGCGGCGGGGGTGTTCGAGCCTGAGGTCGCGGCGAAGCTGGACGAGGCCTATGTGCTGTTCCGCACCGTCGAGCATCGCTTGCAGATGGTCGAAGACCGCCAGACCCACGAACTGCCCAAGACGGCGGAAGCGATGGACAATGTCGCGCGGCTGCATGGGGTGGCGGATGGCGCGGCGCTGCTCGGCCTGCTGCGCCCGCATGTGCAGTGGGTGGGGAGCAATTATGACCGGCTGACCCCGGCGGCGGCCGAGGAATCGCTGTACCATGATGAGGATCGGTTAAAGGCGCAGCTTGCCGAACTGGGCTTTGCCGATCCGGAAACGCCGCTGGCGCGCATCACCCGCTGGCGTTCCGGTACGATCCGGGCCTTGCGCAGCGGGGCATCGCGGGAAGCGCTGGAGGAATTGCTGCCCGGCCTCATGCGCACGCTGGCGGCGGCGCCCGATCCGGCGCGGGCGCTCAATCGGCTGGACGACCTCATTGGACGCCTGCCGAGCGCGATCAACTTCTTCAAGCTGCTGGCGGCGCGTCCCGGCCTTGCGGAATTGCTGGTGGAACTTTTGAGCCACGCGCCCACCCTGGCCGATGCCTTGGGGCGGCGAGCGGAATTGCTCGATGGCCTCATCGATACCTCCGCCTTCGATCCGCCGCCCTCCGTGGAGGTGCTGGCTGAACAATTTGCGAGGCTGGAAGAGGGCGAGGATTATCAGGCCTTGCTCGACCGGGTGCGGCAGCGGGTCAACGACCGACGCTTTGCCCTGGGCGCGCAGATCATCCGGGGCGGCGATCCGCTGGAGGCGGGCCGGGGCTATAGCCGCGTGGCCGAAGCCGCGATCGAAGCGCTGAGCGCCGCCACCGTGGCCGAGTTCGAACGCGCTCATGGGAAAGTGCCCGGCGGGGAGATGGTGATATTGGCGCTGGGCAGGCTGGGCGGCGGGGTGTTGACCCATGCTTCCGACCTCGATCTGGTCTACCTCTTCACCGGCAGTTTCGAGACCGAGTCCGATGGCCCCAAGCCGCTGGGCGCGACGCAATATTTCAATCGCCTGGGGCAGCGGATCACCAATGCGCTGTCCGTCTCGACAGCCGCCGGGCCGCTTTATGAGGTCGACACGCGCCTCCGGCCCTCCGGCGCGCAGGGTTTGCTGGCGGTCAGCCTCGACAGTTTCGCCCGCTATCAGCGGGAGGAGGCCTGGACCTGGGAGCATCTGGCGCTCACCCGCGCCCGGCCGCTATTTGGTTCCGACGCGGCGCGGGCGGCGCTCAATGCGATTCTTACCGAAACGCTGGAGCGGCCCCGGGATTTCGACGAACTGGCGCGCCATGCGGTGAAGATGCGCGGAGACATCGCCAAGCATAAGCCGCCGGCCAGCGATCTCGACGTGAAGCTGGTGCCGGGCGGCCTTGTCGACCTGGAATTCCTGATCCATGTCATGCAGTTCCGCCATAATATGGCCTTCGACCCCGATCTGCGCGAGGCGTTGGAGCAGTTGGTCGCGGCAGGCCATCTGCCGGATGATCTGATCGCCGCGCATGACCTCATCACGCGCTTTCTCGTGGTCTCCCGCCTCGTTTCGCCCAAATCGACCGAGCCGCCCGAAGCCACCCGTCCGCTGGTGGCGCGCGCCTGCGGCGTCGAAAGCTGGGAAGCGCTGCTTGAAAGCTACGCGCAGGCCCGGCAAAGGGTCGGGGACGCATGGACGGCGCTCGCCGCGTCCTATCAGGAGGAATGACTATGCTGGACGTGGGTAATGCTGTCCCGGAAGTGGTGCTGAAGGATGCCGAGGGCGCCGACTTCACCCTGTCCCGCTATCGGGGCAAGCCGCTGGTCGTCTATTTCTATCCCAAGGCGGATACGCCCGGCTGCACCAATGAGGCGAAGGATTTCACCGCGCTGTCCGCCGATTTCGCGGCATTGGGCGTGCCGGTGGTCGGCATTTCCAAGGACAAGCCCGCCAAGCTCAAGAAATTCGCGGACAAATATGGCCTGACCGTCACGCTCGCCTCGGACGAGCCGGGCGAGATGTGCGAAGCCTTCGGCACTTGGGTCGAAAAATCGCTCTATGGCCGCAAATATATGGGCATAGAGCGGGCGACCTTTCTGGTCGGCACGGACGGAAAAATCCTGCGCGTCTGGCCGAAGGTGAAGGTCAAGGGCCACGCTGTCGAGGTGCTGGAGGCGGCAAAAGCGCTTTGACCTTGCCCGTTTCCATCGACGGCGTGGGCGCAGCCTGCACGCATGTGCTGTTGACCCCCGATCCCGTGCCCAAGTTGATGACGGCGCGGGCGGTGGCGCGGAACTGGCGGCTGGGGCGGCTGGCGCATCGCTTTGACGTCGCGATGCCGGACCGGCCCGCCCGGCCGGAAAAGCCCGAACTCCTGCCGCCCAATCAAATGCCCAAGCGCGGCAAGATCGGCTCCGAACGGGCGCGGATCGCGATGCTTCACGCGCTCGCTCATATCGAATTCGTCGCGATTGACCTCGCTTTCGACCTGATCGGACGCTTCGGCGCGGAATTTCCGCCGGAATTTACTGAGGAGTGGATGCGGGTCGGCGCCGATGAAGCGATGCATTTCGCGCTGCTGGACCGGCGGCTGCGGCAGCTTGGCAGTTTTTACGGCGCACTGCCCGCACATGACGGTCTTTGGCAGGCGGCCAGTGAGACGGCGCATGATGCGCTCGCGCGCCTCGCGATCGTGCCGATGGTTCTGGAAGCGCGTGCCCTCGACATCACGCCCGCCACCATAGAGAGGTTCGAGGGGGCGGGAGATGAAGTCTCCGCACGCATGTTACGCCGGATCATGACAGATGAGATTCGGCATGTCGCGGCTGGGACGACATGGTTCGGCCACGCGACGAAGCGATTGGGCGTGAACCCCGCAAATCATTACCAAATCCTTGTGAAACGCCACTTTCGTGGTGCGTTGAAGCCTCCGTTCAACGACTCGGCGCGCCGACAAGCCGGTTTAACGCGGGAATTTTACACTCCGCTTGCACAATGAGTCGGGACATGTCCTCTTGATGACAGCGGGGGCGGCATCAGCCGCATTTTGGTTAACGTGGGGAGAACCGAGAGGCAAAAGCCTCCGGTCATATAGTCGGGGTCGGCATGTTGGTTCTTCATTCTGATAATGCGCGCGCTGCGCGATGGTTCCGTTCTGTCCTTAAAATTGCTGGCGCAGCCGGCATGGCGGGAGCGCTTTGCGCCGCAGTGCCTGCCCAGGCCAAGGCAGACGAAGACGATTCCTATGGGGACGCGTCGGAAATCAACACCAGCGCGCTCGGCCCGGCCGATGTCGGCTTTTCCAATCTCTTCTCCAGCCTTCAGCGGCTCGATGGCCAGGCCAAGTCGGCCAACTACATTCCTTCGGGGCGTCCGGTCGAGAAACTCTCCCTGACCTCCAATTTCGGCGTCCGCTCCGACCCCTTCAACGGCGGCGCCCGGATGCACAAGGGCATCGATATTCCGGGTCCGCTCGGCACCAAGATCTACGCGACCGCCGACGGCATCGTCAGCCGCGCCGGCTGGGCCAGCGGCTATGGCAATCTGGTCCAGATTTCGCATGGCGGCGGCATGGAAACGCGCTACGGCCATATGTCGAAGCTGCTGGTCGCTTCCAACAGCTATGTTCATCGCGGCCAATTGATCGGCCTTATGGGTTCGACCGGCCGCTCGACCGGCAGTCACCTGCATTATGAAGTGCGCGTGGACGGCCAGGCGATCAACCCGATCCCCTTCGTCGCCGGACCGGACTATCTGGTGGCGATGAACACCAAGCCGCCCATCGCCATGGGTGGCCCGACCAAGGCCCAGGAAAAGGCCGCCGAATAATCGGACATTCCGTCTCCCTTTTCAAAGGCCCGGTCCGCGAAAGCTTGCCGGGCCTTTTGCTTGATCCTATCTAAGCGGCATGACCGATATCGATCTGACTCCTTCTGCCGCGGCCCGCGTTGCCGCTATTGCCGCCAAGCAAGGCAAGCCCGCCATCTTGCGCTTGGCTGTGGAGGGGGGCGGTTGTTCGGGTTTTCAATATCGTTTCGGGTTGGCCGATATGGTGGAGGCCGATGACGTCACGGTCGAGCGGGACGGCGTGACGCTGGTGGTCGACGATGTCAGCATCGACCTGGTGCGGGGCTCGGCGGTCGATTTCGTCTCCGATCTGGGCGGCAAGGCGTTTAAGGTGACGAACCCCAATGCCACCGCCGGTTGCGGTTGCGGCACCAGCTTTTCGGTTTAATCGCCGCACTGCCCTTGCCGGAAGGCACTCATCCTCTTTAGGGATGCGCGCAAGGAGATTTCGTCCATGCGCATCGCAACCTTCAACATCAACGGGATCAAGGCGCGCCTGCCGCGTCTGCTGGAATGGCTGGACGAAACCCGCCCCGACATCGCCTGCCTTCAGGAAATCAAGACCTCCGACGACACCTTTCCGGTCAAGGACATCGAAGATATCGGCTATGGCGCGATCTGGCATGGGCAAAAGGGGTTCAACGGCGTCGCCATATTGGCTCGCGGCGAAACCCCGGTGGAAGTGCGGCGCGGCCTGGAAGGCGAGCCGGAGGATGAGCATAGCCGCTATCTCGAAGCCGATGTGAAGGGGCTGCGCGTCGCCAGCATCTATCTGCCCAACGGCAATCCGCAGCCGGGGCCGAAATTCGATTACAAGCTGCGCTGGATGAAGCGGCTGCGGACCCGCGCGGCGGAAATCTGGGCTGAGGAAGTTCCGGCGATCCTCGCGGGCGATTACAATGTCATCCCGCGTGACAAGGACGTCTATTCGGTAAAGGCCATGGCGGACGATGCGCTGATGCAGCCGGAAAGCCGTGCCGCCTATCGCCGCTTGCTGGGCGATGGCTGGACGGACGCCATTGCGTCGCGCCATCCGGCCGGCGGACTATGGACCTATTGGGACTATCAGATGAACGCCTGGCCGCGCGATGCGGGGTTCCGGATCGATCATCTGCTGCTCAGTCCGGCCGCCGCCGACCGGCTGATCGACGCCCAGGTCGACAAGGACTTCCGCGGGCGGGAGAAGGCCAGTGATCATGCCCCGACCTGGGTGGAACTGACCGAGTAGGTTTCGACATCGTCATCCCAGCGCCCCGAAGGGCGGCATAGCCTACGCATCCCTAAACCCGCGCCTTCTCTGCCACCTGGATACCGGGCAATGCCCCAGGATCGACCATATCCTGCCCGATCCACGTGTCGTTCCGTTTAAAATAGGCGACATGGTGCCCCCGTTGGAAGCTGGCGCCATCCCACACCACCACCTGCAATTCGATCTCGTCATGGCGGTGGACATGCAGCCAGTTGAAGCTCTGCGGCTCGGCATTGCGCAGCCGGGTGGAGGTCGCCGTCCCCGCCTGGATCACCAGCGCCCCTCCGGCATGGGCCACCATCTTTTGCGCCGCCTCCGCATAGGTGCGATGGAAATGCCCCGCCAGCGCGATGTGGATGCCCGCCTCGGCCGCCGCCCGCACCGCGTCTTCATGGCGCCCGACGGCTTCGCTCAACTCCCCGCCCTTGCCGATCGGCATGGCGAACAGCGGATGATGGGTGACGAGGATACGCGTCTTCCCCACCGCCACGCGCGCGAAACGGTCCCTCAGCAGCCGCATCTGGTCATGATTGATCCGCCCGTCCTTGATCGTCAGCGACCGTGCGGTGTTGAGGCCCAGAATCGCGATCTCGTCATCCTCGTAAAAAGGGCAAAGATCGTTGCTGATATACCGCTGGTAGCGACGTAGCGGCGCCCCGAAGCGGCGGGCCAAATTATAAAGCGGCACGTCATGATTGCCCGGAATGACCAGCAATTTCATGCCCGCCGCGCGCAGCCGATTGATCCAGGCGCTGGCGTGCCGGAACTGGTCGCGTTTGGCGCGCTGAGTGAAATCGCCGCTGATGACGACCAGGTCGGGCTGATGCTGTTGCAGCCAGGCTTCGGTCGCGGCGACGATCTTGGGATCATGCGCGCCGAAATGGATGTCGGACAGATGAGCGATGCGGGCCATGAGTCATGAACGAGCGCGGGCCGATATTGGTTTCGGACCCCGCCGCGCATTGGGGTGTTGTTGAGGCATGGAAATGAAACCCTTGCCGCGAGAGGCGGTGCTGATCGTCAATGTGCATTCCCGCCGAGGGGAAGCGCTGTTCAAGGACGCCAAGACCTTGCTGGAGCAGGCGGGCCTGCGCCTGATCGCCGCGCATGCGGTGAAGGAGCCGGACCGCTTGCAGGAAACCGTGGGGCAAGCGGTCGCGAAGGGCGCGCCGATGGTGATCGTCGGCGGCGGCGATGGGTCGCTGTCCGGAACGGTGGATGAACTGGTGGGCAAGGACTGCGTCTTCGGCGTCCTGCCGCTCGGCACGGCGAACAGCTTTGCGCGGACGCTCGGCATTCCGCTCGATCTGGAGGGAGCGGTGGCGGTTATTGCCGGTGGTCGGCGGCGGCGGATCGACCTGGGCATGATCGACCAAGATTATTTCGTGAATGCGGCTTCGCTGGGGCTGTCACCGAAGATCGGGGAAACGGTGCCGCACAGATTGAAGCGCTATCTGGGGCGGATCGGCTATCTGCTCTGGGCGGTCAAATGCTCCATAGGCTTCCGCGCCTTTCGGCTCGCGCTGGACGATGGGACCAATCAGCGCAGGATGTGGTCGACGGAGGTGCGCATCCTGAACGGCCCCTATCATGGCGGGGTAGAATTGTCCGATCAGGCCGATGTGGATACGGGCGAGATCGTGATCCAGGCGGTGGTGGGACGCAGCCATGCGCGGCTGGCCTGGGACTGGTATGCCCAATTCTTCAAGCTGCGCGACAGGGATGCGCATACGGAGGAATTTCGCGGGAAATCCTTCCGGGTGGAGACGGTGCCGCCACAGCGCATCTCCATCGATGGAGAAGTGCTGGCGAAGACGCCCGTGACGGTAAAGATCGCGGCGGGGGCGGTGGATGTAGCCGTGCCCCAGGCACGGTCATCCCCCTCCCGCGGACAGGGCTGAGACGCGCGTTACAAATCCTTCTCGTAGACTTGATAGACCTTGTTCACCTTGCTTTCGATCGCATCGGCAATGGCGTTCATGCCCTGATTGTCGTCCAGCACCCAGCCGATCTCGCCACGGGTCGCGCCATAATGCGCAGTCGCGTTGCGGCGGATATATTCGATCATCATGAAGGCAAGCTGGCTCGCCATGCGGGACGATTGCAGCCGCTGCACCACGCCCATCAGCGGCACGCGCATGGTCCGCACCTGCGGCTTGCGGAGCCACCAGAGCAGCTTCGCCCAGCCAAAGGGAAAGAGCGATCCGTTGAGCGGCGCTATCGCCTCATTGAGATCGGGCAGCGTCATCATGAAGGCCACCGGCTCCCCTTCCAGCTCCGCGATCATGATGAGGTCGTTGAACACGATCGGCTTCAACTGTTTGCCGAAATGCGCGACTTCCTCGTCGGTGATCGGCACGAAGCCCCAATTATTGCCCCAGGCGTCGTTCAATATGGCAAGGATGATCGCCGCCTCGCTGTCGAATTTCGACTTGTCGACCTTGCGGATGTGGATGCGTTCATTCTTCTCGCCCGACAGGACGATGCGCTGGATCAGCGGCGGGAACGGCTGGGTGATGTCCAGCTCATAGGTTTTGAGCTGCTTGATCGGCCTGTAGCCCGCGCCCTCGACCATGGCCTGATATTCCGGCTTGGCATGGCCCATCATCACCGTCGGCTTATGGTCGAAACCTTCGATCAGCAGGCCCGGCTCCTCCCAGATCGACAGTGAGATGGGTCCGAGCGAACGGGTCATCCCCTTGGCCCGCAGCCAGCCCTCCGCCGTCGCGACCAGCGCCGCCCCGACTTCCGCATCTTCCGCCTCGAACAGGCCGAAATTGCCGGTGCCCGGCCCCATGCCTTGTTCGGACGGCTGAGTAAGCGCCAGACGATCGAGATGCGCCGACACGCGCCCGACCACTTTGCCACCCCGGCGGGCGAGGAAATATTGCGCCTCCGCATGGCTGAAAAAAGGGTTCTTGCCCGGCGTGATCAGGCTGTAAACCTCGTCCTTCAACGGCGGAACCCAATTGGGATCATTGGCATAGATCCGCCAGGGCAGGTCGACAAAAGCCTTGCGGTCGGCCTTGGACATGACAGGAGTAATCACCAGTTCTTGATTGGCCACGGCGGAGCTTTCGCTGGAGAGATTTGGGTTGGTCCCAGAGCAGTTCGTCGCTTGTTTGGAGAATGTCAATCGGGACATGATCGGATGGCCCAACAGGACGAAATCGTCATGTTGCTGCCCCAATTGCAGCGCATTTACCCCTTAGGAACCACGGCATGACTGTGCACGACCCCCTTATTGCCGCCGCGTCGCGGACGAAAAGCGCGATCCCCGACGATGCGGCGATGCTGCGCGCCGCGGCCGACCTGACACGCGAGCTGTCGACGGCCAGGCCTTCCATTTACTGGCCCGACATGCTGACATCGGCCCTTCTTGGCTACGGCGCGTTGGCAGGAGCGATCCTGACCGGCGATGCCGCGCTGGCGGTGGCGTTCGGGCTGGTGGCGATGCTGGCGCTCTATCGCGCGGCAAGCTTCATCCATGAGCTGACCCATATCCGCAAGGGCGCCCTGCCGGGCTTTCGCTTCGGTTGGAACCTGATCGTCGGCATTCCGCTGATGATCCCCTCTTTCCTATATGAAGACGTGCACACACAGCATCATGCGCGCACTCGTTACGGTACGGCGAACGATCCGGAATATCTGCCGCTGGCGTTGATGAAGCCCTGGTCGCTGCCGCTGTTCATCCTGGTGGCGGCGCTGGCGCCGGTCGGCCTGATCCTGCGTTTCGGCGTGCTGACGCCGCTCAGCTTGATCATCCCGCCGCTGCGCCGCAAGGTGTTGGCGGAATTTTCCGCTCTCTCGATCAATCCCGCCTATCGCCGCCGCGCGCCGGAGGGGGCGTTCGCCCGCCAATGGGCCTGGCAGGAAGCGGGCGCGAGCCTCTTCGCGCTGGCGCTGATCGGCAGCATCTTCGCCTTCGGCTGGAAGCCGCTGCTCATCTATATGGCGGTGCATTCGGCCATGACCGTCATCAACCAGCTCCGTACGCTGGTCGCGCATCTCTGGGAAAATGAGGGCGAGGCTATGACCGTGACCGCGCAATATCTGGACTCGGTGAACGTCCCGCCGCCGTCGCCCTTCGCCGCGATCTGGGCGCCGGTAGGGTTGCGCTATCATGCGCTGCATCACCTGCTGCCAAGCGTGCCCTATCACGCGCTAAGTGAAGCGCATAAGCGGCTGGTGGCGACGCTGGCGAGCGATTCTCCCTATCACAAGGGCAATTACCCCGGCATGTGGCCGCTGGTCGGCAAGATCGCCCGCTCCACGATGGTGCGCCGCTAGAACGTTCAGCGTTTTTGGCGGGAGCGCGTCACCGGATTCTCATTCCTCCGTCCGGAACAGCACCGTCTCGCCCACCAGCAGGAACAGCAGGAACGGCGCCCAAGCGGCCAAAAAGGGCGGATAGGCCCCCAAATTTCCCATGGCGAGCGAGAAATTGTCCGCCACGAAATAGGCGAAGCCCAGCGCCATCCCCATCACGGCGCGTACGAACAATTGCCCCGAACGCGCCAGCCCGAACGCCGCCACCGACCCCAATATCGGCATCAGCAGCGCGGACAAAGGCCCCGACAGCTTGTGCCACAGGCTTCCCTCCAGCTCCGCCGTGGGCCGTCCCGCGTCATGCAGGTCACTGATCGCCGCCTGCAACTGGCTGAAGGTCAGCGCATCGGGATCGACCTTGGCCAGAGTGAACTGATCGGGGCGGATATCATGGCCGAAGCGGACCGTGCCGATCTGCCGCTCGGTCCCCCTTGCCACGTCGAACTGCCGCGCGCCCTCCAGCACCCAGCTTTTGCTCGCGGGATCATAATGGCCCTTGGGCGCCTGGACGATCGTCGTCAGCGTATTGTTGATGCGGTTGAAAATCTCCACCTTACGTAGCTGAACCCCCGTGCCGCGACCGGCGACGATCGCCGCCGTCACCAGATTATTGCCGTCACGCACCCAGGGGCTGGCCTTGATGCCGGTTTCGGGGGGCAGGGGACCATATTCCACTGCCTGCCAGGCTGAAAGCCGGGCGGTGGAGCGGGCCACGATCCTCTCGTTGAAGGCATAGCTGATCAGTGCCACGCCCAGCGCCGCGGCCAGCAACGGCGCCAATATCTGATGCGCGGACAGCCCCGCCGCCTTCATCGAGATGATCTCGCTATTCTGGTTGAGGCTGGCGAGCATGATCAGCGTGCCGAGCAGCACGGAAAAGGGCAGGAAGCGGGCCACGATCTGCGGCGCCCGCAGCGCCACATAATGCCATAATTGCGCGTCGCCATTGCCTGCATAGGCCAGGATGTCGCCCGATTCGCCCAGCAGATCGAGCGTCTGGAGCACAGCCACCAGCATCGCCAGCACCGCGAAGGTCCGGGTCAGGAACAGTCGCGCCATGTACCAGCTAAGCTGACGCGACGGGAAGAAATTGAGCTGATGCATGGGTCAGGCGGCTCCTTCCGCCATGGTTTGCGCCCTTGGCCGCCGCCTGATACGGCCCAGCAGCCGGAAGACCTGCTTGGCGATCTTGGCGAAGGCATATTCCAGCGCGGCGATCGGCTGGCCTCCGGGCCGATGCGCGATCACATGGTACATCCACAGGATCAGCCCCGCGAACAGCAGGAACGGCGCCCACAAAGCGATGATCGGGTCGATCTTGCCCAGCGACCCCACGCCCTGCCCATATTCGTTGACCTTGTGATAGGTCACGATGAACACGATCGACAGGAACACGCCCAGCGCCGACGTGGATCGTTTGGGCGGGATGGCGAAGGCCAGTGCGGCCAGCGGCAACAGCAGCATCATCGCCACCTCGACCATGCGGAAATGGAAATTGGCGCGAATCTCGTTGCGCAGCTTGTCGGGCGTGCCTGGATCATGGCCGATCACCACCAGTTCGGGGATGGTCTTTTCCCTATCCACGTCGCGCCCACGGAATTTCTCGATCTGCGGCAGGTCGATCGGCAGGTCGTGGCTGGAAAAGGACAGGATTCGCGGTGACTTATATTTGGGCGCGTCATTGACCAGCACGCCGTCGCGCAGGCGGAAGATGATGGTGTCAGGATCGTCGGTGGCCAGGAAACTGCCCTGTGCCGCCGTCACCGCGACGGTCTGTCCATCCTTGCCCACGGCGCGGACGAAAATCCCTTGCAGATTGCGGCCTTCGTCCAGGCTGCGCTCGATCCGCAGGGTCATGCGCTTGCCCAGATTGGTGAACTCGCCCACCTTGATCGAAGCGCCCAGCGCCCCTGAACGCAGCTCGAAACGCAGCGCCTCATAGGCGTGGCGGGACAGCGGCTGAACGAAGCCGACAATGCCGAAATTGAGCAGAGCCAGCGCGATCGCAAACATATAGGGCACGCGCAGCAACCGGCCGTAGGACAGGCCCACCGCCCGCATCACGTCCAGCTCTGACGACATGGCAAGCCTCCGGAAGGCCAGCAATATTCCCAGCATCAGGCCGATGGGAATGCCCAGCGACAGATATTCGGGCATCATATTGGCCAGCATGCGCCACACGACGCTGACCGGTCCGCCCTCCGCCGCGACGAAGTCGAACAGGCTCAGCATCTTGTCGAGCACCAGCAGCATCGCGGAGATCACCAGCGTTCCCAACATGGGCAAGGCGATCAGGCGGGCGAGATATCTGTCGGTGGCGGTCAGCATTTCTCTATGTGGTCGTCCCATCACCATGATTTGGCCGCAAACCCCCCCCATATGCGAGTCAGGTCGATTTGCGGGGCGAACAGGGGCTCGCCGTCCGGTTTCAACGGGCGGCTATAGCTTCACGGAGTTGGATGGTCATGTTCAAAGTTGCATTGGGTCTGATGTCGGTGGGGGCTTTGTTCGCCGCCGCCCCGGCAATCGCCCATGGCATGGAGATCGGCAACGACCTGGATCGTTGTTCCGCTTCGGCCAAGGGTCCGGCGGTTCTGGTCGATGTTCGCGGTTTTTCCGCCGCGACCGGAACGGTGCGCGTGCAATCCTATCCCGCGACCAAGGCGGCCTGGCTGGCCAAGGGCCAATGGCTGGGCCGCATCGACGTGCCGGTCAGGGCCAGCAATGGCGAGATGCGTTTCTGCATGCCGGTGCCGCAGCCGGGCAAATATGGCATCGCCGTGCGCCACGACCGCGACGGCAATGGCAAGACCGACATTTCACGCGACGGCGGCGGCTTTTCGAACAATCCGTCGATCAATATTTTCAACCTGGGCAAGCCGGGGGTCGAAAAGGCGGCCTTCTATGCCGGTCCGGGCGTGACGAAAATCACCATCAACCTCAAATATATGTGATCCCCCGAGCATGGTTCGCGTCGCCCTTTTGTCCAATCCCAAATCCACGGGCAACCGGCAGACGCTTCCGCGCGTGCGCAGCTATTGCGCCAGCAACCCCGACATCTTCCATTATGAAGTGGAGCATGTCGACCAGATCGGCCGGGCGCTCCAGACCATCGCCCGCGTCGATCCGGTCGTCATCGTCATCAACGGCGGCGACGGCACGGTGCAGGCGGCGCTGACGGAACTCTATCAGGGCGAGCATTTCCAGGGCCGCGTGCCGCCGATCGCGGTGCTGCCCAACGGCAAGACCAATCTGATCGCGCTCGACCTTGGCATTCATGGCGATCCGATCAAGGCGCTGGAAAGGATCGTCCAGATCGCCAAGGCGGGCGTCGACGATCATGTTGTGGCGCGGGAATTGATCGCGCTGTCCGACGGGCAGGCGGAAAGCAGGCCGGTGCTGGGCATGTTCCTAGGGGGCGCGGGACTGGCCGATTACATGCTCTATTGCCGCAACCAGATCTATCCGCTGGGCCTGTCCAACGGCCTCAGCCATTTCCTGACGGCGCTGGCGGTTGTCGTGTCGCTGCTGTTCGGCGTTCGTGCCCGATTCCTGCCGCAATCGAGCCATCCGGTGCGCATCTCGCTGATTCGCGACGGGCAATTGGCCGGACGCTTCGCGGTGCTGATCGTGACGACGCTGGAGAAGCTGTTGCTGGGCGTGCAGCCGGGCGACAGCCGGCGTGGCAATATGAAGCTGATGGCCGTCGACCAGAACCTGCCCGCGCTGTTGCGTCTCGTCTGGGCAAGCGTCACCAACCGGGTGGGGAAGGCGCAGATGCAGGGCATCCATCTGGAACAGGGCGACGTGATCCGCATCGAAGGGGATCATAGCAGCGTCATTCTGGACGGCGAACTGTTTGAGGCGTCGGAAGGCAAGCCGATCGTTCTGCGCTCGACCGAACCCGTGCCCTTCCTGCGCCTGGCCGCGTAAGCCCCAGCCGGGCGGGTGCTTTCACGAAGCACCCGCAGCGGCCTTCCTAAGCTACCCCATCCGTATCCAGCGCATAACCTGCCGACCGCACCGTACGGATGATGTCATGATGGCGCCCGTCCGCGTTGATCGCCTTGCGCAGGCGGCGGATATGCACGTCCACCGTGCGCAGTTCGATATCGCTGTCCTGCCCCCACACGCTGTCGAGCAAACGCTCGCGTGAGAAGACCCAGCCGGGATGCTCCAGGAAATGCTTGAGCAACCGGAACTCGGTGGGACCGAGCGGGATCACCTGCCCGCCGCGGCGGACCTTGTGCCCTACCGTGTCCATTTCGACATCCGCGAAGGTCAGCGTTTCCCCCGCCAGCGCCGGACGCACGCGCCGCAGGACCGCGCCGACCCGCGCCACCAGTTCGCGGGGCGAGAAAGGCTTGGTCACATAATCGTCCGCGCCCGTTTCCAGACCGCGCACCCGGTCCTCTTCCTCGCCACGCGCCGTCAGCATGATGATCGGCACGTTCGCCGTGCCGTTCATGCGGCGCAGCCGGCGGCAGACCTCTATCCCCGACAGGCTTTCGACCATCCAGTCGAGCAGCACGATGTCGGGCACATTTTCCTGCGCCAGCAGCAGCGCTTCCTCGCCGTCGACGGTGTGCGCGACCTCGAAATCCTCCCGCTTGAAGTGCCAGATGAGCAGTTCGGCCAGCGCCGCGTCATCTTCCACCAGCAGCATCTTGGCCCGGGCCATGCTCAGTCCTCCTGGCTCTGCGCACCGCCGCGTTCGCGGTCGGGCAGGGTCTGGCCGGTCGCGGCATAATAGACCATCTCCGCGACATTGGTGGCATGGTCACCGATGCGCTCGATATTCTTGGCAATGAACAGCAGATGCGCGCATTCGCTGATCGTCTTGGGATTTTCGACCATGAAGGTGACGAGCGTGCGGAAGACGCTGTTGTAGAAATCGTCCACGACCGTATCGCGCTCGACCACCGCGACGGCCAGGTCCGCGTCGCGCGCGGCAAAGGCGTTCAGCGCATCCTGCACCATCTCGCCCGCGACCTGGCCCATGGAAGGAAGAAGCGCGATCGGCTCCTGCGTGCGCTGGTTGGCGGCGATCAGCGGAACGCGCTTGGCGATGTTCTTGGCATAATCCCCGATGCGCTCGACCACGCCGACGATCTTCAGCGCCGCGATCACGTCGCGCAGATCGTTCGCCATGGGCGCGCGCAGGGCGATGATCTCGATCGCCAGCTTTTCGACTTCCGCCTCGATCGCGTCGATGCGCTTGTCCTCGGCCACGACTTCCGCCGCCAGTTCCTTGTCATGGCGTTGCAGCGCCAGCATCGCCTTTTCGATCGCCGATTCCGCGCGACCGCCCATTTCAGCGATCAGACCGCGCAGCTTGTCCATTTCCTGGTCGAAGGCCTTGATCGTATGTTCTGCCATTGTCTTTTTCTCCCCCGGCTCAGCCGTAGCGCCCGGTGATGTAATCCTTGGTCCGTTCCTGCCGCGGATTGGTGAAGATGTCGGACGTCACACCATATTCGACCAGCTCGCCCAGATGGAAAAAGGCGGTCCGCTGCGACACGCGGGCGGCCTGTTGCATGTTGTGAGTCACGATCACGATGGCGTAGCGGCCGCGCAGCTCGTGGATCAGCTCCTCGATCTTGGCCGTGGCGATCGGGTCCAGTGCCGAGCAGGGCTCGTCCATCAGGATGACTTCCGGCTCGACCGCAATGGCGCGGCCGATGCACAGGCGCTGCTGCTGGCCGCCCGAAAGGGCCGTGCCGCTGTCATGCAGCCGGTCCTTCACCTCGTCCCAAAGCCCGGCGCGGCGCAGTGACTTTTCGACGATCACGTCCAGGTCCGCCTTCGCATGGGCCAGGCCATGAATGCGCGGGCCATAGGCGATATTCTCGTAGATCGACTTGGGGAAGGGATTGGGCTTCTGGAACACCATGCCGACGCGGGCGCGGAGCTGCACCACGTCCATGCTGGCGGCGTAGATATCCTCGCCGTCCAGTGTGATCGTGCCTTCGGTGCGGGCGCTCGCCACCGTGTCGTTCATGCGGTTCAGCGTCCGCAGGAAGGTCGACTTGCCGCAGCCCGACGGGCCGATGAAGGCGGTGACATTGTCCATGTCGACATCGATCGACACGCCCTTGATCGCCTGTTTCTCGCCATAGAAGACCTTGACGTCCCGCGCCGTCATCTTGGTTTCGACGGCGGGAGTCATGCTTTGCTGTTCATGGATCATGGCTGTCATCGCGGTTACCACCGCCTTTCGAACTTGTTGCGCAGGTAGATGGCGAGGCCGTTCATCGCGAGCAGGAACACCAGCAGGACGATGATGGCGGCGGAGGTTTTTTCGACAAAGCCCTTGGAGACTTCGTCCGACCAGAGGAAGATCTGCACCGGCAGCACGGTTGCAGGGTCGGTGATCCCGCCCGGCGGCGTGGCGATGAAGGCGCGCATGCCGATCATCAGCAGCGGCGCCGTCTCACCCAGAGCGCGGGCCATGCCGATGATGGTGCCGGTGAGGATGCCGGGCAGGGCCAGCGGCAGCACATGGTGGAACACCACTTGCACCGGCGAGGCGCCGATGCCGAGCGCGGCGTCGCGGATGCTGGGCGGCACCGACTTGATGGCGTTGCGGCCCGCGATGACGATGACCGGCATGGTCATCAGCGCCAGCGTCATGCCACCGATCAGAGCGGCCGAGCGCGGCAGGTGCAGGAAGTTGAGGAAGATCGACAGCCCCAGCAGGCCGAAGATGATCGAGGGAACGGCGGCGAGATTGTTGATCGACACTTCGATGATGTCGGTCAGCCAGTTTTTGCGTGCATATTCCTCCAGATAGACGGCCGTGGCGACGCCGATCGGGAAGCTCAAGGCCAGCGTCACCAACATGGTCAGCAGCGAGCCCTTGAACGCGCCCCAAATGCCGACCTGCGTCGGATCGGTGCCGTCGCTCGCGGTCAGGAAGCTCCAATTGATGCCGGTCGTCAGCAGCTTCGCCTTATTGAGACGCTCTACCGCTGTTTCAGCGTCGGGCGAACCCTTGCTCTTGGCGGCGAGGTCGATCGCGGTCGATGCGGGCAACTGAATCGTCACCGTCCGCGCCAGGATTTTCGGGTCAGCCTTGATCGCATCACGCAACACCGTCCAGGCGGTGGGCGACACCCACTCTTCTGCATCGGCGCTCAACGCCTTCTTCACGATCTCGCCCGTCACCATCGGCAGGTTCGCGTTGGCGAGCGCCTGGTCGGTGATGGCATTGGGGTCGAGCAGCAGCGGGGAGGCGGGAAAGTCCACCTTCACCGCAATCTCGGTCCGGGTGAAGCCGCGCAGGCCGTTGCCCAGCATGCTGAACAGCAGGAAGGCAAGGAAGGCGGCGGAGAGCGCGACGGCCAGCAGACCCGCCGCCTTGAAGCGGCGCTCCGCGGCATAACGCCGGGCGATCCGCTTGCGCATCGCATCCGACTTCCAGTCGGTGGGGAGGCGTTTGGCGGTCATTCGTAAGCCTCGCGATATTTCTTCACGACCCGCAGGGCCACGATGTTGAGCAGCAAAGTGACGATGAACAGCACCAGCCCCAGCGCGAAGGCTGCCAGCGTCTTGGCGCTGTCGAATTCCTGGTCGCCGGTCAGCAACTGGACGATCTGCGTCGTCACCGTCGTCACGCTGGCAAAGGGATTCAAGGTAAGGTTGGCGGCCAGACCCGCCGCCATCACCACGATCATCGTCTCACCGATAGCGCGGCTGACCGCCAACAGCACGCCGCCGACCACGCCGGGCAGGGCGGCGGGGATCAGCACTTTGCGGATCGTCTCGCTGGTGGTGGCGCCCATAGCCAGGCTGCCGTCGCGCATCGATTGCGGCACGGCGGCGATGCTGTCGTCGGCCATGGAGGAGACGAAGGGAATGATCATCACGCCCATCACCAGACCGGCGGCGAGGGCGCTTTCGGAAGAGGCGCCATGAATGCCGATTTTCACCGCAAAGTCGCGCAGGGCGGGCGCAATGGTAAGCGCCGCGAAATAGCCGTAGACCACGGTCGGCACCCCGGCGAGCACCTCCAATATCGGCTTCATCCATTTGCGGAAGGTGGGGCTGGCATATTGCGTCAGGTAAATGGCGCTCATCAGGCCCAGGGGGATGGCCACGACCATGGCGATGATCGCGCCGATGAAGATCGTGCCCCAGAACAGCGGCACCGCGCCGAAGGCATCGTCATTGCCATAGCCAAGCGCAGCGGACTGCGGGCTCCATTTGGCGCCGAACAGGAAATCGATCGGGTTGACCATGGAGAAGAAGCGGAAGCTTTCCCACAGCAGCGAGGCGACGATGCCCAGCGTGGTGATGATCGCCAGCAGGGATGCGATCAGCAGGGTCGCCATGACCAGCCGCTCGACCCGGGTGCGCGCCCGGAAATCGGGGCGGACGCGGGTGAAGGCATAGGCGCCACCGGCAAAGGCCAGCACGAGGGCAAGGGCTGCGCCCGCCAGACCATATTTGCCGATGGCGTCCTTATAGGGTTCGACCAAGCCCTGCGAGAGCGGATTGAACGCGCCTGCCTGCATGCCCGTGGCGATCGCCCGCGCCTCGCCCAAAATGGCGGAGCGCGAGAAACCGTCGGCGGGCAGGCTCTGCGCCGCCGGGCTGCCCAGCACTTCCTGCGTGATGAGGCCGGGGGCGACATTCGCCCAGACCGCCAGGAAAATGCCGGCGGGCACCAGCGTCCACAGCGCGACATACCAGCCATGATAGCCCGGCAGGCTATGCATGGCGTCGCGGCGGCCCGACGCCCGCGCCGCGCTTTGCAGCCGCATCGCGCGGGCGCGGGCGCTGACCCAGGCGATCGCGCCCAGGCCGGCCAGCAGCAGAAGGATTGCAGGACCTGTCATATTCCCTGTCTTATTTCAGCTTGGAGCCGTCGAGGACCGCCAGCGACTTGACCGTTTCGACGCTTGCCTTGCGCACATCTTCCGGCGCCGCGACCATGCCGCGCTTGGTCAGCGCGCCATTGGGGTCCCAATTGGCCGCAAAGGTGTTGAGGAACGCCTGAAGACCGGGGATCGCGGTCATATGCGCCTTCTTCACATAGATGTAGAGCGGACGGGCGCCCGGATAGGTGCCGGTGGAGACGGTTTCATAGGTCGCCTCGACGCCGTTGATGGTGACGTCCTTCAACGTGTCCTTATTCTCTTCCAGGAAGCTGTAGCCGAACACGCCAAGCGCATTGGGGTTGGCGCCCAGCTTCTGGACGATGAGGTTATCATTCTCGCCCGAGTCCACATATTTGCCGTCTTCGCGGATGCGGGTGCAGGTGGCCTTGAATTCCTTCTCGTCCTTTTCCTTGAGCGCCTTCATCGCCGGGTCGGTCTCGCAGCCCTTGGTCAGGATCAGCTCGGCCAGCGAATCGCGGGTGCCGCTGGTCGACGGCGGGCCGAAGACGCTGATCGGCGTGGCGGGCAGGCTGGGGTCGACATCCTTCCAGGTCTCGGCCTTGTTCGGACCCTTGCCATAGGGATTGGCGGCCAGCGCCTCATAGACGATCTTTGGCGTCAGCTTCAGGCCGGGGCCGTTCTTGGCTTCGGCAAAGGCGAGGCCGTCGACGCCGATCTGGATTTCGATGATGTCCTTGACGCCATTCTTCTGGCAGTCCTCAAACTCCGACTTCTTCATGCGGCGCGAAGCATCCTCGATGTCCGGATGCTGGGCGCCGACGCCCGCGCAGAACAGCTTCATGCCGCCGCCGGTGCCAGTCGATTCGATGATCGGGGACTTCATGCCGGGATTGCCCTGAACGAACATCTCAGCGACCGCTGTGGCGAAGGGATAGACGGTGGACGAACCGACCGCGCGGATCTGGTCGCGGGTGCCGCCGGCCGTGCCGCCGGATTGCTGACCGCAACCGGCGAGAGTGAGTGCGGCCGCAGCGGTGGCAGCCATCAGAGCGAAATGCTTCACGGGATATTCTCCTTCGTCAAAGGCCGCGATTCGCTTCTCGCCGCCCCCCTCTGGGCATGCGCCGTAGCCGCGGTACGTCGCGCCTTTGTGACAATCGGATTGCAGTTTTATGACAATGGGGCCGGAAGCCCGGCCTGTCGCTGTCTTTTTTTGTTCAAGCCTTTGCTGCGAGCGCCTTTTCTTCCACGGCGATGCGGGGAAGCAATATGGAGATGGTGGTGCCCTTGCCCAGCACGCTGGCGATATCGAGCCGCCCGCGATGCCGCTCAACGATATGCTTGACGATGGCAAGGCCCAGGCCCGTGCCGCCGACCGCGCGGCTACGTCCCGAATCGACGCGATAGAATCGCTCGGTCAGGCGCGGCAGATGATCGGGGCCGATGCCTTCCCCCTCGTCCGCAACACTGAGCCGCATCATGCCGCTCGGCCCCTCGTTCAAGGTCACGCGGATCGGCGTGCCTGCGCGCCCATATTTGACCGAATTGCCGATCAGATTGTGGAGCAGTTGCGATAGCTGCGCCCGGTCGCCCTGCACATCGGGCAGGTCGGGCGCGATCTCCATCTCCACCTCGCGCCCCCGCTCGCCATGGCTGGTGCGGAACACGCCGACCACCTCGGCCACCAGCCCGGACAGGTCGACCGCGCTGTCGGGCGCGCGATATTTCTCCGCCTCGATGCGGGAGAGGGAGATGAGATCGTCGATCAGCCGCTGCATCCGCCGCGCCTCGCCGTCCATGATCTTCAGGAAGCGCTGCCGCGTTTCGTCATCCTTGCCCAGATCGGGGTCGGCCAATGTTTCGATGAAGCCCAATATCCCCGCCAGCGGCGTGCGCAGCTCGTGGCTGGCATTGGCGACGAAATCGACGCGCATCTTTTCCGCCGCATGGGCGCCACTATGGTCGGCCAGATGGACCAGCCGCCGGACATTTCCGTCTTCGCCCACGGGCGCGATCCGCATCTGCCAGCGTTGGTCGCGGCTGCCCAGGCCGACCAGCTCGATCATCACCGGCTCGGCCATCGGCGCCAGGCTGGCGAGCCGTTCGGCGGCGGCGGGATGACGGATGGCGATGCGCGCATCTTCCCCCTCGATATGCGCGCCCAGCAAGCGCTGCGCGGCGCGGTTGGCCGAGATGATCCGGCCCCGCTCGATCAGCATCAGCGGATCGGAAATGCCTTCCAGCAGGCTCCGGGCATCGGGATGGGCGATGATGTCGGTGGCCTCCACGGCTGCAGCGGGCAGCGTTTTCGCCGGGATCTGGCCGCCTCCCGCCGCGATGATCAGCACCACCAGCCCCGCCAGCACCGGCAGGATGATGTCGAGCGGCTCCGCGCCGATCATCAGCGCGCCCCCGGTAGCCAGCAGCAGGACGGCGAGCGAGGCGGTGATTTGGGAAGCGGTCAGGCGATTCATGGTTACCAAGCTGGAAATTTGACGCATTTGCTGCAAAGACCGTCGCAATAGCGTGCAATTTTTACAGTTTGGCAAGCGCGATAGCGGATCAGGATGACATGAGCGAGCCTTTGCCCCCTCGGAACAATGCCGAGTCGCAGGACGACGGACCGGACCTTGCCGTGCCGTCGCGCCGTCAGTTGCTGATGGGCGGAGCGGTCGCGGCATCTGCCATCATATCGATCCGCCCGGCGCTGGCGAATACGGCCGCGTCGGTCCTCAATTGCACGATCCCCGTTCCCGACCAGGGTCGTTCGGGCAATTATATCGCCGCCAATGGGCAGGTCGTGCCGGCAGGCACGCAGGGCGCCTTCCCCGGCGCCGGGCAGGGCTTTACCGGCGATCAGGTGAAACAGGCGCTGCGAGGCGGCCGTCTGCCCGGCACCAGCTAT
Organism: Sphingobium sp. SJ10-10; assembly: GCF_036038995.2. Lineage (NCBI taxonomy): Bacteria > Pseudomonadati > Pseudomonadota > Alphaproteobacteria > Sphingomonadales > Sphingobiaceae > Sphingobium > Sphingobium sp. SJ10-10. Next base: position 495,612 of record NZ_CP158132.1, read on the forward strand.
GACCAGAATCAGGCCTATCTGAACTATATCCGCCGCCTTCAATCCGGCACGAGCGGCTTTACCTGCTACGCATCGCTGCAAATGCCCCGCTGAACGAAGGCGGGATTTTCGACCGAACTTTTTACGGCCCGAACTTTTACGGCCCGAACTTTTACGGATCGCCCGCGTTGACGGCGTCGAGACTTCGACGATCCCGTCAGACGCAGCAAGGGCGACCCCATGTTCCATACACCCCATTGGGTGACGCAAAATTGTTCGGTCGCGATCTATCTTTATGAACCCAGCGATGGCGGCCTGGATCGGGTTGCCATTCTGTTGGCCAATCATCTGCTGATGCGCGGCGTGGACGTCGAACTGTGGATGACGCGGGTGGACGGCCCGGTGGCCGGGCTGATCGACCCGCTGTTGACCGTGCGCCGGGTGCCTGCCCCGCCTCTCAACCGGCGGCTGTCGATGATCGCGCAATTCCCCGCTCTGGCGGCCATGGTGCGGCGGCACCGCCCCGATATTCTCTATTCGGCGGGCAATCAGAGCAACATGCTGTGCGCCCTGGCGGCGCTGGGCACGGCGACACAGGCGGTTTGCCGCATTTCCAACCCGATCGTCCGCCCGCACCAGCGGGGGCTGTCCGCCTGGGTCAGGCGCAGCCGTTTTCGCGCCATCGCCCGCACCAGCGCCATGACCATCGTGATGGGTGAGGCGGACCGGCTGACCCTGGCCGAAACCGGGCCGCTGGAAGGGCGCCGGGTGACGCTGCTGCCGCGCCCGACCGTCACCCCCTTGCTGCAACGGTTGCGGCAGGATCGCGAGGCGAGGTCGGAGGGGACGCCCCGGCATTTCCTGATGGTCGGGCGGTTGGCCGAGCAGAAGGATCAGGCGACGGCGCTGCTCGCGCTTGCCCGGCTGAGGCATCTCGACTGGCGGTTGAAGATCGTCGGGCAGGGGCCGTTGCGCCGCGACCTGGAGGCGCTTTGCCAGCGGCTGGACATAGCCGGGCGGGTCGAATTTCTGGGCTTTGTGAATGATCAGGCGGAACTGGCGGCGCTGATGGCCGAGGCCGATCTGCTGCTTCAACCGTCGCGCTGGGAGGGGTTGGTCGCGACGCTGATAGAGGCGCTGGGCTGCGGAACGGGGGTGGTGGCGACCGATTCCACGCCCAATATTCATCCGGCGTTGGCTGCTGCGGGCCAGCATGCGCCAGTGCCGGTGGGCGATGCGGATGCCTTTGCCGAAGCGATCCTCTGGGCGCTGGAGCATCCGGTTTCGCCCGCGCGCTTGGGGGAGGCGGTACGGGAGCATTGCGTCGAAAGCGCCCTTGACTCCTATTTGCGCGCCTTTGCCCGGCTGGTCCGGACCGATGGCGTGCAATGGAGCGGCATCGCGCAAAATAGCCTGACGCGTTAGGCACTTGGCTACTCCTTTGTCCTAAGGATGGCGCGACATTCCCATCCGAAGGCTCCGTTTCGTGACCATGCCCCGCCGCTATTGCCAGGACAGTCCGGACGCCATCGCCTCCTGCGTGCTGGAGGATATGGTGCTGCTTTATCACCGGCCTTCGGGACAGACCCATATGGTGATCAGCCCGGTGCCGGAGATATTGGCGACGTTGGAGGAAGGCGCGGCGCTGACGGCGGGTGAGGTCCATGTCGAATTGACCCGGCTCTATGATCTGGGCCCGGCGGAGGAGGCGGTGCCGCAAGTAGAGGCCCATCTTGCTGAACTGACCACCCTGGGACTGGTCCGCATCGCGTGAAGCATGCGCTGTCCCTGAAGATCGGTCCGGCAAGCTTCCGCATCGGATCGGCCTGGCGCCAGCCGGTGGAGGCGCTGGCGCGGCTCTATGCCGATTATCCCACGCCCGTGGACGAGGTAGCCGATTTCACCGTGCGGCTGGAGCCGGCGGGTCTGTTCCGGCGCTGGTTGCGGCCATCGATCTACATCACCGGCGATCATGGCCTGGCCGATGCCGCGCCGATGAGCCTCGCACATGGCCTGTTGGCGGCGGAAATGGGGATGAACCTGCAAATGGCGCTGGGCTGGCGGCGGCATCTGTTGCTGCATGCCTCCAGCGTCGAGAAGGACGGAAGAGCGCTTGTGATGACGGGCGAGTCCGGTTCCGGCAAATCCACTTTGGCCGCCCAATTGGGTGAGCGAGGCTGGCGGTTGATGGGCGACGAGTTCGCGCTGCTCGATCTGGAGACGGGCGCGGTCTTTCCCTTTCCGCGCCTGGTTTCGCTCAAGAACCGCGCCATCGACGTGCTGGCGGCGGAGGCGCCGCCGACGCGCATGGGGCCGCTGCTCGCCGGGACGGCCAAGGGCGACATTCGCCACCTCATTCCCCGCAGTGAGGCCGTCGGGCGCATGGAGGAGGGCGCCTTGCCCGCGCTGCTGCTGTTTCCCCGTTTCGGTCATGAAGCCGATATCCGGACCGTTGGGCAGGGTGAGGTCTTCATGCGGCTGACCCAGGCGTCGACCAACTATGTCGCTCTGGGCGAGCCGGGCTTTGCCGCCCTGACCCGCTTCGTCAAAAATGTGCCTGCCCGCGCCATCGATTTTCCCTCGGGGAATGAGGCCATCGCCTTGGTCGAGCGGTTGTGGGGGGAACTGGCATGAGCGCTCGGCTGCTCGTGCAGGCCTTGCGCGATCCCGATGGGGTCATGGTGCTGGATGCGCGCAGGTGGAACGACCTGATCGCCATGGCGCGGGCAGAGCGGCTGATCGGCACGCTGGCCTTGCGGATCGAGGACCGGCCAGTGCCCGAAGCGGTGCGGCCGATATTGAGCGATGCGCGGCTGGAGGCGGAACGGGAAGCGCGGCAGGCGCTGTGGGAGGCGGATCGTGCGGCGGAGGCGCTTGCGGGCCTCGACGTGCCGGTCGTGCTCCTCAAGGGCACGGCCTATGCTGCGGCGGGGCTGCGCGCCGGGCAGGGGCGCTTCATCGGGGATCTCGACATATTGGTGCCGCGTGAGGCCATGGAGCAGGTCGAGCATGCGCTGCTCCGCGCAGGGTGGGAGTGGGTCAAGGACGACCCTTATGACGACGCCTATTACCGGCAATGGATGCATGAACTGCCGCCGATGATCCATGCCGGGCGCGATCGGATGATCGACGTGCACCATACCGTCCTGCCCTTGACTGCGCGGCAGACGCCCGATGCCGGAGCGATGATTGCTGAGGCAGTTCCCATCACCAATGAGTTATATATGCTCTCGCCGGAGGACAGGGTCTGCCATGCCGCCGCGCATTTGCTGGCCGATGGCGATCTGGCGGGGGGGCTGCGCAATCTCTGGGACATATACTGCCTGCTGGACGGGGTGGATGCTGACGCGCTGGAGGCGCGGGCGGCGCGGCATGGTCTTGCGGCTCATGTGCGGCAGGCGCGGCGGCTGGCAGCGGCGCTTTATGGCGAGGGTGGGCGGCTGACGGTCCGGGATCGGATCGTCGCGGCCCGGCTGCTGGCGCGGGACGGTTGGGGGCGGGAGCGGCGCAAGCTGCTCCGCTTCGCCTTTTATCTGCGTTCGCACTGGTTGCGGATGCCGCCCGCCATGCTGGCGCGCCACCTGTTCACCAAATGGCGCAAGGGGCACCGGCCCGCTTTACAATAGCTTCGTGTCACTCATATCACCCAAATCCTATCGCGCCGCCGTCAATGCTTCGGCTTGAGCGCCTCGGCCAGGGACATGTTCGCACTCCCCCGTCGCGCTGGCTTGGCCTGGCTCGGATCGGCCTTCCACCCGCTCAGGTACAGGATCGCCATCTGCTCCGCCGTTCGCCCGTCGCTGTCCGCCGCCGCCGCGAAATGCTCCGCCGCTCCCGCCAGCGCCTCCCGCCGCAATGCAGGCGGCCGCGAAACCAGCACATTGCCCGCACCCATCCCCCGCAAGTCGTGCATCAGCCGCAGGACACCGCCATAGCGCACCGTCAGCATATCCCCATCCGCGACCGGCATGGTGAATCCAGCCCGCGCCAGCAGATCACCCGCCGACCGCACATCGACCTGCGGATGGATATGCTGCCCGGCCCGGTCCCCTTCGCCCGCCATCAGCGCCGCCCGCAGCCGTGGCAGCGACCCCGCGCCGGTAAAGGCCGCCAGCATCAGCCCATCGGGCCGCAACACCCGCCGCATCAGGATTAGCGCGCCCGGCAAGTCATTGACGCTGTCGAGCGTTCCGCAAGCGATCACCAGGTCGAAACTTTCATCGGCAAAGGGCAGGGCGTCCTCATCGGCCTGTACGCCTCCCTGCGCCTTCGCCGCCGCAAAGCCGGGATCGGCGCAGATGACGCGCTTGCCCATCGCCTCCAGCGCCGCCCTGGCGCTGCCGTCGGGACAGCCGATGACCAGCACTTCGGTAAAATCCCGCTGCACATCGCCCAGCCTGTCGAGCAGTTCGTCCAGCATAGCGCGATAGAGAAAGTCATGCTCGGCAAAGCGCTCCATCATCCGGTCGCGCCGCCTGGTGCGCAGAGCGCGATCGAAGATGTCGGCATTGGTCATGGCGGGCCTTGTGCAACGGCGAAGGAGCGGGAACAAGGGAGATGATGTCCCTTTCGCCGCTGCACAAGACCGCCCCCTTTCTCAAAAGCCTGTGGCGCCCGGCGCTCGATTACGCCCTGCCGCCGCGCTGCCCCGGCTGCGGCGAGATCGTGGACGCGGACGATGCCTTCTGCCTGAGTTGCTGGAGCGGAATGCGGTTTCTGGGCGCTCCGTGCTGCGCCCGGTGCGGCGTGCCGTTCGACTATGATCGCGGCGCCGGAGCGGAATGCGGCGCCTGCCTGGCCGATCCGCCGCCCTTCGACAGCGCGCAGGCGGTGCTGGCCTATGGCGATGTCGCCCGCGCCGTGGCGCTGCGCCTCAAATATGGCCGGCGCATTGGTCTCGCTCGGCTGATTGCAAAGCAGATGGCGCGGCAGGTTCCGGTGGTGGAGAATGCCGTCATCGTGCCGGTGCCGTTGCATCGCTGGCGGCTGTGGTGGCGCGGCTTCAACCAGTCGGCCCTGATCGCCCGGCATCTGGCGCGGCTGACGGGCGTGCCGGTGGATAATCACGCCCTGCTGCGCACCCGCCGGACCAAGCCCTTGCGCGGCATGACCCCGAAACTCCGGGCCAAGGCGGTGCGTGGCGCCTTTGCCCTGACCCCGCAGCATGGACTCAAGGGCCGCGCGGTGCTGCTGATCGATGATGTGCACACCAGCGGCGCAACGGCGGCGGCTTGCGCCCGGACGCTGAAACGAGGCGGCGCGGCAAGCGTTCACCTGCTGTGCTGGGCGCGGGTACTGCCGGACAGTGCCGATTGACAAATGGCCGTCGAACCACAATTTCGATGGCCAAGGAGTGAATTATGGCGAAGGTCGAAATCTATACCAAGGCCTGGTGCGGCTATTGCGCCCGGGCAAAGGCCTTGCTCGACGGCAAGGGCGTGGCGTTCGAGGAATATGACATCACCATGGGCGGGCCCAAGCGCCAGGAAATGCTGGAGCGCGCCCAGGGCGGGAACACCGTGCCGCAAATCTTCATCGATGGCCAACATATCGGCGGCAGCGACGACATGGCGGCGCTCGACCGCCAGGGCAAGCTCGACGCGTTGCTCGGAGCATAGCAGGATGCGCGCCGCGATCTTCCAGATGACCAGCGGGATCGATCCCGCCGCCAATGCCGCCGCAATCGTGGACATGGCCGCGCGCGCGAAGGGGGAGGGGGCGGACATGCTCTTCACTCCGGAAATGGCCGGTTATGTGGACCGCGACCGGCAGCGGGCGGCGGCGACGCTGCGTTCGGAGAAGGACGATCCCGTGCTGGCCGCCGTGCGCGAAGCGGCGGCGAAAAAGGGGTTGTGGGTGCATCTCGGCTCCCTTCCGCTGAAGGACGAGCGAACCGACGGGCGCTGGGCCAATCGTAGTTTCATGATCGATGGCAGCGGCGAAATCCGTGCCCGTTATGACAAGATCCATCTGTTCGACGTCGATCTGGCGACGGGAGAAAGTTGGCGCGAATCGTCGGTCTATGGTCCGGGTGAGCAGGTCGTCGCGGTCGATACGCCTTGGGCGCGCATGGGCCTGTCGGTGTGCTACGACATGCGATTTCCCGATCTCTACCGGGCGCTGACCAATGCGGGCGCCACGGTGCTGCTCGCGCCTGCGGCTTTCACCGTCCCGACCGGCAAGGCGCATTGGCACATATTGCTCCGCGCGCGGGCGATCGAGGCGGGCTGCTTTGTGATCGCCGCCGCCCAGACCGGCCATCATGCCGACGGTCGCGACACCTATGGGCACAGCCTGATCGCTGACCCATGGGGGGACATAGTGCTCGACATGGGCGAACAGGCAGGTCTTGCTCTTGCGGAGATCGACCTGTCGCGCATAGAGGACGTGCGCGGGCGGGTGCCTGCGCTCGCCAATCGGCGATCCTTGCCCATGGATGTGACAGTGTCGTGATCGTTTTCGACCTCAAATGCGAATCCCAAGGCCATGTGTTCGAGGCGTGGTTCGGCTCCAGCGCCGATTATGAGGATCAGAAGGCGCGGGGCCTGTTGGCCTGCCCTCTCTGCGGCGATGAACATGTGGGCAAGGCCGTGATGGCGCCGGCGGTCGCGCCGAAGGGTAACAGCCGCACGGAAACCGTGCCGCAAATCGCATCCTCGGGCGACGCGTCCATCATCATGGGCGCAGGCGAGGAGGCGAAGATGCGCGAACTGGTGCAGGCGCTGGCCAAGGCACAGCAAAAGGCGCTGGAGGATTCCACCTGGGTCGGGCGCGGCTTTGCCGAACAGGCCCGCGCCATGCATTATGGCGAGCAGGATCGGGCCAGCATCCATGGCGAAGTCGCGCTCAGCGAGGCGCGAGCCTTGATTGCCGAAGGGGTGGAAGTGGCACCCTTGCCTTTTCCGGTGGTTCCCCCCGAAGCGAAGAATTGACCGCGCCCTTTTCGCAGAATAGAGCCGTCACCGGAGCACCCGTAGCTCAGCAGGATAGAGCATCAGATTCCTAATCTGAGGGCCATGGGTTCGAATCCCGTCGGGTGCACCATTTTTCCATAAGTTGCGGGTCGGTCGTCAATGCGGGGCAGTTTTTCCGCTGCGAGGTAGAGCGGCGATGCGAGCCAAAAAATGCAGTCGGCGGTGCTCGGCAATGGCCATGGAACCGACTTGCGCGAAGCGCTCATCATGCCTCCCTTGTTCAGCGGAATGTCTTGGCAAGGATCACCAGGGTCGGATCGCCCTCGACGGCTTCGACTGCGAAGCCCTTTTCGCGCTCCAGTTCGATGGTGCCGTGATTGTCGCGGCTTTCGATCGAGATGACGCGCCGCACGCCGCGCTTCTGCGCCTCGCTGGCCAGATGGTCGAGCACCGTCCAGCCCACGCCCCGGCCCTTATAGTCCCCGCGCACCGAAACGGCGACTTCGGCCGTATCCAGCGCATTGTCGCAGGCGAGAATGCCGGAGGCGACGAGATCGCCGGTGGCGCCATCGAATGCCAATATGCTTTCGCTGCGGAAATGATCGGCATGGATCAGCGGGTCGAGCTGTTCGTGGCCGACATGCGGGATGGCCGAAAAGAAGCGGAAGCGCCGATCCTCGTCGCTGACCTGGTCGAAGAAGGCTGCGAGCAGAGGTTCGTCGCTTTCCTCCGCGGGGCGGACGTGAAGCTGGAGGCCTGAACGGGTCGGCAGGGTGAGGATGTGCGTGGCGTCGGTCATGAAAACGTCTCCCTTTTCAAGGGTGCCAGATTTAGGGGGCCGAGTGCCGGCGCGCATTGATCCTCGACAATGTCAGAGGATTTTGGGCGCGCCGGCCGGGGGTTCCGCTATCCGTCGATATTACGCCGGAAGGTTTCGGGAAGGAAGATCAGGCCCAGGACGACGGTTCCCGCCGCCACGATGACCGGGTACCAGAGGCCGTAATAGATGTCGCCGGTCGCGGCGACCATCGCGAAGCCGATGGCCGGCAGCAGCCCGCCCAGCCACCCGTTGCCGATATGATAGGGCAGCGACATGGAGGAGTAGCGGATGCGGCTGGGGAACAATTCGACCAGCATCGCGGCGATCGGGCCGTAAACCGCCGTCACCAGCAGGACGAGATAGAAGAGCAGCGCGACGACGAGGGGCTTGTTGATCTCGTCGGGATTGGCCTTGCTGGGATAGCCGACCCTGGCCAGTTCTCCCTCGACAACGGGCTGGGCGGCGACGGCTGGCTTGTCGCCCTCGGCCGCCTTTGCGGGGCTTGCGGGCGCGCCGATCAGTTGGGCGGAGAAGGCCGCGATGGCCGCTTTCTTCTCTTCGCCCGAAAGCCGGGACGGATCGGGCGCGGTGAAGCGCTTGTCACCGACCGCGACCGTCGCGACGGTGCCGGGCGCGGCGACGACATTGGTGTAGTTCACGCCCGCCTTGGCCAGCGCGTTCTTGACGATGTCGCAGCTCGTCTTGTCGAACTTGTTCGCGCCGACCGGGTCGAACTGGGAAGAGCATTCCGACGGGTCGGCTGTCACGGTCACGGGCGCGGCGGCCTGCGCCCGGGCGAGCGCGGGGTTGGCGGCATCGGTGAGCGCGTGGAAGACCGGGAACAGCGTCAGCGCGGCGAGTGCGCAGCCCGAGAGAATGATGGGTTTGCGGCCGATGCGGTCGGACAGCCAGCCGAAGAACAGGAAGAAGGGCGCGGCCATCATGAGTGCGATGATGATGAGCGTGTTGGCGGTCAGCCCGTCAATCTTCAGCATCTTTTCAAGGAAGAACATCGCGTAGAGCTGGCCGCAATACCAGACCACGGCTTGGCCCGCGATCGCGCCGAAAAAGGCGATGAGCACGATCTTGAGGTTCTTCCACTGGCCGAACGCCTCCTTGATCGGTGACTTGGAGCCGGTGCCCTCTGCCTTCATCTTTTGGAAGACAGGCGATTCATGCAGCTTCAGGCGCAGCCACAGGCCGACGATGAGGAACAGGCCGGAAACCAGATAGGGAATGCGCCATCCCCAGTCCTTGAACGCTTCCTCTCCGACGCCGGTGATGGGCGAACGGACCGTGATGACGATCAGCAGCGCCATTGCGAGACCTGCGGTCGCGGTGATCTGAATCCAACTGGTGTAGAAGCCGCGCCTGTTGTTGGGCGCATGCTCCGCGACATAGGTCGCCGCGCCGCCATATTCGCCGCCGAGCGCCAAGCCTTGGAACATGCGCAGCACCACCAGCATGATCGGCGCGGCGACCCCGACCGACTTGTAGGTGGGAAGGCAACCCACCAGGAAAGTCGACAGACCCATGACGAGCAGCGTGATGATGAATGTGTACCGGCGCCCGAACAGATCACCGATACGGCCGAAGAAGATCGCGCCGAAGGGGCGGACGATGAATCCGGACGCGAAGATCAGCAGGGCCATGATGAAGGAGGTCGTCTGGTTGAGACCCGTCAGGAACTGCGCCGCGATGATCGCGGTCAGCAGGCCATAGAGATAGAAATCATACCATTCGAACACGGTGCCGAGCGAGCTGGCGGTGATGATCAGCTTCTCGCTTCGCGTCGCCTGGTGGTGCTTTGGCAGTCCGTCATATGTCGAAGCCATAACAGTCCCTCCTGTCAGAAATTATACTTCGCCGCGACGTCGAAGCGATCGACGTGGCCGTTGAGATCGTTGACGAGCCGGCGCTCGCCATGTCGGTACTCGATGCCGAGGTCGACATTCTTCACCGGGGAATAGAAGAGGTTGCCCGCGACACTCCATGCCTGACGATTGAACATGGCTATACCCGCAGTCGTCGCGGGATCGAGGGCGTCGGCGTAGAAGATGCGCTGATAGCTCGCGATCAGATTGACGCGCCACTGATCGTCCAGCGCATAGCGGCCCGCGCCGAACAGGGCGAGGTTGCGGACGCCGGCGAGCTGCCCGTTGGTCTGGAGAACCGCGTCCGGCCCGAAGTTCAGGCCGAGATAGCGCCCGATCCCTTCGCCATAGGTCGCCTGGAATCGGATGTCGCTGCCATGCTTGGCGTCCAGGAATATCTTGCCGGAGGTGCTGATGCCCCAACCGAGACGGGAATCGACGATATGGGCAGCGCCAGTCTTCGCATTGTCGACGCGCAATTGGCGCCCCAGCACTGCAAGATCGAGGAAGCCGAACCCACCCGCATATTCGAGGCGGCCGGTCATGTCGGGCGCATGATCCTCGCCATTTTCGATGAGGGCGGGCGCGCCGGCGGTCGCGGAAGCGGTTTCCGGATTTTCGGCGGCCAGATGAAGGGTCAGGCCGTGGCTCAGCGGAAGGCTGTAGCGCACCATCGGCTGACGCACGAAGATCAGGCCGTCGACGCCCCCGACATAGTCGGTGCTTTCCGGAAAAACCGCCGGGTTCGAGAAATTGGTGAAGTCCTGGCCGAAGGTCCAGCGATCGAACTGGATGAGGGCGCGGCGCATCGCCAGATCATAGGCGTTGGTCGTGCGCTGCGTGCCCTGGCCCAGCGCCTGCGGGGTGCCGGGCGCGGCCTGGAAATCGAACTCGATATAGGCCTTGAGCGCATGCCTGCCGAGCTTGGTCGTGGCGTCCACCCAGAAGCGCGTCTGCTTTGCGGAGAAATCAGTGACGCGGGTTGGCGAAGTTGGGGACGCGGGATTGAAGACCGGGATCGACTGCGGGAGGTAGAGGTCGCGGCCGAGCGTGTTGCTCGGGTCGTCGCCGCCGCTGTATCGCGCGCTGCTGGCGAGCAGCTTCACATAGCCGGACAGGACGACATTGGTGTTGCCCGAACGGAAACCGAGCTTGGGCGTGCTGTCCGCCAGCTTGGTCACCTGCGCGGAAGCATCATCGCTCTTGCGGACGGCGGCGGCTGCGGTGGCCGCGGTTTCATCCTGCTGGTTGCGCGCTGCGGCGAGTTCGGTCCGGAGCTGGGTGACTTCGCTCTCCAGCCGTTCCAGACGCGCCGCCAGATCCGACTCCTTCGTGGTCTGCGCATGAGTCAGTTGGGGGGCGGCAAGCGCCGTCGCTCCCAGCAGGATGCGCAACAATGGCCTCATTTGCTTTGGCATCGACCTCTCCATGGCCCCGGCTCGTTGTCCGGATAGGGTGAAGATCGCGCATGCCACGGCAAGGCGACAGCCGAACCATGGTCGGGGATCTACGACCTTCGTCTAGGGTCCGATATGCGCCGGCGGCCTTTAGGATGCGGTCCACGGATCGGTAGCGATCGAGGAGAGGAGTGCGAGACTATGGACCAGGGCGTTTATCCCGTTCCGAACCAGTGGGCGAAGGAGGCGCTGGTCGACGCCGCGCAATATCGGGAGATGTATGCGCGCTCGATTGCGGAGCCGGAGCGTTTCTGGGCCGAAGAAGCCCGGCGTCTCGACTGGATACGGCCATTCAGCCAGGTGAAGGCGACGAGCTTTTCGGCGGAGGATTTCGGAATAAGCTGGTTCGCGGATGGCACGCTCAACCTGTCGGCCAATTGTCTCGACCGCCATCTGGAGGAGCGCGGCGACGCCATAGCGATTCTCTGGGAGCCCGACGATCCGGCGGAGCCTGAGCGGCGCATCAGCTATCGCGAATTGCATGAAGCGGTATGCCGTTTCGCCAATCTGCTCAAGGCGCGGGGCGTGAAGCGGGGCGACCGCGTCACCCTCTATCTCCCCATGGTGCCCGAGGCGGCGGTCGCGATGCTGGCCTGCGCGCGCATCGGCGCCATCCACTCGATCGTCTTCGCCGGCTTCTCGCCCGAAGCGCTCGCCGGTCGCATAGAGGACTGCGCGAGCCGCATCGTCGTCACCGCAGACGAGGGTCTGCGCGGCGGCAAGAAGGTTCCGTTGAAGGCGAATGTCGACGCCGCTCTCGCCCATTGTCCCGATGTCGAGACCGTCATCATGCTCCGCCGGACGGGTGCCGGGGTGAACATGGTCGAAGGACGCGACATCGACTGGGCCAACGCGGTCGAAAACCAGCCTGCCCAGTGCGAGCCGGAGGAGATGGGTGCCGAAGACCCGCTGTTCATCCTCTATACCTCAGGTTCGACCGGCAAGCCCAAGGGGGTGCTGCACACGACCGGCGGCTATGCCCTGTGGGCTGCGATGACCCACCAATATGTCTTCGACTATCGCCCCGGCCAGATCTATTGGTGCGCCGCCGATATCGGCTGGGTCACGGGACACAGCTATGTCGTCTATGGGCCGCTGATGAACGGCGCGACGACCGTGATGTTCGAGGGCGTGCCCAACTTCCCGGACCCCTCCCGCTTCTGGCAGGTCGTCGACAAGTTCGGCGTCGAGATTTTCTATGGCGCCCCCACCGCCTTGCGCGCGCTGATGCGCGAGGGGGACGAATGGGTGCGCAAGACCAGCCGCAAGACATTGCGCCTGCTCGGCAGCGTGGGTGAACCGATCAATCCCGAGGCATGGGAATGGTATCACCATATCGTGGGGGAGGGGCGTTGCCCCATCGTCGACACCTGGTGGCAGACCGAGACCGGCGGCGCGATGATCAGCCCGCTGCCCGGCGCCACGGCGCTGAAGCCGGGCTCCGCGACATTGCCGATGTTCGGCGTGAAACCCGAGCTGGTCGATGGCGAGGGGCGGCTGATCGAGGGACCGGGCGAAGGCTGTCTCGTCCTGGCGGATAGCTGGCCGGGCCAGATGCGCACCGTCTGGGGCGATCATGACCGCTTCTTCCAGACCTATTTCACGACCTTCGCCGGGCGCTATTTCACCGGCGACGGATGCCGGCGCGACGAGGATGGCTATTATTGGATCACCGGCCGGATCGATGACGTCATCAACGTTTCCGGCCATCGCATGGGCACGGCGGAAATCGAAAGCGCGCTCGTCGCGCATCCCAAGGTTGCCGAGGCCGCCGTCGTCGGCATGCCGCATGAGGTCAAGGGGCAGGGCATCTATGCCTATGTCACCACCAATGCCGATGTCGAACCGGACGAAGCGCTGCGCGGCGAGCTGATCCGCTGGGTCCGCAGCGAGATCGGCCCGATCGCCTCGCCGGACGTGTTGCAGTTCGCGCCCGGCCTGCCCAAGACGCGCTCCGGCAAGATCATGCGGCGCATCCTGCGGAAGATCGCGGAAAACGATGTTTCGAACCTTGGCGACACGTCGACGCTTGCCGATCCCTCCGTGGTCGATAATCTGCTGGCCAACAGACCATGGTTGGAAGAGGCGCAATAGAGACGATTCTCATCGCGGACGACCACCCGCTCTTCCGTCAGGCGCTGATGGTGGCGGTGATGAAGGTCGCTCCGCAAGCCAGCATCATCGAGGCGGGCACGCTCGCCGCCGCCGTGCGGGCGGCGAGCGAAGCGGTGGGCCTGCGCCTCATCCTGCTCGATCTGAAGATGCCCGGCGCGGTCGGCTATTCGGGCATCGCGCTGCTGCATGCCGAACAGCCCGGCGTGCCGATCCTCGTCGTCTCGAGCGCCGACGGGGCGAAGGCGGCGGAGGAAGCCCAGGCGCTGGGCGCGGTCGGCTTCATCTCGAAGGACAGCGACCTGCCCACGATCGAGACGGCGATCGCGCGGGCCATGGGCGGCCATAGGCTTCCGCCCGCTCCGTCACGGCCCGAAGATGCGGTGCAGAAGGAGATCGCCTCCCTGACGCCGACCCAGTTGAAGGTCCTGTTGGAAGTGCTGCACGGCAAGCTCAACAAGCAGATCGCGCACGACCTCATGATGAGCGAGGCGACCGTGAAGGCGCATATGACGGCGATCATGCGCAAGCTCGATGTGAACAACCGCACCCAGGCGGCATTGGTTGCGCGTTCGCTGGGGCTCGACCTCAACCACTGACGCGCGCGAGGAAGGCCGAAATGGCTTCCGGCGCTGCGGGTTTGGCGATGAAGGCGACATCGAGCATGGCGGCGCGTGCAGCAAGGCTCGCTTCATCTTCCGCCGTGACCAGCGCGGCGGGCAGGGCCGGTTGCCGGCGCCGCAGCGCCGCGATCAGGGCGAGGCCGTCCTCGTCGCCGCCAAGCTGAAAGTCGACCAGCGCCGCGTCCGCTCTATGCGCTAGCTTTCGGGCGGTCTCGCCATCCCCGGCGGTCAGGGTCCGGTGGCCTAGGCTGGCCAGCAGCGCCTCCGTCGCCGCCACGATCATTGGATCGTCATCGACCACAAGCACGGCAAGGTCTCGCGCCTCCGGGACAGCGGCCTTGACTGCTGGGGCCGGTTCCGGCGCGGTCAGTCCTGTGCCTTCGGGCATGAGCAGGCTGAACCGGCTGCCTTTTCCCGGAACGGAATGCACCTCGATGCTGCCGCCGAGCAGCCGGACGATCCGGCGGGCGAGAGCCAGGCCAAGGCCCAATCCTTCGACGTCCAGCGCCCCCAGGCGGGTGAATTCCCCGAAAATCGTTTCGATCTGGTCGGCGGCGATGCCGACCCCGGTGTCGACGATGTCGATCCGGATCATGCCGCGCCTGCGCCTGACGCCGAGCAATATCCCGCCATGCTGCGTGTAGCGCAGGGCGTTGGAAACGAAATTCTGCAATACGGAGCGGAGCAGGCCCGGATCCGTATCGAGATGACCGGCAAGCGGGCCGGTCAGCAGACGCAGCCCCTTCTCCTTCGCCATCGGCGCGAACCCTTCAGCGAGGTTCGTGAGAAAGGGCGCGAGATCGATCGGCTCCGGACTCGGTTGCACGCCACCGGCATCGAGCTTGCTGATGTCGAGGAGTGCGCGCAGCAGACCCTCTGCCGCAACGATTGCGCCGTCGATGCGCTGGGCAAGCACATGCGGCGTTCCCTCGACCTCGCGTTGCAGGGCCGCGGCGAACAATCGCGCTGCGTGCAGCGGCTGGAGCAGGTCATGGCTCGCGGCGGCGAGGAAACGGGTCTTGTCCTTCGTCGCCTCGGCAAGCCGTGCATTGGTGTCGCTGAGTTCCCGGGTACGGTCCGCGACACGGGTCTCCAGCTCTCCCAAGGTCCGGCCAAGTTCGTCGCGAATGCGGGCGTCCTCGGTAATGTCGATGAAGCTCGTGACATAGCCGCCGCCCGGCATCGGGCCGCCGATGGTCTTGATGACGCGGCCATCCTTGCGCCGCCGCTCGAAACTGTGCGGCAGACCCCGGCGCATATGGCGCAGGCGCTTCTTGACGTGGAATTCGATATCCTCATCCCCGAAATCGCCAAGCCTGCCATTATAGCGGATAATTTCCGCGATCGGGGCGCCCACCCGCAGGAAGCCGGGAGGAAAATCGAACAGGTCGAGATATTGGCTGTTCCAGGCGACCAGGTTCATGTCGGCATCGACGACGCTGATGCCGGCGTCGATATGCTCGAAGGTCGCGGCCAGCAGCTCGCGGGAGAAGCGGAGCGATTGCCCTCTTTCGCCAAGCAGGCGGGTGACGTCGGAGAGGCTCATCTGCCCCCCGGCCAGCGCCGAGGCGACCAGGGCGCGGGCCGAAGAGGCGCCGACGACGCGCGCGATCAATTCGCGGGCGCGTTGCGCCGACCGCCTGTCGATGGGCGTGCCGCGTGCCGCTGCCGGAAATTCGCGGGCCGCCTCTTCCTCACCGACGAAGCTGGCGGTGAGCTGCGCGAGTTCGGCAAGATCAGTGATCGGGCGCTGGCTGCCGAGGCGGGGAAGGACGGGCGCCTTCACCTTGCGCGCCGCGACGAGGGCGAAGACCAGAAGGTTGGCGCCAAGGCTCCATGCGACGCCATGCACCAGCGGGGAGGCGGCTCCGATGCCGAACAGGCGCAGCGGATCGAACGCGCTTCCCGCAAGCGCGGCCAGCCAGGCGGACGGCAGGATGGGCGGCAGGGCGAGGGTGTAGAACCAGATGACCAGCCCGACGGCGAGGCTCGCTCGCGCCGCGAGGGCGTCGCGGCCCGGCGCGTAGGTGGCAAGGATTAGGTGCGGGGTGAACTGCGCCATGGCGGCGAAGGCGACGAGACCGATCGAGGCGAGCGATTGCTCGGCCGAAACCAGCAGCGCCCAGGCGAGCGCCGCCGCGATGATGGCGACGATCGAGAAGCGCCGCACGAGCAGCATGCGCCGGCCGAGCATCCCCGCGCCAGCTTCGGCTCCGCTCTCGCGTACCAGCAATGTTGGAAAGAGGAGGTCGTTCGAGACCATCGTCGCCAGTGCGGTCGAATCGACAACGACCATCGATGCGGCCGCCGCGATCCCGCCCAGCAGGGCGAGGGCAAGCACAATGCCCTGTCCGTTCATTTCGGGCAGTTGGAGCATGTAGAGATCGGGCTGGGCGCCGCGCAGCAGGCTCGCGCCCGCCAGTGCGATGGGCAGCACCATCAGCGCCATCGCGCCGAGATAGGCGGCGAGTCCCCAGCGGGCGGCCACCAGATCGCCCGGCTCGCGCGCCTCGACCAGCCCCATGTAGAATTGCCGCGGCAGGACGATGATGGCCATGACCGAAATGAGGAAGATGATGCCGACCTCGATCGACAGCCTCTCCGGCCGGAAATTGGCGGACAAGATGGTGACGCCCCGCGCCAGACCCGTGGCGTCCGCCTGGCCCAGCAGGAAGAGGGCCAGGATCGCCACGGTCGTCAGCGCGATGATCTTGAGCAGGGATTCGATGCCGATGGCATAGACGAGACCCTCGCTGCGTCCCGCCAGTTCGAACCGGCGGGCGCCGAAGAGCATGGCGAACAGGGACAGCAGCCAGGCGGCGGTCAACATGGCCAGCGTGGCGACGGGACGGCCCGTCACGATCGAGATCGCGCCGCCGATGGAGCGGAACTGCAGCGCGACATAGGGAACGGTTCCCAGCAATGCGATGACCGTGACGAGGCGGGCCACGACCACATCATGGCCAAAGCGCGCGGCGATGAAGTCGGAAACGGTCGTTGCCTGCTCCTCCGCGACCGCCTCAGCGAGCTTGCGCAGGAATCGGGGGGCGGCGATCAGCAGGCAGATGGGCGCGAGATAGATGGGCAGATAGTGCCAACCGTCGCGCACGGCGCTTCCGACCGCGCCATAGAAGGTCCAGCTCGAACAATAGACGCCCAGCGCCAGCGCATAGGCGCCGTGGCGCACATCGTAACGGCCGAAGGCAAGGCCGCCGCGCCTTTCCACGATGGCGGCGATCCCGAACAGCAGCAGGACGATCGCAAGCGCGAGAAGGGCCGCCGAAAGCAAACTCATAACCGATGTCTATCTGTTCCTCTGCGCTGGAACAACGCGTGGGTTGCGGCGATCGCAATGGCTTGATCGAGCGGCGAATTGGGATAAGCGGCAGGGATTGATTGCTGGACGAGCTATGACCGCCATCCTCTACAGTTTCCGCCGCTGCCCCTATGCGATGCGGGCGCGCATGGCTTTGCTGGCAAGCGGCCAGCCCGTGGAACTGCGCGAAGTGGTGCTGCGTGACAAGCCCGCGCAGATGCTCGCTTTGTCACCCAAGGGCACGGTGCCGGTGTTGGCCTTGCCCGACGGGCGGGTGCTGGACGAGAGCCTGGACATCATGCGCTGGACGCTGATGCGCAATGATCCCGAAGCCTGGCTGGCGGGCGACGATCCCGAATTGATCGCCGCCAATGACGGGCCGTTCAAACATCATCTGGACCGCTACAAATATGCTAGCCGCCATGGATCGGACCCGTTGGTCCATCGCGCCGGGGCCGTCGCATGGCTGAACAAGCTGGAGGCGCGGCTGGAGCGGAACTATCAGCTATGCGGCGACAGGCGAACGATGGCGGATGTCGCCCTGTTTCCCTTTGTGCGTCAGTTTGCAGCGACCGATCCGGACTGGTTTTCGGCCCAGCCTTTGCCACGCTTGCAGGCGTGGCTGGCGGGGCATGTCGCGTCGGAGGTCTTCACCCGCGCCATGATCCGCGTTGCAGCCTGGCGGGAGGGCGATCAGCCGGTTTTCCTGCGTTGAATGGCCTTGTCGTTTGTCCCGGCGTCTCCACCCCCCTATGTCGGCAAATCGGCCAGATCATATAGCGGCCGGATTTCGATCTCGCTCGGTCCCGGCATGGGATTGGGGCAGCGCTTCACCCAGGCGACCGCCTCGTCCATGTCCTTGACCTCCCACAGCCAGAAACCGGCGACCAGTTCGCGGGCCTGCGCGAAAGGCCCATCGATGACGGTGCGACCGGCGCCGTCGAACGCGACGCGCTTGCCTTGAGAGGAGGGCGTGAGGCCGTCGGCGGCGAGCAGGATGCCTGCCTTGGCCAGCTCGTCATTGAATTGGCCCATCGCCTCCATCGCTTCCATGGCCTCAGGCGTGGGGGCGAAGCCCCGTTCGCTGTCTTCGGTGGCCTTTACGAGCACCATCACGCGCATCATCTGTCTCCTGCTTCCGGCAGCATCAGAGTGTAGGAGAAGTCCCGGATGATCAACAGGCTCGGAGCCGCAGCTGCGCTTCTCCGTCGGGCTTTTGCGCCATGCACCGATTGCGGCTATCGTTCCGCCGGGGCGGGAGAAATCTCGCTGGCCACGACCATGTTCTTCGCCCGGTCGATCGACCAAAGGCGGCGCGGCTGGACAGGATCCCAGTCGATCGCCTGTCCGGGCGTCGCGATGCCGATGGTGCGGCGCAGCTCAAGCATGGAGCCCGCTTCCGGTAGGGCAAGTTCGTAGAGTTCCGGCCGGTCATGGCCGGTCACGTAAAGCCGTCCGTCCGCGCTCCAACTGGCGCCCGAGCAGCTATAGGGAGTGAAGCGGGCCAGCACTTCCGGCGGAAAGGTCCAGGCGGCCTCCTGCCGGAATCGGTCGTCCATGCGGACCAGCAGGGTATGGCGCGTATCCCGGCCCGGCTCGCCGCCTTTGCCCGCATAATTGGCGAAGACCGCCCACCATTTGCCGTCATGCCGGTCCAGCGCCGTCAGCGATCCGGGGCCGAAACCCAGGCTGACCGTGCGGACATGGCGCAGCGTGGCCGTGTCGAAAAATTCGACCGCGCTGGTCTGCGGCACCGCCGGATAGTTGGACGCGGCGCAAACCAGTTCGCGATCCACCACGGTGCAACTGTTCATATGCGGGAAAAGCCGCCGTTCCCCCCGCCATTGGGCGACGCGCTCGCCGGTGGCGATGCGATATTTGCCGATCCGGTCATTGTCGATGGCATAGATGAACCTGCCGTCGGACGCCGCGCCCTGATTGGCTTCGGGGGCGGTCATGCGGAATGTCACCGGGGACGGAGCGGGCGACGGGGCATCGGATGGCTGCGCGCCAGCCATGCCGCCGATGGCGGGAATCATGACGGCCGCCAGCAGTGCGGCGGATAAGCGTCCCAGGGGGCTGCGGTACATCAATGCATGTCTCCCAGGCGGGCGGGCAAGGGATCGCGATTGGCGAAGTGGACTGGTTCATGCAAGCGGCGGACCGGCGTACGGTAGCGGATGACATAGCCGAAATGATCCGACAGCGGTTCGCCTCCGGCTTCGGTGCCGAAGGGTACCCGCGCCTGAAGGACAGTCAAGGGCATGTCCTGTCCGTCGCGGGCGAAGATCCAGTCCTTGCCATGTTCGACCGCGTGGAGCAGGTCGAGGCGCGCGCCTTTGTCTGCGGTCGTCTGGGCCAGGGCTTGGCGGGCGCCGTCGAGGGCGGGCGCGACAAAGCGCAGGCCGGACCGGGCGAATCCCGTGAAAAAGGCGGTCCGGCGCTGCATGTCGCTGCCGATATTCATGTCGCCGCCCAGGATCAGCGCCTGTCCTTTGGGCACATGGCGGGCCACGAATCGGGCCATCAGATCGACCTGCCGCCCAAAGGCCTGCTGCGTTCGCTCGACGGGCACCATAGCAGCCTTGCGTGCATTCAGATGCGCATTGACGATGTTGATGGGGCCGGTGCCCGGCACATGGAGATGGGCGATCAGCACCCCTTTGTTCGCCATGCAGTCCAACCCGGCGCAGGCGAAATCCGGAAAGGCCATCCGATCGATCCCCGTGATCGGATAGTCGGACAGGATCATGAGTCCGCTGCTCAACGATTTGCCCATGCGCTCGCCCCGATCCCAACGCGCCGACTGGAGATAGGCGATGTCGGCTGCGTCCGTTGGGGCGTTCGTTCGAAGTCCGCTATCGGGGCCGAAGGCGATGTTCCTATAACCGGCCTGTTCGGCAAGCGCTTGAGCTTCCGACGAGAAAGCCTCCTGCAACAGCACGACATGGGGTTGTCGGCCCGCCTGGCGCATGGCCGCCAGTCTTCCGCCGATCCGGCTCAGCGCTTCGTCGCGGCCCAGGGCCAGTGGCCAGGGCAATCCCTTGATGTTGTAGGTCATGACGGACAGCGCATGGCTGTCCGTCGCCTCCGTAGCTGGCGCCATCAGCGCGAGATGCGGATCTTCCCTGCCTGATCCTGATGTTGCAAGCATCGCCAGCCCGACGAAGAGCAACGGCTGAAATGCCTTGAGCATGATGATGACCCCCCGCTTTGGGGGCGCAACTAGCAGGCCATTGGGTCAGAGCAGTGGCGTTGACGCTGCAATGGGATGAAATTTAAAAGTCGACCTTTTCATCGAAATGCCATCTGTCTGTCATGATTTCGTTTCGGAATGGGTATATTCCGGTTCGGACCATGTCTCTCATTTTTATTTATCGGTGAAAATAATTTTGGATAATTCATGAAATATAATGAAATATAGTTTGATTTATTGAGAAATAATTATTGATATTAATCGATAAATTCACAATTCAATTTTTGATTAAACTGAAATATTATTTGATATTATCTATAATAATATGAATTATGAAACGAAAATTACAGGATATGTAGTGTTATTGTTACAGTCAATGTAACAAAAATGTTGTGATCGAGACCTAATGGCGGCCCCGGAAAACGTCCACTTGATGGATTTGAAAGGGGTTACACGCATGATTCGTCCTTCCGCCTCCCTGTTGCGCGCGTCGCTTTGCGGCCTGCTGCTGGCGTCGGTTTCCGCGCCAGCGCTGGCCAGCGCCGCGACCGATGCGCAGCAGCCCGTCGATGCCGCCGCCGCCGTCGACGATGCCGGTCTCGGCACGATCGTCGTCACCGCAACCAAGCGCGAAACCAATCTGCAGGAAACGCCGATCTCCATGGCGGTGATGAGCACCGAGGCGCTCAAGGACCGTCACGTCGCCAGCCTTTACGACTTGGCCGATGGCGCCGTCCCGTCGCTGCGCATCGCGACCTTCGAAGCGCGCCAGTCGGCCCTCACCATCGGCATTCGCGGCATCGTGCCGCTCGACGCCAACCAGCCCGCCCGTGAACAGGGCGTCGGCATCTATGTCGACGGCGTCTATATGGGCCGCCAGCACGGCTTGAACGCCGCGCTGTTCGACGTCGAGCGCGTCGAAGTGCTGAAGGGTCCGCAGGGCACGCTGTTCGGCCGCAACACCGAAGGCGGCGCGCTCAGCATCGTCAGCAAGGCGCCGACCGGCGAATTCGGCGGCCGCATCGAAGCGGGCATCGGCAATTATGGCGGCCGGACCGGCGACTTCCACCTCGACCTGCCCAAGGTCGCGGGCTTCTCCGTCAAGCTGGACGGCGTGATCCAACATCAGGACGCGACGACCGAAAACCCGCTCGCGGGCCAGACCGGCTTCAACTATTATAATCGCAAGGGTCTGCGCGCCGCCGTGCGCTGGCAGCCGACCAGCACCATCACCAACGACTTTTCCTATGATGTCGCGCGGGATGCCAACACGCCCTTCTACAGCCAGCTTCTGAACTACAACCCCAATGGTTGCGTCGCCGGCACCCAGGCTTCGCAGCCCAACTGCAAGCTGCCGGGCACCAGCTACACCAACCTGACGGGCACGGTGAAGCCGCTGCTGCCGGGCGTCGTCGTCAACGGTGATACCCGCATGAAGGTGGCCGACATCGGCGTGCCGCAGCAGCCCAGCATCGACAAGACGCACGGCTTCACCAACATGCTGAAGTGGGAAGTCTCGCCCGAGATCGAACTGCGCTCCATCACCGCATGGCGCGGCGTCGACGCCACCCAGTGGGACAATTCGGGCGGCGCGCATCGCGTTCCGGTCGTCAACCTGACGGCATCCTGCACCCAGGCCGCGCCCTGCGCGTTCAGCCGTTACAGCCTTGCCGATTTGCGCCAGCGCCAGTTCAGCCAGGAATTGCAGGCCGTCGGCACCGTGGGCTCCATCGATTATGTCGCGGGCCTCTTCTACTTCAACGAGCATGTCAGCGACGACGCCGCGACGCCGAATTCGAACGGCGTGTATCTGAACGGCGCTGGCCAACCCGTCTACACGATCCTCAACCCCTGCACCGGCTCGGGCGGCTTCGGCTCGCAGGTCGGTTGCCGCTCGATCGACCGCGCCTCGGAAGTCTGGTCGAAAAGCTACGCTGCCTATGGCCAGATCACCTGGAACGCCACCGACGCGCTGCACCTGACCGTCGGCGGCCGCTATACGCATGACGAGAAGACGGGCGTGCTGCACTTCTCGCGCAACATCAACTATGATGTCGACACCGCCAAGGCGACGGCGAACGGCTACAAGCCGCTCGATGCGACGTGGAACCGCTTCAATCCGATGGCGACCATCGCCTATGACGTCAGCAACGGCCTGCACGTCTATGCCAAATATGCGACCGGCTATCGCGCCGGCGGCGCCAGCTCGCGCACGTCCAACTATCAGGCCTTCAACCCCGAAGACGTGAAATCCTATGAAGTCGGCCTGAAGTCTGACTTCTGGAACAACCGCGCCCGCTTCAACCTGGCCGGTTACATCATGGACCGCAAGGACAGCCAGGTCGACATCAGTTCGATCCAGGTGACCGCGACGGGCAGCTTCAACAACCTCGTCACGATCAACGCGCCCGGCACGACCAAGATTCGCGGCATCGAGGCCGACCTGACGCTGGAGCCGATCGACGGGCTGACGCTGAACGCATCCTATGCCTACACCTATACGCATATCCCGCTGGTGCCGATCACTTACTCGGCGGTCGTCACGCCCGCTACCGGCACAACACCAGCTGTGATCGCCACAACCACGGTAAACCAGCAGTTCTACATCGTCTTCACGCCGCGCAACGCCGCGAGCGGGTCGATCGACTATGCGTTGCCGATCGGCGGTGGCGACACGAAGCTGAAGTTCCACTTCGACGGCAATTATTCGCAGGCCACCCAGGCCTTCGACCAGTTCGCCACGAAGAATGACAGCTCGCTGATCTTCAACGGCCGCATCTCGCTGGCCGATGTCGATGTGGGCTATGGCCGCAATCTGACGCTCAGCGTCTGGGGCCGCAACCTGTTCAACGAACAATATGTGTTCCGCCGCGACCCGTCGAACAGCCTGCCCGGCGCGCCGACGACCAGCGTGACGACGGGCAGCGTCAACAACATCCTGGGCGATTACGGCAATTTCAATGCGCCGCGCACCTATGGCGTGGAAGCCAGCGTCAAGTTCTGATCGTCAAGCAAATGAAGAAGAGGGCCGTGGCTTACGCTGCGGCCCCTTTTTTCATGCGCGGGGGAAGCGTAGCGTCACCCGCAGTCCCGGCCGCGCATCGCTGAGTTCCAGCGTGCCGCCATGCAGCCACGCTATGGAAGCGATCAAAGGCAGGCCGAAGCCATGGCCCTTGCCCTCCACCACCCCATTACCCTCGACGGTCAGGCGACCGAAGCGATCCAGCGCCTTTGCCCTGTCCGCCGCAGCGATGCCGGGGCCGTTGTCGGACACGATCAGGGACGTCTCCTCCGCTCCCCCTTGCAAGGTGATCCTCATGTCCGTGCCCGCAGGGGTGTGCCGCAGGATATTCTCGATCAGGTTGACGATCATCTGCGTCAACAATGGCTGGTCGCCATTAAGGACGGCCGGTTCCAGCGCCAGCGCGGCGATCTGGTGGCCGCTTTCCTCGATCACAGGCTCCAGCGCTTCGATCGTCTCTTCGACCAGCGCGCGCAGGTCCACGGGCGCGAAGTTCGTTCGCCGCGCTCCGCTATCCACCTCCGCGATGCGCAGCAATGCCGCGAACAGCGCCAACAGCCGGTCCGCCTCCGCCTGCGCCTTTTCTATGCCGGGGCGGACTGGCTTCGCCGCAGGATCGGCGGCGATCAAGCTGAGCTGGTTGCGCAGCCGCGCCAATGGCGTGCGCAATTCGTGCGCGACGCCGTTGGTGACGTTGCGAACCTCCTCCATCAACTCGTTGATCCGGTCCAGCATCCGGTTGAAGGCGGCGGCCTGGCTGTCGAAGGCGGTGCCGGATCCGTCGACCGGCACCCGCTGCGAAAGGTCGCCGTCGAATATCGCCTCCACCGTGCGGCGCATGTCGACGATACGCCGCCGCACGATCAGCGTGAAAGTGGTCGCGGCCGCCAGGGCGATGGCGATGATCGATCCGAAGCCGATCAGGTAGATGCGCGCCCGCGCCGCATTATAATGGTCGAACGGCTCGGTTTCCGCGATCACCGCCAGGCGCAGGCCGTTGCCCAGATCCCGCACCAGCACCTGGCCGTGGCTGAGACCCTTGATCCTGTCCGCAACGTCGACCCACGACACGCCAAGCGGCAATGGCCGGGTCACCCGGACATTGCCCGCGATCTGCCGCCCATTTTCGAACAGGATGAAGCCCAGATCGCCCGTGTCCCGGTCCCGTGACGCGGCCATGATCCGCAGGCCGATACGCCGCGCCCTATAGGCCTCCCCCTCCGGCGCGATCACATTGCTGGCGCTTTCGATGCGCTGGCCGACCAGATGGTCGATCGTTCGGAAGGTCGCGAAATAGATGCCGAAGGCGGTCGCCAGCGTCGCGCAGAGAAAAACCGCAAGGAAGGCGAGCGTCAGCGCCCGCAGCGATCGCAACTGCAAATCATCCCCTCAACATATAGCCGACGCCGCGAATGGTCCTGATGGGATCATCGTCGCCAAATTCGGTGAGCTTGATCCGTAACCTGCGGATATAGGCCTCTACGATGTTGGTCGCCGGTTCGAAATCATAATTCCACACGCGCTCCAGCAACATGGCGCGTGTGACCGTGCTGTCGGCATTGCGTACCAGTTCGGTCAGCAGTTTGAACTCGATCTTCTGGAGGTTGAGCACCTTGCCGTTGCGCCAGGCGCAATACTTTGTCGGGCTGACGAGCAGGTCGCCTGCGCGCAGCGTTTCGTCCGATCCGCGCTCCACCCAGCCGCGCGCCCGGACCAGCGCCTGGAGCCGGGCATTGAGTTCGGCCGGATCGACCGGCTTCACCACATAATCGTCGGCGCCGCTGTTCAGCCCTTCGACCTTCTGCCGGGACTGGCCCAATGCGGTCATCATGATCACGGGGGTCAGGATATTATTGTCGCGCAGGCTGCGCAGCACGGCGATCCCGTCCATGCCGGGAAGGATGCGATCCAGGATGATGGCGTCGAACTGGGTGCCCGCGACCGCTTCGATGGCGCGCCGGCCATCCTGCACGATGCTGCTGCTATGCCCGATCAGGCGAAGCTGTTCGGCAAGTTGCAGGGCGAGAGGTTCGTCATCCTCGACGATCAGCAGATGCAGGGCCACTTATCCATTCCAATGATGAGATTGTCCCCTGCGGCTCGGCCTTAGCATTCCCGTCCTGCAATGCCAATGAAATGCGGGGCCGGACGGAGATTATGGCCGCAAGTCGATGGGCGGCTTCCCGGCGTCCGGCAGGCTTGCCCCCATGATCCGGGCCAAGGTGGGGGCAATGGCGCGCATGTCGATCTGGCCCAGCGTCTTGCCCGCGGGGACGCCCTTACCCATCAGGAGAAAGGTCGACTGCAAATTGGCCGGTCCCGGAAAATAGCCATGCATGCCCTTGACCGGGGCAGGCGCCACGAGCGGCGCGCCCGGCCCGCGAAAAATGTCGGTCACGAAGCCGGGCTGGAGATCGACGTAGAAGGCGGCCTGCGGATTGCCGCCCATTTGCGCGATCTGCCCGCGATCCGCGATCCGGGCGATGCCATGAGCGGGATCGGCCGCCAGCCGGTCGAGCAGCGCCTTGACCCGCGCGGTCAGAGCCTGATCCTCCGGCTGGGCCAGCATGATCGCTGCCGATCCGCCCGAAATCCAGGGCATGGCCAGCCAGGAGGCGACCTTGCCGTCCTTGTCGAGCGTGATCAGCTTTTCATCGATGAAGGGACGGAACAGGTTGACGGCGCTTTGCGTCGCCTGGAACCCATGGTCGCTGACCAGCGCGATGACCGCGTCGGGATGCGCCCTGCGTTCCGTGGCGATGAGCTGGCCGACGATCCCGTCGATCTTCTCCAGCACGGCCTTTGCACCCGGCGTACCCGGACCCTTCGCATGTTGCTCATGGTCGAGCGCGGTCAGATAGACGGTCAGGAAATCGGGCTTGTGGTTTTCGATCAGGGCGGTGGCGAAGCGGCCCCGATTTTCGTCGCCGGGCAGGCTTTCGTCGATCCCCATGGCATAGGATGCGCCGGTCGCCCTTTCCAGTTCCGCTCTCAGGCCGGGCGTCGACAGCGCGTCGAGCAGCTTGACGTCGTCCGCATGGCCGGTGCGCCATATCTGCGGCAGGTTCCAGGTCACGCCCTTCGCCGCGACGCTGACCGGCCAATGGACGTTGCCGGTGGTGAGGCCTGCCTTCGTCGCCGCTTCCCACAAGGTCGGTACCTGTATGTCGGAGGCATACCAGGTCCAGCCGCCCTGATTGATCTGCATGGGATCGAAGCTGTTATTGGCGGTGATGCCATGCCGGGCGGGCGCAACGCCGGTGATCAGCGTCGTATGGCTGGGATAGGTGAGGGTGGGCAGCACCCCCGTCACTCCCGATGCCGATGTGCCCTCCTTCACGAAGCGGCGCAGATTGGGAATGGCAAGGCCGCGCTTGTCCGCTTCCAGCACGTCGCCGGGCCGCAGCCCGTCGATGGAGATCAGCAGGACCGGGTTCGCCAGCGCCGCGCCGGGAAGGGCGGCGAGGGCGATCACGAACAGCGCGGCCTTGGTCATCGCTTCAGAACCCCGCCTTGAGGGTGACGAAGAATTGCGACGGGGCACCGACCAGCAGCGTCTGGGCGTCGCCGCTATTGCCGAAGCCGCCCGACCCGATGGTGCCGACATAGCGCTTGTCGAGCAGGTTGGTGGCGTTGAGCTGCAATTCCAGATTCGGGCTGAAATGATAACCGACGGTCGCGTCCACGATCACCCGGCCCGGCACCGACGCGTCATTGGTGTAGCTGTAATAGCGGCGCGACATGTAATTGACGCCGATCCGGCCATAGGCGCCTTCATGCTCATAGTTGATCTCGCCGCGGGCGATATGTTTGGGGCTGTCGACCACGGTCTTGCCCTTGATCGCCGCGACCAGCGTGCCGTCGCCGTTCACCACATCGTCGCGATAGGTGGCGTCGGTATAGCTGTAGGACGCATAAAGACCAAAGCCGCCGCCCAGCTTCAGGTCGCCCGCCGCCTCGACGCCGACGGCGCGGACATTGCCGACATTCTGAAGGGCCGACGGGTTGCCCTGAATGCTCGATCCCACCTGGACCGCGAGCAGGCGGTTGCGGAAGTTGACCAGATAAGCGCCGATCACGCCGTTGAACACCGGGGTGTTGTAGCGCAGGCCGAGTTCATAGGTGTCCGACTCTTCCGGCTTCAGATTGTTCTTGATCGCATCGAAGCCGGTCTGGTTGGTCGAGAAGGGGCCGGTGGTCGTCGCGCTGGCGAAGGCGCGGGTCGCCTGGGTGAAGCCGCCGAAGACTTCAGCTTCGGGCGACAGTTCGACCGCGAAACCGGCATGGGGCTGGAACCAGTCCTCCGCCTTGATGCGGCCTTGGGGGAAGGTGGCCTGAACCACGGCGTCGGCCTCGTTCGTGACCTTGAAACCCTTCCAGCCCAGATTGATCTTCACCATGCCGAAATCGATCTGGTCCTGGACATGATATTGGATCGTGTCGGTGGTGAAATCGAACTCCCACTGGGTCGCGAAGGGATTCTTTGGATAGTCGCGGAAGCTCAGGCCCGGCTCGGTCCGGCTGGCGAAGGCGTAGAAGCGGCGGGCCTGGTTGAACTTGTTATTCTCATACCAGCCGCCGACGGTGAAATTCTGGATGCCCAGCGCGAAGTCGACGCTGCCGAATACGCCGATCCTGTCCATCTGATATTCGGTGGTGCGCACCGACATGGGGACGCCATTGGGGCTGGGGACATAGGGTGTCGCCCACAGCCCCATGCCCTTGTTGTTGTGATAATAGCCCTTCAGCTTGAAGCTGGCATGCTCGCCCAGCGGCGCGGAGACGCCGATCGCACCCAGCCAGTCCTTGCGCAGGCCCGACGCGTCATAATAGGCGTCGTCGGCGCTGGTGACATTGCCGGGATAGACCTGACCTCCGGCCACCAGCGCGCCGCTATAGTCGTAGCGCCCGTCGGGGAAGGGCGACCCGCCGCTGTTGCTGATCCGATCGACGTCGTTGAGGCGGCTGGCATAGTCGATCGCGCGGGCATAGTCGGGATATGTATTGTCCCAGTTCCAGCCGAGCCGCTGGATCATCGACATGGACATGTCCTGATAATCCTGCTCGCGCCGGTCGGAATAGCTGAGCCAGCCGTCGACCGTCACGTCACCGACGGGGATAACGACCTTCGCATTGCCCATATGCTGGTCCTGCGTGCCTTGCCCCTTATATTTGTCGGTCGAGCCATAGCCATAGGAGACATAGCCCCGAATCCCGTCCCGGCTGCCCAGCGCCAGACGGGCGAAGGCGCGCCAGGTTTCGTCGCTGCCATAGGTGAGGTTGCCCTGACCCGAGAGCGCGCCGCCGCTCAGATAATCGGCCGGATCGGCGGAGAAGGTTTCCACCGTGCCGCCCAGCGCATTGGTCGCCTGGGTGCCGATGGAACCGGCGCCCTGCGACACGCGCACGCTGCCGATATTTTCGGAGCTGATGGCGCGGGTGATGTGCAGGCCGTTATGATTGCCGTAGCTCATGTCGCCAAGCGGAATGCCGTCGAAGTTGAAGCCGAGCTGGCTCTGGTTGAAGCTGCGGATGGTGACGCGCTGCGACCATTCGTAATTGCCGAACGGGTCGGCCGACTGGAAATTGACGCTTGGCAGCTTTTCGATGGCTTTCAGCGCATTGGTGCCGGGCGTCAGGGTGACGATGTCCTGCGCCTTGATTTCCTGCACTTGGCGGGTTTCGCCCCGGCCGAAGACGATGATGTTCGCCCCTTCGGCTGCGGCATCGGTGGAAGATGGAGCGGGCGCAGGTTCCTGCGCGAAGGCGGGCATGGCGGCCATGGCGGTGGATGCCATCAGCAGGATAGTGGCGATACGCATGTGGACTTCCCCTTTTTCCGCAATCGTGGATTGGGGGGCGCCCTAGCCGTTCAATGTTGCACTGCGATGTGCGGTGCTTGACCGAGGAGAGACAATTTCGTGACGCTGATGTCACAATTGGGGCGGCGGCAGTTGAATGATCGGGCAGGCTATCCTCATTCGTCATGCTGAAACAGGTTCGGCATGACGAATTGGTGGGAGGCTGGAATTTTATTGCTAACCTTCGCGCGCGACCTGAAATCCGGCGAAGGACTGGCTGACCGGCATCAATTCGATCCGATTGAAGTTGAAATGGGCCGGCTGGGTGGCGACCCAGAACAGGGTTTCCGCGATATCCTCCGCCGTCATCGGATTGGCGGTGCCATAAAGCGCGTCGGACGCCGTCTGGCTGCCCGTGCGGACCAGGGTGAATTCCGTTTCGACCATGCCCGGTTCGATCGATGTCACGCGGACGCCGGTGCCGTGCAGGTCCGATCGCAGGCCCAGCGAGAACTGGCTGACGAACGCCTTGGTTCCGCCATAGGCATTGCCGCCCGCATAGGGGTAGGTCGCCGCGACCGAACTGATGTTGATGATCGCACCCTTGCGCTCGATCAGGCGCGGCAGCAGCTTGTGGGTGATCGTGACAAGCCCGGTGATGTTGGTGTCGATCATCTGGCGCCATTGACCCAGATCGGCCTGCTGCGCGGGCGCTGTGCCCAGCGCCAGCCCGGCATTGTTGATCAGCAGGTCGATCTGAACAAAATCGGCGGGCAGGGCAGCCAGCGCCGCATCGATGGCGGCTTCGTCGCGCATGTCGAAGCTGATCGCGTGCACCTTGTCCGCGCCCAGTTCCGCCACCAGCGCGTCCAGCCGTTCGGCGCGGCGTCCGGTGATCACCACCTTCCAGCCCGCCGCCACGAACCGCCGTGCCGATGCGGCGCCGATGCCCGCGGTTGCTCCGGTGATCAGCGCCGTTCCTGCCATGCCTTTTTCCATCCTTTCAGCCCAATGGCTGGGGATGTAAGCCTATTTCCGGCAATGCCAAGCGCCATTTGTCAGGCAATGGTCACGACGCGCGCCTGGCCCTTTCGATCGAGCGGCTTCACCACCACCTTGTCGCCCATCCGGTCGAAAGCGATGTCGACAGCCGCATCCCCCACGCGCAGCCCGTAGAGCGTGAGTTCATCGATGAAGCGGGGCAAGGTGGGCTCGCGCAACAATATCTCTGCGGCGCCGACATCGAAGCCGAGGCCCAGGCTCGACTGGATCAGCGACAGGGGCGCGGCGGCAGACCAGGCCTGCGGGCTGCAAGCGACCGGGTAGAAGGTCGGCCCCTGCGCCCGCCGGCGGGGGAAGCCGCAGAACAGTTCGGGCAGGCGCATCAGGTCGACATAAGTGGCCGCCGCGAACAGCCCTTCGAAGATCTTCGCCGCCTGCGCCGGGTAGCCGTAGCGCGAAAAGCCCGCCGCGATCAGCGCATTGTCATGCGGCCAGATCGATCCGTTATGATAGCTCATCGGATTGTAGCGCGCCTCGGTCGAGGCGATGGTTCGGACGCCCCATCCCGAAAAGGAGGCGGGCGCCATCAGCGTATGGACCACCATCTCCGCCCGATCTTCCTTGGCCAGCCCAGTGAACAACACATGGCCCGCATTGGAGGAGCGCACGCGGCAGGGCCGTTTCTCGCCGTCGAGCGCCAGCACATAGGTGCCGATCCCGGCATCGAAAAAGGCGGCGTCGAACCGCTCCCGCAAATCCTCCGCCCGCGCGCGATAGTTCAGCGCCTTGTCCGGATCGTCCAGCATGATGAAGATCGCCTCGGCCGCCCGCCAGGCGCCGTAGACATAGGCCTGCACCTCCGCCAGCGCGATCGGCCCGCGCGCGATGCTGCCGTCGGCGTGGAAAATGGAATCATGGCTGTCCTTCCAGCCCTGATTGACCAGTCCCTGATCGGTGAAGCGCCCATATTCGACGAAGCCGTCGCCGTCGCGGTCGCCATGCTGGTCGATCCAGGCCAGCGCGGCTTCGATATTCGGCAGGATGGAGGCGATGAACGCGCTGTCCCCCGTCCGCTCCAGATAGGCGCCTGCCAGCATCACGA
The DNA here is from genome assembly GCF_036038995.2 of Sphingobium sp. SJ10-10. Classification (NCBI taxonomy): domain Bacteria; kingdom Pseudomonadati; phylum Pseudomonadota; class Alphaproteobacteria; order Sphingomonadales; family Sphingobiaceae; genus Sphingobium; species Sphingobium sp. SJ10-10. The sequence continues at coordinate 526,830 of NZ_CP158132.1, forward strand.
ACAAGGGCGTGGAATCGATGCTGCCATAATAATGACGGAAGGGCACTTCGCCCAGTTCCGCCATCTCGCCATGACGCACTTCGTGCAGGATCTTGCCCGGTTCGGCATCGGCGGTGGCGTCGAACGCGGTCGCCTGATGCGCAGCGAGATAGCCCAGCACGCCCCGGCTGATCGCCGGGTCCATCCATAAGGTCTCCAATGCGGTGATGATCGCGTCGCGCCCGAACACCGTGCTGAACCAGGGTATGCCCGCATAGGGGTAGGGGCCATATTCGGTGTCGGTCGACAACATGGAGATGTCGGCCACGGACCGCCGGGCGACTTCGTTGAAAAGCTGGTTGGAGGAGCACAGCGTCGCGCCGCGCGATCGCGCCTGTTTGAGCGCCTGCATCGATTCCCGCAGGGTCTTGAGGAAATATTTGGAAAGATCCCCGACGGGCTGCTCCTTGGGCTGGCAGCAGATATTGAGATAGATGGTGCGCCGCTCGTCCGGCGGCACCGTCACCTGGAACCGGGCCTGGCTCTCCGTCAATGTCTGAGGGACGGGGGCGAACCGCAGCAGCGTCTCGCGCCGCTTGTCGTCCCGCCCGTCATAGCCCAGCAGCACGGCGTCCGCGCCGATCACCGGCTCCCGCAGCGTGCCCCGCCGCAGCCGCGTCATGCCACGTATCTCGAAGAGGTCCGCGAAATCGGCGGCAAAGCCGATATTCACCTCGACCGTGCGGATTTCGGTGTCGAAATTGCGGATGGTGATGCGCTCATGCACCGCCCCTTCCCACAGGAAGCGGGTGCGGCGCAGGTGGATGAGGTCGTGCTCCACCGTCACCCGGTCGTCCCCCCCGGTGAAGTCGGGATTGGTGAGATCGCATGTCAGCATCGCATTGTCGTCGCGCAGCCCGGAACTCAGCAGGATCGGCCGCGTGTCGTTGATGGTGAGGTAGAGATGCGACAAATGCCGCGTGTCGCGGTGATACAGTCCCTCCGGACTGCCCGGTCCGGCGATCGCATCGCCGCTATGATCGAAGACGGCGAAGCTGTCCCCATGTTTCAGCGTGCGGGGGCGCCGTTCATGCAGCGACGCCGTGGCCGGAATGAAGAACTGGGTCTGCGCCTGCGACAAAGCCTGTCCGGGATTGATGTTCTGGACTGACGGGCCTGGGTTTTCCGGCTGCAACTGGCTTGCCGTCATGCCACTCTCCTGTGATCGTTTCGAAAATCGCTCATCCCACGATCTGAAGTTCGGCGCCTTCTCCGCGCAATCGGCGCAACATGGCGGCCTGGGTCCGCGCGCCGGGCAGGTCATGATAAAGCTGGACGTAATCGGCGGCCATCCGCTCTGCCGTGAAGCGTGCGTCAAAGGCGGCGCGCACCCGCGCGCGGTCCAGCGCGTGCAGGTTCCGGACGGCGGCCACGGCTTCATCCTCGCTCTCGACGATGAAACCCGACACGCCATGGTCGATCACCTCGGGCACGGAACCGCAGCGGAAGGCGACGACCGGCGTCGCGCAGGCCATGGCCTCGATCATCACCAGCCCGAAGGGTTCGGGCCAGTCGATGGGAAAGAGCAGGGCGCTCGCCCGGCCCAGAAACTCGGCCTTCTGCGCTTCATTGATCTCACCGATATAATGGATATTGGGATAGCGCTCGACCAACGGGGCGATTTCCTGTTCCCAATAAAGCCGGTCCACCGCATCGATCTTCGCCGCGACGCGCAGCGGTAATCCCGCCCGCGCGGCGATGCGGATCGCCCGGTCGGGCCGCTTTTCGGGGGAAATCCGGCCCAGAAAAGCCAGATAGCCGTCGCTTGCCCCCGTTCGGGCCGGCAGCAGGTCCGCCGGCAGGCCGTGGTGGATGGTCCTAGCCCAGTTGACCGGCGGCATGGGCAGACGCTGATGGTCGGAAATCGACACCAGACTATGATCGGGAAAGGCGCGGTAGAAAGCGGGCAGGTCGGGCAGGTCCAGCCGCCCATGCAGCGTCGTCACGCAGCGGCCGATGAAGTCCTGCACCAGCGGCATATGGATGAGGTCGATGTGGAAATGCAGCGCATCGAATTCGTCCGCCCGGCGGCGCATCGCGTCCAGCAACATCATATGATAGGGAATGGGATCGCGTACCTCGGGGTTCAGCCGCAGTGCCATCTCCGTCACCGGCACCAGTTCCGCCCGCGTTACCGAATCGCCGCTGGCGAACAGCGTCACATCATGGCCCTGGCGGACCAGTTCTTCGGTCAGATAGGATACGATACGTTCGGTGCCGCCATACAGGCGCGGCGGCACGCTTTCGGCAAGCGGGGCAATCTGGGCGATTTTCATGGTCGGGCATTCCTTTTGAAGAGCGCGCCGTCACCGATCCCCCGACCATGCAGCGTGCGCCCTTCCTAAAAGCCTGAGAGCGCCGCAAGTTGCAAAGTGATTGTGGCCGCAGGTCCGAATTTTCCGGGCGCTGACCCTGTTCGGCTGGTCGCCGGAAAGCGCCCGTCCGCATCATTTTTCGCGCGGCTGACTTCGGACTGACATAGTCCCCTTATAGGAAGGGAGCATCGAAAAGCTGGCTGGCCGGTCTGAAGAAGGGCGGACACGGCCTTGAAATATGGAGAGTAAATTGACGATCCTCACGATCGATTTCGAGGCGTCGTGCCTGCCCCGGCACGGCCTGTCCTATCCCATCGAAGTTGGCATCGCCTGTGATGGAAAGGCGCAAAGCTGGTTGATCCGGCCGCATGATGACTGGGCAGGATGGCATTGGTCGGCCGAGGCGGAGGCGCTGCATGGCCTGAGCCTCGGCCAAGTGAATCGCGAAGGCCTGCCAGTCGAAACCGTGCTGGCGGAATTGGCCGCCGCCTGTCAGGGGCGGCGCATGGTGGCCGACAGCATGATCGACCAATATTGGCTCGATACGCTGGCCGATGCGGCGGGGCAGGCGACGCCCTTCTTCATCGATCATGTCTCGCTGTTGCTGGACGAACATCGGGCCGATGAACAGCGGATCGGCGCCGCCGTCGCCTTTGCCGACGGACGCCACGCCGATCGGCACCGGGCGGCGAGCGATGCGCTGTGGCTGTCGGCGCTGCTGGATCATATCGCCGGTCAACCTGCCATGGAGCGGCGCGCGCTGGTGCGGATGAATTAGCCTCTGTCCGATGGACTAATCCTGCCCATATTTCGCACCAGCAACAATTTGTAACGCCCGGCAAATTACGGAGACATTCAGGGAGCCTAAATCCCGACCGACCATTTCCGGTTGTTGAGGAGAAGGCTCCCATGTTTCTCATTCTCGCGTCCAGCGCGGCTGCCCTTGCCGTTGCGACCCCGATCCACAGCGCTGAAATCAGCCATGCGTCCAACGCCTATACGGCGAGCTACAAGACGGAATCGACCGTTCGCTTGCGCCAGGTCGAATCCCGTTTCGCCAACCGCCCGTCGGTGCCGGTGTGTCGCTGGCAGGCTGAGCTGGTGGTGAACCGCGACGTCGCGGTGCAGGGCCGCACGCTCGCTGCCGTCGCCAAGCCGATCCACCGTTTCGCCCCGTTGTCGGGCAGCCACGCCGGCAACTGCACTGCCGCCCGTGGCCAGATCGAGGCGGAAGTCGCCCGCCATAACGGCGCCCGTTCGGTTGAAGCCGTCACCGTGGCCCGGCAGGACCGCGCCGTTCTGGTCAATGAACTGGACGGCATTCACTCGCTGTCCGTGAAAGGCGCCGTGACAGGCGGATGAGCCCACCGCTGATATTGATCGCGGAGGCTCAGCGGGAGGCGCGCCATGAGGTGCGCCAGTCGCTGGAGGAGAGCGGTTTTCGCGCCCTCTCCGCCGCCTCCGCGAGCGACATTTGGAATGCGATGGACAGCATGGCCGTGGGTGCGGTCGTGCTGGACGCCGCGCTGCGCGGGCCGGACGGCATGGATTTGTGCCGTGACGTCCGCGAACGCAGCGACGTGCCGATCATCCTGGTCGGCGCCAACAGCAGCGAAGTCGACCGGGTCGTCGGGCTGGAGCTGGGCGCCGACGATTATATGGCGAAACCCTATTCGACCCGCGAACTGGCCGCCCGGCTGCGCGCTGTGCTGCGCCGAGGCCGCAATGAGCGCGCCCTGGGCCAGCGGCGCCCGACCGAGGCGCGCTTCGATGGCTGGGTGGTCGATTCCTCCCGGCGCGAGGTTCTCGACCCCGACGGCGCGCAGGTCGACCTCACCGCCGCTGAATTTTCGCTTCTGCTTGTGTTGCTCGATCATCCGCAGGTGGTGATCGCCCGTTCCCGCCTGATGGAACTGGCCGGAGTGCGCGACACGCCATCCTCCGACCGCAGCGTCGATGTGCTGGTCAGCCGCTTGCGGCGCAAGCTCAGCCATGGCGGGCGGGCTGCGCCCATCGTTACGGTGCGGGGCGGCGGATATATGTTCAGCGCCGTGGTCGACCGGCGCTGAGCCGCTTTGGAATGGCCGAATATTTCCCATTCATTGCATTGATTTATCCGGAGAAATCTGACGAGCTGCCGCACCGATCGCGCTTTCGATCGCTCAGACATATTATTTAACAAAGCCGCTGCGCCGCAGCAAAAACGCTTCCCTATCCTTCATCGTCAAGGCCGGTCTTCCCCCTGACCGGCCATCAGACAAGAAGGATGCAATGACATGAACGATCTGATCGGTCGCGTCTTCAGCTTCGAAAGCCATGTCTTTCCGAACCAGAGCGCGCTCTACAACCGCCTCGCCAGCGATGGGCAGAACCCCAAGGCGCTGATGATCTCCTGCGCGGATTCGCGCATCGTGCCCGAACATATCATGCAGGCCGATCCCGGCGACCTGTTCGTCTGCCGTAACGCCGGCAACATCGTGCCGCCCCATGCGACGCAGAATGGCGGCGTCACCTCGACCGTCGAATATGCCATCATGGTGCTGGGCGTGCGCGACATCATCGTGTGCGGCCATAGCGATTGCGGCGCGATGAAGGCGCTGTCCACCGACGCCGATCTGACGGCCATGCCCAATGTCGCCGCCTGGCTGCGCCACAGCCATGCCGCGCAAAAGGTCTGCCGCGAAAGCTATCCCGCCGATCTGAGCGACGCGGAGAAGCTGCGCAACATGGCGCTGGAGAACGTCGTGGTGCAGCTTGCCCATCTGCGCACCCATCCTTCGGTCGCGTCGGGCATCGCTCGCGGCGAGATCGCGCTGCACGGCTGGTATGTCGATATTCATGCGGGTCAGGTTCTGGGTCTGGACGGCGAGACCGGCCGCTTCCTGCCCCTGCGCGAAGGCCAGCCGCTCCCCGTCGCGTTGCCGCATGCCCGGCGTCTGGCGGCCGATGTCGCTTATGCCGAGGCTGCGGAGTAAGCCCATGCTCAAGGCATTTTCCGGCGGTACTTTCAGCCGCGACTTCACGGCCTCCATCGTCGTCTTTCTGGTGGCGATGCCGCTCTGCATGGGCATCGCCATCGCCTCCGGCGTGCCGCCGGAAAAGGGTCTGATCACCGGCATGATCGGTGGCCTGATCGTCGGCCTGCTGGCGGGATCGCCCCTGCAGGTGAGCGGCCCGGCGGCGGGTCTGGCGGTCATCGTCTTCGAAATCGTGCAGAAACAGGGGCTGTCCGCCCTCGGCCCCATCCTGATCCTCGCCGGCGCCATTCAGGTGGTGGCAGGGCTGCTGCGCGTGGGCGGCTGGTTCCGCGCCATCTCGCCCGCCGTGGTGCACGGCATGCTGGCGGGCATCGGCGTGCTGATCGTCGTCGGCCAGTTCCATGTGCTGTTCGATGACAAGCCTCTGTCGAGCGGCCTTGCCAATCTGGTCGCCATGCCGGGGCAGATTTTCGGCCTCTCCAACCAGGATGCGGCCACCGCCTTCGCGGTCGGCCTGGTCACCATCGGCGGCATGCTGGGTTGGGAAAAGCTGCGCCCCGCCTCGATGAAGCTGCTGCCGGGCGCGCTGGTCGGCGTGGTGCTAGCGACCTTGGTGGCCTTTTTCCTGGGCCTGCCGGTTGCGCGCGTGGTCGTGCCTGAATCGATCGTCGCCGCGATCTCGCTGCCGGAACAGGGGCTGCTCCAGCAGCTCATGAACCCGGCCGTCATCACCACGGCCATCGCCATCGCCTTCATCGCCAGCGCCGAAACGCTGCTGTCGGCGGCGGCGGTCGACCGGATGCATGACGGCGTCCGCACCAATTACAACCGCGAACTGAGCGCGCAGGGGGTCGGCAATCTGCTCTGCGGCGTGGCGGGCGCGCTGCCCATGACCGGCGTGATCGTCCGCAGTTCGGCCAACGTCCAGGCCGGGGCCAAAACACGGCTGTCGACCATTTTGCACGGCGTCTGGATTTTGGGCTTCGTTGCCCTGCTGCCCTGGCTGCTGCGGGAAATTCCGATGGCGGCGCTGGCGGGCATCCTCGTCGTCACCGGCATCCGTCTGGTCAGCGTCGACCATGTGAAGCATCTCCTCCACCGCTATGGTCCGCTCCCGGCCGTGGTGTGGGCGGCGACGCTGATCTGTGTCGTGGCGACCGATCTGCTGACCGGCGTATTGGTTGGCATCGGCCTGTCGCTGATCGAGCTTCTGCCCCATGCTCGCCGCCTGCGCCTGGGCATGGACGAAGAAGCGCGCGACGACGCGCATGAAGTGGCGTTGCATGGCACCGCCACCTTCCTCAGCCTGCCGAAGCTGTCGGCCATGCTGGAATCCGTACCCGCCGGCCGCCTTGTCATCCTGAATGTCGAGCGCCTTGGCCATATCGACCATACGTGCGCGGAAATGGTCCGCGAATGGGTCGATCGCCGCCGGGGCACGGGGGCTGAGGTCGAACTGTTCGGCGCCACCGGCCGCATGCGTCACCTCGTCGCCTGACACCCATCCCCCTCGTCAGGCGATGAACGAACCGCCGCATCATCTCCCAGTGATGCGGCGGTTTTATGTTGTCGAACAGAAATGAAATAGAAACATTCGGAATGGTCCAAGAAAATAATCGTGTTGCCTATAGCACAGTGCGGCAATTCCCTTTCGCATCTGCGGAAAAGCGGTTTCCTCAATCCTACATATCTCCGTAATCTGATTTCGATCCGCCGGTATCGAAGACGAAGAAACAACAGATCTTCGGACGGAGCGGACGCAGGACGGAACATTCTTGCCTAAAAGGGGAATGTTCATGAAGTATCAGATTGCCTGTGCCGCGCTTGCGCTGCTTTCCAGCGCTCCGGCTTTCGCTCAGGAAGAGCCCGCAGGCCCCGTCACCGTTTCCGGCAGCGTCGCGCTGGTGTCCGACTACCGCTTCCGCGGCGTGTCGCAGTCCGACAAGGCCATGGCCGTTCAGGGCGGCGTCACCGCCACGCATGAAAGCGGCGTCTATGTCGGCACCTGGGGATCGAGCCTGGCCGGCTGGGGCCAGTTCGGCGGCGCCAATATGGAACTCGACCTGTTCGCGGGCTATGCGATCCCGCTGGGCGGCGCGACGCTGGACGTCGGCCTGACCTGGTACATGTATCCGTCGGGCGCGGACATCACCGACTTTGCCGAACCCTATGTGAAGCTGTCGAGCCAGCTGGGTCCGGTCAAGGGTCTGATCGGCGTCGCCTATGCGCCTAGCCAAGAAGCGCTGGGCAAATGGTGCAGCGATGCCGCCTGCACCGTCTTCGATCCGGGCGACAAGGAAGACAATCTCTATGTCTGGGGCGACATCAGCGGCGCCGTGCCGAATACGCCGGTCACGCTGAAGGCGCATCTGGGCTGGTCGAACGGCAACTCCGGCCTTGGTCCCAACGGCACCTCGGTCGCGCCGACCGGCAAATATCTCGACTGGCTGGTGGGCGCGGACGTCGCCATTCCCGGCACGCCGCTGACGCTGGGCATCGCCTATGTCGACACGGACATTGCGCGGGTCGAGGAAAATTATCTCCGCCCGAACTTCATGGTTCAGGACGCCGATAATTTCGGCAAGTCGATCGCGCGCAGCCAGCTGGTCTTCTCCCTTTCGGCCGCCTTCTGACGCGATGCATGCCGGGCCTCCATGCGAGGCCCGGCATGACAAAAATTGCTGCGGCAGGACAGATGATTGTCCCGAGCGTGACAAATTGTTGCTAGGGTTCCTTCGCCCTGTTGCTGCGGCAACGTCCGGTTGACCCTCCGCCCGGTGGCACCTATCTCGCTCCCCATGTGCAAATTTCACTGCCTTCCGGCATGACCGCCCCGACCATCATCCTGGTAGAGGACGACCCGCCGCTGCGTACCCTGACCGCGCGGGCGTTGCAGGAACATGGCTATCAGGTCCGTCCGGCTTCTTCCGGCCCTGAAATGTGGGTGGCTTTCGATGCGGGTCCGGTCGATCTGGTCGTGCTGGACGTCATGCTGCCGGGGACCAACGGCATTGATCTCTGCCGCCAGATCCGGCGCAAGAGCGACGTCCCCATCATCTTCATCAGCGCCAAGGGCAGCGAGACCGACCGCATCGTCGGGCTGGAACTGGGCGCGGACGACTATCTGCCCAAGCCCTTCGGCACCCGCGAGCTGATCGCCCGCATCCGCGCCATATTGCGCCGCGTCGGCGTGGAGCGCGGCCCGGACGAGCATCGCGAGAATGAAGCCCGCTTCGACGGCTGGATCGTCAACTTCCCCCGCCGCGAACTGCGCTCGCCCACCGGCGCGGTCGTCGACCTGACCGGCGCGGAGTTCGATCTGCTGGGCAGCTTCCTCAGCCACCCGCAGCGCGTCATCGCCCGCGAGCGGCTGATCGAACTCTCCCGCACCCGCATGGGAGACAGCAGCGACCGCAGCATCGACGTCCTCGTCAGCCGCCTGCGCCGCAAGCTGACGACGGATGACCGATCGGCGCCGATCACCACGGTCCGCGGCGTCGGCTATATGTTCAATGCGGAGGTCAGCCGCGCTTGAGACGGCATGTCAGCCTGGTCGGGCAGATTTTCGCGATCCTGCTGCTGACCCTCATGCTGGAATTTGCCGTCGGCACGCTGGTCTATGAGCGGGCCAACCATCTTTCGTTGCAGGATGACGAGGCCCGCCGCCTGGCCGAGCATCTGGTCATCGCCCGCAAGCTGCTGATCGAGCAACCGCCGGACGAGCGTCACGCGCTGGCGCTGCAACTGACCACCGACCGTTACGACGTGCACTGGACCTCATCCTCTCCGCCGCCGCCGCCGCTGGCGCCGGGGCTGGAGCGGATGCGGCGCCAGATCATCACCTGGGAACCGTCGCTGGAGCAATCGGGTCTCTGGCTGAGGCTCGCATCGCCGGGGCGCGTGTCTGAGATCAATGGCGGCCTCAGGCTGGCGGACGGAAGCTGGCTTTATTTCGGCATGCGGCATAGCGGCGGCAAATGGACCTTCACCATCGGCCGCATGGGATTGGCGCTGATCCCGGTGCTGGCGCTGCTGATCGTCGGCGGCCTGATGATCCGGCGCACGCTGGCGCCGCTGCGCGACCTGACCAGGGCGACGGAGCGCATCGGCCTCAGTGACGAAGTTGTGGTGGAGGAGGGCGGCTCCAACGATGTCCGCAACCTCATCCGCGCCTTCAACGCGATGCAGACGCGCATCCATCGCCTGATCACCGAGCGGACCGAGACGCTCGCCGCCGTCGGGCACGACATGCGCACGCCGCTCGCCCGGTTGCGGCTGCGGCTGGAAAGCCTTCCCGACAATGAAGCGCGGGAGGCGATCGAGGACGACCTCACGGAAATGGGCGAGATGATCGACTCGCTGCTCGCTTTCCTGGGTGGTGAGAAAAATGGCGAGCCGCCGGTGCGCACCGATCTGGCGGTGCTGGTGGCGACGGTGGTCGACGCTTTTCAGGATCAGGGCAGGGATGTGGATTATGCCGGGCCCGACCATCTGGAAATGGCGGTGCGCTCGCTGACCCTGCGCCGGGCGATCGTCAATCTCATCGAAAACGCCCTGCATTATGGCAGCCGCGCACGCGTCACGCTCGAGCGTCAAGACCGGGAAGTCCTGATCCGCGTCGATGATGACGGTCCCGGCATCCCCCGCGACAAGCTGGATGAGGTGTTGAAGCCCTTCGCCCGGCTGGACGAGGCGCGGCAGCGCAACACGCGGGGGCTTGGCCTGGGTCTCGCCATCGTTGCGCGGTCGGTGGAGTTGGAGGGGGGCGAGCTGACCCTCGCCAATCGGCCGGAGGGCGGATTGAGAGTGGAAATCTGTCTGCATCTGCCGGCCGTTGTCCAGAAACGCTGACAAAGAGAATCTGCCCACCCCCAAGCAAAACTCATTTACCGTGGAGCGAGATGCCGCGCTATGCCGGGCGCCTGTATCAAAAGAGGCGCATATGACGGTAGAAGGCGAAAAGGAAATCGCCCAGGGTTATTGGGATATCGACCGGCTGGCGGCCGAATTGGGCGCCGTGCGGCGGCGCTGGCGGCTGGCGCAGGATCATCATGCCGAATATGGCGCGGAGGGATTTCCCTCCCGCGCCACGCTGACCAAGATCATGGCGGCGCTGTGCGGCGCGCTGTTTCCGCTGCGTCTCGGCCCCAGCTTCGTGCGCCTGCATAATGAGGACGCCTATGTCGCCCAGACGTTGCAGACGGTGCTGAGCCGCCTTTACGGGCAAATCCGGCTCGAACTCATCTACGCGATGAAGGACGATCCGATCGAAACCGTGGACCGGGAAGCGACGCGCATCATCGGCGCCTTCGCGGAAAGCCTGGCGGCCCTGCGCGAACTGCTCGACAGCGATGTGGAGGCGGCCTTTCTGGGCGATCCCGCCGCGCGCAGCGTGGACGAGGTGCTGATCTGCTATCCTTCGATGATGGCGATCACCCATCATCGCCTGGCGCATCGGCTCTATCAATTGGGCGCGCCGCTGGTGGCGCGGATCATCTCCGAAATCGCGCATGGCAGCACAGGGATCGACATTCATCCGGGCGCGAAGATCGGCCACAGCTTCTTCATCGACCATGGCACCGGCGTGGTGATCGGGGAGACGGCGATCGTGGGGGACCGGGTGCGCATCTATCAGGGCGTGACGCTCGGCGCGCGCAGCTTTCCGGCGGACGGGAAGGGCGCGCTGGAAAAGGCTCTGCCGCGCCATCCGATCATCGAGGATGATGTGGTGATCTATGCCGGCGCGACGATATTGGGCCGCATCATCATCGGCAGCCGGTCAGTGATCGGCGGCAATGTCTGGCTGACGGACAGCGTGCCCGCCGACAGCAATGTCCGTCAGGCCAAGGCGCATTATGAAGTGACCAGCCGGGTGGAAGTCTCCGCCCCCCATCGCGTTCACGCATTGGTGGAGGAAGGGCGCGACGGGATAGCGGAGAATATCTGAGGCTGCATCAGGTGCGCCGTACTCCTGCGCAGGCAGGAGTCCAGTCCCGCCCTCGATCTGATTAGGAAACGTCTGAACTGGGTTCCTGCCTGCGCAGGAACACGGTGTGCGTAACTAATTGGCGCAGCTATCCCCGTCCCCTGCGATCAGATCGAGGCAGCGTCCGTCGATCTGCTCCTTGGGCACCGGCAATTTGATCAGCGCGGCCAGCGTCGGCATGATGTCGACCGTCTCGATGCCCAGCGGCTGTTCGAAATGGGCCAGCCCCTTGCGCCAGAACAGGATCGGCACGCGGCGATCCGTATCCCAGGGCGATCCATGGGTCGCGACCGCTCCCATAACCGCCTGTTCGGGGATCGACATGACGCGCGGCTTCAGCAGCAGGAGCAGATCGCCCGAACGCTGCGGATCGAAGCTGGCGCGGGCCTCCTGGATCAACGACCAGCTTTCCGGCGGGCCGGAAGGTGAAGGCGTGGCGGCGATCTCCGTCTTGGTGAACACGGTCTGGACCTGGGGATGGGCGCGGAGCAGGGCGAGGGTCGCGGCTTCCACCTTGGTCCGCTGCGCCGCCGTCAGGCTACGGTCGAAATAAAGGTCGCCCGCCGGACCATCGCCCCAGATCAAGGTCTTGCCCGTGATGCCGGTCTTCTCCGCGATGGCCGCCGACAGAGCCTTGGGCGTCAGCATCTTGTCGACGCGCTGCTCCATCGGCATAGCGTTCAGCCGATGCCGTTCGGGCAGGTCATGGCCGCCATGATCGGCGGTCAGCACCACCACATAGTCCAGCCCATCCTTGTCCAGCCGGTCGAAAAAGGCTCCCAGCTCGCGGTCGAGCCGGTCGACCTGGATGCAGCTTTCCGTTCCCTCGGTGCCGTAGGTGTGGCCGATATAATCGGTGGCTGACAGGCCGATGGAGATGATGTCGGTCTGCGCCTGCTTGCCCAGCGCCATAGTCTCTATGGCGGCGGCGGCGAAGGCCAGGGTCATCGCGTCCTGCTCGGGCGAGATGCGGAAACCCTTGTAATCGCCTGCTTCCCGCGTGAAGCGGCCAGTGCCGACGGTGCGGTCCCCGGCTTTCACCGGGAAATCCTTGGCCACGCATTGCGGCGGCAGTTCGAAGCCGGGATTGGCCTCCGCCAGCCGCTGGGCCATGACGTCGTTGACCTTGGCCACCAATGGCGGCGTCGCCACGCCCTTGTAGCTGACATAGCCCTTCGGTCCGCCAAGCCACCAGACCTGATCGGCGGTCGGCCCGCCCATCATGATGGCGGCGCGGTCCTTGCCCGCGACCGATACGACGCGGGTGGCCGGATTGGCGATCTTCATGCGTCCGCCCAGCGTCGGCACCTTCAGATGCACCGGGGAGGCCTGGTAATTGTCGCTGCTTGTTCCCGGCTGCGTCTCATCCTCCGCGCAATAGACCGACTTGTCGGCGCGGGCGGTGCCAAGGTCGAACCAGCTATTGGCGATGATGCCGGTGCGCGAAGGGCGGCTGCCGGTCAGGATGGTGCTGTGGCCGGGACAGGTTTCGGTCGCGGCGTGGCTCTGATAGCCGCGAGGGAAGACGATGCCCTGCTCCGTTAGCCGCTTGAGGCCGCCGCTGTAATATTGCCGGTATTCGCTGAACAGATCAGCGGAAAACTGGTCGACGGAGATGGCGACGATCAGCTTGGGCGGAGTGATGGGAGCGGTTGCCGGGGCGGGAGGCGCCGCCGGGGTCTGGGCCAGGGCCGGCAGCGAACTGGCCAGAAGCAGGGCGGCCACGATATTTTTCAACATTATGGTATACCTTCTGATGCCTTGACGGCGGATGCATCGGGACCTAGCCCCCTTGCGTCTACCGGAACAGAGGCCCGATGCGGTTTTTTCATGTCCTTCTGATGACAGTCTTTTTGCTGCTCGCGCCGACTGCGGCGCGGGCGCAGGGCGCCTTTGGTCAGGGCACGCCCCATATCGCGGCGGAACTGACCACCGAAAGCGCAACGCCGCAGCCGGGGAAAGGCACGGCCATCGCCTTTTCCATGACGCCCGAGCCGGGCTGGCACGGCTATTGGGAAAATCCGGGCGATGCGGGCCTGGGCATGACGGTCAAATGGACGTTGCCCAAGGGCGTGACCGTCGGCGCGCTGCGTTATCCGGTGCCGGAGACGCTGCTGATCTCGGGCCTGATGAACCATGTCTATGAAGGCTCCTATGGCGTGCTGGCGAACCTGACTATCGCGCAGGACGTGCCCGTGGGCACCAAGCTGCCGATCCAGGTCCGCGCCGACTGGCTGGCCTGCACGGACAAGGTCTGCGTGCCCGAGGGCGCCGAACTGACGCTGGACCTGACCGCAGGCGACGGCGCGATCCTGCCCGGCAACAGGGCGCAGTTCGACGGCTGGCGCAGTCACCTTCCACGCCCCCTGGGCAGCGAGGCGAGCTATGCGGTTGTCGATGGCCGCCTGCGCCTGTCCGTGCCCTTCCCGGCGGCGGCGAGCGCCCGCGACGTCCATCTCTTCGCGCTTGCCGATGGCCTGACCCGCTATGCCGCCCCGCAAAAGGTCACGCGCCAGGGCGACCGGCTGCTGATCGAAACCGAAGCCGGGCAGGGCTTGAAATCCGGCCCGGTCCAGGCCGTCCTGCGCACCGGCGATCATGTGGGCTTCCTGTTGACGGCCCAGCCCGGCGCCGTTCCCGCCGTCCGGTCCGCCACGCTCCACACCGTCCTGATCGCGCTGGGTGGAGCGCTGCTGGGCGGTCTGCTGCTCAACATCATGCCCTGCGTCTTTCCGATTCTCGGACTCAAGGCGATGAAGCTTGCCCGCGCGGGCGGCGATGAGCGCATCGTTCGGCACGAAGCATTGGCCTATAGTCTCGGCATCATCCTTACCTGCCTCGCTCTGGGTGGCCTGCTTCTCGGCCTGCGCGCCGCAGGTACGGCGGTCGGCTGGGCCTTCCAGTTGCAGGATCCGCGCATCATCCTGCTGCTGCTGCTGCTGGTGACGGCGATCACGCTCAACCTTGCCGGACTGTTCGAACTCAGCGCTTTTGGCGGCGGCGACAGGCTGGCGGGGAAGGGTGGGGCTTCCGGCGCCTTCTGGACCGGCGCGCTGGTCGCCTTCGTCGCGACGCCCTGCACTGGGCCGTTCATGGGCGCGGCCATGGGGGCGGCCCTCATCCTGCCGTTGGCCGCGGCGCTGGCGATCTTCGCGGGCCTTGGCCTTGGACTGGCGCTGCCCTTTCTGGCGCTGGCCTATGTCCCCGCGCTCCGCACCCGCCTGCCCAAGCCCGGTCCGTGGATGGGGCGCCTTCAGAAGATATTGGCGATCCCAATGGCGCTGACCGCGCTTGGCCTGCTGTGGCTGCTCGGCCAGCAAAGGGGCGTTCCGGCCATCCTTCTCGGTCTTGGCGCGGCGCTGATGCTTGCGGTCTTCCTCTGGTGGCTGGGGCGCAGGCAGCGGCACGGCCTGCGCGGCGGGCTGGCGGTGGTCTGCGCCGCGTTCATCCTGTTCGCCGGAGCCGCAGCGCTGCTCCCCACCCACGCGCCTGCCGCTGCGGCATCGGCAAGGGGCGTGCCCTTCGACGAAGCCCGTCTCGCCAGCTTGCGCGCCGCCAGGAAGCCGGTCTTCCTCTATTTCACCGCCGACTGGTGCCTTACCTGCAAGGCCAATGAAGCCGCCGCCATCGACCGCAGCGAAACCCGCGCCGCTTTCGGGAAGGCAGGCGTCACCGTGATGGTGGGCGACTGGACCAATGCGGACCCCGCCATCACCCGGTTTCTGGAAGGGCAGGGGCGTTCCGGCGTCCCGCTCTATCTGTGGTACGCCCCCGGCAGGGAGGCGCAGACCTTGCCCCAGCTTCTGACCCCTGCCACCCTGACGGCTCTGGTGCCCTGATGGCCAAGATCCGCGCCGATCAGTTGCTTGTCGACAACGGCTTGGCCGAAAGCCGCGCCCGCGCACAGGCGCTCATCCTCGCGGGCCTCGTCTTCCTGGGCGAAAGAAAGATCGAAAAGGCGGGCCAGCAGGTCGCCGCCGACGCCGAGCTGGAGGTGAAGGGCCGCGATCATCCCTGGGTATCGCGTGGCGGCATCAAGCTCGCCCATGCGCTGGAGCATTTCCATATCGACGTGACCGGCGCCGTCGCCATCGATGTCGGCAGTTCGACCGGCGGCTTCACCGACGTCCTGCTGACCCATGGCGCGGCGCGGGTCTATGCGGTGGACAGTGGCACCAACCAGCTTGCGTGGAAGCTGCGCTCCGACCCCCGCGTCATCGTCCATGAACAGACCAGCGCCCGCATCCTGACCGCCGATCATATCCCGGAGCCGGTCGACATCATCGTCTGCGACGCCAGCTTCATCTCGCTTGCCAAGGTGCTGGACCGCCCCTTGAGCTTCGCCCGCCCCGGCGCCCGCCTCGTCGCCCTGATCAAGCCCCAGTTCGAGGCGGGGCGGGAGGAAGTCGGCAAGGGCGGCGTGGTGCGCGATCCCGCCATCCATGAACGGGTGTGCAATGAGGTGCGGGACTGGGCGCTGTCCAAGGGGTGGCAGGTCGAAGGCATCACCGCCAGCCCGATCACCGGACCGCAGGGCAATGTCGAATTTCTCCTGTCCGCAATATTTGGTGGATAATCCCGCCCTATTCGTTTCGTCGCTATAGTTACCATTCGCGACAAATGCCCATTTGAGTCGCTTGCAAAGGCCGATTAGCCCGATCCCATGCGCACCATCCTGCCTATCTTCCTGATCGCGCTGACCCTTTCCGCCTGTGGCGGTCAAAAGGAAAAGAAGGCGCGTCCGCCAGCGTTGGTCGAAGCCGCGCCGATCGCGTCCGAAAGCTTCACCGACAATCTGGACGCCGTCGGCACCGCCTTCGCCAATGAACAGGTGGTGCTGTCCGCCCCGGTGACGGAGCGTATAACCTCTATCCATTTCAGCGACGGGGGCTTTGTCAGCAAGGGGCAGGTGATCGCCACTCTGGCTGTGGGGCAGGAACAGGCCGAACTCGCCGCCGCCCAGGCTCAGGCGTTGCAGGCCCAGCAGCAACTGGACCGCATCCAGGCGTTGAAAGCGCGGGGGTTTGCGACCGCCGCCAGTCTCGACAGCCAGGTCGCGCTGGCGAACGCCGCCCGCGCCAGTGCGCAACAGGCCCGCGCTTCCATCGGGGATCGGGTGATCCGCGCGCCTTTCCCCGGCTGGGTTAGCCTGCGCACCGTATCGCCCGGCGCCATCGTCACCGCCGGCACCCCGATCGCGACGGTCAGCGATATTTCGCGGATCAAGCTGGACTTCACCATTCCCGAAACCCGCCTGTCGATGATCCGGGAAGGGCAGGCGATCAAGGCAATCTCCGCCGCCTGGCCCGACCGGCCCTTCACCGGCACGATCGCCACCATCGACCCGGTGATCGATCCCGCCACCCGCGCCGTCAGGATACGGGCGATCCTGCCCAATCCCGACCGCGCCCTGAAACCCGGCATGCTGCTGACCGTCAATGTGATCGCGAAGCAGCGCCAGTCGCTGGCCGTACCGGAACTGGCGGTGGTGGGCGACGGCGAGGATCGCTTCGTCTTCGTGGTGGAGGATGGCAAGGCCAAGCGGACCAAGGTCGACACCGGCATCCGCCAGAACGGTCTGGTCGAGATATTGGGCGGGGTGAAGCCGGGCCAGACCGTCGTCACCGATGGCGTCGTCAAGCTGACCGATGGCGTGCCGGTGCGCCTGCCGGGCGACAAGCCGGAAGCGACAAGCGCGAGCGCCGACCGGGCGGCCGGTTAGGGAGGCAGGGCCATGCAGCTATCGGACCTGTCCGTCCGTCGTCCGGTCTTCGCGGCGGTCATCGCGGTGCTGCTCTGCATCGTTGGGGTGGTCGGCTATCTCAGCCTTTCCATCCGCGAATATCCCGATACCGACCCGCCGATCGTCTCGGTCGAGACCAGCTATACCGGCGCGGCGGCTTCGGTGGTGGAAACCCGCATCACCCAGATCATCGAGGATGGCGTCGCGGGCGTCCAGGGCATTCAGAACATCACCTCGACCTCGCGTGACGGCGTTTCATCGGTCAGCATCGAATTCGATCCGTCGCGGGACATCGATTCCGCCGCCAATGACGTGCGCGATCGGGTGGGCGGCGTTGTGGAGGATTTGCCCGAGGACGCGCTGGCCCCGGAAATCCGGAAGGTCGATGCCGATGCGCGGGCGATATTGTTCATCGTCTTCACCAGGGACGGCTGGACCCCCACGCAGATTGCCGACTATCTCGACCGCAACGTGCTGGACCGCTTTTCGGCCATTGACGGCGTTGCCCGCGTCACTGGCGGCGGCGACGAGCGGCCCTCCACCCGCATCTGGCTGAATGCCGAGAAGCTCGCCGCGTTCGGCATCACGCCCGGTGATATCGAAGCCGCCCTGCGCGCCCAGAATGTGGAACTGCCGGCCGGACGCTTCGAATCGAAGGACCAGAACCAGACGCTGCGTGTCGAGCGCGCCTTTTCCACGCCCGAGCAATTTGCCGGGCTGGTCGTCGGGCGTGGCGCGGACGGCTATCAGGTGAAGCTGGGCGATGTCGCGCGGATCGAGCAGGGCGCGGAAAATCCCTACACCTCCTTCCGCTCCAACGCCGCCACCGGCGTCGGCGTGGGCATCATCCGCCAGTCTGGCGCCAACACGCTGGACGTCGCGGAAAAGGCGAAGGCGCTGATCGCTGAACTGCGTCCCACGCTTCCGGCGGGCATGAAGGTCACCGTCGGATCGGACGAATCGCTGTTCATCAGCCGCGCCATCGACAATGTCTACGACACACTGGGCGAAGCGGCGCTGCTCGTGGTCCTCGTCATCTTCCTGTTCCTCGGCTCGTTGCGGGCGACGATCATCCCGTCGATCACGGTGCCGATCTGCCTGCTGGCGACCTGCGCCGTCATGTGGCTGCTGGGCCTGTCGATCAACCTGCTGACCCTGCTCGCCTTCGTGCTGGCTATCGGGCTGGTGGTGGACGACGCCATCGTCGTGCTCGAAAATGTCTATCACCGCATCGAGCAGGGGGAAGACCCGCTGGTCGCCTCCTATCTCGGCACGCGGCAGGTGGGTTTTGCCATTATTTCGACGACGCTGGTGGTCTGCGCGGTGTTTGTGCCGGTCATGTTCCTCGCCGGGCAGACCGGCCTGCTGTTCCGCGAACTCGCCATTGCGATGATCGCCGCCATCGCCTTTTCGGGCTTCATCTCCTTGAGCCTCGCGCCGATGCTCTGTTCGAAACTGCTGCGCCATTCCGACCGGTCCCGCCTGTCGCGCTGGGTGGATGATCGGTTCCAGCGGCTGGAGGCGGCCTATGCGCGCCTGCTCGACCGCGTGCTGAAACGGCCTGCCATCGCCTTCATTCCGGTGGTCCTGTTCCTTGCCGGTGCGGGTGCCCTGTTCACCATGCTGCCGACCGAACTCGCCCCGGCGGAGGATACCGGCGTGGTCGACGGCCAGGTGACGGCGCCCGAAGGAACCGGCTTCGACCGCATGATGACCTATATGAAGAGGATCGAAGCCGATCTTCAGCCGTTGCGCGACAAGGGCATTCTCCAAGTGCTGAACATCCGCGCGCCCGCCGGTTTCAGCAGCAGCGACGATTTCAACGGCGGCAACATCATCGCCTTCTTGCGTCCGTGGGAGGATAGGACCGTCACTACGGCACAGGTGGCCGACACGATCAACAAGATCATCGCCAACCAGCCGGGCGTGCGCGGCAATGTCGCGCCGCGTTCGGGGCTAGGCCGGGGACGCGGCCTGCCGGTCAATCTGGTGCTGGCCGGATCGACCTATGAGGGGCTGGTCGCCGCGCGCGACCGCATCATGGCCGCCGCCGCGACCAACCCGGGCTTCATCAACCTCGATTCCGATTACAAGGAGACCAAGCCGCAGATGCGGATCGAGGTGGATCAGCAGCGGGCGGGCGATCTGGGCGTGTCGGCCAACGACATCAGCCAGGCGTTGCAGACCCTGCTCGGCTCCCGCCGCGTCACCACCTATGTCGACCGGGGCGAGGAATATCGCGTGCTGGTGCAGGCCGAGCGGGAGGGGCGCCAGACCCAGGCGGACCTGGAACGCATCAATGTACGCAGCCGCACCGGCGCCCTGGTGCCCTTGTCCGCCGTCGTCACCGTCCGCGAAGTCGCCGGCCCGCGCCAGCTCAACCGCTATAACAAGCTGCGCGCCATCACCCTTACCGCCGCGCTGGCGCCCGGCTATTCGCTGGGCGAGGCGCTGAACTTCCTGGAAGACCAGGCTCGCCAATCGCCGGAGATCCTTGCCATCGGCTATCGCGGGGAGAGCCAGTCGTTGCGCGAAACCGGCGGGTCGATCTGGCTGGTCTTCGGGCTCACCATATTGATCGTCTATCTGCTGCTCGCCGCGCAGTTCGAAAGCTTCATCCATCCCGGCGTCATCATCGCCACCGTCCCGCTGGCGGTCGCGGGCGGCGTGCTGGGCCTTGCGCTGACGGGCGGGTCGGTCAATCTCTACAGCCAGATCGGCATCGTCATGCTGGTGGGGCTGGCGGCGAAGAACGGCATCCTGATCGTCGAATTCGCCAACCAGCTACGGGACGAGGGGCTGGAGATCGGCCAGGCCATCCGTCAGGCGGCGGCCCGCCGCCTGCGCCCGATCCTGATGACCTCCATCGCCACCGTCATCGGCGCCGTTCCGCTGGTCATTCGCGGCGGCGCGGGCGCGGCGGCGCGCCATTCGATCGGCGTGGTGGTGGTTTCGGGCGTCAGCCTGGCGACGCTGATCACGCTGTTCCTGATCCCGATCCTCTATTCGCGGGTTGCAGGACGAACCGTTTCACCGCAAACCGTCAGTCGGCGGCTTGACTCGGCCTTGAAGGATTCGCCCGAAGCCGCTGAGTAAAAGGTGGAGCTTCGTTGCCGATGAACGAGATTGCGTCTCCGGGTCAATTACGTCTTGCCTATGCGCGCTGGGCATTGGTTACTGTGCCCGCCATTGTTTTCCTTGGCTTTCTTTCCGGCAAGCTTGCCAATAGTGGCTATGGCAATCGCTGGTTCGCGGCGCTGGCCAAGCCGGACATCATCCCGCCTGGCTGGGCCTTCGGGCTGGCCTGGACGATCCTCTATATCCTCATGGCGCTGGCGCTGGCGATCGTCCTGCATGCCCGTGGGGCGACGGGCCGGGGGATCGCCATCGGCGTCTTTCTTGTGCAGTTGGTGCTGAACCTGCTCTGGTCGCCGCTTTTCTTCCGCGCGCATCAGGTGGACCAGGCGCTGGTGCTGATCTTGATCCTGTTCGCGCTGGTGGCGGTCACGATCGCGCTGTTCTGGCGCGTTCGGCGCATCGCGGGCCTTTTGTTGCTGCCCTATCTGTGCTGGCTGGCCTTCGCCTCCTACCTCAACTATGAGATCGGCCGCCTCAATCCGGATGCGGAAAGCCTTGGCAAACCCGCATTCCAGACCCAGATATGATTTTTGGCGCCGGTAGAACGGCGCCGCACGGAAGGACGAAGCATCATGCAGAGCGAAAACCGCTTTTTCGACGACCTTGCCAAGCTGGTGAACGGCGCGGCCGGAACGGTTGCGGGCATGAGCCGGGAATTTGAGACCAACGCCCGCGAAAAGGCCAAGCAGTGGATTGGCGGCATGGATTTCGTCAACCGC
Organism: Sphingobium sp. SJ10-10; assembly: GCF_036038995.2. Classification (NCBI taxonomy): domain Bacteria; kingdom Pseudomonadati; phylum Pseudomonadota; class Alphaproteobacteria; order Sphingomonadales; family Sphingobiaceae; genus Sphingobium; species Sphingobium sp. SJ10-10. The sequence continues at coordinate 547,748 of NZ_CP158132.1, forward strand.
GATGAATTCGACGCCGTCAAGGCGCTGGCCGCCGCCGCCCGCGAGGAGATGGAATTGCTTAAGGCCCGCCTCGACGCGCTGGAGGGCAAGGCGCCCGAAACTGTCAAGAAGACGGTGCGCGCCAAGCCCAAGGATGGGGAATAACTGCCGGTTTCCACGGCAGAAGCGAAGTTGTCCACGCATTTTCCACCTTGCCCCGGTTTCCTCCGGCGGTAAAAATGCTTTAAGGCGCGCAAATGATGGACAGCGACGAATATGAAAATGGCGGCCAGGAGGCTGCGCCGATCGACATGCTGGCCGCCTATTTCGAGGCGCATGGCTGGAGCTACGATCAGGTCGGTGAGGATGAAATCGTCGCCAGCACGCAGGGGTCGTGGGCGCAATATGAGTTGCGCGGCATTTGGCGCGACGAGGATCAGGTGCTGCAATTGCTCGCTCTGCCCGACATTCGGGTGAACGAGGACAAGCGCTCCGCCATCTACGAAACGCTGGGTCTGATCAACGAACAGCTGTGGCTCGGCCATTTCGAGCTGTGGTCGTCGAGCGGCATCGTGCTGTTCCGCCACGGCGCGCTGCTGGGCGCAGGCGGCGTGCTGACGCTCGACCAGGCGCAAATCCTGGTCGAAACCGCCATCGACGAATGCGAGCGCTTCTACCCGGTGTTCCAGTTCGTGCTGTGGGGCGGCAAGACCCCGGCCGAAGCCATTTCCGCCAGCCTCATCGAAACCCGCGGCGAAGCCTGAGACATTTCCCATGACCGATATTTGGCCCGACCATCTTTTCCTTGTCGGCTGCGGCAATATGGCGGGACAGATGCTGCGGCGGTGGCTCGCCTGCGGCCTCGATCCGGCAAAAGTCACCGTGCTGCGCCCAAGCGGCAAGGCGGTGGCGGACGGGGTGGCCGTGGTCACCGACTATCCGGCATCGCTGCCCGCCGGCACCACGATATTGCTTGGCATGAAGCCCTATCAGCTTGGCGATGTCGCGGCCTTTCTCGCGCCGCTTTGCGGTGCCGATGTGCGGATCATCTCGATCCTGGCGGGAACGCCGCTGGCCGATCTGCGCTCGGCCTTTCCGGCGGCGGGCGAGATCGTCCGCGCCATGCCCAATCTTCCGGTGGGCATTGGGGAGGGTGTGACCGCGCTCCATGCGGATGCAGGCATCGCGGCGCCGTCGCGAGCGGCGGTGGAGGCGTTCATCACCCCGCTCGGCCTTGCCGAATGGATCGCGGATGAGGGGCAGTTCAACGAAGTCACCGCGCTTTCCGGATGCGGCCCCGCCTTTCTGTTCCGTTTCGTCGATGCCTTTGCGCGTGCCGGTGAAGCGCTTGGCCTGCCCGCCGATCAGGCCGCCCGCATGGCGCTCGCCACGGTGCGCGGTTCGGCCAGCATGGCGGCCATGGCCAGCGAAAGCCCTGCCGTTCTGGCTGACCGCGTCGCCAGCCCCGGCGGCATGACGCGGCAGGGGCTGAACGTGCTCGACGCCGATGATCGGTTGCTGAAGCTGCTGACCGATACGTTGGTCGCCGCCCGCGACCGAGGCGAGGAAATGGCCAGGGGCCAATAAAGCCGCAGCGGTTCACGTCACCATGGAAATGCTTTAAGGGGGGCGGCCTTCCCCCTCTGGAGTCCTGCAATGCTGTCGCCCGAAACGCCCATTCTTGTCCTCACCACCGGCGGGACGATCGACAAGATTTATTTCGATGCGCTGTCCGATTATCAGGTCGGGGAGACAGTGATGGCGAAGCTGTTCGACATCGCTCGGGTCAAGCGGCCCTTCCGCATCGAGGAAGTGGTGCGCAAGGATAGTCTGGAACTGGACGATGCCGACCGGGCGCTGATCCGCGATCGCGTCGCCGCCGCGCCGGAAAGCCATGTCATCATCACCCACGGCACCGATACGATGACGGAAACGGCGAAATTTCTCTCCGCCATCCCCGGCAAGACGGTGGTTCTGGTCGGTGCGCTTGCCCCGGCGCGCTTCGGGGAGAGTGACGCCAGCTTCAATCTCGGCATGGCCTTCGCCACGGTCCAGGTCGCGGCGCCCGGCGTCTACATCACCATGAGCGGGTCCGTCTTTAACGCCGGCAAGGTCGTGAAGGATCGCGTCAAGGGCGCCTTCGTTCCGACCAGGGATTGAGTGCGTTTGCCTCCGTCATTCCCGACTTTCCGGGAAAACGATCATGGCAAGGGCGGGAATCCAGCCAAACCGAACACCAACTCAACGCATCGGCGTCCAGGTCTGGGTTTTGCAGAAGAACATGATGCAGCCTTGCACCTTCAGCGTGCCGTCGCCATTGCGGCTGACCTTGCTGTTATAGGTCTTGCCGCTTTCTGGATCGTAGATCGAACCCCTCCAGAGATCGCCCGCATCTTTAAACCCGGTGAGCAGCGCTAGGCCCGCCAGTGGCTTGCTACGCAGGGCCGGATCGGGGTTCTCGATGTCGGTCTGCGGACGCCCGGGGGTGGGCTTCACGATTTTCTCGATCCTGCCGCACAGCGTCTTCCCGCAAGGGGCGATCTGGACGATGGCTTTGCCGTCCACCGTGGCCCAACGGCCGGTTATGGGCTGTGCCGCCTTGGCGGGCAGAGCCGTGACCAGGGGCAGGATGAGCAGCGCGGCGCGGGCGGCGATGCGGGTGATGGCGACCATGGACCTCTCCGGATTTGCGTCTTTGCGGAAGGGGATAAGACAGGATCGGACGCTTCGCCAAGGCCGAAAATCAACGGCTTTCCGTGGATTTCGAAGGGACGCTACGGCAGCGCCCCTTCGCCCCCTCTTATTTTTAGAAGGCCTTGCTGATCGAGCAGGCGGCCGGGCCCAGAATGACGACGAACAGGGTCGGCAGGATGAAGAGAATCAGCGGCACGGTCATGATCGCGGGCAGGCGCGCGGCCTTTTCCTCGGCGCGCATCATGCGCTCATGACGGAACTCGGCGGACAGCACTCGAAGTGCGGACGCCAGCGGCGTGCCATATTTCTCGGTCTGGATCATAGTCGTCACCACGCCCTTCACCGCATCCAGCTTGACGCGGTTGGCAAGGTTCTCGAACGCCATGCGCCGTTCAGTGAGAAAGCTGAGTTCGATCGCGGTCAGGTGAAACTCGTCGCCCAGTTCCGGATAGGCCTTGCCCAGCTCGCGGGCGACGCGGCTGAAGGCGGCGTCGACGGTCAGGCCCGCCTCGGCGCAGATCACCAGCAGGTCGAGCGCGTCGGGCAGCCCCTTGCGGATCGCGGCGGAGCGCTTGGCGATCTTGTTGTCGATGAAAATGTCGGGCGCCTTGTAGGATAGCAGCAGCGCGGCGGCGAAGGCCATGAAGCGCTTGGCCCCGCCCCATTCCGGAAAGATGCCAACGGCATAAAGCAGCAGCGCGGCCATGCCGCCGATCACGATCGGCAGGATCATGCGGCTGAAGATCACCGCGACGGCCCAGTCCTTCGACCGGATGCCCGCCTGCGCCAGCTTGATCTGCGCGTCCTTAAGCTGATCGTCCTGCAAAACCTTCAGGCTGGAGAGGAGCGACCGCATCCGGTCGGTCGCCTGGTTCTTCTGCACCAGCTTGGCGCGGCGGCGGCCGGTGGAGGCGGTGATGCCTGCCTTCAACTGTTCGCGCCGTTCGTTCAATGCCTTGACGCGCTTCGCCATCGGATCGCGCACGGTCATCACCGCATAGAGCGCGAAGAGGGTCGCCAGCGTCGCCAGCGCGGCCAGCAGCGTGCCGAAATCGGTGGCGGTCAGACCGAACAGGGTGCCGGCGGGGACGGGAACATTTTCCATCTGGTCGGCTTCCTCGTCAGATCTCGAAGTTGATCATCTGTGCCATGATGAAGGCGCCGATCGCCATCCAGCACATGCCGCCGATGCCGATGACCTGCATGGTCGAAAGGCCGAATACTCCCGCCGGATCGGGCGTGAAGAAGGGCGACATATAATTGTAGTTGATATAGCAGATCAGGCCGAAGACCAGGAACGGCAGCACGCCGATGATATAGGCGGATGCCTTGGATTCCGAGGACATGGCGCGGATCTTGAGCTTCATCTGAGAACGCTGGCGCAGTACGGTGGCCAGGTTCGACAGGGTTTCGGCCAGGTTGCCGCCCGTCTCGCGCTGGATCGCCAGGCTGATCACGAAGAACTGGAATTCCGGCGTGCCCAGCCGGTCGGCGGTTTCCTGCAACGCCTGGTCCATGGTCTTGCCGATCCTGATCCGCTCGGTGATCATCTTGAACTCTTCGCCCACCGGGCCGGGAACTTCGGTCGACACGACGTTCAGGGTTTCCGCGATGGGAAGGCCCGAGCGCAGACCGCGAGTCAGCAGTTCCAGCGCGTCCGGGAATTTGGCGTTGAACTTCTGCACGCGGCCCTTGATCAGCCGGCTGACCCACATATGGGGCAGGCCCAGCCCGGCGGCGAGGCCCAGCATCACCGCGAACAGCGGCGGGAAGCCGCGCAGCATCAGTAGGGCGCACAGGACCAGGAATATGACAGCGCAGGAGGTCATATATTGGCTGACCGTCCATTTCTTGCCGGTCATGCGGATGCGCTTGGCCAGATTTTCCGGATTGGGCACCAGCGACACCAGCATCGTCGATTCGGTGCCGACGGGGCGGTTGGAAATCGCCTTGCGCATGCGCGCTTCCAGAATCGCGTCGGTGGAATCGCTGTGCCGTCCGCGGATCAGCTCCATGCGGCGTTTGCGCGCCTTGTCGGGCGAGGGGCCGCCAAAGGCCATGGCGACCAGGCCCAGCAAGGTTGCGAGCAGCACCGCGATCAGGATGAAATTGCCGTTCATGAGCCTGCCCGTTCCAAATCCGGTTCCGTCAAAGGAGTGACGCCGCGTTCAAGCGGCGTGACCCGTCCCGTTCAGGCCGAAGCCTTGTCCTTGCGGCGCGAGGGGATCATGCTCTTGAGATCGGTGATCTTGCCGAGCAGGGAATCCCCCTTCTTGGCCGGGAGAGCGCCGTTTTCCGCCGCTTCGCCTTCCTCCGCCGCGCCCAATACGCTGTCGAGCAGCATGGTGCAGGCGGCGCCGACCTTGCTGCCCTTCGCGGTTTCCGCCAGCGTCTTGCCGAGCTTGGCCGCCTGCGACGCGACCTTGATGTCGAAGGGGATGAGGATGTCGACCTTGCGTTCGATCGACTGTTCGAAATCCTTGCGGCTGATTTCCGGCGAGCCGGGATGGACGCGGTTGGCGACCACCAGCACGCGGGACTGCGGCGCATTGGTCTTGAGCCAGGACAGGATGCGGATCGAATCGCGTGCCGCCGCCAGCGTCAGTTCGGTGACGACCACGGTGACGTTCACGTCGCTCATCAGATGCGGATGCTGGATCAGCATGGCGCGCGGCAGGTCGATGACGCTGCATTCGAAGGCGGCGCGGAACTCCTCCAGCAATTGGTAGAAGGCGCCGCCATCGGTCAGCAGCGGCTGGCTGATCGGCGCTTCGGCCGACAGGATCGCCAGCGTGTCGCTCGCGCGGACCATGGCGCGTTCGATGAACAGCCCGTCGATACGGCTGGGATTTTCGATCGCGTCGGTCAGGCCGCGGCCCGGCTCCAGGTCCATCGCCAGCGCATTGGTGCCGAAATGGACGTCGAGGTCGAGCAGCGCGGTCGGCCGCTTCTTCTTGTCGCTCAGCAGCCAGGCGAGCGAGGTGGCGAGGCTGGACGCGCCCACGCCGCCACGCGTGCCGATGACCGCCGTGGTCATGTGCGGGCGTTCCGGCCCGGCGTCGCGGGGTGCAAAGAACACCGCCTGCGCCTGCGCCAGCGCGTCGCGCAACTGATCGGCGCCGAAGGGCTTGAGCAGATAGTCCTGAATGCCGCTCGCCAGCAGGTCGCGATAGAGGCGCACGTCATTGACCTGGCCCGCCGCGATCACGACCGTGCCGGGTTCGCACACTTCCGCCAGGCTGTTGATGTCGTTGAGCGGATCGCCGCTTTCCGACATGTCGATGAACAGGATCTGCGGCGAAGCGGTGATCGACAGGCTCTGCACTGCGTTGCGCATGCCGCCCTTGTTCACCTTTTCCGGCGCCCAGCCCATTTCGGCGGCGACCACGCGCAGCAGATCGAAGCTGTGATCGTCGCAGACGAAGGCGTGGAAGGGATCACGCTGGCCGGAAGCGCCGGGTTTCCAGGGTGCGTTCATATCACTTGCCTCCCGACAGGGTCTTGAGGTCGCCAGAGCCGGTCGGCGCCTTTTCGCGATAGGTGGAAATCGCCCGGTTGGACGTGGCGGTGCGCAGGTCGCTGTCGGTGGTCTGGCCGCGAACCAGATCCTCCGGATTGGCGATCATCGCGGCCAGATTGCCGTTCACGCCGCAGCCGAAATTGGTCGATGCGCCCAATTGGATGTCGGTTTCCGGCTTGTCCGACCAATTGGGGCAGCCCGGCACGCTGGCGGTGGCGCGGCGCACGATCAGGCGGACGGCGCCCTGCGGCGCGGTGCCGGCGACGGCAGAGCTGTCCTCTCCCACCAGCATGCCGTGGCGGGCGACGACATCGGCTATGCCTTCGCGCAGGGCAGGGCTGTAATAGGCTGCGTCCGTCGCCACGGCGACCTGGTCGCCATAGCCAAGACCGATGGAAACGAACCAGTCGTCCAGGCGGCGGGCCTCCGAAACGGTCAGGCCGCCGTCGGGGCCGGCTTGCACGTCATAGGTGAAGGCGTTGTGGCTGACGACCGGCTGGCGCACTGATTCCACGCCGCGATTGGCGGCCTGGTCGGTCTGGCAAGCGGCCAGCGGCAATGCCATCAGGGCCAGAGCGCCGAGGCGGACACCGAAGCGGACGGGGGTTTTGCGAGACTGGAAAGTCATGTCTTTCGTCCTTCGGATCAGAAGCTGAAGCCCGGTGCGGCGTCCTTGGAACGCTTTCCGGAGTCTCGGGCGGCGATGGGCGGCAGGGCGGCCGATGTCTGCGGGCCGGGTGCCGGAACGGGGCCGTTAGGCGCGCGACTTGGCATCGGGGCGCGGGCGCCGCTGATGCCGTCATGCATCTGCTCCAGGAACAGACCCTGGCCCTCATTGGCGTTGCGGAACCCATCGGTCGGCAGGCGCACGTCGGATGCGTTGATCGGCTTCACCAGATAGGGGGTGACGACGATGACCAGTTCCGTCTCGTGGCGCTGGAAACTGCGCGACTTGAACAGGCTGCCCAGGATCGGCAGGTTGCCGATGCCGGGAACCTTGTTGATATTATTTGCCGTATCGTTGTTGAGCAGGCCAGCGATCATGAAGGCCTGACCCGAACCCAGTTCCACCGTGGTTTCGGCGGTCCGGCTCTTGAGTGCCGGTACGCTGGAGTCGACCGAGAAGTCGAGGCTCGACACCGTCGGGCGGACGCGCAGCGAGATGCGGCCATCGGCCAGCACGGTCGGCGTGAAGGCCAACTGCACGCCATATTGCTTGAACTCGATGCTGTTGCCCTGCGTGCCGTTGCTGACCGTATAGGGATATTCGCCGCCCGCCAGGAAGCTGGCGGTTTCACCCGAAAGCGATGTCAGATTGGGTTGGGCGAGGGTGGTCGCAAGGCCGCTCGATTCCGCGAGGTCCAGCACGGCGCCAATATCCAGGCCCAGCACGCGCGCGACACCGCCAAGGCTGTAACCGCCATCCGCGGTGAAGTTGAATGTTCCCCCACCGCCTGCGTTGAAGGTGAGGGCGTCGCGCGTGCCGCCGCCGATGCCGCCCGCCCACTTGCCTCCGCTGACGTCTTGCGATTTCCAATTCATGCCGATCTTGTGCCCGATATCGCGGGACACTTCGGCAATCTTGACCTGCAGGTTGACCTGCAGCGGCGTCGCGGTGCGCAGGCGGCTGACCACCGTCACATCCTTGCCGACGAATGCCTGGGTCAGCCGTTCGGCCTCCGCCGCATCTTCCGGCGCGGCGATGGTGCCGGTCAGCAGGACCATGCCGTTCATCTTGTTGACCGCGATATCGGCGTTCGGCATCGCCAGCTTCAGCATCTGATCGACGCTGGTCAGGTTGTTGCCGACGCGCACCGTGCCGGAAAACAGCACCTTGCCGTTGGTTGCCGTGACAAACACAGTGGTTTCGCCGGCCGCTTTCGCGATCAGGTAAAGCTGGTTCTGCGACCGGACATGGACGTCGACGACATTGGGATCTCCGATCACCACGTCCGACATCTTGGACGGCAGGTTGATGACCTTGCTTCCGCCTACGGAGAGCAGGATCGCATTATCCTGCATGGCGGCAGGCGCAGCGTTGAGCGCGGTGGTCGGCGCTGCGGCGGCGGCAACCGCCAGGCCGATCGCAATGGCCGGGCCGAGCAGCGGCCTGGCCGCGCCGGTATGGACAGTGAACCCCTTCATCTTACTTCCCCCCGACCGGAACGACGGTCACACTGGTGCCGCGGGCGATGCGGATCACCGGGCCTTGGCCCACGGCAGCCATGGAGGGCGCGCCGCCCATGGGAACGCCGCCTGCGGGCATGGCTTGCAAAGGCTTGGCGGGGACGCTGCTACGCTGGTAGCGCGAAACGTCGGCGCCGGTGGAATAGGTGCCGCCCTTGTCGACCGGGCGGGCCGAGAGGCTGGCGAGCAGCTTCTTTTCGGCATTGGGATTGCTGGCAGCGGACAGGTCGACATCGCTGCCCGCAATGGCCGCGTCCAGTTCCGACGAATTGTCGGCCAGCGAACGCAGCGTGAGCGAGAGCGAGCCGATGGTCTGCGCCACCGCGATCTTCTCGGCAATCTTGGGCGTCACTTCGATGGTGACGTTGGAATAGGTCTGGACGACGGGCTTGCCGTCGGCGCCCAGCGCGTCCATGCGCTGGTCGGTGGCAAGCACGCGCAGATTGCGCAGGATGGTTTCGGACACTTTGAGCGGTTCGCCATCGCCACCGCCGCTGACGCTCTGAGTCAGCATCAGGTCGACGCGGTCGCCCGGAAAGACGAAGCCCGCGACCGAATTCTGCGCCGACACCGGCACGGTCACGGCGCGCATGCCCGGCCCGAGCGCCGCAGCCAGGAAGCCGCGCTCGCCCGGCTTGATCACCGAACCCAGCGTCATCGGCTGACCGGCGGAAATGGCGGTGCGGATGACGCTGCCCACCAGTTTCTGCGGATCGGACTGGCCCTTGATATAATAGGCCTGTTCGACAAGATCCTTGGGCCAGGGCTGGAAGCGGAAGCTTTCCGCGTCCAATATGGTGCCCACCGGCAATGCCTTGGTCGCGACCAGCACATGGGGCTGGTCCGCTTCGACAGGCATGGACGATGCGCCGGCCTGAGGCGTGCCCGACGAACTCAGCATGTTGCGTGCGAGCAAGGCTGTAGTGATCGCTATGATAAGCGCCCCCACCAGCAGCACGATCTTCTTGGCATCCATGATGAAATTCGCCTCCCTCAATCAGACGAGTTGCGTCCGAGCCCCGGATATTCACGCAAATTGGTTAATATATCGTTCGCCAAGCAGCCAAAGCGCGGCGAACGAGATCGCAATGCCATAGGGGATTTGCGGCTGACCCAGCCGCCGGGTCATGCGATGGTGCACGACAGTCACGATGGTGACGACGCCCCCCAGCACCGCCATCAGCATCAGCATCGACAAGGTCGCCTGCCACGGGAACCAGAGCGCCAGCGCGCCCAGCAACTTCACGTCGCCGCCACCCATGCAGCCAAGAGAGAACAGCACGGCAAAGGCGATGAACACGATCAGGGCTGTCAGCAGTTGCACCGCTATGCCCGGCCACAGCGGCAAACCGCAGGCCAGCCACCAGAGCGGCGCCAGCGCGGCCACCGTCAGGTTCAGCCGGTTGGAGATGATGCGTGACCGCAAATCGGTGACAGACGCCACGATCAGCAGCAGTGCCAGGGCGCCGATCAGCGCCATTCTGAAAATATCCCCCGTCATGGATTCGAAACAGTAGACCCGATGGCTTACCAAAGCGTAACCATGCCGCCGATGGATTCGCCCCGCTCCGTTCCCGCCCTGTTTGATCGCCGCGCCTGGCCGATGGACGGGCGGCTCGATTACTGGACTGCCCCCGACGGCTGGCCGCTGCGTCGCTATCGGCTGGGCGATGGCGCGCGGGGCCGGATGCTGGTGCTGGGCGGCCGGGGCGACATGATCGAGAAATATCTCGAAGTGATCCACCATTGGGCCGGACGCGGATGGGCCGTCACCAGCTTCGACTGGCGTGGGCAGGGTGGTTCCGGGCGACTGACCGACGATCCGCTTTGCGGGCATATCGGGGATTTCGGTCAGTGGATCGCTGATCTCGACGCCTTCGCCGCCGACTGGCGCGCGGAAGGAGAGGGGCCAACAGTGATCGTCGCGCACAGCATGGGCGGGCATCTGCTGCTGCGCGCCCTGGCCGAGGGGATGGCGTCGCCCGATGCCGCCGTGACGGTCGCGCCGATGATGGGGGTGCATAGCGCGCCCTTGCCACGCTGGCTGGCGGTGGCGATTGCCGAGACGATGTGCGCTTTGGGCTTTGACCGGAAGCAGGCCTGGACGCAGAAGGAGGAGTCGGAGCGCCAGCGGCACATGCGGCAAAAGCGTCTGACCCATGATCCGGAGCGCTATGCCGATGAGCTGTGGTGGCGCGACCATAGCCGGGACGTGGCGCTGGGGCCGCCGAGCTGGAAATGGGTGGAGCAGGCGTTGCATTCGACCCATGCGCTGGAGCAGGGGCGAGGGATCGAGGGGATTGCGGTGCCCTTGCTGATTCTGGCCGCGCAGACCGACCAGCTCGTTTCGACACCTGCCATCAGGCGGATCGCGGCCCGGATTCCGGGCGCGCGGTTGCACGTCTATGGGCGTGAGGCGGCGCATGAAATATTGCGGGAGCTGGACCCGGTGCGGCTGGATGCGCTGGCGCGGATCGACGGCTTTCTGGATGAAGTCGCGCCCCGATGAACAGGCCCGATATCGTCATTGTCGGCGGCGGGATCGCCGGGGCGAGCCTTGGCGCGGTGCTGGCGGAGCATGCCAGCGTGCTGATGCTGGAGATGGAGGCGAGCGCGGGCTATCACGCCACTGGGCGGGCGGTTTCCTTCTGGGAGGAAACCTATGGCGGGCTGGCGGTGCAGCCGCTGACCACCGCGTCGGGGCCAATGCTGGCCGCGCCCGATCCGGAATTTTCCGACGCTTCCTTTCTGACGCCGCGCCGGACACTGCATGTCGGGCGGGCGGGCGATGTGGCGGCGCGGGATCGGCTGCTAGAGGAATTTGGTGGCAAGGTGGCCTTGCATCTGGTCGATCCTGCCGCGCTGGTGCCGGGACTGCGGCCGGAATGGACGCTGGGCGTGCTGGAGCCGGGGGTGTGCGACATCGACGTGGCGGCGCTGCATCAGGCCTGGCTGCGGCGGTTCCGGCGCCTGGGCGGAGAGGTTCGGTTGGCGACGGCGTTGCGGCGGGCCGAGGCGTTGGACGATGGCTGGCGGATCGAAACGGATGAGGGCGCGATCGACTGCGGTGTTATCGTCAACGCGGCGGGCGCCTGGGCGGACGATGTGGCCAGAGCCTGCGGGGTGGCGCCGATTGGGATCACGCCTCTGCGGCGGACGGTGGTGCAACTGCGCGTGCCAGCCATGCCCTCCGCCGATCTGCCGCTGGTCATGGACCTCGCCTCGCAATTCTATTTCAAGCCGGAGGGGGAGGGGCGCGTCTGGTTGACTCCTCATGATGAGGAACCCTCACCGCCTTGCGATGCCGCGCCTGAGGAACTGGCCGTGGCTGAGGCAATCGCGCGGTTCGAGGCGGTGGTGGATTGGCCGGTGGAGGCGGTGGAGCGCAAATGGGCGGGACTGCGGAGCTTCTCCCGCGATCGGGCGCCAGTCTATGGTTTCGATCCGGCGGCGCGGGGCTTTTTCTGGTTCGCGGGACAGGGAGGATTCGGCATCCAGACCTCTCCCGCCGCCGCCTTGCTGGCTGCGGGTCTGCTCAGGGGCGAGGCGCCGTCATGGGCAGTTGCCAGCATCGATCCGGACCCCTATTCTCCGTCCCGGTTTCGGTAACGCAACAAGCCCGGAGGATGGACCATGGCGCACAAGTTCGTGATCGAGAAGAACAAGGCCGGCGAGTTCGTCGCCAAGTTCAAATATAATAGCGAAACGATCTTCTGGACCGAAGGCTATACCAACAAGGCCGGGGCGAAGAATGCGATCGAATCCATCCAGAAAAACGGCCCCGGCGCGGCGGTCGAAGAAGCGGAATAAGGTTTCGGAACGTCCGATTACTGGGCTTTGTCGGCACGCCGTCCCACGGCCTGCCGGCTCGCCAAACCCATCATCGCGAAGCCCGCGATCGATGCGATGATATTAGCGCTCGCCGCTCCGATCGTTCCATAGATCGGCAGCAAGGCCGCCTGCATTCCCAGCAGAAGCGCCGTCGAAATCAGCGTGATGCGCAGCGACAAGCTGGCCCGGTCGGTCGCCATCAGCAGCGGGCGATAGCTCACGCCGACCAGATCGATGCAGGCCGCGACGCCCAGCAGCAGCAGCAGGGGATAGGCGGGCAGAAATTCCTTGCCCGCGATCAACCCCAGCAGAGGATGCCCGATGGTCAGGATCAGGGCGATGATGACCGCGCCCGCGATCAGCGCCAGCCGGTTCGTCCGCCGGAACAACGTGCCCAGCGCTTCATGGCCATGGCTCGAATGCGTGCGGCTCAACTCCACGAAGATGCTGCGCGACAGCAGGCTGGAAATCTTGGTCAGGGAATTGGCGAGCTGGTTGGCCAGCCGATACAGCCCCGCTCCCGCCGGACCCACAAACAGCCCGACCACCAGCACGGCCACCTGCTGGCCGACCGAAGACAGGGTCGTCTGCAAGTTGGTCGCCGTGAGAAAACCGACAATGCCGGGATTTTCCGCGCGGGCATCCCAGGCGCTGCCCCTCCGCCAACTCCCCAGTTTCTCACCCCCCACGCGCAGCGCCAGCCACCAATAGCTGACCGCGCACAGCAATTCCGCCGCACCCCAGGCGATCAGGAAACCGGTCACGTCGGGCATCAGCACCCAGGCCAGCCCCGCGCCGATCATGCGTCCGACCGGGATCATCGTCTCCGCAAAGGCGCCGGAATCGAAGCGGTCGAACAACCGCAGCACGCCGGTCGGACTGGACCGGATGGTGATCATCATCACCATGCAGAAGATCCAGGCCTGCCACCCCATGGCGGACGACAATTCCATCAGCGATCCGAAGGCGAGGATGATGAAGGCCGCGATCAGCCCGCCCGCCACGGCCGAGGCCAGGTCGATCAGGATGCAGAAGCGCAGCACCCGGTTCAGCGCATCGCCATTGCCTGCGGCCAGATGCGGCTGGCCGTAGCGCACCACGATCTGCCAACTGTCGAAGCTGACCAGCGTCTTGATGACGTTGGCGGCGCTCAGCACCAGCGCGAACCGGCCGAAATCCGCGACGCCCAAGGTTCGCGTGACGATGGCCAGATAGGCAAGGCTGAGCACCGCGCCCACGCCTTTGCCGCCTAGTAGCCAGCCGGTGTTCGCCAGAATGCGGGCGAAGCCTTCCTGAGCGCTACCCGATCCGCGCTTGCTCTTCACTTGAGTTCCGGCCTTTCCCTGGCGCGCCGATCGACCGGCGCGCGCCTATCTAGGATCGGCCAGGGTGCGATGCAACACACGCTGTTCCTGGCGTTCCATTTGCGTTAAGGGGGCGCCCCATGACGATTTCCAAAGCCATCATCCTTTCCGCAGGCCAGGGTTCGCGTCTGCTTCCGCTGACCCGCGACGTGCCCAAATGCATGATCGAGTTTAACGGCCGGACCCTCATTAGCTGGCAGGTCGCCGCGCTGGTGGCCAATGGCGTGACCGATATCGTCGTCGTCACCGGCTTCCGCACGGAACGGGTGGAGGATCATGCGCTGCAACTCTATCGCGAAACCGGCGCGCGCATCCGCACCGTGTTCAACCCCTTTTTTCAGGTGGCCGACAATCTGGGCACCTGCTGGATCGTGCGGGAGGAGATGGACCGCGACTTCATCATCCTGAACGGCGATACCATCGTCTCGGACGAGATCGTGGGCAAGCTGATCGATGGGGCTGAAGACGCCATCACCGTCACCGTGGACGTCAAGCCCGGCGACTATGACGATGACGACATGAAGGTGAACCGGGACGATACGGGCCGCCTGCATGCGATCGGCAAACGGTTGCTGCCGCATGACACCAATGCCGAATCCATCGGCATGCTGGCTTTCCGGGGCGAAGGGCCGGCGATCTTCCGCAACCAGATCGACCAGATGATGCGCACGCCCGAAGGCGTGGAGCGCTGGTATCTGCGTGCCATCGACATCATCGCCAAGGGCAATCGCGTCGGCACCGTCTCGATCGAGGGGCTGGACTGGCAGGAAGTGGACTTCCCGCAGGATGTCGAGGCGGCGAAGACGCTTACCGCCCGGTGGCTGGCCGAGAGCCGTTACGCGAAATAGGGTTTGAGCCAGGCGGTCAGCGCGGCGATCTGCTCGGCGCTGAGCTTCACCGCACTGCCGAGGTCGGGCTGCCCTGGCCATCCGGCGTCGGTGATCACAAGGCCCGCATGATCGCGGCTGCCCTCATGGCGGGGCAGCACATGGAAATGGACATGCGGGTCCACCATCATCAGCATCAGATAATTGATCCTGGCATAGCCTACCGTCTGCCCGAGCGCGCTTTCGATCGCCTTGGTCACGGTCGCCAGTTCGGCATGGGCCTCCGGCGGCAGGTCGCCAAAGGCTGTGGCGTCGGACTTCGCCGCCAACACCAGCGACCCCAGCGTCGGCTGGGCGGGGCGCAGCAACACCACCCAATGCGCGAACTCCGCGATCAGCGTGGCGGGAAAGCCGAATTTCTCGATGGTCGCGTTCATGCCCTTGCCTCCATCCAACTGACTATGGGCTGCCCGGAGCGCTTCGCGCCATAGGCCTGCATCAGCCGCACGGCATGAACGACCAGCGACAGGATGGTCCACCAGGCGAGAGCGATCAGCCCGATATCCGGTCGCCCGGCCAACAGCGCGACGAACAGGATCACCATATTCGGATTGCGCCGCGCCGTGATCAAGCGGAACCAGCTATCGAACCGGCCCCAGACATGGATGTCCATCCCGAAATCCTTAATGAACATCCCCTCGATCAGCCGTTGCAGCACATAGCCCGCGATCACCGCCGCCATGACCAGCGCGAACGTCTGCGTCGACAGCGCCAGCCCCCAGGCCGAAAGCCCCACGCCCCAGAAATACCACCAGAAGGGCGGATGGACGAGGTCGACGCCATGGTCCGCCACATTGCCCCATTTGGACGAGGTGATGGTGCAGCGGGCAAGCTTTCCATCCACCGTATCGAGCACCATGAAGACGAACCCGGCGAGCATGCCCGTCCAGTAAAGCCCCTGCGCGAAGAACCAGGTCGCCGCCACGCAGAGCGTCGCGCCGATTGCCGTCACCATATTGGGCGTCATGCCGATCGAGGCCGCCAGCCGCGTCAGCCACAGCGCCAGTTCGGGCCAGAGATATTTGGTGAGGAGGTCCGTGACGCCCTTATAGGCGCCAAAATAGCTGCGCCGCTCAATCTCCCGCCGGGTCGCGGGGGTCAGTTCCTTGACGAAGGGCTGCTCCAGCTTGCGCAGTTGCCGGTTGTAGAGCTTCCGCCCGTCGGACAGGTCGACGACATGCGCCGCCTTCAGCGGATCGCTGCCCGCAGGCACCTGTCCGACGACCGGCGCGGCGCCCCAGACGAAGACCGTTCCCGGTTCCTCCAGCGCCAGCCGCAACAGCATGGGGTCGAAGGCATAGCCGAGGTTGAACAGAAGCTCATGTCCCTCCGCCAATATGCTGCCGTTCTGCGCGGCGCTTTCGGCCATGCGGCGGCAGCGTTCGGCGTTGGACATGCCCCAGATGCGGGTCGCATTGTCGCCCAGCAGCCGCACCGGCCCCAAAGCGGTCGTGATCGTCTGCGTCATAGGGCGGCCGTCCTTTCGGATTTTCGGGCAAAATCCAGGATGAGGTCGGCCTGCCGCTCCGAGGCGGGGGTGGGGGATCGGTCGATGGAATCGGACATGGCCGCTTCCTGAGCATCAACGAACGCCGCTTGCAAGTCCGCGGCGCGCTCCAGCGCCTGGGGCAATGCCGCCATATCCTCGATCACCGGCCCCAGCCGCCAGTGCGTGAAGGTCTCATCGCCGCGCCAGTCGCACCGTTCGAGGTTCAGGAAGATGCACGGGCGAGGTTCGAGAAGGAACTCGTAGACCTGGCTCGAAACGTCACCCAGATAGACATCCGCACTCATGGTGTAGCTCATGTCGATCGAATGGCGGCTGCCCATGTCGACGCGGATATGCGGGGCAGTGGTCCGGATGGGAGCGGCGCGCGCGGCGAGCTTGGTATGCGGGGCGATGATGACGTTCCAGCCCTCCAGCGCCTCCAGCGTGGCGAGTACCTCCTGTCCATGCCGGACCCATGACGAAAGCTTTGCATCGAAATGGGGATTGTAGAGCAGCACCGGCCGATCATTGTCGAAGAAACGCTGTCGCGGCGCCTTCAGCTCGAACTTGGCATAGCCGCCGACGGCGCAATTGTCCGGCGTGCAAAGACCCCGGCTGATCATGCGCCGCCGGTCCTTTTCTCCACCCACCAGGGTCAGGTCGAAGGCGGCATGGCGCGCCTTGTAGCCGCCCTCGCGGTCGCCCGCGCCATGTTTGATCAGCGCCATGCGTGAAGAAAAACCCGGCACCTTGCGCAACCAGCCGCTCGATATCTCGGTCGTGACCAGCAAGGGATAGCGGCAGATGGTCGAATAGTTGAGCGCCAGCGTCAAAAGCCGCGAAGGCTGCCGGAACAGCGAGTCGGGCGGGGAGGGAAGGCGGCGCAGGCGGACGAGGTTGAGCGCCCCGTCAGGATCGTAGCTCGCCGCCAGGTCCAGAATGCTGGCGGATGGCGAAAGCACATGCACCTTGGCCCCCGCCCGGTGCGACAGCGCAAGCGCAGCGGGCAGCCAGTGGTAGATTTGATGGGCTTCGGCAATGGCCAGAAAGGCTATGTCGGTTGGCAAAGGCGGGCTCTCCAGGATGTGCTGCGCCGTAACGACAGAAACGGCTTCAAATCAAGCAAGCCCGTTTTTGCATTGCGTCAGTGCTGGACCTTTGCAGATTTTTTGTTATGCGCAACGCCGACTGAAGGATCATCCGAAGAGGCGTGACGAGCAATGGCCGAATTTGCGTTGCCCAAGAACAGCAAGATCAGCGCCAAGGGCGTAACCCACAAGGCGCCTGACGGCGCCACCAACGTCAAGAGCTTCAAGGTCTATCGCTACGACCCCGACTCCGGCCAGAACCCGCGCTACGACACGTTCGAGATCGATCTCGACAATTGCGGCCCGATGGTTCTGGACGCGCTGCTGAAGATCAAGAATGAATATGATCCGACGCTGACCTTCCGCCGCTCCTGCCGTGAAGGCATTTGCGGTTCCTGCTCCATGAACATGAACGGCCGCAATGGCCTGGCCTGCACCACCTCCATCGAGGAATGTTCGGGCAAGGAAGTGCGCGTCACGCCGCTGCCGCACATGGACGTGATCAAGGATCTGGTGCCCGATTTCACGCATTTCTACGCGCAGTACAATTCGATCAAGCCCTGGCTGCAAACCGTCAGCCCGCCGCCGAGCGGTAAGGAGCGGCTCCAGTCGCCCGCCGACCGCGAAAAGCTGGACGGCCTTTACGAGTGCATTCTGTGCGCCTGCTGCTCGACGAGCTGTCCCAGCTACTGGTGGAACAGCGACAAATTCCTGGGCCCGGCGATTCTGCTCCAGGCCTATCGTTGGCTGGCCGACAGCCGCGACGAATATACCGGCGAGCGTCTGGACGAATTGGAAGATCCCTTCCGCCTCTATCGCTGCCACACCATCATGAACTGCGCGAATGTATGCCCCAAGGGTCTGAGCCCGGCCAAGGCGATCGCGGAAACCAAGAAGATGATGGTCGAGCGGCAGCTCTGATAGGGTGAGCGACGGAGCAGGTCATCTGAGCCCCGTGGCCGATGGGCCATGGGCTGGCTGGCTGTCCTGGACCGACACGGTGCCGGGAACGTTCCTCGACTCGGCCATCGGCACCAGCTATTCGCGCAGCGATGCGGCGGGCAAGGCGACGGTCATGCTGGAAAGCCGGCCGTCGCACGCCAACCGGCTGGGCGCGCTGCACGGCGGCTTTCTCGCCGGTTTTGCCGATCATGCCTATTTTGCCGCGCTGGCGGCTATGGGCCGGCCGGAACAGGCGGCTGCGGTGACCGTTGACCTTTCCATGCAATATTGTGGTTCAGGCAAGATAGGGCCGCATCTGTGTGCGGAAATCGAATTACTGCGCGAGACGGGGCGGTTGATGTTCCTGCGCCTGACCATTTCACAGAATGATGAACTGATCGCGGCATCGACCGCGACCGTGCGCAAGGCGTCTGTCGCGAAGTGACCAGCGTCATCGCCCGATATGACGCGCTCGTCGCGGCAGGCGAATTGCGGCCCGATCCTGATCAGCGGGCGGCGGCGGAGAGACTCGACCGGCTGCAGCACGAACTGGAAGCGACGCCACCGCGTGGTTCGACGCTGTGGAAGCTGCTGCGCAAGGTGCCGGAACCGCCACGCGGCCTCTATATGTGGGGCGGCGTCGGGCGGGGCAAATCGATGCTGATGGACCTGTTCTTCGACACGGTTCATGTCCAGCGCAAGAAGCGCGCGCATTTCCACGAATTCATGCTCGACGTGCATGCCCGGCTGGCGGAGGCGCGCAAGTCGGAGACGGGCGATCCTATCCCGCCGGTGGTCGAGTCGCTGGCGGAGGAAGCGCGGCTGCTTTGCTTTGACGAGATGGTCGTCAACAATATGGCCGACGCCGCCATCATGTCGCGGCTGTTTACGGGTTTGCTCGAAAAGCGGGTGACGATCGTCACCACCTCCAACCGCGAGCCGGACGAACTCTACAAAAACGGTCTCAACCGCCAGCTTTTCCTGCCTTTCATCGATCTGATCAAGTTGAAGCTGGACGTCATGACGCTGAACGGGCCGACCGACTACCGGCGCGATCGCCTGGGCGATGCCGAGCTTTGGCATGCGCCCAATGGTCCGGCGGCGACCAAGGCGCTGTCCGAAGCCTTTTTCCGCCTGACCGACTATCCAGTCGAGGATCGCGCCAAGGTTCCGGCCGAAGACATAAAGGTGCGGGGCGGACGCACGCTGCATGTGCCCAAGAGCCTGAAGGGCGTGGCCGTCTTTTCCTTCAAGCGCCTCTGCGCCGAGGCGCGCGGCGCGCCCGATTATCTGGCGATCGCGCGCAAATATCATAGCGTCATCATCGTGGGCATCCCCGTGCTGGGGCCGGAAAAGCGCAATGAGGCGGCGCGCTTCGTGACGCTGATCGACGCGCTGTACGAATATAAAGTGAAACTGCTCGCTTCGGCGGATGCGGAGCCTGCGCGGCTTTATCCGGAAGGCGACGGCGCGTTTGAATTTGAGCGCACCGTATCGCGCCTCATGGAAATGCAGTCGGACGACTATCTGGCCCTGGGTCACGGAGAGAATGGCCAGGGCGAGAAATAATCTCGGCCTGCCGGACGTCCGTTCATCTCGTAACAATCTATTATCAGGAAAAAAGAGCCCGCACGCTCCCCCAAAGGGAAGCGTGCGGCAGGTGGCCGCTGTGGGGAAGGGCCATGCGCCAGGGTAGGAGCGCTTGGGCGACAGAGGCAAAAGCCCCATTAATGCAATTGCGAATAAATTGCAAAGATAATTTGGAATCAGCGCTTTTGCGCGGTTGAAACCTCGGGCAGATAGGCCTAAGCGCTTCGGCAATTCCGGTTTTCATGGCTTGGAGGATGATTACATATGGCCCGTAAGAAGATCGCGCTTATCGGCGCTGGTAATATCGGTGGTACCCTCGCGCATCTCGCGGCTCTCAAGGGGCTTGGTGACATCGTCCTCTTCGACGTCGTTGAAGGCGTGCCGCAGGGCAAGGCGCTCGATCTGTCGCAATGCGCTTCGGTCGAAGGCTTCGACGCCAAGATCACCGGATCGAACGACTATGCCGACATCAAGGACGCCGATGTCATCATCGTCACCGCCGGCGTCGCCCGCAAGCCGGGCATGAGCCGCGACGATCTGCTCGGCATCAACCTCAAAGTCATGAAGGCCGTGGGCGAGGGCATCGCCGCCAACGCCCCCGACGCCTTCGTCATCTGCATCACCAATCCGCTGGACGCGATGGTGTGGGCGCTGCGCGAATTTTCCGGCCTGCCGCACAACAAGGTCGTCGGCATGGCGGGCGTTCTCGACTCGTCGCGCTTCAATCATTTCCTGGCGGAAGAGTTCAACGTGTCGGCCAAGGACGTCACCAGCTTCGTGCTGGGCGGCCACGGCGACACCATGGTCCCGGTGATCGAATATTCGACCGTCGCGGGCATCCCCGTTCCCGACCTCATCAAGCAGGGCCGTTCCACCAAGGAGCGCATCGACGCCATCGTCCAGCGCACCCGTTCGGGCGGCGGTGAGATCGTTGCGCTGCTCAAGACCGGCTCGGCCTTCTATGCGCCCGCCACCAGCGCGATCGCCATGGCTGAAGCCTATCTGGGCGACAAGAAGCGCCTGCTTCCCTGCGCCGCGAACCTGACCGGCCAGTATGGCGTCAACGACCTCTATGTCGGTGTGCCCGTGATCATCGGCAAGGACGGCGTCGAGCAGGTCATCGAGATCGCGCTGGACGACGAGGCCAAGGCGAACCTTCAGCTGTCGGTCGACGCCGTCAAGGAACTGCTGGAAGCCTGCAAGGGCATCGATCCTTCGCTGGCCTGATCCTTTTTCAAGAGCTGCACCAGTCCGTCCCAGGTGAGTGCGCACCCTGGGGCGGCCTGCCTTTAGACCCAAAGTGCCACGTCCACAGAAGATAAAGGGACTAACATGTCCATTCTGGTGAACAAGAACACCAAGGTCATCACCCAGGGTATGACCGGTGCCACCGGTACCTTCCACACTGAAACCGCGCTTGCCTATGGCACGCAGATGGTCGGCGGCGTCACGCCGGGCAAGGGCGGCACGACCCATATCGGTCTGCCCATGTTCGACACCGTAGCCGAAGCCAAGTCGAAGACCGGCGCCGACGCTTCGGTCATCTATGTTCCGCCACCGTTCGCCGCGGACTCGATCCTGGAAGCGATCGACGCGGAAATTCCGCTGATCGTCTGCATCACCGAGGGCATTCCGGTGCTGGACATGGTGAAGGTGAAGCGCTCCCTGTCGGGCAGCAAGTCGCGCCTGATCGGCCCGAACTGCCCCGGCCTGCTGACGCCCGGCGAATGCAAGATCGGCATCATGCCCGGCAACATCTTCTCCAAGGGTTCGGTGGGCGTCGTGTCGCGTTCGGGCACGCTGACCTATGAAGCCGTGTTCCAGACCACCAATGCGGGTCTGGGCCAGACCACCGCAGTCGGCATCGGCGGCGATCCGGTCAACGGCACCAACTTCATCGACGTGCTGGAACTGTTCCTGGCTGACGACGCCACCGAATCGATCATCATGATCGGTGAAATCGGCGGCGACGCGGAAGAACAGGCTGCCCAGTTCCTCATCGATGAGGCCAAAAAGGGCCGCAAGAAGCCGATGGCCGGTTTCATCGCGGGCCGCACGGCGCCTCCGGGCCGCCGCATGGGCCATGCCGGCGCGATCGTGTCGGGCGGCAAGGGCGATGCCGAGAGCAAGATCGCGGCGATGGAAGCGGCCGGCATCAAGGTTGCCGCCAGCCCGTCGGAACTCGGCACGACCCTGCTGGAAGTGCTGAAGGGCTGATCAAGCCATGTGAGATGGCCGGGCTGCACCCCGGCCATCTGTTACCCCGCTCCGCGACTGCACGCGGTCGGCATGGGACGTGAAAAATGGGCTACGAGAACCAGGATTTCGAGATTGAGCGCGGGCCAAGCTGGGCGCGCACCAACTGGCCGCCGATTGATACGGACGACCTGACCGGGGCGCTTGACCCCACGCAGATGCAGGTGGCCGTGAAGGCCGCCGCCAAGGCTGCGGGCAAGGCGGTTTCGGATACGGATGCCGTCAGTGCGGCCGACGATGCGATCCGCGCGCAGATGCTGATCCGCACCTATCGCGTCCGCGGACATCTGGCCGCCAATCTCGATCCGCTGGGCCTGACCCAACGTGACCTGCCGGCGGACCTGACGCCGGAATATCACGGCCTGACCGATCTGGATAAGAAGGTCTATCTGGGCGGCACGCTGGGCGTGCAATATGCGACCGTTCGCGAGATCGTGGCGATCCTGCGCACCAATTATTGCGGCAATGTCGGCCTGGAATATATGCACATCGCTGATGTGGAGGAGCGCCGCTTCCTGCAGGATCGCCTGGAGGGCAAGGATAAGGAAATCCACTTCACGCCGGAAGGCAAGAAGGCAATCCTGTCCAAGGTGATCCACGCCGAACAATATGAGAAGTTCCTGGGCCGCAAATATGTCGGCACCAAGCGCTTCGGCCTGGACGGCGGCGAATCGATGATCCCGGCGCTGGAAGCCATCATCAAATATGGCGGCGCGCAGGGCGTGCGGGAGATCGTTTACGGCATGGCCCATCGCGGCCGCCTGAACGTGCTCGCCAATGTGATGGCCAAGGGCTTTCGAGTCATCTTCCACGAATTTTCGGGCGGCACCGCCAATCCCGAAGATGTCGGCGGTTCGGGCGACGTGAAATATCACCTCGGCACTTCGACCGACCGGGAATTTGACGGCGTCAAGGTTCACATGTCGCTGGTTCCCAACCCCTCGCACCTGGAAACCGTCGATCCGGTGGTGCTGGGCAAGGTCCGCGCGCAGCAGACTTTCCGCGACGACCTGACCAAGCATGAGCAGGTTCTGCCCGTGCTGATCCATGGCGACGCGGCATTTGCCGGCCAGGGCATCGTTTGGGAATGCCTCGGCTTCTCGGGCGTTTCCGGTTACAATACCGGCGGTTGCATCCACTTCATCGTCAACAACCAGATCGGTTTCACGACCTCGCCGCAATTCTCGCGCGGGTCGCCCTATCCCAGTGACGTCGCGAAGGGCGTTCAGGCGCCGATCCTGCACATCAATGGCGACGATCCTGAAGCCGTCACCTTCGCGTGCAAGCTGGCGATGGAATATCGCCAGACCTTCCACCGCGACATCGTGATCGACATGTGGTGCTATCGCCGCTTCGGTCACAATGAGGGCGACGAGCCTTCCTTCACCCAGCCGCAAATGTACGCGAAGATCCGCCAGCATCCGCCCGTCAGCGACGTCTATTCGGCGCGGCTGAAGGCTGAAGGCGTGGTCGACGACGATTTCGTCAACCAGGTGACGGGCGATTTCGTCAACCATCTGGAGGAAGAGTTCGAGGCGGCGAAGAGCTACAAGCCCAACAAGGCGGACTGGTTCGCCGGTCGCTGGTCGGGCCTGCACAAGCCCGCCGACGCCGAAACCACCCGCCAGAGCGTCGAGTCCGCGATCAGCCAGAAGCTGTTCGACAGCCTGGGCAAGACGCTGACGACGATCCCGGAAGGCCATAACGTCCACAAGACGTTGAAGCGCGTGATCGACGCCAAGGCGGAGATGTTCAAGACCGGCGAGAATTTCGACTGGGCGACCGGCGAGGCCTTGGCTTTCGGTTCGCTGCTGTCGGAAGGCTATGGCGTCCGCCTGTCGGGTCAGGACTCCGGCCGCGGCACTTTCAGCCAGCGTCACGCCGTCTGGACCGATCAGGATACGGAGAACAAGTACATCCCGCTCTCGACCGTGCCGCATGGCCGTTTCGAGGTGCTGGACTCGCCGCTCTCCGAATATGGCGTGCTCGGCTTCGAATATGGCTTCGCGCTGGCGGACCCGAAGAGCCTGGTGCTTTGGGAAGCGCAGTTCGGTGATTTCGCCAACGGCGCGCAGATCATCTTCGACCAGTATATCGCTTCGTCGGAGACCAAGTGGCTGCGGTCCAACGGCCTCGTCTGCTTGCTGCCGCATGGCTATGAAGGGCAGGGTCCGGAACATAGCTCGGCCCGTCTGGAGCGTTATCTCCAGCTTTGCGCGGAAGGAAATATCCAGGTCGCGAACATCACGACGCCGGCCAATTATTTCCACGTCCTGCGCCGTCAGATGCTGCGGCCCTTCCGCAAGCCGCTCATCATCATGGCGCCCAAGTCGCTGCTGCGTCACAAGTCGGCGGTCAGCAAGGCTGAGGACTTCCTGGGCGAAACGCACTTCAAGCGCATCCTGTCGGACCCCAATGCGGCGCCCGACCAGGATACCAGGCGGCTGGTTCTGTGTTCCGGCAAGGTCTTCTACGACCTGATGGAAGCCCGTGACGCTGCTGGCGACACGGACGTGCAGATCGTTCGCATCGAACAGATCTACCCGTTCGCGACCGAGGCTCTTGCCAAGCGCATCGAGCGCATGACGAAGCTGGAGCATGTCGTCTGGTGTCAGGAGGAACCGCGCAACAACGGCGCCTGGTTCTTCGTGGAGCCTTATATCGAGGAAGCGCTGGCCCAGGCCGGCAAGGCGCCGATGCGCGCCCGCTATGCCGGTCGCAAGGCCTCGGCGTCGCCCGCAACGGGCCTCGCCAAGCGCCATGTGGCCGAACAGGGCGCCCTTGTTGCCGATGCGCTGGGTCACAGCGTCCGTGAAGAAATCCGTCGCCAGAAGAAAGGCTGAACAAGCTCATGGCCACCGAAGTCAAAGTCCCCACGCTGGGCGAATCCGTTACCGAAGCAACCGTTGGTCAGTGGCTCAAGAAGCCCGGTGAGGCCGTGAAGGCCGACGAGCCCATCGTGTCCCTGGAAACCGACAAGGTCGCGGTCGACGTGCCCGCGCCGGTTGCGGGCGTGCTGGGCGACATCGTTGCCAAGGAAGGCGACACGGTTCAGGTCGGCGCGCTGCTGGCCTATGTGAATGCGGGCGCGGGCGCGGGCGCTGCGGCTGCTCCTGCCGCAGCGCCCGCCGCCAAGGCGGAGGCTGCTGCAACGGCGCCAGCGGCTTCGGTTGCGGCGCCTGTCGCTTCCGATGAGGACGAAGGCGGCAATCTGACCCTGTCGCCGGCGGTTCGCCGTCTGGTGCTGGAACATGGCCTTGACCCGAGCAAGATCAAGGGCACCGGCAAGGATGGCCGCCTGACCAAGGACGATGTCGTCGCCGCTGCCGCTGCGGGCACCGCCAGGGCTGCCGCTTCGGCCCCTGCCGCAGCGCCTGCCGCCGCCGCTCCCGCCGCCGGTCCGAGCCGTGCGCAGGAACGCGTCAAGATGACCCGCCTGCGCCAGACCGTCGCCAAGCGGCTGAAGGAAGCGCAGAACAACGCCGCGTTGCTCACCACCTACAACGACGTCGACATGACCAACGTCATCGAGGCGCGCGCAAAGTATAAGGATCTGTTCGAGAAGAAGCACGGCGTCCGTCTGGGCTTCATGGGCTTCTTCACCAAGGCGGTCTGCATGGCGCTGCGGGACATCCCTGGCGTCAATGCGCAGATCGAGGGCGACGAGATCGTCTATAACGACTTTGCCGATATCTCGGTGGCGGTGTCGGCGCCGAACGGTCTGGTCGTGCCCGTGATCCGCAATGCGGAGAGCCTGAGCGTTGCCGAGATCGAGAAGACCATCGGCGGCTTCGGCAAGAAGGCCAAGGATGGCACGCTCACCATGGAAGACATGAAGGGCGGCACCTTCACCATCTCCAATGGCGGGGTCTTCGGTTCGCTGCTGTCGAGCCCGATCATCAACCCGCCGCAGTCGGCGGTGCTGGGCCTCCACCGCATCGAGGACCGTCCGGTCGTCCGCGATGGCCAGATCGTCATCCGCCCGATGATGTATCTGGCGCTCAGCTATGATCATCGTCTGATCGACGGTCGCGAAGCGGTGACCTTCCTCGTCGCGGTGAAGAATGCGATCGAAGATCCGACCCGCCTGTTGATCGACCTGTAAGGTTCGTCCATTCATCCCGTTCGGGCTGCGCCTGTCGAAGCCCCGTCCTTTTTATGGGACGAAAGAAGTAATGCCCTTTGACAGGTTGGACCGAGGCAGATGACTCGGTCCAAGGGCGAACGGAGATTGTTATGGCTGACTTCGACTATGACGTCCTTATAATCGGCGCGGGTCCGGGCGGCTATGTTGCCGCGATCCGCGCCGCGCAGCTTGGCCTCAAGACCGCCTGCGCCGAAAGCCGCGAGACGCTGGGCGGCACATGCCTCAATGTCGGCTGCATTCCGTCCAAGGCGCTGCTGCACGCTTCGGAACTGTATGAGGAAGCCGCGAACGGCGCGCTCGCCAAGCTGGGCGTGAAGATCGACAAGATGAGCCTGGACCTCGACACCATGCAGGGCCAGCGCAAGGAAGCGGTGAAGGGTCTGACCGGCGGCATCGAATATCTGTTCAAGAAGAACAAGGTCGATTGGCTGAAGGGTCTGGCGACCTTCACCGGCGCCAACACTGTGGAAGTCGCGGGCAAGAAGGTGACGGCGAAGAACATCGTCATCGCCACCGGCTCGTCGGTCACGCCGCTTGCCGGAGTCGCGGTCGACAACAAGGGCGGCAAGATCGTCGATTCGACCGGCGCGCTGGAACTGGACAAGGTTCCGGGCCATCTGGTCGTCGTCGGCGGCGGCGTCATCGGGCTGGAACTGGGTTCGGTGTGGCGTCGCGTCGGCGCGAAGGTGACCGTTGTCGAATATCTCGACCAGATCCTGCCCGGCATGGACGGCGAAGTCCGCAAGGAAGCGAACAAGATCTTCAAGAAGCAGGGCTTCGAGTATAAGCTCGGCACCAAGGTCACGGGCGCTGAGGTCGGCAAGAAGGGCGTGACGCTGACCGTCGAACCTGCTGCCGGGGGTGCGGCCGAGAAGATCGAGGCCGATGTCGTGCTGGTGTCGATCGGTCGCCGTCCGAATACGGAAGGCCTGGGCCTCGACAAGATCGGTCTGGAACTCAATGCGCGTGGTCAGATCGAAACCGATCATGAGTTCGCGACCAAGGTTCCCGGCGTCTGGGCGATCGGTGACGTCATTCCGGGGCCGATGCTCGCGCACAAGGCCGAGGATGAAGGCATTGCCGTCGCGGAGAATATCGCTGGCCTGACCGGCATCGTGAACCATGACGTGATCCCGTCGGTGGTTTACACCAAGCCGGAAATCGCTGGCGTGGGTCTCACCGAAGAAGCCGCCAAGGAAAAGGGCGCGGTCAAGGTCGGCAAGTTCCCGATGCTGGCGAACAGCCGCGCCAAGACCAATCATGAGCCGGATGGCTTCGTGAAGGTGATTGCCGATGCCGAGACCGACAAGGTGTTGGGCGTTTGGATCATCGCTTCGGTTGCGGGCACGATGATCGCGCAGGCGGCGCAGGCGATGGAATTCGGCGCGTCGAGCGAAGACATTGCCTATACCTGCCATGCGCATCCGACGCACAGCGAGGCGATCAAGGAAGCGGCCATGGCCGTGACCGGCAAGCCGATCCATATTTGATCGGCGCCTGCTTCGCGGGGGAATGAGGAGGCTGCCCTTTTGGGGCGGCCTTTTTCATTTTGGAGCCAGGTGAGGCCGGCGCTTTAAGCGTTGCAAGCCCGGGATTGCGGATCGACGGTGGCTGTGTCCGGTGCCGACAGCGCCCGCCGTACGCAAACCCGGTTGCGGCCGCGCGTCTTGGCCTCATAGAGCGCCGCGTCGGCCCGCGCGATGGCGTCATGAATCGAGGCATCCCCGCTCTGGGCGGTCGACAGGCCGAAGCTGGCGGTGAGAGGACGCGACAGGCCGAATTGGTCAGCGACTTCTTGCGCGATGCTCTCGCGAATTTCATTGGCGATCCCCGCCGCCCGGGCTGCATGGGTATCGGGCAGGAACAGCACGAATTCCTCGCCACCGAAGCGGGCCGTTACGGCGCTGGCGGGGGCAAACCGGGCCAATATTCGGGCCAGCGAGACGATCACGCGATCGCCCAGGGCGTGGCCATAGACATCGTTGATCATCTTGAAATGATCGATGTCGCAGACGATGAGGCTGCCCTGCATCGGCAGCCTGCGTATACGTTGGTTGATGGCATCGTCAAAACCCCGCCGGTTGAGCAGGCCGGAAAGCGGATCGTGCAGTGCGTCGCGCTGATAACGGGTGAGCAGATCGAGCATGTTCGCCGCGAGCGCGGCCAGAGCGAGGAAAAGGCCGAAAATGCAGGCCAGCGCCTGCATCAGAAAGGCATAGTCGCTGCTCTGGAAGCTGCCGCCCGACAAGGTGAGCGGCACAGTGCTGCCGCGCGCCAGATTATCCAGCGCAACCAGCGCCGTCGCGCTGAACAGGATGCGGTCGGACCAGTTGCCGAGATGATCCTTGCCCGCGACCAGCGGCAGGCCGATCAGCAGGAAACAGCCAAAATCGGACGCAACCAGTTCGAGGGGCAGATTGCCCAGCGCAAGAGCGACCGCACAGAGCAGCAACGACAAAGCCCAGATCGCGATCCGCGCCCGCAGCAGCCAGTTCGGTCGCCATCGCTCCAGCAGAGCCTGGCTGAACAGCAGGAAGCCGCTGGCGAACAGCAGGTCCGCCACGAAACCCCAGACGGGCGTGGGAACCAGCGCGAATCCCGCCGGCACCGCAAAACCGCCCGCCACGCAGATATAGGCGCCGCTCCAATATCCGGCGGCGCGCACGCGCAGGCTCCAGACAAAGCCGAAAACCACGCCGAAGCTTGCCATCATGACGGGCAGGAAGAAGGCGAAATTCTCTCCCACTCTGTTGGGCCTGTTCCTTTTATCGTCGAAGGTCGTGCGCGCGTCAGCCTGACTTACACGCCGGGCAAGCGGTATAAGCTGATCCTTAACAAATATTTCCGGATCGGATGAGATGTTAGTCCGATTTGGATGAAATTTGCGGTAGTTAGGTCAGAAATCAGGACGCCGCTTTTCGCGGAAGGCCGTTACCCCTTCGCTGAAATCGGGGAGGGTGAAGGCGTCGCGGAACATGGCCAATGTGACGGCATCGTCATCGGCCTGCCCATCCAGGATGCGGCGGATGATCGCCTTGGACGAGCGGATCGAATGCTGGGCGTTGCCCGCCATCACACGGGCCAGTTCTGTCGCCGTCTCCAGCGGGGCAGGCGCGATCTGGTCAATGAGGCCGATGGCGAGCGCTTCCTGCGCATCGTGCAGCGCGGCGGTGAACAGGATGCGCTTGGCCCGCGCCGGTCCGACCAGATCGACCAGCAGTTTCGTGTCGAACAGCGAATAGACGATGCCAAGCTTGGCCGGGGTGATGCCCAGACGCGCGGCAGGGCTGGCGATCCGCAGGTCGCAGGCGATGGCAAGCCCGCACCCGCCGCCGATCGCATCGCCGTCTATGGCCGCGATGACCGGCTTTTCAGCATGGGCCAGGGCATATTGGGTGACCCGGATCGCGGCCTGATTGGCGATGCGCCAGCTTTCCTCGCCTGAATGGAGCGCGAATTCGTGAATGTCCGCCCCCGCGCAGAACAGGCCGGGAGCAGCGGACGTCAGAATCAGCACGCGGACCGCGTCGTCGGCCATCGCCTGCTGCACCAGTTGCGGAAATCGCTCCCACATCGCCTGGTTCATCGCATTATGCTGCCGGGGCCGGTCGATCAGCAGCGTGGCGACCGCGCCGACGCGCTCCAGCCTCAATCCCCCCGGGCGCGTCATGCCGGCCAGCGTCCCAGCAGCGGCAGCAACTCGTCATAATGGTGGATGACGGCGTCCGCCTCCAGATCCTCCACCGGGCCGTCCAGGAAGCCGAAGCTGACGGCGATGCTGGGGACGCCCGCATTGCGCGCGCCGGCAATGTCGTTGATCGTGTCGCCCAGGAAGATCGCCCGCCCGCCGCCCGCGCGCTCGATCATGGCGTGGATCGGCGCCGGATCGGGTTTCGCGATGCCCACGGTGTCGCCGCCGACGACGCTGGCGAAGCGCTCCGACAGGCCGATCTGGTGCAGCAGGGGAATGGTGAAGCGCTCCGCCTTGTTGGTGCAGATGGCAAGCTTTACGCCTGCCACCTCCAGCGCGTCCATCGCCGCGATCAGGCCGGGATAGGGAAGGGAATGAATCGCCAGATTCTGCTCATAATAATCGAGCAGGATCGGCAGCATCTTCGCCAGGATTGCCTCGTCATAGCCGCCCGATGCGTCGAGCGCCCGCTGGAGCATCGCCTTCGCGCCTTTGCCGACGAAGGGGTGGATCGCCTCGACCGGGAAGGGCGGGCGGCCGTCGGTGGCGATGGCGTAGTTGACGGCGGCGGCCAGGTCGCCGCTGGTATCGAGCAGAGTGCCGTCAAGGTCGAAGCCGACAATGTCGAAGGGGATAGATGCCATGCCCGGCTCATGCCGCCTCAGCGGTGGCAAAGGCAAGTCAAACGTGGCAGAGAGCGCTCAGATTCTTGGCCTCTTTTTGTGAAGGATGCCCCCCGTGACTGCCAGCCGCCCCCTCGCCGTGATCATCCTTGCCGCCGGGCAGGGCACACGCATGAAGTCCGCCAAGCACAAGGTGCTGCATCCCATAGCGGGGCGGCCGATGCTGCTGCATCTGCTCGCCAGCATAGCCGAATTGCAGCCCGAACGGCAGGTCGTGGTGGTCGGCGCTGGCCGCGAGCAGGTGGAAAAGGCGGTCGAAGGCAGCGGCGCCGTCATTGCCGTGCAGGAACAACAGCATGGCACCGGCCATGCCGTGGCGCAGGCGCATGACGCGCTGGCCGGGTTCGCGGGCGACATATTGATCCTCTATGGCGATGTGCCGCTGGTGCGGACCGAAACCATGCGCGGCATGCTGGAGCGCCTCAACTGGGGCGACGAGCCGCGTGCCGTGGTGCTGGGTTTCCGCCCGGAGGATGCTGCCGCTTATGGCCGGATCATCGCGCAAGGGCAGGGCGTGATCGAGAAGATGGTCGAATTTAAAGACGCTGATGCTGAGGAGCGGGCGGTGACGCTGTGCAATTCGGGACTGATGGCGGTGCGCTCGACCGATCTGTTCGTGCTGCTCGACCAGATCGGCAATGACAATGCGGCGGGCGAATATTATCTGCCCGACATCGTCATGTTGCCCGGCGCTCAAAGTGCGGTGATCGAGGCGGAGGCCTGGGAAGTGGCGGGCGTCAACAGCCGCGCCGAACTGGCGGGGGTGGAAGCTGTCTGGCAGGACCGCCGCCGTGCCGAGGCGATGCGCGAGGGCGCAACGCTGATCGCGCCGGAAACCGTGTTCTTCGCCCATGACACGGTTTTGGGCCGCGATGTGGTGATCGAGCCCAATGTCGTCTTCGGCCCCGGCGTCAGCGTGGCGGATGATGTGACCATCCACGCCTTTTCCCATCTGGAAGGCGCGGCCATCGGGAAGGGTGCGGAAATCGGCCCCTATGCCCGCCTGCGTCCGGGCGCGAAGATCGGCATAAAGGCCAAAGTCGGCAATTTCGTCGAGGTGAAGAAGGCCGAACTGGGCGAGGGCGCGAAGGTCAACCACCTGTCCTATATCGGTGACGCCAGCGTGGGGGCGGGCGCCAATATCGGCGCGGGTACCATCACCTGCAATTATGACGGCTTCTTCAAATATAAGACGGAGATCGGGGCGGGCGCCTTCATCGGTTCCAACAGCGCGCTGGTGGCGCCGGTGAAGATCGGGGCCGGCGCGATCGTTGCTGCGGGCAGCGTCGTGACGCAGGCGGTGGATGCCGATGCGCTCTGTCTCGTCCGGCCCAAGCAGGAAGCGAAGCCGGGCTGGGCGGCGCGCTTCCGGGCGAAGATGCAGGCGCGCAAAGCCTCCAAGTGACGGCGCTTTTTCGAAAGCGGCGCTGGCTTATGGCGCTGCTGTTCCTGCTGCTGCTGCCGGTCGGAACGCTGTTCTGGCTCGTCGCCAATGCGCGGGCCATGCCGGTCGTGCGGCGGCTGGATGTCACGCTGCCCTTTCCGGCGGATGCGTCGCGGCGCCCGGTGACGGTGGCGCTGATGACCGACAGCCATTTGTCGGGACCGGACAACAGCCCGGAACGCATGGCGCGGATCGTCGCGCAGGTGAATGGCCTCAGGCCCGACCTGATCGTGCTGGGCGGCGATTATATCGGGGATGCCAAGGGTGGGGCGACCTATGGTCCCGTGCAAAGCATCGCGCCTTTCGCTGCCTTGCGCGCGCCGTTGGGGGTGGTCGCGGTGCTGGGCAATCACGATGCCCGCAAACATGCGTTGATCAGCCGCCGCCAGTGGGGCGCCCTGTTCGCCCGGATCGGCATTCGGCTGCTCGACAATCAGGCCGTGCGCCGGGGCGCGCTGGCGATTGGCGGATTGCGCGACATCTATACCGGGCGGCCCGATATCCCGAAGACGCTGGACGCGATGCAGGCAGTGGGTGGCGCGCCCGTTATGCTGTCCCATGGGCCGGATGCCTTTCCGCTGCTGCCCGACCAGCCGATGCTGACGCTGGTGGGGCATACCCATTGCGGACAAGTCGCGCTGCCCTTTGCGGGGATCGTCTATGTGCCCTCGCGCTATGGTTTGCGCTATGCCTGCGGCGTCTATCGGGAGGGTATGCGGACCATGGTCGTTTCGGCGGGCCTTGGCACCAGCGGGCTGCCGATCCGGATGCTTGCCGCCCCGGATGTCTGGCTGATTACAATTCATCCACGATGACGCTGGCCCCTGTCACCGGCGGCGCGAACGTGGCATAGGCGGCGCAAGCATATAGTTTTCACGGCTTTGGGACTGACTATCCATGTGCGGTATCATCGGAATCATCGGCAAGGACGACGTGGCGGAGCGGCTGGTCGAAGGACTGAAGCGCCTCGAATATCGCGGCTATGACAGTGCAGGCGTCGCGACCGTTCATGACGAGATGATCGACCGCCGCCGCGCCGAGGGCAAGCTCGCCAATCTGGTGAAGGAACTGGAAAAGGCGCCGCTGCCCGGCACGACCGGCATCGCCCATACCCGCTGGGCGACCCATGGCGCGCCGACGACCAGCAATGCCCATCCCCACGCCACGAAGGAAGTGGCGCTGGTGCACAATGGCATCATCGAGAATTTCAAGCCGCTGCGCGAGGAGCTGATGGCGCGTGGCCGGACCTTCCACAGCCAGACCGATACGGAGGTCGTCGCCCATCTGGTGAGCGAGTTGGTCGAGCAGGGCGCTTCACCCAAGGACGCGGTGGCGCAGATATTGCCGCGCCTGCATGGCGCCTTCGCGCTGGCGATCCTGTTCCGCAGCCATCCTGACATGCTGATCGGCGCGCGCCTGGGATCGCCGCTGGTGGTGGGCTTTGGCGAGGGGGAGACCTATCTCGGCTCCGACGCGCTGGCGCTGGCGCCGCTGACCCAGCGCATCGCCTATCTGGAGGAGGGCGACTGGGTCGTCATCACCAGGGACGGGGCGGAGATTTTCGACAAGGACAACAATCCCGTCGAACGCCCCATCACCATTTCCGGCGTGACCGGCGAGCTGATCTCCAAGGGCAATCACCGCCACTATATGCTCAAGGAGATCTATGAGCAGCCGGTGGTCGTCGCGCAGACGCTGCGATCCTATTTGCAGCGGATGGAGGACCGGGTGTCGTTGCCGATCCCGGATTTCGACCTGGGGTCGATCCGCCGCGTCACCATCGTCGCCTGCGGAACCAGCTTCTACGCAGGCATGGTCGCCAAATATTGGATCGAACAATTTGCCCGCGTGCCCGTCGACATCGATGTGGCAAGCGAGTTCCGTTACCGCTCGCCGGTGATGGAGGATGGCGGGCTGATGATCGTCATCAGCCAGTCGGGCGAAACCGCCGATACGCTGGCGGCGCTGCGCCATGCCCGGGCCGAGGGGCAGAAGATCGCCGCCGTCGTCAATGTGCCGACCAGCACCATGGCGCGGGAGGCCGACCTGCTGCTGCCGACCCATGCGGGGCCGGAAATCGGCGTGGCGTCGACCAAGGCCTTTACCTGCCAACTGGCGGTGCTGGCCGCCTTCGCCGCCAATCTCGCCCGCGCCAAGGGGCGGCTGGACGCGAAGGCCGAGAAGGAATTGGTCCGCCACCTTGCCGAAGCGCCCGCCGCGCTCAACGGGGCGCTGGCTTATGATGAGTCGATCGAAGCGATGGCCCATCTGATCGCTGGCGCGCGCGACGTGCTCTATCTGGGGCGCGGGCCGGACTATCCGCTGGCGCTGGAGGGCGCGCTCAAGCTCAAGGAAATCAGCTATATCCATGCCGAAGGCTATGCCGCGGGCGAGATGAAGCATGGCCCGATCGCGCTCATCGACGACAAGGTTCCGGTGATCGTGCTGGCGCCCAGCGGACCGCTGTTCGAAAAGACCGTCAGCAACATGCAGGAAGTGCAGGCGCGCGGCGGCAAGGTGGTGCTGATCTCCGACTATGACGGGGTGCAGGCTGCGGGCGAGGGCTGCATCGCGACCATCACCATGCCCAAGGTCCATCCGCTGATCGCGCCGATGGTTTATGCGGTGCCGGTGCAGTTGCTCGCCTATCATGTGGCGGTGGCGAAGGGCACGGACGTCGATCAGCCACGCAACCTCGCCAAGAGCGTCACCGTCGAGTGAAGGATGGGAGTCGCGGATCAGGCGGTGGAAATAGCTTTAGCGCCTGCCGCGTTCGACCATTTCACGCCGAAGTTCACAGTGTATGCGCGCGCGTGCCTGCGCGCGCGTATGCGGGATGACTATTTTTCGGACGTTTCAAAGAGGGATGCGGGATAGACCCGTTGGCGCGGAATAGGACAGGCACAATCGCGCCTGTAGGAGAAATAGGATGTTATTTGAGGATCCTGTAGCCATTGGGTCACGCATGATCCTCAGCCAGTCCTCCAGGTTCAGGGCCGGATGATGGGAAGGAGGGTCTGAAAACGACCAGAGATTGCCATCCAAGGGTTTCCGGTCGTTCCTGATAGCGGACCATGTTGAGCGCGAGTATATTAGGCCGATGCAAAACTATGAGAAACTCGATCCCGTAATCGACAAATGGGCCGCTATCCTCGGCACGAAATTATTCACCGAGTGGGCGGATCGACCGGCGAGGTTCTTTTATACTCCGGGCGATCCCCCATTTGAATGTTTCCAGATTAGTGTCACGCCGCCAAAATGGGGCCGCGTAAAGGTGCATGCGCGAGCCGTCGATACCAACTATGATGTCGAGCGCGAGCTAGAACAAAGTTGGAAGGGATCGATCGCAGACCTTGACGGCATGTTGGCGGCTGCTGTTGAAACAATCAATGTTTGGAAAACTCGAACGCGCCAGAGACCAGACCTTCCCTCGCCGTGGTGAATGTCCGCATTCCTAAAAATGTACGTCCAAACCTGCCAGTCCGCAAACCAGCCAAGTCCGACCCATAATCACCCGCCGCCCGGCGCATTATGCCCGCCTGCCGGCACCGGCCCGCCGCTCGGCGCATGGGCGTGGTCGGGATTGCTGTCCCAGTCGATATGATAGAGGTCGAACCGCCGGTCGCGCAGGTTGCGCACCGTGCCTTCCGCCCGCGCCCAGCTCAGGTCGGCCAGATTCACGTCCGCCATGGTCAGCGTCTCGACATTCTCGGTCGATTCCGCGGCTATCCCGTCCCGCGCAAAGGGCAGGTCGCAAGGCGTCAGGATCGCGCTTTGGGCATATTGGATGTCCATATTGTCGACATTGGGCAGATTGCCGACATTGCCCGACATGACGACATAGCACTGGTTCTCGATCGCCCGGGCCTGCGCGCAATAGCGCACGCGCATATAGCCCAGGCGCGAGTCGGTGCAGAAGGGCACGAAAATGATCCGCGCGCCCTGGTCCACCAGCCGCCGCGCCAGTTCCGGAAATTCGCTGTCATAGCAGATGAGCACGCCGATCGGCCCGCAGTCCGTCTGGATCACGTCCAGCGAATCCCCACCCTTGATGTTCCACCAAAAGGCTTCGTTGGGTGTCGGGTGGATCTTCTCCTGCGTGTGCAGCGACCCGTCGCGCAGGGCGACATAGGCGATGTTCTGAATGTCGCCATCGTCGGCGCGCGTCGGATGGGAGCCGCCGATGATGTTGATATTATATTCCAGCGCCATCCGCTCCAGTTCTTTGGTCAGGCGCGGGGTGTATCCGGTCAGCTTGTCGATCGCCTCGATAGGGGAGAGCTTCTTCGTTTCGTAGGAGAGCAGCGGCAGGGTGAACAGTTCTGGGAAGACGATGAAGTCGGAGCGGTAGTCTGCCGCGACGTCGACGAAATATTCGATGTTGCGGATGAACTCGTCAAAATCCTTCACGGCGCGGGCCTGCAACTGGCAGGTGGCGAGGCGGACGCTTTCGACGCCGCGCGGCACCCGCATTTCGGGCGCTTCGTCAGGGTCGACATAGGGATTGCGCCAGACCAGATGGGCGGCATGGCCGTCCGACGGCTTGTCCTCCGGCAGATAATTTTCCAGCACGCCCAGCGGTTCGAACTGGTTCTTGAGCTGGAAGCTGATCACCTGATCGCGGATCTTGCCGTGCACGACCTTGTCGAAATAGTCGGCCGGACCTTGGACGCGCCGTTTCGCGCGGGCATAGCCGGGCATCCGGCCGGCGATGACGATGCCGTGCAGGTCCAGTTCCTCTGCCAGTTCCTTGCGCTCGTCATAGAGGCGCTGGCCGATGCGCAGGCCACGCAGCTTGGGGTCGACGGCCATTTCATAGCCGTAGAGCCACTCGCCCGCCGCGCTGTGCCGCGTGCCGAAGCCGTTGGCGGTGATCTCCTCCCAATCATGCGGGGAAAAGGCCATCGCCTTGCTGACGCGCATGGTCGCGCAATAGCCCACGACCTTATTGTCGTAGAGCGCGACGAAGCAGCCGGTCGGGAAATTGTTGATCTGGCCGCGCAGGGTGGCCAGCGAATAATTGGGGAGGCCCGGATAGACGCGGGCGATCAGCCGGTGGATGCCGCGCACGTCCGCCGGAACCGCAGCCCGAACTTCCAGTCGTTTCTTGGCTGTCGTCGTCATCAAGCATCTCCCGGCCTCATGGAAAAGGCGACGCCGTGCTGCGGCGCCGCCTCGTTCCGTTACCGTATTGAACCGCGGAAAGGCGGATCAGTTCCGCCAGATTATTTCCACTGGCCCATGGCGGTTTCGAGGTTCACGCGGATCGCCTCGAAGAACTGCTCGGTGGTCATCCATGCCTGCTCCGGACCGATCAGCAGGGCCAGATCCTTGGTCATCGCGCCGTTTTCGACGGTTTCGATGCAGACCTTTTCCAGCGTTTCGGCAAATTTGGTGACTTCCGGCGTCTCGTCGAACTTGCCGCGATAGGCCAAGCCCTGGGTCCAGGCGAAAATCGACGCGATCGGGTTGGTCGAGGTCGCCTTGCCCTGCTGATGCTGGCGATAGTGGCGGGTGACGGTGCCGTGCGCGGCTTCGGCCTCGACGGTCTTGCCGTCGGGCGAGAGCAGCACGGAGGTCATGAGGCCGAGCGAACCGAAGCCCTGCGCGACGGTGTCCGACTGGACGTCGCCGTCATAATTCTTGCACGCCCAGACGAACTTGCCGCTCCACTTGAGCGCGGAGGCGACCATGTCGTCGATCAGGCGGTGTTCGTAGACGGCGCCCACTGCCTTGAACTGGTCGGCGAATTCCTTGTCGAACACTTCCTGGAACAGATCCTTGAAGCGGCCGTCATAGGCCTTGAGGATGGTGTTCTTGGTCGACAGATAGAGCGGCCAGCCGCGGCCGAGCGCATAGTTCATGCTGGCGCGGGCGAAATCGCGGATCGAATCGTCCAGATTGTACATGCCCATGGCGACGCCGGAGCTCGGGAAGTTGAAGACGTCCTTCTCGATCTTCTCGCCATTTTCGCCGTCCCACACCATGCGCAGCTTGCCGGGGCCGGGGACGAGGAAATCGGTGGCGCGATACTGGTCGCCAAAGGCGTGGCGGCCGATGACGATCGGGTCGGTCCAGCCGGGCACGAGGCGGGGGACGTTACGGATGACGATCGGTTCGCGGAACACGACGCCGCCCAGGATGTTGCGGATGGTGCCGTTGGGCGACTTCCACATTTCCTTCAGGCCGAACTCTTCGACACGGGCTTCGTCGGGGGTGATGGTGGCGCACTTCACGCCGACGCCATGTTCCTTGATCGCGTTGGCGGAATCGATGGTGATCTGGTCGTTGGTTTCGTCGCGCTTCTCGACGCCCAGATCGTAATATTTCAGGTCGATGTCGAGATAGGGGAGGATCAGGCGCTCACGGATCCATTCCCAGATGATCCGGGTCATTTCGTCGCCGTCGATTTCCACGACGGGGTTTTTCACCTTGATCTTTGCCATAGCGCCTGTTCGCCTTCTTCGTTCGGGTGGAATTTGCGAAACGCCCTAGGGAAAGCGGCGGCAATGTTCAACTGTCCAGTGCATTGGGCAATGGCGTTTGCGAGGCAGGATCATTTCATTGTCCTGGGACGGTATCGGACGTTGTCACTGCAAGTGACTGTGCCTAAAGACGGTGCCCATGGAAAATGACGAACTGACCGTCGCGCTGGGCGGCAATGTGAAATGGCGATTTCCCTCGGTGCATCCCGAAGGCGTCAAATTCGGCCTGATCGCGGCGGCTATCACGGCGCTGCTGTTCCTGGTCGGCTGGGAGATTCCCGGCTGGCTGATGGTGATGGTGACGATCTGGGTGCTGGCCTTCTTTCGCGATCCGGTCCGCGCCGTGCCGCAGGACGAGCGCGCCATCGTCGCCCCGGCCGATGGGCTGGTGACGCTGATCCAGCGCGTGCCGCCTCCGCGCGAGATGGCGGGGCCGGACGGGCTGGGCGATCAGCCGATGATCCGCGTGTCGATCTTCATGAGCGTGTTCGACGTGCACATCAACCGCACGCCGATCGGCGGCACGGTGAAGTCCGTGGTCTATATTTCGGGCAAGTTCCTGAACGCCGATCTTGACAAGGCGAGCGAGGATAATGAGCGTCAGCATATATTGGTCGAGCGGCATGACGGCGTGCGCATCGGTTTCACGCAGATTGCGGGCCTTGTGGCGCGGCGGATCGTGCCGTTCGTGAAGCCTGGCGACATGGTCGCCGCCGGACAGCGCATCGGCCTGATCCGCTTCGGTAGCCGGGTCGACGTCTATCTGCCCGCCGGAACCGCGCCGCGCGTGGTGCTGGGGCAGCGCACCGTGGCGGGCGAGACGATCCTTGGCCAGATGGGCGACATGCGCGTGATTTCCGGGATTCAACAATAATGCGACAGCGCCGAACCATCCCGCGCGGTCTGCGCCGGGGGATCACCCTGCGGATGGTGGCGCCCAATGCCGTGACGGCGATGGCGCTGTGCTTCGGCCTGACCGGCGTGCGATACGGCATTTCGGGCGAGTGGGAGAGGGCGGTGCTTTCCATCCTCATCGCCGGGGTGCTGGACGGACTGGATGGCCGCATCGCCCGGCTGTTGCGGGGCGAAAGCCGTTTCGGCGCGGAACTGGATTCGCTGTCCGATTCCATCGCTTTCGGCGTGGCGCCTGCGCTGGTCCTTTATCTCTGGTCTCTCCATGCCATGCCGAAATTCGGCTGGATCTTCGCGCTGGCCCATGCGCTGTCCTGCGCGCTGCGGCTGGCGCGCTTCAACGCCAATATCGATGCCGATGTCCAGCCGCATAAATCGGCCGGCTTCCTCACCGGCGTTCCCGCCCCGGCTGGGGCAGGGCTGGCCTTCGTGCCGCTCTATCTCTGGCTGGTGACGGGCGAGGCGCTCTTTCGTGAATGGTATGTGGTGGCGCCGTGGGCGGCATTCACAGCCTTCCTGATGATCTCCAACATCGCGACCTATAGCTGGTCTGCGCTTCGCCTGCGCAAGCGGATCAGGCTGGAGGCGATTGCTCTTGCCGGTCTGCTGGCTGCGTTGCTGATCACCGATCCCTGGCTGACGCTGCTGGCCCTGTGCGCCCTTTACCTCGCGCTCATCCCCTTCGGCATGATGTCCTATGCCAAGGTGCGCCGCCAACGGATGAGCGAGGCGCAGTAATCCTCAGGCAGCCAAGGCGGCTGCCGTGAAGGCGGGGGCTGTCGGCCGTATCGAAGGAGCGGCGCGGCGGCGGCTGATCCGCAAGCGATAGACCGGCACTTCCTGCGGGATCGGCTCGAACGTCAGCGCCGCGACGATCTTGTCATGATAAAGCGCGAACATGCCGATGATGGTGCCTGCCGCCAGCAGGAACGATCCGATGAAAACAAGTGCTGCGATCAGTGCGAACATAAGCAGCTCACTTTTCTGTCTTGCCATTTGCACGGCTTGGTTCACTATAGGCCAGCAAACGGCGAAAATCCGCCTTTTGTTCCCTATGTTCTCTTTATGTTCTATCCGGAATGGAGAGTCAACCCCTTGCATTGGCTTTCTTGCGGGGCTAAAGGCGCGCCCATTCCACATGGGAATCGACATATCCGGTGCTGCGGCGTGACGCTCAGTTCCTGATTCCCAGAGGTGTAACCGGAAGGAGAACTATTATGGCGGCCCCTGTCGTCACCATGCACCAATTGATCGAGGCTGGCGCCCATTTCGGCCACCAGACCCACCGCTGGAACCCGCGCATGAAGCCGTACATCTTCGGCGAGCGCAACGGCATCCACATTCTCGACCTGTCGCAGACCGTGCCGCTGTTCGGCCGCGCGCTGGACTTCGTGTCCGCGACCGTCGCCGCTGGTGGCAAGGTGCTGTTCGTCGGCACCAAGCGCCAGGCGCAGGATCCGATCGCTGAAGCCGCGCGCAAGTCGGGCCAGCATTTCGTCAACCATCGCTGGCTGGGCGGCATGCTCACCAACTGGAAGACGATCTCCGGTTCGATCAAGCGTCTGAAGACCCTGGAAGAGAAGCTGTCGGGCGACACCCACGGCTTCACCAAGAAGGAAGTCCTTCAGATGACCCGCGAGCGCGAGAAGCTCGAACTGTCGCTGGGCGGCATTCGCGACATGAACGGCATCCCCGATGTCATGTTCGTGATCGACGCCAACAAGGAAGAACTGGCGATCAAGGAAGCCAACACGCTGGGTATCCCGGTCGTTGCGATCCTCGATTCGAACGTCTCGCCCGACGGCATCGCTTTCCCGGTTCCGGCGAATGACGACGCCAGCCGCGCCATCCGCCTCTATTGCGACGCCATCGCTGCCGCCGCCACCAAGGGCAACCGTGGTGCGCAGCAGGCTTCGGGCGTCGATCTGGGCGCTCTGGATGAGCCCGAGGCCGAAGAGGTCGTCGCTCAGGCCTGATAGCGGTCTTCGAACTGCAAGATTGACAGGCTAGGGCGCGCTCCGATGGATCGCGCCCTAGCGCTTATTTGAACCACCCGAAACATTTAGGAGCCGAAACATGGCCGAGATTACCGCTGCCGCCGTCAAGGAACTGCGCGACCGTTCGGGCGCGGGCATGATGGATTGCAAGAAGGCGCTCACCGAAGCCAATGGCGACATCGAGGCCGCAACCGACTGGCTGCGCGCCAAGGGTCTGGCCGCCGCGCAGAAGAAGTCGAGCCGCACCGCCGCTGAAGGTCTGGTCGGCGTTGCCGTCGCCGGGACCAAGGGCGTCGCCGTCGAAGTGAACAGCGAAACCGACTTCGTCGCCAAGAACGACCAGTTCCAGGATTTCGTCCGCACCACCGCGCAGGTCGCGCTCAGCAGCGGCGTGGCCGATGCCGACGCGCTGGGCGCGCAGGCACACCCGGCTGGCGGCACCATCTCGGAAAAGCTGGTCGCGAACATCGCCACCATCGGTGAAAACCAGACCCTGCGCCGGATCGGCCAGGTCGAAGTGAGCCAGGGCGTGGTCGTGCCCTATGTCCACAATGCGGCTGCTCCGGGCCTGGGCAAGATCGGCGTTCTGGTCGCGCTGGAAGGCGATGCGTCGGCTGACGTTCTGGAACCGCTGGGCAAGCAGATCGCGATGCACATCGCCGCGGCCTTCCCGCTGGCGCTGTCGGCCGCCGACATCGATCCGGCCCTGCTGGAGCGTGAGCGCGCCATCGCCGCTGAAAAAGCTGCCGAATCGGGCAAGCCCGCTGAGATCGTCGCCAAGATGGTCGACGGCGCGGTCGCCAAATATGCCAAGGAAAACGCGCTGCTCAGTCAGCTTTTCGTGATGGACAACAAGACCCCGGTCGCTGATGTCGTCGCCAAGGCGGCGAAGGAAGCCGGCGCGTCGATCACGCTGAAAAACTATGTCCGCTTCCAGCTTGGTGAAGGCATTGAGAAGGAAACGAGCGACTTTGCCGCTGAAGTGGCTGCTGCCGCTGGCGTTGCTTGATTTTCTGGGCCTGATTTTCTGGGCCTGATCTGACAGGCCGTTCACTCCGGGCGACGTTGAGAGCTGAGGCTGCTCGACAAGTCTGGAGGGGACGCTAAGGAAGCGAGAGGCGATCCAAAAGCCTGCTTCACATCATGGCGCGCACTGCCTAAGGTGCGCGCCATTTCCTTGCCCGGTAAAATGGGCCTGACTATGAATGGAATATTGCCCGGCATGACCCGACCCGCCTTCAAGCGCATCTTGTTGAAACTCTCGGGCGAAGTGCTGATGGGGCAGGGGCAGTTCGGCATCGAGCCGGAGACCGTCGACCGCGTCGCGCGGGAGATCGCGGCGGCCAAGGATGCCGGTTTCGAACTGTGCGTGGTCGTCGGCGGCGGCAATATCTTCCGGGGTCTTGCCGGGGCGGCCAAGGGCTTCGACCGGGCGAGCGCCGACTATATGGGCATGCTTGCAACCGTCATGAACGCGCTGGCGGTGCAGAATGCGCTGGAAAAGATCGGCTACGACACCCGCGTCCAGTCCGCCATTCCGATGGCCTCGGTCTGCGAACCCTATATCCGGCGCAAGGCGGTGCGGCATATGGAGAAGGGCCGGATCGTCATCTTCGCGGCGGGCACCGGCAGTCCCTATTTCACCACCGACACCACCGCGGCGCTGCGTGCGGCGGAAATGAATTGCGACGCGCTGTTCAAGGGCACCAGCGTCGATGGCATTTATAATGCCGATCCGAAAAATGTACCGGACGCCGCGCGCTATGAAGAGATCAGCTTCGATCGCGTGCTGAACGATAATCTCAAGGTCATGGATGCGAGCGCCAT
This sequence comes from Sphingobium sp. SJ10-10, assembly GCF_036038995.2. Classification (NCBI taxonomy): domain Bacteria; kingdom Pseudomonadati; phylum Pseudomonadota; class Alphaproteobacteria; order Sphingomonadales; family Sphingobiaceae; genus Sphingobium; species Sphingobium sp. SJ10-10. Next base: position 590,761 of record NZ_CP158132.1, read on the forward strand.
TGCGCTCTGCCGCGAAAACAATATTCCCATCGTCGTGTTCAACATCCGCGAAACCGGCAATCTGGCCAAGGTGCTGGCCGGTGACGGTGTGGCGACGATCGTGCAAAATCAGGAGCGCTGAAATAATATGGCTCAATATGACAAGGCCGACCTTGAACGCCGCATGCACGGCGCCGTCGAATCGCTGAAGGGCGATCTTGCCGGTCTGCGCACCGGTCGCGCCAATATCCAGTTGCTCGATCCCGTGACGGTCGAAGTTTATGGCGCGCATATGCCGCTCAACCAGGTGGCGACCGTTTCCGCGCCCGAACCGCGCATGCTGTCGGTGCAGGTGTGGGACAAGACCAATGTCGGCCCCTGCGACAAGGCGATCCGCTCGGCGGGTCTTGGCCTCAACCCGATCGTCGATGGTCAGACGCTGCGCCTGCCGATCCCGGACCTGACCGAGGAGCGCCGCAAGGAACTGGCCAAGCTCGCCAGCAAATATGCCGAAGGCGCCCGCATCGCCGTCCGCAATGTCCGCCGCGACGGCATGGACAGCCTCAAGGCTGACGAGAAGAAGGGCGAAATCAGCGAAGACGAGCGCAAACGCCTGGAAACCGAGGTCCAGAAGCTGACCGATAGCACGATCGCGGACATCGATGCGGTGACGGCGGCCAAGGAGAAGGAAATTCTCGGTCAGTGAGCCGGGATCTTCCGCCCTTCCTCATGGCGCGATCGACCATCTGATGGCCAGCCAAGCCAAACCCGATCTGACCAGCGGCGCGCCAGCCCATGGCGCGCGCCACGTCGATGGCATGCGCGCGGGCTCTCCCGGACCTCGCCACGTCGCCATCATCATGGACGGCAATGGCCGCTGGGCGAAGAAGCGCTTCCTGCCCCGCATCGCCGGCCATCGCGCCGGGGTGGAGGCGGTGCGCCGGGTCGCCCGCGCGGCACAGGAACTGGGGCTGGAATGCCTGACGCTCTACGCCTTTTCCTCCGAAAACTGGAAACGCCCGGCGAGTGAAGTAGCGGACCTGATGGGGCTGCTGCGGCATTTCATCCAGGCCGATCTGGACGAATTCCACGCCAATGGCGTGCGGCTGCGGATCATCGGCAATTATCAGGCGCTCGATCCATCGCTGGTCGACCTGATCGAAAGCGCGGTGGCGCGCACAGCCGGGAACTGTGGCCCGATTATTGCCATTGCGCTCAATTATGGAGCGCAGGACGAACTGGTGCGGATGGCGCAGAGCCTGGCGCGCCGCGTGGCCGCTGGCGAGATCGCGGCGGAGGAGATCGGCATCGGTGATGTCGATGCCGCGCTCTACACCGCCGATCTGCCGCCGCTCGACCTCATGATCCGCACCTCGGGCGAGCAGCGGCTCAGCAATTTCATGCTGTGGCAGGCCGCCTATGCGGAGCTTTATTTCACCGACACGCTGTGGCCGGATTTCGACGGGCGGGCCTTGGCCGCCGCGCTGGATGCCTTCCGCTTGAGGGACCGCCGTTTCGGCGGGCTGTGACACGCATGTCGAGCGAGCTTCGGACCCGCGCGATCGTCGGCGCCATCCTCATCTTCGTGGCGCTGGGCGCGCTGTTTTCGGGCGGTTTTCTCTTCTGGCTGTTGCTGGTCGTGGCGGGCGTGCTGATGCAGGGGGAGTGGGGCGATCTGACGGGCGCCACGCCGGAAAACCGCAAGCTCGCCATGTTCGCCATATCGGTGCCGCTGGCGATTCTCTGTCCGCTCGCCGCAGGGGTGTCCTGGCTGGCCTTCGGGCTGACGGCGGCGGCCTTTTTTTTCGTCGCGCTGGTCGGCCGGTCGGTGAAGCTGGCGCTGGGCGTACCCTATATCGTCGTGCCGGTGATGGCCTTGCTGTATCTCCGCGCTCAGATGCCGCCAAATCCTTCGGGCCTGCTGCTGACCCTCTGGGCGCTGGCGTTGGTCTGGGCGACCGACATCGGCGCCTATTTCGCGGGCCGGTCCATTGGCGGGCCAAAGCTGGCTCCGCGCATCAGCCCGTCCAAGACATGGTCGGGCCTGGGCGGCGGCGTGCTGGCGGCGCTGCTCGTCGGGTTCCTGCTCTATCGTTTTGCCGGGTTGCCGGTGCAGCTTGCGGCGGCCAGCGGCCTGCTGGCGGTGGCGGCACAGTTGGGCGACCTGCTGGAAAGCTGGATGAAGCGCCGCGCAGGGGTGAAGGATAGCGGCACGCTGCTCCCCGGCCATGGCGGGGTGATGGACCGGCTGGACGGCGTGGTCGCGGCGGCGCCTTTGGCGGCGATCTGCTATATGATGCTGGTGCTGCCCCGATGAAGACGATTTCGATCTTTGGCGCGACCGGATCGGTCGGCATGTCGACGCTGGATCTGGTCCAGCGCGACCCCGACGCCTATCAGGTCGTCGCGCTGACCGCGCATAGCGACGTCGCGGGCTTGGCCGCGGCTGCGCGGGAGAGCAATGCCAAACTCGCCGTCATCGGCCATGACGCCCATTATGAGGCGTTGAAGGATGCGCTGCGCGGTTCCGGTGTGGAAGCGGCGGCGGGAGAGGGCGCGCTGGTCGATGCCGCGCAAGCGGGCGCGGACTGGAGCATGGCCGCGATCGTCGGCTGCGCGGGCCTGCGCCCGACCATGGCGGCGCTGAAGGCGGGCGGCACGGTGGCGCTGGCGAACAAGGAATCGCTGGTGTCGGCGGGCGCGCTGATGATGGACGCGGTCGCGGCGTCGGGCGCGACGCTGCTCCCGGTCGACAGCGAACATAATGCGATATTCCAATGTCTTGCCGGAAGCCGTTGGGAAGATGTGTCAAAAATCACGCTGACGGCCAGCGGCGGCCCCTTCCGCACCCGCAGCCGGGATGAGATGCGCGGCATCACCCCGGCGCAGGCGGTCGCCCATCCCAATTGGTCGATGGGCGCGAAGATCAGCGTCGACAGCGCCACGATGATGAACAAGGGGCTGGAACTGATCGAGGCGGCGCATCTCTTTCCTGTCGGGCTCGACCGGATCGAGATACTCGTCCATCCGCAGTCGGTCATTCACTCCCTGGTCGAATTTCGCGACCGTTCCACCCTGGCGCAACTCGGGTCGCCCGACATGCGCATTCCGATCGCCCATGCGCTCGCCTGGCCGGAGCGGATCGCCACGCCCTGCCAGCCGCTGGACCTGACGCGGATCGGGCGGCTGGATTTCGAGGCGCCCGATGAGCTGCGCTTCCCCGCGCTGCGCCTGACGCGGCAGGCGGCGCAGGCGGGCGGCGCGGCCCCCGCCATATTGAACGCGGCCAATGAGGTCGCGGTGGCGGCCTTCCTTAAAGGCGCCATCGGCTTCCTTGATATCGCCATGATTGTAGAGGATGTCCTGAACCGCTATAGCGCGCCTGTGCCCCGCCAGATCGACGATGTGCTGGCGGCGGATGCGCAGGCGCGTAATATGGCGGGCCTAGTGATGGAAAGATTGACCGCTTGATCCAGAATCCCGGTTTCCTGCTGACCATATTCGCTTTTGTCGCAGTCATCGGACCGCTCGTCTTCGTGCATGAGCTGGGCCACTATCTGGTGGGCCGCTGGTGCGGGGTGAAGGCGGAGGCGTTTTCCATCGGCTTCGGTCCGGAAATCGCGGCATGGGTCGACAAGCGCGGCACCCGCTGGCGTATCGGCGCGCTGCCCCTGGGCGGCTATGTGCGCTTCAAGGGCGACATGAACGCCGCCAGCCAGACCGATCCGCGCTGGCTGGAAATGCCCGCTGCTGAGCGGGCGCAGAGCTTTCCCGCCAAGCCGCTGTGGCAGCGGGCGGCCATCGTCGCGGCGGGACCGGCGATCAATTTCCTCTTCGCCATCCTGATCCTCGCCACCTTCGCCTTCGTCCATGGCGAAAGCCGTACGCCCGCCGTCGCCGGACAGGTGCAGCCGGGCAGCGCGGCCGCTGCGGCGGGCATCCTCGCGGGGGATCGCATCGTCTCGCTCAACGGGCGGGAAATGGCGACCTTCGACGACATCCGCCTGTTCGCGCAGATCCGTCCGGGCGAACCCGTAACCATCGTGATCGACCGCAAGGGCAAGCTGTTCGAAAAGCAGGGCAAGGTCGGCGCGGTTCAGGAAGATGACGGTTTCGGCAATAAATTCCGCATCGGCCGCTTGGGGCTGGCGCCCGGCGAACCTGTGATCGAGCCGGTCAGTCTCGCCCGCGCGCCTGTCGTCGCGATCGAGCGGACGGGTCAGATCATCCGCACCATGGTCGAGACATTGGGGCAGATCGTCGGCGGCGGCCGGTCGGTCAAGGAACTGGGCGGCCCGCTCAAGATCGCGGAGGTTTCGGGGCAGGCGGCGACGCTGGGAATTGAGAGCTTCGTCTTCTTCATGGCCCTCATCTCGATTAATTTGGGGTTCATCAACCTCTTGCCAATCCCCATGCTGGATGGCGGTCATCTGCTGTTCTACGGGGTGGAGGCGATACAGCGGCGGCCCGTCAGCCCACAGGTGCAGGAATGGGCCTATCGCTCGGGTCTTGCCGTTCTGCTGGCGATGATGGTGCTGGTAACATTCAACGATTTATCCTCTTTCGGTCTCTGGGATCGTCTGTCCGGCTTGATCGGCTGAGCCGTATCGGGCAGGAGGACGCGATTTGGCGCCGTCTTTTCCGGATGTGAACGGAAATGGCCCGGCGTAAACGACATGTTGCTTTTTTGTAGAAGGTGGAGCGGGTGACAGCGATGATGAGCAGCAACAGGCAGCGCCCGGTCGTCGTGGCCCTGTTGGCGACGACGATGATCGCGGGCATGTCTGCGGTTCCGGCGACGGCCCAGAACGCCCCGTCGGCTGCCCCAGCGCCCGTCCCGGCGGCAACACCTGCGGCCGGAACGATCCGCAGCATTTCCGTCACCGGGCAGCAGCGCCTGGAGCCGGATACGGTGCTGTCCTACACCAAGCTGCGCATCGGTCAGACCTTCACCCAGGAATCGCTCGACCAGGCGCTGCGCGACCTTTACGAGACGGAGCTGTTCGCCGACGTCCAGATCCGCAACGACAATGGCGCCTTGACCGTCGAGGTGAAGGAAAACCCGGTCATCAACCGCATCGTCCTTGAAGGTAATAAGCGCCTCAAGGAAGACAAGATACGTCCTGAAATAAAACTGGCTCCCCGCCAGATCTATACGCGCTCCAAAGTGCGCGCCGACGTTGCCCGCATCATCGAACTGTACCGCCGCCAGGGCCGCTTCGCCGCCACGGTCGAACCGAAGATGGTGCAGCTCGACCAGAACCGCGTCGACATCGTGTTCGAAATCTCCGAAGGGCCCAAGTCGAAGGTCCGCCAGATCAACATCATCGGCAACGAGAAGTTCAAGGACGGCGAACTGCGCAGCCAGATGGTGACGAAACAGTCGCGCTGGTTCCGCATCTTCTCCTCGGGCACCAGCTATGATCCGGATCGGCTGGCCTATGATCAGCAGAAGCTGCGCCAATTCTACCTGACCGAAGGCTATGCGGACTTCCGCGTGATCTCGGCGGTGGCGGAACTGACCCCGGACAAGCAGGACTTCATCATCACCTATGTGGTCGAGGAAGGGCAACGCTACAAATTCGGTGCCGTCAAGGTGAACAGCGACATTCGCGACCTGTCGGGCGATTCGCTGACCAAGATGCTGCCGATGAAGAAGGGCGACTGGTACAACGCCAAGCAGGTCGAGGACACGGTCGACACGCTGAGCGAGACGGCAGGCCTGTTCGGCTATGCCTTTGCCGATGTGTCGCCGGACTTCAACCGCGACAAGGACACGCTGACGATGGGGATCGACTTCCGCATCGCCAATGCGCCGCGCGTCTATGTCGAGCGGGTGGACATCAACGGCAATACGCTGACGCAGGACAAGGTGGTGCGCCGCGAATTCCGTCTGGCGGAGGGCGATGCGTTCAACAGCTTCCTCGTCAAGCGGTCCAAGGACCGCATCAATTCGCTCGGCTTCTTCCAGGAAAAGCTGGATATCGAACAAAAGCCCGGCTCCGCGCCCGACCGCATCGTGCTGGAAACCAATGTGCAGGAAAAATCGACCGGCGAATTGTCGCTGTCGGCCGGTTTCTCCTCGCTGGAGCGGTTCATCGTTTCGGCCTCGATCACCCAGCGCAACTTCCGCGGCAAGGGTCAGGAACTGCGCACCAGCGTCAATTATTCGGCATACAGCAAGTCGGTGGAAGTGGGCTTCACCGAGCCCTATTTCATGGACAAGAATATCGCGCTGGGCGGCGACATCTATCGCCGCGACCTCAACAGCTTCCGCTATCTGAACAATAACGACCGCGACACGACCTATCAGCAGACCACCACCGGCTTCCAGTTGCGGGCGGGCGTGCCGATCACCGAATATATGTCGTTGGCGCTGCGTTACACGCTCAATCTGGATGATGTGACGCTCGACAAGGATACTTATTATTCCGCCGATGCGAATGGCGTGTTGCAGTGCGACCCGATTCTGGCAGGTCGTTATCTTTGCGATGCCATCGGTAAACGGACGACCTCTTCCATCGGCTATTCCCTGATCTACGATACCCGGGACAATCGTATTCGTCCTACGCGTGGCAACAACGTCGTACTCAGCCAGGATTTTGCGGGTCTTGGGGGTAGCGTCAAATATGCGCGTACGCGGCTTAACGGTTCGAAATATTGGCCGCTGGGCAAGGGCTTCATCTTCTCGCTCTCAGCAGAGGGCGGCTATATCCACAGCCTTGAAGGCGATCGCCGGGATTCCACGGGCGCGCTGGTCGATCCGGTTCGTTTGACTGATCGCTTCTTCCTGGGCGAACCGCAGATTCGCGGCTTCGACATCCGCGGCATCGGCCCGCGTGTGGTACGCCGTTATTATACCACGACGACGAATAGCGACGGCACGTTTACCGGCACGGAGACGACTGGCACCAACAACCGGACGGATGACGCGCTCGGCGGTCGCATCTATTACATGGCGCGTGCGGAGGTCGAAATTCCACTTGGCTCGGGTGCCCGTGAAATGGGTCTGCGCCCGTCTGTGTTCGTTGATGCAGGTGCCGTTGGCGGCCTGAAAAATCCCGCATTGATTGGCGAGGCTGGTGGCGTCAACAACGGCTTCCCAGGCTATTGCTCATCGAGCACGAACTCTTCGCTGACCACGGTCAAGGCAACGGGAACAGTGGCGGCGCCCCTGTGCCCCGCAAACTATGACACCGTTAGCAGCGGCTTTAAGGAAGAATATCTGGGCGACACGCTGAAACCGCGCGTGTCCGTCGGCTTTGGCGTCAACTGGAACTCGCCCTTCGGCCCGTTCCGCATCGACATCGCCAAGGCTCTGCTCAAGGAACCAGGGGACGACACCAAACTCATCACCTTCAACGTAGGGACTCAATTCTGATGAAGACGATTTTCAAGGCTGCCGCGCTGGTTCTGGCGCCTATGACCGCCATGGCGCTGACCAGTGTTCCGGCCGCTGCCCAGTCGAAGACCGGCATCGCCGTCGTCGACCTGCAGCGCGCCGTCGCCACCAGCGCTGCCTATTCGACCGCGCGCACCCAGATCCAGACCACCTACAAGGCGCAGATCGACAGCTTCACCGCGCGCAAGAACGCCATCGACGCGGACCTGAAGGCCAAGGGCACCGCCTTGGAAGCCGCGATGAAGGCGGCCGGCAACAAGCCGACCCCGGCGATCCAGACCCAGTATGAGGCCTATCAGAAGGCCGGTCAGGACGGTCAGGCCGAACTGCAGCGCTTGGGCCAGCCGATCGCGCTCGCCAACGCCTATGTCGAAGAACAGATTTCGGCCAAGCTGTCGGACGCGCTCAAGGCTGCCATGACCCAGGCGAAGGTCGACCTGATCCTGTCGCCCGACGCGACCGTGTCCTATCAGCCGACCGTCGACATCACCCAGTCGGTCGTGACCCAGCTCAACGCGCTGGTGCCCAGCGTCGGCATCACCCCGCCGGCCGGCTGGCAGCCGGGCCGTCAGGGCCAGGGCGCTGCCCCGGCCGCCGCGCCCGCCAACCCGTCGCAGCAGCCGACGTCGCGCTGATCGCTCGATGACGGATCAGGTTGATACGGTTTCCGACGCCATCGGTCCCCTCGACATTCGTGGGGTCATGGCGTCGCTGCCGCACCGTTACCCGATGCTGCTGGTCGACCGCGTGGTTTCGATCCTGCCCAACAGGTCGATCCACGCGATCAAGGCCGTGTCGATCAACGAACCCTTCTTCCAGGGGCACTTCCCGGGCCGCCCCATCATGCCGGGCGTGTTGATCGTGGAAGCGATGGCGCAGGCGGCGGGGGTGCTGACGGTACAGTCGCTCAATCTCGCCGGTTCGGGCAAGCTCGTCTATTTCATGAGCATAGACGGCGTAAAGTTCCGCAATCCGGTGGAGCCGGGCTGCCTGCTCGACCTGCATGTCGAAGTGGTGCAGATGCGCGGCGCCGTCTGCAAGTTCAGCGGCAAGGCGATGATCGACGGCAAGCTGCATGCCGAAGCCAATTTCGTCGCGATGATCGCCGATCCGCCCAAGGATTGACGGCGAAGGGGGCGGAAGGCTTCTCCCCCTTGCTTTCGCGGCGAAAGCCATGTAACCGCGCGCCTTCGCAATTTTTCGCATCCATGGCCGGTCGGAAACCGGCCCATAGACGGAGCAGACCCATGAAGGCCGATACGCATCCCGATTACCACTTCATCACCGTCCAGATGACCGACGGCACCACCTTCCGCACCCGCTCGACCTGGGGCAAGGAAGGCGACACGCTGGCGCTCGACATCGATCCCAAGTCGCATCCGGCCTGGACCGGCGGTACCCGCCAGCTTGAGCAGGGCGGCCAGGTGGCGCGCTTCAACAAGCGTTTCGGCGGTTTGACGCTGAAGAAGTAATCGGCGCCTTCAAGGGCACGATAGCAAAAGGGCGCCTCTCGGGGCGCCCTTTTTTTGTTTGTGGTGGATGGGATGGCCGACTTGGCCGATTGCAGCCGTTCAACCAGCCAGGCGCATTTCAGGCCAGCGGATCGAGCGTTCCGAGCGCCGCGACCAGTCCCAGGATGATGATGGCGAGGCTGGTTTCCATCAGCAGCGACAGCAGCAAATGGCTAAGCGCCGCGCCAGTGTTTCCGCCCTCAAGCGCCGCTTCCAGCTTGGGCGTCAATCGCCAGCGATTGGCGGCGGCGAGCAGCAGCATGGCACCGAACAGCGCCAGCTTGGCGAGTAGCAGCCAGCCGTAGAGGCTGTGCAGCAGGACAGGCAGGTTGGGGAGGCCCACGATCATCACGGCGTTGAACCCGCCAGTCACGATCAACGTGGCGACGAACAGCGTGCCGAACAGCGAGAAACGTTCCAGCATGGCGGCGGTTTGCCCGATCTCCCGCCCGGCCAGAACCCCGCCCAGCAAGGCCAGCAAGGCGCCGAACCATCCGGCGGCGGCCAGCACATGCAGCGCGTCCGCGACGCGATGGGCGCTTCCGGCGAGGCCTTCGCTGGCCGCGGCATGACCCGACCAGGCGAGCGTCGCGGCGGCGATCGCGGCGGGCAGGGCGATGGCGGCGTTCCATCCTCCGCCACGCCGGAACAGCAGCGGCAGGATCGACAGCAGCGCCACCGCCCGCACCACCAGAACCGTTCCGACAGGCGTTTCCTTGAGCAATATCTCCACGACGCTCCAGTCGGGGGATAGGAGCGGGGTTCCCGCCATGCCTGCCGCGCTGGCGAGCAGCCACAGGGCGGAGAGCGCAAACCCTCCCAACGCCAGCGCGCCGATCACCCCGCGCCGTGCGCTTCCGCCCATGCTCCACCAAAAGAGCGGCAGGCCGGCGAGCGCGGCGAGATCCGCGTAGAGCGCGAAGCGGGCGGCGATGAGAACCCCGTCCATCGTCCTTATTTGACCGAGAAGCTGACCTTGCCCGCGATCTTGTGCTGGTCTGCGCCGACAAGGTGCCAGTCGAGGTCATAATGGCCCGCCGGAAGGGCGCGGGGCAGGGTGACGGTCATGGTCTTGCCGTCGCCCTCGACCGCGGTCTTGAAGCCCTTGATCGGCATCGGCGCGTGGTTGGCCATGCCCGGCATGCCGGTCATGGTGAGGTCGACGCCACTCAGCGGAGCCAGCATCTTTTCGGAGAAGGTGAGGGTGAGCTTGGTCGGCTTGGCGACCGTCGCGCCCGCCGCCGGGGTGGAGGAAAGCAGCTTGGGATGCGCCATCGCCACGGAAGGCAGGGCGGCAAGCGCGATGGCGCCGGTGAAGAGGAGGCGGGTGAAGAGGATGCGACGCATGGAATTAATCTCCGAAACGGGTTGCGGTTAAGGGATATTACGCATCGAACTTTCCGATCCCTCGACTAGCGTGCATAAATTTTTGCATGAGGGGTTGGACGATACGGCGCGTATCTCCGGGTGAGCAATGGGAGTGTGAGTGATGAGCGACCTCGATCAGCTATTGGGCCATGTTCGCGCCCTACCGGCCGATCCGCGCCTGGAGACGATGGAAGCGGCGGTGATGGCGGGCCTCGCCTCTCGCCGTGAACGGGCCGTGGCCCGGCGCAGCCTGGCGCTGGCGGGAATCGTGGCGATCGGCATCGGCTGGGTCGGCAGCGTGGTGTCCGGCAGTCCGGCGCAGGCGGCATCGCGGCCGGTGATCATCGGCATGTCCGATTACGCGCCTTCGCGCTTGCTGGGGCAGTAAGCCATGAAGGGAGCAGCGCGATATGGGCTGGTCGCGCTGGTCGCTTTTGCGGCGGCGCTGGCCGCGGTGCTGGTGGCGCGGGTGTGGATCGCGCCCGAACCGCGGGTAGAGAGCGAGGTTCACGCCCTTATCCACCAGAAACTGAAGCTCGACGCCGCGCAGGAAGCCCGCATCCATGCTTTGGAGACCAATTTTGCCAAGCGGCGGGAGGCGATGGAGGCGGAAATGCGTGCCGACAACGCCCGGTTGGCGCAGGCGATCGCGGCGGAGCATGGCTATGGGCCGAAGGTGGGCGAGGCTGTCGACCGTTCGCATCATGTCATGGGGATGCTGCAAAAGGAGACGCTGAAGCATATCTTCGCGATGCGCGCCGTGTTGCGGCCGGATCAGGCGGCGCAGTTCGACGCCGCCATCGTCAAGGCTCTGACCCAGCCCGCGCGGTGAGCCATTCGCTCACCGAACGCGGCGACGCCGAACTGGCTGCGCTGGCGCTCGCCGGGCAGCAGAGCGCCTATGGCGAGCTGATGCGGCGGCATCGCGATGGCGTTTTCCGGCTGGCGCGGGGCCATGCGGGGGATGCGACCGAGGCGCTGGACATCACGCAGGAGACATTCATTTCCGCCTTCGCCGCGCTGGCCCGTTATGATGGGGCGCGGCCTTTCCGGCTGTGGATAGCGCGGATCGCGATCAACAAATGCCATGACTGGGCGCGGCGGCGGGCGGTGCGGCGTTTCTTCACCTTTGCCCGGCCGATCGAGGAAGCGGGAGTCGTGGCGGATGCTGCGCCGACGCCGGAGGAGGCGGTTCAGTCTCAGGCGGAACTGGCCCGGATCCATGCGGCGATTGCGGCTTTGCCGGGCAATCTCAAGGATGTGCTGGTATTGCGGGGGATCGAAGGCATAAGTCAGGCGGAGGCGGCGCAGATTTTGGGGGTCAGCGAGAAGGCCGTGGAAACCCGGCTCTATCGCGCGCGCAACAAATTGGCCGAACAGTTGAGGGATGGCGCGGCGGGGCGCGTATAGAGGGAAACAGTCCTTATTACAGAGCCATCCATGCCCCTTTCCCTTCCTGACGTCGATCGCCGTAGCCTCATTCGGGGGCTGGGCGGCTTTGGTGGCGCGCTGGCCCTGAGCCGGGTTTTTCCTTCCTGGGCGCAGAGCGGGACGGCGGGTCTTTCCCCGGCGCCCGGCGTGCTGAGCGGCGAGACGATCGCGCTGACCGTGGGGGAGAGTCATTTCTCCACCGGAGGGCGCTCGGCCCATGCGGTGATGATCAACGGCACGCTGCCCGCGCCGCTCATTCGCCTGAAGGAAGGGCAGAATGTTCGCCTGTCCGTCACCAACCGGCTCAAGGAAGATACGTCGATCCACTGGCATGGGCTGATCGTGCCTTTCCAGATGGACGGGGTGCCGGGCGTCAGTTTTCCGGGCATCAGGCCGGGCGAGACTTTCACCTATGAATTCCCGATCCGCCAGTCGGGGACTTACTGGTATCACAGCCATTCGGGCATGCAGGAGGCGGTCGGCCATTATGGACCGATCGTGATCGATCCCGCCGGAGTCGATCCGGTGGAAGCCACGCGCGAGCATGTGATCATATTGTCTGACTGGAGCCCGGTTCATCCGCATGTGCTGCTGAAGCGCCTCAAGCAGATGGGAGGCTATTTCAACATGCGCAAGCAGACACTGAGCGGGTTGCTGGCGGGGAAGGATCAGAGCGCGAAAGATCGCCTGGAATGGGGCGCGATGCGGATGGACCCGACGGATATTTCCGACGTCACCGGGTCGACCTACAGCTTCCTGGTGAACGGCCATGGCACGGCGGAGAACTGGACCGGCCTCTTCACGCCGGGCGAGCGAGTGCGGCTGCGGATCATCAATGCGTCGGCCATGACCAATTTCAACGTGCGCCTGCCGGGACTGCCGATGACGGTGGTCCAGTGCGACGGCCAGCATGTGCAGCCGGTCGAGACGGACGAATTCCAGATCGGCATAGCGGAAACCTACGACATCGTCGTCCAGCCGACCGAGGCGAAACCCTATGGTCTGATCGCGGAGGCGATCGACCGATCCGGGCTGGTGCGGGCTACGCTGGCGCCGCGTGTCGGGATGACGGCGGAGGTGCCTGCCGTGCGCGAGCGGCCGCTGTTGGGCATGAAGGACATGGGCATGGACATGTCCGGCATGGACATGGGGCAGGGCGGCGTTATCGACCTCAGCCAACCGGCCAATGAAAGCATGTCCGGCCATCAGATGAAGATGCGCGACAAGTCGGTCGCGCCGCAGGTGAAGATGGGGCCGGGCGTCGCCACCCTCTCGCCCATGCCCGCCGACCGGACCGCCGACCGGCCGACGGGGCTGGAGAATGTCGAGCATCGGGTGCTGACCTATGCGGACCTCAAGTCGCTGACTCCCAACAGCGACACGCGCACGCCGACGCGGACGCTGGACATCCACCTGACCGCGAATATGGAACGCTATATGTGGTCCTTCGACGGGGTGAAGCTGTCCGACGGAGCCGAGCCCATCCCCTTCCGCCATATGGAGCGGGTGCGGGTGAACCTGATCAACGACACGATGATGCCGCATCCGATCCATCTGCACGGCCATTTCTTCGAGCTGGTGATGGGCGCTGGCGAGCATAATCCGCGCAAGCATACGGTGAATGTACTGCCGGGGGGTAAGGTCAGCTTTGATCTCACCGCCGATGCGCTGGGGGATTGGGCATTCCACTGCCACATGCTGATGCACATGCACACCGGGATGATGCGCGTCGTAACCGTGCGGCATGGGGGAGATGCGGCATGAAGACCCTCGTTTCCGCCGCCGCGCTGTTGCTGGCCTCTGCTGCTTTCCCTGCTTTGGCGCAGGAACAGATGGACCACAGCCAGATGGATCATGGCGCCATGGAGGGCATGGATCACTCCACCCATCAGCCGCCCGCCGGGGAGGTCGCCGCAGATCCCCATGCCGGTCATGGCCAGCCTGCCGCCGATGATGACATCCCCAAGGGCACAGCCCCCCCGGTTCCTGCCGATCACGCTGCCGAAGCCTTTTACAGCCCCGCCGAAATGGACCGCGCCCGCGCCGCCATGCTCAAGGAAAGCGGCGGCATGACCTTCTCTCAGCTTATGCTCGACCGGCTGGAATATCGCATGGGCAAGGGCGCGGACGGCTATCATTGGGAAGGCGAGGGCTGGATCGGCGGCGACATCAACCGCCTTGCCTTCAAGACGGAGGGGGAAGGCGAAGTCGGCGGCGCGCTGGAACGCGCGGAGGTGCAGGCGCTCTACAGCCGGGCGATCGATCCCTGGTTCAACCTCGAAGCTGGCGTGCGCCACGACATTCGCCCCGATCCGCAGCGGACCTATGCGGTGGTGGGGATCGAGGGACTCGCACCCTATTGGTTCGAACTGGGCGCGCAGGCTTTCCTCTCGAACAAGGGCGATGCGCATCTGCGACTGGAGGGCAGCTATGACCAGCGCATCACCCAGCGCCTGATCCTGCAACCGGCGGCGGAGGTGAACATCGCGGCGCAGGATGTGCCGGAACTGGGCATCGGCTCGGGCCTTTCGGATGTCGAGCTGGGGCTGCGGCTGCGCTACGAATTCGCGCGCGAGTTCGCGCCCTATGTCGGCGTCAATTGGGAACGCAAGCTGGGTGATACGGCGCGCTTCGCCCGTGCCGAGGGAGAGCGGACAGAGGCCACCAGCTTCGTCATGGGCGTGCGCTTCTGGTTCTAAAGCAGATTCCGATCCGATTGCATCGGCTGGGCTGCTCTAGGGCGTAGTGACATTTTAGGGATTCACGTCGTCGCCGATTTGTGATTCACCACTGGCTTTTGGAGGCTGGTGTGGAAGGCGAAGTGCTTCGGGACGATCAATGGGAGCGGCTGCGTGAGTTCGTTCCGGGGGGACGCAAGGGCAAGCGCGGCCCGCGCAGTAACGGGCGTTTGTTTCTCGATGCGTTGCTTTGGCTGGCCCGGTCAGGCGGACGCTGGCGTGATCTGCCGGAGAAGTTCGGCCCCTATCAGACGGCCAAGCGGCGTTATTATCGCTGGGTCCAGCAGGGCGTGATCGACCGGATCTTCGAGGCCGTGTCGGATGATCCCGACATTGAGTGGCTGGCGATCGATGCGACTGTGATCCGCGCTCAGGCCCAGGCGGCTGGGGCACGGGTTAAAAGGGGGGCGCTCAAGCCCAGGCTCTCGGCCGCTCGCGAGGAGGGTTCGGCACCAAAGTACACGCCGTAGTCGATGCACTTGGCTTGCCGATCCGCTTCATCCTCGGCCCCGGTCAGCAGAACGACATGGCACCCGCCCATGATCTGATCCGCGGCATCCCGGCCGGCAAGGTTCTGGCTGACCGCGCCTACGATGCCGACAGCCTGCACGACCTCATCTACGAGCAAGGCGGCGAACCGGTCATCCCGCCTCGCCGCCATCGCAAATATCAGCATCCCTACGACCGCATCGCCTACAAACACCGCTGGGGCATTGAGGGCTTCTTCGCCAAGCTCAAACAATGGCGACGCATCGCCACCCGCTATGACAAGCTCGCCGCAAACTTTCTCGGCTTCGTCAAACTCGCCAGCATCATGCTATGGCTCAAATGATTAAATCGTCACTACAACCTAGCTTCTTGATGTAACGCATTTGCTTAGCAAAAAGCTCTAACGGGGCAGCTCACCGGTGGTTGCGGCACGATCTGCTGCCACCCGCTAGCAACTTGTCATGATCGACGGCGTGATGAGGCTCCTTCGTGCGCATGCGCCGTCCGGCGTCCCATAATCTCCCCCCACAATGACACAATATTCAGGGTAGATACGTGCGCTTCGCCTTATCAGGCTTCCTTTTTTGTGCCTGCGCCTTGTTGGCGGGCAAACCTGCGATGGCGCAGGACGATGCGGCGTCCCTCAGCGGCGGCTTCGACCTCATTGAGATGAGGACGGGAGATCAGGGCGACGCCTTCCTCTGGGACGGCAGCTTCTCCTATGGCGATTCCATCGATCAGGCGATGCTGGTGGTCCAGGGCGGCGGCGCGCTGGGCGGGCAGATCGATGAGGTGCAGGCGCGGCTCTTCTATGGCCGCACCATCGGAGAAAATATCGTGCTGCTGGTGGGCGCGCGCAAGGATTTCAAACCCCATCCCCGCGATATCCACGCCGTCATCGGCATCCAGGGGCAGATCGGATCGCGGCTTAGCTGGGAAAGCTATGCCTTCCTGTCCGATAAAGGGCGGCTGACGGGGGAAGCGCAGGTCATTTATGCCCTGCCGATCACGGAGCGGCTTTATCTGGAACCGCGCATCGCCGCAGGCTGGTCGGCGCAGAGCATCGATGCGGAAGCGTTGCGGCCGGGCTTCACCGAAGGGGAGGCGACGGTACGCCTGCGCTATCGCCTGACGGACAAGATCAACGCCTATGCCGGCGTGGTGCATGAGAGTCTGCTGGGCGAGACGCGGGCGCTGGCGCGGTCGCAGGGGGAGGCGGTGAAGTCGACGGTGGCGGTGGTGGGCTTCGGTTTCAGTCTTTAAACCATCTCCGCTGGAATGACGATTCAAGCCTTGGAGAGATGCTGCTCGACCAGTGCGACATGCAGGCGGATACCAAGGCCCAGCACATCGTCGTTGAAGTCGTAATGCGGGTTGTGCAGCGGCACTGATCCTTCGCGCCTTGCCTGGCCGAGCCAGATATAGGCGCCCTTGCAGGCCTGAAGCATGAAGGCGAAATCCTCCGATGTGAAGGCGGGTTCCGGCGCCAGTTGCGCGTTCCCTACGGTCGCAGCCGCCGCCAGCGCTTCCTGCGCCGCGTCCGCATCGTTGATGGTCGCCGGATAATAGCGGTCATAATCCACCGTCGCCGTCACATCATTGGCCATCGCCACGCCTGCCGTGATCTTGCGGATCGCATCCTCGATCACGTCCTGCACCACCGGATCGAAAGTCCGCACCGTGCCGACGACCTTCACCACCGCCGGGATCACATTATGCGTATGCCCGCCATGAATCTGCGTGATCGACAGAACCGCCGAGGAGGTCGCCGGAATCCGCCGCGCCACGATCGTATTGAGCTGCGACACAAGGGCAGCCGACGCAAGGATCGCATCCGGCGTATCCTGCGGGATCGCGGCATGGCCGCCACGTCCTTCCAGCGTGATCTCGAACTTGTCCGCCGCGCCCATGATCGGGCCGGGGCGGGTGGCGATGGTCCCGGCGGGCAGGTCCGGCCAATTGTGCAGCCCGAAAACCCGATCGCAGGGAAAACGGTCGAACAATCCCTCCTTCACCATCTCCCGCGCACCGCCCAGACCCTCTTCGGCGGGCTGGAAGAAGAAATTCACCGTGCCGTCGAAATGGCGGCTGCGCGTCAGATGCTGCGCCGCGCCGAGCAGCATCGCGACATGGCCATCATGGCCGCAGCCATGGAAGCTGCCCTCGGTCTTGCTGGCATAGGGCAGGTTGGTCTGCTCATGGATCGGCAGCGCGTCCATGTCGGCGCGCAGGCCGATGCTGCGCCCGGACGAACCGTTTTTCAGCACCGCGACGACGCCGGTGCCGCCGATCCCCTCATGCACCTCCAGCCCCAGCGCCCGAAGCTGCTCCGCGATCCGCCCGGCGGTGCGGTGTTCGCAGAAACCCAGTTCGGGATGCGCGTGGATATCGCGGCGAAAGGCAATCAGGGGTTCGAGCAGGTCGTCGATCATTTTTGCTCACCGAACAGATGCTGGATCGGATAATGATGTTTAATAAAGGGCGATTTGATCACGACATAGCTGAAATATTTTTCGATCCCATAGTCGCTTTCCAGCATCCCTTCGATGATCGACTGATAATGCGCCACGCCGCGCGTCACGAATTTCAGCAGATAATCATATCCGCCGCTGACCAGATGGCATTCGACGATCTCGTCCAGCTTGCGGATGCGGGTTTCGAAACGGGAAAAGTCCCCCGCCCGATGCTCGGTCAGGGTGACTTCGGTGAAGACGGTCAGAAACTCGCCCAGCTTGTGCAGGTTGATATGCGCGCCATAGCCGGTGATGTAGCCCGCCTTCTCCAGCCGTTTCACACGCGTCAGGCAGGGGCTGGGCGACAGGCCCACCGCATCGGCCAGCTCGACATTGGTGATGCGGCCGGATTGCTGAAGCTGCGTCAGGATCTTGAGGTCGATCCGGTCCAGTCTTGGCCCACCCAACATATGCCTTGCTCCCCCGTTTTCTTATCCCACCGCCGCACGAATATCCGCTTCTTCAAGCAGATCGTCCAGTGTCCTGCGAATGCGTGCGAAAATCTCATCCATTTCCGCGTCGGACGCGCAGAGCGCCGGGGCAAGGCCGATGATATTGTCGGGGAAAGACCTGAAAATGACGCCGTTCCTATAGCCTTGCGCGAACAGCCGGTCGGGAATCCTGAGCGCCGGGTCAAGGCGTTCCTTGGTCGCCTTGTCCGCCACCAGTTCGATCGCGCCGAGCAGGCCGCGACCGCGCGTGTCTCCCACCATCGGATGGTCGGCAAGGCCCGCCAGACCCGCGTCGAAGCGTTTGCCCACATTCTGGCCGTTGGCAAGGATGCCGCCGTCGATATAGAGGCGCAGCACTTCCAGACCCACGGCCGCGCTCACCGGATGGCCCGAATAGGTGAAGCCATGGCCGATGGCGAGTTCGGGCGCCGCGCCGTCCGCAATGCCCTGATAGATTTTATCCGACATCAGAAGCGCGCCCATCGGCACATAACCGGAGGTCAGCCCCTTGGCGAGCGTCATGAGATCGGGCGACACATCTTCCGTCTCGCAGGCGAACAGCGGCCCGGTACGGCCGAAGCCGGTGATGACTTCATCGACGACGAACAATATGTCCAGTTCGGTGCAGGTGTCGCGCATCGCCTTGAGCCAGCCCTTGGGCGGCACGATGACGCCGCCGGACCCCTGGATCGGTTCGCAGAAGAAGGCGGCGACATTGTCGGGCCCAAGTTCCGTCACCTTGTCCTTCAGTTGCTGGACGGAGCGGGCGATGATCGCGGCATCGTCGGTCAGGTCGCTGCGATAGGGATAGGGCGAAGGGATATGATGCTGCCAGGGGCGCGGCAGGTCGAAATTGCGGTGGAAATTCGCGAGCGCCGTCAGGCCGGAACCCGTTGTGCTGGAACCGTGATAGCCGCGTTCCAGTGCGATGAACTGCTTTTTGTCCGGACGGCCGGTCGCGTTGTAATAATGCACGATATAGCGGATGGCCGAGTCCACCGCATCGGACCCGCCCAGGGTGAAATAGACATGCTCAAGCCCCTCCGGGCTGAGGTCGACCAGCTTTTCCGCCAGCCGCACCGCCGGTTCCGACCCGAAGTGGAAATAGCCGGTGGCATAGGGCAGGCGGCGCATCTGCTCCGCCGCGGCCTCGACAATGCTTTCCTGCCCATAGCCGACATTGACGCACCACAGGCCGGCAAAGGCATCGAGCAGCTCGTTGCCGTCCATGTCCGTCAGCCACATGCCCTTGCCGCTTTGCAACAGGGTCGCGCCGCGCGCTTCATGGCCGCGGAAGGAAGTGACGGGGTGGATCAGGTGATCGCGGTCGATGTCGATCAGGGACCGGTTGGGAGTCAGCGTCATCAGGAAACTCGCGGTGTTGGTTATGGGATCAGACTATCCCGCGCCCGCGGTCGGATGCGCCAATTTGAAGAGGTGGATGGGAGGGACGCGGTTTTTTGAGGAAGCGGCGCAGCATTTTCTGCTGCGCCGCTTTAAGGCTTCAGGAAAGGACGTCAGCAATCGCCTTGCCGCACTCGACGGTGTTGGCCTTGCCCTTGAGGTCGCCGGTGCGCAGCGCCGGTTCCGCCAGCACAGTCTCCACCGCGCGCATGATCCCGGCGGCAGCTTCCGTTTCGCCCAGATGCTCCAGCATCATCGCCGCCGACCAGATCTGGCCGACCGGATTGGCTAACCCCAAGCCCGCAATATCGGGCGCGGAACCGTGCACCGGCTCGAACAGCGAGGGCGCGGTCCGATCCGGGTTGATATTGCCCGAAGGCGCAACCCCGATGGTGCCGGTGCAGGCCGGACCAAGGTCCGACAAAATATCCCCGAACAGGTTGGAAGCCACCACCACATCGAACCGATCCGGGTTCAGCACGAACTGCGCGGTCAATATGTCGATATGATATTTGTCATGGGTGACGGTCGGATAATTTTTCGCCATCTCCTCCACCCGTTCGTCCCACCAGGGCATGGTGATGGCGATGCCGTTGGACTTGGTGGCGGAGGTGACATGCTTGCGATCCCGCGTTGCCGCCAGCTCGAAGGCATAGCGCAGCACGCGGTCGGTGCCGTGGCGGGTCATCACCGTTTCTTGGATCACGACTTCGCGGGGCGTGCCGGGGAACATCTTGCCGCCGACCGAGCTATATTCGCCTTCCGTATTCTCGCGCACGACCCAGAAGTCGATGTCGCCCGGCTCACGGCCCACGAGCGGGCAGGGGACGCCGGGCATCAGCCGCACCGGGCGCAGGTTCACATATTGATCATATTCCCGCCGGAACTGGAGCAGCGATCCCCAGAGCGAGACATGATCCGGCACGGTATCGGGCCAGCCGACCGCGCCGAAGAAGATCGCGTCGGGATTGCCGATCTGCACCTTCCAGTCGTCCGGCATCATCTGGCCATGCCTGGCATAATAGTCGCAGCAGGCGAAATCGTGCCATTTCTGCTCGATGGTGAAGCCATAGAGGCTGGCTGCGCGTTCAAGGACGCGGATGCCCTCCGGCATGACTTCCTTGCCGATGCCGTCGCCGGGGATGACGGAGATGGAATAGTTGCGGTTGGCGGACATAGCCTGCTCCCGTTCGCCCTGAGCCTGTCTGTCGAAGGGCTGTTCTTCTTGAAGTAAAGTGCAGGGCTTCGACAGACTCAGCCCGAACGGAGGAGGGGGAGAGCTAAAGCTTCAGCCCACCGACATGGAAAGCCTTCGTCTCCAGATATTCCTCGATCCCCAGATGCGCGCCTTCCCGGCCGAGGCCGGACATCTTGACGCCGCCGAAGGGCGCCATTTCCATCGAGATGCCGCCGGTGTTGAGCGCCACCATGCCCGCTTCCAGCCGTTCCGCCACGCGGAAGGCGCGGTGGAGATTTTCGGTGTAGAAATAGGCGGCGAGGCCATAGCTGGTGGCGTTGGCGAGTTCGATCCCTTCCTCCTCATGGGTGAAGCGGAACAGCGGCGCGACGGGGCCGAAGGTTTCCTCTTCGGCCAGCCGCATGTCGCGGGTCGCGCCGGTCAGCACGACAGGCGTGGCGAAGCGTTCGCCGGTCGCGCCATCGGGCGCCTTTGCGAAGATTTTGGCGCCATGAGACAGGGCGTCCTCGACATGGGCGTTGACCTTGTCGACGGCGGCGGCGTTGATCAGCGGGCCGATGGTGCTGCCCGGCTGGTCGCCCGGCGCGACCCTGAGCGCGGAGACGGCCTTGGCGAGCTTTTCGGCAAAGGCTTCGTACACGCCGCCCTGCACCAGGATGCGGTTCGCGCAGACGCAGGTTTGGCCCGCGTTGCGGAATTTGCTGGCCATGGTGCTGGCGACGGCGAGGTCGAGATCGGCATCGTCGAACACGACCAGCGGCGCATTGCCGCCCAGCTCCAGGCTGAGCCGCTTGATGGTGTCGGCGGACTGGCGCATCAGTAGCGCGCCGACGCGGGTTGAGCCGGTGAAGGAGAGTTTGCGCACGACGGGGCTGCCCGTCATCACGCCGCCGATGGCGGCGGCATCGCCGGTCAGCATGTTGATGACGCCCGCCGGGAAGCCTGCTTCCTGCGCGAGTTTCATCAGCGCCAGCGCGGTATAGGGGGTCAGTTCCGACGGCTTGATGACCACGGGGCAGCCTGCCGCCAAAGCGGGCGCGCATTTGCGGGTGATCATCGCCGCCGGGAAGTTCCAGGGCGTGATCGCGGCGGAGACGCCGACCGGCTCCTTCATCACCAGGATGCGGCGATTGGCTTCGGGCGCGGGGACGATGCCGCCCTCGACGCGGCGTGCTTCCTCAGCGAACCATTTGATGAAGCTGGCGGCGTAGCGGATTTCGCCTTCGGATTCCGCGATCGGCTTGCCCTGCTCGGCGGTCATGATCCGGGCGAGGTCGGTGATATTGTCCAGGACCAGCGCGTGCCAGCGTTCGAGCAAGGCGGCGCGTTCCGCGGCGGTTTTCGCGCGCCAGGCGGGATAGGCGGCTTCCGCCGCGGCGATGGCGGCCTGCGTGTCGGCCTCCCGGCAGTCGGGTACGGTGCCGATGATCGCGCCGGTGGCGGGATTGTCGACCGGCAGGGTTCCGCCGGCCTGAGCGCCGACCCATTCGCCCCCGATAAAGGCGCGTTCGATCAGCAGCGAGGGGTTGTTGAGCGAGAGTGTCATCCGAGAGCCTGTGTGGTGAGGGAGAAGGTCTTGACCGGAGCGTTAGCATCGATGGGCTTGCCGCGCACCATCCGCATGACGCGGCCGACGCAGGGCAGGCCCAACTCATCAAGCCAGCCGCCCAATCCGCTTTCCTCCGGCACGTCGAGCCGGCAGAACATGCCGCTGTTCGATCCGAGCCAATGCGAGATCAGCGCTTTTGCCCCGCCCGTGTCGGGCGCGATGGTCGGCCCGACCACATAGCCCCGCCCGAAGCGGCGGAAGAGGGCGAAACCGACCGGCTCATTGCTGCGCGTCAGCACCACCCCCTGCGCACCGGGGACCAGCGCGTCCAACAGCGCGTCGCGGTTCATGCCGGTCGCCTGCCGGGCGAGATCGCGCAGCACATCCATGTCCTTGCTTCCGAGCGGACGGACGCGCTCGTCGGGGATGAGTTCGGCCATCGGGACCGCGAAGGCCGCGCCCTGATGCTGGAACACGGGCCCGACCGGCTCGAAACCCAGCTTGCGGTAGAGCGGCGCGCCTTCTTCGGTGGCGTTCAGCATCACCGTGCGATCGCCCAGATCGTGCAGCACCGCATCCATCAGACGACGGCCGATCCCCAGGCCTTGCGCCTTGGGCGAGACGATCACCATGCCCAGAGTCGCGGCGTCGTCGCCATAGAGCCAGGCCATGGCGGTGCCGACCACTTCCCGTTGATGGTTCGGGCCGTCCCGCTCCGCCACATAGCCGAAGCCGAGCTGGAACAGCATCTCCCAATCCTCGATCCGGTGCGGCCATTTCTGTTCGTGGGAAAGGTCGTGGGCGGCGGCCAGATCCTCTGCGGTCATGCGCCGCAGGTCCACCATCGCCTCTATGCCTGTCGCCATGCGTCTTGCTCCTTGGCGGGAAGGGAAACCGCCTTTGGTCATGAATCAGTGATCCGGACATTAGGGGACGCTGCCAAGCATTGGCTGCCGCCTTCGCGTTTTTTTTGGAAGAATATCGCGCAGTCTTTCCGGCGCAACTGCAACAAATGCCGCCGCGCTACCCTATTTTACTGCGCAGGCGCGTAGCAGGAGATTATGCCGTGGACGGTTTCAACCCCGATCTCATCAGTCTGGCCAAGGCCAACAACTTCATCGGCGGCCGCCGGGTCGAAGGGCGGGGCCAGGCGATCACGGTACGGCGGCCTTCGGATGGGCGGGTTCAGGCGGAACTGGATAGCGTGGACGCAGGGCAGTTGGCCGAGGCAGTGGAAAATGCGCAGGCCGCTTACAAGAAAAGCGGCTGGGCGCAGACCGACCCGCGCGGACGGATGAAAGTGCTGCGGCGCTGGGCCGATCTGATCGAGGCGGATGCGGCCAATCTGGCGCCGCTGGAAGCGCTGGGTTCGACCCGTACGATCAACGAGATCAACGCCTGGGACTTGAGCTACACCGCCGAAACGATCCGTTTCTTCGCGGAATGGACGGACAAGGTTGGCGGCGAAGTGGCGGCTACGACACCGGACAAGCTGGGGCTGACCATCACGGAACCCTATGGCGTGGTGGCGGCGATAAGCCCATGGAACCTGCCGCTGGTGATGGCGGGCTGGAAGATCGCGCCGGCCATTGCGGCGGGGAACAGCGTCGTCCTGAAGCCTTCGGAGATGACGCCTTTCAGCATCGTGCGCCTGGCGGAACTGGCGATCGAGGCTGGTCTGCCCGCAGGCGTGTTCAATGTCGTGCAGGGCGATGGGCGCTCGGTGGGCGATCCGCTGGTGCGGCGGCCGGAAGTCGCGAAGGTGACTTTTACCGGGTCCACCCTGACGGGGGCTGCCATCATGGCGGCCTGCGCGGAAACCGGACCCAAGCCGGTGACGCTGGAACTGGGGGGCAAGAGTCCGCAGATCGTCTTTGCCGATGCCGGGCTGGATAAGGCTGCGGCTATTGTGGCGCGGGCGATCACGCTCAATGCCGGGCAAGTCTGCGTGGCTGGTTCGCGGCTGCTGGTGCAGGAAAAGGTGGCGGATCAGGTGATCGACCGGGTGGTCGCTGCCTTCAACGCGCATAAGGCGGGGCCGACCTGGCGCACGGATACGACTTTGGGGCCGATCATTTCCGAAGGGCAGCTCGACCGGATGGACGGCATCGTGAAGCGGGCCATATCCGAAGGCGCCGAAGTCCTGGCCGGTGGTGGACGGGCGACTGCGCCGCAGGAGGGCAGCTATTTCGCGCCGACGCTGCTTGGGCGTGTCGATCAGAAGAGCGAAGCCGTGCAGGGCGAGATTTTCGGGCCGGTGCTGACGGTGCAGACCTTTGCCGATGAGGAAGAGGCCTATGCCCTCGCCAATGACAGCGATTATGGGCTGGCGGCGGGCGTGCATACCGGCGATGTGGCGCGGGCGCTGAGGGCTACGCGGTCGCTGGAGGCCGGGACGGTGTGGGTTAACCGCTATGGGCGGAGCAATGACTTCATCCTGCCGACGGGTGGGTATAAGCAGTCGGGGATCGGGAAGGATTTGGGGCGTGAGGCCTATATGGCGAACCTCAAGACCAAGACGGCCTTGATCGAGTTCTGATTTTCCTCGTCATTCCCGCGAAGGCGGGAATCCATCTCCCAGCCTATCCTTTGGACGTGAGGTCAGGAGATGGATCCCCGCCTTCGCGGGGATGACGGAGTAAATATTAGAGAGGCTTATTCCGCGAAACGCCCAATCTGGTAAGGCTCCATCGGAATATCCGTCGCGCCTTTGGCGATGATTTCCGCCATCGTCTCGCCCACGCCGGGGCCGATCTGAAAGCCAGCGCCGGAAAAACCGAAGGCATAATAGAGCCCGCTGGTCGTCGCGCTCGGTCCCATGACGGGTTGGCTGTCGGGCATATAACCCTCGATCCCCGACCAGACGCGGATGATGTTGAGCTTGCCGAGCGCAGGCGCCAGGCGGCGGATTTGCTTGAGCTGACTCAGCGTATTCTGCGGCAGCACATAGGCGCGATACGCATCCGGATAGGAAGGCCCACGCGTGCTGCCGCCCAGCACGATATTGCCGCGCGCGACCTGCCGGAAATAGACGGTTTCCTCCTCCAGTGGCGTCATGACGCCGACAGCGGGGTGGATCGCATAGGGCACCGGCTCGGTGACGCTCATATTCGGCCCTTTGGGGACGATGGGCACCGGCTCGCCAAATTGCGAGGACAGCGCATTGCCCCAGGCGCCTGCCGTGATCAGCAATATCGGTGCGCGGAATTTGCGACCATCCTCGGCGGTGACAAGGAAATCCTCGCCCATCTTCTGCGCATCCACGATCTTGGTGTTTTCGTGAATGGTCGCGCCCATGCGCTGCGCCGCCCGCGCAAAGGCTGGCGCGGCGAGGCGCGGATTGGCATGGCCGTCCATCGCGGAATACGACCCCGCCAGCACATCGGCCCCGAAAAAGGGAAATTTCGCCCGCAGCGCGTTGCCTGTCAGCAGTTCGAGGTCCAGCCCCTCAAGCCGCGCCTTGTCGGCATAATCCTCCATCGCGCCGACCAGCTCGGGCCGGTCGCGATAGCAGACGCGGATATGCCCCGACTGGAGATATTCCACATCCGCGCCCAGCAATTCCCGCGACTTGCGCCAGATGGCGATGGCGCGATTGGCGAGCGGAAGTTGGTGCAGCGCACGCCCCTGCCGCCGCACATTGCCGAAATTGGTGCCGCTCGCCTGCCGCCCGATCAGGTCGGTTTCCAGCAGCGTGACCGACAGCCCATGGCCGCGCAGGAACAGGGCGGCGGAGCTGCCCATCAGGCCGCCGCCCACGATGATGACGTCGCTTGCCCCGCTCATTATTCTTCTCCGATGGCGATGGGCAGGGGTTTGACCGGCGCTTGCCCGCGCAGACGGCCGACCTGCTGGACCGGGATATTGGCTTCGGCGGCGATGAGTTCGGCTGCGGCCAGACCACAATAGCGCCCCTGACAACGCCCCATGCCCACGCGGCTGAAGGCTTTGGCGCGATTGGCTTCGATCGCACCAGTTTCGCGCATCACCGCGCGCAAATCGCCCGCGCTGACAGCTTCGCAGCGGCAGACGATCGCCTCGTCGGGCAGGGCGGCGGCTTGGTTGGCGGGCCAGGGAAAAGCCTTGGCCAGGCCACGCGCAAACTTCGCATAGTTCGCCACGTCGCGCCGCAGCGCCGTCATCTCGCCGCGGTCCACCGCCAAGCCGAGATCGGAGAGCGCGGCCAGGGCGGCCAGCTTCCCGCTCGCCTCCGCCGAACGCGCGCCGAGGATTTTCGCGCCGTCGCCCGCCAGATAGACGCCCGCCGTGCTGGCTCGCCCATCCTGGTCGCGCTTGGGAAGCCACTGATGCGTCCCCGCGTCGAAGGCGAATTCGCAGCGCGCCAGATCGGCCAGTTGGGTTTCGGGACGGAGGTGGTAGCCGACCGCCACCGCATCGCAGGCAATCCTCCTCTCCTCACCCGAAGCGGTGCGGAAGCGGACGCCGTTCACGCCGTTGTTCGCGTCGCCCATGATCTCTACGGGGGTGATCTGGTGGAGCACGGGAACGCCCGCTTTGCCGATCTTGCGCGTGAGCTGGATGCCGTTCCACAGCACCGAAGGCATGGCGAGAAGGTTGGGCAGCGCCTTGATCCGGGCGCCCGCCGGGGAGGTGTCGAGGACGGCGGCGACCTTTGCCCCGGCCTCGACATATTGCGAGGCGACGAGATAAAGCAGCGGCCCGGACCCCATGAACACCACTTCATGCCCGATCGACACGGCCTGCGACTTGAGCGCCACCTGCGATCCGCCAAGGCTGTAAGTGCCCGCAAGATTCCAGCCCTTGACCGGCATCAGCCGATCCGTCGCGCCGGTGCAAAGGATCAGCGCATCATAGGGCAGCGTGTCCTGAACATGGCCGCAAGCCGTCCAGACCTGGCGGTCGGCAATGTTCCACACCAATGTTTCCGGCCGATAGTCGATCTGCCCCTTCAGCGCATCGAAACTGTCGTGCAACGCCTTCGCCCGCCCGGCCTCGGTGCCGTAGAGCTTCTCATAGGGCCGCGTGAAATTATCCGGCTGACGGCGGTAGATCTGCCCGCCAGCGCGCCGCGCCTCGTCGATGACGATGGGGCGAAGGCCTGCCTTCACCACCGCTTCCGCCGCCCGCACGCCGGATGGCCCTGCGCCGACGATGATTATGCGTGGTTCGGCCATGTCGCCTCCGGCTGGCTGGTGAGGATGCGCTGGCCCGCAGCCGCGAGCGTGGAGCAGGCGCGCAGGCGGTCGCCGCCCTCCGTCCACACCCAGCAATCCTGACAGGCGCCCATCAGGCAGAAGCCTGCGCGGCGGCCATCTCCGAACTCCGACTGGCGCAGCGTGCCGCCGCAGCTGAGCAGCGCGACCATCAGCGTGTCGCCTTCCAGCGCCGTCACCGGCTGGCCGTCGACATGCAGCGTGACCGGAGGACGATCGGTTTCCCCCAGACGAACGAAGCGCCCGCTCATGCGGCGACGCCCTGGACTTGCGTCAAAGTTTCTTCTCCATGGTGGCATAGGATGCCGTTGCCCTTGGACAGCTTGTGGCGCGGCGGTGGCGTGACGTTGCACAGCCCGTCGATCCGCGCCGGGCAGCGGGGCAGGAAACGGCAGAGGTTAGGTTCATCGGCTGATGCGCCGATCGGGGGAAGCGAACGGCCTGCGCCGCTTTCCTCCAGCCAACCGGCGCGCATTTCCGGGACGGAGCCGATCAGCAGGTCGGTATAGGGGTGGAAGGGTGCGGCACGGAACGCCTCCCGCTTGCCCATGTCCACCATCGTGCCCGAATAGAGGACGAGTATGTCGTCGCAGATGGCGCGCACGGTCGAGATGTCGTGGCTGATGAACATATAGGCGACGCCCAGTTCCTTGCGCAGCTCCGCCATCAGGTCGAGGATCGCCGCGCCCACAACCGTATCGAGCGCCGACGTCACCTCGTCGCAAAGGATCAGTTCGGGGTCGGCTGCCAAGGCGCGGGCGAGGTTGATGCGCTGCTTCTGCCCGCCCGACAGTTCGCCGCAGCGGCGGTCGATCACCGAGGCGGGCAGGCGGATCAGGTCGAGCAGTTCCAGCACCCGAAGGCGCGCCGCATTCCCTTTCAGGCCATGATAGAAGGTCAGCGGGCGGGACAGGATATTGCCCACCGAATGGGCCGGGTTGAGCGCGGTGTCGGCATTCTGGAACACCAACTGGATGCGCCGGAACTGGTCGCGGCTGCGGCCTTTGAGGCCCGGCGGCAAAGGCTCGCCGTTCAGCAGAACCTCGCCCTGCGCGGGGGGCAGCAGGCCCGCAATGACGCGTGCCATGGTGGACTTGCCCGATCCGGATTCTCCGATCACGCCCAGAGTGGCGCCGCGCTCCATGCGCAAGTCGATGTCGCGCAATACCGGAATGCGCGGGCGGCCATCCTTGCCGATCTTGCCATAGCCCGCCGTCAACCCACGGATTTCGAGCAAGGGCGCGGCGGGTAGGTCGGCTTGGCTGGGCGCCGGGCGCACGGCGGGCCGGGCGGCGGCCATCAGCGTCTTGGTATAGTCGTCGGCGGGACGATGCAGTATCTGATCCGCCGCGCCTTTTTCCCGGATACGGCCCTGGTTCAGCACCACGATCTGATCCGCCATCTGCGCGACCACGGCCAGATCGTGCGACACATAGATGGCCGTCGCGCCGCGCTCCAGCACCACCGCCTTGAAGGCGCGCAGCACCTCGATCTGGGTGGTGACGTCGAGCGCGGTAGTCGGCTCGTCCAGGATTACCAGCTCAGGATCGGTGACGAGCGCCATCGCCGCCATCAGCCGCTGCAATTGCCCGCCCGAAAGCTGGTGCGGATAGCGCGAGCCGATGGTGTCGGGGAAGGGCAAAGCCAACGCACGAAACAGCTCGATCGCCTTCTTCTGAGCCTCCGCGCGCGACATGAGATTGTGGATCAGCGCCGGTTCGATCACCTGATCCATGATCGTGCGGGAAGGGTTGAAGGCGGAGGCGGCCGACTGCGCGATATAGGCGATGCGGTTACCGCGCAGGGCGGCGAGGCCTCTGGCGTCGAGCGAGAGGATTTCGGACTCGCCCACGCGGATGGTGCCGCCAGCGATCTTCGCACCGGGCCGGGCATGGCCGAGCAGGGTGAGCGCTATGGTCGTCTTGCCCGAACCGGATTCCCCGATCAGCGCCAGCACTTCACCCCGCTTCAGGGCAAAGTCGATCTCGCTGACGATGGGGAAGACCTCGCCCGCCGCATTGCGGGCGGTGACGCGCAGACCCCTGACCTCGACATGGGCTTCTTCGACATGATCGGTCATGCGCGCTTCCCCTTCAGCCCGTCGATCAGCAGGTTGACGCTGACGGTCAGCGTCGCGATCGCAATGGCGGGCACCAATATGGCGGGGGCGCCTTCGCCAAGGCCCGAGATATTCTCACGCACCAGCGAGCCCAGGTCCGCATCCGGCGGCTGCACGCCAAGGCCCAGGAACGACAGGCCCGACAGCAGCAGCACGATGAACACGAAGCGCAGCCCGAAATCCGCGAGCAGCGGGTGGATCATGTTCGGCAATATTTCCTTCCACGCGAGGTGAAAGCGCCCTTCGCCTCGGGCGCGGGCGACCTGCACATAGTCCATCTGCACGAGGTTCACCGCCAGCGCTCTGGCGATGCGGTAATTGCCCGGCACATAGGTTACAGCGGCGATCAGCAGCAGCAGCCCCAGCGAGGAGCCGAACGCCGCCACCAGAACCAGCGAGAAGATCTTGGACGGGATCGAGATCAGCGTGTCCATGAAGCGCGACAGCGGCTCGTCCACCTTCGGCCCGCCCACGGCTGCGGTCAGCGCAAGGGCGGTTCCAGTAGCGCTCGCCAGCATCGCGGCGGCGGCGGCAAGGCCCACCGTATAGCGCGCTCCCGACAGCAGGCGGCTCAGCACATCGCGGCCGAGATAGTCGCTGCCCAGCCAATGCTGCGGCGACATGCCGTCGAACACGTCATAGGCGACGAAAGCGCCGACCGGATAGGGCGCCAGCATCGGCCCGAAGACCGCGACGGCCAGCCAGAAGAGGACGAAGATCAGCCCGATCTTGGCGGACAGCGGAAGGGCTTTGGCCCAGCGGAGGGAGGAAGCGGTCATTGGGCTCGCAGCCTGGGGTTGGCGAGGATGGCGGTGACGTCCGCGATCAGCATGAGGATGAGATAGGCGGCGCAGAAGATCATGGCGCAGGCTTGCAAAAGCGGCATGTCGCGGCTGGTGACGGCGTTCACCATCAGGCTTGCGAGACCGGGATAGTTGAAGATGGTCTCGACGATGATCGCGCCGCCCAACAGGTAGGAAAGGCTGAGCGCCATCGCATTGACGATCGGCGCGACCGCGTTGGGCATGATGTGCCTGAGCACCACCCGCACCGGAGCCACGCCCTTCAACACCGCCATTTCGACATAGGGGCGGTCCATCTGGTCGATCACGGCGGCGCGGGTCATGCGGGCCATCTGGGCGATGACGACGATGCTTAAGGCAAGGATCGGCATGGCCGCGCCGCGCAGATAATCGCCCCAGCTCATATCGTCCGCGACCAGCGCAATGGAGGGCAGCCAGCGCAGCTTCACCGAGAAGATCAGAACCGCCAGCGTCGCCACCAGAAATTCCGGCACCGCGACCATGGAGAGGGTCGAGATATTGAGCGCCCTGTCGAGCTTGCCGCCCCGGTTCATCGCGGAACCGATGCCGATGGAAAGCGCCACCGGCACCGCGACCAAGGCGCTGAGCGCCGCCAGCAGCAGGCTGTTAGGCAGGCGGCTGGAGATGACTTCGGATACGGGCAGATTGGCGACCAGCGACTGGCCGGGATCGCCGCTCACCATGCCGCTTAGCCAGCTTACATAGCGTTCATGCGCGGGCCGATCGAGGCCCATGTCATGGCGCAGCGCGGCGACCTGCTCAGCGGTGGCGCTTTGGCCCAGCGCCTCCTGCGCGGCGTCGCCGGGGAGGAGTTGCGCGATGGTGAAGACCACCAGCGACACCAGGAGCAATGTCAGGAGCGACGAGGCAAAGCGCTTGCCAATCAGCGCAAGCGCCGCCTTCGCGCCGGAAGAGGAGGATGGAGATGAAGAATTGGGCGCCATCAGCCTTCCCACCACACATGTTCGGCAAATTGATAGCCCATGAGGCCGCCTGTCGACATGGATTGCAGTCCCTTCAAACGCCGGTCGTAACCGTCGATCAGACTGATGAAGACCGGGATGGCGACGCCGCAGCGATCATGCACCAGCCCCTGCATTTCGCCGTAAAGCTGCTTGCGGCGGGCCTGATCCGCTTCGCCCCGCGCTTCGATGAGCAGCCTGTCGAAATGCGGGTTCTTCCAGCCGGACTCGTTCCAGTCCGCGTCGGACTTGTAGAAGAGGCTGAAGACGAGGTCGGCGGTCGGGCGCGGGTTGGTGTTGCCGAAGGTCAGCGGGTGCTTCATCCAGTGGGTCGACCAATATCCGTCGCCCGGCACCCGGTTCACCGCCAGGTTAAGCCCGACGCGCGAGCCATATTCCTGCATGATCGACGCCATGTCGACGGAGCCATCCGCCGCCGGGGAGGCATAGACGGGCAGTCGCACGCCGCTGAGCCCGGCGCGCTGAAGGTGCCATTTCGCCTTGTCGAGATCGAGCGATGTCTGCGGCAGGTCGGCGCGATAATAGGGATGGAAGGGCGGGATTGGATGGTCGTTGGCGATGGTCGCATAGTCGCGATAAAGCGCCCGCTTGATCAGCGGCCGGTCGACCAGATATTTCATCGCCGCGACGAAATGGGGATTGTTCGTCGGCGCGCTGTCCTGCCGCATGATGAGGTTGGTGTAGAGACCGGACTTGCTTTCCAGCAGCGCATGGCGGCTGGAGGCGCGGACACGCTTGGTCGATCGTGGATTGACCGCGATGATGAGGTGCACGTCGCCCGACAGCAGCGCATTGACCCGGCTGACCTCGTCGGGGATGCCGATCAGTTCGATCTCTTCCAGATAGGGCTTGCCGTTGCGCCAGTAATTTGGGTTGCGCCGGGCGAGCGTGCGCACGCCGGGGCGGAACTGGGCGCAGCGATAGGGGCCGGTGCCGTTGGCGCTGTGGAAATCCTTCGTCCCTGCGCGCAGGATCAGGAAATGCGACTGGGCGAGGATGGTCGGCAAGTCGGCATTGGGGCCGGTCAGGCGGATCGTCAGGTCCAGCGGGCCGGTTGCTTTCACTTCCGCGAACTGTTCGGCAATGGTCGCCATTTTGGAGCCGGTCGCAGGATCCTTGTGCCGCTGGAGCGACCAGGCCACATCCTTCGCGTTCAGCGTCGCGCCATCATGAAAGGTCACGCCCCGGCGCAGGCGGACATGCCAGTTTTGCTGGTCCTTGCTCTCGATCCGCTCGGCCAAAGCGGGGCGGGGGATCAGGTTGCGGTCGAGCTGGGTCAGCCCGTTATAGAACATATAGTGCCGCACATAGTCGGTCGACAGCGCGCCCTTGGCCGGATCGAGCGTGTCGGCGGTGGAGCTGGAAAGGCTCGCCACGCGGATGCGCCCGCCGATGCGTGGCCGGGGCGCCGCGAGCGCGGTTTCGGGCAGCAGCAATCCTGCCCCCAGCGCGCCCAGCATGTTCCGCCGGGAAAAGGAGAAATCGTCCATCAATGGATCACGTCCTGCCATTTATACCACAGGCCGACGATCGGCAGGAACCAGGGCTTGCCGAAATGGCCGGGCACGCTCGGCCAGGCGAGGCCGTCCCACGGATTGGCGGATTTCTCTCCACCCATTACCCGCGCCATCATCTGGCCCATATAGGTCGCCATCTGCACGCCATGGCCGCTATAGCCCATGGAATAGAAAAGCCCGTCCTGCTCGCCCGCGCGCGGCAGGCGGTCGGCGGTCAGGTCCACCATCCCGCCCCAGACATGATCGACGCCCACGCCCTTCAGCGCCGGGAAGATTTCAGCCATCGTCTGTTCGAGGATGTGCCCGCTTTTCAGGTCGGAGCGCGGATCGCTGATCGCAAAGCGCGCCCGCCCGCCGAAGATCAGCCGGTCGTCGGCAGTCAGGCGGAAATAATTGCCGATATTCTTGCTGGTCACATAGTTGCGCCGTCCGGGCAGCAGCCTGTCGATCAGCCCATTGTCGAGCGGTTCGGTCGCGATGATGAAGCTGCCCACCGACACGATCCGCCGCCGGAAGAAGCCGAAGGGCGCGGCGGCAGGCGCTCCGCCGGTCGCGACCAGCACCTGATCGGCCACGACCTGTCCCTTGGGCGTCGTCACCCGCCAGCCCCCAACCCCGTTGCTGCCCAGCCGATCCAGTCCGGTGACTTCGGCATTTTCATAGATTTTCGCGCCCGCCCGCGCCGCCGCTTCCGCGAGACCCACGCCGAAGCGCCCCGGATGCAGTTGCGCGCTGGTCGTCTGGATCAGCGCGCCGTGAAAGGCGTCCGATCCCACTTCGTCGCGGATGCGCTCCGGCGGCACGAGGCGGACATTCTTATCCACCTCGCGGACAAGCAGGTCATGGGCGCGGACCAGCTTTTCATAATGTTTCGGCTTGGCGGCGAGCTTCACCCGGCCGCAGCGGTTGAAGGCGCAATCAATGCCTTCCTCCGCCACGATCCGCTCGACCATATCCACCGCGTCGCAATGGGCGCGATAATAGGCCTTGGCGATGTCCTTGCCGAAGCGGGCGGAGAGGGCGCCATAGTCATGGGCCGTGCCGTTATTGCACTGGCCGCCATTGCGACCCGAAGCCTCTCCGACAACATGCCCCGCCTCCAATAGCACGACGCTCGCGCCGCGCTTGGCCAGCGCCAGCGCCGCCGAAAGCCCGGTAAAGCCGCCGCCGATAATGGCGACGTCAGTCTTGCCTTCGATCGCGCCTTGCGCCCCGCCGGTGAAGGCGGGGGCACTTGCGAGCCAGTAGGAGAGGGGGGAGGCGCGCATCGCTGGGATCAGAGACCCACGACCGCCGGCAACGCACCGATATGCGGGATTTCGACGTCGCGATAGAAGGCGTTGGACGGCTCATGTCCACGGCCCACGAACACGCGGCAGCCGAAATGCAGGTCGGTCGCGGTGTTCTGGTCGTAACGGAAGCTGGAGGAGACGTGCATCATCTCTTCGGGCTTCGCGCCGAGCTGGTCGAACATATATTCGAACGCCTGCATGCGCGGCTTGTAAGCCTGCGCCATCTGCGCGGTGTAGACGGCGTGGAAGGGCGCGCCCAGCATGGCGACATTGTGATGGATCTGGTCGTTCATCGCGTTGGACAGGATGACGAGCGGAATCTTGTCCCCGATCTTGGAAAGACCGCCCGGCACATCCTCATGCGGACCCCATGTCGGCACGGCGTTATAGACTGCGTCGGCGTCGGCTTCCCGATATTCCACGCCCCATTTCTTGCAGGTGCGGCGAACGGAGTTGCGGATGACCTCCTGATAGGGCTTCCATGCGCCCAGCACTTCATCCAGCCGATAGGCGCCCCAATCCTTGCAGAAGGCGGGCAGGTCTTCGGCCGCGACGCGATCGGCCATGAAGGCGGTCGCCATCTCGGTCATGCGGAAGCGGGTCAGTGTGCCGTAGCAGTCGAAGCTGATATATTTGGGCCGGAAGTTGGGCATGGGTGGAACTCCCCTTGGTTGAGCATGGCCGGTGGGCCGTTTCGATGAGGCCATTACGGCATGGGCTGTCCGGAACATGTCTCCGATTGGTTCGGGGCGAGGGGCAGATTTGGACCTTTTATACCATGCTTTCGGCATAGTTTGCCGTGGGTGGTGATGGAGGGCAATCGGGGGAGTGGAGGGGTGGATTTAGCAGCATGGAAGGTGAGGGGGCGGCAGATAATATTGCGGTTCAGCTTCCTTCTTCGTCATTCCCGCGCAGGCGGGAATCCATCTCCCATAAGAAGTACTAGACGGAACGGTCGGGAGATGGGTTCCCGCCTGCGCGGGAACGACGGAAGGGGCGGCTAGTAGCCCCGATCCTTGCTGACTTCGCCGTCCATGGGCTGGCCCGCTTCGAGCCTGCGGACATTGGCGATGAGCGCACGCGCCGCGCTGTCGGCCCGAGTCATGCTGGCGATATGCGGGGTGAGCATGATACGAGGATGATCCCAGAAGGGATGGTCCTCAGGCAGCGGCTCCGGCTCGGTCACGTCCAGAATTGCGGCGGAAAGGTGCTTTTCATCGAGCAACGACAGCAGATCATGCTCCACCAGATGTCCGCCTCTTCCCACATTGATCAGCGCGGCACCGTGCGGCAGTTTCGAAAGAGTCCCCCGGCACAAAATACCGCGGGTTTCGACGGTCAGCGGCACTAGGCAAATGAGAATGTCGCAACTGCCGAGAAACGTGTCCAACTCCGCCTCGCCCGCATGACAGGTGACGCCTTCCATCGCATGCCGCGACCGGCTCCAGCCCGAAAGCGCGAAGCCGAAGGGGCGCAGCGCCTTCAACACCGCCTGGCCCAATTGCCCCAGTCCCATCACGCCCACCCGCCGCTCGGCGGCGGCCACCAGCTTGACCGGCGCCCAGCGATGCTCCCTTTGCGCCAGGCCATAGTCGATGAAGCCCCGATGCAATGTCAGCACCGCCCCGCAAGCATATTCGACCATGCCCTCGACAATGCCCGGCTCGATCATCCGCACCAGCCGGACATGGGGCGGCAGCTTGCTCATGTCGAACTGGTCGATTCCGGCGCCTACCGAGAACAGCGCTTGCAGGCCCGTCAGCCGCTCCAGCAACTCACGCGACGGATCCCAGGCCGCAAGATAGCGGATCGCTGCCGGATCGTTCATTTCGTCCGGCGTCACGAAGGCGATGTCCGGCGCTTCGGCGGCGAAGATCTCCCGCCAGATGCGCCCGCGTTCGGGATCGGATGTATAGAGCAAGGTCATGCCATCTGCTTTCTTGCGGCGGACCGGCGGCGCATGGCCTGAGCCTGCCACCACATCAGCGGTCCGGAAAGGGTAAGGGTGAGCAGCGCCAGCGCGACCAGCATCAACACCATCGGGCCGATCATGCCGAAACTGTTGCCCGTGTGCAGCGGCAGCACCGTCATCCAGAGCGCGCCATTTTTCTCCGCCCGCGTCGCGCTGACGATATGCGGATCGGTCAGCGTCACGATGGCGCGATGCACGGCGCGGGGGTTGCGCTCGGGCGCGTGGAAATTGGCGACCAGCCGCTCGTCGGTCAGGCGGAAATCTCGCAAGCCGCTGTCGGGAAAAGCACTCTGCGCCAGCGCCAACGCCCGGTCGATCGCGGGGGCGCTCGCAGCGGGCCGCTGAAGGGCGGGGGCGTCCGCGCCGATCAGTTCCGGCACCACCAGCAACGAGCCCGTCACCGCCATGAAACCCAGCAGGACCGACATCAGCACGCCCACCGTCCGATGCAACTGCCGCAGCACTAGCCGAAAGGCGAGATTCCAGCGGATCGAGAGTTGCTTCGAGATAGGCCCCTTTTTGGGCCACCAATAGGCCAGGCCCGTCCCCGCTATCGCCAACAGGGCCAGCGCATTGAGCAGCACGACCGCCATTCCGGCCTTGCCCGCCATCAGCCGGTAATGGAGTTGAAGCGCGGCTTCCACCGGAAAGGCCCAGACCGACCCCTTGCGCGGCACGCCGCCGCCCGCCGGATCGACCGACGCATAGCGCGTGCCCTGCGCCCCGGTCAGTTCCGCAAGGTAAGTCGCCCCCTCCACATCGGGCGCGAAGAGGCGTGCGACGGCAAAGCCGGGCAATGCCCGCTCCGCCCTGGCCACCGCTGTCCCGGCCGAAATATCGGGCGCCGTGCCATGGCTGACCAGCCCCGCCGGATCGATCCAGCGCGCCACCGGCCCGCGATAGAGCAGCAGCATTCCGGTCGTCGCCTGCACCAGCAGGAACGCCGCCATGGCAAGGCCGATATATTTGTGAAGGCGAAGCCATCGCGCCCGGTTCATGGTCTTTTCCTAACATGGAAAGACCGCCGGCGACCCATCAGGCTTGGAGGGGTGGTCGCCGGCGGCCGGTCGAGCCTCAAAGGCCCGAATGTCAGCAGATCAGAAATCGAACGTCGCGCGGACCGTGAAGGAGCGCGGCGCACCCGGCTGGACCCACAGCGCCGCATAGGAGCTGGCGTAATATTTCTTGTCGAACAGGTTGTTGACGTCGGCTGACAGCTTGATCTGGTCGGTGATGTTGAACGAACCTATGACCTTTACCAGCGTATAGCTGGGCAGGAAGAAGGTCGTCGCCGTCTCGCCCAGCCGCCGCCCGACATAATTCACGCCCGCGCCCAGCATCGCTTCATGATTGCCGATCGAGAAATTCTTGAACAACAGGGCATTGGCCTGATGCTTGGGAATGTTGATCAGCGGATCGCCGGGAAGGATCTGCTGGTTGAAATTGGGATCGCCAACGGCGCTGTCCCAGCCCGCATCGGTATAGGCATAGGTCAGGAACGCTTCGAACCCCGCGGGCAGCTTGGCGTTCAGGTCGAACTCAATGCCCTTGCTCTTGGCGGAACCCACAGGCTTGGAGAAATTCGCGTTGCCCGGATCGGTGCTCAGCACGTTGGTCTTCTTCATCGTGTACAGCGACAAAGTGCTGGTGATGCGGCCATCCGGCGTCACGAACTTGGCGCCGACTTCATAGGATTTGCTGAGTTCCGGAGCGAAGGGCTGTTGATCGGCGCCGATGCCGCTGTTGGGACGGAAGCCCTTGCCGTAGCTGGCATAGAGCGAAATGCTGCGGGTCGGCTCGAACACCAGTCCGGCCATGGGGCTGAACTTGGTATAGGCTTTGCGCGGGTTGGGATTGGTCGCGCCCGGCAGCCGGATATGGATATTCTGGCTGAAATCATCGTAGCGCCCGCCGAAGCGGACCTTGAACTGCTCGGTGATCTCGATCTGATCCTGGGCGTAGATGCCCCAGGCCTTCTGAATCTCGATCGAATTCTGGATCTGCTGCGTCGGAATTGGCGCGGGGATGTTGTAGTTCGGATTGAAAATGTTGATCGAGTAGGACTGATCCGTAGCGCTCGGGCGAACGCGGGTCTGGAAGGTATCGATCTTGAAGCGATCCCAATCCGCGCCGATGCGGATATTGTGCACGATCGATCCAGTCTCGAGCTTGCCGCTGATTTCGCCGCGTACCACCATATGATTGGTGCTGTAGTCGCGGAAGCGGCGCTGGCGGGACAAGGTCTGGCCGTCGGCGTAAATCCTTTGCCGTCCGGCTAGAGGATTGGCCTTGTTGAACGCCAATTCCGGATCGCTGGAATAGCCGACGAACGTCGTGTCCTTGTAACCGGCGCCCAGCATCAGCGTCCAATCGTCGCTGAAGTCATGCTGATATTGCGCCTGATGGCCAAGCACCTCGACCTTGGTCTGGCCGTCATTGGGATTGCCCAGAAAGCGCGAATTGGGAATGGCGCCCAGATTATAGCTGATCGTTCCGTTGGCGTTGATGGTCGGGATCGCCACAACGCCGCGCTCGAACGGCACTTCCTGGTTCACATATTCCAGTTCGTAGGTGAAGATGTCCGTGTCGGAGAATTTCGCGATGAAGGACGGCGTCAGCACATATTTGCGGGTGTGAACCGTGTCGCGGAAGCTGTTGGCATCTTCCACCGCGCCATTCAGGCGCACCGCGAACATGTCATTCAAAGGCAGGTTGAAGTCGCCCTCGACCCGATAAGTGTTCCAGCTCCCGCCGGCGATGCCGAAGCTGCCGAAGGTCTTTTCCAACACCGGCTTCTTCGTGACGATGTTGATCGTGCCGCCCGGCTCGCCGCGTCCGAAGAGCGCCGAGTTCGGACCCTTCAGCACTTCGATCCGCTCGACGTTGGAGGCATCGCGCGGGCCGCCATAGCCGCGGCCGCCGTTGAAGCCGTTCACCAGGAAGCCGCTCGGGAAATTCTCATCCCCGGCAAAGCCGCGAATGGCGAAGCTGTCCCACAGGCCGCCGAAATTATTCTGCTTCGAAACGCCGCTCGCCAGTTCCAGCGCGGTGTCGAGGCGGGTGATGTTGAGATCGTCGAGCAGCTTGCCTTCCAGGAACTGCACCGCCTGCGGGATTTCCTTGACCGGCGTGTCGCCAAAATATTGGCGCTTCATGGCCGTGACGACGATCGTCTCGCCGGCGGCATCTCCTGCCGTCTGCGCGTGCGCGCCCGGCGTCAGTGCAACGGCGGCGGCACTGGCAGTCAAGGCCAGACGAAAAGCCGAAAAATTGCGCATATTCTTACCCCTTATGAAATCGCTGTTCCCATTTGTCCTGCGAACGGGGTGAGCCGGCCTATCATTATCTTCTCTCCAGTCGGACATCTTCCAGGTCCTTTTCTCCGGGGCCGGTCCACGGGGCGTTTTGTCGCCTCTTGTTGAGATCAGGCTATGTCTGCATTGCAGAAATATTACGTCAAACTTGATGGCTCCCACGGCGCATAATTGTGAAAAGGGGTTCTGCACGGCAGGATTCACCGGGCCGTTTTCCGGCGTCTTCGCGCCCTGAAATCCCAAGAAAAAGGCCGCCTTCCGTGGGGAAGGCGGCCAGGGAACCCGCAGGCACTCGGGATCAGAGATATTTGAGCCACCAGATGTCCTTGCGCCGCTGCTTGAGCTGCGCGAACCAGCGGGTGGGGAAGTAAAGCACCGGGATCAGGATGAAGACCCAGATCCACACCCAGCGCAGATGATCGACGCCGAACACCGTGCCCTTGGTCGGGCCGTAAAGAACCAGCGCGACATTGTAGATGAGCTTCAGCGTATAGAGGTGCAGGACGTAATAGAACATCGGCGCGCCGCCCAGCAGAGCGAGGTGCGGCATCGCCTTGCTGTCCTGATATGTCTCGAACAGCGCGAGCAGCAGGCAGCCGGTGCCGACGGTCGGCATCAGGAACAGCAGCGAGGGCGGATATTTGGTGAGCGCCAGGAAGCTCATCACCGTGCGCAGCGGCGTTTCCGCAATGAACCAGGGCTTGTCGCCATAGACGTTCAGGGTGCGGATGACGATGAAGCCGATGATGAGGCCGAGGCCCAGCATCACGAGCCGTTTGATGCGCTTTTCCGGATCGCTGCCCTTGGCGAACCACGGCCCGCAGGCATAGCCGAGCAGGATGACGCCGATCCACGGCAGCACCGGATAAGTCGTCTTGAACAGGGTGCCGGCGATTTCGAACTTGTCGCGCTGGTGCAGCAGCGCCCAGGGAATGAAATAGGGAGAGTCCGCCGTCAGCCTGATGGGGTCGAGCAGATTGTGCAGGCAGACGATGGCAAGGCCCACGGCAAATTGTGCCGGGCGCGGCAGATGGAGCAGCGCGGCCAGCGCGATCATGCTGAGGCCGATCGCCCAGATCACCTGCAACCAGATCGCCGTCGGCGGGAAGGCGGGCGCCTGCGTCGGCCAGGCATAGCCGACGACCGTGAACTCCAGGAAAATCAGGAAGAGGCCGCGCTTGAACAGAAATTCCGACACCTGCCCCTTGCTGTGCGACTGGCCGTAGAGCCAGGCGGAAAGCCCGGTCAGCGCCACGAAGGTCGGCGCGCAGAAGGTCGAGAGCAGGCGGGTGAAGAACAGCCCCGGATCGGTCGTGTTGGCGTTGACGGGATCGGTCACCTGCAAATGCAGGAACCATGTCTCGCGCACATGGTCGACCAGCATGAACAGCATGACGAGCCCACGCAGCGCATCGATGGCGATCAGCCGCGTGCGCGCCTTGGCAGCGTCCATGGGGGTTGCTGTGGCCCTTAGGCCGATGGGGGGCGCTTGGCCCGCGATACTGCTCATGGCACCTGTCCTTGTGAGGTGATTTTATAGCATGGCCTGTTTGATTTGCAGCGTGCTCCTGCGAAGGCAGGAGCCCAGTTCCGCCGTCTGATCTGGGTTCCTGCCTTCGCAGGAACACGGAGCGTTTGGTGGACAGGCCATGCTCAAAATATTGTCTACGCTCTTCACTCAGCCTTGGGCTGATAGAGATCCTTGTAAAAACCGACCGTCTTCACCGTAACCGTCACAGGCGTTTCGCCCTTGTTGCGGAAATACCAGCCATGGATGCCGCCAAAGGGCGCGGTGAAGTCGCCCTGACCGCCGTCGATCTCCAGCTCCTTCCAATAATCGGTGAAGGCATCGTTGGCGGCGTTCAGCTCCTCGCCATGCATCTCCGCCTTGATCGGGCCGCTCGACTTCCATGTGAAGATGAAGCTGTCGCCCTTTTCCATATGCGCCTTCACCTCCTGGCCGCTGTGCGGGGGCAGGGTGATGGTCATTTCATCCTGACGCCAGGGCGTGGACTTGGAGATGCTGGCCTTGCTGGGCGTGGCAATGTCGCTCGCCGTGGCGGGGGCGGGGGCGGCAGGTGCCGCTTCCGCCTTGCCCGCGACCATGCCGGTGAGGCCCAGCGCCGTGCCGACGCCGGTCGGGTCGACGCCATATTCGGCGGGCAGCACGAACAGCGTCAGGATCGCGGCGGCGGCGAGCGCCGCGCCGCCGGTCGCCTTGGCCAGCGTGGAGGGAGAGGGCGAAATTTGGGCAGGAAGCGCGGAAATACTCTGCGTGTTCATGTCAGGCACCCTGAGTAAAATAGCCGGCCAACTGATAGCCGATCAGAACGAAACCGGCGGTCATCAGCGCGGCGTTGGCGAGGATGGCGCTGCGGCGGAAACTGTCGCTCATGCGCCAGAGGTTCATCAGCAGCAGGATGATGGTCAGCGCCATGAACTGGCCCATTTCGACGCCGATATTGAAGCTGATGAGGTTGGGGATCATCCCGTCCTTCGCCAGCGTCAGTTCCTGCAACTTGGTGGCCAGGCCAAAGCCGTGGAAGAAGCCGAAGATCAGCACCGCCGCCTTGGGATTGGGTGAGAAACCCAGACAGGTGCGGAACCCGTCGAGATTGTCGATCGCCTTATAGACCACCGACAGGCCGATGATGGCGTCGATGATGAAGGGATTGGCGCGAATGTCGAAGATCACGCCGAGCAGCAGCGTCGTGCTGTGCCCGATGGCGAACAGCGTCACATAGGCGCCGACATCCTTCAGCCGGTAAAGGAAGAAGATGACCCCGGCGAGGAACAGCAGATGGTCATATCCCGTGACCATATGCTTGGCCCCCAGATACATGTAGGGGATGATGTTGACGCCCGAGGCGCCTTCGATGAAGGCCTTGTCATTCTCATTGACGCCATGCGCCCAGAGCGTCGAACTCAGGAATGCCAACACCAGCCCCAGAGCCAGCAGCGCGACCCGCCGCATCGTGGGACTGACAAGCGGGTTAAGGGTCGCGCTGTGCATGGCCGCTCTTACTTCGTCTGGAAGGTGGCGAAGGTCTTGGCGCCGTTCTTGTCGATCAGCGCGACGACGATCTTCGCGCCCTTGGCGGCCTTGAAGCCCGGCGCGCTGAGCTTGTTGCCGCCCGCGGCCTTCAGCGCCGCTTCGGTCTTCTTGCCCGCGGCGGTCTGGGTCAGCTTGGCGGTGTAGCTGGCGGCCGGGATCGGCTCATCCTCTTCGCTGAGATACACGTCGACGCCCTTGGGGCCGGTGACCAGCTCGAACATGGTTTCGCCCGTCATCTGGACCATCCCGCCATGCTGCGGCTTCATGCTGCCATGGGCGTGGACGACCGCCGGAGCGGCGATCAGGGCGAGGGCGGCGATAGCGCTGCGGAAAAGATCGGTCTTCATGGGAAGTCTCCGTGAAAGGGAAGGGGGCTTATTCCGGCAGATGCGGCAGGACGAAGGACAGCGAGGCGCGATATTCCTCATGATCGACCTTCTTGTCGGTGGTCTGGCCGACATAGATCGCCATCAGCACGTTGATGCCCTGATTGCGCAGCTTGATCGTCGCGGTGCCGTCCGGGCCGGTCTTGGCGGGCGCGGCTTCGTCGGGATCGTTCACATAATCCTGCATGACGGTCGCGCCGGCGATCGGCTTGCCCTTGTAATAGACGCGCACCTTCATCGGCTCGCCCATCTTCTGCGGGATGGCGAGGTCGGCGGGCACCAGTTGGAGCGTGTGGCCCTCCAGCAG
This sequence comes from Sphingobium sp. SJ10-10, assembly GCF_036038995.2. Taxonomy (NCBI): domain Bacteria; kingdom Pseudomonadati; phylum Pseudomonadota; class Alphaproteobacteria; order Sphingomonadales; family Sphingobiaceae; genus Sphingobium; species Sphingobium sp. SJ10-10. The sequence continues at coordinate 633,759 of NZ_CP158132.1, forward strand.
CGGAACCGGCTTGGTCGGCACCTGGGTCAGATGCACGGCATATTTGAAATTATGTTCGGCCAGCGTGGCGTTGGGCACTTCGTCGCGGCCCTTATTGTGCCATTCGCCGTCGGGCGTCTTGCTCCAATAGCCATAGTCCATGATCGCGGCGACAGCGGCGATCGGTTCGTCGCTGTCCACCACCGGGATCGCGCCCGCCGCCCGAAGCGAGGTGTTCACCGGCGCCCAGTCGCTGTCATAGCCGGTCACCGTCTTGACCAGCGGCAGGCGCTTGACCGCGTCCAGATCGTCCGCGCCCACGCCATAGATCAGCGCCAACTGCTTGGCGCGCTGCGCGAACCAGATGCCGTGCGCGCTCAGCGGCGCGGCGGCGGCAACGGCGACGCCCGCGATCAGGGTCGCGCTCATCAAACGGGTGAATTTCATCGGGCAGGCCTCCAATAGGTCAAAATGTCCTCTTGAAGATGCAGGCTATGGCAGCGGCCAGCCGTTTGATGCCGAATTGCCGTTATGAGGAAGCAGAATATTTCAAATGAGCGACGCAAATAGATGATAGCGCGCATCGGCCCAAATTCCTCCCTGCGCGAAGCGTGGGGAGGATTGGAATGTCGCAACTTCGCAAAAGCGCCGCCCGCCGGAACCCGCCGCCTCACCATCCGTTGGAAAAGCGAGGTCTTTCAACGAAAGGAGTGTCGCATGATCCGTCTGGCCATCATTTCGCTCGTGATCGCCGCCCTACTGGCCATATTGGGCTTTGGCGGCGCGGCGGGCACATTTGTCGGCATCGCCAAGTTTCTGTTCGTGCTGGCGATCGCGCTGTTCGCGATCTTCCTCGTCCTTGGCCTATTGGCTGGCAAGGGCATCAAGAACGCGATAGATTGACGCGTTATGACTGATATTGGCGCTGGAGTGGACGAAACCGGCCGGTTGATACGCGATGAGGCCGGATTCCTGCTCCAGCGCGATCTGGGTGGCAGTTTCCGGTTGGTGTTGCTGCGCGTGCCCGTCGATCATGTCGAAAAACGGGTGCGGGTGCAGGGCTATTATGCCGGGAATGGCATAGTGGAGGTGGAAGGGGTGGCCGCGGCCTGACGGCCAGCGGCCTTCTTCCCGTCAGGGATTGATCGAGTCGCGAGGGTCGTAGGACGTCATGACGTCATGCGTGCTGACAAAGCGCGCACAGGCTCCGAACCCCCGATTATTCTCCAGCGGAAGCGCTGTTTCGCAATAGGCGCATTCCGCCATCAGCCGGCCGACCATCCACTGGCTGCGGCCGCAACTGGGGCAATGATTGGCTTGCCCCGGATGATAATGAATGATGTAACCCCTTAAGGCCGGGTCAAATGACTTGCCGGTCGCGAGGTTGGACACTGGGCGCATCGTCTCTTCCTCCTCAGACACATATCACGGCATCGACGCAAAAATCGGAAATACCCCCGAGCTTTACATCAGCTTGGATGCAACGACGAACGTCAGAGCGAGCGACCCTTATCATCTCTGCAGAGCCCGCTCCTTGCATCAGAACGCGGCTGCAACTCAATGTATCCCGCGCCGGATGATCGCGTCTACAAGAAAGATTCCGGCCACTGTCCCATTTTCGCGCCTTCGCATTTGACTTGAGGCGCGCAGGCGCTATGGCGGCGCGCATCGGGACATACCCGCTTCGGCCGTGAGTTGGGGCGCATCCCGCCACCTTTCCGTTCGGTAGTTTTCCGCCGTCCGGCGAGCCTCTGGTGGAACTGCGTCATCCTGCCTTCGCATGGTCGGGGCACTGCGAGGAGACGCACGACTCATGACCGCCATCGGACAGGACACACTCGGCACGCGCGACATTTTGAAGGTCGGCGGCAAGGACATTGCCTATTATTCGCTGAAAAAGGCCGCTGCGAAGCTTGGAGACGTTTCGCGCCTGCCTTTCTCGATGAAGGTGCTGCTGGAAAACCTGCTCCGTTTCGAGGATGGCGTCACCGTCACCACCGACGACATCAAGGCGATCGTCGCCTGGCAGAATGACAAGGGCAAGGCGGAGCGTGAGATCCAGTATCGCCCCGCCCGCGTGCTGATGCAGGACTTCACCGGCGTTCCCTGCGTGGTCGACCTGGCCGCCATGCGCGACGCGATGACCGCGTTGGGCGCCGACGCCAGCAAGATCAACCCGCAGGTGCCCGTCCACCTCGTCATCGACCACTCGGTCATGGTCGACGAATTCGGCACGCCCAAGGCGTTCGAGCAGAATGTGGAAATCGAATATCAGCGCAATATGGAGCGCTACGACTTCCTGAAATGGGGCAGCAAGAGCCTCGCCAATTTCTACGCCGTGCCGCCGGGCACCGGCATCTGCCATCAGGTGAACCTGGAAAATATCGCGCAGGCGGTATGGTCGAGCGAAGGCCCGGACGGCGTCACCGTCGCCTATCCCGACACCTGCGTCGGCACCGACAGCCACACCACGATGATCAACGGCCTGGGCGTTCTGGGCTGGGGCGTGGGCGGCATCGAGGCTGAAGCGGCGATGCTGGGCCAGCCCGTCTCCATGCTCATCCCCGAAGTCGTCGGCTTCAAGCTGACCGGCGAACTGAAGGAAGGCGTGACCGCCACCGATCTGGTGCTGACCGCTACGCAGATGCTGCGCGCCAAGGGCGTAGTCGGCCGCTTCGTCGAATATTTCGGCCCCGGCCTCGCCTCGCTGTCGCTGGCCGACCGCGCGACGCTCGCCAACATGGCGCCGGAATATGGCGCGACCTGCGGCTTCTTCGGCATCGACGACAAGACGCTGGACTATATGCGCCTGACCGGCCGCACCGAAGAGAATATCGCGCTGGTGGAAGCCTATGCCAAGGAGCAGGGCTTCTGGATCGACCCCGCCGTCGAGCCGGTCTTCACCGATACGCTGGAGCTGGACCTCGCCACTGTCGTCCCCAGCCTTGCCGGTCCCAAGCGTCCGCAGGACCGCGTGTCGCTGCCGCAAGTCGATGACGTGTTCAACGCCGACCTGGCGAACGTCTACAAGAAGGCGCAGCAGCGCGTTCCGGTCGAGGGCAAGGATTTCGACATTGGCGACGGCGACGTCACCATCGCCGCGATCACCAGCTGCACCAACACGTCGAACCCCGGCGTTCTGGTCGCCGCCGGCCTCGTCGCCAAGAAGGCGAACGAACTGGGCCTGAAGCCCAAGCCTTGGGTCAAGACCTCGCTTGCCCCCGGTTCGCAGGTCGTCACCGACTATTTGAACAAGGCTGGCCTCCAGGAGCATCTGGACGCGGTCGGCTTCAACCTGGTCGGCTATGGCTGCACCACCTGCATCGGCAACTCCGGCCCGCTGGCCGAGCCGATCAGCAAGGCGATCAACGAAAACGGCCTCGTCGCCGCTGCCGTGATCTCCGGCAACCGCAACTTCGAAGGCCGCGTGTCGCCTGACGTGCGCGCCAACTTCCTTGCCAGCCCGCCGCTGGTCGTCGCCTATGCGCTTAAGGGCACGGTGATCGAGGACTTCATCACCACCCCGATCGGCGTCAGCACGGCGGGTAATGACGTTTACCTGAAGGACATCTGGCCGACCAATGACGAGGTCGCCACGACCATGGCGGGCTGCATGGACCGTGCGATGTTCCAGGCACGCTACGCCAACGTCTACAAGGGCGACGCGCACTGGCAGGCGATCGACGTCACGGGTTCGGACACCTATAGCTGGCGCGCCGGTTCGACCTATGTCGCCAACCCGCCTTATTTCGAGGGTCTCAGCATGACCCCGGCGCCGGTCACCGACATCATCGAAGCCAAGCCGCTGGCGATCTTCGGTGACTCGATCACCACCGACCACATCTCGCCCGCAGGCTCGATCAAGGCGACTTCGCCGGCCGGCAAGTGGTTGCAGGAGCGTCAGGTCGCGCAGGCCGACTTCAACAGCTACGGCGCGCGCCGTGGCCATCACGAAGTCATGATGCGCGGCACCTTCGCCAATATCCGCATCAAGAACCTGATGCTGGACGGCGTCGAAGGCGGCATGACGAAATATGACGGCGAAGTGCTGCCGATCTACGACGCGGCGATGAAGCACAAGGCCGACGGCACGCCGCTGGTCGTCATCGGCGGCAAGGAATATGGCACCGGATCGTCGCGCGACTGGGCGGCGAAGGGCACCAACCTGCTGGGCGTCCGCTCGGTCATCGTCGAGAGCTTCGAGCGTATCCACCGCTCGAACCTGGTCGGCATGGGCGTGCTGCCGCTCCAGTTCAAGGACGGGCAGAACAAGGACACGCTGGGCCTGACGGGCGACGAGACCTTCACGATCCAGAATGTCGCGGGCCTCAAGCCCCGCCAGGATGTGGACGTGATCGTGAAGCGCGCCGATGGTTCGACCTTCACCTTCACCGCGCTCTGCCGCATCGATACCGTCAACGAACTGGATTACTTCCTGAACGGCGGCATCCTCCAATATGTGCTGCGCAAGCTCGCCGCTTGATCGGCTGAGGCGCTGAGATAAGGAAAGAAGGGCCGCCTCCCGCAAAGGAGGCGGCCCCTTTCTTTTTTGGGGGTACGATCTTGACCATCCTTGTGGAAGCCGTCGGCTGGCTCGGCGCGATCCTCGTCCTGGGCGCTTATATCCTCGTCTCGATGGGCCGCCTTTCCGGCGCATCACCGGCCTTCCAATGGATGAACGCGCTCGGCGCGGCCTTCTTCGTCCTCAACACCTGGTGGCATGGCGCCATCCCCTCGATGGTGCTCAATATCATCTGGAGCGGCATCGGCTTTGCCGCGCTCTGGCGCATCCGTCGGGTCGCGCGCCCATAGCAGTTATTTCGCAAAGCCAAGAAAGGCTGGGGTGGCGGCCGGCGATTCATTTGGCTACCAACGCGGTAGAGATGAAGAAAGCGCTGATCGTCCGTCATGTGCCGCGCGAAGGAGCGGCGGGGTATCTCCAGCCGATCGAGGCCGCAGGCTTTGAGATCGAGCGGATTGACGTCGCCAGTCCCGATTTTTTCGAGGCGGACCTCTGCACGCCCGACCTGCTGATCATGATGGGCGGCCCGATGGGCGTCTATGAGCATGATATTCACCCCTGGATACCCCACCAGATCGAAAAGCTCGCGGCCCGGCTGGAGCAGGATCTGCCGACGCTCGGCGTTTGCCTCGGCAGCCAGATGATCGCCGCGGCTCTGGGCGCTCCCGTCTATCCCGGCGGTCATATGGAACTGGGCTTCGCGCCGGTCAGGTTGAATGGGGCGGGGGCCGATTCCCCGCTTCGTCATCTGGAGGATGTGCCGGTGCTGCACTGGCACAGCGACACATTCGACCTGCCCGCCGGTGTCGACCTGCTCGCCTCGACCGAAAATTACGCGCATCAGGCGTTCCGCCGGGGACGCAACCTGCTTGCGCTGCAATTCCACGCGGAAATGGGCGAAGACCCACGCTTTGAGGACTGGCTCACGCATTTCTGGGCCGATCTCGACATAGCGAAGCAATGCGGCATCGCCCTGCGGCAGGACCATGCCGATCATGGCCCAGGCGCCGTCGCCGCCGGTCGCGCGATGATTGCCGAATGGTTGAGCGGGATCGAGAGCTAGGCCTTTGTAGGCCGTCAGGGCTGAATGTCGATTGGCCCTAAAACTCGACTTCCAGTTCCTCGACCTCGTCCTTCTCCTTGCGCGCCGCGTCGATCCACTCGCGCATCAGGTCCCAGTCGTTGCTCCAGTTGCAATAGGCGGCGGATTTGGACGACAGCGCCACGGCATAGGTCAGGAAACGCTGCGCCACGGGCGCGAACATCGCATCGGCCACGGTCGGCCGTTCCCCGAACAGCCAGGGACCGCCATAGGCGTTCAGGCATTCGGTCCAGATCTCCTCGATCCGCTCAATGTCTTGCTTGGCGCCTGAAAAGACAGGAAATTTCTCATGCCTGACCTTCAGGTTCATGGGCAGGGCGGACCGCAGGTTGATGAAACCGGAATGAATCTCGCCCGAAACCGACCGGCAATGCGCGCGGGCGATCCGATCCGCCGGATAAAGCCCGGCATGCGGATAAAGCTCATGCAGATATTCCGCGATTGCGAGCGTATCCCATACGCTCGCCCCTTCATGGGTAAGCCGCGGCACCAGAACGGAAGGCGACAGGAGCAGCAATTCCGCCCTGTTTTCAGGATCATCGAGCGCGATCGTCTTTTCCACGACCTTCAGGCCAGCCAGACGGCACAACAGCCATCCGCGCAGGGACCAGGATGAATAAGTCTTGCTGGAAATGGTTAATTCGGCGTCGGCCATGGCAATCCTCCCGCTTCGGCTCTATGTTTCCATCAATCATGATGCGGTGCAATATCGAAAAGCTGTATAACGATTGTACAGAAGGCCGAATCGGTGCCGGAAGAGCTTAGGACGCATTTTGAGCAAAATGATGATGCTATATAGTGGTTATCAGGCCTGGAACGACATGATGGCCCCCGCGCGATTCGGTGCTCAGATCGCTCTTTCGTTCAAGGACAGGATGGGTCCCGCCGGGGATTGGCCCGTGCCGCGCCGCATGTTTGCCCTGATGGACGTTTTCCAGGGCGCGAAATTGACGCATCGCCGCCCGGCCTATGGAATAACGGAGGTGCACAGCGGCAATGCGGTCGTCTCCGTTCGGGAAGAAGTGGCGCTGGACCTGCCCTTTGGCAACCTGCTGCACTTCGCGAAGGACGATGTGGAGACCGCCCAGCCCAAGGTGCTGGTGGTAGCGCCCATGTCCGGCCATTTCGCGACCTTGCTGCGCAACACCTGCCAGACCCTGCTGCGCGACCATGACGTCTACATCACCGACTGGAAGAACGCCCGCGACGTGCCGCTGAGTGCCGGGCGCTTCGGTTTCGACGATTATGTCGATTATATCATGACCTTCATGCAGGAACTGGGGCCGGGGTCGCATCTGGTGTCGGTGTGCCAGCCCTGCGTTCCGGCGATGGCGGCGGTGTCGATCATGGCGGAGGACAAGGATCCCGCGACCCCGCGTTCCATGACGCTGATGGGCGGGCCGATCGACACGCGCGCCGCGCCCACGGTGGTCAACGAACTCGCCAATGATCAGTCGATCGAATGGTTCGAGGAAAATCTGATCAGCATGGTGCCGATGCGCTATCCGGGGCGTGGCCGGCGGGTCTATCCCGGTTTTCTCCAGCTTTCCGCCTTCATGTCGATGAACATGGATCGCCACGGCGCGGCGCATCGCGAACTTTACCAATTGCTGGCCGACGGCAAGCAGGTGGAGGCCGACAAGATCAAGACCTTCTACCAGGAATATTTCGCCGTGCTCGACATGACGGCGGAATTCTACCTCGAAACCGTGGACAAGGTGTTCCAGCGGACCTTACTGGCCAAGGGCGAACTCACCTATCGCGGGCGGAAGGTCAATCCGGGCGCGATCCGCAACACCGCCCTGCTGACCGTCGAGGGCGAAAAGGACGATGTCTGCGCCGTGGGCCAGACGGCGGCCGCCCATGCGCTCTGCACGGGCCTGCGCCCGCATCTGAAGCGCCATCATCTCCAGCCTGGCGTCGGCCATTATGGCGTGTTTTCCGGCAGCAAATGGGAAAAGCAGGTCTATCCGCAAGTGCGGAACATGATCCTGGCGATGAACTGATCGGCACGGCGTTACGCGAGTTTGCGGGCTTATTATTCCGGCCGGGTCCATATCCAGGTTCCGCCGATCAGTGCCGCTGCGATCGGTAGCAGGAACCATGGAAAAGGTGAAAATACCAACGCGAGCACCACGCTGAACGCAAAGGCCGCCAATGCGGCCTTCTTCCCCCGCCGACTGATCGCGCCCTTCTCCCGCCAGCGGCGGATATGCGATCCGAAATGGCGATGCTCAAGCAGTTGAGCCTCCAGCGCCGGGCTCGACCGCGCAAAGCAAAAGGCCGCCAAAATCATGAAAGGCACGGTCGGCAGGAGCGGCAGAAAGGCTCCGATCGTCCCCAGTCCGAGCGACAGGAACCCGCCAACCAGATAGAAGGGCCGCCGCATCAGGCCGCAGGCAGCCGCAGCCGGACCATCGCGCCGCCCAGATCCTCGCTTTCTTCCAGCGCGACCGACCCGCCATAGATTTCCGCGACATCGCGCACGATGGCCAGGCCAAGGCCGGTGCCCGGCTTTCCCGAATCGAGCCGGACGCCCCGGTCGAAAATGCGCGTGCGGTCCGCCTTGGCAATGCCCGTCCCGTCATCCTCGACCAGGATTTCAATCATCGATCCCCGGCGCCCGACGGTCGCGAACACGCTGCCGCCGCCATATTTGGCGGCATTCTCGACCAGATTGCCCAACATCTCGTCCAGGTCCTGCCGCTCGACCCGAACGGCGGCCTCCTTGTCGCCATCCATGTCGATCCGCACGTCCGGATAGAGCCGCTGCACCGCGCGCTCGACCGCATCCAGGCTGGCCCAGACCTCCGCCCGGCTGTGCGCCGCGCCGCGCCGCCCCACGGCCCGGGCGCGGGCGAGGTGGTGGTCGACCTGCCGCCGCATCGTCGTCGCTTCGCGGATCACCGTGTCGCCCAGATCGGGCGATTGCGCGGTGGCGGCGTTCATGATCACGGTCAGTGGTGTCTTGAGCGCATGGGCGAGATTGCCCGCATGGGTCCGCGCTTCCTCCGCCTGCCGCTCATTATGGGCGAGCAGGGCGTTCAGTTCCTCGACCATGGGCAGGACTTCGGCGGGCATCGGCTCGGTCACGCGATTCTTCTCGCCCGCCCGCATCCGCACGATCTCATGCCGCACCTTGCGCAGCGGCCGCAGCCCGTAAAGCGTCTGCAACGTCGCCAGCACGATCAGCCCCAGAGCCAGCAGCGCGAAGCTTTCGAACAGGGTCGACCGCAATGTCTTGATCTGCGCGTCCAGCCCTTCGCGCGCCTGCGCCACCATGAACATCCAGCGCGTGTCCGACCCCGGCAGGATGATGCTGCGCTCCATGACGCGCAGGTCTTCGCCGGGAAACTGGTTGCTGTCATAAATGTGCGGGGCGTCGTCATGATGCTCGGGATTGACCTTGAGCGCCCGGTCCCACAGCGACCGCGACCGCCAATCCTCATGCCCCTTGCCGCTGATCTGGTAGTAAATGCCGCTATTGGGCTCCAGGAAACGCTGGTCGGCGGGTTCGCGGTTGAACAATACTTCGCCATCCGGGCCGATTTCCGCCGACGCGATCATGGCGGTCAGGACATAGTTCATCCCGTCGTCGAAATTGCGCGTGATCGCGTCGGACAACACGCGGTCCAGCGCCAGCCCGCCGCCCAGCAGCAGCAGGCTGATCCACAGCGCGGCAATGCCGATCATCCGGCGACTCAGCGAGCCGGTGGAGAGAACCTGGGAAGGAGCGTGGGGATCGGTCATCGCGGGCGCCGGAACCTCGGCCCCGATTACCGTCCCGGTTCGTCGAGGCTGTAGCCCAGGCCACGGATCGTCGTGATGACGTCGGCGCCCAGCTTCTTGCGGATGCGCGTGACGAACACTTCGATCGTGTTGGAATCGCGGTCGAAATCCTGGTCGTAAATATGTTCGATCAACTCGGTGCGGCTCACCACCTTGCCCTTGTGGTGGAGCAGGTAGGAAAGCAGCTTATATTCCTGCGCGGTGAGCTTCACCGGCTCGCCCTTCAGCGTCACCTTGCCCGATCGCGTGTCCAGCCGCACGTCACCGGCGGTCAGCTCGCTCGACGCATTGCCCGAAGCACGGCGAATGAGCGCGCGCAGGCGGGCGATCAGTTCCTCGCTCTGAAAGGGCTTGGCGAGATAGTCGTCCGCGCCAGCGTCCAGGCCCGCCACCTTGTCCGACCAGCTATCGCGCGCGGTCAGCACCAGCACCGGAAAGCTGCGGCCTTCCTTGCGCCAGCGGTCCAGCACCGTCAGGCCATCGATGGTCGGCAGGCCCAGGTCCAGCACCACCGCGTCATAGCTTTCGGTCGCGCCCAGAAAATGCCCGTCCTCGCCATCATCGGCCAGATCCACGGCGTAACCCGCGCCCTCCAGCGTATTGCGGAGCTGTTGCCCGAGGCTAGGTTCATCTTCGACGATCAGCAGACGCATATGGCCCCGTTTCTGTTGTTGTGCCCAAAGGTCAGGCGGCGCGCACTTAACGCGCCCAGCCGATTATATCGCCCGTGCGACCGTCCGCATCAACCCATAGCACCTTGCCGTCCTTCACATATTTCAGGCGATATCGGTTGGTGGAGGGGTTGAACTCACTGCCCAGATAGGTGGCGCCGCCCATGGCGGCGTCGACCCGGCGCTTGATGACGGAAAAGGGCATGACCTGTCCGTCCAGCATGGCCCGCCGCGCGGCATCCTGCTCGTCGCGCTGGCTGCTGGCATAAGCGGCGGGATTCGTGACGAAAAGTGCCGCCATGGCTCCCAGCCCTGCTATCAGTCTGAACCGCATCATTCGCATGACCTTGGCATAGCCGGGAACCATTGAACAGGTGGTGAATGGGGGTAGGGGGATGGCAGACATCGATGTTCGCCTTCAGGTGAACCGTGCTCCTGCGAAGGCAGGAGCCCAGTTCGGACGATGCGATGATCCACTGAGGGCAGGACTGGGCTCCTGCCTGCGCAGGAGCACGGCGGCTTTGACGGCACCCGATAACCAAAAACCGCAGCTCCGCCGCCTATTTCTCCAGCGCGTACTGCACCGTCAGCGTCACCGAAGACCCGACCTGCCCCGGCTCGACCGGCGTGGCGGGCGCCGAATCCGCCTTGAACCGCGCCGTCACCATCATCGGCATGGGCGGCTGGCCACCGCTATTGCTCTCCGCCAGCGAAACCAGCCGCGCCGACCGATAGCCTGCCGCCTGCGCGTAGAAATCGGCCTGCGCCCTGGCGGTCTTGAGCGCCGCCGCCCGCGCCTGCGCCAGCATCGGCGTGGGATCGCTGATTGAGAAGCTCGGCCCGTTCACATTGGTCGCCCCGGCCTCCACCATGGTGTCGAGCAATGTCCCGACCTTCTTGATGTCGCGCAGCTTCACCGAAAGCTGATTCGATGCTTCATAACCGATGAAGCGCGGCCCCGACGGCTGCCCGTCGCGATTGCTGTAATCATATTGCGCGGAAAGGTTGATACCGCTGGTCTGAATATCCTTCTTAGGGATTCCCGCCTTCACCAGCGCGGCGATCAGCTTGTCCATCTGCGCCGCATTGTCGCGCATCGCCTGGGCGGCGGTCTGGGCGCGGGTCTGGACGCCGGTGCCCACTGTCGCCATGTCGGGCGCGGCTTCGACGGTTTCCGTCACGTTCAGCGTCACGATCGGCGCGGTTTCAGCGATGGTGACACTGGTCTGCGCCATGGCCGAAACCGGCAGGGCAGCGCCAAGGGCCATCAGGGCGAACATTGATTTCATAGCCTTTGATTTCACGGGGCTTTCTCCTCAAAAAGCGATGCATGTCTATTGTGACGGTTGCGATGAACGGACGCTGACATGCGTTGAAAGCCGTCAGACAGCTTCCGGTTCCCCCTTTTGGGACGCCTCTTGCTCTGGGACGCCCGAACGCCTAGCTGCACGCCCATGGCGGCTCCTATCCTTTCCTTCGAAAATCTCGGCCTCTCGCAAGGCACCCATTGGCTTTTCCGCAATCTCGACATTTTCGTCGGAGAGAAGGACAGGCTGGCGCTGATCGGCCGCAACGGCGCGGGCAAGACCACGCTGCTGAAACTCATCGCCGGCCAGATCGAACCGGATGAGGGCAACCGTTCCGTCCGCCCCGGCGCACGCGTCATCATGCTGGAGCAGGATCCTGATGTCGCCGGCTTCGCCACGCTGCGCGATTTCGCGCTGGCGGGCCAGTTCGCGCCGCCCGCCCATGAAGTCGACGCCATCGCCAGCCAGCTTGGCACCGACCTCGACCGCGAAGCCGCGACCGCGTCGGGCGGCGAGCGCCGCCGCGCCGCGATCGCCCGCGCACTGGCGAGCAAACCCGACCTGCTGCTGCTGGACGAGCCGACCAACCATCTCGACATCGACGCGATCGACTGGCTGGAGGGCTGGCTCAGCCGCTATAACGGCGCCTTCATCGTCATCAGCCACGACCGTGCTTTCCTGACCCGGCTGACGCGCCAGACCCTTTGGCTGGATCGCGGAGGCATCCGCCGCAATGAAATCGGCTTCGGCGGTTTCGAGGAATGGATGGAAGCGGTCTATGCCGAGGAAGCCCGCGCCGCCGAAAAGCTGGACGCGAAGCTCAAGATCGAAGCGCACTGGCTGGAACGCGGCGTCACCGCGCGGCGCAAGCGCAACCAGGGCCGCCTCGCAAAACTCTGGGAAATGCGCGCCCAACGCGCCGCCATGGTGGGGCCGCAGGGCGTCGCGAAGATCGCCGTCGCCAGCGACGACAACAAGACGAAAAGCGTCATCACCGCCGAGCATGTCACGAAAAATTTCGGTGATCGCACGGTCATCAAGGACTTCTCCTTGCGCATCCAGCGCGGCGACCGCATCGGCATCGTCGGCGGCAATGGCGCCGGCAAGACCACGCTCCTGAAGCTGCTGACCGGCGAACTCGCGCCCGACTCGGGCCAGGTCAAACAGGCCAAGTCGCTCGACATGATCTTCATCGACCAGCAGCGCAGCCTGATGCAGTCCGACAAGCGCGTCCGGGATGTGCTGGCCGAAGGCGGCGACTGGATCGACGTGCGCGGCGTGCGGAAACATGTCCACGGCTATCTCAAGGAATTCCTCTTCGACCCCTCGCTGGCTGAAGCGAAGGTGGGGACGCTCTCGGGCGGCGAACGTTCGCGGCTCTTGTTCGCGCGCGAATTCGCCCGCGAATCGAACCTGCTGATCCTCGACGAGCCGACCAACGATCTCGACCTCGAAACGCTCGATCTGCTCCAGGAAGTGATTGTCGATTATGAGGGCACGGTCCTGATCGTCAGCCACGACCGCGACTTTCTCGATCGTACCGTCACCGTGACGCTGGGGCTGGATGGCTCCGGCACGATCGACGTGATCGTCGGCGGCTATGCCGACTGGGTCGCCAAGCGCCAGCCGAAAAATGCGCCCAAGGCCGAGAAGAAGGCCGCCGCGCCCTCGCCGCAGAAAAGCGCCTCGACCAAGCTCAGTTACAAGGACCAGCGCGATTTCGACCTGATCCCCAGGCGCATCGAGGAGATCGAGGCCGCCATCGCCCGCGACGAGGAAGCGCTGGCCGACCCCAGTCTCTACAGCCGCGATCCGAAAAAATTCGACACGCTCACCAAGGCGATCGAAAAGGCCCGCGCCGAAAAGGACGCGGCGGAGGAGCGCTGGCTGGAACTGGCGGAAAAGGCCGAGGGGCTGAGTGGATAGAAGGCCTTGCGCCGATCCTCTCATCTGTTAGCCAATGCCGGGCATTCAGGGGACGCAGTCAAGGGACAGGGCGCATGGAACAGTCCACAACCATACAGGACATGGACGTGATCGACGGCCATCACGCGGTCCATTATGTCAACCGGGTCGGCTGGCTCCGCGCCGCCGTGCTGGGCGCCAATGACGGCATCGTCTCGACCGCCAGCCTGCTGACCGGCATCGCGGCTTCCGGCGCGGCGCGGGATACCATCCTTCTTTCCGGCATCGCCGCGCTGGTCGCTGGCGCCATGTCTATGGCGGCGGGCGAATATGTTTCCGTCAGCGCCCAATCCGATACCGAGCGCGCCGATCTGGCCAAGGAAAAGAAGGCGCTGGCCCAGCAACCGCATACGGAATGGGAGGAATTGCGCGACATCTATGTCGAACGCGGCCTGACGTCCGATCTCGCCGGTCAGGTGGCGACGCAGTTGATGAATGTCGACGCCCTTGCCGCCCATGCGCGCGACGAACTGGGCATTTCCGAAATCAGCACCGCGCGGCCGATTCAGGCCGCTCTGACATCCGCCGCGACCTTTTCCGTCGGAGCCGTCGCGCCCGTATTGGCCGCCGTCGCCAGCCCTTCCCATGCCATCGTCGCCGTTGCCGTCACGTCCCTGATTTGCCTGGCCGTGCTGGGCTATATCGGGGCGCGGCTCGGCGGCGGCGGGATTGTGCGCGCCGTCGCCCGCGTGGTCTTCTGGGGGGTGTTCGCGATGCTCGCGACCTCCGGCGTCGGCAAGCTTTTCGGCGCGGCCATATGACGGCCCGGTTCATCCCCATTTCCAAGGAGACGAAAAAATGACCGATATTCAGCAAATCCCGCTCAAGACCATCAAGGGCGCCGACGCCAGCCTGGCCGACTATGCGGGCAAGGTGGTGCTGGCGGTCAATGTCGCCTCCAAATGCGGCCTGACCCCGCAATATGAGGGTCTTGAGAAGCTTTACGCCGAATATAAGGAGAAGGGTCTGGTCGTCGCCGGCTTCCCCGCCAATGATTTCGGCGCGCAGGAGCCGGGCAGCAATGACGAGATCGCGACCTTCTGCACCACCAATTTCGGCGTCGATTTCCCGATGTTCGAGAAGATCGTCGTCACTGGCCCGGAAAAGCATCCGCTCTATGCCGCGCTCACCAGCGCCCAGCCGACGGCCCTGGGCGAAGGCGCCGCTTTCCGCGAAAAGCTGGCCGGTTATGGCATCACGCCCAATCCCGAACCCGAACTGCTCTGGAATTTCGAGAAGTTCGTGATCGCCAAGGACGGCACGGTCGCTGCCCGCTTCGCGCCCACGACCGCGCCCGATGACGCTGGCCTGATCGCGGCCATAGAGGCTGAACTGGCGAAATAGAGCGCTGCGCCGTCCGTGAACCAGACGCTGTTGCCGCAGATCGGCCCGGTCCTCGAAACGCTGAGCATCGTCGGCACCTTCGTCTTCGCGGCGTCCGGCGCGCTGGCGGCCGCGCGCTTGCGCCAGACGCTCGTCACCTTCGCCTTCTTCGCGTTGGTGACGGGGGTAGGGGGCGGCACGGTGCGCGACCTGCTGATCGGCGCGCCGGTCTTCTGGGTCCGTGACGCCGTGCCCGCCATCGCCTGCATGATCGCGGCGCTGCTCGTCTGGTTCACCCCGCGCCGCTGGTGGAGCGATCACGCCCTCGACTGGCTCGATGCGGTGGGCCTTGCCGCCTTTGCCGTCTATGGCGCGGCCAAGGCGATGAGCTATGGCGTCCCGCCCCTGGTGGCGGCGATGATGGGTGTCGTCACCGGCTGCGTCGGCGGCATCATGCGCGATCTGCTGGCGGGGGAGCCTTCCATCCTGCTGCGGCCCGAACTCTATGTGACGGCGGCGGCGCTGGCGGCGGGACTGTTCGTGTTCCTGCGCTGGATGGGGCTGGATGTTCCCGTTGCGGGGCTGATCGCCGCCCTGATCGGCTTCCTGCTGCGCGCCATCGCCATATGGAAGGGTCTGGGTCTGCCCCATTACCAGCCGGAAGATCGAAATAGCCGCGCCTAACCGCTTTTGGCATGTGTCCTTTTTCGGCGGGTTTCCCAGCCCTTCTTCGCGGCGGCGGAGCGATCCGCCGCCGGGCGCCGGGCCGATGCGGCGCCGCCCTTCCTGCCGCCCTTGCGCGACGAGGCATGGCTGTCCGGCTTGCCCCGGCCAGAACCGGATTTGTTGCCGCCTCCAGATTCCTTGTTCACCGTTGCCCAGGCCCGCCGTTCCGCCTCCTGATGGGAAACGCCGCGATCCTCATAGCCCTGCTCGATATGCTCGGCCTTGCGCTTCTGCTTGTCGGTGTAGCTGCTTTTGTCGCCTTGGGGCATGATCTTCTCCTTCCGCTTTCCTGCCCGATGTAACGACTGACGCGCGCGGCCGTTCACACCGCTGCACAAGCGTTACGATCTGCGGAACAGACCAGCCGGAACCGCGTTCAAAGGTGCATGGAGCAGCGCTCTCTTCTCGAACGGCTGGCGCGCCATCTGGCGGCCGGCAATCCCGACCTTGGGCCGGACCGCTGGCAGGATCAGGTGGAGGATGCGGCCAGCTTGCTCGCCATCATCAAAAGTCCCGATGACGTCATGCGGAAGGCTGGCGACGAGCGCGTCTGGCAGGCGATGATCGACGCGGCGCTGCGTGAGCGATGGGTGATCGCGCCCGCCGCTCCTTCGGTCGAGCCGCCCGGCGGCACCGATGAGGAAGGCGAAATCCCGCTGCCGCCCGACAGCATCGGCGGCAATCGCGCCGAATGGGTCCATTTGCACGAAGCACAGGAGAAGCCGAGATGAAGGGTTTTTTAAAGCTGGCATTCCTCACCGGACTGGGCGCCGCTGCGTGGAAGGGGTGGAAAGAATGGCAGGCGAAGCGCGAGGCGGAGGAGCATTGGACGCCCCCCATGACTTCGGGCCGGGTGCGCGATGCCGGGCCGGACGAGCAGCATATCGATGCGCGCGACTGGGATCTGGTCGACGAGCAGAATGATGAGAGCTTCCCCGCCAGCGACCCGCCCGGCAATTATCGCGGGCTGCATTGAGAGCCTGCGCGAAGCTGCGCCCTTCATCGTCATGCCGGACTGGTTTCAGCATGACGATATTTTCATGAGCGGCCTTTGTTCGTCTGTTCAATTGGCTCTTCCAATCCATTGCCCCACCCCGGCCCCGCCTCTATGGAGACGGCTTCCAGCCTCGTGCCGGAACCAACAGGGGAATTTTATCAATGCCTTCGGGTCTGATCGCGCTGCTCGATGACGTAGCGGGGATTGCCAAGCTTACCGCCAGTTCGCTGGACGATGTCGCCGCCGCAGCAGGCAAGGCGGGGTCGAAGGCGGCGGGAGTCGTGATCGACGACACCGCCGTCACGCCGCGTTATGTCATGGGCCTGACGCCCGACCGCGAACTGCCCATCATCTGGAAGATTGCCAAGGGATCGCTGCGCAACAAGCTGCTGTTCCTGCTCCCTGCGGCGCTGGTGCTGAGCGCCTTCGCGCCCTGGCTGCTGCCGCCCTTGCTGATGCTGGGCGGCGCTTTTCTCTGTTTCGAAGCGGCCGAAAAGCTGCTCGAAGCGCTTCAGGGCGGCCATGATCTGGCGGAAGAAGCGCTGGAGACCCACAGTTCGAAGGATCTGGAGGATGAGAAGGTGGCCGGCGCGATTCGCACCGATTTCATCCTGTCGGGCGAGATCATGGCGATCGCGCTCGGCACGGTGGCGGCGGAACCGATCTGGGAACAGGCGATCATCCTGGTGGTCGTCGCCTTCCTGATCACGGCGGGCGTCTATGGCGTCGTCGGCTTCATCGTGAAGATGGACGATATCGGCCTGCATCTGGCCGAGCGGCGCTCGGTGGGCGCGCGAGCATTGGGCCGGGCGATGGTGAAGGCCATGCCGCTACTGATGCGGATATTGAGCGTGGTGGGCACGGCGGCGATGCTCTGGGTCGGCGGCGGGCTGATCGTCCACGGGCTGCATGAATTTCACTGGGATCTGATACCCGGCGCGATCCATCATGTCGCGGAAGGCGCCGCCCATGGCTTGCCTGCCGTCGCGCCGGTGGTTGACTGGGTCGTGAACGCCGTCGGCGCGGGCATCGTTGGACTGGTCATCGGCGGCATCGTCGTGGCGGCGCTGCACCTCTTCAAGAAGCATTGATGCCTTCACCCTGGCGCCTGGAGGCCGGGGCGCTGACGGCGCTCGCGCTGCCGATGATCGCCGGCAATATCGCCTGGGCGGGGATCGCCGCGACCGATCTGCTGCTGCTCGGCCGGTTGGGGGCGAGCGCGGTGGCTTCGGGGGCGCTGGCGATTAACCTGTTCAACGCGCTGCTGATCTTCGGCATGGGGCTGGTCACCGCGGCCGCGCCGCTGATCGCCACGGAGCGCGGGCGGCGGCGGCATTCGGTGCGCGATGTCCGGCGGACGGTGCACCAGACGCTGCGCGCGGCGGCGCTGTTCGTGCTGCCCGCCTGGGCCTTGCTATGGGAAAGCGAGGCGATCCTGCTGCTGATGGGGCAGGAAGCCGACCTTGCGGCCCAAGCAGGCGAATTGATGCGCGGGCTGCAATGGGCGCTGCTGCCTTTTCTGGGCTTTACCACCCTGCGCAATTTCATTTCCGCGCTCGAACGTCCTGTCTGGGGTCTGGTCATCATGGTCTGCGCCATCCCGATCAACGTGCTGGCGGGGTGGGCGCTGATCTTCGGGCATCTGGGCTTTCCCGCGCTGGGGATGTTCGGCGCGGGGATCGCCAGCAGCCTGTCCTCCTCCTTCCTGTTCTTCGGGCTGCTCTCCGTCATCCTGATCGACCGGCGGTTCCGTCGCTATCGGCTGCTCGGGCGTTTCTGGACGCGGGACCGGGAACGCCACCGGACGGTCTGGGCGCTGGGCCTGCCGATCGCGATCACCTTGGGGCTGGAAACGACCGTGTTCAACGCCTCCGCCTTTCTGATGGGGCTGATCGACCGCGACTCGCTGGCGGCGCATGCGGTGGCGATCCAGATCGCGGCGCTGGTCTTCATGGTGCCGATGGGCATTGGCCAGGCCGCGACGGTGCGCGTGGGGCTGGCCTATGGGAAGCGGGACCGGGCAGGCGTCGGCCGGGCGGGTTGGCTGGCGCTGGCGATCGGAACCGGATTCGCGCTGATGGCGGCGGCGATGCTGATCGTCTTTCCCCGGACGCTGATCTCGGCCTTTCTGGATCTGCGCGACCCGGTCAATCAGCGAACGGCCGCGCTGGCGATCAGCTTTCTCGGCGTGGCCGCGCTATTCCAGTTGGTGGACGCCGCGCAGGCGGTCGGCGCGGGCGTGCTGCGGGGCATACAGGATACCAGGGTGCCGATGATCGTCGCGCTGATCGGCTATTGGGTGATCGGCATCGGCATCGGCGTCATCCTTGCCTTTCCGCTGGGCCTCAAGGGGCTGGGCATCTGGCTGGGGTTGGCGAGCGGCCTTGGAGTCGTGGCGATCTCGCTCGTGGCGCGCTGGGCGCTGCGCGAGCGGCTACACCTGTTGCCGCAGGCGCGAAGCATCTGATGGTTATTCGTCCCGCAAATGCGCCAGGTTGCGTCATCAGATGATGGTGCGACGCACAAAGCAATTGAACCGGGGCGCCAAATTTGTCATGAAAAGCGCACTATGAACGCTCCTACCATGTTCTTCGAAGCCATCGCGCTCCAGAAATGTCTGACGGCGACCTATAACAAGATGGTCGTGAAGCTGGCCCCGCACATTCTCTACACGCGCCATGACGAAATGTTCATCGACGCCGTGACGATCGAACGGGATGGGCGCCCGCCGCGGGAATTGAAACTGGGCACCTTCAAGCTGGCGGGATTAAACGACGTCTGCCTGATCGATGAAAAGTTCGAGGCGATGCACGGCCTGTATGATCAGGGCGACAGCAAATATAAGGGCGTGACCCTGTTCGCCGTCGAGCCGGAGAGCGCGGCGGCCTGACGTTTCGCCGCCGGGTTGAGAACGGAAAAGGGCGGTTCTGCGGGCCGCCCTTTTTCGTTCGGCCATCACCGCCGATGCTTGCCCCGCTTCGCCCCGATATGGCGGATATTGGTGGGCCGTCCGCGCCGGGCGCTGCCCGGACGTGCGCGATCCTTCCGGAAACTCGGCCGTTGGGGCAGGGCATCTGGCAGTTCGAAGCGCAGCGCGCCGTTGATCGGGTCCGCCTCCGCCAGCCGCAATTGCAGGCGTTGCCCGACCGTATAGCGATCCCCGCTCTCAACCCCCTCCAGCGCTCGCCCGGCCTCGTCATAGAAGAAACGCTCGTCGCCCAGGGTCGAGACCGGCACCAGCCCATCGCCGCCCAGCCCCTCGACCGTGGCGAAGAAGCCGAAGCTCTGCACCCCGGTGATCCGCGCCTCGATCAGATCGCCCACATGCGCCGCCAGGAAGGCCGCGACATAGCGGTCGATCGTCTCGCGCTCCGCCTCCATGGCGCGGCGCTCATGCTGGCTGATCATCTCGCCCACGCGGCCCATATTCTCCATATCTTCGCCGCTCAGCGATGACCTGTCCGGGATGACGCCGCCCTTGGGCGCGGGCAGTTCCAGCCCATAGGCTCCTACCAGCGCCCGATGGACCAGCAGGTCCGCATAGCGTCGGATCGGTGAGGTGAAATGGGCATAGGAACCCAAAGCCAGCCCGAAATGACCCAGATTGGACGGCGCATAATAGGCTTGGGTCTGGCTGCGTAATATCTGCTCCATGATCTGCGGCTTTTCCTCGGCCTCCCCGACGCGCTCGATCAAGCGGTTGAAGGTCGCGGGCTTCACCACCTGTCCCAGCGCGAATTCGATGTCGAAGGTCGCCAGATAGTCCTTCAGCGCCACCAGCTTGTCCCGGCTCGGCGGCTCATGGACACGATACATGACCGGCGCCTTCTTTGCTTCAAGCGCCTTGGCCGCCGCGACATTGGCGGCGATCATATAATCCTCGATCACCATATGCGCATCGAGCCGCTCGCGCACCGCCACGCTGACGATCTTGCCATATTCGTCCAGCACCACCCGCCGCTCCGGCAGGTCCAGCGCCAGCGGCTCCCGCTTGTCCCGCGCCTTGCGCAGCAGCGTCCAGCAGGCCCAGAGCGGCTTCAATGCCGTCTCCAGCAGCGGCTCCTCCCGCGTCCCGTCGATGGCCGCCTGCGCATCCTCATAGGCCAGCACCGCCGCCACCCGGATAATCGCGCGGGAGAAACGCCAGCTCTTCACCCTGCCCGAAGCGTCGAGGACGAGGTGACAGGCCATCGCCGCCCGATCCTCGTCCGCCCGCAGCGAACACATGTCCGAAGAAAGCTGATGCGGCAGCATCGGCACGACGAGGTCGGGGAAATAGACGCTGTTCCCGCGTTTGCGCGCTTCCCGGTCCAGCGCGCTTCCCGGCCGCACATAATAGCTGACGTCCGCGATCGCGACGATCGCCTTGTAGCCGCCGGCATTGTCCGGGTCTTCATCCGGCGCAGCCCAGACCGCATCGTCATGATCCCGCGCATCGACCGGATCGATGGCGACGATGGGCAGATGCCGCAGATCCTCCCGCTTTTCCTCATGCAGAGCCAGGTCGGAAGCCGTGACCGCTTCCTCCTCCACCCGCTCCGAAAAGACGTGCGGAATGCCATGTTTGTGGATGGCGATCAGGCTGAAGCTGCGCGGCGCGAAAGGATCGCCCAATATATCCGTCACCCGCGCCGTGATGCGTGGCGGCCGTCCCACCGGCTCGGCCAGCACCAGATCGCCCTTCTTCGCGGTCCCCACATCCGAAATCGGCGTGTCCCGGCGAATGCGCTTGTCGACGGGACGCAGCCACAGCTTGCCGCCATCTCCTTCCTCGACCACGCCCAGCAATTCCTCGCTGGCCTTGGCGAGCTTCTTCATCGGATGCGCGACCCAGCCGCGCCCGGCCTCCTCCGTCCGCGCCAATATCCGGTCGCCAATGGTCAGGGCGCCTCTCTTGCCCCGTTCCACGATGCGCAGTCGGGGCGCAGGCTGGCCCTCCGCCTCCCAGCGTTCGGGCGTGGCGATCAGGGTCGTGTCGTCGACATCGACGATCCGCAGCACCGTGACCTTCGGCACGCCGCCCATCTTGTGAAAGGCGCGCGCCGGACCGATGTCGATCAGTCCCTCATCCGCCATATCCTTGAGCAGGGCTTTGAGCGCGATCTTCTCCTGCCCCTTGAGGCCGAACGCCTTCGCGATCTCCCGCTTTCCCGCCGGTTGGTCGGCGGAGGTGATGAAATCCATCACCTGTTCGCGTGTCGGGAAGCCTGCGGGCCGCACCTTGCTGTGGGAGGGAACGGATTTCTTCTGCTTTTCGGTCGATGCCATGGACCAGCTATAGGGAGAGCCGCCCCGTCACGCCAGTACTCCATGGCGGAGGGTCTGCCCGACATCGTGGCGACCGTGTGGAGCGGCCTTTGAGTGGAGTGAACAGGATGGGTGGAAGGCGGACCTTCAGTTCCCGTTCGCCCTGAGCTTGTCGAAGGGTCTTGCTGCCGGCCGTCATCCCCGTTTCGCCGGCCACCCTTACATCACCGCCAAAGCCCCAGCAAAACCGCCATCAACCCCCGCTCATCCGCCGCCTTAGCCACCCGTGGCGCGCCATAGCCCCGGCACTCCAGACAATCCGCCCGCACACCCGCGCCGCTCACCAGCGCCCGCACGTCGGCAACGGCCTGCAAGGCCCAGTTCCTCTGCACCATCGCCTGCCGTCCTAGCAGATCGCGCCCCATCGCCCCATCCGGAGCTCCCGCATCATCCTCATCCTCGCGGTCCACGATCGACTGGGCGAACTCCGCGAACTTGTCCGGTTCCTTTGCGATGCGGTAGGGCTTGGCCTTGGCCGGATCGATCTTCGCCAGCTTCGCCGCCTCGGCAATGGCATCCTCCAGCCCGCCGAAGCGATCCACCAGCCCGATCTGCCGCGCCGTGCCGCCATCCCAGACGCGTCCCTGCGCGATCGCATCGATCTGCTGCGGCGTCTTGCGCCGGGATTGCGCCACCAGCCCGACGAAGCGGCCGTAAATATCCTCGACCCCCATCTGCATGATCCGGTCGAACTCGGGCGTCGTGCCCCCGGCAATATCCGGCTGCCCCGACAATGGCGTCGTCTTCACGCCGTCGGTGGTCACGCCCATCTTCGCCAGCGTGCCCTCGAAGCTCGGAATGATGCCGAACACGCCGATCGAGCCGGTGATCGTGTCCGGCTCGGCAAAGATCACATTGGCGGGCGTAGACACCCAATAGCCGCCGCTCGCCGCCACATTGCCCATGGAGACCACCACCGGCAGGCCTTCCGATCTGGCCTCCATGATGGCGCCGCGAATCTTCTCCGACGCCATCACCGACCCGCCCGGCGAATCCACTCGCACCACCAGAGCCTTCAAGTCCTTCTCCGCCAGTGCCTTGCGCAGCAGCGCCGAAATCGTGTCGCCCGCAGCAGTGCCCGGACCGGCCTCGCCATCGACAATATCCCCGGCAATGGTCAGCACGCCGATCTCGCCGCCATTGGCGGGCTTATGCGCCTTCATGTAGTTTTTCAGATCGATGGCCGCAAAGTTCCCGGCCTTGTCGTCCGGCGCATCGCCGGCCACTTCCGCCACGCGCGCGCCAAAGGCGGCTTCATCGCCCAGCCTGTCGACCAGCCCCGCGCCCAGGGCCGCCTTCGCCAGATTGCCGCCCGCAGCCTCCGCCAAGGCGGCCGGATCGCGCACATAGGCCGCCAGCCTTGCCTTGGGCCGCGCCTTGGCGACTTCCTGCTGCCAATCCTCCCACAGCGCGTTGGCAAGCGCCTGATTGGCCTGCTTGGCCTCTGGCGACTGGTCGGTGCGGGTGAAGGGTTCGACAAAGCTCTTATAGGTGCCGACGCGATAGACATGGGTATTGACCCCCAGCTTGTCGATCAGCCCCTTATAATAAAGCCCCGATCCGCCGCGTCCGACGATCGCCACGCCGCCCAGCGGATCGACCCAGCTTTCGGTCGCATGCGCGGCAAGTTGATAACTGTCGTCGCTATAGATGGTGGCATAGGCGAAGACCGGCTTCTTCGCGGCCCGCACCGCGTCCAGCGCCTTGCCGACCCGCGCCAGCGCGACCTGACCGCCGCCCGCGAACCCGTCCAGGTTCAGCACCACGGCTTTGACATGCCTGTCGTCCCTCGCGGCGTCGAGCGCGGCGACGATATCGGCCAGCCCATATTCCTTGCTCTTGTCGCGGGAGCCGGTGAGCAGCGCCATCGGATCGACCTCGGAAGGCTGCTCGACGATGCTCCCGTCCAGCTTCAGCAACAGCGCGCCGCTGCTCACGCTTTG
Source organism: Sphingobium sp. SJ10-10 (assembly GCF_036038995.2). Taxonomy (NCBI): domain Bacteria; kingdom Pseudomonadati; phylum Pseudomonadota; class Alphaproteobacteria; order Sphingomonadales; family Sphingobiaceae; genus Sphingobium; species Sphingobium sp. SJ10-10. The sequence continues at coordinate 657,390 of NZ_CP158132.1, forward strand.
GGAAGGCTTGGGCGACCAGGACAGGGCGGCATAGAGCAGCCCGAAGAACATCAGCAGGAACAGCAGCACCAGCCCGTCCTTGATGGCGACCAATATGCGCCACATGCCCTTCACAAATGCCAAGATGCCGGTTCCTTCCTTAAGCTCTTGAGTGGGCTAACCGATCGACGGACCGACTGCAATGTGGGGGCAGGCGGGGCTTGCGCAAGCTTGCGTCGGATGATTCCGGCGTTATGGGAGGCCGCAACTCATGGTTTCTCTTGCAGGAGACACGCTTCATGCCCACGCTCGTCCTCATCCGTCACGGCCAGTCGGCCTGGAATCTCGAAAACCGCTTCACCGGCTGGTGGGATGTGGACGTGACCGAAAAGGGCGCCGAGGAAGCCCGCGCCGCCGGTCGCCTGATGGCGCAAAAGGGGCTGGATTTCGACCAGTGCTACACCTCGGTCCAGACCCGCGCGATCAAGACGCTGAACCTCGCGCTGGAGGAAATGGGCCGCCTCTGGCTCCCGGTGGAGAAGGACTGGCGCCTCAATGAGCGTCATTATGGCGGCCTCACCGGCCTCAACAAGGCGGAGACGGCGGCCAAGCATGGCGACGATCAGGTGAAGATCTGGCGCCGCAGCTTCGACACGCCCCCGCCGCCGCTGGAAGCAGGCAGCGAGTTCGACCTGTCGAAGGACCGCCGTTATGCCGGCATCCCGATCCCGTCGACGGAATCGCTGAAAGACACCATCGCCCGCGTATTGCCCTATTGGGAAGAACGCATCGCTCCCGATCTGAAGGCGGGCAAGCGCGTCGTCATTTCCGCCCACGGCAACTCGCTCCGGGCGCTGGTGAAGCACCTGTCCAACATCCCCGACGACGAGATCACCGAACTGGAAATCCCGACCGGCCAGCCGATCGTCTATGAGTTGAATGATGACCTCACGGCGAAGGACCGCTATTACCTTTCAGAACGTTAAAATCCGATGTGCTCCTGCGAAGGCAGGAGCCCAGTCCCGCCGTCTGAGCTGGGCTCCTGCCTTCGCAGGAGCACGAAATAGGAACGGAAAGCAGCAATTCCCGCATTGCCCCTCCGCCAACCTCCCGCTAAGGGGCTTTGCTTTCCGCACTATCAGGGAAAGTGCCAAGCGAAATGACCGGGGCAGTCGAAGCCGTGGAAGTCGGCATCATCATGGGCAGCCGTTCCGATTGGGAAACGATGCGCCACGCCTCCGAGACTCTCGAAGCGCTCGGCGTCGCCCATGAGTGCAAGGTCGTCTCCGCCCACCGCACCCCCCAACGCCTCTACGACTACGCCACCGGCGCGGTCGGCCGCGGCCTCAAAGTCATCATCGCCGGAGCTGGGGGCGCTGCGCATCTTCCCGGCATGACCGCCTCCATGACCCGCCTGCCGGTCCTTGGCGTTCCGGTTGAATCCAAGGCGCTCAAGGGCATGGATAGCCTGCTCTCCATCGTCCAGATGCCCGGCGGCATCCCCGTCGGCACGCTGGCCATCGGCAAGCCCGGCGCGATCAACGCCGCGCTTTTCGCCGCCTCCATCCTCGCCACCACCGATGCCGCGCTTGCCGAGCGTCTCGACGCCTGGCGCGCCAAGCAGACCAACGACGTAGCGGACACGCCCGAATAAGATGACCATCATCCCGCCCGGCTCGACCATCGGCATATTAGGCGGCGGCCAACTTGGCCGGATGACCGCCATCGCCGCCGCGCAGCTTGGCTATCGCACCCATATCTACGCCCCGGAAAGCAGCGGCCCCGCCGCCGACGTCTCCCCGCGCTGGACGCAGGGCGCCTATGAAGACGCCGAAGCCCTCGCGGCTTTCGCGGACGGCGTGGACGTCGTCACCTACGAGTTCGAGAATATCGATCCTGCCGCCGTCGAAGTCCTCGCCACCCACGGCCTCGTCCGCCCCGGCGCGCAGGCCTTGCGTGTCGCGCAGGACCGCCTTGCCGAAAAGCGTTTCGTCTGCGATCTGGGCGGCCTCACGGCCCCCTTCGCGCAGGTCGAAAGCCTCGACGATCTCGAAGAAGCGCTCGACCAGATCGGCAGCAAGGCGATCCTCAAGACCAACCGCATGGGCTATGACGGCAAGGGACAGGCGCGCCTCTCCGACCCCGGCGACGCGGTCGGCGCTTGGAATGCCATTGGCCGCCAGAGCGCCATAGTCGAAGGCTTCGTGACCTTCCGCCAAGAATATTCCGTCATCCTCGTGCGCGGCGCCAATGGCGACATCCGCTTCTGGGACAGCGCGGCCAATGTCCATAAGGACGGCATCCTCGACACGTCGACGGTCCCGGCTGGCGCGCTCATCGAAGGCCAACTCCCCGAAGCCCGCGCGCTGGCAACGAAAGTCGCCAACGCTCTGGATTATATCGGCGTCCTCACGTTGGAATTCTTCGCCAGCGCCGACGGGCCGGTCTTCAATGAAATGGCCCCACGCGTCCACAATAGCGGCCACTGGACCATCGAAGGCGCTCTTACCAGCCAGTTCGAAAACCATGTGCGGGCGATCTGCGGCCTGCCGCTGGGCGACACCGGCCTTGCCGCCGTGCAGGTCGAGATGCGCAACCTCATCGGTGAGCAAGCCAATGACTGGCAGAAAATCCTGTCCGACCCGGCCAACCATCTGCACCTTTACGGCAAGCACGAAGCCCGCCCTGGCCGCAAAATGGGTCATGTCACCCGCCTGACTCTATGATCGAAACCCCGGAAATCGTCCTCATCCTCGCCCGCGCCGACAATGGCGTGATTGGCAAGGACGGCGATCTGCCCTGGCGCCTGCCTGCCGACCTCAGGCATTTCAAGGCGCTCACCCTCGGCCACCCGATGGTCATGGGCCGAAAGACCTTCGACAGCCTGCCGGGCCTGCTTCCGGGCCGCCGCCACATCGTCCTGACCCGCGATCCGACATGGGCAGGGGAGGGCGCCGAAACCGCCCACAGCCCCCAGGACGCCATCGCCAAGGCCGACGCCCCCCTGATCGCCATCATAGGCGGAGCCGAAATCTACCAATTCTTCCTGCCCCTCGCGCACCGGATCGAACTCACCGAAGTCCACATCGATGCGGAAGGCGACACCCGCATCGCCTATCCCGACCCCGCGAACTGGGAAGAAACCGCCCGCGCAGACCATCCCGCACAGGATGGCCGCCCCGCCTACAGCTTCGTCACCTTCCGCCGCACCGCCGCGCATTGCCAGCGGCCGGACGCATCCCTATAGCGCCCCTCATGGAGCGGCTGCACAGCAGCGACCCGATGCCTGCCCATCTGCGCGGCAGCATCATGGCGCTGGGAAATTTCGACGGATTTCATGCCGGGCATCAGGCTGTCGCCCGCCGCGCCATAGAGCTTGCCCGCGCCGAAGGCCGCCCCGCGATCATCGCCACATTCGACCCGCATCCCATGCGGCTCTTTCGACCCGAAACGCCCTGGTTCCGCCTGACCACGCTCGACCAGCGCGAACGCCTGTTCGCCAAAGCCGGGGCCGATGCCATGTTGGTGTTCGACTTCACCCGCGAACTCGCGGCCCTCGACCCGCAAGCCTTCGTCCGCCTGCTGACCGGCTGGGGCGTCGCGGGAGTCGTCACTGGCGAGGATTTCACCTTCGGCAAGGACCGCGCAGGCACCACCGAAACCCTCGCGCAATTGGGCGGCGCCATGGGCCTTAGCGCGCAAGCCGTCGCGCCGGTCAGCGGAGCAGGCGGAGAAATCATCTCCTCCACCCGCATCCGTCAGGCGCTCAAATCCGGCGATTGCGCCACTGCCACCCGCCTGCTGACCCGCCCCTTCACGATCGAGGGCATGGTCCAGCATGGCGACAAGCTTGGCCGCACCATCGGTTTCCCGACCGCCAATGTCGACCTGGGCCATTATCTGCGCCCGGCCTATGGCATTTACGCCGTGCGCGGCCTGCTTGCCGACGGACGCGTACTGGACGGCGCCGCCAATCTCGGCATCCGCCCCAGCTTCGATCCGCCCAAGGAATTGCTGGAGCCGCATTTCTTCGATTTCGCCGAAAGCCTCTACGATCAGGTGATAGAGGTCCAACTCATCCACTTCCTCCGCCCGGAAGCGAAATATGACGGTCTCGACCCGCTAATGGCGGCGATCGCGAAGGACTGCGACGATGCGCGGCAAATCCTTGCGGGAACGCCGTACCTCGCCTAATGCCGCGCGATCAGATCAAAACGCGCGGACCTTCATGACCGACCAGCCCAGCCAAGAAACCAAAGATTATAAGAGCACCGTATTCCTGCCCGTCACCGACTTCCCGATGAAGGCGGGCCTCGCGCAGAAGGAACCGGCGATCCTCGCGCGCTGGGAGGAAATGGACCTCTATGGCAAGCTGCGCGAGCGGCGGAAGGGCCGCGAACGCTTCATCCTCCACGACGGCCCGCCCTATGCCAATGGCGACATCCATATGGGCCATGCGATGAACAAGGTGCTCAAGGACATTATCGTCCGCAGCCAGTCCCTGCTCGGCAAGGACGCGCCCTATGTCCCCGGCTGGGATTGCCACGGCTTGCCCATCGAATGGAAGATCGAGGAGGAATATCGCAAGAAGAAGCAGAATAAGGACGAGGTTCCGCCCCAGGAGTTCCGCGCCGAATGCCGCGCCTATGCGGACAAATGGGTCGGCGTGCAGAAGGAGCAGTTCAAGCGCCTTGGCGTAATGGGCGACTGGGACGATCCCTATCTCACCATGAAGTTCGACGCCGAAGCCACCATCGTTGGCGAACTGCTGAAATTCGCGGAAAGCGGCCAGCTCTATCGCGGCGCCAAGCCCGTTATGTGGTCGCCTGTCGAAAAGACCGCGCTGGCCGAGGCGGAGGTCGAATATGAGGACATCGTCTCGACCCAGATCGACGTGGCGTTCGAGATTGTCGAAGCGCCGAATGCACCGGAATTGCAGCAGGCGATCGACGCTGGCGTTAAACACTATGCGGCTATTTGGACAACGACGCCTTGGACGATTCCTGTTAATCAAGCACTCGCGTTCGGACCCAACGTTGATTACGCCATTTATGAGTTGGCTGACGGTCGGCGGGTCATCATGGCGATGGCGCCGACGATTACAGCGGCCGCCTTGGCTCGCATGGGTGAGACCGAAAATTGCAAAGGGTTATTGAAGGGCAGTCTTGAGGGTGCCGTCGCCCGCCACCCGATGCACGCCCTCGGCGGCTTCTTCGCCAAGCCCCGCCCGTTCCTCGCGGGTGATTTCGTCACCACCGACGCGGGCACCGGCCTCGTCCACATGGCGCCCGACCATGGCGAGGACGACTTCGCGCTCTGCAAGGCGAACGGCATCAACCCGGTCTTCGCCGTCGAAAATGACGGCAAATATCGCGAAGACTGGCTCTGGCTCGGCGGCCAAGGATCGGTCATCAACCCGAAATTCGTCAGCAAGGACGGCCCGATCTGCACCGACCTGCGCGAAGCAGGCGGGCTTCTGGCTGCCTCCGACGACTTCAAGCACAGCTATCCCCATAGCTGGCGCTCCAAGGCGAAGATCATCTTCCGCTGCACCCCCCAATGGTTCATCCCGATGGACCAGACTTCACCCCTCCCCTTCAGGGGAGGAGCCGGGGGTGGGGGCTCTCCAGATAGTTCGGGGCTTGGATTGATCTCCCACCCCAACCCCTCCCATGAAGGGGAGGGGCTTAAGGGCAATGGCGCCACCCTGCGCGACCTCGCCCTCAACTCGATCGAAAACACCCGCTGGGTGCCGGAACGCTCGATCAACCGCATCCGCTCGATGGTGGAGGGCCGCCCCGACTGGGTGATCAGCCGCCAGCGCGCCTGGGGCGTGCCCATCGCCCTCTATGTTCATCGCAAGACTGGCGAATATCTGGTTGATAAAGCAGTCAATGCCCGCATCATCGAGGCGTTCAAGGGCGCGGGCGCCGACGCTTGGTTCGGTGCCGACCATCAGGCGCTGCTCGGCCCGGATTACGACCTCGACGATTATGAGGTGGTGAACGACATTCTCGACGTCTGGTTCGACAGCGGCTCGACCCACAGCTTCGTGGTCGAGGGCCGCTACGGCCCCGATGCCCGCGCCGACCTTTATCTGGAAGGCTCCGACCAGCATCGCGGCTGGTTCCAGTCTTCGCTGCTCGAAAGCAGCGGCACCCGCGGCCGCGCGCCCTATGGCGCTGTTCTCACCCACGGCTTCGCGCTGGACGGGCAGGGCCGCAAAATGTCGAAGAGCCTCGGCAATGTGGTCGATCCGCTGAAGGTCATTGCGGAAAGCGGTTCCGACATATTGCGCGTCTGGGTCGCCAGCACCGACTATTTCGACGATGTCCGCATCGGCAAGGAAGTGCTGGCCGGTTCGTCGGACGCCTATCGCAAACTTCGCAACACTTTCCGTTACTTGCTGGGCGCTCTTTCCGATTTTTCGGAAGAGGAAAAGCTGCCCGTTTCGGAAATGCCGGAACTGGAGCGCTACATGCTCCACCGGCTTGCCAGTCTCGACGCGGACCTCAAGGCGGTGGTGGACAAGGCGGCCGGCAGCGAAAATTGGCTCGAGTTCAGCCGCTACACCCGCGCCCTGTTCGACTTCGCCAACAGCGACCTCTCGGCTTTCTTCTTCGACATTCGCAAGGACTGCCTCTATTGCGACGCGAAGAGCGATCCCAAGCGCCGCGCCTATCGCACCGTGCTGGACACGCTGTTCCACGCGCTGGTCCGCTACGCCGCGCCGATCATCCCCTTCACGGCTGAGGAAGTGTGGCAAAGCCGCTATCCAAGCCATGAAGACAGCGTGCATTTTCTCGAATGGCCGGAAGTCGACGCGGCTTGGGCGAATGAAGCGCTCGACGCCAAGTGGACCGAGCTGCGCAACCAGCGCGATCAGGTCAACGAAGCCATCGAACCGCTCCGCCGCGAAAAGATCGTCCGCTCCAGCCTGGAGGCCGACGTCACCATGGGTCAGCTGGTCCCCAGTGACGGTGTGAACTTCGCAGAAATCGCCATCGTCGCCCGCGTCGAAATGGGCAAGGGCGATGGCATCGTCGTCAAGCCCAGCGAATGGCACAAATGCGGCCGCTGCTGGCGCCTGCTGCCGGAGGTGAAGGAAGACGGCGCACTCTGCAACCGCTGCGACGAAGTGCTGTCGGTTTGATATGAAGCGCTTGCCAGTGCTTCGTGCTCCTGCGAAGGCAGGAGCCCAGTCTAGAGGTCCGAACTGGGCTCTCGCGAACCACTCGTCTCACTCGAGTGCCTTCGCAGGAGCACGGGGCGCTCGAATTTCAGGTTGAGCACTTATTGATGCCAAATCCCGTCAACCACCGCCCGCTTGGCTTGATCGTCGCGATCGTCACGCTCGCGCTCGACCAACTCGTCAAATATACCGTCACCTATCCGCTGGCGCTGAAAAGCCGGATGGACGACGGCATTGAAATCCTGCCCATCTTCCGCCTGCGCTGGCTGGAAAATCGCGGCGTTTCCATGGGCTTCTTCCACGCCGACAGCGACATGATGCGCTGGATACTCGTCGGCATGACCATGCTGATCGCGGGGTTCGTCGGCGTGTGGATGTGGCGCGAAAAGGCGCGGCAGGATGTCGGGGCGCTCGGCCTCGTCCTCGGTGGCGCGATTGGCAATATCGTCGACCGCGTACGCCTTGGCTATGTCGTCGATTATGCCGACCTGCACTTTGGCGAATGGCGGCCTTTCCTGATTTTCAACCTAGCGGATGCGGCTATCACTTTCGGCGTGCTGATCCTGCTTGCGCGGGCGCTTCTGCTGCGCGAGAAGGGCGCAAAGACGGAGTCATTGAACTAATGCGTAAACTGATCCTCGCCGCTGGCCTGATTTCGATGCTGTCCGCTTGCGGCGGCGGCGGCGGCCTCTTCGGCCGTGCCCGCCCCGACGAGTTCGCCGTGGCGCGTCAGGCTCCGCTGGTGATCCCGCCCGACTTCGCGCTGGTCCCGCCCGCACCGGGCACCCCGGCGGCTGCGTCCATCGATTCGAGCAAGGCCGCCATGGAAGCCATGTTCGGCGGCCCCGCCGCCCGCAGCCCCGGCGAAAGCGCCACGCTGAACGCCGCCGGCCGTGCCAATGCCGCCGCTGGCATCCGCTCCTCGGCTGGCGATCCGGCGACCGAAGTCGTGGACAAGGGCGCCACCACCCGCGACATCATCGCTGCCCCGGAAGGTGATGGCCAGGACGCTCGCGCTTCCACCCCGCAGCAGTAAAAGCAGAAACTTAGGGCTGGTTCTCGATAAAGTCCTTGAACCGGCCCAAAGTCCCGTCCCACTGGCTCCCCACCTGGTCGAGCCAGTTCCGGGCCTCCGCGAAGACCTCCGGCTGCAAGGTGAACAGCACCTCCCGCCCGCTCCTGGTCCGCCGCACCAGCCCTGCGCCCAGCAGCACATCCAGATGCTTTGACACCGCCTGACGGCTGATCGGCAATCCATCGCCCAGTTGAACGATGGACCGCTCTCCACCATCGGAAAGCCGCCCGATCAGCCCCAGCCGCGTCGCGTCCCCCAAGGCCGCAAACAGCCGGGCCGGATCGGAGGCAGGGGTCTTCTCAGCCCTCAACATAGTCGCGGATATTCTTCACCTGCTCTGCCCAACCGCCGTCATTGGACCGCATGACATTGCTCCGCCGAGGCTCCGGCACCTTGTCGAATCCGCTCTCGGTCACAGTCAGCCGCGTGCCATTCCCTAACGGCTCCAGCACGAACTCCACCAGCGTCCATTCCGAGACGGCCACGCCGCTCTCCATCAGCGCCTTGTCGCCTCCGGTCGCCGGCCACTCATAGGCAAAGCGCGTCATCGGCTCGATCGCCAAAACCCGTGCTTCCCAGCGATAATCCTCATAGCCGGGATAGGTCATATGCCCGGTCGAAGCCTGACCCACGGCAAAAGGCTGATCCAGCGCGACGCGGAACCATGCCCCGAATTTTTCATGATCGATCAGCGCGTTCCAAACCTTCGCGACGGGCGCGGCAATCTCGATGGTCTTGATGATGGAATCGGTCATATCGGCAACCTCCTGGTTGCCAATATGCACGCGTCTGGAATTCATGCAACCTTTTGGTTGCTAATCAGGCCCGCACCTCTGTCCCGATGCCCGCGCTGTTATGACGCAGCGCCGTCAGCACCGTGTCGACGATCGCTTCCGCATCCAGCCGCGCATCGGCATATTGCTTTTCGGGCTTGTCCTGATCCTGGAAGATGTCGGGCAGGCGCATGGTCCGCAGCTTCAGGCCATTGTCGATCAGTCCCTGGTCGCTCGCCAAGGTCAGCACATGCGCGCCAAGGCCGCCGATCGAGCCTTCCTCGATCGTGACCGCGACTTCATGGGTCGTCAGCAGCTTGCGAATCAGGGCTTCATCCAACGGCTTGGCAAAGCGAAGATCGGCCACGGTGGTGGACAGACCCCTGGCTTCCAGCGCTTCGGCGGCTTTCATCGCTTCCTCCAGCCGGGTGCCAAGCGACAGGATCGCAACCTGGCGCCCCTCGCGCACGATCCGGCCCTTGCCGATCTCCAGCCTTTCCGGTGTTTCGGGCAGGGCGATCCCCGTGCCATTGCCGCGTGGATAGCGCACCGCGATCGGTCCGTCGTCATGCATCGCGCAGGTATGAACCATATGGACCAGTTCCGCTTCGTCGGCGGCTGCCATGACAACGAAATTGGGCAGGCTGGCGAGGTAGGTGACGTCAAAGCTGCCCGCATGGGTCGAACCGTCCGCGCCCACCAGACCCGCCCGGTCGATGGCGAAGCGCACCGGCAGATTTTGGATCGCCACGTCATGCACGACCTGATCATAGGCCCGCTGCAGGAAGGTCGAATAGATCGCGCAGAAGGGCCGCATTCCCTGCGCGGCGAGGCCCGCCGCGAATGTCACGGCATGTTGCTCCGCAATGCCGACGTCGAAAGTCCGGTCGGGAAAGGCGGCGGCGAATTTGTCCAGTCCCGTGCCCGAAGGCATGGCGGCGGTGATCGCGCACACGGCGGGATCGCGCTCCGCCTCCGCGATCAGCGCCTTGGCGAAGACGCCGGTATAGCTGGGCGGTCCCGGAGGCGCCTTGGCCTGCGCGCCGGTGATGATGTCGAACTTTTGCACGCCATGATATTTGTCCGCCGCCGCCTCGGCCGGGGCATAGCCCTTGCCCTTCTGCGTCACGACATGGACAAGGCATGGCCCTTCCGCCGCATCGCGCACATTTTCCAGCACCGGGATCAACTGGTCCAGATTATGCCCGTCGATCGGGCCGACATAATAGAAGCCCAGTTCTTCGAATAATGTCCCACCCATCGCCATGCCGCGCGCGAATTCGTCAGTCTTGCGCGCCGCATTGTGGAGCGGACGGGGCAGCCGCCGCGCCAGCCGCTTGGCAAGGTCGCGCAGGCCAAGGAACTCCCGGCTCGACACCAGACGCGCCAGATAGGCCGACAGCCCGCCCACAGGAGGGGCGATCGACATGTCATTGTCGTTCAATATGACGATCAGCCGGTTGCCCGCTTCCCGCGCATTGTTCATCGCCTCATAGGCCATGCCGGCCGACATGGAACCGTCACCGATGACCGCGATCGCCTTGCCGGCCTTGCCCTGCATCTTGTTCGCCACGGCGAAGCCCAGGGCCGCGCTGATCGATGTCGAGCTATGCGCCGCGCCGAAGGGATCATAGTCGCTCTCGGCCCGCTTGGTGAAACCGCTGAGCCCGCCGCCCTGACGCAAGGTGCGGATACGGTCGCGCCGCCCGGTCAGGATCTTGTGCGGATAGCATTGATGCCCCACGTCCCACACCAGCTTGTCGTTCGGCGTGTCGAACACATAATGAATGGCGGCGGTCAGCTCCACCACGCCCAGCCCGGACCCCAGATGGCCGCCCGTCACGCCCACGGCGGAAATCACTTCCTGCCGCAGCTCATCGGCCAGTTGCCGAAGCTGATCGGGTTGCAGCTTACGCAGCTCCGCAGGCCAGACGACCTGGTCGAGCAGCGGGGTGGAGGGGCGATCGTTCATGAAAGACATAGACTCCTGACCGCGCTAGGCCGTTCCGGGCCGAAGCGCAACGTCTCCATCACGCCACGCACTTGGCGCAGGTGCCCAATATCTCGATGACCGGGCGTTCCGGCTGAAACCCCTCCGCCCTGGCGACGGCGCGGACCTTGTCCGTCACCTTGTCGTCGTCGACATGGGTGGCTTGTTTGCAGCTTTTGCATACCAGGAAGATGCAATCATGGTGGCAGCCCGGATGCACATTGGCGATATAGGCATTGGCGCTTTCCACCCGCATCGCGATATTGTTGCTCACGAACAGGTCGAGGATGCGGTAAACGCTGTTGGGCGCCACGCGCTTTCCGCGCACCTTGGACACGGTATCGGCTATGTCATAGGCTGAGGCCGGGGTCTCCTCCGCCGCCAGAGCGTCGAAAATGGCCGCGCGCATCGGCGTCCATTGTTCCTGGCTCGCCTCCAGCGTGGCGCGTGCGGCATCGGCCAGACTGGCGCCTGCCGGTTCATGATGGTCGTGTTGGTGGTGATCGGCCATAAGTTCAATCTAAGCGTGGGCGGGGATGAGGGCAAGTGGTGGGCGTTGGAGGCGCGCCATCATCCGCGCCAATATATCCAGGCCGCCCATATCCACCCGGCGATCATCAGGGTTCCGCCGATCGGCGTCACCGCGCCCAGCCATTTGGGCGCTCCGAGCGCCATGGCATAGAGGGTGAAGGCGAAAATCGCAGCTCCGCCCAATTGCAGCGCCGCCGGACCCCGCGCCACCCCCATGATGGCGAGTGCGGCCACGGCATGGATGAGCTGATAGAGGCCGCCAGTGCGCAGCCATTCCGCGGCCTGCGGGCTGGCCGCGCCATGCGCGCCAAAGGCTCCCGCCGCAATCGCCAAAGCCGCCGATAGCGCCGCCAGAACCGCAATCATGCCTCTTCCTCCCCTTCGCCGCGCGCCAGCAGACGCATCCGCCTGCCGGGCCGGTACATCAAATCCTTGGCCGCCAGCAAATTGCCATGCTCGATCTGGAGCGCCATGCGCTGCTCGTCATTCCGGCGATATTGGCGCTCGACCTCCTCGACCTCTTCGGATGGCACGCCCAGCGCCTGCATCGCCTGCACGCCCATGAGAATCGCGGATTCGAACACTTCGCGCACGATGCCTGCCAGATCCATGTCCTTGAGGGCCAGCAACTGCCGCCGGTCGAAGGCGCGCACCACCAGCGCCGCCTGCGGGAAAGCCTCCGCAATCGGCTCCAGCACCCGCGCGTCGAGCGAGGGATCGTCAATGCAGAAGGCGATCAGCCGCGCCTCCTCCGCGCCCGACCGGCGCAGCAGGTCGATCCGCGTGCCGTCGCCATAAGAGACCTTCATGTCGAAGCGGCTGGACACTTCGATCTGGGAGGGCTTCTTGTCGATCAGCACGACGCCGAAGCCATGGCCCATCAACATCTGCGCGACGGTTTGCCCGAAACGGCCATAGCCGACGATGATCGCGGTGCCGCGGGGCGCGTCCTCGGGCCTGGGCAGATCCGGCCTAGCCTTGGGCTTGGCGAATTCCAGCCTGCGGGCGAACAGCATCAGGAACGGCGTCGTCGCCATGGAGAAGGTGACGATGGCGCTGAACAGGCTGGCCGCCTGGGGCGCGATCAGCAGGGCGTTCTGCGCTTGCGCGAACAGCACGAAGCCGAACTCGCCACCCTGGCTCAGCAACAGCCCCGCGCCGATCGCCTGATTCCACTCCATGCCGAACAGCCGGGCAAGGCCGGTGATCAGCCCTGCCTTGGTCAGCACCAATATCGCAGCCATGCCGATGACGAAGAAGGGATTGGCCGCCACCACATGCAGATCCAGCACCATGCCGACCGCCAGGAAGAACAGGCCGAGCAGGATCGAGCGGAAGGGTTCGACATCCGCCTCTATCTCGTGCCGATAGGGCGAATCGGCCAGCATCACGCCTGCGATAAAGGCGCCCAGCGCGGTCGAGAGGTGCAGGCTATGCATCAACGCCGCCGCCGCCAGCACCGTGAACAGCCCGACCGTGACGAACAGCTCCCGCTCGCCCAGCCGCCCGACCAGTTGCAGCAGCGGGCGCAGGATGAAGCGCCCCGCCAGCACCAGTCCGGCAATCGCCGCGACCGTATAGCCCGCCATCATCCATCCCGGCGGCCCGCCGACATCTTCAGGATTGCGCGACAGGGCCGCGACGATGGTGATCAGCGGAACGATCGACAGATCCTGGAACAGCAGGATCGAAAACACCTTCTCGCCAAAGGGCGAATTGATGCGGCCGCTGCTCTTGAGGCCGGGAAGAACCTGCGCCGTGGAGGAAAGAGCGAGCGGCAACCCCAGCGCGATCGCTGCCCCCCAGGTGAAGCCGGTGGTGTAGAAAATGATCGCCGTCAGCGCGCATCCGCACAGCACCACCTGCGCCGTGCCCAGAGCGAAAATATCCCGTTTCAGCCGCCACAAGCGCGCCGGATGCAGTTCCAGCCCGACCAGGAAGAGCAGCAGAACGATGCCGATCTCTGCAATGGCAAGCTTCGATTCCGCCCCGCCGACCAGCCTCAGCCCCTGCGGCCCGACCAGTGCGCCGGCAACCAGATAGCCGAGCACGGCGCCCAGCCCCAGACGGCGGAAAACCATGACGAACAGCACCGCCGCGCCAAGCAGCACCACCCCTTCGGAGAGCAATATGTCAGTGGCGGAAACCGGCGAAGCGGCGACCTGCGCAACCTGTCCCTGCATCAGGCGTCGGCCATGCGCGCGGCTTCGGCAATGGCTTCGAAGCCCAGCCGGATGGAGGCATGGCGCGCCGGATAGCCCCGGGCAGGCGCCAGCACCGTCAGCCCCGGCCAGAAATCCAGATCGTCGCTTTCCCCGGCCAGATAGGTGGTCAGCCGGTCCCGCGCATCGGCCAGCTCATCGGCGGTGAGGCCGATCGCCTGCGCCGCCATCAGCGCCGCCGAAGCTTGCCCTAAGGCGCAGGCCTTCACATCCAGTCCCAAATCGGCAAGCCGTCCCGCTTCCATCCTGACATCCGCCGTCACCCGCGACCCGCAGGTGGGCGAGCGTTTCTCCACGCTCGCCTGCGGATCGGGCAGCCGCTTGTGATGGGGAATGTTCGCGGCCAGCCGCAAAATGTCCTTATTGTAGAGGGGGGCACTCATCCCCACCCATGTAGGGCAGGACGCGCCGGGGAGAAAGGGCGCAACCCCATGTTTTGTTGCAGCCGCGCCGCTCTCATCTCAGGGTCTTTGATCGCTCGCGGCCGGATCGGTCGGGACGACGATTCGTGGCGGCGGCGTGCCGGGCTGCGGTCCGGGCGCGCCCGGCGGAGGTTCGGGCGGCTGGTCGATCGGCAAACGAAGCTGTCCGTTGCCGATATTCACCGTCACGCCCTGCGTATCCAGGCCGACGCTCATATTGCCCAGGCCCGCCTCCGTCGCGACATTGGCGATGGCGTTGACGAGGTCGCTGTCCTTCGTCTCCTCCGGCGCATCCTCGACCGGTTCGTTGATCGCGCCCGCCATGAAATTGCGCCAGATCCGCGCAGGCACGCCGCCACCCGCCGCGCCGCCGGGCAGGGGGGTGTTGTCGTCATTGCCGATCCATACCGCCGTCACCAGCCCGCCCGCATAGCCGACAAAGATCGCATCCCGGCTGTCCTGCGTCGTGCCGGTCTTGCCGAAGGTGCTGGTCCGCAATGCCGCCGCGCTTCCCGTGCCGCGATTGGCGGCGGAGGACAGCAGGTCGCGGATCATCTCCAACTGGTCGTCGCTGAAAGCTTTTCGGCGGCTCAGCAGCCGGTCGAACCAGCCCTGTTCCTCGGGCGGCAGGCCATGGGCCAGCACCGGATAGGCGCCCGCCGCCACCGCCGCATAGGCCTCGGTCAGCTCCACCAGCGGGATTTCCGAGGTGCCGAGCGCCAGGCTTAAGTCCTCGGTCAGCGGCGCGGTGACGCCCAGATCGCGCGCCACCTTGATGACATTGTCGACGCCGATCTTCTGCGTCAGCCGCACCGCCGCGACGTTGCTCGACGCGGCAAAGGCCTGCCGCAGCGTGATGCGCCCGCGATATTTGCCGCCATGATTGGCCGGGCGATAGGTGCCCGTGGTGATCGGCGTGTCCTCGATAAAATCGTCGGGCGTCATGCCTGCGCGGAATGCCGCGAGATAGACGAACAGCTTGAAGGTCGAACCCGGCTGGCGCTTCGCCTGCACAGCGCGATTGAAGGCGCTTTTGCCATAATCCTTGCCGCCCACCATGGCGACGACGCTGCCATCGGGCTTCATAGCCACCAGCGCCGCTTCCGCCTTGCCTAGCGGGGCACGGCGGATCGCGGCTTCCGCCAGCCTTTGAATACGCCAGTCGAGCGTGGTCGTCACATTTTGCGCGCCATAGACCGCGCCCGCCCGATCCCGCGCCTGGGGCAGCACCCAATCCGCGAAATAAGTGCCGCTGGTCGGATCGGGCGCCTCATGCACATTGAGCCGCGCCGGGGGCAGGGCATCGCGCTGCGCCTTGCTGATATAGCCCGCTTCGACCATCGCCTGCGTCACCAGCGCCGCCCGGTCCCGCGCGCCTTTCAAATTGGTCGTCGGCGCGAGGCGCGAGGGTGCTTTCAGCAGCCCCGCCAGCATCGCCGCCTGCGATATGGTCAGCCGCTCCGGCTGGCGGTTGAAATAGTGGAGCGACGCCGCTCGCAACCCATAGACATTGTCCCCGAAATAGACGTTGGAGAGGTAGCGCTCCATGATCTGGTCCTTGGTCAACCACGCTTCCAGCCAGAAAGCGATCAGCGCCTCCCGCGCCTTGCGCCCGAAAGTCCGGTCGCTGGAGAGGAACACGCCCTTGGCGAGCTGCTGCGTGATCGTGCTGCCGCCCTGCGACGATCCGCTGGACCAGAGATTATGCCATGCCGCCCGCGCCACGCCGCGAGGGTCGACGCCCCAATGATCGTAGAATCGCCGGTCCTCGATCGCCATGAAGGCCTGCGGCACATGTTTGGGCAGCGCCGCTACCGTCACCGGCCTGTCGATGATCGCGCCGCGCCGGGCGATCAGATGGCTGTCCGCCGACATCAGGCTGATGCTGGGCGGCGCGATGGGCTTCAGGGAACGGGACATCGGCGCCGTCACCGCAAGCCAGGCGATGACGATCATCAGCAGCGCCAGCAGGGCCGCGACTACCCATCCGCCGATCTGCACCCGGCGCTTCCAGGGTCTTGGCGGCGCAAAAGCGCTTGGCGGGCCGGCGCCGAAGGCGCGGGGCGGCAGGGTTTCGGGCTCCGGAGTCGGCAGGGGGTCTTTCATCGCTTCGGTCATACTGTGTTATTTGCCTGATACAGTCAAGCATGTCCCGTCGCGGGACAGTCCCGGGTTAACTTTGAATCGCGATGTTACAAATGGTAAAGAATCTCTTAACCTGTCGCCCATGAGAACGAGACCTCTAGTCCTGACGAGCGAGTCGGCCCGCCATCCGTTCCGCCAGCGGCTGCCTCGCCACGTGCTGCGCCTGGCCGATGAAGCGGCCAGCCGTCCCCGCGTGCAGCCGTCCGACGACAATGACTGGAAGCTGTTCATGCTAAGCTTCGGCGCCTTCTTCACGGCTTTCTACAGCTTCATCTTTTAAGAGCCGCCGCTGCCTCAATCGCAGGCCTTGTGCAGCGTCCACGCGATCCACGCGCAGGGCAGGCACAGCGCCGCCACCAGCAGCAACTGGTTCACCACCGACAGCCCGGCGATGCTGAGGCTGATGGTGATCAGCGAACCGATCACCATCGCGCCCGAATTGACGATATTGTTCGCCGCGACCGTCCGCGCCGCCTCGCATTTCTCGACCGTGGTGGTGAGGAAGGCATAGAGCGGCACCACGAACATGCCGCCGAAGGTTGCCACGCATAGCAGGCAGATCGACAGCGGAATCGCCAGTGGATGGGACAGAAATCCCGCCAGCGAGAGCATCCGCCCGTCGGACCCCGCCATCCAGAGATCGCACACGATATGGAAGGCGATGATGCTGATTCCCATGCCGATCACGGAAGCCGGGGCATATTTGGCCGACACATGCCCCCCCAGCAGCCGGTTGATCGCGACCGAACCGATGGCGATGCCGATCGAAAAAATGCCCAGGAACAGGCTGGCGACCGACTTGTCGGCGCTCAGCACATTCTTGACCAGCGGCGGGAACTGGATGAACAGCACGGTGCCCACGGCCCAGAAGAAGCTGATCGCCATGATGGCAAGGTAAAGCCGCCTGATATGCATCGTTCCCCGCACCAGCGTGATCGAGGATCGGATGATATGAAAATCGATCGGCTGCCGCTCCAGCAGCGATGGGGCGGGCGGCACCTTGCGGCCGGCGAGCCAGCCGATCACGGCGGTCAGGATGATGCCGACCGCCGCCGCCTGTACCGGGATGACCCCGGCCAATATGGTCCCGGCCAGAATCGCGATATAGGTCCCCGCCTCGACCAGTCCGGTTCCGCCCAGCACTTCCTCATCATGCAGATGCTGCGGCAGAATCGCATATTTGATCGGCCCGAAGAAGGTCGAATGCACCCCCATGGCGAACAGCGCGACCAGCAGCAGCGGAATGGCGAGCGTATGGACCGCGATCCCGCTCCAGATCAGCGCCAGCCCGGCTGCGCCCACGGTCATGATGACGATTTCGGCGGCCTTGACGATGCGGATGATGGTCGCCTTGTCCCGCTGATCCGCCAATTGCCCGGAGAGGGCGGACAGCAGGAAAAAGGGCAGGATGAACACGCCGGTGGCCAGCGCGCTGAACCAGGTTTCGGATTTTTCGTCGTTGTAGACGGTGTAGACGACGAACAGCACCATCGCATTCTTGAACAGATTGTCGTTGAAGGCGCCGAGGAGCTGGGTGATGAAAAGCGGCAGAAAACGTCGCTTGTTGAGGAGCCTGAGAGAGGCTTGCATGGGCGAGGGGGTCTTCTTCGCTGTGGATGAGCGTGGCGGGGTCTAGCCATAGATGACTGGTCTGTCCAATCCTCCCGTGCGCGAAGGCGTGTCGCCTTGCTCGTGCGCCCGCTTGTGCGCGGGCGCTGACTGTGGCAGTCCGCCGCCATGCTGACGCTGCCCAATTTGCTGACGCTTTCGCGTATATTGACCGTACCCCTGCTGGTCGCCCTGCTCTGGCCCGCCGAAATCGGTGCGCGCTGGACCACAGGCTATATGCTGGCCTTCGCGCTCTATTGCCTGATGGGGATCACCGATTATTTCGACGGCTATCTCGCCCGGGCGCAGGGCGCGGTGTCGAGACTGGGTATTTTCCTCGATCCCATTGCCGACAAGATCATGGTCGGCGCGGTGATCCTGATGCTATCGGCCACCCGCGACATTTCCGGCATCCATATCGCCGCCGCGATGATCATCCTTCTGCGGGAGATCGCCGTGTCGGGCCTGCGCGAATTTCTTGCCGGACTCCAGGTGTCCGTGCCGGTGTCCCGCCTTGCCAAATGGAAGACCACTTTTCAGCTCATTGCCCTGGGTGCGCTGATTCTCGCAGGTGCCGTCCCGCAATTCCCCTTCGTGCAACTGGTCGGCATCGCCACGCTCTGGGCGGCGGCGATCCTGACCCTGGTCACGGGCTGGGATTATCTGCGCGTCGGCATCAAGCATATGGATTGAGTGATGGCAGGGCTTAACCTCGTCTATTTCGCCTGGGTCCGCGAAGCCATCGGCCGGGATGAGGAGCAGATCGAACGGCCCGCCGCCGATGTCACCATCGGCGCGCTTATCGCCACGCTGGCGGCGCGGGGCGGCGGCTATGCCGAGGCCTTTGCGCGTCCGGACAAGCTGCGCGCGGCGCTCGACCAGCGCTTCGTGCCACTCGACAGCCCGATCGGGGAAGCTAAGGAACTGGCGATCTTTCCGCCGGTCACAGGCGGATGAGCAGCGTTTCCATCCAGACCGAGGATTTCGACCCGGCGGTCGAACTCGCCGCGCTGGAGGCGAGCGGCGGTGGCGGCGTCGCCAGCTTCACCGGCATCGTGCGGGGGGATGGCGGGCTGATCGCGCTCGAACTCGAACATTATCCGGCGATGACGACGGCGCAGGTCGAACGCATCGTTGCGGAGGCAAGCGAACGCTGGCCCTTGCTCGGGGTGCGGGTGATCCATCGCTTCGGGCGGCTTGAGCCGGGCGAGCGGATCGTCTTCGTCGGCACCGCCTCGCGCCACCGCACGGCCGCGCTGGAGGCCTGCGCGTTCCTCATCGACTGGCTGAAATCGCAGGCGCCCTTCTGGAAGAAGGAGCATTTCGATGACCGCACCGCCTGGGTCGAAGCTCGCGTTGAGGATGATGTGAAGGCTGATAGTTGGAAGCGGTAATGCGCTCTGACTTACGCTGCCAAAGCTCCGTGCTCCTGCGCAGGCAGGAGCCCAGTCCCGCCGTCTGAACTGGACTCCTGCCTGCGCAGGAGCACGGTGATTCTTCGTCCAAGGCAACGCTCGTTGTCTAGGCCGTAAACTCATAAATGTCGCGTTCGAGGTTTGAGGCAAAAAGGCCCAGCACAAGGAGAGAGGGCGCAGGAATATGTCGATATTTCAAGCCCTCTCGACGCCGGGATGGGCCTTTTTGGTCAAATCCGCAGGACGCCAAAATGGCTTCCATCTCGAACCAAAATGCGCTTGCCAAGGTGTCCAACCTTCGCCGCGCGCATTTCGGCCCGATATGTTCGCCATTTTGGCGCCTCGAACGCGACATTCATGAGTTTACGGCCTAAGCCGCCCGGCTGACCTCCGGCAAATCCGCCGCATCGCGCAGCAGCTCCGCCAACAACCGGAATTCCTTGTCCCGCGGGCTGTTCTTGCGCCACACCAATGCGATGTCGCGATGCGCCCGTTCCGACCTTAGCGGCCGGGCGGTGATCTGCGTATGGTCCAGCAGTCCGCTGGCGATCGCCATTTCCGGCATGATCGTCATGCCAAGGCCGTTATCCACCATCTGCACCAGCGTATGCAGGGATGTGCCCATCATCATCGCGCTCGCCCGGATCTCCGGCCGGTTGCACGCAGCCAGCGCATGGTCCTTCAGGCAATGCCCGTCCTCCAGCAGCAGCAGCTTGGTCTCGTCGATCATCTCGGGCGTGATCCATTCGGGCGGATCGCGCGGATCATCGCGCGGGAAGGCGACATAGAGCCGGTCCTGGAACAATATTTCGCTGTCCAGTTCCCCGGTCGGAAAGGGCAGGGCCAGCAGCACGCAATCCACATTGCCATGCCGCAGGGATTCGATCGCCGCCTGCGTCGTTTCCTCGCGCAGGTAAAGCTTCAGTTCCGGCCGCTCGTTGCGCAGCTTGGGCAGCAGGCGGGGCAGCAGAAAGGGCGCGATAGTGGGAATGACGCTCATGCGCAATTCGCCGGTCAGCGGCTTGCCCGAAGCTTCCGCAATGGCGGCCAGTTCCTCCGCCTCGCGCAGCACGCGATGCGCCTTTTCGACGATGCGGTCGCCCAGCGCGGTGAAGCGCACCACCCGGCGGGTCCGCTCGACCAGCGTAATGCCGACCAGCGATTCCAGCTCGCGAATGCCCGCCGAAAGCGTCGACTGGGTCACGAAGCAACTGTCCGCCGCCTTGCCGAAATGGCCATGCTCCTTCAGCGCCACAAGATATTGTAGCTGCTTGAGCGTGGGCATGTAGCTCGACATTGATCGCCTTCCTCGATTGGAAAGCGCAATATAAGTGATTTAGCCGATATATCCAAGCCATTTGGCCACGCCGAACAGCGATGTCAGCGTGAGGATCGATCCCACGGCGATGAACAGCGTTCGTGGCGAGACGTGCCGGGCCAACTTCGCGCCGAAGGGCGCCGCGATCACGCCGCCGATCAGCAGGCCGATCGTGTAGGTGGTGAAGGTTTCCCATCCCAGATGCAGCAGGAAGGTGATGCTGATCGACAGGGTCAGGATGAATTCGACGCTGTTGACCGTGCCGATGGTGTGCCGCGGGCTCGACCCCTGGATCAGCAGGTTTGACGTCACCACCGGCCCCCAGCCGCCACCGCCGGTCGCATCCATGAAGCCGCCGACAAGGCCCAGCGGCCCCACCCATTTGGGATCACGCGCCTGGGGCGGGTAATGGAAACCGCGCCAGACCAGATAGACACCGATCGCCGTCAGGTAGAATTGCACGAACGGCTTGATGACGGCGCCGTCGACATGGGACAGCAGATAGGCGCCCGTGACGCCGCCGATCACGCCTGGAATGATGAGCCGCGCAAACAGGCGCCAGTCGACGTTGCGATGCGCGATATGGCTGATCGCGGATACGCCTGTGGTAAAGGTTTCCGCCGCATGCACGCTGGCCGACGCCCTGCTGGGCGGCACGCCGAGCGCCAGCAGCAGCGTGCTGGAAATGACGCCATAGGCCATGCCTAGGGCGCCGTCGATCATCTGGGCGCCGAAACCGATAAGAATGAAAGGCAGAATTTCGCCGAAATGGGCGATAAAGGTGTCGATCATTCAATGGTCCCTGTTATGATTGTCTACCGCCTTGATTGGTATATCACGGGCCGCCAAGAAACTTTCTGTTTTATCGGGCGAAGCCGAAATAGCCTGCCATCTGGAAAATTCATCCTTTTGCGCTTATGTACCATCTGGTCGGTTTCATCAGGGGCGCTGCATGCTGCGCAATCTTATTGCTTATCTGGACTCGGTCAAATCCCGCGACCCTGCTCCGCGCTCGCGCGCCGAAATCCTGCTCTATCCGGGCGTCTGGTCGTTGGCCTTCCATCGGGTGGCGCATCGCCTCTATCGCGCACGACTCTATTTTCTCGCCCGGGCGGTGAATCATTTCTCGCGCTTCCTGACCGGCAACGACATTCATCCCGGCGCCCGCATCGGCAAGCGCTTCTTCATCGACCATGGCTTCACGGTCGTAGGGGAAACGGCGGAGATCGGTGATGACGTCACCCTCTACCAGAATGTGACGCTGGGCGGCACCGACCCCGCGAACGGCATCGCCGGCAAGCGACACCCCACGCTGGAGAATGGCGTCATCGTCGGGTCCGGCGCGCAGGTTCTGGGCCCGGTGCGCGTCGGCGCCCGCGCCCGCGTGGGAGCCAATGCCGTCGTGACCAAGGATGTGAAGGAAGGCGCCACCATGGTCGGCATTCCCGCCCGCGCCATGCTGGTCGACGTGACCGCCTATCAGCGCGAATTCCTGCCCTATGGCACGCCTTGCTCCGACTGTTTCGATCCGGAAAAGCAGAAACTGGAACTGCTTCAGTGCGAGGTCGAGCAATTGCAGAAGCGCCTGGCCGAACTGATCGCGGAACGCGGCAATGTGCCAAGTGATGCGCCGGGTGATGACATTCCCCTATTCAAGGAGCGTGGCCGCGCCTGATGAGCAATGTGACGCCGTTCCCGTCGCAAGCAGCCCAGGGCGCAAGGGCAGCCGGTCAGACCGGTTTCGATCGTCTCGAACTTCAGCGGATCATGGATTTGTACGGCCGCATGGTCGCCGCCGGCCATTGGCGTGACTATGCGATCGACATGGGCCGCGAAGCCGCGATCTTCTCCGCCTTCCGCCGATCGGCCGAACGCCCGGAATTCCGCATCGAAAAACGGCCTTCCCTGCGCCACCGGCAGGGCATGTGGGCGCTCATCGGGGAGGCGGGCCATGTGCTGAAGCGCGGAACCGAGCTTCAGGGAATTCTCGCGCCGGTCGAGCGGCGCCTGCTCAAGATCGTCGGTGAATAATTTCCCTGTCGCCGTCGTTACGGCGAACGGCCGTTTCTGCCCGCGTCCCTGCCAAAGCTGAGTGCTGGGGTGAATTTCGCCTTTTTCTGCGGCTTGTCCGATGATAGCGCGGTGCCACATCAAAGGAGAGGCACCCGTCCATGAGCTTGCCGGCATTTTTAGAAGGCCGTTTGTCCCTGCCGCTGATCGGCTCACCGATGTTCATCGTGTCGCAGCCAACGCTCGTGATCGCCCAGTGCCGCGCCGGGATCATCGGCGCCTTTCCTTCGCTCAACGCCCGGCCATCGGGCGTGTTCGAACAATGGCTGCAACATTTGGGGGAGGCTCTGACAGACAAGGATGCGCCCTTCGCCGTCAACCTGATCGTGCACAAGACCAACAGCCGGCTGGAGGAGGATCTCGCCCTCTGCGTCAAATATCGCGTGCCCATCGTGATCACCTCGCTCGGCGCGCGGGAGGATGTGAACAAGGCGGTGCACAGCTATGGCGGCATCGTCCTGCATGACGTCATCAACAATGGCTTCGCGCGCAAGGCGATCGAGAAGGGCGCCGATGGGCTGATCGCCGTGGCGGCGGGGGCGGGCGGCCATGCCGGCACGCTGTCGCCCTTCGCGCTGGTGGAGGAAATCCGCGCCTGGTTCGATGGGCCGCTGGCCCTGTCGGGCGCGATCGCCACGGGACGCTCGATCGCGGCGGCGCGGATGATGGGGGCGGACTTCGCCTATATGGGTTCCCCCTTCATCGCGACCGAGGAAGCCAATGCCGAACCGGCCTACAAGCAGATGATCGTCGATAGCGGCGCGGGCGACATCGTCTATTCCGACTATTTCACCGGCGTGCTCGGCAATTATCTGCGTCCCAGCATCGCCGCCGCCGGGCTGGACGCCGACAAGCTGCCCAAGGCGTCGGACATGGATTTTTCCAGCATAGCGGGCGGCGATAAAAAGGCCTGGCGCGACGTCTGGGGCGCGGGGCAGGGGATTGGCGCCATCCGCCAAATCCAGTCCGCCACGGCCTTCATCGCGCAACTCAAAGCGGAATATCGGGCTGCCGTTGCCGCCTTTGGAGCATAGCTGCTTTCAAGAAGGTCGAATCACAGGAATCCGCGCAATTCCGCAATGAAGCGGTCGAACTGGTCATGGTGCAGCCAATGGCCCGCATCCGCGAATTCGACCAGCCGCGCATCCTGAAAATGCGCAGCGCGTCCGTCCTTCACCGGATTGGACGCCCAGCTATCCAGCCCCAGGCACAACAGGGTCGGACAAGCGATCCGGCTCCAGAATTCGGGCAGGTCCATGTCGTTCCAGGCCTGCGGCGCCGGGTCGTGCAGATAGGGATCGAATTTCCAGCGGTAACTGCCATCCTCATTGCGATTGACGCCGTGGATGGTGAGGTGCATCGCCTGCTCGACCGACAGATGGTCGTTGCGTTCCCGCATGCGCGCGACTGCCGCCTCTATGGTCGGGTAATGCCGACGCGTCTGCCGCGCCCGCGTCCGCCGCTTTTCTATCCATTGCAGCCATTGTTCGGGCGCCGGTTTCGCCGCATGTTCCTGGATCCGGCTGGGCGACAGGCCCAGCCCCTCTATGGCGACGATCTTGGCGACCTTTTCCGGGAACAGTCCGGCATAGCGCAGCGCGATCGAACCGCCCAGCGAATGGCCGACCAATATCACCGGATCCCGGCCCAATTGTTCGACCAACTGCGCCAGGTCGTAGACATAGTTCGCCATCATATAGGAACCTTCGGCCGACCAGGCGCTGTCGCCATGGCCGCGCAGGTCGAGCGCGATGACATGATAATCCCTCGCCAGCGCCCGCGCCGTCCAGTCCCAGCTCCGCGCATGATCGAACCCGCCATGCACCAGGATCAGCGTCGGCGCCGCGCTGTTGCCCCAATCCAGATAGTGCAGGCGCATGCGCAGCGACGTGTAGAAATGCGAAGTCGGCGCGGCTGGCGTGTTCATGCGATCCTGCGAACTGGTGGAAAAGGGGCGGACGATGTTCATGTCTCTTTGGCGAACTCCCCACTGCATGCAAGGGGTGAAGACCGAAAAATCTATGTTTTACGTATGTTTCGCCCAGCTTGGTAAAGATCGCGTTACAGATCGTCGGAATGGGCGGCCAGCTTGACGAGCTTCTGCCCCCCTTGCGTCACCGACGTCACCATGCGGGCCAGTTCGGCCTGCTTGAACGGCTTGTCCAGCCTTGGCCGCCTGGTCATGTTCGGCGGCAATTCGGCAAAGCCGGTGATGATGACGACGGGCAGGCCGGGCAACCGTTCCTCTATCTCGTCCGCCAGTTGCGTGCCGGTCATGCCCGGCATGGCATAATCGGTGATCACCAGATCGACGCTGCCCTGCTCCAGCACGCGCAGCGCATCCAGCCCCGATGTCGCCTGGAACACGGTATGCCCCAATTCCTCCAGCATGCCGGCGGTGTTGGTCAGCACCAGATCGTCATCGTCCACCGCCAGAATGACCAGCGGTTCCACAAACGCGGCAGCCATTATGTCGGACGTCACGACCGGCTCGTCCGCCACCATGCCTGCGGGTGCGACGGGCAGCCATAGCGACACGGTGGTCCCATGTCCCCGCTCGCTGACGATGGTCAGCGATCCGCCGCATTGTTCGGCAAAGCCATGCGCCATGGACAGGCCCAGGCCCGTCCCCTTGCCGATCCCCTTGGTGGTGAAAAAGGGTTCGCGCGCCCGCTCCAGCGTGGCCGCGTCCATGCCTTCGCCCTCATCGATGATCGACAGGCGCACATAGCGTCGGCCGTCCAGATCGGGCCGTTGCGCTTTCGGCAGCGTCGCTTCGGCGCCCTCGATGATGATCCGCCCGCCGCCCGGCATCGCGTCCCGCGCATTCACCGCCAGGTTCAGCAGCGCCAGTTCCAGTTGCGCCGGATCGGCATGGGCGGCGCTCAGATGCAAGGGAAAGCGCGTTTCGATGGAGACTCCGGTGCCCAGCGTCGTCTTCAGCAGATCGGCCATGTTCCGCACCAGGGCGACGCAATCGACGCTTTGCAGCTTCAACTCCTGCTTGCGGGCAAAGGCCAGCATCCGCTGCGTCAGCGTCGCTCCGCGCTCGGCCGCGGTCATGGCGTTGTCGATATAGCGGGATATGTCGGCTCCAGTCGCCAGCCGCAGCCTGGCCAGGTCCAGGCTGCCGACGATCACCGCCAGCAGATTGTTGAAATCATGGGCGACGCCCCCGGTCAGCTTGCCGATGGCCTCCATCTTCTGCGCCTGGAAGATTGCTTCCCGCGCTTCGTCCAGCGCCAATTGCGTCTCGCGCCGTTCGGTGAGGTCGCGGGTGATCTTGGCAAAGCCGATCAGTTCGCCGTCAGCCTCCCGAATGGCGTCGATGATGACATGCGCCCAGAAGCGCGATCCATCCTTGCGGATGCGCCATCCCTCAGCTTCGAACCGTCCTTCCCGCGCCGCTGTTTCCAGCGCCCGTGAGGGCAGGCCGGCCATGCGGTCCTCCTCCGAATAGAAGCGGGCGAAATTCTGGCCCAATATCTCTTCGGCCTTATAGCCCTTGAACCGTTCGGCCCCCGGATTCCAGCTTGTGATCGTCCCCACGGGATCGAGCATGTAGATGGCATAGTCCGTCACGCCCTGCACCAGCAGGCGGAATCGTTCCTCGCTGCGCCGCAATTCCTCTTCGGCCGCGCGGCGTTCGGTCAGGTCGCGCGTGACCTTGGCAAAGCCGATCAACTGGCCGCCGGGTTCGCGAATGGGATCGATGACGACATGGGCCCAGAAACGCGAACCGTCCTTGCGAACGCGCCATCCCTCGGCCTCGAACCGGCCCTCATGCTCCGCCGTTTCCAGCGCCAGCGCGGGAATGCCTGCCGCCTGATCCTCCGGCGTATAGAAGCGGGAAAAATGCTCACCGATGATTTCTTCGGCCTCATAGCCCTTGAAGCGGCGCGCGCCGGGATTCCAACTGACGATGATGCCGTTGGGCGACAGCATGTAGATCGCATAGTCAGTGACGTTCTGGACCAGCAACTCGAAGCGGTTTCCAGATCCTTCCGGTGCCGCCGTGCTCATGTGGGTCCCCGTGGATTATCTTGTTCGTCCTGAACAACGCTTCTGCGTGCCGGACGTTCCGCTTCCGAAAGCGATTGTTCGCGGGCGCCGGGCTGGCGGGCCATCGCCATGCCGGCTGGAATATCGGCCGCCATGGCGCCATTCCCTCCGAAATTCTCCGCCGCGATGTCGTTGACGCCATTCGGATCAACGGCTAAGCCGCGCAGGCAGGCGGGTGTAGCTCAATGGCAGAGCAGAAGCTTCCCAAGCTTACGACGAGGGTTCGATTCCCTTCACCCGCTCCATCTGAAACTTAGGTTCAGCCCACCTGCCGCTTGGCGAGCTTCCTCGCCAGCGTCCGCCGGTGCATCCCCAGCCGCCGCGCCGCTTCGGAAATATTGAAGTCGCTGTCTTTCAGCACTTCATGGATATGCTCCCATTCCAGCGTCTTGATCGATGTCGGGCGCGGCGCCAGCGGCGTGGATGGGTCGCCAGTGGAGCGCGCAAACGCCGCCTCTATATCGTCGGTGTTGGAGGGCTTGGCGAGATAGTTGGAAGCGCCCAGCTTGATCGCCTCCACCGCCGTGGCGATGCTGGCAAAGCCGGTCAGCACGACGATCACCATCGCCGGATCATGGGCATGCAATGTCTGCACGCAGACAAGCCCGGACTCCGGGCCGAGCTTCAGGTCGACCACCGCAAAGCTCGGCTTGCTGCCCGCCAGCACCAGTTCGAGCGCGGCATGGCTGTCCGCCGTCAGCACCACATAGCCGCGCCGCTCGAAGGAGCGCTTGAGCGTCTTGGCAAATGCCTCATCATCCTCGACGATCACCAGCACGCGCTCAGACATCGGCATTTCCCTCTTCCATCGCCACGGTGCCCAGCGGCAGGCGCAACAGGATCAGCGCCCCGCCATCCGCGCCATTGCTTGCCGATACGCTGCCGCCCAGCTTGCGCACGACATTGACGACCAGGAAGAGGCCCAGGCCGTGGCCCTCCTTGCCTTTGCTCGATCGGTAGGGCTTGCCGAAATCCTCCAGCATGGCCTCGGAAAAGCCGCTGCCATTGTCGCGCACCGCGATGTTGAGCGAGCTGCTGTCGCGCCCGACGAGCAGGTCGATATAGGTCGCGCCCGCCTCCCGCGCATTGTCGAGCAGATTGCCGATCGCCTGCCGGATCACCGGATCGGCAATGATGCGCGGATAGTCATGCGGCCCGAAATCGCAGCGCAGCGGCATGCCGGGATTGGCCCTGCGCCACTCCATGGCGATGCCGTCGATGAAATCGCGCACATTGGTGACTTCCGGCGCCTCGCCCCGCGCCTCGCCGGAAGACAGCAGGATGCCGGTCACGATCGCCTTGCAGCGCTGCACCGCCGCCTGCATCTCCTCCACTTCTTCCACCAGGTCGGGATGGCCGGTGATCTCCGGCATATGCTTCCAGTCGCCCAGCACCACCGCAAGCTGCGACAGGGGCGTGCCCAGTTCATGCGCCGCACCCGACGCCAGCAGGCCCATCCGGATGATATGCTCCTCCTCCGCCGCGTGTTGCCGCAGTTTCGCCAGATAGGCGTCCCGCACCTGGAGGTTGCGCGTCACCGGCAGCACGAACAGCACCAGCAGCACCGCGATCATGGTCAGGCAGATCCAGGCGCCGATGATATGCAGGTCGAACAAATGGCCTTCCAGCACGCCATTCAGGTCCAGCGGCCGATAATGCAGCGCCAGCAGTCCCGCGCAGAGCGTCGAGACGAAGACGATCCCCCAGATGCTCCAGCGGTCGAGCAGCACCGCGCCCAGCGCCACCTGCACCAGATAGAGCGAGATGAAGGGATTGGTCGCCCCGCCGGAGAGATAAAGCTGCGCCGTCAGCAGCAGCACGTCGAACAGCAGCGAGAGGAACAGTTCGGCATGGGACACGTCGGTCCGCTTGCGCAGAACGCCGAAGCTCAGGCCATTCATCAATATCGCCATGCCCGCGACCAGCAGCATCGGGGCGATGGGCAGACGGATGCCCATGACGAAATGCACCGCCAATATGGTGATGAGCTGGCCCGCAATCGCCAGCCAGCGCAATTGCACCAGCAGCGCCAGATTCTTGCGGCCCGCAGCATCGGCCGGCCACTGGCTGGGCTGCCAGAGGGTGCTGATCGGCAGGTTCCGGTTCATCCCCGGCGGTCTTTCCGCTCCTGACGCATGACGAACATGTACGCGCCCGCGACCATCGCCGCCAGCACGAACCATGTGATCGCATATTGCAGGTGGCTGTTGGGGAATTTGATGACCGTGAGGCCGCCGACCGGCAGGCTGTCGGGACCGCCCGCTGCATCGGCGTCGATGAAATAATCGGCGGTCGGCCCATCGATCCCGCGAGCGGCGGCGATCGCGGCCACGTCACGCGAATACCAGCGATCCGCCGCCGGATCGTTGGAGCGCAGGAAACCGCCGCCCGGTTCGCTCAGGCGCAGCAGCCCCGCCACATGAACCTCGCCCTGCGGCCGTGCATAATCCCGGCGCTTGTCGGGCGGCACGAAGCCGCGATTGACGATCAGGGTAAAGCCCTGATCGGTGACGAGCGGCGTCAGCACCCAGAAACCGGGGCCGCGCACGGTCACCGCCTGTACGAGCGCAGTCTTGTCGTGAAGGAAATGGCCCGAAATCCTCACCCGGCGATATTCATCGGCCCTTGCGGCGGCACGGGGAGCGGGGATGGGGAGGGCGTGGATTCGCGCATCGACGCGGGCGATCAGGTCGCGCTTCCAGCCGAGGCGCTGGATCTGCCAGCCGCCTAGCGCACAAAATCCTGCGAAAAAGAAAAGGGCGATCAGCGTCAGGCCGATCAGAAAGGCCGGGGAGCGCTTGCCGCGCCCCCCGTCTTGGGCCGTTTTCACGGCATTTCGCTCATATTCTGCATGGTGGACATGTCGTGCATGGCGCTCATGTCCATGTCCGCATGCGGCATCATATTCGCGTTCAGATGATACATGACCCACAGCGATCCCGACAGGACGATGACGACCAGCACCACCGTCAGCATCATCGCCATGAACGACCAGCCGCCTTCGACGCGGGTGTTCATGTGCAGGAAGTAGATCATGTGGACGATCACCTGCACCGCGGCAAAGCCCATGATGACCACGCCGGTCAGCTGCGGATCGTGCAGCACGCCGCTCATCACCAGCCAGAAGGGGATGGCGGTCAGGATCACCGACAGGCCGAACCCGATCATGTAGCTGCCGTAGCTGCCGTGCGAGCCTTCTTCATGATGCCCATGGTCGTGGCTGTCATGATGGCCATGAGGATGGACAGCGTCGCTCACCGCAGGACTCCCATCAGATAGACAAAGGTGAAGACGCCGATCCAGATGACGTCCAGGAAGTGCCAGAACATCGACAGGCACATCAGGCGGCGCTTGTTGGCCGGGATCAGGCCTTTCTTCGCGACCTGCACCATCAGCGTGATCAGCCAGATCGAACCGAAGGTGACGTGCAGCCCGTGGGTGCCCACCAGCGTGAAGAAGGAGGACAGGAACGCCGAACGCTGCGGACCCGCGCCCTCATGGATGAGATGCGCGAATTCATAGAGTTCGATGAACAGGAACGCCCCGCCGAACAGCAGCGTGACGACCAGCCAGCCCTGCGTGGCGCTGACCCTGTTCTTCTCCATCGCCAGCATGGCAAAGCCATAGGTGATCGACGAGAACAGCAGCATCGCGGTGTTGAGCGCGACGAGCGGCAGGTCGAACAGATCCTTCGGCCCCGGCCCGCCGGCATAGCTGCCGCCCAGCACCGCATAGGTGGCGAAGAGGATGGCGAAGATGAGGCAATCGCTCATCAGATACATCCAGAAGCCCAGATTGGTGCTGTGGCCTTCGTGGAGGTGCGGTTCCTCGGGCAGATGATAGGCCCGCTCTTCCCGATGCGCCATTGCAGTTGCGCTAGTCATGAGTGTCAGGCTCCTGCCGCCGCGAGGGTGCGCGTGCGCTCTTCCTCGGTGCGCGTCACGACATCCTGCGGGATGTGGAAGTCGCGCTTGTAGTTGAAGGTGTGGCCGATCGCGACGGCGACGATCCCGATGAAGCTCAGGCCCGCGAGCCACCAGATGTACCAGATCAGCGCAAAGCCGCAGAGCGTCGCCAGACCCGCGAGGATCACGCCCGCGCCGGTGCTGCTCGGCATATGGATCGGCTGGTAGCCGGAGAGCGGACGCTGATAATTGTTCCGCTTCATGTCCGCCCATGTGTCGGTGTCGTAGACGACCGGCGTGAAGGCGAAATTATACTCCGGTGGCGGCGAGGACGTCGCCCATTCCAGCGTGCGGCCATCCCAGGGATCGCCGGTTTCGTCCTTCAGCTCCTCGCGCTTCCAGATGGAGACTGCGAACTGGACCAGCATGGTGCCGATGCCCGCCGCGATGATCGCAGCGCCGACGGCGGCAATGATGAACCAGATGTGGATCGACGGATCGTCGAACACGCGCATGCGACGGGTGACGCCCATCAGGCCCAGGATGTAGAGCGGGGTGAAGGCCATCCAGAAACCGACCTGCCAGCACCAGAAGCTCACCTTGCCCCAGAAGACATTGAGCTTGAAGCCGAAGGCCTTGGGCCACCAATAGTTGATCGCCGCGAACAGGCCGAACAGCACGCCGCCGATGATCACATTATGGAAGTGCGCGATCAGGAACAGCGAGTTGTGCAGCACGAAGTCCGCGGGCGGGACGGCCAGCAACACGCCGGTCATGCCGCCGATCGTGAAGGTCAGCATGAAGGCGACGGTCCACATCATCGGCAGCTCGAAACGGATCTTGCCGCGATACATGGTGAACAGCCAGTTGAAGAGCTTCGCCCCCGTCGGGATCGAGATGATCATCGTCGTGATGCCGAAGAAGCTGTTGACGCTGGCGCCCGACCCCATGGTGAAGAAGTGGTGCAGCCACACGAGGTAGGACAGCACCATGATGCAGCAGGTCGCATAGACCATGGAGGTGTAGCCGAAGAGGCGCTTGCCCGAGAAGGTCGAGGTGACTTCGGAGAAAACACCGAACAGCGGCAGGATGAGGATGTAGACTTCCGGGTGGCCCCAGATCCAGATGAGGTTGACGTACATCATCGGATTGCCGCCGAAATCATTGGTGAAGAAGGCGGTGCCGGCATAGCGGTCGAGCGACAGCAGGACGAGCGTCGCGGTCAGGATGGGGAAGGACGCGACGATCAGGATGTTCGCGCAGAGCGAGGTCCAGGTGAACACCGGCATCTTCATGAGGGACATGCCCGGCGCGCGCATCTTCACGATGGTCGCGATCAGGTTGATGCCGGACAATGTCGTGCCGACACCGGCCACCTGTAGCGCCCAGATATAATAGTCGACACCCGTGGCCGGACTGTAGGCAATCCCCGAAAGCGGCGGATAGGCAAGCCAGCCGGTCTGGGCAAACTCACCCAGGAACAGCGACATCATCACCAGCACCGCGCCGCCCGTGGTCATCCAGAAGGAGAAATTGTTGAGGAACGGGAAGCTGACGTCGCGGGCGCCGATCTGCAACGGGACGATATAGTTCATCAAGCCGGTGATGAACGGCATCGCCACGAAGAAGATCATGATGACGCCATGGGCCGTGAACACCTGATCATAATGGTGGGCGTTGAGATAGCCCTCCGATCCGTTGAAGGCGAGCGCCTGCTGGAGACGCATCATCACCGCATCGGCAAAGCCGCGCAGGAACATGATGAGGCCCAGCACCATATACATGATGCCGATCTTCTTATGATCGACGCTGGTGAACCACTCCTTCCAGAGATAGCCCCAGAGTTTGAAATAGGTCAGCGCCGCGACGACCGCCGCGCCACTCAGCACCACCGCCGCGAAGGTCGCGACGATGATGGGCTCATGCCATGGGAAGCTGTCCCATGTCAGACGACCGAAGATCATCTGTGCTGTTGTCATTGTGCCAGTCATGGGCCTTACCGATGCTGCGCGTGCGCGTCAGCGCCGCTGTGGGAAGAGTGATCGGCTGGAGCCTCGGTGGCCCCCGGTGCGTCCGGCGCGGTCTGCACGCCTTCATTGCGCTCGGTCTGGTCGATCACATGGCTGTTGGGGAAGTCGTAGCGAAGGCCTTCGGTCTCATGCGCCGATTCCTTGCCCGCGCCGCCCATCATGTTGATGTGCATCAGCTCGCCCATGCAGCGCTGGCCGGGCTTGGGGCAAAGGTTCACGACCGCGTCGAACAGCTTGGGATCGACGGCGGAGAAATAGGCGACCGGCGCCTTCTCGCTGGGCTTGGCGAGCGTCAGATAGACATTGCGGTCCAGATTGACGCCACCTGCCTTCACCTTCGCCACCCAGCCGTCGAAACCGGCCCGGTCGAGCGCCTTGTAGGCAAAGCGCATATGGCTGAAGCCCGCGCCCGAATAGTTGGCGGAGAAGCCCACGCCGCCGACCGCCTTGTTGGCGACCGCATGCAACTGGGTCTTCATGCCCGGCATCGCATAGATCTGCCCGGCCAGTTCAGGAATGTAGAAGCTGTTCATGACCGTCGAGGCGGTGATGTCGAAACGCACCGGCACATTGGTCGGGACCGCCAGCTCATTGACCGTGGCGATGCCCAGCTCCGGATAGATGAACAGCCATTTCCAGTCGAGCGCGACGACCTCGACAGTCAGCGGCTTCACCTTGGGATCGATCTTCGTCTGCGCGTCGATCCGGTCCAACGGCCGATAGGGGTCCAGCTTGTGCGTGCTCACCCAGGTCAGCGCGCCCAGGCAGATGATGATCAGCAGCGGCGCGGACCAGATCAGCAGCTCCAGCTTGGTCGAATGATCCCAATCCGGATCATATTCCTTTTCCGCCGCCTCGTTCGCAGAGCGGTAACGCCAGGCGAAAAAGACGACCAGCGCCATGACGGGAATGACGATCAGCAGCATCAGCGCGGTCGAGATCAGGATCAGGTCGCGCTGCTGCACCGCAATATCGCCCGACGGGTTCATCACGACCCAGTTGCATGCCGTCAGCGGCAGCGCCAGAATCGGAGCGGACCAGCGGAAAATTCGGGTCCAGTGGGGGAAGAGGGGGTGTGGCATGAGCGCGCGCTAACCCGTCCACAGGGAGTCGAACAGTGGGCAATTTGTCCCATAGTGCGCAGGTGCAAAAAATGCTTGGATTGCGGGATACTGCTTAGACTCTGCGGGTTTTCTGTTATGTTGCCTGTTCGTGGCCGCCGGCAGAACAGAAAAAGGGTTCCGGTGGCTTAAGCCAAGGAGCGGATGCCTATGAGTTCACAGGCCATGACCTTCACCTCCCGATCGCTGGAGGATGATGCGCGCCTGATCAATGCGCGGGACCACAAGATCGCGCCGGGTGATATTTCCATCGGAGTCATCATCGGTCGCACCTCCGAATTCTTCGATTTCTTCGTCTATGCCATCGCTTCGGTCATCGTTTTCCCGCACCTGGTATTCCCTTATGTGGATGCCCTGACCGGCACGCTTTATTCCTTCGCGATCTTTTCCGTCGCCTTCATCACGCGGCCCATCGGCTCGCTGATCTTCATGGCCATCGACCGCCATTTCGGTCGGGGCACGAAACTGACCGTGGCCTTGTTCCTGCTGGGCGGATCGACCGCGTCGATCGCTTTCATGCCGGGATATGAGACCATTGGCCACTATGCAGCGGTCGTATTGGTCATTTTGCGCGCCGCGCAGGGGATCGCGCTCGGCGGAACCTGGGACGGCCTCGCCTCGCTGCTCTCGCTCAACGCGCCGCGGCATCAGCGCGGCTGGTACGCCATGGTGCCACAGCTTGGCGCGCCGCTGGCGCTGCTGGTGGCGAGCGGCCTGTTCGCCTTCTTCCTGATGACGCTGTCGGACGCGGATTTCCTCGACTGGGGCTGGCGCTATCCCTTCTTCGTCGCCTTCGCGATCAACGTCGTGGCGCTGTTCGCCCGCCTGCGCATCGTCGTGACGCATGAGTTCGAGCGCCTGTTCGAACAGAAGGATCTGCAACCGTCCGAAGTGCTGCCCACCGTCAAGGCGGAAGGGCGCAACATCATCATCGGCGCCTTCGCTCCACTGGCCAGCTTCGCGCTGTTCCACATGGTGACGGTCTTCCCGCTGAGCTGGATCGCGCTGTTCACGAAGCAGCCGCTGGAACGCTTCCTGATCATCGAGATGATCGGCGCGTCGGTCGGCTTGCTCGCCATCGTCGTCTCGGGCTTCATCGCGGACCAGATCGGCCGCCGCTCGCTGCTGGCATGGTCGGCGCTCGGCATCGCGATCTTCAGCGTCATGGCGCCGTTGCTGCTCAATGGCGGCGATCTGGGCGAGGTCGCCTTCATGATCCTGGGCTTCATGCTGCTGGGCCTGGCTTTCGGCCAGTCGTCAGGCGTGGTGGCGTCCAACTTCGCCACCGAAGCGCGCTATACCGGATCGGCGCTGACCTCCGACCTTGCATGGCTGGTCGGCGCGGGCTTCGCTCCGCTGGTGGCGTTGCTGCTGTCGGTGAAGTTCGGTCTGGCCGCCTCGGGCATCTACCTGCTCTCGGGCGCGGTGGCGACCATGGTGGCGCTCTACGTCAACAAGGAACTGGCGGCCCGCGACCGCTGAGAAGGAAAGGGGGGAGGCCTTATCGCTTCCCCCTCATTCGCGCCAAAGCCCTGCGATCGAACCATCCTGTCGGCAAGGGCCGGGGCCGAAAACGCGGCAACCATTCGCCGTAAAGCGCATCCATCCGAACCGGCAACCCCGATACTCCTTCACCGGCCATGATGTCGGAAATGATCCGGTTCTGGAAATAGCGCAGCGAATAATTGATCATCCGCCGATATTGCATGTGAAGCGTGGAGGGCCGCAGCAGGCTCACCGCCTCGCAGCGAAAGCCCGCATCCTCGCACGCCAGCACCCGCTCCCGATCCCAATCGGCATCGCGCCCCAGATCGGTATGCGCCCAGGCGGCCACCAGCCCATCGTCTCCCACCAGATCCTCTGGCAAGCGCAAGCCCCTGGCCCGGACTGCTGCGACGAACCGTCCGGACAGCGCATAAAGATCACCGAACAGCCCCCGCTCATCCCGCAGGCTCTGGCGATAGGCTTCCACCGACCGCCCATTGACCGGCATCCCCGCAGCCGCATTGGCCTCAGGCCGTGCCGCCAACGCCGCCGTCAGCGCGTCGATCGACCCAGCGACGATTTCGGCATCGCCATCCATGAAGATGACGGCATCCTCATCGCCGCGGAGCAGGTCGTGGACGAAATGATTCCATGTCCGCGCCTTGCCACCGGCGGCCATGTCATGGACGATAACATTCGCTCGTCCGCCGCTCGCCTCCCGCGCCCGCGCCGCAGTGGCGTCCGTCGACCCGTTCACCAGCACATGAAAGACGATGTCCGCCCGGTCCAGCGGCAGGGACGCCAGGCACAGCCCGATCCGCCGTTCCTCCTGATGCGCGAATATGCCGACGGCGATCCGCACCTTCAGCGGAAATCCCAGCTCTGCTGCTTATGCTGCGTCAGATCGAGGCCTTCTTCCTCCTCCCGCGCGCCGATCCGGGCTGGCACGATCACCGACAGCATCAGGGCGATGATCGCTGATCCGGCCATCGCCCACAGCGCCACCACCACTATGCCGATGACCTGCGCGACGATGGCGCCGCCAAGGCTGATCCCCGCCGCGAAGCCGACTCCGCCCAGCGCCGGGAGCACGAAGGGAACCAGCAGCAACACCCCGATCAGCCCACCCAGCCCGTGGATCAGGAACACATCCGCCGCATCGTCGATCCGCGCACCCAGCAGCGCCTTGGCCACCCGGCAGAGCAGGGCGGCGATCAGCCCGATCATCATCGCCCCGCCCGGTCCGACCAGGGCCACCGAAGCGGAAATCGCCACCAGTCCGGCCAATGCTCCCGACACCGCGCCCGTCGTCGTCACCCGGCCAAGATCGATCCGCTCCACCAGCATCCAGCCGAAAGCGCCCGCGCAGGCCGCGAAATGGGCGTTGAGGATGGACGTCGCGGCATTGTCCGTCGCGCCAAAGGCCCAGCCCCCGACGATCCCCGCCCAGCCGATCCACAGCAGCCCGCCGCCGGCAAGGCTCAGAAGCGGGGCATGCCCCCCGGAAACCGCCCGCCGCTTGCCCACGATCAGCACCAGCGCCAGCGCCGAAAACCCCGCGCAGAGATGCACGACCAGCGCCCCGGCAAAGTCCATGACGCCCAGGCCCGCCAGCCATCCGCCACCCCAGACCCAATGCACCACCGGCGCATAGACCAGCAACAGCCAGAGCAGGGCAAAGGCCGTCATCCATCCCAGACGCACCCGCTCCGCCACCGCACCGGGCAACAGGCCGGCGGCGAAGACGGCCAGCCCCATCTGGAACAGCGCGAAGGCCGATTCCGGCACGGTCAACCCATCCCGCAACGCCTCCAGATTGGCGAGCAATATATGCGCCCGCCCGCCCAGCCAGCCGCTCCCCGGCGCATAGGCCAGGCTATAACCGATGATCCCCCAGAGCAGCGAAACCCCTGCGGCCACCACCAGCCCTTGCATGCCCACCGACAGGGCGCTGCGCGCATGGACCAATCCCGCATGACGCAACGCCAGTCCCGGCAAGGCGGCCAGCAGCACCAGCACGCCGCACAGGATCATCCACGCCGTATCGCCGCTGTCGGCCACGGCGACCTGCGCCATCGCGGATTCGGGCGCGATCAGCGCGGAAAGAAGAAGAAGGGCAAGCAGACGGCGCATCAAACAATCCAGCCAGAATTCGGCCCGTCGTAACGTATGCGAAGTAAAGACTTGCCTAACCAGATATATTGAAGCGGCCTGCCTTCACTCCCATCCTAATAAGCCGCCCCCCCACAACTGATCCGCCCCGTCCCGCGATTGTCGACGCTGCACGCCGCTTTTCCCGCCACCGTCACGTCGCCCGACCCGGAAGCCGTCACCTTGGCGGTCACCTCCGCCGTCAGCGCCACATTCCCCGGCCCGTCATTCGCCACCACGGCCTGCCGCGCCCGCAGTCCCTCCGCCGCCACCGCTCCCGGACCAGTGACCCGCACGGTCGCGACACCGACCCGCCCGGCCAGATTCGCCCGTCCGGCCCCCGCCACGCCCAGATGGAGCTGCTCCAGATCCACCGCCGCCACGCTAATGTCGCCATTGCCGCCCAACACGATCTCCCCGCGCAACCCCTTCATCCGGCTGATCGAAACCGATCCACCCCCGGTCAGCACGACGCGGCCCAGATCGCCGGTCGACAGCCGCAGCACCGCCCGCCCGCCGGATTTCTCGCCCGGCTGCGCCCGCTCCATCGTCACCGCCAGCAGGCGTCCCGACAGGTCGAGCTTCAGCCGGTCCAGCACCGCCTGATCCCCCTCCGCCCGCGCCGAAGCTCCGGCGCCGGTGGTAATCACGACCTCTATCGGAGCATCCACCCGGATCGCATCGAAGCTGGAGAGGGTGAAGCCCCGCGTCGCCGCCCCTGCGGGAGCCGCCAATCCCGCCATCGTCACGGTCAGAAGAACAAGAAAACGGGGAAGCGGCATGACGGTCTCCCAACCTCTATCGCGATCTTGATACGAATAGGCCGTAGCGGTTCCAAGCCCCCTTGTTCGTCGCACCGGATCGGGCAAGATCGTCAGGTTTCCAAAAGAGGGCATGTGGCTGATGCGCAAACTGTTTTCCGGACTTCTCCTGGGTTTGATCAGCACGACGGCCCTGGCGGCACCTGACAATAGGGCGGAAGCCTGGTGGAGCCACGTCCGCACCCTTGCCGGCGACGCTTATGAAGGACGAGGGACCGGCAAACCGGGCTATGACAAGGCAGCCGACTATGTGATCGCTCAGCTTCAGGCGCTCGGCCTCCAGCCCGCGGGCACGCATGGCTATAAACAGCCGATCGCCTTCACGGAGCAGGTAATCCTGTCGCAGGACAGCAGCGCCAGCCTGACCGGCGCGGAGGGCGAAACGGCGCTTGCCGTGCCCGCCGACATCATTTTCTCGGGCGGCGGCGGCCCCGTTCCGCCAACCGTCAGCGCGCCGCTGGTCTTTGCGGGCTATGGACTGCATCTGCCCGAAGTGAATCATGACGATTTCGCCGGGCTGGATATCAAGGGCAAGATGGTGGTGGTCGTTTCCGGCGGCCCCTCGACCATTTCCGGCGCGCTCAAATCCCATGCACGCTCGGAACGCGCCGCATGGCTGGCCAAACAGGGCGCGCTCGGCCTGATCCAGTTGGTCACGCCCAAGCAGGTCGAGATTCCCTGGGATCGCCGCATGGGCCTGGCCAGTCAGCCCGCTCTGTTCTTCCGCGACCAGGCCTTGCGAGAGACCGCTGCGCCTTTCCTGAGCGCGCAGTTCGATCCCGCCAAATCCGCGCTGCTCTTCGCAGGCTCCGGTCATGATTTCACGGAGATCGCCGCCGCTGCCGACAAATCCGTGCCCATGCCTTCTTTCCCGCTTGCCCGGCGACTGGACGCGAAGGTGGCGGCCAAACGCGCGGACATCTCGTCGCCCAACATCATCGCGCTCATGCCGGGAACGGACCCGGCGCTGCGAAAGGAATATGTCGTCCTGTCCGCCCATCTCGACGGCTATGGCGTCGGCACGCCGATCAAGGGCGATGCGATCTATAATGGCGCCATCGACAATGCCTCCGGCGTGGCCAGCCTGCTCGAAATCGCCCGCACCCTGCGCGAGAGCAAGGCGAAGCCCAGGCGATCGATCCTGTTCGCCTTCGTGACGGCGGAGGAAAAGGGGCTGCTAGGCTCCACCTATTTCGCCCGGCGGCCGACCGTGCCGCACAAGGCGATGGTGGCGGACCTGAATTTCGACATGGCGTTGCCGATCTTCCCGCTGACCAGCGTGACGCCCATCGGCTACGACCAGAGCAGCTTGGGGAAGGATGCCGAAGCGGTGAGCGCGCAGATGAATCTGCCGATCACGCCCGATCCCTTCCCTGACCGGAACGTCTTCATCCGCTCCGACCAATATAGCTTCATCCGCACGGGCATCCCCGCGCTATTCTTCAAATATGGCTTCAAGGCGGACACGCCGGAGGCGGCGGTTGAAAAGGCCTGGCGCGCCAATATCTACCATTCGCCCAGGGACGATGCGAACCAGCCGGTGATGCCGGCGGAATCGGTGAAGCTCAACGACTATGTCGCCGCCGTGACTCTGCGCGTCGCCAATGCGCCGGGACGGCCGCAATGGAACGGGGACAGCTTCTTCCGCCGCTTTGTGAAATAGGATCTGAGCCCAATAGGGATCATGCCTCATAAAATTCCAGCGGCAGCCCGTCCGGATCAGCGAAAAAGGTGAAGCGCTGTCCGGTGTAAGGATCGATCCGGACCTCCTCGCAGGCGATCCCCGCCGCCGCCAGCCGCGCGACTTCCCCGTCCAGATCGTCGACCGTGAAGGCGAGGTGACGCAGGCCGCAGGCTTCCGGCCGGGTCGGACGGGGCGGGGGCGCGGGAAAGGAGAAAAGTTCGATCTGGGCATTGCCCGCGTCCAGATCGCATTTCCACGATTGCCGCTCGTCGCGCCACACTTCGCGGATCACGCCAAAGCCCAGAATGTCGACATAAAAGGCTCTGGACCGCGCATAGTCGGAACAGATGATCGCGATATGATGGATGGCACGCATGCCCGCGCCCTATCATAGCGGTCGCATCGCCGGAACCTTGATCCCCCCGTCCGGGCGGCCTACACAGCCGGCCATGACTCACGCCTCCTATCCGGCGCTTCGCCTGCGCCGCACCCGCGCCTCGGCCTGGAGCCGGGCGATGCACGCCGAAAATCGCCTCAGCCCCAGCGACTTCATCTGGCCGCTGTTCGTCACCGAAGGGCAGGGGGTGGAAGAACCCATCAAGTCGCTCCCCGGCGTCTCCCGCTGGTCGGTGGACCTGATGGTGGAACGCGCACGGGAAGCGCAGGCGGCGGGCATTCCCTGCCTCGCCCTCTTTCCCAACACCCAGCCCGAACGGCGCAGCGACGATGGTGAAGAGGCGCTCAATCCCGATAATCTGATGTGCCGGGCCATCCGGGCGATCAAGGACGCAGTGCCGGAGATCGGCATTCTGACCGACGTGGCGCTCGATCCCTATACCGCCCATGGCCAGGACGGCCTGCTGGATGAAGCGGGCTATGTCGTCAACGACGCCACCATCGACGTGCTGATCGGCCAGTCGCTCAATCAGGCGGCGGCGGGCGCGGACATCATCGCGCCCAGCGATATGATGGATGGTCGTGTGGGGGCCATCCGCGAGGCGCTGGAGGAGGAAGGCCATGCCAATGTGCAGATCATGGCCTATGCCGCCAAATATGCGAGCGCCTTTTACGGCCCGTTCCGCGATGCCGTCGGCTCCAGCGGCCTCCTGAAAGGCAATAAGAAAACCTATCAGATGGACCCCGCCAACAGCGAGGAAGCGCTGCGCGAAGTCGCCCTAGACATTGCGGAAGGCGCGGACAGCGTGATGGTGAAGCCGGGCCTGCCCTATCTCGACATCATCGCCCGAGTGAAGGATCGGTTCGAAGTGCCCGTCTTCGCCTATCAGGTGTCGGGCGAATATGCGATGCTGGAGGCAGCCGCCGCCGTAGGGGCGGGGGATCGCGACGCGCTGGTGCTGGAAACGCTGATGGCGTTCAAGCGGGCCGGTTGCTCGGGCGTTCTCACCTATCACGCGCTTCACGCCGCTCGCCTGCTGGGAGCCTGAAATGACCGATCACCCCGAAGCCTCCATCATCCCCTTCAACGGCAAGACGCCGAAGATCCACCCCAGCGCCTTCATCGCGCCCGGCTGCCGGATCATCGGGGATGTGGAGATCGGTCCCGATGTCAGCATCTGGTATAATTGCGTGATCCGGGCGGATGTGAATTTCATCCATATCGGCGCGCGGACGAATATCCAGGACGGCACGGTGGTCCATTGCGACAGCCCCGGCGACCATATCGACGGCCGCCCGTCCGAAGGCTGGCCGACCGTCATCGGGGAAGATGTGCTGATCGGCCATATGGCGATGGTCCATGGCTGTATCCTGAAGGACCGGGCTTTCGTGGGCCTGGGCGCCATCGTCATGAGCGGGTGCACGGTGGAAAGCGACGCCATGCTCGCGGCGGGCGCGCTGCTTTCGCCGGGGAAGACGGTGCCGCACCGCCAGCTTTGGGCAGGCCGCCCCGCCAAATATATGCGTGACCTATCCGACGAAGTGCTGATCGACATGCGCGAAGGCGTCGAACATTATGTCCATAACGGCAAGGCGCATAAGGGCGCGGTCAAGGCGGCGTTCGCGTCGGATTGAAGCAGCCTAAGGTTTATATGAATCCTGCTCCTGCGAAGGCAGGAGCAGGAAATGCGAAATGCTCAGGATCAAGGCTGAGCCAACCGGCCCTTGAGCACGTCCAGCCGGTCATTCTGCCCGTCGACGATCGCCAGCGCCACCCCGCGCGCAGCATCGATCGCCTCGATCCCGCCGCTGGCCTTGCCTTCGGACACCGCATTGCTGCGCTCGACATAGAGCACGTCCAGACTCGCCAGCGCCGACACGCTGTCGTTGCGCGCCGATTCGAGCGCGCTCAACGCCGTCTGCGCCGCCACCCAGGCCTCGCTGGAAACCGCCGATCCGGAAGCCGCCCGCGTCGCCCTGTCCGCCGCGGGCCAGGCCTTGTCGAAAGCCGACCCGCCCGTCTGAGCCTGCGCCGTCAGCCGCTCCACATTCTGGACCAGCTCCGGTTCCGGCGCGACCGGAGAGGGTTGGGGCGCCGCCTCGGCAATGGGCGCACCCTCGATCGCCCGCTTGGCGAGTGAAGGATAGCCCTGAAAGGTGCTGGCGCAACCGGACAGGAACAGGGCCAGGGATGGAAGCAGCCGACGCAGGTTCATGAAACGCATCTAGGATGGCGTTGGCGCGGAGGCAAGCTTAGCGCGGAAGCGATGCGGCTTCGCGGGCGAGCGCCTCGATCTTCATCGGATTGACCGGCCCCTTGGGCACGACCCAACTGCCGCCGACGCATTTGATGAAGGGCTCGGCCAGCCATTTCGGCGCGCTTTCCGCCGTGATCCCGCCGGTCGGGCAGAAGCGCGCGCTATGCAGCGGTGCCGCCAGAGCCTTGAGCGCAGGCAAGCCGCCAGAAGTTTCCGCCGGAAAGAATTTGAAATGCGACAGGCCCATATCCAGCCCGCGCATGATGTCGCCCGCCGTCGCGGTGCCGGGCAGGAAGGGAATCCCCGCCGCAATCGCCGCCTTGCCCAATGGTTCAGTGAGACCGGGACTGACGATGAAGCGCGCCCCCGCCTCCATCGC
This sequence comes from Sphingobium sp. SJ10-10, assembly GCF_036038995.2. Lineage (NCBI taxonomy): Bacteria > Pseudomonadati > Pseudomonadota > Alphaproteobacteria > Sphingomonadales > Sphingobiaceae > Sphingobium > Sphingobium sp. SJ10-10. The sequence continues at coordinate 700,422 of NZ_CP158132.1, forward strand.
GGCATCCAGTTGCGCCGGATTGAGCACGGTCCCCGCACCCACGACCGCGCCCTCGACCTTCGCCATTTCCCGGATCACATCCAGAGCAGCCGGCGTCCGCAACGTCACTTCCAGCGCGGGCAGGCCGCCCTTCACCAGCGCCTGCGCAATCGGCAACGCATCCTCGACCCGGTCGATCACCAGCACCGGGATCACCGGCGCCAGTTCCATCACCTGTTCCACGCTCAAGGACATTATTTCTTCTCCCGAAAGGCCGCGGCGGCCCCGTACAGCCCGATTTCGTCGTGCAATGCGAGGCGGATCGGCACGGCTTTCATCAGGCTCTCGAACCGCCCCTTGGCGGTGAAGCGCTGATGGAATCCGCTCTGCGGCAGCAATCCGCGCATCCGCTGCGTCAGCCCGCCCGCCAGGACCACCGCATGCGGCCCCTGCGCCAGCGCCAGGTCGCCCGCGACCGAACCATAGGACATGCAGAAACGGTCGAACGCCGCCCGCGCAAATTCGTCCGTGCCGTCTATGGCCGCCTGCCAAAGCTCGGCATCTTCCATCAGCACGACCCGATCATGGCCGATGGTCGCCATCGCCTTGTAGATATTGTTGAGGCCCGGCCCCGACACGATCCGCTCGGTAGACACGCGCAGGAATTTGTCGCGCAGATAGGCGAGGATCTTCTCCTCCAACGGATCGAGCGGCGCGAAGTCCAGATGCCCGCCCTCGGTGGCGATGACATGCGGCTGCCCATCGTCGAAGGCGATCATCGCGACGCCCAGCCCTGTGCCCGGCCCCAATATCGTCACCCCGCCGTCACGCGGGAAGGGCTTGTCCTCCCCGAACAGCAACGGCAGATTTTCCTGCGGCAGACGCGCCACGGCATGGGCCACCGCCTCGAAATCGTTGACCAGCCGCAAATGCTTGAGGCCCAGTTCCTCGTCCAGCGTATCGGGCCGGATCACCCAGGCGCTGTTGGTCAGCTTGATGACCTCGCGCCCGATGGCAGTGGCGAAGGCGATCGAGGCGGAGGTGGGCAATTTACCCCCTTCATCCTCGACGAACGCGGCCCAGCAGGCCTGAAGGCTGGGATAATCCGCAACCTTATATTTGCGCACCTTGCCGAGCGTCGGCACACCCCGCGCATCCAGCTTTGCGCGGGCGAAACGGGCGTTGGTGCCGCCGATATCGGCTGCGATGATTTCGGTCATATTTGGTACCTTGGGTATATAGATTCGTCATCCCCGCGAAGGCGGGGATCCATCTCCTGCCATTGTCCCAACTGCTAAGTCGGGAGATGGATTCCCGCCTTCGCGGGAATGACCAAAATGGGGTACAACCACTGCGTCACAGTTCGGTTTCCATCGCCGCGAGAATGGGCGAGGCGCCGCTTTCCGCTAGGTCGCTATGATGGCGGAACAGAGCGAACAACTCGCGGCCGGTGTCATAGGGAGCAGGGGGGGGCGTTGGAACCTCCCGCACGTCCCACTCCGCCGCGTCGACCAGCGCCGTGATCTCTCCCGTCTCCGCGCAGACCCGAACGACATCGCCATCGCGTAGCTTGCCGATGGGACCACCGCCCAAAGCCTCGGGCGACAAATGAATCGCCGCGGGCACCTTGCCCGACGCGCCCGACATGCGCCCGTCAGTGACCAGCGCCACGCGGAACCCACGATCCTGCAACACGCCCAGCGCCGGGGTCAGCTTGTGCAATTCCGGCATGCCATTGGCACGCGGCCCCTGGAACCGCACCACGACGACGACATCGCGCTCCAGCTCGCCCGCCTTGAAGGCGCGCAGCACATCGTCCTGATCGTGGAACACCGCCGCTGGCGCCTCTATGGTCCAGCGTTCCTTGTCGACCGCGCTCACCTTTATGACGCAGCGGCCCAGATTGCCGGAAAGCAGCTTCATGCCCCCATCCGCGCTGAACGGATCGGACACGGGACGCAGGATCGCCCGATCCCGCGATTCCGGCACGTCCTTCCAGACCAGCGCGTCATTTTCCAGCACCGGCTCCAGCCCATAATCGGCCAGCCCCCGGCGAGCCACGGTCGGAATGTCGCCATGTAGCAAGCCGTTGCCCAGCAATTCCCGGATCACATAGCTCACGCCACCCGCCGCATGGAAATTGTTCACGTCGCCCGAACCGTTGGGATAGACCCGCGCCAGCAGCGGCACGACATCGGAAATCTCCGCGAAATCGGTCCAGTCGATATGGATGCCCGCCGCCCGCGCAATGGCGGGCAGGTGGATGGCATGGTTGGTCGACCCGCCGGTCGCCATCAGGCCGATGATCGCGTTGACGATCGCCTTCTCATCGACGCAATGCCCCAAAGGCCGATAGTCATCGCCGTTCCAGCCGATGCGCGAAAGCTGATGCACCGCCGCCCGCGTCAGTTCCTGCCGCAACTTCGTGCCCGGATGCACGAAGGAGGCGGCGGGCATGTGCAGCCCCATCATCTCCATCATCATCTGGTTGCTGTTGGCCGTGCCGTAGAAGGTGCAGGTGCCCGCGCCATGATAGCTGGCGCTCTCCGATTCCAGCAGTTCCTCCTTGCCCACCTTGCCCTCGGCATAGAGCTGGCGGATGCGCACCTTCTCCTTGTTGGCGAGGCCCGAAGGCATCGGCCCGGCGGGGATCAGGATGGTCGGCAGATGCCCGAAACGCAGCGCGCCGATCAGCAGCCCCGGCACGATCTTGTCGCAAATGCCCAGCAGCAGCGCGCCCTCGAACATCGCGTGGGACAGCGAAACCGCCGTCGACAAGGCAATGGTGTCGCGGGAAAAAAGCGACAGGTCCATGCCCGCCTGACCCTGGGTCACGCCGTCGCACATCGCCGGTACGCCGCCCGCGACCTGCGCGGTGCAGCCGACCTCGCGCGCCGCCAGCTTGACCTGCTCCGGATAGCGGCCATAGGGCTGATGGGCCGAAAGCATGTCGTTATAGGCGGTGACGATGCCGAAATTCATCGCCGCGCCGGTGCGGATGACAGCCTTGTCTTCGCCGCTCGCGGCAAAGCCATGGGCAAGGTTCCCGCACGAAAGCTGATCGCGGTTGGTCCCCGCGTCCCGCCCGCGCTCGATCAGGCTCAGATATTTGAGACGTGAAGCGGCGCTGCGCTTCACGATGCGTTCGGTGACCTTGGCGATCACCGGATGAAGATCAGTCATTCCAGCTTGCTCCGTCACGTTCGATAAGGGCAATGGCTGAGGACGGCCCCCAGTTCCCTGAAGAATAGGGCGAAGGCTTCACGCCCGCCTGTTTCCACCCCTCGATGATCGAATCGATCCAGGTCCATTGCGCTTCGACCTCGTCGCGGCGCACGAACAGAGTGGCGTCGCCCGCCAGCAGATCGAGGATCAGTCGCTCATAGGCGATGCGGCGGCGCTGCCCGGCAAAGGCGGCGGTCAGCGACACGTCCAGCGTCACCTCCTCCAGATGCACGTCGCGCTCCAGCCCCGGTCTTTTGCTCATGATGAGCAGGCGGATAAATTCTTCCGGTTGCAGGCGGATGATGAGCGTATTCGGCTCCAGCCCCGACCCGCCATTTCGCCCGAATATGGAATGCCGCACCGGCTTGAACTGGATCAAAATCTCCGACTGGCGCGCGGGCAGCCGCTTGCCGGTCCGCAGGTAGAAGGGCACGCCCTGCCAGCGCCAATTGTCGATATAGGCTTTCAGCGCCACGAAGGTTTCGGTTTCGGACGGCTTGCCCAGTTCGTCGGCATAGCCGGTCACGATCTGCCCGCCGACCGCACCCGGCGTATATTGGCCGCGCACGCTATGCGTCTTCACGGTCTCCGCCGTCATCGGGCGCAGGGATCGCAGCGCCTTCACCTTTTCGTCGCGCACGGAGGTCGGGTCCATCCGCGCGGGCGGCTCCATCGCGATGATCGACAGGATCTGGAGGACGTGGTTCTGCACCATGTCACGCAGCGCGCCGACGCCGTCATAATAGGATACGCGGCCTTCCAGCCCGACCGTCTCGCCCACGGTGATCTGCACATGGTCGATGGCGGTCGCGTTCCACAGCGGCTCGAACATCACATTGCCGAAGCGCAGGGCCAGCAGATTCTGGACGGTTTCCTTGCCCAGATAATGGTCGACGCGGAAAATCTGGTCCTCCGCGAACAGCGCGCCGATGCCGTCGTTCACTTCCTTGGAAGAGACCAGATCTTTCCCGATCGGCTTTTCCATCGCGATTCGCGTCTTGGGCGTGATCAGGCCCGCTTCGGCCAGGCCTTGGGCTGTCGGCGCGAACAGGGAAGGGGGCGTCGAAAGATAGACGGACACGCCCTTGTCGAGTCGGCCATCCAGCCGCTCCGCCAGCGCCTTGAACTGCGTGGCGTTGCCCGCCTCGACCGGCTGATAGACGATGATGCCGCACAGCCGCTCGGCCATGTCGGCATCATAGCGGTCGGCGGCGAGGAATTTTCGCAAGGCCTTGTCGATATCGGCGCGGAACTGCTCGTCGGTGAATTCGGAGCGTCCTGACGCGATAATCAGGAAATCTTGCGGCAGCAGGCCATCGGCAAGCAGATTGTAGAGCGAGGGGAAGATCATCCTGTGGGCCAGATCGCCGGTGGCGCCGAACAACAGGAACGTGGCAGACGGTTCGGTCAAAGGTTGTCCCTTTTCCGCTTGAGCGATTTCCAAGAGGGCGGATGCCCGCTGGCCGGAAATCGCGGTGACAAAGAACCGGACAGGCCGGTCCAATGCAATTGGGCCGGTTGTCCGATGTTTTCAGGTCTGCACGATGCCGCCTTTATACCCTGCGGCACTCGTTACGCAAGCAGGCTATCGCTGCGGGCTGCATCTCGCAACCGCGAGAAGATGAAGCCGTTGATTTTTGGCTGGACGCTGGCCGCCGTTTTTGCCATTGGCGCTCCACCCTGACGTTTTCAAGGAAGATGGAATCATCTTCCGGCTTAAGAAAACGCGGTAAAGGGCACGCGGGCGTGGTGAAACTGGTAGACGCGCCGGACTCAAAATCCGGTTCCGAAAGGAGTGTCGGTTCGATTCCGACCGCCCGCACCATATTTTTTAGGCCTCAGGCGCCGACATCCGTCGGCTTGGCTATCCTCGCATAAGCTCGGGCGGCCGTTCGGCCTTGCGAACCCTAAAGGGTTCGTTGTTTTGCGCACTGGCGAGCAAAAAGAGCCCGACAGCCAAGGCTGCCGGGCAGGTGAGCTTTCACAATGTAAAAGCTTCGGGTCGCGCCGCAGCGATTAACCGCAAATCATTATTATACCAGAGAAATTTTCATTCTTATTGGGAATGGATCAATCTCTTGCCGTGCCTTGCGCATCGAACCAGGGAATCATGCGGGCAATGGCGTCCTCCACCCGATCGGTCGAAACGGCGAAGCTGAAACGGATGTGCCGGTGCCCGTCGACCGGATCGAAATCGATCCCCGGCGCCGTCGCCACGCCGGTTTCGCGGAGCAGCCTCTGACAGAAGGACAGGCTATCATTGGTCAGGTGCCCCACATCCGCATAGATGTAGAAGGCACCATCCGGCGGCGCGATCTCCTTCAATCCCAGCGCGGGCAGGGCGGCCAGCAGCAGCTCCCGATTCCGCCGGTAGGTTGCGACATGCCGCTCCAGCTCATCGATGCAATCAAAGGCTTTCAGCCCCGCATGCTGCGCAAGGGAAGGCGGCGTCAGGAACAAATTGCCCATCCGCGCCCGCGCCGTGTCGATCAGCTCCGGTGGAAACACCACCCAGCCCAGCCGCCACCCGGCCATGGAAAAATATTTGGAAAAGCTGTTCACGATGACCGCGTCCGGCGCGAATTCCAGCATCGACCGCGCCGGCTCGCCGTAACTCAGGCCATGATAAATCTCGTCCGACACGATGCTGATGCCGCGTGCCCGGCAAACTTCCGCGATTCGCGCCATTTCCTCCGCCGGAATGATGGTCCCGGTGGGGTTGGCCGGGCTGGCGATGATCGCGCCGTCGGGCGCCGGCTCCAAAGCCTCCAGCGCCGCCGCACTGATCTGATAGCGCTCCGCCGGCCCGCAATCGACCTCCAGCGGTTCCAGATAAAGCGCCTTCAGCGTGTTGCGATACGCCACATAGCCCGGCCGCGCCGTCGCCACTTTGGCTCCCGGCTCGAACAGGCTGGTCAGCGCCAGCACCAGCCCCGGCGACGCGCCGCAGGTGAGCAATATCTGCTCCGCCTCCACTGCCACGCCATAGCGTTCGCGATAATGCAGCGCGATCCGTTCCTTCAGCGCCGGACTTTCCCAATAGCCCATGGGGTCGCTGTCCAGCACGGCATGGGCCTCGGCAATGGCGGCGGACGGCGCCCCGGTCGAAGGCTGGCCGAACTCCATATGCAGGATGGATCGCCCCTCGGCCTCCAGCTTGTGCGCTTCCCGGCTGATGGCGATGGCGTGAAAAGGATCGATCTTGGCAACCATGCGCCGCCTCTTACCCGCCCCGCAACCTTGTCACAATCGCCGCGTTGGGAAAGACGTGAACGAAACCATGCTCGACGCGCTGCAATATTATGGCGCCGCCGCCGCCACCATCGCCGCCCTGATCGTATCGCTGAACCTGGGCCGCCGCATCACCGGCTGGGCGTTCGTGCTGTTCGTGACATCCTCGATCGCGCTGATCGGCTGGGGTTTCCTCGCCGGGGACAGCGAGGGCATAGGCTTTCAGAACGTCGCGCTGCTTGCGATCAATCTGGTCGGCGTATGGCGCTATCTTTTCTCGAAACACAAACCCCGCGATTGAAAGCTCACTCCGAAATCCAGACCTCGACCGACACCGCATGCTGGCAAAGCGCCACCCGGATCGGCAGTTCCTCGACAGGCCCATCCGCCAGCGCCCGATCATAAACCGCCTTCTTCGCCGCCCCGCCGATTTGCAGGAACACATGCCTGCTCGCCAGGATCGCGGCGGCGCTCATCGACATGCGCTGATGCGGCGCGGCAGGCGGCGTGACCGCCAGCGTCAAGGCTTCGGTCGAAAGCCCCTCGGCCAGTTCCTTCGCCGCTGGGAACAGCGAGGCGGTATGCCCATCCTCGCCCATGCCCAGCAGCACGATGTCGAGCGGCCAGGGCAGGGCGGCAAAAGCCGCCTCGCATCCGGCCTGCCCGGCATAGGCGTCCGCCGCGTCATTCTTCATCGGCACGAAGCGCGCCGCCGCAGCCTTCCCCTGCAACAGCGTTTCGCGAACCAACCGCTCATTGCTGTCGGCATGGTCGGGCGCGACCCATCGCTCATCGACCAGCGTCACGATCACCTTGTCCCAATCGAGCGCCACGCCCGATAGCGCCTCCAGAACGGGCCTTGGCGACCGCCCGCCCGAAAGCGCGATCGTCGCCACGCCCCGCGCCGCGATGGCATCGCCCAGGATCATGGCGATCCGCCGCGCCATGTCCGCCGCCGCCAGCGCGCCATCGACGAAAAGATGTTCGGTAGGCATGAGCGTTTAATTCCCTTCCGGAAGGGTGCAAATATCGATCCACCGCGCGCAGGTCAGTTCGGCCAGCCGCTCCGGCGTCAGTTCCACCGAAGTCGTCCGCGATCCCGCCGCCGGAAACACGGTGTCGAAATCGCGCAACGACACGTCGCAATAGACGGGCAGCGGCGCCGCCAACCCAAAGGGGCACACGCCCCCGACCGGATGGCCCGTCAATCCCTCGACCTCCTTCAGCCCCAGCATGCGCGGCTTGGCTCCCAGCGCGGCCTTGGCCTTGCCATTATGCAACCGCGCATCGCCCCGCGCCACCACCAGCGCGACCTCATCCCCTACACGCAGCGACAGGGTCTTGGCGATCCGGGCGGGAACCACGCCCAAAGCCTCCGCGGCCTCATTGACCGTGGCGGTGCTCACCCCCTGGTCGATGATGGCGACATCCGGCGCATGGGTGGAGAAAAAGGCCCGAACGGACTCCGCGCTCATTCGCCCCGAATCTCCGTCAGCTTGCGTTCCCAGGCGAGGGCGTGGGTCACGATCTGGTCCAGATCGGCATATTGCGGCTTCCAGGGAAATTCCGCCATGATCGCCCGATTGTCGGAGATCAGCGCATCCGGATCGCCCGCGCGCCGCCCTTCCATCCGCCGGTCGATTCTGAGGTTCGTCACCCGGTCCACCGCGTCCAGCACCTCCAGCACGGAAAAACCGCGCCCATAGCCGCAATTGAGCAGATAATTCTGCTCCGGCTTCGCCATCAGCGCCTCCAGCGCCAGCACATGGGCCGCCGCCAGATCGGTGACATGGATATAGTCGCGCACGCCGGTTCCATCGGGCGTGTCGAAGTCGGCGCCGAACACCGAAACATGGCTCCGCTTGCCCAATGCGGCCTCGACCGCGACCTTGATCAGATGCGTCGCCCCCGCCGTCGACTGCCCGGTCCGCCCCGCCGGATCGGCGCCCGCCACGTTGAAATAACGCAGCGCGCAGAAATTCATCGCATGCGCCGCGCTCACGTCGCGCAGCATATATTCGGTCATCAGCTTCGACATGCCATAGGGATTGATCGGCCGCTGCGGCGTCGTTTCCCTGACCGGGCTTTCTTCCGGAATGCCATAGGTCGCCGCTGTCGAGGAAAAGATGAAATGCGGCACGCCGACCGTCACGACGCTCTCGATCAGGTCGCGGGTCTTGGCGCTGTTGTTATGATAATATTTCAGCGGATTCTCGACCGATTCCGGCACCACCACCGATCCGGCGAAATGCATGACGGCCTTCACCCCATGGTCGCGCAAAGTCTGTTGCACCAATGGCTGATCGGCAATATCGCCCTGAACGAACGCCACATCGTCCGGCACCGCCCAGCGAAAGCCCGTCACCAGATTGTCGATCACCACGACGCCATAGCCCGCATCCCGCAGCGCCAGAACGGCGTGGCTGCCAATATAGCCGGCCCCACCCGTCACCAGAACCGTCGGCTTTTCGCTCATATATTTCGCCCTGTCTGTCTTAGCTGCAACGTGCTCCTGCCTTCGCAGGAGCGCGTTAACTTTTTTCGAAGGGCGCTTCTCAAAAAAAAGGCCTCCCCGGAAATGTTCGGGAAGGCCTAAACCACTAATCCAACGATTTACACCCCATTCATGCCGCGGCGCGGGACGAAACGGGGCGATAGAAAGTCGCGCCGCTCGCCGCCATGTCCTGCAACTGCACGGTCGGCGCGAAACGGTCGCCATGCGTTGCCGCCAGCCGCTCCAGCACGGCCACCACATGACCGATGCCGACCGTGTCCATATGGCTGAACGGCCCGCCGGTATAGGGCGCGAAGCCCCAGCCGAAGATCGCGCCGATATCGCCATCCTCCGGCGTCTCCAGCACGCCTTCCTCGAAGCATCGGGCGCATTCGACGAGCTGGCGATAAAGCAGCCGCTCCTTCACCTCCTCGACATCGGGCTGCACGGCGGCGCGGGGGAACATCTCCTCCAGCCCCGGCCACAGATGCTTCTTTCCGCCTTCGGGATAGTCGTACCAGCCCTTGGCGCTCTTGCGGCCAAGGCGTCCCAGCTCGACCATCCGCGCCATCACCGCGTCGGACGGCTGCGCGACATAGGCGTCGCCCAGTTCCTTCTGCGCGGCGACAACGATCTTGTGGCCCAGTTCGATGGACACCTCATCGCCTACGGCCAGCGGCCCCACCGGCATCCCCAATTGCCGCCCGGCATTTTCGATAAGTGCGGGGTTGATCCCCTCCGCCACCATCTCCACGCCTTCCTGCACATAGGTGCCGAAGCAGCGCGAAGTATAGAAGCCACGCGAATCATTGACGACGATGGGCGTCTTCTTGATCTGGCTCACGAAATCCAGCGCCTTGGCGATCGCCGCAGGCCCGGTTTGCTTGCCGAGGATGATCTCGACCAGCGGCATTTTCTCGACCGGCGAGAAGAAGTGGATGCCGATGAAATTCTCCGGCTTGCTCCACGCCTTGGCGAGTTTGGTGATCGGCAAGGTGGAGGTGTTGGACCCGAAGATCGTGTCCGCGCCCAGCACTTCCTCGACTTTCTTGGTCACCTCGGCCTTGATGGCGACATCCTCGAACACCGCCTCGATCACGAAGTCCGCTCCAGCCAGCGCGGCATAGTCGGTCGTCGGCGTCACGCGGGCCAGCGTCTCCGCCATCTTCTCCGGCGTCATGCCCTTGCCCAGCCGCTTCTTCAGCACGTCCTCGACATGCGCCTTGCCCTTTTCGGCATAGGCCTGATCGCGGTCGAACAGAACGACCTCGATGCCCGCTTGCGCCGCCACGGTGGCGATGCCCGCGCCCATCATGCCCGCGCCCAGCATGGCGAGCTTCTTGGTCGGTGCCTTGGCCTCACCCTTGGGCCGCCGCGCACCGCGTTCCGCCGCCTGCTTGTTGACGAACAGGCTGCGGATCATGTTCGCCGCCTGTGGATCGGCGGCGACCTTGGCGAAATATTTGCTCTCGACCCGGATCGCCCGGTCGATGGGCAGGAAAGCGCCCTCATAGACCGCCGAGAGCAGCGCGATCGGCGCGTTCATGTTCCGCTGCGTCTGCTTGAGCGTCATCGGTAGCGCGCCCGCCATGGTCTGCACGAAGGCCGGATTGAACCCGCCCGCGCCACCGGGGAATTTGAAGCCCTTCTGGTCCCATGGTTGCACGGAGGCAGACGGATTGGCCTTCACCCACTCCCTAGCCTTCGCCACGGCGGTTCCCTGCGGCACCACCTCGTCCACGACCTTCATCATCGCGGCTTCGGCCGGGCGGAACAGCTTGCCCTGCAACATGTACATGAGCGACGCCTGCACGCCCATGATGCGCGGCAGACGCTGCGAACCGCCGCCGCCGGGGAACAGGCCGATCAGGATTTCGGGCAGGCCAAGCTGGGTCTTGGGGCTGTCGCCCACGATCCGCCTATGACAGGCCAGCGCCAGTTCGAACCCGCCGCCGACACAGGTGCCCTCAATGGCGCAGGCGACCGGCTTGCCGCAGGTTTCGAGCCTGCGGAACAACTGGTTCAGCACGAAAACCTTGTCGAATATTTCGGCGGGGGAGGGGTGCGCATTGTCCTTTTGGCCATTTTCGCTCACCAGCATGGAGCCGAAATATTTAAGGTCCATGCCCGCCATGAAGCCGCTGTCCTTGCCCGATGCAATGACCGCGCCCTTGATGGCGTCCTCGGAAGAAATGCGCGTGATCGCCGCATCCAGATCGGCCAGGAAATCCGGGCCGATGACGTTCATCGACTGATCGGGCACGTCGATGATCAGCGTGGCGACGCCGTCGGCGTCGATGTCGAAGCGGATCGTGTTCATGATAATCTCTCCTGGAGCGATTTCCAAGCGATCGGAACCGATCGCTGGTTAAGAAATCGCGGAAAACAAAAGACCTGGAGCGGCGATCTGATTCAATCAGATCGCCGCTCCAGCCCGCTCAAACGCGCTCGATGATGATGCCGGTGCCCATGCCGGCGCCGACGCACAGGTTGATGAGCGCCGTGCCCTTGCCGGTGCGTTCCAGCTCATCCAGCGCCGTGCCGAGCACCATCGCGCCGGTCGCGCCCAGCGGATGGCCCATGGCGATCGCGCCGCCATTGACGTTGATCTTGCCATGGTCGAGGTCCATCGCCTGCATGTAACGCAGCACGACGCTGGCGAAGGCTTCGTTCAGTTCCCACAGGTCGATGTCGGATTTGCTCATGCCCGCCCGGTTCAGCAGCTTGCCCGCGACGAATTCCGGCCCGGTCAGCATGATCAGCGGCTCCGACCCGATGGAGGCCATGGCCTTGATCCGGGCGCGGGGTTTCAGCCCATATTTCTCGCCCATCTCCCGATTGCCGACCAGCACCGCCGCGGCGCCGTCGACAATGCCGCTGCTGTTGCCGGCATGGTGGACATGATTGACCTTTTCCAGTTCGGGATAGCGGAGGAGGGCGATGGTGTCGAAGCCCGGCATGTCCTCACCCAGCGCCGTGAAGCTCGGCTTGAGCGCGGCCAGGGACTGCATCGTCGCATCCGGCCGCATATGCTCGTCATGGTCGAGGACGACCTGCCCGATGATATCCTTCACCGGCACGATCGATCTGGCGAAGCGCTTCTCGTCCCAGGCGGCCTTGGCGCGCTTCTGGCTTTCCACGGCATAGGCGTCGACATCGTCGCGGCTGATGCCGAACTTGGTGGCGATCACGTCGGCGCCGATGCCCTGCGGCGCGAAATAGGTCTTGTAGGCGACCGCCGGATCCATCGCCCAGGCGCCGCCGTCCGAGGCCATGGGCACCCGGCTCATCGACTCGACGCCGCCGCCGATGGCGAGACCGGCCTCACCCGAATAGACCTTCGCGGCGGCCATGTTCACGGCCTCCAGCCCCGAAGCGCAGAAACGGTTGACCTGCACGCCCGGCACGGTCTGCGCATAATCGGCGTTCAGCACCGCGACGCGCGCAATGTCGGCACCCTGTTCGCCCACCGGGCTGACGCAGCCCAGAATGACGTCATCGACGTCTGCGGTGTCGATCTCCGTCCGGTCGCGCACCGCTTCCAGCATCTGCGTCGCCAGTTGGATGGGGGTGATCTCGTGCAGCGACCCGTCGGCCTTGCCCCGGCCCCGGGGCGTCCTGACGGCATCATAGATAAAGGCTTCCATGGCTTTTCCTCTCTGGCCCGCCGCGTGCGAGCGCCGGATACGCCCGCAAATGTATTTACGTTTACGTAAAGTGCAAGTCTCAATCGACAGTCCCGCCCGACCGTAACGTCAACTTCCAGAATATGGGCAACTCACTACTTCATTCATGGATTCGCGCCATTTTCCGATTCGCTGATTTGACCCTCGGCCCCAATTGGGCTTCATGGCATTTCGTGTCTGAATCAGATTCTCCTCCGCCGCCATCGCCCCTGTCGATCCCGATCTTCCGGGCGATCTGGTGGGCCAGCCTTGCGTCCAACTTCGGCGGGCTGATCCAGTCGGTCGGCGCGCAGTGGATGATGACCTCGCTCTCTGCCTCGCCCCAGATGATCGCGCTGGTTCCCGCGGCGACGACCTTGCCGATCATGCTGCTGTCGCTGTGGGCCGGGGCGGTCGCGGACAATAGCGACCGGCGGGTGGTGATGCTGCTCTGTCAATTGTCCATGCTCACCGTCTCCGCCCTGCTGGCATTGTTCGCCTGGATGGGATGGGTGACGCCCTGGGCGTTGCTGGGCTTCACCTTCCTGATCGGCTGCGCCACGGCCATCAACGGACCAGCCTGGCAGGCTTCTGTCGGTGAAATGGTCCCGCGAGCGGCCTTGCCCCATGCTGTTTCGCTCAATTCCATGGGCTTCAACATGGCCCGCAGCATCGGCCCGGCGCTGGGCGGCGTCATCGTGGCTGCCGCCGGCGCAGCGACCGCCTTTCTGGTCAATGCAGTCAGTTATATCGGCCTGGTTGCGGTGCTGGCCCGATGGCGGCCCGAAAGCGTTCCCCAGCTTCTGCCGCGCGAACGCATGGGCGTCGCGATGCGGGCCGGGGTCCGCTATGTCACCATGTCCCCGAATATCCAGCTCGTTCTGCTGCGAAGCGCGGCCTTCGGCATCGGCGCAAGCGCTGTTTCAGCGATGATGCCGCTGGTGGCGCGCGATATATTGGGCGGCGGAGCGCTGACTTTCGGGGCGCTGAGCGGCGCCTTCGGCATCGGCGCGGTGACGGGGGCGCTGTTGACGGGGCAATTGCGCCGCCGCTTTTCCGTCGAGACGATGGTGCGCTGCGCCGCTATGGCGCTCGCGGTCGGCACGGCGCTGATGGCGGTCAGCGACTGGCTGGTCGTTGCGTTGGCGGGGCTCCTGCTGGCCGGTGCGGGCTGGGTGATCGCGCTTTCGACCTTCAACGTTTCCGTTCAGATGTCGGCGCCGCGCTGGGTCGTGGCGCGCGCCGTCGCGATGTATCAGATGATCGCCTTCGGAGGCATGGCGGGCGGCGCCTGGCTGTTCGGCACATTGGCGGAGGACCATGGCGTCGCCGCCGCCCTCTATATTGCCGCCGCCGTCCAGTTCGTCTCCGCGCTCATCGGCTATGTGCGTCCGCTGTCGCAAGCGGGCGAGGAAAATCTCGACCTTCAGAATTTGTGGCGAGAGCCCGAGACGGCGGTTCCGATCGAACCCCGCAGCGGGCCTGTGGTCGTCACCATAGAATATCGCATAGCCGCCGGATCGGTCGTTCCCTTCCTGACGGCGATGAGCGAGCGCCGCCGCATCCGCCGTCGCGACGGCGCCCATGGCTGGTCGCTGCTGCGCGACCTGGGCGATCCGGAATTATGGGTGGAGCGCTATCATGTGTCGACCTGGCTGGACTATGTCCGCCACAACAGCCGCCGGACCGTGGCCGACCGGGCGAACAGCGAAGCCATAAACGCGCTGCACCGCGGCCCCCATCCGCCGGTCGTCCATCGCATGGTGGAACGGCAAACCGGTTCGCTGCCTTTGGGACGCTCTGCCGACCCGCGCGAGATGGGCGATCCCATGACCGATCCGACCCGTTCCAGCTAATTTGCTATTCGGGCCGCCGCTCGGCCAGATCCTCCGGCGTGTCGATGTCCCGCAGGCAGGCGCCCATGGTTTCTATCTGCACGCCATGGCTGAGCAGCGCGCGGGCGCCCTGGTCCCCGCGCAGCGCCAACAGTTCGGGGAAATGCTTCCGCCCGATAAAGGCCGGTGGCGAAGAGGAAAAACCGTCCGTGCTGGCGACGACGGACCGGATGTCTTCGGCCGCCAGGCAGATGCGGTTGTAATGCGTCTGCGGCACATCGGGCATGTCGGCCAGGCAGATCAATATGCCCCGGCATTTCCGGATCGGCATGACATGTTCGACCGCCCGGATGATGCTGCCCGATATACCGTCCTCCGGCCGGTCGTTGACCAGGATCGTGTAGCCGCGCCGCTCCAGCCTGCGATGCAGGACCGGCGCCTGGCCGATGGGCCGTACGACCGCCACCAGTTCGGCAAATATCATGGAGGCGATGGTTTCCAGCGCGTGGACGGCGACCGGCTTGCCCCGCCAGTCGGCCATCAGCTTGTCCTCCTCCCCGAAACGTGAGGAAGTGCCCGCTGCAAGGAGGACGGCGGCGATATGTTCGGTCCGCATGCTTCCCCTGTGGATGATGATAGCGACCCGGTTCATCCGGTTTGATATCCATGTGCCACCGCTATGTTGTCGTGTCCAGCAGGGCGAAGGGGCTGGCGTTCCTGCGAATCAGTCGCCATATGCCGCCAAGCAACTAAGGAGTGGTGCCGTCCATGGAATATGATCCCGATGCCGAAGCTGCGGGCGAGTCGGTCAAGATCCCGGTTCCGAAAGACGTTGCCGATGCGATCCGCACGCTAATCCGCTGGTCGGGCGACGATCCGGAACGGGAAGGCTTGCTGGAAACGCCCGAACGCGTGGCGCGCGCGTGGAAGGAATATTGCCGCGGTTACGACGATGATCCGGCCTATCATCTCTCGCGTATCTTCCATGAGGTCGGCGGCTATGACGACGTCGTGCTGTTGAAGGACATCCCGTTCCAGTCGCATTGCGAACATCATATGGCGCCCATCGTCGGCGTCGCGCACATCGCCTATCTGCCCGGCCAATATGTCGTGGGCATATCGAAGCTGGCGCGCGTGCTGCATGCCTTCGCCCACCGCCTTCAGGTGCAGGAGCGGCTGACTTCGGAAGTCGCCAATTGCATCTGGGAACATCTGAAGCCCGAAGGCGTGGCCGTGGTGATCGAAGCGACCCATGGCTGCATGACCGGACGGGGCGTGCGGACCCCCAATGTCGTCATGAAGACCAGCCGCATGCTCGGCGTCTTCCGCGAGGATGTGAAGAGCCGCGAAGAAGTGTTGAAGCTGATCGGCGCGTGAGCGAAGAGGAAGTCCCCGCCTATCGGCCCCTGGGGGGCACGAGGAAGCGTCCGGAACAGGCCGGTGCGCGGCCTCTGGCGCAAAAGCGGCTTGCGCTGGTGACTGGTGGTCATCGGCGGCTGGGCGGCATCATCGCAGCCGCCTTTGCCCGGGCGGGCTATTCGCTGGCGATCCATGGCAGTCACGATACCCGGCTCGATTCCCACCTGGCGCTGACGCTGGAGGAGAATGCGACCGAATGGGACGGCTTCACCGTCGATTTCACCGATCCGGAGAGCGCGGAGGAACTGGTGGCCCTGGTGGCCGAGCGTTTCGGCCGTCCGCCCGATGTCCTTGTCAACAGCGCCGCGATCTTTGGGCAGGACCGACTCGACAGCGTCAGCGCCGATGAATTGATGCGTCACTATGCCGTCAATTGCGCTGCCCCAACCTTGCTCACCAAGGCCTTCGCCACCATCCCGGCGGGTACGGGGGATCGGTGCATCATCAATATTCTCGACCAGCGGATCGACCATCCGCATGGCGACCAACTGGCCTATACGCTGTCGAAAATGGCGCTGGCGGGGCTGACGCGGCTGTCCGCCTCGACATTGGCGCCGCAGGTTCGCGTGAATGCCATCGCGCCTGGCCTCACCATCGCGACGCCCGATTATGATGATGGCCAGATGGAGCGGCTGGCCGAGATGATGCCGCTGGAGCGTCTGCCGCAAGCGGAGCAGATTGCCGAAGCCGTCCTCTATCTGGCCGGCGCCGACGCCGTGACCGGGCAGACGCTCTATATCGACGGCGGCGCGCATCTGCGCAGCTATGACCGCGACTTCATGCATCTGTGCCGATAGCGGCTGCGAAGATGCGGCTTGCCGGGGCTGGTCAAGGTCCGTCGCTCTGCATAGAGCGGATCGCAAATGGTCGAATGAATGGAGACGGCAATGGCTTATGAAACGATCCTGGTGGAACAGCGCGACGCGGTGACGCTGGTCACGCTCAATCGTCCGCAGGCGTTGAACGCCCTGAACGGCCAGGTGCTCAAGGATCTGAGCGTGGCCTTCGCCGCCTATGACGCCGATCCGTCGCAGCGCTGCCTTGTCCTCACCGGCAGCGAAAAGGCCTTTGCCGCCGGCGCCGACATCAAGGAAATGGTGGAAAAGGACGCGGCGGACTTCTTTCTGGAGGATTTCTTTTCCGGCTGGCAGAGCAACGTCGTCGCCACCCGCAAGCCGTGGATCGCCGCTGTCGCGGGCTTTGCGCTGGGCGGCGGGTGCGAACTGGCGATGATGGCGGACTTCATTCTGGCCGCCGACACCGCGAAATTCGGCCAGCCCGAAATCAAGCTGGGCGTGGCGCCGGGCATGGGCGGCTCGCAGCGGCTGACCCGCGCCGTCGGCAAGGCGAAGGCGATGGAAATGTGCCTGACCGGCCGCATGATGGGCGCGGAGGAAGCGGAAAGCGCCGGTCTGGTCGCGCGCATCGTTCCGGCGGCCGAGCTGCTGGAGGATGCGCTCAAGACCGCTGCCGCCATTGCCGGCATGCCGCCCATGGCCGCGATGGTGAACAAGGAAATGGTCAATCTGGCGTTCGAAACCGGGCTGGCTCAGGGCATATTGACCGAACGCCGCCTGTTCCAGATCCTGAGCGCGACCGAGGACAAGAAGGAAGGCATGGAAGCCTTCGTCGCCAAGCGTCCGGGCGTCTGGAAGGGGCGCTGATCTCTTGAGCGAGGGGGCGGGGATTTCCCGCCTCTTCATTTGAAAGGCAGGAGGGGTTACTTCCCCTCCAGCATCTCGATCATCAGCGAAAAGTCGCGTGCCGCTTCGCCTTGATTGGCGAGCAGTTGATAAAGCGACTCCGCCGCATTCCCCATCGGCACGCTCGCGCCGACCGAAGCGGCGGCTTCGCTCGCCAGTTTCAGATCCTTGAGCATCAGGCCGACCGCAAAACCGCCCTGATAGCCATTGTCCGAAGGGCTTTGCGGCCCGACGCCCGGCACCGGGCAATAGCTGGTCATCGACCAGCTCTGCCCTGACGATACGCTGGAAATATCGTAGAAGGTCTGCGGATCGAGGCCGAGCTTCTTCGCCATGGCGAAGGTCTCGCAGGTCGCTACCATGGTCGCGCCCAGCAGCATGTTGTTGCAGATCTTGGCCGCCTGCCCATTGCCCGCTCCACCGGCATGGATCACGGCCTTGCCCATGGCGGACAGGATCGGCTTGGCGCGGCCGAAAGCCTGGTCGGAGCCGCCGACCATGAAGGTCAGCGTCCCGCCATTGGCCGCCGCGATGCCCCCCGAAACCGGCGCATCGACCATCTCGAAGCCCTTGGCGGCGGCAGCCTCCTCAACCCGGCGCGCCGTCGCGACATCGATGGTCGAGCAATCGAGGAACAGCGCATCCGCCTTGGCCGCAGCGAAGACCTCGCCCGAATAGACGCCCTCCACATGCTTGCCCGCAGGCAGCATGGTGACGACGGCATCGGCGCCCGCCACCGCTTCGGCCACACTTGCGCAGCGCACGGCGCCTGCCTCGACGGCCTTGGCCAGCGCCTCTTCCGACAGGTCGAACGCCCGTACGGCAAAGCCGTTCTTCAGCAGGTTGGCGGCCATGCCACCGCCCATATTGCCCAGGCCGATAAAGGCGATGGTCTGGCTCATTTCAGGCACTCCTCTAGAGCGATTTCAAGTCAGATGGACCATCTGACGGCTCGGAAATCGCGGAAAATAAGGCATCTTCAGCCGCGCAATTCAGGCAGCGGCGTCCATTCCTTTTCCGGGGGCAGGGGCGCGAACAGGCTGTCCACCAGTTCGTCCGTCACATCCTCCGGCCGCGCCGGGTTCCATCGCGGCGCATTGTCCTTGTCGAAGATCACCGCGCGCACGCCCTCGACGAAATCGGGGCGGCGGATGACGTGATGGCCGATGCGATATTCGTTGCGCATATTATCGGCAAAGTCGGTGAATGCCGCGCCCTCCACCATCTGGCGCAGCGCCACCTTGATGGTCTGCGGCGATTTGGTGGCGAGGGTGGCGCGCTGCTCCCGCGCCCAGTCCGATCCGTCCGCCTCCAGCGCCGCCAATATCTCCTCGAAACGATCCGAGGCGAACAGCCGGTCGATCTGGTCCCGATGCGCGGCCACGGTCGAGGGCGGCGGCGCGTCGGCCATCTCGTCCAATATCTCGGCCAAACCGTCCGGATCGGCAATGATCCGCGCCTTCACCGCCTCCAGCTTGTCAGAGGCCATATAATGGGTGGCGATGCCGATGGCGGCGCAATCCGCACCCTTGATCCGCGCGCCGGTCGTCGCCAGCCATGGCCCGGTCCGTCCCGGCATGCGCGGCAAGAACCAGCCGCCGCCGACATCGGGAAACAGGCCGATGCCGGTTTCCGGCATGGCATAGGTGGTCCGCTCGGTCGCCACGCGATAGCGCGCGGGGTCAGAAATGCCGACGCCCCCGCCCATGACGATGCCGTCGATGAAAGCGACGATCGGCTTTTCATAGACGAACAGCAGATGGTTCATCCGATATTCGGTGAAGAAGAACTGCTCCGCCTCGGAACAGTCGCCCTTGGCGCTGTTGGCGATCATGGCAATGTCGCCGCCCGCGCAAAATCCACGCCCCTCTGAATGATCCAGCATGACCGCAACGACGCTCTCATCCGCCCGCCAGGCCAGCAGCGCGTCGATGATGGCGCTGCACATTTCGGTGGTCAGCGCATGGATCGCCTTGGGCCGGTTCAGCCTTATGCGCCCCACGCCATTGTCGATGGAAATCAGAACCTGATCAGTCATATTATCTCCCGCGCTCATTGCCGCAGCATGTCGCGGGCGATGATCATGCGCATCACCTGATTGGTGCCTTCCAGGATCGAATGCACGCGCAAATCGCGCCAGAAGCGCTCGATCGGATAATCCATCAGATAACCATAGCCGCCATGCAGTTGCAGCGCCCGGTCGACCACGGAGGAGCCTGTGTCGGTAGCCAGCCGCTTTGCCATGGCGGCAAAACGCGTCTTGTCGGGCGCATTCTCCGTCACCTTGACCGCTGCGGCATAGAGCAGGGTGCGCGCCGCCTGCAATTCCGTCTCCATGTCCGCCAGCATGAACTGCGTGTTCTGGAAATCAGCGATGCTCTGGTCGAACTGCTTGCGATCCTTGGTGTAGGTCAGCGCTTCATCGATGCAGCGCTGCGCCCCGCCCAGCGAACAGGCGCCGATATTGAGCCGCCCGCCATCCAGCCCCATCATCGCGATGCGAAAGCCTTCGCCCTCGCCACCGACCAGATTTTCGACCGGCACCCGCACCCCGTCGAAATTGACCTGCGCCGTCGGCTGCGAATGCCAGCCCAGCTTGCGTTCCTGCGCGCCGAAGCTGACGCCCGGCATGTCCTTCTCGATGACAAGGCAGCTTATGCCCTTTGGCCCTTCATCGCCGGTGCGGACCATGACGACGTAGATTTCATTCTCGCCGCCGCCGGAGATGAACTGCTTGGAGCCGGTGACGACATAATGGTCGCCGTCCCGGACAGCCCGCGTCTTGAGCGCAGCCGCATCCGATCCCGATCCCGCTTCGGTCAGGCAATAGCTGCCGATCCGCTCCATCGGCACCATGGAAGGGAGATATTTGCCCTTCACCGCCTGACTGCCGAAGCGGTCGATCATCCAGGCGGTCATGTTATGGATGGAGATGAAGGCGCTGGTCGATGGACAGCCATAGGCCATCGCCTCCATGATCAGCGCCGCCTCCAGCCGCCCAAGGCCGATGCCGCCCGCTTCCTCCGACACATAGATGCCGCCGAAGCCCAGATCGGCGGCGGCGCGGATGGTGTCGCGGGGGAAGATATGCTTTTCGTCCCATTCCGCCGCAAAAGGCGTGATCGCATCGGCGGTGAACCGGCGCGCCATCTCCTGAATGGCCAACTGGTCCTCGGTGAGATCGAACTGGCTCACAAGCTCTCCTGACATGCGCTTTAAACTCCCCTCTAGATATAATGCGGAATTGCATGCAACAACGCAGTTCTGCATAGCGTCGCAGCGATTTTGCAGTTTGGCGGGCGGCGAATGTTCGATTGGGACGATCTCAGGGTCTTTCTGGCGGTGGCGCGCACGCGCAAGATCGCCCCGGCGGCACGGGCGCTGGGCATCGATGCGACGACCATCGCCCGGCGGCTCGCCCGGCTGGAACGGACGCTGGGTCCTGAACTGTTCGAGGTGGGGACAGGGGAACGGACGCTGACCGCCCATGGTCAGGCGCTCCTCAGCCATGCCGAAAGCATCGAGAGTGCGGCTCTCGCGGCGATGGAGGAGGCGACTGGCCGGGAGCATCATCTGAGCGGCCAGGTGCGGTTGTCGGTGGCCGAGGGCTTCGGAACCTGGGTGTTGGCGCCGGGCCTCTCCGATTTCAGCCGCCGCCATCCCGGCATCCGGCTCGACCTCATCACCGCCTCGGGCTTTCTCAACCCATCGAAGCGGGAAGCGGACATGGCGGTCATGCTGGCGCGGCCGCAGCGGGGGCGGCTGTCGGTCCGGCGCATGGGCGATTATCGGCTGCACCTTTATGCGGCCCCTGCTTATCTGGCTGAGGCGGGCACCCCCCGCAGCACCGCCGACCTGCGGGGGCATGTGCTGGTGGGCTATGTGCCCGAATTCATCTTCTCGCCCGAACTCGACTATCTGGACGAGGTGGAGGCGGGGTTGGAGGCCAGCCTGCGCGCCACCAGCATCAATATGCAGCATCGCATGATCGCAGAAGGGGCAGGGATCGGCGTGCTGCCGGATTTCATCGCGGCAAGCGATTCCGGGCTGGTGCCGGTCATGGCCGATAGAGTGGAGATTATGCGCAGCTTCTGGCTGGTGACGCATGGCGACCTCAAGAAGCTGCCCCGCATCGCTGCCGTGGCGTTATGGTTGCAGGAACGTATCGAAACCTTGAAAAGCGGGGTATCTGTCGGTCAAGCGAACTGAAAACACTCCTAAAGCCAATCGACGGCGCCCGTCCGGCCCGCTAAGGGAGTCGGCATGACAGTGAAATGGTCGCAGTTCGCTCATGCAGCATAAGCCCAAGCGCAGAAGCACGATCGCCTTGCCCAACAGCGAGTTGCGCGCCAGGGCGACCGAATATCTGGATTTTCTGGCCGCCTGGGTAAAGAAGCCGCGCCAGACCGCTTCGGTTGTGCCCAGCAGCCGCTATCTTGCGCGTTTGATGGTCGAGCATATCGTCCCTGAGGATGGCCGGGTGATCGAATTGGGCGGCGGCACCGGCGTCTTTACCCGCGCCATTCTGGGCACGGGCTTGCCTCCGGAGAAGCTGGAGGTGGTGGAGATCAATCCCGCTTTCGCGCGCGGATTGCGGCGTCATTTCCCGCATGTCTCGGTGCTCGAAACCCCCGCGCAGATCGTCTCCAGGGCGGCGGCGGGCGAGGAGGGGGAATATCAGGCGGTCATCAGCGGCCTGCCGCTGCTGGCCATGGACCGCCAGATGCATGCCGACATCCTGTCCGAAAGCTTCCGCATGCTTCGGCCGGGCGGGGTCTTCATTCAATTTACCTATTCCCTGCGCCCGCCGGTCAGCCGGGAAATTCTGGATGCGCTGGCGCTGGATGTCGTCCGCGCCGGGCAGACCGTCCGCAACTTCCCGCCTGCCACGGTCTTCCGCTTTTTCCGCAAGAGCGAATAGCGCCGGTTGCGCTGCGCGGGCGGCACCCTATCTTTGCGCCTCAGCACAAGGGGGCATTGCCGCGCATGGCGTCCATCATTACCGTTTCCGGCCTGACCAAAAGCTATGCTTCGGGTTTTCAGGCGCTCAAGGGCGTCGACCTGAAGATCGAGGAGGGCGAAATCTTCGCGCTGCTCGGGCCGAACGGCGCTGGCAAGACCACCATGATCTCCATCATTTGCGGCAATGTCCGTCCCACGGGCGGCAGCGTCACCGTGGCCGGGCATGACATCATCCGCGATTATCGCGGGTCGCGATCGGCCATCGGGCTGGTGCCGCAGGAGCTTCATACCGACGCGTTCGAGCGGGTGATCGACACCGTCACCTTTTCCCGCGGCCTGTTCGGCAAGCCCCGCAATGACGCCTATATCGAGAAGATCCTGCGTGACCTGTCGCTGTGGGACAAGCGCCACAGCAAGATATTGGAACTATCCGGCGGCATGAAGCGCCGCGTGATGATCGCCAAGGCGCTCTCCCACGAACCGCGTGTTCTGTTCCTTGACGAGCCGACCGCGGGCGTCGATGTCGAACTGCGCCGCGACATGTGGAAGCTGATAGGCGAATTGCGTCAGACCGGCGTCACCATCATCCTCACCACCCATTATATCGAGGAAGCGGAGGAAATGGCCGACCGGGTCGGCGTCATCAACAATGGCGAGTTGGTGCTGGTCGAGGAAAAGACCGCGCTGATGAAGAAGCTCGGCAAGAAGACGCTGACCATCGTGCTGGCGGAGCCGCTTGCCGAGGTGCCGCCGGAGCTTGCCCAATGGCAGGTCACGCTGAAGGCGGACGGCCATGAGATCGAATATGTGTTCGACACCCAGGCGGAGCGGACCGGCGTGTCGTCGCTGCTGCGCAAGCTGGGCGATCTCGGCATAGTCTATAAGGATCTCAATACCGAGCAGAGCAGCCTGGAGGATATCTTCGTCAGTCTGGTCCACCAGGAGAAGGCGGCATGAGCGGCTTCAATCCCCAGGGCGTAAGCCGTTTCAACCACCGCGCAATCTGGTCGATCTACAGATTCGAACTGCATCGCTTTCGCCGCACGCTGCTGACCGGGCTGCTGGTGCCGGTGATCACTACCTCGCTCTATTTCGTGGTGTTTGGCGGCGCGATCGGCTCCCGCATGACGCAGATCGACGGGATTCCCTATGCGGCCTTCATCGTGCCGGGCCTCATCATGATGTCGATGTTCACCGAAAGCATCTTCAACGCCAGCTTCGGCATCTATATGCCGAAATTCACCGGCACCATATATGAATTGCTGTCGGCCCCGGTCTCCGCTGTGGAGACGATCATCGCCTATGTCGGGGCGGCGGCGACCAAGTCGCTGATCGTCGGCACGATCATCTTCGTGACCGCGCATCTTTTCGTCGACATCCATGTTGCCCATCCGCTGGCGATGATGGCCTTCATGGTGCTGATCGCGATCAGCTTCTGCCTGTTCGGTTTCATCCTGGGCATCTGGGCGCAGAGTTTCGAGCAGTTGCAGGTGATCCCGCTGCTGATCATCATGCCGATGACATTTTTGGGCGGCGCCTTCTATTCAATCCACATGCTGGCGGAGCCGTGGCGGACGATCACCCTGTTCAATCCGATCGTCTATCTGATCTCCGGCTTCCGCTGGACCTTCTTCGGGCGCGGCGATGTGGGGATAGAGTTCAGCCTGCTGTTCGTCGCCGGGATGCTGGCGCTTTGTCTGGGCATTATCGGCTGGATGTTCCGGACGGGCTATCGCCTGAAGAAATAAGGCGCGCAAAGGCGCCCGGTTGTATCCAACCGTACTCCTGCGAAGGCACTCGAACGAGACAGGTGGCTCGTGAGAGCCCCGTCCTGCCGTTTGAACTGGGTTCCTGCCCGCGCAGGAACATGGATCAACGCCCTAACTCAACCGGTCGATGGCTTCGGCGTCCAGGCCGCCGGGGATGACCATGATCGGGCAGGGCAGCTTGCCCGCATCGGCGCCAGCGAAGTGCGAGACGAGGACGCCCGGATGACCGCTGGCGGCGGCGCCCAGCACCAGGGCGGCGACATCGTCCATCTCCTCCAGCGTATGGCGCACGATCGTCACCGGATCGCCCTGGCGCACGGTGATGCTGGGGCGAATGCCGGACTCGTCGGTCAGCGTACCCGCCGCGCTCGTCACCAGCGCTTCGGCGCGTTGCAGGGCTTCATCCTCCATCGTCGCCTGCACGCCGCCCCATTGGACGAATTCGGCAGGCGGGATGAGGGCCAGGATGCGGACGGCGCCCGCCGTCTTGGCGGCGCGTCGGGCAGCGAAACGGAGCGCGGTTTCCGCCTCGGGCGATTCGTCCACGACAACCAGATATGTCCGCATCTGCTGCGTCCTCACAGGGTAACGACCATTTGGTCTTCGACGTAACGGTTATGTGCTGAACCCATATGGTTAGCCATGAACCAGACTGGTGAAATGTGGCTGATTATCGGCCTGCACGCAAGGCTTGGCCTTGACCGTTCCGGCCAAAGCGCCGAAACGAACCTCATTGCCCCATGCGCGATAAAAATGAGAGGCCGTCCACCCATGAGCAAAACGATCCAGATGCCTGCCCTTTCCCCGACCATGGAAGAAGGGACGCTGGCGAAGTGGCTGGTGAAGGAGGGCGACACGGTTTCGTCCGGCGATCTGCTGGCCGAGATCGAGACTGACAAGGCGACGATGGAATTCGAAGCCGTCGATGAAGGCATCGTGGCGAAAATCCTGGTGGCCGAAGGGTCCGAAGGCGTGAAGGTCGGCACCGTCATCGCCATCATTGCCGAGGAAGGCGAGGATGTGTCGCAAGCCGCAAAGGGCGATGCCGTTCCCAAGGCGGCGGCTGCGCCCAAGGCCGATCCCGTCCCCACCAAGGCGGATGCCGCCGCGCCTGCCCCTGTGGTCAAGGCCGATCCCGCGCCTGCCAAGGCCGCCGACAGCCGCGTGAAGGCCAGTCCGCTCGCCCGCCGTCTGGCGGAGGCGAAGGGTCTCGATCTCTCCGCTCTGGCGGGTTCCGGTCCCAATGGCCGTATCGTGAAGGCCGATCTTGAGGGCGCTGCGCCCGCGGCCAAGGCTGCTGTTGCGGCTCCCGCTGCCGCGTCGGCCGTTGCCCCGGTGGTCGCCCCGGCATCCGCGCAGGATTTCGGCATCCCGCACGAGGTCATCAAGCTCAGCGGCATGCGCAAGACGATTGCACGCCGCCTGACCGAATCCAAGCAGCAGGTGCCGCACATCTACCTGACCGTGGACGTTCAACTCGACAAACTGCTCAAGCTCCGTAGCGAGCTGAACGCGGGTCTGGCATCGCGGGGCGTCAAGCTGTCGGTCAACGACCTGCTGATCAAGGCGCTGGGCGTGGCGCTGATCCAGGTGCCGGAGTGCAATGTGCAGTTCGCCGGCGACCAGATGCTGCAGTTCCAGCGCGCCGACATTTCGGTGGCCGTGTCGATCCCCGGCGGGCTGATTACGCCGATCATCACGGGCGCCGACAGCAAGGGCGTCGCCGCGATTTCGACCGCGATGAAGGACCTCGCCAGCCGCGCCAAGGACGGCAAGCTCAAGCCGGAGGAATATCAGGGCGGCACCGCGTCGCTTTCCAACATGGGCATGTTCGGCATCAAGCAGTTCGAAGCCGTCATCAACCCGCCGCAGGGCATGATCCTGGCCATCGGCGCGGGTGAGAAGCGGCCCTTCGTCATCGATGACTCCCTCCAGATCGCGACCGTCATGTCGGCCACGGGCAGCTTCGACCACCGCGCCATCGACGGCGCGGACGGAGCCCGGCTGATGCAGGTCTTCAAGGAGCTGGTCGAAAACCCGATCGGCATGCTGGCCTGATGGCTGGACAGGACGAGCAGCCGCCGGCGGACAGCCCGGCGGTGCGCGTTATCGCCATGCCTTCCGACACCAATCCCTATGGGGATATTTTCGGTGGCTGGCTGATGAGCCTGATGGACTCGGCGGCGGGTTCCGTCGCCGCCCGGCATAGCCATGGGCGCGCCGTGACGATCGCGGTGGAAGGCATGTCCTTCCTTCGTCCCGTCGTCGTGGGGGATGAAGTGTCGGTCTTCGCCAAGCTGGTTTCCGTCGGGCGGACATCGATGAGCATTGCCGTCGAGGCCTGGCGGCGCGCGCGCCATGACGACCGCTCCTACCGCGTGACCAAGGCGACCTTCGCCTTCGTGGCGATCGGGGAGGATCGCCAGCCCCGTTCCGTGCCGCCCTTCACCCCTCCGGCGGCGTGACATATTTCAAAGAAAAGCGAGTTTGATCATGGCTGAGAATTACGACGTCATCGTTCTGGGCTCCGGCCCCGGCGGCTATGTGGCCGCGATCCGCGCAGCCCAACTGGGCCTGAAGACCGCCATTGTCGAGCGCGAAAATCTGGGCGGCATCTGCTTGAACTGGGGCTGCATCCCGACCAAGGCGCTGCTGCGCTCGGCGGAAATCTATCATTATATGCAACATGCCAAGGATTATGGCCTGGCCGCCGAGAAGATCAGCGCCGATATCGAGGCGGTGGTGAAGCGCTCGCGGGGCGTGGCGAAACAGCTCAATCAGGGCGTCACGCACCTGATGAAGAAGAACAAGATCACCGTCCATATGGGCGACGGCAAGCTGGTCGCCAAGGGCAAGCTTTCCGTCACCAAGGACGGCAAGACCGAAGAGCTGACGGCGAAAAACATCATCGTCGCCACCGGCGCCCGCGCCCGCGACCTGTCCTTCGCCCCGGCGGATGGCAAGCGGGTGTGGACCTATCGCCACGCCATGACCCCGCCGGAAATGCCTACCAAGCTGCTGGTCATCGGTTCGGGCGCGATCGGTATCGAATTCGCCAGCTTCTACAATGACATGGGCGCGGACGTGACCGTTGTGGAGATGCTGGACCGCGTCGTGCCGGTCGAGGATGCGGACGTTTCCGCCTTCCTTGAAAAGGCGCTCAAGAAGCAGGGCATGACCATCATGACCGGCGCGGGCGTGGAAAAGCTGGAAGTCGGCGCGAATGGCGTCAAGGCCGCGATCAAGGGCAAGGACGGGAAGGTCGTCAACGGCGAATACAGCCATGTCATCGTCGCTATCGGCATCGTCCCCAATACCGAGAATATCGGACTGGAAACGCTAGGCGTGAAGACGGAGCGCGGCCATATCGTAACCGATCCCGCCTGCAAGACCAATGTCGACGGTATCTGGGCGATCGGCGATGTCACTGCGCCGCCATGGCTGGCGCACAAGGCGAGCCATGAGGGCGTGATCGCGGCCGAGGCCATTGCTGGCAAGCATCCCCACGCCATGGACGTGCGCAACATTCCGGGCTGCACCTATTGCCATCCGCAGATCGCGTCTGTGGGCCTGACCGAAGCCAAGGCCAAGGAAGCGGGCTATGAGGTGAAGGTCGGCATGTTCCCCTTCATCGGCAACGGCAAGGCGATCGCTCTGGGCGAGGCCGAGGGCTTCACCAAGACGGTGTTCGACGCCAAGACCGGCGAATTGCTGGGCGCGCATATGGTCGGCGCCGAAGTGACCGAGATGATCCAGGGCTTCACCATCGGCAAGACGCTGGAAACCACCGAGGCAGAACTGATGCACACTGTGTTCCCGCATCCCACTATTTCGGAATCGATGCATGAAAGCGTGCTCGCCGCTTATGGGCGCGCGCTCCATATCTGATCGGCGCGCAGGCGTGGCAAAAGGTGCGGGAGCTTTGGCTCTCGCGCTTTTTTGCGTTCTGGCGATTGCGCTGGTTCAGCGCCAGGGGATGTTGGACGGCCTGAATGTCGCGCTGATGGGAATGGCGGGGCGGGCGCGGGACAGCGGCGCGGGCGCTCCCGTCACCGGGATCATGCAATTGGCGTCGGCAGTGGGCGGTACGGCGGGACGCTTTGCGCTATTGGGTGTGTGTTTCGTCGGTCTATGGGGCGATGCGCGGAGGCGCGCCTTCTGGCTGCTGTGGGTGGTCATCGGCGGGACGCTGCTCAATCTGGCGCTCAAGCAGATCTTTGCGGCACCACGGCCCGATCTGCTGCCGCATCTCGACATCGTGCACGGCTATAGTTTCCCGAGCGGCCATGCGGCAGGAAACATGATCTTCTTCGGCGCGCTGGCGATGCTGGCCGGGCGGCGCTCCGCCTATGTCGGGGCGGCGCTGGCGGTTGCGCTGATCGGGACCAGCCGTGTCTGGCTGGGCGTGCACTGGCCGAGCGACGTGCTGGCCGGATGGATCGAGGGGTTGGGCTGGCTGGCGTTCTGCGTCGTCTGGCTACCAGCGCGGCGAGGGCAGGGTGAGGGCGCGGGTCAGGCTATGATGCGGGGGCATGCCGTCGGCGGTGACGAAGCCATGGACCCAGAAGCTGTCGAACAGGGTCGCGGCGGCGATTGACAGCAACAGCAGCGCCGATCCGGCGAACAGGGCGCGAGCGCCCCGGATTGGCTCCGCAGGCATGAAGGCCATCAAAGCCAGCGGCAGCAGGGGCAGGAAATAGCGGCCCTGCGTTCCCTGAATATAGTCGGCGTCGAGCGGGGTGCCGGTCAGATACATGGCGGTTTCGATCAGCAGCGCGACGCCCGCAACGATGACGAGCCACCAGAGCCTTTGGCCGAGCGAAAAGCGCATGCCCGATCCGCTTAGAACCGCCGCGCCGAGCATCGCCAGCGCCAGCGGATAGGCCAGCAACGGCAGCAGGATCGCGTTCCAGCCGAAACGGCCCACGATCTGGAGCGCATAGACAGGCGTGCGCTCGGTCATGCTGGTCGCGAGGATATGGAGATAGGCGAGGGGATCGCGAAGGATCACGGCCAATTGCTGGCCAAGCGGCGCGGTCATGACCGTCTCGCCAGTCTTGCGGGAGACGATGTGATAGAGCGCCTGGCTGCCTCCGGAAAACTTCATCCAGAGAAGAAAGGCCAGCGCGCCGACCGCCATCGGGGCAAGAATCGCCATAGCGCGCAGATCGCGGCGGTTATCGGGCCAGCGCAATCCGGCGGCCATCAGCGGCAGATAGACGCCCTTTGCCAACGCCAGCAGCGGCGCCGTCAGATAGAGCGCGAGGCCGCGCTTGCCGGTCCACCCCGTGAAGCCGACCCGCAGCGCCAGAGCGAGGCCGAGAAAGCCTGTTCCGTTGATGACCGCATCGGGCGAGAGCGAACCATTTTGATAGCAGAAAGTCGGTAGCAGCGCCGTGGCCAGCATCGCGTTGCGGCCGAAGGGAAGGACGCTGAGCGCCGCGCCGAGCATAGCCAGTGCGAAAAGGGCGTTGGCCATCCGGCCGCCATAGAAGGCGCCGAGGCGTGGCAGGCCCAGCCGGTCGCCAATCGCCAGGCCGGTCGCTCCGGGCAGGTAAAGCGTGGGCGCATAGTTCGCCACATTGGGAAAATCGGCAAAGCGGCGCCCGTCAGGCTGAGAAGCGCCGGCGTGCCAAGCCTCGTTCAGCATATCGCGATCGAACAGGCGGGGATTGGGCGAGACGCGGGTCGGAAAATGAACGTCGTGCAGGTCGATGGCGGCTCGGGGCAGCTCCGCCCCGATCATCGCGCCGCGCTGTTCGGTCAGGATGCCGCCCTCGGAAAGCAGCAGGGCTTTCATATAATGCTGATTTTCGTCGGGCGCCTGAAAGGGCGGTGTGGCGTAGGCGAAGAACAGGGTGGCGATGCAGATCAAGGCGTAGAGCCGCATTTCGATGGCCGTCCACGGCATGTCGGCCGCGATCGGACGACCCGCCTGCATGAATGTTCGCCTTTCCTGCCGCATTGATAAACCTGCCCCGCCCTGCCGCGCTTCCGGGAAGACGAGCTAGCGCCAAGCTCTTAATATTTCGCGCCTATTGGGCTAAGGGTGTAGTTGGCCAATTGCTGACGAGAGAAATCCGTTCGGGCTGAGCCCTTCGTCTGCCTGCCAAGACAGGCGCTCAGGATAAACTTGCCTTCGGCAAGTCGAAGCCCTCAGCCGAGCGGAGTGAGGCTCCCATGCTTCGCCTTCGCTCAGCAAGACCCTTCGACAAGCTCAGGGCGGACGGAAACTGAAAGTCCGCCTGCCACCCTATGCCGCCGGCATGCCCAGGTCGAACCTCGGCCCCTCCAACCGGCACCCCAAAATCACACGCCGTCTTCTATTTCCCGTTCCGCAGGCGGGTGGAGGCGCAGGCGGCTGACGCGGCGACCGTCGCTGGCGAGGATTTCGAGTTTCCAGCCGCTCTCCTCATGCTCGATGATTTCACCGGGTTCCGGAACCCTGCCTGCAATCACGAAGGCAAGTCCGCCCAGCGTGTCGACATCTTCCTCGATATCGGCCAGCTTTTCGTCGATTTCCTTGGCGACATCCTCCAACTCGGCGCGGGCATCGGCTTCCCAGATGCCGCCTTGCAGCGGGACCAGCATCGCCTCGGGTTCTTCGTCATGCTCGTCCTCGACCTCACCGACGATTTCCTCGACCAGATCCTCGAAGGTAAGCAGCCCCTCGGTGCCCGAATATTCGTCCAGCACGATGGCGAGATGGGTACGTTTGGCGCGCATCTCCGCGAGCAGGTCCAGCGCCCCCATGCTTTCAGGGACATAGAGCGGCTGGCGGATCAGCGGTTCCAGCGTATCGGGAACCGGCGCCTTGCCCGCCAGGATCGCGAAGGCGTCGCGGATGTGGATCATGCCGACAATGGTGTCCAGATTTTCGCGGTAGACCGGGATACGGCTGTGCCCGGCCTCCGCGAATAATGCCGCAAGATCCGCAAAGCTCGCCTTTTCCTCGATGGCGATGATGTCCGCCCGGGGCACAGCCACGTCGTCGACCGTATGTTCGGAAAAATGAAGGAGGTTGCGGACCATCTGGCGTTCGATCGCGGACAGGTCGCCCTTGGCAGGGGAGGAAGCGCCTTCCTCCTGCTCATCCTCATCATATTCGTCGAGCGCATCCTCCAACTCGCGGCGGAGGCTGTGGCTCTCTTCTTCACCGAAAAGCAGCGACTTCAGGCCGCTCCATAAACCGCCTTCGTGGCTACTACTGTCCGATTCCTTGGAACCGTTGCCGTCCTTCGGACTGCCTTCAGCCATTTTACTTCCTGTTCCCCTGTTTCAAAAATGTGGATCTACCGATCCCCATAAGGATCGGAAATGCCCAGGCTGATCAGCGATTGCGTCTCCAACGCTTCCATCGCTTCGGCCTCGGCGTCCTCCATATGATCATATCCCAGCAAATGAAAAGTCCCATGAATGATGAGATGGGTCGCATGATCGGCAATGGAAATGCCTTTTTCGGCGGCTTCCGCCGCGCAGACGCCCTCGGCCAGCACGATATCGCCCAATATGACTTCGCCGTCGTCGGTGTTGGCGGTGGCTTCCAGCAGGTCGGACTGCACCATCGGGAAGGACAAGACGTTGGTCGGCTTGTCCTTGTCCCGATAGGCGCGGTTGAGCTGGTGGACTTCCTCGTCGGTGGTGAGTTTGACCGCGATCTCATACAGCGCCTCGTCAGCAGCGAAGGCGGCATAGGGGCTATGAGTGATCGCGGCGACCACCGCGCGTTGGGCGAGCAATTCCCAGTCGGTATCGGGCCAGCCCCGTTCGTGGAGGACGGCGACTTCAATCATTGTTGGAACTCCACGAACAGTAACATATTTCAGGCATCCGGCCCCTCATAGGCCTGGACGATGCGTCCGACGACCGGGTGACGGACCACGTCGGCAATGCCGAAGGGCACCACGGAGATGCCGTCCACGCCCTCCAGCCGCGTGACGGCGTCGGCCAGGCCCGAAATGCCCGGTTGCGGCAAGTCGACCTGACGCGGATCGCCGCAGATAACCATGCGGCTGCCCTCACCGAAGCGGGTCAGGAACATCTTCATCTGGGCGATGGTGGTGTTCTGCGCTTCGTCGAGGACGATGAAGGCGTTGGCAAGGGTCCGGCCCCGCATGAAGGCGAGGGGAGCGATCTCGATCTCGCCCGATGCGATACGCCGTTCGACCTGCTCGGCGGGGAGCGTGTCGTACAGCGCGTCGTAGATCGGGCGGAGATAGGGGTCGACCTTCTCCTTCATGTCGCCGGGCAGGAAGCCCAGCCGCTCGCCCGCCTCGACCGCGGGGCGGGAGAGGATCAGGCGGTCGACGCTGCCGGTGATGAGCTGGCTCACCGCCTGCGCGACGGCGAGATAGGTCTTGCCGGTGCCTGCCGGGCCGAGCGCGAAGATGATGTCGTTACGGGTGAGCGCTTCCATGTATGTCACCTGCGTCGCGGAACGCGGCACGATCGTCTTCTTGCGCGTGCGGATCATCACCTTGGGCGGTTCGGCCACGTCATGGCGGATGATGCCATCCAGTGTCGGTTCGGCGGACATGGCGATGACCGCCTCGACCGCGCCCGCGTCGATTTCCTGCCCGGCGACGATGCGGTTATAGAGGCCGGTCATCACGTCGCGGGCGCGGGCGGCGGCTTCGGCCTCGCCCTCGATCTGGAGCTTGTTGCCGCGCGCCGCGATATAGACGCCCAGGCGGTTTTCGATGGCCACCAGATTCTGGTCATATTGCCCGAAGAGCGCGCCCAGCAGGTGCGGGCGGTCGAAAACAACTTCCAGTCGCGCGCGTTCAGCGATGTCGGTGCGGTGGTTCTGGTTCGGTTTCTTGGACATTCAGCAGCCTCCCTGTTCACCCGTCACACTCGCATGGGCGAGTATCCATCTCCTCCTCTTTGAGCCTGGCGGACAGGTTCGGAGATGGGTTCCCGTTGTCACGGGAACGACTGGTTTTAGGTTCAAGCGGCCTTCCTCCTGCTAGGTTCGCCGGCCAGACTGTTCGGGCCGGCACTGATGATATCGACTTCGACCATGTCCCCGATGCCAAGGTCGGGCGCGGTGACATGGACGGACTGGAGCCACGGCGTCTTGCCGATGAGCTGGCCGGGATGACGGCCCTTGCGCTCGAGCAATATGTCAGTGCGGCGACCGACGGTGGCGGTGTTGAATTCGACCTGATGGCGGTTGATCGCGGCTTGCAGGCGGGCGAGGCGTTCGTCCATCACCTCCGCCGGGATCTGGCCGTCCATGTCGGCAGCGGGCGTGCCGGGGCGCGAACTATATTTGAAACTATAGCATTGCGCGTAGCGGACTTGCTCCACGATCTTGAGCGTGTCTTCGAACTCGGCGTCGGTCTCGCCGGGGAAGCCGACGATGAAGTCGCCCGACAGCGCGATGTCGGGGCGGGCTTCGCGGACCCGTTCGATGATGCGCAGATAGCTGTCCGTGCTGTGGCTGCGGTTCATGGCCTTGAGCACCCGGTCATTGCCCGACTGTACCGGCAGATGGAGGAAGGGCATCAGCTTGGGCTCGTCGCCATGGGCGGCGATCAGGCCGTCGCTCATGTCGTTGGGATGGCTGGTGGTGTAGCGGATGCGCTTGAGGGCGCCGATCTTCGCCAATTCGCGGACCAGGCCGTCCATGCCCTGCATCCGGCCCTTGCCGTCCTCGCCGGTCCAGGCATTGACGTTCTGGCCAAGCAGGGTGATCTCGCGCACGCCGCCGTCGACCAGTGCCATCGCTTCGTCGATGATCGCGGACCATGTGCGGCTGATTTCCGCGCCGCGCGTATAGGGCACCACGCAATAGGTGCAGAATTTGTCGCAACCTTCCATGATCGTCAGGAAGGCGGTGGGCCGCGCCTGCTTGGTGCGGGCGGGCAGGGCGCCGAATTTGGAGGCGAGCGGCATGTCGGTATCGACGGCCTGCTCGCCGCGACCGGCCTTGTCGATCAGGTCGGGCAGGTGATGGTAAGCCTGCGGGCCGACGACGATATCGACATTGCGGGCGCGGCGCTGGATCTCGCTACCCTCCGCCTGGGCGACGCAGCCCGCGACCGCGATCATCGGGCGCGTGCCGTCCTCGCGGGTCAGGCGGCCGATGTCGGAATAGACCTTGTCCACCGCCTTTTCGCGGATGTGGCAGGTGTTGAGGATGACGAGATCGGCCTCACTACCCTCGGTGGCTGCGGTCATGCCGCGCTCGCCCAGCATCTCGGCCATGCGCTCGCCATCATAGACGTTCATCTGGCAGCCGAAGGATTTGACGTGGAATGTCGCTGGAGTCTTTGGGGCGTCGTACCGATTCATGCGGTCCAGCTATACAAGGGGCGCGCCTTAAGTAAAAGGCGGCAGGTGCGTTGCGATGCTGGCGGCAATTCTTTCCTGCGTCATGGCCGCCAAAGCCTTGCGATCCGGGCAGATTGCCGGGTCGAAAGGCGCCAGAAAGCGCAAGGTGACGTCGAGCCGGCCCTTGCGTTCCAGCAGTCTCTTGGCATTCGCGCCCGCCGGTTCGTTGCTGTGCCAGCTAATCTCGGCCGTTGCCGGGCCGTAGTCGATATGGACGGGCTGAATCCGCACCGAGCGCGGAGGTGGCAATAGTACCGCGAGCAGAGAGGGCTTGAACGGCAGCAGCCCAGTGCCGTCGCTGGTCGTGCCTTCGGGAAAGAGCGCGACCGGCTGGTGCCCGGCAAGTGCGGCGCGCAAGGCGTCGAGCTGCGATGAAAGCGCGCCACGCCGGTTGCGGGCGACAAACAGCGTGTTGTTCTGGGCAGCCAGCCAGCCGATAAGCGGCCATCCGGCTATGCCGTCATGCGCGACGAAGGCCGATCCGGTCGCACCGCCCAAGGCCAATATGTCGACCCAACTGACATGATTGGCGATGATGAAGCTGTCGCCATGGAAGGGATGCCCCTCGATTCGCACGCGTGCGCCGACGGATCGCGCCGCCATTGCCAGAAAGCGCCGTGGCCAGGGCGAACGCCGCCGGGCGGCGCTCCACAGCAGATGGGGCAAAAGGCAGAGCAGCAGACTGGCGGCCAGCGCCCCGGTGCGCGTGATGCGGCGGAGTCTGCTCAAGCCGCCTCAGTTCTTGCGGTCGAGCGCGACGCCATAGAGTTCCATCCGATGGTCGACCAGGCGGAAGCCCAGCTTCTCCGCGATCTGCTTTTGCAACTGCTCCAGTTCAGGATCGACAAATTCGATGACATTGCCGGTTTCGACATCGATCAGATGATCGTGATGGGATTCAGGCGCCGCCTCATAACGGGCGCGGCCGTCACCGAAATCATGGCGATCCAATATGCCCGCTTCTTCGAACAGGCGAACGGTGCGGTAGACGGTGGCGATGGAAATGCCCGGATCGATCGCCGCGGATCGCCTGTGCAGCTCCTCGACATCCGGATGGTCGCTGGCGTCGCTCAGCACCTGGGCGATGACGCGGCGCTGCTCGGTGATGCGCAGACCCTTTTCGTGGCAAAGGGCTTCGACGTCGATCTTGCGGTTCATGCAGGCTCACTTGGCTGAAATTTGCGTAAGTCGGGAGGGAACCTAGCGGCTTTTGTCCTAGCATAAAAGGGGCGCGCGATTGGCGCACCCCTTTGCATGGGCTTTTGCCTGCGGTTCGCGGGCTTATTTCGCGACGCGGGTCCGGCGGCGCTTGGTGCCCAGGCCGATCTTCTTCGCCAGGCTGCGGCGCTGTTCGGCATAGTTGGGCGCGACCATCGGATAATCGGCCGGCAGGCTCCACTTGGCGCGATAATCATCCGGCGTCATCTGATAATGAGTCATCAGGTGGCGCTTCAGCATCTTGAGCTTCTTGCCGTCTTCCAGGCAGATGATGTAGTCGGGCTTGATCGACGAGCGGACCGACACGGCGGGTTCCGGCTTCACTTCCGGCACGGCGGCCGGCGTGGTGAGGCCCGAAAGCGCGGCATGTACATTCTGGATCAGGGTAGATACGTCAGAGACGGCGACGCTGTTGTTCGAGACATGGGCCGCGACAATATCCGACGTCAAAGTAATGAGCAATTCGCTCTGCGCTGATTCGATTTCCATTTCTTTTCCTTGCGAAGGCTATTGGTTATGCGACCCGCCCGGGGAAAATCATTTCAGGAGCGGCACGGGTCAGCTATACCGATGGTTTCTGTTTTGCAAGAGTGGATTTAAATCATCTAAGCATATCGATACGAAAGCTTAGCGCATCATGAAGTTGTCCGTCATTGCCGCGATAGTAACCGGGACGACGGTGTACATATTCGAACCCGGCTTTTTCATATAGCCTTATTGCTGTATTGGACGCCCGAACTTCGAGATTCATCGATGTAATGCCCCGCTTGCGCGCCGTCCTGAGGCTGTCGAGCAATAGAGCCTCCCCAATGCCCCGGCCGCGCCAGAGCGGGCTGACCGCCAGCAACAGCAGCTCGCATTCGTCGAGTACCGACCGGACCAGCGCAAATCCCAGCGGCGCGGCGTCGATCCGGGCGATGGTAAGCCAGGTGCCCGGCATCGTCATCACGCCGGAAAGCTGGGGCAGAGTCCATGCTTCACCATAGGCCGGGTCGAACGCGCGGGCCATGACGTCCATGGCGTCGCTCATCGCGTTGCGCTCGCCCTGTTCATAGGTGTCGAAGGTCAGGCCGGGGATCATGGCGCGGTCCGTTCCGTCATCGGACGGGCGTCGGCATCGCGGCAATAAATGGGGGAGGGAGGGAGTGGGGGAAGCCCGGCGACCAGCGGATAGTCGGCGGCATCGGGATAGAGGCTGACCGCCGTGCCATGGCCTCGCGCCGTCACCAGGGCTTCGGCGCCCGTGCCGTACAGCAATGGTTGGGTCAGTTGCTCCGCCAGCAGCGCGATCGGCGTGGAGGCTGGAGCGGTAAGCGGCGTGAGCCCGTCCGCGGAGAAGCTCTGCCAGAACAGCTCGCCATGGCCGCCGGTGATGGTCACGGCGATGGACTCGCTCTTATGTCCGGCCGCCGCCTTGGCCGCGATCAGGCTCAGCGCGCCATAGCCGTGCAGCGGAATGCCCCAGGCCAGCGCCAGCGCGCGGGCGGCGGCGATGCCGATGCGGACGCCCGTGAAGCTGCCGGGACCGACATCGACAGCGATCGCATCGGCTTTCCCGCCGTCGGGCATGGCGGCGATGGCAGGCAGCAGCGCTTCGGCATGGCCACGACCGACGATTTCATGAAAATGGCCGATGGGCGCGCCGTCATCGAGCAGCGCCACGGACAGCGCTTGCGTCGCGGTGTCGATGACCAATATGCGCAAAGAAAACCCCTGTAGACCGCTCGCCCGATGCGACGCTTGGATCAGCGGTTAGTCGATCGGGATCGATTTGCCAATTGGCCGCGCCGGATCAGACGGCGCGAACCTCGGTCACTTCGGGGACATAATGTTTAAGCAATTGTTCGATGCCGTTTTTCAGCGTCGCGGTGGAGGAGGGGCAGCCCGAACAGGCGCCCTGCATCCTCAAATAAACGGTGCCCTTGTCGAAGCCGCGATAGATGATGTCGCCGCCGTCATTGGCCACGGCGGGGCGAACGCGGGTGTCGATCAGCTCACGAATCTGCGCGACGATTTCCGCGTCTTCGGGATCGTCGGCAAATTCCTCCTCTTCCGGCACGAAGATTTCACCGGCCGAACCCGGCGTGAACAGCGGCATATTGGCCGAGAAATGTTCGAGCAGGGTGGCGAGAATGTCGGGCTTCACGTCGCTCCACTGCGAGCCGGGCGCGATGGTGACGGAAATGAAGTCGCCGCCGAAGAACACGCCCGTCACATCGCCCAGGCCAAAGAGCGCGGACGCCAGAGGAGAGGCTTCCGCTTCCTCCGGCGTGGCGAAATCGCGGGTGCCCATGCCCATGACCACGCGGCCGGGGATGAATTTGACGGTGGCCGGATTGGGCGTCGTTTCAGTCTCGATCAACATGCGCGTTATGTGGAGAGAAGACTGCGCAAGATCAAGCTTTCGTGCTAAATTGAATGCCGGAGCTTCGCTTGGCCCCGTCGATTGAGTCCCGTGTGAGATCGAAGGAGAGAGAAGATGAGCAATGAGGCCGACATCCGCCATCGTTTCTGGACAGAGCTTGCGCAAAGCCCGTTTGTGATGATGGGTCTGCAGGGATCGCAGGACCATAGCATGCCGATGACGGCACAGCTCGATCCCGGCGCGAGCCATTGCTTCTGGTTCTATACGACGCGCGAGAACCGATTGGCGCAGGGCGGGCCGGCGATGGCGCAGTTCGTCGCCAAGGGGCATTTCCTGTTCGCCTGCATCGACGGCACGCTGGTCGAGGAGACGGACCCGGCGGTGATCGACCGCTATTGGACCCATGATGTTGCGAGCTGGTATCCCGGCGGACGGCAGGATCCGCACTTGCTGATGCTCCGCTTCGACCTGGGGCGCGCCGAAATCTGGCGAGCGGACATGTCGCTGGGCGGGATGTTCCGTCAGATGTTCGGCGGCGATGTGCGCGACGAGATGCGCAGCAAGCATGTGGAAGTGACGCTTTAGGCGGGTCTTCACCGGCAAGTTAAATCGTCATCCCAGCGAAAGCAGGGATGACGAACATATCTCCATCATTTTCGGTCACGTCACCACCAACGCCATCTACCGCTTGCTTTTCCCCGACATTCCCGCCATACGCGCTGCAGCGCAGCAGTTGGGCTTAATCGCCCTTTCAGCGATTGGCAGCGTGATCGCTCCGGCCGACAGGCATCGGGGCCGGCCAATGAAAGTCTGCGCCAAGCTTTGAGGCTTCCCTTTTCACGCGGGTCGTTTCGTAACCCGCCTTGCGTCCCGGCCATGCCGGAAGGCGCCGGGGCCGACTTGTGAGTTATCATCCATGCAATTTACCGACCTTGGCCTTGCCGAGCCGATCCTGAAGGCGCTCGCCGCCAAGAAATATGCTTTGCCCACCCCCATCCAGGCGCAGGCCATTCCCGTTTTGCTGAAGGGCAAGGATCTGTGCGGCATCGCGCAGACCGGCACCGGCAAGACGGCGGCCTTCGCGCTGCCGAGCCTTGACCATTTCGCCCGCAACCCCAAACCGACGCCGCTTCAGGGCTGCCGGATGCTGGTGCTTTCTCCCACGCGCGAGCTGGCGGCGCAGATCGCGCAGAGTTTCCGCGACTATGGCCGTTTCATGAAGCTGTCGGTGGAGGTCGTATTCGGCGGCGTGCCGATCAACAAGCAGATCCGCGCACTGGGCCGGGGCGTCGATATCGTCGTCGCGACGCCGGGCCGTCTGCTCGACCTGATCGACCAGCGGGCTTTCACCATCAAGGACACCGAGATTTTCGTCCTCGATGAAGCCGACCAGATGATGGACATGGGCTTCATCCATCCCTTGAAACGCATCGCCAAGCTGCTGCCCAAGGAACGGCAGAACCTGTTCTTCTCCGCCACCATGCCGGGCGAGATCGAGGCGCTGGCCGCGCAGTTCCTTCGCGATCCGGTAAAGGTCAGCGTCGCGCCGCAGTCGACCACGGCGGAGCGGGTGCGTCAGCAGGCGACCTTCGTCAATCAGGTTGAGAAGCAGGCGCTGCTCAACCTGACGGTCAGGAGCGAGGATATCGACCGCGCACTGATCTTCACGCGTACGAAACATGGCGCGGACCGCGTCGTGCGCTTTCTGGAAGGGGCGGGAATTCAGGCCGTCGCCATCCATGGCAACAAAAGCCAGGCGCAGCGGACCACCGCCTTGCAGGCTTTCCGCCATGGCCAAGTGAAGCTTCTGGTCGCAACCGACATCGCGGCACGTGGGATCGACGTTTCGGGCGTGTCCCATGTCATCAATTTCGAGCTGCCCAATGTGCCCGAGCAATATGTCCATCGCATCGGCCGCACAGCCCGCGCCGGGGCGGAAGGGATCGCGATCAGCTTCGTGGCGGACGACGAGCGGCCTTATCTGAAAGCGATCGAGCGGACGGCCAAGGTGAAGCTGGAGATCGTGCCGCTGCCGGAGAATTTCGTCGAGGCGGTGCGCAACATGCCCAAGGCCGCCCCGCCGCGCAAAGGCCGCGAGCAGACGCCGGAGCAGAAGGCCAAGCGCGCCGATGGTCAGCGCCGCTATCAGGACCAGCAGAAGCAGCCGCGCGGCAATGCCGAGCGGGCACACCGCCCCGATGGTGAAGCCGGCCAGCCCGCGAAGAAGAACTTCCGTCGCCGGCGCGGCGGCAGCGGCGTCGGCGCGCATAAGGGCGCTGTGCAGAGGACGGGCGGACGTTGAGATCATGAGCTTTGTGCTCCTGCGAAGGCATTCGAACGAGATAAGTGGCTCGTGAGAACCCAGTTCCGCCGTTTGATTGCGTTTCTACCGTTTGAACTGGGTTCCTGCCTTCGCAGGAACACGGTGCGCCTTGTTTCTGGCCTCCCACTCTTTGTCAGTGGTCATTCAGGAAAATCTCTTTAGGCTGCGCGGCCATGAGCTTTTCCTTCCGGCGCTCTGCCGCTTCGCTGTCCGTCCTTGCCTTGCTGCTTTCGGGAGTTTCCGCGCCACTTGTGGCGAAGACGGACCCCACCGTCACGCCCGCCGTGCCGGGATCGACCAAGGCGCAGGTCAGGCCATGGCTTTATGAAAACAGCGATGTGCCGATCGATCCGGCATGGCGCTTTGGCGAGCTGTCCAATGGGCTGCGCTATGCGATACGCCGCAATGGCGTGCCGCCGGGGCAGGTTTCGGTGCGGCTGCGCATCGATGCCGGGTCGCTGATGGAGCAGCCCGATGAGCTGGGTTACGCTCATTTCATGGAGCATCTGACCTTCCGCGGCTCCCGCCATGTGCCCGATGGTGAATCCAAGCGGATCTGGCAGCGGCTGGGCGTCACCTTCGGCAGCGACAGCAATGCGCAGACGACGCCGACCGGGACCACCTATGCGCTCGATCTGCCGCAGGCGACGCAGGCCAGCCTGGGCGAGAGCCTGAAGATCCTGTCGGGCATGATGGCCGATCCCAACATCGTGGAAAGCGCGGTCAATGCCGAGCGCGCCGTGGTGCTGGCGGAAAAGCGCGAAGGCGATGGGCCGCAAATGCGGATTTCCGATGCGACGCGCCGGCATTTCTTTGCCGGGCA
Organism: Sphingobium sp. SJ10-10; assembly: GCF_036038995.2. Taxonomy (NCBI): domain Bacteria; kingdom Pseudomonadati; phylum Pseudomonadota; class Alphaproteobacteria; order Sphingomonadales; family Sphingobiaceae; genus Sphingobium; species Sphingobium sp. SJ10-10. The sequence goes on from NZ_CP158132.1 coordinate 741,771, forward strand.
GCCGCTGGCCGATCATAGCCCGATCGGCACCGTGGCGACGCTGAACGCGGTGACGGCGACGAAGATGGAGGCTTTCCATCAGCGCTGGTATCGTCCGGAAAATGCCGTGATCTCGATCGCGGGCGATATCGACCCGGCCATGGCCGAGCAGTTGATCAAGGATAATTTCGCGTCCTGGACCGTGCCGGGCAAGGGCGCGCCGCTGCCCGATTTCGGAGAGCCCGATCCCAGGGCGCCCGCGACCAGGGTGACGGTGGAACCCGGCGCGCCTACCGGCCTCACCATGGCCTGGTTGCGGCCATGGAAGCCGCGTGCGGACACCATCGTCTATAATCAGGACAAGCTGACCGACATGCTGGCCCTTCAGATCATCAGCCGTCGATTGGAGCAGGCTGCGCGCAGCGGCGGCAGCTTCCTGCAGGCGGGCGTGGATCAACAGGATGTCAGCCGGTCGGTGGACGGCACTTTCGTCACCATCGTGCCCACCGGCGAAAATTGGGAGAAGGCGCTGGGCGATGTCCGCGCCATCATAGAAGACGCCAAGGCCGTTCCGCCCAGCCAGTTGGAAATCGACCGCGAATATGCGCAGATGGATACGGCGCTCGCCATCCAGGTCGAAAATGCCGATACCGAGGCGGGCGCCAAGCAGGCGAGCGATCTGGTGAGCGCGGTCGATATTCGCGAAACCACCGTCAGCCCGCAGGCGGCTCTGGACATCTTCCGTTCCGGCAAGCCGGGCATGACGCCGCAAAAGATATTGGATTCGACGCGGCGGCTCTTTTCGGCGGGCGTTTTCCGGGCGCATCTGATCACCGGCAAGGTGCAGCCGGGCGTCGATGCGAAGCTGGCCGCCGCCGTAGCGGCTCCGGTCAAGGCGGCGACCAATGCGCGCCTGAATGACAAGGCAGTGACCATGGCCGACCTGCCGAAACTGGGTGCGCCGGGCAAGATTGTGTCCCGCACGCCGATCGGCCTGCCGGGGATGGAAAGCATCATCTTCTCCAATGGCGTGAAGCTCACCCTTTTCGCCAATGATGCGGAGACGGAGAAGGTGCGGATCAATGTCCGCTTCGGCCATGGCCAGCAGGCCTTTTCACCGACCAAAGCCGCGCCGGGCTGGGCCGCCGATTATGCGCTGGTCGCAAGCGGGATCGGAAAGCTGGGGCAGCGGGAACTGGATGATCTCACCAATGGGCGCCGCATGGGAATGGATTTTTCCATCGACGATGATGCCTTCGAATTGCAGGCTGTCACGCGGCCGGCGGACTATAAGGACCAGCTTCAATTGTTCGCGACCAAGCTCGCTGCGCCCGGTTGGGATCCGGCGCCGATCGCGAGGGTGAAGACGGGTGCCGGGGTCGCCTATGATGCGATGGAACGGGCGCCCGATTCCGTGCTGGCTCGCGATCTCAACTGGCTGCTGCATGGCAAGGATGTGCGGTTCCGCACGCCGTCGCGGGCGGAAATCGACGGACTGACGCCGCAGGCCTTCCGCGCGACATGGGAACCGCTATTGGCGTCGGGACCGATCGAGGTCCAGATTTTCGGCCAGGTGAAGGCGGATGATGCCATCGCGGCTGTCGCTGCAACCTTCGGCGCCTTGCCGCCGCGGCCCGAAGTGCCGGTTCCGGCGGCGAACAAGATCATGCGCTTTCCCGCCCATGTCGAGGCGCCGGTGATCCTGCGGCACAAGGGCGATAAGGAACAGGCGGCGGCGGTGATGGCCTGGCCGACGGCAGGCGGCTTTGCGCTGACCAAAGAGGCGCGGCAACTGGAAATATTGACGCAGATCTTCAACGATCGGTTGTTCGACAAGCTGCGCTCGACCGAGGGGGCTGCCTATTCGCCCAGCGTTCAGAATAACTGGCCTTTTTCCTATGAAAGCGGCGGCTATATTTTGGTCACGAGCCAGGTGCGGCCCGATCGCGTCAATTATTTCTACGGCGTGGTGAAGGATACGGCGGCCGATTTGGCCAGGAACCCGGTGAGCGAGGATGAATTGCAGCGGGCGGTGGCGCCGATGCGGCAATTGCTGATGCGCGCCGGGACGGGCAATGCCTTTTGGATGAACCAGATGGAGGGCGCGACCCATGATCCGCGTTATGTGCAGGCGATGCAGACCATGGCGCAGGATATGCTGACAGTCACGCCTACCGATCTTCAGGCGTTGGCGGCCAAATATCTGGTGCCGGGTAAGAGCTGGTCGGCGGTGGTGCTGCCAGATGGCGTCGCCGCCCGATAGGGTGGCTCAGGCCGTGCCGCCCCTGGCGGCTTTTCAAGCCGGCGCGCGGCCCGACTGTTCCAGCAACTGGCTGTATAAGCGCACATATTCCATGTGAATCGCTCGGATTTCAGGATTTCTGGAGCGGGCCGCCAGTCTGCGGTTGCGGTCAAGCCGAGCCTCGAAATAGCTGCGATCGAACGATGCGTTGATGCCCATTATCTGCCTCCCGGAACGATTTGGGAGCGAGAATGCTTCACAGCGGCAGATGGTTGCTGCATCGCACCCCAATCGTTGCTGCAACGCGACGGAAGGAGTGGAAGCTACGCCGGACCGATCAGTCCATGGCGCGGAGCGCGGCGACGATCATGAAGGCGGCACGCTTGGCGGTGCGTTCGGCGCTGATGTCGGGCGCCGACAGGCTGCGGTGGCCAAGGCCGAACAGGCAGGCCAGGATGATTTCCTCGGCGCTTTTCAGCGCTTCCCCGGACAGGTCGGGATTGGCGACGCAGGCGAAATCGCCCAATGACTTTCGCAAGCCCCTGCACATGTCGGTGATGGTGTCGCGAACCGGCGCATTGCGGAATGCTTCGGCCAATATGTCGAAGGACAGAGCCTCATGCGGATCGTCCATGACCTCCAGCAGCAGCAGTTCGAACGTCCGCTCGATGCTGATCTCCCCCGCGTCGAGGCGGGTTTGCAAGCTCGATATGATCGTTTCGCGTTCCTGCATGTCGCTTTTCACGATGGCTTCGATAATATCTTCCTTGCCCTTGAACAGGCGGTAGATCTGGCCCACGGAAACTTGGGCGGCGGTGGCCAGTTCGGCCATTGCGCTTTGGTGGAAACCGTTGGCGGCGAACAGATCGCGGGCCGCGTTCAATATGCGGTCTCGGGCAGTCCGTTCATGTTGCGGCGCAATCAAAAATCTTCATCCCGGCTTTTTTACTCTTGAACAAATTGTGGCAGGTTCCTACCTGCGGCGCAAGCGGAATGAACGTTCATTCCAGTGATCGGCTTTAGGGAAACGGAGCAGCGACCGATGCAAAAGGGGATATTTGTCGGACTGCTCGCTTGCGCATCGACCCTGGCGCTGGGCGGTTGCGGCCAGCAACAGCAGCCGGCGCCGCCGCCCCCCGCAGTCGGCATCGTTAATGTGACGGTCGAGGCCGCGCCCCTCGTGACCGAACTTCCGGGTCGCATCGCAGCCGTCGAAACCGCGGAAGTCAGGCCACAGATTAATGGGGTCATCCGTCGCAGACTGTTTACCGAAGGCGCCTTGGTACGGGCGGGTCAACTGCTTTATGAGATCGAGGACGCCCCTTATCGTGCGGCTTTGGGACAGGCGCAGGGCGCGTTGGCGCGGTCGCAGGCATCGATCCGGGCCACGGGTTTGCAGGCGCAACGCTATAAGGAGCTGGTCGGCATAAACGCGGTCAGCCGGCAGGAGGCTGACAATGCCGCCGCCGCCGCCCAACAGGCACGCGCCGATGTCGCGGCACAGCGGGCTGCGGTGCAGGCCGCACAGGTGAACCAGGATTTCACGCGCATAAGGGCGCCGATTTCGGGGCGTATCGGCCGCTCCCTGTTCACACCGGGCGCGCTGGTGCAGGCCGGGCAAGCCGACGCCCTGGCGACGATCCAGCGGACCGACATCGTCTATGTCGACGTGACCCAGTCGGCGGCGCAGATCATCGATCTCAAGCAGGCGATGCAGGCGGGCGGCGTCAGCGCGGCCGACGGGGCGCGGGTGCAGTTGCTGCTGCCCAACGGCAGCGCCTATCCGATTGAGGGGCGGCTGCAATTTTCCGAGGTGACGGTCGACCCCAGTTCGGGCGCGGTGACGTTGCGCGCGACCTTCGCCAATCCGGATGGCCTGTTGCTGCCGGGCATGTATGTCCGCGCCAAGCTGGTCGAGGGGCAGCGCACCCAGGCGATCCTGGCGCCGCAGCAGGGCATTACTCGTGATGCGCGGGGCAGGGCTACCGCCATGGTCGTCGGGGCAGGCAACAAGGTCGAATTGCGTCAGGTCGAAACCGACCGCCCGGTGGGCGACAAATGGATCGTCACCAAGGGATTGAAGGCGGGTGACAGGCTGATCGTCGAGGGGCTGGTCAACCTGCGCCCCGGAACGGTCGTGAAGCCGGGCGCGCCGCAGCAGGTGACGGCGCCGCAGAAGCAAGCGAATTCGGGCGGAGCGAGGTAAGCGATGGCCCGCTATTTCATCGACAGGCCCATCTTCGCATGGGTCATTGCCATCGTCATCATGCTGGCCGGCGCGCTGGCATTGCGGTCGCTGGCCGTGGCGCAGTTTCCGGCCATCGCGCCGTCTACGGTGACGATTTCCACCACTTATCCCGGCGCCAACGCCCAAACGCTGGAAAGCACGACGACGCAGATCATCGAGCAGCAGCTCAAGGGCATCGACAATCTCCGCTATTTCTCCTCAAGCAGCGATTCCGCCGGCAATCTGACCATCACCCTGACTTTCGAGCAGGGCACCGACGCCGACATCGCGCAGGTGCAGGTGCAGAACAAGCTGGCCCAGGCGACGCCGCTGTTGCCGCAGGAAGTGCAGCAGCAGGGGTTGCGCGTCACCAAATCCACCTCGACCTTCCTGATGATCATGGCCGTCTATGCCGATGACGGCATTCACGACCAGCAGGATGCGGGCGATTTCGTCGCGTCGGCGCTGCAGGATCCGGTCAGCCGGGTCAACGGCGTGGGGGACACGCAGTTGCTGGGCGCGCAATATGCGATGCGGGTCTGGCTCGACCCTTATAAGATGGCCAATCTGGGAGTCACTACGGGCGACGTCAAATCGGCCATCCGGGCGCAGAATGCGCAGGTTTCGGCTGGCCAGATCGGCGGCACGCCTTCGCCCAGGGGCCAGGCGCTGAACGCCACCGTGACGGCGCAGTCGCGGCTGAAGACGCCCGAAGAGTTCCGCCAGATCAGGCTGCGCAGCAACGGCGATGGGTCAGTCGTCCATTTGTCGGATGTCGCCAGGGTCGAGCTGGGCGCGGAAAGCTACAGCTTCAGCGCGAAGTTCAACGGCCATCCGGCTGCCGGTTTCGGCGTCAAGCTGGCACCCGGCGCCAACGCGCTCGATACCGTCGACGGCGTCAAGAACCGCATCAACGAACTGTCCAAGACCTTCCCGAGCTGGGTCAAATATGACTTCCCGGTCGACAATTCGACCTTCGTGAGGCTGTCGGTGGAGCAGGTGATCCACACCTTGATCGAGGCGACCCTGCTCGTCTTCGTGGTGATGTTCCTGTTCCTGCAGAATTGGCGCGCCACGCTGATCCCGACCATTGCGGTGCCGGTGGTGCTGCTGGGATCGCTGGCGATCCTCTATGTGGCGGGTTTCACCATCAATACGCTGACCCTGTTCGGTATGGTGCTGGCGATCGGCCTGCTGGTCGACGACGCCATCGTCGTGGTCGAAAATGTCGAACGCATCATCCAGGAAGAGGGACTTAGTCCGAAGGAAGCGGCGAAAAAATCGATGGACGAGATCAGCGGCGCGCTGATCGGCATCGGCCTGGTGCTGTCGGCGGTGTTCCTGCCGATGGCGTTCTTCGGCGGGTCGACCGGCGTGATCTTCCGCCAATTCTCCATCACCATCGTCTCCGCTATGGTGCTGTCGGTGCTGGTGGCCTTGATCCTGACTCCGGCGCTCTGCGCGACGATCCTGCGGCCCAAGGGGCACAGCCATATCTGGACGGGCTTTTTCGGCTCGCGCTTCGGTCGCTTCTTCGACTGGTTCAACCGAACCTTCGACCGCAATGTCGTGCGCTATGGCGGGACGGTGGAGAAGGTCGAGCGCCGCTGGGGCCGTACGATGCTGGTCTATGGGCTGATCGTGGTCGGCATGGGACTAGTCTTCCTGCGCCTGCCGGGCGGGTTCCTGCCCGATGAGGATCAGGGGATCATCATCAACCAGGTGTCCCTGCCGACCGGATCGACGCTGGAGGAGACCGAGCGGACGCTGACCAAGGTGCGCGATCATTATTTGATCGACGAGAAGAAGAATGTCGCCGCCGTCTTCACCATTTCCGGCTTCGGTTTCGTGGGGCAGGGGCAGAATGTCGGCATCGTCTTCGCCCGCATGAAAGACTGGTCGGAGCGCAAGGGCGACGACAACAAGGTGTCCGCCATCGCCCTTCGCGCCAATGGCGCCTTCCGGAAGATTGCCGCAGGCATGGCGATCGCCTTCGTGCCGCCCGCAGTGCAGGAATTGGGCAATGCGACCGGCTTTGATTTTCAGCTCGTGGACCGGGCAGGCCTGGGCCATGAGAAGATGCTGGAGGCGCGCAACCAATTGCTGGGCATGGCGATGACCGACAAGCGGCTGGCGCAGGTGCGGCCCAACGGCCTGGAGGATACGCCGCAGCTCAAGCTGAACGTCGATCAGGCGGCGGCCGGGGCGCTGGGCATCGCGCAATCGGACGTCAACGACACGATCAGCACGGCGATGGGCAGCAGCTACGTCAACGACTTCATCGACCGCGACCGGGTGAAGCGCGTCTATGTGCAGGCCGATGCGCCCTTCCGCACAGCGCCGGATTCGATCGGCGTGCTGCATGTGCGGGGCAGTTCGGGCGTGATGGCGCCGATCTCCTCCTTCGCGACCACCGAATGGACCCATGGTCCCGCCAAGCTGGAGCGGTTCAACGGCGTGCCGTCGATGCAGATCATGGGCGCGCCCGCGCCGGGCGTTTCCACTGGCGAGGCGATGAAGGCGATGCAGGAAATGGCGGCCAAGCTGCCGGCGGGCGTCGGCTATGAATGGAACGGCATTTCCTATGAGGAGCAGACCTCCGGCGGGCAGGCGCCGGCGCTGTACGCGCTGTCGATGCTGATCGTCTTCCTGTGCCTGGCCGCGCTTTATGAAAGCTGGTCGGTGCCGATCGCGGTCATGCTGGTGGTGCCGCTGGGCGTCTTCGGGGCGGTGGTCGCCGCGGCCTTGGTCGGTCTCAACAACGACATTTATTTGCAGGTCGGCCTGATCACGACCATCGGCGTATCGGCCAAGAATGCGATCCTGATCGTGGAATTTGCCGAGGAAAAGATGCGCGAAGGGCTGCCGCCCGCTCGGGCGGCGCTGGAGGCGGGCAAGCTGCGTCTGCGGCCGATCCTGATGACCAGCTTCGCCTTCGTCTTCGGCGTGCTGCCGCTGGCGGTGGCGAAGGGCGCTGGCGCTGGTGGCCAGAATGCCATTGGTTGGGCCGTCGTCGGCGGCATGTTGTCCGCGACGGTGCTCGCCATCTTCTTCGTGCCGGTCTTCTTTACCGTGGTGAAGCGGCTGTTCCGTGAACATCACGGAAGGGAAGAAGGCGGGCCTGAGGGCAGCGCCGTGCCGGCGTCGCAGGAGGCGTGAGGATAATGAACAAGATCAAGCTCTTCCCGGCCGCTGCCCTGGCGCTGACGCTCGCAGCCTGCGACATGGCGCCAAAATATGTGCGGCCGACGCTGCCCGTGCCGGAAGCCAGCCCGCAGGGACCGTCTTATACCGTGACGGAGGGACAGGCGATCGCTCCGGCGGATACGGCGTGGAAGGATTTCTTTGTCGATCCGCGCCTGGCCCGGGTCATCGAAACGTCGCTCGCCAATAATCGCGACCTGCGCGTGGCGCTCGCCAATGTCGAGCAGGCGAGGGCGCAATATAGGGTGCAGCGGGCGGATATCTTTCCGACCCTTGGCGCCAATGGCAGCGCGACCTATCAGGATCAGCCCTTCGCCCAACAGGGCGTATCGGGGCGAACGGACATCTACAGCGCCTCGGTCGGCGTGTCGGCGTGGGAAATCGACCTGTTCGGGCGGATCCGCAATCTGGCTAAGGCGGGGCAGGAGCAATATTTCGCTTCGGTCGAGAACCGCAATGCCGCGCAGACCGCGCTGATCGCGGAAGTCGCGAATGCCTGGCTCAGCATGGCGGCGGATCAGGAGCGACTGAAGATCGCCCGCGATCTGCAGAAGGCTTTCGGCCAGACGCTGGATCTCACAAAGGCGCGCTTTGCCAAGGGGATAGCGTCGGAACTGGAAGTGCGGCAGGCGCAGACCAGCTATGACCAGGCGCGTTCCGACATTGCCCAGACGACGACCCTGGTCGCGCAGGACCAGAATGCACTGAATCTGCTGGCCGGAGCGACTGTGCCAGCGGAGGATCTGCCTACGGCGATGCCGGATGGGGATGTTACACTGGCCAATCTGCCGGCGGACCTGCCTTCCACGGCTTTGCTGCGGCGGCCGGACATCATGGCGGCGGAGCATCAGCTATTGGCGGCCAATGCCAATATCGGTGCGGCGCGTGCGGCTTTCTTCCCGAAAATCTCGCTGACCGCGGCATTCGGGACGATGAGCCTTGGCCTTTCCAATCTGTTCAAGTCAGGCAGCGATTATTGGTCGGTGGCGCCTTCGGCCAGCCTGCCGATCTTCGATTTCGGGCGCAATCAAGGCAATTTGCGTTATGCGCGGGCAAGCTATGACGCGATGGTCGCGACCTATGAGAAGAGCGTGCAGACCGGCTTTCGTGAGGTTGCCGATGCGCTTGCCCGGCGCGGCACGATGACGGCGCAGATGGAGGCGCAGACGTCTTTGCGGGATTCCGCGCGGGTCGGTTATCGACTGTCGGAAGCGCGCTTCCGGGCGGGGGTCGATGGTTTTCTGACCACGCTGGATTCCCAGCGGACGCTCTACAATGCGGAACAGAGCCTGCTGGCGACGCGGCTGACACGGGCGACGAACATGGTCGAACTGTATCGCGCCATGGGCGGCGGCCTCAAATAAGCACGCCCGCCGCTTTGATCGCAAGCGGCGGGAAGGCGCTCCGCCTATCATGTCCTATGCTTGCACCATCAAATGATGGAAAGGATGGGGTATGAACTACGCATATCGGATGATGGCCTCACCCGTCGGTGAACTGACGCTGGTGGCAAGCGAGAAGGGGCTGGCGGCGGTCCTGTGGGAAAATGATGACCCGAAGCACGTCAGGCTGGAGCCGCGGGTCGAGCGCGGCGATCACCCTCTGCTGGATAAGGCCGGGCAGCAGCTTGGCGAATATTTTGCCGGACAGCGGGAGGCATTCGATCTGCCGCTCGATTTCAAGGGTACGGATTTCCAGAAGCGGGTCTGGGCGGCTCTCCTGACCATCCCCTTTGGCGAAACGCGCAGCTATGCCGATATTGCAAGCCAGATCGGCAAACCCTCCGCCTACCGGGCCGTGGGGGCCGCCAATGGCCGCAATCCGATTTCGATCATTGCGCCTTGCCACCGCGTCGTGGGAGCGAATGGTGCGCTTACCGGCTTTGCGGGTGGCTTGAAGGCCAAGCAATATCTGCTTGAACTGGAAGGAAGATCATTCTGACGGCCATGCAAAAATGGTGCACCCAAGAGGATTCGAACCTCTGGCCTTTGCCTTCGGAGCTAGAACTACACCGCTACGAAAGGCTTGCCAACTCAACGCTAGAGCACGCTAACATACTGTTTTAACAGTAGTTTATTGACTATAAGGGTTCTCTGCGCTACTCCAATGACCCCCACAGTTTTCGATCCAGTGGTGAGTTTTTGGTGAGTTTTTTGAGCCCGCTCTAGCGAGGTGCATGTGTCGAAACTTACGAAAACCGTCGTGGACAAGGCCGAGCCACGCGACAAGCAATATACCGTTTGGTGCGGTGAGCTAAAGGGCTTCGGCGTGTTCGTCCTGCCCTCCGGCACCCGGACCTACTTCGTCGATTACCGGAACGCCAACAATGTGCGACGCCGGATGAAGTTGGGCCGGCACGGTCAGATCACCGCCGAGCAGGCTCGCACGCTGGCCATTCAAGCCCTGGCGGATGTCTCCAAGGGCAACGACCCGCTCGAAGATCGGAACAGCGCGCGCAAGGCTATCTCGGTGAAGGAGCTGTGCGAGCTATACATTGCCGAACTCGATGCCGGCCGCATCCTCGGCAAGGGCGGGCGGCCGAAGAAGGCCAGCACCAAGATCACCGACCTCGGCCGGATCAACCGCCACATCATCCCGCTTCTGGGCAAGAAGCGCGTCACGCACGTCACCAAGGCGGACGTGACGGCCATGATGAAGGACATCATGGCGGGCAAGACGCGCGGGATCGAGAAGACCGAGAAGCTGCGCGGTAAGTCGATCGTGCGCGGCGGCATCGGCGTCGCCAGCCGCACCGTTGGCCTCCTGGGCGGCATTTTCACCTATGCGCGGGACGAGCTAGGCATCATTGACGTGAATCCAGCGCACGGCGTCCGCAAGCCCAAGGACGCGGTGCGATCGCGGCGCCTAAACGAGGACGAGTATCGCACGCTCGGTCTCATCCTCACCAAGGCCGCCGAAGACGAACGCTACACTCGCACCGTCGAGATGATCCGACAGATCGCCATGTCGGGCTGTCGCCGCAGTGAGATCATCAAGCTGCGCAAGGACGAACTCGACACCGCGGGAAGCTGCTTCAGGTTCGAGGATACGAAGGAGGGCCAGTCGGTCCGGCCGATGGGCTTGCCTGTTCTGGAGTATTTCGACGAACAGGATATGAGCAGCGACAGCCCCTACGTGTTTCCGGGCACGCGAAACAGCGACAAGCCGTTCGGCAGCTTCCCCCGGCATTGGGCGAAGATTTTTGCCGACACGGAGTTGGCCGACCTCACCGCGCATGTGCTGCGTCACAGCTTCGCCAGTATGGCGAATGATCTGGGCTTCACAGAGATCACCATCGCGGCGCTGCTCGGTCATGCGTCTGGGTCGGTCACAAGCCGGTACGTGCATACGCTTGATGCGGCGCTCGTCATGGCAGCGGATACGGTCTCTGGATATATCGATGCGCTGCTTAGCGGAGCGAAGCTATCCCATACGCACTACGCGCTCGATCGCAGCTCCAGAAAGGCGGCGCTGGTCCGCTTTCTGACGCCGCGCCCGGAAGCGCCGCCCCAACCGGAAGAACCGGAACGCCTCGCGGCCTGATGGACCTGGGCGATGCGGCGTGAGGCATGAGCGAGTTTGGCGAAGGCTATCGGGACGTTAGGGTATGCGGTTTCGAGCGCGACCGGGCGATGCTGCTGGCTGGCATAGAGAACGGCCAGCTCGACATCGCCATCATGATCGGCGAGGCACCCTAGCCGAGACGCCCTTCGGCGCGCTCGCTTGGAAAGGTGCGGCGGGCGAGCTGCCGCACACGATGTCTGAGATTTCAGGCTTTAGTAACCGACGGTGAAGCGCTGCCGGACGTGGGTCGGCGTTTCGATCTCGTCCACGAGCGCGACGGCAAAATCCTCGAAGGAAATGTTGCTGCCGTTCTCGTTGGCCAGGAGCTGGTCCTTGCCGAGGCGGAACCTTCCTGTGCGCTCGCCGGGCTCGAAGACGGCCGACGGCGCGAGGAAGGTCCAGTTCAGCGTGTCTTCGGCCTTGAGCTTGTCGAGGAAGTCCACGCCCGCCTGCGCCTCGACCTTGTAGATCTCGGGGAATTCCGGGGTATCGAGCAGCATCTTGCCGGGCGCCACTTCCAGGCCGCCGGCCCCGCCGACGACGTAATAGCGGCGCACGCCGGAAGCCTTGACGGCAGCGATGAGCTTGTTCGCATCACTTGCGGAAAAGAGCACCGAGCTGATGACCAGATCATGGCCTTTCACAAGCTCGGCAAGCGCCTCCATGGCTTCGATGTCGCCCGCAATCGCGGTGACGCCGGGAAGCGAAGCGACCCTGGCAGGGTCACGCGCAATGGCGGTGACGGTATGCCCGCGGTTCGAAAGCTCGGCCAGAATGCGCGAGCCGACCCGGCCGGAAGCGCCAATAAGAGCGATGTTCATGATTATATCCTTTCTGTTGAGAGTTATGCGGTGACGGTGAGGTCTTCGATCGCTGCAATCAGGCGGTCGGGGCCGTTGTAAAGAATTTCGCCGTCGAGAGCGGTCGGCTTGCCATCGATCATGGCCACCAGTTGGGGCACGCCACGGATGCCGAGTTCGTTCATGCGGCCCTGCGACGCTTCGATGCGGTCGAGCGTGCGCCGGCGCAGTTCGGCATCGTTGCGCAACTTCTCGGCAAAGTCTTCGGCCGTCAGATCGATCCCGTTCTCGCCGGCGACCGCAACGGCCACCTTCGCCACGTCCTCTTCCCTGGCCGTGTCGCGCCCATCGATATAGCGGGCGATCTGCACGGCATGGAGGAAGGCGGGTTCGAGCTTTGCATCGCGTTCGCCCAGCGCCTGCAACGCCAGCGTGGCGGGGGCAGAGGTGAACTCCCCATCGGGGGCGAGCAGGACATCCCGGTGGTAGCGCTCGGTATATTGCTGGCCGGTCAGCGACTGGATGCGCTGGTCGTTGCGCCAGGCGTGATCGGCCATGGACGAGACCGGCCTGCCGCCGAAGAACAGTCCGGACGGCATCATGCGCAATTGGCCAGGGAATCTGACGGCGAGCCCTTCGAGAGCCGGTGCGCTGGCATAGCACCAGCCGCAGAAGGGATCGAAGAAATATTGGAGTTCGATGGTCTTGGTCATAGCTGTCTCCTTTTGTCGAAGACATATATACTGTCGCACAAAATGGAGATAAATGGCGATATGATCGACAGAATGTTGCATAGAATGAACGAATAACTATGGACCGGATTACGGCGGCCCGCGTTTTCATCGAGACCGTCGAGCGCGGCAGCGCCACGGCGGCGGCCGAGGCGCTGGACATGTCGCGCGCCATGGCGTCCCGCTATATCGCCTCGATCGAGGACTGGTCGGGGACGCGGCTGCTGCACCGCACGACGCGACGGCTCAGCCTGACCTCGGCCGGCGAGCGCGTCCTCGAACTGTGCAGGGAAATGGTCCGCATCGCCGACACGGTCTCCGAGGTGGCGGCAGACGCCGCAACGCCCGTGGGCCGGTTGAGAGTGACCGCCCCGACCATTCTCGCCGACGCGCTTCTTGTCCCGTTGCTGGCGGAATTTGCGCGCGCCTATCCCTGCATTAACGTGGCTCTGCTCATTTCCGACCGGCCCGTGGATCTGGTGCAGGACCGGATCGACGTCGCCATCCGGATCGCCAACAACCTCGACCCGGCGCTTATCGCCAGGCGTTTGGGAACATGTCCCTCACAGCTTTATGCCGCGCCGGCCTATCTGGACGCTCGCGGGCGTCCGGCCGGCGTCGACGACCTGAGAGAACATCAGTGCCTGACCTACACCAATCTGGGCGGCGCCGAATGGACGCTCCAGGACGGGCACACCCGGGTCTTGATACCGGTGGCGGGCAGCTTCGAGACCAACGACACGGTGGCCCTGCGTCGCGCGGCGATCGCCGGCATGGGGATCGCGATGCTGCCGCGCTTTGCCGCCGAACAAGACGTCCGGGACGGCAGGCTCGAAACGGTGCTTGCGCAATGGCAGCCCGAAACATTGGGCATCCACGCTCTTTACGTTTCCCGCCGTCATCTGCCGATGGCAGCGCGCGTACTGATCGATTTCCTCGGAAAAAATTGTGACGTAAGAGAATGAAACAGGTGGGTCTGCTTTTCCGCACCAAGAGCGGGGGATCTGTTTCCTAACCCCGACATGACCCCGATCGACTATTTCAATCATCCCGCTCCTCACCTCATCTGCTCGACATCGGAGATTGCGGACGGTCGGATGCTGACCCTTGAAGATCGGCGGCCTGAAATCATGCACGCCGAGCATTCCCGAATTCGCGCGCGGCTTGGATAAAGGCGCTGAAAGCGGCACGGGGATTTTTGCGGCCGGGATAATAGGGGCAAAGCGGGGCGACCGACGGCATCCAGTCTTCGAGAACGCGTTCGAGCCATCCGGCGGCAATGTTGTCGCCAATATCGGCTTCCATGAAGAAGCCAATGCCCGCGCCGCCGAGAACTGCAAGCCGAACCAGGCTCGACTTATTGAGGGTTCAGGCGCAAGCGTGCTACACACGCCCGTTTGCGTAGATGACCGATTTTCCAACTCTGTCGCTTGGAAGCGGTCGGGCAGGAATCCACCCCTGTGCTGCCATTCAGCCGCCGCTCCATTTGGGAGGGTCACGGAGGGCCATAGCGTGTAGACGTAGTTCCCCGTTTCGTCGTTCTCGGCCCCTACACGGTCAGTCCGGCCATATTCATCAGCAGGCGGAACAGGACCGCGACGATCGCCAGCACGCCGACGCTGGCCCCCCAGATCAGCACGAGCCAGCCGATACGGCGCGGCCAGAGCTTCTTGTCCCGCCTGTCGGACGACATCAGTGATAGCCCTCGCCGGGCTTCACCTTGCCGCGGAAGACGTAATAGGACCAGGCGGTGTAGACGAGGATGAAGGGGATGATGAGCAGCGCGCCGACGAGCGTGAAGCCCATGCTTTGCGCCGGGCCGGCGGCATCCCAGATCGAGACTCCCGGCGGAATGATGTTGGGCCACAGACTGATCCCGAACCCGGTATATCCAAGAAACAGCAGAAACAGCGCCAGGATGAATGGCGCGGCGTGACTCTCACGCTTCAGACTCCTCAGAAGCGCCCATGTCGCCAGCACGACCAGCACCGGGACGGGTGCGAAGAAGAACAGGTTGGGCAGGGAGAACCAGCGGGCTGCGATGTCGGCATGGACGAAAGGTGTCCAGAGACTGACGATGACGGTGGCTGCGAGGACGGCCAAGGTGATCGGCGTGCCCAGCGCGCGCATCCGCTGCTGCAACGCCCCTTCGGTTTTCATGACGAGCCAGGTCGCCCCGAGCAGCGCATAGCCGATGACCAGCGCGACGCCGGTGAACAGGCTGAATGGGGACAGCCAGTCGAGGAACCCGCCGGCATAGGAGCCCTCGCTGACCTCGAAACCGTTGATGAACCCGCCGAGCGCCAGCCCCTGCGAGAAGGTCGCGATATAGGATCCCCACATGAAGGCCTTGTCCCAGAACGGCTTGTGCGCCTCGTCCGCCTTGAAGCGAAATTCGAAGGCGACGCCGCGCCAGATCAGGCCGGCCAGCATCATCATCAGCGGCAGATAGAGCGCGCTCAGGATCACGGCATAAGCGAGCGGGAAGGCCGCCAGAAGCGCCGCGCCGCCAAGCACCAGCCATGTCTCGTTGCCATCCCAGACCGGCGCCACGCTGTTGACCATGACATCCCGGTCCTCCCGGCCCTTCACGAAGGGGAACAGGATGCCGATGCCCAGGTCGAAGCCGTCCATGATGACATACATCATCAGCCCGAAGCCGATGATGATCGCCCAGATCAGAGGAAGATCGATACCCATGTTCATCCTCCTCAATAAGGCGACGGATCGATGTCGTCGGGTGCGGCCGAGAGCGGCCGCGCCGGACGTTGCGCCTGGGCGAGGTCGTGCGGGGGCGCTTCATCCTCGCCTGGATGCGGCCCTTTGGCGACGAGCTTGAGCATGTAGCTGATGCCGGTTCCGAACACGATGGCATACATGACGATGAAGACGATCAGCGTGGTCGAAAGCACCAGCGCCGAATGGTTCGAGACCGCGTCGCTTGTGCGCATCACCCCATAGACGATCCAGGGCTGACGACCGATCTCGGTGGTAAACCAACCGGCGAGGATGGCGATCAGGCCGGCCGGTCCCATCCACATGGCAAAGCGCAGGAAAAGCTTCGATCGGAACAGTCCGCCGCGCCAGCGCAGCCACAGGCTCCAGACGCCGAGCACCAGCATCAGCAGCCCGAGCCCGACCATGATGCGGAAGCTCCAGAACACCACGAGCGAATTCGGGCGGTCCTCGCGGGCGAATTCCTTGAGCCCCGGAAACTGGCCGTTCCACTCATGCGTGAGGATCAGGCTGCCGAGATGGGGTATCTCCACGGCGTAGCGCGTCGTCTCCGCTTCCATGTCGGGCATCCCGAACAGGATGAGCGGCACCCCCTCGCCGGGCGTGTTCTCCCAATGCCCCTCCATCGCCGCGATCTTGGCCGGTTGGTGCTTCAGCGTGTTCAGGCCGTGTATGTCGCCGATGAAGATCTGGACCGGCGCGACGATGAGCAGCATCCACATCGCCATCGACAGCATCGTGCGCACGCGCGGCGTGTCGTTGCCGCGCAGGAGATGCCAAGCTCCCGAAGCGCCGACGAAGAGCGCCGTCGCGAGGAAGGCGGCCACCGTCATATGGGCGAGGCGATAGGGGAAGGACGGATTGAAGATCACCTTGAACCAGTCGACCGGAACGACGACGTCGTTGATGATCTCATAACCCTGCGGCGTCTGCATCCAGCTGTTCGACGCCAGAATCCAGGTCGCCGAGATCAAGGTGCCGAGCGCCACCATGATGGTCGAGAAGAAATGGAGGCCCGGCCCGACCCTGCTCCAGCCGAACAGCATGACGCCCAGGAAGCCCGCTTCGAGGAAGAAGGCCGTCAACACCTCATAAGCGAGCAGCGGGCCGGTGATCGAGCCGGCGAAGGAGGAGAAATAGCTCCAGTTGGTGCCGAATTGATAGGCCATGACCAGGCCGGAAACGACACCCATGGCGAAATTGACAGCGAAGATCTTCGACCAGAAATGGTAGAGGTCGCGATAGACCGTGTTTTTCCTCCACAGCCACAACCCTTCGAGGACGACGAGATAGCTGGCGAGGCCGATGGTGATCGCGGGAAAGATGATGTGGAAGGAGATGGTGAAGCCGAACTGGATGCGCGCCAGTTCCAGTGCGGTCAGTCCGAACATGCCATTCCCCCCTGCGCCTCGTTCTCCGCGTCGGCCTCAGCAACGATCGATAGCCCAGGTGGCAGTGTGAAAGCCACAACGGGTTTGGGCCTGGCATCGACCGAGAGGCTGAAAATATCCGGGCGCACATAATGGCCGACCACGTCGAGGTCGTATTTGCCGCGCGCGATAATGCGGCGGTCCAGTTCCGCAAGCTGGATTGTTTCACCGGAAAAATCCGGTTCGACGAGCACATTGCCGAGCGGGTCGATGATGCAGGACATATCGGGCGGATTTAGGTGAGACTCTGCAGAACACCGAGGGCGTGAACAGTAGTTGAAATAACACCAGCAGCAAGAAGAATCCAAATTGTGTCAATGTTCGTCCTCAGAAGGAATGCAAAGCTAACCAAGGCGATCACTATATCGACAGGATTCGTAAGCGCATCTTTAGCGAGAGGGATGGCCGAAGCGACCAGAAGGCCCGCGCTTGCGGTTATGACAGCATCTAAAATTGAGCGCACACGCGGATTTTTCATCTTGCGCCCAACAAAATGGGTCATTGGAATGATAAGAAACGCAGGTGTAATCGTTGCCAGCCAACCAGTGATCGCGCCCGGAATGCCAGCGACGAAGTAGCCAACGCTGACAAAATATAATCCCACGGGTCCTGGCACGCTCCGCGTAATCATGACCGCTTCGTTCAACTGCGCGGTAGTGAGGACGTGGCTATGAATGACTAGGCTATCTTGGATTACTGGCAATGACGCAAGTCCAGAAAAAGCCGTCAAAGACCCTCGTAAGAATACGATATAGAGTTCAAATAAATTCATCGGTATCCCGTGTAACGACTGCGCCTGTCAGTGCTGCTAGCAATAGAACGTCGAAAGCGGGGACACGAAAAAAGGTGTAAAGCACGAAGGCTGTAATCGCGATGATGACAACACGAGGCTTGGCGCGGCCGTGCAATTGGGAATGGGCGATCTCCCAACCGGCTTTGACGGTGATTGAAACTGCGGCGGCAATAGCGCCATGGATCGCGGGTTGAGCCCAAGGATTGTGCTGCAAATCACGGAATAATGCCGTCGCGGCAAAGATTATTAGGCTGCAAGGGATGGAGCCCGCCAACAATGCGATTACGGCACCGGGAATGCCGCGCAATGTCCAGCCCACGCCCGTTCCGAAAGCAAAGAGGTTCGTACCGGGCGCGAGCCGAGCCAAGATGAAAACAAGATTGAACTGATCATTGGTGAGCCAATGACGCTTATGGAATATCTCCCGGTACATGACCGCCACGCCGGCGCTTCCGCCCCCTAAAGTGAAATTGCCGTACCGGACGGAAACGTAAGCGATCTCTGCTAAGGAAGGTGGCTTAGAAGGTTGGGATTCGAGATTTTCCATTCGTACCCCTTCTGGAGATCACCGTGTAACCGCCGACATGAACTCTTTAAGGTGCGATGCAGCCGTAAGCGGTTGTGTCGAACTTAGCTTCTTATACGCTTGGCGTTGCAACTCTGCTTCACTGTGCAGCCACTCGCGGAACGCCAATAACGCTGGATCCTTCTTACGCATCGGCCGATAGGCCAGATACCAGTCTTCATATTTAAGCTCGCTGACAGGAAAGGGGGAAACCAGACGGCCTGCCGCCAGCGCGTCACTGACATACGGAAGTTGTGCGACGGCGATTCCTACGCCATCAAGAACGGCTTGGATTGCCATCGCGGAACTCTCGAACAGCACCTCATTTGCAGGCTGGATCGACGCATGCAGGCCTGCCGCTTGGAACCACCAAGTCCATTGTTCACGCAAATGAGCAACGACGATTAAGGTGGCACTGCTGAGATCGCGAGGGTGCCGCAAGCCTGCTGCGATCGTCGGCGTGCAGACTGGTATCAGTGTCGACGCGAAGAGTTCTTCGGCAGCATAACCAGGCCAGTCACCAGTGCCGCGCCGCACGGCGCATGTCCAATCGTCGCGCATCGGATGCATTGCACCGCCGGCAGAGACTCGTACCTCAACATCGGGATGGTTGCGATTGAAGTTCGTCAACCGCGGAATAAGCCAGTGCAAAGCAAAGGCCGGGGAAACTCCTACGTTGAGCACCGGCCCTGCCTGCATCACGGTCACCTGCTCGGTGAGTCGCGCGATCGCATCGAAGGCGTCTGTAAGGCCTGGCTGGAAAGCCCGACCCTGATCGGTAAATTCAAGCTTGTTCGCACGACGATGGAAAAGCCCGAACCCGAGCTGATTCTCCAGAAGTCGCACCATATGGCTCACGGCCGTTGACGTGACATTCAATTCCTCTGCTGCCGCCTTGAAGCTGCCATGCCTTCCAGCCGCTTCGAAGGCGCGCAAACCGTTCAAAGAGGGTAGTTGGCGATGCATTGAGACCCCTAATATATGTTGGGCTAACCGTGAGAAATTTGCGTTTGCTACCTATGCCTATCGGAGCAATCTTAAGCGCAGAGGCGGATAATTTCTATGCGTAAATTTGCTCCCGGTATCAAAATCGCCATTGGCTTGATTGCCGTTGCAATCATAGTGGTGGCCATTGCAAGCCTGGTTCCACGAGGGCCCATGCACCACGGGTGGGACTGGCCTTGGCACGATTGGTGGCATTCTCAGACCGGCAGTGCAGTTGGCCTCAGCAGCAAGGTCCGATGATAGCGTAAGCTGGCGGGCAGCCACAGCCTGACCCGGCTATCCATCCAGCAACGAGCTCGCGCCATGCGGCTCTATGGTGGCCCGACGTGCGAGGAGCTTCAAATGACGACCATATCGAGCATCCCAAGAATCATGGTCGCGGCAATGGGCGCCTTGTGTATCCTTCAAGCAGCGCCGGCCGCGAGCCAGGTAAAGCATGGTGTGATACCGCACGCGCCGCTCCTGAAAACGCTCTTGCCCGGTACGGCGAACGTCGAGGTCGCGGTTTACGAGACGGAATATGCTCCCGGCGCGATCAATCCGCGACACCTCCATCCGGCGGCCGTCACCTTCTATGTCGTGTCAGGAACAGGTGTTTGGCAGGAGGAGGGGAGGCCCGCGGTAACGCTGCGCGCGGGCGACAGCTTGTATGTTCCTGCCGGCACGATCCATTCTCACTGGAATCCCAGCGCAACGAAGCCTCTACGGTTCCTGGAGTTCATCGTAGCCGAGAAAGGGAAAGGGCGCTCTATTCCGGATCCCATAAAAAAGTGAGATTCCATGGGCTCCAAGGGAGCGACTGCATGACCGCAGGCCTCCCCGCACTTCTCGCTCTCGCCGGGTGCAGCCTGGCGCCGGCCTATCACCGGCCTGATCCGGCCATCCCGCCATCGTGGTCGGCTGGCGCACCAGACCTGCGAGCCGACGAAGCAGCGCTGCCGGCGGTCAGCTACCGCGAAATATTCCGCGATCCGCATCTGCTAGCGATCATCGGCCAGGCACTGGCCAACAATCAGGACCTGCGCGTGGCACTCGCAAATGTTGCGGCGGCGCGCGCGCAATCGCGAGTGGCGCAAGCGCAGATACTGCCGCAGCTGGACGTCACCGCCGGTGCCGACGTCCGGCATGGCGAAGCGGGCGGCGCCAGCAACAACCTTCCCGGCAAGAGCTACGCGCTCGACGGCGGTCTCAGCGGCTTCGAAGTGGACCTGTTCGGACGGTTGAGCAACCTGAGCACGGCCGCCTTCAATGAATATCTGGGGACCGAAGCAGCGCTGCGGTCGGCACGGCTGACCTTGGTGGCGCAGGTTGCCGTCACCTACTTGACCCTTGCCGCCGATCGCAGCCTGCTGGCCATCGCGGTTGATACGGAGGACAGTGCGACACGCAGCGTTGAACTCACCCGAGTGCGGTTGGCGGGTGGGCTCGCCCCGCGCACCGATCTGCGTCAGGCCGAGACCATTCTGTCGCAGGCGCAGTCGGACAAGGCGCAACTGACTACGCAGGTCGCGCAGGATCGTGCCGAGCTCGACCTGCTGGTCGGCGCGCCGGTCGCCGACGCGGACCTGCCGGCGGCGATCGAAACGGTCGAGGGGCTGCGGGCAGCGATACCGGCTGGGCTCGATTCGCGAATTCTGCTACGACGGCCCGACGTCGTCCAGGCGGAATATGCGCTGCGCGCCGCCAACGCCCGCATCGGTGCCGCCCGTGCCGCCTTTTTCCCAACCATCTCGCTGACCGCCGTCGCCGGACTAGCAAGCACCGCCTTGTCGGCGCTGTTCACCGGTGGCGCGTTCAATTGGCAGGTCGCCCCGCAAGCAACGCTGCCGATCTTCGACGGCGGTGCCAATCGCGGCAATCTGGCCTTTGCGAAGGCCGAGCGCGACGCGGCGACAGCCAAGTATCAGAAGGCGATCCAGACCGCGTTCAGCGATGTCGCCACCGCCCTCGCACGGCGCGCGACGATCGATGATCAATTGGCCGCCGATACCAGGCTTGAGGCCGCCGCCGCCGACACGCTGACCCTGGTCACCGCGCGTTACCAGCGCGGAATCGACACATACCTTGACCTTCTGGATGCTCAGCGGACGCTGTATCAGGCACGCCGCACCGTCGCCAACACGCGGCTGGTGCGCGCCACCAACCTAGTTGCCGTCTACCGTGCGCTCGGCGGCGACCAGCTTGTCGACACCCTGCCTCCGCCGACCGGCAATGGCGGCTAAGCCGCCTCTCTTTTGGCTGCCCGACTGGCTTCGACACCGATGTCGGGGCGCCGGGCTGAGGCACAGCGGCAATGTCGCAGCCTATGCCGCGTAGCCGCTTCAAAGGCGCGTCATCCTCTCAAAGAGAATAGATGGCAAGTCATTATGACCATAAACTTAGATTGGGCTAACGGTGAGAAATTCGCATTTGTTGCCCAAGATTATTGGGGGCATCTTGTACGGCATAGCGGAGAATTACTATGCGTAAATTTGCTCATGACGTCAAAACGATCATCGGTTTGTTCGTTGCCATAAGCATAGTGGTGGACTCTGGCAACACGGTGGGGCAATAGTGAATCCGCCTGCTAGGCGCCGCCCTATCCGACAACGTCGTATCGTTCTCATTTGCGCGATTACCGCTCTCCTTGCAATTGGGGCGGTCACTTACTGGCATTTGGCGAGTCCCAAGAGCAAGCTCCCCACACACACGCCAGTGCCGGTAAGCACCGCTGTTGCTAGTCGACAGGATGTACCTGTCTATCAAACCGGGCTTGGCATCGTTCAGGCATCTTTGACCGTCGGCATTCGGCCCCAGGTCGATGGGACAATGCAGGACGTGGTATTCGTCGAAGGACAGAATGTAAGAAAAGGCGATGTGCTCGCGAGGATAGACCCACGCCTGTTCAAGGCTGCGCTCGACCAGGCTCTGGCAAAAAAAGCTCAGGATACCGCGCTGCTCGTTTCCGCCAGGAAAGATCTCGAGCGGTATAAGGCATTGGTCCTGTTGGAGGCGATAGCGCGGCAAACCGTCGACCATCAACAGGCGACAGTCGATCAACTGGAAGCATCCATTGCCGCAGACGAAGCCGCGATCGAGACGGCGCGAACGCAACTCTCCTACACGACAATCCGCGCGCCAAACGACGGACGGATTGGTATTCGCTCGGTCGATCCTGGCAACCTGGTGCATGTATCCGACGCACAGCCGATCGCCGTGCTGACGCGGATCAGGCCGTCGGCAGTTCTGTTCAGTTTGCCAGCGCGCTTCCTCGACGACGTTCGTGGCGCTTTGGCCGTCGGTGCGGTTGAAGTGACGGCATTGGACCAGGACAATTTGCGTCCCCTCGGCACCGGAAGGCTCCTCCTCGTGGACGGTACGGTCGATCAGGCCACCGATACCATTCGTCTGAAAGCCATCTTCCCCAATGATGATGAACGGCTCTGGCCTGGTGAGTTCGTCAACGCGCGTTTGTTGCTCAAGACACTCGACAATGTCGTCGTGGTTCCATCGGCTGCGGTCCAACGAGGGCCGAAGGGCTTATTTCTATGGCTCGTGACAGGGCATAACACGGCTGAAACCCGACAGATCAAGACCGGGCCGTCGAGTGGCGATCTGACGGTGATCACGTCGGGTCTTCGCGAGGGTGAGCGTGTTGTGACGGCGGGACAGTTCAAGCTGAAGCGCAATGCGCAGGTACAGATCAGGGCCACGTTATCGATGTCGCCAAGGCCCGAGGGCGTTAGGTGAATCTCTCCGCACCATTCATCGCGCGGCCAGTCGCAACGACATTGCTGATGGCGGCCTTGGCGTTCCTCGGCATTGCCGCATTTCCGCTCCTGCCCGTGGCTCCGCTGCCGCAGGTGGATTTCCCGACCGTTCAAGTCACCGCGACGCTTAGCGGAGCGAGCGCTGAGACGATGGCTTCATCAGTTGCGACGCCGCTGGAGCGCCAACTCGGGCAAATCGCGGGCGTTACCCAGATGACATCGGTTAGCGCTCTGGGCGCGACATCCATCACGGTTCAATTTGATCTCGATCGCAACATCGATTCCGCTGCGCAGGATGTGCAGGCGGCGATCAACGCCGCATCCAAGACCTTGCCGCAATCGATGACGACGCCGCCGACCTATAAGAAGCTGAATCCGGCCGACGCACCCATCCTCGTCCTTTCGGCAAGTTCAGACACCATCCCGCTGACCGGCGTCAATGAATATGCCGACAATTATCTCGCCCAGAAAATCTCCCAAGTCCCCGGCGTGGCCCAGGTTTCGCTCGGCGGCGAGCAGAAGCAGGCGATCCGTATCCAAGTTGATCCAGCCAAGCTCGCCTCGCGCGGATTGACACTCGAGGAAATACGGCCCGTCCTTGCCAGCGCCACGACAGAGAGTGCCAAGGGAGCACTCGACACTGGCAAGCTGAGCTTCACAATTCGCGCAAACGACCAGATCACCGAAGCAAAAAAATTCGATGATGTCGTACTCGCTTACCGTGACGGCGCCCCTGTCAGAGTCAACGACGTCGGTCAGGCAGTTTTCGCCGCATCCGATCGAACCGCGGCGGCCTATGACAATAATAAGCCCGCGATCCTTCTCACGATCTATAAGCAGCCAGGCGCCAACGTCATCGACACCGTTGACCGGATTAAGGCGCAACTGCCCAGCCTCACAGTCGACATCCCACCGGCCATCACGATCCACACCGTTCTGGACCGAACGACCACCATCCGCGCCTCGGTGCACGACGTCGAGTTTACGCTCCTCTTGACCATCGGTCTCGTCGTGATGGTGGTCCTGCTTTTCCTGCGCAATATCTGGGCGACGGTGATCCCGAGCGTCACGATCGTGCTCGCGCTGCTGGGATCGTTCGCAGCCATGTATATGCTTGGCTTCAGTCTCGACAATCTGTCTCTGATGGCCTTGACGATAGCTGTCGGCTTCGTCGTCGATGACGCGATTGTCGTCGTCGAAAATATCTACCGTCATCTCGAAAATGGAGTGCAACCCTTTGAAGCTGCGCTGAAAGGCTCGCGCGAGATCGCATTTACAGTGCTATCCATCAGCTTCTCGTTGGTCGCCGTTTTCATCCCGCTTTTGCTGATGGGTGGAATTGTCGGCCGTTTGTTTCGAGAGTTTGCTCTAACCGTGACGGCGGCGATCGCAGTCTCAGCGCTGGTGTCGCTCACGCTCGCGCCGATGCTCTGCTCGCGCTTCATGCGCCGGGAGGAGCCCGCGGGTCACGGCCGCGTCTACCGCGCTCTCGAAGCGTTCTTCAACACGATGCTGTCCGGCTATCAACGCACGCTTGACATTGTGCTGCGCCATCAGGCGGCCACCCTGGGCGTGTTCTTCCTGACGGTGATGCTGGCCGTGGTCATGGCCATCCAGATACCCAAAGGCTTTTTTCCAATTCAGGACACCGGCCTGATCGGCGGCTTGGCGGAGGCCGCTCAGGAGGTGTCGCCCGAGGAGATGAAGCGTCTCCAACGCCTGCTCGGCGATGTCATTCTCAAGGACCCTGGTGTCGAGGGAGTTGCCTCATGGACAGGGAGCACCGGTGGCAACGGCAATGCGCAGACTGCGAATACCGCTCGCTTTTATATCGTTCTCAAGCCGCGCGATGAGCGCACGAAAACAGCATCCCAGATTATCGATCGTTTGAGACCGCAAATTGCAAAAGTCCAGGGCGTCAAGCTCTCCATGTCAGCGACACAGGACATCACCGTAGGCGGCCGCTCTTCGCGCGGCAGTTTTCAATATACCTTGCGGAGCGCCGATAACATCGAGTTGACTACGTGGACGCAGAAGATGCTCGAGAAAATGCGCGAACTGCCGGAACTCGCGGACGTTGCCACTGACCTTCTCGCTGAAGCGCCACTGCTCACCGTGGACATCAATCGGGACCAGGCCTCGCGCTTTGGGATTTCGGCACAAATGATCGACGATACGCTCAACGATGCCTACGGACAGCGACAGGTCACGCAATATTTCACTCAACTCAGTACATATCCGATCATTCTCGAGGCGACGCCGTCACTGCAGCGCACGCTTGCATCGCTTGATCGGCTCTATGTGCGGTCTCCGCTGACGGGCACTCCGGTAGCGCTTTCCGCGCTTGTGAAAGTGGATACCTCCCACATTGGCTCATTATCGGTAACGCATCAGGGCCAATTTCCGGCTGTTACCCTGTCGTTCAATCTTCGGCCTGGTGTTGCGTTAGGGGAGGCTGTCACCGCCATCAACCGTGCCGCAGATGAGATTAACATGCCGGGGACAGTGACCGGCGCGTTCCAGGGTAATGCGGAGGCGTTCCAGGCATCTCTGTCGACGATGCCCGTGCTTATTATCGCCGCGCTCGTCGTAATCTATATCATTCTCGGCATCTTATATGAGAGCTTCATTCATCCGTTGACCATCCTGTCCACATTGCCGTCGGCCGGCGTCGGGGCGCTGCTTGCGCTGTGGATGGGAAATATGGATCTTTCGGTGATCGGCATCATCGCGATCATCCTATTGATCGGCATCGTCAAGAAAAATGGCATTATGCTGGTCGATTTTGCCATCGTCGCCGAGCGAGACCGGCATCTTACGCCAGCCCAAGCCATTCGCGAGGCGTGTCTCTTGCGTTTCCGCCCTATCCTGATGACGACGGGGGCGGCATTGATGGCTGGCATTCCGCTCGCGCTCGGCACCGGCACTGGTTCGGAGCTGCGTCAACCGCTCGGCTATGCGATAATCGGCGGACTTGTGTTTAGTCAGTTGCTCACGCTCTACACGACGCCGGTAATCTATCTTTATCTCGGCCGGTTCCAAATATGGATAAAGAAAAGTGACTAAATTTACTTATTCCGCTCAACATAAGGCAACTTTAAAAATAAGCCATAGTTCCGCGATTTATTACGTATAATTATAGGAAAATATTTGACTGAACTTCGTCAACTTCGCTATTTGATCGCAGCGGATGAGGCAGGTAGCTTCAGCCGAGCGGCCCGCAATCTGAACATCAAGCAAGCCACACTCAGCCGACACATCCTGCAAATCGAGAAGCGCCTAGGCATGGTGCTCTTCAACCGCATGACGCGCGGCGCTACGCTGACGCCGAACGGTATGATCTATCTGCGCACGGCACAGCGCATCGTAAGGGAGTTCGAGGAACTAAACGCTTGGGTCCGCGCCACGAACGACGGTCATGTCGGCAATCTCGGTATCGGCTTCTACACCTCTTTCTCCGCTGGCAATTTGCGCGCGACCGTGACCGAGTTCGGCGAACGCTATCCCGATGTCAGGGTGCGCGGGTTCGAACGAGACCGCGATATGCTGCTGGCCGGCATAGAGAACGGCCTGCTCGACATCGCGATCATGATTGGCGAAGCGCCTTACCGGGGACTGATGAGCCGCCCATTCTGGAGCGAGCGTATATTGGTGGCGATGCCGGAAGGCCATCCGCTGGCCGAACGCGAACGCATCCACTGGACCGACCTGACCCGCGAACGCTTCCTGTTGACCGAACGAGATCCCGGCCCAGAGACGCGCAACATGCTTTTGGGCAAGCTCGGGATGCCCGGCTACACGCCCGAGATCGACATGAACGACGTTAGCCGTGAAACGGTGCTGAGCGCCATCGCGCCGGGCGGGCACATGTCGATCGTTGCGGAATCAGCGCTCGGCATCCAGGTGCCGGGTGTTGTGTTTCGCGAAGTTCACGAGACCAACGGCCACATACGAGTCGGTTTCTCGGGCTACTGGCGCGACGACAATGAGAATGCGGTGTTGCGTCGGTTCCTCGATTTTGTGGCCGTCCGCTATTCGCTACCGCCCTTGTCGGGGTCGCATCCTCCGCCTCAGCAATCAGAATTGGGACCGCCATGACGCAGGGCAAGACACTCATCATCGTGCTGATAGCACTAATCGTCGGATTCGGGGCGGGCATCGTCCTACGGCCGGTGATTATTCCTGTCGGTCAGACAAGGGCCGTCGCCGGCCCACCTCTTGCCGCCCCGGCGCCCCCCGGGGCACGCAGCACGCAATATTTCGCGGCGCATCTAGATGAAGGGCGCCGGATCGTGGCAGGCTGCGCGCAGGGAACGGTGCGCGGCGACGAGTGCGCCAATGCCGAACAGGCCGTCACCGAGGCCGATGGCCGGGATCGCTTCAAGCGTTTCCTGGGCAAGTAGGGCGGACGCTCCCTCACTTCGCCTGGGCGCGATGCCGGCGAAAGGCGCGATCGGTCTCCATGAACCGGGTCAGCATCGGCGCGACCAGCTTGTCGGGTTTGGCCGGCGGTTCCCCGGTCTCGGCGGCGAGTGCGGCGGCATAGGCAACGAGATCGCGATGGACGGCGGCGGGCAGTTCCACCGTGAACTTGACCGGCCGGTCATCGGCCAGCGGCCCCAGCTTCAATTTCGTCATTGTGTGCCTCCAACGGGTTCGAGCACCAGGTCGCGCGTGATGACCACGCGCAACGGATAGCCCGGCCGGATGGTGAGCGTCGGCTGCACGTCCAGTTGTCGCCGCACGATCTGCTGGCCGCTCTGGTTGATGGTGTCCTGGCTTGCCCGGCGCAGGGCGCGGGTGAGATCGTCGTCGCCATCCGCGCCCAGCTCGGCGCCCACGCCGAGCAGCGTCGAGATGGCGGCGGCTTTGAGCATGTTGCCCCAATGCTGGTCCACGCGGTCCTGTAGCCCGGCGAAGCCCGCTGCATCGGCGCCGGGCTGGCGTTCGAGAACGATCGAGCGGCCGTCGGGCATTATCAGCCGGTCCCAGACAAGCAGCACGCGGGTCTGGCCGGCGGCGATGTCGCTGTCATATTCGCCGATCAGCCGCGCGCCTTGGGGGATGAGCAGGATGCGTCCGGTGATGCTGTCATAGACGTTGGCCGTCACCTGGGCGGTGATCTGACCGGGAAGGTCGGAACGGATGCCGGTGATGAGCGCGGCCGGGATGATGCTGCCCGCCTGGATGATGTTGGGCGATGCGGGCGGTGCAAGCCGTTCGACGCTAACCGTGCGCTGGTTGGACGCCTGCGCCATGAAGGCGCGCTTGGCGGGCTGGTCTCCCTGCGCCGCACCGCCAACTTGCGGCGCCGCCGCCTGATCCGGCGCGATCGTGGCAGGCTGCACGGCCGCGCCGGCATTCTGTGCGCTGTGGCCCAGGAACACCGAACTGGTGCGCGCCGCGTCGCGTTCCTGGATGATACGTTGCCGAGCAGCCTCCGCCGCCTGCGCGCGAGGATCGGTCGGCGTGCCGGAGGAACCGATCGCTGACACGGGCACGTTCTCGCCGCGCTGCTGTGCCGAAACGATGGGCCGGCCAAGATCGCCGGGAAGCGGCAGGCCAAGCCGAGGCGCCTGCGTATAGTCTTTCGGCGCTGACGTGATGGCCTCGGCCGTTGCGCGGCCATTGGTGTTGTAGAGTTCCTTGGCCTCGCGATGGCCTGCCGGTTTAAGCGCATAGATCAGCGACCCGCCGATGCAGAGGCCGGTGGTGATGCCAAGGACAGCCAGGGCTTTACGCGACAGGCGCATGACGCGCGGCGTCGGCCCACGAAGCTGAAAGGCTTGCGGATCGGATGCGGGCGCTTGCGGGCTTCCCGTTTCCGGTGCGGGCGTATCGGCGGGATCGCTCACGGCCGCCCCTTTCGTCCGTCGTCGCGCTCGATGCGCACACGCTGTTCGCTGTGCTTGTCGCCCAGGCGCAGCTCGGCGGCCGCGAACAGGCGGTCCACCACCATGTAGCGGCCCTGGACGCGATAGTTGACCAGCTCGGCACTGCCGGCCGCGCCGATCACGAACAGCGGCGGCATCTCGCCCTGCGAGATCCCGGCTGGAAACTCGATATAGACCTGTCGGCCATCGTCGAAGGCGCGCAGCGGCTTCCACGGCGCGCGGTCGCCGTCGATGCGGTAGCGGAAATTGAGCGCGGCGACGTTCACCCCGGTCGCCACAGGCGCGACAGAGACCGCCGCCGCGTTCCGGCCCGCCAACGCAAGCAGCGTATCGTGCGGATAGATCCAGGAGACCGACGCCATGTAGGTAGCGGGCGTGGCGCGCAGTTCCAGATGGTAGGTGCGCCTGTCGCTGTTGATGACGAGGTTGGTCGTGATGTCGGGCCGGGTGGGCTTGACGAGGATATGCACGCGCGCGGTAGGACCGGCGCCGCTTGTCGTATCGCCGATGATCCAGCGCACGGTATCGCCAGCCGCGACCGGGCCTGGCCCGACGAGTTTCTCGCCTTCCTGCAAGGCGATGTCCGTCACCTGGCCGGGCGCGGCATAGACCTGATAGAGCGCGCCGTCGGTCCACGGATATTGCTGGATGGAATTGAGGAAACCGTCGCGCACGGGCTGCATCCGCGCCGCCGCATTGGCCGCGCTGACGCGCTTGCGGGGATCGGCCGGCTCGGTCGTTGGCGTGCTCTGCGCCACCGGCTTCAACTGGCCAGGCAGTGGCAAAGGCTCGGGGATCGTCACCACCTTGACCGGCTTGGGCGGCTCGGGCGCAAGCGTTGCAGCGACCTCGGCCGGCGGATTGTCATAGGAGATGGCGGGTGGATTCGCCGATGTGGTGGCGCACCCGCCGAGCGCCGCGGCGGACGCGAGCAGGACCGCCGAGGCGGCGCGATGGAAAGGCACATGCGTCATTGCGACAGCTCCTTTGACCAGTTGAGGGCGTTGACGAAGACGCCGAGCGGGTTCTTGCGCAGCGCGTCGGGCGTGCGCGGCGGTTGCACGACGATCGTGAGGATGGCCGACCAACGCTCGGTCGCGGCGAGGCTCCCGTCCTGGTAATGGCGTTCGGTCCAGGCGACGCGGAAACTGTCGGGCGAGGCCCGGATGACGCTCGACACGTCCACCGCGACCTGCGCCTTGCCGATCTGCGCGAACGGGTCGTTGGCGCGGGCGTAATCGTTGAGCGCCGCCGCGCCCTTGTCGGTCGTGAAGTCGTAAGCGCGCAACCAGTTCTGCCGCACCACGATCGGATCGTCGGGGATCGAGCGCACCTCCTCGATGAAGCGGGCGAGGTGAAAAGCGATCTGCGGATCGGTTGGATGGTAGCCGGCCTCGGCGGGCGCGACGGCCTGGGCCTGGCCCAGCCGATCGACCTCGACCACCCAGGGAACGATGGTGCCGCGCGCCGACTGCCAGACGAGACCGCCTGCGAGTCCGCCGGCGAGGGCCAGCGCGCCGAAGAAGGCGAGGCGCCAGTTCTTCGCCTGGACGCGGGCGGAGCCGATCCGATCGTCCCACGCCTGCACGGCGCGTTGATAGGGCGTGACGGGTTCGGGCATCTGGCCGTAGCGGATTGTCGGGCGTCGGAACATGGGCTCAGTCCTTCTCCTTGATGTCGGGGCCACCGCCGCCGCCGTGGCTGTCGCCGGCCTTCATCGTGTGGGTGAGAATGGTGGCGCCGTGCGTGACGGACTGCCGGTGCTTCATTGCAGCAGCCCAGGCGGGGGCGCCGGAGGCGCTGGCAGCAGGGACTGAACCGGCCGCGGCGGTGGTGGCAGCGGGTGCAGGGCCGCCGGTGATGGTGCCGCCGGTGGCGGTGAAGCCGCCACGCGCGCCGGAACGGAAGCTGGTCTTCATCGCCGCGCCGCCCTTGGCGGCCGCGTTGCGCAGCGGCGAGAAGACGGCATTGGCCGCGCTTCCCGCCGCGGCCTGACCGGCTGCGGCCATGCCGCCCGCGACGGCGCCGGCGCCGGTCTTGCCGAGGAGCCGAGGCTGTAGGCGCTCGTAGCACCTCCCGCCATCTGCGCACCGCCGCGCGCGGCGGCGGCGGTCATCCGGCCGGCCGTGCCCATAGCGGAACCGGCGGCGCCCATGCCGAGGCGCGTGAGCGCAGCGCCGCCAACCAAAGCGCCGCCTGCCGCCAGCGCCGTGCCTGCCGCGGCGCCCGCCCCGAGTTGGGGGCCGCCCGAGACGATGCCGTTGGCGATGCCGGGGCCGAAGATAGCGAGGCCGAGCAGCGACAGTGCTGCGAGCGCGATCGCCATGACTTGATTGATGTCCGGCTCGACACCGAGGTTGGCGCTGGTGAACTGATTGAACAGCGTCGTGCCGATGCCGGTGATGACGGCGAGCACCAACACCTTGATGCCGGTCGAGACGACATGGCCCAGCACGCGCTCGGCCATGAACGCGGTCTTGTTGAAGAAGGCGAAGGGAAGCAGGACGAACCCGGCGAGCGTGACCAATTTGAACTCGATCAGCGTGATGAAGACTTGGACGGAGATGATAAAAAACGCCAGCACCACGATCAGCCAGGCGATCAGCAGCACGAGGATCAGCGCGAGGTTGGCGAAGACGGCCCAGAGGCTGGAATACTGGCCTGCCGCGTCGAGCAGCGGCTTGGCCGCCTGAAGGCCGGTGGCGGCGATCGTGCCCGGCTTCATAAAGTCCGCGATCGACATGCCGCCGCCGCTCGCCTGGAGGCCGAGCCCGGCGAAGCTCTCGAAGACGATGGTGGCGAGGTTCTGGAAGTTACCGATGATGAACGCGAAGGTGCCGATGTAGAGCGTCTTCTTGACGAGCCGCTGAAGCACGTCCTCGTCCGCGCCCCAGGCCCAGAACAGGCCGGCGATGGTCAGGTCGATGGCGATGAGCGTGGTCGAGAGAAACGCGACTTCGTGGCCGAGCAACCCGAATCCGCTGTCGATGTAGGTGCTGAAGACCGACAGGAAGGTGTCGATGACGCCGGTGTCGTTCATGGCGCGACGCCTTCGGCATCGGTCGGCATGTTCCCGTCGCTCGGGTGCCCGGGCGCGGGCATGGCCTGGTGAAAGAAACGGCGCCGGTTTGCGGCCCAGGCTGCTTCGCAGCCGCTATCGGGCATGGTGAGCGTGGCGCAGCGATCCAGTTCGCGCGCGAGCCGGTCGTGACCTTCGTCCGCCACTGCGGCTGCCTGTGGCGCGGCTGACGGCTCGCGGTCGTCGGTGGCCGCAAGGATCGCCACCGCCATCATCATGCCGGCCAGCGCCGCCACCCCCGCGATCTTCGCCGTGCGCGACATCGCCCGGCCTCAGTTGCCCATGAAGCGGCGGAACCGCTCACGGCCTTCGGCTTCCTCGGCGGTTTGCCGGGCGGATTGCAGCGCCTGCGCTCGGCCCTGGGCCGCCACGGCGGCGGTGAGGTCGGCGATCTGCTGCGATTGCAGCGCCAGGAGCTGGTTGCCCGCCTGCGTCGCCTGAAGCGCGCCGGTCGCCGACTGGCTGGCCGAGACCAGGCCGTTCATCGTCGTGCGCTCGCCCTCGATATTGCCGACGACGCCGGCCTGGACGCGCATGGCGTCCTCGAACGCGCCGACGCTATCTTCCCAGCGTGCATTGGCGTTGGCGACCATCTGCGCGTGATCGCCGGTCAGCGCCGCGCCCTTGTAGCGGTCGGTGAACGCCTGCTGGACGTTCTGCACGTCGTAAGCGATGCGCTGTGCCTGCCCGAGAAGTTGCTGCGTGCGTTGCACCTGTTGCTGCAACTGCTGGAGCGAGCTGAACGGCAGCGACTCCAGGTTCCGCGCCTGATTGACGAGGCTCGTCGCGGCTTGCTGGATTTGCTGGATCTGGTTGTTGATCTGCTGGAGCGAGCGGGCCGCCGTCAGCACGTTTTGAGCATAATTCGTCGGGTCATAGACGATCCCGCCGAAGCCCAACTGTGCATGGGCCGGCATCGGCGCGATCGCCGGCAGGGTCGCCATCGTAGCGAGAGCGCCGGCCATGAGGGCGCGGCGAATGGCAGGCAGTTTCATGGTTCGATCTCCATATCTGGCGTGAGCGGGAGTTCGGGCTCGCGGTCGGACACAGGGTCCGGCAACAGCTCGACGACCCAGGCGCAGCCGCGATGGCGCAGCCATTCGGCGGCGAAGGCGGGGGCGCCGTGGGTTTCGATGATCTCGGCGATGGCGAGCTGATCGGTCTTGGCCGAGGCGGCGGCGAAGGCCAGCGCGACCTCGCCCAGCCCCAATTCAAACAGCCGGTTGCCGCGCCGCGACTGGCAGTAATAATCGCGCTTGGGCGTCGCCCGGCTGAGGATTTCGATCTGCCGCGCGTTGAGGCCGAACCGCTCGTAGATGGCCGCGATCTGCGGTTCGGCCGCGCGTTCGTTGGGCAGGAATATCCGCGTCGGGCAGGATTCGATGATGGCCGGCGCGATGGCGCTCGTCTCGATGTCGGCGAGGCTCTGCGTGGCGAAGATGACGGAAGCGTTCTTCTTCCTGAGCGTCTTCAGCCATTCGCGGAGCTGCGCGGCGAAGGCCGGGCTGTCGAGCACCAGCCAGCCCTCGTCGATGATGATGAGCGTCGGCGAACCATCCAGCCGGCCTTCGATCCGGTGGAACAGATAGGACAGCACGGCCGCGGCAGACCCGGCGCCGACCAGGCCCTCGGTCTCGAACGCCTGAACCGACGCCTCGCCAAGCCTCTCGGACTCGGCATCGAGCAGCCGGCCCCACGGCCCGCCGATGCAGTAAGAGGCGAGCGCCTGCTTGAGCGTCTGCGATTGTAGCAGGACGGTCAGTCCGGTCAGCGTGCGTTCCGGCATCGGCGCCGACGCCAGCGAGCCGAGCGCAGACCAGATGTGCTCCTTGGCCTGCGGATCGACCGCGACGCCTTCGGATGCGAAGATCGCTGCCAGCCATTCCGCCGCCCAGGCGCGCTCCGCCGGATCGTCGATGCGGGACAGCGGCTGCAACTGGACGCCGCCATCGTCGTCACCGGAAAGACCGCCGCCCAAGTCCTGCCAGTCGCCGCCCATGCCGAGCGCGGCGGCGCGGATGCTGCCCCCGAAATCGAACGCGAAGACCTGGCCGTTCTCGTAGCGGCGAAACTGCATCGCCATCAGCGCGAGCAGCACCGATTTTCCCGCGCCGGTCGGGCCGACGATCAACGTGTGCCCGACATCGCCGACGTGAAGGGAAAACCGGAACGGGGTCGAGCCTTCGGTCTTGCCGTAGAGCAAGGGGGGAGCGCCGAAATGCTCGTCCCGCTCCGGCCCCGCCCATACCGCTGACAGGGGGATCAGGTGGGCGAGATTGAGCGTGGAGATGGGTGGCTGGCGGACATTCGCGTAAACTTGGCCGGGGAGACTCCCCAGCCATGCCTCGATCGCGTTCATGCCCTCGGGGATGACGGCGAAGTCGCGGCCCTGAATGACCTTCTCGACCAGCCGCAGCTTTTCGGCGGCGATGGCCGGGTCGCGGTCCCACACCGTGACCGTCGCGGTGACGTAGGCCATGCCGGCATAGTCCGCGCCCAGCTCTTGCAGGGCGGTGTCGGCGTCGGCCGCCTTGTTCGAGGCATCGCTGTCGAGCAGCGTCGAAGCCTCGTTGGTCATCACCTCTTTCAGGATCGCCGCGATGCTTTTGCGCTTGGCGAACCATTGGCGACGGATGCGCGTCAGCAGCCTGGTCGCATCGGTCTTGTCGAGCATGATCGCGCGGGTGGACCAGCGATACTCGAAGGCCAGGCGGTTCAGCTCGTCGAGCAGGCCGGGAAACGTGAGGCTTGGGAATCCCACGACCGTCAGAGCGCGCAGATGATGATCGCCCAGCTTGGGTTCGAGACCGCCGGTCAGCGGCTCGTCGACCAATAGCGCGTCGAGGTGCATGGGCGTCTCGGGGACGCGCACGCGCTGGCGCCGGGTCGAGATCGTTGAATGAAGGTAGGTCAGGGTCTCGCCATCGTCGAGCCAACGGACCTCGGGGACGAAACCGTCGACCAGACCCAGCACGCGGTCGCTGCGGTCGGCGAAGTTCTTGAGCAACTCCCACGGATCGACCCCGGACGTCGAGCGGCCCTCGTAGAGCCAGCCTTCGGCCCGCGCGGCTTCCTCGGCGGGCGGCATCCACAACAGGGTCAGATAATAGGCGCTCTCGAAGTGGCTGCCCGCTTCGCGGAACTGTTCGCGCCGCTCCATGTCGACGAGCGCCGAGACCGGATCGGGAAACACCGATTCCGGATAGTGGAGCGCGGGCGTCCGCTGCGCCTCGACGAAGATGGCCCAGCCCGAGCCAAGGCGGCGCAGCGCATTGTTCAGCCGCGCGGTGGTGGCGACCAGCTCGGCCGGCGTGGCGCTGTCGAGATCGGGGCCGCGAAAGCGCGCGGTGCGCTGGAACGAGCCGTCCTTGTTTAGAACGACGCCTTCGCCAACCAGCGCCGCCCAGGGCAGGAAGTCGGCCAGATGCGCGGCCTTGTTGCGGTATTCGCGCAAGGACATCATGGCCGCATCCACGCGGGATAGCGAAGGTGCCGCCGGGCCACGTCCACGAACTGCGGGTCATGCCGAGCGGCCCAGACCGAAATCGCATGGCCGATCGCCCAGATCGCCAGCCCCGCGATCCAGAGACGCAGGCCGAGGCCGATCGCACCGGCCAGCGTGCCGTTGACGATGGCGAGCGCACGGGGGGCGCCGCCAAGCAATATCGGCTCGGTAAGCGCCCGGTGGACGGGGGCGAAGAAGCCCGCGATCGGGTCGCCGGCGTCCATCAGATCAGCGCCCCGCCGCCAAACGAAAAGAAGCTGAGGAAGAAGGAGCTGGCGGCGAACGCGATGCTGAGGCCGAAAACGATCTGGATCATGCGGCGCGCACCACCCGAGGTATCGCCGAACGCCAGCGTCAGGCCGGTGACGATGATGATGATGACCGCGACGATCTTCGCCACCGGCCCCTCGATGCTTTCGAGGATGCTTTGCAGCGGCGCCTCCCACGGCATCGACGATCCCGACGCATAGGCGGGAACGGCAGTGGTCAAGGCGACGAGGCTGGCGGTTACGGCAAGGGCGGCGCGACGTGCGCGGCCCGACAAGGCGTGGATCATGGTGTAGCTCCTTGGGGTGCGGGTGTGAGAGAGGTCAGCCGGTAGTCGCCGGTCGCGGCGTCGAGCCCTTCGACGCGGGCCAGCTCTGCGAGGCGCCGGCCGTGGCCGTCGCGGACCAGGACCGCGATCAGGTCGATGGTCTCGGCCAGCAGCACACGCGGGACCGTGACGACGGCCTCCTGGATGAGCTGCTCCATGCGGCGCAGCGCGCCGAGCGCGGTGCCGGCATGGATCGTGCCGATGCCACCGGGATGGCCTGTGCCCCAGGCTTTGAGGAGATCGAGCGCCTCGGCGCCGCGCACCTCGCCGATGGGAATGCGATCGGGCCGCAAGCGCAGCGATGAACGCACGAGATCGGACAGCGAGACGATGCCGTCCTTGGTCCGCATGGCGACAAGATTGGGCGCGGCGCATTGCAGCTCGCGCGTGTCCTCGATCAGGACGATGCGGTCGGTGGTCTTGGCGACCTCCGCCAACAGCGCGTTGACCAGCGTGGTCTTGCCGCTGCCGGTGCCGCCCGCGACGAGGATATTGGCGCGACTGGCGACGCCGTGCCGCAGCGCCGCCGCTTCGGCGGCCGACATGATGCCGGCCGTCGCGTAATCATCGAGCGTGAACACGGCGACCGCGGGCTTGCGGATCGCGAACGCCGGAGCAGCGACCACGGGCGGGAGCAGGCCCTCGAACCGCTCGCCGCCTTCCGGCAGCTCAGCCGAGACCCGCGGCGAACGGGCGTGAACTTCGGCGCCGACATGATGGGCGACCAAGCGCACGATGCGTTCACCGTCCTGTGCGGACAGCGTGAGGCCAGTGTCGGAAATCCCCTCGCCCAGCCGATCGACCCAAAGCCGGCCGTCGGGGTTCAACATCACCTCGATGACGGCGGCATCATCGAGCCAGGCGGCGATCGACGGCCCGAGAGCGGTGCGCAGCATTCGCTCGCCGCGTGCATTCGCCTCGGATCGGATCGAGTGGATGGACAAGAGATGGCCCCTGAATTGGGCCGGGCGAACTACCGCCCGGCATCAGGGACACATCAAGAAAGGCAGAATAAACCGGGATTCAACAAGGAAATGCGGTCATCGTAGTCTGGCGCAGAGATACAAGAACTGGCGTAGTTTGCTTATTCTTCTTGAGCCGCAAAGTCCTCGCCGATTTCCTGTTTGACCTTCGGACCTTTCGCGAGTCGGCGGCCCAGCGCCTCGATGAAGGCGTCGTAGCGATCGCCGCCCTGACGGCGCAGGACAGCCCGTTCCGCCTCGGGTGGCGGTGGCGTGTTCGACAGCCAGAAACGGACAAACAGCGCGATCATTTCGACGCCGATCCCGACATCGCGCTCCAGCCGGGTCTGGCGGCGGTCGAGCCGGTCAAGCCGCTTGGCGATGGCGGCCTCTCGCTGCTCGTCGGCGTCGGGCGAGAGGAAGGATGCGATGGCGGCCTCGGCGACCAGCGAGCGCGATTTGCCCCTGCGATCGGCATAGGCGGCGAGCGCCTGCATCACCTCCGGGTCGAGATAGACCGAGAACGGTGTCTTGGTGGTCATAGCTCGATGCCGTCGTCGGGATCGAGCGACGCCTGCTGCGCCATATCCTGCATGTGGCGCCGAACCGTGGCCTGCCTAACCGCGTCCGTATCGGGTTCGTCCAAGTCGAACTCGTTGGCGGGCGCCGGGGTGGGCGGAGGCGCGATGTCGACATGGCGCTCGATTTCCGGCTCGCGCCGCAGGTCCGCGTTCGTCGCATCGTCGTCGGCCCTGGATTTCTTCTTGCCAGCCTTTTTCTTCTTCGGCTTTTTCGGTTTTGCGTCCTCGGCAGGGTCGGGCATCGGTGGCGCAGAGACCGGCGCCAATGCGCTCCAATCGTCGGGTCGCGGTTGCCCGACGCCGGCCTTCGGGTCCGGTGGCGACAGCACCCGCTCCGTAAACCGGCGATCCTTGAAGTAGCGAATCTTCTTGGCGCGGATCGGATGCACGCCCGCGACCATGACGATCTCGTCGGCGGCCGGGAGCTGCATCACCTCGCCGGGCGTGAGGAGCTGGCGGGCGGTCTCCGAGCGCGACACCATCAAATGCCCCAGCCAGGGCGACAATCTATGGCCGGCGTAATTCTTCATCGCCCGCATCTCGGTGGCGGTGCCGAGCGCGTCCGAGATACGCTTGGCGGTGCGCTCGTCATTGGTCGCGAACGAGACGCGCACATGGCAGTTGTCGAGGATCGCGTTGTTGGGGCCGTAAGCCTTCTCGATCTGATTGAGCGATTGGGCGATGAGGAAGCATTTGATCTTGTAGCCGGCCATGAACGCGAGCGAACTCTCGAAGAAATCCAGCCGGCCTTCGGACGGAAACTCGTCGAACATGATGAGCATGTCCTGGCGCCCAGCCGCGGGCCTCAGATCTTCGGTCAGGCGCCGCCCGATCTGATTGAGCATGAGCCGGATGAGCGGCCGCGTGCGCGAAATGTCCGACGGCGGCACGACCAGGTAGAGCGTGGTGGGCCGCACGTCGTCGACCAGATCGGCGATGCGCCAGTCGCAGCGGCGCGTCACCTCGGCGACCACGGGATCGCGATACAATCCCAGGAACGACATGGCGGTCGAAAGAACACCCGACCGTTCGTTGGCCGACTTGTTCAACAATTCCCTCGCAGCCGACGCCACGACGGGATGGACGCCGGCCTCGCCCAGATGCGGGGTGGTCATCATGGCGCGCAGGGTGGATTCGATCGGCTGGCGCGGGTCGGACAGGAAGGCGGCGACGCCGGCCAGCGTCTTGTCCTCGCCGGCATAGAGGACATGGAGGATCGCGCCGACCAGCAGCGCATGGGACGTCTTTTCCCAATGGTTGCGCTTTTCGAGCGACCCTTCGGGGTCGACCAGCACATCGGCGACATTCTGCACGTCGCGCACTTCCCAGGCGCCTTTGCGGATTTCGAGCAGCGGGTTGTAGGCGGCCGATGCGGCATTGGTCGGATCGAACAGCAACACGCGCGTCTGCCGCGCGCGAAAGCCGGCGGTCAGCGTCCAGTTTTCACCCTTGATGTCGTGGACGATCGCCGAGCCCGGCCAGGTGAGCAGCGTCGGCACAACCAGACCGACACCCTTGCCCGACCTTGTTGGGGCGAAGCAGAGCACATGCTCGGGGCCGTCGTGGCGGAGATAGTCCCGCCCCAGCCGGCCAAGCATGACGCCGTTGGGCCCGAGCAGGCCCGCCGCCTCCGCCTCCTGGCGTGCCGCCCAGCGGGCCGAGCCATAGGTTTCGGCGTTCTTCAGCTCCCGCGCCCGGCGCACCGACATGGCGATGGCAATGATGAAGCCAAGGAAGCCGCCCGAGGCCGCGATGCACGCGCCGGTCTCGAATATCTTCGGCGCGTAGGCGTCGAAGAAGAACATCCAGATGAAGAAGGCGTAGGGCGGATAGATCGGCCAGTCGCCCAGCATGAACCACGGCGGGCCGAGTTGCGGTTGGTAATCCAGCGCCGCCGCCGTCCATTGCGTCGCGATCCAGACCGTCGCGAGGACGATCGCGAAAACGGTGATGACCTGGCCCCAGAGAATCTTCGTGGCGGGCATCTTCTATCTCCTTGTCACAGCCCCAGGCCCCGCCCGCGACCGAACGACCAGTCCACACCACCATCGCCGCGCATGACGCCGGAGATGTGCTTGCCGATCTGGCGGTCGAGCGAGGGGGACCAGGGCACAAGCTGGAAGCTCAGGCCGTCGTCGATCATGGCGAAGCGGCCCGAGGCGAGCGTCAGGCGCTGGCGCACCGTGCCGGCGACATATTCGCCGGCCTTTGACGGCGTGTGCGGCAGGCCGATCTCGGCCGACAGTTCCTTGGCCGTCGCGTCCAGGTCGTGCCGCTTGAGCGTATCGAGCAGGCCGCGCGCGAAGATGATGCGTTGGCCCTGCCGCCGCGCCAGGCCCATATCCGCAAGGTGCTCGGCGCGCGCTTCCATCGCGGCGCGCACTTCGGTTCCGAAGCCGCCGCCGAGATCGCGGCCGCCGCTCGCCAGATTGCGACGATCGAGCCAGGTGGCGCCCGGCGCGTTGACCTGCGCGTCGAGGTCCATGTCCGAGCGCACGGCGAGCGCGACGCGAGCGCGCCCTTTGCGGTCGGTGAAATGGCGCAGCTCGACGATGGCGCCCGGCCGGCAATCACCCGTCGCCTCGATGTTGGGAAGCTGGACGTGGTGCGTGCGCCCGTCGACCCCATCGACGATCGCATACGCCCGGCCGTTCAACTCGTCATGGAGGCCCCGGTCGACCAGCCTGCCGACAACGGACTGCGCGGGATCGGGTTCGAGCACATAGCTGGCGGCGCCGCGGTCGATGCCGCGGTCGGTCATCGCCTTGTGCATCCGCTTGATGATGTCGCCGCGTTCGCCAAGCGCGCGCAAAGCCGGCTGCGCGTCGTCCGCAAACGTCCACTGGCCGGGCGCGATCTCACTGGCGAGGCCGAGCCGTTCCAGCTTGCGCAGCCGTCCCATCCGCAGCGCATGGTCGCCGTCCGGCCGCACGCCCGGCTCGGGCGCCATGTCGATGACGCCATCGTGCTGCTGGGTGCGCGCGAGGTCGCGGTCGATCTCGGTCCAGCGTTCGGCTTCGACCTGGCGTTCCAGCGAAGCATGGATGTCGAGGTCGCTGCGTAGCCCCAGCTCGCGGGTGACGATCCCCCGCGCGACGGCGCGCATCCCTTCGCTGATGTAATCGCGCGAGATGACGAGGTCCTGGCCGTCCTCGGCAACGCCGCGCACGATGACATGGATGTGGGGATCGTCGGTGTTCCAATGCTCGGCGGCCCGCCAGTCGAGCCGGGTGCCGAGATCCGTTTCCATCCGTGCCATCAGCTCGCGGGTGAAGGTCTTGAGGTCGGCCATCTGCGGCGCGTCTTCAGGCGACACGATGAAGCGGAAGTGGTGGCGGTCGTTCTCGCACCGCGCGGCAAAGTCGTTGCGGTCTAGCCCCTCGCCCTCGGCGCCGAACAGCACGCCCTTCTCGCCGTCACGGGTGACGCCATCGCGTTGCAGATATTTGAGGTGGGCGGCGAGCGAGGCGCGGCCGTCGTGCCGGATCACGCGCGCCTTGATGACGACCTGGCGCGATCGGTGGCCGAGCCGGTGCGTGGCGCGCAGGCTGGCGACGCGGCCCCGGCCGAAGGTCGAGCGGCCCGGCGCGATGATCCGGCCACGGCGCGAGACATGGCCGCCGGCGCGCTGCGCGGCGGCGATCGCCTGGGCGACGATCGGAAGCGCGCGCTGGCCGCCGCGCGAACGGATGCGGCCAGGCCGGATGCGG
Organism: Sphingobium sp. SJ10-10; assembly: GCF_036038995.2. Taxonomy (NCBI): domain Bacteria; kingdom Pseudomonadati; phylum Pseudomonadota; class Alphaproteobacteria; order Sphingomonadales; family Sphingobiaceae; genus Sphingobium; species Sphingobium sp. SJ10-10. Next base: position 783,122 of record NZ_CP158132.1, read on the forward strand.
AAATCGTCGTCGCCGCTCATGGCGCGGCGCTCCGCAATGTGCGGAAATGCCTGCTGGCGGCTGGGTTTCGGCCAGCGCCGCACAGTGCGGGTTTCCCGCACACATTGCGCAGCAATGACCAAAAGCCTTGAGAATCAAGGCGACGACCGGGGCGAAATGGCAACGCACATTGCCGCCCTTTATCTTGCCCTCGCTCCTTACCCTGCAAAACCTGAAGCCTGCCTCCTTCCGGCATTACGAAAGCCCGCGACGAAGCTCGCCAGAGTGCGCGGCAGCCGCTCATGGCGCGGGCGAGCCGGAAAGAGGGATGAACAGGCCGGTCGAAGGCGGCGTGGTCGCGGCCACCGTAACGCCAGTGCGGTCGGTCGAGCGACGCGCGGTCTGCGCGGCGGCATCATCGCTTGCGGTATCCGGCGGCGCTGTCGCGGTGACGCCCGAGCGCACGGTGAATAGCGCGGCGCGGCGCCAGGCGAGCGGATCGGGAGCAGGCGCGACGGCCATTTGGGCGTCACCCGAGCCGCCGGTGATCGCTGTCAGCTTTGCAAGGTAGGCGCGCGTTTCCGCGGGCAACGGGCGGCCGCGCGCGAGATATTCGTCATAGCGGCCCGGCCCCGCATTGTAGGCGGCCAGCATCGCCGTCGCGTTGCCGTAACGGTCGTGCATCTCGCGCAGATAGGCCGCGCCCGTCATGATGTTGGCGCGCGGATCGAAGGGATCGGACCCGAGACGATAACGTGCGCGCAGGGTTGTCCAGGTCGCGGGCATGATCTGCATGAGGCCCATCGCCCCGGCCGGCGAGACGGCGCGGACATCGCCGTTGCTCTCCGCGCGCATCACCGCCCATATCCAGGCTTCCGGGAGGGCGAACTGCCCCGCCGCGTCTGCGACGTAACGGCCGATCGTCGCGGTGGGGGACGATGCGTCCGATTGCGCGTGAGCAGGTGCGGCTCGAATGGCGACCGGCGCGCCCACCGTGACGGCGAGCAGCGCCAGCGCCACCATCCGACGACGCGGCGAACCGGGACGCCGGAACGGCATCAGGCGCGGTCCTGGCCGGATCGCGGGTGCCGCCACGCCAGCCGAAACGTCCGTCCTTCGGCATCCGCGCGGAACAACTTGGGCTTGAGCCAGCGTGGAAACAGCGGGCTTTCGATCTCCAGCGCGATGTAATCGCCGGCGAGTTCGCTGCTGCGCTTGCGCGCAAAGCCGACGATGGGACCGTCCGCGTCGTCGAGATGGATGTGATAATCGGCGGCATCCTCGGCACGGCTCGGCTCGGCGGGAACGAGCACGATCGCCTCGTTGATGGCGAACAGCCGGACGCGGCCGGCATAGCCATTGTCGGTGGGTTCAAAGATGTTCACGGGCATGGTCACTCTCCTCAGGGTTGACGGGTGAAGGCGATGGGCGATGGCGTGCGCAGATAGAGCGGCGTCGCTCGGCCGATGACGGCGGATGCCGGAAGCGGGCCGAAGTAGCGGCTGTCGAGGCTGTCCGGGACGGCCGGGTTGAGCAGCAGCAGTTCGCCGGTTCGCAGGTTGCGGCAGCCGCGCCAGACGGGCAGCGGCCGGCCGCGACTATCGCGCGTCTGAGCGATGGCGACGGTGCGCCCATCGACGCTCACCACGTCGCCGGTCCGGCAAATGCACTGCCCTGCCTTGGCCGCGACATGCTTCAAAAGCGGGACGCCGACAAGGAGATAGCGCCGCTCGGCAAGCCAGTGTGCGAGACCGGCGGGCGGCAGCGCGGCGACGAGCGCGCCAACCGGCGGATCGCGGTCAGGATGGATGCGGTAGAGGCCGATCGGTGCGCTGGCGCTGGCGTTCCAGATCAGCCACGGCGCCGGATCGGCGAGCGCCACGACGACGAACGAAACCGTGGCCGCGGACGCCGCGATGACGGTGGCCATGCCATAAAAGCGGGAGGTCATTGCTCGATCTCCCGCCGCTTGAGCCAGGCGCTATGGCGCTCCGCCGTGTAGAGGCGCGGCTGATGGCCGGCGGCGATGCGCTGGTGGACATGGCGCCAGTGATCGGGCGCGGCGTCGCAGGGATCGACGCCGGCCGCCTCCACCGCGTCGATGGCGGCGAGCACTTGGCTCACCTTCGGCCAGCCCTGGATCTTGAGCAGGATTTCCCCGCCGGGTCGCACGAACGGGAGCGTGGTGTAAGGCTCGCCCGACGCCACCGCGCGCACCACGTCGATGCGCGAGACGATGGTGCCGAAGTCGTTCGAGGCCCAGCGGACGAAGGCGAAGACCGCGCCCGGCCGGAAGCTGACGACGCGCGTTCGTCGGCTCAGGATGCGATCATCCCAGACGCGACCGAAGCGTATCCAATGCTCCAGCCTCTGCTCGATCCAGGTCACTTCGACATGGGTGAGTCCGTCGCTGGCGAGCGCGCTGAACGCGCCGCCGACGCGCACGCCGCGAGGGCGGTCATCGTTCATCGGTGATCTCCGGGGATGGTGGGAAATCGGTTCGAGGATCGGCCGGGTCGCCGCCCGATCGAGCGCGCGCGGCCAGACGCCGGCTGTCCACAGCCGCGCGCGCGGTTAGCAAGAATCCGAAGGATTCGATTCTATTAGCATGGTTAGAAGGGGCTGGATTCAGCAAGGAATCGCAGGCGCTTGGAAGGTGCGCGCGTTCCCGAAAGTCCGAATCCGGCGTTCCTGATGGTCCGACTCCGGCTGTTCCTGATCGTCCGAACCTCATGGCCAGTTTTCCACAGGCTTGAGGCCGACACGGCGCATCGCGGCGTGGAGCGGATCGGGCGGGATCGGCGCGAAGTTCAGCCGGTCACGGCCTAGCGCGTTTTCGAGGGTGAGGACGTAGCCGGGAAGCGACTGGCGGGCGACGATGGCGCGCAGCTCGAAGGCGAAGCGACGAAGCGGCGACAGCGCGCCGGACTTCAGATGAAGATGCGGAACATCGAAGCTCCAGCCACCGTCCTGCCGCCCGCCATGTTTGCGCGCGATGCGGTAGAGCCAGCGTTCCAGGCCGCCCGTCAGGTCGAAATAGGCGCGGTCGATCGTCAGGACGAGTGCGCGGTCGAGCACCCCGTCGTAGAACCAGTCGGGCAGGATCAATTCGATGCCGAGCGCGCGGCCGTTGCCGTCAGCCAGTTCGCGCCATTCGTTGATCCAGGAAAAGCGGCGGCGCCGGCGCTGATGCTCCTGCCGGATCGACGTAGCGACGGTCGTGGATTGCAGTCGGTCGAGCGCGGCCTTCAGCCGCTCGTAGCTCGCCTTGCCGGTGCCGCGCCGCGTGAACGCCAATATCTCGTGCGGCGTCGTCACCATGAGCCGCGACGTTGGACGGCCAGCGTCGCGCGCGGCGACGAGCTGGCTGGCGGCCCAGATCAGCACGTCGGCGTCCCAAATGGTCGCCATGCCGTGCTCGAATACCGCCTCGACCGAGATCCATGTCGCGCCCATGCGGAAGTCGATCGGCGTCGTGCGCCTGGTCTTGGCGAGACTGAAGAACGGCCACGCCATCAAGTCCTGGGCATCGCGCGGCGCGAGATCGCCGGGCTTGGAGCGAAACAGCTCAAGCTGTGTTCGCTCGCCGTTGGCGCAGCCGGACTGAGAGCGGATTGGGTGCATGGATCGCTCAGCGCCGCACGCAATCGGTGGGCAGCGGCTTGGCGGGATGGACGACGCCGTTCCCCGGATCGGAGGTCGAGCGCCGGGTGCCCAGCGCCGCCCAGGCGTCAAGATCGTCGATGGCATAGACGATGCGGCCGCCGAGCCTGCGAAAGACCGGCCCGGTGCCGAAGCAGCGATGCTTCTCCAGCGTCCGGGCCGACAGGCCCAGATGGATCGCGGCATCGGGCGTCTTGAGATAGCGTGGCGTCGTGGCGGTGACAGGCTCGGCCATGATGATCCTCCTGATGTTGGCCGGCTCCGAAAAGCGGGGTCGGCGGACAGGAGGTGATGGTGGCGAACCGACCCCTATGCGGTGAATGGACAGAACCGGGGGTGTCGGAAATGTCCCCGTTCACGCGCCGCGCAGCAGGCGCAGATAGCCGCCGTCGCGCAGTTCGACGGCCTCGGCGAACCATCGGTTGATACGTTTGCGCTGGCGACTGTCGGACCATTCGGCGGCGCTGTAGTCGCGGACGCTGCCGTCGATCAGGACAGCGGCCAGTTCACGGCGGGTAGCGCCCGCCTGATGGCCGTCGAGCACCTGTAACAGGGTGAGAAGATGCTGGCGGCGGAAGGGTGTGGGCCGCAGAGCCGGCGGCCCCGCGGCAACGCCAAGCAAGCGGCGGGACAGGCGCTCGGCGGCCGCGAGGCGTGCGAAGGGATCGCGCCCGAGCGGCAGGATCATCGCCAGCGGCCGGTCGAGCGAGCCCGAGATCCAGATATGCTCATCGCCGTCGCTGTCAGCGAGAATGAGGTGGAGGAAGTCGCCGATCTTCATGCGCGCCCGCACGGCGCCCAGCATCTTCATGTCGAGCGGTCGCGCGTCGCCGATTCCTTCGAGCGATGGCGCCAGCACGATGTTGTTCGGCGAAAGGTCAGGCCGCGCGACGGCCAGCTTCGGATCGTAGGCTGCGGTCGGCGCGGCATAGAAGCTGATCCCCCAGCGCCGCACGAGATCGGCCGTGGCGTCGTCGGCGGTTGTCGCACCGCGCTTCACGCGGCCGAGGGCGCGGCGGTATTCAATGCGATAGCGCGTGTTCCTGCTGACATAGCCGATGGCGATGTCGGAATATTGCAGCGCGTCGTCCCCGGCTTCGTCCAGGGGCGCGCGCCAGTCCCTCTCAGGTGGCATCGAATCCCTCCCAAGCATGGCCCTCTATGGAGCGCGTCGGGAGATGTTCTCAGGCAAGTATCGGCTGTGAAGGCCTGCTGTCCGGACAGTCGCATAGCTGATTCAAGTCAGCGTTTTGGCTCGACATTCCACGCTCTAGCCGAACAGCGTGAATCCCAATTTTACGATTGGTCCGGGGGCAGGTAGTGGCGATAGCCGGCCTCGCACATCCATCGGGCTCTGGCGAGGTGGGAGTCGTAAACCAGCCGCGCGCGCTCCGGCTCGGCTACCGGGTCGATCCCGAAAACGATCTGCACGACCTCGCGCCAGTCGGCATTTTCCTCCGCAGCGTCGAGCAGCCGCCAGTAGGTCCGGTGGTGACGTTCGTCATAATCGGTGACTTGGGGCGCGTCGGGCGCGCGATCCTCGAAAGCGGCTATCGCCATCGCCACGCTCCGCCTTCAGCCATAGCCTCCTGCGCCTGCTGACCGGCGAGATATACACCATAATGGATCGAAGTAATCACACCGGATCGGCTATGGCCGCTCCATGCAAGAGGGATAATAGACTTAGCGACCCGGTCTTTTATTTCCGTGCCTTCGCCGCGGCCTCGCTGACCACCATCACGCCCTGGCCTCGATCCGAGTCGAGAAAAACCACGCCGGCCGCTTCCAGCGCCTTGACCACCTGGTGCCGGGTTTCCTCGCGCACGGGCAGGCCGCTTACCGACTCTACACGCTTGAGCGCGGTCAGTGCGACGAGGGCCTTGTCGGCAAGCATCTCCTGTGTCCAACCGAGAAGCGCGCGTGCGGCCCGCACCTGGCGGGAAGTGATCATGTGCGATCACGTTCACCAGGCGAGAACTATACGCCACGAAAACGACTATTATAGTCGTCTTGGTATAACTGCAACGCGGCGCGATGTCCCAAGAAAAAATGGCCCGGCGGCGTGGAGCCGCCGGGCCTCTCGCGCCCCGGATCAGAAGGGCACGTCGTCGTCGAGATCGTCGGCGGCGTTATTGCCCGTCTGGCCGGACTTGCCCCGGCTGAGGAAGTCCACCGTCTCGGCGATGATCTCGCAGCCGTAGCGGTCGACGCCCTGCTGGTCGGTCCACTTGGTGTAGTGGATGCGGCCGCGAACCAGCACCTTCATGCCCTTCTCGCAATGGTCCTGAATGGTCTTGCCGAGGCCGTTGAAGGCGGTGATGCGGTGCCATTCGGTGTCCTGGACGCGATAGCCGTTCTCGTCCCGGAGAACCTTGCCCTCCGCGTAGCGGGGACGCGAGGTGGCGAGAGTGAAGTGGGTGATGGTGGTGCCGCCCTGGGTGGTGCGGCTTTCCGGGGCCTGGCCGATGTTGCCGGCGAGGATGACGATGTTCTGCATGATCTAAGTCTCCGTTGCTTCAAGTCCGAGGGACCGTCCCTCCGACGAGACCCGGCCAAGACCGGCGGGAGGCGCTGGCATCGACGCGCAGCGGAGACCTGACCCCCAAGGCCCGAAGTGGTGCGGGCAGGCGCTTCAGCGCCAACACGGTTCGGACGCCGCGGGGGTTGCTGGCGAAAACCGCACGGGCTTAGGGGATCAGTCAGTCGGAAGGGGCTGTTCCTGCGGCGAAGCGACCCGGAGCGATATGCTGGGGCGCAGCGTCGTTCGCGGTGACGCGAGACTGGTTGGCCTGGTCGCCCTCAAGGGTGGTCCTGCGTCCCTTTCACCCCGCCGCCGGCTTTCGCGGACGGTGGACATTTCAATGGGACAGCGGCGCGGTTCAGGATTCCAATGGCGCAATCCCGGCATGGCTGGCACGATCCGCTCAGGAGCCGGAAAGGAAAGAAGGCTGGTCGCGCTCCCATGCCGAGGGAGCGACAGGGGGGCGTCTGCGGCGTCGGGATGATGGCTAGGTGGACAGCCTGCGGGCGTGCGCCGACGGGTAGAATGCCGCCGTCGGCGATCGCGGCGGTCCCCTAACCGGGGTGCGAGAGGGCCGGCGCAGCGTCGCCGGCCACCTTGATTTGTGTGACAGGTGATACTATCTTGCACACATAAGGAGTCGGTCATGGTCGCCGGTGCAGCAACGTCGAAAAGTGGAAAGAGCGCGGAGAAGCGCGGCGCCCCCAAGGGCGCGCGTTCGCGCGCGACCGGGCGCATCACCGGCGCGTCGGTAGTGATGGAGGAAGCGCGCCGCGCCGGCCTGCTCGACGGGGACTCGACCGAGCATGTCAGCTTTCGCGCGCCCAAGGCGCTGATCGAGGCGGCAAAGCGCGAGAGCGGCGCGACCAAGCCGACCGAGCTTGGTCTGCTGGCGCTGGCGATGCTGGCTCAGCCCGACCCGGTAGCGACCTATCTCAAGAAAAACTACGGTAAGCTCGGCCCGGATCACCAGCTTGACTATTGACCTGCGCGCGCATCTGCGGCGCATCAAACCGGACAAGCATATTCGCCAGCTCGTCCCGCGTCAGCCCGAAGATTTGGTCGCGGCCGCCGATTTCGTCGGCGGCGGGCGGGCGGCGATCATGGTCGATACCAATGTCTATATCCATGCCGCCGCCGGCACTCTGCCGGCGGCGGCGAAACTGTTGGTCGTGCAGGGGCTACTGTTCCATTGCTCGGTCTGCGTCGGCGAATTGAGCACCGGCATCGCCAATGCCGATCCCGCTCATGCCGACTGGAAGGCGCTGCGCGATTATTATGCGGGGGCGATTGCCAGCATCCCGGCCACGCGGTTGTTGACGCCCGACCCTGACGTCTGGGCCGAGGCCGGACTGATCGCAGGCACGCTCGCCCGCGCGCAGAACTGGCAGCGGCACCAGCGCAAGGAAGCCCTGAACGACGCGCTGATCTTCCTGACGGCGGCGAAAGCGGGCCTGCCGGTGCTGACGGCCAACCGGGACGAGTTCGACCTGATCCAGCAGCTCGCCCCGCACGGTCGGTTCATCCATTTCTGAGCGACGGCAAAAGGTTACATAGTCCGCGCGCGATCGCCGGGCGGTAGCCCTGGGCCGATCTCCATTCCGCTTAGGTGTAGGCAACCCACCCACGCCAAGAGAACGCCGCGTAGAACATGGCGACATCCGAGAACCCCGCTGCGCGCAGGATCGCTTCATCGTGTGCGGGATCGAGAATCGGCAGGGTTGCGCCTACCCCGGCGCACATCTTTTTTACCTGTTCCGGATCGGCGCCCGATGCGAGGGCAAAGGCGCCGTAGCGTGATAACCAGAGCGCGCGTCCGCCATCCGTTTGCGGGCAACTATAGTGCGCCACGACGAACGGGGCTCCGGGTTTGAGCCGGCGCCGGAGTTCGCGGACGGTGCGCGTGCGTTCGGTCGCATCGAGGAAATGCAGCGTCAAAAGGCAGGTCGCGGCGTCAAACGGACCTTCGGGCGCATCGTCGATATAGCCTTCGCAGAAGGTGACGCGCGCGGCGTCGGGGCCGAGCACGCGCCGCGCCTCTTCCAGCATAGCGACCGCCGGATCGACGCCTACCAACGTCCAGCCGGGACGCGCGTCGGCCAACGCCCGCAGTTCAAGGCCACCGCCAGCGCCGAGCACCAATATCCGTGCATCATCCGATACGCACTCGGCCAGCAGGACCGCCGTCATGCGATTCAGATCGGCAAAGCCGGGAATGAACCTGTGCGGACCATCACCATAGCGGCTCGCATGTTCGGGATCGTTGAACGCCGCGAGCAGCGTCTGCTCCATTGCATCATTCGCCACGAACAGCCTCCAGATCACAGGATTGTTGGCGGCGGGCCAGCCGGCCGTTGAAATCGGCACTGAGCTGAGCGAGCGTCACCGCGCCGAAGCGCGACAGGAGCAGCGTTTCGGCCTCGTCGAAGGCTCGGCCGAGCGCGGCGTTCACCGCCTGCTCGACGAGGCAGCCGGGAGATTCTGTCCGGTTGCCGATGGCGAGCAGCGAAGGTTCGCCGAGCGCCTCGTAAACGTCGCGCAGGGTGAGCTGCGAAAGGTCGCACGCGAGCGTCCAGCCGCCGCCGTGCCCTTTTTCGGAACGCACATAACCACGCTCACGTAGGCCAGCCATGATACGGCGGATCACCACCGGGTTGGTCTGCATGGCCTTCGCCAGCATTTCCGACGTTGCTGGATTATCCTGCTGAGCCATGTGGAGCAGCACATGCAGCACACCCGACAATCGACTATCCCGTTTCATGTAACTTTAATTATTACGTTATACGTGTCTGGTCAATGCGCTTGACGTCGGAACCCGCAGCACAGCCACTTTCGAACGACGGACGGCGACGAGGTCGCCGTCCGCGCCCGCGGTTCGATCTGCCTGTCGATCACGGCGCGAAGGGATCGTATTCGCGGACGATGCTAGCCGCGTCGCCATCGAACTCGCGGGATTCGACGACGCCGAACATCTGGTCGGCGATCCTGATGACGACGATACAGGTCATCAGCGTCCGGGCGAGGTTCCAGGCGTGCGTTTGAGCGATTTCTAGGGACATTGATCCGGCTCCTGTCTTTCGGAGCGGGGACCATCCCCGCTCGACAGGCGCCCGACGCGTCGGGCGGATGGCCGCAATCACCGCACAGGCAAAGCCTGAAGGCCGCGCGCTCGCGTAGCGGACCCTCTATGGGTTGATGGCGCCAGGCCATCGGTCAGACCAAGGATTGCGCCTCAAAGAGCGGGGTGGTGCGCGCGGGACGGGAGCCGGAATCCCCTTTTGGAAAATCGCCCAGCTATGCCCCAGGCCGATGGTTTCCCGGTATGGCGGTTCACTGCGCTGACGGCCGCAGCACGGGCGGGCGGCGCTCACGCGCCGCCCCGATCGCGGAAGTCCCAGACCTTGAGGCCCATCACCTTGGCCTTGTCGCGCAGATTGTCCTGAATGCCGGTGCCGGGGAATATGACGATGCCCTTCGGCATCACCGACAGCATCTCGTCGTTGCGCTTGAACGGCGCTGCCCGCTTGTGCTTGGTCCAATCGGGCTTGAACGGCACGGTGGGGACGCCGCGAATGTCGGCCCACTTCACGGAAATCTTCTCGCCGCCGGTGGGAGTCGCGCCATGCAGTAGCACCATGTCGGGGAACTTCGCCTTGATGCGGTCCAGCGTCGCAAAGATGAAATCGACGTCGTTGAACGCCGGTCCCGAGGAGACCGCGATGCGGGTGCCGGGCGGCACGAGCACCTGCTTGTCGGCCCATTTCCGCGCATTGATGAAGTCGCGGCTGGCGATCACCGCCGAGGTCAGCGCCTTGCGGTTCACCTTCGAACCCGAGCGTGGCGTCCAGGCTTTGAGGAAATGGGTGCGGAACTGGTCGGCACAGGTGTCGCGGAAGAACTCCATCGCGTTGCGGCGCTCGATCATGGTCGCGCCTTCGCGCAGGAGCCGCTCCAGCTCGACCGACTTCACCTCCGAGCCGTCCTGTTCTTGCTGGCTGCGCTTCTGGGCGACCTCGTTGCTGTCCAACTCACGCTCGATCCGTTCGCCGGCGCGGTGGAAGACGTTGGTGATGTTCCAGAGCAGATCTTCAAGATCCGGTTCGAGCCGCGTGTCGATCAGGCATGAGATCATTGCATCGAAGATGTCGGTGATTGCGCCTGTCGCCTGGCGGTCATCGGGAAGCGGTCGATCGTCGGGTTCGTCGTCGAAGGGCCGGTATCCGTATAGGGCCATCTCCTGAAGCAAGTGGGCGGTGGCGGATGCCTCGTGTTCGGGTTCATGTTCGGGGAGCGGACTGTCGGTTGACATGATGACGCCTTTCATCGGCTGACCGCGACCATCGCGGCCTTCGCAGGCGTCGAAAGACGGCGGGCGAACCGGGCTTGCACCGCCATCCCGCGCCTCTGGCGCGGGTGGGGGCCAAGCGAAGCGCCGGACGGCAGGGCGGCGACTAATTTGTCTCGCGATGCAAAGCGGCCGCTCGCGGCCGCGGCGGAAATTAGTCGCAGACCGCCGTTGCCGGGCCGGGGCGGCTGTCGTCCCGAACGCCTCTCAAGAAGGCCGCTATGGCGCGGTTCTCTTGCGATGATCGAACCGTCATCACGGGCCGGCAGGCTGGGCCTTTCCCGAACCCCGAACCGATGGCTTTCGCCATCTTTCCGGCCTTCAGCCGGAGATGGTCAGGAAACGGTTGGCATCCTCAGGAACAAGCTGCGTGGCGATCGCCGCGCACATCCGCTCAGGCCCGATAAGGCGCAGATCATCGTTAAAATCGCCGAGTATGGGCGAAAGCGACACGACCTCGATCCCGGCCGCAGACCCTCGCTCTGTGAGCTTCGCCAACGCCACGTCGCCGGCCGGATCGTCGTCGCGGGCGACATAGAGACGCCTGAGCGCGGGCGGGAACAGGATGGCGCCGAGGTGGGCCGAGGATAGAGCGGCGATCATGGGCATGACGGGCATGACCTGTCGCAGCGACAGGATGGTCTCGATGCCTTCGCCGGCGGCCATCACCGCATCCGCGTCGCCGAAGCGGACACCGTGCCCGAGAAGGAAACCCATCCCGCGCCGAGGCGTTGCCACCGGAGCTTTCGTCAATGCGGCAGGGTCGATCCAGGTGCGGTGAACGCCGGTGATCGTATCGTCGAGGTCGGTGACGGCGGCGATCATCGCAGACCATGCGCGACGGGTGCCGGCCAAGTCTTTCCGCGACGGGGTGTAATAGCAGCGCGGATGGTAGCGCAGCGGATCGTCGGCCCGCAAGTTGGTGATCCCCCGCGCGCGCAAATACGCTTGAACAAGCGATCCCCGGACAGGCCGGGACGCGGCGAACAAACGCCGCGCCGATTCCGGCGAGCCAGTGGGCGCCTTCGGTTCTCCTCGGCGACGCGGACCCTCGGGGCCAGGCTCAGGGTCCGGCAGGCTGAGGAAGCGCCGGGCCTCGTCCAGCGCGTCGCGGAGCTGCACATGGCCGCAGACCCGCGCGATGATGTCGAGCAGGTCGCCATGATCGCCAGTCGCCGCGTCGGTCCACTTGCCAGCCGCGCCCCGGCCGTCCTCGGACCCTGTGAGCCGCACGTAGAGACTGCGGCCGGGCGTATTGTGGGCATCGCCGACCAGCCAATAGCGGCCTTCGCGATGCCCCTTCGACAGATAGCGGCGGCACACCGCCTCGGCCCGATCGCCGAGACGGTGCGCCAATTCGCCTACCTGATCCGACAACCGGCCCATCACGCGGCCGCCCGGTCGGCTATGCGTTGGAGCGGCCAACGCTTCATCAGCCGTTCCAGCACCGCGACGCCGTTTGCATCGACGGGAACGAACATGCGCAGCGACCACGAGATGATCTCGTGGAACAGGCCGTATGCGGTCAGCCGCTCGCGCATGGCGTCGGTGAAGCCGGTCAGCTCGATGCGGTAGGCGTTCATCACGCGCACGCGGCGAAGCTGGAGACCTTCGGCCAGGTCGAGGATCGTGCGGCCGTCCATCAGCGCGGCGAAGGCCGCCTGCGGGTCGAGACGCGGGCCGTCGTCGTTGGCGGTCGCCGTCGCCACCCAGGCCGGCGAGACCCGGCGGCCGATGATCCGCTCACCCCCATCGGTCTGGAGGCGATAGACGCGGGTGGACTCGTTCGGCAGGCGCTTCCAGATCGGCAGCAACAAGCCGGTGACGATGTGCATGGTGCTGGTGGCGAACTCCGGCACCTCGGCCAGTTCGGCTTCCCAGGCGCGGGCGAAGTCGGCGCGACTCGCTTCGCGCCATTGCGTCTGCGCCATCGCCTCCAACGGCATCGGCGTCGATTCCATCGGCCGGACCAGCCGCACGCGCCGCTCGACATCGCCATCGTCGAGCAACAACCCGCGCGTCGGTATCTGCACCGCCGCGCGGCCGGACTGCGCGTTGACCAGCAGGACCGCGCGCGGGTCCGAAAGCCGGTCGAGCGCATCGTCCAGCGTGATCGGCCGATTACGGTCCTTGCGTTCGATCGTCAGCAACCTCGTCTCCGCCGTGGTGCCCGGATGAGTATAGATGATGCTTCGATCGGTGATCGTGAAGCTTTCGGCCTGAAGCGTTTCCAGCCCCAGCTCGTAGGTTCCCGAGGCGATGGCCCCCTCGATGCGGGCGGTCAGCAAGTCCTCGAACGCGGTGAACAGCGTGTTCTGGAGGGCGATGGTGAGCGCCAGCATACGATTGAGGAAGGTGGTGATCGGCGGCAGCTCATCCTTGAGGCCGGTGTCGTCGCTGAGGCGAAGCCCCGTCGCCTGCTCGAAGGCGAGCAGCGAGCAGCCCTCGACTTTGCCCGCATAGAGCAGCCGGTAGAGCTGGCGCAGCGCGTCGCGCGCATATTGCGATTCCAGATTGTCCTCGGGGCGGAACAGCCCCTGGCCGCCGGTCTGCCGCTGGCCGCGCGTGATCGCGCCCAGCGTGTCGAGCCGGCGCGCGATGGTCGAGATGAACCGCTTTTGCGCCTTCACGTCGGTCGTCACCGGCCTGAACAGCGGCGGCTGCTTCTGATTGGTGCGGTTGGTGCGGCCGAAGCCCTGGATGGCGTTGTCGGCTTTCCAGCCCGCCTCCAGAAGATAATGCACGCGCAGGCGCTGGTTCCGCGCGCCGAGGTCGGCGTGATAGCTGCGGCCCGTTCCGCCCGCATCGGAGAAGATCAGGATGCGCTTGGCGTCGCTCTGGAAGGCATCGGTTTCGCCGACATTGGCCGAGCCCGGCCGGCTCTCGACCACGTAGCGGTCGATGCCGTCCGAGCCGCGCCGCTTGACGATCCGGCGCGAGCGCCCCGTCACCTCGGCGACAATATCGGTGCCGAAGTGATGGATGATCTGGTCGAGCGCGGCCGGCACCGGGGTCAGCGACGCCAGACGCTCGATCAGCCGGTCGCGGCGCTCGGCGGCTTCGCGGGACTCGACGGGATTGCCGTCGGCGTCGGTGACGGGTCGCGAGGACAGGTTGCCCTCGCTGTCCGTGAACGGCTCGTAGAGCTGCACCGGGAAGCTGTGTTCGAGGTAGGACAGGACGTATTCGCGGGGCGTCACGTCCACGCGAACGTCATCCCATTCCTCGGTCGGGATGTCGGCCAGCCGCCGTTCCTGCAACGCCTCGCCGGTGGAGACGATCTGGACGACGGCGCTGTGCCCGGCCTCCAGATCGTGCTCGATGCTGGCGATCAGCGATGGCGTCTGCATCGCGGTGATGAGGTGATTGAAGAAGCGCTGCTTGGCCGACTCGAAGGCGCTGCGCGCGGCCGCCTTCGCCTGGTCGTTGAGCGTGCCGGTCGTGCTGGTGATGTTCGCGGCCTGCATCGCCGCGTCCAGATTGTTGTGAATGATCTGGAAGGCGCCGGCATAGGCGTCGTAGATGTCGATCTGCGCGGGCGTCAGCGCATGTTCGAGCATCTCATATTCCACGCCATCGAAGGACAGTGAGCGCGCCGAGTAGAGGCCAAGCGCCTTCAGGTCGCGCGCCAGCACCTCCATTGCCGCGACCCCGCCGTCCTCGATCGCCGCGATGAACTCAGCGCGCGTTGCGAACGGGAAATCCTCGCCGCCCCACAGGCCGAGCCGCTGGGCATAGGCGAGGTTCTGCACGGTGGTCGCACCGGTGGCGGACACATAGACGACGCGGGCTTGCGGAAGCGCGTGCTGGAGCCGAAGCCCCGCGCGGCCCTGTTGCGAGGGCGCCTGCTCGCCGCGCTCGCTGGTGCTGCCGGCCGCATTCGCCATCGCGTGCGCCTCGTCGAACACGATCACGCCGTCGAAGTCGGCGCCGAGCCAGTCGACGATCTGCTGCACGCGGCTCGCCTTCTCAGCCCGTTCCTGCGAGCGCAGGGTGGCGTAGGTGGCGAACAGGACGCCCTCGTCCAGTGCGATCTCCGTGCCCTGCCGGAAGCGCGAGAGCGGCGTCACCAACAGGCGCTCCTGGCCGAGCGCCTCCCAATCGCGCATCGCGTCCTGGTGCAGGGTCTCGGAACGGCTGACCCAGACCGCGCGGCGGCGGCCCTTCAGCCAGTTGTCGAGGATGATGCCCGCGACCTGGCGGCCCTTGCCCGCGCCGGTGCCGTCGCCGAGGAACCAGCCCCGACGGAAGCGCACGGCCTTCTCCGCGTCGTCGGGCGCGGCGGTGACGACATCCCAGCTATCATCGACCGTCCACGCCCCGGCGAGATGGCCGCTATGCGCCTCGCCCGCGAGGATCACGGATTCGAGTTGGGCGTCCGACAGGATGCTGTCGGCGACAAGGTTGGCGGGCAGCATGGGCCGATAGCTCGGCTTGGGCGGCGGCACCGAGGCCATCGCCGCCGACTGGACCAGCGGCGTCGGGTGCGGCTTTGCGCCGCCGATGCGCAGCGACTGGAGCGCATAGGGCTCGTAGATCGCGTCGGTCAGGCGGCCCGCTTCGGCCGGCGTCCAGTCGATTGCGTCGTATGCAAGCTCCGCCGCCTCGGGCAGCACGATGGGCGCGCGCGCTGCGGGCCTGGCCTGACGGCGGGCGGTGGGCTTTGCCGACATCGCCCGCATGGCGACGGGCACGGCCACCGGCATGGCGGGCGGCGGTGTGTCGGGGCCGGAGCCGCGTGGCGGCACATGGTCCTGAACCCAGCCGAGCAGGGTCACGGTGTCGGGCGCGACGCCGGGCGAGGCCGGAAAGTGGCGCTGATCGTCGGCGGGAACGCGCTCGATAACAGTGAGGCGCGTGTCGATGGTCGTGCCGTGCTTGGCATAGACCCGGCCGTCGACCGCCGCCGAGAACAGGACGCGGCCACGCTCCTGAAGCTGCGCGAAGGCGTCGGCCCAGGCAGGATTGTCGGGCGCGCAGCTCGACCCGGTGATCGCGACCAGGCGGCCACCTTCGGCGAGCCGGGCCAGCGCCGAGCCGATATGACGAAGCGCCGCATCCTTCATCGTGCGATCGACATGGGCGACGGCCGAGAATGGCGGATTCATCACCGCCACGCTCGGCACGATGTCCGCGCGCAGATAGTCATGGATGTGCGCGGCGTCGTGGCGTGTGACGGGGCAACCGCCGAACAGGCCGGCGAGCATCTCAGCGCGGATCTCGGCCAATTCATTGAGAACCAGCCCTGCGCCGCGCGTCTCGGCCTGGACCGCGAGCAACCCGGTCCCGGCGGAGGGTTCGAGCACCAGGTCGCCCGGCCGGATCGCGGCCGCGACGGTGGCGACGAAGCCCAGCCCGGCCGGAGTCGAGAATTGCTGGAACGCCTGCGACGTCTCGGAACGGCGTGTATGGGTGGGAAGCAGCGCCGCCACCTTCTCGATCATCGCCAGCGCGGCGACCGTGGACGCGGATTTGCGGAGGATCGTGTTCCCGTATTTGCGCAGGAACAGAACCTGCGCCGCCTCGCAAGCGTCGTAGGCGGTTTTCCAGCCCCACGCGCCATCGGCGTCGGAGCCGCCGAACGCGGTTTCCATCGCACAGCGCAGGGCGCGCGCGTCGATCGCGCGGCCGCGTTCGAGATCGGGCAGAAGGAGCGCGGCGGCGGCGAGGATGGACCGGGCGGTCGCAGCGAAGCCGGGAGCGACAGGATATGGCGTGGCCGGACGGGCAGCGGGTGCAGCAAGGGTCATGGTGGATGTCCTGGAGAGCCGGGAGGGAATGGGCCGTCGGACGCTCTCTCTCGATCCGGCCGACCCGCCCGTTTCCGGCCCATCTCTCACTCTCCTGGTCCGCAGTTCGGCCCGACGCTTGCGGCGTGCCGGTTGCCGCGCGCCGGGGAGATGCGATCTCCAGCAGTCGAACAAAAAAGAAGCCCGCCCCCGGCCGAGGCGCAGGGACGGGCTAGACAGGATTCAGGCGTCGGGAGCGGTCGGCAGCTCCCAGGTTTCGTGCCGGGCCTCGTCGATCACGAAGCCATGCGGTCCGGCGCGATATTCAGCCTTGGGGACGAGAAACCCGCGATAGGGTCGCCGGTCACGCTTTCCGCCGAGCGCCGCGACGCATTGCACCAATCCCGGCGTGGTCCCCGACATGCTTGCGGAAATGACGATCCAGTCCTGGGCATGGGCTTCCTCGAACAGGCGGCGATCCTTGGTGAAGGATTCGCCGGGCGCGAGGGGCCGACCGTGGACGGCTTCCCAGCGTTCGGGATAGGTATCGCGCAGGGTTTTCTCGGCGATACGGCGTTCGTAGGCGGTGAACAGCTCGGGAAAGCCGAACGCGACCATCGCCCAATCGCAGTCCTCCTCATACCAGCCGCTTTCGATGCGCAGCGCGGCGGGCATGGCCGCATTGCGGGGGTCATCGAGATTGAAGCCGCCGTGGCTCGCGGTGACATGGAAGACGACTCCCTCGGCATAGACCGAGCCGCCTTGCGACGCGCCCCAGGGACTCCAGCGGTCGGACGCTCGGTGTTGCCGATCGAGCGCGATCATCTCGCGCCGATGCTCGACCTGCTCCGCGACGAGAACCCGAAACGCCGCTTCGTCGGCGATGGCATCGCCGAAGCCGGAGAAGTCGGCTCGCCGCCATTCGGCGATTGGACGGTCGATCCGCCAACCGCTCCAGAGGCGAAGACCATCCGCGACCGGAAGGGCGAGATAGGCATTGTCGCCGACCAGCGCCGCCAGGTCGCCATCGGCGGTGCGGCCATAGATGGCCTGCGTGGGAGTGGCGGCGTTCATGCCGCCCTCCCGACCGGGGCGGCGCCGGATTCATCTTCACCGACGATCTCGGCGATGGGATCGCAGTAGCGGTTCTTCGCCATCCATGCCTCGGCCTCGGTCATATCGGACGCGAGGCGGTGCAGCTCGACCCGGCCGCCGCGCCGCGAGAACACGCGAACCATGCCGGGTGCCGGACGTTCGAGAACATCGAAGCGAAGATCGGTCGTGGCCTGGAAACCCCGGTTCACGACCATGACGATCGTGCCGTTCGAGCCGTAATTGGCGAGGTGGAGCGTGAACGTGGCGGGAAATGGCCTGTCGCCGAGCGTGCAAGCGGCCGACTTCTCGACCAGACGGCCTGTGCCGTTGCGGTTCTTCCAGGCGGACAGCTTGCGCCGGAAGCGTTCGGGCGGTCGCGGCGTGCCATCGAAGAAGCGCAGCAATGTGCCGAGCGGGACGGAAGCGACGACAGCATGGCCGTCAAGCACCGTCGAAGCGGCGGCAACGGGCAGATTTGGAATTGTGGACATGGGTGTTCTCCGGGGAGAGCGGGAAAGGTTCGAGCCGTCCGGCGCTCTCTCTCAATCCGGCAGGCTCACCCGCTTGCGACCCGCCTCTCACTCTCCGGCGATGCGCCCGAGGACTGGCGCTGGGATCTAATATCTGTTATTCTCGATATATGGATTCTGAATCGACCATCCTGGCCTTGAGCGCCCTCGCGCAACCGACGCGCCTCGACACCTTTCGCCTGCTGGTGCGGCATGAGCCGAACGGCTTGCCAGCCGGCGAAATCGCCCGCCAGCTCGACGTGCCGCAGAACACAATGTCCACGCATCTTGGCATCCTGTCGCGCGCGGGACTGGTGAAGTCCGAGCGGCAAAGCCGGTCGATCATCTACCGTGCCGACCTCGATGCGCTGCGCGCGCTGACCCTCTTTCTGGTCAAGGACTGCTGTGCCGGGAAGCCGGAGCTGTGCGCGCCGCTCGTCGCCGAACTCGTCCCCTGCTGCTGACGGAGACTGTCATGTCCATCGACCGCGTGTTCAACGTCGTGTTCCTCTGCACCGGCAATTCCGCGCGCTCGATCCTCGCCGAAAGCGCCATGAACAAGTTGGGCCAGGGCCGCTTCCGCGCCTTCTCGGCCGGGAGCTATCCCAAAGGCACGATCAATCCGATCGCGCTCCGACTGCTGGAGCGGATCGACTATCCGACCGGAGGGCTGCGCTCGAAAAGCTGGGAAGAATTTTCCCAACCCGACGCGCCAGTCATGGATTTCGTGTTCACCGTCTGCGACGACGCGGCTGGTGAAACCTGCCCGGTCTGGCCCGGCCACCCAATGACCGCTCATTGGGGAATCGAAGATCCAAGTCATGTCCAGGGAAGCGACATCGAGCGCGAGCGCGCCTTCGTGACGGCGCTGAACTATCTGGAAAACCGCATACGCGTGTTCATCTCGCTTCCGATCGACAAGCTGGAAACGAGGACGTTGACCGCGAAGCTGCGCGAGATCGGCCATGCCGAAGGTTCGACCGCTCGCCGGGGAGACGCAGCGTGACCGACATCATCGTCTATCACAATCCCGAGTGCGGCACGTCGCGCAACGTGCTGGGCCTGATCCGCAACGCCGAGACCGAGCCGCATGTCATCGAATATCTCAAGACGCCGCCGGTTCGGGCCTTGCTGGTCCAGCTTATCGAACGTGCCGGCATCACGCCTCGCGAGCTGCTGCGCGAGAAGGGCACACCCTATGCCGAACTCGGCCTCGGCGATCCGTCATTGTCTGACGACGTCCTGATCGACGCGATGATGGCGCATCCGATTCTCATCAACCGGCCGCTGGTCGTCTCGCCGCTGGGGGTGAAGCTGTGCCGCCCATCGGAAGTGGTGCTGGACCTGCTGCCCACGCCGCAACAGGGCGCCTTCGCCAAGGAGGACGGCCAGCAAGTCGTCGATGCGACCGGCGCGCGGGTGATCTGAGGTATGGCGACCGCTTCCGCCGCTGGCACCGCGCCAGCTCGTCCCGGCATCTCCTTCTTCGAGCGGTATCTGAGCCTGTGGGTGGCGCTCTGCATCGTTGTGGGCATCGCGTTCGGCCATGCGCTGCCGGGCCTGTTCGGTGCGATTGCGTCGGCCGAGGTGGCGCGCGTCAACCTCGTCGTCGCGGTGCTGATCTGGCTGATGATCGTGCCAATGCTGCTCAAGATCGACTTTGGCGCGCTGGGATCGGTGCGCCAACACTGGAGAGGTGTCGGCGTCACCCTGTTCATCAATTGGGCGGTCAAACCCTTCTCGATGGCGCTGCTCGGCACGCTGTTCCTGGGCTGGCTGTTCGCGCCTCTACTGCCGACGGGCGAGGCTTCATCCTATATCGCCGGGCTGATCCTGCTCGCCGCCGCGCCCTGCACGGCAATGGTGTTCGTCTGGTCGAACCTCTGTGACGGCGAACCCAATTACACGTTGAGCCAAGTGGCGCTGAACGACCTCATCATGGTGTTCGCCTTCGCGCCGCTGGTCGGGTTGCTGCTCGGCGTCGCCTCGGTGACGGTGCCGTGGGACACGCTGCTACTATCGGTCGGCCTTTACATCGTGGTGCCGGTGATCGTCGCGCAGCTCGTCCGCCGCGCCGTGCTGGCCTCGGGTGGACAGGCCACACTTGACCGGTTGCTAGCCCGGCTCGGGCCGGTGTCGCTCACCGCCCTGTTGGCGACGCTGGTGTTGCTGTTCGGCTTCCAGGGTGAGGCGATCTTCGCGCAGCCGCTGGTGATCGCGCTGATCGCGGTGCCGATCTTGGTACAGGTCTATTTCAACGCCGGGCTGGCCTATTGGCTGAGTCGCCAGTTCGGCGTCGCGTGGTGCGTGGCCGCCCCTGCCGCGTTGATCGGCGCCTCCAATTTCTTCGAGTTGGCAGTTGCAGCCGCGATCAGCCTGTTCGGCCTCAAGTCTGGTGCCGCGCTCGCCACCGTGGTCGGCGTGCTGGTCGAGGTGCCGGTGATGCTGTCGGTGGTGGCGATCGTGAAGCGCACGCGCGGCTGGTATGAGAAGGAAGCGGCTGTTTGACCTATATCCGCCATCTTCCCGACCCGAAGCATCTGCCCGCGCTCGATCTCCGCTTTGCCCATGAACGGCCGGCGTTGGGTCTTGGCGCCGGCGATCCGCCGCCGCGCATCCTGCTGCTCTATGGCTCGCTCCGCGAACGCTCCTTCTCGCGCTTCGCCATTGAGGAATCGGCACGGCTGCTCCAATTCTTCGGGGCCGAGACGCGCATCTTCGATCCATCCAATCTGCCGTTGCCCGACCAAGTGAAGGGCGACGATCATCCCGCCGTCCATGAACTGCGCGACCATGCCATGTGGTCCGATGGCATGGTGTGGTGCAGCCCTGAGCGGCACGGCCAGATCACCGGCGTCATGAAGGCGCAGATCGACCATCTGCCGCTGGAGATGAAGGGGATGCGCCCGACCCAGGGCCGCACGCTCGCCGTCATGCAGGTGTCGGGCGGCTCGCAGTCGTTCAACGCGGTCAACACGCTGCGCTTACTCGGCCGCTGGATGCGGATGTTCACCATCCCCAACCAGTCGAGCGTGGCGATGGCCTACAAGGAGTTCGACGACGCCGGGCGCATGAAGCCCTCCAGCTACTATGACCGCATTGTCGATGTGATGGAGGAGCTGGTGCGGTTCACGGTGCTGCTCCGGCCGCACGCCGTCCAGCTCGTCGATCGCTATTCCGAGCGCAAGGCGGTGGGCACGCAGATTGAGCCCGCGACCGACCTTTCGGCTATCGCTATTCGGCGGGCCTAAAGCAAATGCAGAGCCGTCGAAGCTCAAAAAAACCCGCTGCCGTTCTTATTCGGCAGTGGGAAGAGGAATCGGCTCAGCCAGTGAGTGTGTCGGCTGCGATGTCGTCGACCTTCATGGTCAGCCTCCTATGTTGAAGGTGGAAGCCGTCCGGCCGAAGGCGGCCCGGCGGCCACGCAAAAAGGCCCGGCGCTCGACCAGGACGCGGAAGGCGGTGGGAAGAAAGCGGCGGAGCGGCCGGAGCCGCCCCGCCCGGGTGCGGCTATTCCGCCGCGATGGCGTAGGTCGAGCCCTGCTCGTCCTCGTAGGCGTCGTCGTCATCCTCCCCGAGGAAAGCCGGGAGCGCCTCGGCGTCTCCGCCGTCAGCCGGTGCTTGCGTGATCGGCAGGACGGGTTCGGGGGCCGGCATCCGCAGCGGCTCTGGGAGCCAGCCGGAATCGGCCAGCAGCCGCTCGGCCTCGCGTGCCATGTCGCCCTTCTTCAGATGGTCGATCAGGCCGGCCTTCTGCGGCTCCGTGCCTTCGGCGACCGCTTCGAGGATGCGCGGCTTGGTGACGCGGCCGAGATAATTCTCGACCGTGGGCCGCCAGCCGGCCGCCACCATGTCGAACCCGACCGCGCGGGCCAGCACATTGGCGTGCTCGACCCGGCGCGCGACCCCGTGCGCCGAGATGCGGCCGCCGCCATGCTTGGGCACCGGCTCCCATTGCGCGTTCACCGCATAGGCCGCGCAATGTGCGAACAGGGCCGCCTGATCGGCGCCGTCGAGCTGCTGAATCGCGTCCCAGGCGTCCTTGTCGGACTTGGGTAAACG
Source organism: Sphingobium sp. SJ10-10 (assembly GCF_036038995.2). Taxonomy (NCBI): domain Bacteria; kingdom Pseudomonadati; phylum Pseudomonadota; class Alphaproteobacteria; order Sphingomonadales; family Sphingobiaceae; genus Sphingobium; species Sphingobium sp. SJ10-10. The sequence continues at coordinate 805,025 of NZ_CP158132.1, forward strand.
CGCCTTCCAGCCGGCGTGGCGCTCCTCCATCGCCTTGACCGCCGCGCTTTCCCGCAGGCCCGGCGCCTGGAACGGGAAATAGACGCGGTTGACCGACAGCTCCAGGCAGGTCTCCGTGCGCACCTGATAGAAGGTGGTGAGCACCATCGCGTGCAGCACAGCGGCGAACGCCACCGAGGGATTCTGCGCGAAGGCATCCTGCAGGGCGACCGTCCGGGAGGCGGTCAGCTCGGCCACCAGCCGTTCGGGCAGCGGCTTGATGACGTCTTCGTCGTCGTCACCGCATTCGACAGCGAGACCGGGAACGGTTGCGGGTTCCGAGTTCGCCGGCACGGAATGCGCGTCGTCGCCAGCCGGTTCGTCGCTGGACGTTTCGGCCAAGGCTTCGTCGTCGCCCGTCTCGTCGGGTTCCTCCTCGGGTTCGTCCTCCGGTCGCACCCAGCCGCGGTCGATATAGAGCGTGCCATCGGTTTCGAGACCAATGAACACGCCAGCGCGCGCCTGCTCCTGCGGATCGTAGGTGAACCGCCCGCGCGACAGCGTGGCCAGCTCGACGTCGATGGCGGTGACGCGGGCCTCGACCTCGGGCGGGACATCGCCGGTGCCCGCCCACTGCTCCTCCAGCGCGTCGGCTTCGGCGCGAAGCTCGGCGATCCGGGTTTTGTCCGCCTCGGTCGGCGGCTCTCGGGTTGCGTCGATTTCCCGGTAATCTTCGTCGTAGCCATAGGGCAGGTCGATCAGCGCCGCGACCCACTTCCAGCCTTCGGCCTTGATCGCTGCGGCTTCGACGTCGAGCTTTTCGGCCACCAGGCCGTCGAGCAAAGCGGGATCGGACAGCCAGCCGCCGTCATCGGGCTCGAACAGATCGCGCGTCGGCACGGTGCCGCCGGCCGCGAGATAGGACGGGAGACCGACGAACAGCACGCGCCTGTCCGAAACGGGCACCATGTCCTCGGTCAGCTTTTCGCGAATGAACGTCGGCGACCTGTTGCTGCTGTGGTCGAGCTGCTTCCAGAGCTGCTCCTGGCGCGCATGATCCTCGCTGACCGTGAACGCCATGAGCTGATCGAGCGTCATGTCACCGGCGGCATAGACTTCATGCAGCTTGGGCGAGACCGACGCCAGCCGCAGGCGCTGCGTGACCACGGCAGGAGTTACGCGGAAGTGCGCGGCGATGGCCTGCTCGCGCTCACCCTTGTCGTGAAGGAGCTTCATGCCGCGGAACTCGTCGAGCGGATGAAGCGGTTCGCGCAGGCTGTTCTCGGCGAGCGAATCTTCCTCGGCAAGGATCGGATCGCTGGCCGACTTGACGATGCACGGGACCGGACAAGTCTTGTCCATGCGCTTGCGCTTCACGAGGATCGCCAGCGCAGAGTAGCGGCGGCCGCCGGCGGGGATGCCGAACCGGCCGGTCTCGTTGCCGTCGTCGTCAACCTCGGGGCGGACATTGAGGCCGTGCAACAGGCCGCGCCGCTCGATGTCGTCGGCGAGGTCTTCGATCGTCACGCCGTTCTTCACGCGGCGAACATTGGAATCGGACAGAAACAGCTTGTCGAAGGGAATGTCCCGCGACGCGCTGAGGACGATCTTGGGGGTGGCTTTTGCCATGTCGGTTACTCCATGACGGGCCGCCGCGAGACGCTCTCTCGGCTATCCAGCCCGCCACGAACCCAAGGCCCTCCTCTCACTCTCATGGCCGCCGCCGCGCACGCCGCTAGACCCCGCACATGCCCTCGCACTCGTTACCCCACAGATCGAGCTGGCCGTGATCGGCCGCGGTGCTGAGGTCGGCCTGGTCGAGCGGCACGGCCGAACGGTGCAGAAAGACGTCGCCCCGGATACCGCGAAGGCCGGTGCGGATCGCATGATCGACCTCGACCGCCTCGGCCCAGGCTTCGGGATCGCGGTCGCGGATCTCGCGCCAGCGCATGTCGGAATGGAAGGGGCAGCCGACGCAGGCGCTCTTGGGCGGGATCGGATAGTCGTGCCGTTCGAGCCAGCGCAGGCAGTCGTGCCGCGACATGCGCTGTTCGATGAGCGGCCAGCGATTGACCTGCCACGCCTCGAAGGAGGGCTTCATCCGCATCAGCTCGTCAAGCGAGATGCCGATCCATTGCTCGACGATCGGATGGTCGGGCGAGCGGCGGCGGGTCAGCCCGACCAGCTCACGCACCTTCCGGCGAATGGGGACGATCTTGTAGTCCTTGGTGCATTGGCGCCGGATCATGCCGACCTCGATGCGGCCGCGGTTCACGGTGCGCGTGAAAGCGGGGATCGAAGCCCAGCGCGCGCCGCTGCCCGCTCGCAGCAGATCGGCGCGAATGTCGCCGGCCGAGACGATATGCACCGGGAAGGGCAGCACGTTCGGGGATATGAGCCAGGCGAGATACTCGCGCACGGCGCGCGGCTCCCAGCCGGTGTCGGCGAAGATGGCGCAATCGGGCATCGGCCCGATCTCGCCGTGGGCGGCCATCAGCGCCAGTGTGGTGGATTGGACGCCGGCGCCCAGGCTGAGCACGCGCAATCGGACCCGATCGCGGTCTGGGGTCTGGCCAAGGGTCATGAGGTCCGCCGGATCATAGCCGGTGCGGGCCGCGGCGGTGGAAAGCGCCATCGCGTGTCTCCGCGACGGACCGGCAGGGGCCGCTCCCTCTGCCTCGTAAGCCCGTCACGGCCGACCGGGCGGACTCTCACTCTCGGGGTGTTGCGGGGTGTCCCCGCAGAGGGGGTAGCGGGAGCCCCGAGGGCTCTCGCTCAGGGGGAGGCTTCACCCACCCTGGCCTTCTTCTGAAACCCACCTTCACTACGTTCAGCTTGGTGCAAGGGCCAAATCTTCGACCAGAAACCAGAATGTGGCGGGCTTGCCCGCATCACGATCGGCCCGCGGGGCGATACGCAGTGTCCGATTGCCCCGAATCCATTTCGCGGCCGCTGGTGAGTTTGTGCCGGGCATTTTCAGCCAAAATCCGAAGGACTTGCGGGGCGTCACTGCCGAGGTTGGTGAGTTTTGGGATTGGCGACGTCGCAAACGGGATCGCCACAATCCTTATAACTAACTGATTTTATTGATATTTTTGGCGCACCCGACAGGATTCGAACCTGTGGCCTCCGCCTTCGGAGGGCGGCGCTCTATCCAGCTGAGCTACGGGTGCGGATGGCATGAAGCCGTATGTGTTGTGCCGATGAAGGTCAATCCGCGTTCAAAATCGGCTGTCCGATCGCGGTGAGTTTCTGGTGAGTTTTTTATTCGTCCTTTCTACGGCCTTTCTAACTAGCCGAAAACATTGTATGATTCCGTCACTCTCGCGTTGGACGTGAGCCTTCGGAGGGCAACGCTCTATCCAGCTGAGCTATGGGTGCGTGTCACTGCTGCGAAGGGCCGCTTAGCAAAGCCCAATCGCTCGCGCCAGCACCAAAATCGCCTCAGACCAAAGTTATTTCGCGAGTTTTCGCATCGGCTGGAATTTGCCGAGGCCGCAACTGGCGCCCGGTTGCAATCCACTCGTCTGGTAAAGCACGGTGATGATGTCCACCGAGCAAAGCTGAGACAGGCTGGTCTTGTAGAGGAAGCGCTTTTCGAAGCCCAGACTGGGGCAGCTATAAGGCAGCGTGTTCCGATAGACCTTGTTGCCGTTCATGATGAAGTCAATCGTGCGGTCATCACGGACATTGGTGGAGCGGATCGACGTGATCTGGACGCAATCGACCGGCTTGCCGGCGGGAACGAGATTGTCGGGAGCGGTCTTGGCGAGGGTTGGGGCGGCGGCGCAGGCCAAAACTGCTGCCAGCGCCAGCCGATGGGTGAGATGAGCGGACATGATGTCTCTCCTTGTGACTGCAGGAATGACGGCGCGCTAACGCTTCATCCGTTATTCCACTCCTTTTAGCATCGTTCGGCTGAACCGCACGATAATCAGCTTGCCGTTCCGGGCGCGGGCGTCTTGGGTTTGAAGCGGCAGAGGTCGGCCAGGATGCAGCGCCAGCATTCCGGCTTGCGTGCCTTGCACACATAGCGGCCGTGCAGGATCAGCCAGTGGTGGGCGTCGCGGCGGAAAGGGCCGGGAACGCGCTTTTCCAGCTTCAATTCCACCGCCAGCGGGGTTTTGCCCGGCGCCAGGCCGGTCCGGTTGCCAACGCGGAAGATATGGGTGTCGACCGCGAAAGTTTCCTGTCCGAAGGCGGTGTTGACGACGACATTGGCCGTCTTGCGTCCCACACCGGGCAGGGTGGTCAGAACGTCGCGGTCCTGCGGCACCTCTCCGCCGAAATCGCGGACCAATATCTCGGAAAGGGCGATGACATTCTTCGCCTTGGCGTTGAACAGGCCGATGGTCTTGATATGTGCTTTAAGCCCCTCTTCGCCGAGGTCCACCATCTGCTGCGGCGTTTGGACATCGCGAAACAGGGCGCGTGTCGCCTTGTTGACGCCGACGTCCGTAGCCTGTGCGGAGAGGACCACCGCAACCAGAAGCTGATAGTCATTGCCATATTCCAGCTCCGTGCGGGGCGCTGGATTGGCTTCAGCGAGGCGGCTGAAAAAGTCGAAGATCTGGTCCTTCTTCATGGTTAAAGGCCCAGAACGCCTTTCATGTCATAGCGGCCTATCGGCTGATCGATCAGCCATTGCGCGCCCTTGACGGCGCCGCGCGCGAAGATGAGGCGGTTTTCGGCGCGGTGGCCGATTTCGATCCGTTCGCCTTCGGTGGCGAGGATGACCTGATGGTCGCCCGCCACGGAGCCGCCGCGCAGGGCCGCGAAACCGATCGCGCCTTTGGCCCGGGCGCCAGTGATGCCGTCGCGGCCGCGTTCGCTATGGTCGGCCAGGGTGATGCCGCGTCCTCGCGCCGCCGCTTCGCCCAGCAGCAGGGCGGTGCCGGACGGGGCATCAACCTTGTGGCGGTGGTGCATCTCCACGATCTCTATGTCCCAATCGTCGCCCAGGCGCGCGGCGGCCTGCGCCACCAGCGCCGCCAGCAGATTGACGCCGAGCGAGGTGTTGCCGGTCTGGAGCAGCGGAATTTGCCTGGCGGCTTCGTCGATCAGCGCGTGATGCAAGGGTTCAAGCCCTGTGGTGCCGATCAGGACCGGCTTCTTCGCTGCGATGCAGGCGTCGAGATGGGCGGACAGGGCAGCGGGCACGGAAAAGTCGATCAGAACGTCACTTCGTTGCGCCAGCGCAAGGGGATCGGTGGTGATAGGGATGCCGGGGGCGAGTTCCCCTTCGCCGCTGCGGTCGGTGCCTCCGGCGATTTTCAGCCCGGCTTCCTGGGCGATCTGCGCGATGGCGTGTCCCATGCGGCCTGCTGCTCCGAAAATCCCGATGCTCGTCATCACTGTCATTCCTTAAAATGTCGCGTGGCGGATGCCAGAATGGGCGGGCCCTGTCATCCCTTTGCTACGTCATCCCTTCGCTACGTCATCCCTTTGCTATTGGCCGTCGCAATAGAAAATGGGCGGGAAGGAAAATCGTCGCGAGCGGCTCGCTCGGTCGCTAAGATCAGGGGATGGACGACATTCGCAATATCGTAATCCTGACCGGCGCAGGGATTTCGGCCGAGAGCGGCCTTGCAACCTTTCGCGGGCCGGACGGTCTGTGGGAGGGGCATCGGGTCGAGGATGTGTGTACCCCCGAAGCTTTGGCGCGCAACGCCGCGCTGGTGCATCGCTTCTATGACGAGCGGCGGGCGAAGCTGGCCAAGGTCAGGCCCAATGCGGCGCATGAGGCGCTGGCGGCGCTGGATGCGCAATGGCCGGGGGAATTGCTGATCGTCACCCAGAATGTCGATGATCTGCATGAGCGGGCCGGGGCGAAGCGGCTGATCCACATGCATGGGGAGTTGCAGTCGGCGCTTTGCGCGGCCTGTGGGAAAGCGAAGCGCTGGATGGAAGCCTTGCCGCCGGCCTCGGTTTGCGATGGGTGCGGCGAACCCCGGTTGCGGCCCGACATCGTGTTTTTTGGTGAAATGCCTTATGAGATGGACATGATCGATGAGGCGTTGCGGCGGGCCGATCTGTTTGTTTCGGTTGGAACCTCCGGGGCGGTCTATCCGGCGGCGGGGTTTGTGCAGACAGCGCGCCATGTAGGCGCGCGGACCTTGGAGCTGAATCTGGACCCGTCGGCAGGGAGCTTCTATTTCGAAGAAAGTCGCATGGGGCCGGCCAGTGATCTGGTGCCGGAATTGGTGCGGGAGTTGTTGGGTTAGTCCGGTCAGGAACTTGCAGCAAAATCCTCCCCACGCGTCTGCATAGGAAAGATCCTCCGCAATCTTATTCGCCGGCTGCGTTATCCGCCGGTTCCAGTTCATCCTGATAGAGCAGCATGACCGAGCCGTCCTGCCCGCCCACCACCCGGATCGGCAGGCTGAGTTGCAAGGCGGATAGGAATTCCTTGCTGTCGGTGATGCGGAAGCGGCCGCCGATGCGGAGCGAGGAGACCCGGGTATCCCCGATCAGGATGGGCGCCGCGCGGTAGCGGTTGAACTCGCTGGCCGCCTGTTCGATCGTTTCGCCGTCCAGTTCGACCATCTGCTCGCGCCAGGCGGTGCGCTGTCCGATCAGGCGCGAGTCGAGATGGGTGAGCGAAACGCTGCGCGGCTGGATAACGGCGCCGCTGCCCGCGCTGACCCGCTGGGCCAGCTTGTTGCCCGAATGGACCGTGACAATTCCCTGCGTGACCGTCAGTTCGACCATCGAGGGGCGCAGGCGCACGTTGAACGCGGTGCCGACAGCGCGGATGACGGCTGAACGGGCCTCCACGTCGAAGGGGCGCGAGCGGTCGTGCGCGACATCGAACGAGGCTTCGCCCTTGAGAATGCGGACTTTGCGGCCATGATCGGTGAAGCGGACCTCTGCGGCGCTGTCGCTATTGAGGTGCAGGGTGGAGCCGTCATTGAGCGCGATGTCGCTGATCTGGCCGATCCGGGTTTCGTAATGATCCACGCCGCTGAAGGTGCGGACGGTGACGATCGCGGCGACGATGAACAGCATCACCGCGACGGCGGCGGCGATCATGATGTTGCGCGACAGGCGGCGCTGCTGCTCCTCGCTTACTATGGCTTCCAGCGGGGGCAGGTTGACCTCGGCGGCGGCGCTCTTCAGGCGCTCGGCGGCTTCCCAAGCAGCTTCGGCCCGGGCGAACGCCACGGCATGGCGGGGGTCAGATTCGATCCAGCGGCAGAATTCGGCTTCGTCCTGCGCGCTGGGGTCGCAATTAAGCCTTGCCAGCAGGCGCGCGGCTTCCGCCTCGATCTTGTCCCTGCTTTCGTAGCCCGAATCTGGTCCCGACGCCCGCACGTTCGAAATCCGTTTCCTCACGTTCCGCCCAGGCCCGCATAACTATTGCGATCGCTTTGGCCAGATGTTTTTCAACAGTAGAAACGGATAGAGACATCTCCTCCGCTATTTCCAGCATCGATTTTTCGTGGATACGGCGAAGAATGAAGACCCGGCGGCATTGTGTCGGCAGCGAATCGACGATTGCTTCGACCTGGCGCAAGGCTTCGCGGGCGTGGAGCTGCGCTTCCACATTATTTTCGCCTTGCAGCAATTCCAGGTCGGCAATGGTTTCGAAACTGACCACCTTGTTGCGGCGGGCCGTGTCGATCACCAGATTGCGGGCGATCGTGAAGAGATACGCCCGGCCCGTGGTCACATTTTCCCAATTTTCAGTGGCATAGGCGCGGGCGAGAACCTCCGCGACCATGTCTTCCAGTTCCTGATTGGCAGGAAGTATCCGCCTGAGCCGCCCCCGGAGAGCAGCTTCCTGTGGCAGGATCACTGTCTTGAACCATTCCAGCTTAGCGCGAACCCTGTGCACGTTGACCCCCTTGATGTCAGCCGCGCCTCTCCCGATTTCATCTGTTTGTCATAGTTCAATCATGGATGCAGGAGCCTGTCCAGCGATTGCCGGCGCATTATTTCCCGTTTCTGTGGAAAACTGACTCTCTGTTGCCAAAATGCGTCGATCAGCCCGGCGGGATTTCCGGCGGGGCGCGATCGGGCTGATCGAAATCCGGTCCTTCGGGTATGATTTCCGGCGGCTCGCCGGCGGGCGTCTCTTCGGGCGTGGCGGGCGCGGGCGTTTCCGGCGGCGATTGCGGCTCGATGATGTCCGGTGGGGGGATACCGTCGGGGGCGGGATCGGGTTGGGTAGCCATGGCTGTTTCTCCTTGATATGGGCTACGCGCAGGCTGGCGCGGGGTTCCCTTGGGAGTTATCCACCAGTTATCCACAGGCTTGGCCTCTGGGCCTTGCTTCGAGAGACTCTTTTCTCTATGCCGCGCCGACCGGCGACCGATGCGGGCGTGGCGAAATTGGTAGACGCGCCAGATTTAGGTTCTGGTATCGCAAGATGTGGGGGTTCGAGTCCCTTCGCCCGCACCAGTGCGCCAGGACGTGGAGCAGCGCCAAGCGCCAACGAAATTCAGCTTTAAGAAAGCGTTTGAGAGAAGAGATGCAGACTGTCGAGACGTTGAACGAGGGCCTGAAGCGCGCCTACACCGTGACCATCACGTCGAAGGACATCGACGCCCGTGTGGAAAAGGAAGTCGCCGCGATCGCGCCGCAGGTACGGATGCCGGGCTTCCGTCCTGGCAAGGTGCCCGCCAATCTCGTCAAGAAGATGCATGGCGAATCGCTGCAACGCGACGCGCTGAACAGCTCGATCCAGGACAGCATTCAAAAGCTGATCGCGGACAACAAGCTGCGTCCCGCGATGCAGCCCTCCGTCGAGCTGGATGAAACTTTCGAATTCGGCAAGGATGCGGAGATCAAGGTGGCGCTGGAAGTGCTGCCCGAAATCGCCGCGCCGAGCGTCGAAGGGTTGAAGCTGGAACGCCTGACCGTCGAAGTCGCTGACGAGCAGGTTGACGAAGCCGCGGGCCGCATCGCGACCCAGCAGGGCGCGCTGGAAGAGCATGCCGCTTCGCACAAGGCGAAGGACGGCGACACGCTGACCATCGATTTCGTCGGCAAGATCGACGGCGAAGCCTTTGAAGGCGGTTCGGCCGAAGACGTGAAGCTGAAGATCGGTTCGGGCCAGTTCATACCGGGCTTCGAAGAGCAGCTTGCCGGCGTCAAGAAGGGCGATGAGAAGACCATCACCGTCACCTTCCCGGAAGATTATGGCGCCGCCCACCTCGCCGGCAAGGCCGCAACCTTCGACATCACCGTCAAGTCGATCCTGAACGCCGACAAGCCCAAGCTGGACGATGATTTCGCCAAGTCGCTGGGCCTGGAAGGTCTGGACAAGCTCAAGGAGCTGCTGAAGGGCCAGATCGAGCAGGAACATAACGGCCTGACCCGCACGCATATGAAGCGCAAGCTGCTCGACCAGCTCGCCGCTTCGCACGATTTCGACGTGCCGCCGAGCATGGTGGAAGCCGAATTCAACCAGATCTGGGCGCAGCTTCAGCATGAAGCCGGCCATGAGGAAGATCCGGAAGCGGCGCTGGCCGAGATGGAAGCGGAGAAGGAAGATTATCGCGGCATCGCGGTGCGCCGCGTCCGCCTGGGCCTGCTGCTCTCGGAAATCGGCCAGGCGAACGGCGTCGTCGTCAACGATCAGGAAATGAACCGCCTGATCATGCAGGCTGCGCAGCAGTACAGCCCGCAGGACCGCGAGCGTTTCGTGCAATATGTCCGTCAGGATCCGATGGCTGCGGCTCAGCTCCGCGCCCCGCTTTATGAGGACAAGGTCGTCGACTTCCTGTTCGAAAAGGCCGAAATCAGCGAACGCGCCGTCAGCCGTGAAGAGCTGGAAGCCGCGATCGAAGCCGAAGACGGCGATCTGAAGCCGCACGTTCATGGTCCGGACTGTGGTCATGACCATGATCATGACGAAAAGCCCAAGGCGAAGAAGGCTGCTCCGAAGAAGAAGGCCGCTGAAGCTGAAGGGGCTCCGGCTGCTGAGGTGGCCGAAGAGGCTCCGGCCAAGAAGGCTGCGGCGAAGAAGGCTCCCGCCAAGCAGGACGATGCCGTGGCTGAGGAAGCTCCTGCCGATGACAAGCCCAAGGCCAAGAAGGCTCCGGCCAAGAAGGCTGCCGCCAAGGCTGAATAAGGCCGCTTCGGTCTGAATGGATAAGCGCCCGGCTTCGCAAGGAAGTGCGGGCGCTTTTCATTTCTGCCGCGACATGGCAGATGAAATTTTAATCAAGCCCGTTCATGTCGACAGGGACGGGGCGGTAATAAGGTTTGCGTGTCGATGAAGGAATTTCCGGCAGTGGAAAGCGGGGAGGCGGTCGCAAGCCCACGGATCGCGGTCATCCTTCCCTGCTATAATGAGGCTGGCGCGATCGTTCAGACGGTGGAGGATTTTCGCCGCGCGTTGCCGACCGCCGAAATCTATGTCTTCGACAATAACAGCAGCGATGGGAGCCGCGAGCTTGCCGCCGGGGCAGGGGCTATCGTCCGCCGCGTGGCGCAGCAGGGCAAGGGCCATGTCGTCCGCCGCATGTTCGCGGATGTCGATGCGGACATCTATATCATGGCCGACGGCGACGCGACTTATGAAGCCGCCGCCGCGCCGCGGATGGTCGCGGCGATGCTGGAAGACAATCTCGACATGGTCGTCGGTTCCCGCAGGAGCGAGATCGAGGAAGCCTATCGCCGGGGCCATCGCTTTGGCAACTGGGCGCTGACCAGCCTGTTGAAGCAGCTTTTCGGACGCAGCTTCACCGACATTCTTTCGGGCTATCGCGTCTTCTCGCGGCGGTTCGTGAAAAGCTTCCCGGTTCTTTCCGCCGGTTTCGAGATCGAGACGGAAATCAGCGTCCATGCGCTGGAACTCGCTATGCCTGTGGCGGAGGTGGTCACCGCCTATGGGGCGCGGCCGGAAGGATCGGTGAGCAAGCTTTCCACCTATCGCGACGGGTGGCGCATCCTGCGCACGATCATCACGCTTTATCGCATCGAACGGCCGGTCCTCTTCTTCGGGATCATCGCCGCACTGCTGGCCGCGACCGGGCTGATCCTGGCGGCTCCGCTGATCCTCACTTATATGAAGACGGGCCTTGTGCCGCGTTTTCCCACCGCCATATTGGTGACGGGCCTGATGATCCTTGCCACCTTGTCGGGCATGTGCGGCCTCATCCTCGATACCGTCGTGCGCGGCCGGCGGGAGGTGCGGCGACTCGCCTATCTCGCCTTCAAGGCGCCATCCGATTTCGCCCGGCGCGACTGATTTCGCGCGGGGCATTTGCCCGATCTCACCTGCGTTTCACGCGACCCCTTGAACAGTCTGCATTTTGTCCCGATGTAGTGAACGGGCAAAAGCAATCACCCTGAAAGAGCAAAATGACCGAAATCATGTCCGATCCCATGGCCGCTCTGGTCCCCATCGTTATCGAACAGTCCAACCGGGGCGAGCGCAGCTTCGACATTTTTTCGCGCCTTCTGCGCGAACGGATCATCTTCGTCACCGGCCAGGTCGAGGATCATATGGCCTCGCTGATCGTGGCCCAGTTGCTGTTCCTTGAGTCGGAAAATCCGAAGAAGGACATCTGGATGTACATCAACTCGCCCGGCGGCGTTGTGACGTCCGGCATGGCGATCCACGACACGATGAAATATATCCGCCCGCAGGTGGGCACCGTCTGCATCGGCCAGGCCGCCTCGATGGGCAGCTTCCTGCTCGCCGCCGGTGAGCCGGGCAAGCGCATCGCGCTTTCCAACGCCCGCATCATGGTCCACCAGCCCTCGGGCGGCGCGCAGGGCATGGCGTCGGATATCGAGATCCAGGCCAAGGAAATCCTGCGAATCCGCAGCCGCCTGAATAATCTCTACGTGGAATATACCGGCCGTTCGCTGGAGGAAGTGGAACGGGCGATGGACCGTGACACCTTCCTGGAAGCAGAGGAAGCCAAGGCGTTCGGTCTGGTCGACGAAGTGTTTGACCGCCGTCCGGCCGCGGCGGACACGAGCGAAGGCTAAACCCATGTTTACCGCCCGCGCCCTTTTCTCCCCTTGTGAAACGGGCGCGTCGCGGTCTAGGATGATCCTAGGACCAGAATATCCCTCATCGTAAGGCGGCTGTTCGCCTTAAAGAGGGAAGAGAGATTGGCGAATGACTAAGCTTACGGGCTCCGATTCTAAAAGCACGCTTTACTGCTCCTTCTGCGGCAAGTCGCAGCATGAGGTGCGTAAGCTGATCGCGGGGCCGACCGTGTTCATCTGCGACGAATGCGTGGAACTGTGCAACGACATCATCCGCGAGGAGACCAAGGGCGGTCTCGTCGGCAAGAAGGATGGCGGCGTGCCGACCCCGCAGGAAATCTGCGATGTGCTGGACGATTATGTGATCGGCCAGAACCGGGCAAAGCGCGTCCTGTCGGTCGCCGTCCACAACCATTACAAGCGCCTCAACCATGGCACCAAGCCGGGCGAGGTGGAACTGGCCAAGTCGAACATCCTGCTGGTCGGGCCTACCGGTTGCGGCAAGACGCTGCTCGCGCAGACGCTGGCCAAGACGTTCGACGTGCCCTTCACCATGGCCGACGCCACCACGCTGACCGAGGCTGGCTATGTCGGTGAGGATGTCGAAAATATCATCCTCAAGCTGCTCCAGGCCTCCGACTATAATGTCGAGAAGGCGCAGCGCGGCATCGTCTATATCGACGAAATCGACAAGATCAGCCGCAAGGCGGAGAACCCTTCCATCACCCGCGACGTGTCGGGGGAGGGCGTTCAGCAGGCGCTGCTCAAGCTGATGGAAGGCACGACGGCTTCGGTTCCGCCCCAGGGTGGCCGCAAGCATCCGCAGCAGGAATTCCTTCAGGTCGACACGACCAACATCCTGTTCATCTGTGGCGGCGCGTTTGCGGGTCTGGAACGGATCATCGGTGACCGTCTGGAAGCCAAGTCGATCGGTTTCGGGGCCCATGTGGCAGCGCCGGAAGAGCGCAAGACCGGCGAACTGCTGCGTCAGAGCGAGCCGGAGGATCTGCTGAAATTCGGCCTGATCCCCGAATTTGTCGGCCGTCTGCCGGTTATCGCGACGCTGGAGGATCTGGATGTGACCGCTCTGGTCAAGATCCTGATCGAACCGAAGAACGCGCTGGTGAAGCAATATCAGAAGCTGTTCGACATGGAGAATGTGGAACTCAGCTTCACCGACGACGCGCTGACCGCGATCGCCAAGAAGGCGATCGAGCGCAAGACCGGCGCGCGCGGGCTTCGCTCGATCCTGGAGGCGATCCTGCTCGACACTATGTTCGACCTGCCTTCGATGGAAGGCGTAGGCGAAGTGGTCGTCGACAAGGATGTGGTCGCGGGCAGCAAGGAACCGATTCGCGTGTTCAGCGAGAAGGACAAGCGGGCCGAAGACGCGGCCTGAATCCATCCTTTGACAGTTTGAAGTTTGGGGTCGGCGGTGCTTCGCCGGCCCCTTTTTTATGCCTGTATCGCAACCGCACAAAAAATCCTGTTGCGTTGCAAAATTGCACCACTGTTAAACAGTGGCATTACAATATAATTAAATTGTTTAATATCAATAATTTATCTGAATTACTTCAAGTCCCTCATGTCCCGCTTGGTCTGGCTGAGGCGGCCCATGACTGATTACTGTTATATTGTCGTAAAACTGTAATCAGAGCATCACAGGGCCGTCGCCATCGGCCGCCACAGGCGGCGCCAGCTCCACAGAGCAAAATAAAGCCGGCGCGACGCGCCAAACTTTAAAAGGGACAATGTTCAAATGAAACAGCTTCTTATGTGCAGCGCCGCGCTCGTCGCCGTGGCTGCACCTATCGCCGCGTTCGCGCAGTCGACGGGTTCGATTGACTTTGAGAATGAGATCATCGTGACGGGCGCGACTACCCCGAAGGGGCTCGCCGGCGTTGAACTGCCCGAAACGAGCAAGGCCCGTGGCGTTCTGAATCAGGAAGTCATTGAGCGCCAGATTCCGGGGCAATCGGTCAACGACATCATCAACCTGTTGCCCGGCGTCAGCTTTCAGAACAACGATCCCTTCGGTTCGGCCGGCGGCACCATGTATATCCGCGGCTTCGACAATACCCGCATTTCGCAGACGTTTGACGGCGTTCCGCTGAACGACTCCGGCGGCTATTCGATCTATTCCAGCCAGCAGCTCGATTCCGAACTGATCGAGCAGGTCAACGTCAATCTCGGCACGACCGATGTGGACAGCCCCACCGCCGCGGCGACGGGTTCGACGGTCAACTACCGCACGCGCAACCCCACCGACGATTTCAGCGTGAAGGTCGTTGGCTCGGCTGGCGATTTCTCCTTCTTCCGCATGTTCGGATCGGTCGATACCGGCGTGTTCACGCCCTGGGGCACCAAGGCTTTCTTCGCAGCCAGCAAGGCGACCAACGACACCATCTTCAATAATCGCGGCGAGATCAACAAGCAGCAATATAATGCCAAGATCTATCAGCCGATCGGTGACAATGGCGATTTCATCTCCATCGCGGCGCATTATAACGAAGCCTATAACAACCGTTTCGGTTCGGTGACGTTCCGCAACGACGGCGTCGGCGCGGTGCCCAGCCGCTTCCCGGAAAATCGCGACGAGCGCGACTATGTGATCCCCTATTGCACCACGCAGATGCCGGCGATCGCAGGCGTTGCGGATGCCGCGACGAGTTGCGGCTCGACCTTCGATGAGCGCGTCAACCCGTCGAAGACCGGCAATATCCGCATCAATTCCCGCTTCACGCTAGCGGACAATCTGATCCTGACGGTCGATCCGAGCTTCCAATATGTGCGTGCCAATGGCGGCGGTACGGCGACGGCGCGTGAAGGGTTCCGCGATATCAATCCGGGCAGCGGCGTGACCAATGCGGTCGGTTATCTCGGCGGCAGCCCCTATTTCGGCTATGACGTCAATGGCGACGGCGATCTGCTGGACTCGATCCGCGTGCTCGCGCCCAGCGAAACCAACACCCGCCGCTATGGCCTGATCGCTTCGCTGCGCTATAATTTCTCCGAGGATCAGTCGGTCCGCATCGCGTACAGCCTTGATTATGCGCGGCATCGCCAGACCGGCGAAACCGAGTTCCTGCGTAATGACGGCCAGCCGCTGCATGCTTTCCCGGAAGAAGGAAATCCACTCAAGGACGCGACGGGTTCGATCCTGCAGAAGCGCGACCGCTTCTCCAAGGCGATCCTCAATCAGCTCGCCGGTGAATATCGCGGCAAGTTCGACGCGCTGACGGTCACGGCGGGCGTACGCGCACCCTTTTTCAAGCGCGACCTCAACAATTATTGCGCGACGTCGAGCGCCACCGGCTTTGTCGAATGCTTCGGCACGAACAGCGCGGGCGCGGCGCAATATGCAGCGCTCAACCCGACCATCCAGGGACCGCAGCGCCGTGTATTCAAATATAACAAGGTTCTGCCGAACATCGGCCTGACCTATGACGTGACCAATGCGTTGGGCGTGTTCGGCAATTATTCGAAGGGCTTGCAGGTTCCGGGCACGGACAATCTGTACAACAGCTTCTTCTTCGCGCCCAACACGGCATCGGCCAAGCCATCGCCCGAAACCACGGACAATTTCGACCTGGGCGTGCGCTACCGCAGCAGCAAGGTTCAGGCGCAGCTATCGCTCTGGTACACCATCTACCAGAACCGCCTGGCGTCGGCCTATGATCCGGAAACGGATCGCACGCTGTACCGGAATCTGGGCCGCGTAGACAAATATGGCATCGACGGCAGCGTATCCTATCGTCCGATCCCGGAACTGGTCTTCTATGCCTTCGGTTCCTATCTGAAGTCGAAGATCAAGGATGACGTGTTGTACGGCGAATGCACTGCGGCCAACGTCTTGGCGGGTGTCGCGGGCTGTGCGGCGGCGGGCGATCCGATCTATGCCCAGACCAGCGGCAAGCGGGAATCGGGCGCGCCGGTCTACACCATCGGCGGTCGCGCGCAGGCGACACTGGGTCCGGTCGAACTGGGCGTGCAGGTGAAGCGGACCGGCCCGCGCTATGTCAACGACCTCAACCGTCCGTTCACCCTGGGCGGCACCATCATCGGTGGCGTGGCCGTCAGCGGCGGCACGCAGGTCATGGATGCCAAGGCTCCGGCTTACACGCTGGTGGATCTGGACGCGCGCCTCAGCCTTGCGCCGCTGGGGATGGGCGACAAGACCTATTTGCAGCTCAACGTCAGCAATGTCTTCGACAAGCTTTATTATGGCGGCTTCGACGGGCGTCTTGATGCTGGCTTCGCCGCGGCCAGCAACCTGCCCTTCGTGCAGATCGGTTCTCCGCGAACCTTCATCGGCTCGGTGGTGTTCGGCTTCTAACCTGCCTTTCTGGTGAGGAAAAAGAGAGGGCGCGGAGCGATCCGCGCCCTTTTCTTATTGCAGGCATTTGTCCAGGCCGTCGCGCTGGACGATGCCGATCCGGGAGGTGATGCTGTTGCCATAGCGGCGGGTGAAGCCGTGCGGATCGATGGCCTCGCGCTTCTTGGGGAGAGGCAGGACGGCGG
This sequence comes from Sphingobium sp. SJ10-10, assembly GCF_036038995.2. Taxonomy (NCBI): domain Bacteria; kingdom Pseudomonadati; phylum Pseudomonadota; class Alphaproteobacteria; order Sphingomonadales; family Sphingobiaceae; genus Sphingobium; species Sphingobium sp. SJ10-10. Next base: position 821,477 of record NZ_CP158132.1, read on the forward strand.
CGAGGCGGGCCGCTTCGGCGCGAGTCAGGCGTTGGGCGCCATGGTGAAAATAGCGGATCGCGCCGGCCTGCGCGCCATAGGTGCCGATGCCGGTTTCCGCGACGTTGAGATAGACCTCCATGATCCGGCGCTTGCCCCAGATCGCTTCGATGAGGAGGGTGAACCAGGCTTCCAGACCCTTGCGGATGAAGCCGCCGCCCTGGAACAGGAAGACATTCTTCGCCGTCTGCTGGCTGATGGTCGATCCGCCGCGGATGCGGCCGCCGCTGGCGTTGTGGCGCATGGCCTGCGCGATGGCGACGGCGTCGAAGCCGTGATGGCTGCAAAAGCGGCTGTCTTCGGCGGCAATGGCGGCGCGAGCCATGTTCGGGTCCATTTTGTCCAGGCTCATCCAGTCCTTGGTGATGCCATGGGGGTCGAAGATCATCGTCCATGTCACGGGCGGAGGGACGAAACGATAGATCACCACCATCAGCAACGACAGGGCGACGAAACCGCCGAGAAGCTTGAGGGCGATACGCAGCCAGCGCGAACGGCGGTGAGGGGAGGCGGACTTTTTGGCGGTCATAGCGTCGTGGTAACGTGATCGCCGGGCGGTTCAAGCCCTCGCTTTCGGGCAGGCGCGGGTGAGATGATGGCGGAATAGCAATGTGTTAAAGCGTTGGTTTCCGGGGATGGAATATTCCTTGGAGTGGCGCGGAAGCTCTCCTCGCTTACCCCTCCTGTTGCCGGAAGGGGATCAACGGTTATGTTTGCCCGATGATGTGGGGCTCGCGGACATATGCAAATTCTCCTTCGCCCGTCCAGGCGCGTCCATCGGGAAAACGCAGTTCCAGCCCGGCGAGGTCGCGCTCGTCCGCCAACAGCATGTTGACGCCCATCAGCGTGTTCCCGAACTTCGACACGGCGTTGGCGGTCAGGTTGAAATGGGTCGTGGAACCGCAATTCTCGCAGAAGCGGATTTCCGCTGCCGGATCGGCCTTATCCTGTCTGCAATAGCCCTTTGCCGGGCCATCGACGCTGACCTCCGACGGGTGGAAATAGCTCCAGCGGGCACCAGTCTTTCTGCATAATGTGCAGTTGCATTCATTGATATAATCCGGTCGCTTGGCGAGTATGACGCGGATCTGGCCGCAGAGGCAGGAAAGGTTCAGCATTTCAATCGTGTATCAGCTCTGAAGTCCGCGCTCTATCCCTGACCGTTTCAATTCTCATGCTTTGCCCATCACAAAAAAAAGCCCCGGATCGCTCCGGGGCCATTTTTCTCAATGTGGACAGGATCAGGCCGTAGCGAGGCGCGCGATCTTGCCCAGCTTGTCGCCCGCGATCCGCATCATCGCCTTTTGCAGCTTCTCGAAGGCGCGGACCTCGATCTGGCGGACGCGTTCCCGCGACACGCCATAGACCTGGGAGAGTTCCTCCAGCGTCTTGGGCTCTTCGGCCAAGCGGCGTTCGGCCAGGATATGCTTCTCGCGGTCATTCAGGTCGTCCATCGCCTCGACCAGCATATCGTGGCGCAGTTCGCTTTCCTGCCGGTCAGCGACGCGTTCGTCCTGCAACGGATCGGTGTCGGCCAGCCAATCCTGCCACTGGCCCTCGCCATCCTCGCGCATCGGCACGTTGAGCGACGTGTCGCCACCCATCGCCATCCGGCGGTTCATGGAGATGACGTCCTCTTTCGTGACGCCCAGATCGGTTGCGATCTTGGCCACGTCATCGGGATGCAAGTCGCCATCCTCAAAGGCTTCGATATTGTTCTTCATCCGGCGCAGGTTGAAGAACAGCTTCTTCTGCGCTGCGGTGGTGCCCATCTTCACGAGGGACCAGGACCGCAGGATGAATTCCTGGATCGACGCGCGAATCCACCACATGGCGTAAGTCGCCAGGCGGAAACCGCGATCCGGCTCGAACTTCTTCACGCCCTGCATCAGGCCGATATTACCCTCGGAAATCAGCTCGCTGACCGGCAGCCCATAGCCGCGATAGCCCATGGCGATCTTCGCCACCAGGCGCAGATGCGACGTCACGAGCTGCGCAGCGGCCTCTGAGTCCGCATGTTCGGCATAGCGCTTCGCGAGCATATATTCCTGCTCGGGCGTCAGAATCGGAAATTTGCGGATTTCCGACAGATAGCGGTTGAGGCTGGCTTCACCGCCCAGCGCAGGAACCGCGGGGACATTGGTCTTTCCGGCCATGTCGTCACCTTTCCCTTTCATGCGCGGCGGAACCCAGAAGAGGCGTTCGAAGCGCCGTCGCAAACTTATCCAAATCTATACGTGAAGCTCGCTTAACAGTTCCTGCATATCGGCAGGGAGTTGGCTGTCGAAGCTGAGTGCCTCACCCGTTACCGGATGTATGAACCCAAGCCTTTTTGCGTGCAATGCCTGCCTTTTGAAACCCAGCGTTTCCAGTATCGATTTGAAACCTTTTCTTTCTCTACCGTAAACCGGGTCCCCGATCAAGGGGTATCCCAGGTGCGCCATATGGACGCGAACCTGGTGCGTGCGCCCGGTTTCCAGCCTGCATTCGACGAAAGCCGCGCCACGCAGCTTCTGCAACGTTCGGTAATGGGTAACGGCATGTTTGCCGCGTCCTTCCCGATGAACGGCCATTTTCTTTCGATCAGCGTCGGAACGGCCGATCCATGTATCCACCGTCCCGGATGCCGGATGAGGCACGCCATAGACGATGGCGGCGTAAAGCCGGTCGATGCTATGCGCCTGAAACTGCTGAGCCAGTCCTTCATGGGCACGGTCTGACTTGGCAACGACCAAAAGGCCGGAAGTATCCTTGTCGATGCGATGAACGATGCCGGGGCGGGCCACGCCGCCGATGCCGGAAAGCTGCCCCTGGCAATGGTGGAGCAGCGCATTGACCAAGGTGCCGTCCAGATTGCCTGCCGCGGGATGGACGACAAGGCCTGCGGGCTTGTCGATGACGATCAGGTCGACATCCTCATGGACGATGACGAGCGGAATGTCCTGCGCGATCGCTTCCGCCTCGACCGGAGGGGGGAGGGTGATGGCGAAGGCCTGGCCCGCCGCGACTTTCATGGAAGGGTTGGGGGAACGGCCGGAGGTCGTCACCTGCCCGTCGACAATCAGGCTTTTCAGCCGTTCGCGCGACAATATAGGCAGCAGGTCAGCCAGCGCCTTGTCCAGCCGCATGCCATCCTGCGCTTCACCAATCACTGCTTCTAAGATGGAAACCCCCAAATTCATTGCGTAGGAAAGTAGGAATGAAGGTCAGAATTTCAAGAGGCATATTGGAACAAATCATGTCCGAAGCGGCGGCTGACCCCCATGAGGTCTGCGGGCTGCTTCTGGGCGAGGCGGGACGGATCGCGGAGATCCGGCCCGCCGCCAATGTCGCGCCCGATCCGGCGCGGCATTTCGAGCTGGACCCGGCGGTGCTGATCGCGGCGCATCGGGCGGCGCGGGCGGGCGGGCCTCAGATATTGGGGCATTATCATTCGCATCCGGGCGGCGTGCCGGTTCCTTCGGCCACCGACGCGGCCTGCGCCGTGGCGGACGGCAGTTTGTGGTTGATCGTCGGGGGAGGCGTGACGCGGCTCTGGGTTTCGACGGGCAGGCAAGAAAATGCACGATTTGTTGAGGCTTCGCTCGATATCTTGTGAGCGAAAGGCGGCAGGCCGGGCTTGCATCATGCAACAGGGCAGCGCATTAGCCTTTCATTCCCTTCCCGATTTTCTTTCCGGCGGCAGCGAAATTTCATGATCAATCCGACAGACAGCATCGAAACCGGCAGCATCGAATTTGCCAGCCTGCTCTGTTCGCGGCTGTGCCATGACCTTTTGAGCCCTGTCGGCGCGCTCAACAACGGGCTGGAGCTGATGGCGGATGAGACGGACCCGGAAATGCGGCAACGCTGCCTGGATCTGTTGGCGGACAGCGCCAAGACATCGGCCAACAAGCTCAAATTCTTCCGGTTGGCCTTCGGGTCGGCGGGCGGTTTCGGTGACGCCGTGCCGACGCATGAGGCGCGGGTGGCGATCGAGGGCATGTTCGCCGCTACGGGGCGGGTGAAGATCGGCTGGCTGGTCGAGGACGACATGCTCGACAAGCTGCCGGTGAAGGTGCTGCTGAACCTGGCATTGATTGCCGGGGATGCGCTGGTGCGGGGCGGGCAGCTCGACATCGGTGCGGAAAAGCGGCCGGGCGTCACGGAAATCGTCGTGCGGGCGGAAGGGCCAAGGCTGGTGCTCGATCCCGATCTGCGGGCGGCGCTGGCGGGAACCTTGCCGCCGGAAGGGCTGGCTTCGCGGACATCGGCGGCCTGGATGGTGCGGGCGCTGGTTACAAATGCCGGGGGTGAGATCGCCCTTTCGCCCGCTGGCGAGCCGGTTCTGTTGTTCGGCGCCTCTATTCCCGACGCGCGTTAAGCGGTCGCTTCCTTCACCAACAGGGCGATGAGATCGGCGGCGGGCAGGGCGCGAGCCAGGGCCGCTCCTTGGCCAGCCCATTGCGCGCCGAAGCCGCCTTCGCCCTTGGCTTTTGCTGCGGCGTTGAGGGCTTTTCCAGCATCATAGGCGATCGGATAGGCTGGGGGCTCCAGCCTTGCTTCGGCACCCCAGGCGGTGAAGCGATTGGCGAGGCAGCGGGCAGGGCGGCCCGATATGGCGCGGGTCATGATGGTGTGATGGGCTGCCGGGCTGGCGAGGGCGGTGCGATAGGCTTCATCGGCGCTGCTTTCCGGGCAGGCGATGAAGGCCGTGCCGAGCTGTGCGGCGACAGCGCCAAGGTTTAGCGCGGCGCCTATGCCCTGTCCGTCCATGATGCCGCCGGCGGCGATCACCGGCAGGCCGGACCGGGCGGCGAGCAGGCGGGTAAGGGCGAAAGTGCCGAGTTGATCGTCGGGCGCTTCGGGGTCGAAGGCGCCGCGATGGCCGCCTGCCTCATAGCCCTGCGCGACTATGGCGTCGATGCCCGCCTCTTTTGCGGCATGTGCTTCGTCTAAATTGGTTGCGGTGGCGAGCAGGAGGCATCCGGTTTGCTTGAGTGCCGCGATGCGCGTCGGGTCGGGCAGGCCGAAGTGGAAGCTGACGACGGGCGGGGCGAGGTCCACGAGGGCGGCGAGCATCGCGTCGTCCTCCACGAAGCTGCGGTAGATTTCGTGGAGGTGGGTTGGCGGCTGGGCATCATAGCTGCGGAAGATCGGCGCCAGGGCGGCGAGCCATGCCGCTTCCTTGGCCGGATCGCTGCGGGCTGGCGCATGGGTGAAGAGGTTGACATTGAACGGACGGCCGGTTTGTGCGCGGACGGCCTCTATCATGGCGCGGGCGCCTGCCGCGTCGGTCGCGCCAACCGCGATCGAGCCGAGCGCGCCGGCATTGGAAACGGCGGCGGCCATGGCGGGTGTCGAGACGCCGGCCATCGGCGCCTGGATGATAGGATGGGTCAGGCCCAGCGACTCGATGAGCGACATCTTCCGATTTTTGGGCATGGTGGCGCATCATGCAACCGTGGGTTGAAGCGCTTGGCCCTCAGGTGGCTTGCCCATCGGCTTGCTGTGCCAGGCCAAACCCTCGCCGTTCCACTTGCCTGAGCAGCTCCGTCAAGGGAATTTCGATATATTTATGTGCGATAACGCCCGCGACGATGGAGGCGAGGATCGCGATGGCGCCGCCGCCTGCATGATCCTGGCCGAAGAACAGCAGGGCCGGGAGCAGGATGAACAGATGCGACAGATAGATGGCGTAGGAGGCTTCGCCAAGGAGCGTGGGTAGCGGCCAATCCTTCAACTTGTGGTCGAGTGAGCGGGCCGAGGCCAGAATCAGGGCGACGGGTACGGTGACGGTAAGCGGGCGGATATCTGTCCACTGCGGTGCCAGGGCAAGAAGAAGGAAGCCGAGCGGCGTCAGCCATCCGGGCAGCCGGAAATCGAAATGGGCGATCAGCATGCCGGCAACGAAATCGAGAAGGATGGGCTGGCCATAATAGGCGGCCAAGGGCGGCGGATCCGGGAACTGGCTGATGCACGACGCCAGGATGAGGATCGATGCCAATGCGGGAATGGCGATTCTGCGGGGCACAGGCAGGAAGAGCGCGAACAGGGCGTAGAAGGCCATTTCGAAATTGAGCGTCCAGCCGACCGGCAGGACAGGACCGTCGGCAATGCCCATGGATGGCAGGAAGAGCATGGAGGACAGGATTTTCCACCCATTTTCCTCGCCTGTGCCGATCACGACGCAGGCGGTCGCGATCCAGTAAAGCGGTGCGATCCGTCTGACCCGCCGCCAGAAAAAGGATGCCGGATCGGGTGGCGATGCCGATGTGGATATGACCATCACATAGCCGGAAATTCCGAAAAACAGCCCCACGCCTTCTCTCAGCCATCGGGTCATTGCGGGATCGTCTGCCGACATCAGATGGTAGGAGAAGACATGATAGGTGACGACCATCACCGCCGCGATCATGCGCAGATAATGGATGGATCGGATGCGGTGGGAACCGGGCGGCATAGGCGGTTCCTCGCAGGGATCAGTAAATCTGCGGTAAACTCTTGTACTGATAGGCGATTTTCTTCGTCCGATGCGATCGAGCGGGCAAAGAAAAAGGCCCGGCCGCCTGCGCGACCGGGCCTTTTTCCCGAAACAGTCCCGAAAGGATCAGGCGCTGTAATACATGTCGAATTCGACCGGCGAGGGAGCCATTTCCCAGCGGTACACTTCGGGCCACTTCAGTTCGATATAGGCATCGATCTGGTCCTTGGTGAACACGTCGCCCTTCAGCAGGAACTCGTAATCGGCTTCCAGGCTGTTCAGCGCTTCACGGAGCGAGGCGCAAACGGTCGGCACCCGGCTCAACTCTTCCGGCGGCAGGTCATAGAGATTCTTGTCCATCGCGGCGCCCGGATGGATCTTGTTCTCGATGCCGTCGAGGCCGGCCATCAGCAGCGCGGCGTAGCAGAGGTACGGGTTGGCCATCGCATCGGGGAAGCGGAACTCGACGCGCTTCGCCTTGGCGCCCGCGCCGTAAGGAATACGGCAGGAGGCCGAACGGTTGCGCGCCGAATAGGCCAGCAGAACCGGCGCTTCGAAGCCCGGCACCAGACGCTTGTAGCTGTTGGTGGTCGGGTTGGTGAAGGCGTTCAGAGCCTTGGCGTGCTTGATGACGCCGCCGATGAAGTAGAGGCACATGTCGGACAGGCCGGCATAGCCTTCGCCCGCGAACAGCGGCTTGCCCGCGTCCCAGATCGACATGTGGGTGTGCATGCCCGAACCGTTGTCCTGCGCGATCGGCTTGGGCATGAAGGTCGCGGTCTTGCCATAGGCCTGGGCGACCATCTGAACCACATATTTATAGATCTGCATGCGGTCGGCGGTCTGGACCAGCGTGCCGAAGGTCAGGCCGAGTTCGTGCTGGGCAGCGGCCACTTCATGGTGGTGCTTGTCGCAGGGCAGGCCCATTTCGAGCATGGTCGAAACCATTTCGGCGCGGATGTCGGTGCAGGGATCGACCGGCGCGACGGGGAAATAGCCGCCCTTGGCGCGCGGACGGTGGCCCAGATTGCCGCCTTCATATTCCTTGCCGGTGTTGGTCGGCAGTTCGATGTCGTCGATCTTGAAGTAGCTCTGCGAGTAGTCATTCTCGAAGCGCACGTCGTCGAACATGAAGAATTCGGCTTCCGGGCCGACATAGACGGTGTCACCGAAACCGGCCGACTTGACGAAGGCTTCCGCGCGCTTCGCGGTCGAACGCGGGTCGCGGCTGTACAGTTCGCCGGTGTCGGGCTCGACGATGTCGCAGAAGATGATCAGCATCGGGGTGGCGCTGAACGGATCGACATAGACGGCGTCCAGGTCGGGCTTCAGGATCATGTCCGATTCGTTGATCGCCTTCCAGCCTTCGATCGACGAACCGTCGAACATCAGACCCTGGGTCAGTTCATCTTCGCCCAGCACCGAAGACACCATGGTCAGGTGCTGCCACTTGCCCTTGGGATCGGTGAAACGGACATCGACCCACTCGATCTCCTTTTCTTCGATCATCTTCAGGATGTCTTTAGGCGTGTTAGCCATGTGAACTTGCCCTTCTTTCAAAAATACCCCCCCAAAGGGGTGCGTTGATATGCGTCCGCCAAAAGCCCCTGGAAATCATCCCCTGTAAGCCGGCGAGAACCTGTAAAAATCAGATGGCGTCGCTGTCGCGCTCGCCGGTGCGGATGCGGACCGCACCTTCGATGTTGGAAATGAAGATCTTGCCGTCACCGATCCGGCCGGTCTGCGCGGCGGCCGAGATCGCCTCCACCACCCGTTCAGCGAGCGAGTCGTCGACGACGACCTCCAGCTTCACCTTGGGCAGGAAGTCGACCACATATTCAGCGCCGCGATAGAGTTCGGTATGCCCCTTCTGGCGGCCGAACCCCTTGGCTTCGGTGACGGTGATGCCCGAAACGCCGACTTCGTGAAGGGCTTCCTTCACTTCATCGAGCTTGAACGGTTTGATGATCGCTTCGATCTTCTTCATCTTTAGGTATCCCAACTCAAACGCGCGCCAAATGGCGGGTATGACCCCGCCTTTCGTTCCACTCGAGTGACGATCATCATGCCCCCCGAAGGCAAGCGCCGCCTCTCTTCCCAATCAATTACCGTGCCAAATAGCGAATCGCTGAATTCTGCTTTCTGCGATGCAGCAACTTTTGTCCATATTGCCCGGATTCCGGGCAATATCATGACATGCTGCCCATTTTTTGGGCAGGGATCGATGATCAGAGCTTATAAGGCGGCGCGTCGAGACCCGCCGGGCTTTTGGTAAAGATCTCGCAGCCGGTTTCGGTGATGCCGATGCTGTGCTCGAACTGCGCGGACAGGGTGCGGTCGCGCGTGACCGCCGTCCAGCCGTCCTCCAGCATCTTCACGCCGGGTTTGCCGATGTTGATCATCGGCTCGATGGTGAAGAACATGCCGGGTTTCAGTTCCGGGCCGGTGCCGGGGCGTCCGACATGGACGACTTCCGGACTGTCATGGAACACGCGGCCGAGGCCATGGCCGCAGAAATCGCGGACCACGCCATAGCGGTGCTTTTCGGCATGCCGCTGAATGGCGTGACCGATGTCGCCCAGGGTGTTGCCTGGCCTGGCCTGCTCGATGCCCAGCATCAGGCATTCATAGGTAACCTCGACCAGCCGCCGCGCCTTGATCGGCGCTTCGCCGCAGATGTACATGCGGCTGGTGTCGCCGTGCCAGCCATCGACCAGCGGCGTCACGTCGATATTGAGGATATCGCCTTCTTTCAGCTTCTGATCGCCCGGAATGCCGTGACAGATGACATTGTTGAGCGAGATGCAGCAGCTATGCGTATAGCCGCGATAGCCCAGAGTCGCCGGCACGCCGCCGCCGTCCAGCGTCATGCGGCGGACGATATCGTCCAACTCCCCGGTGGTGACGCCCGGCACGACATGCGGCACCAGCGCGTCCAGTATTTCCGCGGCCAGCCGCCCGGCCCTGCGCATGCCTTCGAAACCGGCCGCGTCATAAAGCTTGATCGCGGTCGAGCGGGAAATCGGCGCGTCCGCCGTCATCGTCATATATTCGGTCATGGGCGTGATTATAAGCAGGGATGCGGCATAATGCGAGGGGGCGGCTAGGCAGGGCGCGCGGCAGAGGCTATGGCCAGCCCATGGCCGACCCCACCCGCATATGGACCGCAGCGCTGATCGTAATCGGTGACGAGATTCTCTCGGGCCGGACACAGGACAAGAATGTGTCGCAGATCGCGACCTGGCTGAATGTGCAGGGCATCCGCCTGCGTGAAGTCCGGGTGGTTGCGGACGAACCCGATGCGATCGTGGAAGCGGTTAACACGCTCCGGGCGCGCAACGATTATCTGTTCACGACCGGCGGCATCGGACCAACGCATGATGACATCACCGTCGACGCCATCGCCGCGGCGCTGGGCGTGGAGGTCGAAATCCATGCTGAGGCGCGGGCGATGCTGTCGGGCTATTATGAGACGCGCGGCGGGCTGACCGAAGCGCGGCTGCGCATGGCGCGGGCGCCCGCCGGGTCGAGCCTGATAGAAAATCGCATGTCCGGCGCTCCCGGCCTTCGGCATGGCAATATCTTCATCATGGCGGGTGTGCCGCACATTACGGCGGGGATGCTGGACAGCCTGACCGGCAAGCTGGAAGGCGGCCTGCCGGTGCTGTCGGCAACCATCGGCTGCTGGGTGGCGGAGAGCGAGATCGCGGACCTGCTTGGTGCGACCGAGCGGGCGCATGAGGGGTGTCAGATTGGCAGCTATCCCTTTTTCCGCGAGGGCAAGACCGGGGCGAATTTCGTGATCCGCTCGGTTGATGCGGCGGTGCTGGATCGGTGCGTAGCGGATTTGAGCGCGGCGCTGGAGCGCGGTGGCTGGCCGGTGGTGGCCGGGGGGATTTGAGCGCCTGAGTGGCTCATGCGGGTGGCTTTCGGTCAGGCAGCTTTGGCGCTGAAATTGTGCAAAGCTGACGTTGGGTTAGTTCAGCCGTCGCACTTGGCAGCTATCCTCGGCCGAACTGACATAAGTTGCGCGTGCCTTAACTCGAACCCAGCGGAATGGCTTCCTGACAACACAAGCATGAAATCTCGATCTTCGCGCATGTAGGTATGTGCATAATATTTGATAGGCAACGACGAAGGCACCTCGCCTCCTCTCACCAATCGCTTCACCTCAGCATGAGCGTCGATCCAGCCATGGCCGAGAATATCTTCGTCATTTTTGACTGATTTGTATTCGCCATTCTTTATGCGGCCGACCACAATGGTATCGCTGCATCCGTGGGACAAAGTTCTGTCCTCAATCGTTGCGGACTGAACCGTCGCGCAAGCTGACGTCAAAGCCGCAATAGCTAACAGGGATGATCTCGGTTTCATTCGCCGGAATGTGGCGCGATGGGCTTTGTGAAGCAATGGCTGCTTACAGGCGCATGACGTGTTCATTCTCATGGCAAAAAAATGGTCGCTCTCGACAGCGCATCACCTAGTTTGCCGATCACTCGGCTTCTGGGTTGCCTTTCGCTGGCCGCTGAATGCGCGCCAAACCAGAACGCTTCCCGCAATAAGAAAACCACCCAAATCAAATTGCCGATGAGCAATTTCCGCGCTGCCAAGCCAGCCCATGTAAAGCGTCAGCGCCGCCCCAAGGCTAAAAACGCCCAGAACGAACAATGGAATACGCGGCTTCATGCCTGATCCCTCATGTGTTTCTGCTTCGCGATCGAGCATCCTTGGCGCACTTCGGCAGCTATCAAAACAGTCAGTCAAATGTCTGCTAGCGGGACTCGTAGGCTTCAAGATGAACGGCATCAACTGGTCGTTTTCAGACCCTCTTTTCAATCATCCGATCCTGAACGTGGAGGACTGGCTAAGGATCATGCGTTGCCCAATGGCTACAGAATCCAAAAAAACATCCTATTCCGCCGACAGCGCAGGATTGTGCCTGTCCTATTTCGCGCCAACGGGTCTATCCCGCATCCCTCTTTGAAACGTCCGACATATCGCATCATCACGCATACGCGCGCGCAGGCACGCGCGCGCGTACACTGTGAACTTCGGCGTGAAATGGTCGGTTGCAGCCAAGACTCCTTCGTCATGCCGGGCTTGACCCGGCATCCCGCTTTCTTTTCCGCGCACAGTAGATGAAGAAGCGAGACCCCGGCTCAAGGCCGGGCCGCCGTCGGTATGAACATCTGCCTTATGGTTGTTCGCGGCCTTCCTTCAATTTCCTCCGTCGAGCAGCCGCCGGGCGATCACCTGCGCCTGGATTTCGCCCGCGCCCTCGAAGATATTGAGAATCCGCGCATCGGCCAGCAGGCGGCTCACCTGATATTCGGTGGCGAAGCCGTTGCCGCCGTGGATCTGCAACGCATTGTCCGCTGCCGCCCATGCCACCCGCGCACCGATCAGTTTCGCCATGCCGGCCTCCAGGTCGCAGCGCTTGCCTTCATCCTTGCGCCGGGCGGCGAAATAGGTGAGCTGGCGCGCACCCATGATCTCCGCCGCCATCATGGCGAGCTTGTTGGCGACGCGGGGGAAGTCGAAAATCGGGCGACCGAACTGCTTGCGGTCGAGCGCGTAGGACAGGCCGATGTCGAGCGAGGCCTGCGCCACGCCGATGGCGCGGGCGGCAGTCTGGATGCGGGCGGATTCGAAGGTGGCCATGAGTTGTTTGAAGCCCTGGCCCTCGACGCCGCCGAGCAGATTTTGCGCGGGGACGCGGAAATCGTCGAAGCCGATCTCATATTCCTTCATGCCGCGATAGCCGATCACTTCGATCTCGCCGCCGCTCATGCCGGGAGTGGGGAAGGGATCGGCCACCGTGCCGCGCTGCTTGGGCGCGATCAGCATGGAGAGGCCGCTGTAATTTTTCGTCTCGGCATTGGTGCGGACCAGCAGGGTCATCACATCGGCGCGGGCGGCGTGGGTGATCCACGTCTTGTTGCCGTTGATCCGATATTCGCCGTCACCCAGAGTTGCGCGGGTACGGAGCGAGCCGAGGTCGGAGCCGGTATCCGGTTCGGTGAAGACGGCGGTGGGCAGGATCGAGGCATTGGCGATCTGGGGGAGCCAATGGGCCTTCTGTTCGTCCGTGCCGCCGGTCAGGATCAGTTCCGCTGCAATCTCGGACCGGGTGGCGAGCGAGCCGACGCCGATCCAGCCGCGTGAGAGTTCTTCCGATACGACGCACATGGCGGTCTTGCCCATGCCCAGGCCGCCATATTCTTCGGGGATGGTCATGCCGAACACGCCCATCTCGCCCAGTTCCTCGACCAGCGGCAGGGGGATCAGCTCGTCCTTGAGATGCCATTCATGCGCGAAAGGCGCGACCTTCTCGTTCGAGAGCGCGAAGAACTGCTCGCGCACCATGTCGAACATGTCGTCCAGACCGCAATTTTCCAGCGTCGCATGGCCGCGCTGGGCGACGAGGTGGCGGGCGATGGCGGTCTTGACCGCTTGCCCGCCGCCCTGGCGGACCAGGGTGCGGAAGGGGGGCGCATCGAGAGCGGAGAGATCGTCCGTCAGGTCCATGGCGCGGATCACCTCGCCCTGGTTCATGGGGATGCCGCCCAGCATCTGCGCGCCATATTCGGCAAAGAGCAATTGGGCGAGCAGCGCCTCGATTTCTCCAAATGCGCCGTCCGCGGTCAGATTGGCGGCCCAGTTGGCGACCTCCCGCATCATTTCGGCATAGGAGGCGAACCAGCCGAAGCCATGCACGGCATGCTGCTCGACATCCGCCAGCACGCGGTCGACCTTGCCGGACTCATTGGTGATGCGCGCCTTTACCTGCGGCTGGGCGGCGGCGACGAAAGCCTGGGCCGCGTCGGCCGCGCCGGAGAGCAGCGCGGGGAGTCCGGGCAGCACCAGCACGCTCTTTTCCAATTGCACTGTCGCGCTCATCCCTCGCCAGCCTGTTTCTTGTTGGCCGCCGCCATCGCCTTGGCATCGATATTGCCGACCAGATTTCCGGTCATGAGCTGGTTATGCGCATGGGCGAGGTGGTGCATATGGAACACGCCGTCCATCGCCTGCCGCTTGCCGCGCAGATCTTCCACGAAGTTGAACGCCTGCTTGGTGAGCGCCAACCCGAAGCGGTCATGCTGGGCGATCTCGGCGGCGATCTTCGCCACCTCCTCGCGCAATGTTTCGCGAGGGAAAATCTCGTTCACCATGCCGAACTGATAGGCGCGCTGGGCAGGCATGCGCCGCCCGAGCAGCAGCAGTTCGCGGGCGACGCGCGGCGGCAGTTCGAAGGCGTGGGCGAAATATTCGACCCCCGGCTGCGCCATGCGCTGCACCGGGTCCTGGAAGAAGGCATCCTCCGACGCGACGATCAGATCGCACACCCAGGCCAGCATCAGCCCGCCCGCGATGCAGGCGCCCTGCACCATGGCGATCATCGGCTTGGGGATTTCCTGCCAGCGACGGCACAGACCAAGATAGCCGTCCTGCTCCAGCACATATTGCCGCTCGGCGCCGCCCTTGTTGAGATGATCCCACCACATGGTCGTGCGGAAGCGCGGCATGTGGCTGTCTTTCTCCGGCGTGCCAATGTCGTGACCGGCGGAGAAATGCTTGCCCTCGCCACCGAGCACGATGACCTTGACCTCATCATCCTCGACGGCGCGCTTGAAGGCGTCGTCGAGCTGCCCCAGCAGCCGGTAATTCTGCGCATTGCTATATTGCGGGCGGTTGAGCATCACCCAGGCGACGCCCTCTTCGACCTTGTAGGTCACATATTCGGGTTGCGCTTCTTCGGACATGTCGCTTCTCCTCAGCGCGGCGGCATGCGCAGGCCGCCATCCAGCCGCACATATTCGCCGTTCCAATAGTCATTCTCGATCATCGACAGCGCCATGGCCGCGAACTCTTCCGGCTTGCCGAAGCGCTTGGGGAAGGGGACCGTGGCGGACAGGGCATCGCGCACCTTGTCGCTCGCCCGCGCCATCAGCGGCGTGTCGAAAATGCCGGGCAGGATCGCGTTGACGCGGATGCCTTCGCCCATCAGGTCGCGGGCCATGGGGAGGGTCAGGCTGACGATGCCGCCCTTCGACGCGCTATAGGCTGCCTGGCCGATCTGGCCGTCTATGGCCGCCGCGCTGGAGGTGTTGATGATGACGCCGCGTGCATTGTCCTCCAGCGGATCGAGCGTCAGCATGCCCGCCGCCGACTTGGCGCAGCAGCGGAAGGTGCCGATCAGGTTGATCTGGATGATCCGTTCGAACTGGTCGGTCGGGAAAGCCTTGATCGCGCCGGTTTCGCGGTCTCGGCTGGCGGTCTTGACGACATTGCCGGTGCCTGCGCAGTTGACGATGATCCGCTCCTGCCCATGGGCGGCGCGGGCCTGTGCGAACCCGGCGTCGACGGAGGCTTCGTCGGTCACGTCGACCTTGCAGAAGGTGCCGCCGATCTCCGCCGCGACCCTGTTCCCCGTCTCTTCATTGAAGTCGAACAGGGCGACCTTCACCCCTTTGGCGGCGAGGGCGCGGGCAGTCGCTTCGCCCAGGCCGGAGGCGCCGCCGGTCACGATGGCGGCTATGCTATTGTCGAGCTTCATGCTTCTGTCCTCTCCTGGGCGGGGCGCTGGGCGATCGCGCCCTCGGCGGCCAGCGCATCCAGCGCGGCATCGTCGAGGCCGAGCCATTGGCCCAATATCTCACGGCTATGTTCACCCACCCGTGGCGGACAATGGCGGTAATCGGCGGGAGTCGCGGACAGCTTGCCCGGATAGGCGACGGTGGGGATTTCCACGCCATCCTCCTCGCGGCGGAAACGGTGGACGGTCTGGCGCGCCTCGACAAAAGGATCTTCGAACACGTCCTTGATGGTGTTGACGGGGCCGGCAGGCACGCCCTTCGCGACGAAGCGCTCCATCAGTTCGTCGCGGGGGAAGGGGCGGACGATCTCCTGCACCTTCGCCTCGATTGCGTCGCGGTTGATGAGCCGCTGGGCACTGGTGGCGAAGCGTGGATCGGTGCCGAGTTCGGGATGGCCCATCTCCGTGCAGAAGGCGCGGAACTGACGGTCATTGCCGATGGCGATGATCATCATGCCGTCCGCGACCTCGAAGGTCTTGTAGGGAACGACGGTCGGATGGCGATTGCCCAGGCGCCCCGGCACGACGCCGCCGACCAGGAAGTTCATGCCCTGATTGGCGAGCATCGCGATCTGGGTGTCGAGCAGCGATACGTCGATCTGCTGCCCCTCTCCGGTACGGTCGGCATGGCGCAGCGCCATCATGATCGAGACGGTGGCGAACATGCCCGTGGACAGGTCCGCCATGGCGACGCCAGCGCGCAGCGGACCGCCATCCTCCTCGCCCGTGATGCTCATGAAGCCGCCCATGCCCTGCGCCACGAAATCATAGCCGCCACGGTCGGCATAGGGGCCGTTCTGGCCGAAGCCGGTGATCGAGCAATAGACGAGGCGCGGGTTGATTGCGTGCAGGCTCTCATAATCGAGGCCGTATTTCTTGAGGCCGCCGACCTTGAAATTCTCGACCAATATGTCGGCTTCGGCGGCCAGCTTACGGATGAGGTCCGCGCCCTGCGGCGTAGCGAGGTCGATCGCCAGCGATCGCTTGTTGCGGTTGCAGGAGAGATAATAAGCGCTGGTGCCGATCTCCGGCTCGCCATCCGCGCCGGTCAGATAGGGCGGACCCCAGGCGCGGGTGTCGTCGCCATGGCCCGGCAATTCGATCTTGATCACGTCCGCGCCGAAATCGGCCAGGATCTGCGTCGACCAGGGACCAGCGAGAACCCTCGAAAGGTCCAGCACCTTCACCCCTTCAAGAGCGCGGGCGTTCATGCCTGCGCTCCTGCCATCGTCATGTCGTCGGAAAATCGCATCCGCTCCTGTCCCTGAAGTTCTGCTGCATCGGTTGACTCAACAGATAGCGGGACAGGGCGGTTAGTGCAATGATTTTTGCACTATGGGATAGTTTTCATGCTATTTCTTGCTCGCGCTGGCCAGGTAGGCGATCAGATTGGCGCGATCCGCCGGATTGGGCAGGCCAGCGAAGATCATCTTCGTGCCCGGAACCTTCGTGGCTGGCTTGGTCAGGAACGCGTCGAGCGACTTGGCGTCCCAGCGAATCTTGGCGTTCTTCATGGCGGGGGAATAAGCGAAACCAGCCACCGTGCCCGATGGGCGGCCCAACACTCCGGCCAGCGACGGTCCGAGCCGGTTCACGCCCGGATCGACCGAATGGCAGGCCATGCAACGGGCGAAGACCGTCTTGCCCTTGGTGGCGTCGCCCGCCTGGGCGAGTGCGGGGCTCGCAATCAGCATGGCAGTGGCGAACGCGGCGAGTTTCGAAATCATCAGTTAACCTCTTCCCTTCATTACCGACTGGATTCTATACCAGTGTGCATAAATAAGCCAATAGCAGCCTGAGTCTGAATGGCGATTGAAGAAGGACGCGCAATGGAGGGTGGTGCAGCGGAGGTGGTCCGGCGTTTTGGGCCGGCGGGAATGATTCTGGCCCTTTTAGTGAATGTCATGTTCGCGCTCAACGTGATCGCCATGAAGGTGGTGGTGGACGCGACGGCGCCGCTGCTGTCGGTGGCGTTGCGCATGGGCACGGTGTTTCTGCTGTGCGCGCCCGCGATCCGGCCGCTGCCGGGGAGGACCGGCTGGCTGGCACTTTATGGTTTTTTGAACGGCGGGTTGTTCCTGTTGCTGCTCAATCTGGCGCTGTTCATGGCGACCAATGTCGGCGCGCTGGCGATCGCGGGGCAGCTCAGCGTGCCTTTCTCGCTGCTGCTGGGCGCGCTGTTGCTGGCGGAGAAGCTCAATGGGCGGAAGATTGCCGGGGTCATCCTGGCCTTTGCGGGCGTGGCGGCTTTGGTGTTCGACCCGCATATCCTGACCGAAGTGCCAGCCATATTGGTGATGGCGAGCGCGGCGATGATCTGGGGCGGCGCCACGCTGGTGCAGCGCAAGCTGGTCGGGGTGAGCGTGATGAATGGTCAAGCCTGGAACGGGCTGATGGGCGTTGCGACGCTGGCGCCCTTCGCATTGATGTTCGAGCGTCCCGCTATCGCCGGATTGGTGCATGTGGGATGGGTGCCGGTGGCTTGGTTTGCCTTCACCTGCCTGGGGTCTACGATCATTGGGCAGGGGACGCTGGCCTGGTTGCTTCAGCGCTATCCGATCTCGACGATCATGCCGTTGATGCTGGCGGCGCCGGTGATGTCGACGGTGTTTGCGTCGCTTTATTTCGGGACGCCGATTACGGCCGTGATGATCGGCGGCGGGACGCTGGCGTTGATTGGGGTGGCGATCATTGCACTGTCGCCGGATCGGAAGGGGGCGAAATAGCGGAAGTTATAGCTGCTTTGGGTGGAGAGCGGACGGTCTGCTTCGCGCTGCTTTTCTTGAAGCGCATCGTGCTCCTGCGAAGGCAGGAGCCCAGTTCCTACGGTGCGATGATCCACAAGCGGCGGAACTGGGTTCCTGCCTTCGCAGGAACACGGATGCGCTCAATGTCCCCTACTGGCCGAAACAGACCGGCATCAGGCCCGCTCGAACATCGCAGCGAGACCCTGGCCGCCGCCGATGCACATCGTCTCCAGGCCATAGCGCCCGTCGCGCCGCTGCAGTTCCCGCAGCAGATTGGCGAGGATGCGGCCACCCGTCGCGCCGATCGGATGGCCGAGCGAAATGCCCGAACCGTTGACGTTCAGTCTGTCCCGATCGTCCCAGTTCCAACCCTTGAGGCAAGCCAGCACCTGCGGCGCGAAGGCTTCGTTGAGTTCGACCAGATCGATGTCGCCCCAGCCAAGTCCCGTCCGGGCAAACAGCCGCTCGACCGCCGGGACCGGCCCGATCCCCATGCGCGAGGGATCGCAGCCTGCCGCCGCCCAGCTATGCAGATAGCCCATCGGTTCGAGGCCGAGTTCGCTGAGCTTGTCCTCCGCCACCACCAGGCAGGCCGCCGCGGCGTCATTCTGTTGGCTCGCGTTGCCTGCAGTGACGACGCCGTCCTTCTCGATGGGCTTGAGCAGCGCGAGCGATTCCGGGGTCGCGTCGGCGCGGATGCCTTCGTCCCTGGCGAACATCACAGGTTCGCCCTTGCGCTGGGGCACGGCGACGGGAACCAGTTCGTCGTCGAACTTGCCCGCCTCCCAGGCGGCGGCGGCGCGCTGGTGGCTCATCGCGGCATATTCGTCGCAGGCTTCGCGAGAGATGCCGTAATCCTTGGCAAGGTTGTTCGCCGTCTCGATCATGCCGCTGATGATGCCGTAGCGGGCGATCGGCTGGGACATGACCCTGCCGCGAGTCAGACGGTCGTGGAACTGGGTCGATCCCGAACGCGCGCCCCAGCGATGGTCCATCGAATAATATTCGACATTCGACATGCTCTCGACACCGCCCGCGATGACGATGTCCGCCGCGCCGGTCTGGATGCGCATGGCGGCGTCGATCACCGCCTGAAGCCCGGAGCCGCAACGCCGGTCGAGCTGCACGCCGGGGATGGACTCCGGCAGGCCCGCCGCCAGCGCCGACCAGCGGCCGATGCAGGGCGCCTCGCCATTGCCATAGCCCTGGCTGAACACCACGTCGTCGATCCGCTCCGGATCGATCTTCGTGCGCTCGACCAGCGCCTTGATGATGACGGCGCCCAGATCGCCCGCCGAAAAGCTTTTGAGCGACCCGCCATATTTGCCGACGGCGGTGCGGATGGGGGCGACGATGGCGGCTCTGCGCATGGGAATGTCCTTCAAATGGAGATCAGCGGGAGGCTTCGGCCTGGCGGATCATCTGCTTGGCGATGATGGTCTGCTGGATCTGGCTGGTGCCTTCATAGATGCGGAGCAGCCGGACATCGCGATAGAAGCGCTCGACCTTATATTCGGCCATGTAACCGGCGCCGCCATAGATTTGCACGGCGCGATCCGCGATCCGGCCCACGGCTTCGGATGCATAATATTTGAGCGCCGCGCATTCGAGGCTGACGGGTTCGCCCGCGTCGAATTTCGCCGCGACGGACTGCATCAGCGCTTCGGTGGTCAGCATGTCGACCTTCATGTCGGCCAGCATGCCCTGCACAAGCTGGAAGTCGGCAATGCGCTGGCCGAATTGCTTGCGTTCCATCGCATATTGCAGCGCCATGTCGATCAAGCGCTGACACATGCCGAGTGACACCGCCGCGATATGGATGCGCCCGCGATCCAGCACCTTCATCGCCGTCTTGAAGCCGCGTCCGGGCACGCCGCCGATGATGGCCTTCGCAGGCACCACCACATCGTCAAGGATGACGTCCGTGGTGATCGATCCCTTCTGCCCCATTTTCTTGTCGGGCTTGCCGAAGCTGATGCCGGGGGTGTTAGCGGGCAGGATGAAGGCCGAAATGCCCGCCGCGCCCTTCACATCGGGTTCGGTGCGCGCCATCAGCGTGAAGACGCTGGCGCGCGGGGCGTTGGTGATGAAGCGCTTGGTGCCGGTGATGCGGTAATTGTCGCCATCCTTGATCGCCAGCGTGCGCAACGACCCTGCATCGGACCCGGCTTCGGGTTCGGTGAGGCCGAAGCTGGCGATGGCTTCCCCGGTCGCGAATTTGGGCAGCCATTCGCGCTTTTGTTCCTCGGTGCCGTCCATGACGATGCCCTGACTGCCGATGCCGACCGTGGTGCCGATGACCGAGCGGAACACAACCGAGGCGCGGGTGATCTCGCGGATGATCGCCGCTTCTTCGGACATGGTGCAGCCCAGCCCGCCATATTCCTCCGGCACGGAGATGCCGAACAGGCCCAGTTCGCGCATCTGCTGGATGATGCTTTCGGGTACGGCATCCGCTTCCTCGACCGCATCCTCCGCAGGGATCAGCTTTTCCGCGACAAAGCGCTGGACGGTGGTGCGGAACAGTTCGAACGTCTCAGCGTCCATCTCGAAATCTCCTCTCTGAAACTTTCAGTAAGTGACGTCCGCCACCATGGCGTCCATCCCGTCGCAGCGGATGGCGCGGAAGCGGCTGCCTTCATCCTCGCGCAGCAGCACGCTTTGGCCCTGGAAAACCGGCGCGACGGCGCGGAAGGAGAAGCGGCTGGGTTTGCGTCCGCCGCTGCGGGCGTGGCCGAACAGCTTGGTGGCGGTGAAGGGACCATGGATCACCAGACCCGGATAGCCTTCTTCACTGGTCGCGTAGGGCAGGTCGTAATGGATGCGGTGGCTGTTGAAGGTCACGGCGGAAAAGCGGAACAGGTCGACCGTGGAAGGCGTCCACGCCACGTCCTGCGCCTCGGCGGGGAAGGCGGCGGGCGCGATTGCGGGTGTGGGTGCGCCTGCATCGCGATAGACGATGGTCTGCGTCTCGCGCACCTTTTCGCTGTCGGCCTGAATAATGCGATGGTCGATGGTCAGCAGGATCAGCTCGCCGCTGCGGCCGGATTTGTGCGCAACATCCTGCACGGTGGAGATGCGCGTGGCTTGCCGGTCGAGCAGCAGGGGTTCGCTGAACACCATGTCGGATGCTGCGAACATGCGCCGGGGCAGGCTGACCGGAGGCAGGAAGCCGCCGCGCCTGGGGTGGCCGTCCGGGCCGATCTGGTCGGCGGCGGCGATGGGCAGGAAGAAGGCCCAATGGGCGAGGGATGGCTGAACCTCCCCGACATTGAGCGGCTCGCCAATGGTGGCGGCGAAGCGGATGAGGGCTTGGGCATCGAGCGTTTCGGTGCGGCTTTCGGTCTTGCCGATCCAGGTCCGCCAATGGGCGATGTCGGTTTCGGTGATGGTCATGCCACCAGTCCTTCATCATGCAGCCGTCCGATCGCGCCGCTGTCGAGGCCGAGCACGGTGGCGAGCACTTCGTCCGTATGCTGGCCAAGCTTTGGCGCGATCGCGACGGCGCCCCGCGCTTCATTGGCCAGCGTTCCCGCCGGACCGGATGTGGGGTAGGTGAGGCCGCTCGGATGGGTGAGCGTCTCGAACAGCGGATTGGCGGTGAACAGGCGCGGGTCGGTCGTCACCGCCTGACGCAGCGTCTGATATTCGCCCCAGGTCACGCCGCCCGCGTCGAATGCGGGTTCCAGCGTTTCGGCCGCGCGGGTCGCGAAGGCTGCCTCGAACAGCGGGAAGAGGCGCGCCCGATGGGTGAAGCGGGCGCCTTCATCCTTGGCGAAGCTGACGCCCAGTTCCGCCTCGATCGCGCCAACCGCATCGCTGAGGTCGAGCGTCTTGAGCAGGCCGGACCACTGGCGCGGCGTGATGGCGACGACGATCAGCCGCTTGCCGTCCGCCGTCACGAAGTCGCGCCCGAAGGCGCCGAACAGGTCGTTGCCCATGCGGGGCCGGTCGCCAGCGGACAGCACTTCCGCCACCGATCCCAGATGCGACAGGCTGGACGCGGCGAGATCGGACAGCGGCACCCGGATTTCCGCGCCCTCACCGCTGATCCTGCGGCGGAGCAGCGCCGAAGTCATGGCGAAGGCTGCATAGGCTCCGCCCAGCAGATCCCAGGCCGGCAGCACATGGTTGACCGGGCGGTCATCATCGACTGGCCCCGTCATCTGCGGCACGCCGACGGCGGCGTTGATCGTATAGTCGACCGCTGGCGATCCATCCGCCCAGCCCATCACTCGCACGGTGATGATGTCGGCGCGCTTCGCCGCCAGCGCTTCGTGGCTGAGGAACCCCTTCACCGGATAGTTGGTGAGGAACAGCCCTGCATTCTCCCCCGGCGCGGTTGCCAGCGCCACCGCCAGTTCACGCCCTTCAGGGCGGCCGAGATCGATGGCGATGGATTTCTTGCCCTTGTTCAGCCCCTCCCAATAAAGGCTGTCGCCATTGGGCGCGACTGGCCAGCGCCGGTAATCTGGGCCGCCACCTATGGCGTCGAAGCGGATCACTTCCGCACCCATCTGCGCCAGATGCAGGCCGCAGGACGGCCCGGCGATGAAGGCGGCGCCCTCGACGACCCGCAGGCCTTTCAGCAATTCATACATATAATTTCACCATGGTCCGGCCGATATTCGCGCCCGTGAACAGACCCCCAAAAGCGTCCAGCGCCTTGTCGATCCCTTCATAGACCGTCTCCGCCGAGGCCATTTGCTCGGCGGCGTTCCAGGCTGTCATCCGCTCCACCATCTCGCCCTCAAGGTCCATATGGTCGAGTGCGATGAAGCCCTCCATGCGGATGCGCTTGGTCATGATCATGGTGAGGTTGCGCGGCACGACCGGCGCGTCGGTCACATTATATTGCGAGATCATCCCGCACACCGCAAAGCGCGCGAAATTATTCGCCAGCGACAATGCCGCCTGCAAATGGTCGCCGCCGACATTCTCGAAATAGACGTCGATGCCGCTGGCGCCGATCGCCTTGACCTCGCGGGCAAGCGCTTTGGTCAGATTGGGTTCGGCCTTATAGTCGATGGCGGCGTCGACCTTCAGCACGTCGCTCAGGAAAGCGGTCTTTTCCGGCCCGCCTGCCGATCCGATCACCTTGCAGCCGATATTGCGCGCAATCTGGCAGGCGATCGATCCTACCGCGCCGGACGCGGCCGAGACGAACACCACGTCATCCGGCTTCAACTGCGCGATCCGCATCAGCCCGGCATAAGCGGTGAGGCCGGGCATCCCTGCAAAACAGAGCCAGGCCTGGGCGGGCAGGGCGTTTTTGTCCCGCTTTTGGAGCGCGCTGGCGGGGGCGTTGAAGACCTCCCTCCAGCCCCGCCGCGAAAAGACAAGGTCGCCCGGCGAGTAAGCCGGATCGTTGGAGATGATGACTTCTCCGATCGCTGGTCCTTCCATCGGCGCATCGAGGGCGAAGGGCGGGACATAGCTTTTGGCGTCGCTCATCCGTCCGCGCATGGCGGGATCGACTGCCATCCAGAGGTTGCGGACCTGTACCTCTCCGGGACCGGGCGGCGGCGTGTCGACGGTGACCGTGGCGAAGTCTTCCGCTTGCGGAGTGCCGATCGGGCGGCGCTTCAGTTGGATTTCACGCGATAACATGCTGCTAGCCTCAATAGCCCCCACCTCAATAGCCATTAAGCCGCGCCCAGCGCTCGCGATTCCAGGCTGTCGAGCCATAGCATTGCGCCGCCACCCGCGCGCGCTTCAGATAAAGGCCCGCATCATGCTCATGGGTCATGCCGATGCCGCCGTGGAGCTGCACCATCTGCGACGAAATGCCGTGCAGCGTCTCCCCCATGGTCGCCTTGGCCAGCGAGGCGAAGGCGGGGAGGGCAGGGTCATTCGCATCTATGGCGTCGAGCGCTGCTTCAACCGCCGAGCGGGCGAGTTGCAATTCCCCGAACATCTCCGCAGCGCGATGCTGCAAGGCCTGGAAGGAGCCGATGATGGCGCCGAACTGCACCCGCGTCTTGAGATAATCGAGCGTGGTGTCGAAGGCCTGAGAGGCAGTGCCCAGCATTTCCGCCGCAAGGCCGATGGCCGCCCGGTCGAACAGCGTATCGAGCAGATCGGCGCCTTTGCCGACTTCGCCCAGCACGGCGTCGGCGCTCACGACCACATTGTCGAAGCTGAAGAGCGCGGGCCGGCGCGCATCGATCTGGTTCAACGCATTCCGCGAGAGGCCCGATGCATTGCTTTCGACCAGGAACAGCGTGATCCCATCGCGCTCGCCCGGCGCGCCGCCGGTACGGGCAGCGACGATAGCGAAGGTTGCGGCCATGCCGTCCTGCACCGGTCGTTTGATGCCGTTCAGCGCCCATCCGTCACCCGCCGCAGTCGCCGCCAGCGCGATCTTCTCGCGCCCATGCTGCGCGCCTTCCTCCGCCGCCAGCGTGCCGATGACCGATCCGTCGGCAATGCCCGGCAGCCAGCGGGCCTGTTGCGCCTCGGTTCCGCCCAGCCGCAGCGCGGACGCCGCCACCAGCGCCGAACTCAGCAGCGGCGAGGCGCCCAGCGTCCGGCCCAGTTCCTCCAGCACCAATCCCATGCTGCGATAGCCGAAGTCGGAGCCGCCATGCGCTTCCGGCACTAAAATGCCGGTCCAGCCCATCTGCGCCATTTCGGCCCAGGCTTCCGGATCATAGCCCTCCGCATCGGGCCGTCCGCCGCCGTCATGGCCATAGAGCGACCGCAGCGCCGTCACGGGCAGGCGATCGCGCACCCATTCCGACGCCATGTCCTTCAGCATCTGCTGTTCTTCGTTCAGCATCCTCCCGATCCCATCCTTATTCGTCTCTTTGTCAGGCCGGCAGTTCCAGCGTACGCTTCGCCGTGATGTTGTTCTGGACTTCGTAGCTGCCGCCGTAGATCGAGAAGGCCTTGCTGTGCAGCCAGGCCCGCGTCGCTTCCTGTTCGGCGTCAGCATAATGCTCGCCCGCCCAGCCAAGGCCATTGGCGCCCATTAGTTCGATCAGCAGTTCGGCCCGGTCCTGGATGATCCCCGACCAGAGATTTTTGAGCGCGGACACGCCATTGCTCGGCTCGCCGCTCCGGGCTTCCCTGGTCAGGCGCAATACCGTCGCCAGATAGGCTTCGTGCCGCATCGCATTGCGCACCATGCGCGTGCGCAGATCGGGATTGTCGATCCGGCCCAGCGCGTCGGTGCCGCAATATTCATGGGCCATGGCAGCCAGCGGCGTGATCTCCGCCTTCACGTCCGACAGGCTGTTGCGTTCGAACTGGAGCAGGCGCTTGGCGATGGCCCAGCCCTGATTGACCTCTCCAACCAGATTGCCCTTGGGCACCTTCACATCGTTGAAGAAGACCTCGCAGAAATGGGTCGATCCGCTGATGAGGACGATCGGCCGCGCCTCCACCCCTTCGGATTTCATGTCGATCAGCAGGAAGCTGATGCCGCCCTGTTTCCGTCTGGTGTCGGTGCGGACGAGGGCGAAGCACCAGTCGGCCTGATCGGCGCCCGACGTCCAGATCTTCTGCCCGCTGACCAGCCAATGATCACCCATGTCGATGCATTTGGTCTGGAGCGAGGCAAGGTCGGACCCGGCGCCCGGTTCCGAAAAGCCCTGACACCAGCGGCGTTCATTGGTGGCGATGAAGGGCAGATGCTCCAGTTTCTGTTCTTCGCTGCCATATTCCAACAGTGTCGGGCCCAGCATCATCGTGCCATAGCTGCGTATTGGGTTGAAACCGCCGATCGCTGCCAGTTCCTGGCCGATGATCTTGCCATGCGCTTCTGTGAGGCCGGCGCCGCCATAGCGCGGTTCCCAAGTCGGCACGCCCCAGCGCTTTTCCGCCATGCGTTCGCGCCAAAGGCACCAGTCGGCATTGGATTCCGCTGCATGCCGGTCGCTGACGAAATGGATGGATGGGGCATTGGTCAGCGAAGGCGGAAAATTCGCCTTCAGCCATGCGCGCGCTTCCTCCCGGAACAATTGCGCTTCCATTCCCTCCAGCTCGGCCATGCATCCCGTCCCTTTTCTGCGCAAGGGCCATGCCGCCCTTCGATGGGAGCATCTCGCTTCCATGACCGAATCCTTATGCCAATTCTGCACCGCTGGCTAGGTATAAATTGCACCATAGGATAAAATTGACATCAATCCTCTTCGTCATGGCTGCGATGGTTGACATGCCTGATCTGCATCATAAACTATACTCAAATGCAAAATTGACAAAGGCTGCCGCCACCGCGGGCGATTCGCGGGAGCGCGGTTCGCATAATGGAGAGCGCGCATATGGAAACCTTTGCGACCCAACCGATTCCGGCCCATGTTCCGCCGGACATGGTGAGGGATTTCAGCCTGTTTTCCTCGCCCGGCATGCAGCCGACGCCCAACGGCGATCCGCAGGCGGCCGCCGCCGTCGTGCATCAGGGACCGCGCATCTTCTATTCCCCGGTCAACACCCGCGACGGGCGCGGCACTTGGGTCATCACCCGGGCGCAGGACCAGCGGAGGGTGCTGCAAGACCCGGAAACCTTTTCCAGCCATCGCAGCATTTTCGCTTCTGCTCTGGGTGAAAGCTGGCCGATGATCCCGCTGGAACTCGACCCGCCCGAACATGGCAAGTTCCGCTCGCTGCTCAATCCGCTGCTGTCGCCCAAGCGGGTGATGGCGCTGGAAAGCGCGGTGCGGGAAAGGGCGATCAGCCTGATCGACAGGATCGCGGCGGCGGGCACCAGTTGCCATGTGATGGAGGAGTTCGCCTTTCCCTTTGCGGTGAATATCTTCCTGCGCTTTCTGGGGCTGTCGGACGACCGGCTGGACGAGTTCGTGACCTGGGCGAATGAGCTGCTGCATGGCGACAATGTCCAGCGGCCTGCCGCTGCGCGCACCATCATCGCCTTTATCGACGAACTCTCGGCCGAACGGCGCAAGCGGCCGGTCGATGACTTCATGTCCTTCCTGGTTCAGTCAAAGATCGACGACCGGCCGCTGACCGATCAGGAAATTCGCGGCACCGGCGTACTGCTGTTCGTGGCGGGGCTGGACACGGTGGCGGCGGCCATCGGGTTCGACCTCAATTATCTGGCGCGGCATCAGGACGATCAGGAACTGCTGCGCAGCGATCCCTCGCGCATCGTGCTGGCGGCCGAAGAATTGCTGCGCGCCTATCCGACCGTGCAGATGATCCGCGTGGCGACGAAGGATGTGGATTTCGAAGGCGCGCCGATCCGCAAGGGCGATTATGTGTCCTGCGCCACGATGATCGCCAATCGCGATCCGCTGGAGTTCCCGCATCCGGAAAAGATCGATCTGGCGCGGGAGGATAATCGCCACACCGCCTTTGCCTATGGCCCTCATCGCTGCCTGGGATCGCACCTCGCCCGGCGGGAGATCGTGGTCGGGTTGGAGGAATGGCTGAAGCGCATCCCCACTTTCCGCATCAAGGAAGGCACAGCGCCGGTCACGTTCGGGGGGCATGTGTTCGGCATCGAAAATCTGGTTCTGGACTGGTCTTGAGGAGGGACTTCCCATGAAAATCATTGTGCACAACGACAAGTGCCAGGGTCATGCGCGTTGCTGGGCCATGGCGCCCCATATCTTCGAACTGGATGATGAGGGCTATATCAAGCCCGGCGACATCGAGGTGGCGGAGGCGGATGAAAAGCTCGCCTGGAAGGGCGCGAAATCCTGCCCTGAGCGGGCGCTTGAAATAGAGAAGTGAAGGCGGATTTTGTGCTCCTGCGAAGGCAGGAGCCCAGTTTCGCCGTCTTAACTGGACTCCCGCCTTCGCAGGAGCACGTTAAGAATTAAGTCCTGATCCACACCGCCTTGGTCTGCAAATAGGCGTCGATATGTTCGGCGCCGCCTTCGCGCCCGAAGCCGCTCATTTTGTAGCCGCCAAAGGGAACGGACGAGTCCATCGCGAAATAGTGATTGACCCAGATCGACCCGGCCCGGATGCGCTTCACTGCCGTCATGGCCTTGCCGATATCCTTCGTCCACACCCCGCCCGCCAGGCCGAAGCGCGTCGCATTGGCGCGGGTGATGACTTCATCTAAATTGTCGAACGGCATGATGCAGGAAACGGGGCCGAAAATCTCTTCCCGGGCGATCCGCATGTCGTCCTTCACATCGGCAAAGACCGTGGGCGCGACCCAATGGCCTTGGTCGAAGGCGCCGCCCGTCACCCGCTCGCCGCCCGTCACCAGCCGCGCACCTTCCTGCGGGCCGAGTTCGAGATAGGAGGAGACGCGGGCATATTGCTTGGCCGACACCAGCGGGCCGATCTGCGTGTCCGGGTCCAGGCTGGGGCCGACCTTCAATTCCTTGGCGAAGGTGGCGATGCGCTGAACCATCTCCTCATAGATCGGCCGCTCGATGAACAGCCGCGTGCCCGCCGCGCAGACCTGCCCCGAATTATTGAACACGCCCATCGCCGCCGCGGGCGTCGCCATATCGAGATCGGCATCGGCAAAGATGATATTGGGCGACTTGCCGCCCAGTTCCATCGTCACTTTCTTCACCGTTCCGGCGGAGGCGGCAATGATCCGCTGGCCGGTTTCGCAGGAGCCGGTGAAGGCGATCTTGTCGACATCG
Organism: Sphingobium sp. SJ10-10; assembly: GCF_036038995.2. Lineage (NCBI taxonomy): Bacteria > Pseudomonadati > Pseudomonadota > Alphaproteobacteria > Sphingomonadales > Sphingobiaceae > Sphingobium > Sphingobium sp. SJ10-10. The sequence continues at coordinate 849,893 of NZ_CP158132.1, forward strand.
GGATGGGCCGAAAGCGCGCCTCCGGTCCCGCCCGCGCCGGTCACGACATTGACGACGCCCGGCGGCACGCCCGCCTCCAGGCAAAGCTCACCGAAGCGCAGTGGGCTGAGCGAGGCATCTTCGGCAGGCTTCAGGACGATGGTGCAGCCGGTCGCCAGCACCGGCCCGACCTTCCATGCGGCGCTGAACAGCGGGCCGTTCCAGGGGATGATCGCGCCCACCACGCCGACCGGCTCGCGCAGCGTGTAGGAGAGGAGGTCGACCGGGAAGCTGTTGGACAAAGTTTCCCCATGGATCGCCGTCGCCGCCCCGGCAAAATGACGCAGCGAGCGTTGCAACATCCCACGCAGACCCCGCGCTGCGGTGATCGGACGGCCCATTTCGATGCAATCGAGCAGGGCAAGATCGTCGAACTCTGCGTCCACCAGATCGGCAAGCTTCAGCAGCACCGCTTGCCGCTCTGCTGGCTTGAAGCGACTCCATGGTCCTTCGAAGGCGGCGCGGGCTGCGCGGACGGCACGATCCACATCCTCCGCGCTCGCCAGCGCCAGTTCGGCCACCAGTTCGCCGGTAGATGGGCTGAAGCTCTGGAACGTCTCGCCCGACAGGGCGTCGACAGGCTTGCCGTCGATCAGCAGCTTTTTGGGTTTGCCGTCGATGAAGGCGGGGCGGCGGGTCTCGATCATGGGATCATCCTCAGGCAAGGGCTTCATGGGCGCGCCGCATCGAGGCGCGACCGAAAGCGAAAAGAAGCGCAGCGGGCAGCAGCACGCAGAAAACGCTGATGACGAGCGACAGGCCGACCTTCATTTCGTCACCCAGCAGCTTGTCGGTGACCAAGCCGATGAAAGCAGGGCCGCCCGCCATGGCGATCAGGCCCGATGCCAGCACATAGAGCGCCGACACACGCCCGCGCAGATATTGCGGCGTCACCACCTGCACCGTCGCCGGTCCCATGCTGGAGGTCGAAAGGATCAGCGCCATGAAGCACCAGTAGCAGACGACCGTCGCCCAGGGGCTGCTGACCAGAAAGGCGGCGATGCCGAACGGAGCGGCGGCCAGCACGGTCAGCAGGCACCAGAAGAGATGCGCGTCGCGCTTCCCGCGCCGATAGAGCCGGTCAACGGTCCAGCCATGGACCGGGATCAGCGCCGCCGCTCCGATCTGGGCCAGGCCGATCACCGGGCCGATCCGTCCCGGATCCCAGCCATGGACGCGCGCCAGATAGACCGGCGTCCAGAGCTGGAAACCGATGGTCGCCGCATAGGCGAGGCCGAAACCGACGAAGGTGGCCAGGTAGAGCGCCTTATATTGCCGCATGAACGCCCATGCCTCGCCATAGCCCGCACCCGCGCTGACCGCCTTGCGCCGGGGCGGCTCGCGAAAGACGAAGACGAGGAAGGCCAGCAGCATGCCGGGCGCGCCGGTCATGATGAACACCTGCTGCCAGGGCTGCAACAGGCCAAAGACCGGCCAGATGGCGGGTCCGGCCTTCATCGCGGCGGCGACGATCGGTCCGCCGAACAGGAACACGATGCCCGCGCCCATCACGCCGCCCATGATGAAGACGGACATGGCGAGCGATACCTTATGCGGCGGGAAGCTGTCCCCGACCACCGAATAGCTGCCGGTGCCGAAGCCCGACTCGCCCGCGCCGACCCCCGCGCGCGCCATGGCGAGCGCCGCGAAGCTTCCGGCGAGGCCACAACTCGCCGCCGCGATGCTCCACACCGTCACCGACAGATACAGTACGACTCGCCGGCTAAAGCGGTCCAGCGCCATGCCCAGCGGAATGGCGCACAGGCAGAAGAGAATGGCGAAGGCCGGCCCCTGCAAAAGGCTGATCTGCAGATCCGAAAGGCCCAGATCTTTTTTTATCGGCCCGACCATTAGGGCCATGATGTTTCGGTCAGTCAGTGATAATATGTATAGCAAGAACAGGATCGACACGGTCAACCAGCCCATTGGAGGCGACGGATAGGCGGCCTGTTCAGGGAGAGGGGGGGTGATGTTGGCTTCAGCATCTCCATGCGCGCTGCCTGACCCAGACGATGGTGTCATCGTCACGGAAATCTGTGTCATGACTGCGCAATCCCATGGGAAGTGGTGCGCGCTGGCTGACGATCATGCGGCAAGGGCACTCTCCATATTTTCCGGCCATATCTGGTCCGGCGATCGCCCGTCCGGGCGTCGTCACTTCAAGCGTTATAACGCACATTTTTGCACAGTAGGTCAATATATGTTCGCGATGTATCTTTCCGGCGCGTAGCGGCGCCGCGGCCGTGCGCGGGAATTTTTCTGAGGGATTCAAGGAGAAAGGAGGAGGGCGGGTCTTTCCAATAAAATTTTCCCATTGGTGCAAAATTTATTGACAACGTGGCCGAGTGGGATAACTATAAAAGTGCACACGGGGATAATAATGATCAAGCCGGGTGACTTTGCCCGGTCATGGTCGTGCAGGGAGAGGAAAAGGAAAGATGGCGAAGAACAGTCTGTTCATCTCGTCGCTGGCGGTCAGCGCCAGCATCATCGCAATGGCCGTGCCCGCCTTGGCGCAGGAAGCGACCACAGCGGCCCCCGCTCAGGAAGGAGCGACGCCTCAGGCGGCCGGGCCTGCGAGCAATGCCGACATCGTCGTTACGGGTTCGCGCATCGTGCGCGACGGCTATACCGCGCCGACTCCCGTGACGGTCGCATCGACCGAGGAACTGGCCAAGACGACGCCGTCGGGCGTGGCCGACGCGCTCAACAAGCTGCCACAGTTCAACAACTCGCTCAGCCCGTCCAAATCGGCCAACAACTTCTCCAACCTGCCGATCCACGGCAATGTGCTGAACCTGCGCGGTCTTGGCACGCCCAGCAACAACCCGAAGGGGCCGCTGCGCACGTTGGTGCTGTTCGATGGCATGCGCGTGTCGCCCACCGAATATGTCGGCACGATCGACACCAACGTCCTGCCGCAATTGCTGATGCAGCGCGTCGACGTGGTGACGGGCGGCGCTTCGGCGCAATGGGGCTCCGATGCGGTCGCAGGCGTGGTCAACTTCATCCTCGACAAGAAGTTCACCGGCTTCAAGGGTCTGGCCCAGGCCGGCATCGACGAGCGCGGCAATAACGGCAATCAGCGTCTGGGCGCAGCCTTCGGTTCGGATTTCGCCGGGGGCCGGGGCCATGTGCTGCTGAGCGCGGAATATTCCAATAGCGAAGGCATGTTGCGGCAGGATCGCAACTTTGCGACCCAGGGCTATAATTTCGTCGGCAGCGTGACGACGAGTTGCGGTCCCTCGGCAAACGGCCAGCAGCGTACTTGCACTGCCGCGCCGGGCACCGCCGCCAATCCTTATACCATCGCCTCCGACATCCGCATTTCCGCACTGGCGGCCAATGGGCGTATCGTGGGCTCAAGCGTGACGGGTAATCCGTTTGTGGGCCGGGTCATCAACAATGACGGTTCCACCCGCGCCTTCAATCTGGGCACGGCGGTCGGCACCACCGGCTTCCAGCAGGGCGGCGACGGCTACAAGATCCCGAACGACACCAATGCGATCGCGCCGCTCACCAATTATAACGGCTTTGGCCGGGTCAGCTATGAACTGACCGACAATATCACGGCTTTTGTCCAGGGCGTCTATGCCCGCAGCAAATATCATTATTTCACCCAGGGCAATTCGCTGATCCCGGCGACGGAGTCGGCTCGCATCTACAAGGGCAATCCCTATCTCTCGACGGCTTTGGATTCGGCTCTCACCGGCGCGAACGACTATTATGTCGTGGGGCAGCAGGATGCTGGCCAGCCCAAGCCGATCGCCTATGAAAAGACCGATTACTGGACCGCGACGGCGGGCCTGACCGGCAAGTTCGCGGACTTCAACTGGCAGGTCACCTATAATCATGGCGACTCCAAGCACTCGATGGACAATGTCGGGCTGTACAACAATCAGAAGCTGTATGCGGCGTTGGATGCCGTTCGTAACCCGGCTAATGGCCAGATTACGTGTCGCGTGCTGCTCAATCCGACCTATGCGTCGCAATTTGCGGGCTGCCAGCCGCTCGACGTGATGCATGGCGATCCGTCCAAATCGACTCCGGCGGGCTATGCCTATGCCACCGGCACGTCGAGTTATCGCGCGCGCTTCAAGCAGGATGCATTCGCGGCCAATATCAGCGGCAGCCTGTTCGAACTCCCTGCCGGCCCGGTCGATATTGCCCTCGGCGTCGAATATCGTCGCCAGACGCTGAACCTGACCAGCAATGCCGATCCGGCGCTGCTGCTGACCGACGCGCAGAAGGAAGCCTATTTCGCCGGGCTGCGCGGGATTCCACGGGTGGAATCTGCCCTGCTTCCCTATCCGACCGGCCCGATCAACACGCTGGCCTACTGGCTGACTAATGTGGGCGGCAGCCATGGCAAGCTGAACGTCAAGGAAGCCTATGCCGAAATCGCGGTGCCGATCCTCAAGGATACGCCCTTCTTCCAGGAACTGAGCGCCAACGGCGCGATCCGCGTGACCGACTATTCGACGTCGGGCACGGTGAAGACGTGGAAGGCGGGTGCGACATGGAAGCCGGTCGACAGCCTGTTGCTGCGCGGCACCTATTCGCATGACATCCGCGCACCCAATCTCTACGAACTCTATGCAGGTCCGCAGAGCGGCATCGGCATCGTGAACGACGTCAGGAACGCGGCCGGGACTTATGGCAGCGGCCAGAACGTCAACGCTAACACGCTCACAGTCGGCAATCCCGATCTGAAGCCTGAAGTCGCGAACACCTACACCTTTGGCGCGGTGTTCGCGCCTGAATTCCTGCGCGGTTTCTCGGCCTCGATCGACTATTATCATATCAAGGTCGACAAGCTGATCGACTCCCTGTCGGCGCAGCAATTGCTGACCAACTGCCTGAATGCGGGCGGGTCGGGCGTTGTCGAGTGCACCCAGATCGACCGTGCGTCGCCAACGACGTTCCCGTCGCTCGTTCATCTGGTGCCGCAGAATATCGCCTTCCTGAAGACGGCGGGCGTCGACTTCGACTTCACCTATCGGACCGCCGTGGGCAATGGCGGGCTGGGCGTCCGTCTCTACCTCAACTATCTCGACAAGTTCGATGCCCAGCAATATGCGACCGCGCCGATCGCCCATTATGCGGGCGTCAGCGTCGTCACCAGCAACCCGCAGGGCTTCCCGCGCTGGCGCGGCAATCTGACGGTCGACTATACCAACGGGCCGTTCGGCATCACGATTGGCGAACAATATATCGGCAAGATGCGGCTCGACATTCCGGGCGGTACGACGCCGATCCAGTTTGTCGATCCGAAGGTCAAGCCGGTCTGGTACACCGACCTGACGCTGCGCTACACCATTCCGCATGGCGATGGCGGCAATTTCGAGTTCTTCACGACGGTCAACAACCTGTTCGACAAGGATCCGCCGCTGATCCCGGGCACCGTGCCCGGCGTCAACCCGCCGACCAATATCGCGGTATACGACATTGTTGGCCGCGCCTTCACGGCGGGCGTGCGCGTCAAATTCTGATCGGCTCTTTCGGGGCGAAGGCAAAAGGGGCGGGAGCAGCGATGCTTCCGCCCTTTTCCTTTCGCTAAGCCCCTGATCCGCGCCCATATGTGTCCATAGAGCGGCAGGCTGCGTTGCATCCATGCTGCACCCCGCAGTATGTTGCGCTGCGTCAATAGCCGGCTGGTTCCGGTCAATTGGGCATCAGGCTGGGTCGCCTGAGGTCCAGCCCATGATGAAGGGTGAGGGTCCGTGCACCTGGGGTTTCCCGGAACGGATTCGCGCGTCATTTCATGATTGGTTGGCCGTCGGACGGAAGCCGTTTGAAGAAGGAGAATAGAGATGCGGATCGTTATGACCGGATCGGGCTATGTCGGCCTGGTCTCCGGCGCGTGTTTCGCGGATTTCGGCCATGATGTCATCTGCGTGGACAAGGATGCGCGCAAGATCGAGCTGTTGCAGAGCGGCGGCGTGCCGATCTATGAGCCCGGCCTTGCCGATCTGATCGCCCGCAATGTGAAGGCGGGGCGGCTGACCTTCACCACAGATCTCGCCGGATCGGTTAGTCAGGCCGATGTCGTCTTCATTGCCGTCGGCACGCCCGCCCGGCGGGGTGACGGCCACGCCGACCTCAGCTATGTCTATGACGCCTCGCGGGAGATCGCGGCCAATCTCAAGGGCTTTACCGTCATCGTCACCAAGTCGACCGTCCCGGTCGGCACCGGCGACGAGGTCGACCGGATCATCCGCGAAACCAATCCCGATGCGCAGTTCGCCGTCGCCTCTAATCCGGAATTCCTGCGCGAAGGCGCGGCGATCCAGGATTTCAAGCGTCCCGACCGCATCGTCGTCGGCATAGAGGATGAACGCGCCCGCCCGGTGATGGAGGAGGTCTATCGGCCGCTCTATCTCAACCAGGCGCCGATCCAGTTCACCTGGCGCCGGACCAGCGAACTCATCAAATATGCCGCCAACGCCTTTCTGGCGATGAAGATCACCTATATTAACGAGATGGCCGATCTGTGTGAAAATGTCGGTGCGGACGTGCAGCAGGTGGCGCGGGGCATCGGTCTGGATAACCGGATCGGTTCAAAATTCCTGCATGCCGGGCCGGGCTATGGCGGCTCCTGCTTTCCCAAGGATACGCTGGCGCTGGTCAAGACGGCCGAGGATTCGGGTGCGCCCATCCGTCTCATCGAAACGACCGTGGCAATCAACGAGAGCCGCAAGCGGGCCATGGCGCGCAAGGTGGTTGCGGTATGTAATGGTTCGGTGCGCGGCAAGACGGTCGCGGTGCTGGGCCTGACCTTCAAGCCCAATACCGACGACATGCGCGACGCGCCGTCACTCTCGATCATTCAGGCTTTGCAGGATGGCGGCGCGCAGGTCCGCGCCTATGATCCGGAGGGGATGGACGCGGCCCGCACGATGCTGAGCAATGTCGATTTCTGCGACAATCCCTATGCAGCAGCTGAAGGGGCCGCGGCGGTCGTCATCGTCACCGAATGGGATGCGCTTCGGGCGCTCGACTTGAACCGGCTCAAAAGCATCATGGACGGCGATGGGCTGGTCGACCTGCGCAACATCTATCGCCCCGCTGATGCCGAGGCGGCCGGTTTCACCTATGTCAGCGTCGGTCGCGGAGCCACGCCGGAGATCGAAGAACTGGTGCAGGCGGCAGAGTAAAGCCACGACCAAAAACCCCCTCCCGTAAAAAGGAGGGGGCAAAGCTCCCAGCCCGACTTTCCGAATCGACCATATCGGTTCTGAAAGAATCCGTAGTTTGCCGTCATTTCTTTTATGACACGCAACAGTTCGTCGCAAATCCTGAGACAATACGACGAGTCGTTATTGACCGGAAGTTTTTGTTAACCTTCATAGGAGACCCTACAGGGGATAACTTCGGGGGTCGCAAACATGCCTGTCAAAATGACTGGCTCCATTTTTGGAGCCGGAATAGCCATATCTTGCATTTTCGCAGCGGGAGCCGCTACGATCATGACTTCAGGGTCGACATCGAATAGGATGTCGACAACCACCAACACTTCCTCGTCGTCCACGACGACGAGTTCGACATTAACGACGTCGACGACAAGTGGTTCCGCCACAATCAGCACGACGTCGGATTTTTCGGATTTCGACTTCGCCAATGGGACTAGGTTGCCGGAAAAGGCGACGCTTTCGCTGGGCAATGCCAGTTTCCGACCGGGCAGCAGTGTCGCCTATGTCCCGGTGACGCTGGATCGGCCGACGCCCAACACGGTGATCGCGCGGATCATCACCGTCAACGGATCGGGTACTTATCGCGCACTGTCGGGCTATAATTATCAGACCGTCGATACGGTGGTGATCTTCCGTCCGGGCGATCCGCTGATCCAGACCGTCGCGGTGCCGATCATCGCTGCCACGGAAGGGCAGCAGTTCCAGCTCAAGCTGCGGGAGGCGCCCTGGGGCGGCCTTCAGGGGCAATCGACGGCTACGATCACCGCCAGCAGCACGGTGGAGGCAACGCTGAAGGCGACCGGCACTTTCCGAGAGCCACGCACCTTCGCGGCGACGGGCACGCTCCAGTTCGAACTGCGCAAGGATACGCACAAGCGTTCGCCCGATGGCGGTTGGGATCGCTGGGCGACCTCGCTCGCCAATGGCCGGACACAAAGCTCCAATGGCGAGACCGGCCTGTACCTTGATTCCAGCATCTTCCCCGGCATCGAAGGGCCGGTCTATTGGGGAACGGACGGCCTGGTCCTGCACACGCAGAAGTTGAAGACGCCGATCAGCTATGGCGGCCAGACCTGGTATTATGGATCGTCGGTGCTGGATGGCCGCAATTTCCTGGCGACGCAGATCGGCTATGGCCAATATGAATGGGAAGCCAAAATGCCTAACCGGCGCGGCTCATGGCCTGCCTTCTGGCTGGTGTCTACCAGCGGCTGGCCGCCGGAAATCGATATTTATGAGGGCTTTGGCTATCAGAGTTTTTGGGATTTCGACCGCCATGTCGCGCACACCATCCATGTCGGCGCGAACAGCACCCGCTACGATGCGCGGGGCGTCACGATCCAGACGCAACAGGCCTATGGCCTCAGCGGCTATAGTCAGGGTTTCCATCGCTTCGCCGTGGACATCCAGCGCGACTATATCACCTGGTTCGTGGACGGCGTGGAAACCTACCAGTCGGTCAATCCCTTCCAGGGTTTCCGCTTCTATCCGATCATGGATGTCGCGGTGAAGACCAACAGCACCTATGACGACGGATCGGGCGACATGACCGTCAAGAGCTTCAAGATCTACAGCGCGCCATAATAGCTTTGGGCGCCGCCCGCGAGGGCATAGAGGCGCCCCCAACTTTTGACCCACTGCCCGGCGATGTCGACCCGACGCGCGCCGGGCAGCAGTAGAGCCGCCAACCCGGCCGTCCGCAATCCCAATATCGCGATCGACCGGGCCAGAAGCTTTGCCGTACCGATCCGGCCGGGCAGAGCCTTGCGCCGCGCCATGGTTTCGGTGCAGCCGATGCGCCACATGCGTTTCAGCACCCAGGAAAGGCGCGCCCGCTCTACCGGCACCCATTCGCTGACCCGCGCATCGGGGGACCAGCCGAACCGCGCTCCGGCGTCATGCAGGCGAGCTAGAAAATCCAGATCCTCCCCGCCGCTGCGGTTGAAGCGCGGATCGAAAAAGGGCGCTGCGATCATCGCAAAGGCGCGGCGGCTGACCAGCAGGTTGTTGCTCGCCCACAGCATGCCGGTGGCGCCCCATGGCCGTTCCTCCGGGCGGAAGACCAATGTTTCCCGCGCCCAACGGGGCGACTGGCCCACGAAACAGCTATCCACCGGCCCCGCCACGACATCCGCGCCCACCTGCGCCTGACAGATCAGCAGCGCGTCGAGCCAGCCGGGCTGGGGCCATTCATCATCGTCGATCATGGCCAGGAAACGCATCGCCGGATCGTCGAGGGCGGCGTTGGTGATTGCATTGCGCACCGCGCAAAGCCCCGGCTGCGCTACCGTCAGCAGCGTCACGGGCGGGCGATACCCCTCCGCCAACAGGGTGCGCACGACGGCGGCGCCCTCCTGGCGGTCGGGATCATTGTCGGCCACCAGCAGCATCACGTCATGGCGGTCGGTAATCCCCGGCAACGTCTCTAGCAGATGCCGAAGCTGCTCAGGGCGGCGGAAGGTGGGGATGGCGATCCAGACCGCAGGCATCAGGCGGCAGCCTCCACGGCGGGCTTGCGGCTGCGCCCGCCGCGCTGGAACCATTTGATGAGCTGATGCCCGCGCACCTCGACCAGCGCATAGCTCGCCCAGCAGAGCAGCCAGGTCGCGACCAGCATGGCGGCGAGGATCAGCCCGTCGAAGCCGGTGATCCCATGCTTGTGCGCAACCCCCATGCCGCGCGCGAACACGTCGCGCACCAGCGGATGCCAGAGATAGATGGAATAGCTGATAAGGCCGAGATGGAAGCTGACCGGATTGGCCATCACCGCCCGAGCTGCCGCGCCATTATAATAGCAGCTCAGCACCAGCGCCGGCATCAGGCAGACCACCAGCACATCGGCCTTTCCGGGGAGCAGCAGCGCCAGCGCGATCAGCCCGCAGATCATGGCAAAGCCGCCCGTCCGGTCGATCAGGCGTCTGCACCAGTCCTTTTCCGCACAGCGATAGCTGAGCACGCCCAGCGAGAAACCGGCAAGGCAGCGTAGCAGCGTTAGCACCGTATCGCTGTCATTGACGTCCAGCGGCCCGCTGGAACCCCGACCCGACAGGGCCACCAGCGCCAATATCCCGACGCACAGCAGCCCCTGCACCCACGCCCATCGCGAAAAGGCAATGATCGCGATCAGCGGATAGATGAGATAGGCGGCGACTTCCGTGCTGACCGACCAGCTATTGCCCGCGATCGGTTCCGTGCCCCAGCCCCAGCTCTGGACCATGAAGATATTGCTGATCACATTGGCGGCGTTGAGATCGATCGCCTGATTGCCCGATATATTGAGCAGGATGCGGGCCATGAACACCAGCGTGACGATCAGATGCAGCGGCCACACCCGTGCCATGCGGTTGATCAGGAAATCGGCATAGCTGGCGCGGCCGAGATGGTTCACCACCCGGTCGTGATAGCCGAAGGAAATCACGAAGCCGCTTAGGATGAAGAACAGGTCGACCGCCAGATAGGCGCGGGAGAAGAGGGGCAGGCGAAAGGCCTCGAACGTCGGATTATGCGGGATATGGTACAGCAGCACCGATACCGCCGCCACGCCGCGCAGGCCGGTCAGCGAGGAAATTCTCATGCGCCTGCGCTCCTTATGGCGGGGGCCGCGTCGAAGGCGGCGGCAATGGCGTCCCACAGTGGTTTGCGGCGCATCTGCCCGTCCAGCGGCAGGCCACGCGAAAGCTGGCCGTCGGGCCATTTATAATCCTTGAAATTGGACAGCCAGCTATAGCGGTCTGACAGCCCCCAGCAGAGCACCGAGCGCATCGCCGGATTGTCGAGCGCGACGTCGAGAAACGCCTTCGCCACGGAGGCGACTTCCCGGTCACGCTTGTCCGGACTGGGCGGGCCGCCCCGGTCGGCAATGTCGAATTCGGTGATGGACAGCGCCAGCCCATAGCCGTTCAATTGCTCCAGAAAGCGCGCGAACACCGCCTGGTTGAAGCCTTCCTTATAGGGTTTCAGATGCCCCTGTATGCCGATCGCATCGATCGGCACGTCCCGCGCCATCAGCCGGTCGAGCAGTTTCAGCATGGCGGTGCGGCGCCGCTCGCAGCGGGGGGAGTCATGCTCTAGCCCGAAATCGGTCAGGAAACGCATGGGCCGGGGATCGACCTCGCGGGCGCGGTGGAAGGCGATGTCGATATACTCCTCGCCCAGCGCGTCCAGCCACATGCTTTTCGCGCGCATGCCGTCGGCGCGGCCGTCATTGGGTTCGATGGCTTCGTTGACCACGTCCCATTCGCGGATCTTGCCCGCATAACGGCGCATGGCGACGTCGATATAGCTGGTCATCAACTTCCGGCGTCCCGCAATGTCTGCGCGTTTTAGCGCAGGCTCCAGCCAGGGCGGTTGCGCGGCGTACCAGACCAGCGCATGGCCCCGCGCCCGCATGCGATGCTCCTGCGCGAAGGCGATGATCTGGTCGGCGCCGCTGAAATCATATTTGGCGGGCTTGGGTTCGGTCGTGCCGCGCTTCAGCTCGTATTCCTGCACCACCATGTCGCATTCGCGGGCGATGGCGGCCGTGAAATCAGGGTCTTCGCGCAATTGGCGGGATTTGATCGCGGCGCCGAAATAGCGGCCCGACTTGCGGGCGTGGGCGGCAAGGCCCGCCGTCCCGCCGACCTGCGCCGCGCTTGGCGGAATGGGCGAACAGGCGGTGAGCGCCGCCGCTCCGGCCAGAAATTCGCGTCGCTTCATAGCCGCTGTCCTCTGCCCGCAAGCATGTGGGAAAAGTCGATCCACCGGTCGGAAATGCGGCGATAGACAGGGTCGGGCATCACGATCTGCAACAGCACCGTCGCCGCCAGCCTAGGCCCGAAAGCCCCCCGGCAAACCGCCCCCAGATAGTAGCGCATCGCCTGCCGCCGGCTGGTCGGCCAGATGCTTTTCGCGGCATGCCAGCCCATATAGGCGGAAAAGGCGCGGGGGCTGATATGCGGGCGCAGATCCTTGAGCCAGGCCAGGCTGCCGATGCTGCCGCGCACGGCCGACAGCCGGTCGTCGGCGTGCCGGTCGGCCCAAATGGTGCCCGGCCGTTCCGTCATCAGGAAACGCGCCCCGGCCAGGGACAGGCGCAGCGCGAAATCGGTATCGTCACCGAACTTCACATCCTCGCGGTAGCGGACTTTCCCCGCCAGCATCCGGCTGAGCGCCATGCTGCTGGTCTGGATGAAGCCGCGATCGCACATCAGGTAACGGTCCATCGTCTCGCCGCTGGCGATGGCGCGGGGGGGCTTCAGGAAATTGCGTCCTTCGCCGCGATCCGCCAGCACCTGGCCATAGGCGACGACATCCTCGCTCTCCTGCACCAGCGGCAACAGGTCGGCCAGATGATGGGGCAGGAAACGGTCGTCGCAATCCAGGAAAGCGATATAGCGCCCGCGGGCATGGTCGATGCCCTTGTTCCGGGCCGCCGCCGCCCCGCGATTTTCCTGCACGATGACCTTGAGACGCGGATCGTTGATCGCGCCCAACGCCACCTCCGTCCCGTCGGTCGATCCGTCGACCACGACGATGACTTCGATGATGGCGATGGTCTGTTCTAGCGCGGACATGACGGCGGCGACCACCGCATCGCGGCGCTGATAGGTCGGGATGATGACCGAAAAGAGCGGCGTGGCGGCAGCCGCTTTCAAGCTGGAGGGAGGTTGCCATGCGGTCATCACGAACTGGCTCCACTGGTGGCTGCCCCGGCCTTGCCGAACCGCAGCACGAAGCCGTTGACCAGTGACCGATAAAGCGGCTTGGGCAGATAGGAACGCAGCACCTGCCGGGCGATCACGCGGGGCGGAACGCCGCCCGCGACCATGCCGATGGCAAGGTCCTTGATCGCCACGACCGGCTTGATCGGCGCCATATGATAGGCGAGCACCGTTGCCCGATAACCCCGCCGCGCCCGGTTGGTCAGCATATGGCCGCAGCGGTCGAGCCAGTCGAGCGAGGTCTCATAGCCCTTCACATAGGATGTACGGCCCGCCTCGGTCGCGTCGAGCCAGACGGTCAGCGCCTGGTCGATCATCCGGAACCGCGCGCCCGCGCCCTGCAACCGGACGCAGAAGTCGAGATCCTGTCCTTTCTTGAGCGCCGGGTCGAACAGGACTTCCTGCGCCATTCGCGTCGGCACGACCATGGTACTGGTCTGCATGAACTGGTTGGCGCAGAACAGATATTCACCCACATCCTCCCCCTCCCGAATGCCGCGATCGGGCCTGATCCAGTAGCGGTCGACGCCCCGGTCTACCTTCATCCGCGAATAGAGGACGGCGCGCCCATCATCTCCCGCGAGCGCCTGCGCCATGATGGAAAGCTTGCCCGGCAGGAACAGGTCGTCGGAATCGAGAAAGGCGATATAGCGCCCGTCCGACGCCATGATGCCCCGGTTGCGCGCCGCGCCGCCGCCCGCATTATCCTGCCGGATATAGCGGACGCGGGGATCGCCTATGGCGTCGATCACCCGGCCGGGATTGTCATGTGATCCGTCGTCGATCACGACGATCTCGAAATCCTGCCAGTCCTGCGCCAGCACGGACCGGATCGTGTCACCGACGATCTCCGCCCGGTTGTAGAGAGGGATGACGACGGAGAAAAAGGGTTGGGGGGCTGCATTGGTCATGCGCCATGCACCTTTCGATATTCTTCATAATGAAATCCGGCGAGGCCAGCGATCTTGCCCGCGGCGCGATAAAGCTTGCCGAGGCGCTCGACCCGCTTGCCTTGGTCGAGCGTCGCGACCGCGCCCAGCGAGCCGATCAGGAAACCCGCGACGATGCGCGGCGCTTCGCCCAGCAATGTGCGCAGGCGGCCCTTGTGGAAGCGCTCGACCATCATGTCGGTCATGCCGACGCGATAGCCGCGCATCAGCAGCCATTTGGCGGTGACGCGGCTGGCGGGGATGAGTTCGGTGACGACCGCCTCCTCCGACCAGGCGAAGCGGAAGCCCTTGCGCTGCATGCGGGTGAAAAGCTGCTTGTCCGACCCGCCGGTCAACGCCATGCGGTCATCGAACGGCCGCTCGCCCATGGCGCGCAGGGCGGTGGCGGCCATCAGCACATTGGCCGTGCTGTCCACCAGCGCCACAGGGCCGGACTGCCCGCGTTGCTTTGGGGCAAGCAATGGATGGCGCGCCGCCCAGGGCGCGATGGCGCTGTCCATTTCGCGCAGCACCGCGCCACCGACCACATCGACATCCCAACGCTGCGCCGTATCCGTCATGGCATCGATCCAGCCGGGGGAGGCAGCCTCGTCATCGTCAAGCATGGCAATATGGGTCGCACCGGGCCGTGCCAGCGCGGCGGCGACGAGCGCGTTGCGCACCAGCGGAATGCCCCGCTCCGCCACCAGCAGAGCCTCGATCGGCCAGCGATAGCCCTGTGAAGCAAGCTGCTCGACCACGGCCAGCCCTTCCTGCCTGGCGGCGTCATTGTCGGCCACCAGCACTTCCAGATTGTGCTGCGTCTGTTGCGCAGCGAGAGAGTCCAACGTGCGGCGCAGTCCCTGCGGCCGGTTGCAGGTGGCGATACAGATGATGATGTTAGCCATTGACGCTCTCCTGCGGGAGACGATGCCGCCGTGACCATTGCGGGCGCGGTTTGGCCTTGAAGGTTGCGTGGGCGGTCGCGACCGCCGCCAGAAAGATCACCCAGACCTGGCGATCCTTGTCGAAGAAGCTGGTTTCCAGCAGATTCTGGTACATGACGAAGACCCAGATCGCGAAGGCGGGGACCATCAGTGCCTGGTTCTCTTTCGTCGATCCCGTCAGGAACCAATAAGCGGGCAAAGCGAGGAAGCTGACCAGTAGCATGACCAGACCTAGCGGTCCGGTCGTCACCCAGATTTCCAGATAGCCGTCATGCGAATGGGCGGTCAGCATCTGGAATTGCTGGTTCAGATAATCATGCGCCGGACTGTTGACGCCGACTTGCCAGAAGCCGCCAAAGCCAGCGCCGAGATAGGGGTGGTCTGCCAGATAATCGAACACCACCCGCCAGATCGACACGCGCCCGGTGAAACTGGTCGGGTCAGCGAACAGCCGCTCGATGGTCGGCTGATAGGCGATATAGAGCCCCAGGAACCCGACCATGCCGAAACCAAGGCCCAGCAGCAGGATCGCCCGTTTCTGCGTGTTGTCGCTCAATGCCCGATAGATGTTGCTGATCGCCAACATGCCGACGCACAGCGCGAGGGAAGTCTTGCTCTTGGTCCCGATCACGAAGACGAAGGCCATGACTGCGAACAGGGCGTAATACCATTTGCGCCGGTCGATCCATGCATTGCCGCAGACGATGAAGGTCAATGCCATGACGGCGCCCGCGATATTCTTGTGGAAGAAGAAACCACGCCATGCGCCGATCAGCGCCTTGTCGCTTTCGGTCGGCGGGTGCACGGCGGCGGGTGTCAGCGGCAAGGACACCCAACAGATGATCAGCGACACGATCAGCGCCGCGCGCAAGGCGTCGAACAATCTTTGTGGTCCCATCAGCGAGAGCGCGCAGAAGGTGATGTAGATCACGATCAACTGCTGCATCGCCCGCTTGAAGGATACGAACGGATCGACGCCCCAGGTGCAGGAGATGAAGAACCAGACCAGCATGATTGCCAGCGGCCAGAAAGTGAATTTATATTGCAGCGGATGCTTGCGGATGATCTGCACGCCGGTCAGCAACAGGGCGAAACCGATGAACAGCATTTGCTTGAACAGGTCGGACCCGTCATTTTCCTGTGCCATCGCCACCAGCTCGTCCTGCGTGCGGGATGCGAAGGGCTGCTGGCCGATGAAGACCATCATCAGGAAGACGAAATAGAAGATCTGGGTGACCCAGACCATGCGCATGCTCTCGCCGCCGCCGCTCTGGGCGGCGGGGGGAGCGGCGATGCCGCCGCGATGCCAGCTTGTCGCCATGGTCAGATGACTCCCCGCTGGTCGCGCCGCCATTTGCGGTCGAGCTGCCAGATGCCGAGCATCATGACGAGCTGCGACAGCACGACGCCGCCAATGGAGAAGACGGGCGCGGCGCCCCACACCAGCAGCGTCACGGCGACGAGGCCGACGCCACAGCTCCGCATGCTCTGCGCGGCGAGAGGGCGGAAGGCTTTGCGGGCCTGGGTCATGACGCTCATCGGCGTCTGCACGCACTGGACCAGGGAGAGGAGGGCGCAGAGGCCCATCGCGATCATCACCAGCCGGTGGTCCAGCGTGGGTTTCAGGATCAGGCCCGGAAAGGCATAGAGAGCGAGCGCCGCCACCGCGCAGGTCGCCAGCCACAGCATCACCAGCGCGGCCATGAACACGCGCTCCGACTTGATTGCCGCGCCATGATCGCCGCGCGCGACGGCGCGGGTCATGCGGGGGCGCTCAAGCTGGGTGAGGGCGGTGATGCAGACATTGACCGGACGGAAGAACAGCATTCCTACCGCAATCGGCGCGAAAGCGGTCGGACCGGCCAGCAGCGTCACGATATAGCTGTGCGAGTTGGATGTAGCTTCGGTCGACAGCACGCCCACCAGCGTCCAGGCGGATTGCTCCTTCCATACCGGGTGATAGGCGCTCAAGGCGCGGCCCGGAGCCATGACGAAATGCCGCTGCACATAGGCAAGGCCGAAGGGCAGCAGACCCACCAGACTGGCCGCCACCAACATGCCGCCAATGGCTGGCATGTCGGCGCCCGTCCGCATCGCGATCAGCAGGCCGACCAGGATCGTCCCGGCATAGGCCAGGTCCGATCGGGCGGCCCGCGCCGGGGCATGATGCGCATAGGCGTTGGATCGCCCGAACCAGCGGATCAGCGACAACGTCCCCGCCAATCCGAACAGTAAAGCCGCCATCGGCGTGGCCGTCGCCCAGGCAATCGCCGCGCAGATCAGCCCCTGACTGGCCGCCAGCATCAGATTGACCGGGAAGAAGAAGTCGAAGTTCCTCGCTTCCGCCTCGTCGCTCTGGTTCACGGCGATGGTGTAGGGCGTCGATACCAGCGCATTGGACAGGCTGTAGCCGAACTGGATGATCACCAGCAGGAAGGCCAGCGTGCCGATGGCCGCCGTTCCCAGATGGTGGATGGAAAAAAGCTGGACCAGCAAATGGCTGACCGAGACGATGGCCGAGGACAGGCTGGCCAGCCCGAAGCGGCCGAACAGGCTGCCAAGGCGCTGGACGCGGGCTTTATCCTCCACGGCCTGAACTTCAGCCATGGCGGTGTTTCCAGATCAGCCAGAGCGCATGGGGATTGGTGGTGATATAGCGCCAGGCAAGTTCCTTGGGCCGCGTCGCCATGCGGTGCAGCCATTCGAAGCCGGACTTCTGCATCCACAGTGGCGCACGGGGATAATCGCCGGTAATGTAATTGAACAGCCCGCCGCAGGTGACGATCCAGCCCGCCCTGATCCGCTCCCGGTTGCGCACGCAGAAGGCCTGCTCACGCGGCTTGCCGGTACCGACCCAGAGGACATCCGGCGAGGCCGCGTTGATCGCATCGATCACAGCGTCCTCATCCTCCGGCTTCCAGAAGCCGTTGCGCCGCCCGGCCAGTTGCAGCCCGGGCGCGAGGGAGGCGATCTCCTCCGCGCAGGCGGCGTTCACCTTCTCCTCGCCGCCGAGCAGATAATAGCTGACGCCAGCCTGCGCCGCTGGTTCCAGGCTGTCGATGAACATGTCCGTCGTGCTGGATCGATCAGCGATATGCGGCCCGCCCAACCAGCGGGACGCTGCGACGATGATCTGTCCGTCGGCATGGATCAGGTCTGCCTGCGCCAGATTGGCCCGGAAATCCGGGTTGCTGGCATTCATCGACAGACCCTGCCCATTGGCGTCGAACACCAGCAAGGGTGGCTGGTCCAGGCTCCGTCGCAAGGGCGCCTCGACCAGCATCTTCGCGATCAGCGCATCGAGCGACAGGGTCGATACGGGCAAGCCGCCGACATGGGCTACAGGCGCGTCCTGCCCGATGCCGGGAGACGGAAGAGGCTGGTGACGCGCCAGCGCATGTTCGGCGCTCATGCAATCACCGTCCCGGCAATGGGCACGCCATGACGATCCAGATCGTCGATCACCCGGCGCATGTCAGCAATCGCCGTATCCCCGCGCCGCGCGACGATGACCACCGCGTCGAAGCCCGCCAATATGCTGCCATAGGGTGTCTGATCGCCCTTGCGCTCCGCCAGATAGAACAGCATCGATATGTCGCGCAGCCCCCAGCCATTGGCCGTTTCCGCCAGCGGTCCGCGAGTGACAAGGCTCGTCGCGCTACCGGAAGCCCGGCCAGCGGTCATCAGCCACAGCCCCTCGACCGCCGTCTTGGCTGCCGGCAGCAGTGCGGCGCTGCCCATCAACTGTTCGGCAAGCCCGGCCTTGTTGGCAACCCGGAACAGCCGGTCGAGCGAAGGCCGCCCCATGTCGACGTCGATGAGCATCGTCTGCCCATCCATCTGCGCCAGCACGACCGCCAGATTGGCCGCCATGATCGCGGCCTCGTCGCCCGCTTCGATCGCCAGCACCGCCAGCCGCAGGGAGGCGGGGTCGCCATCCTTGGCCGCCGCGCGCATCTTGGCGCGGATCGTCCGCACCTTGGCGGCATAGGCGTTGGCGGGATCGAAAGCCGCGACCACGAGCGGATCGACCCGCTGGTCGCCCTGCGGCAGCAGGGAGAAGCCACCCTGCAAGGCGGCGAGGATTCCCGCATCCTCCGGGTTCAGCAATCCCAGGTCGACTGCCGCATCATGCAGCGCCAGACCCTGGGACCGGGCGTGACCCTCGACCTGATGCACGTCGGCTTCCGCCAGAAAGCCGTGCTCTACTGCAAGGCGAGCGAAATTATGGCTGTCGCGGGCGCGGGGGCGTAGCGTCGTCGCGCTGCCCGGCGTGAGTTGAGGCGGGGCGCCTGCCGTAGAACGCAGTCTCATGCGGCCTCCTGCTGCTTGAAGAACCAGCCGCCACCTGTGGGCACCGGCATCAGTTCGGTAATGACGTCGACTTGGGTCGCGCGGGCCACGCCGGCTGCCGAGCGAACGCGCGGATGGATGATCTCCATGAGGATCACGGCAGTTACTCCGCCGACCAGACCCAGGGCGATCCCGCCGATCAGCCAGAGCATGATGTTGGGCTTGGCAGGCAGCAGAGGAACGGTTGCCGCATCGAGCGGGCTGGCATTGGGCTGAGAGATCTGGCTCTTGAGCGTCGCCTCGTTGAAGCGCTGGCGCACCGTGTCATAGGTCTGGCGCGCCGCATCGACGTCACGCTGGAGCACCATCAACTGGTCCTGCACGTCGGACATGCGGATCATGCGATCCTCCTGCCCGGCCATGTTGGACTTGAGGTCGCCCTCCCGCCGGCTGGCCGCCACGCTGTTCGCGCTGACCGCACCGGCCTGGCTGGACCGCGCCGACGCCAGCTTCGATTGAAGCTCGGAAAGCTGCGCATTGGCTGCCGCCATGCTCGGATGGTTGGGGCCAAGCGTCTTTTGCAGTTCGGACACCTTGGCGGACTGCTCCGCCACCTGTTCCTGCAAATTCTGGACGATCAGCGACCCTTCGATGTCGGATACGCTGCCTGCGCCAGCCTTCGACCGGGCCGCCGCCGCTTCCGCCTGCGCCTGGGTCAACTGATAGGACATGTTCTTGAGCTTTTCGGCCTCAAGGTCCATGCGGTTGATGCCGATAATGTCATGCGCCCGCTGGAAGTCGGACAGTTTCTTCTGGGCGATTTCATAGCGGTGACGCACTTCCTGCGTCTGCTCGTCGAACCATTTGGCCGAACCGCGCGCCGGGGAAGCGCGCAGTTCCACCTGCTCGCGCATGTAGATCTTGGCGATCAGATTGGCGACCTTGGCCGCGACCTGCGGATCGGCGTCCAGATACTGGATCTGGAGCACATTGCTCTGCCGCCCGGTGGTAATGGTCATATTCTTGCCGACCAGGGCCGCCGCCGATTGCAGCCGCGCATCGGCCGGCATGTCGGTCGGCTGGGCGTCGACGAAGCCCGCTTCCCTGGCGACGGCGTTCAACACCTTGCCGCTGCGGATGATGTCCGTCTGGGTGCCCAGAATGGAATCGGTATCCGGCTTTGGACCTTGCGCCGTATTGGTGTCGGTCGGGTCGGTCTGCGACAGGTCGAGCAGCAGCGAGGCCGTGCCCATATATTGGCGCGGTTGCAAAAAGGCGGTGATCGCGATCAGAAGGAACAATATTCCCCCGATCATCGCCGCCGTGCGCCAGCGCGCCTGAAGCGCCGCCAGCAAATCCATCGGGTTCATGGTCATAGCCCGTCCACTCCCTTGAGCAGGGCGCGCATTTCCTCGGCGGGCGTCTGGACAGGCGGTGCGCTCTGCACCGGCTGCTTCGCCATCAGCAGCAGGAATTGCGGCGCCAGCGTATCTTCGAACATCCACAGTTCGCCATTGGGTGTCGGGACCAGAGCGGGTTGCAACCGTGTCATGGCGTCGCGCGCCTGGCCTTCATTGATCGACCCGCCGCCCAGCACTTCATGGCCGAACTTCACCAGCCGCTCATAGCTGATAGCCGACATCTGAGACGCCACCACGGCGGCGAGCGCGATCATCCGGCGGCCAACACCCGGCGCTGATCCGGCTTCCCAAAGGATGCGGCGGAACAGCGCATATGTCTGGCCGCTCATTTCCTCCCAATCCTCCAGCGCGGACACCAGCCCCTGCTCGATATCGGCAAGCGCCATGCGGTCGCGTGCAGCCGCTTCCGTCACTAGAGCCGCCGACATGCCGAACAGCCGCGCATGATAGGGCGAACCCATGGCCGCGCTCGCCAGCATGTCCAGCGCATCTTCATCGATGGAAAGCCGTGCATTATTGGCGCAGGCCAGTAACAGCCGCTCCAGTTCCGGCTTGGGGATCGGCGCGACCCGCTGCGGCACCAGGTGACGGCGGAGCGAAGGATGGGCCGCGATCAGCCCGTCAATGTCGCTGGCGATGCCGACCAGCACGACCTGAACCGGCGAATGAATGTCGGTCAGCAGCTTGAGCAGCGTTGCCACGTCCTGCTTGGCCGTTTCGGACTGCACCCGGTCATATTCGTCAATGATGAGGATGGCGCGCTCGCGCACTTCCTCCACCAGCAGGGCGGAGAGGCGGGAGACATCGAGCGGCTCGCCCATCATCTTGCGCGCCCGCTCCTGTCCCGCGCTGCTCATCGGCAATTCGGTCAGGAAGGGGCGGAAGAGGGAGTCGAAATCCGCTTCTCCATTGGCCGAGGCATAGAGGGCGATGCAGCCCGCTTCGTCCGCCAGATCACCGAACACGCGGGCGAGGGAGGTCTTGCCCGACCCGCGCGTACCGAAGATGACGGCGTGCTTGCGCTGCACGACGATCGCCTCGACCAGCTTTTCCAGTTCGCTGTTGCGCCCGGCCAGGCCATGGCGGTCCGTCACCGGCATGGCGGTGTTGAACGCGGCGTAGATGCTGTCGCGGCGCAGGCTGATCGGCTTGATCGGCGCGGCCATGGCGCTCATCGAAAGCGGACGGTGGGCGGAGCCTTCTGTCGCCGCCTCCAATGCCTCCTGCCGGAAGCCCGGCAGCGCGGGCACATCCAGATGCAGCGGCACATCGTCAGCTATGACGCGTTCGTTGCGCTTTTCGCTGCTTCGCGTCAGGGACAGGAACCGGTCGAACAGGCCGGATCGTTGGTGCGTGAAGCTTTGATCGAGTGTCGTCAAAACAGCTTCTCCCGGATGATGAGGACGTCTTCAGGCTTCACCGGATCATCCAGATTGGCCTGTATTTCCTTCCCCTCCCGCCGGACTTTTATGCGTTTCGTTGAACCGGCCAGCGTCGGTCCGCCCGCCAGCGCCAATGCCTGCCGGAAGCTTTGGCCCGGCGCATAAGCAAAGGCGCCGGGCTGCTGGACCTGGCCGTAGACATAGATTTTCTCGGCAGGCGGCACGAACAGCGTGTCGCCTGCCTTGAGCGGCCGCATCGCGCCCGCCGCCATATCGGCCAGCGAAATGCGCACCGGCCCACTGCCGTCGGCGGGCGTCAGGATGACGGCATTGGCGCCATCCTTGGTCGACCCACCCGCCTTGGCGAGCATCGACGCCACCGTATAGTCGCGGTCGAGCGGATAATTGCCCGCCTCCGGCACATTGCCGAGGACCGTGACGAAGCGGCTCACATAATTGCTGACCTCGACACTGACGGACGGCTTGGTGAGGTATCCGCCGCTGGCATAGCCCGAGGCGATGTCCTGCGCGAGCTGCGATGTCGTCTTGCCCTTGGCCGTGACCGGGCCGACCAGCGCGAGCAGGACAGTGCCGTCCTCCTTGATGCGGGTGGTGGTCGACAGGTCGGGCTGACCGAAAACGGAAATCTTCAGCTCGTCATTGGGCCCAAGCTGATAGCCGGCGCTCGCCGCCTGTGGGGCGGGGGGCGTGGCCGCAGTCGTCGTCGTGGTTCCGGCTACGGTTTGTGCAGTCGCGGAGATGGGTCCTGCAATCATGAGCAAGGCGGACATGGATTTCAGGAGAGTATCGGCTTTCACAGCGCAAGCTCCCAATATGGTGAGGATCTAAAAATGCAGAGCTGCGCCCAGCGTCACTTGCGTACCGCTATAATTGGATACGCTGGTGTCCGTTCTGCGGACGTAATGCTGGGCGTCGAGCGTAAGATCGAAGCGGTCCGAAAGTTTCCTCGTCAACATGGCGCCGAAGCGACGATTGCGATCAGCCGTGATCGAATAGGGACGAAGCGCCGCATCCTGCCGGAATTTGCGCCGGTCCCACTCCGCATATAGCCCGGCTGAGGTGAGTTCGGAGATCGAGAATTCGCCTTGGATGCGATAGCTGGTGTCGATGGCGAAACCGCTGGCGATCAGGCTGTCGTTGATGATCGCCCGCTCGGTCGTGGCGGTCAGTTTCAGGCGCGGAATGGCTTGGGTGGAAAGGCTAACCTTCCAGCCCAGTCCATTATAGCCGCCCACTGCCGTGCTGTCGCTGTTCACGTCCAGCCAGCGCAGATCGGCGTCGATCTGCGTGATCGGCGTTACGGCGCGCTGGAAACGGACGCCATAGCTGTTGATCCGGTTCTCAATCCCCAGCGTGTCGCGCTTGCTGTTCACCCGCTCATAATAAGCGGTCAGCGTCCCGAGGCTGGGCATGGAATAGCCCACGCCGCCCATGAAGGTATCGCTGGTCTGATCGGCATAGTCGAACGCAGCGGCGTTGCGCGTCGTGTCATGTTCATAGCTCGCCACCGGAAACAGCCCCGGCCGCTCGCAGGTGAAATCGGCGCCGATAGTCGCAAATTTCTGGAGATTTTCCGTGGCCGAGTTGATGTCGCCATAATCGGCCCGCTGCTGGCGATAGGCCGCCCGGGGCGTGATCAGGCAGGTGGCGCCGAAGCGGATATTCGCCTTCGCCTCCGTATCCAGCCGCAACTTGCTGCGCTGGCCCTCGGAAATGAAGCGGTCGTAACCGATCTTGCCGCGCAGTAATATGTCGTGCCGCCCGATCGGCCTGCCAAAAGTGGCCTCCACCGAAGGCGTCACGATCAGATCGTCGGTCGGATTTTCCACCCGGTCGTCCACGCGATAGACATTGTCATCATAGAGAAGGTCGAGCCCGGCGGTCAGATGAAGACCATATTGTTTGAGGCGCTTTTCCTCTTCCGGATTCTGGACGCGTTTCTGCACAGTCGTTCCGTCATCATTCTGCGCATGCAGAACGGAAGGAACGGCCGCAACAATTGACGCACCACTTAGCGCAGCGGCCATGAAGGTGCGCGACCATTGGAATTCGTTTTTGCAGGGCGCAGAAAACCTGCCCCGCAAATGTGGTTCATTGCATATTGTCAATCTTCGACCCTTATTGCATTGCAGCAATTCGGTCATGCTATAGGGATTTCACCGTAACGCCACTGCCTGGAAAGCAGCTTATCGTGTCAAAACAACGGCTCAGGTCATCGCAAAAGAGGGCGCGCCGGGACCGTCCCGCCGCACCCTGAAGCTGTTAATCTGGGAGAAAGCTTGGAGGCTTGAGCGATTCCGCTCAGACGACCAGCCAGACGATCGCCGCCACCGCTCCGACGAAAGCAAGAATGCCCGCCCAGCGCGAGACGAACTGCACGCCCTGTTCGGCTCGATCGACAAAAGTGATGCCATCGACATGCGTCGGAATGTCCCGACGGACCTCTGCCGTTTCGATCAACGTAGGTGCCACTGCCGCCACTGCAAAATCTTCCGCCACGTCGCTGTTCCCGCCGCCCGATTGGTGATGACGGACATATCCGATTTTGCGGTTAACAAATAGTTGGGAAGGGAAGGGCGACGACATCAATTCGTCGCATATGACAGCCAGGGATCACCGAATCATTAATCTGGGATAAGATATTTTGCGGTAAGGCGTTTGCGGCAACAATTCGTCGTGAATTTCGTTTTTCTTGCGGAACCTTTTTGCGCTCTTTGCGTCTTTGGCGCTTCTTCGAGTCGTTTCTATCAAATCCTCCCCATGTAGGGAGGATGGGAAGTGCCACTAATAGGCGTTCTTGTGCACCAGGACGTTGAGCGTCCCGAACAGGATCGCAATATCGCGCGTCAGGCTCCAGCCGTGCAGATATTCCAGATCCGCCTCGACGCGGTTCAATATGTCGCGCCGCGTTTCGGTCGCGCCCCGGAACCCACGGATCTGCGCCAGGCCAGTAATCCCCGGCTTCAGCGCATGGCGGTGCCAATATTGCCGATCGACCTGCCAGAAAAGCTGTTCCTCCGCCGTCGACCCCAGTGCATGGGGGCGCGGCCCCACCAGGCTCATCTCGCCCAGCAGCACATTGATGAGCTGCGGCAGTTCATCGATGCTGGTCTTGCGGATGAAGGCGCCGATCCGCGTGATCCGATTGTCGTCCCGCTGCGTCGAAGTGGCGCCAGCGGCGTCGCATTGCTCCACCTTCATGCTGCGGAATTTCAGGATATGGAACAGCATGTTGCCGCGCCCGATCCGCTCCTGCCGGAAGAAGACTGGCCCCGGCGAATCCAGCTTGATGAGGATCGCTATGACCGCCATCAGCGGGGCGAGCGCGATCAGCACCGGCACCGTCAACGCGATGTCGAGCAACCGCTTCTTCGCCCGGTTGGCGAGGTTCAGCGGCCCGCGCGACACCACCAAAGTCGGCGTCCCGCGATAGGCCTGCACGGCGAGCGGCGCCATCGGGTCCAGTTCCGGCACGATGATCTCGCCCAATATGTTGCCGCCCTTGAGCATCTGCGCCCAGTCGGCCTTGCGCTCGGCGGGGCAGGAGATCACGGCGCGATCATAATCGCGCAGCAGCGTCCCCAGCCGATGCAGCATATAGGGATCGTCCAGATCGGCCCGCAGCCCGATCGCACCCGCATCCACGATCACCATGCCGCTGACATCGTCGGGAATGACGCCGTCATCGATGATCAGCAACTGCGCGAACAGTCCATCGGCAAAGTTCCGGCGAACCGTGTGCACGATCATCAATCGTTGCAGAACGAGCAAAGTCCCGCTGCACAAGATTCCGGCCGAAATGCCCAGGCGCGACAATTGCCCGGTCGCCTTCAGGGAGAACAGGACGAACAGGAAGATCAGCAATGTTCCTGCGAAGGCCATGGTCGCGCTGCGGCAGGACTGCGTCATGCGCGTCAGGCAATGGGGATTATAGGCCTGATTATGGAAAGCCAGGACGGCATAGACGATCATGCCGCCCGCCAGCGGCGGCCATTGCCCGTCCGACAGCCATGGTAAGCCGGCAGCGCGCAGCCCGAAGGCAAAGCCCGTCGCGAGCGCGGCCATATCAGCGACCAGCAGCAACACGCACAACCAAAGCCGCGCATTCCGTTGACCGGCGGCTGTAGCGGGCTGGCGACTGGGAACACCTTTGATCGCCAGATCAATTTTCGACATCTGCAACCCTTTTTATGTCTTGACGTCAAGCTGGGCACCGCCGCGCGGCAGTGTGTTAACCATCAGACATCCGCAGCATTTTGATTTATGTTGCGCAGCAGCAGGACATAAATGGGAGGGGCTGACAATCGGGGGCGGGATGCGTGGACCCGCTTTTCCGATGATCCGTTTGTTCTGAAAGACGCTCTGCCCCAGATTTGCGACGACCTGAATTAAGTGTTTGCCCCTCATCGATGGGTTGGGCGCCTGGCAGACCCCCTCAAACCCGAATCACGAGCAGGATCAGCGGATTATCCACCAGCCCAGCAAACAGAGCGCCAGGAGCAGAGCGATCGGTCCGGCCCAACGCGATAGCCGCTGGATCGCAGCCTCCGCTCCCTCATGCGAAAATTGCCACCACTGCCGCGCGCCTTTGCCATCTCCATTTTCGCGAAGCACCGGATCATGCTGAGGTACGGCGGGGGCCGCCTTCGTGCCGCTGCTCTTGTCTTGGGGCTGAGGAGAAAGGTCGATCATTTTACGCAGCCCCAGTCACCTGATGCGACCTGCCGACAGAATAGCCCTACTGGCCGAAAAGGAAAGCGATTTGGGGACCGCTGTCAGGGTAAAAGCATCCGCGGCGGATCATTCCAATCGGCGCTTGGATGAAATACGCGCCATGGCTATCCTGCCGATCATGAAACAGGATCGCCAGATAGACGCCATCGACCGGAAGATCATCGCGGCCCTGCAGGAAGATGCGACGCTCAGCCATGCCGATCTGGCCGAGCGGGTGGGGGCGTCCAGCGCCTCCTGCTGGCGCCGGATCAAGGCGCTGGAGGCTGCGGGTATCCTCGCCGGTACGGTTCGGCTGGTCGATCCGGAGAAGGTCGGGCGCGGCGTCAACGTCCTTTGCAACATCCGCATGCGCAGTCACGCGCAGGAAGCGCGCCGCGCCTTCGAGCAATTTGTCGACGGCCGCCCGGAAATCGTCGAATGCTTCTCCATGTCCGGAGAATGGGACTATCTGCTGCGCGTGGTCGTTGCGGATGTCGCTGACTATAACCGTTTCCTGATGATGACCCTGCTGGGCCATCCCTCAGTCGCGGGCGCGGCCTCCCACTTCGCCCTGTCCATGACGAAGTTCACCACCGCCTTGCCGGTCTGATCAGAGGCCTGGGTTAAGAGGAGCGCCTATCAAAGGAGCTGAGTGCTGGCTATGGAGAAACAAATATGCGGCAGGATCTGGTGCACGCACTTTTTTTGGTGGACGCACTAGGGCTCGAACCTAGGACCCGCTGATTAAGAGTCAGCTGCTCTACCAACTGAGCTATGCGTCCACGCCGGTTTCGGCTTGCGCCTTGATCCGCAGGAATTTGGTGGACGCACTAGGGCTCGAACCTAGGACCCGCTGATTAAGAGTCAGCTGCTCTACCAACTGAGCTATGCGTCCACACCTGCTTTCGGCTAGTCCCGGATGGGCCGTCGCCTTGGCGTGGGCGGGCTGTTAGCAGTCGCATCGGACTTTGCAAACAGGAAATCGCCCAGCGCGGCAAATTTTTGCAAACAGGGGCGTTCCGCTCCCGATTTCAACCCCAGCTTCCCGGCCGGCTGCGCCGCCGTCCCGACCGCTCGATGGCCATGACGATGCCGACGCACAGCATGACCGTCAGCATCGACGATCCGCCATAGGACATGAAGGGCAGGGGGATGCCCACCACCGGCGCCAGGCCCATGACCATCATCAGATTGATCGCGACATAGAAGAAGATCGTCGTGGTCAGCCCCGCCGCCACCAGCCGCGCATATTTGTCCTGCGCGCGCATCGACACGCCGATCCCCCAGCGGAACAGCAGCATGAAGGCGCCGATCAGCAGCACGCCGCCCATCAGCCCCCATTCCTCCGCCATGGTGGCGAAGACGAAATCGGTATGCCCCTCGGGCAGATAGTCGAGATGGCTCTGCGTGCCCTGCAGGAACCCCTTGCCGAATATGCCGCCTGATCCGATCGCGATCTTCGACTGGCTGATATGATAGCCCGCGCCCAGCGGGTCGCTCTCCGGGTCCATGAAGATCAGGACACGGTTCTTCTGATAATCGTGCAGGAAGCTGAAGGCGATGGGGACGATGGCGGCGAAGGTCAGTCCCGATCCGACGAACAGCCGCAGCGGCAATCCCGCGAGGAACATCACCGTCACCCCGCCCGCCGCGATCATCGTCGCGGTGCCAAGGTCGGGCTGCACCAGCACCAGCATGAAGGGCACGCCGATCAACACCAGTGCCGGCCAGATGGCATTCCAGCGCCTTATTTCCCCCACTGGCAGCAAAGCATAGAAACGCGCGACCGCAAGCACGATGATCGGCTTCATGAATTCGGAAGGCTGCAACTGCATGAAGCCGAGGTTGATCCATCGTTGGCTGCCCCCGGCGACCCCGCCGATCAGTTCGACCAAAAACAGGGCGGCCAGCACGAGGCCATAGGCGGGGAAAGCGAAGCGGGCGAATGTCCGCAGCGGAATGCGGCTCAGCACCAGCGCCATGCCGGCAAAGACGACGAAGCGCACGCCCTGATTGATCGCCCAGGGCGTGATGCTGCCCCCGGCGGCGCTGTACAGAACCAGCGTCCCGAACCCCGCAATGGCGAGCAATATGCCCAGCACGCGCCAGGGAAATTCGGTCAGGGGCTCTGGAACGATGCTCATCGCGCTGTGTCCGCCGGAGGGGGCGCATCGTCGGCATCGGCCGGAGCGGTTGGCGCTGGCGTCGGGGGCGGGAGCTGTGGCGCGGCGGTCGAGGCATTGCTGCCTTCGGCACCGTTGGCAGCATTGGCCGCCTCCGGAGGTGGTGCCTCGCCCTTCTCAATGGCTTTCGCCAGCCTGTAGGCGGCCATCTGCCGTGCCATCCGCTCGGCGGGAGGGCCGCCCCAATCCTTTTCGATCGTCTCCAGCTTCTCCATCGCCTTCGCCTGATCGAACAGGTAGGTCATGGTGTCCGCCGCAATCATCGGCGCGTCTTCGATGCGGTTGGTATGGCCGCCATGCTCAATGATGCAGGCGATGGCATAGCGCGGATTGTCGAACGGCGCGAAGCCCTGGAACAGTGCATGGTCGCGCAGCTTGAAGGGCAGGGAGGCGTTGCTGCGCACGCCGCCGCCGCGTTCGGCCATGGTGATGCGGCGGACCTGCGCCGTTCCGGTCTTCCCCGCCATCATCACGCCGGGCAGGGGAATGCGCGCCGCGCCGCCGGTGCCGCCGCCGTTCACCACCGCGCTCATCGCGTCGCGGATGGTCAGCAGATGCTCCTCATTCACGCCCACAGGCGCCGGAGAGGGTCGCTGAGCGCCGAAGATGAAGTTCGGCATCAATTGCCTGCCCGTCGCCAGCCGCGACGCCATCACGGCCATCTGCAACGGGTTGATCAGCATATAGCCCTGACCGATGGTCGCGTTGACCGTGTCGTAGACCTGCCATTTCTGATTATATTTCTTCAGCTTCCACGCCGGGTCCGGCACCGTGCCGAAGCTTTGGCTGGGGAAGGGCAGGGCGAATTTTTGTCCCATGCCCACGCGCCGGGCCATGCTGGCGATCCGGTCCATGCCGATCCGCTGCGCCATCGTGTAGAAATAGATGTCGCAGCTCTGCGCGATCGCGCCCCGCATGTTGAGCGAGCCATGGCCGCGTTTCTTGTGACAGTGGAACAGCGTGTTGCCGACCCGGATCGCGCCGGGGCAATTCACGGTATCCATGGGCGAAATCCCCGCCTCCAGCAACGCCAGCGCCACCATCGGCTTCACCGTCGATCCCGGCGGATAGAGCCCCTGCAGAGTCTTGTTGCGCAAGGGCACATGGTCGTCCTTCGACAGCATGTCCCATTCCAGATGGCTGATGCCGTCGGAAAAGCTGTTGGGATCGAAGCTGGGCATCGACGCCATGGCCAGCACATCGCCATTATGGCAGTCGATCACCACCACCGATCCGCTCTGCGTCGCCAGCCGTCGTCCGGCATATTCCTGCAAGCCCGCATCGATGGTGAGCTTGATCGGATTGCCGGGCGTGTCGGGCCGGGTGGTGAGTTCCCGCACGATCTTGCCCCGAGCGGTCACCTCCACCCGCTTCGCGCCCGGCTTGCCGGTCAGTTCCCTGTCGAACGACCGCTCCAACCCATCCTTGCCGACCTTGAAGCCCGGCGTGATCAGCAGCGGATCCTTGCGCTCCTCATAATCCTTGGCCGACGCTGCGCCGACATAGCCCAGCAGATGGCCAACCGTGGCCCCGCCGGGATAGTTGCGCGAAAAGCCCTGGTTGGGCGCGACCCCCGGCAGGTCGGGCAGCCGCACGCTGACCGCCGCATATTGATCATAGGTCAGCTTTTCCGCCACCTGCACCGGCCGGAAGCCGGCCGACTTGTCCAGCTCTTCCCTGATCCGGTCGACCTCGTCATCGCTCAGCGCCAGCAGATGGGCCAGGCTGCGGATCGTGTTCTCCGCATCCGTCACCCGCTCCGGGATCAGGTCGACGCGAAAGTCCGTCCGGTTGTTCGCCAGCGGCCGCCCGTTGCGGTCGATGATCCATCCCCGTCGCGGCGGAATCAGCGTCAGATTGACGCGATTGCTCTCCGACAGCAGATTATATTTCTCGTTCTCCGCGACGCTGATCCAGCCCATCCGCCCGACCAGCAACGCCCCGACCGCCCCCTGCAATCCACCCACGACCATCGCGCGGCGCGTGAAGGTGAAGGACAGGGAGGCTTCGGTAACGGTTTTCTTCTTGAGCAGGGGCAGCTTCATGCCATCACGCGCCAGCTATCGATCCGGGCGCATTGCCGGACGACGAAGGGAAAGAGCAGGACCGTCCAAAGCATTTGCGGCGCAACCAGCAACAGCTTGATACTTCCTCCGCCGGTGATCCGCGCGAAGAAAACGCCGCCGGCGATGCAGAAGATAATCGCCATGGACGCGATTAACCAGTCCTGCCGATAGCTTCGCCAAACCATACGATGCTCGACCGCATCGATGCCGATCAGGGTGATGGTCCACAGGCACATGGCCGACCCGATCGGCTGGCCGCTGGCAATGTCATCGAACAGGCCGAGCGGCACGCCGATCCAGGTTCGCCACAAGTCTGGACGCAGCAGCCGCCAGGACAGCAGCAGCAACAGGCCGAAAGGCGGCATGACCGGCGATTGCGCGATGACCGGCAGGGCCGTCACCAGCGATCCCAGCATCACCGTGATGACCGGCGTTCCCGCCAGCCGAAAGCGCGAAGGGTGGCGGCCCAGGCGGGGCACATGCTGCAGATGCGGGTCGATCATGGCGGTGGCGTACCGACGGCCGCATTTTCCGCCGCTTCCGGCTCGAACGGCGTGGCCGATGCATTGACGTCGGTCCGCGTCACCGTTTCCTCGAAGGAGCGCTCGACCACCACGGCATCGACCTTGGACGGATTGGCAAGGGGCACGCCATAGGCGATCTCGCCCTCGATCCGCACGATCACCGCCACCGGAATATTGGGCTGATAGACCCCGCCGATCCCAGACGTCACCAGCAGGTCGCCGGGCTTGAAGGGGTTGCGCCCCGCCGCGAGCGCCCGGATTTCCAATGTCCCATCGCCAAGCCCGGTGGAAATGGCAGGCACGCTGTCGTTGGCCCGGCGCACCGGCACGATATTGCTGGTGTCGGTCAACAGCAGCACCTCCGCCGTATTGGGCGTGGTGATGTGGATGCGCCCGATCAACCCCTCCGGTGCGCGCACAGGCATGCCCGGCCGTACCCCCTGCCAACGCCCGGCATTGAGCCGCGCAAACCGCCTCGTGCTGGAGGAGGAGGAGGCGATCAACCGCGCCGTGAGCAATTCGCTGCCATCATCCTCGACAAGCTTGAGCAGTTTCTTGAGCCGCAGATTTTCCTGCGCGACCGCCTGCGCCTCGATGATCCGGTTGCGGTCCGCCTCCACCTGCCGCCGCAGGCCCACATTCTGCGACCCCGCGTGCCAATAGCTGGCCAGCACTTCATCGATCGAGGCGACCCCGCTCACCATATTCTTCAAGGTCACGGACGCCGGACG
The DNA here is from genome assembly GCF_036038995.2 of Sphingobium sp. SJ10-10. Taxonomy (NCBI): domain Bacteria; kingdom Pseudomonadati; phylum Pseudomonadota; class Alphaproteobacteria; order Sphingomonadales; family Sphingobiaceae; genus Sphingobium; species Sphingobium sp. SJ10-10. Next base: position 882,037 of record NZ_CP158132.1, read on the forward strand.
CGTCACTTCCGCCGTCGCGATGCGGATCGCGGCGAAGCCGGTCGGATCGAAAACGGCGACAACCACCAGAAGCAGGCCGACGGCGGCGCCGGTCATCGCCACGACATAGCTGGCGAAGAGGCTATATTGCGCCTTCCGGTTGTGCCCGGGGCGTCGGCTGGGTGGCCGCGCCATGCTTTCCCCTTAAGCGGTCTGGAGAACGCCCCGGAAGATCGGATCTTCCATTGCGCGGCCCGTGCCGATCGCGACGCAGGTCAACGGATCTTCAGCGATGGTGACGGGCAGGCCGGTCTCGTCGCGCAGCTCGTCGTCCAGCCCCTTGAGCAGCGCGCCGCCGCCGGTCAGCACGATGCCCTGATCGACGATGTCCGCCGCCAGCTCCGGCGCGGTGTTTTCCAGCGCGATACGGACGCCCTCGACGATGGTGCTGATCGGCTCGGCCAGCGCATCCGCGATCTGGCCCTGATTGATCGAGATTTCCTTGGGCACGCCGTTCACCAGATCGCGGCCCTTGATGTGGATCGTCTCGCCCACGCCGTCCTCGGGCGGCTGGGCCACGCCGAACTGCTTCTTGATCCGTTCGGCGGTCGCTTCACCGATGAGCAGATTGTGGTGACGGCGCACGAAGGACACGATCGCCTCGTCCATCTTGTCGCCGCCCACGCGAACGGAGGTGGTGTAGGCCAGACCCCGCAGCGACAGCACCGCGACTTCGGTCGTGCCGCCGCCGATATCGACCACCATGGAGCCGATCGGTTCGGTCACGGGCATGTCGGCGCCGATCGCGGCGGCCATGGGTTCCTCGATCAGGAAAACCTGGGATGCGCCGGCATTGCTCGCCGCATCGCGAATCGCGCGGCGCTCGACGCTGGTCGAGCCCGACGGCACGCAGATCACGATTTCCGGGAAGCGCCAAGGCCGTGACTTGCCGCCATGCACCTTGGTGATGAAATGCTTGATCATCTGCTCGGCCACGTCGATGTCCGCGATCACGCCGTCTCGCAGCGGCCGGATCGCCTCGATCGAATCGGGGGTCTTGCCCATCATCAGCTTGGCGTCGTCACCGACCGCTTTCACCCGCTTCACGCCGTTCAGAGTTTCGACCGCCACCACCGACGGTTCGTTGAGCACGATACCGCGCCCGCGCACATAGACCACGGTGTTCGCCGTGCCGAGGTCGATGGCCATGTCCTGGGAAGAGAGTTTGAAGAGACGCGAGAAGATCGACATGCCTGTTCCTGTTCAGCCCGCCGCCCCGGCGAAGCGAACCGGGACAGTCGGAAAGTTCGCCCCACGTTCCACCCGCCCCCTGGGTAACCAAATTTTCTTGAGGCTTGTGTCTCGCGGAAAGCGCTCGCTTGGGCTAGTCACTAATCAATGTCAATACGCCGTCTGCCCGAACATCTGGTCAATCGCATCGCCGCGGGCGAAGTGGTCGAAAGACCCGCCAGCGCGCTCAAGGAAATCGTTGAAAATGCAGTGGATGCCGGATCGCGCCGGATCGCCATCCGCATTTCCAATGGCGGTCTCGACCGGATCGAGGTGAGCGACGACGGTTGCGGCATGGATTCAGGAGAGATCGCGCTGGCGCTGGAACGCCACGCAACCTCCAAATTGCCCGATGACGCGATCGAAAATGTCGCCACCCTGGGTTTCCGGGGTGAAGCGCTGCCCTCCATCGCCAGCGTGGCGCGGCTCTCCATCGACAGCCGGCCGCAGGGGCGGGACGGCTGGAATCGCACCGTCGACAATGGCGTGGTGGTGAGCGAGGGTCCCGCCGCCCTGCCGCCGGGCACGCGGGTCACTGTCGAGCAGCTCTTCGCTCGCGTCCCCGCCCGCCGCAAATTCCTGCGCTCGGCCAAGGCGGAATATGCCGCTTGCCTCGACGTCATTCGCCGCCTTGCCATGGCGCACCCCGCCATCGCCTTCAGCATGGAGCATGATGGCCGCCGCGTGCTGGGCGTACAGGCCGACGAGGCGCGCGAAGACCGCGTGGCCGCACTCACCGACCGCGCGCTGGCGGACAATCATGTGATCGTCGCGCTGGAGCGGGAAGGGGTGCGCCTTTCCGGCGTAGCCTCGCTCCCGACCTATAATCGGGGCGTGGGCGACCATCAGTTCCTGTTCGTGAATGGTCGTCCGGTACGCGACCGGCTGCTCGTCGGCGCGGTGCGCGGCGCCTATGCCGACATGCTGGCGAGGGATCGGCACCCGGTCGTCGCCCTTTTCCTCGACGTCCCGCCCTTGGAGGTCGACGTCAACGTTCATCCCGCCAAGACCGAGGTCCGCTTCCGCGACCCTGCGCTGATCCGGGGCATGATCGTCTCCGGCCTGCGCCGCGCCCTTGATGCCGAAGGTTTCCGCGCTGTCCAGCATGCCGATCCCGCCGGGCTCTCCGCATGGAAACCCGAACCCGTCTCGCCCACGCCGATCGGCGCCATGCCGATCTTCGAAGCCGCTGGTGCGCCGATCCCCAGCTATGCCGTGGCCGAACGCCGTCCCAGCTTCCTCACGCCCCCGCCGCAAGCCCGCGCCGAACCCGCCGCCGCGCCCGCACCGGAAGGAAGCAGTTTCCCGCTGGGCGTTGCCCGCGGTCAGGTCGCCCGCACCTATATCGTGGCCGAAGCCGAGGATGGCCTCGTCATCGTCGATCAGCACGCCGCCCATGAGCGCCTGACGCTGGAACGTATGCGCCGCGCCATGGAAGGGCAGGGTGTTGCCGCGCAGGCGCTCCTCCTCCCCGAAGTGGTTGAACTGGATGAACCCGCCTGCGATCGGCTGGAGGCGCGGATCGCGGAACTCAAGGATTTCGGGCTCGAACTGGAACGCTTCGGTCCCGCCGCCATGCTGGTGCGCGCAACCCCCGCGATGTTGGGGCAGGGCGATGTGCAGGGATTGGTATCCGACCTGGCCGACGACCTTGCCGCCTATGACAGTGCGCTGTCCCTGAAGGAGCGTCTCGATCTGGTCGCCGCCACCATGGCCTGCCACGGCTCGGTGCGTGCAGGCCGGACCTTGAGCGTTGCGGAAATGAACGCGCTGCTCCGCGAAATGGAGATCACGCCTCGCAGCGGCCAGTGCAATCATGGTCGTCCAACCTGGGTGAAGCTGGGGCATGGCGATATCGAGAAGCTGTTCGGGCGGAAGTAACCGCCCCAATCCAACGGAAGCGCAGAGCGGAAATGCGCGATATGGGACCAGCAGAAAGGATCTACGAATGAAGCGGCTTGCCTTCCTCCTGGCCCTCACCCCGTTTAGCGTGCAAGCCGCGCCTGATCCCTGTGCCAGCCCGCCATCCCTGGCCGAACCCTGGACAAGCTGGACCCAAAGCGGCAAAGCCACCGCCGGCGCAACAGGCTCCACCGCGCCGCGCCTTATCCTTGGCAAGCCGGTCACGGCAATGCTCCGCCCCGGCGCGCAGGTCCAGTTCGTCGTTCGGCCTGGTAAGGTCATCCCCAAAAGCTATGCCGGCCTCTTCACCTTGGCGGTCAAGGATGCGGCGCGCATCGGCATAGCCCTGTCCGAAGGCGCCTGGGTGGATGTCGCCACCGGCACGACCGCACTGACCTCCACCGCTCATGACCATGGTCCGGCCTGCTCCGGCATTCGCAAGATCGTGTGGTTCGACCTGCCGCCGGGCCTTCACACCATCCAGATTACCGGCGCACCCAAGCCGTCGATCCGCATCATGGCCGCCGACGCCCGCGCTAACCAGCCACAGCCGCGTTGAATCAGGCCGGTCGGGTCCGGAACATGGCGATGGGCTTCATCGACAGCACCGGCTCGTCGCGCTGGTTGAACAAGGTGACGTGGGTCTTGACGCTTCCCATTTCCGGCCGGCTGCGCGAAGCCCTGACCTCTATCACCTCCGAAACTCCGCGGAGCGTGTCGCCCGGTCGAACAGGTCGCAGCCAGCGCAATTCGTCCACGCCCAGCGCGCCCAGGCTCGCCGATTGAACGCCCGGATTGCGCTGCCATTCCGCGACTATCATCTTCATCGATAGCGCGGTGGTATGCCATCCGCTGGACGCCAGACTGCCGAAATGGGTCTCGGCTGCTCCGTCGTCGGAAAGGTGAAAGGGCTGCGGATCGAACTGCTGGGCAAAGGCGATGATCTCCTCCCGGCTGATGGTGATCGGGCCGAACTCGCTCCTGTCACCCACCGCCACATCTTCGAAATAGACGATCTCGCTCATACCCGTTTCCTTCTGCAACGGGTGAAGAAGTAGTTTACGTTAACGAAAACGTCAATGCTTAACCAGCCCCTCTAGAACCGCCGGATCGCCGTCGCCCGGCAGGGGCCGAATTCCCAGCAGACGGACCAGCAAAGGATAGACATCGACATTGGCGAAGCCTGCTGGGGGTCGGAAATGGCTGTCAAAGCCGGGGCCATGGGCGATGAACAGCGCCTGCATTTCCGGCGCCCGGTCATCCCAGCCATGATCGCCCCCGACGAAAGATTTTGCGGGGGCGGTCGGCTGGATCACCCAGCCGGTCTCGGCAAGGCAGAAATAGGGCGGTATGCGCCGGTGCGATCCATAATGAAAACGGACGGGAATATCGTTTTTGCGCCAGCATTGCATATGCGGCTGCGGCTTGAGGATGGCGGCCTCCAGCGCCGCCTCATGCCCCGGCTGCGCCGCCAGGCTGGCATAAGGGCCGCTCTCGAAGATGCGATAATCGGACGGGTTGGCAACCTTTTCCATCGCTACCACCCGTTCGCTGGATTTCAGCGCCATGCCATGGTCGGACAGGATGATGAGATTGGCCGGTTGCCCCAGCGCCTTCAAACCGTCGGTGAGCATGCCGATCTGTCCGTCGACCTCCTGCACGGCCCGGTTCGTATCCGCCGCATCGGGCCCATATGTATGCCCCGCCGTGTCGACGGCATCGAAATAGAGCGTTAGAAAGCGAGGCCGGATATCGGCGGGCCGGCGCAGCAGGTCCAGCACGCCGTTCACCCGCTGCACGCCGGAAATCTCCTGATTGAACTGCGCCCAGTCGCTCGGCCGGGTGCCGCCGCTCAGCTTGTAGGGCCAGGACGGTGCCTTTGTCGCCCCCCAGGCGACGTTGGAGCCGGGCCAGAACAGAGTCGCGGTCCGTACCCCTGCCTTTTCCGCCGTTACCCAGATCGGCTCTGCCTCATTCCACCAGAAGGGATCGTCGCTCGCCATGGTGAATGTGTCGCCTGGCCGCGCCGCATCCTCCATCCTGTTGGCGACGATGCCGCTGCGGTCGGGCTGGTCGCCGGTCACGATCGCCCAGTGATTGGGAAAGGTCTTGGTCGGGAAGGATGGCCGCATCGGCGCCTCGACCCCGTCCGCCGCCAGAGCGGAGAGATGCGGCGTCACGCCTCGCTTCAGATAGTCCGGCCGAAAGCCGTCGATCGACACGAGGATTGTGACGGGCTGACGCTGCTCGACGGGCGCGAGGGTGGAAACCGGCCGCTGCTCGACCGGCGCGCAATCGCTGAGCGCGGCGAGCATGAAAAGACAGGCAAGGGTTGAGCGGCGGAAAAGCATGATGCATGCCTTAACAGCCGGACTGTGACGGTAAAGTGACGATGCTTGTCTTATGACATTGTTGTCCGTTTGGGTCAGGATGAGATGCCCGTTCCGGGGTGGCCACCCCGGAACGGGTGGAAGGGGACGGATCGCGCATCGATGCCGGTCGATCAGGGACCGGGTTAGAGTTGGATCGCCCCTTTCTTTTCCTTCAGGCCCGAACGGATACCGGGGCTTTGTGGCCCGGATGACAAGCATGGGACACGGAAAAGATGAGCAATGATCTACCACAAACCCTTGGCATCGACATCTCCAAAGCAACACTCGATTGCCATGCCCACCCTGCCTCAGCTGCCCGGCAGTTCCCCAATACCACCAAGGGCCACAAGGCGCTGATCGCATGGCTCGAACAATGGACAGTCGCGCAAATCGCCTATGAAGCAACGGGAACTTACCATCGTGCAATAGAACAGGCGCTCGCTCACATGCCCTGCGTCAGGCTCAATCCCGAACGAGCCAGACGCTTTGCTCAGGCCACCGGCACCCTCGCCAAGACCGACCGCATCGATGCCGCCCTGCTGGCCCGCATGGCAGCCACCGTGCAACCTCCCATCAGGCCAGCGCCATGTGCAAATCAGGTGCTGCTGGCCGAACTCATCAATGCCCGCGACGGACTGGTTCGGGATCGTACTGCACTCAAGAACCGAGATCAGAAACTCACCATTCCTTTCCTGAAGCGCCAGTGCAGGCAGCGCCTCGACCAGATCGCACGCCATATCGAAGCACTCGATGCTGAAATCGCCCAGATCATCGCTGCTGATCCGGCTCTGGTCCGCCGCCATAACATCCTCACCAGCATCGATGGCCTCGGAACGCTGACCGCCAATCAACTCATCGCCATCATGCCCGAACTCGGCAGCCTTGATAACAAACAGGCCGCATCACTCGCCGGTCTCGCTCCTGTCGCCAGACAGTCCGGCCAGTGGAAAGGCAAGAGCTTCATTCGAGGCGGCCGCGCAAACGTCCGCAAAGCCCTCTATATGCCTGCCCTCGTCGCTGCCCGCTTCAACCCCGATCTCAAGGCAAAATATCGACAACTCATCGCCGGCGGAAAACCACCAAAACTCGCCATCACTGCCGTCATGAGAAAGCTCATCGTCACCGCAAATGCCCTGCTCAAGGCAGATCGCATCTGGCGCAAATCACTCGCTTGACCATCACGGATACTCTAGGGCCAATCGACATTCAGATGATGACGTGCCGAAAATGGTGGTTTTTCGTGACCCTTGAAGCGAGTCACGTGCCTCGCTTCAACGCAGCGTACTAAAAGTACGTGAGCACCGGAAGCACGGAAAAGCGCCATTTGCAGGCCGTCAGGGCTGAATGTCGATTGGCCCTACGCGTCCCCGCTAAAAGGCGCGATAGCCATCCAGGCTCCGCGCTTGGCCTCCCGCGTCATGCTGGCGAAGGCGCCGGAGGAGGAGGGCAGGTCGATCAATGCCAGCCCCGGCCGTTCCCCGATCTGCTGCCGCCCATGCAGCGCCGCTGTCTTGCCGTTGAAGGCCACCGCCTCCAACGCCGGAAGCCGGTCCACGAAAGCGGACAGATCGCGCAACTCCGCCCCCCGGATCGCGCTGTCCAGACTGCCTTCCCGATCCGCGCTCTCGATCACGTCCCACAATCCGACGCGCCGCGCCTTCAGCCGCTTCAACCGCATGGCATAGGGCAGGCCGCGCAGATCCTCTCCCAGCACATCGCCCATCAGCGACCAGAAGGCGTTGCCGCGATGCGCATAATATTCGCCCTGCTTGATCGACGCGTCGCCGGGCAGGCTGCCGAGGATCAGCAACCGCGTCCTTTCGTCGACACTGGGTGGAAAGGCCGCCTTGCGCCGGGCGGGCATCTGTCCCGGCCGCAGCATGGCTGGATCAGACGTTGAAGCGGAACAGCATGATATCGCCGTCCTGCGTCACATATTCCTTGCCTTCGGAACGCCACTTGCCCGCTTCCTTGGCCCCGGTCTCGCCGTTGAACTGGACATAGTCGGCATAGGCCATGGTTTCGGCGCGGATGAAGCCCTTCTCGAAATCGGTATGGATCGCGCCCGCCGCTTGAGGCGCTTTCGACCCCTTGAAGACGGTCCAGGCGCGGGCTTCCTTCGGTCCGACGGTGAAGAAGGTGATGAGGCCCAGCAACTCGTACCCCGCCCGGATGATGCGAGCCAGACCCGCTTCCTCCAGCCCCAGCGCCTCCAGATATTCCGCGCGCTCCTCGACCGGCATGGTGATCAGCTCTGCCTCGATGGCCGCCGACACGATCACCGCCTTGGCGCCCTCGGCTGCCGCCTTCTCGAACACGCGCGCCGAATGGGCATTGCCCTGCGCCGCGCTGTCCTCCTCGACATTGCAGACATAGAGGACCGGCTTAGCGGTCAAGAGCTGCGCCTGACGGAAGATGCGCTCTTCCTCATCGTCGCCCGGCTGGGTCAGCCGCGCAGGCTTGCCGTCGCGCAGCAGGTCCAGCGCCTTGCTCAGCACGGAAGCCGCGGCCTTCGCCTCCTTGTCGCCCTGCGCCGCCTTCTTGGCGAAGTTCGGCACGCGCTTTTCCAGGGACTCAAGGTCCGCGAGCATCAGTTCGGTCTCGACCGTCTCTGCGTCGGCAATGGGATCGACCTTGCCCTCGACATGGGTGATGTCGTCATCCTCGAAGCATCGCAGCACATGGACGATCGCGTCCACCTCGCGAATGTTCGCCAGGAACTGGTTGCCCAGCCCTTCGCCCTTAGACGCGCCGCGCACCAGCCCTGCAATGTCCACGAAGGCCAACTGCGTCTCGATGATCTTGGCCGATCCGCCGATCTTGGCGATGGTCTGAAGCCGTTCGTCCGGCACGGCGACCTGCCCGACATTGGGTTCTATGGTGCAGAAGGGATAGTTCGCCGCCTGCGCCGCCTGCGTCTCGGTCAGCGCATTGAACAGGGTGGACTTGCCCACATTGGGAAGCCCGACGATACCGCAACGAAAACCCATGGAACTGCCTTCACGTCAAAATGATTGGCCGCGCCGATAGCGCTTTCGCCGGTGTTTGGCCAGTTCAGAGTGCCTGATGACGAGAGTGATATTCCCGAAAGCCAAGCATTGACGAGCGGGATCAGGTAATGACGCTCGGCCGATCCATCCCGGTGAAGCCCGAAATATCCGCGACTTCCTGCGCCGCCTTGACCAGCGGCGCCAGCGCTTCGCCGGTTTCCAGCGCCAGATCGCCATCCGCCCCGACATAGCGCTCTATATAGACACGCAAAGTCGCGCCTTCCGTACCTGTGCCGGAAAGCCGGAACACCACCCGCGATCCATCCTCGAACAGCACGCGCACGCCCTGGTTGTGGCTGACGGACTGGTCGGTCGGATCGGTGTAGGCAAAATCGTCGGCGCTCTTCACCGTGCCGCCACTGTTCGCCGTCCCCGGCAATGCCTCCAGCTTCCCGCGAAGCGCCGCCATCAGCGCATCGGCCTTGTCCTTGGCAACGCCCTCATAATCATGCCGCGCATAATAATTGCGGCCATAGGTCGCCCAATGTTCCGTCATGATCTGCGCCGCGCTCTGCCGCCGGACGGCAAGGATATTGAGCCACAGCAGCACCGCCCAGATGCCGTCCTTCTCGCGCACATGATCGGACCCGGTGCCCGCGCTTTCCTCGCCGCAGATGGTCGCCATCCCGGCATCCAGCAGATTGCCGAAAAATTTCCAGCCCGTCGGCGTCTCATAGAGCGGAATGCCCAGCTTCTCCGCCACCCGATCCGCCGCGCCGCTGGTCGGCATCGACCGGGCAATGCCCTTGAGGCCGCCCGAATAGCCGGGCGCCAGATGCGCATTGGCCGCCAATACGGCCAGCGAATCCGAAGGCGTCACATAGCAGTGCCGCCCGATGATCAGGTTCCGGTCGCCATCGCCATCCGAAGCCGCCCCGAAATCCGGCGCGTGGGCCGCCATCATCCGGTCGTACAACGCCTTGGCGTGGACCAGATTGGGATCGGGATGATGATGACCGAAATCGGGCAGGGGTGTGGCGTTCCGCACGGTTCCCGCAGGCGCGCCCAGCCGTTTCTCGAAAATTTCGACCGCATAAGGCCCGGTGACCGCGCTCATGCTGTCGAAGGAAAGGGTGAAGCCTTCCGCGATCATCGCCCTGATGGCGGCAAAGTCGAACAGACTCTCCATCAACCCGGCATAGCCCGCCACCGGATCGACCACCTCTACGGTCATATCGCCCAACCGGCTGGCGCCAAGCGTATCGATATCGACATCGCCTGCCTCAAGGATGCGATAGCTGTCGATCGCCAGCGTCCGCGCATATATGGCGTCCGTCACCTTCTCAGGCGCGGGGCCGCCATTGGAGACGTTGTACTTGATCCCGAAATCCTCATCCGGCCCGCCCGGATTATGGCTGGCCGACAGCACCAGTCCACCAAAGGCTCCGGAAGACCGGATCAGATGCGAAGCCGCCGGCGTGGACAATATGCCGCCCTGACCCACTAGCACCCGGCCAAAACCATTGGCCGCCGCTATTTTCAGTACGATCTGGATGACCTCTCGGTTCAGATAGCGCCCATCGCCGCCCACCACCAAAGTCTGGCCTTCATAGCCCTCCAGACTGTCGAACACCGACTGGACGAAATTTTCCGCATAATGGGGCTGCTGGAAAATGCGGACCTTCTTGCGCAGGCCGGATGTACCGGGCTTCTGGTCGTCAAAAGGCTTCGTCGCGACGGTCTGTATCACCCATATCCCCTTGGGAAAGAAAGAAGTCAGATTTCCTCTATGGCCCGGACATGCGACAAACCGCAATCCACCGCCTGCGGCTCGCCGTGAGCGCAGGGCGGACGGGCGCGCATCAGTCCGCCAGCCGCAGCGCCACCTCATTCATGAACCGGGCATCATCGCCTTTTGCCAACCATTCGGCCTCCGCGCTGATCGCGCCCAGCATGTCGGCCAGCGCGTCCGTCTCGCTCTTGTGATAATTTCCCAGCACATAGCCATGCACCCGGTCCTTATGCCCCGGATGGCCGATGCCGATCCGCACCCGGCGAAACTCCGCCCCGATATGCGCATCGGTCGAACGCAGGCCATTATGCCCGGCATTGCCGCCACCGCGCTTTACCTTCACCTTCATCGGCGCAAGGTCGAGTTCGTCATGGAAGGCGGTCACGTCCTCCGGCGCCAGCTTGTAGAAGCGCATAGCTTCGCCCACCGAGCGTCCGCTTTCGTTCATGAAGGTCGCGGGTTTCAGCAGGATGATTTTTTCCGGCCCGATCCGGCCTTCCTGCACCCATCCCTGGAACTGCTTCTTCGGCGGCGAAAAGCGATGCATGTCCGCGATGACGTCGACAGCCATGAAGCCGACATTATGCCGGTTCATCGCATATTGGGTTCCGGGATTGCCCAGGCCCACCCAGATCTGCATCGCTTGTCCACTCCAAAGAAAAATCCCGCCCGCCGGGTAGGCGAGCGGGATCGAAATTTCCAGCCCTGCGGGGCTGAGGGCAAAAGGCTTATTCGCCTTCGGCCGGGGTTTCGTTGTCGCCTTCGGCGCTCTTCAGAGCCGAGGGAGCAACGATGGTCGCGACGGTGAAGTCGCTTTCGTCATGGGCGGCCTTGGCGCCCTTGGGCAGCTTGACGGCGCTGATGTGGATCGTTTCGCCCACGTCCAGGCCGGCCAGGTCGACGACGACATCGTCGGGGATCTCGGCGGCGTCGACGATCAGCTCGACCTCATGCGCGACGATGTTCAGAACGCCGCCCTTCTTGATGCCGGGCGAGGCGTCTTCATTCTCGAAGCGCACCGGCACGTTGACGTGGACGGTGGCATGTTCCGAAACGCGCAGGAAATCGGCGTGCAGCGGACGGTCGCTCACGGGGTGGAAAGCCACATCCTTGGGCAGGGTGCGAACCTTCTTGCCGCCGACTTCGACGAAGACGACCGAATTGAAGAAGTGGCCGGTGCCGAGCAGCTTGTTGAGGAGCTTTTCCTCGACGTGGATCGACTGGGGTTCTTCATTGTTACCATAGATGACGGCGGGTACGCGGCCCTCACGGCGGAGAGCGCGGGAGGCTCCCTTGCCTGCCCGATCGCGTGCCTCTGCCGACAGCGTAAGCTGCTCGCTCATTGCGTGTCTCCAAAAGCAAATTGATGTAAGCGCCCGCCACGCCTCCAGGGATGACCATGTCGGGACCGGCGCCCAATAACAGAAAAGCGCGGGAAAGCAAGGGGCGCTCTATTGCGCCCGCGTCACCTTATACCCTTCGGCTTGCAGCAGTTCGACCAGATTGCCCCTGCCGGTTAGATGCCCTGCGCCCACGGCGATGAAGGGGCGCCCCTTGAGCGCCTCCACCGCCTTCACCCAGTCACGATTGCGGTTGATCAGAACCGCCTGCTCGACCACCGGATCGGGCTCCTGACCGATCTGATCTTCCCGTGCGAGCGTGGCCATATCCCCCTTGATCCAGGCCTTGAGGATGCGGTCGTAAAGCGTCCGCATATCCTTCGCCTCATGCACGGTATCGATCAACAACCGCTGCTGCGCGGTTTCCGGAAGCGTGTCGAAGGCCCGGAATTGCCGTTTCACCGTCTCCAGCCCGCCGATCGGCTTGCCGGCATCCTTGAACGCCGCGATCAGAGCCGGTTCCACGCCATTATCCTGGCTGACATGCAGCGCCTGCTGCGCCGCTGCGGAGAGCAACATCGCCGCCGCCCAGCTCTCATAGTTGGAGAGCGCCCGTGTGGAGGTGCCGCCATCGCTGGCGATTTCCTCCAGCGCTGCCTTGTCTTCGCCCGGCACCCGCACCTCCAGCGGCGGAAGCCCCCGACTGCGCCCCATTTTCTCGAACTGCGCCAACGTCCGCGCCTGATCCTGGATTTCAGCCGATTCCAGCACCAGCCGATCGGCGCGCGCCATTGCGTCCCTGATCGGCGCCGTCTGCCATTTCACATGGTCGGGCAGCACATGAATGGTGCCGAACAGCCAGCCATCCACGCCCTTGCCCTCGACCCGCCAGAGCGCAGGCCCGCCGCCCGGAGGCGGGGCAGGGGGCTCATCCCCGCAAGCCGCAATCAGAAATAAGGCCGCCAGTCCAAGCCCCAGGGTCAGCCAACGCGCCCACAAGCGCACCATTTTACTGCTTCACCCGCTCCGAAGAGACGCCCAGCGCCTTCAACTGATCCTGCACGCTGCCCTTGCCCGCCAGATGCCCGGCGCCCACGGCAATGAACACCGTACCCGGCCGGTCGAGCCGCTGCTTGATCCACTTCGCCCAATTGGCGTTGCGTTGGATCAGCAGCACTTTCGCCAGTTCCGGCGTCGCCTCCAGCGATTCGTTCATTTCGACGGCCAGCTTCTCCGGCTCGCCGCCCTGCCAATGCGCGACCAGGCTGGCGAATTCCTTGTCCATTTCGGGCAAACCCTCGACGGTCGCGGTCAGGAACTTCACCTGCTGCTCCATCGGCAGCCCCGCAAAATAGCCGAGCTGTTGCTCGACCGTCTCCAGCGCGTCGACCTTCTTGCCCGAAGCCCTGGCCGCCGCAGTCAGCACCTTCTCTGCGCCAAGATCGGATTTATACCCCAGCTTCTCCAGCGGCTGCACCGACAGCGCCATGCCCGCCATCCAGGGATTGAACATCTCGAAAGCCTGCCAGGGCAGGCCATTGGCGGTCATCGCCGTCAGATATTTGCCTCGCTCTTCCGCACCCAGCCGGTCCGACAGCTTCACCCCGTCCCGCGCCAGAGCCGCCCCCGCCATGGTCGACGCCAAGGCATTGGAATCTTCCGGCTCGACGATTTCCAGAACCAGCTCGTCCGACTGCTCGAAGGCCGATTTGACCCCGCCCTTATACCAGTCGACCCCCGGCTTCATCACATGCACGGTGCCGAACAGATAGATGGTGGTGTCGGCATCCTTCACCGTCCACAGCGCGGGCGTCACATAGGTCGAGCGCGCCGCCGTATCGCGAGCGGAAGCGGGCCGCTCCAGCGCGCATCCGCCAAGCAACATCATGGCGGGCGCCAGCCATTGGAGATTGGGCCAGCGGAAATTGGGCCATTTCATGCGGTTTTTACGTCCATCTGATCGATCTGCCCCCATCCATGCGTCCCCCAACGCGACAGAGCAAGCGGATTTACCCTTCTTCCCGCCCTCTTTCCCTTGACCCTGCGCCCTCGCTGCGCCAAGGCGCGCCGCAATTGAACCGTCATTTTTCGAGCCGTGATTTCTGGGGATCATCCGTGGCGACAAGCAAAGCGCTCTCCTTTCAGGATCTGATCCTGACGCTCCATGCCTATTGGGGTCGCCAAGGTTGCGTCATCCTGCAACCCTATGACATGGAAGTGGGCGCGGGCACCTTCCATCCGGCGACGACGCTGCGCAGCCTTGGCCCGAACGCCTGGAACGCCGCCTATGTGCAGCCCAGCCGCCGCCCAACCGATGGCCGCTATGGCGAAAATCCCAATCGGCTCCAGCATTATTACCAATATCAGGTCATCATGAAGCCGTCTCCGGCGAACCTTCAGGAACTGTATCTGGGTTCACTGGTGGAGATCGGCATCGATCCGCTGGTCCACGACATCCGCTTCGTCGAGGACGATTGGGAAAGCCCGACGCTGGGCGCCTGGGGTCTTGGCTGGGAAGTCTGGTGCGACGGGATGGAAGTCACCCAATTCACCTATTTCCAGCAGATGGGCGGCTTCGATTGCAAGCCCGTCGCGGGCGAGCTGACCTACGGCCTCGAACGGCTCGCCATGTATATTCAGGGCGTCGACAGCGTGTACGACCTCAAATTCAATGACGCGGGCGTCACCTATGGCGACGTGTTTCTTGAGAATGAGCGGCAGATGTCGAAATGGAATTTCGAGATCGCCGACACTGAAAAGTTGTTCCGCTGGTTCAAGGACGCCGAGGCGGAATGCAAGGCATCGCTGGAGGCCGGGGTTCCGCTCGCCGCCTATGACCAGGCGATCAAGGCAAGCCATGTCTTCAACCTGCTCCAGGCGCGCGGCGTCATTTCGGTGCAGGAACGCGCCAGCTATATCGGCCGCGTGCGCGATCTGGCCAAAGGCGCCTGCGAAAAGTGGATGGAAGTGAACGGGTGGGCCGCGTGATGACCGATTTCCTGCTCGAACTGCGCTGCGAGGAAATTCCGGCACGGATGCAATTGAAGGCATCGGAAGACCTGGCCCGCCTCTTCACCGAGGAACTGGTGAAGGCTGGTCTGAAGCCGGAGAGCATCGACAGCTTTGTCACGCCGCGCCGCCTCGCGCTGATCGCGCGCAACCTGCCGCTGGAAACTGCGGCTGTCAGCGAGGAGTATAAAGGCCCGCGCACGTCGGCGCCTGCGCAGGCGCTTGAAGGCTTCCTCCGCAAGACGGGTTTGACGCAAGATCAACTCGAAGAGCGCGACGGCGTCTGGTTCGCCGTGGTCAACAAGCCCGGCCGCGCCACCGCTGGGGTGCTGGCCGAAGCCGTCCCGACCCTCATCCGCGCCTTCCCCTGGCCCAAGTCCATGCGCTGGGGCGTCGCTTCGCAGACGACGGAAAGCCTGCGTTGGGTCCGCCCGCTACAAGGCATCGTCGCGATCCTGGGCGACGATCTGGTCGACATTGAGATCGAAGGCGTGAAATCGGGCTATGCCACGCTTGGCCACCGCTTCCATCATCCCGGCGAGATCACCATCGGCAGCGCACACGACTATGTCGAAAAGCTGCGCGCCTGCCATGTGATCGTCAGTCATCAGGAACGCCAGTCGATCATCGAGGCCAAGGCGAATGAAGCCGCCGCCGCCCATGGCTATACGGTGATCGAGGATAAAGGCCTTATCGCGGAAAATGCGGGCCTGACCGAATGGCCGGTGCCGCTGCTGGGCGATTTCGACCCGGCCTTTCTTGAGGTTCCGCCTGAAGTTATTCAGCTAACCCTCCGTATCAACCAGAAATATTTCGTTCTGCGTGATGCGGCGGGCAAGCTCGCCCCGGCCTTCATCTGCACCGCCAATATCGAGGCGAAAGATGGCGGCGCGGCAATCATTGCGGGCAACCGCAAGGTCTTGGCTGCGCGTCTGTCGGATGCTCGCTTCTTCTGGGAGCAGGATCGCAAGACGAAGCTGGAGGACCACGCGAAGAAGCTGGAGCGGATCACCTTCCACGAAAAGCTGGGCACCGTGGCCGACAAGGTGGAGCGCGTCGCGAAGCTCGCCCGCTGGCTGGTGGAAGAAGGCATCGTCAAGGGTGCGGACGCCGATCAGGCCGAACAGGCAGCGCGCCTCGCCAAGGCCGACCTCGTCACCGAAATGGTGGGCGAGTTCCCTGAGCTTCAAGGCGTCATGGGCGGCTATTATGCCCGCGCCGAAGATTTACCCGCTGCCGTAGCTGATGCAATTCGGGATCATTATAAGCCGATCGGTCAAGGCGACGAAGTGCCCACGGCTCCCGTAACCGTTGCCGTCTCTTTGGCAGATAAGCTGGATAACATTTTTGCTTTCTTCGCCATCGATGAGAAACCCACCGGATCGAAGGATCCGTTTGCTCTGCGCAGGGCTGGGTTGAGTATCATCGCGTTGATTGGGCAATCTGAAATTCGGCTACCCTTTTCTAAGGTCGGGCCTCAGTACCTAGCGCTGCTCGCTAAACAAATTGCGTGTAGAGGGCTTGAACCTTCCGGCTATAGTTCGTTTGCTGACGACATTTATCAGGATTGGCTCGCTGGCCGTCCAATTACGCGGAATGTGGACGGATCAATCTCTCGTGTTAATAACGAGGGTGGCAGGATGCTTTATAGCAACGAGTTAGCGCCGCTCATCAAATATGCAGCTGATGTGCACGATGCTGTGATGGCTTCTGGTCCAGGCGTCTTACCGTTTCTGGCCGACCGCCTAAAGGTCCAGCAGAAGGAAGCAGGCGTCCGCCACGACCTGATCGACGCGGTGTTCGCGCTCGGCGGAGAGGACGATCTCGTCCGCCTGCTCGCCCGCGTGAAGGCGCTCCAGTCCTTCATCGTCGCCGATGACGGCGCCAACCTGCTCGCCGGTTACAAGCGCGCCGCCAACATCCTCAAAAAGGAAGGTGTCGAAACCGCCGAGAAGGTCGAATTGACCTACGCCCCCGAACAGGCAGAGGCCGACCTGATCGCCGCCCTCGACGCCGCAGAGCCTCGCGCCACCGCTGCCGTCACGGCGGAGGATTTCGAAGGCGCCATGGCCGCACTTGCAACATTGCGCGCGCCGATCGACGCCTTTTTCGAAAGCGTGACGGTGAACGACGCAGACCCGGCCAAACGCACTGCTCGTCTCGCGCTGCTTGCGCGGGTGCGGGACGCTGTCCATGCGGTAGCCGACTTCTCGAAAATTACGGGTTAATACCAAAACATACCCGCATAAGCGGGAAAATCAGTGGAAACGGAGAGCAATCGTCGTAAAAGCGGGTGCGTTTATCGCCCGCCTGTTGTTTAAGTTTTGTTGCATCGCACAAATACACGGCAATCAGTGCAGGAGAGCCGCGATTATGTTGACAATGGAAGAGGCCAGCATGAGCACGACCGCGACCCGTTATGTTTATCGTTTCGGCGGCGGCGTCGATGACGGCGGCCAGGGGAACAAGAATCTTCTCGGCGGCAAGGGCGCCAATCTGGACGGCATGGCCGCCATCGGCTTGCCTGTGCCTCCGGGCTTCACCATCACGACCGAGATGTGCACCCGCTATTACACCGATGGTGGCGTCTATCCCGAAAGCCTGAAGGCGGAAGTTGCGAACGGCATCGCCCATATCGAGGGCATCACCGGCAAGAAGTTCGGTGACAAGGCCGACCCGCTGCTGGTGTCGGTCCGTTCCGGCGCGCGCATTTCGATGCCCGGCATGATGGACACTGTGCTCAACCTCGGCCTCAACGACGAAACCGTGCTCGGCCTTGCCGCCGCGTCGGGCGATGAGCGTTTCGCCTGGGACAGCTATCGCCGTTTCATTCAGATGTATTCGGACGTAGTTTTGGAACTCGACCATGGCGCCTTCGAGGAAGCCCTTGAAATCGCCAAGGAAGACCAGGGCTACACGCTCGACACTGAAATGTCCGCCGCCGACTGGAAGGCGCTGGTGGCCGAATATAAGGCTCTTGTTTCAAAGCTTTGGAACAAGCCCTTTCCGCAGGATGTGAACGACCAGCTCTGGGGCGCGATCAGCGCCGTGTTCGGATCCTGGCAGGCCGACCGTGCCAAGGTCTATCGCCGCCTGAACTCGATCCCGCATGATTGGGGCACCGCCGTCAACGTGCAGGCGATGGTGTTCGGCAATATGGGCGACACCTCGGCCACCGGCGTTGCCTTCACCCGCGACCCCGCGACCGGCGAGAACGCCTATTATGGCGAATATCTCATCAACGCCCAGGGCGAAGACGTGGTGGCGGGCATCCGCACGCCGCAATATCTGACGCTTGCAGCACGCGAGCGGGCAGGGGCCAAGCCGCTCTCGATGGAAGAGGCGATGCCCGAAACCTATGCCGAACTGGCGCGGGTGTTCGAGATCCTCGAAAAACATTATCGCGACATGCAGGACATCGAGTTCACGGTGCAGCAGGGCAAGCTCTGGATGCTCCAGACCCGTTCGGGCAAGCGCACCGCCAAGGCCGCGCTCAAGATCGCGGTGGATATGGCGAATGAAGGCCTGATCACGGAAGAAGAAGCCGTCGCCCGCGTCGATCCCGCCGCGCTCGACCAGCTTCTTCACCCGACGCTCGACCCCAAGGCGCCCCGCGATGTGCTGACCAAGGGTTTGCCCGCGTCGCCGGGTGCAGCTTCGGGCGCGATCGTGTTCGACGCCGACACCGCCGAGCGTCGCAATGAGTTGGGCGATTCGGTCATCCTCGTCCGCGTCGAAACCTCGCCGGAAGACATTCACGGCATGCACGCGGCCAAGGGCATCCTGACCGCGCGTGGCGGCATGACCAGCCACGCCGCCGTGGTGGCGCGCGGCATGGGCCGCCCCTGCGTCTCCGGTGCAGGCAGCCTGTCGATCGACAACAATGCCAAGACGCTCCGTATTGGCGACCGCACGCTCAAGGAAGGTGACATCCTCACCATCGATGGCGCGACCGGTGAAGTGATGGCGGGCGAAGTGCCGACCGTGCAGCCTGAACTGGCCGGCGACTTCGGTGTGCTGATGGCCTGGGCCGACAAGGTTCGCCGCCTCAAGGTCCGCGCCAATGCCGAAACCCCGCTGGACTGCCAGACTGCCCGCGATTTCGGCGCGGAAGGTGTGGGCCTGTGCCGCACCGAGCATATGTTCTTCGACGCCGCCCGCATCACCGCCGTCCGCGAGATGATCCTCGCTGACAGCGAAAAGGGCCGCCGCGTGGCGCTCGACAAGCTGCTGCCCGAGCAGCGCGATGACTTCGCGCAGATTTTCATGGTGATGGCGGGCCTGCCCGTCACCATCCGCCTGCTCGATCCGCCGCTGCACGAATTCCTGCCGCATGGCGAAGCGGAGTTCGAGGAAGTGGCCAAGGCGGCGGGCGTCGGCGTGGAAACGCTCAAGCGCCGGGCCGCGGAACTGCACGAGTTCAACCCGATGCTGGGCCATCGCGGTTGCCGTCTGGGCGTCACCTATCCTGAAATCTACGAAATGCAGGCCCGCGCCATCTTCGAAGCCGCGCTGATCATCAAGCAGCGCAGCGGTGAAGCGCCGATCCCCGAAATCATGATCCCGCTCGTCGCGACGAAGAAAGAGCTGGAACTGATGAAGGTGATCGTCGATCGCGTCGCCAGCGAAGTATTCGAGGAGCAGGGCGCCAGCGTCGAATATCTGGTCGGCACCATGATCGAACTGCCGCGCGCTGCATTGAGGGCGGGCGAGATCGCTGAAGTGGGCGAGTTCTTCTCCTTCGGCACCAACGACCTGACGCAGACGACCATCGGCATCAGCCGCGACGACGCCGGCCGTTTCCTGACGCAATATGTCGACAAGGGCATCTTTGCCCGCGACCCGTTTGTCAGCATCGATGTCGAAGGCGTGGGTGAACTCATCCAATTGGCTGCCGAACGTGGCCGTGCAACCCGCAGCGGCATCAAGCTGGGTATCTGCGGCGAACATGGCGGCGACCCGGCCTCCATTGCCTTCTGCGAGCAGACTGGCCTGGATTACGTCTCGGCTTCGCCTTATCGTGTGCCGATCGCTCGCCTTGCCGCTGCCCAGGCGGCGCTGGCGAACCGGAAGTAATAGCCAGGGGGCGGGACATGATCCCGCCCCTTATTTTTCAACATGGGTGGTGCGCTGTTCATAAAGCCGCGCATGCTCATCATCCTTGCGGGCGTCGAGCAGACGGGCCTGCTCCCGCCATTCCTCCCGCGAAATCACGCCTTGCCGAAGGCCTAATCGCGTCTCCAGCGCGGCTTCCTGCTCGCTGCTGATGGTGGAGATCTGACCATAGCGCTGATAGCCTGCCTCATGGAGCGCGATTTCATCCTGCGGCGTGATGCCGCGAATACGTCTGAAATCGTCGCGGCCGTGCACGGCTCCCGCACTTATCGCAGCGCCGCCTCGGCCGATCGGCCCCGACTGGCGTTCCAGTTCCGCTATCTGTTCCTGCGCCGCCGTCAGCCGCGCATCACGATCCTTGATCGCCTGGGCGTGGGCAAGCTGTTCATCGCGCCAATAGCGCTTATATTTGCCCCGCCCGCTCATGATGAGGCCCAGAACCAGCCCCACGAGCAGCACGATCAGCAGCAGCGCGATATCGTTGAGGGTGAAGATCATCTCAGCATCCTTTCCTGACCGTCGAACGAGCGGACCCGGACAAAGGTTGCGGTTCAGCGCCGCCGATCGGCCGGGCTGTCGGAAAAGTGTAAAAAGGGCTTGCTCAAAGGCGCGGTCGCTTCTATCTGCGCCACTCCAACGCACCCGTAGCTCAGCTGGATAGAGCATCAGACTACGAATCTGAGGGTCGGACGTTCGAATCGTTCCGGGTGCGCCATTTCCCCTTGGATTTCTCTGTTCAATCCCGTTGCAACGGGCGATGATCACGCTTGTCAGCGATGGATAGCGAGCGGCATTTTTTAATTTGAAATAGTCCAGTTTGGGGGTTGCCAGACTGCTCTGCCCCTTCTATCTGCCCCTCCACAACGCACCCGTAGCTCAGCTGGATAGAGCATCAGACTACGAATCTGAGGGTCGGACGTTCGAATCGTTCCGGGTGCGCCACTTCCCAAATTTGCCGGAAAACAGGTCTCAAGGGCGCATCAGTCCGGAGCTGCAATGACCTGTTGAGGATCAATGCTCCCTGAAGGACAGCCACAGCGATTGGGTGAGCGGTTCGAACGCATATTGCAACGCCGTCCGCCGCCGCAGCGGCACCAGCACCTGCACCGGCATCCCCGCCTTCAGACTGAAATCCTGGCCGCGCACGGTCCTGATGACCTCCAGTTCCTTCGACGGCACGAGCACTTCGGCAGTGTAGAAGGATACGCCCGCCTTTTCGTCCTGAAAGCTGTCAGCCGACAGCCGGGTGATCTGGCCGTCCATGATCGGCAGGTCGCGCTCATGCAGGCTGTTGAACTTGATCTGCGCCTTCTGGCCCGCCTTCAGGTCGTCAATGTCTTCCGGCGAGATCCGCGCCTCTATGACCAGGCCCGCCCGGTCGGGGACGATGTCCATCAATTTCTGTCCGGGGGAAATCACCCCGCCGACGGTAAAGACGTTGAGGCCGACGATCGTGCCCGTCGCGGGTGCCCGGATCTGGAGCCGCGCTAACTGATCCTTCGCCGCGCGATATTTGGGGAGCACTTCGTTGAGCGAGAATTCCACGTCACGCAATTCCGATGCGGCCCGTTCCTTATAAGCCTTTTCCGCCTCCAGCGCTTTCAACCGGTTTTCGCCCGCTTCCGCGCCGGAGCGAGCGATGCTGGCGGAAAATTGCCCTTCCTGCCCTTGAAGATCGGCCCGCGCCCGCTCCAGCGCTCTGATCCGCGATTTGGAGACGAAGCCCTTTTCCGCTACGTCGCGCAGGCTCTCCAGTTCTTCCCCGATCAACCTTGCCTGTTCGGTCGACGCTGCCAGTTGCGAATGATAGCCGCGCGCCGTCTGCTGCACCTGACTGGCCTGCTCGCGCAGCACGCCGGTCTGCGCCGTCAGCACTGAGGAGCGGGCATTGAACTGCGTCAATTGAAGGCGGATCGCTTCCTGCGCATCCTCCTGCTCCTGCCCCTTGAGGGTGGCGAATTCGGCGGGCCAATCGATATGGCTGGCGCCTAGCTGTTCGGCTATCAGCCTTGCCCGTTGCGCCTTGAGTGCGATGAACTGCGCGCCATACATGCGCGCCTGGGCCCGTACTTCGGCCGATGCCAGCTCCATCAGCGGCTGGCCCTGCCGGACATGCTGTCCTTCCTTCACGAAGATCGCGCCCACCACGCCCCCGTCGCGATGCTGCACCGATTGCCGTTGCCCGGACACGGTGAGTCGGCCGGGCGCATAGGCCGCCGCATCCAGCCGCGCAAAGGCTGCCCAGCCCAGAAACAGGACGAAGAACAGCACGGCGATGATGGTGCCCGTCCGCATGTCGCGATCCGGCCGGTCATCGATCATTTCGGCGTCTTTGGCGGCAGGGTGGTAGAGCTGGACGGTCCCGCTGGCGTCGCTGATCTGAATATCCCCCATGACGGCCTTACCCCTCCGCAGACTGTGGCGCAGGATGATCTTCGGAGCGGATCGCCTTCAGCCGCCCCAGCACTTCATCGCGCCCGCCAAAGGCTTCGACCCGTCCGTCGCGCATCACCATGATCTTGTCGACCACGCCCAATATCCCCATGCGATGGGCGACGATGACGACGGAAGCGTTCCTCTTCTTGAGGTCGGCCAGCGTTGCCACCAGCCGCACCTCTCCTTCGGCGTCGAGATGCGCATTGGGCTCGTCCAGGAAAATGAGCGGCGGCGCGCCATAGAGAGCCCGGGCGAGCCCCACCCGCTGCGCCTGCCCGGCGGAAAGCCCGCGCCCGCCCCAGGCCAGCGTCAGATTATATCCGCCCGGCAAATGCTGGATCATGTCGTGCGCGCCGCTCAGCCGGGCCGCTTCGATCACGTTGTTGTCGATGGCTTCTTCATCGTCCGACAGGAAATTGCCGAAGCGCGCGATATTCTCCTTGATCGTTCCGGCGAACAGCGATGTGTCCTGCGGCAGATAGCCGACAAAGCTGGCCAGCCGTTCCGAATCCCAATCCTGAATGTTCGCGCCGTCATAGCGGATCGATCCGCGCAGGGGACGCGCCGCGCCGGACAACATGCGCAGCAAAGTGGATTTGCCCGCGCCGCTCGGCCCGACGATCGCGACGACTTCGCCCGGTTCCATGGTGAAGTTGATGTCGGCCAATATCGGCTTGTCCAGGCCGGGGGTGAAATAGGTCAGATGTTCGACGGCGACATGCCCGATCGGTGCGGGCAGCCGGGTGAGCGCGATGTCCGCATCCCTGCCGGCCAGCAGATCGTTGAGCGTCGTATAGCTCGCCCGTGCATGGACGACATTGCGCCATGCGCCCAGCAACTGGTCGATCGGCGCCAGTGCGCGCCCGATCAGGAAGGAGGAGGCGAAGATCGCGCCTGCCGAAATCTGGTTGTTGATCGCCAGCCACGCGCCCAGGCCCAGCGCCAGCGATTGCAGGACCAGGCGGATGAACTTGCTGATGGCGACATAATGGCCGCCCGCGAAGCTCGCATTGGCCTGAAGGTTCAGCATGGCCCGACGTTCGATCAGATGGCGGCGCACCAGCGCGCTTCGCATGCCCAGCGCGCGGATCACCTCCGCCCCGGCAAGCGTCTGCTCCTGGCTGACATAGGCCTTGTTCGCGGCCTCATTGGCCTGTTTCAGCGGGGCGTTGGTCTGTCTTTCATTACACAGGGCGATGAAGAGGAGCGCGCCGCCGCCCACGACCGCCATCGCGGCGATGGCCGGGTGGATCAGGAAGCAGACGATGACGTAAACGGGGCTCCAGGGAAAATCGAAGATCGACAGGATCGTCGGCCCGGTCAGCGCTTGTCGCAGCGTGTCGAATTCGCGCAGAACCTGCTTGTTCATGGCCTCGCCGGTCGAGCCACGCCCGCTCAAGGTCGTGTCGAGCAACAGACCGGCAAGTTGCCGGTCGAACCGGATGCTCGCCCGCACCAGCAGGCGGGAGCGCACCTGTTCGAGCAGCGCCAACGTAGCGATGACGAAGATGATGATGATGGTCAGAAAGAAAAGGGTCAGTCTGCCCTGTCCGGCGACGACCCGATCATATACCTGCAGCATATAGAGAACAGGTCCGATATAAAGGACGTTCATCAATGCGCTGAATATCAGAGAAGAAAGAAAATGGCGCCTGCACGATGACAAGGCGGCCTTCATCGGGGCGGCTGGTTTATGAAGGTTACGTAACATAATCTCCCCCTTGCCCCTGTCTTGTCGGCTATATTATTAGCAATATGCCTAATGTCTTAGCATAATATTTTGCCGATTTTTCGTAAATATAACCAACAGCATAGATGGGCGACCGTCCCGCAATGAGGCAGTCTTCCCTTGCGCGCAGCGACCCTCTCAACGGATGGCGATCCGGACCAGCGCGTCCATGTCCACATGCTCTTCCAACTGCATCGCTATCTGATCCAGCGCGTCGTTCACCGACATTTGATAGTCCCCCAGGGCGGACTCGTGGCCAAGCCGCGCCAGAAAGGCTGCGCGCAACCCGGTACTGGCGAACAGGCCGTGTATATAGGTGCCCATGACCGTGCCGTCCTTGCTCGACCCGCCATCCGGCCGGCCTGCTTCCACGATGGCGAAAGGCTGCGCGCAGTCGGGGCCGTCGGTCATGCCGACATGCATTTCATAGCCCGAAAATGCCTGCCCCAGCGCGGTTCCGCTCGTTCTCTCCAACGTCTTGACCGGGGTCAGCCGGGTTTCCACGTCTAGCAGGCCAAGGCCATCGACACTGCCGGGCGGACCTTCGATTCCGTCCGGATCGTCTATTCGTCGCCCCAACATCTGATAGCCGCCGCAAATGCCCAATATCGGCCTGCCGCGCCGATGATGCGCGCGGATATCGATGTCCCACCCCTGATCTCGAACCGCCTGCAAATCCGCAATGGTGGCTTTGGAGCCGGGCAGGATGATGAGCGCGGCCTCTGCCGGGATGGGCTGGCCCGGCGGCACCATGACAACATCGACGCCGGGCTCCAGCTTCAGCGGGTCGAGATCGTCGAAATTGGCGATGCGCGGCAGGATCGGGCAGGCGATCATCAGCCTTTCGTTCAGACGGCCCTGCGTGCGTTCCAGCACCACCGCGTCCTCGCTCGGCAGGCGGCTGGCCTGACTGAGCCAGGGGATGACGCCAAAGCCCCTCCATCCGGTCAATTGCTCGATATGGCGATAGCCGTCCTCGAAAAGCGCGGGATCGCCCCTGAATTTGTTGATCAGGAAGCCATGGATCATCGCCGCGTCGGCGGGATCGATCACCACTTTCGTTCCAGCGATGGCCGCGATCACGCCGCCCCGGTCGATGTCGCCCACCAGGATCACCGGAACATCGGCGGCCCGCGCAAAGCCCATATTGGCGATGTCGCCCGCCCGCAGGTTCACTTCCGCGGGTGATCCGGCGCCTTCGACCACGACGATATCGCATTGCGCCTGCAACCGGCGATAGCTGGCCAGCACAGCCTCCAGCAATTCTCCCCGCGCCGACCGGAAATTCCCGCTGCTGAGTTTCCCCCGGACCTGGCCATGAACGACAAGTTGCGACGTGCGATCGGCCTGCGGTTTCAGCAGGACCGGGTTCATGTCCGTATGCGGTTCGACTCGTGCCGCGATGGCTTGAAGCGCCTGCGCTCGCCCGATCTCTCCGCCATCGGCGGTGACGGCGGCATTATTGGACATATTTTGCGGCTTGAAAGGCCGGACTTCGTATCCGCGACGGACCAGGGCGCGGCAAAATCCCGCAACCAGCAAGGATTTGCCGACGTCCGATCCGGTTCCCTGAAACATGATGGCAGCCATGACGCCGCTCCTGCATGGCGCAGGCGGCGGATACAAGCTTAATAGGCGCTGTAGGCGCTGCGCCGCATCTCCACGGCGTCCAGGAGCATGCCGCCGGCCATGAACACGCTGCCCGTGCAGGCCAGCGCCAGCAGATGCCCGCCGGTGCCCGGATATTGTTGCATGTAGACAAAGCCCCGCTCGGTCGCGCCAAGCGCCAGGGCGTAGATTACGAGAAATGCCTCGAACTTGGTCTTGATGGTGAAGAGGCGCTTGATCCGTTCCATCTGATTCCGCCCGGCTTGTCTGCCGTCAGGGAATTAAATCGCCCGAAAGTTGCAAATGGTCAACAAGCGTTAACCATGATTGTTCGATGCGGGCGATCAGCCGGGTGTCTGCCAGATCGTCCGGCGCGATGGTTTCGGGCCAATAATCCCGGACGATGTCGGCAATGCCGTCCAGCGTCGCCTCGTCCACCAGGAAGCGGGGATCGATATTGGCAGGATCGGCCACGACGCGCAGGCGCAGGCAGGCGGGGCCGCCGCCATTGGCCATGGACTGTCGCACGTCCACGGGCACCAGTTTTCGGATCGGGCCGTTGCCCGCAACCATCTGTTTCAGCCATGACCATATGGCCGGCATATCCCGCGCCTCGGTCGGCAGGATCAGCGCCATGGTGCCATCGGGCAAAGTCACAAGCTGCGCGTTGAAGATATAGCTGCGGATCGCGTCGGATAGGCTGATCGCGCTGGCGGGAACCTCTACAATCTCAACCGAAGGCAGCTTGGCGCGCAGATCGGCGTAGAAACGCCCCTTGTCGGCAAAGGCCTGTTCATGGGTGAAGAGCACGCGCTCATTGGCGACGGCGACGACGTCATTGTGGAAGGCGCCCGCGGCGATGGCCTCTTCCGACTGCATGACGAACAATGTGCGCTCCGGATCGAGCTGGTGCAGCCGGGCGACGGCCTTGCTCGCCTCGACATGCTGGCGGGCCGGGAAGGGGCCACCCGACTGGCCATAGACGAATATCTCCACGCCCGCTTCGCCATGGCTGTTGCATAGGCGCATATGATTGGCCGCGCCCTCATCGCCAAAGGGGGCGGGGATGGGACCGTGGACGGCAAAAGCGCTCTGGTCGGAAAAGGCGATCCGCAATTGCGCCAGGGTTTGCGGCCATTCATGGCTGCGATGAGGCATGGTGACGAGATTGGCGACGGTCAGATGCGTGCGTCCGTCGGCCGTGTCGGCAGCGGGTGAGACGGTGGCGGCATTGGCCGCCCACATGGAAGAGGCCGACATGGCGGCAGCGCGGATATGCGCTTCCGCATTGCCGACATCGGTTCCGAGCGCCGCCAGCCACGCGCCATCGGGCCGCCATTGCGGCAGAAACAGGCCTTGCGTCAGCCCCAGGCGAAGGTTCGACCGCATCTTCTCGATCCCCTGCAACGCTGCCGCCCTGGGATATGACACCGCTCCCGCATTGCGCGAAGAGGCCAGATTGCCGAGGCTCAAGCCCGCATAATTATGGCTGGGGCCGACCAGCCCGTCGAAATTGATTTCCCTCGCCGTCATGCCCGTTCCGCCATGGTGAAATTCTGCCCCGGCTCCAGCCCCAGCAATTGGACCGAATCCCGGTCGAGCGACAGGCTGCCATCGTCCTGCTCGACCACGAAGCCATAGGTGCAGCGATAATCCGCCAGCCGCCCGGTCGCCACCAGCACCTTGTCCCCGCCCTTTTCGTGCACGGCGCCCAGCGTGACGTCGGCGGCGTGGGCGATGGTGCGCAGCGCATTGATCTGCCCCACCATGGTCGGCCCGCCGTCGAAAATGTCGACATAGCCGGGATTGGTGAAGCCCTCCGTCTCCAGCATCCGCATCGCCGCCCGGCCATTGGGATGCGGCATGCCGATGACGCCGCGGGCGCTGTCGGTCAGCATGGCGGTGTAGATCGGCGTCTTGGGCATCAGGTCCGCGATGAACTGGTTGCCGTTCACCGCATTGAACTCGTCCGCCTCCTGAAAGCTCATGCCGAAGAAACGCCCGGCCAGACCGTCCCAAAAGGGTGATCCGCCCGCTTCGTCGATCACGCCGCGCAACTCAGCGATGATCCGCTCCCCGAAGCGAGCGCGATGGTTGCGGATGTAGAGATAACGGCTGCGCGCCAGCAACAGGCCCAGACCCTCCGCCCGCTCGCGGGGATGCAGGAACAGGCCGCCCACTTCCGTCGATCCTTCCAGATCGGTGACGAGCGAGAGCATCTCGGCCCGGAAGGTCCGCGAAAGCTCCCGGCTATGCTGGGTGAGCACGCCCAGCCGATAGGAATAGAAAGGCCAGTTCTGACCCACCTTGCTGAAAATCTGGC
The DNA here is from genome assembly GCF_036038995.2 of Sphingobium sp. SJ10-10. Classification (NCBI taxonomy): domain Bacteria; kingdom Pseudomonadati; phylum Pseudomonadota; class Alphaproteobacteria; order Sphingomonadales; family Sphingobiaceae; genus Sphingobium; species Sphingobium sp. SJ10-10. The sequence goes on from NZ_CP158132.1 coordinate 909,922, forward strand.
AGGTGCCGCGGACCTGCCCGGTCTCGCTGTTTTCCAGCACCATGACGATCAATTCGTCCTCGACGCTCTCGGTCTGGCGGGCCAGCGCCTGTTCGGTCCGTTCCAGCTTGGCGGCGAGCGCTTTGCGATCGGGCGGCAAATTCGTGAAACCACCTCCGGTCAGCTTCGCCATCTCATAAAGGGTCTGCAAATCGTCGGCACGCGCTGTTCGCATGAAAAAACTCATGCCTTCATCCCCTTCGTGAAACGTCCTTCGGCAATCCGAAGCAGCGTCAATGCCGACAATTGTGCCCTTTCGGCCAGGCTGTCGACGATCAGATATTCCGAATCGCTGTGAATATTGCCGCCGCGCACGCCCATGGTGTCGACCACAGGCACGCCGCATGCTGCGATATTATTACCGTCGCACACGCCACCCGTGTCCCGCCAGGCAATGGAAAGGCCCAGATCTGCCCCGCATTGCCGCACGAGCCCGAACAAGGCTTCCGCCTGCGCATCCATCGGCTTGGGCGGACGGCCAAATCCGCCATGGCGGTGAAGCGTCACCTCATGATCCCGCGCAACCTGCGCCATGGCGTCTTTCAGCAGGTCGTCGGCGGCCTGTTCGTCAGCCGGCGTCCTGGGCCGGAAATTGACATGCAGAAGGGCATGATCGGGCACGACATTATTGGGGCCGCCGCCCTCGATCCGCGCTGGATTGCAGGAAAAGCCGTTCCCGCTGCCCGCCTTCAGCCGCAGCGCGAGATCGGCCGCCGCCAGCAGCGCGTTTCGCCCGTCCTGCGGATTACGCCCGGCATGCGCGCTCTTACCGGTGACGATGATGGCGAAGTTGCCGCTGCCCGCCCGCGCACCTGCCAGCGTCCCGTCGGGCAGGGCCGGTTCGTAGGTGAAGGCGGCAAGCTTGCCCACCGCGAGCTGTCGCAACAGCGCTGCCGAGGAAGGGCTGCCGACTTCCTCATCGCTGTTGATGATCACATCATAACCAAGTCGCTCCGCGTCTGGCGCCGTCTCCACCGCGTGCAAGGCAGCCAGCATGACGGCGAGCCCACCCTTCATGTCCGCCACGCCCGGCCCGTTCAAGGTCGCCGGATCGATCCATCGCAGCGCCTGAAAGGCGTGATCGACTGGAAAGACCGTATCCATATGGCCGGTGAGCAGGATTTGCATGGGCGCCTCCGGCCGGACCGAGAGGCGAAAATGGCTTCCATGAGTCAAGACTCCCAAGCGCCCATCGGGCCGGACCGTCTCGACAGGGTCGGGATCGACCAGGGAAATCGCGCCCGGCAATCCGGCAAAGGCATCTGCCAGCATCGCCGCCATGGTCGCGAGGCCAGGCAGATTGCGCGACCCGCTGTTCACCGCCGCCCATTTTTCAGTCTGGGCGAGCATGGGCGCGTTTGCCGCGCTTTCCATGACGCTCCGTTCGAACGACGAAATGCCTCTCATCCTTGCGACCCTATCAGAGCGGAGACGGCGCCTCCACCCCTCGGCCCTAAAAGTCGTAGGTGAGGGTCAGGCGGCTCAGCGTATCGGAATCCCGCGCCGACAGCAGCGTTTCCGATTCATATTGCACATTGTAGGAAAAGGCGGCCGACCAGCGCGTCCCAACCTTCGTCACGAGCGATGTCAGCGAATTGAGCGTATAGACGTCGCTTTCCGCATAGCCCGACGCGGTCTGCTTGAAAATCAGCGTCGGCGCCAGCCGCCAGGCGAAGTCCATGGACGCGCGGGCTCCCAATTTGGTCTCGCGCTCACCGATGATATATTTGGCGTGACGGATCGAAGGGCCTGCATCCAGCGAAAGGTCGATCGGTTTGCTGACGATCACCTTGTAACCGATGCCGGCCGAGGCGGTATAACGCTCATCATAGCCGATCGATGTGTCCCGCTCGAATTGCGTCAGCCCGTAGGCGAAGCCCCTGGGATCGAATTCATAACGCGGTTCGTAGCTGGCAGTGTAGCGTTCGCGTGACGTCACGCCATTGGCGCGGCGGTAATCGATGCTGGCGGCCAGCTTGTGCGACCATTGGATGCCTGTCCGCTTGATCGCGGCGTTGGCGCTGATGCCGAGTTCGCTGGTGGAGCCAGTGGAGCGGAATCCGCCGGCTTCGACCTTTCCCGTCCACAATTCGGTAAAGCGGGCTTCCCGAATCACGGTTTCCTGCGTGGCCTTGGTCCGTTCCTTCCAACTGTTGACCATGCGCTGGATCTCGTCGGCGGAACCGGGATTGGTCTGCTTGGCGATCTTGGCGACCGTGGCGATCTCGGTCTCATTGCCGTTGGCGATGGCCGCTTCCAGCATCTCCCGCACCGATGGCGGCAGAAGCACGGGATAGTCGGCCCAGGCAGGCGTCGACAGGAGGAGGGGAAGAAGGGCCAGGCAATGAAGCATGCGCCTCCTCATACGGGCATGATCGCTGATTTTAACCCTCTTTCAGATCAAGTCCCTGAATTCCTGTAGAATATCGCGGTAGAGCTTGCGTTTAAACGGCACGATCAGGTCGGGCAGGCTTTCCGGCTCGGCCCATTTCCACTCGCGAAATTCCGGATGCGCCGTCTGGATATCGATATCCTCGTCGGCGCCCAGAAAGCGCGCAAGGAACCAATATTGCCGCTGGCCGCGATATTTGCCGCCCCACAGCTTGCCGATCAGCTCGGGCGGCAAGTCATAGAAATGCTCTTCCCGGGCCTTGGCGATGATTTCGACATGCTCGCGGATGATGCCGGTCTCCTCGTTCAGTTCGCGGAGAGCGGCGGCCTTCATGTCTTCGCCGTCATCGATGCCGCCCTGCGGCATCTGCCAGGCTTCGACCGCATTATCGATCCGCTGGCCCACGAAGACCTGGCCATCCATGTTGACGAGCATGATACCGACGCACGGCCGGTAGGCGAGTTCTGAATCATTCGGCATCGACGCCATCTTTAGTCCCTGGTCGTTGTCCCCAGCATGCCGCCCCGGCGTTGCGCCCGGCTTGCCGCTTTGTGCAGTGCGAGAATAAGCGGCGCCACGGCGCACGTCCATGGCCGAAAATGTCCGACGCGGCGATTTGTGCAGCGCTTCGCATCAAATGGGGACAAAGGCTTGGAACCGCGCCCCGCCCATGGCATGGCCGCTTCCATGCCGAACCCCGTTCTCGTCTGGTTTCGCCAGGATCTGCGCCTTGCCGATCAGGCCGCGCTGGCCGCCGCCGTGCAGGAGGGGCCGGTGATTCCCGTCTATGTGCTGGACGATCAGGCGCCCCGTCAGTGGAAAATCGGCGGTGCATCGCGCTGGTGGCTGCATCACAGCCTGGCCAGTCTGGATGAAAATCTGCGGGACAAGGGTTCCCGCCTGATTCTGAGGCAGGGCGACTGCATCGATCAGCTCATCCAAATTGCCGAGGAGACTGGAGCCCGGCGCGTTCATGCGCTGCACCATTATGAGCCCTGGTGGCGCAATGCGGAAAAGGCGCTCGCCAAAAGGCTGGACCTTTGCCTGCACGATGGCGGGTTGTTGCTGCCGCCGGGTGCGGTGCGGACGGGCGGAGGAAACAGCTATCGAATCTACACGCCCTTCGCGCGCGCCGTGATGGAACAGATGCCCCCCGCTGCGCCAGCCCATGCGCCCTCGCATATAGACGCGCCTCCGCAATGGCCGAAAAGCGATTCGCTCGACGATTGGCGGCTTTTGCCGACGAAGCCGGATTGGGCCGCGGCCTTTTCCCGCGACTGGACGCCTGGCGAGGCGGGGGCGCGGGCCAATGTCGCGGCATTTCTGGACAAGGCGGCGGATTATGACAGAGCGCGGAACCTGCCGTCGCAGGAGGGAAGCTCGCGCCTTTCGCCCCATCTCCATTTCGGGGAGGTCTCCCCCGCCTATGTGTGGCACCGGGTTGCCGGAGCGCCCGGCGATGCGACCACCTTCCTCAAGGAACTGATCTGGCGCGATTATGCTCACACCCAGATCTGGGCGATGCCCACTTATGGTTCCGAAAATGCGCGGGAGGCGTTCGACGCCATGCCCTGGCGCGATCTTAGGGAGGCCGGAAGCGATTTCCAGGCCTGGAAAACCGGGTGCACCGGCTATCCGATCGTCGATGCGGGGATGCGCCAGCTCTGGACGACCGGCTGGATGCACAATCGCGTCCGCATGATCGCGGCAAGTTTCCTGATCAAGCATCTGCTGATCGACTGGCGGCACGGCGCGCGCTGGTTCTGGGATACGCTGGTCGATGCAAGCTACGCCAACAACAGCGTCAACTGGCAATGGGTTGCGGGCAGCGGCGTCGATGCCAATATCTTTTCGCGTATCATGGCGCCCCTGACACAGTCGGAAAAGTTCGACGCCGCCGGCTATATCAGGACATGGGTGCCGGAGTTGGCGCATCTGGACGATGATCGCATTCACGACCCCGACATTCATGGCGTGCGCCCGCCCGATTATCCGGCCAAGTGCATCGGCCACAGGGAAGGACGGGAGAGGGCTCTGGCCGCCTGGCGTCACAGCAGGCCATGATTGCGATGCCGTAAACCATCGGGCAGAATGGAAAAATGAACGCCATCGAACCTCGTCGCGGCAGGGCGGCAGTGCCGGTCAGGCGCCCGCTGGATCGCCGCAGCCACGCGTGGCTGGGCCAGCTTGCGGCCCGGCAATTTCACAAGCTGCTCGACCGCATCGATCTGGGGCTGGAGAGGGGCTCCTTGCACGCCATTCTGCCCGACGGCAGCCAGCGCTTGCTCGGCTGTCGAGAACCGGGGCCGGAATGCGAGGTTCATCTGCTGCGGTGGCGGGCGCTGCTTCGCCTGATCGCTGGCGGATCGGCGGGCTGGTACAGAGCCTGGGCGCGCGGGGAGTGGACCAGTCCCGACCCGGTTCCGCTTTTCGCCCTGTTCATGGCCAATGCCGTCAGCCTGGGCAATGTCGCCCGTCCACGCGGGCCAGCCCGCTGGATCGGCCGGGTGGTGCATTGGGCGCGCCGCAACAGCCGCAAGGGTTCACGCCGCAACATCGCCTATCATTATGATCTGGGGAATGATTTCTATGGATTGTGGCTCGACCGGACCATGCATTATTCCAGCGGCCTGTTTCGCGATCCCGATGACCGGATCGAAAGTCTCGAACGGGCGCAACAGAGGAAGGTCGACGCCATTCTCGACCGGCTCGACCTGCGCGAAGGCGACTCGTTGCTGGAGATCGGCTGCGGTTGGGGCGGCCTTGCCGAGCAGGCGATGGCGCGCTGCCCGATCCATTATGACGGGCTTACGCTGTCGGTCGAGCAGGCGCACTATGCTCGTGATCGGCTGGGGTCTGGGGCGAACATCATTCTTCGCGATTATCGCGACGCCCAGGGGCAATATGACGCGATCGCGAGCGTGGAAATGGTGGAGGCGGTAGGGGAACGCTATTGGCCCGCCTATCTTGAGGCGATCGCCAGGATGCTCAAGCCGGGAGGGCGGGCGGCAATTCAATATATATTGATCGATGACGCGATATTCGAAAGCTATGCCCGCGGGGCCGACTTCATCCAGACCTATATATTTCCGGGCGGCATGCTGATTTCAGAAAGCCGCTTTCGCGCCCTGGCGGAAGCCCGGAGCCTGGAATGGTGCGATGTCCACCGCTTTGGGCCGCACTATGCCGAAACGCTTCGGCGGTGGCGCGAACGCTTCGACCGGGCGATCGACAAGGGGCTGCTGCCCGCCAGTTTCGACCAGCATTTCGTCGATCTCTGGCGCTATTATCTGATGTATTGCGAAGGCGGCTTTCGCGGCGGCACGATCGATGTCGCGCAGGTTACGCTGGTGAAGCCGGCTTAGAATGTGAGGAATTCAGCTTAGCCTATGGCTGCAATGGATGGAGCTGACACCATTTCCGTCATCCCAGCGAAAGCTGGGATCTCGTGAGGTTAGGCCGTGCGCTATCGCCTGAGATTCCAGCTTTCGCTGGGATGACGATATTATCAACATCTGCTTAGGGCCAATTTCAGCCACGATCGAATCCCGAACGCCTAATCGATACGCGTCCGGTATCCGTCGGGCGTATCCGCAATCACCAGATCGACAATAGCGCGTCCCACAATAGCCGGCTCCTTGAGCGTCGCTGCATCTTCACCCGGAAAAGCGCGCGCGCGCATCGCCGTACGCGTGGCGCCCGGATCGACGATATGGGTACGAATGGCGGAAATATTCTTCACTTCCTCGCCATAGGCGCCGACCAGCGTTTCCAGCGCCGCTTTCGAAGCCCCATAAGCGCCCCAATAAGCCCGCGGTTTTGCGCCGACCGAGGAGGTGATGGCCACCACCCGCGCATCGCCACTCGCCCGGAGCATGCCGTCAAAGGCGGCGATCAAGGCTTGGGGCGCGGCTATGTTCAGCGTCAGCAAACGAGCGAATTCCTTCGCGTCGATGGCTGGAACCGAAGCGAGGCTGCCCAGCGTCGCCGCATTGAGAACCAATATGTCGAGCGCCTGCCAGCGGCCTGAAATGGCTTGCGCCAATCGCCCGACACTTTCGCCGTCGATCAGGTCCAGTGGCGCTATGGTCGCGCTGCCGCCGGCCTGATGGATGCGATCCTCTACCTCTTCCAGCCCGCCGTTGGTCCGGGCGGTAAGGATGACATGCGCGCCAGCGGCGGCCAATGCTTCTGCCGTGGCGGCGCCGATGCCACGGCTCGCCCCGGTGACGAGAGCAAGCTTACCGGAAAGGGGCTGGCCGGAAAGAGGCTGAGTCGACATGGAATATCCCTCATCAGGGTCAGGAAGAGACGGGGCGGAAGCTGCAAAGCGTCAGGCCCGTCCATGTAGCGAAAGAAAAGGGGTTCAGACCACCCGTTCGGCCAGCAATTCGAGCTGGTTCTGCACCACGACTTCGTCCTGGTCGGTCAGGGTCGTGGGATAATCGCCGGTGAAACAGGCATCGCAATATTGCGGCCGGATGTCTGCGCGCTTGGCTTCACCCAGCGCCTTGTACAGGCCATCGATCGAGATGAAGGACAGGCTGTCGGCGTGGATGAAATCCTGCATTCCGCCAATGTCCAGACGATGCGCCAGCAGCTTGGTTCGCTCCGGCGTGTCGACGCCGTAGAAGCAGCTATGTTTGGTCGGCGGGCTGGCGATGCGCATATGCACCTCCTTGGCGCCCGCTTCGCGCATCATCTGCACGATCTTGAGCGAGGTGGTGCCGCGCACGATCGAATCGTCGATCAGGACGATGCGCTTGCCCTCGATCAGGGCGCGATTGGCATTATGCTTCAGCTTCACGCCCAGATGCCGGACCTTGTCGCCCGGCTGGATGAAGGTGCGGCCGATATAGTGCGAGCGGATGATGCCCAGTTCGAAGGGAATGCCTGACTGCTGGGCATAGCCGATCGCTGCCGGAACGCCGCTGTCGGGCACCGGGATGACATAGTCCGCCTCGACCGGATTTTCGATGGCAAGCTGCGCGCCGATCGCCTTGCGGACGGAATAGACGCTGGAGCCGTCGACGACCGAATCGGGACGGCTGAAATAGACATGTTCGAAAATGCAGGGGCGCGCGTGCGTCTCGCCAAAGGGGCGGTGGCTGCGCACTTCGCCGTCATGTGTGACGATGACCAGTTCGCCCGGATCGATCGAGCGGACATGCTCCGCGCCCACCACGTCGAAGGCGACGGTTTCGGAAGCGAAGATGATCGAATCGCCCAGCTTGCCCATCACCAGCGGCCGGATGCCCAGCGGGTCGCGGCAGGCGACCATGCCTTCGGGCGTCATGACGATCAGCGAATAGGCGCCTTCGACCTGCTTCAGCGCATCGATGAATTTGTCGAGCAGCGTCCGGTAGGTCGAGGTGGCGACCAGATGGATGATGACCTCCGTATCGGAGGTCGACTGGAAGATCGATCCGCGGCGGATCAGTTCCCGGCGCAGCTTCATGGCATTGGAAATATTGCCGTTATGCGCGACGGCGAAACCGCCCGAACTCAGCTCTGCATAAAGAGGCTGGACGTTGCGCAGCGAGGTTTCGCCGGTAGTCGAATAGCGGACATGGCCGCAGGCCGCGCCGCCGGGAAGAGCCCGAATCACTTCGTCGCGGTCGAAATTGCCAGCCACATGCCCCATCGCCCGATGGGTGTGGAAATCATGGCCATCCCAACTGGTGATGCCCGCGGCTTCCTGGCCGCGATGCTGGAGCGCATGAAGGCCAAGAGCGACCATGGCGGATGCGGTTTCAGCGTTGAAAACGCCGAAAATGCCGCATTCCTCACGCAGTTTGTCGTCGTCGAACGGGTTCGTCGTAAACATGGGTTTTTGATGGTCCATTGCCAATCCTGTCCGCACTCATCAGGGCGGCTTTTGCGCGCATATAGTGCGTCAGGGACGGTTTGTCGCCTGTCTGTCACAAAAAAGGGGACGTGGCCGGGGGCAATCGCGATTTTCCGGCGACTTAAATTGGGAAAAAGGCCTACTGGCCTTGAGGCATTTGGAAAGCTAATAGCCTCTTCTCATGCATCGTTTCGCCAATCCTGCACGCTTCCTCAAAATTGCCCGGCCGCTGACGGTCTGGCTGTTCTGGCCGGGGCTGATTTTGCTGCTGACCGGGGCTGGCTGCGGCCTGTTCGTGACGCCGGCGGATTATCTTCAGGGCGATACGGTGCGCATCCTTTATATCCATGTTCCCGCCGCTTGGCTCGGCATGGGGGGATGGACTGGCATCGCCATCGCCGCGCTGATGCAACTGGTCTGGCGTCATCCGCTTGCCGCCGTGGCGGGACGGGCCATCGCCGTGCCGGGAGCCTTTTTCACCGCGATCTGCCTCATCACCGGATCGATCTGGGGGCGTCCGACCTGGGGCACCTGGTGGGAATGGGACGGGCGAATGACTTCCATGCTGGTGCTGTTGTTCCTCTATCTCGGCTATATCGCGCTCGCCAATGCCAGCGCGCGGCAGGGCAGCGGCGGGGTCAGTCCCGTGACTGCCATTTTCGGGCTGGTCGGAGCGATCAACATCCCGATCATCAACCGGTCCGTGGTGTGGTGGAACAGCCTGCATCAAGGCCCCAGCATCACCCTGCGCGGGTCGAGCATCGATACAGCGCTGCTCTGGCCGCTCGGTTTCACCCTGCTTGGATTTACCTTGCTTTTCGTCGCGATCGTGCTGATGCGCATGCGCGCCATATTGGCGCAGAACAAGATCGAAGCGCGGATGCAGCGGCTTGCTCGGGGATAACGGATGAATCAGTGGGCTTTCGTCATCGGCGCCTATGCGCTGACCTTGTTGGGTACGGGCCTCATCAGCCTGCTCAGTTGGCGTGCGATGCGCGGCGCTGAGAGCAAGGCAACGGCGGACCGGGCATGAAGGCGAAGCATCAAAGACTGATCTTGGCCGTGGTGGCATTGGCCGCACTGATCGGCGCAGGCCTGCTGGCGGCGTCCGCGCTCAAGGACGAGGCGGCTTATTTTTACGCCCCCAATGACGTGAAGACCAAGGGCGTCGAGCCGGGCAAGGCGATCCGGCTGGGCGGCATGGTGGTCAAGGGCAGCCTCAAGCGGGCCAGCGACGGCGTCACCATCCATTTCGACGTCACCGACGGCAAGGCGATCGTACCTGCCAGTTTCAAGGGCATTGCCCCTGATCTCTTTCGCGAAGGTTCGGGCGTGGTGGCGGAGGGGGCGTTCGATGCAGGCGGCACCTTCCAGGCCACCAATTTGCTGGCCAAACATGATGAGCGCTACATGCCGCGTGAGCTGGAAGGCATGAGCTATGACGAGAAGACCCACAAGATGAAGGCGGATCAGTGAAGCGGAGCAGGCATGATCGCTGAGGCTGGCCTTGCCGCATTATGGCTTGCCGCGTCGCTGGCCCTGCTTCAGTTGGCATTGGCGGCGATCGGCCTTGCCGGAGGCAAGAGCGAACTGCTGGGCGCGGTGCGGCCCGTGGCGGTGGCGCAGGGGGTGCTGACGGCGATGGCCTTTGCCCTGCTGATCACGCTGTTCCTGCGATCCGACATGTCGGTCCTGCTCGTCGTCACCAACAGCCATTCGATGAAGCCCTGGCTCTACAAATTCGCCGGAACCTGGGGCAATCATGAAGGGTCGATGCTGCTCTGGGTAACGGTGATGGGCGTGGCGGGCGCCGCCGTCGCCCTGTTCGAGCGGGCGTTGCGGCGCGAAACGCACATGGCGACGCTGGGCGGGCAGGCGGCGATCAGCCTCGGTTTCTACGCTTTCCTGCTTTTCGCCTCCAATCCCTTTGCTCGCATCGATCCGCCGGCTGCGGACGGGCAGGGGCTCAATCCGCTGTTGCAGGATCCAGGCCTCGCCTTCCATCCGCCGACGCTTTACCTCGGCTATGTCGGCCTGTCGGTCGCCTTTTCCTTCGCGGTGGGCGCGCTGCTGACCCGGCAGGTGGACGCCGCCTTCGCGCGCGCCATGCGGCCCTGGGTTCTGGGCGCGTGGATATTGCTGACGTTGGGCATAACGGCGGGCAGCTATTGGGCCTATTATGAGCTGGGCTGGGGCGGCTGGTGGTTCTGGGATCCGGTGGAAAATGCCTCGCTCATGCCTTGGCTGGCGGCGACGGCGCTGCTGCATAGCGTGACTGTGCTGGCGACGCGAGACGCCTTGCGCGCCTGGACGGTGATGCTGGCGGTGATTGCCTTTTCCATGTCGATGGTCGGCACTTTCCTGGTCCGGTCGGGCATTTTGACCAGCGTCCATGCCTTTGCCGTCGATCCGGAGCGTGGCACTTTCATATTGGCGCTGCTCGGCATCTACATCGGCGGAGCGCTGGCGCTGTTCGGCTGGCGCGTCGGCGCGGTTCGTGAAGGCGCGCCGTTCGAGTTGGTCAGTCGGGAAACCATGCTGGTCGTCAACAATCTGCTGCTCTCCGTGATATTGGGGCTGGTGCTGATCGGCACGCTCTATCCGCTGCTGACCGAAGCCTTTGGTCATAAGGTGTCGGTCGGCGCGCCCTATTTCGACCGCATTGCGGGTCCGGTCGCGCTAACATTGATGCTCGTCATGATCCTGGGACCTCTGACCCGCTGGCGGCGTGACCGGATGCGGGAAGTGACCCGGCGCATGACGGTCCCGCTGGCGGTGGGAATATTGGTCTTCCTCGCACTGGCGGCATTGGCCTGGGGGCGGATCGGCATATTGCCCTTCCTAGGTCTGGTGATCGCTCTGGCGGTCGCCGTGGGAAGCCTCGCGCCGCTCTGGAAGCGCAATCTGCGCCGGACGCCGCTTTTTACCTGGGGCATGGTGATCGCTCATCTGGGCTGCGCGGTCAGCTTGGCCGGCATGGCCTGCGATTCGGCCTTCACGGTGGAAAAGCTGGTGGCCGCCCGCCCCGGCGACACGGTGGAGACGGCGGGCTGGACGCTCCGTTTCAAGCAGATATTGCCGATCGCGGGCGACAATTGGACCGCGCTCCAGGCCGATATGGAAGCGAGCCGGGGCGGCGGAGAGCCGGTTCTACTGCATCCTCAGTCGCGCTTCTTCGCTTCGCCGCCGACGACCACGACGGAGGCTGCGCTGTTGACGCGCTGGAACGGCCAGCTCTACGTCGTGCTGGGGCAGGAGGCGGATGAGGGCCGCTGGCAGCTTCGCATCTGGTGGAAGCCGTTCGTGACGCTGATCTGGTTCGGCGGCTTCCTGATCGCGCTGGGCGGCGCGTTGGCAATGGTCGGGCGGGAACGGCGCGGCTGGCTGCTCAAATGGCGCGCGCGGAAGGCCATGGAGGCCACCGCATGAGGAAGCTGCTCATCTGGCTGCCGCTGGCGCTGTTCCTCGGCTTTTTCGGGCTGTTCGCGAGCGGCCTGCTGCGTCCGGACGACCGGATCATCAGCTCGAAACTGGTGGGCAAATCGCTGCCCGCCTTCGTCCTGCCTGCCGCCGCGAGCGACCGGCCGCCCCTTGCGAGCACAGAGCTCGCGACCGGCAAGCCGCGCCTGCTCAATGTCTTCGCGAGCTGGTGCGTTCCCTGTGCGGCTGAAGCGCCGCAATTGCTGGCGCTCAAGCAGGCAGGGGTGGAAATCGACGCCATAGCCATTCGCGATGCGCGCCCCGATGTCGATGCTTTCCTCAAGCGCTACGGCAATCCCTATACCCGCATCGGCCTGGATGCGCGGAGCGAGGTGCAGATCGCGCTGGGTTCGTCCGGCGTTCCCGAAAGCTTCATCATCGATGGAAAGGGCCGCATCGCCTATCAGCATGTGGGCGACATCCGGGAGGATGACGTGCCGATGATCCTCGACCGGCTGAGGAGCGCGCAATGAGGTTGGTGGTCGCCTTGCTGGCGCTGATGCTGAGCGTCCCTGTCCTCGCGCAGTCCGCTTTGCCGCCCGCGCCCTATGCCGATCGCCAGATCGAAGACCCGGCGCTGGAGAAAAAGGCGCGAATGCTCATGGAAACGATCCGCTGCCTCACCTGTCAGAGCCAGTCGATAGCCGACAGCAATGCCAGCATGGCCGGTGATCTGCGCTCGCAGATCCGTGAACGCATCATGGCGGGCGAGCAGCCCGAACATATCCGCGCCTGGCTGATCGAGCGCTATGGCGACTGGGTGAGCTATGAGCCGACAGCCGCACCGATCCTCTGGCCGCTTTGGGCCGCACCGCTGGTTCTGCTGGGGCTTGGACTGCTGCTGTTGCGCGGGCGGATCAAGCGGAGGAGGCGGTCATGACCGGTTGGATCATCGCTGCCGCATTGGTGATCATGGTGAGCGTGGCGCTTGTAGCGATCGGCCGGATTCCGCGCCCGGCCTGGGAGATCACCGCCGCTGCCCTGCTGCTGGGCCTTGCCGGCTACGCTTGGCAGGGGAAACCGGGATTGGCGGGTTCACCCCGGCAAGCGGCGGACAAAGGCGGCGCGGCCTTTGACGAGAAGCTTGCCGAACAGCGCCGGGGTCTTGCCGAGCGCTATGGCAAGGCGGGCCAGTGGCTGATGCTGTCGGATGGTCTCGGGCGTCAGGGGAAGACCAAGGAAGCGGCGAATGTACTGCTGTCCGGTCTCCGCGAAACGCCCGAAGATCCCAATTTGTGGTTGGGATTTGGCAATGCGTTGGTGGCGCATGCAGGCGGAGTGCTGTCCCCATCGGCCGATTTCGCCTATCGCCGGGCCATGGCGATCGATCCCGAAGGTCCAGCGCCGCGCTATTTTTACGGGCTGGCGCTTGCCCGTGCGGGGCAGCTCAAGGAAGCGCGCGCGCTTTGGGCGCCGCTTGCCGCCAGCGCGCCCGAAGGCAGCGAGGTCAAGAAGGAACTCGAAAGCAACATTGCGCGTATCGACGCAATGCTTGGGTCTGGGCTTGGGTCTGGGCTTGGGTCTGGGCTTGGGCCTGACAGCCGATAAGCGATCAAAGCCGCAGCGGCATCATTGCCACCACTCTGGAGCCATGATAGGGCGCGGCGGTTTGCGGGGGCTATGAAATGACAAGACGGTCGCTTCCCCGTTCGGGTGTCCAAAGATCATGACAATTCGGCATTTTCTCCATGGCTGACGAGATCACTGGCGCCGCCGTGCGCGCCGATGACGAAAGCGCCCATGATCACGGCCATGCGGGACAGAAGGCGACGCTGAAGCTGGTCGTCGGCGCGATCGGGATCGTGTTCGGCGATATCGGCACCAGCCCGCTTTACGCATTCCGGGAAACCTTTGCCGGCCATCATCATCTGGACCTGGATCCGGACCATATATTGGGCGTCATCAGCCTGATGTTCTGGTCGATGATGCTGGTAGTGACCCTCAAATATGTCACCGTCATCATGCGCGCCGACAATAAGGGGGAGGGAGGCAGCCTTGCCCTGCTGGCGCTGATCAACGGCCAGACCAAGACGCAGCGATGGTCGCGGGGGATCGTATTGCTGGGCGTGTTCGCGACATCGCTTTTCTATGGCGACTCGATGATCACGCCCGCCGTTTCGGTGCTGTCGGCGGTCGAGGGGCTGGCGGTCTATAATAGCAACCTTGCCCCGCTGATCCTGCCGGCGGCGATCATCATTCTGCTGGGCCTGTTCTGGATACAGGGATTGGGGACGAATCGCGTCGCTTCGCTGTTCGGCCCGATCATGCTGTTCTATTTCCTGACGATCGCGGTTCTGGGCATCATCAGCATCGCCAAGACGCCCGGCATTCTCTACGCGTTCAACCCTTATTGGGCCGTCATGTTCTTCGTGACCGATCCGCTGCCCGCCTTTCTCGCTTTGGGCGCGATCGTGCTGGCGGTGACGGGCGCCGAAGCGCTCTACGCCGATATGGGCCATTTCGGACGCAGCCCGATCCGGGTGTCGTGGCTGACCTTCGTCCTGCCCGCGCTGATGATGAACTATATGGGGCAGGGCGCGCTGCTGTTTCGCGAGGGCGCTTCGGCCCTGCACAGCCCCTTTTACTATCTGGCGCCGCAATGGGCCCAATTGCCGCTGGTCGGCCTTGCGACGCTGGCGGCGATCATCGCCAGCCAGGCGGTGATCTCCGGCGCCTTCTCCGTCACGCAGCAGGCGATTCAGCTCGGCTTCATGCCGCGCTTGCGGATCGCCCATACCAGCGCGTCGACCGCAGGCCAGATTTACATTCCCCTGATTAACTGGGGACTCATGGTCATGGTGATCCTGCTGGTGCTGGTGTTCCAGACCTCCTCGAACCTGACCGCAGCTTATGGCATCGCCGTCACGGGTGCGATGTTCATCGACAATGTGCTGCTCACCGTGCTGCTCTACCGCCTGTGGAAGTGGCGCTGGTATTATTCCGCGCCGTTGCTGTCGGTGCTGTTCCTGGTGGATGGCGCCTATCTGGCCGCCAATCTCACGAAAGTGCCCGCCGGCGGCTGGTTCCCGCTGCTGATCGGCTTCGTGATCTTCACGCTGCTCACCACCTGGTCGCGGGGACGCCGACTGGTGCAGGACCGGCTGCGCGAAGCGGCCATGCCGATCCCTGTCTTCGTCGCGTCCGCCGCGAACAGCGCCGTCCGGGTACCGGGCACGGCGGTTTTCATGACCTCGACGCCCGACGGCGTGCCTCATGCGTTGCTGCACAATCTCAAGCACAACAAAGTCTTGCATGAGCGCGTCATCTTGTTGACCGTCAAGATCAAGGATGTGCCGGTGGTCGAGGATGATGGGCGTTGCAGGCTGGAGGATCTGGGTCGGGGATTCTTCCGCCTGGTCCTGCAATATGGCTTCATGCAGGAGCCTGACGTTCCGGCCGCGCTCAAGAATGTGACTGGCTGCGGTCAGGCGTTCAGGATGATGGACACCAGCTTCTTCCTCGCGCGGCAGACCCTGCTGCCGTCCGCCAAGCCGGGCATGCCGCTCTGGCGTGAGAAGATTTTCGCCTGGATGCTACGTAACGCGGAAAGCGCGATGGAATTCTTCCGGCTGCCGACCAATCGCGTGGTCGAACTGGGCAGTCAGGTCGAGATCTGATCTAGAAAAACGGGGCGCGGCAGGATCGCCGCGCCCCGTTTTTAAGTGAAGCGGATCAGGCAGCGTCGCGGTCGCCGTTGATCTCCACAAGCTGGCCACCGTTGATGGCGATCTTCTTCGGCTTCATCGCCTCGGGAACTTCGCGCACCAGTTCGATCGTCAGCAGACCGTCGGCCAAGTCGGCCTTTTCCACCCGCACGAAATCAGCGAGTTCGAAACGGCGTTCGAAGCTGCGATTGGCGATGCCGACATGCAGGAAATGGGAGCGGGCGCCTCCCTGCGCTTCATCCTTCCGCCCAGTCACCTGAAGCAGGTTCTGCTGGGCAGTGATGTCGATCTCATCGGCGCGGAATCCCGCCACGGCGAGCGTGACGCGATAGCGATCTTCGGAAAGCCGTTCGATGTTGAACGGGGGATAATTGTCGCCTTGGCTCAACCGGGCATTGTTTTCAATGAGGTCGAACAGACGGTCGAAACCCACGGTCGAGCGGCGATAGGGGGTCAGGTCAAAACCACGCATTGTCATAATCTCCCAAAGAGCAAAATGAACATGCCGGACCCAGAACAAGGCATCCGGCGGAACCATTTCCAACCCCATATGGCGGTTGGACGCATTCGATATGGTTCGACGGAAGTGCGTTTCAAGAGCTATTGAAACGCGAATATGGCGCGGGCGAAGGCCCAAATGAAAAGTACCCGGGCCATGTTTCCACGACCCGGGTACTAATGGACGATTGCTCGTCTCCCCCTTGGCCTGCCTCAACCGCTTCTTAGCCCCCTAAGCTCGAAGCGGGATGCAGTATCCCTGAACCACGGCCATTTACCTGTGCTTCGAGGCCTTTGCTATGGGCAGAGCAGGCCGCTGTCACGGGCTATTTCCGGGCATTGTAATTTTCCCCAGACGGCTGTGGCTCCCATGCAACAATCGGCAATGCTTGCCGTCGGTCGAGAGCGTGCTAGACGGGCTGCCCTATCCCAATCGAGAGGCCGTCCGCGCCATCATGATTCTATCCCGATACGAACGCATGATTGCCAAGCGTTACCTGCTGCCCGGCAAAGGGGAAGGGTTTATTTTCCTGGTCGCCGGCATCAGCCTGGTGGCGGTGATGTTGGGGGTAGCGGCGCTCATCATCGTGATGAGCGTGATGAACGGCTTTCGCGCCGAACTGTTCGACAAGATCGTCGGCCTCAATGGCCATGCCGTCGTTCAGGGCTATGGCGGGCGCCTGCCGGACTGGAAGGCGGTGCTGAAGGAGGCGAAGGCGACGCCCGGCGTGACCAGCGCCACGCCTCTGATCGAGCAGCCCTTGCTGGGCAGCTTTCAGGGCCGGGTGGAAGCGGTGCTGGTACGCGGCATGACCGTGAACGACATTCGCAACAATGCGACCCTGAAGGCAAAGGTCGTCGCAGGCAGCTTGAGCGCGCTGACCCCCAATGGCGGCAAGGTGGCGCTCGGCTCACGCCTGGCGGAAAATCTGGGAATCCAGTTGGGCGACAGCATCACCATCATCAATCCGGCGGGCCGCTCGACGCCCTTCGGCACCGTCCCGCGACAGGTTTCCTATCAGGTTGGCGCCATCTTCGAAGTCGGCATCTATGATTATGACAAGGCGTTCGTGGTCATGCCCATGGAAGACGCGCAGACCTTGTTGCTGCTGGGCGACGTGGTCGGCATGATCGAGGTCGAGACCGTGAACGCCGACCGGGTCGCCGCGATATTGGAGCCGCTGGCCGGCAAGGTCGCGGGCCGAGCCGTCGTGACGGACTGGCGTCAGATGAACGCGTCCCTGTTCGAGGCGCTGGCGGTGGAACGGGTCGCGATGTTCGTGGTGCTGTCGATCATCGTGCTGGTGGCGGTGTTCAACATCCTCTCGTCGCTGATCATGCTGGTGCGCGCAAAGACGCGCGATATCGCGATTTTGCGCACCATGGGGGCGAGCCGCGTGGGCTTGGTGAAGATATTCATGACCGTGGGCGTGACGATCGGGTCGCTCGGCATGGCGGCGGGCATGGCGCTGGGCTTCACCTTCCTGTTCTTCCGTCAGAGCGTAGTGAACGCGATCCAGTTCCTGACCGGGCAGAATCTGTGGGATCCCTCGATCCGCTTCCTCACCGAATTGCCCGCCAAGCCCGATCCCGTGGAGATCGCGATCATCTGCCTGATGGCGCTGATCTTCAGCTTCCTGGCGACGCTCTATCCCGCGTTCAAGGCCGCCAATACCGATCCCGTGCAGGTGCTGCGCTATGAATGAGATATTGAAGGTCGGCGGCCTCAAACGCAGCTTCACCCAGGGCGGCGTCACCATAGAGGTGCTGCGCGGCATCGATCTGGCGGTGGCGCCGGGGGAGATCGTGGCGTTGCTCGGTCCTTCGGGATCGGGGAAATCGACATTGCTCCAGGCGGTCGGGCTGCTGGAGGGTGGTTTCGACGGATCGATTCGCATAGGCGGCGAAGAAGCGGCGAAGCTCGACAATGACGGGCGGACGCGGTTGCGCCGTGACGCGCTGGGCTTCGTCTACCAGTTCCATCATCTGCTGCCCGACTTCAATGCGGCGGAGAATGTCATTTTGCCGCAGGTGATACGTGACGCCGACATGGCGAGCGCCCGTGCCCGCGCCGAATCGCTGCTGGGATCATTGGGGTTGGGGCATCGCCTCGAACACCGGCCGAGCCAGTTGTCCGGCGGCGAGCAGCAGCGCGTGGCTGTGGCGCGGGCGCTCGCCAACCGGCCCGCTCTGGTGCTG
Organism: Sphingobium sp. SJ10-10; assembly: GCF_036038995.2. NCBI lineage: Bacteria > Pseudomonadati > Pseudomonadota > Alphaproteobacteria > Sphingomonadales > Sphingobiaceae > Sphingobium > Sphingobium sp. SJ10-10. The sequence goes on from NZ_CP158132.1 coordinate 928,043, forward strand.
GCGGACGAGCCGACCGGCAATCTGGACGAGCGGACCGCCGATGTCGTGCTGGCCGAGTTCCTGCGGCTGGTGCGGGAGGAAGGCTCGGCCGCGCTGGTGGCGACGCATAATGAAAGGCTGGCCCAGAAGATGGACCGGGTGGTCCGCCTTCACGAAGGGCTGCTGGAGGAAGGTTCAGGCCGGATGTGACGCCGCATCCCGGACCGTCGCGATGACGATCTGGTTGCGGCCCTGATTTTTCGCCCGAAGCAGCGCGGCATCGGCTGTCCGGACCAGCCTTTCCGCCCGGCCATGGTCGGGAAAGACGGCAAGGCCGAAGGATGCGGTGATCGGCCCCAGTTCCTCGCCCCGATGGTCGACGCGCAGATCCTGCAATTTCTGTTGCACCTGAATGGCCCGGTCGATCGCCTGATCCTGTGCGAAGCCCGGCATGAGCAGCACGAACTCCTCGCCGCCCAGGCGGAAAGCGCAGTCCTTTTCGCGTAGCGCTTCGTTCAATACTCCGCCCACGGCGCGCAGCACTGCGTCGCCAGCATCATGGCCGTGCGTGTCGTTGAACCGCTTGAAATGGTCGATGTCGACCATCAAGCAGGCCAGCGGCGTCATCGCGCTTTCGGCATGAAACACCTGCTCCTTGTATACCGTGTCGAAGCGGCGCCTGTTGGCTAGGCCGGTCAGCGGATCGGCCATCGCCATCTGCCGCAGCACGTCGCGCAACCGCAGATTGGCAAGCGCCAGGCTGATATTCTCGGCCAGCATCTCCAGATATCGTTCGGTGCGGCTGATCTGATCGGCGCTCCCGTCATCCGGCTGCTCGACATAGAGCAGGCCGATACTCTCCCCCTGTGCCGTCAGCGGTATGCAGATGGTGGGAGACAGTACGTTTCCGGCCAGATGCTCGCAGGGAATGTCGACCAGTTCGCCGGTCGGTTTATGGATTTGCCCGCGCCGCAGCGCCCAACAAGCCGTCGGCGCGAATTCCTCGCCCGACTGCCGGGGCGACAGCCAGTCGCACGCCTGCACCATCGCATTGCGGCGGGTGTCGTGGATATAGAGCCGCCCGGCAAAACCGGGCGCGATTTCAGGCGCGAAACGCCGGACGACCTCGACAAGATCGCCTATGCTGTCGCATCCTTGCAGGCGCTGCGTCATACGCGAAAGCTGGTCGCGCGTGATACGGTCCGTATCCCGTTCCTGTTCCAGCCTTTGCCTTTCCAGCCCGTTTTCCCGGAAGATGCGGATGGCCTGGGCCATGTCGCCAATTTCGTCCACTTGGGGGAAGTCGGGCGGCACGGCAGCGAAATCCTGCGCGGCCAGTCGCGTCACGACATCGCTCAATCGCACCACCGGGCGCAGGATGCGCTGCTTCAGGATGAAATAGAGGACGCACAGGAACAGCAGGGCGGTCGCGCCCAGCATGATTTCCGACATGAAGCGCCATTGCCGTGCCGATTCGGTCGCCTGCCGGACGGTGTTTTCCGTCCGTTGATCCAATATATATTGAAACTTGCCGATCTGGGCAGCGACGCGATCCAGTTCCCGGCCATATTCGTCACCGAACAGGATCTTGCGCGCGGTTTCCTGATCGCCTTTTTCGGCGGCGTTGATGGCCGCTTCCTGCTCATCGGTCAGTCCATCGGCCCAGTGCAGCCCTTGTTGCAGGGCCGCGAGTTCGCTGACGCTGGCTCCCCGATCGCGCAGATGGACAATTCTCTGTTCGACAGAGCGGAGCGTCGCCTTTTCCCGGCGGTAGGCGATGATATGCGAAGGATCGCCCGTGATCGCATAGGCCCGCGCCTGTTCGGTCTGGCGGTAGGTGTCTTCCTCCAGCGTAGCGGTCATCTGATCGAAGGCGGCCCGCTGTTCGACGGCGGCCCGTTCTTTCTCTTCCGTGCTGGACGCCATGAGCATGACGGCGCCCGATGCCAGTGTCAGGGCCACGGTGGCGCCATAGGCGTAGTTGGTGATCGTGGATAAGCGCATAATCCCCTCAAGCTAAGCCTAAAATCTTGGAGAGACGTTAATCGCCGGTCGTCGATGGCGCAATTTTACCCACGACTTTCTTGGCTTGGGGGCTGGTGCCGAATCGGTCGGAGTGCCTAGATGGGCGGATGCCTCATGCCGGTTTTGTCCCCCTTCGCGTTTTTTCTTCCTTCACCATGCTGGAAGGGGCGATCGACCCCAAAAAGATCGCGAAACAGGCCAAGGCGCTGGGCTTTCCCGCTGCCGCCATCACGGATCGGAACGGCCTCTACGGTTCCATGGCCTTTTCCGACGCCTGCAAGGGGGAGGGGGTGCAGCCGGTCATCGGCGCGATGGTCGGCATAGCCCGGCCCGACCGCCCGGCCAATGCGGCGCCCGTGCACGACTGGCTCGCCCTCTATGCGCAGGATTCCACGGGTTACGACAATCTTTGCGCACTGGTTTCGATGGCGCATCTCGACCGCCCGGTCGAGGAAGTGCCGCATATCAGCATGGATAGTCTGGAAGGCCGCACCGATGGCCTGATCGCGCTGACGGCGGGGGGCGAGGGTGCGCTGGCGCGTCTGTTCGCGGAGGATCAGCCCGCTGCGGCGCTCGCCTATGCGAAGCGGCTTGAGGCTCTGTTCCCCGACAGGCTCTATATTGAGATATGCCGCCGTCTGGACCCCGTCGAGGGCAAGGCGGAGCCGGAACTGCTCGAACTTGCCTATGCCCGCGACCTGCCCTTGGTGGCGACCAACCCAACCTGCTTTGCCGAGCCGCATTTTCATGAGGCGCATGATGTGATGCTCTGCATTGCCGACAGCGCCTATGTCGAGACGCCCGATCGACGGACCAGCTCGCCCGACGCCTGGATGAAACCGGCGGCGGAAATGAAGCGGTTGTTCGATGATCTGCCCGAAGCGCTGGCCAACACGCTGGTGGTGGCGCAGCGCTGCGCTGTGGCGGCGCCCAAGCGCAAGCCCATCCTCCCAAGCCTTGCCGGCGATATCGAGGGTGAGGCGAAGATGCTGCGCGAGCAGGCGAGAAATGGGCTGGAAGCGCGGCTGACCAAGGCGGGCATCACTGGCGAGGAAGCGCGCAAGCCCTATTTCGACCGGCTGCAATTCGAAACCGACATCATCATCCAGATGGGCTTTCCTGGCTATTTCCTGATCGTTGCCGACTTCATCAAATGGGCGAAGGATCACGACATTCCGGTGGGGCCGGGCCGTGGTTCGGGCGCTGGATCGGTCGTCGCCTGGGCGCTGACGATCACCGATCTCGATCCGTTGCAATTGGGGCTGCTGTTCGAACGCTTCCTGAACCCGGAACGCGTGTCGATGCCGGACTTCGACATCGACTTTTGCGAAACCCGGCGCGGCGAAGTGATCCGCTACGTCCAGCAGAAATATGGCGCGGATCATGTCGCGCAGATCATCACCTTCGGTAAGTTGAAGGCGCGCGCCGTGCTGAAGGACACGGGCCGCGTTCTGCAGATGAGCTATGGGCAGGTCGATCGCCTTGCCAAGCTGGTGCCCAACCATCCGACCGATCCCTGGACGCTGGAACGGTCCCTGAACGGCGTGGCTGAGTTCAAGGCGGAATATGACAATGATGCGCAGGTCAAGCGCCTGATCGATTATGCGATGAAGCTGGAAGGCTTTCCGCGCCACAGTTCCACCCACGCGGCGGGCGTGGTGATCGGGGACCGGCCGCTGTCGCAACTGGTGCCGCTCTATCGCGATCCCCGGTCCGACATGCCCGTCACGCAGTTCGACATGAAATATGTCGAAGGCGCGGGTCTTGTGAAGTTCGACTTCCTCGGCCTCAAAACTCTGTCGGTGTTGCAGAAGGCGGTGCAACTTCTCGCAGGGCGCGGCGTGGAGATCGACCTCAATTCGCTCGGCTGGGACGATCCGGCGGTCTATGAACTGCTCCAGCGCGGCGACACTGTGGGCGTGTTCCAGCTCGAATCCGAAGGCATGCGCAAGACGCTGGCGGCCGTGCGACCGACCAATTTCGGGGACATCATCGCGCTGGTGTCGCTCTACCGCCCCGGCCCGATGGACAATATTCCGATGTTCGGGCGTCGCAAAAACGGCCAGGAAGAGATTGAATATCCTCATATTCTCCTGAAACCGATCCTCGAAGAGACCTACGGCATCTTCGTCTACCAGGAACAGGTGATGCAGGCCGCGCAGATATTGGCTGGCTATTCGCTGGGTGACGCCGACCTTTTGCGCCGCGCCATGGGCAAGAAGATCAAGGCGGAGATGGACGCCCAGCGCGCCCGCTTCGTCGATGGCTGCGCGAAGAGCGACATCGCGGCGGGCAAGGCGAACGAACTGTTCGACTTGATCGACAAGTTCGCCGGCTATGGCTTCAACAAATCGCACGCGGCGGCCTATGCCCTGCTCGCCTATCAGACGGCGTGGTTGAAGGCGCATTATCCGGCGGAATTCTATGCCGCGTCCATGGCGTTCGATATTCACCTGACCGACAAGCTGACGGTGTTCGTGGACGACATGCGCCGCATGGGCCTGGCTTGTCTGGCGCCTGACATCAATCGCAGCCTGGCGGATTTCTCGGTCGAGGCGATCGAGCGGGAAGGCGACGATCCGCGCCTCAGCTTTGCCGTGCGCTATGCACTTGGCGGTCTGAAAGGCGTTGGCGAGAAGGCGATGGAGCAACTGGTCGCGGAGCGCGATGCGGGTGGTCCGTTCAAGTCGCTGGACGATTTTGCGGACCGGATCGAACCGCGCCTGCTCAATCGGCGGCAGTTGGAAAGTCTGGCGGCGGCAGGTGCCTTTGACGGCGTGCATGCGGACCGGGCCGGGGTTCATGCAGCGGTCGAAACGATCCTCAGCGTGGCCTCCAGCGCTGCGGAGGCGCGAGAAAGCGGGCAGGGCGGCCTGTTTGGGGATGTCGAAACGCCACATGCGGATGTTCGCATTCCGCCGCATCAGACCTGGTCGACGGCGGACCGCATGGCGCAGGAGAAGGACGCATTCGGCTTCTATTTTTCCGCGCATCCGGTCGATCGTTACCGGCATCTGGCTGAAGCGCGGGGGGCGAAAAGCTATGGCGCCATTTGCACCGAACCTGTTGCTGAGGGCGGCCGGGCCAATGGCGTGATGGCAGCCATGGTCGAGGATGTGCGATGGCGCGAAACCAAGCGTGGCGCCCGCTACGCCGCCGCCACTTTCTCCGACAGTAGTGGCCAGTTTCAGGCGAGTTGTTTCGATGAGGATGCCTGCAAGGCCATCGAGGACATGGCCCGCGAAGGCGATTGCGCTTTGCTGATGGTGGAGCTGGATCGGCTGCCGGGCGAGGAAACGCCGCGTGTGACGATCCGGGGTGTCGAGCCTTTCCGTCAACTGGCCAATAGTTCTCGCATGGAGTTGGTCGTCGATGTCAGCGATGTAGCGGCGATCGATGCCCTGGCGCAACTATTGACGCGCGCAAGGGGAGGGCGGAGCGAAGTGTTCCTTCGGGCGCCAGTGGGCGGCGGCAAGGCGGCGCGGCTGTTTCTGGGCGACGATTATCTGATCGGCGCGGATCAGGTGGACAGCATCGCGACGATAGCAGGTCTGCACATCGGCTATTTCGAACGGATGGAAGCGAAGGCCGACGGTTATCGCGCGCGCAACCGGCGGTCCGGCTTGCGGCTGGTGGCGGGGTGATATTCATATCAAAATAGCCGCATTTGCGCTCCTTCCGGTCTGCGGAAAAGATCCGTGCGCAGGGTCACGCGTTCTCCGGTAAAGCCTGCTCGTTTGCGCGCCTTTTGGAAGCGGGCGCGGATCAGGTCCGCCCAGACGCCCTGACCGCGCATGCGAGTGCCGAAATTCGGGTCATTGTCGCGACCGCCCCGCATATCCTTGATGATGGCCATCACTTTTGCCGCCCGATCGGGATAATGTTCGTCCAGCCAGGCGCGGAACAAGGGGGCGACTTCGTGCGGCAACCGGATGGGGATATAGCTTGCGTTCCGTGCCCCGGCGGATGCGACGCAGGCGACGAGAGCCTCTATCTCATGGTCGGTGATGGCGGGGATGACCGGCGATATGCTGGCCACGACCGGCACTCCGGCCTGCGACAATATACGGATCGCCTCGATCCTGCGAAGCGGATGCGGCGCGCGCGGTTCCAGCGTCCGGGCTGTTGCCGGATCGAGCGACGTGACTGAAATCATCACCGCCACCAGCCCTTCCTCGGCCATCGAAGCCAGCAGATCGATGTCGCGCAATATCCGGTCCGACTTGGTCGTGATATAGACAGGATGACGGAATTCCCATAATATTTCAATGCATTGCCTTGTAATCTTCCAATCCCGTTCGATCGGCTGATAGGGATCGGTATTGGTACCCATGGCGATCGGAGTGACCATATGGGATTTGCTGGAAAGTTCCTTGCGCAGCAGTTCAGCGGCATTGGGCTTGGCGAACAGGCGGGTTTCGAAATCGATGCCCGGCGACAGATCATGATAGGCATGGGTCGGGCGCGCGAAACAGTAGATGCAACCATGTTCGCACCCTCGATAGGCGTTGATCGACTGGTTGAACGCGATGTCGGGAGAGTTGTTGCGGCTGATGATCGTGCGAGGCTGCTCTACGGTGACCTCGGTGCGCCGTCTGGTTGGTGCGCCGTCAATCTCCGGCAAGGCGTCTAGCCAATCGCCATCCGCGATCCGCTCGGGCATGTTGAAACGGCGGCTTTCGCCGTTCAGTGTCGCGCCTCTGCCCTTTTCCGCAGCCATGCAGTATTAGAACATAAAGAGAACATATTGACAAGAGGCTCCGGCCGCAGCACCTATGGCTCAGGATAAAGAGGGGGCATTATGCGGAAGATTGCCGTGATCGCGGGATTGTGGATAGCTATGCTGGCAGCGCCTTGCCTAGCTGCTGATGCTGATCCTTGCGGCGCGAATCTGGTTTGCGCGAGCGATCCGCAAACGGTGATCCGGGCTTTGCAGGCCGAAGGATATAAGGCCGCCTTGAGCAAGAGCGCCCAGACCGGAAATCCGAAGATAGAGAGCGCGGCCAGCGGATATAATTACACGATCTTCTTCTATGAGTGCGAGCAGACGCGCCAGTGCGGCTCCCTGCAATTTCAGGTGAGCTTTGAGGATGACGGCGGCAATACGCCCCAACTTGCCAATAAGTGGAACAAGGACAAGCGGTTCGCGCAGATGTCGGTCTGGGATGATGGGTCACTGGCCCTGGCCTATGACGTGACGACTGTAGGCGGCCTCAATCAGAAGAATTTTGCGGATGTGGTCGACTGGTGGGCGGTGATGCTGGGCGAGGCTGGAAAGTTCTTCAAGGACAACCCGGCACCCGAGAAATAATCTTTCAAGCCGCTTAGCGTTCGGTCAAACGCGGCATCAATTCGACAAAATTGCAGGGCCGGAAACGATTGTCGAGTTGGCTGATGAGGATGCCGTCCCAAGCGTCCTTCACCGCGCCGGTCGATCCGGGCAGCGCGAAAATATAGGTGCCCCGCGCGACGCAGGCGGTGGCGCGTGACTGGATCGTCGATGTGCCGATGGTCTGAAAGCTGAGCCAGCGGAACAGTTCGCCAAAGCCGGGAATTTCCTTGTCCTGCACCTGCGCCAGTGCCTCGGGTGTGACATCCCGGCCGGTGACTCCCGTTCCGCCCGTGGTGATGATGCAGTCGATCTGCGGATCGTCGATCCAGGCATGAAGACGGGCGACGATGGCCGATCGTTCGTCTCGTTCGATATGACGGGTCGCCAGGACGTGACCGGCCGCTGCTATGCGTTCGGCCAAAATGTCGCCGGACCGATCGTCAGCGGCTGTGCGGCTGTCCGACACCGTCAGCAGCGCAATGCGGACCGGCAGGAATGGCCTGCCTTCGTCGATTGGCATCAGTCGGAGCCGCCCGCGATGCTGGCGCTGACATTTGCGCTGGCCATCGGCGTCCTGGGCGTCAGGCGTACGAGGCGCGTGCCCTTGGCCCCTGGGAAGGTCGGCCACAGACCCTGCGCCATGCCCGCCAGCGACTCCGCGCTGCCCTTCGCCTGGATCTGATACATCCAGTAATTGCGCATCACGATGTTCACATAGGCGCGGGTCTCATAATAAGGCAGCGATTCGATGAACAGCAGCGGATCGCCATTGTCCTTCACTTCGCTGTTCCAACGCTCGACCGGCAGAGGACCGGCATTATAGGCGGCCATGACCTTGGGCAGCAATCCGCCGGTCGCGCTCATGTCGCGCAGATTTTCCAGATAGCGCTGGCCATATTCCATATTGGTCGACGGCACGAACAACTGGTCGGACGCGGCTAGCCCCATCAGATTGCCGGTGCTGGGCAGCACCTGCATCAGGCCACGCGCACCGGCGCTGCTGACGACATCCCGGCGGAAACCCGATTCCTGAAGCGTGTGGGCATAGACCAGCGCCGGATCGACACGCCATCCGCCGTCCGGCCGCCAATCGGGCGCCGGAAAGCGCGCGAAACTGCCCGGCTGCTTGCCCACCGGGCCGTTATGGGCCAGCCAGAGCTGCGTTTCCGGTAGGCTCAGCGCGCCGGCCAGGCGAAGCAGCGCATCATATTGCCCGGTCCCGCCGATCTTCGCCTGATAGCGAAGCATCTGGTCCGCCCGCGCATTCTCACCGATTGCAGCCAGAGCGATCGCCGCCCGCACATTCGGGCTGTCCTTGAGTTGCTGCCATTCCGCAGCGCCGAAGCGAGGCGCGACCGGCCCGCCGCCCAGCGGCACCGCCAGCGTTTCACGCGCCAGCAGGCCATAAAAGCTTTCGTCCGAACGGGCGGCGGTCTTCAGCAGATTTTCGACCTTTTCAGGCTCTCCGCAAACCATATAGGCGCGTGCCGCCCAATAGGCGCCCGCCGCGCGCATGTCGCTATTGCCTGCCAGTGCCGTGACATTGGCGAAGGCAGGCGCGGCGGCGCGGCAATCATTCTGGCGCCAGGCGGCAAGGCCGGTCGTCCAATAGGCCTGAACCGCCCAATCGCCGCCGCTGCGGCTTTCCAGGGCCCTTGCCGCCATGCGCCGGGCATTGGCGTCGTCGCTTTCGATATAATAGGCCCAGGCGATGCGCTGCCGCACTTCGGTCAGTCCCTCGGGCGTCAGACCAGCTTCGCCACTGAAGAGCAGCGCTTCGGCACCGGCCGGATCATCATTCTTGATGAAGGGCTGAATCTGGCCGACCAGCGTCTGGGCCAGGGCGTCGGTCTTGACGGCCGGAACATATTCGCGGCGCGGCGCGCTGCCCAGCCAGACCATCTTCTGCACCTGCGGCAGCGTCGGCAAGATGGTCGCGCCGCGTTTTTGCGCCAGCCGGGAAAGCTGATCGGCCTTGTCGAGCCATGGCGCCTTGTTGATCAGATCGAGCAGTTCGAACAATTCGACCTTTGGCGAATTCTTGCCGAGATAAAGTTCGGCCAGGGCGACGGGGCGGATGGCGTCCTGCGCATCCAGCGCGGTGATCATTGCCCTGGCATCAGTCCATTTCTGGTCGCGCAAGGCTCCGTAAATGGCGCTATACCGGCTTTTATCTGCCTCGCTCAATTGAAGCGGGGATGAAGGCATGCCCATGGAAAGGGCGGATACCGCGCTGGTCGTATCGGCGTTTGCGGGCATGGCCGCCAATGTTGTGAAGGCAACGGCGGCCAGCCAGGACGAACGGGTTACGGCGCGAATCACTCGGGCATTTCCTCAATCAAACCTTGCAATATACGCCAACATTCTGCCTTTGCCGCGGGTTGCCCAAGCAACAAACGCGGATGAAATGTGGCGAAGACGGATAAGGTGCCGCCATCATGGTTAAAAACCCGTGAACCTGAATCGGCCGCAGGCAACAGGGTGCGGATCGTTCGGTCGCCCAGCAATAATAACCGTCGCGGCGCGGCGAGCATCACATGCGTGCGCATCCGTGCGGCTGCGGCCGTCAGATCCGATGCCTCGACCATGGCGCCCGGCGGCCGGGATAGGAAGAGGGACGCCAGATGAATGTCGGCACGCTTCAGGCCGATCGCCCGCAACATCGCATCGAATAGCTGCCCGGCCCGGTCGCTGAGCAGGGCTCCGGCGCCGATGTCCGCAGGATCGGGCATATCGGTGATCACCATCAGAGGCGCATGGGTCGGTCCTTCGGGCAGGATCATGGCGCCTGGCCATCGCCGTTCCGGCTGCGTCGCATCCTCGGCAAGCCAGGTCAGGAACGTCTCGAAATTATGGGGCTTGGCTTGCGCGGGAATGTCGCCGGGGACGGAAACCGGCGTCCGAGTGGGCGCCTGAGCTGGGCGCAACCAATCGACCGGCTCCTCACCGACCGCGCAATCCACGCCGGCCAGATTCCACCACGCCATATAGGCATTGGCGGCCTCCGCCAAATTTTCCCGCAATATTCCCCGCATTGATTGTCTTGGGCCAGAGGTTGACGCCGTGGTCAAGTTTCTTCATCGCGCTGAGTGTCAAAACGTTTGGGTAGTGCGGCGACCGGATTGGGGAGGAAAACCGACGGCGCCCGCAAAATGGAGGGACTATGAGCGAACGGGATTCGATGCCCTATGACATCGTCATCGTCGGCGGTGGCCCGGCTGGGCTGTCATCGGCTATCCGGTTGAAGCAGCTTGCGAACGAAGCCGGGCAGGAATTGTCGGTTTGCGTGCTGGAAAAGGGTTCGGAAATCGGCGCGCATATCCTGTCGGGCGCGGTCGTCGATCCGAAGGCCTTGGACGAGCTGTTCCCGCAATGGCGGGACATGGGCTGTCCGATGGCGGAAGTGCCGGTGACGGACAACCAGCACTGGTTCCTGACCAAGGGCGGCAAGATGAGCATGCCGCACATCATGACGCCGGGCTGGATGCACAATAAGGGCACCTATACCGGATCGCTGGGCAATCTCTGCCGCTGGCTGGCCGAGCAGGCAGAGGGGCTGGGCGTCGAGATTTTTCCTGGCTTTGCGGCGGCGGAAATCCTCTACAATGAGGATGGATCGGTGAAGGGCGTCGCGACCGGCGACATGGGCATCGACCGCGAAGGCAATCGCAAGCCCGATTATCAGCCGGGGCTGGAACTGCACGCCAAATATACCTTCTTCGCGGAGGGTGCGCGCGGGCACCTGACCAAGATCCTGAAGCGCCAGTTCGCGCTGGATGCCGACAGCGAGCCGCAGGTCTACGGCATCGGCATGAAGGAATTGTGGGATATCGATCCCGCCAAGCACAAGCCGGGTCTGGTGATTCACACCCAGGGCTGGCCGCTGACCGATGCCTATGGCGGCGGTTTCCTCTACCATCAGGCCAATGGGCAGGTGGCTTTGGGCTTCGTGGTCGGCCTCGGCTACCGCAACCCCTATCTCTATCCGTTCGAGGAATTCCAGCGCTGGAAACAGCATCCGGAAATCCGCAAATATCTGGAGGGCGGCCGCCGCGTCTCCTATGGCGCGCGCGCCATCAACGAGGGCGGCTGGCAGTCGATCCCGAAGCTGGTCTTCCCCGGCGGCGCGTTGATCGGCTGTTCGGCGGGCTTCGTGAACGTGCCGCGCATCAAGGGCACGCATACGGCGATGAAGTCCGGCATGCTGGCGGCCGAAGCGGCGTTCGAGGCGATTCAGAACGAGCGCGCCCGCGACGTGCTGCATGATTATGAGGATCGTCTGCGGTCGAGCTGGATCGCGAGCGAGCTGCAACTGGTCAAGAATGCCGAACCGCTGCTGTCGAAATTCGGCAACACCATCGGCACTGTGCTCGCGGGCATCGACATGTGGATGCGCACGCTCAAGATCGGCTTGCCTTTCACGATGAAGCACAAGCCCGATTGCGAGAAGCTGTGGCGCAAGGAAGTCAGCAAAAAGATCGACTATCCCAAGCCCGACGGCGTGATCAGCTTCGATCGCTTGTCCTCGGTGTTCTTGTCGAACACCAATCATGAGGAAGACCAGCCGGTCCATTTGCAACTGAAAGACCCGTCGATCCCGATTTCCTACAACCTGCCCCTTTATGACGAGCCGGCGCAACGCTATTGTCCGGCGGGCGTCTATGAAGTGGTCGGGCTGGACGAGGGCAATCCCCGCTTCCAGATCAACGCGCAGAACTGCGTCCACTGCAAGACGTGCGACATCAAGGATCCGACCCAGAACATCAACTGGGTCGTGCCCGAAGGCGGTGGAGGGCCGAACTATCCCAATATGTAGGCGTCTATTTGCTGCGATGATGCTGGTGCTGCCCGCTGCGGCGGGCGCATCGGTGGACCCTGGCAGCGCATTGCATGCCTATATGCGGGGGCGCCTGGCCGATGGCGATGGTGCTCCCGGACTTGCGCTGAATAGCTATCGGGAAGCGCTGGCGGGCGATCCCGCCAGCCTGGAGGTTGCCCGGCGTTCCTATTTTCAGGCGGTGATCAGCGGCGACATGGCTCTGGCGCTGCGCTCCGCAACAGTGCTGGAAAGCGATGGCCTGTTGCCGCGTGACGGCACCTTGCTCCAGATCGCCGGGGCGCTGAACCGGAAGGATTGGCCGGGCGCTCGCCTGCTTGTCGACCGGATGGTGGCGGAGGGCAATTTCGCCTTTCTGGCGCCGATCACCCGTAGCTGGATTTCGGTGGGCGAGGGGCGATATGCGCCGCCCGTCATCGATCCCGCCGATCGCTTCGCATCCCTAGCGAGACGCTATCTGGACGAGCATCTGGCGTTTCAGGCCTTGCGCAACGGCGATCTCCCAAGCGCGCAGTCCGCGATAAACCGCGCTCTTGCCTTGCGGACCGGGGAGATGGACGCGCTGCGGCTGATCTTCGCGGGGCAATTGGCCGCACGGGGAGCGAAGGCCGAAGCATTGGCGCTTCTGCCTGAAAAGGAAGCCAATTTCGCGCAGGCCAGGGCGGATGTCGCCAGTGGCAAAGCGCTTTCGCTCCATGGCAAAGCGCTGACGGCGGGACAAGGTTTCGCCCGTCTGCTTACCCGGTTGGCGTCCGATATTTCGTCGGACGGCAGTACGGGAACGCTGGGCATCCGGCTTGCGCGCATCGCCGCCTTTGTCGATCCTGATGGTCCCGCCGCCCATATCGTCGCCGCGGACTTGCTGAGCCGGGCCGGCCATGCGGCCTATGCGATCGAGGAGGCGCGCATGGTTCCCGCCCCCGGCTGGTACGGGGCGTTGGCGCAGGCCGAACTGGTAGAAGCGCTGGCGGCGGCGGGCAAGCGGGCGGAGGCGATCGGCCTTGCCCGCGCTCTGGCCGCCGTGCCGGACGCGGAGCCGGAACGCCATGTAAGGCTGGGCCAGTTACTGGCGCAGGAGAAGGATTTTGAGGGCGCCGCCTCAGCTTTCCGCACGGCGCAGGCCGGCTACCCGGCCGATGCCGTCCCTTGGGCGCTGCTATTGTTCGAAGGCAGCGCGCTGGAACAGGGCGCGCATTGGAACGAAGCGCGGGCAGTGCTGGAACGGGCGGCGAGGCTGGCGCCCAATGAACCCACGGTGCTGAACTATCTGGGCTATGCGCAGATCGAGCGGCGGCAGAATATGGATGCGGCGGTGGAATTGCTGAAGAAGGCGAGCGCCTTGAAGCCGCAGGACTCGTCGATCACGGATTCCCTGGGCTGGGCGCAGTTCGTGACGGGCGACATCGATGCCGCCGTGCCGATGCTGGAACGGGCGGCGGCGGGTGCGCCAGCGGACGCGACCATCAACGAACATCTGGGCGATGCGCTCTGGGCGGCGGGACGGCGATACGAGGCCCGCTATGCCTGGCGCGCGGCGGCGGTTTTTGCGGAGGGAGAGACGGCGCAGCGTCTGGCCGCCAAGACCAGAGAGGGGATGAAGCCCGAATATGCCGCACGTTGACGCGGAAGCGCCTGCTGCCTGCCCGGCGGATGCGGGCGAACTGGTCGAAACCGCTTTTGCCAAGATCAATCTGGCGCTGCACGTCCGGCATAAGCGGGCGGACGGCTATCATGCGCTCGAAAGCCTGTTCGTCTTTACCGAATTGGGGGACAGGCTGTCGGGCCGTATCCGGGCTGACGGCATGATCGGGCTGGATATTGACGGCCCCTTTGGTCATTCCTTGGACGCGGACCCCGACAATCTGGTGATAAGGGCGGCACGCGCATTGCAAGCTCATTTGGGGGAGGGCTTTGGCGCCGATCTCAGGTTGAGCAAGATTTTGCCGGTCGCATCGGGCATTGGCGGCGGTTCCGCCGACGCCGCGGCTACCCTTCGATTGCTCAGGCGGCTCTGGAATGCGCCGGTGGCTGGTGAGACGCTGGAACGGATTGCGCTGACGCTCGGTTCGGACGTTCCCGCTTGCGTCAGCAGCGTTTCGCAGATGGTGCGAGGACGGGGGGAAGTGTTGCAGCAGCAGGCGCTCGCGGGGCTTTCCGCTATGCCGATCTTGCTGGTCAATCCGGGCGTCGCCGTTTCCACCGCGCAGGTTTTTAGCGGCTGGGATCGGGTGGATCGCGGCCCATTGGAGGCAACCGATCTGGAGCAATTGATTGCCGCTGGACGGAACGATCTGGAGGCTCCAGCCATGGCAGCGGCTCCGGTCATTGCGGATGTGCTGGCGGCATTGAGAGCGTGCGATGGAGTGCGCCTCGCCCGCATGTCGGGGTCAGGCGCGACCTGCTTCGCGCTGTTCGAGACGGATCGTCACAGGGCTGCGGCAGCGGAGAGGCTTCGCGCCGATCATGGCGCATGGTGGGTCGCGGAAACGAGGATCAGGACGGCATGAACGAGGCGTATACCGAGGTCGACGGCGGTGATCTGAACATCCTGATCATTGCCGACCATGCTTCCGCCCATGTGCCGGACGATGTCGACCTGGGGATCGATGCCGCATTGCTGAACGATCATATCGCCGTCGACATCGGCGTGGCGGAGGTCAGCGCCCTGCTGGCCGAAGAATTGCGCTGCAAGGCCGTGCTGGGCGGCGTTTCCCGCCTTGTGATCGACCTCAACCGGGAGGATGACGCGCCGGGCCTGCTTCCGGTCATGAGCGACGGCCATGTCATTCCGGGCAACCGCCATGCCGACCTGGCGGAGCGGATGATCCGTTTCCATCATCCCTATCATCATCATGTCGCATGGCTGCTCGACGGCATGTCGTCTCCGTTCCTCCTGTCCGTCCACAGCTTCACGCCCCGGCTGGCCAGCGATCCCGATCAGAAGCGCCCCTGGGATATCGGCGTCCTTTATAACCAGGACGACAGGGCGGCGCGGATCGCCATCCCTTTGCTGGCGGCGGCGGGACTCAAGGTGGGGGACCAACTGCCCTATTCGGGCAAGGTGCTGAACGCCACAATGAACCGCCATGCGGAGGCAAATGGCATCCCCTATCTGGGTATAGAGATGCGGCAGGATCTGGTCAGCGATGGAGAAGGGCAAAGGCATTTTGCCGGAATATTGGCTCCCGTCGTGCTGGAATGCCGCAGCCGACTTGCCTGAACGGCGGCACAGCGGGATGATCA
Source organism: Sphingobium sp. SJ10-10 (assembly GCF_036038995.2). Lineage (NCBI taxonomy): Bacteria > Pseudomonadati > Pseudomonadota > Alphaproteobacteria > Sphingomonadales > Sphingobiaceae > Sphingobium > Sphingobium sp. SJ10-10. The sequence continues at coordinate 943,459 of NZ_CP158132.1, forward strand.
GAGCCATGCATCTACACCGGGCCTTGAAGGGGAGCTTGTTGTTGTGTTTAGCGCTGGCCGGATGCGGCCGTCCTTCAGGCTCTGGGGGTCTGGCCGACGAGGGCCATGAAATGATCCCTTGCGCGATCGGCGCAGATGCCGCCTGGAAGGACGATTGCCCGGTCGAACACGATCATGATCTTCTGACCATCCGCCATGCCGATGGCGGCTTTCGTCGCTTTCTGATCGTGCATGACGGACGCGGCGTCGTGCCCGCCGATGGAGCGGAAAACGCCGCTATCCTCATTGCGGGCAAGGGCGAGATTGAATTGCGCGCCGGGCAGGATCGCTACCGCCTGCCTGCGCAGTTCGCTGGAGGAAGAAATGATGCGGAATGATGCGATCCTGACAGCGGCGCAGATGAAAGAGGCTGAACAGGCGGTCATCGCCGCTGGTGTCCCGGAATATGCACTGATGGAGAGGGCAGGCGCCGCCGCGGCGGAGATCATCTGGCGAGCGGGTGGAAAGCGCGATCTGCTGGTCCTGTGCGGTCCGGGCAATAATGGCGGTGACGGCTTCGTGATCGCGCGGCTGCTGCGGGCGCGGGGCGTGCCGGTTCGCGTCGCGGCCCTGGGCGAAAGCCGCACGGACTCCGGTCTCAAGGCGCGTGCGGCCTGGGGAGCGCCTGTCGAGTCCCTTGCCGACGCCGCGCCTGCGACGCAGGTTGTGGACGCGCTGTTCGGTACGGGCCTGTCGCGTGGATTGGACGCGGAGCCAGCCGTAAAATTGCGCACGCTCACGGAACGGGCAAGTTTCAGCTATGCCGTGGATCTGCCGAGCGGGGTCCAGACGGATACGGGTGAATTGCTCTCCGACGTGCCGGTATTGGGGGTCTGCATTGCCTTGGGCGCGCTCAAGCCGGCCCATATGCTGCAACCGGCGGCAGGCTGCTGGCAGCGGCTGGTCTGCGCCGATATCGGCATCGATGTGTCCGGCGCGCAAATACACCGGCTTTCGCCACCGCAATTGCATCAGCCGGGATCCTTCGCGCACAAATATAGCCGAGGGCTGGTGGCTGTGGTCGGCGGCGAAATGGGCGGAGCGGGCCTGCTCGCCAGCCAGGCAGCCGCTCGCGCAGGGGCAGGCATGGTCCGTCACATCGTTCAGGACAGGGATCATGGAGGACCGGGCGCTCTCGTCACCCAGCGCGCCGACAATGCTGCCGATGTCGCGAGATCGCTAAACGATCCCAGGATCAAGGCAGTTCTGGTCGGACCGGGGCTAGGGCGCGACAGCAGCGCTTTGGACAGGCTGCGACCGGCGCTGGCTGCCAGGCATCCGCTTGTCCTCGATGCCGATGCATTGTTCCTGCTGGCGGAGGAAGGGCTGGACGCCATTCCGCCCGGCTCGATCCTGACGCCCCATGAGGGCGAATTCGCTCGGCTGTTCGGAGATTTGCCGGGCAGCAAGATAGACCGGGCTCTGGAGGCGGCAAAGCGCTCCCGCGCGATCCTGATCTACAAGGGAAGCGACAGCATCATTGCCGCACCCGATGGGCGCGCCGTTCTGTCTTCGGTCAGTTCCTCCTGGCTTTCCACGGCGGGAACCGGGGATGTTCTGGCAGGTCTGGTTGCCGGGCGGCTCGCCGTCACGGGCGATGGGTTCCTGGCGGCATGCGAAGCGCTATGGCTGCATGGGGAGGCGGCACGGCGGGCTGGCGCGGCTTTCATTGCGGATGATTTGCTTGTGGAGCTGCCAGCGGCTATCGCCTGCCGCCTGTAACCAAGACTAAGAACGTGACCCAGCTCGACACTGACATCATCGTCCGCATCGCCGCCAAAGGGGACGGCGTGACCGCCAATGGCCGCCATGTTCCGCTGACCGCGCCGGGCGACCGGATCGCGGCTGACGGCAGCATTTTGCGGGGGCCGCATCATGTCGACCCGCCATGCGTGCACTTTCCGATCTGCGGCGGGTGCGAACTTCAGCATATCGACGATGCGAGCTATGCCGATTTCGTGACAGCCCGCGTCGCTGGAGCCCTGGCCGGGCAGGGCGTGGAGCCCGGCACGCTCCTGCGGCCGCATATCTCGCCTCCAAAGGCCCGGCGCCGTGCTTCTCTCCGGGCCAGTAGGCAGGGGCGGAAAGTCGTCATCGGCTTTGCGGAATCGGGCAGTCATATGCTGGTCGACCTGACGATGTGCGAAATACTCGATCCCGCGCTGTTCGCTCTGCTGGCGCCGCTCAGGACGTTGTGCGGGATCATCCTGCCGGACAAGCGCGCCGCGCATGTCCGCATGTCGCTGACCGATCAGGGTGTTGACCTGCTGCTGGAAGGGGTGCGGATCGAAGGTCTGGCCGCCGATGAAGCGCTGCTGGCTTTCGCGCAGATGCATGCGCTGGCCCGGCTGACCATCGATGAGGGGGATGGTCCGCAGACCCGGTGGGAGCCGGAACCCGTCACGGTCAACTTTGGCGGCGTGCCGGTCGCTTTCCCACCCTTCGCCTTTCTCCAGGCAACGCGGGACGGCGAAGCCGCGCTGGTCCATGATGCGCAGCAAGCCATGCCGTCAGAGGGCGCCATTGCCGATCTTTTCTGCGGGCTTGGCACATTCGCGCTGGCTCTGGGCCAGAGCCGGCCGGTCTACGCGGCGGAAGCGGCCCGTGATCTCATCCTCTCACTGAAATCAGCGGCGAACAGGGCGCAGCGGCGGATGGTGGCGGATCATCGGGATTTGTTCAGGCGGCCGCTGACGCCCGCGGAAATCAATCGTTTCGCGGGGATCGTCATCGATCCGCCTCGTGCCGGGGCGAGGGAACAAGTGATGCAGCTTGCTGCATCGAATGCGCCGGTCATCGCCTATATTTCCTGCAATCCGGCCAGCTTTGCGCGTGATGCGGTGCATCTGATCGCCGGAGGATACAGGTTGGAGAGCGTGCGCCCGGTCGGGCAGTTCCGCTGGTCGACCCATGTGGAACTGGTCGGGATTTTCCGGCGCGGATAGGATTAGTCCCTCGCCGCGGGGGAGTGCGGCGAGGGACCTTGCATCCTCTCCTAAGGGGAGGCCTGAGCCTCTACCCCAGTTTGATGACAGTTGCGCGACGGCGGGCCGGGACGGCGTCGACATAGAGGCTGGCCATGGGCTCATCCTCGACCTCGATAACCGCTTCGGACGTGAAGCCGTTGAAACCGGTGCGCATCGCCGCGCCATAGGCGCCGAGCATTCCGATCTCGATATAGTCACCCGCCTGCACATCTTCCGGCAGCATGAAGGGGCCGACCATATGGTCCATATCGTCGCAGGTCGGGCCGTAGAAGGAGAAGCCGGTCAGTTCCGCCTCGCTCTCTTCCTCACGCAGCAGGGCAACAGGGAAGCGCCAGCCGATATGCGCCGCGTCGAACAGCGCGCCATAGGCGCCGTCGTTGATGTAGAGTTCGGTGCCGCGACGGCGCTCGACCCGCACGACGACCGAGCTATACTCCGCCGATAAAGCGCGGCCGGGTTCGCACCACAGTTCCGACGAATAGCTGACCGGGAGGCTTTCGAAGCCGCGATGGATCGCGTCGAAATAAGCCTCCAGCGCGGGCGGTTCCATGCCGGGATAAACTGACGGGAAGCCGCCGCCGACATCGATGATGTCGACCGTGACGGCCGCGTCCACGATCGCGGCGCGGACGCGCTCGATGGCGTCGCTATAGGCTTGCGGGGACATGGCCTGGCTGCCGACGTGGAAGCAGATGCCCAGCGCATCGGCCGCCTGACGTGTGGCCATCAGCAGTTCGCGGGTTTCGCCCAGCTCCGCGCCGAATTTGGACGCGAGGCTGAGTTCCGAATGTTCGGACGAAACGCGCAGGCGCACGCACAGCTCAAGGTCGGTCGCATCGTCTGTGGCGCGCAGTATCTTTTCCAGCTCGTCCATCGTGTCGAGCGAAAAGGTGCGCACGCCATGGACAAGGTAAGCCTCTGCAATTGCTTCCTCGGCCTTGACCGGGTGCATGAAGCAGAGTTTCGCCTGACCCTCCAGTGTCTCCGCGACGAGGCGCACTTCCGCGATCGAGGCCACGTCGAAATGCGTGATCCCGCAAGCGAACAGCGTACGGATCAGATCGGGAGACGGATTCGCCTTGACCGCATAGAGCGAGCGCCCCGGAAACTTCTCCGCGAAGAATCGGGCGGCCCGGGCTGCTGCCTGGGGACGAATAAGCGTTACCGGTGCTGCCGGTTTGAGGGTGGTCGCTACCCCCAGCGCGCTATGATGCTTGTGCAACTCAAGGGACCTCCAGTGTAGTCGTTGGCAAAAAGCTGCCTTGCGGTGGAAGTCCCATGGGGCAGCGGACGGCCGATATATGCTGAGGGGTCCCCCCTGTAAAGCGCATGCGTAAATTTTGTTGCGCGGGCGGCTATGAAATGTGCGTCAGGAGAGACGGGACTTAAAGTCCTCGTAGGAAAACTGGCGGATTTGCTTGAGTTCGTCGGTTTCCGAGTTCCAGAGCCAGATGGATGGCAAGGGCACGCCGTTGAATGTATTGGTCTTTACCATCGAATAATGCGCCTGATCGAGGAAGGCGATGCGGCGCCCCGGAGTCGCGCCGCCGGGGACTCGATAGTCACCGATAATGTCTCCGGCGAGGCAGGAGGGGCCACCGAGTCGGGTGGGCTGGCCTTCCGTTTCCTCGTGCAGCATGGCGGGGCGGTAGGGCGCTTCGATGACATCGGGCATGTGGCATGTGGCGGAGATGTCGGTGATCGCCACCGGCATACCGTTGTCGATCACGTCGAGTATTTCTCCGACCAGGATGCCTGCGTCGAGGGCCATGGCTTCGCCCGGCTCGATATAGAGTTCCAGGCTCGTTGCCGCCTTGATGCGATGCAGAAAGGCTATCAGGTCGTCGATCTGATAGTCGGAGCGGGTGACGTGGTGGCCGCCGCCGAAGTTCAGCCATTTGAGGCCGCCGACATGGGGCATGACGCGGGATTCGATTGCGGCCCAGGTACGCTCCAGCGGCAGGAAATCCTGTTCGCAGAGATTGTGGACGTGGAGGCCGTCGACGCCCTCCAGATGCTCGGCGCGGAGTTGGTCGATGGGAAAACCCAGGCGGCTGTGCGGCTGCGAGGGGTCATATTTGGGCACTTCGCCCTCGGCATGGAGGGGGTTGATGCGCAGGCCGATGTCGAAGTTCACACCGTTCTTTCGCGCATCGTCGATGACGGGCTTCAGGCGGGCGATCTGGCCGGGGCTGTTGAAGATGACATGGTCGGAGATTTTGAGGATTTCGGCCAGGTCTTCGGGCTTGTAGGCGGCGCAGTAGGTTGCGACCTCCTTGTCTCCATGGGGGCCGACATATTCCTCGCGGCCGAGGCGGGCTTCGTAGATGCCGGAGGCGCAGACGCCGTCGAGATATTCCGCGACGACGCCGCCAAGCGACCACATGGAGAAGGCCTTGAGCGCGCCCAGCACCTTGATGCCTGCGCGGTCGCGGATGTCGCGCAGGACGCTGAGGTTGCGGCGCACCGCGGCCTCATCCACCACGAAGGCGGGCGAGGGGACGCGGCTCAGGTCGAAATGGGCGAAGGCGGCGGGATCGCCGGCTTTGGTTTCCATGGGGTATACTCCGTCATGCCAGCGGAAGCTGGCATCTCAGGCGATAGGGTACAACTTAGAGGCGCGAGACCCCAGCCTTCGCTGGGGTGACGATCCCTTGCGGGACCGTCAAAAATCCAGCGGCGCGGCCAGTTCCTTGACCTGCCAGGGCAGACCGTGCTTGTTCAGCATGTCCATGAAGGGATCGGGATCGAACTGCTCGATGTTGAACACGCCTTCACCCTTCCACGCGCCGGTCAGCATCATCGCCGCGCCGATCATCGCCGGGACGCCGGTGGTGTAGCTGACCGCCTGATTGCCGGTCTCGGCATAGGCGTCCTCATGGTCGCAGACATTGTAGACATAGACGGTCTTTTGCTGGCCGTCCTTATGGCCGGTCGCGATGTCGCCAATGTTGGTCTTGCCCTTGGTGGTCGAGCCCAGGCTCGACGGTTCGGGCAGCACGGCCTTGAGGAACTGGAGCGGGATGATTTCCTGCCCGTTGTAGATCACCGGATCGATGCGGGTCATGCCGACATTCTGGAGCACTTCGAGATGCTTCAGATACGCATCGCCAAAGGTCATCCAGAAACGAATACGCTTGATTTCCGGGTAGAATTTGGCGAGCGATTCCAGTTCCTCATGATACATGAGGTACATGTTCTTCTGCCCCACAGACTCGAAGTCGAACACCTGCTTGTGCTTCAGGGCCGGGCCTTCGACCCACTTGCCGCCTTCCCAGTGGCGCGAGGGGGCGGTGACTTCGCGGATGTTGATTTCCGGGTTGAAGTTGGTGGCGAAATGCTGGCCATGGTCGCCGCCATTGCAGTCGAGAATGTCGAGCGTGTCGATCCGGTCGAGCAGATGCTTCTTGATGTAGCTGGCAAACACGCTGGTGACGCCGGGGTCGAAGCCCGAACCCAGCAGCGCCATGATGCCGGCTTCCTTGAAGCGCTCCTGATAGGCCCATTGCCAGCTATATTCGAACTTGGCGGTGTCGCGGGGCTCGTAATTGGCGGTGTCGAGATAGTCGGTCTTGGTCGCGAGGCAGGCGTCCATGATCGCCAGGTCCTGATAGGGCAGGGCCAGGTTCACGACCAGTTTGGGCTGGACCTTCTCGATCAGGGCGATGGTTTCTTCGACATTGTCGGCGTCGACCTGCGCCACGTCGATGGTGACGCCGGTGCGCGCCTTGACCGATTCGGCCACTTTCTCGCAGCTCACGATGCGGCGGCTGGCGAGCGTGATATGGCTGAAAATGTCACTGTTTGTCAGGCTCACTTGGGCCATCTTGTGAACCGCGACAGACCCGACGCCGCCCGCGCCAATGACCAGAACCTTGCTCAATTCAACTGCTCCATATCTCAAGCCGCGCCTGACGCGCGAAAGCGCCCATATAGGGGCTGTGCGTGACAGCGCAAAGTCAGACTGTCAGAAGCTGGCGCCGTCGACTTTCTTGATGTTGAGCGCGTCGAGATCGACGGAGGGCACGCAGCGCAGGTTGATAGCCTGCATGGTTGAGCCGTCCGGTCCTTTGCCCTGCGCGAAAGCTTGGCAACCGCAGACGGTGCAGAATTGATGCGTGATCTTGTGCTTGTAGAATTGATAGTCGGTCAGTCTGTCTGCGCCGCTGTCGAGGGTGAACTGGTCGGCGGGCACGAAGGTCAGCAGGAAGCCCTTGCGGCGGCAATGGGAGCAGTTGCAGCTCATCGCTTCGGTCGGCGCGTCGGCGGCTACGGTGAAGGTGACGGCGCCGCAGTGGCAGCTTCCGGTGTAGGGCATGATGGCTCTCCTTTTGCACAACGAATTCATGTCTGGACAAAGTCGGACGAACCGGTCGTCTGAATATGACAAAACTCTCCGTAATGCTCAGTAGAGGCCGAAATTTTCGCGAACCTCATACATCCGTGCACTCATAAAGTCTTGGGATAACCGAGCAAACACGCGAGGATGCTTACTGCCAATCGGTGATTGAAGGTGTTCCAGTGGAACGGGATATTTAATGTTCCGGTTGATAACTGGTTTAACTTCAAGGTCTTCTGGTTTAGAAGTAACAATGGCAGGTTTGTTTCCCTGGGTAGCGCGCATCCAAATTCGGTCGCTCGTTATGCGTCCTTGTACCTTTATTGGTATTTTGCTGCCATTTCCTTTAATTTGAATACCGCCGGTAATCGTCGCAATATCTTCTAGTCCATGCTCATCGGCATGCCTTGCATGTTCCATGTATTGAAGCATGGGGTCGTCGCGTCGCACCTTCAATAATTTGCCGTGCCAAGCCGATGAGGGGCCGCGCGCGAGAGCATGACGCATTCTGATGAACCAACGTTGGTGCTCTATGAGGAACTCGGACCATAGATGCCAAGCATCAGCAGCGAATATCGCTTTCTCCAAGGCATCGGCCTTCTGCGCGCAAATTCTCAAACTTCCTTCGGCGCGACTAAATTGACGTTGATCCATGCTGAAAGGGTATTCCGTTCTGAATTGAGAAGGAAGTCAGCTTTTTAACGGGCTAGCTCACCAACCGCCGCAACCCTGCCACCGTATCCGCCTCATGCGCAGGCTTGTCGCGGCGAATGCGCGCAATCCGGGGAAAGCGCATGGCAAGGCCGGACTTATGCCGCTTGCTTTCGTGGATGCTGTCGAAAGCGACCTCCAGTACCAGCGACTTTTCCACCTCGCGCACCGGGCCGAAGCGGTTGATCGTATTTCCCCGCACGAAACGGTCCAGCCATTTCAGTTCCTCGTCGGTGAAGCCGCTATAGGCCTTTCCCACTGGCAGCAGTTCGCCTTCATCCGTCCAGCAACCAAAGGTGTAGTCCGAATAGAAGGATGAGCGTTTGCCGTGGCCGCGCTGGGCGTACATCATCACGCAGTCGGCGGTCAGCGGATCGCGTTTCCATTTATACCAGAGCGCCGCCTTGCGCCCCGCGACATAGGGGCTGTCGCGGCGCTTGAGCATCACGCCTTCGATGGCGGCATCGCGGGCGCCTGCGCGGAGGTCGGCCAGCGTTTCAAAGTCGGATGCTTCGATGAGAGCGGAAATGTCGAAGCGCTGTGGATCAAGCTGGGGCACCGTGGTTTCAAGGCGCATGCGGCGTTGCTCCCAGGGGAGCGCGCGCAGGTCTTCGTCGGCGTCGAGCAATATGTCGTAGAGGCGGACGAAGGCGGGATAGTCGTCCATCATCTTCGCCGTCACCGCCTTGCGGCCAAGGCGTTGCTGGAGGGCGTTGAAGCTGGCGGCTCCTCCTCCCTGGAATTCGCCTTTGACGAGCAGTTCGCCGTCCAGGACCGCATGGTGGCGGAAGGTCTGCGCTATGTCGGGGAAGCTGCCGGTGATGTCGTCTCCGGCGCGGCTGTAGAGGCGGGTCTCGCTGGGCGTGCCGACGATCTGGATGCGGATGCCGTCCCATTTCCACTCGGCGGCATAGTGGTTGAGGTCGACGCTTTCCGCTTCCAAAGGGTGGGCGAGCATGAAGGGGCGGAAGAAGGGCGTGCCTGCCGGGTCGGGGCGCTCGGCCTTGCCCTCTGCCCAGGCGAAGAGAGGAGTGTAGGGCGGGGTGAGGGCGTGCCAGCATTCCTCCACATCGTCGACATCGAGGCCGAAGGCTTGGGCGAAGCCGGTCTTGGCGAGGCGGGCGGAGATGCCGACGCGCAGGCCGCCGGTGGCGAGCTTGAGCAGCGCGAAGCGGCCCGACGCATCGAGATGATCCATCATCCGGGCCAGGGTATCGGGGGCGGCGGCTCGGCTGGTGGCATGGAGGCGGTCGACCATGGCCGACAGGGTGAGGGAGCCGTCATCTATTTCCGGCGACTGATCCGCGGGTTTCGGCCAGAGGAGGGATACGGTTTCGGCCAGGTCTCCGACATAGTCACGGCTCATTTCGAACAGGACCGGATCGACACGGGCGCGGGTCATTTCGGCTATGGTGGAGGCCTTGACGGCTTTCAGGTCGAGATTGCCGGTCAAGGCGGCGAGCGCCCAGCCACGGTCGGGATCAGGCGCTTGCGCCATGTAGCTGGCGATAAGGTCCAGCTTGCCGTTGCGGGAACGTGTGTAGACCAGGCCGTCCAGCAGTTGGGAGAAGGCGCGCATTACCCCTCATCCTCATCTTCGCGGCCTACCAATGCCAGGGCTCGCGCCCGCATCTGGTGGGTCATGCACCAGTGGAGCAATGCTTCCTCCCGCCCATGGGTGATCCAGGTTTCCGATGGGGCGACTTCGCGGATGGTGTCGGTCAGCTCGTCCCAGTCGGCATGGTCGGAGATGACCAGCGGCAGTTCGACATTGCGCTGACGGGCGCGCTGGCGGATGCGCATCCAGCCTGAAGCCATGGCGGTGATCGGATCGGGCAGGCGGCGGCTCCAGCGGTCGTTGAGCGCTGACGGCGGCGAGACGACGATGCGGCCGCGCATCTCCTTGGCGGGAAGGCCGGTGGCGGAGCGGAGATCGCCCAAGTCGACGCCGAATTGTTGGTAGAGCGCGCACATCCTCTCCAGCGCGCCATGGATGTGGATGGGATCGTGATGCCCTCTCGCCCGCAATTCGCAGATGAGGCGTTGGGCCTTGCCAAGGGCATAGGCGCCGACGAGGACGCAGCGATCGGGATTGGCATGGAGGGCGGCGAGGAGGCGGTCGACTTCGCTGCCTGTGTCGGGATGGCGGAAGACCGGCAGGCCGAAGGTCGCTTCGGTGACGAAGATGTCGCAGGGGACGGGTTCGAAAGCTTTGCAGGTGGGGTCGGGGCGGCGCTTGTAATCGCCGGTCACGACGACGCGTTCGCCCGCGTGGCTGAGGACGATCTGGGCGGAGCCAAGGACATGGCCGGCGGGGACGTAGCTGATCGTGACGCCGTTCATGCGGATTTCCTCGCCATAGGGAACCGCCGTGCCGCAAGCCGTGCCGTAGCGCAGGGCCATGATGGCGAGGGTTTCTTCCGTGGCCCAGACATGGCCGTGGCCACCCCTGGCATGGTCGGCATGGCCGTGGGTGACGAGGGCGCGCTCCTGCGGGACCGACGGATCGATCCAGGCATTGGCGGGGCGGACATAGATGCCGGTGGGGTGCGGTTCGATCCAGTGAGGCATTGCTAGCAAAGAAGGTGGATGGCGCGGGTTGGTTCCGCAAGGTGCTTCACATTGCCGTAACCTCATTGTCACGCGGGCGACATGCCGCCGCCCTATGCGCCCGGACGACCCCGGCAGCGAGGAGGCACGGTTTATGGCATCTAGGGCTCATCGGAATGTTACCCGCGCGGTGCATCGGCATCGGCATCTTTCCAGGCAGGGATTGCTGGAGCGCGCCTTTACCTTCGCGTTCCGGGGGCTGGTTTATGCCCAGATCTGGGAAGATCCGGAGGTCGATATGGAGGCGTTGGCGATCGCGCCGGACAGCCATGTCGTCACCATCGCTTCGGGCGGGTGCAATGTGCTGAGCTATCTGACCGCCGATCCGGCGAAGATCACGGCGGTGGACCTCAATACCGCGCATATCGCGCTCAATCGGCTGAAGCTGGCGGCGGCGCGGGCCTTGCCGGATTATGAGGCGTTTCATCGCTTCTTCGCCAAGGCGGACTGCAAGGAGAATGTGGCGGCCTACCGGACCTTCGTGGCGCCGCATCTGGACGATGCGACGCGGCGCTATTGGGAAGGCCGCGATTTTATCGGGCGGCGGCGCATCGGGGGGTTTGCGCGGGGGATCTACAAGCATGGGCTGCTGGGGCGCTTTATCGGCGCTGCGCATCTGCTGGCGCGGTTGCATGGCGTCAATCCGCGCCGGATGCTGGACGCCCGGAGCCGGGAAGAGCAGCGCGCCATTTTCGAGGCTGAACTGGCGCCCGTGTTCGACAGTGCCTTCATGCGCTGGCTGACGAGCCAGCCGGCTTCGCTCTTCGGCCTGGGCATTCCGCCGGCGCAATATGAGGCGCTGGCGGGCGACGACCGGATGGACAGCGTGCTGAAGGCGCGGCTGGAGAAGCTGGCCTGCGATTTCGACCTCAAGGACAATTATTTCGCCGTGCAGGCCTTTGGGCGTGGCTATGACGGGGGCGAGGGGCCGTTGCCGCCCTATTTGCAGGCGGCCAACCATCAGGCAGTGGTCGAGCGCGCCGGGCGGGTGGATGTCCGGCATGTGAATTTCACTGATTTTCTGGCGTCGCAAGAGGCTGGATCGGCGGATCGCTACATATTGCTCGATGCGCAGGACTGGATGGACGATGCGCAGTTGAACGCGCTCTGGGCGCAGATCACGCGGACGGCGCGGTCGGGGGCGAGAGTGCTGTTCCGGACGGCGGGCGAGCCGAGCATCCTGCCCGGACGAGTGGACGATGCGGTGCTCTCGCGCTGGGATTATCGGGCGGAGGAGTCGCTCGATTACACGGCGCGGGACCGATCGGCCATTTATGGCGGCGTGCATCTTTATGTGCTGAAGGACGCGTGATGGGCAGCGGGCATGGCGGGCTGATGGACAGCGTCTATCGGCATCAGCGGCATATTTACGACTTGTCGCGGAAATTCTACCTGCTGGGACGGGATGGGCTGATTGCCGATCTTGCCCCGCCGCGGGGCGGGGCGGTGTTGGAAATCGGCTGCGGGACCGGGCGGAATTTGATCGCCGTGGGCAAGGCCTGGCCGGAGGCGCGGCTTTACGGCGTCGACATCAGCGAGGCGATGCTGGAGACGGCGCGCAAGGCCGTGGCGAAGGCGGGCATGGCCGATCGGGTCGTGCTGGCGCAGGGAGACGCCTGTGCGTTCGATGCGGCGGCGCTGTTCGGGCGGACGGATTTCGAGCGGGTGTTCATCAGCTACGCGCTGTCGATGATCCCGGATTGGGAAGGCGCTTTAAGGCAGGCGGTGGGCTGTGTGGCGCATGGCGGCAAGCTGGAGGTCGTGGATTTCGGTCAGCAGGACGATCTGCCCGCCTTTTGGAAGCAGGCGCTATTTGGCTGGCTGGCGCGTTTTCATGTGTCGCCGCGAGCGGAACTCAAGCAGGCGATCGGAAGATTGGCGGCCGATATGGGCGGCTTTCCGCATAGCCGGAGCTTGTATCGCGGCTATGCGGTCAGGGGTGGGCTGATCCGGGTGTGAGTTCGGGTTGTTTTCTGGTCAGTTGCGGCCGTTAAGCGATACGTGCTCCTGCGCAGGCAGGAGCACGGTGTACTTTAAGGAAAGCAGAAGGTACGCTTTCCACCCTCAACGATATTTGCAAAGGCGTCGTCAGGCTGCCTTCTTGAGTTCCAGTTCCAGCCGGTCCCAGATTTCCACCAGCGCCTTGACCAGATCGCCCATCATCTCTTCGGTGTGCGCCGGTCCCGGCGTGAAGCGCAGACGCTCCGTACCGCGCGGGACCGTGGGATAATTGATCGGCTGCACATAGGCGCCATATTCCGCGAGCAGGATGTCGCTGATCCGCTTGGCCTTGACCGGATCGCCCACCATCAGCGGGACGATGTGCGTCACCGACGGCATGACTGGCAAGCCAGCTTCGGCCATCAGGCGCTTGAGCGTCGCGGCGGACGCCTGCTGCCCTTCACGCTCCTCGCTCGATTGCTTGAGGTGGCGGACGCTCGCCAGCACGCCTGCGACCAGCACCGGCGATAGCGAGGTCGTGAAGATGAAGCCCGGCGCATAGCTGCGGATCACATCGACGATCATCTGGTCGGCCGCGATATAACCACCCATGACACCGAACGCCTTGCCCAGCGTGCCCTCGATAATGGTCACGCGATCGGCGACTTCATCCCGTTCGGAAATGCCGCCGCCACGGGCGCCGTACATGCCGACAGCATGGACTTCGTCCAGATAGGTGAGCGCGTTATATTCGTCCGCCAGATCGCAGATTTCCGCGATGGGGGCGATGTCGCCATCCATCGAATAGACGCTTTCGAAGGCGATCAGCTTGGGCACTTCGGGATCTTCGGCGGCGAGCAGTTCGCGCAGATGCTCTACGTCATTGTGACGGAAGACGCGCTTTTCGCAGCCCGAATTGCGGATGCCCGCGATCATCGAAGCATGGTTCAGCTCGTCCGAGAAGATGATGCAGCCGGGCAGGATCTTGGCGAGGGTCGAAAGGGTCGCTTCGTTCGAGACATAGCCCGAGGTGAAGAGCAGCGCGGCTTCCTTGCCGTGCAGATCGGCCAGCTCGGCTTCCAGATCGACATGATAATGGGTGTTGCCGCCGATATTGCGGGTGCCGCCGGAACCTGCGCCGACATCATGCAGCGCCTCTTCCATGGCGGCGACGACCTTGGGATGCTGACCCATGGCGAGATAGTCGTTGGAGCACCAGACGGTGATCGGCTTCGGGCCATTATGACCGTGGAAGCAGCGGGCGTTGGGAAAAGCGCCCTTGTTGCGCAGGATGTCGATGAACACCCGATAGCGACCTTCGCTATGGAGCCGGTCGATCGCCTGCGTGAAGATGTGCTTGTAGTTCACTTAAGCCCTGTCCCTATTCCCGCATCCCCTCTTTAAGGGGGGCATTTACCTGCTGTGGTGGCCTATTACCAGTGATAACCGCTCGCAGCCTTAGGGAGAATTACCTATCACGCTGATAGAATGGCTTGCGATTGGACCAAAGGTCCACCCCTTCAAAGACAATCGATCTGCTGCAAACCATAGCCCCGAAGAGCAGGGCGAAGCGGTTCGATGCTCTCGTCCAGTCGCGTGAAGACGGCCGTTCCGGGGGGCGGAGCGGCGGGCCATTCCTGTCCCTGGGTGAGATAAGCGATGCGGCGCGCAATTCCTTCGCCGCCGTGCACGAATCGAAGCGGGCGGGGGGAGGCGGCAGCCAGTTCATCCTCCACCAGCGGGAAATGCGTGCAGGCAAGGACCACTATGTCCATCCGGTCGCCGCCGGGCTGGTCGAACAGGCCGGCAAGGGCGTCCCTGGCGATGGCGGGGTCCAGCGGTTCGCCGCGCAGTTTCGTTTCGGCCAGTTGCACGAGAGCCGCCGAACCATGACGCAGGACGGTGCAATCCGAACCGAATTCGGCGGCAAGGCGGTCCACATAGGGTTGGCGGACGGTTGCATCCGTGCCGAGGACGCCGAACACCCGGCTTTGCGAGAGCAGGGCGGCAGGCTTGATCGCAGGGACGGTGCCGACGACCGGTATGTCCAGCGCCGCCCTCACAGCGGAAAGGGCGATGGTGGATGCGGTGTTGCAGGCGATGACCGCAAGGCGCGGGCGATAGCGTTCCACCAGGCGGCCAAGCAGCGCGGGCACGCGCGCGGCGATCTCCGCCTCGCTCTTGGTGCCATAGGGGAAGCCCGCGCTGTCCGCCGCATAGACGATCGGCGCATGGGGCAGCGCGGCCCGCGTGGGCGCGAGAATGGAAAGTCCGCCGACGCCGGAATCGAAGAACAGCAGGGGAGCATGGGGTGCGACTGTCATTGTGACCGACATGTTGCGGCGTCCGGCGCCGGTGTCAACGGGTCGCCGGACCTGCCCATGCGTTCGGATCGGTCATGCCCTCTTCCAGCAAGCGCATTGCTGTCCGCGCCTGAACATGATCCGGCGTAAATCAGGGAGATGCCTGTTCCGATGGGGCGCTTTGGGCATTGCCCGGTGCGCCGGGAACGCTATGGTCGCGCCGCAACTATTACGGCGAGATCATGACTCCTCCCTGGCTAATTCCCGCGTTCGTCCTGCTGATCGGTTATCTGCTGGGATCCATCCCCTTTGGGCTGTTGCTGACGCGCTTCACCGGGGCGGGCGACCTGCGCAAGATCGGGTCGGGCAATATCGGCGCGACCAATGTCCTGCGGACCGGGCGCAAGGGGCTGGCGGCGGCGACCCTGCTGCTCGATCTGCTGAAGGGCGCGGCCGCCGTGCTGATCGGCGCGGCGCTGGTCGAGGGGGGCGGGCCGATGGCAGGCGCCATGGCCTTTATGGGGCATTGCTATCCGGTCTGGCTGCGCTTTGCGGGCGGCAAGGGCGTGGCGACCATGATGGGCGTGGTGACGGCGCTTTACTGGCCTGCCGGGATTATCTTCGCGATCGTCTGGCTGGGAGCGCTGTTCGGGACCAAAAGGTCGTCCGTGGGCGGCATGTCGGCGGCGGTGAGCGCGCCGGTCGCCATGTGGTGCTTCGGACGGTTCGATTTGCTGCCGGTTGCATTGGCGCTGGCATTGATCGTGCTGTGGCGGCACCGGGAGAATATCGCGCGGCTTGCAAAGGGAACCGAGCCCAAGGTCGGCGCTTCGAAGAAGAACGCAGTAGTCGAGGAATGAGCGAGCAGGAGCGGTTCAACCGCCTGCGCCTGATCCGTTCGCCGCGCATCGGGCCTGTGACATTCCGCCAGTTGATGGCGCGCTTCGGAACAGCGGGGGAGGCTTTGCAGGCTCTGCCCGATCTGGCGGCGCGTGGCGGCGGCAAGGCAAGCATCATCGATGCGAAGGCCGTCGAGCAGGAGATTGCGCGCAGCCGGGCCGTGGGTGGGCGTTATCTGATCATGGGGGATGCCGACTATCCCTATCTGCTGGACGTGATGGAGGGCGCTCCGCCTGCGCTGATCGTGCGGGGCGATGTCTCGCTGGCGGCGCGGGAATGCGTGGCGATGGTGGGAGCGCGCAACGCATCCGCGGCGGCCTGCCGCTTTGCGCGGATGCTGGCGCAGGATCTGGGGCAGCGCGGGGCGGTCGTGGTGTCGGGACTGGCGCGCGGGATCGATACGGCCGCGCATCAGGGTGCGTTGGAGAGCGGCACCATAGCCGTCATCGCCTGCGGCATCGACATCGCCTTTCCTCCCGAAAATGCCGAATTGCAGGAGCAACTGGCGAGCGAAGGCCTGGTCGTGACCGAACATCCGCCGGGCACCCAGCCTCTGGCACGGCAATTTCCGGCGCGGAACAGGATCATCGCCGGGCTGGCCAAGGGGACCGTCGTTGTCGAAGCCGCGCCCAAGTCCGGTTCCCTGATCACGGCGCGTCTGGCTGGCGAGGCGGGGCGGGAGGTGATGGCGGTGCCCGGTTCACCGCTCGGTCCGCGTGCGCAGGGCTGCAACCAGTTGATCCGCGAGGGCGCGGTGCTGGTCCAGAATGCCGCCGATGTGATCGAGGCGATCGGCGTGATCGATTCCCGCATGGTGCGTCAGGCCGGAGCGGATTTTGCGGGCGAACCGCCATCCTGCGATGTGGCCGAGCGGGAGCGGGCGGCGGTCATTTCCCTGCTGGGGTCTGCCCCTGTGCCGGTGGATGAGCTGATCCGACTGTCGGGCCTTGGCCCCGCACTGGTGCAGACCGTGCTGCTGGAACTGGAACTCGCGGCCCGGCTGGAGCGGCATGCGGGCGGAAAGGTCAGCATTTCATGATCCTGCGCACTGGCGCCGGGGATGAACTCGGCCTACATCGCTGGCGCTTGACGCGGGGCGCCAACAGCTTTCAGACTCGCGCGTGTACGTGAGAGATTTTTTAATCGGGGCATGAATGCAGCTTGTCATCGTTGAATCGCCCGCCAAGGCGAAGACCATCGAGAAATATCTGGGTGGCGATTTCCATGTGCTTGCGAGCTATGGTCATATCCGCGACCTGCCCGCCAAGGACGGGTCGGTCGATCCCGATGCGGGCTTTGCCATGCAGTGGGAAAATTATGGCGACAAGGGCAAGCAGCTCAAGGCCATTACCGACGAAGCCCGGAAGGCGACGCGCCTGATCCTGGCGACTGACCCTGATCGCGAGGGTGAGGCGATCAGTTGGCATGTGCAGGAGGTGTTGCGCGCCAAGAAGGCGCTGCCCGCCAAGGTGGACCGCGTGACCTTCAACGCGATCACCAAGCAGGCGGTGACCGAGGCGATGGCGCAGCCGCGTGCCTTGGATGAGGATTTGATCGACGCCTATCGGGCGCGGCGGGCGCTGGACTATCTGGTGGGCTTCACCCTGTCGCCGGTGTTGTGGCGCAAGTTGCCCGGCGCGAAATCGGCGGGGCGCGTGCAGTCGGTGGCGCTGCGGCTCGTCGTCGAACGCGAGCGCGAGATCGAGAGCTTCGTCGCTCAAGAATATTGGTCGGTCGCGGCCGAGATGGAGCAAGGCGGGCAGGCTTTTGTCGCGCGGCTGGTGCGCTGGCGCGGCGAGAAGATCGAGCGGCTGACCATCGGCAAGGAAGGCGACGCCATGGCCGCGAAGGCGGACGTGGAGGCCGGGCGCTTCACTGTCGAGAAGGTCGAGACCAAGCCGGTATCGCGCAACCCTCCGCCGCCTTTCACGACATCGACCTTGCAGCAGGAAGCGGCGCGCAAGCTCGGTTTCTCGGCCAGCCACACGATGCGGATCGCGCAGCAGCTCTACGAGGATGGCGCGATCACCTATATGCGTACCGACGGCGTGCAGATGGACGGCAGCGCCATTTCCGCCGCGCGCAAGGCGATTGCAGACCGCTATGACGGCGGTTATCTGCCCGAAAAGCCGCGCCAATATCAGACCAAGGCCAAGAACGCGCAGGAAGCGCACGAGGCCATTCGCCCGACCGAATTTTATCGGGACAAGGTGGGGTCGGGCGATCATGCGCGGCTTTACGACCTGATCTTCAAGCGGGCGCTGGCGAGCCAGATGGCTTCGGCGCGGCTGGAGCGGACGACGATCGATCTGGTGGATGGCACCGGGCAGCATGCTCTGCGCGCGACGGGGCAAGTCGTGATCTTCCCCGGCTTCCTGGCGCTTTACGAAGAAGGCCGGGACGACACGGAAGACGATGACAGCAAGCTGCTGCCGCGCATGGCGACGGGCGACGCGCCGGCCAAGAAGAAGGTGATGGCCGAGCAGCATTTCACGCAGCCGCCGCCGCGCTATTCGGAAGCGAGCCTTGTGAAAAAGCTGGAGGAATTGGGGATCGGGCGTCCGTCCACCTATGCCTCGACGCTTCAGGTGCTCAAGGACCGCGACTATGTGCGGATCGAGAAGAACCGCTTCTTCGCGGAGGAGAGCGGGCGGCTGGTGACGGCCTTCCTCGAACGTTTCTTCGAGCGTTACGTGTCCTATGACTTCACGGCGGGCCTTGAAGACGAACTGGACGAGATTTCCGGCGGCCGTGCCCAGTGGCAGGCGGTGCTGGAAGCCTTCTGGCGCGACTTCAAGCCAAAGACCGCCGAGGTGATGGAGCAGAAGCCTTCCGACATCACTGCCGAACTGGACAAGTTCCTGGAGCCGATGCTGTTCCCGCCCAAGGCGGACGGCAGCAATCCGCGTGCCTGCCCTATGTGTGGCGAAGGGCAATTGTCGCTGCGTGGCGGGCGTTTTGGCGCGTTCATCGCCTGCTCCAATTACCCTGAGTGCAAATTTACGCGCAAGTTCGGGCAGCCGGGCGGCAAGGAAGGCGGCGAGGATAGCGGGCCGGAGGTGCTGGGCCAGCATCCCGAAACCGGGCAGGACATCGTCAGGAAGTCCGGGCGCTTCGGTCCCTATATCGAGATGGGCGAGGGCAAGGAGGCCAAGCGCGGCTCCATCCCCAAGGATTTGCCCGATGGCGAAATGACGCTCGACTGGGCGGTGAAGCTGCTCAGCCTGCCGCGTGAAATTGGGCTGCATCCGGAGACGGGCAAGCCGATCGTCGCCAATATCGGGCGCTTCGGGCCTTATCTGCTGCATGACGGCAAATATGGGCGGCTCTCCTCCACCGCCGAGATTTTCGAGGTGGGCATGAACAGTGCCGTGGCCAAGCTGGCCGATGCGGCGAACAAGGGCGGGCGTGGCTCATCCTCGCGGGAGCCGCTCAAGGTGCTGGGCAAGCATCCGCGCACGGAGGCAGAGATCAAGCTGATGGCGGGGCGCTATGGGCCTTATGTGACCGACGGCACGACCAATGCGACGCTGCCCAAGACCGTCGAGCAGGATGCCTTGACGCTGGAGGAGGCGGCGCAATTGATCGATGCGCGGGCTGCTGCGGCGCCTGCGAAGAAGGGGAAGAAGGCGCCTGCGAAAAAGGCTGCGGCGAAGAAGCCTGCTGCCAAGAAGGCTCCGGCCAAGAAGAAGGTGGCGGCGGAATAATCAACTTCGTCATTCCCGCGAAGGCGGGAATCCATTTCTCAACCTTGCGCCAAGCTCAACGTAAAGGAGATGGATCCCCGCTTTCGCGGGGATGACGATGGTTTGATTAATTGGGGTTTGATTAATTGGGGTTTGATTAATTGGGGTTTGATTGATTGGGCGCCCTACTCCACCCAGTCCAGCCCGATATCCCGGTAGATGAACCGGTCGTCCTCCCAGTCTTCCTTCACCTTGACGTGGAGGTAGAGGTGGACCTTGACGCCCAGCAGGTTTGCCAATTCGGCGCGGGCCTTTGAGCCGATTTCCTTGAGACGCTGGCCGCCCTTGCCGAGCACGATGGCGCGCTGGCTGGACCGGCCGACCAGGATCTGTTGGTGGATTTCGACCGAACCGTCCTCGCGTTCGCTATATTTTTCCGTGTCGACGGCGGCGGCATAGGGAAGTTCGGCGTGAAGCTGGTGATAGAGCTGCTCACGCGTGATCTCCGCCGCCAGCATGCGGTCGGTGGCGTCGGACACCTGATCTTCCGGGAAGTGCCAGGGGCCTTCGGGCATGGCGTTGGCGAAGGCGGTCTTGAGTTCCGGAAGGCCATCGCCAGTCGCGGCGCTCACGAAGAAAGTCTCGGCTATGTCGAGCTGTTCGTAGAGCCGCTGGGTATGAACCAGCAGCTTTTCCTTGATGGCGATGTCGACCTTGTTGAGGATCAGCCACTTCTTTTCCGGGCGGGCGGCCAGCGCGTTGATGATGGGTTCCATCTTCGCGCCCAGGCCCGCCTTCCCATCGACGACCAGCGCGATCAGGTCAGCGCCCTGCGCTCCACCCCAGGCAGCCTGCACCATGGCGCGGTCGAGGCGGCGCTTGGGCGCGAAAATGCCGGGGGTGTCGACCAGCACCATCTGCGTGTCGCCTTCGATCGCCACGCCCATGACGCGGGTACGGGTCGTCTGTGCCTTGGGGCTTGTGATCGCCACCTTCTGGCCGACAAGGGCGTTCACCAACGTGGATTTGCCCGCATTCGGGGCGCCGACAATGGCGATGACGCCGCAGTGCTGATTATCGAGATCGGTTGTCAAACTAACTCCATTTGGATCGTCCAGTGTGCGCCTGCGAAGGCACTGGAACGAGACCAGTGCCTTCGCAGGCGCACGTCATATCATAAAAATGCGGTTATTCTGCCAGCTTATCCAACAGCGCCTTGGCAGCGGCGGTTTCGGCCTCCTGCTTCGAGCCGCCCGTCGCGCTCGCTTCGCCAGCGCCCTTGATCGAGACCGTTACGGTGAACTTCAGCGCATGGTGCGGCCCGGATCGGTCCGTCATGGCATATTCCGGCGGCTTGCGCTTGTTGGCGGCGGCCCACTCCTGAAGTGTGGACTTGGGATGTTTGGGCGCGGTCGCCTGCGTATCGACGCGATCGCCCCAGAGACGGCGGACAAGGGTGCGGGCTTCTTCAAGACCGCCTTCGAGGTAGAGCGCGCCGATCAGCGCTTCCATGACGTCGCCCAGCACATTGTCGCTGTCGGCCGCGCCATCGTCCCTGGCTTGCTTGCCAAGGACGAGATGGGTCGGCACGCCGGCAGACCGGGCGACTTCGGCACAGGTTTCGCCCGAAACGAGGGCGTTGAAGCGGCGGGAGAGCTTGCCCTCCGGCTCGGTCGAGAAGCGGTCATAGACCCACTCAGCGATCAGCAGACCGAGAATGCGGTCGCCAAGGAATTCCAGCCGCTCATAATTGGTCGCATTGGCGCTGCCATGGGTCAGCGCCTGGTTAAAGGCGACGGGATCTTTCGGCGCGCGGCCGATCAGCGCCTTGAGCCAGCCTTCGGTGTCGGCTTTGGTCAAAATCCTTCCCCGATCCGGCTCCAGCGCGCGGCGGTGAACCAGGTCCAGGGAAGCAGCCAGTTGGCGCTGCCATCGGTCGAGAACACGGAGACCATCGCCTTGCCGACCAGATTTTCCTCCGGGACAAGGCCGATGCCGCCGCCGTCGACCGCAGGGAAGCGGCTGTCGGCGCTGCGGTCGCGATTGTCGCCCATCATGAACAGATGGCCTTCGGGCACCACCACCGTGTCGCGGTCGTCAGCCGCGCCGTCCGGTACCAGGTCGAGGACATTATAGCTTTTGCCGCCCGGAAGCGTCTCGCGATATTGCGGGTAACGGCACTGACGGCCGCTGGACAAGACCTCCTCGAACTTCGGGCGATAGCAGGGCGAGGGGCTGCCTTCCTTGGCGGCCGCATCTTCCATATTGGGCGTGACGGGGATGACGAGGTCCGCCACCTTCTGCTTTGGAATGGCCTGACCGTTCAGATAGACGGTGCCGCTGCGCACCGAGATCATGTCGCCCGGCAGGCCGATGACGCGCTTGATATAGTCGTTCTTCTGGTTCGGCGGCGCCTTGAACACCACCACGTCGCCGCGCTGGGGCGTCGAGGCAAGGATGCGGCCGGGGATCAGCGGAATGCCGAAGGGCAGCGAATAGCGCGAATAGCCATAGGGCCATTTCGCCACCAGCAGATAGTCCCCGATCAGCAGGCGCGGCTGCATCGATTCCGACGGGATGTTGAAGGGCGAAACGATGAAGCTTCGCAGGATGAAGACGAACACCGCCAGCTTTGCGAGAAACCAGAGGAAATCCCGCGTTTCGGATTTTGCGCTCATGCTTGGTCGTCTTTTCCCTCAATTCGCCCTGAAAACAGGCCGTCGCGGCTTTTGCGGGTTCGTAAAGCCGCCGTCAAGCGCGCTAGAGACCAAGCGATCATCACTTGATGGACCTTCACGACCTGATTTTTCTGCCTGAACGGTGCAATAGCAGAACGACTTGGCTAGGATGGGCAAGAATCGACAGGTGCAGTGTCGGTATCGATCAACGGTAAAACAAAAGGATATTCCCCAATGTCCAGCCCTGCACTGGCAGCGCTTGCAGCTCTTCCCCAGGCCGATCTCAAGTCCATTTTCACCACCGATCCCGATCGGCTGAGCAAGTTCACCCTGACCCAAGGGCCGATCCGCTTCGATTGGTCGAAGACGCATCTGACGGATGCGCTGCTCGACGGCTTTCAGAAGCTGGCCGAGGAAAAGGGCTTTGCCGGGCAGCGCGATGCGCTGTTCGCGGGGGAGGCGGTCAACAACACCGAGGGCCGCGCCGCCGAGCATCCTGCCGAACGGGGCGAGGGCAATGCCGACAGCGTGGCGCGGGCCAAGATGTTCCATGCCCGGATGCGGGCGCTGATCGACGCCATCGAAGGCGATGCGCTGGGACCGATCCGGCATATTCTGCATATCGGCATTGGCGGGTCGGCTCTGGGGCCGGACCTGATCATCGATGCGCTGGGCGGCGACGGCGCGCGCTATGATGTCGCCATCGTGTCGAATGTCGACGGCACCGCGCTGGAGCGGGCGATTTCGCGGTTCGATCCGGAGGCGACGCTGATTGCCGTGGCCTCCAAGACGTTCACCACGACCGAAACCATGCTGAACGCGGCGAGCGCGATCAACTGGATGGTCGAGGCCGGGGTGGATGATCCCTATGGCCGGGTGATTGCGCTGACCGCCTCGCCGGAAAAGGCGATCGAGTGGGGCGTCGATGAAACGCGGGTGTTGCCCTTCGCGGAAAGCGTGGGGGGGCGTTATTCGCTCTGGTCTTCGATCGGGTTTCCGGCGGCTCTGGCGCTGGGTTGGGACGCTTTCGAGAGCTTGCTGGAAGGCGCGGCGGCGATGGACCGGCATTTTCGCCTGGCGGAGCCGAAGGCCAATGCGCCGCTCATCGCGGCCTTTGTCGACCAATATTATACGCGGGTTTTGGGGTGCCAGACGCGGGCCTTGTTCGCCTATGACGAGCGGTTGCGGCTGCTGCCCTCCTATCTCCAGCAGCTCGAAATGGAGAGCAACGGCAAGAGCGTGACGCGCGATGGTCAACCTGTCGATGGGCCGACGGCGGCGATCACCTGGGGCGGCGTGGGTACCGATGCGCAGCATGCGGTTTTCCAGTTGCTGCATCAGGGCACGATCCTGACGCCGGTCGAGTTCATCGCCTCCATCGATCCGGGCCATGTGCTTGATCCGGCGCATCACAGGGCGCTACTGGTCAACTGTTTCGCGCAGGGAGCGGCCTTGCTGCGGGGCAAGGACAATGCGGCCGATCCGGCGCGGGCCTATCCGGGCAACCGGCCTTCGACCACCATCCTGCTGGACGATGTCACGCCGGAGGCTCTGGGCGCGCTGATCGCCTTCTATGAGCATCGGACCTTCGCCAATGCGGTGCTGATGGGGATCAATCCCTTCGATCAGTTCGGCGTCGAGCTGGGCAAGGAAATCGCCAGGTCCATCGAGGCGGAAGGGCCGAAGGGCTTTGATCCCTCGACCATGGCCTTGATCGATCTCGCGCTTGGCGGCGTATAAGCGCAAATCTCATTTGTAACTCCGCTGGCTAGCCTCCATATGCGAGCGCGATCCAGCGGAGAGATATATGAGCGACTACGACTTCGACCTTTTCGTCATCGGTGCGGGATCGGGTGGCGTGCGGGCTTCGCGCGTGGCTGCGGCCCATGGGGCGAAGGTCGCGGTGGCCGAGGAATATCGCGTCGGCGGCACCTGCGTCATTCGCGGCTGCGTGCCCAAGAAGCTGCTGATCTATGGCGCGCATTTTGCCGAGGATCTGAAGGATGCGCGGCGTTTCGGCTGGAATGTGCCGGATTGCGATTTCGAATGGACGACGCTGCGCGACAATGTGCTCGCTGATGTGGACCGGCTTGAGGGTCTCTACAAG
This sequence comes from Sphingobium sp. SJ10-10, assembly GCF_036038995.2. Lineage (NCBI taxonomy): Bacteria > Pseudomonadati > Pseudomonadota > Alphaproteobacteria > Sphingomonadales > Sphingobiaceae > Sphingobium > Sphingobium sp. SJ10-10. The sequence goes on from NZ_CP158132.1 coordinate 967,760, forward strand.
AATACGCTCGATAGCCATAAGGTCGAGCTGATCCCGGAGCGGGCGACGATCACCGGGCCGCATGGCGTGAAGCTCGCGAGCGGGCGGGAGATCAGCGCGAAATATATCCTTGTCTCGACCGGCGCCTGGCCGATCGTCCCGGAGATCGAGGGCGCCGAGCATGGCGTCACCTCTAACGAAGTCTTCCATCTGGAGGAATGCCCCAAGCGGATCGTGATCGTGGGTGGCGGCTATATCGCCAATGAATTTGCGGGCATATTCCACCAGTTCGGCAGCCATGTGACGATCGTGAACCGATCGAACACGCTGCTGCGCGGTTATGACGAGCAGATTCGCGACCGGCTGCTCCAGATTTCGACGATGAAGGGGATCAATTTCCGCTTCAACGCCGAGATGGAGAAGATCGAGAAGAATGAGGACGGGACGCTCTGCGTCCGTTTCAAGAGCGGCGATCCGGTGGCCTGTGACCTGCTGGTGTTCGCGACCGGGCGCCAGCCGCATGTCGATGGGCTGGGGCTGGAAAATGCCGGGGTCGAGCTCAACGAGAAGGGCGCGATCAAGGTCGATGACTATAGCCGGACGAGCTGCGAGAGCATCTATGCGGTGGGCGATGTCACGGACAGGCTGCAACTGACGCCGGTCGCGATCCGTGAGGGCCATGCCTTTGCGGACACGGTGTTCGGGGATAATCCGCGGACCGTGGATTATAACTGCGTGCCTTCCGCCGTGTTCAGCCATCCGCCCCTGGCGGGCGTCGGCATGACCGAGGCGCAGGCGAAGAACAAGCTTGGCACGGTGAAGGTCTATACCTCCGATTTCCGGCCGATGAAGAATGTGCTGGCCGGGCGGGACGAGCGGGCGCTGTACAAGATGGTGGTGGATGCGACGACCAATCGTGTGGTCGGGCTGCACATGATCGGGCCGGATGCGCCGGAGATATTGCAGGCGGCTGCCATTGCGGTGAAGGCTGGGCTGACCAAGCAGGAATTCGACGACACGGTCGCCCTGCATCCGAGCATGGCCGAGGAACTGGTGCTGTTGAAATAAGCTTCCGGGCGAAATCGGGATAGCGTTTTCGATTTCGCGCCAGGCGAACGGCTCAGCGGTCGGCTACAAAGGTGAGGACGAGCGCGTCGCGCCAGGCGGGTTGCGCCGGGTCGACCGCATGAATTTCGGTGACGCCGTGCATGATGCGATGGTCGTCGATCAGCACCGCATCGCCGGGGCGGGCGAGGGTGAATTCGCCCAATTCCTTGCCCTCCGGCGTGCCGATGCGGGTGACGCCTTCGCGGACGTTGCGGCGCTCGACCAGCATCACGAAGACCCAGTCCACGCCGTCGCGATGCATCCCCTCGGGCGTGGGGCGGCCCAGTTCGCCGGTGCCCGCTTCGATGCGGAACTGGTGGAGTTCGACATGCTGCCGTCCTGCCAGGGGGAAGCTGCGAGCGCAGAAGGCGAAGATCGACTGCATCACGGCATTGTCTATCGTGCTTTGCCCGACGGGATCGAACCAACGCTGCACATCGCCATTCAAGCGATTATAGTCGCGGCTCTGAAAATGCGGCTGATGGGGCTTGCGTGTGAAGCCGCCATGCTCGCAAGCGAAAGTCGCGTGACGGCGGCGGCGATAGCGGCCACCATCGGCCATATAGAGGTCGGGGCCGAGATCGTCCCAGCTTTGGCCGAATGCGGCCCAATCGGCGGACTGGATCGCGAGACGATCGAACAGTTCGGAGCCGGACAGGCGGGCATAACCGGCGCCCTCCAGTTCGTGTCCTAGTGCTATGTCCGTCAGAATGTCCGTGTCGCTCATCCATCTTTCCTTATCCGGAGAGAGGGACGAGCGACAGGGCCAGTTCCCGCAAGCAGGATTGCCAGGAAGGTCAGGCGCCCGAACTTCAGGCGCCCGAACTTCAGGCGATGGTCGGAACAGGATGGGCGCTTCCATGTCGCGGGCGATTTGCGGAATGGGCGGCTGGTCGAGGTACTGGGGGAGATTATAGCGCGGGGATGGCGAGGATATCCACGCGCTTTATTCCGCGCAGGACCGGCTGGCGGCGCGAGTGCCGGCTTTTCTAGACTTTCTGGACGAGGTGTTGGAGTTGCCGACTTAGAACGAAGTGGTTGGAAATGGCCAATTGCAGTCATCAGGCGGTACGTGTTCCTGCGAAATGTCCCCCATCCATCCCTATCGCCTGATATTTGTTATCCCGCTTGTCGGACTTCGGTACTTCTTTAGAAGCGTTTCCGATTGAAGCGGGCCAACAGGGGGCGGGATGAGTGGAGGCGGGGTCGGTATCGGCTATGTGATGGACGCCAGGCGGGATCGGCTGGTGATTACCGCGTCCGCGCTCGGCACAGTGTTCGAATGGTATGATTTCTATATCTATGGCGTGCTCGCGCCGATCATTGGGCGGACATTCTTCCCGACCGACAATCCGACCGTCGAACTGCTCTATTCGCTGGCGGGCTTTGCCATCGGGTTCGGGTTCCGCCCGCTGGGTGCTGCGCTTTTCGGCTATCTGGGCGACAGGCTGGGGCGCAAATATACCTTCCTCGCCACCATCGTCCTGATGGGCGCGGCGACGGCGGGCGTCGGCCTGACCCCATCTGCCGCGAGCATCGGCATGGCGGCGCCGGTCATCCTGATCCTGCTGCGGATCGCGCAGGGGTTGGCGCTGGGTGGGGAATATGGCGGCGCGGCGATTTATGTCGCGGAACATGCGCCGCCTGGCCGAAGGGGCTTTTTCACTAGCTTCATCCAGGCTGGCGTGATCGGTGGCTTCATCCTGTCGCTGATCGTCGTGGTGGGAACGCAATGGATCGTCGGCAAGGCGGTGTGGGACGATTGGGGATGGCGTCTGCCCTTCATATTTTCGCTGGCGCTGCTCGCGATCTCGCTCTGGATGCGGCTGATGTTGCGCGAAAGCCCGGTCTTCACGGCGATGAAGGCGGCGGGCGGCCAGTCGCGCAACCCGCTGAAGGAGGCCTTCACCTATCCCGGCAACAAGCGGCGGATGCTGGTGGCGATGATCGGCATTGCCGCGGGCTTTACCGTCATCGCCTATACCGTCATGTTCCAGGCGCTTTATTTCCTGCAAAACGGACTGCATGTCGCGCCGGGCATGGCGCAATTGCTGGTGGGCGGCAGCGCCTTTGCGGGCGTAGCGGCCTTCATCTTCTTTGGCTGGCTGTCCGACCGGGTGGGTCGGAAGAAGCCGATCGTCATCGGTTACGCGCTGGTGCTGCTGCTGCTCATGCCGCTCTATCACTTCATGGGAAGCGTGGCGAACCCGGCCCTCTATCAGGCAGCGCAGCGCGCGCCGGTGATCGTGAGCGGTCCCGATTGCAGCTTCGATCCCTTCGCCAAGGTTCAGCCGACCGCCTGCGGCAAACTGCTCGACCATTTTTCCAAGCGGGGCATCGCCTATGAAAAGCGGGAGGCGGCGGCGCCTTCGGTCAGCATCGGTCCCGTGGCGGTCACGGACCTGAGTGCGGAGGGGCTGGATGCGGCCTTGCATGCGGGGGGATATGATTCGGCTGTCGTGACGCCTGACTGGTCCCGCGCCCTGTTGCTGTTCCTGGCGCTGCTGCTGCTCTGGACGCTGTCAGGGGCGACCTATGGTCCGGTCGCGGCGCTGCTGTCGGAATATTTCCCGGCGCGGATACGCTATAGTTCGCTGTCCATCCCCTATCATATCGGGACCGGCTATTTCGGCGGGTTTCTGCCGCTGGTCAGCCAATATATCGTGGCGCGGACGGGCGATCCCTATGCGGGTCTATGGTATACGATCGCGGTGGTGGCGGTCGCCCTGCTGACCTGCATCATCGCCTTGCCGGAAACGCGTGGAGCCGAGATGGATGCCTGATGCCTCGACGCTGATGTCGCGGAGCGCTATCCCCGATGCGATGACTGATTTTTCCGCACCGCTGCGTTTGCGTCTGGATGGGGACGCGCTGCTCGCCAATTGGCGTTGGTTAAAGCGGCAAAGCGGTCCGGCGGCCTGTGGCGCGGCGATCAAGGCCAATGGCTATGGTCTGGGCAGCGAGGCGGTGATGCGGCGTTTGCTGGATGCGGGATGCCGGGACTTCTTCGTGTCCAATTGGGCCGAGGCTGTCGTGCTGGAACCGTTGATAGGCGATGGCGTGTCGCTATCCGTGCTGCATGGCGTGCGGGAGGAGGACATGGCCGTTACGCTGGCGTCGCGCGCCCGGCCGGTGCTGTGCACCGAAGGGCAGATTGCGCGCTGGAAGCAAGCTGGCGGCGGACCTTGCGATGTGATGGTCGATACTGGAATGAACCGGCTGGGGCTGGATTGGCGTGGCGATGTTTCGGCGCAGGTCGCGGGGCTGGAGGTGGCGACATTGCTCAGCCATCTGGCTTCCGCCGATGAGGATGTGCCGCTCAGTCAGATCCAGTTGGAGCGGTTTGTGGCGTTGCGCGGCGATGTGGGGGCAGCGCGCTATAGCCTGGCGAACAGTGCGGGCATTTGCCTCGGGACCGCTTATGCGTTCGACATGACGCGGCCGGGGATTGCGCTTTATGGCGGAGTGCCGCGAGAGGAAGCTGCCGGGCAGATCGGGCAGGTCGTGTTTCCCGAAGCGCAGGTGCTGCAACGCCGCCGCGTGCGGGCGGGCGACACTATCGGTTATAATGCGACCCATCGCGCAGCGGCTGACATGGAGATCGCGGTGCTGAACCTTGGCTATGCCGACGGCTATTTGCGCGGGTTTTCGGGGCGCGGTTCCATGGCCATTGACGGCAAGCATTTGCCGGTTGTCGGGCGGGTCTCCATGGATCTGACGGCTGTTGATGTTTCCGCTCTGCCTGACGTCGCGGAGGGGGATTGGTTGAGCGTCGACTATGCGCTGGTGGAAGCGGCGTCGGTTTCGGGGCTGTCGCAATATGAGTTGCTGACGGGGCTGGGCGCGCGTTTCGATCGCATTTGGCGCTGATTGAGACCAGGCGCAAAAAAGGCCACCGATCCGGATTGGGATCGGTGGCCTTTTTTTCGTTTACTGCTGGCTCAGCGCTCGACGCACATCGCCACGCCCATGCCGCCGCCGATGCACAGGGTTGCGAGACCCTTCTTGGCGTCGCGCTTCTGCATTTCGTAGAGCAGGGTGGTGAGGACGCGGGCGCCCGAAGCGCCGATCGGGTGACCGATGGCGATCGCGCCCCCGTTCACATTGACCTTGGACGGATCCCAACCCAGTTCCTGACCGACGGCCAGCGCCTGCGCGGCGAAGGCTTCATTGGCTTCGATGAGGTCCAGATCGGCTAGCGACCAGCCCGCCTTGGCCAGTGCCTGGCGGCTTGCCGGAGCCGGGCCGATGCCCATGATCGAGGGATCGACGCCGCAGGTCGCGAAGCCGGCGATGCGCGCCAGCACGGTCGCGTTGCGCCTGGCGGCTTCCTCGGCGCTCATCAGGACGAGGGCGGCGGCGCCGTCGTTGATGCCGCTGGCATTGGCGGCGGTGACGGTGCCGTCCTTCTTGAAGGCGGGGCGCAGGCTCTGCATCGCTTCCAGCGTGGCGCCGGCGCGGATATATTCGTCCGCGTCGACGATGGTGTCGCCCTTGCGGCCCTTGATCGTCACGGGAACGATCTCATCCTTGAAGCGGCCCGATGCGCGGGCGGCTTCGGCCTTGTTCTGGCTGGCGACGGCGAATTCGTCCTGCGCATCGCGGCTGATCTGATATTTCTCGGCCAGATTTTCCGCCGTGATGCCCATGTGATAATTGTTGAAGGCGTCGGTCAGGCCGTCATGCGTCATCGTGTCGATGAAGGAGATCGGCCCCATTTTCGCGCCGCCGCGCAGATATTGCGCATGGGGCGCCAGCGACATGCTTTCCTGGCCGCCCGCGACCATGATGCGGGCGTCCCCGGCGCGGATCGCCTGCGCTGCGAGCGCAACCGCGCGCAAGCCCGAACCGCAAAGCTGGTTGAGGCCGATGGCGGTCCGCTCTACCGGGATGCCGGCGTTGACGGCGGCCTGACGGGCGGGGTTCTGGCCCTGCGCCGCGGTCAGAACCTGGCCCAATATGACTTCGTCGACTTCATCCGGCGCGACGCCTGCCTGAGCGAGAGCGGCGACGATGGCGGTGCGGCCCAGCTCATGCGCGGGGGTTGATCCGAAAGCGCCCATGAAGCTGCCGACGGCGGTACGCTTGGCGGCGGTAATGACGATGTCTGACAAAGCCTTGATCCTCAGTTCCGGTGGTGATTGTTTTCGCGGGTGCACATATCATCATCCGCCATGGCTGGAAAGCCATTGGGACAGAGGTTCCCACAGCAAAGTGCGTGCGCCGCCGCCCACGATCATGCCGACATGGCCAAGGCTCAAGGTCGTGCCTTCCGCCATTTCCGGGGCGGCGGCGGCGGGAACGATGCGGTCGGTGGCGGAACGGATTGAAAGCGTGGGACAAGTCAGCCGGCGGGGATCGACCGCTTGTCCGCCGATCCGCCATTCGCCCCGTCCGCTCGCATTTGCGGCATAGAATTGCTCGAACAGATCATGTCCCGCGGCATAGCTGAGCGGCGGCCCGCCATTGGCCCAATCCTCGACCGCCAGAAAGGCATGTTCCTCGTCCGAGCCGACCGCCATGTCGGCAAAGGCCGCATATTTGCGAATCGTCCGGGCGGGGTCCATCGCCCAGAAACCGGATTGCAGCACCTCCATCGGCACATAGCCCAAGCGCTGGCACATGGATTTGGAACTGCGCCACAGCGCGCCGATCTGTGCCCGGTCGGCGGCAGGGAAGCCATCGAAATTCCACGGCGCAGCAATGGTCGCGAGCGCTCTTGCGGGTTGCAATGCCGCAGCGCCGATCACCAGATTTCCGCCAAGGCAATATCCCACCAATATGGGCTGCCGAGGCAGGGCCGCCAGCATCGGCAGCAACCGCTCCGTCACATGACGGTCCAGTCCGAGCGCGCTGTCATCCGCCGCGGGCGCGCCCCAATCGACCAGATAGGCGTCATGTCCTGCTGCGCTCATGTGGCGCAGCATGGAACGGCTCTCGGACAGGTCCAGCACTTGCGGCGGATTGATCAGCGAAGGGACGAAAACCACTGGGTGACGGCCGTTTTCCGTCCCATAGCGGAGCAATTTCGCGCTGCCCGCCGATGCGGCGATGGCAGGCGTCGTGGGCGGAGCGGAACGCCTAGCCTCTTGATATTTCCGCAAACCTTGGAAGGCCCGCTTTCGCAGTTCGGGATCGTCCTGCGTTTCGCGCCATAAAATATTGAGAAAAAGGGGTAATGGCCGCGGCCCATGTTGCGGCGCGGCATACTGCTGTGCTAATGCGGAAAATGCAGGTGTGGGAGAGGTATCCATGGCCAAATCTAAGACCGCGAACGAATCCGAACCGGTCGTTATCAAGAAGTACGCTAACAGGCGGCTCTATAACACAGAAACGTCGAGTTATATCACGCTGGATCTTTTGTCGCAGATGACTCGTGAGGGGCGCGAGTTCGTTGTCGTCGACGCGAAGACCGGAGAGGACATCACGCATAATGTCCTGACGCAAATCATCATGGAGGAGGAGCAGCGCGGCAAGAACATGCTGCCCGTCAACTTCCTGCGCCAGTTGATCGCCATGTATGGCGATTCCATGCAGTCCATGGTGCCGCAATATCTGGAAGCGTCGATGGACGCATTCCGCAAGAACCAGCAGCAGTTTCAGGAGGCCATGAAGGGCGCCTTCGGTGGCGGCCCGCTGGCGGAGATCGCCAAGCGCAACATGCAGATGTTCGAAGCCGCCGCGAGCGCTTTCGGCACGGGCATGCCGGGAATACCGGGCGTGCCGGGCATGACGCCCCCCCCGCCCGCACCGGCTGCGGACGAAAGCAAGGATGATGAGATCGCGCAGCTCAAGGCGCAATTGGCCGCGCTCAATGCCAAGATCGACAAGCTGAGCTGAGCCGCGCTTTCGGCGGTCCTTTGGGGTCGACAGGCATGGCGCGCTTGGCTTATGGCGCGCCATCCACTCGAATTTAAGGTCGATCCCCGTGAAGCACGCCCTTTCCGTTACCCGCGAACAGGATTTCGCCGCCTGGTATCAGGCCGTCATTTCCGAAGCCGACATGGCCGAGGAAAGCGGCGTGCGCGGTTGCATGGTCATCCGGCCCTGGGGTTACGGCATCTGGGAACGGATACAGAAGCTGCTGGACGATCGCATCAAGGCGACCGGCCATGAAAATTGCTATTTCCCGCTGTTCATCCCGCTTTCCTATTTCGAGAAGGAAGCCGAGCATGTCGACGGCTTCGCCAAGGAAATGGCGGTCGTCACCCATCATCGCCTGATCCAGAAGGACGGGCGGCTGGTGCCCGATCCCGAAGCGAAGCTGGAGGAGCCGTTGGTGGTTCGTCCGACTTCGGAGACGGTGATCGGCGCGGCATTTTCTCGCTGGGTGCAGAGTTGGCGCGACCTGCCGGTGCTGATCAACCAATGGGCGAATGTCGTCCGTTGGGAAATGCGCACGCGCATGTTCCTGCGCACCGCGGAGTTTCTCTGGCAGGAGGGGCATACCGCTCACGCCAGCGTCGATGAGGCGATGGAAGAGACGCTCAAGATGCTGGAAGTCTATCGCAGCTTTGCCGAGGAATGCGTCGCGCTGCCGGTGATTGCGGGCGAAAAGCCGGAAAATGAGCGCTTTCCCGGCGCCGTGGCGACCTATTCCATCGAGGCGATGATGCAGGATGGCAAGGCGCTTCAGGCGGGGACTTCGCATTTTCTGGGGACCACCTTCTCGCAGGCGCAGAATATCAAGTTCCAGAACGCCGAGGGACAGCAGGAACTGGCCCAGACGACCAGTTGGGGCGTGTCGACGCGGATGATTGGCGGCCTGATCATGGTGCATGGCGATGATGACGGGCTGCGCGTGCCGCCGCGGGTGGCGCCCTATCAGGTGGTCGTTGTGCCGATGCTGCGCGATACGGACGAGGATGCGGCCATATTGGATTATTGCGGCGATCTGGTGGCAGAGCTGAACAGGCAGGACGTGTTCCGCGAGCCGGTTCGCGCGCTGCTGGATCGGCGGTCGGCCAAGGCGGCCAACAAGCGCTGGGGCTGGGTGAAGAAGGGTGCGCCGATCGTGATCGAGGTCGGCGGTCGCGATGTGGCTGGCGGCAATGTGTCCGTCATTCGCCGCGACCGGCTCTATCGCGAGGATGGCAAGCTCGACAGCCGGATCGTGGCGAAGGGGGATTTCCTGGGTGCCGCGACGGGCATGCTGGAGGAAATCCAGCAGGCGTTGTTCGCGGATGCGCAGGCGCGGCTGCTCGGGAATATCGACAAGTCGATCGGCTCGCTCGATGCGCTCAAGGCCTATTTCGGGGCGAGCAAGAAGCCGGGTTGGGCGCTGGTGCAGTGGGCCAAGCCGACCGGCGCCGCGCTCGACAAGGTGATCGAGTGGCTGAAGGGCGAGAAGCTGACGCTGCGCAATGTGCCGTCGGATGCGGAAGCGGCTGATGGCGCTTGCATCTTCACTGGCGAGAAGGCGGTGGAGCGGGTGCTGGTGGGGCGGAGCTACTGAGCTTCCAAAGTTCCCCTCCCGCAAGTGGGAGGGGAGCTATCAGGGCGTTTACAGCACATATTTGCTGAGGTCGGTGTTCCGCGCGACCACGGCGAGTTGCTTCTCGACATAGGCCGCATCAACCACCAGCGTTTCGCCCTGACGGTCCTCAGCCTCGAAGCTCACATCCTCCAGCAGCTTTTCCATCACCGTCTGGAGGCGGCGGGCGCCGATATTCTCGATCTCGCTATTCACCTCCGCCGCGATCTTCGCCACGGCGCGGATGCCGTCCGGCGTCAGGTCGATGGTCACACCCTCGGTCGCCAGCAGCGCGCAATATTGCGCAACAAGGCTCGCCTTGGTGTCGGAGAGGATCGATACGAAATCATCTTCCGTCAGCGCCTTCAGCTCGACGCGGATGGGCAGGCGGCCTTGCAATTCGGGCAGCAGGTCGCTGGGTTTCGCCACATGGAAGGCGCCGCTCGCAATGAACAGGATATGGTCGGTCTTGAGTGGGCCATATTTGGTCGAAACGGTCGTGCCCTCGATCAACGGCAACAGGTCGCGTTGCACGCCTTCGCGGCTGACGGAACCGCCGCGCACGTCGCTGACCGCGATTTTGTCGATCTCGTCGAGGAAGACGATGCCGTTCTGCTCCGCGCTGGAAATGGCGACGCGGGCGACGTCGTCCTGGTCGAGCCTTTTGTCCTGCTCTTCCTCGACCAGCTTGTCCCAGGCGTCCGCGACGCGCAGCTTGCGGCGCTTTTTCTGTTGCTGACCGAACGCCTTGGACATCATGTCGCTCAGGTTGATCATGCCGATCTGACCACCCATGCCGGGGATTTCCATAGGCATGGAGGGGCTGTCGGCCACTTCCACCTCGACCTCGACGTCGTTCATCTGGCTGTTCTCGATCCGCTGGCGGAAGGAGAGGCGGGTGGCTTCGCTTGCCTCCTTGCCGGTCAGCGCGTCGAGCAGGCGGGCCATGGCGGCTTCGGACGCGGCTTCGCGCACGGCCTCTCTGCGGCGGTCGCGTTCCAGGCGAACGGCTTCCTCCACCAAATCGCGAACGATTTGCTCCACGTCGCGGCCGACATAGCCGACCTCGGTGAACTTGGTGGCTTCCACCTTGACGAAGGGGGCGTCGGCCAGCTTGGCGAGGCGGCGGCTGATCTCCGTCTTGCCGCAGCCGGTGGGGCCGATCATCAGGATGTTCTTGGGCGTCACTTCATCGCGCAGGTCGGGTGCGAGCCGCTGACGGCGCCAGCGGTTGCGCAGGGCGACGGCGACGGCGCGCTTGGCGTCGGCCTGGCCGATGATGTGCGAATCCAGTGCGGAAACAATGGCTTTTGGCGTCAGGTTGTCGTTCATTTCTGTCCTTATCCCCTCCCAAATCGGGGAGGAGGCGGGGGTAGGGCCATGGAAAGGGGTTCAGTTCACGCTTTCCAGCTCTTCGATGACGAGCTGGTCGTTGGTGTAGACGCAGATATCCGCCGCCACCGCCATCGCCTTGCGGGCGAGGATTTCGGCGTCTTCCTCATATTCCACCAGCGCGCGAGCGGCGGCGAGGGCGAAATTGCCGCCCGAACCGATGGCGGCGACACCGCCGACCGGCTCCAGCACATCGCCGTTGCCGGTCAGGATCAGCGTCACTTCCTTGTCCGCGACGATCATCATCGCTTCCAGATTGCGGAGATATTTATCGGTCCGCCAGTCCTTGGCGAGTTCCACCGCGGCACGCATCAACTGGCCGTTATGGCGTTCCAGCTTGGCCTCCAGCCGTTCGAACAGGGTGAAGGCGTCGGCGGTCGCCCCGGCGAAACCGCCGATGACCGATCCGTCGTGGAGGCGGCGCACCTTGCGGGCATTGGGCTTCATCACCGTCTGGCCCATGGAGACCTGGCCGTCACCGGCCACGATCACCTTTCCGTTCTTGCGTACCGACATGATGGTTGTGCCATGCCAGACCGGCATGCTGTTCGAGCGTTGATCGTTCATGGTCCGGCATATGGGAGCGATGAGGACAGCGTGCAAGCGCCCTAAAGCGAAGCGCCCAATCGTGTCATTTTCTGGACGGATTTATTTCAATTCGTTCAGGAACCAACCTCGCTCAATTGACATTGTGCAACGCAACAACAATCATTCAGGCATGTTGCAGGGAGGTAAAAGCATGACCCTCAAGGCCAGAGCACAGGAAAAGGTCGAGCGTGCGGGAATATCCAACTATTCGTTCGACCATGATGTGCTGGTGATGTGCGGCGTGCGCTATACGATTGCCGCCTGCGATTGTGGCGAGCCGGATTGCGACGGCGTGCGCCTGGAGAAAGATGCGGCCGTTGCCAGCCGCATCCTCCAATGATCCGGCGATCCCGCCCGATCAGTTGATGGCTTTTTCTCCGGCGCGGCCGACGGATTCGATGTCCCGGCCCGCACCCTTCACAGTGTTGCAGGCGGCCAGGGAGGAAAGAAGCAGCCCTGCAAGAACGAGGGCGACGGTTTGACGCATGGGATATGCACTCCTTTTGATAGCGTTCCGACTATAACGCCAATGGCGCGGATAAGTCCATTTTTGGAAATCGCGTTCCGGAGGCGCTTGACAGGCGGCGCGGCGGATGCCAATGGCCGCCTCCTCCTTACAGGGGGCGCGTAGCTCAGCGGTAGAGCACACCCTTCACACGGGTGGGGTCACAGGTTCAATCCCTGTCGCGCCCACCATGATCCGGGCGATCATGGCGGAGAAATATTATTTCCCAACATTGATCTTTTCATCTGCTTGGCGCTAATCTTCTGCGCCATGTGATGCGGCGGTTGCGCCGTCATGCAAGGGATGAAAATGTCGCCATATCTGAAAAGCGGCGCGGCTGTCCGCGCGCTGCTGCTTTCCGTGATCTCCGCCCAGGCGCAGGACAAACCGACGCCAAAGGAACTGACACTTGAGCGGGTGTTCGCCAGTCCAGACCTGTCCGGACCGCAGCCGCGGGCTCTCAAGCTCTCGCCCGACGGCAAGCTGGTAACGCTGCTGAAACCGCGTGCGGATGAGAAGGAGCGGCTGGATCTCTGGGCGGTCGATACCTCCACGGGTGTCGAGCGGATGCTGGTCGATTCGAAGAAGACCGGCAGCGGCGCGGAACTCTCCGAGGCGGAGAAGATGCAGCGGGAACGCGACCGCTCCGTCGCGGGGAACAGCGGCATCGTCAGTTACGACTGGGCGCCCGATGGGAAGTCCATCCTCGTGCCGGTCGACGGCGACCTCTATCTGGCGGTGCTGGATGGGAAGGTGACGCGGCTCACCGATACGCCGGACGGCGAACTGAATGGCGTAGTCAGTCCCAAGGGCGGCTTCCTATCCTTCGTGCGCGGCGGCAATTTCTTTGTTCAGCCCATGGGCGGGACGGAGAAGCAACTCACGCTGGGCGCCAGCGATACGGTGAGTTGGGGCGTTGCCGAGTTTGTGGCGCAGGAGGAAATGGATCGGCGGACCGGCTATTGGTGGTCGCCGGACGACAGGATGATCGCCGTCGCTCGCGTGGATGAAAGCCCTGTCGGCATTGTCACCCGCACCGCCATCGGCGGCGAGGGCACGAAGGTTTATGCGCAGCGCTATCCCGCCGCCGGGACACCCAATGCGCTGGTCGATCTGTATGTGATGAAGCCGGATGGCGGGCCGCAGGTGAAGGTCGATCTGGGGCCGCAGAAGGATATCTACCTCGCCCGCGTCGACTGGTCGAAGAATGGCAGGACACTCTATGTCCAGCGCGAGAGCCGGGACCAGAAGGTGCTGGACCTGCTCGCGGTCGATCCGGTGACGGGCAAGGCCAGGGTGATCCTGACCGAGAAGGCGAAGAGCTGGATCAACCTCAGCAATAATTTCACGCCGCTCAAGGACGGCAGTTTCCTCTGGTGGTCGGAAAAGACCGGCCATGGCCATCTCTATCATGTGCGCGGCGGCAAATGGATGGCGCTGACCAGCGGCGATTGGGAAGTGCGCGATGTCGTCGGTGTGGATGAGGGCAGGGGCATCGTCTATTTTACCGGCAACAAGGAAACGCCGCTGGAGCAGCAGCTGTACGCCGCGCCGCTCGCCAAGGCGGGGCCGCTCAGGCAGTTGACTTCGACCGGCTGGTGGAATGATGCCGTGATGGATCGTGCCGCAAGCCGGATCGTCGTTGCGCGCAGCAATACGGATCAGCCGCGCCAGGTCTATCTGGCCGACAGCGCAGGCAAGCAGCTCCAATGGCTGTCCGAGAACGCAGTCAGGGGCGATCATCCCTATGCGCCTTATCTCGCCAGCCATGCGAAGACGAAATTCGGCACGATCAAGGCGTCGGACGGGTCGACGCTTTATACCAGGATCATGACGCCGCCGCTGGAGGCCGGGAAGCGCTATCCCGTCTTCATGCTGCATTATGGCGGGCCGGGCACCGGGCGGCAGGTCACCAATTCATGGGGGGCGCCCATCTATCAATATCTGGTGGACCGGGGTTGGATCGTCTTCGTGGTCGACAATCGCGGCACGCCCGATCGCGGCAAGGCTTTCGAGGACCAGATCTATCACGCCATGGGCACGGTCGAGGTCGAGGATCAGCTTGCGGGCGTGAACTGGCTCAAGGTCCAGCCCTATGTCGATCCCGGCCGGATCGCGACCTATGGCTGGTCCTATGGCGGCTATATGTCATTGAAGCTGCTGGAGAAGGCGCCGGGCGTGTTCTCGGCAGCTGTGGCGGGCGCGCCGGTCACGAAATGGGAGTTGTACGACACCCATTATACCGAACGCTATCTGGGCCAGCCGCAGGAGAAGCCGAGCGCCTATCCGGGTTCCGGCGCGGTGGATGATGCGGTGAAGATCAAGGATCCGCTGCTGCTGATCCACGGCATGTCCGACGACAATGTGGTGTTCGACAATTCCACCGCGCTGATGGCGAAGATGCAGGGCGCGGGCGTGCCGTTCGAGATGATGGTCTATCCGGGGCAGACCCATCGGGTCGGCGGACCGGGGATCAGTGTCCATCTGTGGCGGACCATAGAAGATTTTCTTGCGCGCCATGGGACGGCGCCGGAAACACCGGGAAAATAGGGACCGAAAGCTTCGCGGGGACGCGCCGATAACAAGCGCAGCTTTGCTCAGGCAAAGATGCTTCGTGCTGGACAAATGGCGCAAGCGCGCTATGGCGCCCACTCCGCAATGCAAGCATGGAGTGGAGTGTTTAGTCATGGGTTACAAGGTCGTCGTCGTTGGTGCCACCGGCAATGTGGGCCGCGAGATGCTGACCATTCTCGCTGAGCGCGAGTTCCCTATTGACGAGATCGCGGCGGTTGCCTCGCCCCGGTCGCACGGCACCGAAATCGACTTCGGTGATACCGGCAAGACGCTCAAATGCAAGAATATCGAGCATTTCGACTTCACCGGCTGGGATATTGCCCTGTTCGCCGCAGGCTCCGGCCCGACGGCGATATATGCGCCAAAGGCGGCGGCGGCCGGCTGCGTAGTGATCGACAATAGCTCGCTCTACCGCATGGACCCTGACGTGCCGCTGATCGTGCCCGAAGTGAACCCGGATGCGATCGACGGTTACAAGAAGAAGAACATCATCGCGAACCCGAATTGCTCGACCGCGCAGATGGTCGTTGCCTTGAAGCCGCTGCATGACGCCGCGACGATCAAGCGCGTCGTCGTCGCCACCTACCAGTCGGTTTCCGGCGCGGGCAAGGAAGGCATGGACGAGCTGTTCGAACAGTCGCGCAACATCTTCGTCGGTGATCCGGCCGAACCCAAGAAGTTCACCAAGCAGATCGCCTTCAACGTGATCCCGCATATCGACGTCTTCCTGGACGATGGTTCGACCAAGGAAGAGTGGAAGATGGTCGCGGAAACCAAGAAGATCCTCGATCCCAAGGTGAAGGTCACGGCGACCTGCGTGCGCGTTCCCGTGTTCGTCGGTCACTCCGAGGCGCTGAACATCGAGTTCGAGAAGGAAATCTCAGCGAAGGAAGCGCAGGACATCCTGCGTGAAGCGCCGGGCGTGATGCTCGTCGACAAGCGTGAGGATGGCGGATACGTCACCCCAGTCGAGTGCGTGGGCGACTATGCGACCTTCGTCAGCCGCGTGCGCGAGGATTCGACCATCGACAATGGTCTGAACCTCTGGTGCGTCAGCGACAATCTGCGCAAGGGCGCGGCGCTCAACGCCGTGCAGATCGCGGAGTTGCTGGGTCGCCGTCACCTGAAGAAGGGCTGAGGCCTTTTAAATGATCTCCGGCGCTGTGGCTGTCTGGAAAACCGTTCCAGTCGTCCAGCGCCGGATTATCCTGTTGCTGATCGTGGCCATAATCGCCGCCAATATCGATCAGCCCTATCCCGAACTCGCGCCGCTCCAGCATGGGCCGACTGTCGTGCTGGCCTTTGCCGCGCCGTGGTTGCTGCGCCGCTGGCCTTTGTCGAACGGGTCGGTCGGATGCATCTTCTTCTTCCTGCTGCTGCATACGCTGGGCGGGCGGTACATCTATTCCTACGTGCCCTATGATGTCTGGGCGCGGGCGATCAGCGGCCATGATATTTCCGGCACGCTGGGCTTTGCGCGCAACGGTTATGACAGGCTGGTGCATTTTGCTTTCGGCGCCTTGCTGACGGCGCCTTTTGCCGAGGCGGCGCGGCGCTATGGCGTCATGCGGATGGGATGGGGCCTGGCCTTTGCTTTTGCGGCGGTGGGTTTCGTGGGCGCGCTCTACGAGATTTTCGAATGGCTGCTGAGCGTGGTAGCGGCCGGACAGACTGCCGACTGGTATAATGGCCAGCAAGGCGACATGTGGGATCCGCAAAAGGATATGGCGGCGGCGCAGATCGGCAGCCTGGTTGCGTTGATCTGGCTTTGCGCCACTCGACAAGGGCGCGCGGAGATCATATCGGCGGACGCGAATTAGCCCAAGGAGTATCGTCCGTGTCCGACCTGCCGATCGAAAAGCTGGAGATCAAGGGGTTGGGCGGGCTGCCGATCGCGGTGCATGTGGTGGGTGAAGGCCGCGACCTGGTGCTGATCCACGGCTATTTCTCCAACGCCTGGACCAACTGGATACGCTACGGTCATGCCGCCAGACTGGTGGATGCCGGTTTTCGGCTCATCATGCCCGACCTGCGCGGCCATGGTGAGAGCGGCAAGCCGCATGACGCCGCCGCCTATCCGCCGGACGCACTGACCGAGGATGGGCTGGCGCTGGTCGAGCAGCTCGGGCTGACCGACTATGATCTGGGCGGCTATTCGCTGGGCGCCCGGACGACGGTGCGGATGTTGGCGCGGGGGGCGACGCCGCGTCGGGTCATTCTGGCGGGCATGGGGTTGCGCGGTCTTGTCCAGACGCTCGACAATGGGGGCTATTATCGCAACGTCCTCACCAACCTCGGCACCTTCGAGCGCGGGACGTCCGAATGGATGACCGAGGCGTTCCTCAAGACCACCAAGGGCGATCCGGTGGCGATGCTGCACATCCTCAACACCTTCGTCGATACGCCGAAGGAGGTCATCGCCGGGTTCGAGCAGCCCATCGAGATCATTTGCGGGGCCGACGATCGGGATAATGGCGTGGCCCAGGAACTGGCCGATGTGCTGCCCAATGGGCGTTATGTCGAAATTCCGGGGAACCATATGAATGCCGTGACCCGGAAGGAGCTGGGGCAGGCGATGGTGGATTTCCTGACGGCCTGATCGGAGGCGCAACGGCAAACTAAATTTGTCGTTCCCGTGAAAACGGGTGCCCATCTCCGAAGCGCTGCACTGGACGCAAGGTCAGGAGATGGATTCCCGCCTACGCGGGAATGACGAACATTAAATCACCGGAAAGGCGGCTCGTTGAAGGCGCGCAGCTTGCGGCTGTGCAGCTTCGGTCCCTCCTGGCGCAACAGCTCACAGGTCATGAGGCCCACGCGCAAATGGCCGGCAATCGCTTCCTCGTAAAAGCGGTTGGCCTGTCCCGGCAGCTTCAACTCGCCATGGATCGGCTTGTCCGATACGCAGAGCAAAGTCCCATAAGGCACGCGGAAGCGATAGCCCTGCGCCGCAATGGTGGCCGACTCCATGTCGATGCCGACTGCCCGCGACAGGCTGAAGCGCAAAGCCGAACTGGAATAGCGCAGTTCCCAGTTGCGATCGTCCGTCGTGACGACCGTACCCGTGCGCAGACGCCGCTTGAAATCCTCCTGATCGCCGCCGCCCAGCACGGCTTCCGCCGCCTTGGCCAATGCCACCTGCACTTCCGCGATGGCCGGGACGGGAATTTCCGGCGGCAGCATCTCGTCCAGCACATGGTCGTCGCGCAAATAGGCGTGGGCCAGCACATAGTCTCCGATCCGCTGGCTGGGGCGCAGGCCGCCGCAATGGCCGATCATCAGCCAGGCTTCCGGCCGCACCACCGCCAGATGGTCGCAGATCGTCTTGGCGTTGGACGGGCCGACGCCGATATTGACCAGCGTGATGCCGCTGCGGTCCGGCGCGATCAGGTGATAGGCAGGCATCTGATGCTTGCGCCAGGCGCTGTCCGCGATCATCTGCGCCGGATCCGCGGTTTCCGGGGTGACATAGACCCCGCCCGCCCCGGAAAGCGCGGTGTAGCGCGATCCCTCCCGCTGCAACTCGGCGCAGGCCCAGGCCACGAATTCGTCCACATAGCGGTGATAGTTGGTGAACAATATGTATCGCTGCACATGCTCGGCCGGGGTGCCGGTATAATGTTTGAGGCGCGCGAGCGAAAAATCGGTGCGCAGACCGTCGAACAGGGCAAGCGGCCTTTCGCCCTCCGCATCCGGCGTGAACAGGCCGTCCGCGATCTCGTCCCCGATTTCCGCCAGTTCGGTCGCGGGGAAATAGCGGGCGAGTTCGGTGGGCGGCGTGCCGTCCAGCGCGCTCATGTCCAGCCCGTCCAGAACATAGGGAAAGGGAATCTGCTGGGCGCTGATGCCCGTTTCCACCGTCACGCCATAGTCGCGGACGAGCAGGTCGATCTGTTCCGCCATATAATCACTGAACATGGCCGGACGGGTGATGGTGGTGACATAACGGCCCGGTTTCGACAGTCGCGCAAAGGAGCGGCCCGGCGGCGGCGCGTCGGACTCCCCATGATGGGTGACTCGCAGTTCCGGATAGCAGAAGCGCCCGTCCGTCTTGGCTTCGGGCGGCGGAACGCTGCCGTCGCGGGCGTAGGCGCGCATGGCCTCGCGGAGATTGCCGACGGATTTCCGATAGAGTTCGTCGAGTTCAGCGACGATCGCACTGCCGATGCTTCTTGTCATCGACTCTTGGTACCGCACTTATATGAACGAAGAAAGATGCGCGCCTCGGGTTGGCCTCCATTCCGCTCATACAGGCCTGCAAAGGGCGATTTTCTGCGCTTCAGTGCTCACGGACAATAAGTCCGCTGCGCTCCGATGCTCAAAAATCACCCTTTTCGGCTCTGTCTGAACGGAATGGAGGCCAACCCGCTCATAATTCTAAAAAATCAGATCTGTTCCAGCAGATATTCCGCCGACGACACCTTGAAGTCGCCCGGCGCTTCGACGTTCAGTTCGCTGACTACGCCATCCTTGACGATCATCGAGAAACGCTGGCCGCGCGTGCCCATGCCGAATTTGCTGCCGTCCATGGTGAGGCCCACCGCCTGCGCGAAATCGGCATTGCCGTCGGCCAGCATCGTCACCTTGCCATCGGCGTTGGCGGACTTGCTCCAGGCGCCCATGACGAAGGCGTCGTTGACGGCGGTGCAGGCGATCTCGTCGACGCCCTTGCCCTTCAATTCTTCCGCCTTGTCGACGAAACCGGGCAGATGGCGCGCCGAACAGGTGGGCGTGAAGGCTCCCGGCACGGAGAAAAGCGCGACCGTGCGGCCCGCGAAATATTCGTCCGAAGCGACCTGTTCCGGGCCGTTTTCGGTCATCTTGACGAAAGTGGTGCTGGGGATGCGATCGCCCTTCGAAATGGTCATCTTCGGTCTCCTGGCCTATTTGGGATGCGCGGCACGTTGGCCTTGCCACCCCTTCTGTCAAGAGGGAGGCATGGAATATGGCGCGCCGCCTCTCTCAAGCGACAGCCCGCCATTGGCAAAGACGTCAACGGGCGTATAGTCGTCCGATGACCATCGCGCGTTCCTATGCCGGACAGTTTCTCCTCGCCCTGCCGGGCATGGAGGATATGCGTTTCGATCATTCCGTCATCGCCATGTGCGTGCATGACGAAAATGGCGCGCTGGGTATCGCCGTCAGTGATGAGATTGACGGCGTTACCCTGCATGATCTGCTGGAGAGCTTCGACATCGAGCCGGGCGACGTTGCGGACATGCCGGTGCTGCGCGGCGGGCCGGTCGAGCCGCGTCGCGGCTTCGTGCTGCATTCGCTCGACTGGACCGGCCATGACATGGTCGAAGTGGGGGAGGGCTGGGGTCTGTCCGGTTCGCTGAAAATCCTGAAAGCCATTGCGGAAGGCAGGGGGCCGAGTCGCTATCTGGTCGCGCTGGGCTATGCCGGATGGGGTGCGGGGCAGCTCGACGAGGAAATGAGCGGCGAAAGCTGGTTTCCGACGACGTGCACCGCCGGGCTTTTGTTCGATGTGCCCGCGACGCGAAAATGGTCGGCCGCCTATGCCGCCGCCGGAGTCGATGCCTCCCATCTGGTCAGCGGCGCGGGGTCGGCCTGATCCGGGCTTCGATACGCATTCGTAAGGCATGGCCGCGCGGGAGGCTTGTTTCCCCAACGTAACTGAACCATTTACGGTAAAATATGGCTAACCTTTGCCGTTGAGATTCCGGCAACCGGACGGGCGCACCCTGATCCTCGGGCAATTGGACGGGGGTTCAAACCATGAGGAAATTGATCGCAGCGGCGCTTGCCGCGACGATGCCGCTTGCGCCGGCGACAGCCGCGACCTGCTGGAAGCAGACCGCCGTCGAAGCAGCGCAAATCCGCGATTTCGAGATGATGCTGATGGTATCGGCGCTGCGATGCCGGGGGACGGGGAATGATTTCCTGGCCAGCTACAACCGCTTCATCCGCGAAAAGCGGGAGACGCTGACGCAGGTGAATGATGAGCTGCGCGAGCATTTCCGCTCGGTCGCCGGGCCGGTCGGCGCCTTGGGAGCCTATGATAATTATGTCACGGGCCTTGCCAATATCTATGGCGCGGGCGCTGACGGGCTGGCCTGCCGCGATCTTCAGTCGATCACCGACGCGGCCAACGCCTTGCCGCCCAGCCGGTCGGCCCTGCTGGAACTGGCCGATGCGGCGGCAATCGGCCCGCATCTGTCGGGTGCGCGCTGTGACATCGTGACGGCGATGGCAGGCAAGATACGGAAATCCGACAAATTTGCAGATAATGAGCCGATGAAGGTCGCATCGCGGGAACCCGCGGATTAAGACATAAAGAAAACTTTATATGGAGTTGCCTTGAACGGCGGCGATTGGTAAAGCCCAGCCCATCGCTGCCGTTCGTTCGTTCGAGCGGTCGCCTCAATCTTGAAGATATGGAGACAGGCTCGTGGCCACCGCACCCGCCACCCAGGCGCAGGATTATGTGATCCGCGACATCGGCCTTGCCGCTTTCGGCCGCAAGGAAATCGAGATCGCTGAAACCGAAATGCCGGGCCTGATGGCCCTGCGCGCCGAATTCGGCGCATCGAAGCCGCTCAAGGGCGCGCGCATCACCGGCTCGCTGCACATGACGATCCAGACCGCCGTGCTGATCGAGACGCTGGCCGAGCTGGGCGCCGAGATCCGCTGGGCCTCGTGCAACATCTTTTCGACCCAGGATCACGCCGCCGCCGCCATCGCTGCGAGCGGCATCCCCGTTTTCGCTGTCAAGGGCGAGACGCTGGAAGAATATTGGGACTATGTCATCCGCATCTTCGATTGGGGTGACACGGTCTGCAACATGATCCTGGACGATGGCGGCGACGCCACCATGTTCGCGCTGTGGGGCGCCCGCGTCGAGGCCGGGGAAGAGCTGTTCACACCCGGCAATGAGGAAGAGGAAATCTTCGTCGCGACACTGAAGCGTTTCCTGGCCGAACGTCCGGGCTATCTGACCCAGACCGTCGCCGCGATCAAGGGCGTGTCGGAAGAGACCACCACCGGCGTCCACCGCCTCTATGAGCTGGCGAAGAAGGGCAAGCTCCCCTTCCCGGCGATCAACGTCAACGACAGCGTCACCAAGTCGAAGTTCGACAATCTCTACGGCTGCAAGGAATCGCTGGTCGACGCCATCCGTCGCGCCACCGACGTCATGCTGGCCGGCAAGGTCGCCTGCGTCGCCGGTTTCGGTGACGTCGGCAAGGGTTCGGCCGCGTCGCTGCGCAATGGCGGCGCCCGCGTGCTGGTGACGGAGGTCGATCCGATCTGTGCGCTTCAGGCCGCGATGGAAGGCTATGAAGTCGTGACGATGGAGGAAGCGGCCACGCGCGCCGACATCTTCGTCACCGCGACCGGCAACGAAGCCGTCATCACCGTCGACCACATGCGCGCGATGAAGAATATGGCGATCGTCTGCAACATCGGCCATTTCGACAGCGAGATCGAGATTGCCGGCCTCAACAACATGACATGGACCGAGATCAAGCCGCAGGTGGACGAAGTGCAGTTCCCCGACGGCAAGAAGATCATCGTTCTGGCGAAGGGCCGCCTGGTCAATCTGGGTTGCGCCACCGGCCATCCCAGCTTTGTGATGTCCTCCTCCTTCACCAACCAGGTGCTGGCGCAGATCGAACTGTGGACCAAGGCGGACACCTACAAGAACGAAGTCTATGTGCTGCCCAAGCATCTGGACGAAAAGGTCGCCGCGCTTCACCTCGAAAAGTTGGGCGTGAAGCTGTCCAAGCTGACGCCGAAGCAGGCCGCCTATATCGGCGTGTCCGCAGAAGGGCCGTTCAAGCCGGATCATTACCGCTACTAAGCGGACGAGAAGGGGAGGCTTAGGCCTCCCCTATTTTTGTTTGGTCAATTGTGGACATTAAGCGCATCCGTGTTCCTGCGAAGGCAGGAACACAGTCCCGCCGTTTGTGGATCATCGCACTGCGGGAACTGGGCTCCTGCCTTCGCAGGAGCACGATGCGTTTCTGGGAACCGGCGCAAGTAGACCGTCCGCTCTCCACCCAAAGCAGGCTTCTCGCTCTTCTTTTCAAGAAAGCGTTGAAGAAGGGCCGGGATGGTTGGTCAGGCCGGTTGGACGAAGCTGTCCATGACGCGCTTCCGTCCCGCGGTTTCGAAGTCGATCTCCAGCTTATTGCCTTCGATCTCCGCGACCGTGCCATAGCCGAATTTCTGATGGAAGACGCGCAGGCCTAGGCTCATGTCGTCGCGGCCTTTATTGCCCAGCGAGACGGCGGAGGCGCGGGCTTCCACGATCCGGACGGGTTCCTTGACGAACTGGCCGCTTTGTTGCGCGCGTTGCCAGCCGGGACCTCTGCCGGTGCCGCGCTGGACATTGGCGAAGGGATCGGTGCGTTCCGACCAGTTGGCGCGCCAGAGCGAGGCGCCACCCGACAGGCTGCTCTCCTCCTCCACATGTTCGGGCGGCAGTTCTCCGACAAAGCGCGAAGGGATGGAGCTGGTCCACTGGCCGTAGATGCGGCGGTTGGCGGCGTGGAGGATGAGGCACAGCTTCCGCGCCCGCGTGATCGCGACATAGGCGAGGCGGCGTTCCTCCTCCAACGAATTAAGGCCGCCTTCGTCGAGGGCGCGCTGGGAGGGAAAAATGCCCTCTTCCCAACCGGCGAGGAACACGGTGTCGAACTCCAGCCCCTTGGCCGCGTGGATGGTCATGATCGTGATCTTGCGCTCGTCAGCCTGCGCTTCATTGTCCATGACCAGCGAGACATGCTCAAGGAATGCGCCCAGCGTCTCATATTCCTCCATGGCGCGGGTGAGTTCGTTGAGGTTTTCCAGGCGCCCCGCGCTTTCGGTGGTGCGTTCGGCCTGGAGCATGGCGGTGTAGCCGCTTTCGTCCAATATCTGCCGGGCGAGTTCCGCATGGGGAAGCTGCACCGCGCGGTCGCGCCAGCGAGCGAGATCTCCGATGAAGGCGCCCAGCGACCGGCGGGCCTGCGGGGTCATTTCGTCGGTGTCGAGGATGCGGGCGGCGGCGATGGCCAGCGGAATACCCTCGGCACGGGCGAGTCGATGGAGCTTTTCCACCGCCTTGTCGCCCAATCCGCGCTTGGGGACGTTGACGATCCGCTCGAAGGCGAGATCGTCGGCGGGCTGGTTGACGAGGCGCAGATAGGCGAGCGCATCGCGGATTTCGGCGCGTTCGTAAAAGCGGAAGCCGCCGACGATGCGATAGGGCAGCCCGATCTGGATGAAGCGGTCTTCGAACTCGCGGGTCTGGTGCTGGGCGCGGACGAGGATGGCGACTTCGTCCAGCGATTGCCCGCTGCGCTCGATCGACTCGATTTCGTCACCGACGCGCCGGGCTTCCTCCGGACCGTCCCACACGCCGATGACGCGGACCTTCTCGCCCACGTCGATATCGGTCCAGAGCGTCTTGCCGAGCCGGTTGCCATTTTCCGCGATGACGCCGGAGGCGGCGCCTAGGATGTGCGGGGTCGAGCGGTAATTCTGTTCCAGGCGGACGATCTTCGCGCCCGGAAAATCCTTTTCGAAGCGCAGGATATTGGCCACTTCCGCGCCGCGCCAGCTATAGATGGACTGGTCGTCATCGCCCACGCAGCAGATATTCTTGCGCGTCTGGGCGAGCAGGCGGAGCCAGAGATATTGGCTGCTGTTCGTGTCCTGATATTCGTCCACCATGATGTAGCGGAAGCGCTGCTGATAGCTTTCCAGAACGTCCCGGTGACGCTTCAATATCGTCAGAACATGCAGCAGCAAGTCACCGAAATCACACGCATTTACATCGCGTAGGCGCGCCTGGTAAGCGGCGTAGAGCTTCTGCCCACGGCCATTGGCATAGGCTTCGCTTTCACCCGCGCCGATTTCCTCGGGCGTCAGACCCTTATTCTTCCACTGGTCGATGAGGCCGCCCAACTGGCGGGCGGGCCAGCGCTTTTCGTCGATGCCTTCGGCCTGAATGAGTTGCTTCATCAGGCGAAGCTGGTCGTCGGTATCGAGGATGGTGAAATTGGATTGCAGGCCAACCAGTTCGGCATGGCGGCGCAGCATCTTGGCGGCAATGGCGTGGAACGTGCCGAGCCAGGGCATGCCTTCCACCGCCGGGCCGATCATGCGGCCTACGCGCTCCCGCATCTCTCGCGCCGCCTTGTTGGTGAAGGTGACGGCGAGGATTTCGGAAGGATAGGCGCGTCGGGTGGCGATCAGATGGGCCAGGCGCGCGGTCAGCGCGGCGGTCTTGCCCGTGCCGGCACCCGCGAGGACCAGCACCGGCCCTTCGGTGGTGAGCACGGCTTCCCGCTGGGGTTCGTTGAGGCCCTTGAGATAGGCGGGATCGTCGGGCGAGGGAGCGGGCAGGGTCATGGGCTATCAACTAGGATGCTGGGCGGGAGGCGGCAAGGGTGAGTGGCCTTGCGCTGCCGTTTCTTCTATGAGAACAAAAGGCGAATCATGCAAGGAGAAAGGCCATGGTTTCTGGAGGGTGCCAATGCGGGGCGATCCGCTATGAAGCGCAGGGGGAGCCAGCCTATAGCGCGCTCTGCCATTGTTCCGACTGCCGGAAAAGCGCCGGAGCGCCTATGGTGGGCTGGGCGTTGTTTCCCGAAAATATGGTGACGGTGACGGGTGAGCCGGTGGCCTATCGGTCATCCGACAATGTGACGCGGGAATTTTGCGGGACATGCGGGTCGGGGCTTTTCTATCGCAATGCCGTGGTGTTTCCGGGGATGGTCGATATCCAGACGGGGACGCTGGACGATCAAGCCGCTCTTCCTCCCGCCATTCATGTGCAATTTGCCGAGGCGGCTCCGTGGATGGCGGCCGCGCATGAATTGCCCAGGTTCGAGCGCTATCCCCAAGAGTGACCGCGAAGCCAGAGAGCCCAAAGCGTGAGGGATCATCTGGCGGCGCATGCGCCACGGTTCGTCGCCGTGGCCGGAACGTAGACGGTACATGTCCGCTTCTTTTCCGGACCCCAGCGGCAAAACGGGGTGAAGAACAAGGAAAGGATGATCCCGATGAAATCGATCCTCTTGGCAGGCGCGGCCATGTTGGCCTTCGGCACCGGCGTTGCCGGAATGGCGGTAGCGCAGGACGTGCCAGCCTCGCAGCCGCCCGCTGCCGATACCTCGCCTCCTCCGGAACAGGGTGCGACGTCCGCGACACCCGCCACGCCTGCCGATCCGGGGACCGCTCCCGCCACGCCGGCTACGCCAGCCACACCCCCCGCGGGCGCCGATCCGAATGCGGGGCAGCCCACGGGAGCGGTGCCGCCGGATACGGGGATGCAGCCTGCACCCGCCGGTGTGCCACGCGACCCGTCAGCGCCCGTGGGAACCTCCGCCAATCCCGCTACGGTGGGCGGCAACATGACGCCACCGCCGACCGGCCAGAAGGATTATCCGCTGTGCAGCAAGACCGTGCAGGATAGCTGTATCAACCCGAGCGAAGCGCCCAAATCTATGCGCAGGCGTCGGTGACGGCGACCGGGCCGGGCAATGCGGCGATGAGCGCCGCCAGCCCGGCCCGGTCCCGCGCGGCATCGGCCAGGTTGTGCTGGTCGAGCACGGTGAGAAAGGCGGCGGTGGCCGCCTTCAATATGCCGGACAGGCCGCAGGCCGGGCGGATGGCGCAGGAGCCGCAATCAGCCATGTTCATGTCGGGTTCGGTGTGGCGGATGACTTCGCCCAATCGGATCTTCTCGGCCGGGCGGGCAAGAGCGAAACCGCCGCCGCGGCCGCGCTGCGTATCCAGAAAACCGCCTTGGCCAAGATGATGAACAACCTTCATCAGATGGTTGCGGGACAGGCCATAGGCATCCGCGATTTCGGGAATCGTCGTGCGGCCCGCAGGCGTCACCGCAAGGTGGATGAGGACACGCAGGGCATAGTCGGTGTGGCGGGTCAGTTGCATGGCTGCTGGCGGTAATGAGAGTGAACGTGCTTTTCAAACATTCATTCTATTTACATCTTAAAAGATGCAACGTAAATGCACCTTTATCGATTCTCCAAGCAAAGGTGCATCCATGACCCAGTTGACCGCCGACACCATCGCCATCGTCAAGGCTACCGCCCCCGCTCTGCGGAAGCATGGGGTAGAAATCACGACGGCCATGTATGCGCGGCTGTTTCAGGATGCATCGATCAAGGACATGTTCGACCAGGCCGCGCAGGAAAGCGGCGAGCAGCCCAAGCGGCTGGCGGCGGCGATCCTGGGCTATGCCGAGAATATCGACAAGTTGCAGGCGCTGGACGGCGCGGTTGCGCGGATGGTGCAGCGGCATGTCGAAACCGGCGTGAAGGCGGAGCATTATCCCAAGGTGGCCGAGGCGCTGCTGCCGGCCATTCGGGATGTGCTGGGCGCGGATGTCGCCACGGACGCCGTCCTGAATGCCTGGGGGCAGGCCTATTGGTTCCTTGCGAATATCCTGATCGGCAAGGAATCGCAGGCTTATGAGGATGCCGAAGCAGCTTGATGGGCGTCGGGAGTGGGGAGCCGTTGCGCAGCCCCTCTCCCCCACGGGGAGTTCAGGCTTCCGCCCGTAGCAGGGTCAAACGCGCTTTGCCGATGTCGCGGGTGGCTTCGATAGTGAAGCCCTTGACCTCCACGTTCTCGCGGCGGTCCGTTTCTATGCTGATCCAGGTGGCGGGGCCGGTCCAGCCGAGGCGGCTCAGCTTGTCGAGGGCCACCGATCCCGCGCCGCTATTATAGGGCGGGTCCATGAAGATGAGGTCCAGCGGCTTGGCTGCGGGGCCGAGAGCCAGGACGCTGCTTTGGCGGACGTCGGGGCGGATGCCGAGCTTCTCGCCATTGGCCCGGATCGCGTCGAGGGCGGCGCGGTCCTGTTCCACGAAGATGCAGCTCGCCGCACCGCGCGACAGGGCTTCGAAGCCGAGCGCGCCGGAGCCTGCGAAGAAATCGCCGACGCCAAGCCCCTCGAAGGAGCCGATGCGGCTCAGCAGCATGGAGAAAAGGGTTTCGCGGGTTCGGTCCGCCGTCGGGCGGGTGGCGTCGCCCTTGGGAGCGGCCAGCGGACGGCCGCGCCATTGGCCTGCGATGATCCTCATTTCGGCGCCTTCAGGCTCTTGCGGAAGAGGATGAGATCATGCTGGCGCACTTCCTCGACCGCGCCGGAGGCTAGTTCGCCCAGATGGAAGGGGCCGTAGCTGGTGCGGATCAGGCGGTTTACCTGAAGGCCCAGATGTTCCAGGACGCGGCGGACTTCGCGATTCTTGCCCTCGGTCAGCGTCATTTCGATCCACTGATTGCGGCCGGTGCGGCGCTCCAGATTGGCCTCGATCTGACCGTAGCGGATGCCGTCTATTTCTATGCCTTCGAACAGATCTTCGAGTTGGTTCTGGCTCACCTCGCCAAAGGCGCGGGCGCGGTAGGTACGCGGGACGCCGGTGGAGGGGAGTTCCATCTCGCGCTTGAACTCGCCGTCGGTGGTGAGCAGCAGCAGTCCCTCGGTCGTCATGTCGAGCCGGCCGATCGGCATGAGGCGCGGCAGGTCGGCGGGCAGCTTGTCGTAGATGGTTGGGCGGCCACGCGGGTCGCGTTCGGTCGTCAGGAGGCCCGACGGCTTGTGGAAAAGGAACAGGCGCGTGGGGGCTGGCGCGGCGACGGGGTTGCCGTCTACCGCTATGCCATGAAGCGAGGTGAGCAGGGTGGCGGGGGTAGTGACCGCTTCACCGTTCAGCGTGACGCGGCCTTCCTCGATCATCCGCTCGATCTCGCGGCGCGACGCGATGCCTGCGCGGGCGAGGAGTTTCGCGATACGCTGCGGTTCGTTCTTGCCGCTGGCGACGGCTGCGGCCCGTGCCGGGTGCGGGTTTGCGGGCTTGGCGGGTGCGGTTTTCGCCTTTTTGAATGGCGGGCGGGCCGGGCGTGATCCGGGGCCGGGCTTGGCGCCTGTGGGGCGCTTGGGACCGCCGGGGCCCGACCGGCGTGGCGGTCCAGATTTTTTCGGCGGTTCCACGGAAGAGTTCCTTTTCAAAACGGGGTGGCATTCCCATATCGGCAAAGCCAGGAAATTGACGAATAGTGCTGTCCTTGCGCCTATGCGCCGGGACAATAAGAAACCGCTTCGGGCGTTGCACGTTGGTCGGCTGAATGGCGCAAATGGGGCAGATCGGCAAATGTTTTTCGGGCTGGTAAAAGGGGAAGCCGGAGCGCAAGGGCGGCGCAAGGCCATTCGGAGCGTGCTGGTGGTCGAGGATGAGCCGCTGGTGGCCTTCGACAATGAGCATGTGCTGGAGATGGCCGGTTATCGCGTGGCCGCGACCGTCGATGAATATGCCCATGCCGTCAGCGTGATTCAGGAAGAAAGCGTCGATCTGGTGATCGCGGATGTGATGCTGCATGGTCGGAAGACCGGGATCGATCTGGCGCGCTTCGCTACGGGCCGGGGCGTGGCGGTGCTGTTCGTGACGGGCGCTTGTCCGGTCGATGCGCGCGAAATGGCTTTGGGCTGCCTCGCCAAGCCCTATGCGCCGCGGGACTTGCTGGCGGCGATCGATGTGCTGGATGCGTTGTTGCGGGGGAAGGCATTGCCGCGTTTCCCGGAGGGGCTGCATCTGTTTGAGGATTTCGGGTGAAGTTGGTTTCATCCACTTGGCCTGATTGATGGAGCCAGCCAGGCTTCCTGTCCCTCTCCTTTCAAGCGAGAAGCATTGGGCGGGGTTGTTTCGGCGGTGTTTGGCCATATGGTGGATTTCGACAAGAACCATCGGGGCGCACCGCATTTATGACTGAGATCGCAAAGGGTTCGGCAAGCTGGCTGGATGCGGTGAAGCCCTATGTTCAGAAGGCGCCTTTGGGGGCCTTTTTTCTCGGGATTTCGTCGGGATTTCCCTATGCGATGATCGGCGCGACGCTGACGACGCGACTGGCGCAGGACGGGATCGACAAGAAGGCGGTGACCGCGTTCACGCTCGCTTTCCTCGTCTATAATCTCAAATGGCTGTGGGCCTGGGTGGTCGATGGCGTTCGCTTGCCGGTCATCGGGCGGTTGGGGCAGCGGGTGAGCTGGCTGCTCCTCGCCGGGCTGCTCGTGATGGCGGCGGTGGCCAATCTGGCGCTGGTCGAACCGACGACCGGCCTGTTGCAGACGGCTTATGCGGCGATCCTGGTCGGCGTGGCTGGAGCGACCTTCGACATCGTGATCGACGCCTATCGGATCGAGACCTTGAAGCCCGAGCAACTGGGCGTCGGCTCAGGCATGTCGCAATATGGCTGGCGGATCGGGTCGGTCGCGGCGGGGGCGCTGGCGCTGGTGTTGGCGGCGCGGATCGGGTGGCATGGGGCTTATTTCGCCTGTGCGGTTTTTGCGCTGCCCGCGATGGTGACGGGACTGGTTCTGGGCGAGCCGGAGCGGCATCGGGAGCCGACGACGCGACGGGGTTTCGGGGAGGTTTGGGAGTCGATCGCCGGGCCGTTGGTCGAGTTTTTCCGGCGGCGCGGGGCTTGGTTGGTGCTGCTGTTCATCCTGCTGCACAAGATCGGAGACACGCTCGCCAATCTGACCTTCCGCCTGCTGTTCGACGACATGGGCTACACCAATGACGAGATCGCCATTTATGACGTGGGGATCGGCTTCTGGGCTTATCTGATCGGCATTTTCGTGGGCGGCGTCCTCTATGCGCGGATGGGGATGAAGCGGTCGGTGCTGATCAGCCTGCTGCTGATGGGCGTGTCGAACTTCAGTTTTGCGCTGCTCGCCGCGCTGGGGAAGAGCAATTGGGGCATGGCGGGCGCCATTGGTTTTGAGAATTTCGCCAGCGGCATTGGTGGTGTGACCGTGGTCGCCTATTTCTCGGCGCTGTGCGACCTGCGCTTTACCGCCGCGCAATATGCGTTGATTTCGGCGGCGGCGAGCATTGTCGGGCGGTTCCTGACCGGCACCACGGCGGGCGTGATGATCGAGCGCTTCGGCTATGTCGATTTCTACCTGCTGACCACCGTGATCTCCTTGCCGGGCATCATCCTGTTCTGGCTGATGATGCGAGCGGGCCTGATCGACGCCAGCGTCGGCAGCGCGGCAGAGGTTCAGCCCGCCGAGTAGAGATCGAGCGGGCGGCCAAGGTCATTATGGGCCTGCGCCACGGCTTGGAGGCAGGTGAGCGCGCCCAGCGCATGGTCGTTGCCGAGCAGGCTCGCCACATTGTCATAGGCTGTGCGCGGGCTGTGCAGGGCGCCGCCGACGGCCTGCATCATCAGCGCTTCGTCCGTTGTCATGCGCGAGCAGCAGCAGGGCGCGATCAATATCTTGCGGCTGGAGGTGCGGGCCAGTTCCAGCATCATGGCGCGCATCAGCACCAGCGGACGGCGATAGCTGCGGCCGAAGGCGCCGAGCATGGCGTTGGCGGCATGGGCGTCGTTGACGCCCGCCGTCGCCATGCGGCGCATGACATAAAGGAACAGCCGGTTGCCATAGCCGCCGGGGAGCGGACGGGGCTGATCTAGGGAGGAGGGCTCTCCAATGGCCATGCGTTCGTACCTTCTGCCTTGTCGTTGGAAGGCCAAGGTACGCTATTGCGAGTCAATCGCAAGACAATTCAATCGGGATATTGCCCATTCAGCCGCAAAATCTCTCCCGCCAGATAGAGCGAGCCCGCTATCAGCAGCTTGGGCGCGGGATTGCCCCCTGCGGCGATGGCGGCGATGGCCTCTGCGGGCGCTTCATGCGCGGTGCAGGGGATGCCCCAAAGATCGGCAATGGCGGCGAATCGCTCCGGCGGGTGATGATCGTGTCCGGGGACAGGCAGAGTGTGGATATGGGCGATGCGACCGGCGAAGGGGATCAGATAGGCGTCCAGATCCTTGTTCGACAGCATGCCGATGATGAGTTGCAACTTCTGGCCTTCGAGCCGCTCGGCAGTGAAGAAGGCGCTGATCGCTTCCCCCGCCCCGGCATTATGGCCCCCGTCGAGCCACGCCTCGGTGCTTTCCGGCAATGGCGCCAGCAGGGGGCCGTGATCGAGCCTTTGCAAACGGCCGGGCCAATGCGCCCAGAGCGGCGCGGCCTTCAGGGCGGCTTCGCTGACGGGTACGACGCTCTGGTGGCGCAGCATGGCGAAAGCGAGCGCGGCATTATGGATCTGATGCGCGCCGGGGAGACGCGGCAGAGGGGTGTCGAGGCGGCCCAGATCGTCACGATAATGGAGACGGTCGCGATAGGCGGCGGCGTCCCAGCTCTCCCCCATGGCGAACCATTGGGTGCGGTTGCGGGCAGCGGCGTCGAGCATCACCGGGAAGAGCGCGTCGGCATAGCGCTGCGTCACCAGCGGCGCGCCGGGTTTGGCGATGCCCGCCTTTTCGGCGGCGATTTCCTTGAGCGTGCTGCCGAGGAAGCTTTGGTGATCGATGCCCAATTGGGCGATGCCGCAGATCACCGGCCTTTCGATGACATTGGTGGCGTCGAGCCGGCCGCCCAGGCCCACTTCGAGAATGCAGGCGTCGGCTGGATGTTCGGAGAAGGCGAGGAAGGCGGCCGCGGCGGTTACTTCGAAGAAGCTGGCGCCGATGCCCTCCGCCACATCGAGGACGCGAGAGAGATAATGGGCGAGCGCTTCGTCGGAGATCAGCGTGCCGCTGATGCGGATGCGCTCGTTGAAGCGGACGAGGTGCGGCGAGGTGAAGACGTGGACGGTCTTGCCGTCCGCCTCCAGCGCGGCGCGCAGGAAGGCGCAGGTCGAGCCTTTGCCGTTGGTGCCCGCGACATGAAAGACGGGCGGCAGAGCGCGGTGCGGATTGCCGAGGCGGTCGAGCAAGCGCGTGATGCGCTCCAGGCCCAATATATCGGCGCCGGGCGACAGGGTCGCGAGGCGATCAAGCTGGGCCTGGACGCCTGGATCGTCGGAGACGGCGTGGTCGGCCATCGGCGCTGTTCCCGATCGGCTTCAGGCGGCCGCGCGCGGCGCAAGATAGCCGATCACGCGGGCGAGCGTGTCGCGCAGTTCGCTGCGGTGGACGACCATGTCGAGCATGCCGTGCTCCAGCAGATATTCGGCGCGCTGGAAGCCGTCGGGCAGCTTTTCGCGGATCGTGCTTTCAATGACGCGCTGGCCTGCGAAACCGATGAGCGCATTGGGCTCCGCGATCTGAATGTCGCCCAGCATGGCGTAGCTTGCGGTGACGCCGCCCGTGGTGGGATCGGTCAGCACCACGATATAGGGCAGGCCCGCCGCGTGCAGCTTCTGGATCGCCACGGTGGAGCGGGGCATCTGCATGAGGGAGAGGATGCCCTCCTGCATGCGCGCGCCGCCCGCTGCGGTGAAGATCACATAGGGGCATTTATGGGCGATGGCTTCGTTCACGCCCTGGATGAAGGCCGCGCCGACGCCCATGCCCATGGAACCGCCCATATAGGCGAAATTCTGCACGCCCATGACCAGCGGCACATCATCGATCGCGCCGCGCGCGTTGATGAGCGCGTCCTGATCGCCGGTGGCGGCGCGGGCGGCCTTGATGCGCTCAGGATAACGCTTGGAATCGCGGAATTTGAGCGGGTCTTCCTGCACATGCGGCGTCGGCAGCAGGATGAAACCGGCGTCGAGGATATGCTCGAACCGTTCCGACGGGCCGATACGGCCATGATGGTCGCAGCGCGGACAGACGGAGAGATTGTCTTCCCATTCCTTGATGAAGATCATCTCGGCGCAGGACGGGCATTTGTGCCACAGCGTTTCGGCCGTGCTTTCCTTCTTCGCCATGAAGGGAATGGCTTTGCGGACGCGGTTGATCCAGCTCATGCGGCGGTCTCCCGGAAATGAGGGCTGTTGGCGTTGAGCGCGCCGCGCAGAGCCGCGACGAAATCCTTGACGAAGGGCGCAGCGGCATCGCCATGCGAGCCGATGATGTCGACGATGGCGGACCCCACCACCACGCCGTCAGCGACGCGGCCGATGGCGGCGGCCTGTTCTGCTGAGCGCACGCCGAAGCCGACCGCGATGGGCAGGTCGGTGGCGGCCTTGAGCTTGGCGACGGCCTGTTCGACGGCGGCTTGCGCGGCCTGCTGCTTGCCGGTGATGCCCGCGACGGCGACATGGTAGAGGAAGCCGCTGGCGCCGTTCAGCACGGCGGGCAGGCGGGCTGCGTCGGTCGTGGGGGTGGCGAGGCGGATGAGGTGAATGCCCGCCGACCGCAGGGCAGGGCCGATTTCGGCATCTTCCTCCGGTGGGATGTCGACGCAGATGACGCCGTCAACGCCAGCGGCCTTGCACTGGTCGGCGAACCATTGCGAGCCGCGCACCAGCATCGGATTGGCATAGCCCATCAGGACCAGCGGCGTTTCCGGGTGCTTGGCGCGGAAGGCGGTGGCGAGGGCGAAGATATCCTTCGTCTTGGTGCCGGAGCCTAGGCTGCGCAGATTGGCCAGTTCGATCGCCGGGCCGTCTGCCATCGGATCGGTGAAGGGCATGCCGAGTTCGATGATGTCGGCGCCGCCCTCGACCAGTGCGTCCAGGATGGCGGGCGTGTCGGCCACGGTCGGGTCGCCCGCCGTCACGAAGGTGACGAGGGCGGCGCGGCCTGCGCTCTTGCAAGTGGCGAAGCGAGTAGCGAGGCGGTCAGCAGTCATTGTGAATTCCAAATACCGACACGTAACGTGCTCCTGCGAAGGCAGGAGCCCAGTCCCCGGCTCGCATGAACATGTGACGGTCGAACTGGGCTCCTGCCTCCGCAGGAGCACGGAGTGAGATGAGAGAGGTCATATCTCCACTCCCAACGCGCTGGCGACGGTGAAGATGTCCTTGTCACCACGGCCGGAGAGATTGACGATGATGATCTGGTCCGCGTCGAGCGTGGGCGCGACCTTTTCCGCCGACGCGACCGCATGGGCGGATTCGAGCGCGGGGATGATGCCTTCGAGCGCGGAGAGCTTCTGGAAGCTGGCCAGCGCCTCATCATCGGTGATCGGCATATATTGGACACGACCGATTTCGTGCAGCCAGCTATGCTCAGGACCGATGCCGGGATAGTCGAGACCTGCCGAAATGCTGTGCGCTTCGGTGATCTGGCCGTCCTCGTCCTGGAGCAGATAGGTGCGGTTGCCGTGCAATATGCCCGACTTGCCGCCCGCGAGGGAGGCGGCATGCTTGCCTTGCAGACCTTCGCCCGCCGCTTCGACGCCGATCATTTTCACATCCGCATCGTCAAGGAACGGATGGAACAGGCCGATGGCGTTGGAGCCACCACCGACCGGGGCGATCAGCATGTCGGGCAAGCGACCTTCGAGTTCCAATATCTGCTCGCGCGCCTCCCGGCCGATCACGGATTGGAAATCGCGGACCAGTTCGGGATAGGGGTGTGGTCCTGCCGCCGTGCCGATGATGTAGAAGGTGTCGTGGACGTTCGACACCCAGTGGCGCAGGGCATCGTTCATAGCATCCTTGAGCGTCTGGGAGCCGGAAACGACGGGAATGACCTCAGCGCCAAGCAGCTTCATGCGGAAGACGTTGGGTTTCTGCCGCTCGACATCCTTGGCGCCCATGAATATCTTGCATTCCATGCCGAACAGGGCGGCGACGGTCGCGGTGGCGACGCCGTGCTGGCCCGCGCCGGTTTCGGCAATGACCTTCTTCTTGCCCATGCGGCGGGCGAGCAGCGCCTGGCCGATGCAATTGTTGATCTTGTGCGCGCCGGTGTGGTTCAGTTCCTCGCGCTTGAGGTAGATTTTCGCGCCCTTGCCGGGTGCGGCATCCGCGCGCAGCGCTTCTGTCAGGCGTCCTGCATAATAAAGCGGATTGGGGCGGCCGACATAGGAGCGCAGCAATTCGCTGAACTCGGCGTCGAAGGCCGGATCCTGCTTCGCTTCCCTATAGACCTTTTCCAGCTCCAATATGAGCGGCATCAGCGTCTCAGCGACATAGCGGCCACCGAAGGCGCCGAAATGGCCGGAGGCGTCGGGCTGCGAACGGAGGCTGTTGGGCAGGGTGATGGTGTCGGTCATCGCTTGTATCTCGTCAGGCAATATTGGGTCACTTCGCGAACAAGGGAAGCGATCAACGCCATCGGGCTGCGATGCGCCCTGCGTGGCCAATTCCGTTTATGAATAGCGTCTGCCTCATGAGGACGCCGCATTGCAGAAGGCCATGATCTTGTCCACACTCTTGATGCCCGGCGCGCTTTCCACGCCGGAGGAAACATCGACCAGCGGGGCGTCCGTGATGCGGATGGCTTCGGCCACATTGTCGATGCCAAGGCCGCCCGACAAGCCCCAGGGAACGGAAAGGGACACGCCGCGCAGCAGCCTCCAGTCGAAACGCAGGCCCATGCCGCCGGGCAGCGCCGCGCCATCCGGGGTTTTGGCGTCGAACAGGAGGAAGTCGGCGGCGCCGCTATAGGCCATGGCGGCGTCTATATCGGCGCGGGTTTTGACGGAAATGGCTTTCCAGACGGGGAGGTTGAAGCGCTGGCGGATGGCGGCGGCGCGTTCAGGGCTTTCCTTGCCATGGAGTTGCAGGGCGGTCAGGGCGCCGGTGGCGGCGAGATCCATCAGGATTTCGTCGGTGGGGTCGACGAGGATGGCGATGCGATCGATCTGGGAAGGAACCAGTGCGGCGAGTGCCCGCATCTGATCCACTTCGACATAGCGGGGGCTTTTGGGGAAGAAGTTGAAGCCGAGATGGGTCGCTCCTCCCCTTATGGAGGCGCCCACCGTTTCAGGCGTCGAAAGGCCGCAGATCTTGATGGCGAGTCGGGACATGGGCGGGCTTTAGCGGGTGTGGCGCGTAAGAACCATATGCAGCTTGCTCCTGCATGGGCGGCTTTATGGTTCCGTCAAATCCATATCGTGGAGGGCGAGCCATTGGTCGGCATGGGCGATGCAGGCCTGGCCGAGGAAAGCGTCGACCTGATCCATGATCTGATCGTCGGTGAGGGTGGCCGGATCGAGCGGTGGATGCCAGTGGACGCGGAAATTCGGGCCTTGGGTGCGGATCATGTAGAAGGGCAGGAATTTCGCGCCGACTTTGCGCGCGAGGCGCAGGGCCACGGACAGGTTGCCCGATGGCGGCAGGTCGCGGCCGAAGCGGGGAAACCAGACCTGGCGGTCGCGGCGTTCGTCCAGCAATATGTAAAGGGTGGCGCGATCCTTGGTCGTGAGGTGTTTCAGGATAGCGCGGGCGGCGCCTTCTCCGGTGATCGCTTCGCCCATATAGCTGGAGCGGGCGCGCTTGAGTTGCGCGGCCTGTTCGGGATTTTCCGGCGGGTCGTAGACGCCGAGGCCGGGACGGTCGGTCGATGCCTTGATATGGGCGGCGAGCAAATCCCAATTGCCCAGATGGACCGCCAGCGCGATCAGCGGGCCGGGGCCGTCGAGGACCGATTGATAGCCTTCGGCGTCCTCCACCGCGATGTGGTTGTTCTCGATCAGTCGGTCGATGTTGGTGAGTTCGGCCATGGTGCGGCCAAGGTTGAACCAGCGGCGGGTGAGCAGGACTTCGCTTGCGGTTTTGTCGAGGCCGGGGCGGAGTATGGCCAAATTGGTGCGGGCGCGCTGGTCGCGCAATTTCATCGACTTGCGGGCGACATGGGCCGACAGCCAGCCGCCCAGCCAGGAGGCGAGGGACGCAGGGAGGAGGCGGAGGACGGTGAAGAGAAAGGGGTTGGAGAGCATCGCGCCTGCCGTCATACAGCAGCGGTCGGGGCGGTAAAGGGTTTGGATTTGCGATGAGTTTCGCTTTTGCGCTGTGGCTGCTGTTGCAGGGGCTGAGCCTGGCCGGGGTGCTCAATTATTGGCGGCATTTGCCGGTGGATCGGCAGGAGGAAGCGCCGGAGGGCGTCGTCGTGCTGCTGTCGGTTCGGGATGATTGGGACGGCGGGGCGGAACTGATTGCGCGGTTGAAGGCGCAGGCGGCGCGCTTCCGCCTGGTGATCGCGACTTCGGGCAATTGCCCGGCGGCGGAGGCTTTGGCGGCGCGAGAAGGGGATTGGGTGCAGATCGTTCGCGCGGGTGTCGCTGTGGATGAGGGGCAGAAGGTTCATAAATTGCGGGCGGCTTTGCGGGCCTTGCGTGAGGGGGACCGCTATCTGGTTTTCGTGGACGCGGACATTTTGCCGCCGGCGCGGTTGGTGGGGCGGTTGCTCTTTCCCTTGGTGCGGGGGAAGGCGGATATCGTGACCGGCTATCGGCTGTTGTTGCCGGAGGTGGGCGCCGTGGCCGCGCTGGTGGGGGCGGTGGAGATGCAGTTGGCGACCCTGCCGCGTACCGCGAGCGCGACCATGCCCTGGGGTGGCGCCATGGCACTGACGCGGGAGACGGCGGAGCGGCTGGATCTGGATGCGGCTCTGGCGGGGCGCTTGTCCGATGATATGGCGATCGGGTTGGCGGGCTGGCGCGCGAAGCTGCGGTTGCGGCCGGTGCGGGACTTGCTGGTGGCGAGTCCGCTGGAGGGGCGTGGGGCGCTTGGCTTCGGGGTGCGGCAGTATCGGCATATCGTGACCAACAGTCTGGGGATGTGGCTGATTGCTTGCGCTGTGGTGGGAGGGCAGGCTTTGGGCTGGGTCTGGGCGCTGGGTTGGGGTGGCGGGAGCGCTGTGGCTGTGGGCTATGCGGCGGCTGTGGGGCGGGCGCTGGTGCGGCGACGGATCATCATGGGCGTGGTGGAACCGAGGCAGGCGCGGGCGGCGCGGCGGTCGCTTTGGTGGGATGCGCTGGCGCCCTTTGCGGTGTGCTGGGCGCATTGGGGGATGCAGTTGGCGGCGGTTTGTTCGAGCCGGATCAGGTGGGGTGGGTTTGATTATTGGGTGAAGGGCGGGAAGGTCGTTCGGATGGAGAGGGTGAGGTAAATATTTTCGATTTTAGTGAGTTACCATGCTGCCCAAAATGAACGAGCCAAGCAGTCTGATCGAAAAGGGCGGGATTTGATGAGGATATCAAGAATGCTGGCGCAGGCCGCGCTGGCGGTAATGTCTGCCGGATTGGTCAGCCAATCGGTGGCGGCGCAACAGCCAAGTGATCGCATTGAGTATGTATCGGGCGGTCTAATGAGTCCGCACGTAGAATTGCATCTTGATCTCATGTCCGGAAATTATCAGCTTACAGAACCGAAAGATGGCGTATTTGCCCCAACTATAAGCCGCGAAGGTCGCTTGCCTCCAAATCGGCTTATACCGTTACGAGAATTGGCCAGTCGCACGGTAACGGTAGGCTTCAAAACTGCGGAGTGCAGTCGCGTAGAAGCAATAGAAAAGCGCCGAACAGAACGACGCCGGAAGCGCGGCGCACTGCTTATGCCAATGCCCAAAATGGACGCTCAGCTTTCATTTTGGGTCAGTGTTGATCACCGATATGCATATGCTCCGTTTGAGTCCGACTGTTGGACACCTATCGGCAAACAACTCTATGATGAGATGTTCAAGATATTGCGTGAGGACGCCGCTTTTAAATGAGCGTCAAGCCTGACAAAACCGCTGCCTAAGAGGTCAGAACCCCGCCGGAAACAGGTGTTTGCCCCGCTCGTCCAACCGCAGCACCACCTTGCCTGCGACTGCGCTCAGCGGGAGGTCGCCGTAGAGGTGCGGGAAAAGAGCGCCGCCGCGTGACTCTTCCCACTTGAGGGCGTCACCGAAGGGAGCGAGATCGACCATCACCATCACCAGATGGTCCTGACCCGCGAAATGCCTGGCGGCGGTTTCGGCGGCCTGTTCGCGGGTGGACATGTGGATATAGCCATCCGCAAGATCGACGGGCGCGCCCTTGAACACGCCGTCGGTCTTTAGCTGGTCATACTGATCTTTGGTCAGAATCTTGTAGGCGAAGAGGTCGGTCACGCCTCGCCCGTCTCCGAATCGGTTTCCACCGCCTCTTCGGCTTCGTCGCTTTCCTCGATCTTCGCGGCGCTGACGACATGTTCGTCGTCGGATACGTTGAAGAGGCGCACGCCCGCCGAGCTGCGGCCGATGACGCGCAGGCTTTCAAGGCCCATGCGGATCAGCTTGGCCTGATCGGTGACGAGCATCAGATGGTCGCCATGCCGCGCCGGGAAGCTCGCCACGACCGGACCGTTGCGGCCGATATTGTCGATGTTCGTGATCCCCTGACCGCCGCGTCCGGTACGGCGATAGTCATAAGCCGAGGACAGCTTGCCATAGCCATTGGCGCAGACGGTGAGGATGAACTGCTCCTTCGCCTGCAATTCGGCAAAGCGCTCAGCGCTCATCTGCGGCGAGCCTTCCTTCTCCGCCTTCCATGGGGCGAAGCGGAGATAATCGTCGCGCTCCTCCTGATTGGCGCCGGAGCGGGTGAGGATGGAAAGCGAGATTACCTCATCGTCCTTCTTGAGCGTCATGCCGCGCACGCCGGTCGAGGTGCGGCTCTGGAATTCGCGCACGTCGGTCGCCTGGAAGCGGATTGCCTTGCCCTGGCGGGTGGCGAGCAGGACGTCATCCTCTTCGCTGAGGAGAGCCACGCCGATCAGCCGGTCGGTGCTTTCATCGTCGAAGCGCATGGCGATCTTGCCGTTCGACGGAATGTTGGCGAAGGCGTCCATGCTGTTGCGGCGGACCGTGCCGTTCGCGGTGGCGAACATGACGTGCAGATCCTTCCAGCTTTCCTCATCCTCGGGCAGCGGCAGAACGGTCTGTATCGTCTCGCCAGGGCCGAGCGGCAGCAGGTTCACCATCGGGCGGCCACGCGTCGCCGGGCCGCCTTCGGGCAGGCGCCAGACCTTCAGGCGATAGACCTTGCCAGCGGTGGAGAAAAACAGGACCGGCGTGTGCGTGGAGGTCACGAACAGTTCGGTGATCGCATCCTCATCCTTGGTCGTCATGCCGGAGCGACCCTTGCCGCCGCGTGCCTGGGCGCGGAAGCTCTCCAAGGGCGTGCGCTTGATATAGCCCTGCACGGTGACGGTGACGACCATCTCCTCGCGCTCGATCAGGTCTTCATCGTCGATGCCATCGGCGGCGGCGGTGATTTCCGAAAGGCGCGGGGTGGCGAAGTCGCGCTCGATCGCCTCGAACTCCTCGCGCATGACCGCATAGAGTTTCACCCGGTCACCGAGGATGGCGAGATATTCCGCGATGGCGGCAGCGAGTTCGGCCAGTTCATTGCCGATCTCGTCGCGGCCCAGCGCGGTCAGGCGATGCAGGCGCAGGTCGAGAATGGCGCGGACCTGCGTATCCGACAGGCGGTAGGTGTCGCCGCTGACTTCGGCCTCGATGGCTTCGACCAGCTTCAGATAAGGCGCGATCTCCGCCACCGGCCAGTCGCGGGCGAGCAGGGTTTCGCGGGCTTCGGCCGGGCTGGCCGAACCGCGGATGATGCGGACGACTTCATCGAGATTGGTGACCGCGATGACGAGGCCCAGCAAGATATGAGCGCGGTCGCGGGCCTTGTTGAGTTCATACTTCGTCCGGCGGGTGATGACCTCTTCGCGGAAGCGGACGAACGCCTCGATGATGTCGCGGATATTGAGCAGTTCCGGGCGGCCGCCGCGAATGGCGAGCATATTGGCCGGGAAGCTCGATTGGGCGGGGGTGTTGCGCCAGAGCTGGTTGAGCACGACTTCGGGCGTGGCGTCCCGCTTCAGGTCCATGACGATGCGGACGCCTTCGCGGTTCGATTCGTCGCGGATGTCGCTGATGCCCTCGATCCGCTTGTCCTTGGCGGCTTCGGCGATCTTTTCAACGAGGCCGTTCTTGCCGACCTGATAGGGGATGGCGGTCAGCACGATCGACTGGCGGTCGCCGCGCCCTTCCTCGATCTTGTAGCGCGAGCGCATCATGATCGAGCCGCGCCCGGTATGATAGGCGCTGCGGGCGCCCGACTGGCCAAGGATCAGCGGGGCGGTGGGGAAATCGGGGCCGGGGACGATCTGGATGAGTTCGTCGATGGTGATGCCCGTATTGTCGATATAGGCGAGGCAAGCGCGGATCACTTCGCCCAGATTATGCGGCGGGATGTTGGTCGCCATGCCGACCGCGATGCCACCCGCGCCGTTGACCAGCAGGTTCGGGAAGCGCGCCGGCAGAACCTGCGGTTCGCTTTCCGAAGCGTCATAATTGGGCTGGAAGTCGACCGTGTCCTTGTCGAGATCTTCGAGCAGGGCGGTCGTCACCTTGGCCAGGCGGGCTTCGGTGTAACGCATGGCAGCCGGCGGATCGGGGTCCATCGAACCGAAATTGCCCTGGCCGTCGATCAGCGGCACGCGCATTGCCCAATCCTGCGTCATGCGCGCCAGGGCGTCATAAATCGAACTGTCGCCGTGGGGGTGATATTTACCGATCACGTCACCGACGATGCGCGCCGACTTGCGATAGGGCTTGTTATGGTGAAAGCCGGACTCGTTGGCCGAAAAGAGAATGCGGCGGTGCACCGGCTTCAAACCGTCGCGCACGTCCGGCAGGGCGCGGGCGACGATGACCGACATGGCATAGTCGAGATAGCTCGCCTTCATCTCCTCCACGATGGAGATGGGGCTGATGTCCGAAGGGTCGGCGAGGGCAGTCTCGTCGGTCAATGCGATTCTCTTTTTGGATGGATGGCTTGCGTTGCCGCACCACTAGCGGAGCGAAACAATAATGTCACGCCTCGCGCACACGCGCGCGAGGAACAAGCTGTATGAAACCATGAGCCGCATGAACGGCGCGCCAGAATGTTTCCTGGGGGCTGACAGGCGGTTAACTGGTGCATATAGGTCGTTCAAACGTTATTCACGCGCCGACCCCTAATCGGCGTCATAGGAAGGCCGCCTGTCACTCGGGCGCAGAGGAGAAGATGAACATGCGTTTTGTTACCCCCGTGGCGCTCGCGCTGACTCTTGCGCTGGCTGGCGGCGCCGTTTCGGCTCCGGCCTTTGCAGCCAAGAAGGAAGAGAAAAAGGGTGGCGCGCCCAAGCTCAATGTCTCGCCTGACGTGGTCAAGGCGTTGCAGGCCGCCCAGGCCGCGGCGCAGAAGAACGACTTTGCAGGCGCCAAGGCGGCGCTGGCCGATGCCGACAGCAAGGCGAAGTCGAATGACGACAAATATCAGATCGGCGCGATCAAGCTGAACACCTCCATCGCCAGCAAGGATGCGGCGATGCAGAGCGAGGCGCTGACCCAGATGCTGGACAGCGGGCTGACCCCGCCGGAACAGGCTGGCCAATTCAACGCGGTGGCCGCCGACCAGGCGCTGCAGGCGAAGAATTACGATCTGGCGATCACGCGCGCCAAGGCTGCCGCCGCCGCCGGCTACAAGGCCGAAGCGGTGAATGTGACGCTGGCCCAGGCCTATTTCGGCAAGGCGGGCACGGCCAATCCGTCCGTCGAACCGCAGCGTAGCCTTAATCAGCAGGGTCTGGCCGCGCTCAAGGCGGCCGCCGACGCGACCAAGGCCGCGGGCGGCCAGGTGCCGGCGCAATGGTATCAGATCGGTGTCAGCCGCGCCGCGACCGCCAAGCTGCCGGAAGTCACCGAATGGGCGAAGCAGGCCTATCAGGCCAATCCCAACGGCGAAAACCTCCGTACGCTGGTCCGCCTGTTCCAGCAGGCCAATCCGAACATCTCCAACCGCGAGAATCTGGACGTGCTGCGCCTGATGGCGACGTCGGGCGGTCTGGTCCTGGCGCAGGATTATCTGGAATATGCCGAAATGGCGTCGAAGACCGGCATTTACGGTGAAGTGAAGTCGGCTATCGATGCGGGCCGCAGCAAGGGCGTGCTGAACGCCAGCCAGGGCGGCGACCTGTATCAGCCCGCCGTGGCGAAGATTGCGGGCGACAAGAGCTCGCTGGGTTCGGCCGAAGCGGACGCGAAGAAAGCGGCCAACGGCAAGATCGCGGCGGCGACCGCTGACGCTTATCTGGGCTATGGCGACTATGCCAAGGCAGCGGCGATGTTCGAACTCGCCAAGCAGAAGGGCGGCGTCGACGCGGACGAGATCAGCACCCGCATGGGCATCGCCAAGGCGCTGAGCGGTGACAATGTGTCGGCCAAGGCTGCTTTCCAGTCTGTGCAGGGTGGTTCGCGCAAGCAGATTGCCGACCTGTGGCTGGCCTATCTGGCCACGAAGGCCTGATTTTCCGGATCGAGGCGCGTTGCCCATTGCGGGTGGCGCGCCTTTTCCATCTTCGGACATGATGCGATCTGGCCAGGCCAGGCGACAAAGGGGCGGCTGACATGGCCATGATGCGACATTCGATTCTGACCTGTGGGCTGCTGGCGGGGGCGGCTTTGCTGGTCGCCGTGCCTGCCGTTGCGAAGAAGCCGGTTGCGGCCGGTCCGGTGATCGCGATGTCGGACGGTTTCCGCGCAACGACGCAGGCGGCGGACAGCGCTATCAAGGCGGGCGATGCCTCTACCGCGCAGGCGCAGATTTCCAGCCTGATGCCGGTCAGCGATTTCGAGGCCTATGTGGCTGCCGGGCTGCGGTTCGAGCTGGCGGTGCTGAAGGTCGACCGGCAGGCGCAACGGGTGGCGCTGAACGACATGTTCAAGACATCCTCCGTGCCGAAGACGGACATGCCGCGCCTGCGCTATATCGCTGGCTATCTGTCTTTCATCGTCGGCAATTATGACGATGCGACGGCGCAGCTCGATTACGCCAAGACGCTGGGTTACGATCCGATCGACGCGACCATGTTGCGGGCGGATATCGCCGTGCGGCGCAACAAAGCGAAGGATGCGCGCGCCTTCGTGCAGGAGGCGCTGGCGCGGCAGCGGGCGGCGGGACAGGCAATCCCGGCGGCCTGGTATGACCGGGCGATCTCCATGGCCTATCAGGCGGGCGACTGGACCGAAGTGGGTGCGCTCTATCGCGAGCGGCTGAGCCATTATGATTCGGCGGGCGAATGGCGGTCGGCGCTGGCCAATTATCTGACGGCGCCGGGCATGGACGCGCAGGTGCAGCTCGACCTCTATCGCCTGCAGGCGGCCAATGGCGCCATGGCGAGCGAGCGCGACTACCAAGCCTATGCGCAATTGGCCGACAAGACGGGGTATAGCGCGGAAACCAAGGCGATTATCGAAGCCGGGCGCTCTGTGGGCAAGCTGACGCCGACGCAGGCGGTGACGGTGCAGTTGTTGAAGAGCGCGACACCCAAGGCAGCCAAGGAAATTGCGGGCCTGCCCGCTGCGACCAAGAAGGCGGCGGCAGCCAAGGATGGGTCGGCGGCGAT
Source organism: Sphingobium sp. SJ10-10 (assembly GCF_036038995.2). NCBI lineage: Bacteria > Pseudomonadati > Pseudomonadota > Alphaproteobacteria > Sphingomonadales > Sphingobiaceae > Sphingobium > Sphingobium sp. SJ10-10. The sequence goes on from NZ_CP158132.1 coordinate 1,012,473, forward strand.
GGCGGTGGGCGACACCTATTTCTCGCTCGGCCAGTTTCCCCAGGCAGTGGAGCAATATCGCCTCTCCTTGAGCAAGGGCGGGATCGATGCCGGCAAGGCCAATGCGCGGCTTGGCGTTGCGCTGGCGCGTTCGGGCGATCTGGTGGGAGCCAAGACGGCGCTTGCCCAGGTGACGACGGGCAATTGGGCGAATGTCGCGGGGTTCTGGTCGGTCTGGGTCGATCAGCAGAGCCGGAAGACGGCGTTCACGCCGGTTGTCGTGCCGTCGGCCGGGTGAGGCCTGTCCGCTTCTCACCCATTCCTGTCGCTCGCCGCCATGGCGGAGAAAGTCAGCAGGTCGGTCGTTTCTGAAAGGATGTGACTCCCTCGACATCGACATCCTGCGCATCGATGCGGGCCACATGGGCGGCGGGCGGCCCTTCATGGGCGAGGCGGATGAATTGCTCGACCGCCTGTACTGGCCCTTCCACCAACGCTTCCACGCTGCCGTCCATGCGGTTGCGGACCCAACCGGCAAGACCAAGACCGCTCGCCGTTTCCATGGTCCAGTTGCGGTAGAACACGCCCTGTACCCGACCGAGGATGATCAGATGGCGGGCGATGACAGCCATCAATGCACCCGCTTGATCCAGGTCTGGCCGTCACGGCTTTCCACCTTGAAATTCTTGATCGAGCGGACAAGGTCGGACAGCCGCTTGAATCCATAATTTCGCGTGTCGAAGCTGGAACGGTTGCCGGCAAGCTGGCCCACTTCGCTGAGCCGGGCAAAGCCCTGATCGTCGCGTTTCACGGCGTTATAAGCGTCGATCAGCAAGTTGACGAGATCGGGTTCCACCTCCGTGCCGTCAGCGGCATCGGCGTCGTCGTTTGGAGCCTCCTGCTCGACGGGGGATTCCCGCGTGCTGGTGAGCGCGCCGACGTCGATGAAGCGGGTGCAAGCGCTACGGAAAGCTTGCGGCGTCTTGTCCGTTCCAAAGCCATAGACGGGCAGCCCCTCCTGCCGGATGCGGGTGACGAGGGGCGTGAAATCGCTGTCGCTCGACATCAGGCCAAAGCCGGTGACGCGCCCGGACGCCATCAGGTCCATGGCGTCGATCGTCATCTTCATGTCGGTGGCGTTCTTGCCCCTGGTGAGGTCGAACTGCTGCTGCGTTTCGATCGCCTGGGTCACGGCCTGCCGCGCCCAGCCCTTGAGCGCGGGCTTGCTCCAATTGCCATAGGCGCGCCGGATGTTGACGGTTCCCAGCTCCGCCAGAACCGTCAGCACCGGATCGAAATGGTCGGCGGAAACATTGTCGGCGTCGATCAGCAGGGCAATATTGCCGCTGGGGATCGGTGCGGTCATCAGGCGTCCTGCGGCGCGGGGTGGAATTCGCCGCTCGCCTCGTCCAGCAGATGGAGCTGGCCGTCGGCAATGGCGAAGAAGGCGCCGACCAGCTTGATCTCGCCGTCGCGTTCCTTGGTTCGGACGCAGGGGAAGGTGCGCAGATTGGCCAGGCTGACCTTGACCCCTTCCTGTTCCATGGCGCGTTCGGCATCGCGGCTGCGATCGTCGCCAAAGCGTTCCACAACCTTCTCTCGCGCGTCGTCGAGCAGTTCGATCCAGCTGTGGATAAAGCCGCCTTCGCCCGGAGGCGCATCTTTCAGGGCGTGGCTGAGGGCCGCCTTGCAACCCCCGCATTTGCCATGACCCATGACGACGATCTCGCCAACCTTCAGTACCTGGACCGCGAATTCCAGCGCGGCGGACACACCATGACGGCCGGGATTGGTTTCGAAGGGCGGCACCAGCGCGGCTACATTGCGGACCACGAAGATCTCGCCGGGGCTGGTGTCGAAGATCTGCGCCGGATCGACTCGGCTGTCGGAGCAGGCGATGACCATGACGCGAGGGCTTTGCCCTTCGCTCAGTTCATCCCATCGCTCGCGCTGCTCCGTCCAGCCGGTGTTACGGAAGCGGCGATAGCCGGCGAGCATGTCAGCGAAATCAGTCATGCGGGGAGTCTCTGCCGGACAATGTGGGGGCTGGCAAGAGCGCGCTTGCATCGCTATCTGGGGCGCATGACCGATATCGCACCGATCCCCGCCAATCGTCCCGAGCGTGTCCGCAAGCCCGACTGGATTCGCGTAAAGGCGCCGACCAGCCCCGGCTATCATGAGACCCGCAAGCTGATGCGGGAAAAGGGGCTGGCGACGGTGTGCGAGGAAGCGGCCTGCCCGAATATTGGGGAATGCTGGACCAAGAAGCATGCTACCGTCATGATATTGGGCGATGTCTGCACGCGGGCCTGCGCCTTTTGCAACGTCAAGACCGGCATGCCGCGCAAGGTCGATCCCAATGAGCCGCAGAATCTGGCCGATGCCTGCGCGGAAATGGGGTTGGAACATATCGTCATCACCTCGGTCGACCGCGACGACCTGCCCGATGGCGGCGCATCGCAGTTCGTGAAGGTGATCGAGGCGCTGCGCCGCACGACTCCGGACACGACCATCGAGATTCTGACGCCCGACTTCCGCAACAAGCATGAGCGGGCGGTCGAAATGATCGTCGCGGCGCGGCCGGACGTCTATAATCATAATCTGGAGACGGTGCCGCGGCTCTACCCGACCATCCGTCCGGGTGCGCGCTATTATGCCTCGCTGCGGCTGCTGGAGACGGTCAAGAAGCTCGATCCGTCGATCTTCACCAAGTCCGGCATCATGCTGGGCCTGGGCGAGGAACGGTTGGAGGTCCATCAGGTGATGGATGACATGCGTTCCGCTGACATCGACTTCCTGACCATGGGGCAATATCTCCAGCCCACGCCCAAACATGCCAAAGTGATGGAGTTCGTCACCCCGGCGGCGTTCAATGCTTATGCGGCGATCGCGCGGGCCAAGGGCTTCCTTCAAGTGGCGTCGAGCCCGCTCACTCGGTCCAGCTATCACGCGGGCAAGGATTTTGCCGAAATGCGCGCCGCCCGCGAGGCGCAACTGGCGAAGGCTGCCAAATAAGCCGATGCCCAAGCATAACGAAACAAGGCCGCTTCCCTATACGCCCGAACAAATGTTCGATCTGGTGGCGAATGTGGAGGCCTATCCCGAATTCCTGCCCTGGGTCAGCGCGATCCGGGTTCGTTCCGACGACGAATCGGAAATGGTCGCGGACATGATCGTCGGCTTCAAGGGGATCAAGGAGAGCTTCACGTCCCGCGTGCACAAGCACCGGCCGGATCATGTGCGGGTCGATTATCTCGACGGGCCGTTGAAGCATCTCCACAATGAATGGAGCTTCCGCGAGGATGGCAAGGGCGGGGTGCTGGTCGATTTCGAAGTCGAGTTCGAATTCAAGAGCAAGCTGTTCGAGATGTTGGCGGGCCAGCTGTTCGACAAGGCGCTGCGCAAGATGATCGGCGCCTTCGAAACCCGCGCTGCGGAACTTTACGGCGCGGGCGAGTCGGGCAGCAGCAGTTCCAACGCGCAAAGCGCCGCCTGAAGGCGAACGCCGCCCCGGCCCGTATCCCCGAAATAATGCATGTCGGCCACGATCTTGTCGGGGCTGGCGCCGCGTTCGGCGCGGGCGAAGACGACCGTGCCGACCGGCTTCTGCTCCGATCCGCCGCCGGGCCCGGCTATGCCGGTGATGGCGACGGCGACATTGGCGTGGCTTTTGTTAAGTGCGCCCTGCGCCATGGCCCAGGCGGTGGCGATGGAAACCGCGCCGAAGGTTTCGATGACATCCTGCGAAACTTTGAGAAGTTCGCTTTTCATATCATTGGAATAAGTAATGAATCCGGCCTCGAACACTTCCGATGATCCGGCGATTTCCGTGAGTGCGGCGGATACCAGCCCGCCGGTGCAGCTTTCGGCCACCGCTATGGTGCGGCCGGCGCGGCGGTTGGCGATGATGACGCGCTCGGCCAATTCGACCAGCGACGCGGGAAGGATGCTATCGGGCATGACGATCAGAATAGCGCGGGGAGGGAGAGGGTGGCAACAGCCTGTGCGGCGATGCCTTCGCGACGGCCAGTAAAGCCCAGTCGCTCCGTGGTCGTCGCCTTCACGCTGACCCTGTCGAGGGACAAGCCCAGGATTTCCGCGATCCGGGCGCGCATCGCGTCCCGATGCGGGCCGATTTTCGGCGCCTCGCAGATCAGCGTCAGGTCGACATGTTCGATGATGCCGTCCCGTTTTGCGACGCGCTCCGCCGCATATTCCAGAAAGCAGGAGGAGGCGACGCCGCGCCATTGCGGATCGGAAGGCGGAAAATGGCTGCCGATATCACCCTCCGCCAGCGCGCCGAGCAGGGCGTCGACCAATGCGTGGATCGCCACATCGGCATCGCTATGGCCTGCCAGGCCGCGATCGTGGGGAATGCGGATGCCGCAGAGCCAAAGCTCCTCATCGGAGGTAAGCCGGTGGACATCATAGCCCATGCCGGTGCGGATGCTGCGCGCTGCCTCCAAACGGGCTTCGGCGCGGGGGAAATCATCGGCATAGGTCAATTTTTCGAGCCTTTCATCGCCAGCGACCAGAATGACGTCATGACCTGCTTCCCGTACCATTTGAGCATCGTCGGTTGCTTCCCGCTCGCTGTCCCAGGTCCGATGGGCGGCCAATATCACGTCGAAATGGAAAGCTTGCGGGGTCTGGACGCGAGCCAGGCCGTTGCGGTCCACGATTTCCCCGGCGCGACCCGCTTCATTTCTGACAAGCGTGTCCGTGACAGGCAGGGTGGGGATCGCGCCGGTCGCCTCAGCCAGAGCGGCGAGCAGCCGGTCGATCACCGCGCCGGGGAGGAAAGGGCGGGCGGCGTCATGGATGAGAATGCGGGCCGCGCCGCCGGAGGATGCGATATGTTCAAGGCCCGCACGAACCGATCCGCGACGGCTGTCGGCGCCCTGGATGATCGCAGCGACCGGACGCTCCCCAAGGGCGGTCCGCGCATCGGCTTCCTGACCCGCGCCGACGACCAGGATGATGGAGTCGATGACCGGATGCCTGGCCAGGGCGTCGAAGGCATGGGTCAGGACAGGCTTGCCGCCGATCAGCCGGAATTGCTTGGGAATGTCGCCGCCCGCGCGACTGCCCTGACCTGCTGCGACCAGCAATGCGACGGTTTTTTTTGTCATGGCGCGGCCTGTATCCCAGCGCGCGGCGGATCGCCAGAGCTGCCTTGCTTGCCGTTGGGGACGATTTCGGCTAAGGGCTGCCTGTTTTTTAGGCAGTAATTATATAATGCAGACGCTTTCCCCGATTTCCATTGGTCCGGTTACGATTGACATGCCGGTCGTGCTGGCGCCGATGACGGGCGTGACGGACATGCCGTTCCGCACGCTGGTGCGGCGCTATGGTTCGGGCCTGAACGTGACGGAGATGATCGCGACGGCGGCGATGATTCGCGAGACGCGCCAGTCGCTGCAAAAGGCCGCCTGGCATCCGCTGGAGGAGCCGGTTTCGATGCAGTTGGCCGGTTGCTCTCCCACGGAAATGGCGGAGGCGGCGAAGCTCAATGCCGATCGCGGCGCCGCGATCATCGACATCAATATGGGCTGTCCGGTGAAGAAGGTCGTGAACGGAGATGCGGGCAGCGCGTTGATGCGCGACCTGCCGCTGGCGGCGTCTTTGATCGAGGCGACAGTCAAGGCCGTCGACGTGCCCGTCACGGTCAAGATGCGCATGGGCTGGGACCATGCCAGCCTCAACGCGCCCGAACTGGCGCGCATCGCGCAGGATCTGGGCGCGAAGCTGATTACCGTTCATGGCCGGACCCGCTGTCAGATGTACAAGGGGTCGGCGGATTGGGCCTTTGTGCGGAGCGTCAAGGAAGCGGTGTCATTGCCGGTGATCGTCAATGGCGACATTTGCTCCATCGACGACGCGGAAACGGCGCTGGAGCAAAGCGGTGCGGACGGCGTGATGATCGGGCGCGGCGCCTATGGGCGGCCCTGGCTGATCGGGCAGGTGATGCACTGGTTCCGCACGGGGGAGCGACTGGCCGATCCTTCGCTGGAAGAGCAATATCGCGTTATTACAGAGCATTATCGCGCCATGCTTGCGCATTATGACAACCATACGGGTGTCAACATGGCTCGCAAGCATATCGGCTGGTATACCAAGGGACTGCCCGGCTCGGCCGAGTTCCGCAATGCGGTGAATCAGGAGCCGGACGGCGATGTCGTGCTGGACATGCTGGCGCGTTTCTACGAACCGCTGATCACGGACGATGGGTCGGTCGAGACGCGCAAGGCGGCCTAAGGTGACAACCATCCCATCGCTTCGACTGCAACAGGATGGACCTTCGCTTTCCGAACTGATGACGGCGCTCCCCGTGGCGACGCTGGTGGTGCGGCCGGACAACAGCATAGCCGACGCCAATGTGCGGGCGGAGACGCTGCTCAACATGGCGCGGTCGGCCATCGTCGGCAGCGACATATCGCGGACCATCCGCATGGCGGAAATGGGTGCGCGCTTCGACATCTGGCACAGCAACAAGCCAATCGCGGCCTATGATATCCGAGTCCATGCCGGGCGAACGGCGGAGATGGAGGTCGACCTGATGATCGCGCCCATCGTCGATCATGAGGGCTGGCGCGTGGTGTCGATTCACACGCAGAGCCAGGCGCGCAAGATCGGCCATCGGGGCACGGCTGGGGGTGCGCGATCGGCCATCGGCGCGGCGGCGATCCTGGCGCATGAGATCAAGAATCCGCTGTCGGGCATCAGGGGCGCGGCGCAATTGCTGGAATCGGGCAATGAGGGACGGGATGCTGCTCTGACGCAACTCATCTGCAACGAAGTGGATCGCATCGCGGCGTTGATCGACCGCATGCAGGATTTCACCACCGATCGGACGCTAGAGTGCCGGAGCGGGAACATCTATCCGCTGATCGACCGGGCGGCGAACATCGCCGCCGCCGGTTTCGCAAGAAATATTCGTATTACAAAAAGTTATGATCCATCCCTGCCATTCGCCAACATCAACGACGATGCGCTGGTGCAGGTGATGATCAACCTGCTCAAAAATGCGGCCGAAGCGCTGGAGCATAAGGAAAAGCCGCGTATCCGTGTTGAGACGGCCTTCCGTCACGGCGTATCGGTTGTCGTCGGCAAGGGGAAGGGCAGCGCGGTCCTGCCGATCGAGATATTGGTCGTCGACAATGGGCCGGGCGTGCCGGAACATATATTGGACCATCTGTTCAATCCCTTCATCACCGGAAGGCGGGACGGAACGGGGTTGGGGCTTGCGCTGGTGGACAAGCTGGTGCGCGACATGAGCGGCTTCGTGCAATATTCGCGGGATCATGAGGCGGGGGAATCGACCTTCCGCATCCTGCTGCCGATGGGAATGGGATGATGGCGGCGACAGGCGCGATTTTGGTGGTGGATGACGATCCGGCAATCTGCGTGGTCGTTGGGGAAGCGCTGCGGCGACAGGGATACAGGGTCAAGACGGCCGCTTCGATCCGGGAGCGTAGCGCCCTGTTGGACAGCTTTTCGCCAGACGTGCTGATTACTGACGTCATGCTGCCGGATGGCGACGGCCTGGACGGCATATCGGAGATATTGGAGCGCCGGCCGGCCCTCAACATCATCATCCTGTCGGCGCAGAACACGCTGAATACGGCGATACGCGCAACGGAAAAGGGCGCGTTCGAATATCTGCCCAAGCCCTTCGACCTCAACGAACTGACGCGGGCCGTGTCCGATGCTCTCGGCTCAGGGAAGGGCGGCGATGAGGAGGCTGCCGACGCTGGATTGCCGCATGACGGCCTGCCGCTGGTTGGACGCTCTCCGGCGATGCAGGAGGTCTATCGGACGATTGCGCGGGTGTTGTCCAACGATCTCAGCATATTGGTGCTGGGCGAATCCGGGACCGGCAAGGAACTGGTAGCCGAGGCGATCCACAGCCTGGGTCAGCGGCGAACCAAGCCCTTCGTGCCGATCAACATGGCCGCCATCCCGCGCGAGCTGATCGAGGCGGAGCTGTTCGGTTACGAAAAGGGCGCTTTTACCGGCGCCCATGCCCGCACCGCCGGCAAGTTCGAGCAGGCGCAGGGCGGCACTTTGTTCCTGGACGAGATAGGCGATATGCCGATGGAGGCGCAGACACGGCTGCTCCGGGTCCTGCAATCGGGTGAGGTCACGACCGTCGGCGGCTCGAAATCGGTCAAGGTCAATGTCCGCATCATCGCAGCGACCAACAAGGAACTGCCCAGGCTGATCGAGGAAAACCGCTTTCGGCAGGATCTGTACTACCGGCTGAACGTGGTGCCCATCGCCCTGCCGGCGCTGCGCGAGAGGCGGGAGGACGTGATCCTGCTTGCCCGCCATTTTCTCGACCGGGCGGCGCAGGACGGGCTGCCGCGCAAATCTTTGTCCGAGGATGCGGCGCAGTTGCTGATGGCTTATCATTGGCCCGGCAATGTCCGCGAACTGCAAAATTTGATGCAGCGGCTGGCGGTGCTGAGCCGCGAAAATGTGATAACCGCCGACATGCTGCGCAACAGCCTGCCGCTGGAAGCGGTGCCCGCCGATTATGCGGCGCCCGCCGACCTGTTGGGTCAGGCGGTGCGGGAATGGGCGAAGCGGCAATTGGGCATCGGCCTCACCCAGCCCAACCGCAATTTGCATGATGATCTGCTGGCGGTGGTCGAGCCGATATTGTTTCAGGAGACGTTGGCGAGCGTGGATGGAAACCAAATACGAGCGGCGGGGCTGCTGGGCATCAACCGGAACACGCTGCGCAAGAAGCTGACCGATTATGGCCTTGACCCCTTGCAGCTTCGGATTGGCGATTGAGCGGCAAGCGGCAAGACGAACCGCCCGCCCTTTTCGACCGGAGGCTGCACCACGATCAATTACTGTGTTTGATTGGGCACATTAATGTTGTAACCAAGCCACTATGGAAGGCGCAGTGACTCTCCCCGTGCGGGGCCGGCCATGGAAAAGGCATTTCCCCCCCTTCCTGCGCCGTCGTCTGGCCGTGGTGGTGGAGGCGGTGACGCTCATCCTGTTTCTCGGGATGGCCGGCATCACCTATTTCCTGCTGGCGGGGCAGGGACAGTCCTATACGCTGTTGACGCCGCCGATCGTGGCGTTGCTGCTGGTCGCCAATCTGGTGCCCGCCATTGCTTTGCTGGTGCTGCTCGGACGACGCGTGGCGAAGCGGCGCGCGGCGCAGTCTGCCATCGGCAGCGACGGACAGTTGCACGTCCGGCTGGTGGCGATCTTCTCCATCGTTGCCAGCGTGCCGATGCTGTTGGTGGTGATCTTCGCGTCGCTGCTGTTCCAATATGGCGTCCAGTTCTGGTTTTCCGACAGCGCGCGCGGCATGCTGCAAAATGCGAGCGATCTGGCACGCGGCTATTATGAACAGAATTTGCGCGACGTGCGCGACGAAACCGTCACTATGGCCAGCGATCTGCGCGATTATCTGAGCCAGTCGAAGGTTTCCAGCCCTCGCTTTGCAGAGGGCTATATCTACCAGGTCGTGACGCGGAAGTTGAACCGGTCCGCAATTATCGAGATCGGCAAGGACGGCGTGGCGCGCACGGCGGCAACGGTCGATCCGGAAAGCCGCCCGGTTTCCGAAATGCTCACCCCCGATGTGGTGAAGCGGCTGGAGGCGGGAGAGGATGTCGTGGTCGCCGCCAAGCCCAACCAGATCGAGGCGGTGACGCTGCTCTATCCGAATGCGAAAATCTATCTCTACGCCACGCGCGATTCCGGTTCGACGGCGTTCAGCAATGTTGAGCGGGCGCAAAAGGTGTTGTCGGATTACGACATTTTTGCTGCGCAATCCCGTGCCTTGCAGTTGCGCTTCAACATCATGCTGTTCGTGGGATCGCTGCTGCTGGTGGGCGTGGCGGTCTATATCGCGCTGAAGGTCGCTGACTGGATGGTGCGGCCGGTCAACGAACTGGTGATGGCGGCGCGGCGGATCACGGCCGGCGATCTGTCGGCGCGTGTGACCAGCCCGCAGAGCCGGGACGAGATCGGCACGCTGGCGTCCGCCTTCAACCGGATGACCCAGCGGCTGGAGGCGCAGACGGGCGCTCTGGTGGCGGCGAACAGCCAGCTCGATGAACGCCGCGCCTTTATCGAGGCGATTCTGTCGGGCGTATCGGCCGGTGTGCTCTCAGTGGATAGGGACGGGATCATCCTGCTGCTCAACAGTTCGGCGGCGGACATATTGGTGCGGGAAGGCGATGATCCGGTGGGGCGTCCGCTGACCGATGTGTCGCAGGAACTGGCGGGGTTGATCGCATCGGAGGAAGATGCGGGGATCGTGCAGATCCGCGCGCATGGCGATGTGCGCACGCTGGCCGTCAAGGTGTCGGAGGACGCCTCCCGCCACATCCTGACGTTCGACGATATCACCCAGCAACTTTCGGACCAGCGGCGGGCAGCCTGGTCCGACGTGGCGCGGCGGATCGCGCATGAAATCAAGAATCCGCTGACCCCGATCCAGCTCGCCGCCGAGCGGTTGCAGCGCCGCTATGCCGAGGAAGTAACGAGCGACAAGGCCACCTTCACCCGCCTGACCGGCACCATCGTCCGGCAAGTGGGCGATTTGCGGCGGATCGTGGATGAATTCTCCTCCTTCGCGCGCATGCCCAAGCCGGTGTTCCGGCGGGAGCGGGTGGACGATATCGCCCGGCACGCGCTGTTCCTGCACGAAGTCGCGCATCCGGATATCCGTTTCGAATATCGTTCCGTCGACGCCGACGTGGAATTGGTCTGCGATCGGCGGCAATTGGGACAGGCGCTCACCAACATCGTCAAGAATGCGGTGGAGGCGATCGAGCCCAAGCCGGCCGCCGATGACGGCCAGTGGCGCGGCCATGTGCGCATGTCGGTGGAGCATGACGAGGGGAATCTGCTGATCGCGGTGCAGGATAATGGCATCGGCTTACCCCCTGAGCGGGAGCGCATTTTGGAACCCTATATGACTACACGGAGCAAGGGCACTGGCCTGGGCCTCGCCATCGTCAAGAAGATTGTCGAGGAACATATGGGCGAAATCCGCTTCGAAGATGCCGAAGGCGGTGGGGCGCGCGTGACGCTGCGCTTCCCGGTCGTGGCGCTTGAAAAACTGGAAGAGGGGCAGGTGATCGCCTTGCCCAAAGGAAAAGTGACAGCCAATGGCGCTTGATATTCTGATAGTCGATGACGAAGAGGACATTCGCGATCTGGTGGCGGGTGTGCTGGAGGATGAGGGTTTCGCCACCCGCACCGCCGCCAACAGCGACAGCGCGATCGAGGCGCTGGATGCGCGGCGGCCTTCGCTGGTGCTGCTGGACGTGTGGCTTCAGGGTTCGAAGCTCGATGGCCTGGAATTGCTGGACGAGATCAAGCGCCGGGATGCGAGCATTCCGGTGCTGATGATCTCGGGCCATGGCAATATCGACACCGCCGTCGCCGCCATTCGCAAGGGGGCCGCGGACTTCATCGAAAAGCCGTTCGAGGCGGACCGGCTGCTGCATCTGGTATCGCGGGCGACCGAAACCGAACGGCTGCGGCGCGAGAACCAGGTGTTGCGCGCTCGTTTCGGGCAGGATGATGAGCTGACCGGCACTTCGGCGGCGATCAATTCCGTGCGGGCAACCATCAAGAAGGTTGCGGGCACAGGCAGCCGCGTGCTGATCTCCGGCCCCGCCGGTGTGGGCAAGGAAGTCGCGGCGCGCATGCTCCATAGCTGGAGCGGGCGGGCCGATGCCCCCTTCATCATCGTCGCCGCCGCGCGGATGGACCCGGATCGGGTGGAAGAGGAACTGTTCGGCGTCGAGGACCCGAGCGGACTGGTGCGTCCCGGCTATCTGGAGCAGGCGCATGGCGGCACGCTCTATCTCGATGAAATTGCCGACATGCCGCTCACCACCCAGGCGAAAATCCTGCGCGTGCTGACCGATCAGAGCTTTACCCGCGTCAGCGGGCAGCGGCAGGTGAAGGTGGATGTGCGCGTCATTTCCTCGACCGCCCTCAATCTGGCGAGTGAGATCGAAGAACGCCGTTTCCGCGAGGATCTGTTCTATCGATTGAATGTCGTGCCGCTCGTGATTCCGCCGCTGGCCGAACGACGCGACGATATTCCGCCGCTGGTCGAACATTATCTGGCGCGCTTCGCCGCGGAGCGCCGGGTTCCGCCGCCTGAAATCGCCAGCGACGCCATGGCCGCGCTGCAGGCCAATGAATGGCCGGGCAATGTTCGCCAGCTCCGCAACGTGATCGAACGCACGATGATCCTGGCGCCCGGCGAGCGGATCGGACGGATCGAGCTGGACATGCTGCCCGCCGAACTCACCAGCAACGGCAATTCGGAAGGCATGGGGCAGTCCGCGATCATGGGTGCGCCGCTGCGTGAGGCGCGGGAAAGCTTCGAGCGCGAATATCTGCGCATCCAGATTCGGCGCTTTTCCGGCAATATTTCCCGCACCGCCACCTTCATCGGCATGGAACGCTCGGCACTCCACAGGAAGTTGAAACTGCTGGGTATTACGGACGGCAAGGACGGTTGATCGCTTTCACCCAATCAGGGCATGGACGGCTCTTCGCAATTGCGGTAGGTTTGCCCTGCTTCCGACAGGCGGGAGCAGGCAAGACACTCTGCCCAGGGGTGCGAGAGCGGGTAACGTCCCGCCAATAAAGGAATGGTGAAGACCATGGCCGACAAAGTGAACAACCTTCAAGACATCTTCCTGAACAGCCTGCGCAAGAGCAAGACCCCGGTGACCATGTTCCTGGTCAAGGGCGTGAAGTTGCAGGGCATCATCACTTGGTTCGACAATTTCTCCGTGCTGCTGCGGCGGGATGGCCAGTCGCAACTGGTGTACAAGCATGCGATTTCGACCGTCATGCCGGCGCAACCCATGGATCTGAGCGAATTGCGCAAGGCCAGCGACGGCAATGGCAAGTCGAAGCTGCTCCAGGAAATCTTCCTGAGCGCGGTGCGCAAGTCCGGCAGCCCCGTCACCATGTTCCTGGTGAACGGCGTCATGTTGCAGGGCGAAATCGCGGCCTTCGACCTGTTCTGCATGTTGCTGGAGCGGGACGGCATGGTGCAGCTCGTCTACAAACATGCGATCTCGACGGTGCAGCCATTGCACGCGATCGACCTCACCGGCGAAGGTGAGGGCGAAGATTGATCGCTTTTTCTTGGCTTCGCCCGGTTTCCGATGAAGCCGGCCGGGGCCGGAAGCGTTAAGCCTCCATGGCCGTTTTCAACCGAGATTCCGCTGACGAAGTGTCGCGTGGCGCGCGTGCCATTGTCGTGCGCGCCGATGTTCATGGTCCGGAGCGTCGCGACAGCGATGCGCGGCTGGAGGAGGCGAGGGGGCTTGCCCTCGCCATCGGCATCGACGTGCGGGCGGCGCAGGCCTTTCGCGTGCGCGACCGCAAGCCTGCAACCTTGTTTGGCAGTGGGCAGGTGGATCAGATCGCGACGCTGGCGAGAGCCGAAGAGGCTGAACTGGTCATCGTCGACAATGCGCTGAGTCCCGTGCAGCAGAGCAATCTGGAAAAGGCGACCGAAACCAAGGTCATCGACCGGACCGGCCTGATCCTCGAAATTTTCGGTGAGCGGGCGGCGACCAACGAAGGGCGGCTTCAGGTCGAACTGGCACATCTCGACTATCAGGCGGGGCGGCTGGTGCGTAGCTGGACTCACCTTGAGCGGCAGCGCGGCGGCTTTGGTTTCCTGGGCGGTCCCGGTGAAACGCAGATCGAGGCCGACCGCCGGATGATCCGCGACCGAATGGCGAAAATCCGCCGCGAACTGGATCAGGTGACGAAGACGCGCGGGCTGCATCGAGCCAGGCGGCAACGGGCGCCCTGGCCGGTGATCGCGCTGGTCGGCTATACCAATGCGGGTAAGTCCACGCTGTTCAACCGGATGACCGGCGCTGACGTCATGGCAGAGAATCTGCTGTTCGCGACGCTCGATCCGACCATGCGGCAGATTGCCTTGCCGGGGCTGGACAAGGCCATTCTGTCGGACACGGTGGGCTTCGTTTCGGACCTGCCGACGCAATTGATCGCCGCATTCCGCGCAACGCTGGAAGAGGTGCTGTCGGCCGATCTGATCGTCCATGTTCGCGACATAGCCCATCCCGACAGCGATGCGCAGCGCGATGACGTCATCGACGTGCTGAGCGAACTGGGCGTGGCGGGGGAGGGCGCGCTCGAAGCGGGCGACGGCAATGAGCCGCCGCCGATCATCGAAGCCTGGAACAAGCTGGACTTGCTGGATGATGATGCGGTGGCGCTGGCGCGTGAGGCGGCGGCGAGGCGCGATGACGTCGTGATCCTGTCGGCGTTGACCGGCGAGGGGGTCGATAGTCTCCAGCGGACGATCAGCGCGCGGCTGACGTCAGGCGCGCAGATTCATCAGTTGCGTGTACCGCTGGCGGATGGCGCGGCGATGGCCTGGTTGCACGAGCATGGCGAAGTCATCGGCAGCCGGGCCCAGGGCGATGATATGCTGGTCGACGTCAGGCTGTCGGACTCGGCACTGGCGCGGTTCGTCAAACGCCGGGGAAATTGAGCGGCGGCGGGATCAGGGCTGCTTCAACAACCGCTTCGCCTGCTGCCATAGAGCTTCTTTCTGGTCGAGGGTAAGACCAGGAAAATCATCTCCTGCCAGCTTTTCCATGACGCGGAAGCGCTTGTCGAACTTGGCGTTGGCGACGCGTAGGGCGACCTCGGGGTCGACCTTCAAATGGCGGGCAAGGTTGACCGCGGCAAACAGGAGGTCGCCCACTTCCTCCTCCTGATCCATATGAGAGGTTGCCGCCTGCACTTCGTCCAGTTCTTCCTCGATCTTCTCGATGACTCCGTCGATGTCGGGCCAGTCGAAACCCGTGCGAGCGGCGCGTTTCTGGAGCTTCTCGGCGCGGAGCAGAGCCGGCAAGGCGACAGCCACTCCGGCAAGCGCGCTGGGATCAGGCTCCTTGTCGGCACGTTCGGCTGCTTTGATCGCTTCCCATTGGGCATGGCCGTCTTCGCGGGCGGTGCCGTCACCGAAGACATGCGGGTGGCGGCGGATCATCTTTTCCGTGATGCCGTCGATCACATCCTGCAGCGCGAAATGGCCGCTCTGTTCGGCCATGCGGCTGTGAAAGGCGACCTGCAGCAGCAGATCGCCCAGCTCGTCGCGCAGGGCCGCCATATCGTCGCGCTCTATGGCATCGGCAACCTCATAGGCTTCCTCGATCGTGTAGGGAGCGATGCTCGCGAAATTCTGTTCGATGTCCCAAGGGCACCCGGTTTCGGGATCGCGGAGCCGAGCCATGACATTGGCAAGCGGCATGATGTCGGCTGGACTCGCCTTGCTGGTGGAGGACATGCAGGATCCTGAATTGATGTTGTGATGAGGAGAGATAGGGCGTCGAGGGGGTGAAGGCCAGCCTTACCCGCCGGCGGTTTCCATTTGAAGCGCGACACCCGAGGTGATGCGTAGCATTTCATCCGGGGTGGGGCGAGCCCCACCCCGGATGGCAAAATTTATCCGGCCTTGAGGAGGGCGATCTGTTCTCCCAGGACCTCGTGCGGGGTGCGATAGCCCAGGCACTTGCGGGGTGTGCTGTTGAGGCGATCGGCGACGGCCTGGATCTCTTTGTCCGACAGGAGCGCAATGTCGGTGTTGGAGGGCAGGAAGCGCCGTATTCGGCCATTGCAATTTTCCACGCCGCCTTTCTGCCAGGGCGCGGACGGTAAGCAGAAATAACTGGTGACGCCGAGCCTGTTTCGCAGTGTCGCAAAAGCCGCAAATTCCGTGCCGCGATCAAAGGTGATGCTACGCCGGAGGGAAGGGGGGATGCCGCGCAAATGCCGATCGATCCCGGCCATGACACCGGCAGAATGTCGGCTCGGATTACGCGCGAGGAAGGTGAAGCGGCTGCAGCGTTCGACCAGCGAGGTGAGGTTGGCTTTGCCATATTCTCTCCGGAAGATCAGGAGATCGCCTTCCCAATGTCCGAAGCTGCTGCGATCCGCAATTTCCTGCGGACGTGCGCCGATCGTATTGGCCACAGGAATATGGAGACCGCGTGGCTTACGAGCGTAGCGCTGCCGTCGAGAACGGCGGGCAACGGGAAGATGGCGCCACAGCTTCTGGTGGCGTCCATCAGGTCCATAGACATATTGGTAAATGGTCTCGTGGCACACCGCCTCCCGGTTGCCCCGATGACGCCGCAGGTAACCCGCAATCTGTTCTGGCGACCAGGCGGCCGACAAGCGATCAGCGATATAAGCGGCGAGTTCCGGTTGGCGAGCGATCTTCCCGCCACGAACTCGACGCCCGCGCGCCATGGTCTGTGCGACAGTCGGAAAATAGCCGCGAAACAGCGGATTCTCATCCAGATGGCGGTTGCGCTTGAGCTCTCGATAAATCGTCGAAGGATGCCGACACAGCGCGTCAGCAATTTGCTGTGCTGACCGTCCGGTTGCTGCCAATCGATAAATGTCGCGCCGCTCGTCCAAACCCAGATGCTGATAGCCGTTCATTGCGTGCCTTCCTGGAAAAGGGATCAAACCCTTATAAAACCTAGGATTTCGCACTTCGAAATAGAATCCACCGCCAGGCGTCTGATAGTTCGATAATAAGGATTATGTTAAATCAACAACAATCCGCCCAGGTTCAATCCTCCAATATCTGGCTGTGCCGCTGGGTATCCCGCATTCGAATATAGACGACCAAGGAGATGCCGATCATCACCGTGATGTAGACATAGAATGCCTGCTCCATCCCGATCTGCTTGAACCACAGCGCGACGAATTCCGCCGTGCCGCCGAACAAGGTGTTGGCCAGCGCATATGGCAGCGCGACCCCCAATGCCCGGATATGCGCCGGAAACAGCTCCGCCTTCACGACCGCGTTGATCGAGGTGTAGCCGGTGACGATGATCAAACCGACCATCACGAGCAGGCCCGCAATAAACGGGTTCTTGGTGACGGCCAGCGTCGCGAAGATCGGATAAGTGCCGATCACGCCCAATATGCCGAAGCCGATCATCAAAGGCTTGCGGCCGATGCGATCAGAGAGCGCGCCCGCAAGCGGTTGAATCAGCATGAAAAGAAAAAGCGTTATCCCATTGATCTGAGACGCTATTTCTCGACTGAGACCGCTGGTGTTGACCAGGAATTTCTGCATGTAGATGGAATAGGCATAGAAAGCGATTGTCCCGCCCGCCGTCAGCATCATCACCGTCAGCGTTTCGCGAGGATGCCGAGTAATCAGCTCGACGAAGCCGGATTTGGGCGCGCCTTCAGCTTTGGCGACGGCAAAGCTTTGGGTTTCGGAAAGGCCGCGCCGCAGCCAGAAGACGACAATGGCCAACGCTCCGCCGATCAGAAACGGAATGCGCCATCCCCAGGCGTCCAATTCAGCTTCGCTCAGCATGGCCTGGAGCAGCAGCAGAACGCAGATGGCGACCAACTGCCCCGCGATCAGCGTGACATATTGGAAACTGGAATAAAACCCGCGCCGGCTACGTCCGGCCATTTCGGACAAATAGGTTGCGCTGGCGCCATATTCTCCGCCGATGGACAGCCCCTGCATCAGCCGGGCAAGGACCAGCAGCAAAGGCGCACCCACACCGATTGTCGCATAGGATGGCGTGACGGCAATCAGCAGCGACCCCGCGCACATCAACGCGACCGAGAGGGTCAGACCGCTTTTGCGGCCATGACGATCGGCATAGACTCCCATCAACCAGGCGCCGATCGGTCGCATCAGAAAGCCGACCGCAAAGATTCCCGCAGCGCTTAGCAATTGGGCCGTGCGATCTTCGTTGGGGAAGAAATGCTGTGCGAAATAGAGGGTGAAGGCTGAATAGGCGTACCAGTCATACCATTCGACCAGATTGCCGGTGGACCCGCCGATAATGGCCTTCAGGCGATCTCGCTGATCGGGCGCCGCAAGCGGTGACGTCATGGGGTCAGCACCATTTCACCGTCCTGTACTGCCCAGCTTTTCAGGCGCGAAAGCATGTTCATGCCGATCACATTGACATCCCCGAAGGCAGGAGAAATGACGATGTCGATATCGCTGGCACGGATCGGACCGATGGCCAGGGTCGCTATGGTGGAGCGTTTGGCGTCGATCTTGCCGTTCGCTGTCATCATGCTGACGCCGGGAGCGTTGAGGTCGAAATTGAGCCCGGATGCCCGAGCCGAGGTTACGGACAAGGCCGTGACGCTTGCGCCGCTATCGATCAGGAAACGGGTCGGCGTGCCGTTGACCATGCCCTCCACCCAATAATGCCCATCGGCCGCGATGGGAATGCGCAACGCCTGCCCCTCCGCTCGCGCAGGGGGCAATGGTGCGGGCGCGTCACTGCTCGACAATGATGAGGACTCGCCCCCTTCCCCGCTCATGCGGCCGGAAAACAGGCCGAATTTCTCACCGGTCTTGAACAGGCCGAGCAGCGCGGCAAAGATGACGATCCAAAGTATCGCCATGCGCATGAGACCGCCCGACGGCACGCGTCGGGCCAAGAGGGCCGATCCGACCAGGACAAGCGCCAGCACATACCAGAGACTGGACATTGCCTGATCGCCATCCATGCTTCCACCCCGCCTTCTACGTCTCGCCCAGTTCGGCTACCAGACCGTCATAGCCCGGTTCCACCCCTTCCGGGAGTGTCCGGCGCAAGGTGGCATAGTCCATGCTCTGGTCCATATGGATCAATATGGCACGTCGGGGCCGCACGGCCTGCACGGCATCCATTGTAAGCGCCAGATGTGCATGGGTCGGATGCGGCTTTTCCCGCAAGGCATCGACCACCCAGATGTCCAGCCCATCATAAAGAGCCAGCATATCGACCGTTATGTCATGAAAATCAGTCGCATAGCCAATGGAATGGCCATTATGTGTAAAGCGAAACCCGGTGGAGAAGATTTCGCCATGGGGCTGATCGGTGCAGGCGATGCTGATGTCCCCGATGCGCAGGCCGTCGGGCAGCGCATGGGCCTCGATCGTGGGATGATAGCCGTGGCGCCCTTCGAAGGCATAGCCGAAGCGTTCCCGGAGCAATCTGAGCGTCTGCGGTCGGGCGTAGCCCGGCACGGGAGTACCGCGATGATGATAGAGCTGGCGGACATCGTCCAGGCCGTGGCTGTGGTCGGCATGGTCATGCGTCCACAGGATGGCATCGATATGAACCACATCCGCCGCCAGCAATTGCGCGCGCATATCGGGCGAGGTGTCGATCAGAAGCCGCGTCGTCGGACTTTCGATCAGTATCGAGGCGCGGGTACGCCGGTTCTTCGGTTCATCGGGATCGCAGGCGCCCCAGTCATTGCCGATCCGGGGAACGCCCGAGGAGGTGCCGCTGCCCAAGATGGTGAGCTTGAGGCTCATGCCGCGGATGTGGCTCCGACCTTGCTGAAAAGCTTGCGGAAATTCGCGGACGTCGCTTCGGCCAGTTGTTCGACGCTCTCTCCCCGCAGGTTGGCGAGAAAGCGGGCGGTATCAGCCACAAAGGCGGGCTCGCAGGATTTGCCACGATGGGGGACTGGCGCGAGAAACGGAGAGTCAGTTTCGATAAGCAGCCTGTCGATCGGCAGTCGCGCAGCCGTTTCCTGCAAATCCCTGGCGTTCTTGAAGGTCACGATACCGGAAATGCTGATATAGAAACCCAGTTCCATCGTAGCATCGGCAAAAGCGCCGCTGGCGGTGAAGCAGTGGATGACGCCGCCATAAACCCCCTTCCCCATTTCATCGCGCATGATGGCGAGCGTATCCTCCTCCGCATCGCGGGTGTGGACGATCAGCGGCAAACCCGTTTCGCGGGACGCCGCGATATGGGAGCGGAAGCTACGCTGTTGCCGTTCGCGATCGCTATGGTCGTAATAATAATCGAGGCCGGTCTCGCCTATGCCCACGATACGCGGGTGGGTGGCGCGTTCGACCAGCTTGGCCGTGTCGACATGCGGATGTTCGTCCGCTTCATGTGGGTGGATGCCGACGGTCGCCCAAACATCGGGTTCGCGCAGCGCCGTGCCCAGCACATCGTCCCACTCGCTTTCACGCGTGGCGATGTTGAGCATCAGGCCGACGCCGGCGCCGCGCGCCCGTTCAAGCACATTCTGCTGATCCTCGATCAACCCTTTGTAATTTAAATGGCAGTGACTGTCGATCAGCATGATCTCATGCCTCTTCGGCGGGCAGTTCGAGGCGCGGGAAAAGCGGCTTGGGCGCGCCGAGGATGAAACCCGCAGCGCGAAGCTGCGCATACCAGTCGCTGCCAATGGCGGCATAGCTCCGCCCTTCCCCGGCCACGCCCATCTGATCGAGCAGAGCCGACGCGCTGGCCGGGATGACCGGCTGGATTATGATGGCGAGATGGACGATGGCTTCGTACAAAGTGGCGAGCACTGCCTCCATCCGGGCGGGGTCGGTTTTGCGGAGCGTCCAGGGCGCCTGCGCGTCGATATAAGCGTTGCAGGCGAAGACCGCCCGCATCCATGCTTCGATGGCAACAGACGGCGCTAGATCGGCCATGGCGGCCTGGAAGGTCTGCGCGGCCTCAGCGATGGTCTTGAGGAGGTCGCTGTCGACATCCTGCGCAGCCGGTTCGGGCAGGCGGCCTTCGAGATTCTTGGCGATGAAGCTCAACGTCCGCTGGGCGAGATTGCCGAAGCTGTTGGCAAGGTCGCTGTTGGACCGGGCGACGATCGCCTCCGCGCTGTAGCTGCCGTCATTGCCGAAAGTGACTTCGGACAGCAGGAAATAGCGAAGCTGGTCCACGCCGAAACGCTCGGCCAGTTCCATCGGATCGGCCACATTGCCGAGAGACTTGGACATCTTCTCACCCCGGTTGAGGAGGAAGCCGTGGCCGAAGACCTGTTTCGGTAAGGGCAGCTTCGCACTCATCAGGAAGGCTGGCCAGTAAACCGTATGAAAACGCACGATATCCTTGCCGATGATGTGCGTGATATCGCCACCTTCCGACCAATAGCGGGCCATGCGTCCGGCGTCGTCCGGATAGCCGCAGCCGGTCAGATAATTGGTGAGCGCATCGACCCACACATACATCACATGGCCGTCGCTGCCGGGCACCTTCACACCCCAGTCGAAGCTGGTGCGCGAGACGCTGAGGTCGGAAAGGCCGCCCTCGACAAAGCGCATGATCTCATTGCGTCGGCTGTCCGGCTGGATGAAATCCGGCTGGCTGGCGTATAGGTCCAGCAGCTTCTGTTGATAGGCGGACAGGCGGAAGAACCAGCTTTCCTCTACCGTCCATTCGACCGGCGTGCCCTGGGGCGAAAGCTTCTGCCCGCCCTCTCCCTCAGTCAGTTCCTTCTCGTCGTAAAAGGCTTCGTCGCGGACCGAATACCAGCCTTCATAGCGGCCGAGATAGAGATCGCCATTGGCCTCCATCGCCTGCCAGATGGCCTGGCTGGCGCTGTGATGATCCGGCTCGCTGGTGCGGATGAAGCGATCATAGCTGATATTCAGGCCATCATTCATAGCCTTGAAATAGCTTGCCATTTCGTCCGCCAACTCGCGCGGCTCCATATTCCGGTTGCGGGCTGTCTGGGCCATTTTCAGCCCATGTTCGTCCGTGCCGGTCTGGAAGAAGACATCGCGGCCCATCATCCGCTGGAAACGGGCGATCGCGTCGGTGGCGATCACCTCATAGGCATGGCCGATATGCGGGCGGCCATTGGGATAGCTGATGGCGGTGGTGATGGTGTAGGGCTTCGACATGGGCCTTCCCTAGCGATAGTTAGCCCTTGCGCAAAGCCGCTTTTCAGTGCGCGAGCGCCGCGACATGCCCGGCCAGTTCGAACACCACCGCGCCCGGTTCCAGCGACAGGATGATGGCGCCGCTGGCAAGCTGGCGGGCGGCTTCCCAATGGTCAAGCGCCTTGCCCAGATCGCTCCCCCGCCGCTGACGCGCAGCAGCCGCTATGAAAGCGGGAGCGCGTTCGAGGAAGGCTTCATAACGAGGCCGCGCCGCCTTCGACGCCAGCGTCTTGGCGAGGATCAGGCGCTGGCGGTTGCCGGGGTCGCCGTCAATTGCGATGGCTGCGAGCGACTGTTCGATATCCGCGATGTTCAAGCCCGCATAGCGCAATGCCTTGCCGGGAGAGCCTTCCCCCGCATGGATCAGGGCGCTCAACTCATCCGGCGACAGGCTTTCGTCCGCTGCGCGCAGGATGGTGCGCATAGCGTCTTCGCCCAGCGTATCGAAACGCAGTGTGCGGCAGCGGGAACGAATAGTCGGAAGCAGGCGGCCGGGAGCGTGACTGACCAGCAGGAACAGCATGTCGGCCGGCGGCTCTTCGAGATTTTTGAGCAGGGCGTTGGCGGCGCCGCGCTCCAGATCGTCCGCGCTGTCGATCACCACGATGCGGCGCGAGGACATGGACGGAGCCGACTGGATCAGGCGCTGAAGGCCACGGACCTGATCGACCGTAATGTTGCGCGCCGTGCCGCTCTCCTTTTCCAGGCAGTAAAGCTCGGCATAGTCGGGATGGGAATCGGCCTCGATCAGGCGGCGGATCGGATGATCCTGCGGCACGTCCAGCCCTTCGGCCGAAACCGGCGGACCGGCGGCCTCCGCCAACAGGCGCAGCGCCATGGCGCGAGCGAAGCTCGCCTTGCCGATGCCGCGCGGGCCAGCCAGAATCCAGCCATGGTGAAGACGCCCGCTCCGCGCCGCGCTCAGCAATGTGTGCGCCTGTTCGTCATGGCCGAGAAGTGACGTCATGGCAGCAAATCCCGCAGCGCATGCAGCAAGCGCTTCGTCACCCCTTCGCTATCACCCGACGCATCGACAGTGAGGAAGCGCATCGGCTCCTGCTCGGCAAAGCGCGTAAAAGCACTGGCAACGGCCTGATGAAAACGGCGATCGCGCCCACCGATCCGGTCGGAGGCATCTCCGTCCCGCGACCGGGCGCGCGCCATCGCTTCCGCCTCGGGCAAGGTGAGGAAGAGGGTGCGATCGGGCAGGAAGCCCTCGCTGCCGATCCGGTGGAGCGTCAATATGTCCGCATCGGTCAGTTCGCCCATGCCCTGATAGGCGCGGCTGCTGTCGAGAAAGCGGTCGGACAACACCCATGCGCCGCGATCCAGCGCAGGCCGGATCGACTTTTCGACATGGTCCGCACGGGCAGCGGCGAACAGCAGCGCTTCGGCGCGGGGACTCCAGCGATCGGCACCGCCGGTCAGCAGCAATGCGCGAATGGCTTCCGCACCTTCGCTGCCGCCGGGTTCGCGGGTTTCGACCACTTCCAGCCCGCGGGCGCGCAGTGCCGCGGCAAGCGCCCGGAGCTGGGTCGACTTGCCGGCCCCCTCCCCGCCTTCCAGCGAGATGAAGCGGCCCCTGGTCGTTCGAGTGGCTGTCACCCGAAGAACGACTTCAGCCCGTTCCACAGACGGCCGAATATGCCCGCTTCGGAGACTTCCTCGCCCGCGACCAGCGGCAGGATCTGCGGCGGGGTATCGGGCGTGGAGATGATCAACTGGGCGATCTTCTGTCCCTTGGCGATGGGCGCCTTGATCGGGCCGGTATAGGCAACCTTGACCGAGATGTTGGACGACGCCGCACGGGGCAGGGTCACGGCCATGTCCTGCGGCGCGACAAGCGCGACCTTGGTGGCGCTGCCGAGCTGGACTTCGGCGGTTTCCACCGTCTGTCCTTTCTTGAACAGCGGTTGCGCCTTCCATGCGCGGAAGCCCCAATCCATGAAGCGCACGGATTCGGCAATGCGCTGATTGGCGCTGGTAAGGCCGGCAACGACCATCACCAGACGGCGGCCTTCCTGTTCGGCTGATCCGGTGAAGCCATAGCCCGCTTCCTCGGTATGGCCGGTCTTCAACCCATCGGCGCCCGCCACCTTGCCAAGAATGGGATTGCGGTTGCCCTGCTCGATATCCGCGCCGCCCATCGTCTTGCCCCAGGTGAAGGCGCGCGTGGCGTAGAATTTCTTGTAGAGCCCGGGCGTTTCCTCGATCGTCGCTTCGGCCAGGCTCGCGAGGTCGGCGGCGGTCACATAGGTCACGCCTTCGTCCGGCCAGCCGTTGCTGGTGCCGAAATTGCTGTTCTTGAGGCCTAGGCGCTTCGCCTCCTGATTCATCAGCGCGACGAAGGCCTGCTCGGTTCCGGCAATGCCCTCCGCCAGCACGACGCAGGCGTCATTGCCCGAGAGGGTGACGATGCCATGCAGCAGATTTTCCACCGACACCTGCTCGCCGGGGGAAAGGAACATGGTCGAACCGGCCTGGGGGCCGTGCCATTGCTGCCAGGTTTCCGGGCGGACCGTGAATTTCTGGTCGAGCTTCAGGTCGCCCTTCTGGATCAGACGGAAGGCGACGTGGACCGTCATCATCTTCGCCATGGAAGCGGGCGGCATTCGCGTCTCGCCGCCCTTGTCATAGAGAACCGCGCCCGATGATAGGTCCTTCAGATAGGCGATCGGCGCTTCGCCGGTATAGGGCGGCGCGGCGGCGGTCAGCGGCTGGGACAGCAACCCGACGAAAAGGAGGGCGGCGATAGACTTTTTCATGCGGGACTGCCTTCGGACTGGTGGATTCTTCGAGTGCCTTGCGCTTTCATTAGCCATGAGAGGGCCGATCTCAAAGCGCTCTATTGCTTCACCGCATCGGCCAACAGGCCGACCGACAGGGCGTAGAAGTTCGAGCAATTATAATCGAGGATCGCCCGGTAATTGCTGGTGAGCAGATAAGCGGTCTTGCCCGGACCATCGGGTTCCAGCAGCGTCGCCATCACCCCGTCGGCGGGCCAGCTTCCGCCAGTCGGCACAACCCCCATGCGCCGCCATTCGGCCATGTTGAGCCAGCGGCTGTGCCGGTTGAACACGCGCTCGCAACGGGCCGGATTGGTGCGCGCGGCGATGCTTGCGCGATCGAGGCTGACGGGCACGGACACGGCGACGCCCCAGGGCTGACCCCGCCGCCATCCGGCATGGACGAAATAATTGGCGATGGATGCGAGCGCGTCGGCTTCGCTATTCCAGATGTCGACCCGACCGTCGCCGTCGCCATCCTTGCCCAGCCGCAGATAGACGCTGGGCAGGAATTGGGGATAGCCCGTCGCCCCTGCCCAACTGCCCACCAGTCGGCTGCGCGGGACGCCATTGTCCAGCATCTTGAGCGTCGCGAGCAATTCCGGCTCGAACAGCGTCCGTCGGCGCCCTTCGTAAGAGAGGGTCGCGAGGGAACGGATCAGGTCGAAATCGCCGGTGTAGGAACCGTAATTGGTTTCATGGCCGTAAATGGCGACCATGACCTCCTCCGGCACGCCGGTTTCCGCCTCGATCCTGGCCAGCCGGGCGCGATTGGCGAGATAGGCAGTGCGGCCCCGGCTGATGCGCGCCGCATCGACATGTTGCTGGCGATAGGGTTCGAAATTGGGGATCGGCGCATAAACGCTGCCGCCGGGCTGGGTTTGATCGAGTTGAACCACGCGCGGATTGGGCGTCAGGCCCGGAAACACGCTGTCCAGGGTCGCGTCCCGGATGCCCAGAGCGCGAGCCTTGGGACGAAGGGATTCGAGATAGGCGCGAAAGGCGACATCCTCCTGCGCCATGACGCTGTCGGCCGTCAGGCTGCCCGCCATGACGGCAGCCAGTCCCAGCAACAGCGACATGATCGACGAACGCATTGAAGAATCTCCTTATCCCCTTTTGTTGCACAGGGATGCCGTGGCGTGAATCCCCTTATTGGCGCATGACGCCATTCCAGCGCCGAAAGCGCCTTCCTGCGATTTTGCGCTTGGCATGGCCGCCGGGTTCGCTAGGAAGCGTGGCAACGGACAGGTGGCCGAGTGGTTTAAGGCAGCGGTCTTGAAAACTGCCGTGGGTTTACGCTCACCGTGGGTTCGAATCCCACCCTGTCCGCCATTCCCTTCCTCAAGTCGGTAAAATTGATCCTGGTTAAAGCGGGGCGGTTTTTCCGATGCTAGAATCGGCCCCTTCATCATCGGAGGTGACGATGTCTGCCGATACTGACGCGCGCTATCTGTTTCGGCGCGCAAGAGAGGAAACCGCGAAGGCCGATGCTGCGGCACGGCGGAGCGCTTCGTCGCAGGAGATCGCGGCCCATCGCGAACTCGCGCTGCGCTATAAAGTCAGAGCCTTGGCGCTGTCCTGCCCCGATCAGGTTCTGCACGACGCGATGGAAAGAGAGCCGTGATCGGCTGACGGGAACTTCTGCCCACGCACCTAATTTAAAAAAAAGCGCCCCCGGGCAAGGGATAGCCGGGAGCGCGACTTGTTTGCTGTCGGGCATCCAAATCATCGTCCGCATAGCAAAGGGGCGGGTTTCTGGCAATCTACCCAAAGGTAGAGCGCACGCTTTCCGTAACGTAACCCTTATGGTCGAAGGCGGGCGTCCCTAGGGCAAAAAGCCCAATTGAAAATTCCACTGAATGCAGACATTTCTGCCGTTGATAGGATGGCATGACGATGGACGACACAGGCGGGATTTCAGCGATGCAATCGGCGGCGGAAAATGGCGGACGATGGAAACGGCGTTCACCGATCGAGACAGGGCTCTTGGGCCGCTGCCCGCGCTGCGGCGAGGGACATATATTTCGCGGTTTTCTGACGGTGCGCGATCATTGCGAGGTCTGCGGGCTGAATTATGACTTTGCCGATCCGGCGGACGGGCCGGCCGTTTTCGTGCAGTTGTTCGCCTGCGTGCCGGGAGTGGTCTTCATCATCATGCTGGAGATCCTGGCCCGACCGGGGCTGTGGGTACATCTGGCGGTCGGGGTTCCTGTGCTGATCCTGACGACGATCCTGCCCCTGCGGCCGATCAAGGGATGGTTGATCGCCGCGCAATATGTGAACAAGGCCCAGGAAGCCGGCACCGCTCAATTATGGGCGAAATTGCACGGCGGCCGGCCCGGCGATTAAGGCCGCCCGCGGGGTCTGTCGATTTAGGGTGTGTGGAGATTCAGCCCATGGCGGGCTGCAAATCGCGGCTTTCTGCGCTTCCGGTGCTCACGACCTTCATGGTCGCTGCGCGCCGGTTCTCGAAATCCGCAATTTTCGCCTCACCCTGAGCTGAATCTCCACACACCCTAGATCGGTGCGGCAGAATCTCGGCGCGCTTAACTAAGCGCGCCGTGGCAATGCTTGTATTTCTGGCCCGAACCGCAGGGGCACGGCGCATTGCGGCTGATGTCCAGATTGGCGAATTCTCCGCCCTGACCAGCGCCTACAGACGGGCGCGGCAGGGTCGTGGTGATGCCGCCAATCTGTCCGCCGTCAATGTCCCCGCTATTATCTTCGCCCGAAAACGGATCGATATGCGTGGTGATGAAGTCGGGCAGCACCGGCAGCTCGAATTCGGGCAGCGGCTCTTCCATGCGGAACTGAACGCGGGCGATCGACCCGGTCACATCTTCCCGGATATTGCCCAGCATCCGCTCGAACAGGGCGAAGGCTTCCTGCTTATACTCGTTGATCGGCGTCTTCTGTGCATAAGCGCGCAGGTGCACGACCTGGCGGAGCGCGTCGAGGGTCGACAGATGCTCCTTCCAATGATGATCGAGGCTTTGGAGCAGGATGCTCTTCTCGATCATATGCCAGTTTTCGGGGTCGAGTTCCTTGACCTTCTCCGCCACGGCTTCGTCAGCCAACGCGGTCAGCCGTTCCTCGATCATTTCCGGATCGACATGATCCTCGGCCAGCCAGGCATCGAAATCGGGTTGGAGGTTCAGCACCTCCGCTGTGCGGGCCTTCAGGCGCTCCATGTCCCATTGTTCGGGATAGGTGCCCGGCGGGCAGGAGGCGCCGACCAGATCGTTGACCGTCTCATGCCGCATGTCGACAACGACATCGTCCACCGTCTCCGCGTCCATGATGTCGCTGCGCTGTTCGTAAATGACCTTGCGCTGGTCGTTCATCACGTCGTCATATTCAACGACCTGCTTGCGGATATCGTAGTTGCGCGCCTCGACCTTCTTCTGCGCGGTCTCGATCGCCTTGCTCAGCCATTTGGACGGGGGCAGCGCCTCGCCATCCTCCAGATTCGATCGGATCATCTTGGCGAACATGGTGTCCGGGCCAAAGATGCGCATCAGATCGTCGTCAAGGCTGAGGTAAAAGCGCGACAGGCCGGGATCGCCCTGACGGCCTGAACGACCGCGAAGCTGATTGTCGATGCGACGGCTTTCATGCCGCTCGGTCGCGAGGACGAACAAACCGCCGGCGGCGAGCACTTCGGCCTTTTCGGCCTCGATCTCGGCATCGATGCGGGCGATGGCCGCTTCGCGCTCCGGTCCCTCCGGCATATCGCGCAGCTCATCCTCGACCCGCATCTCCAGATTGCCGCCGAGTTTGATGTCGGTGCCACGACCGGCCATGTTGGTGGCGATCGTCACCGCGCCCTTGCGGCCCGCCTGCGCGACGATATGCGCTTCGCTTTCATGGAAGCGGGCGTTGAGGACGGCATGCTTGACCCCTTCCTGGTTCAGGAACTCGGACAGCATTTCCGATTTTTCGATCGATACCGTACCGACGAGGACCGGCTGTCCCTGCTCGGCGTGGACCTTGATGGTCTTGGCGATGCCGCGGAACTTGTCTTCCAGATTCTTGTAGAAGCTGTCTTCCTCATCGACGCGCTGCACCGGCCGGTTGGTCGGGATGGTGACGACGTTCATCTTGTAGATTTCGAAGAATTCGGTCGCTTCGGTCGCTGCCGTGCCGGTCATCCCGCCCAGCTTGGGGTACATGCGGAAATAATTCTGGAAGGTGATGGAGGCGAGCGTCTGGTTTTCCGGCTCGATATTCACCGCTTCCTTGGCTTCCACCGCCTGATGCAGACCATCCGACCAGCGGCGGCCGTCCATCATGCGGCCGGTAAACTCGTCGATGATGATGACCTTGCCGTCCTTGACGATATAATCGATGTCGCGGCGGAACATGGCGTTCGCGCGCAGCGCCTGATTGACGTGATGGACGACGGCGGTGTTCTCGAAATCATAGAGGTTGGCGCCCTGAAGCAGCCCCGCCTCTTCCAGCATGCGCTCGATCTTCTCGGTCCCGTCCTCGGTCAGGGTGACGGTGCGCTGCTTCTCATCCTTTTCATAATCGGCCTCGTCCAGCCGCTTCACGATGGCGTCGACCGAGACATAGAGTTCCGACTTGTCATCGGTCGGCCCCGAAATGATGAGCGGCGTGCGCGCTTCGTCGATCAGGATCGAGTCCACCTCGTCGACGATGGCGAAGTTGAAAGGCCGCTGCACCATCGATGCGCGGTCATACTTCATGTTATCGCGCAGATAGTCGAAGCCGAGTTCGTTGTTCGTCGCATAGGTGATGTCGGCGTTATAGGCCTCGCGCCGCTGGTCTTCCGACAGGTTCGGCACGATCACGCCGGTCGTGAGGCCAAGGAAGCGATAGACCTGCCCCATCCATTCGCAGTCGCGGCTGGCGAGATAGTCGTTCACCGTGACGACGTGGACGCCCTTCCCTTCCAGCGCATTCAGATAGGTGGCAAGCGTCGCGACCAGCGTCTTGCCCTCGCCCGTGCGCATTTCCGCGATCTCGCCGCGATGGAGGACGATGCCGCCGACCATCTGCACATCATAATGGCGCTGGCCCAGTGTGCGCTTGGCGGCTTCCCGCACCGTGGCGAAGGCTTCGGGCAGCAGGCTGTCCAGGGTTTCGCCCTGCGCCAGCCGCTCCCGGAATCGAACGGTCTGCGCCGTCAATTCCTCATCGGTCATCGCGGAGATGGTGGGTTCGAAAGACGCGATCTGTTCGACGGTCTTGCCCAGCGACTTCACATAGCGGTCGTTGGAGGAGCCGAAAATGGACTTGGCGAGTGCGCCGAACATGCAAGTTCCTGACAAAAGGGGACGCGCGCGCCTTAAGGGCGACGCACGCAGACATGCGCGGCGATTTAGGGGGCGCACAGGCGTTAGTCAATCAGAGCAGGCATGGCGCGACAGTGTAATAAGGGGTGACCGCCCCAATTTTCCGAAACGAAATGATCGGATAAGCGGGATATTGGCGGATCGCGGCGTCTTGTGCCAAAGCCTGATAAAATGAGAGGCATTTGACGATGGTTCCCGCCCCTGCCCGCATGAAGTTGCGTGGCGCGACTTTTATCGTGATGGCGGCGGTTGCGGCCCTCCTCTGGTTCGGGATTGCGGCGCTCGCCACGCCTTTCGATCATGATGAGAGCCAATATATCGCAGGTGCCTGGTTCAGTTCGCACATGCTGATCTATCGGGACTTCCTCTACCTTCAGCCGCCGCTGCACGCTTGGCTGTTCGCGCTGCTCGCCTGGGCGTTTCCGGGAAAGATGCTGGCGGCGATGCGGCTCGCTACGGCGGCCTGCGCGGTGGGCACACTCCTGCTGCTATATCTTGTTCAGCGCCGGGCAGGCGTTTCACGCCGCAGCGCGGCCCTCGCGACCATCTTCATGGCCACGACGGCCGCGTTTCAGTTCACCGCCAGCGTGATCCGCAACGACATGCTGCCGACCATGCTGGCCACGCTGGCGATGCTCCTGATGATCGCAGCGCTGCACATCGGGCGGCGGCGCCACTGGTTCGCGGCGGGGTTGTTCTTCGGACTGGCGATCGCCGCCAAGCTCAATTTCATTCCATTGGGCGCGGCGGCGGGTGGCTTTGCCCTGTTGGCCTATCGTCGCCATGCCCTTTGGCTCGCCCTTGGCGCATTGGCCGGGATCGCGCCGATGCTCATGGCCTGGGCCGCAGCGCCAGCCGCCTTTTCCTATGGCGTCGTCACCTTTGCCGCGAGCGCTCCCTTCGCCTGGTATGCGGCCAATGGAGCGGGCGACGAGCTGGCATTGGGTGAGAAATTCGCGGATCTCGCAAAATATCTCTGGCGGGGACCGGCTCTGATGAGCCTTGCCATGATCCTTGGTCATGCGTGGGCGAATCGCGGGCGAGCCTGCCCGCCTGAGAGGCAGTTTGCCTATTGGATGATCGGCGGTGGATTGATCGGCGCTGCATTGCCCACGCCGTCCCAGCTTCAATATGTCATGCCGCTGCTGCCGCCGCTGGGCTTGGCGCTCGGCATCATGCTGGACGATGCGCGGGCATGGCATGGTCGTATGCGGCCGGGTTTGATCGCTTTGCTCTGCCTTGCCGCTGTGCCGGGGCTGTTGCCGTCGGGCCGCCATGTCGCGGCGATGACGCGCCACGGATCACCCATCCTGACCGCGAGCGCCAATGCTCGCTGGGCGGGCGCGCAGGTGCGCGCTCTGACCGGCGATGACGAGATCGTCAGCCTTTCGCCCCAGCAACTGGTCGATAGCGGCCTGAACATCGACCGGCGCTTTGCCCCAGGCCCCTTCGTCTATCGGACGGGATGGACGATGGACAAGGCCGAAGCGCGCAACATTCATGCGATGATTCCGGCAACCTTGATGGATTTGGACCGCGATCCGCCCGAGGCCATATTGGTCGGCTATGAAATGGGAACGCGCAAACTGCCTCTGCGGCCCGACGACAGCCTGATCGTCTATGCAAAGCAGCGCGCCTATCGAATGCTCGCCATGCCGGACGGCGTTGGAAAGCTGTATATCCGCCCATCTCGCCGTTGACGGACGGGCATATTGCGCTAATCGACGGGCATGACTGAACGCTCGCCCCTCGCCCCCGCCGCTTTCCCCAATCTTCCGCCCATTGCGGGCGTCACGGCTCGCGTGGCGCGAGCGCGCTACAAGAATTGGGACCGCTGCGACCTCACCTATGTTGAGCTGGCTGAAGGCACGGCGGTCGCGGGCGTCACGACGCAGAGCAAATGCCCCTCCCCCGAGGTGGAATGGTGCCGGGACGCCATTCCGCTGGGATCGGCGCGGGCATTGGTGGTCAATGCGGGCAATGCCAATGCCTTTACCGGGCATCGCGGCCGCGCCGCCGTGGAGGCGATCGCCGCCAAGGTCGCCAATCATCTGGACTGCCAGCCTTCGGATATCTTCATCTCCTCGACCGGAGTGATCGGCGTTCCGCTGCCGGTGGACAAGGCCGAGGCGGGTCTGGAAGCCGCCTTCACGGCCCCCCCCTGTGGCTGGGAAGATGCCGCGACGACCATCGGCACGACCGATACCTATGCCAAGGGCGCCCAGGCCTCCGCCATGATCGGCGGCACGCGGGTCGAGCTGGTCGGGATCGTCAAGGGTTCGGGAATGATCGCGCCCGACATGGCAACGATGCTCGGCTATATCTTCACCGACGCCGCCATCGATCCCAAGCTGTTGCAGCAGATGCTGTCCGCCGCCAACAGGAAGACCTTCTCCTGCATCACGGTCGACAGCGATACCTCGACCAGCGACACGGTGCTGGCCTTCGCGACAGGTAAAGCGGGCAATGCGCCGCTCGCCTCCATGGATGACGCGGGGGCCGATGCCTTTGCGGCCGCGCTGGGAGATCTCTGCCGCCAGCTTGCGCATCTGGTGGTGCGCGACGGCGAAGGCGCGACGAAGTTCGTCGAGATCAGCGTCGAGGGCGCGGAAAGCGACGCCAGCGCGCATCGCATCGCCCTCTCCATTGCCAATTCGCCGCTGGTGAAGACCGCCATCGCCGGGGAGGACGCCAATTGGGGCCGCGTGGTGGCCGCAATCGGCAAGGCGGGCGAGCCTGCGGACCGGGACAAGCTCTCCATCCGCTTCGGCACGACTCAGGTGGCTTCGTGCGGCCTGGCGGTCGAGGGCTATGACGAAGCGCCGGTGGCGGCCCATCTCAAGGGGCAGGACATATTGATCGGCGTCGATCTGGGGCTGGGCGACGGTCGGGCGACGGTTTGGACATGCGACCTGACTCACGGCTATATCTCGATCAACGCGGATTATCGTAGCTGAGAATAGGGCGGAGCCGATGCCGATCGAATTGCACGATCCTGTCGTCGCGCTGATGCGCGAAGTGGCACGGGACGTCGTGATGCCGCGCTACCAGAATCTCGCCAGCCATGAAGTCAGCGAGAAAGCGGCCGACGACCTCGTCACCATCGCGGACAAGGAAAGCGAAATCCGACTGGCCGAAGGGCTGGCCGCCTTATTGCCTGAAGCAGGCATCATCGGGGAGGAAGCCTGCGCTGCCGATCCCGCCATCCTGGACCGCGCAGGCGAAGGGCTGAACTGGATCATCGACCCGATCGACGGGACGGGGAATTTCGCAGCGGGCAAGCCGCCCTTCGGCATCATGGTCGCGCTGGCCGATTCGGGGACAATCCTGGCCGGGTGGATATTGGACCCGCTGACGGGACGTCTATGCCACGCCATATTGGGCGCGGGCAGCCATATCGATGGCGAGCAGGTCTATGCCCGGGAAAGCGGCGAAGCGCTGCCAATCGCCGCGCTCGCCGTCTATTTCATGACCGATGAAGAACGCGCCGACATCAAGCGCCGGTCGAAGGCCAGTTTCCAACTGGTGGATATTCCCCGCTGCGCCGCGGAGCAATATCCGCGCCTGGTGCTGGGGCAGAACGACATTTCGGTCTTCGCGCGCACTTTGCCCTGGGATCATGCGGCGGGGACGCTGTTTCTCAACGAAGCGGGCGGGCGGTGCCAGCGGCTGGACGGATCGCCCTATGTCGTGGGCGATCTGCGGCGCGGGCTGCTGGGGGCTTCGTCACCGCGCCTTTGGGATCTGGCGGCGGAGCGGCTGTTCCGCTGAAATAGGGAAGGACGGATATGCTGACGATCTGGGGACGCCTCAACTCGCATAATGTGAAGAAGGTGGCCTGGTTCGCCGGCGAAATCGGCCTTCCCTATGTTCGCCATGATGTCGGCGGCCAGTTCGGCATGAGCGACGCCTATGTCGCGATGAACCCCAACCGCCTGATCCCGACGATCGAGGATGGCGATGTTATGCTGTGGGAATCCAACGCGATCCTGCGCTATCTGGCTGGACGCTATGCGCCTGAGCCGATGTGGCCTGCCGATCCGGCGGCACGGGCGCAGGGCGACAAATGGATGGATTGGCAGTTCAGCTTTGCCGATGCGCAGCGGGATGCCTTTGTGAACCTGATCCGCAGGAAAGCGGAAGATCGGGATGCGGCGGCCTTGGCGAAGTCGGCGCGGACATCGGGTGAAGCGATGCTGATCCTCGACCACGCATTGGCCGGGCAGCCCTGGCTGTCGGGGGAAAGCTTCGGCGTCGCGGACGTGCCGATGGGCGTTTATGCCCACACCTTCTTCACGCTGGAGATGGAGCGGCCAAAGGTGCCGCATGCGCGCGCCTGGTATGACAGGCTGCGCGAAAAGCCAGCCTATGCCGAGACTGTCATGATCCCGCTGACCTAAGATAAAATATGCTCCTGCCACCGCAGGAGCATATTTTGGAAAGGCCGAGACCGGCCTTTCCTCATTCCATCAAAGAACGCTTTCGATCCAGCCCTTGAGCGCGCTCTTGGGCGCCGCCCCGACCTTGGTGGCGGCGGCTTCGCCATTTTTGAAGAGGATCATCGTCGGAATGCCGCGCACGCCGTATTTGCCGGGCGCATCGGGATTTTCGTCGATATTGATCTTCGCGATGACGACCTTGTCAGCCAGTTCTTCCGAAATTTCTTCCAGAGCGGGGCCGATCATTTTGCACGGGCCGCACCATTCCGCCCAGAAATCGACGAGGACAGGCTTGTCCGCATCGATGACGTCCTGCTTGAAGCTCAGGTCGGTGACTGCCTTGGTAGCCATTTTGGGTATCTCCTTCGGTTGGCAGATATTTAGGACGGAGTGGCGTCCGTCTCAACGGGCGGAAGCGGCAAATTCTCCTGCGCGGACGGAAAGCCCGGCTTGTGCCGCGCCAGCAGCTCGGACGGCAGGGTGATGAGCCGGGGCGCGGCGGTGTAGAGCAGCCCCGCCTCGATCCTGCGATCGGGGAAGATCACCTGCAACGCGGCGGCATAGGCCGCCATCTGCCGGACATGGGCCAGCGGAACCTCCTCCACGACAAGCGGCGATATGCGGCCTGTCTTGAAATCGATCAGTTGCACCAGATCGTCGCTGATGCGCAGCCGGTCGACGGTTCCGGCGATCACCGCTTCGCCCACGACGGCGGCGATCGGCGCTTCGGCCAGCGCATCCGGTCCGAAAAGCCCGGCAAATTGCGGGTCTTCGATAACGCGCAACGCCTGTTCAATGACGTCATGCCGCCGCGCGGGATCGGCAAGACCCTGTTGCGCCAGCCATTTGTCGGCACGCAGGCGGCGGCTGTCGGGCGGCACATCGGCCAGCCGCTCGAACAGCCGATGCAACCAGCGGCCCCGCTCGGCCGCATCCCGCATCGCAGGGGTCGGCGGCGGATAGGGCACATCGTCTTCCACCGCCGCAGAGGGCGCCAAGGGGCGCGGCGGCCGGGCTTCGGCTGGCGCGGGTCGACGCAGCCAGGGCGGCTCGTTATGAACCGCCTGATTTTCCGCAATTGCGGATTCCGCCGCCTTCGGAGGGAGAATCTCACTCCCGCGCCAACTACGCCGCGCCCCCCAGAGCGGATCGGCCTCCCATTCCGCCTCCAGCGAGATCAGCGCAGCTTCGACAGCCGCATACCAGCTTTCGGGCTTGACCTCCCCCTTGGCCCTGGGTCCGAGCGATCCGGCGACCACCAGCCTTTCTTCCGCGCGCGTCAGAGCGACATAGAGCAGGCGCCAATGTTCCGCGCGTTCGACGGCGCTCGCTTCCTCTGCCACCTGTCCGATCGCGCCCTGCCGTTCCGCCTTGCGCGGAGCGATGATCGGCAACCCGTTCCATTCGAGCGAATCCGCGCGATTGCCAGCATCCGGATCAAGACAGGCATCGGCAAGGATGACGATGGGCGCCTGCAAGCCCTTGGCGCCATGCACCGTCAGCAGACGCAGCGAATCGCCCTGCGTGGCGGCATCGCGTACGATCTCCACCTCGCCCCGGTCGAACCAGTCGATGAAGCGCTGGAGCGAGGGATAATCGTCATTCTCGAAGGCGAGCGCGGCGTTCAGCAATTCCTCGATCGGATCGGCGGCTTCGGAGCCCAAGCGCTCGATCAGGCGGCGGCGGCCATCCATCGGGCCGGACAATATCGCCTCCAGATAGCGATAGGGGGTGGTGAAGTCCGCCTGCCCCAGCAACTGGCGGAGCGGCTCCAGCAACATGTCATCCAGCGTCTGCGTCAGATGCTGCCACAGCCCGGTGCGCCGGTTGATGAGGCGGTCCATCAACGCGTCCTGTGTCCACCCGATCAGCGGCGAGACCAGCAGCGCGGCGAGGTTCAGATCATCCTCCGGCTGCACGGCAAAGCGCAGCGCCGCCAGCAGATCGCGCACCGCCAGCGGCGCGTTCAACCGCAGGCGGTCGATGCCCGCCACCGCGACCTTTTCCTCATAGAGCCGGGCCACGATCAGCCGCGCCAGTTCGCTGCGGCGGCGGACCAGGATCATGATGTCGCCTGCCGTCACCGGGCGACCTCGGCTTTCCAGCATCAGCCCGTCATCGATCCACTGCCTGATCTGGCGCGCAATGGTCTGCGCCAGCACGCGCTCCTGATCGGCGGCCCAATCCTCTTCCCCCTCGGCCTCGTCGGACAGGCCCGCAACGACAGGCTTCCAGAGCAGCACTTCGCCGGGGAAGCGATTCGCGCTGATATGCCGGACTTCGCCCGGTTCCAGCCCGAAACGCTCGGCGCGCAGCGTCGCGATGGTGCGGTCGACCACATCCAGAACCGCGGGCGTCGAGCGGAAGCTGTGCTGAAGCGAGAGGTCGTAAAAAGGATGACTCGCATCCTCGGCATGGCGCTGAAAGACGATCTGCGCGGCCCGGAAAGATTCGGGGCTGGTGCCCTGAAAACCGAAGATCGCCTGCTTGAAATCGCCCACGGTGAAGATGGTGCGGACCTTGTCGCCCTTCGCCCCTTCGCCCGCGAAAAACTCCGCCGCCAGCGCGCCGACGATCTGCCACTGGCTGACATTGGTGTCCTGCGCCTCGTCCACCAATATATGGTCGATGCGCTGGTCGAGCTTGAAGCGTATCCAGTCGGCAATGCCGGGCTGGGACAGCAGTTGCGCGGTGTTGGCGATCAGGTCGTCGAAATCGACCGCGCCCGCAAGTTGCTTGGCCTCGGCATAGGCGCGGGCATAAACCCGCCCGGCGTGCAGCGCCTTGGCGAGCAAAGCGGCATAGGCGGCGCGGAGCCTGAGGCCCAGCAGTTCGGCACAACGCTCATGCATGCGCGCAATGGCGTCACCATAGCCATCCACCGGGGGCGCCCAGCCCTTGGCGGTAGAGATCAGTTCGCCATCGGCCTTCGCCCAGACGGCATGAAGATCGGTGAGCGTGGCCGCCCGCGCCGCCGGATCGAGATTCCGCCAGCGCGCGATCCGGTCGCAGCGCTCCAGCGCCCGACCCGTGCCCCAATCCGCATTGGCCTGCGCGATCCATATCAGCGTGCGCATATCGAACAGGTCGTCCGCGCACTGTGTGGCTATATGAGCGTCGATATCGCCTTCGGGCAGTTCCAGTTCCCGCAGCAGCCAGGGCGCGATATCCTCCGGCAAGGCCTTGAGCGCGTCCAGCCGGGCCGCGCAGCGCAGCAGGAAATTCTCCGCGCCGCCCTCGCCCATGCGCAGGCTGAGCGCCTGCAAAGCCTCGATCAGCGCATCGTCGCCCTGTTCCTGCGCCATCACCACCATGTCGGCCAGCGTCTGGCGCGCCAGCGTCGCCTGCTCGCGCTGGTCGAGCGGCCGGAAGCCGGGGGGCAAGTCAGCTTCCAGCGGGAAAGCGGTCAGCAATTGCTGACAAAAGCCGTGAATCGTCTGGATGCGCAGGCCGCCGCCAGTCGACTCCAGCACTTCGGCAAAAAGGCGGCGCGCCCGGTCGCGGGCTTCCGGGCCGGACTCCTCTCCCAGAGCCTCCAGATCGTGGAAGAGATCGCCCTCCTCCATCTGCACCCAGGCGGCGAGCCGGTCATGGATGCGATCGGCCATCTCCGCCGCGCCCGCCTTGGTAAAGGTCAGGCAGAGGATATTTTCCGGCCGCACCCCTTGCAGCAGCAGACGGAAAACCCGCGCGGTCAGCACATGGGTCTTGCCCGTGCCCGCCGATGCCGACAGCCACACATGGGCGTCGGGCGCGGCGGCCTGCGCCTGGGCGCCGGCCAGCGGTTGCAAAGCCTTGGCCTTTTTAGCCATCGTCGCGGCCATACCATTCCTCCAGCCGCATGAGCTGGTCATAATCGCCATAGTTCGCGACTTCGGGGTTCACCTGCGCATCGAAGGGCGCCGAACCGAGGAGATAGGTGGCGGCAATATCCTCGAACTGCGCATAGACTTGGGAGGTGAAGTCGGCGGTGATGATCTTGTCCCGCTTGCCCATCGGATCGACCGGGCTTTCCCGATAGCCGAAAGCATCGCCCTTCTTGGCGAGCGACCAATATTCGAAGCTCCCCGCCACAGGCGCCGTGTGGGGACCGGGAAAGCCATCATGCTCCGCGATCAGACCCAGCAATCCGAGCTGGAGCGCATAGCCAGCCTTGACCTGCCGGGCGCTGGGGGGCTTGCCGGTCTTGTAGTCGACAATGCCGAGCTTCCCGTCCGGCAACAGGTCGATGCGGTCGGCCTTGCCGGTGAGCGTGACCCCTGCAATGTCCGCACGGCCGTCAATCTCGACGGAAAGGATCTTGCGCCCAGCGGCGAGGTCGCTCGCCACCTCGGCGGCGATCCAGCGGATCGCTTCGATCAGGCGCGGCTGCCAGAGCGCTTTCAGCAAGGGATGTACGTCTGGCCGGTCGAACATCGCCCGCGCCCGAGCCTCCAGATCGGCCAGGTCGCCGCTGCCCTCCTCCGCCCATCGTTGGAGGATTTCATGCACCGCCGTGCCGCGCCAGGCCGGCCCGGCATCGGCGTCCACCGGATCGAGCCGTGCCAGACGCAGGATGCGCTTGGCGTAAAAGGCGTAAGGGTCGGCCTTTAGCCGATCCACATCGGTGACGGGAATGACTTTCGGGCGCACCGACAGCGGCGGCACCGGCGCCGGGCGGTTGGCGGGCCGGTGGTCCGCCGCATGATCGATCGCTTGCGCCAGCGCGGCATAGCGATCGGCGCTTTTCCATTGCGGCCCGGTCATGGCCTTCAATCGCAGCCAGAAGCGCGAAGCGACCGCCGGGCCACCCGACCCGCGCCGGGACCGCGTGATAAGGATTTGCGGCGCGCCCAAGGCACTCGCGAAATCATGGGCGGCAAGGCCGATCCGGCTTTCCAGTCCCGGCAGCCCGATTTCCCGGCGGATGCGCGGCGCCAGCCAGGGATCGGGCGCGGGCAAGCCCGGCCATGTACCCTCGTTAAGGCCGCCCAAGATCATCAGGTCCGTCTGCACCAGCCGGGCTTCGATCAGACCGAGGATGCTGATGCGGGGATGTCCCCCCTGCGGCGGGCGCACCGACAGCCCGCCCAGAAGATGATCGAACAGGGCTGGCAGCGCGCGTATGTCGGCCTGGCGTGGCCCTTCGCTGGCCGCCTCCTCCATCTCAGCGAAGAGGTCGGCGGCGGCATGGCCCTGATGCCCGGCCCAGACCGCATCGTGCGACAGGCGACCGGCATGTTCGCGAATGGCCGCCAACTGCCCGGCCAGGTCCGGCGCGGCCAGAAAGGCCTGCTCCAACGGTTCGAGCAGGGTGCGGGCTTCCACCCACCACTGCCGCGTGCGAGCGCGCAGCGTGCGCTGCCGATCTTCACCCTCGCGGTCGCCAAGCAGCAGGTCGAGACCGACGATCCCCGCCTGCGGCCTTGGCCCGCGCAGCAGCAGGTCGAGACCCCGCACGCCCTCCAGCCAGGCGAGCCGCCCCTCCCCGCGCATGACGAGCGGATGCTTGAGCAGGGTTAGCAACGCAACCGGCGCAAAGCGTTCCGCCAATGCTTCCGCCATGGCGATCAGCAAGGTTCCGGGCGGCAAGCGAGACAGCGGTTGCCCGGCGGAATCGTCGGCGTCGATGCCCCAGCGCTTGAGATGCGCGGACACGCGGGTCGCCAATTGCCGGTCCGGCGTCACCAGAGCGGCGGTGCGGCCCGGCGTCTCCACCGCTTCGCGCAGAGCAATGGCGATGGCCTGCGCCTCCTCGCCGGGTGTCGCGACCTCCAGCGCCTCCACCCCCGCGAGCGAGCGATCCGCCGTCTTGAGGTCGCGCCAGCGGCTGGTCAGGCGCGGCGGCAGCATGGCGTTGGAAATATTGCGTCCCCGCACGGCGCGGGCGTCATGCTCACTGCCCCAGCGCCAGAGCGCCACATCGTCGCGTGTCGCGCTCATCCGGTCGAGCAGGCGCTTCAGGGCATATTGCGGATGGGTTTCATGCCCTGCGGGCGCCCGGCCGGTCAGTGGATCGGCGTCGAAGGGACCGATAGCATCCCAGGCGTCGCCATCCATCTCCTGGTCCAGACCGGCGAAGACAACGGCGCCCCTGGGCAGCAGCGCGATCCGCCGCAGCAGCGCCGCAATCGCCGGGGCCGTCGTGGACATGCCCGCGGCAATGACGAAGCCCTCGGGCGGCACCTTCGCCCAGCGGGCGGACACACGATCCAACAGCCGATTGCGGCGATCCGCCAGATCGATGCAACCGAGCCGCGCCAGTTCCTGCGGCCATTGCGCCAGAAGGATGCCGAACAGCTTGAGCGAGGTCTGCCAATGCTGCGACAGTTCGTCAGACAAAGTGAGATCGGCCAGCGCGGTAACCGAAAGCCGCTCAACCTGTATCTGATCGAGGACCGTGCCCAGCGCCTGGGCGAGTTGCAATGCCTGCCCCGCGTCCACGGGATGCGCCGAAGCCTGCTGCACCATCCGCGCCAGGATCATCTGGCGGCGCATCGGCGCTATGGCGGGCGGCACAGCCTCATCCTCGCCCAGCGGATCGAGCGCGCTGCCGACCTGTTCGCCCAAATCGGCATCACCCAATGCGACAAGGCGCGGCAACAGTAGCCCGCCCCCCGATTTCCGCACGAAAGCGTCGCTGACCGACCGGATGGCGCGATTATTGGGCAACAGGATCATGCCCTGCGCCAGCCGCATCGGATCGCCGCCATGCTGGGCGAGGATGCCCGCGACCAGCGCATCGGAAAAGGCGCGGTGCGCCGGTATGTTGAACAGCGCCGGGCGGGTGCGGTCACCCATAGGCCAGCATCGTCTCCACGGCGGGGATGGCCTGCGGCGTACCGACATCGAACCACAGACCCTGG
Organism: Sphingobium sp. SJ10-10; assembly: GCF_036038995.2. NCBI lineage: Bacteria > Pseudomonadati > Pseudomonadota > Alphaproteobacteria > Sphingomonadales > Sphingobiaceae > Sphingobium > Sphingobium sp. SJ10-10. Next base: position 1,053,597 of record NZ_CP158132.1, read on the forward strand.
TGCGAGACGCCAAAGAGGCGCCCCGCCTCTATCGCCCGATTCCAGAAGACATTGGTCGAAAAGACCTCCGACGGCGGATCGACCAGCAGGCTGGGCGACATGATCTGGACGCCGGTAAACACGAAAGGCGCGACATGGGCCGTCTTGCGCCGGGTCAGCCGGCCATTCGCGTCCATATGAAAATCGCCCGGCCCCTTATGGCAATTGGCGCGGGCCAGCGGGACCAGCAGCAGCAACGCATCCATGCGCTCCGGATCCCAGATCTTCCGCATCATGCCCAGCGTTTCCTGTGGGCCGTCAATCCACAGATTGTCGCTATTGGCGCAGAAAAAGGGCGCATCGCCAAGCTGCTCCCTGGCATGGATCAACCCGCCGCCGGTCTCCAGCAGCTTCCGGCGTTCGTCGGAAATCGCCACCTGCATGCCGTTGCAATGCGCATGCAGATGCGCCTCGACCGTGTCGGCCAGATAGTGGACATTGACCACCACCTTCCGGATGCCGCCCGCCGCCAGCCGGTCCAACGCATGATCCATCAGCGGCTTGCCCGCCACCTTGACCAGCGGCTTGGGACGGGTCGCGGTCAGCGGGCGCATGCGCTTGCCCAATCCGGCGGCCATCAGCATCGCGGTATCGATCATGCGGGAACGAAATCCTCTAACGCGTGATGACGCTTGTCGGCGGGGATATTGGCCGCGAACCACGCCGCCACCGGCGCGAGCGCGGGATGGGCGAGGTCGCGCTCCAGCAGATCCCACATGCGGGGCAGATAGGAAAGATAGCGCGGCTTGCCGTCGCGCTTCCAAAGGCGGGTGAAGATGCCGATGATCTTCGCATTGCGCTGCGCTCCCAGCACGGCATAGGCGGCGTCGAAGTCGGCCGGTGGGTTGGCGATGGCGCGATAATGATCGAGCATCGCCGCCTCCAGAGCGGGGGAGACGTCGCGCCGCGCATCCTGGAACAGCGAAACAAGATCATAGGCCGGGTGCCCGGCCAGCGCGTCCTGAAAATCGAGCAGGCCCAGCCCATGGGAGGCCGCCCGATCGATCAGCATGATATTTTCCGCATGAAAATCGCGCAGCACCGTGACGACCGGGCTGGCCGATTGCTCGACGATCGGCAGGACCGCGTCCCAAGCCTCGACATAGGCATCCTCATCCACCGGCAGACCAATGGCAGGACAATAATATTCGGTCAGAAGGCCGGCTTCGCGCTGATAGACGGCGCGGTCATAGGGCGGAACATCGGCGGGAGGCAGACGATGCAGGGCAGCCAGCAAATCGACGGCGCGGCTATACACATTCCATTCCGCGTCGGGCACGTTCTCGACATGCTCCTTGACGCGCAGATCACCGAAATCCTCGATCAGGACCAGCCCCTCTTCCAGATCGCGGGCCAATATCTGTGGCGCGGCAAAGCCGTTCGCCGTCAGATGCTCTGCAATGGCGATGAAGGGGCGCGGGTCTTCATGGGGCGGCGGCGCATCCATCAGCACCGCCCGGCGCGCACCGTCAATCACCCGGAAATAGCGGCGGAAAGACGCATCGCCGGCCAGCGGCACGATGGCGGCATGCTCCCACCCCGCTTGCGCGAGGAAAGCGGGAGCGGCGGCGGGCGGGATCATATCTGTGACCATCGCTCCGTCCAAGCGCCCGGCACGCGCGCTGTCAAGCGCCGAGCGTCGTTGGGTTCGATGCCGATGTGGAACCGCAAGGCATCGGGCCAGGCGCCCTCTCCCAGCCGGTCGGGCCATTCGACGATCAGCAGGCTGTCCATCAGATACTCGTCCAGCGCCAGTTCCTCCGCTTCCTCGGGCCTGTCGAGCCGGTAGAGGTCGACATGAGCAACGGGCAGGCGGACTTCGGGAATGTCATAGGGCTGGACGATGGCAAAGCTGGGACTGGGCGCTTCTTCCTCCAGCCCCAGCCCTTCCAATATGCCTCGGGCCAACGTCGTCTTGCCTGCGCCAAGCCCGCCTTCCAGTGCAATGACGTCTCCGATGCGAACGAAGGCGGCCAGACGATGGCCGAATGCGAGCATCTCGCCCTCCCCCGCCAGGATGATTTCGTTCTCAGTCACGGGGCAGCTCGATCACGACCATGGTGCCCTGCCCCGGTTCCGACACCAGTTGCAGCGTCCCGCCATGCGCCTGCGCCAATTGCCTGGCGAGCGGCAGGCCGATCCCGGCCTTGCCGCCGTTGCGCGCCTGCTCGGTCCGGGAGGAAGCGTCGAAGATGGTCCCCTGCCGCTTGGCGCTGATACCCGGACCATTATCCGACACGACAAGACGCGCATTGTCCGCCGTCCCGTCGCCATGCAGCAGGACGCGGCCACCCCGGCTGCAATAGCGCACCGCATTTTCCAGCAGATGATCCAGCGCCTGGCCGATCCGGCGCTTGTCGCCCTGCACCGTGCCCAGGCTGGACTGGAGCGACATGGCAAGGTCGATCCCCTTGGCCGTGGCGTCGCCCTTGATCCGCGCCACGGCATCGCGGGCTTCCACTGCCAGGTCCACCGGCGCTTTTTCGATGGGCAGCATCCCCGCCTCGCCCTGCGTCAAATCCAGAACATTGTCGATCAGCATGGAGAGCCGGTTGGTGCTCTGCAGAATGCCGTCGACATATTCCCTGGCGGACGTGCTGAGTTCTCCCGCATAACCCGCGCTCATCATTTCCGCGAAACCGGCGATGGTGGTGAGCGGCGTGCGCAACTCATAGCTCATATTGGTGACGAAGGCGGTCTTCACCTTATCCGCCTGCTCCAGCGCGTCGTTGCGGTCGCGCAGCACCTGCTCGACCCGGCGGCTGTCGGTGACGTCGAGCATGGTGAATAGCGCATTGCCGTCGGGTAGCGGGATCGCCGCGAATTCGAAGATGCGCCCATCCGCGAAGCCGACATGGCCGACGCGCTGCTTGCGCTCCACCGTGGCGGCGCGCACCAGTTCGCGAACGAGATTCGCCTGCTGCGGCTTGGCGAGGCGCGATTGGACCGCTCGCATCAGTTCGTCGATGCGCGGATGCTTTGCCAGCAAATCCTCGGACACGTCCCAGATCGAGCGGAAACGGCTGTTCCAAAGATGCAGGCGCCCATCGGAGGAAAATACGCCGATCGATTCGAACAGATTGTCGAATGTCGCCGTGCGGACGCGGAGCAGCGTATCGCGCGCGCTCGACAACTGGACTTGCTCGGTCCGATCCTCGAAGATCAGCAACAGCCCGCCATCGGGCAAAGGCTGTCCATAGACGCGCAAATGGGTGCCGTCGGCCAGCAGCCAATTTTCCTCGCGGGGATCGGGCGAGAGGAACCAGTCGCGCCTTTCCGCGCGCCACGCCGGGAAGTCCCGGTTTTCGGGCAGTCGCCGCGCTTCGCGCATCTGGTCCAGCACCCGCTCGAAGGGCGGATTGTCCGCCAACCGCTCCTGGTCAAGCCCGAACAGGCTCATGAAGGGCTGGTTCCAGAAACGTAACGCCCGGTCGGACCCAAAGCGCGCCACGCCGGCGGACAGGCGGTCCAGCAAGTCCCGCTGCGCCGCCTCCAGCCGCCGATGTTCGACGCGGGACTGTTCCAGCTCATTCTGGTCCATCGCGAAACCGGCCACGCCCGCCGTCCCCAGCGGGACGTCGACGACGCGCATGGTCCGCCTTTCGCCGTCGATCGTGGCCGGCACCATGCGCTCGACGGGCGTGCCGTCGGCAAGCGTCTGGGCAGCGGCAGCTTGTGGCGTGAGGCCGCCGACCGTCTCCACCAGTTCGGTGCCATGGGCAATGACTTCGCGGGCGCTTTCGCCGTCCACCGCCCGGACATAGGCGGTGTTGACGAGGCTGAGCCGCATGTCCGCCGTGCGATGCCACATCGGGAAGGGCGCGGCCTCCACCAGTCCCGCCAGCGCTTCCAGCGCCTCACGGAGCTGTTCGACCTTGCCCTTCAGCGTCTGGATTTCCGACTGGCTGTCGGTCGCGTCGAAAATCCAGAGCACGACCCCGCCGCTTTCGGCCAATACCGGCCCCGCGGGCGCGCCCCGCACCAGCAACAGGCGGGACGAATCGACGCCCCGCACCGGCAGCGCGAAGCTGCGGCCCGCGCGCTGGGCGGCGGCGATTTCCTGCGCCAATGCGGCAGCGTCATCGGCTTCCAGGCCGCCGTCGGGCGCAGTCAGTTCGGACACGAAGGTCGGTACCCGATCCTTGCCAAGCCATTTGGCGAGCCGGTCGGCCGCTTCCAGCCGGCCATCAGGGTGGATGACGATGGGGGCAGCCGGCGCGGAGGCAAGCAGAATCGACAGCCGATCCAGCTTGCCCTGAGCCTGCATGCCTTCGCGACGCCGGCGCTGGCCGCTCGACAGCGCCCAGATCGCCGCGCCCAGCCATCCGGCCAGCACGACGCCGAGAATCACGGCGGCAAGTGGGGTCAACGTCATTACGCCCTACTTCACCCTCATCGCGAAAAATTGCCCCCGTGCATGATCTTGAGGGGACTAACCCAAGTCAGATGCAGCGTGAAGCGCTGAGATGGAAAGAATTATATGCGGGGCGACGGCGTCGCCGGCCTTTTGGATGAGCTTGGGTGATTGTCTGGCCGCGAAACCCGGAGTGGCAATGGGTAAGATGGCCCTCATTTCCGTCATCCCAGCGAAAGCGGGGATCTCTTGAGGCTAGGTCGTGCGCTATCGCTCGAAATCCCAGCTTTCGCAGGGATGATGATATTATCAAACGTCCACTTTTGGCCAAAATACGACAGAGCATCACTCAGCCCTGCGGCATCCCTGCCAAGTTTACGGTCTCTCTTCCGACGTTTGAGAGCTTAGTGTGAGGATATGTCCGAGCATTTTCTTGCCCGGGAATTGGTGGAGCCTAGCGGGATCGAACCGCTGACCTCCTGCATGCCATGCAGGCGCTCTCCCAGCTGAGCTAAGGCCCCATCGTTGCGCGGCATCATACCGCATCCCAATGGATCGAACCATGTCCGGCTTCGCGCCGTCGGCCGGATGTCCCTCATTTGCATTAGGGAGCGTTGATCGAGGTCGTTTGCAACCTCACCACGCCCTTCGCTTACGTTCGGGAGTTTTTCGGGAAAATGCCCCACGGACATTTTCTTTATCCGAAAAACTGGTGGAGCCTAGCGGGATCGAACCGCTGACCTCCTGCATGCCATGCAGGCGCTCTCCCAGCTGAGCTAAGGCCCCGTTTTCCAGTGTCGGCGCCGTTTGGGTCCGGCGCCTGCGAGGTCGCTGCCATTAGGTGGCAGCTTCCTCCTTGGCAAGCATAAAATTCACTTAATTGTCGTCGTCGCCATCATCGGCGGCGGCGTCGACGCCCAGGTCGTCGTCACCGCCCAGATCGACGTCATTATCCGGCGAATCACCGTCATCATCAACGTCCAGATCCAGATCCAGATCGTCATCAGCCGTCTCGATTTCGCCATCGGCGGTTTCGATGACCTTCTTGGGCGCTTCCTCATAGGGCAGCGGTTGCTTCGACTTCAGTACCGGTTCCGGTTCCCAGGCCGTGCCGCAGTTGATGCAGGTGACCGGGTCATCCTTACCCAGGTCGTAGAAGCGCGTGGCGCATTTCGGGCAGGTACGCTTCGTGCCCCATTCAGCCTTGACCATGTCCGGCCTTGTCCTTCTTGCGAGTGCTCAAAATGGATATTACGCGGCACGACTGGGTCGCCCGCGAAGAGACGGCGCCTTGCCATAGCCAAACCGCGCTGTCAAAAGCCGGGCGCAATTTTTCAGTTCCTTCCAGACGGATTGACCCGTGACCGCTTCTTTCGACCACCCAACTCCCATGACCTTCACTGCCGCGCCGCCGCTTTCCGGTTCGGTCACCGTGCCGGGCGACAAGAGCATTTCGCACCGCTCACTGATGCTCTCGGCGCTGGCCGTGGGCGAAAGCCGCGTCGAAGGTCTGCTGGAAGGCGAAGACGTCCTTGCCACCGCCGCCGCCATGCGGGCCATGGGCGCGGACATCCGCAAGGATGAGGAAGGCATCTGGCACATTCACGGCGTCGGCGTGGGCGGCCTGCTCCAGCCCGAAAGCGCGCTCGAAATGGGCAATAGCGGCACCTCGACCCGCCTGCTGATGGGTCTGGTCGCCAGCCACGCGATCACCGCCACCTTCGTCGGCGACGCCTCCTTGAGCAAACGTCCCATGGCCCGAGTCACCGAACCGCTGTCCCGCATGGGCGCCAGCTTCACGACCAGCCCCGGCGACCGTCTGCCGCTGACCATGCGTGGCGCATGCCCGGCCGTGCCGCTGGACTATCGCCTCCCCGTCGCCTCTGCGCAGGTCAAGTCGGCCATCCTGCTCGCGGGGCTCAACACCCCAGGCATCACGCGTATCGTCGAGCCCATCCCCACCCGCGACCATAGCGAAAAGATGCTGAAGGGCTTTGGCGCCGATCTCGATGTGGAAGTCGAGACGGACGGCACTCGCATCATCACGCTGAAGGGCGAAGCCGAACTCCGCCCACAGTCGATCGTCGTGCCCGGCGACCCTTCCTCCGCCGCTTTCCCGATGGTCGCCGCGCTGCTGGTTCCCGGATCCAAGGTCATCATCGCCAATGTCGGCCTGAACGCGACCCGCGCCGGCCTTGTCGACCTGCTGCGCGAAATGGGTGGCGATATCGCCATTGAAAATCCACGCGACGTGGGCGGCGAGCCGGTGGGCGACCTCGTCATCACGGCCTCGGCGCTCAAGGGCGTCGAACCCGATCCTGCCCGCGCTCCGTCGATGATCGACGAATATCCCGTGGCCTTCATCGCCGCCGCCTTCGCGGAGGGGCGCAGCATCTTCCGGGGTCTGGAAGAATTGCGCGTCAAGGAATCGGACCGCATCGCCACCATGGCGGCGGGCCTGCGCGCCATTGGCGTCACGGTCGAGGAACTGGAGGACGGCATCGTCATAGAGGGCAGCGGCGGCGCGCTCCTTCCCGGCGGCGGCCCGATCGCCACGAAGCTCGACCATCGCATCGCCATGAGCTTCGCAATCGCCGGCCTCGTGTCGAAAAATGGCGTCACCATAGACGACATGCGCCCGGTCGCGACCAGCTTCCCCGGCTTCACCGGCCTGTTGCAGACGCTCGGCGCCATGGCATGAATTTCGACCTCGCCAACATCATAGGCCTGATCGGCAGCGGCCTGATGGTCATTGCCTATGCCTATAGCAACATGGCGAAGCTGCTCAATTTCACCCTCTTCAACCTGCTGAACCTGATCGGCTCGCTGCTGCTGATCTATTCGCTGATGGTTCATTTCAACGTCGCGTCGATGGCGCTGGAAGTCGTCTGGGCCTTCATTGCTCTGATCGGTCTCGCCAAGGCGCTGCGGAAAGGCAAAACATCATGATCATCGCCGTGGATGGCCCAGCCGCATCGGGCAAAGGCACGATCGCCAAGGCGCTCGGCCGCCATTACGGCCTGCCCGTCCTCGATACCGGCCTGCTCTATCGCGCGGTCGGCCTCGCCGTCCTCAAGGCCAGCGGGGATCCCGATCATGAAGCCGACGCGCTGGCCGCCTGCGATTTTGACGACGCGATGCTGAACGACCCGGCGCTCCGCAACGAAGCCGTCGGATCGCTCGCCTCCCGCGTTTCGATCCATCAGAGCGTCCGCAAGGCCTTGGTCAAGCGTCAGCGCGACTTCGCCACCCAGCCCGGCGGCGCCATCCTGGACGGTCGCGACATCGCGACGGTCATCGCGCCCGATGCCGATGCCAAGATCTTCGTCACCGCCAGCGTCCATGTCCGTGCCCAGCGCCGTTATGACGACGCCCTGGCGCATGGCAGCCACCCCGATATGGACAGCCTGATCGCGGACATTCAGGCCCGCGACACTCGCGACATGAGCCGCGATCATGCCCCCCTGCGCGTGGCGGATGGAGCGGACTTGCTCGACACCAGCAATTTGACTATAGACGCGGCCGTCCAGCAGGCCATTGCACTGGTGGACGCTCAGTTGGAACGTCGGCCAAAAGCCTGACGCGATGACGGCGCTTGGGATTCCCAGGCGCCCTTTTCGCTTATCCGCGGGGCGTCGACTCGTCAGGGCCGAACGGATGTTCGCACGGTATTCGGCCGTGCGGGCGCTTTGGCCTGAAAGACCACCGGAGACAACCGGTAGGCCAGCAATGACGAGTGAAGGACTATATTATGGCCTCTACGGCATTCCCCTCGCGCGACGATTTCGCCGCGCTTCTCAATGATTCTCTCGGTGGCGAGGACGGCGGCTTCGAAGGCCGCGTCGTCAAGGGCACCGTTACCGGCATCGAAAACGACATGGCGCTGATCGACGTCGGCCTGAAGTCGGAAGGCCGCGTGCCGCTGCGTGAATTCGCTGCGCCAGGCCAGAAGGCAGACCTCAAGGTCGGCGACGAAGTCGAAGTCTATGTCGACCGCGTCGAAAACGCCCATGGCGAAGCCATGCTGTCGCGCGACCGCGCGCGCCGCGAAGCCGCCTGGGACAAGCTGGAATCCGAGTTCACCGAAAGCGCCCGCGTCGAAGGCGTCATCTTCGGCCGCGTCAAGGGCGGCTTCACCGTCGATCTCGACGGCGCCGTGGCGTTCCTGCCCGGCAGCCAAGTCGACATCCGCCCCGTGCGCGATGTTACGCCGCTGATGGACATTCCGCAGCCCTTCCAGATCCTCAAGATGGATCGCCGCCGCGGCAACATCGTCGTGTCGCGCCGCGCCATATTGGAAGAAACCCGCGCCGAACAACGCAGCGGCCTCATCCAGACGCTGGCCGAAGGTCAGATCATCGAGGGCGTCGTCAAGAACATCACCGACTATGGTGCGTTCGTTGATCTGGGCGGCATTGACGGTCTGCTGCACGTCACCGACCTGTCGTACAAGCGCATCAACCACCCGAACGAGATGATCAACATCGGTGACACCGTCCGTGTCCAGATCATCCGCATCAACCGCGACACCCAGCGCATCAGCCTTGGCATGAAGCAGCTCGAGAGCGATCCGTGGGAAGGCGCTGCCGCCAAGTATCCGGTCGGCGCGAAGCTGTCGGGCCGCGTCACGAACATCACCGAATATGGTGCGTTCGTGGAGCTGGAAGCCGGCATCGAAGGCTTGGTCCACGTTTCGGAAATGTCCTGGACCAAGAAGAACGTCCACCCCGGCAAGATCGTTTCGACCAGCCAGGAAGTCGAAGTTCTGGTGCTCGAAGTCGATCCCGAAAAGCGCCGCATCTCGCTCGGCCTCAAGCAGGCCCAGAACAACCCCTGGGACAGCTTTGCCGAACGTCACCCGATCGGTTCGACCGTCGAGGGCGAAGTCAAGAACGCGACCGAATTCGGCCTGTTCATCGGCCTGGACGGCGACGTCGACGGCATGGTCCACATGTCGGACATCGCCTGGGGCATTTCGGGCGAAGACGCGCTGGCCCTGCACCGCAAGGGCGAGACGGTTCAGGCCGTCGTTCTCGACATCGATGTCGAGAAGGAGCGCATCAGCCTTGGCATGAAGCAGCTTGAGCGTGGCGGCCCGGCCGCTGGCGGAACCGCCGCTGCGGCTGCTGGCCTCAACAAGAACGCGATCGTCACCGTGACCGTTCTGGAAGTGCGCGACGGCGGCCTGGAAGTCCAGGCGGGCGAAGATGGCGCCGCCGGCTTCATCAAGCGCAGCGACCTTGGCCGCGACCGCGACGAGCAGCGTCCGGAACGCTTCCAGATCGGCCAGAAGTTCGACGCCATGGTCACAGGTTTCGACCGCGCCAAGAAGCCGACCTTCTCGGTCAAGGCGATGCAGATCGCTGAAGAGAAGCAGGCCGTGGCTCAATATGGCTCGTCCGACAGCGGCGCGTCGCTGGGCGACATCCTTGGCGAAGCGCTGAAGGCGAAGAGCGAAGGCTAAGGTCTCCTTCGATATCTAACTTAAGTAATAGAGCCCGCCGGAACTTAGCTCCGGCGGGCTTTTTCTTTTCCCATAATGAGAAAGACATACCGATATTGGCCAATTGTCAGAACGTTGAGGATTCATTATAAATTAAGCGGGAACCAGAAGGGGGAGTCTGGAGGACCAATGATACGCTCGGAACTGATACAAAAATTGGCTGAGGAAAATCCAAACCTCAACCTCCAGGAAGTGGAAAGGATCGTCGATCTTTTCTTCAAGGAAATAGTCGACCGCCTTTCAAGTGGCGGTCGAGTGGAATTGCGCGGCTTTGGCGCGTTTACGACACGGGCGCGCGATGCGCGTACCGGGCGGAATCCGCGAACGGGGGAGCAGGTTCCGGTGGACGCGAAGCGCGTTCCCTATTTCAAGCCAGGAAAGGAAATGCGCGAGCGGTTGAACACAAAAGCTGCGGTCTGATTCAAGCACATCCTTGACCTCTGCGCCGTTAGCCTTCAGGGGGTAACGGCCCGAGCGGACGTGGCGAAATCGGTAGACGCAGCGGACTTAAAATCCGCCTCCCCCTGGGAATGCGGGTTCAAGTCCCGCCGTCCGCACCAGCTTTTTTTTCCAGGCGCTAATTTCCCAATTCCAGTGCTTATTGCTGGATATCCGCCTCATTTGTGGTGATGATCGGTCATGGCCGGTGCAATCAATCCACAAAGCTTCAGCGATTCCCTCGTCATATTGGGGGCAGCGGGGCTGGTCATTCCAGGATTCGCCCGGCTTCGGATCAGCCCGGTCATCGGCTTCATCCTGGTCGGGTTGGCAGTGGGACCGTCCGGATTGGGCGCATTGGTCGGCCAATATCCCTGGCTCTATCATGTCACCATTTCCAACAGGGCGGCGATAGAGCCCTTTGCCGAACTCGGCGTCATCCTGCTTCTTTTCTCCATCGGGCTGGAACTGAGCTTTCGTCGTCTTTGGACCATGCGGACTCAAGTATTTGGTGTCGGCGCGGCAGAATTAATCGGCGGCGGTACTCTTATTGCACTTGGCCTTTATTTACTGGGTCAGGCGCCCGCCGGCGCTTTCGGCCTTGGCCTCGCATTGGCGCTGTCATCGACGGCGGTCGTTCTGCCGATGGTCGGCACACAGAGCGCCGTGGGCCGCGCCGCCTTTTCCATGCTGCTTTTCGAGGATCTGGCACTCGTCCCGATCATCTTCATGCTGGGCGCCCTCGCGCCTTCCGTGGCAGCCAGTCCTGAGGGCCCCTGGAGCGAACTGGCCGATACGCTGCTGAAAAGCGGCATCACCATCGCCATCATGCTGGTCCTGGGACGCCTCTGCCTGCCGCATATCTTCAGCCAGGCCGCGCGCACCAAAAGCCCTGAAGTGTTTCTCGCCGCCAGTCTTCTGGTCGTCATCGTTTCCAGCATGGCGACCTCCATTGCCGGCCTGTCACCGATCGTCGGCGCGCTTCTGGCAGGTCTGCTGATTGCCGAAACCGACTATCATGGCGAGGTCGAGGTCATGACCGCGCCGTTCAAGGGTCTGGCGCTGGGCGTCTTCCTCATCACCGTCGGCATGGGCCTGGACGTGCGCGTCATCCTTGCCAATTGGCCAAATCTGATTCTGGCCGTAGTGGGAGTGGTTCTTGCCAAGACGCTTGTAACCGCCGCGTTGCTGTACCTCTCCGGCGCGAGGAAAGGTGTCGCGCTGGAAGTCGGCGTGCTGATGTCCAGTCCATCGGAAACTACCCTCATCGTGCTTTCCGCCGCCGCCGCCGCCCAATTGATATTGCCCTCCACCGCCGCCTTCTGGCAGATCGTGACGGCAATCGGACTGACCATCACGCCGTTGCTGGCGCGGCTGGGCCATGATGTTGCCCGGCGGCTGGAAATGGCGCTAGGCGAAGAGGCGCCCGAAATCAGCGAAGATCATGCGGAAGCCGCTGCCGTCGTGATCGGTTTCGGGCGTGTGGGGCACATGGTGTGCGACTTGCTCAACCTGCATAAACAGCGCTTCATCGTCGTGGAATCCGATCCGGATGTCGTCGCAGAGGCCCGGCGCAGGGGATATCCCATCCTGTTCGGGGACGTGTCACGGACCGAAATGCTCGACAAGCTTCGCCTGGGTCATGCGCGCGCGTTGATCCTGACGATGGACGACCCCGTCCTTTCCATCCGCGTGACGAAGCGCGTGCGCGGCTGGGTGCCGGACTTGCCGATCATCGCGCGCGCGCGGGACACCGATCATGCGGCCCAGCTCTATCGGGCGGGCGCGAGCGACGCGGTTCCGGAAACTCTGGAAAGCTCGCTTCAACTGGCGGAAACCGCGCTGGTCGACCTGGGCGTGGCGATGGGGCCGGTGATCGCCTCCATACATCAGATGCGGGAAGACCTGCGAATGGACATCAAGGATGCCGCCCAGCTTGAGACGGCGCCCAAGCTGCGGCGATTGCGCGCGGATGAGGTGCCTTAAGCCTCGTCTCGCGGCGGGCTGAAAACCGACCAGCCGGTGCGGCGGGCCAGTTCTTCCAGAGCCAATGTTCCGAGTTGGCTGTTGCCATTTTCGTTCAAGCCGGGGGACCAGACGGCGATGGAGGCGCGACCGGGAACGATCGCCAATATCCCGCCGCCGACTCCCGATTTGCCGGGAATGCCGACGCGGAAAGCGAAATCGCCCGATGCGTCATAATGACCGCAGGTCAGCATCAGGGCATTGATGCGCTTGGCCCGGCTGGACGAAACGACCCGGCCACCCTCCGGATGCTGACCGTCGAGCATCAGGTAGCGTCCGGCCAGGGCAAGCTGACGGCAGCTCATTTCGATCGCGCATTGGTGGAAATAAGTGCCGAGCACCAGATCGACCGGGTGCCTGATATTGCCGAAGGCGCGCATATAATTGGCGAGCGCCATATTGCGGAAGCCGGTCGCGGTTTCGGAAGCCGCCACGGCTTCATTGATGGCGATGCTGTCGTCCCCGGCCAGATAGCGCACGAAGCGCAACATTTCCCCGATGGCGACGCGGGGTTGATGGCCGCCCAGATTGACATCCGCGACGACGATCGCGCCCGCATTGATAAAGGGGTTTCGCGGAATGCCCCGTTCCTGCTCCAGTTGGACGATGGAGTTGAAGGCATTGCCGGATGGCTCCCGCCCTACCCTTTCCCAGAGCTGGTCACCGACTTTGCCGAGCGCGAGGGTCAGCGCAAAGACCTTGGAAATGGATTGGATCGAAAAGCCGATGTCGGAGTCGCCGCCTTCGATCAGGCGGCCATCGGCGGTGGCTATGGCGATGCCGAACTGGCCGGGATCGACCTTGGCCAGCTCCGGAATATAGCTGGCGACGGTACCGCGATCTTCCCGGGTCGCGGCTTGGGCGACGATATCAGCAAGGATCGCGGGCAGGTCCATGGCTGGCCTCAGATGCCGGAGAATAATTTGGGTGATAGGTTACATGGATAGAAGCGCGAAAGAAGGTCGTTTTCTTGGATTTTTCCTATGGGTCAGAAGTCCGGTGCGGCATAGCCTGATCGGGATGATGTCGGGTAGGGAAATGTGTATTGGGGTAATGGGCGGCAGTAATTAACCAGGAGCGGACGTTTGATAATATCGTCATCCCAGCGAAGGCTGGGATCTCGTGAGGCCGGGCCGTGCACTATCGCCTGAGATCCCAGCTTTCGCTGGGATGACAGAAATGATGTCCGCCTTCCACCCTTATTAGACAGGTGAAAGGCCCGCTTACAGCAGGGGATTGGACTTAGGCCGGGACGTTGGCGAGGGTAGCCTTGACCGCGTCGATCGCGGCCTGCGCCTTGTCGCCTTCAGGGCCACCACCCTGGGCCATATCCGGACGGCCGCCGCCGCCCTTCCCTCCCAGCGCTTCCACGCCCGCGCGGACGAGGTCGACGGCGCTGATGCTGTCCTTCAGATCATCGGTCACGCCGACGGCGATGGTGGCACGCCCGTCGACCACGGCGAGGACTGCGGAAACGCCACTGCCCAAGATCGCCTTGTTCTGGTCGACCAGGCCGCGCAGCTCCTTGGGGTCAAGGCCTTCTATGACCTGACCGATGAAGTTGATGGCGCCGACCTTTTCGGGGCCTGCCGCCTGAGCGGAGCCGCCGCCGCCCAAAGCCAATGCCTTCTTCGCTTCGGCCAATTCGCGTTCGAGCTTGCGGCTCTGTTCGACCAGCGCGGCGATGCGGGCCGGGACTTCCTCCGGCGTTGTCTTGAGCGCGGCGGCGGACTGGCGCAGGCGATCCTCGCGGTCGGAAAGCCAGAGGCGCGCCGCTTCGCCAGTCAGCGCCTCAATGCGGCGGACGCCGGATGAGACGGCAGATTCCGAAATGATCTTGAAGATCGCAATGTCGCCCGTTGCGCGGACATGGGTGCCGCCACAGAGTTCGACCGAATAGCTGTGCGCGTCACCCTTCCCCATCGAAAGAACGCGGACTTCATCGCCATATTTCTCCCCGAACAGGGCCATGGCGCCCGCCTGGATGGCGTCGTCGGGCGTCATCAGGCGGGTCGTCACCGCCTCATTATGGCGGACCTGCTCGTTTACTTCAGCCTCGATCGCGGAAATCTGGCTATGGGTCAGCGCCTCCGGATGGGAGAAGTCGAAGCGCAGGCGTTCCGGCGCGACCATGCTGCCCTTCTGTGTGACATGCGCACCCAACTGGTTGCGGAGTGCGGCATGCAGCAAATGCGTTGCGCTATGGTTGGCGCGGATGCGGTCGCGGCGGTTGATGTCCACGCTCAGGTGAACGGTGTCGCCAACCTTGATCTTGCCCGCGCCGACCTTTGCCTTGTGAGCGTGGAGGCGGCCGAGCGGCTTGGCTGTATCTTCCACATCCGCGACTAAGCCCGCCTGCGAGCTGATCGTGCCCGCGTCGCCCATCTGACCGCCGCTTTCGCCATAGAAAGGCGTCTGATTGGTGATGATCATGACTTCATCGCCCGGCCCCGCCGCATCGATGCGCGCGCCGTCCTTCACCAGCGCGAGGACTTCGCCCTCGCCCACTGTGGCGGTGTAGCCGATGAATTCGGTGCTGCCGGTGGTTTCGGCAATGTCGAACCAGATTTCATCCGACGCCTTTTCGCCCGATCCCTTCCATGCGGCGCGGGCAGCGGCCTTCTGCTCCGCCATCGCCTTGTCGAAGCCTTCGCGATCGACGCCGAGGCCGCGCGAACGCAGCGCGTCTTCGGTCAGGTCATAGGGAAAGCCAAAAGTGTCGTAGAGCTTGAACGCGGTTTCGCCGGAGAGCGTGCCGCCTTCGTGCAAGTCGCCGGTCGCTTCGTCGAGGAGCTTGAGCCCGTTTTCCAGCGTCTTGCGGAAGCGGGTTTCCTCACGCAGCAGCGTTTCCTCGATCAGCGGCTGGGCGCGGACCAGTTCCTGATAGGCGCCGCCCATTTCGGAGACGAGACTGCCGACCAGACGATGCATCAACGGCTCCTTCGCGCCGATGATGTGGGCGTGGCGCATGGCGCGGCGCATGATGCGGCGCAGCACATAGCCGCGGCCTTCGTTCGCGGGCAGCACGCCATCCGCGATCAGGAAGCTGGTCGAGCGCAGGTGATCCGCGATGACGCGGTGACTGGCCTTATGCTCGCCATCGATAGCGGTTTTGGTCAGCGCACCCGATTCCTCGATCAGCGCCTTGAAAGTGTCGGTGTCGTAATTGTCGTGGACGCCCTGAAGTACAGCGGCGACGCGTTCCAGGCCCATGCCGGTGTCGATGCTCGGCTTGGGCAGTTCGGAGACGATCTCATTCGCTTCCTGCTCATATTGCATGAAGACGAGGTTCCAGATCTCGACGAAGCGGTCGCCATCCTCCTCCGGGCTTCCCGGAGGGCCGCCCCAGATATGTTCGCCATGATCGTAGAAGATTTCCGAGCAGGGACCGCAAGGGCCGCTATCGCCCATCGCCCAGAAATTGTCCTTGGTGGGGATGCGGATGATCTTGTGCACGGGCAGGCCTGCAATCTTCTTCCAAAGGTCGAAGGCTTCATCGTCGGTGTGATAGACGGTGGCGGTCAGCCTTTCGGCCGGGATGCCCCATTCCTTGGTCAGCAGGGTCCAGGCGTGGGTGATCGCCTGTTCCTTGAAATAGTCGCCGAAGCTGAAATTGCCGAGCATTTCGAAGAAGGTGTGGTGGCGCGCGGTGTAGCCGACATTGTCGAGGTCGTTATGCTTGCCGCCGGCGCGGACCGACTTCTGGCTCGACGTCGCCTTGTTGTAAGGCCGGGTTTCAAGGCCCGTGAAGACATTCTTGAACGGCACCATACCCGCATTGACGAACATCAGCGTCGGGTCGTTGTGCGGCACCAGAGGCGCCGATGGGACGATGGTGTGGCCGTTGGCCCCGAAATAGTCGAGGAAGGAGCGGCGAATGTCGTTGGTCGAGGTCATGAGGCGCGATTTAGTGGGAAGCGCTCCAACGCACAAGCGGGGCTTTTCGTCGTTTATTGGAATATCGGTCGATGGGGTTTTGGATTGGGACGGGTAGCGTCCCATTTGCCCCCTCCCGATAGCGGGAGGGGGCGCATTGGTTACGCCGCCGCCTTCGCCAGCGCGCGATATTTGTGGAGCAGCGGTTCCGTATAGCCATTGGGCTGGCCGACGCCTTCGAACACCAGAGCGCGCGCGGCCTGCCAGGCCAGGCTGGACGGATTGCCGCTCATGGGCCGGTAGAGCGGATCGCCGGCATTCTGGGCATCGACCTTGGCCGCCATGCGGGTGAAGGCGGCGTCGACCTGTTCCGCCGTGCAGACGCCGTGGAGCAGCCAGTTCGCCATATGCTGAGAGGAAATGCGCAGCGTGGCGCGGTCTTCCATCAGGCCGATATCGTGGATGTCGGGAACCTTGGAGCAGCCGACGCCCTGATCGACCCAGCGGACGACATAGCCAAGGATGCCTTGCGCGTTATTGTCCAGTTCCTGAGCGATTTCTTCTTCGGACCAGTTGCGGCCCTGCGCGACCGGGATGGTCAGCAGCTTGTCGAGCGAAGCGATAGCTTCGGCCTTGCGCTCGGTCTGGCGGGCGAAGACGTCGATGCGGTGATAGTGAGTCGCGTGCAGCGTCGCTGCGGTGGGGGACGGAACCCAGGCGGTGTTGGCGCCGCTCTTCGGATGCCCGACTTTCTGGTCGAGCATGTCGGCCATGCGGTCCGGCGCGGCCCACATGCCCTTGCCGATCTGGGCGCGGCCGGAAAGACCGCAGGCCAGGCCGATCTGGACGTTGCGGTCTTCATAGGCCGTGATCCAGTCGGACGTCTTCATCTCGCCCTTGCGGATCATCGGGCCGGCGCGCATCGACGTGTGCATCTCGTCGCCGGTGCGGTCGAGGAAGCCGGTGTTGATGAAGACGATGCGGTCCTTCACTGCCTCGATGCAGGCGGCGAGGTTGGCAGAGGTGCGGCGTTCCTCATCCATGACGCCGACTTTCAGCGTGTGGCGGGCAAGGCCGAGCAGATCCTCAATGGCGTCGAACAGGCGGTTGGTGAAACCGACTTCTTCAGGGCCGTGCATCTTGGGCTTGACGATATAGACGCTGCCGGTGCGGCTGTTGCCGCCTTCTCTCGTGAGGTCGTGCAAGGCGATCAGCGTGGTGACGATGCCGTCGACTATGCCTTCCGGAGCTTCCTGGCCGTTGGCGAGCAGGATTGCCGGGGTGGTCATCAGATGGCCGACATTGCGGACGAACAGCAGGCTGCGGCCCGGCAGGGTTAAGCTGCTACCGTCGGGCGCGGTGTAGCTGCGATCCGGGTTGAGCGCGCGGGTCATCATCGCGCCATTCTTTTCGAACGTGTCGCTGAGGTCGCCCCGCATCAGGCCGAGCCAGTTGGAATAGGCAGCGACCTTATCCTCCGCATCCACCGCGGCGACCGAGTCTTCCAGGTCGCAGATGGTGGTAAGGGCGGATTCGAGGATGACGTCGGCTATGCCGGCAGGGTCGTCCTTGCCGATCGGATGCGAGCGGTCGAAGACGACTTCGATGTGCAGGCCGTTATGGCGGAACAGGCGGCCCTTTTCGCTTTTGCCGCGATATTGGGCCGGGTCGGCCAACTGGATGTCGCCGCCGGTAAGGTCAGCCCAAGAGCCGCCAGCGAGCGGAATGGCTTCGTCGAGGAAGGATTTGGCCCAAGCGATGACCTGCGCGCCGCGCTGCGCATCATAGCCCTTGCCCGCCGCCGCGCCGGGAATCGCGTCGGTGCCGTAGAGCGCGTCATAGAGGCTGCCCCAGCGCGCATTGGCGGCGTTCAGCAGGAAACGGGCGTTGAGGATCGGAACGACCAATTGCGGCCCGGCGAGGCGGGCGACTTCGTCATCGACATTCTCGCTGCCGATCTGGAACGGCGCGGGTTCGGGGACGAGATAGCCGATCTCGCGCAAAAAGCCCTGATAGGCCGCGCCATCGAAGCTGCGCCCGCCGCTTTCCCCGTGCCAGGCGTCGATCTGCTCCTGAATTGCATCGCGCTTGGCGAGCAGCGCGGCATTTTCCGGGGCGAACTTCGCGAAAATCGCGGCGGCGCCCTGCCAGAAAGCTCCGGCCTCTATGCCCGTGCCGGGGAGCGCCCGTTCCTCGATGAAGCTGGCGAGTTGCTGCGCGACCTGGAGGCCTGCGCGATCGGTCATGCTGGTCATGGGATGATCTCCTTTTGCGCGGGACCATAGACGGATCGCATTATGTTCGGTAGACGATATTATTTGAATTCAGATTTTCCTCTGGTGAAACAAATGATGGACCCGGATTATGACCTGTTCGCGACCATCGTGGACGAAGGCGGCATGGCGGCGGCGGGGCGGCGGCTGAATATTTCGCCCGCCATGGTGTCGAAGCGGCTGGTTCGGCTGGAGGAGCGGCTGGGCACCCGGCTGATCCACCGGACGACGCGTCGGCTGGCGTTGACCCCGGCGGGCGAGCGGCTGCATGACGATCTGCGCGCGATCATGGCGGCGCTGGATGAGGCGGAGCGGCGCGTGTCCGGCGCTTCGGCGGAGGCGACGGGGACTTTGCGGGTATCGGCGCCGACATCCTTCGGGCGGATGCATGTCGCGCCCTATCTGGGCCGATTTCTGGAAACGCATCCCAAGGTGCGGATGCAGATCGACCTGTCGGACGACTATGCCGACCTGCTGGCAACGCGGGCGGACCTCGCCATTCGCATCAGTGCCGATCCGGGGCCGGGGCTGGCCGCGCGCAGGCTGGCGACCAACCGGCGGGTCTTGTGCGCCGCGCCCGCTTATCTGGAGCGGTTCGGGGTGCCGGAGACGATCTCCGATCTCCGGAAACATCGCTTGCTCGCGGCGGATGGGCAATTGCCCTGGCGACTGATCGGCCCCAGGGGCGCGACTTCCGTCGAAGGTGACAGCCATGTCCGCACGAACAGCAGCGAAATGGTGCGCGAACTGGCGCTTTCGGGCGTGGGGATCGCGCTGCGCTCGCTCTGGGACGTGAGCGACGCGCTGGAACGCGGCGACATTCGGCAGATCATGCCGGATCACGCGGGATCGTCGGATGTCGGCCTTTATGCCGTTCATCTGCCGCAGAATAATCCGCCACTCGCCATCACCGCCTTTGTCGATTTTCTTGGTCAACTCTATGCCCCCAGCCCGCCTTGGGAGCGGTCGGGCATTGCCCCAGCGGAAAAGCAGCCTTTTTGATGCCGTGATTTCCGAGCCGCGAAATGTTCCATTTCGCTCCAAATAACTCTAGAGGCCATCCCATGGACGAAAACACCCGGCGCGCCGCCCTAGACTATCACCGCTATCCGCAACCCGGAAAGCTGAGGATCGAACCGACCAAGCGCATGGTCAACCAGCGCGACTTGGCGCTGGCCTATTCGCCCGGCGTCGCCGCGCCCTGCATCGACATTGCCGAAGATCCCGAAAAGGCGATGGACTATACCGCGCGCGGCAATCTGGTCGCGGTGATCTCCAACGGCACGGCGGTGCTGGGGCTGGGAGCCATCGGCGCGCTGGCTTCCAAGCCGGTAATGGAGGGTAAGGCCGTCCTCTTCAAGAAATTCGCGGATATCGACGTGTTCGACATCGAGGTCGACACCACCGATCCCGAGAAATTCATCGAAGCCGTCGCCCTGCTGGAGCCGACCTTCGGCGGCATCAATCTGGAGGACATCAAGGCGCCGGAATGCTTCGCCATCGAGGCGGAGTTGAAGAAGCGGATGAACATCCCCGTCTTCCACGACGACCAGCATGGCACCGCCATCGTCGTCGCGGCGGCCGTGCGCAACGCGCTGGTGTTGCAGGGCAAGACGCTGGCCGATGCGAAGCTGGTCACGTCCGGCGCGGGCGCCGCGGCACTGGCCTGCGTCGACCTGCTGGTGTCGATGGGGCTGCCGATCGAGAATGTGACGCTGACCGACAAGGATGGCGTCATCCATTCGGAACGCGAGGGCATGTTGCCGAACATGGCCCGCTATGCCCGCACGACCAATGCGCGCACCCTGCCCGACGTGTTGCCGGGCGCGAACCTGTTCCTGGGCCTGTCGGCGCCGGGCGTGCTGAAGCCCGAATGGCTGCCACTGATGGCGCCCAATCCGCTGATCTTCGCGCTCGCCAATCCGGAACCGGAAATCCGCCCGGAAGCGGCGCGAGAAGCCCGCCCCGACGCGATCATCGCGACCGGCCGCTCGGACTATCCCAATCAGGTCAACAACGTCCTGTGCTTCCCCTATATCTTCCGGGGTGCACTCGATGCGCGGGCGACCGAGATAAACGAGGCGATGAAGGTCGCCGCCGCCGACGCCATAGCCAATCTCGCCCGGATGCCCGCCCATGACAGCGTCGCGCAGGCCTATGGCGGGCGCAAGCTGGTCTTCGGGCCGGACTATATCATTCCCACCCCCTTCGACCCCCGCCTGATTGCAGAAATCGCCACCGCCGTCGCCAAGGCGGCGATGGACAGCGGCGTCGCCAAGAAGCAGTTGGACCTCGAAGCCTATAAACGCCAGCTCACGCAGCAGAACACGCGTTCGGCTCAGCTCATGCTGCCGGTGTTCGAAGCTGCACGAGGCACCCAGCGGCGCATCGCCTATGGCGAGGGTGAGGATGAGCGCGTGCTGCGCGCCATTCAGGATGCGCTGGACGAAGGCATCGTCCGCCCGGTCATCGTGGCGCGGCGGCGGATATTGGACCAGAAGCTGCCGGATCTGGGTCTGCGTTTCCAACTGGACCGCGATGTCGAGGTGGTCGATCCCGAAACCGATCATCTGTTGATGGGCGAACTGGTCGAGGCCTATCGGAGCGTTGCCGCGCGGCGGGGCGTATCGTCCAACGAGGTGGTGCGTCATGTCTACCGCCGTCCGAGCGTCACCGCCGCCATGCTGCTGCGCACCGGCCGCGTCGATGCCGCACTGGTCGGCGGCAACAGCGAATATTGGGGCGAGGTCGAGCATGTGCTGCGCATCATCGACCGCACTCCGGGCAACAGCCGTATCTATGCGCTGTCGGGACTCATTCTGGACGCCGGTGCGCTGTTCATCACCGACACCCACATGGTGCCCGATCCGACGCCGGAGCAGATCGCGGAAATGACGCTGTTAGGGGCGACGGAGCTCAAGCATTTCGGCCTGACGCCACGCATAGCGCTGCTCTCGCACTCCAATTTCGGGGCGTCCCACTCGCCCAGCGCGCGCAAGATGCGCGAGGCGCTCAAGCTGGTGAGGAAGGTCGCGCCCGAATTGATGGTCGATGGCGAAATGCATGCCGATGCCGCGCTGAGCCAGGGGTTGCGCGAACGGCTGATCCCGGATTCACGGTTCGAAGGTCCGGCCAATCTGCTGGTCATGCCCAATCTGGATGCGGCGAACATCACGCTGACGGCGCTGTCGGCTTCGTCCAGTTCGCCTACGGTCGGGCCGATGCTGGTGGGGCTGGCGCAGCCGGTCCATGTGCTGACGCCCGGCGTGACGGCGCGGGGAATTTTGAACCTGACCGCCATTGCGGCGGCGGAGGTAGAGCGCGAGGGCTGAAGCCTTAACCTTTTTCTGCGATAATCCGGCGAAGGTTTTTTGCGGTGACGGACGGTTCATGGCGGGACGGATTTCGACAGGGGTGAAGCTGGCGATAGGCGGCGGCATCGCGGCTGTGGCGCTGTTGCTGGGCCTGTCGATGGGACGCGGACGCGACCTTGCGCCGCACCAGCCCGCTGCTGTTCGGGCGACCAAAGCGGCCACCCCAGCCAAGCCCATCGAACGGACCCGCGCCCAGCCCGTAACGGTCGATCCACATGCACTGCTGGTGAAGCGCGTTCTGCCGATCGACGGCCCCTTTCGCCATGGCGACTATGTCTGGGACGAAGGCGGCGCTCCCGCAACGGGACCGGTCATCATCACCGTCGACCTCAAGGCGCAAACGCTATCCGTCTTCCGGGCAGGCTATGAGATCGGATCAGCAGTCATCATCTATGGCGCGGACGACAAGCCCAGTCCGATCGGAGCCTTTCCCATTACGGAGAAGGATGCGGATCATTATTCGCGCACCTACAATAACGCGCCCATGCCCTACACGCTGCGGCTCACCAGCGACGGCGTGGCGATCCACGGCAGCGACGTGCAGTGGGGCAATGCCACCCATGGCTGCATCGGCGTGCCCAAACCCTTCGCGAAAAAGCTGTTCGGCGTGACGAAGCTGGGCGATCTGGTTGTCATCACCGATGGCAAGATGCTCGATACCAGCCATGCCAAACCCGCCTGAGTTGCGCCTCATATCAACGCACCTGCAATAAATTCATCCGGGCTACAGCTTGATTCTCCATGGTAACGTGATCATGTGCGGGGCTTAACCCCTATCGCATCGCAACATGGAGCAGCCGATGGCGCAGGCCAGCCGCGCGGTTCATCCCGCTCTTGTCATTCTTGCACTCTCCATGGGGGCCTTCGCCATCGGCACGACCGAATTCGCGGCGATGAGTCTGTTGCCCTTTTTCGCGGACGATCTTCGGATCAGCGAGCCGATGGCGGGCCATGCGATCAGCGCCTATGCGCTGGGTGTGGTAGTCGGAGCACCCCTGATCGCCGTGCTTGGCGCGCGGTTGCCCCGGCGGACGCTGCTGATCGGATTGATGGCCCTGTTCGCGATCGGCAATGGCCTCAGCGCCGTTTCGCCCGATTATGCGACCATGCTTCTGTTCCGCTTTCTGAGCGGCCTGCCCCATGGCGCCTATTTCGGCGTTGCGGCGCTGGTGGCGGCGTCTCTGGTGCCGAGCGACCGGCGAGCGCTAGCGGTGGCGCGGGTGATGACCGGCCTTACCGTCGCGACCGTCATCGGCGTGCCGGTGGCCAATTGGATGGGACAGGCGCTTGGGTGGCGCTGGGGCTTTGGCATTGTCGCGCTGCTGGCGATGATCACGATGACGCTGGTAGCGCTGTATGCGCCACGCGACGCGGGCGATCCGGAGGCCAGCCCGATGCGGGAACTGGGCGCGTTGCGGGAACCACAGGTGCTGCTGACGCTGCTGACCGGAGCGATCGGTTTCGGCGGGATGTTCGCCGTCTATACCTATGTCGCGTCGACCATGATTTCGGTGACCCATGTGTCGGAGCGGCTGGTGCCGGTGGTGCTGGCGATCTTCGGCATCGGTCTGACCATCGGCAATCTCGTCGCGGCCTGGGCGGCGGATCGGGCGCAGAGCCGAACGGCGGTCATCGTGCTGCTGTGGAGCGCTGCGTCGCTGGCGCTGTTCCCGTTGATGGCGGGGAATATCTGGAGCCTGTCGCTGGTGATCTTCCTGATCGGCTGTGGCGGGGGTCTGGGCAGCGTGCTTCAGACCCGGTTGATGGACGTGGCGGGCGATGCGCAGACGCTGGCGGCGGCGGCGCATCACGCCGCCTTCAATCTCGCCAATGCGCTGGGGCCGTGGTTGGGCGGCATGGCGATTGCGGCGGGCTATGGCTTTACTTCGACCGGGTGGATCGGCGCGGCGCTGGCGCTGGCAGGTCTCGCAATCTTTCTATTCGCACTGAACCAGCGTCAGCGCTCGATGCGGCTGGCGCCCATTGCTTGCGAATGAGCGGGCTGCCGCTGGTTCACAAACCGCTCTAATCCGGCTTGCAGAGAGGGTAACCAGCGCTGTCGCGCGCCTGGAGCGCGGCAGCGGCGTCGCTCGCGATGCGCGGAAAACTGACGCCTTCGAGCGAACCCCGCCCTTTGCAGACATCGGCGCACTTCATGTCGACCACGCCGGGAAACGCTATCTGATCGCCGTCATATTGCGCGACGACAATGCAATGATCGCTGTGGGAGAAGCTGAGGATCAGCTTGTCACCTGCGCGGCGCGCCGAACCTCCACCCGTGCAGCTTTGATCTTCCCCGAAGGTCGCTTCCAGGCCGAAGCGGTAATCGCCATTCTTCGCCGGGATCACGCAAAGCGCATCGCGGCCCGCCTCATGGGTGCGCTGGTAGAGGCCGATGGCCGGAATTTGCGCCGCATCCTCAATCACGCCGGTTTCAATGGCTGCGCGTTCGAGGCCCGAACCTGTCTGGACGCCGGTCTCATGTCGGCCCGGCGCTGGCGCAGCTTCACGCTGGCACGCAGCGAGCAGGACCAGCGCGCCCAGGCTAATCAGCCGCATCGGCGTCCGGCGTGACCGGCGCAAGGCCTTCCGGGCCGATACGGCGGAAGAAGCAGGAGCGGGCGCCCGTATGGCAGGTGGGACCGGCGGGGACGGCCTTCACCCAGACGGCGTCCTGATCGCAATCGATGCGAAGGTCGCGGACTTCCAGCATATGGCCGGAGGTTTCGCCCTTTTTCCAGAGCGACTGGCGGCTGCGCGACCAGAAATGAGCGAAGCCGGTGTCGATCGTGAGCTTGAGCGCCTCTGCATTCATATGCGCGACCATCAGCACGTCGCCGCTGTCCACATCGGTGACGACGGCGGTGATCAGGCCGTCTCGGTCATATTTGGGGTTGAGGGTCAGGCCTCTGTCGCGCGCTTCGTCCATCAGCGGGCTATAGAGCGCACGGAGCCTCATGCGAAGCCCCGATTATCAAGGGATAAGGGAGAAAATGGGGCGATCGACGGGATCCGAACCCGCGACCTCCGGTACCACAAACCGGCGCTCTAACCAACTGAGCTACGATCGCCACAAGGGCCGTGCCCCTGAGAGAAGGGCGACATATGCGGCCCATCCCGCGCCGTCAAGCGGCCTGATGCCGAAAAGAGCATGAGGCCAAAATAAAAAAGAAAAGGGGTGACGAGCCTGACGCCCTCACCCCTTTTCATGCCTTTCGGAAATGGGCACGCGCATGGGAGACTGGCTCCGTGCCGCTGCGCCCAAATCCTGAAACTTCTCTCCGTAAAACTTTCGCCAACCGCGACGCCGGCTCTAAAAAAACAGACAAAGGCGCTCCTTGAAAGAGCGCCCCTGGACCTTTTAGTTGACCGAATCCTTCAGACCCTTGCCGGCCTTGAACTTCGGCTGAGCCGAAGCCTTGATCGTCATCGTTTCGCCGGTGCGCGGGTTGCGGCCGGTCGAAGCCTTGCGCTGCGAAACGGAAAAAGTGCCGAAACCGACCAGGCGAACTTCGTCGCCCTTCTTCAGCGAGCCGGTGATGGCATCAAAAACGCCCTCGACGGCCTTGCTGGCGTCGCTCTTGGAAAGGCCGCTGCTCTCAGCCACTGCGCTGATAAGATCCTGCTTGTTCATGCCTTGGGAACCCCCTTCTAGCTGTTTGGATAACTTAGGAATCGCGGCGTAGGCGGCGCAATAAGGCGCAGCTTTCGGGCCTTGTCAAAGGGAAAGCTGCATCGACGGCTACTCAGACAAGATTTTATGTCAAAACCTTGTTGAATAGCCGTCAAACCCTATGTTTTCTGATCCGGTTCAGTGCCGGATGGAGGCTTCCCCGTCCCGTCCCTGCGCCGGATTCGGCTGGGCGGCCAGATCGTCTTCCTCGGTCCAGGCGATTGCTTCCGGCTTCGACATCAGCGCACGGGCCAGCACCTCGTCCACATGGGATACGGGAACGATTTCCAGCCCTTCCCGGATATTGGCCGGAATCTCCGCCAGATCCTTCTCATTTTCGGCAGGGATCAGCACCGTCTTAATGCCCCCGCGCAGGGCCGCGAGCAGCTTTTCCTTAAGGCCGCCGATCGGCAGTACCCGGCCACGCAGCGTGACTTCGCCGGTCATCGCCACATCCTTGTGGACCGGGATGCCCGTCAGCGTCGATACGATGGTCGTGACCATGCCGATGCCCGCCGACGGACCGTCCTTCGGCACCGCGCCTTCGGGAAGGTGGATGTGGATGTCCTTGCGGGTGAAGATGCTGGGCTTGATTCCATAGCCGGGCGAGCGCGCTTTCACATAGGAGAAGGCGGCCTGAACCGACTCGTTCATGACCTCGCCCAGCTTGCCGGTCGTCCGGATTGCGCCCTTGCCGGGCACCGTCACTGCCTCGATGGTCAGCAATTCGCCGCCCACCTCGGTCCAGGCCAAGCCCGTCACCGCGCCGATCTGATGCTCTTCCTCACCCACGCCATGGCGGAATTTCCGCACGCCGGCATAGTCGGCCAGATTTTCCGGCGTGATGACGACCTTGTCATAAGCGCCTTCGAGAATCTTGCGCAGCGCCTTGCGGGCAAGACGCGCTATTTCGCGTTCCAGCGTGCGGACGCCCGCTTCCCGCGTGTAATAGCGGATCAGGTCGCGGACCGCCTGCTCGGTGACCTCGAACTCGCCTTCCTTAAGGCCGTGGGCATCGATCTGCTTGGCGAGCAGGTGACGCTGGGCGATTTCGACCTTCTCATCCTCGGTATAGCCTTCGAGCCGGATGATCTCCATGCGGTCGAGCAGCGGCTGCGGCAGATTGAGCGAGTTGGCCGTCGTCACGAACATGATGTCGGACAGATCGACGTCGATCTCCAGATAATGATCCTGGAACTTGCTGTTCTGTTCGGGGTCCAGCACCTCCAGCAGAGCCGAGGCCGGATCGCCGCGGAAATCCTGACCCAGCTTGTCGATCTCATCCAGCAGGAAGAGCGGGTTCATCGTCCCGGCCTTCTTGAGATTGGTCACGATCTTGCCCGGCAGCGAGCCGATATAGGTGCGGCGGTGGCCGCGGATTTCCGCTTCGTCGCGCACGCCGCCCAGCGACTGGCGCACGAATTCGCGGCCCGTCGCCTTGGCGATCGAACGGCCAAGCGAGGTCTTGCCGACGCCCGGAGGGCCGACAAGGCACAGGATCGGCCCCTTCAGCTTGTTGGTGCGCGCTTGAACCGCCAGATATTCGATGATCCGGTCCTTGACCTTCTCCAGCGCGAAATGATCCTCGTCCAGGATCGCCTGCGCTTTCTTGAGGTCGGTCTTGACCTTGCCCTTCTTGCCCCAGGGCAGGCCGAGCAGCACATCGAGATAGTTGCGCACGACCGTCGCTTCGGCCGACATGGGCTGCATGCCCTTGAGCTTCTTGAGCTCCGCTGTCGCCTTGGCGCGGGCTTCCTTGCTGAGCTTGGCCTTGGCGATCTTTTCGGTGAGTTCGGCAAGCTCGTCGCCTTCCTCGCCTTCGCCATTGCCCAGCTCGCGCTGGATCGCCTTCAACTGCTCGTTCAGATAATATTCGCGCTGGGTCTTTTCCATTTGCCGCTTCACGCGGCCACGGATCTTCTTCTCGACCTGGAGCACGCCCAGCTCGCCTTCCATGAAGGCGAAGACCATCTCCAGCCGCTTGACCGGATCAGCCTCGACCAGCAGCGACTGCTTGTCGGCAACCTTGACGTTGATATTGGCGGCGATGGCATCGGCCAGACGCCCCGCATCCTCAATCTCGCGCAACTGCACCGGCGTTTCGGCTGGCAGTTTCTTGTTGAGCTTCGCGTAATTTTCGAACTGTTCGGCCACAGAGCGCATCAGCGCGGCGGCTTCGGGGCCATCGGCGGCCAGTTCCTCGACCTCGGTCACATCGGCAACCATATGGCCATCGGCATTGGCGATGCCGCCAAGCCGGGCGCGCTGCTTGCCCTCCACCAGCACGCGGACCGTGCCGTCGGGCAGCTTCAGCAATTGCAGGACCACGGCAATGACGCCGGTATCGTAGAGCGAATCCTGACCCGGATCATCCTCTGCGGGGTCGAGCTGGGAAACGAGGAAGATTTCCTTGTCGCCTTCCATCGCTGATTCGAGCGCGGAAACGCTTTTGTCGCGGCCTACGAAGAGCGGCACGATCATCTGCGGGAAGACGACGATGTCGCGCAGCGGAAGAAGGGGATATTGCGTAGTCATTCACTCTCCGGGGCGCTTATTCCACCCAGTCATGCGGTTCATCGCCTTTATGGGGAGAGTCACCGCATGGTTCAATCATGCCTTATAGATCCCGAATGATGAATAAGGGCTGATCCTGTCATAAGTTCAATCAGAAAGGCAATTTAAAGCCGGGGGGCAGCGGCAGGCCGGCGGTCATCTTGCCCATTTCGGCGTTGGAGACTTCGTCGGCCTTCTTGCGCGCATCGTTGAACGCGGCGGTGACAAGATCCTCCAGCATCTGCTTTTCCGTAGGGGAAAGCAGGCTGTCATCGATGGCGACGCCCAATATGCGGCCCTTGGCGGAGGCGCGAACCTTCACAAGACCGCCGCCGGCCGAACCTTCGACCTCCAGCTTGTCGAGATTTTCCTGGGCGCGTTGCAATTCTTCCTGCACGCGGCTCGCCATGCCTAGAATTTCATTCAAATCTTTCATCGCTCTGCGCTCCATTGTTCAAGCTCATCGCTAAGCTCGGCATCGGGGAAAGCGGCCAACGCCGCCTTGACCACCGGGGTTTCCATGATTTCCGCGCGGGCGTCCGCCGCCTTGCGCATTTCCTGTTCGAGCAGGGTCGGCACCGCGGCGCCGTCGCTTTGCGTGACGCGCCAGGCCACGCCAGTGACTTCACGCAGCGCCGGGGTGATGCGGCCCACGAAGCCAGGCAGCAGCGAGGGTGCTCCGGTAAAGTCCAGTTCCGGCGGGGCGTAGCGGGTCACGCCGATGCAATCGTGCATTTCCTGCGCGAGCTGGCCTTTGCCCTTTTGCCAGAAAGCTTCGATGAGATCTTCAAAGCTGGCGGGAAGGTTGGCCGCAGGCGCGCCGGAGGATGGCGCAGCGGATGCTTGACCGGGGGCAGCAGCGGCGGGCGCGCCTTCGCGAAGCAGGCGGGCGATCTCGCCCGGATCGGGCATGGTCGCGGCCTGCATTACGCGCAGCAGCGCCATTTCGCACGACTCGATGGGCAGAGCGGCGCTGGCGACCTCGTCATGGCCCTTGAGCAGAAGCTGCCAGAGGCGGTGGAGCGGCGCGAAGCCCAATTGCGAGGCCCAGTCGGCCAGCGCTTCGCGTTCTTCGGCGGACTGGCCGGGATTGGCGATGTCGCGCCCAGCCTTCACCAGCGTCACGGCGTGAACCAGTTCGAGCAAGCCGCGCATTAGCGACAGCGGCTCGACGCCCAGCGCATATTGGTCGCGCACCGCGCCGAGCAGCGCGCCTGTGTCGCCTTCGAGCAAAAGCCCAAGCAAGCGCCGGGTTGAACCGCGATCCGACAGGCCCAGCATGTCGCGGACCTGGGTGGCGGTAACGAGTGGTGCCCCTTCGCCCATTTCGGCATGGGCAATGGCTTGGTCCAGGATGGAAAGGCCGTCGCGGGCAGACCCTTCGGCCGCCTGGGCGATGAGCGACAGTGCGTCGGGTTCGGCGGCGACCGACTCGGATTCGACCACATGGGCGAAGTGGGCCGCGAGCAGCTCCGCAGGGATGCGACGCAGGTCGAAGCGCTGACAGCGGGACAAGACCGTCACCGGCACCTTGTTCACTTCGGTCGTCGCGAAGAGGAATTTCACATGCGCAGGGGGTTCCTCCAGCGTCTTGAGGAGCGCGTTGAACGCGTTCTTCGAGAGCATGTGAACTTCGTCGATGATGTAAATCTTGTAGCGGGCGGAGACAGCGGCGTAGCGCACCGCCTCGATGATCTCGCGCACATCGTCGACGCCGGTATGGCTGGCGGCGTCCATTTCGACCACGTCGATATGACGGCCTTCGGCAATCGCCCGGCAGGGCTCACAGACGCCGCAGGGGTCGATGGTCGGGCCGCCCTGCCCGTCCGGGCCGATGCAGTTGAGCGCCTTGGCGATCAGGCGGGCAGTGGAGGTCTTACCCACCCCGCGCACGCCGGTCATCAGAAAGGCATGAGCCAGTCGGCCGCGCCGGATCGCGTTGCCCAGCGTCTGGACCATGGCGTCCTGTCCGATCAGTTCCCGGAAATTGCGCGGGCGATATTTGCGCGCAAGCACGCGATAGGGCTGAGGGGAATCGGACATTCGGTCAGTCTAGCGGCTTGGGGCGAGGCTGTCGAAGCCGGAAAGCCTTTGAGGGGCGGGTTTTGTTTCGCTGCCGGATGAGGACATCGACGCTGCGATGAATGGAGGTGGGAGCCGGAACGACCCGCAGCGAAATCACTGTGGCTGCTTCCGTCAGGATCTGACCAGGTTCGCGACGACTACGTCCGCCCGACTCCCGGCGCGGCATATGGCGAAAGGCGGCGGGGATGGCAAGGGCGCTATTATTGCCGACGTTGCAAACATCCTCGCCCCGCCCGTCCGCGGGGGGAGGAAGCAGATCGTCATTCGAGGCCTGTCTTCTGCGCTTTTCCAACGAAATCCAGCGCGGCTCGGGCAGTTTCGGCTATGGCGGCTTCGGCAGCCTTGGCGTCTACCGTGGGGCGATCGAGATAAATGGCGAGGATATATTCCTCTCCGGCGGGCGACTTCACCAGCGCCACATCATTATAGGCGGTGCCGCAGCTTCCGGTCTTGCTGCCGGAAGTCCAGTCCTTGGGAAGGCCTGCCTTGATGCGGTTGGTGCCGGTGGTGCTGGCGTTCAGCCAGCCGCGCAACTTGCCGGCGCTCTCGGTTTTGAGGTCGCGAAAGATCAGGCGTCCCATCAGCCCGGCCATGGCGGCTGGGCTGGTGGTGTCGCGCTCGTCACCCTCGACATTCTCATTGAGCGTGGGTTCCGTCCGGTCGAGGCGGGTCACGGTGTCGCCATGAGCGCGGATGAACTTCGTAAGGCCTTCCGGGCCGCCGATCATCGGAAGCAACAGGTTGGCGGCGCTGTTGTCGCTGACCTCTACGGCAGCGGCGGCCAGTTCCTCCATCGACATGCGCCCACGCTTGGCGTTCTTCTTGACGACCGGGGCATAGTCCAGAATGTCCGCCTTGGTGAAGCTGATCTGGCCTTCGAGGCCGAATTTGCCGCCTTCCGCGCCCGTCAGGATGGCTGCCGCGAGCGGCGCCTTGAAGGTCGAGCACATGGCGAAACGTTCGTCGCGGTTGAAACCCAGGATCAGCGCGCCCTTGCTGTCGACCAGCGCGACGCCCAACCGGCCGCCGGTTTCGGTTTCGATCTCCTTAGGATTGCGGACCGATTTCATGGCCGATTCGCTCACCATATAGCGGGGCGGCGGCGGGAGGAGCGACTGGCGGGGGGCTTCATCCTGCGCCCAAGCCGGGGCGGCAAGCAGCAGGGCCGCAAAGATCAGGCGCTTGGGCAAGCTTACATTCCCTGCATATTGTATGATTCGCCGGGGATGCGCACGGTCAGGCTTTCGAGCTTCTCGTCCAGTATGATCTGGCAGGACAGGCGGCTGGTGCGGGTCGCCGCGGCGGCGAGGTCCAGCATGTCCTCCTCATCCTCGCTCGCCTTTTTGAGCTTGGCGAAGTCGGCGGCGTCGACGATGACATGACAGGTGGAGCAGGCCATCTGGCCTTCGCAAGTGCCCTCTAGCGGTTGTCCCGCGGCTTGGGCGACGTCCAGCAGGACCGATCCGGCCGGTGCTTCAACCTCCTGCTTATGCTCTCCATCGGCGCTGATGAAGATTACCCTAGTCATGGTGCGACGTTCCCCGCTTTTCTTCAAGGCGCCCATATTTGGGCTGCCTCATTCAATATCCTCGCGGCATCCTCCAGTTCGGCCAGCGTCGTGTACCGGCCAAAGCCGATCCGCACCGATCCACGCGCCTCCGCGTCTGAAAGGCCAAGTGCGCGCAGCACATGGCTAGGCCGCCCGGACCCACTTGCGCAAGCGCTGCCGAGCGAAAAAGCGACATCGCGGCATTCCGACAACAGCCGCGCGCCGTCCACTCCAGCCCGGCGAAGGTTGAGATTGCCGGGATAGCGACAGGTTTCGCTGCCGTTGAGCGTCCATTGGGAGAAGAGGTCGCGGGCGGCTGTCCAAAGCGATTCGACATGGGCGCGGTCGGTTTCGGCGCGCTCCCGCATCAAGCGGGCGGCGGCACCGAAACCCGCGCAGAGAGCGGGCGAAAGGGTGCCCGAACGCAGGCCGCCTTCCTGCCCGCCGCCATGGATGACGGGGGTGAGATCGACACCCTCGCGAAGCCAGAGAGCGCCGACGCCTTTGGGGCCGTGGATTTTGTGGGCGCTGATCGCGACCATGTCGCATAAGGGCGGAATGGGAACGCGGCCATAGCCTTGCACGGCGTCGCAGAGAAAGAGGGCGCCCGCACGGTGGGCAAGCTCGGCCAGTTCCGCAACCGGCTGAATGACGCCGATTTCATTGTTGACCAGCATGACCGCGACCAAGGCCACGCCGGGGCGGATGGCTTTGGCGGCCTGGTCGAGATCCACTAGGCCGTCGGAGCCCACAGGAAGGATGGCGACGTCGCGCCCCGCCCTGCCCTGCGCTTCGACAGTGTCGAGAACGGCGGCATGTTCGGTGGCGACAGTGACGATTCCGCCCGAAGGCGCACCCTGGATCGCCATGTTCAGCGCTTCGGTAGCGCCCGAAGTGAAGAGGAGGCGGCCGCCCTCCGGAAGCAGCTTCAGGATTTCGGCGCGCGCGACCTCGACCTGTGCGGCGGCGACTCGGCCCAGGCGGTGGGCGCTATGGGGATTGGCGAACTGGTCGCGGAGCAGCGGGACCATGGCGTCAAAGGCTTCGGGCGCGAGCGGCGTGGTCGCTTGATAGTCGAGATAGATGGTCATCGGGGGCGCGCCGCCATGCTGGTCCAGGATTCGATGAAGCGGTCTATGTCGGCTTCGCTGGTGGCGGGGCCAAAGCTGACGCGGATGACTTCGCCTGCCTGCGCTTCGTCCCAACCCATGGCGTGGAGGACATGGCTGGTCTTGAGCGAGCCGGAGGAACAGGCGCTGCCCGCCGAGACGGAAATGCCCGCAAGGTCGAACTGGATAAGCTGGGCGCGGGCCGAAAGGCCGGGCATGCGGTAGCTGGCGATATTCGGGATGCGCGGGGCATTGCGCGCGACGATCTCGCCGCCGGATGCTTCGATGGCGTCATCCAGTTTGGCGCGCAGGGTGGCCGCCTTGGGAAGCCAGTCGGTGCGGGCTTCCAGCGCTGCCGCCATGGCGAGGATGGCGGGGAGGTTTTCCGTGCCTGCGCGGTAGCCCTGTTCCTGGCCGCCGCTGGGGTGGATCAGGGTTAGATCCTTGATGAGCAACGCACCAATCCCAGGAGGGCCGCCGAATTTATGCGCGCTGATGGCGATCATGTCGGCGTTGGGGAGAGGGAGTTTGGCGGCGCTCTGGGCGCAGTCCGCGAAAAGGATGACGCCCTCGCGGTCGATCTCTTCCAGGGACTGGATCACGCCGGTTTCATTATTGACGTGCTGGATGGCGAGGAGGCTTTTTCCGCCGTCATTAACGTGCAAACAGGAATGATGAATAAGGAGGCCGTTGATATCCACCTCCAGCCGCTCAGCCTCCGGTGTCACGCGCAAGACCGAATCATGCTCGACCGGCGATGTCAGGATGCGTCCCGCCTTGCTGCGGGTCAGCGCGATCGCAATGGCTTCGCTGGCGCCGGAGGTGAAGATGACATGCCCGTCCCAACCCAGCGCAGAACCGATCCGACGGCGAGCGTCCTCCAGCGCGGCGCGGGCTGCGCGGCCGTCGCCATGCGGGCTGGAGGGATTGGACCAGCTTTCCAGCGCCTCCATCATCGCCGCTTGCGCCTGCGGCAATATCGGCGTGGTGGCGGCATGATCCAGATAGAGACGGTGGGAAGCCACGGACGGAAGACACTCATTGATTGCGGAAATGGTGGCGACTTCTATATAGGCGGTCTGTCGCGCAGCGCCAGCATTGGCTGCTGCGCCGTCTCCATTCGCCGTATCGACGGCCCAGAACCATAACAGGTGCCATGCCCGACGTAATTTTCCCCGGACCCGAAGGCCGCCTCGAAGGCCGCTTCAGCCCTCCCCCCCGCCCCCGCGCGCCGGTCGCGATGATCCTCCATCCGCACCCCCAGGGCGGCGGCACGATGAACGACCGTATCACCCAGGCGCTTTACAAGACCTTCGTGCGGCGCGGCTTTGCCGTGCTGCGGTTCAATTTCCGTGGCGTGGGGCGCAGCCAGGGCACGTTCGACAATGGCATTGGCGAGTTGAGCGACGCCGCTGCGGCGCTCGACTGGGTGCAGAGCTTCCATCCGGAGGCGCAGACGACATGGATCGCCGGTTTCTCCTTCGGCGCCTGGATCGGCATGCAGTTGCTGATGCGGCGCCCGGAAATACGGGGCTTCATCTCGGTCGCGCCGCCGGCGAACATGTACGACTTCTCCTTCCTGGCGCCCTGCCCTTCCTCGGGCATCATCGTCCAGGGAACGGCGGACGAGGTCGTCACCGCTAGCGCCGTGCAGAAGCTGGTCGACAAGCTGCGCACCCAGAAGGGCATCACCA
The DNA here is from genome assembly GCF_036038995.2 of Sphingobium sp. SJ10-10. Classification (NCBI taxonomy): domain Bacteria; kingdom Pseudomonadati; phylum Pseudomonadota; class Alphaproteobacteria; order Sphingomonadales; family Sphingobiaceae; genus Sphingobium; species Sphingobium sp. SJ10-10. The sequence goes on from NZ_CP158132.1 coordinate 1,088,142, forward strand.
TCCATCATGACGAGATCCGTGGCGCGAACCACTTTTTCGAACATGAGCTGGAGCAGTTGATGAAGTCGGTGGATAATTATCTCGACATGCGGCTGTCGCCGGATTCTCCGATACGGTGAGTTGAGGTGCGGATTTGCAAGATTGGGGGGCTGCGAAAGCGGCCCCTTTTCTTTTGGGTGGCGAACTGGGCTCCTCCTATCCCCTCTCCAAGCTTGTGAGAGCATTAGCGCGAAGCTGCGATTGCGGCGGACGAGGAAATTTGCGCTTGGCGTGGAGGGGAGCGGGCTTTAGCGGCGACGCGTGATGAGTGAACCCAAGAATGACGTCCGCCTGATCTGGAGCCGCTATTATAGTGCTTTCATCCCCGCGCCGGCGGGACCGGGCTTTCTGGACCGGCTGAAGGCCGCAAGCGGAGCGATCGGCGGGATCGCCATTACCGGCCTGCTGTGCGGACTAATGCTGGGAAACGGGATCGCCCATCCGCTGCTGGTCGCGCCCATGGGGGCGTCGGCGGTGCTGCTTTTTGCCGTGCCGGCCAGTCCGCTGGCCCAGCCCTGGCCGGTCTTGGGCGGCAATGTGGTGTCGGCCCTGGTGGGCATCAGCGTGGCAAAGCTGATCCCCGATCCGACCATTGCCGCCGCGCTGGCGGTGGGCAGCGCAATCGGGGTCATGTCGCTTTTGCGTTGTCTGCACCCACCCGGCGGGGCTGTGGCGCTGTCCGCGGTCCTGGGAGCCACGCAGGGCGCACCGAGCTATATGTTCGCCTTCGTTCCGGTGGCGGTGAATACGGCGTTGCTCGTGACCGTCGCGATCATCTTCCATCGGCTGGCCGGGCATAATTATCCCCATATCGTGCCCAAGGCACCCGGCACCCATGGCACCAGCGATCCCGCCCCCCTGTTGCGCACGCCGTCGGAGCAGGATGTCGAAGAGGCATTGCATGCCTATGGCGAGACGCTGGACGTGGATGCGGCCGACTTGCAGATCGTCCTGCACGATGCGGAGATGCGCGCAGCCGAGCGGGCGCATGGCCGGCTGACCTGCGGCGAGATCATGTCTCGCGACGTGATTTCGGTGCGGGAAGGCCAGCCGGTAGCCGAGGCGCGGGCACTGCTCCACCTCCGGCGGCTACTGTCCTTGCCAGTGCTGGACAATGCCGGACGCGTGCATGGCGTGGTCGGCCCACTGGACCTGGCGCGCCTGGGTGAGCGCGTGGGCGACATCGCTTCGGAACCCTATATCGTGCACGCGGATACGCCGGTGGCGGCGCTGCTGCGTCCCCTGACCGGCGGAGGGCGGCGCGAGGCGATCGTGGTGGATGACGACCGGATGCTGCGCGGCCTCATCACGCAGACCGATCTGCTGGCGGCGGTGGCGCTTCGCGCTTAACGGCTGCTGTTTTCCACCACGGGCAGGTCGGACCCCGGAATGGCGGTGATGGCGACGTTGACGAACATCACCAGCCCGGCCACGATCATCAGCGTGCCGCGCTTGCGGTCCCTCTTCTTGACGATCGCATAAATGCCGCCGCCCGTCAGAGCCATCCCCGCGAGCATCAATATGGATAAAATCGTGCCAGCCATGAAGCAGGCCATAGGTGGGCGGGTGGACTGTGGCAATATCGTGGTTCAGCCCCTATGAGGCGCGGGAACGAATCACCTTTTGCGTGACAGGACAGCTTTACCGTGAAAATCGCACTCGCTTCCGATCATGCCGCCGTTGATCTGAAGGCGGAACTCGCAGACTGGCTGCGCGCCGAAGGCCATGAGGTCGACGATCTGGGTCCGGCGACCGCCGATCGGGTGGATTATCCCGATTTCGGTTACAAGCTGGCGACGGCAATTGCTTCAGGCGCGGCCGAGCGCGGCATTGCGCTCTGCGGGTCGGGCATCGGCATTTCCATCGCCGTCAACCGCAACCCCGCCTGCCGCTGCGCGCTAGTGTCCGAACCTCTCTCCGCCGCGCTCTCGCGTGAGCATAATGACGCCAACGTCCTTGCCCTGGGCGCGCGCCTGACCGGCGTGGACATGGCCAAGGCCTGCGTCGCCACCTTTCTTTCCACAGATTTCGGCGGTGGCCGCCATGCTGGCCGCGTCGAGAAACTCTCCCAGCCCGCGCTTTAAGGAGCCTGCCCTATGAGCACCGCCACCCTCACCCAGCCCGGCCTGTCCGACATCCGTTCGGAAGGCTATTTCACGCGCAGCCTAGCCGATGCCGATCCGGCGGTCTTCGCGGGCGTCACCAACGAACTGAAGCGCGAGCAGAACCAGATCGAACTGATCGCTTCGGAAAATATCGTTTCGAAGGCGGTGCTGGAGGCGCAGGGTTCGGTCTTCACGAACAAATATGCCGAAGGTTATCCGGGCAAGCGCTATTATCAGGGCTGCGCGCCTTCGGATGAGGTTGAGCAACTCGCCATCGATCGCGCCAAGCAGATCTTCAACTGCGGCTTCGTGAACGTACAGCCCCATTCGGGCGCGCAGGCGAACGGCGCGGTCATGCTTGCGCTGACCAAGCCAGGCGACACCATCATGGGCCTGTCGCTGGATGCCGGCGGCCACCTGACGCACGGCGCCAAGCCGGCGCTGTCGGGCAAGTGGTACAATGCCGTACAATATGGCGTGCGCGAGGATACGCATGTCATCGATTATGACGCTCTGGAAGCGCAGGCGATCGAGGCCAAGCCGACCCTCATCATCGCGGGCGGTTCGGCCTATCCGCGTCACCTCGACTTCGCCCGCTTCCGCGCCATTGCGGACAAGGTCGGCGCGCTGCTGATGGTCGACATGGCGCATTTCGCCGGCCTGGTCGCGGGTGGCGCGCATCCGACGCCTTTCGGCTTTGCCGATGTCGTGACCACCACCACGCACAAGACCCTGCGCGGTCCCCGTGGCGGCATGATCCTGACCGATGACGAAGCCATAGCGAAGAAGATCAATTCGGCGGTGTTCCCCGGCCTTCAGGGGGGTCCGCTGATGCATGTGATCGCGGCGAAGGCGGTTGCCTTTGGCGAGGCGCTGCGTCCCGAGTTCAAGACCTATGCTCAGGCAATCGTCACCAATGCCAAGGCGCTTGCCGGAAAGCTGGAGCAGCGCGGCCTGGCCGTGGTGTCCGGCGGCACCGACACGCATCTGGCGCTGATCGACCTGCGTCCCTACGGCATTTCGGGCAAGGATGCGGATGAGGCGCTGGAGCGCAGCTTCATCACCTGCAACAAGAATGGCGTGCCGGGCGACCCGCTGCCGCCGACCAAGACCAGCGGCATCCGCGTCGGCTCGCCTGCGGGAACGACGCGTGGGTTCGGCGTGGCCGAGTTCGGGGACATCGGAGACATGATCGCGGACGTTCTGGAAGGGCTGCGCGACAATGGCGAGCATGGCGACGCCGCCGTGGAAGCCAATGTGCGCGAGCGCGTCTCGGCCCTCTGCGCCCGTTTCCCGATCTACGAAGGCTGATCGCCCTTGCGTTGCCCTTTCTGTGCCCATGACGACAGTCAGGTAAAGGACAGCCGCCCGACGGAGGATGGCGCCGCCATTCGCCGTCGGCGTCAGTGCGAAGCCTGTGGCGCGCGCTTCACCACCTTCGAGCGGATTCAGCTCCGCGACATCTGGGTGGTGAAGAGCGAGGGGCGCAAGGAAGCCTTTGATCGCGACAAGCTGGCCCGCTCCATCGGGATCGCCTGCCGCAAGCGGCCGATCGATCCGAGCCGCCTGGAAAAGCTGATTTCCGGCATCCAGCGGCAGTTGGAAACGTCCGGCGACGGCGAAGTCCCCGCTCGGGCGATAGGCGAGATGGTGATGGAGGGGCTGAAACGCCTCGACAGCGTTTCTTATATCCGCTTCGCCAGCGTGTATAAGGACTTCACCGACGCACGGGATTTTGAGGATTTCGCCTCGACCGTGAAGGAAGTCGGGAGTGATTGAACCCGCCTCCGTTCGCGCTGAGCGAAGTCGATGGGCCATGTCGAGCGTAGCGAGACGCTGAACGAAGATGGCCTTCTACACATATATTCTGCGATGCTCGGACGGTTCCTATTATACGGGACATACTGACGATCTCGAAACACGGATCGCGCAGCATAGGTCCGGATCCATACAAGGATACACGTTCGACCGTCGGCCAATCGAACTGATGTGGTCGGCGGAGTTCGCAAGCCGCGCAGAAGCACTAACCGCAGAATTTCAAATCAAGGGTTGGTCACGCAAGAAGAAGGAAGCGCTGATCGCGGAGAATTGGGAGAAGCTGAAGAAGGCTTCGGCATCTCATTCTTCGCCTTCGCTCAGCAATGCCCTTCGACTTCGCTCAGGGCGAACGGAGGATGAGGCCGATCTCCCGGCCCCGACGAACGGAACTATGGAACAGGCAAAATCTCCTCCCGTCATCGTTCTGGTTCGGCCGCAGCTTGGCGAGAATATCGGCAAGGCAGCGCGGGCCATGCTCAATTTCGGGCTGACCGAGATGCGGCTGGTCAGCCCACGTGATGGCTGGCCCAATCCGGATGCCGGGCCGTCTGCGGCTGGCGCGGATGTGGTGCTGGACAAGGCCAAGATTTTCGAGACCCTGGCTGATGCAGTGTCCGACTGCGCCCATGTCTATGCGACCACCGTGCGCAAGCGGGGCGTGACCAAGCCGGTTGTGACGCCGGAAGAGGCTGCACGGGAAATCCATGAGGCAGCGGGGCGCTCTGCCTATGTGTTCGGGCCAGAGCGGTCGGGGCTGGAGACCGAAGATGTGGCGCTGGCGCGGAAAATCCTGACCGTGCCGATCAATCCGGAGTTCGGGTCGCTCAATCTGGCGCAGGCGGTCATCCTGTGCGCCTATGAATGGTCGAAGCAGGCTGGGTTGGAGCAGCCGACCGTGGTCGATCTGGGCGAACCGGCTCCGCAGGAGGAGCTGGAGGGAATGATCGACCAGTTCGAGGCGCTCCTCGAAGGCGCGGGCTATTTCTTTCCGCCGGATCGGGCGCCCGCAACCAAGCGGACTTTGCGGAACCTGCTGACCAAGCCGGGTTGGAACCATCTGGAAGTGCGGACCCTTCGCGGCGTGCTGTCGGCGTTGGGCAATCCGCGGGCGCGCTGAACCTCCGTCATCCCCGCCTGCGCGGAAATGACGGACTAAAATGTCCGGAGGCGATCAAACTCGTTCATCTCATAGGCGATCGAGGCTTCGACCAACTTGTCCCACAACTCCCCGACCACATCGGAGGGGACGCCCAGGCGCTCCGCTTCAGCGCACACATTTGCGATGACTTCAGCTTTGCGAGGTTCATCGCGAACAGCCCCCCGCTCCGGCTTGATCCGGGCGGCGGCGCGCATATGGGCGAAGCGCTGGTCGAGCAGCGCGACAAGCTGACGGTCGATTTCGTCCACGCCTGCGCGGACTTCGGCCATGGTCGTGTAGCTTTCAGGATTCATGGGTGGTGAACTAAGGCCGGAAACCGGGCCTGTCGAGGGTTGACGTTCGGGGTTGACAGGCTCCCATCCCTTCTCCATAGGCGCCGCTTCGCGATTGGTCCCGCATCCCGGTGAAGCGGTGGCCCTGCCCCTGAAATATGGATCGTAGGCGATACCGGGCATAACGTTGTTAGCAGTTGTAAGGAAATATCATGTCGAAGCGTTCCAGCGCCAAGTATAAACTCGACCGCCGCATGGGCGAGAATATCTGGGGCCGCCCCAAGAGCCCGGTCAACAAGCGTGAATATGGCCCCGGCCAGCACGGTCAGCGCCGCAAGGGCAAGATGTCCGACTATGGCATCCAGCTCCGCGCCAAGCAGAAGCTGAAGGGCTATTACGGCGACATCACCGAAAAGCAGTTCAAGAAGAGCTATATCGAAGCCGCCCGCATGAAGGGTGACACCGGTCAGAACCTGATCGGCCTGCTGGAGCGCCGCCTGGACGCCGTCGTCTACCGCGCCAAGTTCGCGCCCACCATCTTCTCGGCCCGTCAGATCGTTTCGCACGGCCACATCTATGTGAACGGCGTGAAGTGCAACATCGCCAGCCGCCTGGTGAAGCCGGGCGACGAAATCACCCTGGGCAAGAAGGCGCAGGAAATGGCGCTGGTTCTGGAAGCGCAGGGTCTGCCCGAGCGTGACATCCCCGACTATGTGTCGCCCGACGGCGCCGCCAAGGTCACCTATGTCCGCGTGCCCTCGCTGGACGAAGTGCCCTATCCGGTGAAGATGGAGCCCAATCTGGTCGTCGAATTCTATTCGCGCTAATCGGCGGCGAATATTCGAAACAAGAAAGGGGCGGTCCGATCGGGCCGCCCCTTTTCTTTTGCCTATTTGGCTGGTTCGAGTTTCAGGGCAGACCTCAGGAAATTATCTGCGCGATCAAGCATCTGCGCGCGCACATCGCTGTCGTTCAACTGATGGTCCAGATTTTTGAACTCCACCAGTTCGACCGACTTGCCCTTGCCCCTGAGGCGGGAGGCCATGGTGCGCGATTCCGCTATCGAAACATTCTGATCGATATCGCCATGGAACAGCAGCACCGGCGCGACGAAGGCATCGGCATGACGGGCAGGCGACCCGGCCTGCGCGACGGCGCTGTCACCGAACATCGCTTCGAGTGAGGCGGGGCTGAGGTCGCTTTTCCATTCTTGCTGCAAGTCGCCTATATCCGTGACCGGCGCGATGGCGACGATGGCCTTGTAGAGCCGCGGATCGACCACCGCGGACTGAAGAGCGGCATAACCGCCATAGGACCAGCCGACGATCGCCAGCTTGGCGGGATCGGCTATCCCTTGGCTGACCAGCCATTTGCCGGCATCGTTGATGTCACCGATCGACCTTTGCCAGGACTTGAAGCCGCTGCCCCCCAGCCAGTCAGCGCCAAACCCGGTCGAACCGCGAAAATTGGGCTGGAACACGGCATAACCCTGATGCGCGAAGAATTGCGCGAGCCAATCGAAGCCCCATTCATCGCGCGCCCACGGCCCGCCATGAGGCATGACGATGGCGGGCAGCCCCTTGCCGTCGCTGCCGGGCGGCAAGGTCAGATAGCCGGGGATCGTCTTGCCGTCCGAAGCGATGAAGCCGACCGGCTTGACCGGCGAGAGCCTGTATTTATCCAGCGCCGGCTGGATCGCCATGATCTCGCCCAATTGCTTGGTCGCCTTGTCGAACAGATAATAGCGGCCCGCATCGATATCGCTGCCTGCATAAAGGACCAGCTTCTGCTCGTCCGCGCTGGCATCGACGAAGCTGACCAGCGGCGCATTGGGCAGCGCCTTGCCCAGCGCCGCCGCAAATTTCTTGAGCTCCGGATCGAAAAAGGCCGAATGGCGCCGATCGGTGGCCCAACTGACGCCCACGACACGCTGTTGGCGGCCGATCTGAATCAAGTCGGTCACATCGACATCGCTGCGGTCGTACACCAGCTCCTTCTTCATGCTGCCGTCCAGGCTGATGCGGTAAAGGCCCGCACGCTCATTTTCCGCGTCGGTGCCGTAAACGACGTCCAGGTTGGAATCGACCGCCTGCGCCTCAAAACCCTGTGCAACGACGCCCGAAACCGACTGGGTCGAGAGCGGAAGCCAATCGCGGCTTCCCTTCTTCCGATAGAAATATTCGTAACGATGCCCGCCATAGCCCATGCTGGTCGTCGGTCGCGTCACCATGATCCTCACCACGCCATGACCGTCCGTGATGTAGGACACCGCATCGCCACGCGGGATTTCGACCATAGAACGCGCAAGGCTGCGCGTGTTCACGCGGTCCACCCCCAGCCCCTGCCTGCTTTGCGCCGTCAAGTGTCCGGTCGTCCGTTCGGGAATATAATAATGGTCCATAAGGACGGTGCCGTCCTCACGCTCCCCCATCCAGTCGAGAATGCTGCCGCCGCCAAGAGCGATCCCCAACTGCGTCGTGCTTTGCCGGGCGCTCACCATCTTGACGTTCGTCCCATCGGCATTGACGCCCAACATGCGCGTCTGGCCGGTTCTCTGTCCGAACACGGTGCTGATCATATAGACGTTGCAGAGAATGCGGTCATTGGTCGACCAGCCACAGGATGTCAGTTGGTCCGGATTGCCGTTCGAGGCGAGGATCAACTTGCGGTCGGCATTGCCGCCGATCTTGAGCACCGACACGACCGATCCCCGCCCTGCTGTCGCCTCGATCATCGCCAGCGACTGGCCATCGGGCGAAATGCTGACATCGGAAACGGCGGGCCGGGCGCCGAAGGCCTTGGCCGCATCGCTTTGTGCATGGGCCGGCACGGCGAACGCAACCCATGGTAAAAAATTCAGAAACTTCAATCGCATGAAACTACCCCCTTGCGGGGTCCAGAAATATATACAGCCTTAAAACTGTCAACGCCTGACGCTTGCCGGTTCCGGTGCGCGGTGCCATCATCGCACCAATCCATCTGTCGAGGTTCCCCCCTGATGCGCCCCTCTTTCGCCAAGATCACGCTGCCGCTCATCGCCCTGTCCTGCGCGCTGCCAGCCTCCGCCGCGTCCTCGAACGACGGCCCTTCCATCGACACGATGAAAGAGGTGGTGAAGGAGATTTCTTCCGACGCTTATGAAGGCCGCGCGCCGGGGACTGTGGGGGAGGAAAAGACCCTTGCCTATCTGGTCCAGCGGTTCGAGGCGCTGGGGCTGAAGCCCGGCAACAAGGGTAGCTGGTTCCAGGATGTGCCGCTGGTGGAGATCGACGCGAAAAATGTGTCCCCGCTCCGCTTCACCGGCGGCAAGAGCACGGTTTCCGCCAATTACGGGCCGGAAATGGTGATCGCCACCTATCGCACTGGACGGCCGCATGTCGAGGTGAAGGACAGTCCGGTCGTCTTCGTCGGCTATGGCATCAACGCGCCGGAGAAGAAGTGGAACGACTATACCGGCGTCAATGTGAAGGGAAAGACGGTCGTCATCCTGGTGAACGATCCCGATTACCAGACCCCGACCCTGCGCGGGCCGTTCAATGGGCGAGCGATGACCTATTATGGCCGCTGGACCTACAAGTTCGAGGAAGCGGCGCGGCGGGGCGCGGCGGCGGCGATTATCGTGCATGACACGGTGCCCGCCGCCTATGGCTGGAATGTCGTGCAGTCCAGCTGGACCGGCGCGCAACATGTCGCGGACAGCGCCAACGGCAATGCCGACCAGTCCGCCGCGATCGGCTGGATGCAGAAGGACAAGGCTGCCGCGCTGATGGCGAGCGCGGGGCTTAATCTGGACACGTTGATGGCGGCGGCGAAGAAGCGCGGGTTCAAGGCCGTGCCGTTGAAGGGCGTGAAGGCGAACCTCAGTTTCGACAATGCGATCCGCAAGCATAGTTCGAAGAATGTCGTCGCCCTGCTGCCCGGCAAGGCGCGGCCCGACGAATATGTGCTTTATGCCGCGCATTGGGACCATCTGGGTCATTGCGAAGCGGCACCCGACGGCGATGACATCTGCAACGGCGCTATCGACAATGCGACGGGAACCGCTGCGCTGGTGGCGTTGGCCGAAGCCAATGTGAAGGCCGGACCGACGGATCGCAGCCAGGTCTTCCTGGCGGTGACGGCGGAGGAATCGGGGCTGCTGGGATCAGCCTATTATGGCAATCATCCGGTCTTCCCGCTGGGCCGGACGGTGGGCGGCGTGAATATGGATGCGCTCAGCATGGCGGGGCTGGCAAAGAATGTCGTGGTGATCGGCAAGGGCAAATCCCAGCTCGACGCCTATCTGGACCGGGCGCTGGCGACGCAGAAGCGGGTCGCCAGCCTGGAGCCGACGCCGGAAAAGGGCTTTTATTATCGTTCCGACCATTTCAGCTTCGCCAAGCACGGCGTGCCGATGCTCTATTTCGAGGGTGGGCAGAACCTGGTGAAGGGCGGATCGCCAGCAGGCGCCAAGGCCGCAAAGGAATATGAGGAACATCATTATCACGGTCCCAAGGATGAATATGATTCCAAATGGGACTGGAGCGGCGTGAAGGCGGATCTGAAGCTTTATTATGATGTCGGGCGGGCGCTGGCGAATACGACCGACTGGCCCAATTGGATGCCGGGGGACGAATTCCGGGCGATCCGCGACAAGAGCCGCGCCGGGAAATAGCGGGTTTCGGCCAATGCAAGCCATTAAGTGATACGTGTTCCTGCGAAGGCAGGAACCCAGTCCCGCCGTTTGCGGATCATCGCACCGCAGGAACTGGGCTCCTGCCTTCGCAGGAGCACGATGCGCTTCAAGAAAAGCCGTACGAAGCAGACCGTCCGCCTTCCACCCGAATTGGCCATTCCTTATAATGCCTCTGGAATGCGCGCCGCGATCCTGTAGAGGCGCGAAGAACACCCGCAGACAGGAGCCAAGCCCATGACTTTCCGTATGCCCGCCGAATGGGCGCCGCATGAATGGACCTGGATCGGCTTTCCCACCTCTCCCGAGGAATGGCCGGGCGCGTTTGATCAGGCGCGGCAGCAGATCGCGGATTTTGCGAGCGCGCTTCACGCCGATGGCAGGGGTGAGGAAGTAAGGCTGGTCTGCGCCAATGAAGGCGATGCGGAGGTCGGGCGCAGACTGGCGCCGAACGTCAGCATCGTCGTTCAAAAGCTGGGCGATATATGGTTGCGCGACACGGCCCCCATTGCAGTGTTGCGCGAGTCCGAACGTGCGCTGGTGGATTTCGGCTTCAACGGCTGGGGCGGCAAATATCGGATGCCCGGCGATGAGGATATCGGCGCGCGGCTGGCGGCGATGACCGGCCTGCCGACCTCGACCCAGCATTGGGTGTTCGAGGGAGGGGCGGTCGATACAGACGGCACGGGTCTGTTCGTGACGACCGAGCAATGCCTGCTTAACCCCAATCGCAATCCGGAACTGGACCGGGGCAAGATCGAAACCCTGCTGGCCGGATCGCTGGGTCTGTCGGATATGCTGTGGCTGGGCGATGGGCTGCTCAATGACCATACGGACGGGCATGTCGACAATCTGGCTCGCTTCGTGGCGCCGGGCGTGCTGGCCCTGCCCGAAGCGAGCACGGAGGATGATCCCAATGCGGCGATCTATGCCGATGCGCGGGCACGGGCCAAGGCCTTCGGCATAGAGGTGGCGTCGGTCCCCTCCCCCGGCCGCGTCGTCGTAGACGGCGAAATCATTCCGGCAAGCTACATGAATTTCGCTATCGGCAATGCGGTCGTCATCGTGCCCATCTATGGCCAGCCCAATGATCAGGCGGCACTGGAAGCGTTCAGACCCTTCTTCCCCGACCGGGAGATTGTCGGGCTGCGCAGCGACGCCATTCTTTCGGGCGGCGGCAGCTTCCACTGTTGCAGCCAGCAAATGCCGTCCGCTTAGATGAGCGCGATGCTGGCGTTGCGAGCGCTGATTTCCGGGATCATCATCGCTATCGTGTCCGTGGTATCACGGCGCTATCCAGGTCTTGGCGCCCTGATCGCGTCCCTGCCGCTGATTTCGGTGATGGGGATGATCTGGCTGTGGAACGACAAGCCCGATGTCGAGAATATGGCGCGCCATGCGGAGGCGACATTCTATTATGTCATCCCCTCACTGCCGATGTTTCTGCTGATCCCGATGCTGCTGCGGCGTGGGGTTGGCTTTGGGCCAGCGCTGATAGCGGGTTGCGCGCTGACGATCCTGCTCTATCTCCTGACCGTTGCCATTGCCGCCCGGATGGGCATTCGACTCTAGGGTATCGTTCATGACCAAAGTCACCGTTGCCGCGCTCCAGCTCGCCTTTTCCGACGACCGGGCGAACAATATCGAAATGGTCGCCGGCCATGTCGTGAAGGCCGCCGCGCGGGGCGCGAAGATCGTCCTGCCGCCGGAACTGTTCGAAGGTCCCTATTTCTGCAAGGTCGAGGAAGAAGCGCTGTTCGCCAATGCGCTGCCGCTCGACGAGCATCCCGCCGTGCAGGAAATGCGCAAAGTGGCGAAGGCCGTGGGCGTCTATATCCCGGCCAGCTTCTTCGAGCGCGATGGGCAGCATTATTACAACTCGCTCGCCATGATCGACGATGAGGGTGAGATCATGGGCGTCTATCGCAAGAGCCACATTCCCGACGGGCCGGGCTATGAGGAAAAATATTATTTCCGCCCCGGCAATAGCGGCTTCAAGGTGTGGAAAACCAAGTTCGGCACCATCGGCGTCGGCATATGCTGGGACCAATGGTATCCCGAAACCGCGCGGGTGATGGCGCTGATGGGCGCGGAAATGCTGTTCTACCCGACCGCCATCGGATCGGAGCCCTATGACGCCGACCTCGACACCAGCCGCATGTGGCGCCGCGCAATGATCGGCCATGCGGTCAGCAACTGCATGCCGGTGATCGCCGCCAACCGCATCGGAGAGGAAGAAGGCCAGAAATTCTACGGCCACAGCTTCATCACCGACGAATGGGGCGATTTCGCCGCCGAAGCCGATGCCAGGGACAATGGCGCGCTGGTGGCGACACTCGACCTAGCGCAAGCGCGCAAGCATCGGGCCGGCATGGGCTTCTTCCGCGACCGGCGGCCGGAGCTTTATGCGCGTATCGCTCAGGATATCTGAATTCTGCAGGGCGGGTGGCAGGCCGACGCGGGGCAGCTATATTGCCGCCAGTTTCACGGCCCGCTCGAACACGGCCTCGAACATCTCGGCGGTCAGCCGCCCTATATTCTGGTTGTAACGCGAGCAATGATAGCTATCGATCACGATCTTGCCGTTGGGCATGCGATGCTCCGCCAAATGGGCGAAGCGCGCCTTGGGGAGCTTGCCGCCCAGCACCTTCACGGCTGACTGGTGCGCGATCTGGCCGAGCGCGATGAAGACCTGCGCATTGGGCAATGCCGCCACCGAGGGTTTCAGGAAGGCCCGGCAATTGCGGATTTCCTCCGGCAGCGGCTTGTTCTGCGGCGGCAGGCATTTGACCGCATTGAGGATGATGATGTTCCGCAGCTTCAGGCTGTCATCCGCGCGCGCTTCATAGACGCCTTTGGCAAGCCCGAATTTGTGGAGCGTCGCGAAGAGAAGATCGCCGGCATAATCTCCGGTAAAGGGCCGGCCGGTGCGGTTGGCGCCCGATTTGCCGGGCGCCAGCCCGATGATCGCGATCTTGCCGAGAGGATCACCGAAAACGGGAACCGGAGCATTCCACCAGTCGGCATGTTCTGCCCGGTTTTCGTCGCGGAATGCCACGAGGCGCGGGCAAAGCGGGCAATCATGCGGCGGTTCGCTATGCGGGATAGGGCTTTGCAGCGTCATGGCGACGGGATAGGCGCTGTCGGATGACAAAGACAAGCACTCGTCATGTTTACGCGCTCGCATTGGGATCGAACCGCCCGCTGTCGGCCCGGCTCGCTCCTGCGCGCTTGCTGAAGGAAGCGGTTCGCCTGATTGGCCAGTTGGGCACGGTTCTGGCCGTGGCTCCTGTCATAAAAACACCGCCTCTGGGACCATCGCGGCGGATTTTCGCCAATAGCGCGACCTTGGTGGAAAGCTACTTGCCGCCCGAGGCGATGCTGTTGCACTTGCAGGCGATCGAGCGCCGCCTGGGGCGCCAGCGATTCATGCATTGGGGAGCACGTCGTCTGGATATCGACATCATTCTCTGGTCCGGCGGGCGGTGGAACAGCCGCTCGCTGCGCATCCCGCATCCGGCTTTTCGGGAGCGGGACTTCGTGCTGACGCCGCTTTGCGCGATTGCCCCGGATTGGCGCGACCCGGTTTCAGGACTTTCCATGCGCCATTTGCGTTTCCGCTTACGAAAAGCGATTTCTGGAGGTTGACCAGCCGCACCGCCGCCTCTAGTGCGTGCGGACCTCAGGACATGAGGGCCCTTAGCTCAGTCGGTAGAGCAACTGACTTTTAATCAGTAGGTCGCTGGTTCGAATCCAGCAGGGCTCACCATCCCCTTCCGATCATCAGGTCAGGGCTGTCAGTACCAGCGCGGCGCAGCACCATAGTTCGATCGACACCAGCAGGCCGAACAGGATGCCGAACATGGCATGAGGCTTCAGCGCGTCGTCCATCTGCCCTCTCCAATTCTTTCTGCAAGATGAACGGCTTAACCATGCGTCTGGTTCCCGGCGCGCTTTGGCGCAGAGCATCGGTTCACCGCATTTCCGGCAAAATAGTGGAGAGATGTAGCCGGTTGTCAGGGAACATCCGGCCCGGCGCTGATGCGGATCGGGCAGGATGTGGCGATCTCCATCACCGCATTGAGGCGGCCGAGGCCCAGCCATTTCGCGCAATGGCTGGCGAGTTCCAGCAATTCTGCGGCGCTGAATTGGGCATGGAGTTCCGCCCAGAACAGGTCGTCAAAGGCGGCCGGGCCTGTCGCGAAGCGTTCGGCAAAAGCGATGGCCAGCGCTTCGCGTGGCGCATAATCGGTGCGCTGGTCGGGATCGTCGACCCCTGCGTAGAAATCTTCGGTAAGGCCGTGGCGTTCCATATCCTCCAGCCGCGTTTCCGAGCAGGGAATGCAGCCGTTGATATGGGCAATACGGATGCGGGCGGCTTCGCGAATGCGGACCGGAAGCCGCGCCCCCTCCTGCAACGCGTCGCCAAAGGCATGCGCCGCAGCGCCAAGATCCGGGCGGAGGGACCACATGCGGGCACCCTCCTCTCCATCGCCGGGTGGGAGGGCGAGCCGCGCCATGATCTCAGAGCCTTTCGACGATAGTGACGTTAGCCATGCCGCCCGCTTCGCACATGGTTTGCAGGCCATAGCGGACGCCCCGGTCGCGGAGCGCGCTCACCAGCGTCGCCATGAGTTTCGCGCCTGAGCCGCCGAGCGGGTGGCCGAGCGAGATCGCGCCGCCATGGACATTGAGCTTCGCCGGGTCGGCACCGAGCGCCTGCGCCCATGCCAGCGGGACCGGGGCGAAGGCTTCGTTGACTTCATAAAGGTCAATGTCGGAAAGCTTCATTCCCGCTCTGGCGAGCGCCCTTTCCGTCGCCGGAATCGGGGCTTCGAGCATGATGACGGGGTCGTGGCCCAGCACGGTCATCTCATGCACGCGCGCGAGCGGGGTCAGGCCATGCGCCTTGAGGCCGCGTTCGTTGACCACCAGCAGCGCGGCGGCGCCGTCGCAAATCTGGCTGGCGTTGGCGGCTGAGATCACGCCATCCTCGGTCAGCAGCTTGACGCTGGCGATCCTTTCCAGGGTCGCGTCGAAACGGATACCCTCGTCGATCTTGTGGAGGACGGTTTCGCCTTCCGGGGTGACGATTTCGAGGGGGATGATTTCAGCGTCGAACTTGCCCGCCTGCGTCGCGGCGGCGGCGCGGCGGTGGCTTTCGAGGGCATAGGCATCGAGAACGTCGCGGGTCAGGCCATATTTTCTCGCCAGCATTTCGGCGCCGCCGAACTGGCTGAAGGGCTGGTTCGGATAGCGGGCTTCGATGCCGGGGCTGCGATAGGTGCCGAAGCCATGTTTGGCGGGCAACGTCCAGGGGAGGCCCATGGGGACGCGGGTCATGCTTTCGACCCCTGCCGCGATCACCACATCCTGCACGCCGGACAGGACAGTCGCGGCAGCGAAGTGCAGCGCCTGTTGCGACGAGCCGCATTGGCGATCGACATGAGTGCCGGGGACGGATTCGGGGAGGCCGGAAGCCAGCACGGCGTTGCGGGCGATATTGGCGCCCTGCTCGCCGCCGGGGCAGGCGCAGCCCATGATGACATCCTCGACAGCGGCGGGATCTATGCCGGAGCGTTCGACCAGCCCCGCAAGGACTTTGCCCGCGAGATCGGCGGGGTGGACGCCAGCGAGGCGACCGCCGCGCTTGCCGCCTGCGCTGCGCGCGACGGCGGCGATATAGGCTTCAGCCATGTCTTTTTCTCCTGTCAGACGCCGGTGATGCGGATTCCGGAGCCGGGGACTTTATATTTGCGGTTAAGGGCGATCAGGACGGAGGTGAGGCCTTCCGCCACGACCGAGTTGCACAGCGGCCCGGCATTCCAGGCGCGCAGGCCGATTTCCTGCGCCAGCGCGACCACCGTATCGGCGGCTTCGCTGTCGTCGGCGCAGACCAGAACGTCGCACTCGACCTCTTCGTCCAGCTTGGTGAGGTGATGAGCGCTGATATTCTGGAAGGCGGAGACGACGCGTACACCCTCGCCCAGCATCTTCTGCACGGCTTCAACGGCAGAACCGCCTTCGGGAAGCTGGACGCGGCTGACCTTGGGCGGAACCAGGGGAACGGTCACGTCGATCAATATCTTGCCCGCGAGCGCCGGTTCGACATCCCTCACCGTCGATTGCTGCGCAGCATAGGGCACGGCGAGGACGACGATATCGGCCTGCGCGGCGGCTTGCGGGTTGGCGGCGCCGGTGATGGTGCCGCTCCCCAACACTTCGTTCATCTGGGCGGCGGCTTCCTGCGCGCGCTCGGCGGTGCGGCTGCCGATGATGACCTTGTGGCCCTTATGCGCCCAGCGGAGTGCCAGGCCGCCGCCTTCCTTGCCGGTGCCGCCGAGGACGGCGATACTCGCCAGAGCTTCATTCTGCATATTCAAACCTCTCCTGTTCTTTTCGGCGTTTGCGCGGGGGCGTGAGGATCATCGGGGTAAGTTCCTCAGCGGCCATGCCGCGCTCATGTATGTCCTGGGCGATGGCGCCATAGGCTGTGCTGCGCTGGCGCGAGGTGCGGCCGAGCGAGCGGATCAGCGACTCCATAGCGGCGGGCGGCATTTCCTGGCCATGCTGCGTGCCGGCGGCACGCGAGATGCTCTCGTTCATCAGCGTGCCGCCAAGGTCGTTGGCGCCCGAGGTGAGGCAGGCCTTCACCCCCTCCTCGCCCAGCTTGACCCAACTGGTCTGGATCGAACGGATATGCGGGTGCAGCGCAAGCCGCGCCACGGCGTGCATCAGCCGGACTTCGCGGAAGGTCGGGCCGTGGCGCGCCTCCCCGCGCAGGCCCATAGGCGCTTCCATATGGACGAAGGGCAGCGGCACGAACTCGGTGAAGCCGCCGGTGCGGCGCTGGAGGTCGCGGATGCGGATCAGATGGCGTGCCCAATGGCGGGGCGTGTCGACATGGCCGAACATGATCGTGGCAGTGGTGGTGAAGCCGACTCTATGCGCGGTTTCGACCACCTCCAGCCATTGCTCGGTGCTGAGCTTGTCCGGGCAAATCCGGGCGCGGACTTCATCGTCGAGAATTTCCGCCGCCGTGCCGGGAAGCGTATCGAGGCCGGCCTCCTTCAGGCGGAGAAGGAATTGCTCGACCGTCAGGCCCAGCGTCGCAGCGCCTTGCGAGACTTCCAGCGGGGAGAAGGCATGGATATGCATCTCCGGCACGGCGGCGCGGACCGCTTTGGCTAGGTTGATGTAGGTTTCGCCGGTATAATGCGGGTGGATGCCGCCTTGCAGGCAAACCTCGGTGCCGCCGCGTTCCCATGCCTCGCGGCTACGGCGGATGACTTCTTGCAGGTCGAGGTCATAGGGTTTGCCCCGCAATTCCTCGGCCTTGTCCCCCTTCGAAAAGGCGCAGAAGCTGCATTTATAGGCGCAAATATTGGTATAGTTGATGTTGCGGTTGACGACATAGCTGATCTCGTCGCCCATCACCTGTTCGCGCAAGGCGTCGGCGCTGTCGCAAATATGTTCGAGGTCGGTTTCGCGGGCGGAAAAGAGCGCGGCGATCTCCTCTTCTTCCAGCAAAGTGCCCGTCATGGCGCGCTCGACGATGGCGGCGATCTTCGGATCGACCGGCAGGGTCGAGGGGCGCGTGACGCGGGGCTCCAGCGCTATGCCCGGCGACCAGCTATCCTCGCGGGCAAAGCCGTCCGCATCGGCATGGGCGAGGATGTGGCGCACCATGGCCGCATCCTGCCAGCGATCATTATCCTGCGCATAGGCGGGATAGACCGGCAAGCGCGCGACCAGCATCCGCCCCTCCCCTTCGGTCGCCATGCGCAGGCGCTCGACTTCGGGCCAGGGCGCTTCGGGGTTCACATGGTCGGGCGTGACCGGCGAGACGCCGCCCCAGTCGTTGATCCCCGCCGAGAGAAGGCGCGGGAAGTCCGCGGCCGACAGGTTCGGCGGCGCCTGAATATTCATTTCCGGCCCCAAAATCAGGCGCGCGGCGGCGATGGTCCAGAGCAGCTCCTCCATGTCCGGTTCGGGCGCATTCGCCATCACCGTGCGCTCCTTGGCGCGGAAGTTCTGGACGATCACTTCCTGAATATGGCCATAGCCTTCATGCAGGTCTCGAATGGCTTCGATCGCTTCGACCCGCTCCTCGCGGGTCTCACCGATGCCGATCAATATGCCGGTGGTGAAGGGGATTTGCAGCTCGCCCGCCAGGCGGATCGTTTCCAGCCGTGCCGCCGGTTCCTTGTCAGGCGAGCGATAATGCGCGCCACCCTTCCGGCAGAGCCGATCTGCAACGGACTCCAGCATCAGGCCTTGGCTTACGGAAACCCGGCGGAGCGCGGCCATTTCCTCGCGGGTCATGACGCCGGCGTTGATGTGCGGCAGCAGTCCGGTTTCGTCACGCACCAACGCGGCCATTTCGATGAGATAGGAGATGCTCGTGGCATGGCCGAGCCGCGCCAGTTCCTCGCGGGCGGCGGTGAAGCGCAGTTCGGGCTTGTCGCCCAAAGTGAACAGCGCCTCGGTGCAACCCGCCGCCTTGCCTGCGCGGGCGACGGCCAGCACCTCCTCGCGGGTCATATAGGCGTTCTCGCCCGGCCGGGGCGGCTGGGAGAATGTGCAATAATGGCAAAGATTCCGGCAAAGCTGGGTCAGCGGGATGAATATCTTGCGCGACCAGCTTTGCACACGGCCATGGCCTGCCTCGCGCAGCGCCGAAGCGGTGGCCAGCAGATCGGCCAAGGGCGTTTCCAGCAATGCCGCCGCCTGTTCGCTCATCCCGTCCCTGCCCGTCATCATCCGCTCCATCATCTTATCTTTGTACCCGTTTCAGCCGACCGGCCCCGGCTGCTCGGGGATTGCGCCCGCGCCTCCACCGATACCGTCGAGCATTTCCTGCGGGAGATTGGCGGGCGCGTCCAGCAGCGCGACCAGCGACTGCATGAAATGTTCGAGGCTGGAGTCGCTGCCCCACATCGGATGCGCACGGCTATGGTCGACCAGGGCGCGCTGCCGCGCCGAGAGAACCGCGCTGATATAGGCGCCCATGAAGACGAAACGCTGGTTCTGAAGCGCGGGTGACAGATGGGGCATCAGGCGGCGCAAATGATCGAGGCAGCGGCCATAGGCGATGTTCCACGCCGGATCGATCGCGTCCAACATCATGTCCCTGTGGGTCATTGCGAAGATCACGATGAACTGGACATAATGCTCATCGGGCAGGCCAAGAACCGGCTGGACAAGGATATCCACAACCTCCCGGATCGTGCGGGGTCCGCCCTCCTGCTCCAGCGAGTCGAGCGCGGCGTTGCGTTCCCGGTCCAGCGCCACCGCGCCGTCCATGACGATGGCACGCACCAGCGCTTCCTTCGACCCGAAATAATAGCCGACAGCGCCGTGATTCTTCTGCCCCGCCGCCGCCGCGATCTCCCGCACGGTGACGCCATCCACGCCCCGTTCCGCGAACAGGCGCAGGGCGACCTTCTTGAGCTGCTCGGCAGCGGCGCTGCGCGTGACGTCATCGGCCTTGGCAAGTTGAAGTCTGACCATGCGTGCATTTTTCTCATTGCCAAGCGCGTTCGTCAAGTGCATTATCCAATTGATCTAATCGACGAGTGAACAGTCGATAAAATTGAGGGATGCCTAAGTGGAATCAGCGGTCGACATCGAGTCGCTGGCGGCGTGGATGACGGATCAGGGGCTTGGCTCCGGTCCGCTGACCAATGTGACGCCGCTGGCGGGAGGGACGCAGAATATCCTGCTGCGTTTCAGCCGTGATGGGCGCGATTATGTGTTCCGTCGCCCGCCCGCGCATCCCCGTCCCAACAGCAATGAGACGATGCGGCGGGAGGCACGCGTGCTGCGCGCTTTGGCCGGGACGAACGTGCCGCATCCGGGGCTGATTGCCGATTGCGGCGATGAAAGCGTGCTGGGCGTCGCTTTCTATCTGATGGAGCCGGTGGACGGCTTCAATCCGGTGGGACAATTGCCCGAACCCCATGCCAGTTCGCCGGCGATGCGCCATGCCATGGGGCTGGCTCTGGTGGACGGGATCGCGGCCCTGGGCGCGCAGGATCATCAGGCGTTGGGCTTGGCCGATTTCGGGAAGCCGGAAAATTTCCTCGGGCGGCAGGTCGATCGCTGGCGGTCGCAGCTTGCGGGCTATGGCGAGTTTGACGGGTGGACGGGGCCGAAGGCGTTACCCTCCGTCGGCGCGGTAGGGGATTGGCTGGAGCGGCATCGGCCCGACCGTTTCATGCCCGGCATCATGCATGGCGACTATCATCTGGCCAATGTGATGTATCGCAATGATGGGCCGGAACTGGCGGCGATCATCGATTGGGAACTGGCGACGATCGGTGATCCGCTGCTGGACCTGGGATGGGTGCTGGCGACCTGGCCTGATGGAAGATCGGAAAGCACCGTATCGGTGAAGCCCTGGAATGGGTTCCCGGCCGCGGGCGAACTGGTGGCGCGCTATGCGGAAGGGTCGGTCCGTGATCTGTCAGCGGTCGACTGGTATCATGTGCTGGCCTGCTACAAGCTCGGCATCCTGCTGGAGGGCACCTACGCCCGCGCCTGCGCTGGCAAGGCGCCGCGCGAGACCGGCGACAAGCTTCACGGCCGCGCCATCCATCTTTTCGAGCGCGCCGAAGCGCTGATCCGCTGACATGAAGAGGAATTCCCTTTGACCAACGAACTCGACTTCACCGGAAAGACGGTGCTGGTGGTCGGTGGATCGAGCGGCATCGGCAACGGCATGGCGCAGGCCTTTCGCCAGCGTGGCGCGCAGGTGCATGTCTGGGGCACGCGGCCGAACGCGGCCGACTATGCGGGCGAGGAAGGCTCCGACCTCGAAGGCGTCGGCTACAGCCAAGTCGATGTCAGCGATGCGGCGGCGATTGCAGCGGCGCCGGTGCCTTTCGACAGGCTCGACGTGCTGATCCATTCGCAGGGGGCCGTGCTCTACCGGCGGCAGGAGTTCGAGGCCGAGGGCTGGAACAAGGTGATGGCGGTCAATCTCGACTCCATCCTGCATATTTCCAATCTGTGCCGGGAAGCGCTGGCCGCCGCCAAGGGGGCGATCATCGTCGTCAGTTCCATCGGCGCGTTCAAGGCGACCTTCGGCAACCCCGCCTATGCGGCGTCCAAGGCGGGCGCGGTCAATCTGGTGCGGGCGCTGGCGATTGCCTGGGCGGGCGAAGGCATCCGCGTCAACGGCATCGCGCCGAGCCTGGTCGATACCAAAATGACCAAGGTGACGATGGAAAATGACGAGCGGCGGACCCGAGCGCTGGCGAAAATTCCCCTGGGCCGCTTCGGGTCGGTCGAGGAGATGGCGGGCGTGGCGCTTTTCCTCGCCTCTCCCCTCTCCGGTTATATTTGCGGGCAGACTCTGGTCGTCGACGGCGGCCTCACGCTCACCTGATTTTCTCCGAAAAGGATCATCCGATGGACTTCGAATATTCCGACAAGGTGAAGGCGCTGCAAGCGCGACTCATCGATTTCATGGACGCCCATGTCTATCCGATCGAGAAGGAGCGCGACCATTTCCATCATAATCCGGCGAACCTGTGGAAGCGCTGGCCGGGCACGGAGGAGATCAAGGCCAAGGCCAAGGAAGCCGGTCTATGGAATCTGTTCCTGCCGCATGAATATGGCGAATGGAGTCCCGGCCTAACCAATCTGGAATATGCGCCGCTGGCCGAGATCATGGGGCGCGTGATCGGGTCGTCGGAATATTTCAACTGCTCCGCGCCCGATACCGGCAATATGGAAGTGCTGGCCCGTTACGGCACGCCGGAGCAGCAGGAGAAGTGGCTGAAACCCCTTCTCGATGGCACGATCCGCTCCTGCTATGTGATGACGGAGCCGGAGGTCGCCTCTTCGGATGCGACCAATGTCGCCACCACCATCATTGCGGACGGCGACGATTACGTCATCAACGGGCGCAAATGGTGGATTTCGGGCGCGCTCGATCCCAATACGAAGATCTTCATCCTGCTGGGGAAGACCCCCAATGACAGCCCACGCCATCAGCAGCATTCGCAGATCCTGATCCCCGCCGGTACGCCGGGTATTGAGATCATTCGCCCCCTCGACGTGTTGAACGCGGTGCATTCGCCCAGCGGCCATGCCGAGATGCTGTTCAAGGATGTGCGCGTGCCCAAGTCCAACCTCATCCTGGGCGAAGGGCGCGGGTTCGAAATCGCGCAGGGACGGCTTGGGCCGGGCCGTATCCATCACTGCATGCGGCTCATCGGGCAGGCGCAGCGGGCGCTGGAATATATGGCGCGGCGGGTGGAAAGCCGGGTCGCTTTCGGCCGCAAGCTCGCGGATCAGGGGAGCATCAGGCAGGACATCGCCCTCTCCTTCTGTGAGATCGAGCAGGCGCGGTTGCTGACGCTGAAGGCCGCCGATGCGATGGACCGCTATGGCAACAAGATCGCCAAGGACCTGATCGCCGCCATCAAGATCGTCGCACCGCGCATGACCCAGACCGTCGCGGATCGCGCCATGCAGGTGTTCGGCGGTATCGGCATTTCGAGCGATTTCCCACCCGCCGCCGCCTTCATGAACGCGCGCTATCTGCGCTTCGCGGATGGCCCGGACGAGGTCCACATGGCGCAGCTTGGCAAGCTCAAGATCGCTGAACTCAACCAATTGCCGGTGCGCTGAACTTTTTAACCGGAAAGGCGAGGAAGGATCATGCTGATGACCCCGCAGAACCAAGCCGACAGCCGGGCCAACCCCGGCCTCGGCAGTGCCTGGTGGATGGTGGCGGTTCTGTTCGGGCTGTACGTGCTGAGCTGGGTCGACCGGCTGATCGTGTCGATGCTGGTGACGCCGATCAAGGCGCATCTGCTGCTGTCCGACGTGCAGATCAGCATGATCACTTCGACCTCCTTCGCCATCTTCTATGCGGTTTTCGGGCTGCCACTCGGTTGGGCTTCGGATCGTTTTTCCCGTCGCTGGATCATCTTTGGCGGCGTGGTGATCTGGGGGATCGCGACCACGGCCTGCGGTTTCGCGCAGACCTATGAGGCGCTGCTGATCGGGCGGATTTTCGTGGGTGTGGGCGAAGCGGCGCTGCTGCCCGCCGCCTATTCGCTGATTGCCGACGCCTTTCCGCCGCGCCTGTTGACGCGGGCGACCTCGACCTTTCAGATGGCGGGCAAGGTGGGGTCGGCGACGGCCTTTGCCCTGGGGGGCGTCGCGATTGCCTTTGCGACGGCGCATACCGGCATTCATATTCCCTTTCATGGCCCCGTGCAGCCTTGGCAACTCGTCATGATGATGGTGGGCTTGCCGGGGATCATCTTCGCGCTGTTGCTGTTCACCTTTCCCGATCCGGGCCGCAGGAAGCTGCCGGGCGCGGCTTCCGTGGCGGCTTCGGGGGAAATCCGGACCTTCGTTTCGCGCAACTGGAAGCTGCTGGCGCTGATGCTTGTCGGCACCTCCTGCCTCGCCATGTGCGGCTATTCGATGACCAACTGGGTGCCCGCCTATATCGAGCGGCATTTCGGCTGGAAGCCGGTGCAATATGGCCTCGCGCTCAGCATGATGAACATCGTATCGGCCGTGTCGCTGGTGGTGAACGGCTGGATCGTCGACCGGCTTTTTTCCGGCGGCATGAAGGATGCGCATCTGCGCTTCTATAGCTGGCTGATCGTCGGTTTCCTGCCGGTCGTCGGCTATATGTTCTTCGCCACCAACGTCTATGTGTTCCTGGCCTGCTATTGCGTGGCGCAGTTCATCACCGTGCCGTTCATGGTCTATGTGTCGTCGGTCATGGGGCTGATCGCGCCCGCGACGATCCGGGCGCGGATGCTGGCCTTTTTCCTGTTCGTCTTCACCATCCTTGGCCTCGGTGCGGGGCCGGCGATCGTCGCGGCGCTGACCGAATATGTGTTCCATGACGAAGGCGCGCTGGGGCAGTCGCTCGCTGTGGTGGTGACGGTCTGTTCGGTAATCGCCTTGATCTCCTTCCGCATGGCGCTGCGCTATCTGGCGCCCGCCATTGCTTCCCGAAAGGACGTTTGATGTCTTTGACTTTAGGCGGGGTTGATCCCGCGCGTCGCGACCAGCTCGCCCTTGCCGATGAGCGGGTGACGTATGACTGGCATCAGTTGGATGAGCTGCTCAACCGGGCAGCCAATGCGCTGAATGGCCTCGACCTGACGGAGCGGCGAGTGGCGGTGTTCGCGCCCAACAGCGCCGAGACGGTGATCGCCTATGTCGCCTGTCTGGAAGCGGGCATTTCCAGCGTGCCGGTGAGCTTTCACCTGACGCCTTCGGAGGCCGCCTATATCCTGAAGGACAGCGGCGCGGTGGCGCTGCTGGTCGGGCCGGAGACGATGGAGGCCGGGCTTGCCGCAGCCGCTGAGGCTGGCGTCAAGACGGTGATCGGCTGGCGCTGCCCTGATCGTGAAGATGTCATCCATTGGGAGGACTGGATCGCGGCGGCTTCGACCGCTGAACCCGATCCTGAGGTGCCACCTTTGCCGCATCTCCACTATACGTCCGGCACCACGGGACGACCCAAGGCCACCGAGACGCCGCCGCAATATTTCCCGCGCGCTGCCACGGTGAAGGCTCTGGCCGAAGCGATCCGATCGAAGATCACGCCTTCGCCCGGCATTGCCGTGGGGCCGCTTTATCATACCGGGCCGCTCGGCATGGCGCGCAATGTCTTTGGCGGCATGAGCCTCATCACGGTGGAGCATTTCGACGCCGAAAAGACGCTGGCGCTGATCGAAAAATATAAGGTCGCAGGCTCCGTGATGGTGCCGACCCATTTCCAGCGGATGCTGGCGCTGCCCGAGGAGGTGCGCGCCAAATATGATGTGTCGAGCATCCAGCGGCTCGCCCATACCGGCGCAGCCTGCCCGCGTGCGGTGAAGCAGGCGATGATCGACTGGTTCGGGCCGGTGCTGGTGGAGGCCTATGGCGGGACCGAGGCGGGATCGACCACCTACATCACCTCACAGGAATGGCTGGAGCGGCCGGGGTCTGTCGGCAAGGCGCTCCCGCCTTTCGAGACGGAGATTTACGGTGAGGACGGAAAGGTTCTGGGGCCGAATGAGGTCGGGCAGGTCTATTTCCGCGACACCAGCGGCCATGGCATCGTCTATCGCGGCGACCCGGAAAAGACCGCCGCTGCCCATATCGCGCCGGGCGTCTTTACGCTGGGCGAGATGGGCTATGTCGATGAGGAGGGCTATCTCTTCATCACCGACCGCGTGTCCGACATGATCGTAAGCGGCGGGGTGAACATCTATCCCGCCGAGTCCGAGCATGTGCTGCTGCGCCATCCCAAGGTGGCGGATGTGGCCGTGGTTGCCGCGCCCAATGCGGAAATGGGCGAGGAAGCGCGGGCGCTGGTCATTCCCAAGGATGCGGGCGATCCGCCGACGGCTGAGGAACTCAACGCCTTCTGCCGCGCCAACCTCGCCGGTTACAAATGCCCGCGCGGTTACGAGATGGTGGATGATATCGGCCGCACCGTCATGGGCAAGGTCAACAAGAAGGCGCTGCGCCAGCGCTTCTGGCCTTCCGATCGCACCATCGGGGGTTGAGCTTCATGCGTTTTGTCTTGCCCTTGCTGCTGTTGCTCGCCGCCTGCGCGCCTTCGGACGTGGCGAAGCGCGATGGGAGCGACTGGCCGGGCTATGGCGGGATCGATGAGAACCATTACAGCCCGCTCACGCAGATCAACGACCGCAATGTAGGGAAGCTGAAGCTCGCCTGGTATCATGACATTACGGGCGGCGGGGCGAGCCTGTCCGCGCCCATCGCGGTGGATGGCATCGTCTATTATGCATCCGGCTACAGCGTCATCCATGCGCTGGATGCCGCGACCGGGCGGGAACTCTGGACCTATGACCCGCAAAGCTGGAAGGTCGCGGGGCAGAAGATGCGCGCCGCATGGGGCATCAGGGGCATCGCCTATGACAATGGCATGGTCTTTACCGGGACCATCGACGGGCGGCTGATCGCGATCAACGCCAAGTCCGGCCATCCCGTCTGGACCGCGCAGACCATCGGCAAGGATGACGAGCGCTATGTCACCGGCGCGCCATGGGTGTTCAAGGGCAAGGTCATCATCGGCCATGGCGGAGCGGACTTCGCACCGATCCGGGGCTATGTGACCGCCTATGACCAGCGGACGGGGAAGCAGCTCTGGCGTTTCTACACCGTGCCGGGCGATCCGAAGCTGGGGTTCGAAAACAAGGCGATGGCGATGGCCGCCCGGACGTGGACCGGCCAGTGGTGGAAATATGGCGGCGGCGGGACGGCGTGGAACGCCATGGCCTATGACCCCAAATATAATCGTATCTATATCGGCATCGGCAATGGTTCTCCGTGGAACCAGAAGATCAGGTCGCCGGGTGGCGGGGATAATCTGTTCCTCTGCTCCATCGTCGCGCTGGACGCCGATACGGGGGAATATGTCTGGCATTATCAGACCAATCCCGGCGAGACATGGGACTTCAACAGCGCGATGGATATCGAGCTGACCCGGCTCACCATTGGCGGGAAAGAGCGCGATGTGCTGATGCACGCGCCGAAAAACGGCTTCTTCTATGTAATCGACCGGGAGACGGGGAAGCTGATCTCCGCCCGCAACATCGTGCCCGTCAACTGGGCGAGCGGCATCGATATCAAGAGCGGGCGGCCGATCGAGAATCCGGCGGCGCGCTATCCGGGCGGCAAGGCGGCGATCGTCTACCCCTCCCCCTTCGGCGCGCATAATATCGAGGCGATGTCGTTCAATCCGGGGACCGGCCTCGTCTATATCCCGACCATGGATCAGGGGCGGGTCTATATCGATCCGGCCGAGTCCTTGCAGGGCTGGAAGCATCTGAACGGCCAGCGGATCAGTGTCGGCACGGGCGCGCCGCCTCCGAACGTGGTGCCGGATCGGCCCGCGACCAGCTTCCTGCTCGCCTGGAACCCGGTGACGCAGAGCGAGGCGTGGCGCGTGCCGATGCAGGGCATTCGCGGTGGCGGCGGCACGGCAACCACTGCGGGCAATCTGCTGTTTCAGGGAAATGCGGCGGGCAAGTTCGTCGCCTATGCCGCGAATAGCGGGAAGCCGCTCTGGTCCTTCGATGCGCAGACAGCCGTGATGGCGCAGCCGATCACCTATCGGGCACGCGGCAAGCAATATGTGACGGTGATTGCGGGATCGCGTTTCCCCAGCGCCACCGGCATGGGACATGAATGGAACTACCGCACCCAGCAATGGCGCGTCCTCACCTTCTCGCTTGATGGCAAGGCTGCTTTGCCATCGGTGCAGCCCGTCGAAACGCCGGTCATCGACATGCCCGATTTCGCCGTCGATCCTGCCAAGGCCTCCCTCGGCGCGACCGTTTTCGGCCAGCGCTGCTCCATCTGCCATGGCGCCAATGCGGTGTCGGGCGGCATGGCGCCGGACCTGCTCCAGTCCGGCGTACCGCTCGACAAGGCCAGTTTCGAAGAAGTGCTGCACAAAGGCATCCTGCGCGAACGAGGCATGCCGCGCTTCGAGGAACTGACCGACGCCGAAATCAACAGTCTGCAACATTATTTCCGCCAACGCGCCCGCGAGGTTTTGGCAGCGCAAGCCGCTGCCAAGCCGGGCGCCCAGACACATAGAGGCTTGAATGAAGGTCAATGACGTCGTCACCTATGAGGTGGAAGGCCCAATCGCGGTCATCACGGTCAACTCGCCGCCGGTGAACGCGCTTTCCAATGCCGTGAGACAGGGCGTCGCGGGCGCGGTGCAGACGGCCATCGGCGATAGCGAGGTCGGCGCGATGGTACTTGTCTGCGAAGGAAGAACCTTCTTCGCAGGGGCCGAGATCAGCGAACTGGGCAAGCCGCCGGTCGAGCCGACCCTGCGCAATCTCCAGTTGGTTGTCGAAAATGCGTCCAAGCCGGTGATCGCCGCCATCCATGGCACGGCGCTGGGCGGCGGTCTAGAACTGGCGTTGGTGGCGCATTATCGCATTGCCGTGCCTTCGGCCAAATGCGGGCTGCCCGAAGTCAATCTGGGCCTGCTGCCCGGCGCTGGCGGTACGCAGCGTCTGCCTCGCATCGTCGGGGTGGAGAAGGCTTTGGATCTCATCACCTCCGGCGCCCCGATAGGTGCCAAGGCTGCGATGGAGATGGGCCTCGTCGATGAACTGGCGACGGAGGGCAATCTGCGCGCCGACGCCATCGCCTTTGCGAGTCGGGTGCAGGACGAGAAGCGCCCGCTGCTCAAGGTCCGCGACCGCACCGAAAAGCTGGACGAAGCGCGCGGCAAGCCGGAAATCTTCGCTGACTTCCGCAAGGCCAATGCCAGGAAATTCCGTGGCTTCAAGGCGCCCGAACATATCATCCGCTGCATCGAGGGTGCGCTGGAAAAGCCCTTCGACGAGGGCATGGTCTATGAGCGCGAACTGTTCAATGAGCTTCAGGAGGACAGCCAGTCCGCCGCTCAACGCCATGTCTTCTTCGCAGAACGGCAGGCGGCCAAGATCGACGGCATTCCCGCCGACACGCCCATCCTGCCAATCCAGAAGGTCGGTGTGATCGGCGCGGGCACCATGGGCGGCGGCATTGCGATGAACTTCGCCAATGCCGGCATTCCCGTGACCCTCGTGGAGACGAACGAAGAAGCGCTGTTCCGGGGTCTGCGCATCATTCGCGGCAATTATGAAACCACCGCGAAGAAGGGCAAGATGAAGCCCGAGGATGTCGACAGCCGCATGGGACTGCTGACCGGATCGGTAGTGATGGAGGATCTGGCCGACTGCGACCTGATCATTGAGGCAGTGTTCGAAAATCTCGACGTTAAGCGCGAGGTGTTCGCCAAGCTCGACAAGATCGCCAAGCCCGGCGCGATCCTGGCCACCAACACCAGCTATCTCGACATTGACGATATCGCCGCCGCCACCCAGCGGCCGGAGAGCGTCGTCGGCCTGCACTTCTTCTCGCCCGCCAATGTGATGAAGCTGCTGGAGGTCGTTCGCACCAAGGACACCAAGCCCGAAATCACTGTCACCGCCATGAAACTCGCCAAGACCATCGGCAAGATCGGCGTGCTGGTCGGCAATGGTTTCGGCTTTGTCGGCAACCGCATCCTCAACGCCCGCAACGGTCAGGCGGATCGCTTGGTGCTGGAGGGCGCAACGCCCTGGGCGGTGGACAAGGTGCTGTACGACTTCGGCTTTGCCATGGGGCATTTCCAGATGCGCGATCTGGTCGGTCTTGACGTCGGCTGGAACCGGGACGCGACCAGTTCCGCCAATGTGCGGGAAATCCTCAATGAAATGGGCCGCCATGGGCAGAAGACGAAGGGCGGCTATTATGACTATGACGAGAACCGCAAGCAGACGCCCTCCCCCATCGCCATGCAGGTCATCGAGGATTTCGCCGCGAAGCAGGGCATCGCCCGGCGCGAAGTGAGTGAAGGGGAAATCCACGACCGCATCCTCTTTGCCATGGTGAATGAGGGTGCGCGCATCCTCGACGAAGGCATCGCCTCGCGGGCGTCGGACGTCGATATCGTCTGGATCACCGGTTACGGCTGGCCGAAATATCGCGGCGGGCCGATGTTCTGGGCGGATTTGCAGGGACTTCCCGTGGTGCTGGAGAAGCTGAAGGCGCTGGAAGCCGCCCATGGCGAGGCATTCAAGCCCTCCCCGCTGATCGAACGGCTGGTGGCGCAAGGCAAGGGGTTCAAGGACGCATGACGCTTCAGACTAGAATTGGGGGCAATCGCATCGCCATCACAGGGGTCGGTGAAACCCCCTTCCTGCGTAAAGGCGAGGAAGGGGTCATGAAGATGATGACCCGCGCTAGCCTCGCGGCGATTGCCGATGCGGGCCTGACGCCGAAGGACATCGACGGCTATATCTCCAACAAATATGCGGGCCATGGGTCGGACGAAGTCGCCTTTGCCATCGGCGCGGGGGAGAAGCGCTTTTGCGCCACGACCGACAGCGTCGGCGGCACGGCGACATCGGGGCAGGCGCTGCAACTGGCGCAGATGGCGATCGAGGCGGGTTTGGCGCGCCATGTGCTGGTGCCCTATGCGATCCAGTCGACCAAGCCGGGCGGCGTCTATGGCTTCCATGCGCGCGAGCCGCAAAAGGCGGGGATCGAGATGCCGGTCGGCTTCTTCGGCCAGCCCACTTATTTCGCGACCATGGCCAACCGCTATGCCCATGAATATGGCATGACGGAGGAGGAGCAGGCCGCCATCCCGATGACCTATCGGGCTTGGGCGGTGCTGACGCCGAGCGCGCAGCGGCGCGATCCGATGGACCTCGCCGCCTATCGCCAGTCGCCCATGATCTCGACGCCGCTCAGGGCAGCGGACTGCTGCCTCACCACCGATGGCGGCGGCGCCTATGTGGTGAGCGCCATCGAGGAAGCGCGGGACATGCCGCACCCGGTGGTGAGCGTGCGGGGGTTGGGCCTTGGCTTCAACAACTGGCCGCAGGGGGTGCTGTTTACCCAGACACCCTGCACCTACGACTTCCCCGGCGAGGTTTCCGCGAAGCTCGCTTATGCCATGGCGGGCTGCGATCCCAAAGATTTGGACCTCGCGCAGATTTATGACGGCTTCACTATCTCCGCACTGGTGCAGACCGAGATGCTGGGTCTGTGCGAGCGGGGCGAAGGGCCGCGCTTCTATGCGGCGGGGCATGGGATGCCAGGCGGGCGGATGCCGATCAACACCAGCGGCGGGCATATGTCGGGCGGCTATGTGCCGGGCATGAACCTGCTGATCGAGGCGGTGCGGCAATTGCGCGGGCAGGAAGGCGATCGGCAGGTGCCGAATGCGAAGCTCTGCGCCGTCGCGGGTCTGGGCGGCAATAATCATTCCACCACCATATTGGCGCGGAGCTGATCCATGGGCATTCCGATATATCCTCCCAAGATCGAGGATCCGCTGTTCCAGGGCTATTATGACGGGCTGGAAGCGGGCGAGCTGCGCATCACCGCCGACGCCGAGACGGGCGAGTGGATATGGTATCCGCCCGAGGTCATTCCCGGAAAGCCCGACGCAGTGCTGGAATGGCGCCCGGTTTCGCCGGAGGGCAGCGCCTACACCTTTACCACCGTCATCCGCAGCCTGCTGCCCGGCGATCATAAGGCGGAAGTGCCCTTCACCGTCGTCCTGTTCGAGCCGGATGATGCGCCCGGCGTGCGCGTGCCGGGCCTGCTGATTGATGCCGAGGGGATCGAACCTCGCTGCGGGATGCGGCTGCGTTTCCGGGCTGTGCAGGCGGGAGATCACAAGATTGCGGGCTTCGCTCCCCTTGGTTGAGGAACGCCTCATGGAAATGGGCCGCCGCGAACTCTTGTTGGGCGGGGCGGCCATGGCTCTTGCCGGTTGCGCGGGATCGGCAGGGATCGGCCAGCCCCACCCGCCAAAGCCGCTGGGCCTTGCCGACTTCACGCTGGTTCGGGGCAATCTGGACGCGCCCGAAGGCATAGCGAGCAGTCCCGATGGCCGCCTGTTCATCTCCAATGGCGGCGGTGCCATCGGCGTGCTGGAGCCCGGCGGCACTCTGCGCCAGATCGGCAAGGCGCTGGCGCCCAATGGTGTGGCGGTCGACCGGGAAGGTCGCGTCATCGTCGCCAATATGGGCCTGCTCAACAAGGGGCCGGGGCCGTTGCAGCGGATCGATGTCGCGACGGGCACGGTCGAGACTCTGGTGTCGGAACTGGAGGGGCGGCAACTGGTCGCCTCCAACGGCCCGGCGACGGCGCGCAATGGCGACATTTATTGCACGCACAGCACATGGGGACCGCTTGGCAATATCGGCACGACCACGCCTTCAGGTTTCATCTACAGGGTCGCGCCGGACGGCAAGGCATCGATCGTCGCCCGCGATCTTCGTGGAGCGAACGGCCTCTGCCTCGACCGCGAGGAGCGCTTCGTTTATGCCTCGCTGACCGCCGAAGGGCGCATAAGGCGCTGGCGGCGGCAGGCGGATGGGTCGCTTACCGATCCGCAGGATTATGGTCCGCTCTTGGGAGTCGTGGTCCCCGACCATCAAGCGAAGGACATTCGCGCCATGCCCGCTTCGGATCGCGCAGAGCTTGGCTATTGCGACGGCATCGCTTTCGATCAGGCGGGCAATCTCTGGGTGACGCTGCCCTTCGCCAACCGGATCGTCGCGATCACGCCCGACGGGCGGAAGGTCGACATCATCCACGATCCTGAAGGGAAGATGCTCTCCAGCCCCACCAATCTCTGCTGGGGTGGCGCTGACCTACGCGACCTCTATGTCGTGTCGCGGGCCAGTGGGATGGTGGTGAAAGCGCACACGGATGTTGCCGCCCTTCCGCTAGCCAACTGGCCGGTCAGTTCGGCATCTCGATCACGACCTTGCCCAGCGCCTTGCGATCCATGATCCAGCGGATCGCCTCGGCGCCCTGCTCGAAGGCGAAATGGCGGCTGATCTCCGGTCGTAGTGCACCCGCCTCATACCATTGATAAAGCTGCTCGATATTGGCGGCGTTGACCTCTTTGTCCCTGGCAAGAAAGGCGCCCCAGAACACGCCGACGATCGCCGCTCCCTTCACCAGCGGCAGGTTGAGCGGAATGGCCGGAATATCACCCGCCGCAAAGCCGATCACCAGATAGCGCCCATCCCAGGCGATGGTGCGAAAAGCCGGGTCAGCCAGCGCTCCGCCGACCGGATCATAAATGACGTCCGCGCCCTTGCCGCCGGTCAGTTCCTTGACCGCCGCTTTCAGATCGGCGGTCGCATAGTTGACCGTCTCGTCCGCCCCATGCGCCCGCGCCAAGGCCAGCTTTTCCTCGGAGGAAGCGGCGGCGATCACCCGCGCGCCCATCTGCTTGCCGATTTCCACGGCCACTAGGCCAACGCCACCCGCTGCGCCCAACACCAGCAATGTCTCGCCCGCCTGCAAACTCCCCCGCTGCCTGAGCGCATGAAGCGATGTCCCGTAAACCATCGTAAAGCCAGAAGCGACATCGAACGGCATGGCATCGGGTATGGCGAAACAGCGCGCCGCCGGAACCACCACCTCTTCCGCAAAGGCGCCCCAGGTCGTCATCGCCGCAACCCGATCGCCCACGCGCAGCCCTGTCACGCCCTCACCCACCGCATCCACCACGCCCGCCGCCTCGCTGCCGGGGCTGAAGGGCAAGGGCGGCTTGGTCTGGTAGAGATTCTGGATGATGAGGCCGTCCGGGAAGTTGACGCTCGCCGCCTTCACCCGCAGTCGCACCTCGCCCGGTCCCGGTTCGGGTGAGGGCGTATCCCGCAACACCAGATCCTCGGGCGGCCCATGATGCTCGCACATCAGCGCGCGCATGGATCAGCTCCCCAAATATTGCTGGCGCATCCTGTAATAATCGTCGCTCGGATATTTCTCGCTATGCTGGCCTGCAGGCCATTGCCCATAGGTGGTTTCCGACGGGAAAGCCGGAGAGGTATAGTCGGAAAGCCCTCGGCGGCGAATGATCTTCCATTCGCCATTGCGTCGTTCGAGATCGTCAAGATAGCGCCCCTGAAAAAAGACATCTTCCTCCCCGCTGCCATCTTTCCGGTCGCGGCGATGCTGGGCAAAATAATAGCATTCGGAAAAGGCCTTATCGCCCTTCACCTCGACCGAGACATTGGAGATATGATGGCACGCATATTTGAGGGCAGAAACGATCTTGAAGGCGAAGCCGACGAAATCCGAGGACTTGCCCTCGAACTTCCCATGTTTGTGCGTCGATTCCGGCCAGAACAGCGAGCGCAGCAACGCTTCATCCGCCCGGTCATTGGCTCTGGCATAGGCATAGAGCAGTTCGGTGATCGCCTGCTTGGATTCGATCACGTCCAGACGATCGGCCATGCTCATCGGCTTACCCTTCCCTTTCGCGGTCGCAGCTGAGGCCTGCCCCACGGCCGCCAAGCCAAAGGGCACGGCCAGCATCGCAGCCAGCGTTCCGCGACGATTTTGCTCTTCCATGCTCATTCTCCCGGCATTTCCAGTAGGCCCGGCTCAGCCTTGAGGCGTGGCAGGACTTCCTTTTCGAACAGGCGCAGGCTGCGCCAGGAGACTTCAGGATCAAGCCCGCCTAGCAGCGCGTGGAACGTGACCGCCGTGCCGCGCCCCAAACCCTTCAGATAAGCGAAACATTCGTCCGGCGTCAGCACCTTGATATTGGGCATGGCCTTGAGGCCTTCGATCGTCTCGGCGGGCTGATAGCGGGTCTGGCCGGTGCCCCGCTCCTTGGCCCATTCGGCATAGGCGTTGGTCGCATAAGCGACATGCGGCGCGACCAGCGGCCAGTCGCGGTCGGGGTCGTCCGAGACATAGAGGAAGCTCGCCGCAGGCTTGCGCAGTTCCTCCGGTGGCCCGAAACCGGCCTTTGCGCGCTCTTCCTTGTAGAGCGTGAACAGGTCGGGATGGCCGGGGAAATATTGATAGCCACCCTTGGCCGCACGGATGGCGGATTTGTCGGTCGAGCCGCCCATGTAGATTTTCGGGCCGCCGGGGGTTGCTGGCGCGGGCGTCACGCGGACGGTGCGGCCACGATATTCGAAAGGCTCGCCGGTCCACGCGTTTTTGAGCGTCGCCATCGCCTCGTTCATGATGGCGAGCCGCTTGGTGATGTCGCGGTCGAACATTTCGAACTCATGCGGGCGATAGCCCATGCCCGCCGTCAGCCAGATGCGGCCCGGCGCGATATTGTCGAGGACAGCCAGGTCTTCAGCCAGACGCAACGGATCGTGCATCGTCACCACCAGCGCCGACAGGTGCGCGACGATCCGGTCCGTCGCGCCCAGAATCGAGGCCGCCTGGATCATGGAGGATGGGCAATAGCCGCCTTCCGCACCATGATGTTCGGCCAGGAAAACCTGCGTGAAGCCCAGTCTGTCGGCCCATTGCGCCTGCTCGATGGCGGTGCGGTACAGCACGGGATGCGGCGCGCCGAAATCCGGGCGATTCATGTCGTAGCGAAGGTTGAGTTGCACCTTTGCGTTCCTCTCTTGTCTATTCTGTCAGGCGGCCGAAACGCGGGATTGGATACGGCCTGTGACGTCCGCTGCCTGCATCGCCTTGCGGCTTTCGATCAGGGCGTCGATCTCACTGTCCGAATAGCCGATCTCGCCCAATATCTGCCTTGTATGCTCGCCCAAGCGCGGTGCGGAACCCTTGGCGAAGCTGGGTGTGCGGCTGAAATGGATGAAGCTGCCGAACTGGCGGACATGGCCGTACATGGAGTCGAAATTCTCGATCACCCGGTTGCTTGTCGTCGCCCAATCCTGCCACAGCGCCTCGCGCACCCAGCTCGTTTCGCGAGCGATTTCACTGGGCGCTCCGGCGGCTTCGAGAAGCGCGTGGGAATCTGCGCTGCTCTTGTCCGCGAACCAGGGCTTGAGCGCCTCCAGCAGCACCACGTCGTTGGCCGAACGGTCGCGCGCCGTGGCGAAGCGGGGATCGCTCAACCATTGCTCCTGCCCGACCGCCTTGGCGAGCGCTGCGAAACGCTCGTCCGACCGGCAGGATATGCAGAGCCAACCATCGCTGGTCCGGTAAATCCGGTCGAGCGCGTTGAAGCCCGCCTGTTCCTTGTCCAGCCGGAAGCCGTAAACGACCTTTTTGTGGGCATCGAGGAAATGTTCGGAGGTCGTCCACAGGCTCGAATGGAGCTGCGGAATCTCCATATAGTCGCCCTTGCCGGAGACGGAGCGATGTTCGAGGCCCATCAAAATGCCCGCCGCGCCGAGGAAGCCATTATTATAATCCTCATTGCCGAAGACCGCGCGGGTCGGCGGATTGCCTGCGCCGCCGCCTTCATAGAGCAGGCCGGTCCAGCCCGACACCAAGGGCGCGAAGCTCTTGAGCAGCGACTTCGGCCCCTTGGAGCCATAGCCGGGCAGATAGACATAAATGAGGCGCGGGTTGAGCTTCGACAGCGCCTCATAGCCGATGCCGAGCTTGTCGGCCTTGCCGGGGCGCAGGTTGTGTGTGACAACATCCGCCGTCGCCACCAGTTTCAGCGCCGCCTCCAGCGCTTCGGGGTCTTTAAGATTGAGGACGATATCGCGCTTGCCGCGCTGCGCCGCGTCGAAACAGTCGGGCAGCGGGCGCATCTGGTCGCCGCCGGGAGTTTCCACCTTGATGACGTCCGCGCCCAGATCGGACAAAAGACGGCCGCCATAACCGACCGCGAAGAAGGAGGAGAAGTCCACCACCTTAATACCTTCGAGCGGTCGGCCGAGCGGCTTTCCATCGGCGGCGAGCGCAGCGCGGCGGCGAGCGATCAGGTCAGCCAACGCGGCATTGTCTGCCCCCACTTCCGGCGCGGGCCGGGGTGCGGCGCAAGGGGCATTGGTCATGCGCACGGCAGGCGCGGCCTGATAGATGGTGCCGAAATCCTTGTCCGGCATCGAAATGCGCTGGCCGACAAATTCCACCTGATCGTCGAGCAGCACTTCTGCCGGTTCCAGCACCGGCAACGCCGCCACGTCCGCCGCCTGGAAGAGCGAAATCCATTCGGCGCGCGGCTTGGTCTTAAAGGCGTCGAAAATCTCGACGCGGGCGATTTGATATTCGTCGTCGGTAAGCGGCACCGACATCTCCGGCGCGGTTACGGTCTGGATGCGGTCGCCAAAGCCCAGCACATCCATCGCTGCTTTGAAGCCGCCCTGCCCGCCGGTGTGCATCTGAAGGAAAAGGCCGTCGCCGCATTCGAACATGCCAGTGGCAAGACGGGTTTTCCCGAAGCGATCCACAGCGCCGGAATCGCCAGCCTTGATGTAGCTGATGCCCTCTTCCTGCCACCAATTGTTCATCGGGGATTGGGCGATCATGGCATCCAGCAGCGACGCCTCGACCCGCTGCCCGTGGCCGATATGGCGGCGGGCACGCACAGCCGAAAGAGCGCCGATCACGCCCAGAAAGGCCTGCCCATAATGCAGCGCCGGATGGCCGAGATAGACCGGTCCGGGACGGAAGCTACTGGACCGATCGATCATCGTCCCCAGCAGCGCGGCGGCCAGCGATTCCCCATGCGGCCGACCGGCAAAAGGCGTGTCCGCGCCATAGGCAGTCAGCGCGCAGACGACCAGTTCGGGGAAATCCCGGGCAAGGCTCTCGCCATCCAGGCCAAGCGCTGCGGCGTCCTTTTCCTCAAGCGCGTGGATGAAGATGTCCGCCCCTTCCAGCAGGTCTCGCAGCGATTGCAGCCCCTCCGCCTCGCGCACATCGAGTTCGACGCTGCGCTTCGAGCGGTCCCAGGCCTTGCGGCTCAGATCATGGGCGAAGAAGGCGCCGCCCTTGGGCTCCACCTTCAGCACGTCGGCGCCATGGTCGGCAAGCAGCATGGCGGCAATGGCGACAGGCATTTGATCCGCCAGTTCAATGACGGTCAGATGATCCAGGGGACCGGGCATCTCATCACTCCTATGACGGGCGAGGCCCGCTTCCTTTTCGGGAATTATCGTTGTGGCGCCGCTTCTTTCGGCGGACCGAAAAATGCTCTTCGGTGTAAAGAACACCAGTTTGACCCCAAGTGCAAGTAATTTTGCACCATAGGTTCAAATTCATTCAGCCGCCTTGTCCTTGCCCGTCAGGCGCGAGGGATCGTAGCGGGGCCGCTCCATCTGGAAACTGTCGCTGTTGCGGACATACCAGCCGCTGCCGTGGGTGCGGCCGATCAGCTTCATGGCGGGCGTGTCGAAATAGACCCGTTCCCTATCGCTGATGAATTCGTCGCGGATATGGGCCATCAATATTTCGCCGATCACCACGGTCTGGAGCGCGCCGATATCCATCGCGGCGACCTTGCGACATTCGAAGCTGACCGGGCTGGAGGCGATGCGGGGGGGCGCGACGACCACCGAAGGCGCCGTTTCGATGCCTGCATAGTCTATCTCGCTGACATCGGCGGGCGCATCGACGCTGCACAGGTTCATCTTTTCGGCATCCGCCTCGCAGACGAGGTTCACGACGAACTCGCCGGTCGCGATGATGTTGGAGGCGGTGTTCTTCAGGCCACGCGAGGCCGGTTCCTTGAGCAGGCCCAGCACCACCAGCGGCGGTTCCGTGCCGACGCAGTTGAAGAAGCTGTAGGGCGCGGCGTTGAG
The DNA here is from genome assembly GCF_036038995.2 of Sphingobium sp. SJ10-10. Classification (NCBI taxonomy): domain Bacteria; kingdom Pseudomonadati; phylum Pseudomonadota; class Alphaproteobacteria; order Sphingomonadales; family Sphingobiaceae; genus Sphingobium; species Sphingobium sp. SJ10-10. The sequence goes on from NZ_CP158132.1 coordinate 1,126,274, forward strand.
GATGCCGTCCGCCGACTGGCTGGTGATCCAGGCAATGGGGCGTGGCGTGATCGTCGAATTGACGATCTTGTACCGCGTGACCATCGGAAGCTCGCGCATGTCGAACTGCATGGGCCGGACCTCCCCTTATTGCGCTGCCTTGGCGGCTGCTTTCGCAGCGGCACGGGCCTTGAAGCGTTCGCGTGCGCGGGGCACTTCCTCACCCGCCTGGCATGTGTGGCAATAGACCAGCTCCAGCGCATGGGTCGTCGCCAGATCGCCGCTCTCCGCCTGCTGGAGCAGCCGCTTGGTCAGTTCAACCGCGTGACGGTTGCCGTCACCGATCGCCTCTCCCAGCGCCATGGCCTCATCCACCGCCGTGCCCGGCGTCACCACCCGGCTTACAAGGCCGAGCGACAGCGCCTCCGCGGCATCCAGCGTCCGGCCTGAAAAAATGATTTCGGCTGCCCGCGCCCGGCCCAGTTGCTTCGTCAGGAACCAGGCCGCGCCGCCATCGGGCACCAGACCGAACTCCAGAAATGGCGCCCCGAAACGCGCATTGTCCGCCGCGAAAATCATGTCGCACGCCATGGTGAGGCTCCACGACACGCCAAAGGCGCCTCCCTCCACCGCCGCAACCGTGGGAATCGGCAAGGCGCGAACCCGGCTGATGATCCGCTGCCCCATTTCGAGGCGCGCCGCCAGCGCGAGCGCGCCCTCTCCCCTTGCAGGAGGCAGCTTCACATCGCCGCCATTGGAGAAATAGCCCTCCGCTCCGCTGATGATCAGCAGCCGGGCAGGAGGCCCATTTTCCAGCACATCGAGCGCGGCGGAAAATTGCTCCCACATCGCGAAGGACACGGTGTTCTTTGCGTGGGGCCGGTTGAGGATGATATGCGCGATCCCCCGGTCGTTCAGATCGAACAGCAATTCGGGGGCTTCGCTTACCGCGTTCATCTCTCTCGCTCTCCATTCCCGCACCTTCGCTTCAAGTGCGGGAACTGAACTAGCCGACCGGGCGTCCCTCTTCAAGTAAATTTGCATCCATGTGCAAATTCACACCTCAACTGCCTTGGGACGTTGGGTAGCGGGCAAGGCGTCCATGCCGCGTTCGGCAATGTCCTTGATCAGCCCCTCCACTTCCTTGCGCGCCGCGCCCTTCAACGCGCCGAGCAGGCTGGTCAGGTAGCTGCTCACCAGCCGCACGATGACTTCGTCGTCCGGAATGCGCCCCTGCGCCCAGTCGTTGATCGTGGCATATTCGAAGCGCACCAGATCCTCGACCAGCTTGTCGACCTCGACCCAGGGCTGGAGCTGCTTCTTCGCCACCAGCACCTCGATCCACTGGCGGTTATGGTGAACCGCAGGCGAGTGCATCGCTGCCCAGATGTCATGATCGACGTCGGAGCTGAAATAGAGCGCCATGATCGCCTTGATATAGTTGCGAATCTTGCGGTTGCGCTGCACGACGGAGATCATGCGCTCCAGATTATGCTGCATCGTGCCGGGCTCGCTGGAATAGGCGATGCGGCTCACATATTCGTCGAAATATTCCTGAATGGCCGAAGCGATCATCCGCTCCCGCGTCTGGAACGCATTATAGAGCGTGCGCTTGGCCACGCCTGCGCGCTGGCCGATCTCGTTCATGCTGAGCGCGGCGATACCCTGTTCAGCGATAACCTTGCGGGTTTCCTCCAATATTCGGCGGCGGCGCTCGATGATGGCCGGACTGGAATAAGTCTGGGGCCGCTCGCCGCTCTCCTTCAATTCTTCGTTCGCTTTACTCGCCAAAGTCAATCGCCTTCATTTCACTCTCATCCCATATGTCGGGATCATAGCGGGATTGCATGAACGTGCCAATTTATCCTTCCCTTGACGCAGAAAGCCCCGTTCCACCCACCGGGAGGATAGCGGGCCGCGGATCTTCCATCACTTGCCCTTGGGCGCGGTTTCCCGCGCGCGCTGGCGGATATAGTGACGCAGCCCTTCCAGCTCCGCGTCGGTCAACTGGCCGAAGGAGCCCATGCCCCGCGCCATCAGCGCGCCGTCATGCACCACCGACTTGAAGGTTTCGGCGTCCAGCGGCACGCCCGATTTGCGCAAATCCGGCGCAGCGCCGCCCGCCATCATGCCCGAGCCATGGCAGATGACGCAGCTACTATTATAGATGCCCGCGCCGATCTTCGCCTTGTCGGCATCCACCACAAAGGCCGGATCATCCTGGATCGGTTCGTCCACCGAATCGACCTTCGGCAGCTTTTTCACGCCGCCGATGGTGAAGGTCAGCAGCCGACGCTGCTGCTGGCGATAATCCCAGTTCGGCTTATTGGGGAAACTGCTGCGGAACCCGGTGATGACCGAGACATATTGCTTGCCGCCGACCGAATAGCTGATCGGCGCGGAAAGAATGCCGTTCTGCGCCGGATAGGACCAGAGCTTGCGCCCCGTCTTCGCGGAAAAGGCGTTGAACGTGCCGTCATTGGTGCCCTGGAACACCAGATTGCCCGCCGTCGCCAAAGTGCCGCCATTGAACACGCCGGGCTGGGGCACGGACCAGGCGATCTTGTTGTTGGCGACGTCGTAGGCGACGAGCTTGCTGGTCGCGACCGGGGGAACCATATTGGCCGGCGGCGCGCCCAGGCCCGTATTCACCATCATGCCGGGCTTATATTTCCAGTCCTTGATATTTGCCGGATCGACGAAGACGCGGCCCCCTTCCATCACCGGGATGTAGCTGTAGCCGGTCTTCGGGCTGAACGACATGGCCTGAATGCCGTGCGCGCCATTGGGGAAGGGATACATCATGAACGGCTTGCCGTCGGGATATTGCGCGTCCGGATTAATGTCCGGCCGTCCCGTCACCGGATCGATCCGCTTCGCCCAATTCTGCTTGCCGAACTCGCCCGCCTGGATGAATTTGCCGGTCTCCCGGTCGATCGCGTAGAAAAAGCCGTTCTTCGGGGCATGCATCAGCACCGACCGCATCTTGCCGCCGATCATGATGTCGGCCAGCTCGATATCCATCGCGTCGTTCCAGTCATGGCTGTTTTCAGGGTTCACCTGATAGTGCCAGACATATTCGCCGGTCTTCACGTCCAGCGCGACGATGGAGGAGAGATAGAGATTGTCGCCGCCACCGGGGCTGCGGATCTTGATGTTCCACGGAAAGCCGTTGCCGGTGCCGATGTAGATCCGGTCATATTTGGTGTCATAGGCCATGGCGTGCCATACCGATCCGCCGCCGCCCCATTTCCACCATTCGCCGTTCCAGGTCTTGGCTGCGGCCTCCATCGCCTTGTTCTCGAAGCCCTTGGCCGGATCGCCGGGCACGACATACCAGCGCCAGGCCTTCTTGCCCGTCTTGATATCATAGGCGGTGACATAGCCGCGCGTCGGGCTGTAATCCGCGCCGCCAAAGCCGATCACCACCTTGTCGCCAGCGACCCATGGCGGGCCGGTGATATAGGCGCCCTCGGCCTCGTCGAGTGTCTTGACCGACCAGCGCGGCTTGCCGGTCTTCGCGTCGACGGCGATCAGGCGGCCTTCGCGCGTGGCGGTGAAGATGGTGCCGTCCTTGTACGCGATGCCCCGCGTGCCCCAACCGGCGCGCATCCGCCATTTGGCCTCGGGCTGGCTCGCCACATCGGGATCATATTGCCACAGAAGCTTGCCGGTGCGCGCATCGACCGCATGGACGACGCTCAGCCCCACAGCGAAATAAATGACGCCATTGACCGCCAATGGCTGAGTATAGCTGTCATAGCTATCGACATCATAGGACCAGGCAAGCCCGAGCTTTCCGACATTCGCTTCGGTGACTTGCGCGAGCGGGCTGTAATGCTGTTCCTTGTCGTCGCCGCCAAAGCTGGACCAGTTCGTCGCAGCCGGGCCCGCGCTTTCCGCCGAACGGGAGATGACGGCGGTGGAGAGCGCCAGAACCGCGGCCCCCGCCGCGAGCGCCGAAAATCTTGCCTTCATGGATCGCATCCTCTTTCTTCGGGGCGCGTCGCGACGCAGCCTTTTATTGCACCATCGTGCAATATTATGCACTTGTCAACGCGTCTCCTCAATTGACAGCGCAACGCTTTGCGGATTTAATATTGCACCGAAGATAAATTTTGGGAGCAGGGCCGTGAAGCGCAGGGCCACAATATGACCGTCCGGGTCGAAAGCCAGGGACGCGTCGGCATCGTCACGCTCGATCAGCCGGGGCGAGCCAATGCCTTCACCATGGCAATGCGCGAGGAAATCTGGCGCATTTTCGAAGAATTGGCGGAAGACGACGCGGTTCGCGCCATCATCCTGACGGGCGCGAACGGGCAATTCTGCTCGGGCGCGGATACCGGCGACATGGGCCATCAGAGCACGGCGGCTTTCCTGCGCCGGATGCGCTGGCTGCACCGGATGGTGAAAGCGGTCGGCGGCATCCGCAAGCCGGTGATCGCGGCGATCGATGGCGCCTGCGTCGGCGCGGGCTGGAGCCTGGCACTGGCCTGCGACATCGCCATCGCCACCCCGCGAGCCCGCTTCTGCCAGAGCTTCGGGCGGATCGGCTATGTGCCCGATGCGGGAGCGGTGTGGCAGCTCAGCCGGCTGGTCGGGCCGATGCGGGCGAAGGAAATCGTCTATTCCGCCCGCATGATCGACGCGCAGGAAGCCCTGCGGCTGGGGCTGGTGCTGGAACTGGTCGAGAGTGACGCGCTGATGGCACGGGCGCTGGAATTGGCGGGATCGCTGGCGCAGGGGCCGACATTGGCGATCGGCATGGCCAAACGACAGTTCGAGGCTGCGCAAGCCCTTCCGCTGGACCAGTATCTGGAACTGGAATTCGCCATGCAGCCGCTGCTGGCCACGACCCAGGACCATCTGGAAGGCATATCCGCCGCGCGGGAAAAGCGCCCGCCCCATTTCCAGGGATTGTGAACTGCGATGCCGGAAACAACTTCCCCGCAACGCCCGTTGCCCCTGCCCGATCTGCTGTCGGAACCCTTTTGGGCGGCAGCGCGGCGCCATGAATTGCATATGCAGAGATGCGACGCCTGCGGTCGGCTGGCCTATCCGGCCGAAATCGCCTGTCGGGCCTGTGGCGGGGGCGAGTTGCATTTCACGCCGGTTTCCGGGCACGCAACATTGCATAGCTGGACGGTGCTGCACGATCCACCCTCTCCCGGCTTTCGCGACCGGCTGCCGGTGATCCTGGCGGTGGTGGAACTGGATGAGCAGACGCGCCTGCTGATGAGCAGCAACCTCATCGGCATCGCGCCCGACGATCTGCGCATCGGCCTGCCCCTTGAAGCGCGGTTCGAGGATGTGACGAACGACTGCACGCTGGTGCAGTTCGGCCCGGCGAGGCGCTGACCATGTGGGATTATCGGGACAAGGTAGCGGTCGCCGGGCTCGGCTACAGCAAGCTGGAGCGGCGGTCGGACCGGACCCTGGCGGCGCTGACGCTGGAGGCCTGTGACGCAGCGCTGACCGATGCCGGGCTGCAACGAAGCGATCTTGACGGCATCGCGACTTCGCCGTCCATGCCGCGCTATGGCGGCAAGAAGGGCGTGGATGAAGGGATCGACGTCGTGACGCCCTGGTATCTGGCGGGCCTGTTGGGCGTGACTTCGGGCGTCCAGTGGATCGGATCGACCAACGGCATGGTGACGCAGAGCCTGATCGACGGGGCGCTGGCGATCATCGGCGGACTTTGCGACCATGTGCTGGTCTATCGCGCGCTGCATGTGCCCGACGGCCGCTACGTCAATTTCGAGTCGAAGCAGGCGGTGGGGATCGACCAATATCTGGCACCCTATGGATTCAGCATGCCACCCGCTTGGGCAGCGGTGGTGCTGCGCCGCTATTTCGAGCTTTATGGTTATAGCCGGGCGGATTTTGCCCATTATATCGCCAACAACCGCGCCAATGCGCAGCTTAACCCCCATGCCTATTGGCGGGGCAAGATCATCACGGCTGAGGATTATCTCGGCGCCCGCATGATTGCCGATCCCATGTCCATCCTCGATTGCGACATTCCCGTCGATGGTTGTTGCGCGCTGATCCTGACGTCTACGGAACGGGCGCGCCATCTGCGCCAGCCGCCTGCTTTGCTCACCGGCTTTGCGGCCTCCGCCCATCAGGGCGCAGGAGGCACGCCGATGAATCTTGAGGATATGCGGGACGGCGCGAAAGATGTTGCGCGGCGGCTGTGGGACACAACCGGCCTGTCCCCGATGGATGTGGACAATGCGCAGCTATATGACGGCTTCAGCGTGCTCGTGCTGACCTGGCTGGAGGGCATGGGCTTTTGCCGGGACGGCGAGGGACTGGCGTTCCTGCGCGAAGGGCATGGCGATCTGGGGGGCAGGCTGCCGATCAACACTGGCGGCGGAGCGCTGGGCGAAGGGCGGCTGCATGGCATGACGCAGCTTGCCGAAGCGGTGGCGCAAGTGACGGACCGTGCAGGCGAGCGGCAGGTGCCGGGCGCGGTGCGGTCATTGGCGACGATCTCCAACGGACTGGCGAAATCAACCGCCTTCCTGTTCAGCAGGGATGGGTAGGATCGTTCTGGCGGGCACCTGAACCGTGCCGAAGTGACGGACTTGATCGTCGCCGTTGATGAATATGGTGAACCCCGACTGCCGGAACCGCATCGCCAGGCAGCGCCGGTCGGGATCTTCCCATTGCGCGACGGTCAGGGGCTGGCCCTGCTCATCAAGCCACTCGACATCCGCTTCGGACAGCCAGTTGGTGGCGTTGAAGTCCGGCTGTGATGACCGCAGTCTGGCAAGGGCAAAGGCATGCGCCTCGATCTCCCGATCACGCCCCGACCAGTCGACCCAGCCTGTCGCATTATCCTGCGCATAGGCATTGTTGTTGCCCTGCTGCGTACGCCCGAACTCATCGCCTGCCGTCAGCATGATCGTGCCGCGCGAGCAGAACAGCGTGCCGAGCAACGCCTTGATATCCCGGCGCCGCGCGGCCTGAACTGCCGTGTCGTCGCTCACCCCTTCGACGCCGTTGTTCCAACTGAAATTCTCGCCATGGCCGTCGCGATTCTGCTCGCCATTGGCTTCATTATGCCTGTGTTCATAGGCGGTGAGGTCCGCCAGAGTAAAACCGTCATGGGCCGCCAGGAAATTGACGGTGCGCGTGGCTGGACCGCCACGGAAGATATCCGACGATCCGGAGAGCCGCGTCGCCAGAGCGCCAAGCGTACCGCGATCCCCTCGCCAGAAGCGCCGTATATCGTCGCGGTAACGGTCATTCCATTCCAGCCAGCGTTCCCCGAAATGACCAAGCTGATAGCCGCCGGGACCGATGTCCCACGGCTCCGCGATCAGGATGCGGTCGGCCAATAGCGGATCGGCTCCTATCGCTTCCAGCAATGGCGCCCGCGGATCGAAACCGGCCGGCAAACGTCCCAGCGCTGGCGCGAGATCGAAGCGAAAGCCGTCAACGCCCGCCGCTCTGACGAAATGACGCAGCGAATCCAGGATGAGCCGCTGTGCGACAGTATGATTGCAGTCGATGCTGTTCCCCGTGCCGGTATCGTTGATCAGGCGACCATCGGATTCATGCCGGAAATAGCTGCGCGCATCGAGGCCGCGCAGCGACAGCGTCGGCCCCAGCGCATCGCTTTCCCCGTCATGATTATAGACCATGTCGAGGATCACCCCGATCCCCGCCGCGTGCAACGCCTCCACAGCGGCGCGCAGTTCCGCCATGCCGGCGGGCGCGAGCCGGGGATCGAGCGCGAAATAGCTGACCGGATTATAACCCCATGCGTTGTGCAGCCCAAGCGGCCCCAGATGCCGTTCATCGATCCAGGCGTTGATCGGCATCAGTTCGATCGCGGATACATGCAGGCGACGCAGATGATCGATCACGGCGGGATGACCGAGTGCGGCAATCGTCCCTCGCTGCTCTTGCGGAATGTCGGGGTGCAGCATGGTAAAGCCACGGACCTGCACTTCGTAGATCAGGCCGCCGCGACGAAATAAGGGCTGCGCAAGGGCTACCGGCGGAAGCGGCGGCCTCACAACTCCCTTGGGCACAAGCGGCGCGGTATCGATGCCCCTCCCCCGCTGCGCGGCGAGAACCGGATCGTAGACGAACGCCCGGTCGATTTCCGTTGCATAGGGATCGAGCAGCAACTTGTCGGGATCGAACCACAGTCCTGGGACTGGATCATAAGTCCCGTCAGCGCGGAAGCCGTAGCGCGCGCCCTCACCCACGCCCGGCGCATCGATGGACCAGACGCCCTCCCCATCCCGCGCCATCGGCAGGCGCGTCTCGCTATCATCGGCATCGAACAGGCACAGCCAGAGCCGTTCGGCATCGGGCGAATGGACGCGAAAACGGGTTCCCAACCCATGAATGTCCGGGCCGAGCGCCCTTGGACTCATGGCGCGTTCCGGAGCAATGTGCGGAACAGCTCCGCATAGCGCGCCGCGCTGTGGGTCCAGGAAAAGTCGGCGCGCATCCCCGCACGCTGCATCGCCTGCCAGTCCGGCTTGTGCGCATGAAGCCGGATGGTCCGGGCGATCGCGCCGTGCAGCGCCAGCGGATCGGACGGCGGAAAGACGATGCCTGTCGCGACACCCGCGCTGACGGCGGCCTCATTGGCGTCGATCACCGTGTCGGCCAACCCGCCGACCCGCGCCACCACCGGCACGCAGCCATAACGCAGCCCGTAAAGCTGCGTCAGCCCGCAGGGTTCGAAGCGAGACGGGATCAATATGGCGTCGGCGCCAGCCTGCATCAAATGGGACAGCGGCTCGTCATAGCCGATCTGCGCCCCCACCCGGCCGCGATGCCGGTCCGCGGCGGCCAGAAAAGCGCCCTCCAACGGATGATCGCCCGACCCCAGCACGGCCAGCTTGCCGCCCAGTTCCACAAGATGGTCGATCGCGCCCATCACCATGTCCATGCCTTTTTGCCAGGTCAGGCGGCTGACGATGATAAAGATCGGCGCATCGTCGCGGTCGAGGCCCAAGCCCGTTTCCAGCGCCCGGCGATTTGCGCTGCGTCCTCCCAATGCTCGCGCGCTGAAGGGCTTCACGATCAGCGGATCGGCGGCGGGGTTCCAGATGGCGGTATCGACGCCGTTCAATATGCCGTGCAGCCGGTCCGCACGTCCGTTGATCAGCCCATCCAGCCCCATGCCATGCACCGGCGAGCGGATTTCATCGGCATAGGTGGGGCTGACGGTGGTAATCGCGTCGGCGGAGATGAGCCCCGCCTTCAAATAGCCCGTGCCGCCATAATATTCGACCCCGTCGACGCCCCAGGCTTCGGGAGGAAGGCCGAGATGGGGGAAGACATCCGCGCCGAAACGACCCTGAAAGGCCAAATTGTGGATCGTCACCACCTTGGGCACGGCATAAGCCGGACCGAAGCGCATATAGGCGGCGGTCATCGCCCCCTGCCAGTCATGCGCATGGACCAGATCGGGCCGCCAGCCCTTCACCCCATCGGCCGCGATATCCGCGCCTGCGCGGGACAGAGCGGCAAAGCGTTTCCAATTGTCGCTCCATTCGCCGCCGCCGGGATCGCCATAAGGCCCGCCTTCCCGCGCAAAGAAATCCGGCGCGTCCAGCACCAGCAGGTCGAGATCGCCCAGCTTGGCGGCAAGAACGGCGGCAGACGCGCCGAACAGCGCATCATAGCGCCGCAGCACCTTCGCCTTGCCCAGCCGCGAGAGGATGGAGGGATAGCCCGGCACCAGCGTCCGCACCGCAATGCCATGTCCGGCCAGCGCGCCAGGCAAGGCTCCCGCCACATCGGCCAGCCCCCCGGTCTTGATCAGCGGATAGATTTCGGACGCGACCGAAAGCACCTGCATCGAAGCCGTCTTGCTCAAGATCAGTCCACCAGCCGTTCGATCATATATTGGGTGATGAGCGTCACGCCGCTGTCGGTGCGGCGGAACCGCTGTGCATCATGATCGGGATGCTCGCCCACGATCAGGCCAGGCGGGATGATGACGCCAGAATCCAGCACGCATTTGTGCAACCGCGCCCCGCGCCCGATGACACAATCGGGCATGACGACGCTTTCCGTGACGGAGGAAAAGCTGTGCGTGCGCACGCCGGAAAAGAGCAGGCTGCGGTGGAGCGACGACCCCGACACGATGCAGCCGCCCGCGACCAGCGAGGATGTCGCGGACCCGCGCCGTCCTTCCTCATTATGCACGAACTTGGCAGGCGGCGTGACTTCGGAATAGGTCCAGAGCGGCCAGCTCCGGTCATAAAGGTCGAGCGACGGCACCACATCGGTCAGGTCGATATTGGCCTGCCAATAGGCATCGATCGTGCCAACGTCCCGCCAATAGGGCACCGGCTCGCTTTCGGCGCGCACGCAACTGTTGGAAAAGCGGTGGGCGACAGCTTTGCCATGGCTGACGATATGAGGGATGATGTCGCCGCCGAAATCGCGCTTGCTGGCGGGATCCCCCGCATCCCGGCGCAGTTCTTCGATCAGGAAAGCCGTGCGGAAGACATAGATGCCCATGGACGCCAGCGCCACGCCAGGATTGCCGGGGATATGTGGCGGCTTCTTCGGCTTTTCGACGAAGGCGGTGATGACGTCCCGCTCATCCACATGCATGACGCCGAAGCCGCTGGCTTCCTTCACCGGCACCTCCATACAGCCGACGGTGACGTCCGCGCCGCTGTCGACATGCTGCTGGAGCATCAGCTCATAGTCCATCTTGTAGACATGGTCGCCCGCCAGGATGACCATATATTCGGGCGCATAGCTTTCAATGATGTCGACATTCTGGAACACGGCGTCGGCCGTGCCTTCATACCATTGGCTTTCGGACACGCGCTGGCTGGCGGGCAGGATGTCGAAGCTTTCGTTGCGCTCCGGCCGCAGGAAGTTCCAGCCGCGCTGGAGATGGCGGATCAGCGAATGCGCCTTGTACTGCGTCGCGACGCCGATGCGGCGGATGCCGCTGTTGAGCGCGTTGGAGAGGGCGAAATCGATGATCCGCGCCTTTCCGCCGAAATGGACGGCAGGCTTGGCGCGGCGGTCGGTGAGTTCGGCCAGACGACTGCCGCGCCCCCCGGCCAACACATAGGCCATGGCGTCACGGGCGATCGGCTGGTGTCTTGGCTGCATCGGCCTCTTCTCCTTCATGCCCGCGAGCGTTTGGCTTCCACCCGTCGGTCTCAATAGTCCAGTTCCAGCATCAACGTGCCAAAGGGCGGGATGGTGACATTGCCCCATCCTTCCTCATCAGCGGTGACGATCCCCATATTCCCAACACCGCTGCCGCCATATTCCGCCGCGTCGCTGTTCATGATCTCCCGCCAGCGTCCCCCCGAAGGCAGGCGCATCCGGTAGCCATGGCGCAATTGCGGGGTGAAATGGCTGATGACGACGATCGGCGCGGCGCCCGGCGCGCGCCGGACCCAGGCAAAGACCGAGTCCGCCGCCGCGTCGACCAGCACCCATTCGAACCCCTCCGCCTCGCAATCGCGGGCATGGAGGGCTGGGCGGGAACGATAGAGGCGGTTGAGGTCGCTCACCAGCAACTGCACGCCCCGATGCGGGGCATGGTCGAGCAGATGCCAGTCCAGCGCCCGCGCCTCGCTCCATTCGTCGCGCTGGGCGAATTCCTGCCCCATGAACAGCAATTTCTTGCCGGGATAGCCCCACATCATCGCGTAATAGGCGCGCAGGGTCGCAAATTTCTGCCAATCGTCCCCGGCCATCTTGTGCAGCAGGGACGATTTGCCGTGCACCACCTCGTCATGGCTCAACGCCAGCACGAAATTCTCGGTAAAGGCGTAGAGCAGGCCGAAAGTGATGTCGTCATGATGATGGGCGCGGTGCACCGGATCGCGCGCCAGATAGCGCAGCGTGTCGTGCATGAAACCCATATTCCATTTGAAGCCGAAACCCAGGCCTCCTTCATGAACGGGGTGGGACACTTTTGGCCAGCTCGTCGATTCCTCGGCTATGGTCATGATGCCGCCATGGGCGCCGTAGAGCGCCCTGTTCATCTGCTGGAGGAATTCAACCGCCTCCACATTCTCCCGCCCGCCATGCTTGTTGGGAATCCATTCCCCTTCCTTGCGGCTATAGTCGAGGTAGAGCATTGAGGCGACGGCATCGACCCGCAACCCGTCGACATGATAGCGTTCCGCCCAGAACAACGCGTTATTGACGAGGAACTGCGCCACTTCGCGCCGCCCGAAATTGTAGATGGCGGTGTTCCAGTCCGGATGGAAACCCTTGCGCGGGTCTTCATGCTCGTAAAGCGCCGTGCCATCGAAGCGTGAGAGGCCATGGGCATCGGTCGGAAAATGCGCTGGCACCCAGTCGAGGATCACCCCGACACCCGCCCGATGCGCGCCGTCGACGAAGCGCGCAAATCCCTCCGGATCACCGAAACGCGCTGTCGGCGCATAAAGGCCGGTGGTCTGATAGCCCCAGCTTGGATCATAGGGAAATTCGCTGATCGGCAGGAACTCGATATGGGTAAAACCCATGCCGACCACATAGGGGATCAGCCGGTTGGCCAGCGCATCCCAACTCAGGAAATCGTCATGCTCGTCGCGTTGCCATGATCCGGCGTGAACTTCATAGATGGAGAGGGGTTCGCGGCGCGGATCGGCCTTTTCCCAATGAGCGCGGTGGCGCTCATCGCCCCAGACATGATCCGGCGCGCTCGCGACGATGGAAGCGGTCGAGGGCCGCAATTCGGACTGGAAGGCGAAGGGATCGGCCTTCAATGGCAGCATTTCGCCATCCGGCCCGATAATCTCGAACTTATAGGGACTGCCCTGCCCCACTTCGGGCAGGAAGATTTCCCAGACCCCCGCATCCTGCCGCCGCCGCATCAGCCCCCGGCGGCCGTCCCAGCGGTTGAAGTCGCCCACCACCGCAACCCGCTGCGCATTGGGCGCCCAGACCGCGAAATGCGTGCCCTCCACCCCCTCATGGGCGATCAGATGCGCGCCCATCTTGTCGAACAAGCGGGCATGAGATCCCTGGGCAAAGAAATAATCGTCCATCGGCCCCAGCACCGGACCAAAGCTGTAGGGATCGATCAACCGATATTCGCCGCCATCCGCATAAGTGGCGCAATAGCGCAGCGGCTGGTGCTTGCGGATCGACACCTTGCCGAAGAACAATCCGCCAATCCCGAGCGGGGTCAGGGTTCCGACAGCCTTGCCGTCCAGCCTGTGCGCCGTGACGCTGACCGCTTCGGGCAACAGGACGCAGGCGGTGAAGCCCCCTTTTCCCTCAGAAGCACCCGCCGGATGGACGCCAAGCGTCGCAAATGGATCGTCCTCGCGCCCTTCCAGCAGCCGGGCGATCTGTTCCGGCGTCAATCCCACCCTGTTAACGGCCTCCCCTCAAACCGGCACTTTCCATATGTCGGTCGCATATTCTCTTATCGTGCGATCGGATGAAAACCAGCCCATCCGCGCAACATTGTGGATCGCCTTTTTCCCCCAGAGCGCCTGATCCTGCCACATGGCATCCACGCGCCGCTGGGCAGCGGAATAGCTGTCGAAATCGGCCGCCACCATGAACCAGTCATGGTCGTAAATGCCCTGCACCAGATCCTTGTAGCGATCCGGATCGTCCGGCGAAAAGACGCCCCCAGCAATCGCGTCCAGCGCCTGCCCGAGTTCCCGGCTCTGGCCGATGACGTCGCGGGGATGATAGCCCTGAGCGCGCCGCTCGTTCACCTGAGCGGCGGTCAGGCCGAAGATCACGATATTCTCGTCACCCACATGATCGCGCATCTCGACATTGGCGCCGTCCAGCGTGCCGATGGTGAGCGCGCCATTGACCGCGAACTTCATATTGCCGGTGCCCGACGCCTCCATGCCCGCCGTCGAAATCTGCTCCGACAGGTCCGCCGCCGGGATCATTACTTCGGCAAGGCTGACATTGTAATTGGGTACAAATTGTAGCTTCAGCAGCCCCTGCACGGCGGGATCGTGATTGACTGCCCGCGCCACGTCGCCCGCCAGCTTTATGATCAGCTTGGCATTATGATAGCTGGGTGCCGCCTTGCCGCCGAACAGCTTGACCCTGGGCACCCAGTTCTTTTCCGGATGCGACCGGATCTGGTCGTAGAGCGAAACCGCCTCGATGATATTGAGCAACTGCCGCTTATATTCATGGATGCGCTTGATCTGGATGTCGAACAAAGCCGCCGGATCGATCCGGGCATTCACCCGCTGCCGCAGCAGATCGGACAGCGCCGCCTTGTTGCCGCGCTTCACGGCCAGGAATTTCTCCTGGAAACCACTGTCTTCCGCGAACGGATCGAGGTCCCGCAGCGCTTCGGGATCATCCATGAAGCGGTCGCCTATCGCCTCGCGGATCAACTCGAACAGGCCATGATTGCACTGCATCAGCCAGCGGCGGAACGTCACGCCATTGGTCTTGTTGTTGATCCGCGTCGGATAGAGTTGATGGAAGTCGGCAAAGACCGTCTCCTTCATCAACTCTGTATGCAGTGCCGACACGCCGTTGACGCTGTGCGATCCGGCAAAGGCCAGATTGCCCATGCGCACCCGCCGCTCGCCGCCTTCATCGATGAGGGAAATCGTGCCGATCGCCCTGTCGTCGAACTTGCCGGACCGCCGCGCCTCGCCCAGCAGACGGCTGTTCACGGCGTAGACGATCTGCATGTGCCGGGGCAGAAGCCGCTCGAACAACGGGACCGGCCAGCTTTCCAGCGCCTCGGGCAGCAGCGTGTGATTGGTGTAGCTGAACGTCCGGCGCGTGATGTCCCACGCCTCGTCGAAATCGAGGCCGTGATTGTCGAGGAGCAGCCGCATCAGCTCCGCCACGGCGACCGCCGGATGCGTGTCGTTGAGTTGGATCGCCGCCTTGTCCGCCAAGGTCCGCACATCTCCGAAATATTGGATATGCCGCCGGATGATGTCCTGCAAAGAAGCGGAGGAGAAGAAATATTCTTGCCGCAACCGCAATTCCTGCCCCGCCGGCGAACTGTCGGCCGGATACAGCACCCGCGTCAGCGACTCCGCCCGGTTGCTTTCCGTCAGCGCGCCCAGATGGTCGCCCGCGTTGAAACGGTCGAGCAGGATCGGGTCGATCGGCTGCGCTTCCCAGAGGCGCAGCGTGTTGACGCGCTTGCCCCGCCAACCCGCGATCGGCGTGTCATAGGGCGTCGCGATCACCCGTTCGGCGGGCCGCCAGCGCATCTGGTGCGGGCTGGCATCCTCATTTTCCGATGGATCGACCCGGCCGCCAAAGCCGATTTCGTAACTCGCCTCGCGCCGTTCGAACTCCCAGGGATTGCCGTGGGTCAGCCAGGTTTCGGGCAGCTCCACCTGCCAGCCGTCGGAAATCTCCTGCCGGAACATGCCGTTCACATAACGGATGCCATAGCCATAGGCGGGCACGTCGACCGTCGCCATGCTTTCCATGAAACAGGCCGCCAGCCGCCCCAGGCCGCCATTGCCCAGCGCTGCGTCCGGCTCCAGCGCGGCGATGATGTCGATGTCGACGCCCAGCGAACTCAGCGCCACCTGCATGTCGTCCAGCATTTCCATGTTGGACGCGGCATCGCGCATCAGTCGGCCGATCAGGAACTCCAGGCTCAGATAATAGACCCGCCGCCCCTGCGCCTCATAGGTTTTTTCAGTGGAATCGATCCACGCATCGATCACCCGGTCGCGAATGGCCAGAATGACGGCATGCAGCCAGTCATGCGGCTTCGCAGCCGTTGCGTTCTTGCCGATGCGATAGGTCAGCCGCTCGACGATCTCATGGGCAAGAACCTCCGGATCGACCTGCCGGGGAGCGGGCTTGGGAAGGGTCGGTTGGCCTTTGAGGTTCATGGCGTGTGCCCCTTTTGCCGTGAGTCCGGGCGGATGATTGCACGGCCCCTTCCCCTCGCCAACAGCAAATTTTGCAGCGCAGCAATCCTAGGGGCGTTTTCTCTGGCGATCGACGATCGCGTCGCGAATGCCCCGCCGCAATTCGGCCCGCACCGGATAGGTGCTGGAAGGGAAATGCTGGGTCATGAAGATGCCGATCAGCCGTTCCACCGGATCGATGAAGAAGAAGGTCGAAAACACCCCGCCCCAATAATATTCCTGCGTCCCAAGGTCGATCGCGAAACCCAGCCCGAAACCGACCCCCGCATAGTCCGCTTCACTGAACATGGAGGAGGACAGGCTGGCCAAATCCTTGCCCCCCGGCAGATGATTGACGTGCATCGCCGCCACCGTCTCGGGCTTGAGCAGGCGCACCCCATTCAGCTCCCCGCCCCGCAGCAGCATTCGGGCGAAGCGGTGATAATCCGTCGCGCAGGACACCAGCCCTCCGCCGCCGGAACGCAGCTTCAGTGGCCTGCGCCAGCCACTGCGCGAACCGCGATCATAGAGCGACAGCGCGCCGTCCGCCCCCAATTGCCAGGCATCGGTCATCCGCTCGACACGATCCTCCGGCAACTCGAAGAAAGTGTCGGCCATGCTCAGCGGATCGAAGATGCGCTCGCGGAAATAGCGCTCCAGATCGAGGCCGCTGAGGCGCTCCACCACCACGCCCAGCACGTCGGTCGACACCGAATAGTTCCACCGCTCACCGGGCGAAAATTCCAGCGGCAGCGAGGCGAGCGCGGCGATGAACTCATCCGAACTGCGCCTCTGCTGAAATTCGTCGAGGCCAAGGTCGCGGTAACGCGCATCGATCGCCGTCTGCCGCTGCAAGCCATAGGTGAGGCCTGAGCTGTGCCGCAGCAGGTCGACCATCAGCATCGGCCGCTTCATCCGGCCCTTGCCGTCAGCGCCAACAGCCAGACCGGAAAATTCAGGCAAGACCTTCGCCACCGGATCATCCAGCGCTACCGCTCCCTGCTCGACCAACATCATGAACGCCACCGAGGTCACGGGCTTGGTCATGGAGGCGATGCGATACAATGCATCCTCCCGCAAAGGCTCGCCCGTCGCCCGCGCCATGCCGCTGCGGACCGAGACGACAGGCTGCTCGTCACGCGATACCAGCAATTGCATATGGGGCAGCTTGCCCGGCGCGACATAGGTTTCATGAACGAAGTCGACCAACGCCTGCAATTTCCCGGCATCCATGCCTGCGGTCCGCGCCGCCGCTACGTCCACCTGCCCGCTCACCTGCCCTGGCGCCTGCATCATGCCTCCTGCCTGTCCGCCCATCGGCCCTAGAACAGGCGCGGGCGCAGGTAAATGCCAAGCGCCCTCCGCTGCTTGCCCGTTGCAACGCCCCCATCGGCCCTTTATGGCAACCGCCTGATCCCACTGGACGCAAGTTCTTCATGGCTACCGGCCTCTCCGCCATCTTCCTGCATAATCGCCCCGCGCTGATGCGCTTTTTGCGCGCCCGTGGCGCCGGGGACGAATCCGAAGACCTGTTGCAGGACATGTGGATGAAATTGGAGGAGAAGGATCTGGGGCCGATTGCCGATCCGCTGCCCTATCTCTACCGCATGGCGAACAATCTGATGCTGGACCGCTATCGTTCCGCCACCCGGCGCGAGCGGCGCGAACAGGATTGGGCGGAGGGCGCGGGCGGCGTCATGGCCGACCCGTCGGAGGACATTGCGATCGACGAACGGCTGATCCTCACCGAAAGGCTGGAGGAGGCCCGCGCCGTGCTGCGATCGCTTGGCCCCCGCGTCGAACTGGTGTTCCGCCGTTTCCGCATCGAGGGCGTCGGGCAAAGGCTGATCGCGGAAGAATTGGGCGTCAGCCTGACCACCGTGGAGAAGGATCTGCAAAAGGCCTATCGTGCCATGATCGCCCTCAAGCAGAAAATGGATACGGAATGAGGCATGCGGCGGCGTCTGGCTCAGATGAGGGGCTGAAATGAACAGGGCTGGAGCCATGATGAATGAGGAGGCGCTCGGATGGGTCATCCGCACGCGCGATCCTGAATTTGCCGATTGGGAAGCCTTCACCACATGGCTGGAGGCTGATCCGGCGCGTGCGCCCGTTTACGACGCGCTGATGGCGGCCGATGCCGATCTGGCCGGGATCGTTCCGGCAGAGCCTGTCACCATCGCCACGCCCGCCAATGATGCAGGAAGCCGCGGATGGAGGCCGGTGCGCTGGCTGGCTGGCGGCGCGATCGCGGCGGCTCTGGTTGGAGTGGTTTCCGTCGGCCTTCTCAATCGCCCTGACATCTACACCGTCACCACCCGGCCCGGCGAAACGCGCAGCATTGCGTTGGACGATGGCACGCGGGTCGAACTGAACGGCGGCACGACCATGCGCTTCGACCGGCATGATGCGCGTTTCGCGGCGCTCGACAGCGGCGAGGCGGCCTTCACCGTCCAGCATGACGCCGCCAATCCTTTCCGCGTGACCGTGGGCGATGCACTGTTCGAGGATGCGGGCACCGTCTTCAACATCGTCCACACCGGCGGCGCCACCCGCATCGCCGTGTCCGAAGGCAAGGTGATCTACAATCCGAAGGCCGAGGCGATCGCCCTGCCCGCCGGCCGGGGACTGAGCGAGGACGAGAGCGGCCTGCGCGTCATGGACATCGCCACGGATGCCGTCGCGAGCTGGCGCCAGGGCCGCCTGACCTATGCCAATGCCCCAGTGACGCAGATCAGCGCGGACATCGCCCGTTCGCTGGGGGTCCGGCTCAACGCCACGCCCGGCGCGGGCGCGGTGCGCTTTACCGGCACGATCCGCCTTGATCGCGATACCGTGCGTTTCTTTGGCCAGGCCGCTCCGCTGATGGGCCTTAGCGCCGTCAAACAGGGCGACGGATGGCTGTTGAAGGAGGGGGATGGCCCGCCACGCTGACGTCCTTTTCGTCACCGCCCTCGCCATAACGGCCGCTTCGCCTGTGCAAGCGGCGGAAAGACAAGAAATCAGCATCGCCTCCGGTCGGCTGGGCGAGGCGGCGATAGCGCTCGGCCGCCAAACGGGCGCCAGCATCGGCATGTCGGATCAGTCGCTCACCGGGATCGCTACTCCCGCCGTCCATGGCCGCTTGTCTGTGGAAGGCGCGCTCAAGCGCCTGCTCAAGGGCAGCGGCGCCAGCATCCGGCGGATCGACGGCAGCACCTATCGGATCGTCCGGGAACGCGTGGCCCGCGAGCCTCGCGTCGCCGCCACCGTCCCTGCATCGGAAATCGAGCAGGAACCCGCCGACATCATCGTCACCGCCTCCAAGCGGGACACGTCCCTTCCCCGCTATGCCGGGATGGTCGATGTGGTGAGCGACAATGCCTTTACGGCCGGAGAGGCGGCGGGCGGCACCGCCAGCCTGATCTTCCGCGTGGCGAGCCTCAGTTCTACCCATGCCGGTGCGGGGCGCAACAAGCTGTTCGTCCGCGCCATCGCGGACTCCGGCGTCGCCGGACCGACCCAGGCGACGACAGGGCAATATCTGGGGGACATGCGGCTCAATTATGCCGCGCCCGACCCGGACCTGAAGCTCTACGACATGCAGGGCGTGGAGGTGCTGGAGGGGCCGCAGGGCACGCTCTATGGCGCCGGTTCGCTGGGCGGCATCATACGCATGATCCCCAATGCGCCCAATCTGGGTCAGGCAGGCGGGCAGATTTCCGCCGGGTTCAGCGCAACGCAGCATGGCGATCCGGGTGGCGACCTTGCCGCGACGATCAACCTGCCCATCGCCATGGAGAAGATCGCGCTGCGCGTCGTCGGCTATGGCGTGCAAGACGGCGGCTATATCGACGATGTCCTGCGCCACAAGGATGACGTCAACCGCACCCGCACCTATGGCGGCCGTGCGGCGCTGCGGTTCGCGCCGGACGAGAACTGGACCATCGACCTCACCGGCGTCTACCAGCGGATCAAGGCCGACGACGCCCAATATGCCGCCAAGCTGATCGGCAACCTCGAACGCGCCTCCGCCGTCGCCCAGCCCTATTCGTCGGATTATGCGCTCGCCAATCTCAGGGTAGAGCGGCAATGGGACGATCTGCGCTTCGTGTCTTCGACCGGCTTCGTGCGCAACATCCTCTCGGAAAGCTATGACGCGACCCAGTATGACCCGGCTGGGGCGGACGGCCCCGCCGCCCTGTTTCGGCAAAGGAACAAGGTCGACATCTTCTCCACCGAAAACCGCATCGTGCGCGATCTGGACAATGGCCTGGGCTGGATATTGGGCGCCTCCTATCTGGAAAGCACGTCCGACATCAAGCGGTCGCTGACCTCCTTCGGCACGGCGCCGATGCAGCCGCAGGTCATTCCCGGCGTGCCGATGTACGGGCGCGGCATGCCCGCGACCTCCACCGGCGTGCGCAACAGCATCCGCGAAGCGACGCTTTTCGGGGAAGCCTCGTTCGAGCCGGTCCCAGGTCTGATCGCCACGATCGGCGGGCGTCTGACCAACAGCCGCCTGAGCGGCGAAGCGCTCGATCCCATCGCTGTCCTGTCCATGGCCGCCATCGCGCGGGCCGAGGCCCAGGCGAACCGGAACGAAACGATCTTCCTCCCATCCTTCTCGCTGCTGACCGATAGCTTGCCCGGCATGACGCTCTACGCCCGTTTCCAGCAGGGCTTCCGTCCCGGCGGCCTTGCGGTCGATGACCAGCATATCCAGCGCTTTCGCAACGACCGCGCCTCCACCCTGGAATTCGGCTTTCGCAAGGGCGTGCCGGGCGTCGATGCGGTCGCGCTGACCGGCAATGTCGCCCATACGAAATGGAAGGACATCCAGGCCGACGTCACCGACCGGATCGGCATTCCCACCACCGCCAATATCGGGGATGGACGCATCTATACGGTGGAGGGCCGCATCGCCGTCCGCCTCATGCCGCGCCTGACGCTGGACGGCAGCATCATCTATAATGGCAGCCGCCTCAGCCGCCCCGCGCAATTCGTGCGGCTGCTCTCCTATGAGGGGCAGTCGCTGACCCTGCCCAATGTCGCCAATCTGGGCGGGCGCATCGGCTTCGACTATCGTGCGCCGGTGGGCAAGGACATGCAATTTCACCTCAGCGGATCGGCGCGCTATGTCGGCAAGTCCCGGCTGGGCGTGGGGCCGATATTGGGGCGGGAACAGGGCGACTATGTCGACACCGCGCTCAGCGCCGCGCTGACGCATGGGACGGTACAATGGTCGCTGTCGCTCTCCAACCTGCTCGACAGCAGCGGCAACCGCTTCTCGCTCGGTACGCCCTTCGACCTGCGTGGGGATTATGTGACGCCGCTGCGCCCGCGCACCGTCCGGCTGGGGCTGGATTTCGCCTTCTGATCTTGCATCGCATTATTTTTATCTGACGGAACAGGCGTTTCAGCGCCGTCTCCCGCGCATAGGCGCTGATTAAAAAGGGCGCACGCAGAGGAGACATCATGCGCAATCTACTGGCCTGCACGGCCATCGCTTCCGTTCTGGCCGCCCTCACAGTGGCCGAGGCGGCAGCGGAAACCACTATCGGTTCCGCCACCACCACCGCCGTCAAGACCTCCACCGCAGCGAATGGCTCGGCCGATGACGTGACGGTCAGCTCCACAGGCTCGATCACGCTGACCAGCGGCACCGCCATCACCCAGGACAGCAACAACAAGGTGAGCAATGCCGGCACGCTGAAGATTTCGAACGCTGACGGCGCGACTGGGATTCTCACGACGGCGGGGACCAGCGGCAACATCACGCACAGCGGCACGATCACGCTGGACGAGGATTATACCGCCACCGATAGCGACAGCGACGGCGATGTGGACGGCGCCTTCGCCAAGGGGTCGAACCGCAACGGCATCTGGGTCCAGTCGGGCGCGGCGCATAGCGGCAATATCGACAGCAACGGCACGATCACCATCGAAGGCAATCAATCCGCCGGCATCCGCGTCGACGGCCCGCTGGTGGGCAATCTCTCGACCAGCGGCTCCACCAGCGTGATCGGTGACAATGGCTATGGCGTGCGCGCGAATGCGGTCACCGGCAATGTGACGATCCGTGGAACGACCGCAGTGGTGGGTGCCAACAGCGTTGGCGTAGCGCTGCAGGGCGATGTCACCGGGGCGGTCAAGATCCAGGGCACGATCACCAGCACCGGCTATCGCTCCACCTCCCGTCCCACCGACGTTTCGAAACTGGACGCGGACGATCTGCTGCAGGGCGGATCGGCGGTGACGATCGCGGGCAATGTCACGGGCGGCGTGATCTTCGACATTCCCCCGACGCTCGACAGCACCAAGCCCGATGTCGACAATGACGGGCTGACCGACGCCAGCGAGGGTTCCGCCACCGTCATCACCTATGGCTCCGCCGCCGCCGTGCGGATCGGATCGGCCACGAGCGACACGAGCATCGGCGCGGTGGTAGCGGAAAGCTCCGGCTATAGCCTGATCGTCAAGGGCTCGATCGCGGGTTACGGCATTTATGACGGCATCGCCGCAAACGGCCTGGCCATCGGCGGGCTTGGCGGCAATGTGACGCTGGCCAAGGGCATGTTGATCGCGGGATCGGTCGGCGCGGTTTCCTATGACAGCAATGCGACCGCCGTCCGGCTGGGCAGCGGCACGAACGCCGATACTATCCAGATCAGCGGCACCATCGGCGCAACCGGCTCCAACCTGGCAGGGACGTCGGCGCATGCGCTGGTGATCGACGCGGGCGCCGTGGGCCGCGCCATCGTCAACAGCGGCACCATCGCCGCTACGGCGCTCAGCGCTGAAAAGGGGACGGCCATTGCCATTCTCGATTCCTCGGGCACCGTGTCGACCCTGAGCAATAGCGGCGCCATCACGGCATCGGGCGGCAAGACCGGATCGAACGTCGCCATAGACCTGACCGCCAACAACAGCGGCGTCACCCTGACCCAATCGCTCGCCTCCGCGACGGCGGCCGCGCCGAAGATCAGCGGCGACGTGCGGCTTGGGTCGGGCAACGATGTCGTGACCGTCTCCGCGGGCGCGATCACGGGCAATGTCGATCTGGGGGCGGGTAGCAACAGCCTGGCGCTGTCCGGCGCCCCCACCCTGGCAGGAAATGTGACGCTGGGCGGGAACGGTTCCAGCCTCGGCTTGGCGGGAAGCGCGCGGATCAATGGCGGAGTGGATTTCGGCGGCAGCGCGTCGACCCTGACCCTGTCCGATACGGCCGCGCTCAACGGCGCGATCAGCAATGCCGCCAACACCGCGGTCATCCTGAATGGCGGCACGCTCAACGCCAGCAACAAGGGCACGGTCGCGCTGGCATCGCTGGCGGTCGGCGGCTCCTCCGTCATCGGCGTCACGATCGACGCGGCCAACGGCACCAACACGCTCTACGATGTCGCCGGAGCCGCCACCTTCGCCAGCGGTGCGCAGGTCAAGGCGACGCTGAGCAGCGTCGTCGGATCGGAGGGCGATTATGTCATCGTCCGCGCCGGATCGCTGAGCGGCACGCCCGCTCTCTCCAGCACGACGCTGATCCCCTATATGTTCAAGGGCGCCATAGCCAGCAACGCGTCGACCGGAGAGGTGACGTTGTCGATCGCCGCCAAGACGGTGTCCGAACTGGGCCTCACCGGATCGCAGGCACGGGCCTATGACGCGGTCTTCAACGCGCTCGACAAGGACAGCGCCTTCGCCAGCACCTATCTTGCTATCACGGACGGCGACACGCTGAAGGCCGATCTGCAACAAATGCTGCCCGACCATGCGGGCGGCGCGTTCGAGGCAGTGACGGCGGGTTCGCGGGCAACCGCACGCATCCTGTCCGACCCCGGAGGCATCTATCGCACGGGCGACGGCCATCTGGGCTTCTGGCTGCAACAGATGGCGTTCGGCAGTTCCAAGAGCGTGGGCGACACAGCTTCCTATGACATCAACGGCTGGGGAGCGAGCTTCGGCGCGGAGTATCTAACGGGAATCGGCGCCTTTGGCGGATCGTTCGCCTATATTCACGGCAGCGATTCTTCGGGCAGCACCAACAATGCGGTCGATTCAGACCAGTTCGAACTGGCGGCGCACTGGCGTGGCGACTTTGGCCCGCTCCAGACCTATGCCCGGCTGTCGGCGGCCCATATCAAATTCGACGGCAGCCGCCATTTCGAAAGCGGCGACGTCGTTCGCACCGCCGACGGCAATTGGACCGGCAAGCTGTTATCCGCGACGGCGGGCGGCTCCTATGAGATGCGCTTCAATCGTTTCTCCCTGCGCCCGGCGGCCGGCATCGATTATTACCGCCTCAAGGAAGACGGCTATGGCGAAACCGGCGGTGGCGACGCGTTCAACCTGATCGTCGAGGGGCGTACCAGCGATGAACTGACCGCCAGCGGCAATGTGACGGTTGGCTATGATTTCGGCAGCCTCAACCGCGAGGACGGCTGGAGGCGGTTCGAGCTGGAAGGCGGCCGTCGCCAGATCATCGGCGGATCACTGGGCGACACCACCGCGCATTTCACCGGCGGCGAGGACTTCACCCTGGTGGCCGACAAACGCACCAGCGGCTGGACCGGCCGCGCCCGCCTTATCGGCGGCACCGAGAGTTTCCGCGTCGGCGGCGAATTCGGCGCGGAACAACAACAAAATCACGTCGCCATCTCCTTACGCGCGACGGTTAACTTCATCCTGTGACGTCTAAGGCGTGATTTCGAGCCGGATGAACATCCACCGGCTCGGGAATGACGACTCTTGAATTGGCGGGCCGCACCCCACAGACCCTCCCAGGCCCGCCAGTCAGCCATGACATAAACCCGGTCCCACGGGGTCATGGCCTTAAACGGAAGGGGCGCTGCCTCCCCCGGCAGCGCCCCTTTTATTTGCCTTTCAGGGCCGGATCGCGAAATCGAAGATTCGCGCGCCGCCCGTGCCCCCGCCCCACATGCCGGGACCGGAACCGGCGCTGACCGAATAAAGAAAGCCATATTCGCCCGCCCCCAGATCCGCCTTAGGCATGACCTTGAAGACGCCGGGTGCGACCTGTTCATAGTCGAAGGCGATGCGGTCCTTGTCCATCACGCCGGATTTGGCGCCGCCCAGATTCATGCTGCCCACGCGGGTTTCGCGGCGATCCTTCTTCACATCGAACTGTATCAGGCTGAATTCATTGGGCGAAGTGATCGCGGTCGCCGGGCCTGCCAGCCAGAGCGAAGGCGTCCCCGCTTGCGACAGGCTGCGATTGGCTTCGTCGAAATAGAAATAAAAGATAGGCCGCGCCTTGCCCGATGCGATCCGGGCGCTGACATTGGGAATGACCGCCTTGATGCTGAGAGAGGCGATGCCGCCGGTGAACGCATAGCCCAAAATGCCGCCGGTCTTGCTCTGGTTGGAAATGGTGGGGTCGATCCGCGCCATGCGGGCGGTCGAAGCGCCCTCCATCAGCATGTAGATGCCCGATGGATGCGGGACCATCGGATCGGGGGAGTCCGCCGACATCGCCGCTTTGGAAGAGGTGATGCCCTGTGACCCCGCCTCGATCATCGCGGCGATGACGGGGCCGGACACGCCGCTTTTCTTGAGCGCGATCAGATCGTCGGTGGACAGCTTATATTGGGCAGGCGACGCCTTGATCTTGGCGATGACGGCCTCGTCGCCCAACCCCGCCGTCACCAAAGCCACGACGCTTTCGTTATTGAGCGTTTCGGCTCGCGCTGTCGCGGACAGCGCGCACGCCGCAAGGCAAAGCCCCACGGCCAAAATTCCCCTGTTCATACCAACCCCCAAAAGAAAAAGCCCGGCATCCCCATGCCGGGCTTTCATGTCGCTTAACCCAAGGCCTTTTTGATCAGTTCGTTGACGACCTGCGGATTGGCCTTGCCCTGCATGGCCTTCATCGTCTGGCCGACGAAGAAGCCGAACAGCGCTTCCTTGCCCGCCTTATACTGCTCGACCTTGTCGGCATTGTCGGTGAGGATCTTGGCCACGGCCGCTTCAATGGCGCCGGTATCGCTGGTCTGCTTCAGGCCTTTTTCCTCGACAATCCTGGGCGCGCGCCAAATCTCTCCCTTGGCGCCGGTTTCGAGCATGATCTCAAACACCTGCTTGGCGATCGTGCCGGAAATCGTGCCGTCCGCAACGAGAGCCAGCAGTTCCGCGCCTTCCTCGGGCCCGACCGGGCTGTTCTCCAGCGTCTTGCCCAGGCGGTTGAGCGCGCCGTAAAGCTCCGACAGCAGCCAGTTGGCCGATGCCTTGGCAACTTCGCCCTCGCTCTTCTTCTGGATGCGCGCACCTTCGGCCAGCAGCGCCTCGAACCAGCGGGCGGTGTCGGCATCGGCGGTCAGCGTGGCGGCGTTATAGGCGGACAGCCCCAGATCCTGCTCATAGCGCTGGCGCTTGACGTCCGGCAGTTCCGGCAGCGACTGTCGGCAATCCTCCAGAAACGCGTCGTCCAATTCCAGCGGCAGCAGGTCCGGATCGGGGAAATAGCGATAGTCATGCGCGTCTTCCTTCGACCGCATGGAGCGCGTTTCATTCTTGTCCGGATCGTAGAGGCGGGTTTCCTGCACAATCTTGCCGCCGGCCTCCAGCACGTCGACCTGACGGCTGGCCTCATATTCGACCACCGCCATGACGAAGCGGACGGAGTTGACGTTCTTCGTCTCGGTGCGGGTGCCGAACTCTTGCCCCGGCTTGCGGACCGAGACGTTGACGTCGGCGCGCATCGAGCCCTGATCCATATTGCCGTCGCACGAGCCGACATAGCGCAGGATCGTCCGCAACTTCGACAAATAGGCGCCAGCCTCGGCGGGCGAGCGCATATCGGGCTTCGACACGATTTCCATCAGCGCCACGCCCGAACGGTTGAGGTCGACATAAGAGCGCGTCGGATGCTGGTCGTGCATCAGCTTGCCCGCATCCTGCTCGACATGGATGCGCTCGATACCGATCCGCTTGGTTTCGGCGTCGGGGTTCTTCTCATCGAGATTGATCTCGATCTCGCCCTCGCCCACCAGCGGATGGTAGAGTTGGCTGATCTGATAGCCCTGCGGCAAGTCCGCGTAGAAGTAGTTCTTGCGGTCGAAGCGCGACCATTTGTTGATCTGCGCATTGATCGCCATGCCGGTGCGCACCGCCTGCCGGATGCACTCGCGGTTCGGCACGGGCAACATGCCAGGCATGGCCGCGTCGACCAGCGACACCTGCGTATTCGGCTCAGCGCCAAATGCCGTGGCGGCGCCGGAAAAGAGCTTCGCCTGGCTCGTCACCTGCGCATGGACTTCCAGGCCGATCACGACCTCCCACTCGCCGGTTGCGCCCTGAATGCGATAGGTTGATTCAGTCATCTTATTTACCAAACTTTTCTAAAAGCAGATCGATTTCTGTTTTCAGCATGACGGCGTCCGGACCACCGGTATCAATTCCACGCAGTGTTCGCTCAAGAACATCTGCATACTGCGGGAATTTTCTTAGCTCATAAAGGATAGCTACCGCTTCAAAGCGAGAATTTTCTTTGCTACCAAGCTTCGTCATCAGGCTAAAAAATTTCTCGAACTCACGAAATGCCTGCTCTCTGCGCTGACTAGTTACATATTGAACAGCCGACCAAGCGAGAGCGCACAAAGGAACAACTAGTCCACCCCACGCTATCCAGTCGGTAAATGTTGAGACTTCCATCTACCACCACTTCTCCGGCCGTGCCGTGAAGCCCGCACGCTCCTCAATGGCTAGGCCCGCGTTCAGCACGGTCTGCTCGTCCAGCGCCTTGCCGATGATCTGCAAGCCCAGCGGCAGCCCCTGCGCGTCCAGCCCGCCCGGCACCGCCATCGCAGGCAGCCCCGCCAGCGACGCCGGCACGGTGAAGACGTCATTCAGATACATGGCGAGCGGATCGGCCTGCTTCTCGCCCAATGCGAAGGAGGCGCTCGGCGCGGTCGGCGTCAGCAGCAGGTCGCACTTCTCGAACGCCTGCTCGAAATCGCGGGCGATCAGCGCCCGGACCTTCTGCGCCTGCGTATAATAGGCGTCGTAGAAGCCCGCCGACAGCACATAGGTGCCGATCATGATGCGGCGCTTGACCTCCGGCCCGAAACCGGCGGCGCGGGTGGCGGCATACATGTCCTGCAAGCCCGCCCCATCGGGCAGGTCGCGCTGACCGTAGCGCACGCCGTCATAGCGGGCGAGGTTCGAGGAAGCCTCGGCCGGCGCGATGATATAATAGGTCGGCAGCGCATATTTGGTGTGCGGCAGCGATACTTCCACCACCTCGGCGCCCGCATCCTTCAGCCACTCAATGCCGCGATCCCACATGGCGGAGATTTCCGCGTTCAGGCCATCAGGGCGATATTCCTTGGGAATCCCGATCTTCTTACCCTTGAGATTGCTCGACAAATTGGCTTCCCACTGCGGCACGGCCAAATCGAGCGAAGTCGAATCCTTGGGATCGAAGCCCGCCATGCTTTCCAGCAGGATCGCATTGTCGCGCACCGTCCGCGCCATCGGCCCCGCCTGATCGAGCGACGAGGCAAAGGCCACGATGCCCCAGCGCGAGCAGCGGCCATAGGTCGGCTTGATGCCCGAAATGCCGGTGAAGGCGGCAGGCTGGCGGATAGACCCGCCTGTATCGGTCCCAGTCGCCGCCGGGCACAGCCGCGCCGAAATCGCCGCCGAAGAACCCCCCGAGGAGCCGCCGGGCGCCAGCGCGGCATTATCACCACCGCCGCGCCGCCACGGCGAGATCACATTGCCGAAATAGCTGGTCTCATTGGACGAACCCATGGCGAACTGGTCGAGATTGAGCTTGCCCAACATGCCCGCGCCCGCATCCCACAGCTTCTTCGAAACGGTGGACTCGTAGGTTGGCTTGAAACCCTCCAGCATGTGCGAAGCGGCTGTGGTCTGCACGCCTTCGGTGCAGAACAGATCCTTCATGCCGATCGGCACGCCCGAAAGCGGCTTCAACGCCTCCCCTGCGGCCTTCGCCTTGTCGGCCGCATCGGCGGCTTCCAGCGCCTTTTCCGGCGTCTCGACGATGAAGGCGTTCAGCGCCTTGGCGGCAGCGACATTGGCGTTGAACGCCTCCGCCACTTCCCGCGCCGAAAAGTTGCCGCCACGGAAACCATCACGGATTTCTGCTACGGTAAGATCAGTGAGATTGCCCATTATTCGATCACCTTCGGCACCGCGAAAAAGCCGTGTTCAGCTTGCGGCGCATTCGCCAACACCTTGTCGCGGACATTGCCGTCGGTGACGGCATCCTCGCGCAGGCGCAGATGGTTGGGGATGACGGCGGTCATCGGCTCGACGCCGGTCACGTCCACCTCGCCCAGTTGCTCCACCCAGCCAAGGATGTTGTTGAGTTCGGGCACCATCGCCTCCGCTTCGGCATCCGTTACCGAAATGCGCGAAAGGCTGGCGATCTTTTTCACGGTTTGAAGGTCTATCGACATGCGCCGCCGCTACCATTGGCGTCCCCAGGCTTCAAGTCCTTGCGCACATGTCACGCTTGCGCCAGACAGAGACGCATCAGCATAGCACCCAATATGGAGAGCGCCGGTTGGCCCGCAAATTCCTCTATGTCGTCGCCGGCCTGATCGTGCTGGTGATCGCGGCATTGCTGGCCTATCGCATCTGGGGGATGCAGTTGATCCGTGCGGTGATGGTCCCGCGGGAAGCCTTTACGCAAATTCCGCCACTGCCCGCCAACGCCTATGACGATCCGAAAATGTGGATCGCCCGCCCCGACATCGTGAAGGACAATCCCGCGCTCTGGACCCCGGAAGGAGTGAAGGATGCCCCCCCAACGGAAAAGGCGGCGGTCTTCTTCATCCACCCGACCTCCTACATCACCACGCTGGGCGACGCGCATTGGAACATGCGCCTGGACGATCAGGAATCGCTCGCCACCGCCAGCCGTTTCGTGAAGAATCAGGCGAGCGCCTTCAACGCCGTCGGCGCGATCTGGGCGCCACGTTATCGCCAGGCCAATTACGGCGCCTTCCTGACCGACAAGCCCGCCGGCGATCAATCCCTCGCCGCCGCCTATCGCGACGTCGCCCAAGCCTTTGCCGCCTTCCTCAAGGCCAATCCCGATGGCCCGCTGATCCTTGCCGCACATAGTCAGGGGTCTCTCCATCTGCTCAAGCTTCTGCGCGAGCAGGTCGCCGGCAAGCCCGTCGCCGATCGCATCGCGGCCGTTTACGCCGTGGGCTGGCCGATCTCGGTCGAGGCGGACCTCCCTGCCCTCGGCCTTCCCGCCTGCGCGCGGCGCGACCAGTCGCACTGCATCGTAAGCTGGCAAAGCTATGCCGAACCGGCCGATCCCTCCGCCGTGATCGAAAGCTTCGAGCGCAAGCCCAGCTTCACCGGCACGCCCCACAAGGGCACGCACATGCTCTGCACCAATCCGATCACCGGCGCCTTCAACGGAGCCGCCCCGGCCAGCGCCAATCGCGGCACGCTGGACGCCCGCGATGCCGACAAGCCGACCCGGCTGGTCCCCGGCATAGTTCCGGCCCGTTGCGACACCAGCGGGGTGCTGATGATCGGGGAGCCGGTCGACATGGGTCCGTTCACCTTGCCGGGCAACAACTATCATGTGTATGACTATGCCCTGTTCTGGGCCGACGTCCGCGAGGACGCAAAGCAACGGCTCGCCGTCTTTCTGAAGAAGTAACCATGTCCATCCTGACTGCCGACCGCGCGGCCTTTCGCGAAGCCTTGCCTCATGGCGGCCGCCTGATCGGGCTGGATGTCGGCACCAAGACCATCGGCCTCGCGCTGTGCGACGCGGGCTGGTCCATCGCCAGCCCCGCCCATACCATCAGCCGGGGCAAGTTCACCAAGGACAAGATCGCGCTCACCGCATTCATGGAACAGCAGCAGGTGAAGGGCGTGGTGATCGGCCTGCCGCTCAACCTCGACGGCAGCGAGTCCCCGCGCAGCCAGGCCAGTCGCGCATTTGCCCGGAACATAGCGGATCTGAGCCTGCCCATCCTGCTTTGGGACGAGCGCTGGTCTACCCAGGCGGTGACGCGCACCCTGCTCGAAGCCGACGCCAGCCGAGCCCGTCGGGATGAGTTGGTCGACAAGCTTGCAGCGAGTTATATCCTGCAAGGCGCGATCGACGGGTTGATGGCTGGCTTCTAGGTTGTAGTGACGATTTAATCATTTGAGCCATAGCATGATGCTGGCGAGTTTGACGAAGCCGAGAAAGTTTGCGGCGAGCTTGTCATAGCGGGTGGCGATGCGTCGCCATTGTTTGAGCTTGGCGAAGAAGCCCTCAATGCCCCAGCGGTGTTTGTAGGCGATGCGGTCGTAGGGATGTTGATATTTGCGATGGCGGCGAGGCGGGATGACCGGTTCGCCGCCTTGCTCGTAGATGAGGTCGTGCAGGCTGTCGGCATCGTAGGCGCGGTCAGCCAGAACCTTGCCGGCCGGGATGCCGCGGATCAGATCATGGGCGGGTGCCATGTCGTTCTGCTGACCGGGGCCGAGGATGAAGCGGATCGGCAAGCCAAGTGCATCGACTACGGCGTGTACTTTGGTGCCGAACCCTCCTCGCGAGCGGCCGAGAGCCTGGGCTTGAGCGCCCCCCTTTTAACCCGTGCCCCAGCCGCCTGGGCCTGAGCGCGGATCACAGTCGCATCGATCGCCAGCCACTCAATGTCGGGATCATCCGACACGGCCTCGAAGATCCGGTCGATCACGCCCTGCTGGACCCAGCGATAATAACGCCGCTTGGCCGTCTGATAGGGGCCGAACTTCTCCGGCAGATCACGCCAGCGTCCGCCTGACCGGGCCAGCCAAAGCAACGCATCGAGAAACAAACGCCCGTTACTGCGCGGGCCGCGCTTGCCCTTGCGTCCCCCCGGAACGAACTCACGCAGCCGCTCCCATTGATCGTCCCGAAGCACTTCGCCTTCCACACCAGCCTCCAAAAGCCAGTGGTGAATCACAAATCGGCGACGACGTGAATCCCTAAAATGTCACTACGCCCTAGAGCAGAATCCGACCCGATTGCATCGGATCGGCTGCTCTAAACCTTTGTTTTGCCGCGTTTTCCGAGTCAGCAGATGATTGGCTTCGCCGAACTGCCGTTTCTATCTGCTTAGAAAACCCTCTAACCAGTTCCGTTCGTTTCGAACGAAGCATTGGCTACATGGCATCCCGCCCATAGACATCGGGCAGGAACTGCACTCCGTTCCCGGAAGGCACTGCCGTCAGATAAGTCAGATAGACCGGCACCGGCTGGGGCAGCGGTTCATGCTGCTCGGGCTTGTCGCTGTCGACCGTCAACGGCTTCCCGAAGAACCAGCGTCCCAGCCGTTGCGCATCCTCCAGCCGCACACAGCCATTGCTGAACTGCCGCGCCGGTTTCGCCAGCAGATCGCGGGAGGGCGTGTCGTGCAGATAGATGCCCAGGTCGTTGGGGAACATGAACTTGACTTTCCCCATGGCATTGTCGCCACCGGGAAGCTGCCGCACGCGCAATTCGGTGCGCCCATCGGCCACTGCCCGCCAGTCGATATTGGCCGGATCGACCCTCTGCGCATTGGCGCTCCAATCCGTCAGCGCCTCATAATGTTTCTTCGTGAAGCTGTCCCCTGCCAGCATCTTGGGCGCCAGCTTCCGCTCGACCAGGTCGGACGGCACATTCCAATAGGGATTGAGCGTCGCATAACGCACCATGCCCGCCATCATCGGCGTCTGGCTTTCCTTCGCGCCGACGACGACCTTCATCGTGCCGTCCTGCGCGCCCTTGCTGAAATACCAGAGCCGCGCCGAAGCCGCGTCCACCACCACATGCCGCACATAGGGGCCGGGCAGCAGCCGCGTCCGCTCCAGGTTGAGCGCAATCAGCCGGTCATAATAGTCGTCGCCCCGATTAAGCGCCTGAATCGTCGCCGCGCCCGCAACGCCATCGGGCTTCAAGCCATGATCGCCCTGGAAGGCCTTCACCTTTGCCACCAGCGCCTTGTCATAGGCTGCGCCATTGTCCAGCCCCAGCCGCTGCCGAAGAGGCGCGGCACCGGACTTCATGCCGGGACGCAGCCTCACGTCGGTCGGCACGGCAACCCGCGGCAGGCCAGCCCAGCGCTTGGCAAAGCCCCCTCGCGCATCGCGCAGCTTCACGTAAAAGGGGCTCATCCAGCCGACAGACCGAAGATAGTCGACAAAGGATGGCGCCACCGCAGCGGCGCGCAAAATCTCCTTCGGCTCCTCATCCTTCGGTTCAACCTCCGGGTCGAGATAGCGTACCTTCACTTTGCGCGAGGGTTTGCGCATGTCGCCCACCAGAGCGGCGAAAGCCTTGGAAAAGGCGAGGTCCGCCCGTGCCAGCATCTTGGGATCGCCGCTCGCGCCAGCCTCCTTCATCAAATCTTTCAGGGCGCGGGAATCATAATCCCTGGGCTTCAACCCATCCGCATCCGCGCTCTCGATCAGAGCGATCAGCGCATCGCCTTGCGGACCAACCCTGTCCTTCTCGATCCAGAGCGGCCAATAGCCGCGAGGGCCGTAGAAATCCCTGAGCTTCCCACCGACAGACGAACGGATTTCCGCCGCCACGCTGGTGCGCGCGGTGTCCGAAGCGGCACTGGGTTGTGCGATGACTTGTCCAGGCCATGCGGCAAGCATCAGCGCTGGAACCAGAATCGTCCGAAGGAAGGGGGCGCGGCATCGCTGCCGCGCCCGAAAATATGCCTTTGTCAGCCGCGTTCTCCACGACGCGAGGGCGGCGGAGGTGGCGGAGGCGGCGGGCAGGGCGGACCCTGAACCTCATGATACATGCCGTCCGGCGAATAATAGCCGTCGACGATGCCATCGCCGTTGCGGTCCGCCGCAACGGTGCCGCTGATCGCGCCGGGGCCGACCGGCGGCGCAGGAGCGACAGGTTCATCCTTCGTCGACGCGCATGCGCTCAATGCGAGCGCCGTGCCGCCGAGAAGCGCCAATAACCTGATCTTCATACCCTCTCCCTTGGCGCTACGAGGACCGTGCGCCGGCTAGAATTTGGACGCTGCGGATTGCAGCGCAAGTGTAACGACCGGGCATTGAATTCGATTCCATTACTCGCCCGCAATGACGACGAATCGTGCCTAATCAGCGATTAACCGTTTTGGCGGCGCGGCCTTCAATAGCAACGCGCTCCTGCGAGGGCAGGAGCACGAACCGCGTAAGGGAAGCTTCAGCCCTCGACCCACTCCGCCGAAGATACGCCCTGCGCGTAAAGCAGTACGGACAGATCGCCATGCACGATCTCTGCCGCAGCCGCTTCCCGGGTCTTGGGCTTGGCATGATAGGCAACGCCCAGCCCGGCCCCCTGGATCATCGGAATGTCGTTG
The DNA here is from genome assembly GCF_036038995.2 of Sphingobium sp. SJ10-10. Lineage (NCBI taxonomy): Bacteria > Pseudomonadati > Pseudomonadota > Alphaproteobacteria > Sphingomonadales > Sphingobiaceae > Sphingobium > Sphingobium sp. SJ10-10. Next base: position 1,160,415 of record NZ_CP158132.1, read on the forward strand.
GCGCCGTCGCCCACGGCCAGGGTCAAGGTCCGGTCGATCCCGCCTTCGATCGCCGCCTCCAGTTCGGCCCTTTTGCGTGCCGCGTCCACGATCGGCGCAGTGACCGTGCCCAGCAAAGCGCCGTCCGCGATCTCCAGCACATTGGCGACGGCGGCATCGAAGCCGATTTCCTCCGCCACAGGTCCGGTGAAGCGCGTAAAGCCGCCCGATACGAGCAGGGTCTTTGCCCCCCTCTCCTTCATCGTGCGCACCAGAGTCCTGGCGCCCGGCATGATCTTCACCCGCTCGGTCCGGCATTGGTCGATGGCCGCATCCGCCAGCCCCTTGAGCAAGGCCACCCGCTCATGCAACGCGCCCGCAAAGTCGAGTTCGCCCCGCATCGCCCGCTCGGTGATTTCGGCAATTTGTGCCTTGATCCCGGCATAGTCGGCCAATTCGTCGATGCACTCGACGGTGATCATGGTGGAATCCATGTCCGCGATCAGCAGCTTCTTCTCGCGGCCCTCTGCCGATTGAACGATCACATCCACCTTGTCGCCAATGCCGGTCAGCGCGGCCCGCCCCGCGATCGGATCGCTCCCGAAGAAAATGTCCGCCGCCTTGCCCTCGTCCAGCCACTTGCTATCCACCGGCGCGCAACCCGCCGTGGCCAGCCGCCCGACAGCTTCGGCAATATCTTCCTGACTCAAGGCGCCACTTGCCACTAAGGTCGCAACGAACATGGATACTCCCACAACAACAGACCCTGAAAAAATGGGGGGCGAATCCCGCCCGCGCGTCGCGCTTATTGCCGGGCCTACCGCCAGCGGCAAGAGCGCGCTTGCGCTTCGCCTTGCCCGCGCGGCGAACGGCATCGTCATCAACGCCGACGCCAGCCAGGTCTATGCCGACCTCCAGATTCTTTCCGCCCGCCCGAGCGAAGAGGAGATGACCGGCGTCCCACACCGCCTTTTCGGCCATATCGACGGCCGCGAAGCCTGCACCGCCGCCCGCTGGGCCGCCGAAGCCCGCGCCGAAGTGAACAAGGCGCATGGGGCAGGGCATTTGCCCATCCTCGTCGGCGGCACCGGCCTCTACCTGCGCACGCTGCTCGACGGAATCGCCCCGGTCCCGGACATAGACCCCGCCATCCGCGCAGCCATCCGCGCCATGCCGGTGGCGCAGGCCCATGCCGCGCTGGCGAAGGAAGACCCCGAAGCGGCCGCCCGCCTCGCCCCGGCCGACACCACCCGCGTCGCCCGCGCGCTGGAGGTGGTCCGCTCGACCGGCAAGCCCCTCGCGCAATGGCAACAGCACAAGACCGGCGGCATAGGCGACCGGATCACGCTCTCGCCCATGATCCTGCTGCCCCCCCGCGACTGGCTGATAGCCCGCTGCGACCTGCGTTTCGAGCAGATGGTAGATGAAGGAGCCGTAGCGGAAGTCGAAGCCCTGCTCGCCCGAAATCTTTCCCCCGACCTCCCCGTCATGCGCGCCATCGGCGTGCCGGAGATCGCCGCCTGGCTGGCGGAAGAAATCGACCGCGAGGCGATGCTTGAGCGCGGCCGGATCGCGACCCGCCAATATGCCAAACGGCAATATACCTGGTTTTCCCGCCAGCCTCCGGCGCACTGGGCGCGGGAAACACGGCAGATTGATGACAAAATAGCAGATGAATTGGTAATTAAATTACAACATTAGCGGTTGACTTGCCATTTTATGTCTAATAATGGCAGCCGCCTTGCCTTCGGTCCGCTTCTGGAGCAGAGGGCGCAGCAAATATCCAACGGAAGGATCTATCGTGGCCGAAAAGAGCGGCGCGGACATATTGGTTGAGTGCCTGATCGACCTGGGGGTCGAGGTCGTGTTCGGCTATCCGGGCGGCGCGGTGCTGCCCATCTATGACGCACTCTTCAATCATCCGAAGATCCGCCACATACTCGTCCGCCACGAACAGGGCGCGACCCATATGGCGGAGGGCTATGCCCGCTCGACAGGCAAGCCGGGCGTCGTGCTCGTCACTTCCGGCCCCGGCGCGACCAACGCCGTCACGGGCATCACCGACGCGCTGATGGATTCCATCCCGATGGTCGTCATCACCGGCCAGGTGCCGACGCAGCTCATCGGCACCGACGCTTTCCAGGAAGCCGACACGGTCGGCATCACGCGCCACTGCACCAAGCATAATTATCTGGTGAAGTCGCCCGGCAAACTGGCCAGCGTCGTCCATGAGGCGTTCCATATCGCCACCACCGGTCGCCCCGGTCCTGTCGTCATCGACATTCCGAAGAATGTCCAGATCGCGACCGCCCCGTATAAGAAACCGGAAAGCTTCGAGCATGCCAGCTACCGCCCGCAGACCAAGGCGGACCCGGTCGCCATCGCCCACGCGGTCGAGATGCTGGCGGCTGCCGAACGGCCGATCTTCTATACCGGCGGCGGCGTCATCAACTCCGGCCCGGAAGCGAGCGAACTGCTGCGCGAGATCGCGGCGCTGACCGGCGCTCCGGTCACATCGACGTTGATGGGTCTGGGTGCCTTTCCCGCTTCATCCGGCCAGTGGCTGGGCATGTTGGGCATGCACGGCACCTATGAAGCCAATTGGGCGATGAACAAGGCGGACCTGATGATCTGCGTCGGCGCCCGCTTCGACGACCGCGTGACCGGGCGGCTGGATGCCTTTGCACCCCATGCGAAGAAGATCCATATCGACATCGACCGCAGCTCGATCAACAAGACGGTCGAGGTGGACTTGCCGATCATCGCTGATGTCGCCAGCGCCCTCACCGACATGATCGCGCTCTGGAAGGATCGCGGCCACAAGGCGGCGGCCCTCACCGAATGGTGGGCACGGATCGACGGCTGGCGCGCGCGCAACAGCCTGGCCTATCCGGAAAGCCGCGAGGAGATCATGCCGCAGGAGGCGATCGCCCAGCTCTACAAGGCTTCGCGATCGGCCAAGGACGTCATCATCACCACCGAAGTCGGTCAGCACCAGATGTGGGCGGCGCAGCATTTCAGCTTCGATGCGCCCAATAAATGGCTGACCTCCGGGGGCTTGGGCACCATGGGCTATGGCTTTCCGGCCGCCATCGGTGCGCAGTTGGGCAATCCCGACAGCCTGGTCGTCTGCGTCGCGGGCGATGCCTCGATCCAGATGAACATCCAGGAAATGGGCACCGCCAGCCAATATCGCTTGCCGGTCAAGATCTTCATCCTGAACAATGAATATATGGGCATGGTCCGCCAGTGGCAGGAACTGACCTATGAAAGCCGCTATTCCAACAGCTATTCGGACAGCCTGCCCGACTTCGTGAAGCTGGCGGAAGCTTACGGGTGGACCGGCATCCGCATCGAAGGACCGCAGGAACTGGAAGCGGGCATCCGTCAGATGATCGACACGCCCGGCCCGGTGATCGTGGACTGCCGCGTGGCGAAGCTTTCCAACTGCTTCCCGATGATCCCGTCGGGCGCGGCGCATACCGAAATGCTGCTCGACCCCAGCCAGGTCGAAGGCATCATGTCGGATGAGGCGAAGGCGCTGGTGTGAGAGCGATACAGTGACTGGGCACCTGAAGCTCCGCATTCATGTGAGCGAACCGTTCGACTTCGAACGGATCGCAGGCACGTCGGAACTGACGGGCTGGACGGTGGATCATGCCGATCCGGAGAATGAGGATTGGGAAGTTCATCTGGATGCGGGCTTCGATTTTCATGAGCGCCATATCGGCCGCTTGCTGGTCAGCCCACGTTATGTAGGCGAGCATCTCAATCGGATGTTCGATGCGATTGCGGGTTTCCCGGTACGTCTCGCGCACAGGGATGACGGCAGTTGGCACTACGCCTTTACGGGCATGATTTCGCAGCGCCATGAGCGCGAAGAAGCGGATAACGGAACGAACTGATGCATATTCAGGAAGAACTGAGTGAGCGGCACGTCCTGTCGCTGATGGTTTCCAACGAAGCGGGCATATTGGCGCGCATCGCGGGTCTGTTCACCGCGCGCGGCTATAATATCGACAGCCTGACCGTGGCGGACATCACCCCCGATCATGCGATCAGCCGCATCACCATCGTCACCAGCGGCCCGCCCAAGGTGATCGACCAGATCATGGCGCAACTCGACCGGCTGGTGCCGGTGCACAAGGTCACCGACCTCACCGAAAACGGCCCCTTCGTCGAGCGCGAACTGGCGCTGGTCAAGGTCGCCGGCACGGGCGAGGACCGGATCGAGGCGCTGCGCCTGGCCGACGTTTTCCGCGCCAAAGTGGTCGACACGACGATCGAGAGCTTCATCTTCGAGATCACCGGCACGACCGAGAAGATCGATAATTTCATCGGCCTGATGCGGCAAATCGGACTGGTCGAGGTCGGCCGCACCGGCGTCGTCGGCCTGATCCGAGGCAAGGAGCCGAACTGACAGCAATAACCCCTCTCCCACCGGGAGAGGGAGGGGCCTACCGCGCAGCGGTGGGAGGGTGAGGGCGAAAACCCCTCCCCCGCGCGCAGGTGGTTCCCCTCACCGCAAATCCAGGCTCCGCAAGGCGCCGACCGAACTGAAAGAAGGAACGTCAAATGAAGGTGTATTACGACCGCGACGCCGACATCGGCCTGATCAAGGGCAAGAAGGTCGCCATCCTCGGCTATGGCAGCCAGGGCCACGCCCATGCCCAGAACCTGCGTGACTCGGGCGTCACCGAAGTCGCCATCGCCCTGCGCCCCAGTTCGCCCAGCGCCAAGAAGGCCGAAGGTGCCGGTTTCAAGGTGCTGTCGAACGCTGACGCCGCTGCCTGGGCCGACGTGCTCATGATCCTGGCACCCGACGAGCATCAGGCTGCCATCTACGCCACCGACATCCACGCCAATCTGCGCCCCGGCGCCGCGCTTGCCTTCGCGCACGGCCTCAACGTTCATTTCGGCCTGATCGAGCCGCGTGCCGACGTCGACGTGATCATGATCGCGCCCAAGGGTCCGGGTCATACCGTCCGCAGCGAATATCAGCGCGGCGGCGGCGTGCCCTGCCTGATCGCCGTTCATCAGGACGCGACCGGCAACGCGCATGACATCGCCCTCTCCTACGCCTCAGGCGTCGGCGGCGGCCGTTCGGGCATCATCGAAACCAACTTCCGCGAGGAATGCGAAACCGACCTGTTCGGCGAGCAGGCGGTTCTGTGCGGCGGCGCGACCGCGCTGGTCCAGGCCGGTTTCGAAACACTGGTCGAGGCCGGCTATGCCCCCGAAATGGCCTATTTCGAATGTCTACACGAGCTGAAGCTGATCGTCGACCTGATGTATGAAGGCGGCATCGCCAACATGCGCTATTCGATCTCGAACACCGCCGAATATGGCGATATCAAGACCGGTCCGCGCATCATCACCGAAGAAACGAAGAAGGAAATGAAGCGCGTTCTGGCCGACATCCAGTCGGGCCGTTTCGTCAAGGACTTCGTGCTCGACAACCGCGCCGGCCAGCCGGAACTCAAGGCCAGCCGTATCGCCGCCCAGCGCCACCCGATCGAGGAAACCGGCGCTAAGCTTCGCGCCATGATGCCCTGGATCGGCGCGAACAAGCTGGTCGACAAGGACAAGAACTAAGCCCTTTTCCTCTTTCCCCAGTTATGGGGAAAGAGGTCTCAACCGGTAACCCTTTGTTTCCGGTTACGGCTCTGGAACAATCAGGGGACGTTGCCTATTCTGGCGGCGTCCCTTGAACGTTTCCGGAGAATATCCTTCATGCGCAAATATCTGATCCCCGCCGCCGCGCTCATCGCCCTTGCCGGCGGCAGCGTCGTCGTCGCCCAGCAAATGCCCGCGGCGCCCGGCGCAAAGGACGCCGCGCGCGTCACGGGGGGTAGCTATACGATCGACCCCGGCCATACCCAGATCGTCTTCGCCTATGACCATATGGGCTTTTCCAACAATATGGGCGTCATTTCCGAATCGACCGGCACGCTGACGCTCGATCCGAAGAACCCGTCCGCCGCCAAGGTTTCGGTGGAGGTTCCGGTGACGAACCTGAAGACCGGCATCACCAAGCTCGACGAGCATCTGATGAAGCCGGAATTTTTCGATTCCGCCAAATTCCCCAAGGCGACCTTCGTGTCGACCGGCGTGAAGGTTCAGGGCACCGAAGCGGAAATCAGCGGCAATCTCACGATCAAGGGCATCACCAAGCCGGTGACGCTCGACACCGAATTCTACGGCGCGGGCAAGGCTCCGGCGATGATGGGCGGCAAGGAGAATGTGGGCTTCGTTGCTACGACCACGATCAAGCGCAGCGATTTCAACATGGGTTATGGCGTGCCCATGGTTGGCGACAATGTGGAATTGAAGATCGTCGCAGCCTTCCAGAAATAAGACTTCACGCTCCCCTCCCGCAGGCGGGAGGGGAGTTGACAGGCTCCCTCTAACCCATCCCTCTTGTCAGCGACGCTTGCGCTTCCCTGCCGATTCAGGCTATGGCCATCCCATCATGCAGCGTGCGCTTCTTCCTCTGCTACGACTTACACGCCCTTAGGCGTGGTTTTTGTGCTGCTCTTCGCTTGAATGACGCGGCAATACGCCTAAGGGCACATTCAAGCAGATAGTCGTACCACCGGGCAGGCTGCAGCCGCTCGATTGCAGAGAAGTCATTTTCGTCATGATGCTGAACGATCCCTCGCTGAAATACCGCCCCTTCCCCCAGGTGGACCTGCCCAATCGCCAGTGGCCATCGAACGTCATCACCGCGCCGCCGCGCTGGCTGTCGACCGACATGCGCGACGGCAACCAGTCGCTGATCGACCCGATGAACGCGGAAAAGAAGCGCCGCTTCTTCGACCTGCTGGTGAAAGTCGGCGTCAAGGAAATTGAGGTCGGCTTCCCCAGCGCGGGCGCGACCGAGTTCGACTTCATCTCCGGGCTGGTCCGTGACGGCGCGATCCCCGACGATGTGTTCCCGCAGGTGCTGACACAGGCACGCGAGGATCTGATCGCCACCACCTTCGAATCCCTGCGCGGCGCGAAGAAGGCCATCGTCCACATCTACAACGCCGTGTCGCCCGCGTGGCGCAACATCGTGTTTCAGATGGACCGGCCGCAGATCAAGGAAATTGCGATCACCGCCGCCAGGCTGCTGCGCGACAATGCGGCAAAGCAGCCCGACACCGACTGGCATTTCGAATATTCGCCGGAAACCTTCTCCACCGCCGAGCTGGATTTCAGCCTGGAATGCTGCGAGGCGGTGATGGAAATCCTCCAGCCGACGCCTGAGCGCCCGCTGATCCTGAACCTGCCCGCCACGGTCGAGGCCGCGACGCCCAACATCTATGCCGACCAGATCGAATGGATCTGCCGCAATATTTCCAAGCGCGACAGCGTGGTGATCTCGCTGCATACCCATAATGACCGGGGCACCGGCGTTGCCGCCGCCGAACTGGGCCTGATGGCGGGCGCGGACCGTGTCGAAGGCTGCCTGTTCGGCAATGGCGAACGCACCGGCAATTGCGACTTGGTGACGGTGGCGCTGAACATGTACACCCAGGGCATCAATCCCGGCCTGGATTTCAGCGACATCGATGAGGTCATCCAGACCGTCGAATATTGCAACCAGTTGCCGGTCCATCCGCGCCATCCCTATGCGGGAGAGCTGGTGTTCACCGCCTTCTCCGGTTCGCATCAGGACGCGATCAAAAAGGGCTTCGCCGCGCAGGAAGCCCGCAACGACCGGATTTGGGACGTGCCCTATCTGCCGATCGATCCCAAGGATCTGGGCCGCGATTATGAAGCCGTGATCCGCGTGAACTCGCAATCGGGCAAGGGCGGCGTCGCCTGGGTGTTGCAGCAGGACAAGGGGCTGAAGCTGCCCAAGCGCATGCAGGCCGACTTCTCCAAGATCGTGCAGGCGCTGGCCGACGAGAGCAGCCGCGAACTGAACGCCGCCGATATCTGGGGAGCCTTTGAAACCCATTACCGTCTGGCGGGCGAACAGCCCTACAGCCTGATCGACTATCATGAGAGCGGCGCGGCGGGCGACCGCATCTTCACCGGCAAGATCACGCACAAGGGCGGCGAGCGCTCGATTTCCGGGCGTGGCAACGGCCTGATCTCCTCGGTGCTGGCCGCGCTGCGCGACGAACTGGACGTCGATCTGGAGATTGCGGACTATAGCGAGCATGCCATCGGCGCAGGCACTGACGTCGCGGCGGCCGCTTACGTCGAATGCCGCACGCCCGATGGCCGGACCATCTTCGGCATCGGTACGGACACGGACGTGGCCACGGCGTCTGTTCAGGCGGTGCTGTCGGCGGCCAATAGCGTCGCGGCGCAGCGCTGATCTTTAAGACAACCTACAAAAAGAGCCCAGTTCTACGGTTTGGACTGGGCTCCTGCCTGCGCAGGAGCACGGAGCGTCGGCGCGCCCTCCTCCGCCAGCACCTTTATCACGCGCTCCCACTGATCGAGCGCGTCGGCTATTCCCGCCACTGGCACGCGTTCGTCCAGTCCATGGGCAAAGCCGTCCTCGCCCCGCTGGAACAGGCTGGACACGCCATAGCTCGGCACTCCCAGCGCCCGGAAATAGAGGCTATCCGTCGCCCCCGCCGACATGGAGGGGATGACGGGAATATTCGGATAGCGCGCCGCGACCGCCGCCGTCACCGCCTTCACCACATCCTCGCGCAAGGGCGACGCATCGCTCGCCTTGGGATCGTCGAGCGTGGTGATCGCCGCGCCGGGGTCGTCGACCGCCTGGGCGAGTTCCGCCTTCACCACGTCGATGGCGATGCCCGGAAAGATGCGGCAGTTGACATCGACCTTCGCGCTTTGCGGCAAAGCGTTGAGCGCATGCCCCGCCTGCGCCATGGTCGCCACGCAGGTCGTCCGCACCTGCCCGACAAATTCGGGATATTCGGACAGCAAATTAGCTGCCTTGCTGTCTCCCGTCTCCGCATAGCGCCGCATCGCCGCCCCCACCGCGCCGCCGATGCGATCGGCCGACAAGGACAGCGAAGCCTTGGTCAGTTCGTTGCGCATCGGCGCGAAGCGATAGGCCGCGATCCGATCGATCGCGCGCGCCAGCCGATAGATGGGATTGCCGGGCGTCGGCGCGCCGCTATGGCCGCCGGCATCGGTAAAGGCGATCTCGAAATCGGCATAGGTCTTTTCGCCCGCCTGCAACTGATACAGAACGGGCTGGCCAGCCTCATCCAGCAGGCCGCCGCCGCCATCGCCGTTCAACAGCAGTTCGGCGTCCTTATATTTCTCCGCCAGCGCCCGCGTCGTGCGCATATGGGTTTCCTCGTCGCCTGACAGCAGCAAGGTGACGGTCCGCCGCGGTCGCCAGCCTTCCTTCTTCAGCCCAGCCATCGTCGCCACCATCATGGCGACGTCATATTTATTGTCCTCCGCCCCCCGGCCGAAAATATAGCCATTCTCCTCCACCGGCGTGAAGGGATCGCGTGTCCAGTCCGCCGGATTGGCCGCCACCACATCCATATGGCCGATCATCAGCAGGGGCTTGAGTTGGGGATCGCTGCCCCGGACGGTCGCGGCCAATGTCGCCGTTTCGCCTATCGGCGTGATCTCCAGATCGACCGTCGCAAAGCCCGCCTGCCGCAACACCGACGCATAATAAGCAGCGAGGCGGGGAACCTGCCCCTCATCCGCCACCGTCCGGAAGGCAATCGACTTCATCAGCACCGCCTTGGCCAGCGCCGGATCGCCCGCCGCCGACGCCCCCTGCGGCAAGGACAGGGCCATCAAAACCGGCCACCACTTCATCAAATCGCCTCTCCATGCTGGATTTCGCCATTCCATGTGGCATAGCGGATCGCGGCGGCCAATCCGTTTGGCTGTTAAGCTGCGGAAAGAGGGCGTCCTTATCCGCGTTCACCCCCATAAAGAATTGCTTGCGCGCATTTGGCAGGGTCGCTCCCCATATCGCGCGCCGGTCGCCCGAAGGAATGTGAGCCCATGGCCATCAACTATCGCAGTTTCGGATTTCAGGTTCTTGCCGGTATGGCCGTCGGCCTATTGCTTGGCCTGCTGGCGCGATCCATCGGTTCGGGGCCGGACGGCGATCTCAACTGGCTGGCGACGGCGCTCAAGACCACGGGGTCGATCTTCGTTTCGCTGCTGAAGGCCGTGGTGCCGCCGCTGGTGTTCGCGGCGATCGTCGCCTCCATCGCCAATCTGCGCGCCCTCGACAATGCGGCGCGGCTGGCCGGACAAACCCTCCTCTGGTTTGCAATCACGGCGCTGATCGCCGTCGTCATCGGCCTTGCCATCGGGTTGATCGTCCAGCCGGGTTCCGGCTTGCACGGACAGGCCTTGGCCGTGGGAAAGCCCGATTCCGTTGGAGGCTGGCTCGATTTCCTGAAAGGCCTGGTCCCCGGCAACAGCTTCGCCCTGTCCGCCAGTACGAAGCTGAACGATAGCGGAGCGACCACCACCCTCTCCTTCAATATCCTGCAATTGCTGGTTGTTTCCATCGCCATCGGCCTCGCGACGCTGAAGGTCGGAGAAAAGGCCGAACCGTTCCTGGCCTTCGTCCGTTCGCTGCTCGCCGTGGTGCGCGCGATCCTCGGCTGGATCATCCGCCTGACGCCCATCGGCTCAGCCGCTCTTATCGGCAGCGCGATCGCCACCTATGGCTGGAGCGCGCTGGCCCAGCTCGGCAGCTTTGCAGGGGCGGTGTATCTGGGCCTCGCCATCGTCCTGCTCGTCGTCTATCCGCTGCTGCTGGCCGCCAACGGCCTCAAACCCCTGCCCTTCTTCGCCAAGGCGTGGCCGGCCATCCAGCTTGGCTTCGTATCGCGATCCTCGGTCGGCACCCTGCCCGTCACCGAGACTGTGACGGAACGCATGGGCGTGGAAAAGGGCTATGCCGCCTTCGCCATTCCACTGGCCTCCACCACCAAGATGGACGGCTGCGCTTCCATCTATCCGGCGCTTGCAGCGATATTCGTGGCTGGCTTTTACGGCATCCCACTCCATGCGGCGGACTATGCGCTGATCGTCTTCGTGTCGGTCGTCGGATCGGCGGCGACGGCTGGCCTGACGGGCGCCATAGTCATGCTGACGCTGACGCTTTCCACGCTCGGCCTGCCGCTGGAGGGAGCGGGCCTGCTGCTCGCCATCGATCCGATCCTCGACATGGGCCGCACCGCCGTCAATGTCGCGGGCCAGGTGCTGGTCGCCACCATCGTCGCCAAGCGGGAAGGGATCTTGGACGAAGCTGCCTATTATGGCGGGACGGAGCTGGCCCCGGCCTGAGCAGCGCCCCCCTTCTGAACAACGGTTGACCTGCGGCGCGGAGGGGACCATGGGTCGCCCCATGCATCAGGTTCATATCATCGGCGGCGGGCTTGCGGGCACGGAAGCGGCATGGCAATTGGCGCAGGCCGGCGTGAAGGTCCGCCTGTCGGAAATGCGCGGCAGCGGCGACATGACGCCCGCGCACCAGACCGAGGGTCTTGCCGAACTGGTCTGCTCCAACAGCTTCCGCTCCGACGATCCGGACAAGAATGCCGTGGGGCTGCTGCATCAGGAAATGCGGCGGCTTGGCTCGCTCATCATGGCGCAGGCAGAACCGGCCAAGGTGCCCGCCGGATCGGCGCTGGCGGTCGATCGTCATATCTTTTCCGACGGCGTCACCCGAACATTGGCCGAACATCCCAATGTCGAGATCGTGCGTGAACGCATCGACGCGCTGCCGACCGAGGGCATGACCATCGTCGCCACCGGCCCGTTGACCGCACCCGCGCTCGCCGCCAGCATCGGCCAGGCGGCGGGGATCGATCATCTCGCCTTTTTCGACGCCATCGCGCCGGTCGTGCATTTCGACAGCATTGACATGGACAAATGCTGGATGGCCAATCGCTGGGACAAGATCGGCCCCGGCGGCGGCGAGGGCAAGGATTATATCAACTGCCCCATGAACAAGGAACAGTATCAGGCCTTCGTCCAGGGACTGCTGGACGGCGAAAAGACCGAGTTCAAGGAGTGGGAAAAGGACACACCCTATTTCGAAGGCTGCATGCCGATCGAGGTGATGGCCTCACGCGGCCCCGAAACGTTGCGCCATGGGCCGATGAAGCCGATGGGCCTGGACGATCCGCGCACCGGCCGCTGGCCCTATGCCGTGGTGCAGCTTCGGCAGGACAATGCGGCGGGGACGCTGTGGAATATGGTCGGCTTCCAGACCAAGCTGAAGCATGGCGCGCAGACCGAACTGCTCCGGACCATCCCCGGCCTGGAAAAGGCAGAGTTCGCGCGGCTGGGCGGGCTGCATCGCAACACCTTCATCCAGAGCCCCAAGCTGCTCGACGCCACGCTGCGCCTCAAAAGCGCGCCGCACATCCGCTTCGCCGGGCAGGTGACGGGCTGCGAGGGCTATGTCGAGAGCGCGGCCATCGGCCTGCTCGCCGGACGCTTTGCCGCGGCCGAGATTTTGGGCAGGCCGTTGGCGCCGCTGCCGCCCGAAACAGCGCTGGGCGCACTGCTGAGCCATGTCATCGGCAATGTCGAGACGGCGGATTATCAGCCGATGAACGTCAATTTCGGCCTGTTCCCGCCACTGGCAGACGTCAAGAAAAAGCAGCGCAAGGAAGCCATGACCGCGCGCGCGCGCGCCGCTCTAGGCCAGTGGCTGGGCGAGCTTCAGCCCGCCTGACGCTTAGCATTTGCACTTCGGCGCGGCCGTGCGTTTGGGCGCGGTCGTCGCGAATTCGGCAGGGGTCAGCTTGCCGTCGCCATTGCCGTCGGCCTTGGCGAAACGGTCCGACGTGGTCACGGCCCACTCCTCGAAGGAGAGGAGATTGTCGTTGTTCTTGTCGAGCGCCTTGAACGCCTTCACCCGGCTGCCCATCATCTCGATCCGGGTGATGACGCCATCGCGATTGCGGTCATAACGGCCGAAACGCTTCTGCTCACGGCTCTGCGGCGAAGCTTCGCCGGGCATGAGCGGCGCATCGCCCGTGGCGTCCGGATCGCCTTCGGGCAGCGCCTCGACGGCGGGCGGCGGCGGTGATCCGATCAGCGGCTGAGGCATGGCTTCATTGCTCGCGTGTCCCTGCCACCAGAACAGCCCTCCGGCCATCAACAGCAAAGCGGCCATCGCGCCCACCAGACTTCGCCCCACCTTTAATCCTCCTAACGTCCCGTCAGCGCGACGCGCACCAATCTCAGATACAGCGCAGGGGTCAATCCCGCCGGTGCGCAACGGCCCATTTTAATGTCATGGCGCGCGAGATGATAAGCGATGCGCAAAGCGCGCCATTCCTTGGGCCAGGCCGGTTTCTCCCGCAACATATGCTCCCGCGCCATTTCGATCGCCCGGCCGGCGATGACCCGATCGTCGATATGACCCGACAAATCCCACAGCGCCCAGGCCGCTCCCGCCTGGACGAGCCAAGTCGGAATATCGTCCCGCCCCGCCAAGGCACGAAACAGGCCACCGCCCCGTCCCTCCGCATAAGCATGGAGATCGATCTCCCCGATCAAGGCTTCCCATCCATCAAGCCATTGCGAAAGCCCGCACAGCGGCACGGCCCCCAGCTTCCGCATCGCGTCGATCAGCGGTTCGCCCTGCCCTTTCACGCCGTTGTCGTCGGTTAGCGCGTCATTCCACCAGGCTAAGCGCATCTGTCCGATCATCGGCTCGCTGGTCGTCGCCACCAACCGCGCGAACCGCGCATCGAGCGCCCAGATGAGTCGATGGCGCGCAACATCCGGCCCGGCATAGGCGCTCAACAGCGAAGCGAGTGGGTGGAGATCATCCTGCACCACGACTATCCACATATATCCATGGAAATAGTTTTTGCTGAAATTATCAGCTTTTTAACTTCAGCGGACATAGTGATCCTGGCAACTGCCCCTTCATGGGCATGGGGCTGCCCTGCCTGAAATGGGGGTGCGGGGCAAGTAAAGGCAGAGCGGATTATGGGTGATCGGATCAAGCGCGCGCTGTTCATTCTGACGCGGCTTTACCACAATCAGGCGGGCAATACGCTGGCGATCGTGGCTGCGGCGATGATTCCGTTAGCAGGCATGGCTGGCGCCGCTGTGGATTTCAGCCGAGCCTATCTGGTGAAAGCCCGCATGCAGCAGGCCTGCGACGCAGGCGCGCTTGCCGGACGACGCTCCATGAGCGGGACCATATTGACGAGTGCCGACAAGCAACAAGCCCTCAACTATTTCAACTTTAACTTCCCTAATCAGTTGATGGGGTCTGCGGTCATGTCCACGACGGACGCCAATGCCGCCAATCGCGTTACGACTGCGCTGGACAACGGCCAGCTTCGGATGGAAGCCACCACGACTGTCCCGACCACCCTGCTGCGGGTCGTCGGGATCACTGAAATGCGCGTAAACGCCGAATGCCTGGCGGAAGAATATTACGTCAATACTGATCTGATGCTTGTTCTCGATACGACCGGCTCGATGAACTGTTATATGTCCAATGCGCTTAGCTGCGCCCAGGAGACAGAAAAACCTGTGAGCGGGACAAATAAGTCCAAAATGCGAGAAATGCGGGATGCGCTAAAGACCCTATATTCCAATTTGCGTCCCGCCCAAGTAGCGCTCGAAGGAAAAAATCTTCGTATGAGGATCGGGTTCCTGCAATTTTCCAGCACGGTGAATGTCGGCAAACTGATCCGCGCCGAAAATACAGCCTATGTTCGTTCATCCTATCAGTATCGAAACAGCAGCGGAACATTGAAAACGGCGACCGACTGGCCGAATTATTCATCGACCTGGCTCGACAATAGCTGGCAAGGATGCATCGAGGAACGCGGCACATCCACTGCACTTACGGCAACCAGCACCACCATACCGGCTGACGCGTGGGACCTCGACATCGCGAAAATCCCTGACAGTGACGCCACCCGCTGGGCACCCTATGACTATGAGGCAATGAGCGGCTCCAGTCGTATCAGCGAAGAATCCATGGGTTCAGTTACGGGTTCTAACTTCTACAAAGCCGCCTGCCCAAAGCCTGCTGTCCACATGAAGGCATGGGCCAGCCAAAGCGAGTTCGACGCGCAGGTCGATACGATCGTAACAGGCGACGGCGCGACCTATCACGACCTCGGCATCATCTGGGGTCTTAGGATGATAGCTAACAACGGCATCTTCGGATATCGCAATCCGGATAAATTCAACAACGTGAAGGTCCGCCGCACCATAGTCTTCATGACCGATGGCGAGATGTCGCCATTCCGAGACGCGTACAGCGCTTATGGCGTAGCTAAATATGCAGGGCGAACAGCGTCGACCGGTACGCAAGATACACCTCTGGAAGCCATTCACACGCAACGCTTCAAGCTGATGTGCGCAAAGGCGAAGTCCGATCCCTATTATGTCGATATATGGGTCATCGGGGTCTTGTCCGGCCAAACAATGAATTCGGATATTGCGTCCTGCGCATCGAATAGCAGCCAGGCCATTTCGGTCAGCAACGCTACCGACCTTGCCAATGCATTCAAGCGGATATCGGACAAGGTGGGCAATTTGAGGCTAGGCGCATGATCCCCGCCCCCCTCAAGCAACTCGCGAAAAATCGCGACGGCGTAACCATCGTGGAATTCGCCGTCGTTGCAGCGCCACTGATCTTCATGATCCTTGGAGCGCTCGATCTTGCGTATCAGGCTTATGCAACCGCCGTCGTTCAGGGTACTGCGAACGCAGCCGCTCGAAAGGTGACGCTGGAAAACGCCGCGGCCGCCACCGTCGAAACCTATGTTCGAGGGCGGCTGGCTAGCATTGCGAGCGGTTCCAATGTGCAGATAGGCTCTTCGAATTTTCTGACCTACAACAAGATCGGCAAGCCCGAAAAGCTGACGACCGACGTCAATTCGAACGGCCTTTACGACAAGAGCGGGCCCGACTGCTTCATCGACGATAATCGCAACAATAGTTATGACATCGCCAGTCAGGGCGCATCGGGCATCGGCACAGCCGAAGATGTCGTCCGTTATCAGATCACCGTCACCTACAACCGCCTTTCGCCTATTCCGCAACTCTTGGGCATGGGCAATTTGGTGACGATTTCCCGGACGACTTTCATGCGCAACGAACCCTATGCCGGCATTGTCGATCCCCCCGTGAAATGCGGAGTTTGAGCATGTTTGCCACGCGGCATATCGATAAATTCGAACGCGTACTCCCGATGCCTCTACGCCAGCTTCGCGCAAATCAAAAAGGGCTGGCTCTGATCGAGTTTGCCTATGCGTTGCCGTTTCTCATCCTGCTCACCTTCGGAGGAACGGAGCTTGCGAACATCGCCATTACACATGCACGGATAAGCGCCATTACCAGCATGGCGGCTGATGGCGTGGCGCGCGTCAGGGATCGAATTGACGAAAACGACATCAACGACGTCATCATTGGAGCAAAATATGCTGGGGATTCACTTGATCTGACATCGCGGGGTCGGATCATCATATCTACCGTGGAAGACAATGCAGCAACCTCGACTCCTCTCACCGACCAGGTGATCACATGGCAACGCTGCAAAGGAATAAAGAGTGTCGCCGCAGCTCAGACCATCGGAACGGAAGGTCAGGTGTTGACCACCGGCATGGGCGCAGCAGGTAGTCAGATTTCAGCAACGCCGGGCAACCCGGTGGTAGTCGTGGAAATTTTCTACGACTACAAGCCGATCATGTCGAACATGTTCTTCGGCCCGATCACCATCCACTACTCATCGGCCTTTTCGGTGCGCGATCGCACAATTCAGAGCCTTCAAAACGCTCAAAACCTATCTGGTACGGCAAAGTCGACCTGCAACTATTATTCGGCCTGACCCTCATGGATAGCCTTTGCAAAAGGGGGCGGCCCATTTTGCGCCGCCCGCCTCCTTCTTACCTATAACAAACCCTCTTCACCGCCTCGACCACGCGCGCGGCGTCGATCAGGGCTGCTTTTTCGAGGTTGGCCGCATAGGGCAATGGCACATCCTCATTGGTCACGCGCAGCACCGGCGCGTCGAGGTCGTCAAAGCCCTGCTCCATGACCACAGCAGCGATTTCCGATGCGATCGAGCAAACCGGCCAGCCTTCTTCGACTACCACCAGGCGGTTGGTCTTCTTGAGGCTCTCCAGAACCGTCGCTGTGTCGAGCGGACGCAGCGTGCGCAGGTCGATGACTTCCGCGTCAATGCCTTCGGCCGCCAGCTTTTCGGCCGCCTCCAGCGCGACGCCGACGCCGATCGAATAGCTGACCAGCGTCACGTCCTTGCCCTCGCGGATGATGCGCGCCTTGCCGATCGGCAGGACATAATCGTCGACCTTGGGCACATCGAAGCTGCGGCCATAGACCAGTTCGTTCTCAAGGAACACGACCGGATCGTCCGAACGGATCGCGGCTTTCAGCAAGCCCTTGGCGTCGGCCGAGTCATAGGGCGCGATCACGATCAGGCCCGGAACCGCCGCATACCAGGGACCATAGTTTTGGCTATGCTGCGCGGCAACGCGGCTCGCGGCGCCGTTGGGACCGCGGAACACGATCGGGCAGCGCATCTGGCCGCCGGACATATAGTTGGTCTTGGCGGCCGAGTTGATGATGTGGTCGATCGCCTGCATCGCGAAGTTGAAGGTCATGAACTCGACGATCGGCTTCAATCCGCCCATCGCCGCGCCCGCACCGATGCCGGCAAAGCCATATTCGGTGATCGGCGTGTCGATGACGCGCTTGTCGCCAAATTCTTCCAGCAGCCCCTGGGTCACCTTGTAGGCGCCCTGATATTCGGCCACCTCTTCGCCCATGACAAAGACGCGCTCGTCACGGCGCATTTCCTCCGCCATGGCATCGCGCAGCGCTTCACGCACGGTCGTCTTCACATAGTCCGTGCCTTCGGGGAGAGCCGGATCCTTGACCGTCGCCTTGACCTCGACCGGCTTCTTCGGCTCAGGCGCCGCTTCGACCTTTGCAGGCGCTTCCGCCTTGGCTGCCGGAGCAGGAGCGACCGCTTCACCACCCTCACCCGCCATCGTCGCGATGACGGTGCCGACTTTCACGCCTTCGGTGCCCTCGGCTATCATGATCTGGCCGATCTTGCCTTCGTCGACGGCTTCGAATTCCATCGTCGCCTTGTCGGTCTCGATCTCGGCCAAAATGTCGCCCGAGCGGACCTCGTCACCTTCCTTCACCAGCCATTTGGCCAGCGTGCCTTCCTCCATGGTCGGGGAAAGCGCCGGCATCTTGATTTCGATACCCATTAATATTGCTCCACCAGCACGTCAGTATAAAGCTCGTGCAGTTCCGGTTCGGGAGAGGTTTCAGCGAAATCCGCGGCGTCGCTGACGATCTTGCGGATATCCTGATCGATCTTCTTGAACTCGTCTTCGGAAACGCCGACATCGGCCAGATATTTCTTGACGCCCTCGATCGGGTCGGACTTGTCGCGCATCGATTGCACTTCCTCGCGCGATCGGTATTTGGCTGGGTCGGACATGGAATGGCCGCGATAACGGTAGGTCTTCATTTCCAGCAGGATCGGGCCATTGCCGCCCTGCACCCATTTGAGCGCTTCCTCGGTGGCGCCGCGCACGGCGAGAACGTCCATGCCGTTCACCTGAATGCCCGGAATGCGGAAGCTCTCGCCCCGGCGGTAAAGCTGATCTTCCGCCGACGAACGGTTGACGCTGGTGCCCATGGCATATTGGTTGTTCTCGATCACGAAGATGATCGGCAGCTTCCACAGCTCGGCCATGTTGAAGCTTTCGTAGACCTGGCCCTGGTTGGCCGCGCCGTCACCGAAATAGGCGACGCACACGCCGCCGTCATTGTTATACTTATGCGCAAAGCCTAGACCCGCGCCCAGCGACACCTGCGCGCCGACGATGCCGTGGCCGCCGAAGAATTTATGCTCGACGCTGAACATGTGCATCGAACCGCCCTTGCCGCGGGAGATGCCCGCTTCACGGCCGGTCAGTTCCGCCATGATGACATTGGGATCGATGCCATAGGCCAACATATGGCCGTGGTCGCGATAGCCTGTGATGACACTGTCCTTGCCGGGCTTGAGCGCCGACTGGATGCCGACGGCAACCGCTTCCTGACCGATATAAAGGTGACAGAAGCCACCGATCAGGCCGAGGCCGTAAAGTTGACCCGCCTTTTCCTCGAAACGGCGAATGAGCACCATCTGCCGATAAAATTCCAGCAGCTCTTCCTTGGTGGCCTTATAATCTTTCGGAGCGTCGGGGCGAGGCCGGTTATGGTCCGCGCCAGCCGGACTGGCTGCCTTTGCGCGTGACGGACGCGGCGTTGTTGGTTTCGCCAAGGCTTTTATCCTTTTGCGTGGGTGAGGATGGAAGGAAGGCCGGTATAGCGGCAGTCCGCCCCCAAATGCAACGCGGCATGGAGCCTCGAAACGCAGCAAATGCGCTTAGACAAGCGTTCCGGTTTGATAATCAGTTCAGCGGAACGATCACTTCATCATGATGGACGACGCCCAGCTCGCGCCGGATCAGCTCATCGGAAAGGTCGGGGTCGACGCGCCGGGGATTGAGCAAATCCACCCGGTTCTTAAGCTCTTGCCGATGAGTCTGGATTTGCTTCAGCTCAGCCTGCGCATGATGAAGCTGGCGCTTATAATCGCCCCAGGCCAGAACGCCGTTGGAACCCAGCACCACATAGCCGGCGAAGAAAAGAAGAAGAAGCACCGCAATCGCCGGCCCGAAGGCTGAAAAAAGCAACATGCGGAGTTTCGCGATATGCGCCATGGACCAGTTGAATCACAGGGACGGGCCGGCCGCAAGCAAAATTTATTGCCCTTGCGGCCGACCGTCGAAAAATTGACTTAGCGGAAGATCGAACGGCCCGCGTAAAGGGCAATGTCACCCAGCTCTTCTTCGATACGGATAAGCTGGTTATACTTGGCGAGCCGGTCGGAGCGGGCAAGCGACCCGGTCTTGATCTGGCCGCAATTGGTGGCGACGGCGAGATCTGCGATGGTCGCGTCCTCGGTTTCGCCCGAACGATGCGACATGACGGCGGTGTAGCGCGCACGGTGGGCCATGTCGACGGCCGCCAGCGTTTCGGTCAACGAGCCGATCTGGTTCACCTTGACCAGCAGCGAATTGGCAAGCCCCTTGCCGATGCCCATTTCCAAGCGCTTGGGGTTGGTCACGAACAGGTCGTCACCGACCAGTTGGACCTTGGCGCCGATCTTGTCGGTCAGCGCCTTCCAGCCTTCGAAATCATCCTCGCTCATGCCGTCCTCGATCGACTTGATCGGATAGTCCGCGCAAAGAGCTGCCAGATAATCGGCCATTTCGACGGGGCTAAGCGACAGGCCTTCGCCCGAAATTTCATATTTGCCGTTCTTGAAGAATTCGGTCGCCGCGCAGTCCAGCGCCAGCACGACATCGTCCCCCGGCTTGTAGCCCGCCTTCTCGATGGACAGCATGATGAAGTCGAGTGCGTCGCGGGTCGAAGCGATGTTCGGCGCGAAACCGCCCTCATCCCCGACCGAGGTGGCCAGCCCTTTATCGTGAAGACCCTTCTTGAGCGTATGGAAGATTTCCGAACCGATGCGAACCGCGTCAGCAATGCTCTCGGCACCGACCGGCATGATCATGAATTCCTGGAAGTCGATCGGATTGTCGGCATGCTCGCCGCCGTTGATGATGTTCATCATCGGCACCGGCAGCACATGGGCGTTGACGCCGCCGACATAGCGATAGAGCGGCAGGCCGCGCGCATCGGCAGCGGCCTTAGCCACCGCCAGGCTGACGCCCAGTATCGCGTTGGCGCCCAGGTTCGACTTGTTCTCCGTGCCGTCGAGCGCGATCATCGCGGCGTCGACTTCGGCCTGATCCTCGGCATCCAGGCCGATGATCTGCTCGGCAATCTGGTCGTTGACGGCAGCGACAGCCGTCAGGACGCCCTTGCCCAGATATTTGCTCTTGTCGCCGTCGCGCTTCTCGACCGCTTCATAGGCGCCGGTGGAAGCGCCCGACGGCACGGCGGCGCGTCCGAAGCTGCCATCCTCCAGCATGACATCGACTTCGACGGTCGGATTGCCGCGGCTGTCCAGAATCTGGCGGGCGTGAATATCGAGAATGGCGGTCATGGATCGCTCCTTGGAGTGGCGCTGGGTCGCTTTTCGCGCTTCGCTTAGCTACCACCTTCCCGATTGGCAATGCGGGGGCTTGCAAGGACTCGAAAAATGCCGATGCTCAAAATAGTAACGGCAACGGAACTGTGGGCGGTGGCGAAGCATTAGAAGCAAAGCCGCCTGCCCGCTTCGCAATTCCACCGTATTTCAAAGGGAGATATAGGACGATGGCCGACACCCCGGAAACCCCGCCCGCCAAGCGCGCCAGAAAAGCCAACCCGGCCAAGACCGCCAAGGCCAAACCGGCCAAGGCCGCCTCCTCCGGCACGTTGGTGAAGGCCGCGCCCGTCAAGACCGCCGCCACCCGCAAGGCAGCCGCTCCCAAGACCGCCGGCAATGGCGCCGCCGCGCATGGCTGGACCGCCCAGATCGCCCCGATCAAGGCGCAAGCGGAAAAAGCGGCGAAGGCAGCCGCCGACAAAATCAACGCCGTCGACTGGAAAGCGCATATCGACCCGATCAAGGATCAGGCATCCAAGACCGCCAAGTCGGCGGCCGGCGTCGCCAAGGACAAGACCGGATCGGCCATGCAGAGCCTGGCCAAGCTGATTTCCGATACGGCCGGCACGGTCGATGCCAAGCTTGGCCCCCAATATGGCGATTATGCCCGCCAGGCCGCAGAATCGGTAGCCGGTGCCGCAAAGACGCTGGACAGCAAGGATGTCGATCAGTTGATGACCGAAGCGCGCGATTTCGTGCGGAAGAGCCCTGCCGTGGCGATCGGCGCGGCTGCGGTGGTCGGCTTCGTGCTGATGCGGCTTGCCAAGGGTTCCGACGAAGACGCCTGAGCACGTCCTGCGCAAGTGAAGGACGATAAAGCCCCGGCGCCGGGGCGGAGGAAGTTTTGACGCAAGAGCCCCTGCAGACCGAGGCACAGGACGAGACCGTCCGGGATGTTTTCACGCGCCTGTACGCCGACGGGCGCGCCTATGCGGAAGCCGAAGTCGAACGGCAGAAACTGCGCGCGGGCATTGTCGGCGCCGGGTTGCGCGATGCTCTGATCTTTGCCGCGGTGGGCATCATGCTCATCTTTGCCGCGATCGTCGCCTGCCTGGTGGGCTTCATCCTGGCGCTGGCGCCCCATCTGGGAACAGGCTGGGCGACCTGCGCGGTATTCGGCGGCGCTCTGATCGTCGCATTGCTGTTGTTGCTGATCGCCAAGGGCCGGATCGACCGGATGAAGAAGGCGGTGAAGTCATGAAACGGGAAGAAGCCTATCGCGCCGCGGTGGCGCGGGCGGATGCCCGCAGGACTGCCTTCATGTCCAGCGCCCTTGCCGCCAAGGCGCGTATTATGCCCGCCCGACTGAAGCAGGACGCGAAGGGCAAGGCGACCGAAACCCTTCTGGACGGCACCGCCTACGCCGCCGCGAAGGTCCGGCAACGGCCGGCCGCAACGGCGGCAGCGATCGGCGCATTGGCGCTGTATTTGCTGCGCCGTCCGCTTGGGGCACTTTTCCAGCGGATATACGTTCGGATAAGGAACCGCACAGAAGAGACTTCGGAGACTGATGATGGCTGATATCCGCGCTCAAATCACCCGCGCCCGCGAGGCGGCGAACGACATCGCTGAAACCGCATCGGGCAAGTTCCGCGATACGGCAGACCGAGCCATGGAAGGCGCCGGCGGCCTGATCCAGACGAGCAAGGAACGGGCCGGGGATGCGCGGGATCGGGCGCGCGACAAGGCCAACGCCGCCTATGCCGATGCGCGGGAACGCTCCCAGCGTGTTGCCGCGCGCGCCAATGAGATCGTTCAGGAACATCCCATCGTTGCCGTGGCCGGAGCCGTGGCGGCGGGCGCGGTCATCGCATGGATGTTCCCCAAGAGCCGCGCTGCGATGAAAGCTTTGCCCGGCATTGCCTCAAGCGCGAGCGCGAAAGTGCTGGAGGCCGCGCTCGCTGCCAAGGCAGTGGCGGCGGAAAGCGCGGAAAGCCTGAAGTCAAGCACGGGCGAAGCGCTGAACAATGCTGCCGAGGGAACGAAGGAGGCGGCCATTTCGGCTCGGGATGCGGTGGCTTCCGCCGATCTGGGAGGGAAGACCTCTCGCCTCGCGGACGATGTGATCGCGCTGGTCGCGGCCAAGGTCGAGGCGATTAGCGACGCATTGAAAGCGCGGTTGCCAAAAGCTTAATCGCTTCATCG
This sequence comes from Sphingobium sp. SJ10-10, assembly GCF_036038995.2. Classification (NCBI taxonomy): domain Bacteria; kingdom Pseudomonadati; phylum Pseudomonadota; class Alphaproteobacteria; order Sphingomonadales; family Sphingobiaceae; genus Sphingobium; species Sphingobium sp. SJ10-10. The sequence goes on from NZ_CP158132.1 coordinate 1,183,645, forward strand.
CCAAAAGCATGCTGATCTGGCCGCCTGCCCCCTTGGATGGGTGCGGGCGGCCTGCTAGGGTATATGTTTCACCGAACGGGAGAACATAAGATACCATGAGCAAGCTACACCTTGTAATGGGTGGTCGCGTCAAAAATCCCCAGACGCTCGAATTCGAAGATCTGAACTCCATCGAGCTGGTCGGGGTTTATCCTGATTATGCCGCGGCGGAAAACGCCTGGCGCGGCGCGGCGCAACGGACGGTCGACGACGCGGAGATGCGCTATGTGATCGTGCATCTGCACCGTCTGCTGGAACCGGAATTGCCGACCGGATAAGGACGTTTACATTCAGGACAGGGGCTGGGGGCGCTTGCGGAAACGCCAGCGGAGCAGCGGGCGCGTCAACACCAGCCCCACCAGGAATCCGCCAATATGCGCGGCAATGGCGATCTGGCCCAGATCGCCAAATCCTCCGGCCAGCCCGATCATCAACTGGATCGCGATCCAGCTTGCCGCCAGCCATAGCGCGCGCACCAGATTGGCCGAAAACGGACCGATCCGCCGGACATTCTGCTGGCTGTAAAGCAGCGCATAAGTTGCGATGATCGCGGAAATCGCGCCGCTCGCCCCGACCATCGGATTGGTGGAGTGCGGGTCGACCGCCCATTGCAGCGCTGTCGCCCCATAAGCCCCCGCCACGTACAGAGCCAGAGTGGCGCCCTTGTCCAGAACATGTTCCACCTGCCGTCCGCAAAAGACGAACATGAACAGGTTGAAGGCGATGTGCAGCCAGTTTGCGTGAACCAACGTGCAACTGAGCGGCGTCAGCCATACCGGCACCGCCGCCATTCCGGCGAGCAGAGCGCCATCCTCCACCCGTGCAGGGATGAAGCCCGCGATGATCGCGGCATTGTCGACCTGCCCGGTCAGATAGATCGACAGGAACGCGACGAAAGTCATCGCCGCGATCCCGTTGGTCATGCGGCCAGCAGGCAGTTTCATGGATTTCAGATGAAATCGATCTTGTCGACCAGGTAGAATTTGTCGCCCGACGGGACCGACACTTCGACCTCTTCACCGATCTGACGGCCGATCAGCGCGCGGCCGATCGGGCTGTTATAGCTGATCATGCCGACCTTGGCATCCGCCTCGGCCTGCCCCACGATCTGATATTTCACCGGCTTTTCATCTTCATCGAGCAGGGTGACGGTCGCGCCGAACACGATCTTGTCGCCCGAAAGCGTGGTGGGATCGATGATCTGGGCACGCGACAGCTTGTCTTCCAGGTCAGCGATCGTCGCTTCGACCTGGCCCTGCCGTTCCTTGGCCGCATGATATTCGGCGTTTTCGGAGAGGTCCCCATGTGCGCGCGCTTCTTCTATGGCGTCCACGATCAGGGGCCGTTCGGCCTTCAACTCGCGGAGCTGCGTATTGAGCTTGTCATAGCCCATTTGCAGCATCGGCATCTTCTCGACGGTCGCCATTATTGCAAATCCTTCGTCAAAACTTCCCTTTGGCGGCCCCTACCATGGGGCCACCCGCAGCGTGCTTCCTTATGCAGGGGATCAGGCTTGCGACAGGGGATAATAGGACTGGAGCGATCGCACTTCAAGGGCATGGCCCCGAAGAGCCTCGATCGCGTTCGCCGCCGCGACGCTGGCCGCCGCCGTGGTGAAGCTGGAGACCTTGGCCCGCAACGCGCTGGTGCGGATCGCCTTGCTGTCCTTGAGCGACTGCCAACCCTCGGTCGTGTTGAAGATCAGGTCGACGTCGCCGTCGGTGATCTTGTCGACGATATGGGGGCGCCCTTCGGCCACCTTGTTCACCGGCTGCACGGCGATGCCCTGCTCTTCCAGATAGCGGGCGGTGCCGCCGGTCGCGATGATGGTGAACCCGAGGGAGCAAAGCTTCTGCACCGCAGGCAGGATCACCGGCTTGTCGCTGTCCTTGACCGACACGAACACCGTGCCGCTCTTGGGCAGAACGGTGCCCGCGCCGAGCTGCGCCTTGGCGAAGGCCGTCGCGAAGTCGCTGTCGATGCCCATGACTTCGCCGGTGCTCTTCATTTCAGGCGACAATACGGGGTCGACACCGGCAAAGCGGGCGAAGGGGAATACCGCTTCCTTGACCGCGATATGCGAAATCGCGTTGCGGTCGATCTTCGGCAGATCCTTGAGCTTCTCGCCCGCCATGACTCGCGAGGCGATCTTGGCGATGGGCGTGCCGATCGCCTTGGCGACGAAGGGCACGGTGCGGCTGGCGCGCGGGTTGACCTCGATCAGATAGACCACACTGTCCTTGACCGCGAACTGGATGTTCATGAGGCCGCGTACCGACAGCGCACGAGCCAGAACGTCGGTCTGGCGCTCGATTTCCGCGATCACCTCGTCTGACAGGCTATAGGGCGGCAGCGAGCAGGCGCTATCGCCCGAATGGACGCCCGCCTCCTCGATATGCTGGAGCACGCCGGCGACCACGACATCTTCGCCATCGCACAGGGCATCCACGTCCACCTCGACCGCATCGCGCAGATATTGGTCGATCAGCACGGGCGAGTCGCCCGACACCTGAACGGCGGTGGCGATATATTCCTCAAGCTGGGCCTGGCCGTCGACAATCTCCATGGCGCGGCCGCCAAGGACGTAGGACGGGCGCATCAGCACCGGATAGCCGATGCGGTTGGCGACCGCGATGGCCTCCTCGCGGCTGCGGGCGATGCCGTTGGCGGGCTGCTTGAGCTTGAGCTTGTCGATCAGAGCGGCGAACCGCTCGCGGTCCTCGGCAAGATCGATGGCGTCTGGCGAGGTGCCCAGGATCGGGATGCCCGCATCCTCCAGCGCCTGCGCCAGCTTGAGCGGCGTCTGGCCGCCGAACTGGACGATGACCCCGGCCAGCGTGCCATTCGACATTTCGACGTTCAGGATTTCAAGGACGTCCTCAGCCGTCAGCGGCTCGAAATAGAGGCGGTCGGACGTGTCATAGTCGGTCGACACCGTTTCCGGGTTGCAGTTGATCATGATCGTCTCATAGCCGACTTCGCTGAGCGCGAAGCAGGCGTGGACGCAGCAATAGTCGAACTCGATGCCCTGCCCGATGCGGTTCGGGCCGCCACCGAGGATCACGACCTTCTTGCGATCGCTGGGCTGCGCTTCATTCTCGGCCTGCCCGAAAATCGGGGCTTCGTAGGTCGAATACATGTAGGGCGTCTTCGCCTCGAACTCGGCGGCGCAGGTGTCGATGCGCTTGAAGACCGGGCGCACACCGAGCTTGTGGCGCAGGCTCCGCACTTCGTCCTCGGTGACGCCGCCGGTCATGGCCTTGACCGCTTCGTGGATCAGGCCCGAGCCACGGGCAATGCCGCGCTCCATGCCGCGCAGATTGGCGGACTTGAGTGCAAGGTAAGCAAGGCGCTTGTCGGAGAAGCCCATGGCCTTCAGGCGACGCATGCCGTCCGCATCCTGCGGCAGGCCGTTGCTGAGGATTTCCGCTTCGGCGTCGACGATTTCCTTGATCCGCTCCAGGAACCAGGGGTCGAACTTGGCGATATTGTGGATTTCCGCGACGCTCAGCCCTTCGCGCAGAGCCTGCGCGGCAACCAGCAGACGATCCGGGGTCGGCTGGGCGAGCGCGGCGACGATGTCATCCTTGGGCGCGCCGACCAGATGTTCCACCTCATTGAAGCCGCACAGGCCGGTTTCCAGACCGCGCAGCGCCTTCTGCATCGATTCATGGATGTTGCGACCGATCGCCATCACCTCACCCACCGACTTCATCGCGGTGCCGAGCAATGGCTCGCTCCCCTTGAACTTCTCAAAGGCGAAGCGCGGAATCTTGGTCACGACATAATCGATGGTCGGTTCGAAGCTGGCGGGCGTCGCGCCGGTAATGTCATTCTCGATCTCGTCCAGCGTGTAACCGACGGCCAGCTTCGCCGCGACCTTGGCGATGGGAAAGCCGGTCGCCTTCGACGCCAGCGCCGAGGAACGGGAGACGCGCGGGTTCATCTCGATGACGATCAGGCGGCCATCCTTCGGATTGACTGCGAACTGTACATTCGAACCACCTGTTTCCACGCCGATTTCACGCAGTACCGCGATACTCGCGTTGCGCATGATCTGATATTCCTTGTCGGTCAGAGTCAGCGCGGGCGCGACGGTGATGGAATCGCCGGTATGGACGCCCATCGGATCGATATTTTCGATCGAGCAGATGATGATGGCATTGTCGTTCCGGTCCCGGACGACCTCCATCTCATATTCTTTCCAGCCCAGCAGCGATTCCTCGATCAGGACTTCGGTGGTCGGGGAGGCATCCAGACCCTCCATGACGATCCGCTTGAACTCTTCCCTATTATAGGCAACGCCGCCGCCGGTGCCGCCGAGCGTGAAGCTGGGGCGGATGATCGAGGGAAGGCCGGTGAATTCCAGCGCCTCCAGCGCCTCCTCCATGCTGTGCGCGATGCGCGAGCGGGCGGATTCGAGGCCAATCCTGTCCATCGCGTCGCGGAATTTCAGGCGATCCTCCGCCTTGTCGATGGCTTCGGCGTCGGCGCCGATCATCTTGACGCCGAACTTCTCCAGCGTGCCGTCATTGAACAGCGCGAGCGCCGTGTTGAGCGCCGTCTGGCCGCCCATGGTCGGCAGCACCGCGTCGGGGCGTTCTTTTTCGATGATCTTCGCCACGATTTCGGGCGTGATCGGCTCGACATAGGTCGCGTCGGCAAATTCCGGGTCGGTCATGATGGTGGCCGGGTTGGAGTTCACCAGGATGATGCGATAGCCCTCTTCCTTGAGCGCCTTCACCGCCTGCGTGCCCGAATAGTCGAACTCGCAAGCCTGGCCGATGATGATCGGGCCAGCGCCGATGATGAGGATGGAGGAGATGTCGGTTCTTTTAGGCATATCAAAATCCGAAAAATGAGCGAACGGCTTGTATCGCCGTAAGGATAGCTTGTTTCGCAGGCTCTTCCGCGACCGAGTCATAAGCGCTTAATAGCGGCTCCAGAAGAAGAGCCGACACTGCCCCCGCCAAGACTTTTCTATTCTTTATAAATTCCAAACCAGCGGAAATGTGGGTCCGAATCCAGCCTCGCTCTTCTTCATCTATCGAGTTAGAAGATCTAATAGCTTCAGAAGCGCTTTCTGTTCTCTGAACTAAATCCTCATATTCTGGGGAATTATGGGCCACGGTAACAAGTCGATCCGAAGCTGGGATATTAGGCACTTCGGACACAACTTCATCTTCAACCGATTCATGAACAGAGGGTCCATTATAATGCGCATTAAACGCATCTCGTAAAAAGCGGGGACCAATTATTGAAGAACGCTTGGCAACACCACTGTTGGCTAAATAATATTTTTTCCAGCCAACATATTTTTCATAAGAAAGCCGATAGTAATCACCAGCAACAGGATCACTGTTTTTTTCTATGGCTCCATATTCATACAAATCTTCGAATAGTTTTTTTGCCAAATCAGGGATTTTAGGCTCAGGGTCAACACCATAAGCGCGCAAAGCCTTCACGAAGAGACTTGATAAAACCTGTTCCACCTCAGGCTTAAATTGATATGATTGAGCAAGCTGATCTTGCCGAATTGACATCTTCGCAAGCGCAACGAAAATATACTCGTCAATTGCGTTCATTAATGCACGCCCCCTGTCCGGGCTTCGCAACCCCAACCGTCATATTCGACGCCGCAGAGGATTTCGATCTGGAGGCACTTCTTCGTCAGGGCGCGGATCGACTGTTCGTCGACCGGCTGTTCGCATTCGAGGAAGAGGAACAAGTCGCCATCCTCATCTTCCTCCCGGTCCAGTTCGACGAAGCCGAACTGGCTGGCGATGGTCAGGACGCGCTCGAAATCCTTTTCGCTGCCCTTGAAGCTGACGTCCACGGGCCGCGCGATGCGGGCCACGTCGCCATTGGCGGCGAGATTGGCGAGGACTTCCTTGTCCGCCTGCCACTCCGCTTCGAGGCGGGCTTCGTCAACCGGGGGCAGGTTGAGGCTCACTTAAGCCCCTCTACGAAGCGCTGGAACAGGTAGAAGCTGTCCTGTGGGCCGGGCGAGGCTTCGGGGTGATACTGGACAGAAAAGGCCTTTTTATCCGTCAGTTCGATGCCACAGTTGCTACCGTCAAAGAGCGACACATGGGTCGGCTTCACATTGGCGGGCAGCGTATCGGCATCGACCGCGAAGCCATGGTTCATCGAGGTGATCTCGACCAGACCGTCGGACAGGCGCTTGACCGGGTGGTTGGCGCCGCGATGGCCCTGATGCATCTTGATCGTCTTGGCGCCAGCAGCAATCGCAAGCATCTGGTGACCGAGGCAGATGCCAAAGACGGGCAAGTCGGCGTCCAGCAGCTTGCGGATCACCGGCACGGCATATTCGCCGGTCGCGGCCGGATCGCCGGGGCCGTTGGAGAGGAACACGCCGTCGGGCTGCTGCTCCATCACCTGCTCGTAGCTGGCGCTGGCGGGCAGCACGGTGACGCGGGCGCCGGCCTTCACCAGATTGCGGAAGATATTGTTCTTCGCGCCATAATCGAGGGCGACGACATGGGGGCGCTCTTCACCCGCTTCATTCAGGCCGTAGCCGAAGCCCAGCTTCCACACGCCGTCTTTCCAGAGGCGTTCCTTGCCCGACACTTCGATGGCGAGGTCCATGCCTTCGAGGCCCGGCCACGACGCAGCCTTGGCGGCGAGGGCTTCGAGGTCGAACCGGCCTTCGGAATCATGGGCGATCACGACATTGGGCGCGCCCTTCACACGGATCATGCGGGTTAGCGCACGGGTATCGACCCCGGCGAGGCCGATGCGGCCCTTTTCCTTCATCCACTGGTCGAAAGGTTCGACATTGCGGAAATTGCTCGGCTCGGTCACATCCTGACGGACGACGCAGCCCAGCGCATGGGGGGCGTCCGCCTCCACATCGTCCAGATTGGTGCCGACATTGCCGATATGCGGGAAGGTGAAGGTAACGATCTGGCCTGCATAGCTGGGATCGGTCATCACTTCCTGATAGCCGGTCATCGCCGTGTTGAAGCACAGCTCGCCCACCGCATCGCCGGTCGCGCCGAAACCACGGCCGAACACCGCAGAGCCATCGGCAAAAACCAATACCCCTGTCGCTCCTTTGGGCACAATGAGGGTCTTGGCGTCAGCCATGGTCATATCGTCCTTTTATGCTTTTGCTAAGAACCCGTCTCAAGCGGGTTAAACGGCCGGTCACCTATGCGTGTGAGGCCGTCGGGTCAACTCCTGTTAAAAATCTCTTTTGGCGTTATATCTGATCCTTTCCCAACGAACAGGACTCATTCGCATGATTCGCGACGCTGTTAAGAGTGCCCAGGTCACTGCCATGAAAGCCGGGGAGAAGGATCGGCTGGCCGCCGTGCGCCTGATCCTCGCGAAGCTGAAGGACCGGGATATCGAGCTGCGTATCGCTTCGAATGTGCCGGATGACGATGTGGTCGTGGTCGAAGTGCTGCAGAAGATGGCCAAGCAGAGGCGCGAATCCATCGAGATGTTCAAGAATGGCGGGCGCGATGAACTGGCCGCGAAGGAACAGGCCGAGCTTGACGTGATCGAAAGCTTCCTGCCGCAGCAGCTCAGCGAGGATGAGACCAGGGCCGCGATCGAAGGGATAAAGGCTGAAGTGGGCGCGGCGAGCGTCAAGGATATGGGCAAGGTCATGGCTGTGCTGAAGGAACGGCATGGGTCGGTGATCGACATGAGCAAGGCCAGCGGGCTGGTGAAGGCGGCTCTGACCTGATCGGGCTCCGGCTCGACATTGGCATGGGTTCCGGCATAATCGGATGATGGCGTTCTGGACCTACATGCTGCGATGCTCGGACGGGCGCTATCATACCAGGCATGCCGGCAATCTGGAGCATCTGATCGGGCGGCTCGAAACGAACGGGTGTGGAGGAAATAGACCCGCGCATGAGGATATGCAGCAAGGATGAGCCTATCCCCCGCCTTTCTCGATGAATTGCGCGCCCGAACGTCGCTCTCCACCCTGATCGGGCGGACGGTGAAGGTGCAGAAGGCGGGCCGCGAGTATAAGGCCTGCTGCCCCTTCCATAATGAGAAGACGCCCAGCTTCACCATCAACGACGAGAAGGGCTTTTATCATTGCTTCGGCTGCGGTGCGCATGGGGATGCGATCCGCTGGATGACCGATCAGCGCGGCCTGCCCTTCATGGAGGCCGTGAAGGAACTGGCGCAGACGGCGGGGATGGAGGTCCCTGCCCCCGATCCTCGCGCGGCAAAGCGAGCGGAGCAGGCCAAGGGGCTGCACGACGTCATGGCGGCGGCGCAAAGCTTTTTCGAGGAGCAGCTAGGCGGGATCGAGGGCGCGGAGGCGCGGGCCTATCTCCAGAAGCGGGGAATGAGCGCAACGACCGTCAAAAGTTTTGGCTTCGGCTTTTCGCCTGACGGACGCGGGCGGCTCAAGGCCGCGCTCAAGGATTTTGGCGAAGCTTTGCTGATCGAAGCCGGGTTGCTGATCGATCCTGATGGAGCCGAGCCGGACGACGGCAAAATCAAAAAGCGCGACAGCTATGATCGCTTCCGGGGTCGGCTGATGCTGCCGATCCGGGACATTAGGGGCCGCGTCATTGCCTTTGGCGGGCGCATCCTTGGCGCGGGCGAACCCAAATATCTGAACTCGCCCGACACCCCGCTCTTCGACAAGGGGCGGACGCTCTACAATATCGACCGCGCCTCGCCGGCCAGTCGCCAGAAGGGACGGATCATCGTCGTCGAAGGCTATATGGACGTGATCGCGCTGGCGCAGGCGGGTTTTGGCGAGGCGGTGGCCCCGATGGGGACAGCGCTGACCGAGCATCAGATTGAGCGGCTGTGGAAAATGGCCAACGTGCCGATCCTTTGTTTCGACGGCGATTCGGCGGGGCAGAAAGCGGCGATCCGGGCAGCGACGCGTGCCTTGCCCATGCTGCAACCGGGGATGAGCCTGGCCTTCGCGACCTTGCCGGGCGGACAGGATCCCGACGACCTGATCCGTGCCGAGGGATCTGCGGCCATGGAGGCCGTGTTGAGCGCGGCCGAGCCGTTGGTCGAACGTCTGTGGAAATATGAGCAAGCGGCGGCCCCTCTCGACACGCCGGAACAGAAGGCCGCGCTCAAGCAGCGGCTCTCCGCCATCACCGACGCCATCGCGCATCCCGATGTGCGGGCGCATTATATCCATGCTTTTCGCGAGCGTTATGATGCGTTGTTCTTTGCGCGGGCGCCTTTTCAACCCCGGCATCAACGTGGTGGTGGCGCGCGCTCCGGCTGGCAACGGGATCGGCGGGGCAATTGGAAGCCACCTCTTCCACCCGCCGGAAACGAGGCTCGGGCGATCGGTGCAAGCGGCATGGAACAAAGGCTTTTGCGCGCCGTTCTCGCCAGTCTCCTGCGGCATCCGGAACAAATCGCGCTGCATCGGGAAATGCTTTCAGGCTTGCGAATCGCTGACGCCGCCCTGGCGGAATTGCTGAACGTGATGATCGCGGCCTCATTCGGCAAAGAAACAGTTGAAACCGGTGGCCTCCTTACCATATTGGGGCAAGGTGAAGTGTATAATATGGCGAAGGGGATGCTTCGGGCCGACACGTTCACATTCACCCCCCACAGAAGCAAGACCGACTCGGATCGCGTGCAGCGCGATCTGGATGAGGTCATTGGGGAAATTGCGCTAGGGCCGGAGCTCGAATTGAATTTGGCTGAAGCCACCCGGCGGCTGATGGAAGATGTGAACGAAGAGAATCTGACTGCTCAACAGCAGGCTCTGACCGCTCATCGGAACCATCTGGCTCGCATAGCGGAACTGGCGCAGCCCGAAGATATTGTTTGATTAGATCGCCCCTTTTCGGGTCGACGCAGTTAAGGCGAATAAATGGCGAGCAAGGCGAACAGCAAGGGTGCGGGCGAGGAACAGGATACCGGCGATGCGCCGCTGCTGGATCTGAATGAAGCGTCGGTAAAGAAGCTGATCGCCCGCGCCAAGAAGCGCGGCTACATCACCTATGACGAGCTGAACGACGCTCTGCCGCAGGACCAGATGTCCTCCGAGCAGATCGAGGACATCATGTCCGCGCTCAATGAAATGGGCGTGAACATCGTCGAGAATGAAGAAGCCAGCGAGGATGGCGACGACAGCCGAGACGACAGCGATGACGACAGCAGCGATGACAGCGCTGAAGACGATGGCTCGCCGCGTCCGGTAGCCGAGAAAAAGAAAGAGACCGTCGATCGCACCGATGACCCGGTGCGCATGTATCTGCGCGAAATGGGCGCGGTGGAACTGCTCAGCCGTGAGGGCGAAATCGCCATTGCCAAGCGGATCGAGGCCGGTCGCGACACCATGATCCTGGGGCTGTGCGAAAGCCCGACGACGTTCAACGCGATCATCGAATGGTCGACCGCGCTCAACAATGGCGAGATGCAGTTGCGCGAGATTCTCGATCTCGACGCGATGCTGTCCAAAGATCCGGCTCCGGAAAATCTGGAGGAAGGCGCCGAGGACGATGATGGCGAAATCAGCGAGAAGACCGCTGGCCCCAGCTTCAAGGAAGAGGAAGAGCCGGAAGAAGAATCCGCCGACGCCGATGAGGATGAAGACGGCCTGACCGAACGCCGCACGCGCCGGGTGGAAGAGGAAGAAGAGGAAGACAACACCCTCTCCCTTGCCCAGATGGAAGAGACTCTGAAGCCCATGGCTCTGGAGAAGTTCGCGACCATCACCGAGATTTTCCGCGCCTTCTCGAACGCGCAGGAAACACGCATGATTGCCATGGCGATCGGTGAGACGCTGAGCCAGAAGGAAGAGGACGATTATCAGGAACTGCGCGAGCAACTGACCGCCGAGGTCGAGAGCGTCCAGTTCCACCAGCAGAAGATCGAATATCTGGTCGACCAGCTCTATGCCTATAACCGGCGCCTGACCGCGCTGGGCGGGCAGATGCTGCGCCTGGCCGAGCGCCACAAGGTCAGCCGCAAGGACTTCCTCGACCGCTATGTGAACCATGAGCTGGATGACGGCTGGATGGACAGGGTGTCGGGGCTCGACAAGAAATGGGCCGCCTTTGCCGCCGCCGAGGGCCGCGCGGTGGAGCGTATCCGCACCGAGGTCAGCGAAATCGCGCAGGCGACCGGCATGTCCTTGAGCGAATTCCGCCGCATCGTGAACATGGTGCAGAAGGGCGAGCGCGAGGCGCGCATCGCGAAGAAGGAAATGGTCGAGGCGAACCTGCGTCTCGTCATTTCCATCGCTAAAAAATATACGAACCGCGGCCTGCAATTCCTTGATCTTATTCAGGAAGGCAATATCGGCCTGATGAAAGCGGTCGATAAATTCGAGTATCGGCGCGGCTACAAGTTCAGCACCTACGCCACTTGGTGGATTCGTCAGGCGATCACCCGCTCGATCGCGGATCAGGCGCGGACCATCCGTATTCCGGTCCATATGATCGAGACGATCAATAAGCTGGTCCGCACCAGCCGCCAGTTCCTGCACGAACAGGGCCGCGAGCCGACTCCGGAGGAGATGGCCGAGCGCCTGTCCATGCCGCTGGAGAAGGTGCGCAAGGTGATGAAGATCGCCAAGGAACCGATCTCCCTCGAAACCCCGATCGGTGACGAGGAAGATTCGCATCTGGGCGATTTCATCGAGGACAAGAATGCGATCATCCCGGTGGATGCCGCGATTCAGGCGAATCTCAAGGAAACCGTCACCCGCGTGCTCGCCTCGCTGACGCCGCGTGAGGAACGCGTGCTGCGCATGCGTTTCGGCATCGGCATGAACACCGACCATACGCTGGAGGAAGTGGGCCAGCAGTTCAGCGTGACCCGCGAACGCATCCGCCAGATCGAGGCGAAGGCGCTGCGCAAGCTCAAGCACCCCAGCCGCAGCCGCAAGATGCGCAGCTTCCTCGACCAATAGAGGCGTTTTGACAGGAGAAGGTGCCTCGGCAGGCCGAGGCTTCTACGGGTAAGGGCGCCTCGGCAGGCCGAGGCTAAGGCGCGGTAAAATGATCCAAAAGGGCGGTTTTCGGGCCGCCCTTTTTTCATGGCGTAAACTCCTCTTTTACCTCGTCTCTCTAGGGTCGTTCCGATGATGCCTCGCCAGCACCGGGGCCCAGGGGAAGATGATGAGCGAAGCAGCACCGCGCTACCAATTTGGCGATGTATCGCAGATTTTGGAGGCCGTCGTGGCCGCCGATGGCACCGCCGGTCATGGCTATACCAGCGGCGCCCGCGCAAGCTTCGGGCCGAATGCGACGCTGTCACTGCCCGATCTGGCGGACGGAGCCTATTATCTTTGCCTGCTCCATGGCCGGCATCCAGGCGTCATCGACCATGCCGCCACGCGGTCGGCCGACAATGCGGCGCGCGGCTGGCTGATCCAGGCGGCGGATGCCTTTGCGCGGGAACGGGCCTATCTGACGCAGGTGACGGTCGCGGTCGGCCCCGCCCCCAGCACCGCAGGACAAAGCGATTGCGAAACGGTCGTCAGCCAGCAGCGCCACGCGCTCGACATGCTGGCGCAATCGGACCGTCGCGGCTGCGCCATGGGCGCGGCGATCGCGCTGGTTCTCGATTGGCGGGCCGTGCGCCACATTCTGGATATCGCCGCGATCCGCGTCGGACTGGAACCCCATGTCTGCGACCTGCCGGACCGCGCAGCGACGCTGGAGGTTGCCCGGGAAATCGGCGGGGATGATGCGATCAATCGCGCCATCCTGTTCGGAGCGCGCCAATTGCTCAACCAGCATCGCGGGCTTTGGGACGTGCTTCAAGCCCGCGCAAAGATCCGCGCCGGCAAAGACCAAGTCTTGAATCGCGCATAAAGGCTTTGCGCTCCATCCCTGCTTTGCCATAGTTGGGCCAGTGCAAGCAGGATGAGTGAACAAGAATATGCGGTTTGAAGGCACGCAGGATTATGTCGCCACCGATGATCTGAAGGTGGCCGTCAACGCTGCGGTGTTGCTTCGCCGCCCCCTGTTGGTGAAGGGTGAACCGGGCACCGGCAAGACCGTATTGGCGCAGGAAATCGCCACGGCTCTCAATGCTCCACTGATCGAATGGAACGTCAAGTCGACGACCAAGGCGCATCAGGGATTGTATGAATATGATGCCGTGGCCCGGTTGCGCGACGGCCAGCTTGGCGATCCACGCGTCCATGAGATCGGCAATTATATCCGCAAGGGCAAGCTGTGGGAGGCTTTTACGTCCCCCACTTTGCCCGTGCTGCTGATCGACGAGATCGACAAGGCCGATATCGAATTTCCCAACGATCTGTTGCAGGAACTCGATCGCATGGCCTTCCATGTCTATGAAACGGGCGAGACGGTGGCGGCGCAGGAACGGCCGGTCGTCGTCATCACATCCAATAATGAGAAGGAACTGCCGGACGCCTTCCTGCGCCGCTGTTTCTTCCACTATATCAAATTCCCTGACCGGGAGACGATGCAGGCAATCATCGACGTGCATTTCCCCGGCATCCAGAAAATCCTGGTCAACCGCGCGTTGGAGATTTTCTACGAAATCCGGGAGGTTCCGGGCCTCAAGAAAAAACCCTCGACCAGCGAATTGCTCGATTGGCTGAAGCTGATCCTGGCCGAGGACATGCCGCTCGACGTGTTGCAGGACCGTGATCCCACCAAGGCGATCCCGCCGCTCCATGGCGCGTTGCTCAAGAACGAGCAGGACGTCATGATGTTCGAACGGCTCGCCTTCATGGCCAGAAGGCAGGGACGCTGAGGCCATGGCGCATGGTGCGGGTTGCCTGTGCGGACAGGTCCGGATCAGCATCGACACGGAGCCCATGGCGGCGCGCATGTGCTGGTGCCGGCTCTGCCAATATCTGGGCGGCGGGTCGGGGACGGTGAATGTCTGCTTCCCCTCCGACAAAGTGACGACCACGGGTGAGGTGCGCTGGCATCATGCCGTCGCGGACAGCGGCAATGCGATGCGTCGCGGTTTCTGTCCTGAATGCGGCACGCCTCTGTTCAGCCTGGCCGAATCGCGTCCGCACCTGACCTTCATCCGGGCCGGAGCGCTGAACGATCCCGATCTTCTGGCCCCTCAGGCGGTCATCTGGACCGATGCGGCCCCCGCTTGGGCGCATCTGGACCCGGATCTGCCCCATTATCCGGCACAAATTCCCCCGGTCGCCTAAAAGCCCGCTTGCGCAGACCCTGCATTTCGGCTCAACCTTCCTCCTGACATTCCAAGCCGCGAAAAGACGGTCAAGAATAGGGGAAGGATGCCAATGCCCAAGCGTGCGTTGTCCTTTTTATCGGCGGTGCTGGCCTTGTCAGCGCCTGCGCTCGTGCGCGCCGCCGAGGAACGGGAAGCCTGGACACCGACTGCCACAACCCTGCGCGCCAATGCCGCCGGAATCAGCATGTCGCAAAGCGTGGCAGGCCTGTCGCTATCCAAGAGCGGGGAGGTTTCCAACGGCGGCAAGGGCATCGACAATTACGCCCAATATCTGTCGGATGATGGCGCGATCCAGGCGACGCTCTATGTTTATCTGCCGAGCTATGCCGACGCCTCCCTCGCCGCCTATATGACGGACAAGGCGGTGATGGAGCGTTTCGGCGCCAGAACGCATCGCACCGCTTATGCGGCTGTGGCTGTGGCGGGACATGCCGATGGCGCGATCCGCGCCGTTTATGACGATGCGGCGGACGGCGCGCTCACGACTGCGGCAGCTTTCCTGCATGCGGGGCGCTGGGTGGTGAAGCTGCGCGTCACCGGGCCGACGGAACGCCGGAAGGAAGTGCTGGCCGGACTGGATGGCATGCTGGCCGGCCTTCGTTTCGACAACCCGGTCTCCATCCATGCGACAAAGCCGGCGCGACTGGCTGCGTGTCCAGCCAATGATGGCGGCGATGCGCGACTGACCACGCGAACGGTAGCTGAGCCAGCCGATATTTCCCTCCCGCGTGAAGGGCAGGCACCGCTCTGCGTGCGGGGAAAGGTCGATACGGCTGAAGGCAGCTACGACATTCTGCAGCAGGCGGGCGCGGCAGACGGCGCGATTATCGTGCCGGTGGACGATGCGGGCACGGTGGTGGCGTTCGACCCGGCGAAAGCGGGCCGGGGCTATCAGCTTTCGATCCATTCGGTGGGTCAGACCGATCTCTACGGCATCTATGACAAGGTGCCGAGCGCCCGGCAGATCGCTCAGATATTGGACGGAAAGGATCCCCAGACCGCCCAGGCCGGAGCAACCGCCGATTACGCCGCCAATGGCGAGATGACGATGCGGACGGCGGACACGAAGCTGCGCTAGAGCAATTTCCAATCAGATGGAATCATCTGATGACTCGGAAATCGCGTAAAACAAGGAATCTAGGGCGTAGTGACATTTTAGGGATTCACGTCGTCGCCGATTTGTGATTCACCACTGGCTTTTGGAGGCTGGTGTGGAAGGCGAAGTGCTTCGGGACGATCAATGGGAGCGGCTGCGTGAGTTCGTTCCGGGGGGACGCAAGGGCAAGCGCGGCCCGCGCAGTAACGGGCGTTTGTTTCTCGATGCGTTGCTTTGGCTGGCCCGGTCAGGCGGACGCTGGCGTGATCTGCCGGAGAAGTTCGGCCCCTATCAGACGGCCAAGCGGCGTTATTATCGCTGGGTCCAGCAGGGCGTGATCGACCGGATCTTCGAGGCCGTGTCGGATGATCCCGACATTGAGTGGCTGGCGATCGATGCGACTGTGATCCGCGCTCAGGCCCAGGCGGCTGGGGCACGGGTTAAAAGGGGGGCGCTCAAGCCCAGGCTCTCGGCCGCTCGCGAGGAGGGTTCGGCACCAAAGTACACGCCGTAGTCGATGCACTTGGCTTGCCGATCCGCTTCATCCTCGGCCCCGGTCAGCAGAACGACATGGCACCCGCCCATGATCTGATCCGCGGCATCCCGGCCGGCAAGGTTCTGGCTGACCGCGCCTACGATGCCGACAGCCTGCACGACCTCATCTACGAGCAAGGCGGCGAACCGGTCATCCCGCCTCGCCGCCATCGCAAATATCAGCATCCCTACGACCGCATCGCCTACAAACACCGCTGGGGCATTGAGGGCTTCTTCGCCAAGCTCAAACAATGGCGACGCATCGCCACCCGCTATGACAAGCTCGCCGCAAACTTTCTCGGCTTCGTCAAACTCGCCAGCATCATGCTATGGCTCAAATGATTAAATCGTCACTACAACCTAGAGCGGTTGATCCGATGCAATCGGATCGCAAACCGCTTTAGAATTTAAATGAGATAGCCGACTTCATAAAGTCCCCAGCGCCGACCGCCGAACATCAGCGGCACGAATACGCTGCGCAGCGCCCGATAGCGCCCCTCGCCCAGATCCTGGCGGTAGGTGAACAGGAAGAAGTCCCCTTCCCCATCCAGTGCGCGGCGGGTCTGGCTGTCCATGAATATCTGGCGGTTGCGTGCATGTTCCATGTTCCAGCGCGTCTGGCCGGGCCGCTGCGACTGGCTGCGCGCACTGATATGGGTGGGCAGATAGCCGTTCATGTCGATCAGGCAGCAGCCGACGATCGCGCTGTCCTGCGCCGTCCGCCGGTCGAGCAAGGGCCGCACGAAGCGGTCGGCAAAGGCGGTGAAGCCATTTTCATATTGCGCCGGTTCGGAACCGGGCAGCGGCCGGTACGCGGTGTCGAACAGGCCGGCCATGTCCAATTGCCCCTCGGCCAGCGCCTGCTCGATCAGCGCCTGCATCTCTTCGGCGCCCTCTTCGGCCATGGCGATATAGCGGCTGTTGCGCGTGACATGACCGCTGTGCGCGGCGGTGTTGAGCATCGCATTCGCCATCCCCTCCAGACCTTCCAGATGGCCGCGCGCGGTTTCGACGCGGGTGGCGCTTTCCGTCGAGGAACGGCTGAACCGGGCAAGACCCTGCCGCAGCGCCGCCACATCGCTGTCGGCCTCATCCGTGCAGGTGACGATCGTGTCGGACCGTGCCCCGAATTGCGTCACCAACGAGGCGATTTCGGCCATGCTGATCCGGAGCGTGTCGATATGGGAACCGACGTCGCGGCCACGCAGGATATTGGCCTCCACCCCGCCGATCAACTGGCGCGCGTCGCGATCGAGCTGACCCAGCTTGTCTCCCACGGACGCGGCGGACTCCCCCGCCTGCCCGGCCAGCCGCCGGATTTCGTCCGCTACCACGGCAAAACCCTGGGTCGCTTCTCCGCCCCGCGCCGCCTCGATCGCCGCATTGACGCCCAGAAGCCGGGTCTGGCGGGCAATGGCGCCGAGCTGATCGGAAATGTCGCCCACCGTTTCGATGACGTCCAAAAACTGGCGCAAATGCCCTTCCAGTCCCGTCACATTCTCGATGAGTTCCGTGATCTGCCCCAGCGAACGCCCGATGGTTTCGTGTCCCTGAGCGATGATGGTTCCGGCCCGGCGCGCGGTGAGGCTGAGTTCCTGCGCCGCCAGCACGCTTTCATTCTGGCTGATCGCCAACGTTTCCATGGTCGATTGCAATTCGACCAGATGCGCGGAATCGGCCTGGATGCGCCGCGTCAGTTCCCCCAGGAAGCCCGCCGTTTCGCTGCATTGCAATGCGATGTCGCCCGATCGCTCCCCCAGATCAGTCAATAAATCCCCGTTTTCCAATGATCGCCGCCCTATTCCGCCCGATATGGATACTGCCTTGTTAACGATGCATTGCAACACTTAACATTCCGACAACGCCGCGGAGCTTGCATACTCGGCCAAGCTGACGGACAAGGGCGCCGTCATGATGCTCAATTTCCTCGACGCGCTGCGTGCTGCCGGCATCCCCGCCAGCATCAAGGAACATCTGCTGCTGCTGGAGGCGCTGGATCGCGACGTGATCGGGCAGCGGCCGGAGGATTTCTATTATCTCGCCCGCGCCACCTATGTGAAGGATGAGGGGCTGATCGACCGCTTCGACCAGGTGTTCGCCCGCGTGTTCAAGGGCGTGCTGGGCAATGAGGGCGTCGAGGCGGAAATCCCCGAGGAATGGCTGCGGCTGGTGGCAGAGAAATTCCTCAGCGCCGAGGAGATGGAGAAGATCAAGTCGCTGGGGAGCTGGGACGAGATCATGGAGACGCTGAAGAAGCGGCTGGAGGAGCAGAAGGAGCGTCATCAGGGCGGCAACAAGTGGATCGGCACCGGCGGCACGTCCCCGTTCGGCCATGGCGGCTACAATCCCGAAGGCGTGCGGATCGGCGGCGAAAGCAAGCACAAGCGCGCCATCAAGGTGTGGGAAAAGCGCGAATTCGCCAATCTGGACAATCAAAAGGAACTGGGCACCCGCAACATCAAGGTGGCGCTACGGCGGCTGCGGCGCTTTGCGCGGGAGGGCGCGGCGGACGAGCTGGACCTGGACGAGACGATCCGGGGCACGGCGCGGCAAGGCTGGCTCGACATCCGCATGCGGCCCGAGCGGCACAATGCGGTGAAGCTGCTGCTGTTCCTGGATGTCGGCGGGTCGATGGACCCGTTCATCACGCTGTGCGAGGAGATGTTCTCGGCGGCGACCAGCGAATTCAAGAATATGGAATTCTTCTACTTCCATAACTGCCTCTATGAAGGCGTGTGGAAGGATAATAAGCGGCGCTTTTCGGAACGGACGCCGACCTGGGACATCCTTCACAAATATGGGCATGATTATAAGGTGATCTTCGTCGGGGATGCGGCGATGAGTCCCTATGAGATCAGCCATCCCGGCGGATCGGTCGAACATATGAACGATGAGCCGGGCGCGACATGGTTGAGCCGGGTGCTGCACACCTATCCCGCCGCGATCTGGCTGAACCCGTCGCAGGAGGCGCATTGGGGCTATAGCCAGTCGACCAAGATCATCCGCGAGATCATGAACGGGCGCATGTATCCGCTCACGATCGAGGGGATTGACGACGCGATGCGGGAGCTAACCCGGAAGCGGTGAGCTGCGGCGGCTAAGATGCGGATCAGAATTTCACGCTGACCATGGAGCCCAGACCATAGTCGGCGGCGCCTTTGCTGAGGCCGCCGGTGCCATAGAGGGTGAAGATCAGCTTTTCCGCGACCGGCGTGCTGAAGGCGCCGAACAGTTCCCGGCTGTCGCGGGCGAGGTCGCTGGTGGATTCGCGATAGTCGTAGGAGACGATCAGCGCCGATTTGCCCAGCATCACGCTTGCGCCGCCCGATGCGGTCCAGGCGTTGTGCAGATCGAAGCCCGAAGGGTCGCCGGGCATGCGATAGCCCACATTGGCAAAGGGCGTGACGATGCCGAAGCTTTTGGAGATTTCCGCCGCGACCGTCACATCCGTCTTGCCGGTGCCCAGCGCCTTCGAGCGCGAGGCGGTGGGGAGCTTGACGCGGGCTGAGAAGTCTAGACCGAAACCGAGCTGTTCCTCCGGAATCTGGTAGCCGACGCCCAATGTCAGGTCGCCAAGGCCGCTGCGGGTGGTGCGGGGGGCGTTCGGATCGATGATGACGCCGCCCGATCCGCCGCCGACGATCGCGGACGATCCGTTGATGCGCAGCCATGGCAAGGTCGCGGTGAAACGAAGCGGGCCGGTGCGATAACGCAGGCTCATCGGCACGACCCATATATGGGTGTCGGAGCCGGTGCCGTAATCGCCACTGCTATAGTCGACGCCAGTGATCGCGGTGAGACTGCCGCCTGTAGATAAGGCTGTGGATAAAGCTGTGGACGGTTCTTCGGCCTGCACGGTTTGCGGGCCGCTTTGCGCCGCGATTTGCGCCGGCGCGGGCGTGGCGGCCATGACCATGCCGGCAGCGACCAGCTTCATGGTCCCTTTCATCGATTTCCCCTCCATATGCCAAGCAGGGCGAGCCTTTGATGGGCCCGCCCTTCACTCTTCATGCTTGGGATGCGATCAACTGCCGCGGGTCGAACGCGCGGTTTCCTTGACCGACGTGGCCGTTTCGCGGGCAGCGCTCGCGTTGGCGCGGGCATCCTGCGCAGCGCTGCGGGTTTCAGCGGCCGAGGAGCGCGCTTCGGTCGACGCGGTACGCGCATCCTGCGCCGCCCTCGTGGCGCTCTGCACATCCTGCAGCGTGCCTTTGACATTGGCGTCCTGCAAGGTGCCTTTCACATTGGCATCTTGCAGCGTTCCCTTCACATTGCTGTCCTGAAGGGCTCCCTTGACGCCGCTATCCTGCGCCTGCGCGCCCGTGGCGGCGGTCAGGACGGCAAGGCCGATGAGGGGAAGGGTAAATCTGGTCACTGCGACTCTCCTATGTTGTGACACCCCCGGGCGCTTCCGGTTCGAAGGCCCGCCCTGTATGTTGCTGATTTCTTTCCGGCGTGGAATCGATCGAAAGAATTAGTTTCGGGAAAATCGAAATGACCATGCGCCGATGCAGCTTTATCGACCGAAATTCATCATGTTTTTCGGCAGGATAGAAGAATGGGCTGATGCTGTCCTGAGGTTCGCTCTGTCGGATTATCAGGTGATATGTGCAAAATGGGCGACAAAGGGCGTGTGGATTGGCGGGAATGGGTGGAAGGTGGACGGTCTGCTTCGTACGGCTTTTCTTGAAGCGCATCGTGCTCCTGCGAAGGCAGGAGCCCAGTTCCTACGGTGCGATGATCCACAAGCGGCGGAACTGGGTTCCTGCCTTCGCAGGAACACGTTTCACTTAATGGCTTGCATTGGCCAATTCGAGCCGTCGACAGTCTAAGCCGGTTCGAAGAGCACGCCGCCCGTCATGGGCTGCGGCGCGCCAGTCGTGCCGGGGAAGCTGATCGGCAGGCCTTTCAGATGACGAACGGCCATATAGGCAAAGCCTTGCGCTTCAAGGGCGTCGCCGTCCCATCCCAGTTCGTCCACAAGGCGGACCTCCGTGCCGGTATAGGTCGCCAGCATCCGCATGAGCGTGGCGTTGTGGCGGCCACCGCCGGCGGCATAGATATGTTTCGGACGTTCCGGCAGATGGTCGAGGGCTTTGGCGACGGCTGCGGCGGAAAAGGCCGTCAGGGTTGCCGCGCCGTCCTCCAGAGAGAGGGCGCGCGTGGCGTCGATGGTGAAGGCTTCCCGGTCTATGCTTTTCGGGGGCGCGGCGGCGAACCAGGGGTCGGAGAGCATGGACGCCAGCCGCGCTTCGTCGATTTTGCCCCTGGCAGCCGCGGCGCCATTTTCATCGAAGCTGCGGTCGCTATGGGTCTGCATCCAATTGTCGATGAGGCCGCTCGCCATGCCGGTGTCGAAGGCGACAATCTCGCCGTCGGAGGCGATGGCGGTGATATTGGCGACTCCGCCCAGGTTCAGGACGGCGACCGGCTTGGGAAGATCATAGGCGAGAGCACGGTGATAGACCGGAAGCAGCGGAGCGCCCTGCCCTCCCGCGGCGACGTCGGCGCTGCGCAGGTCCGCGACAACGCGAATGCCGAACGCGCCTGCGAGGGCGGCGCCATCCCCGATCTGCCAGGTCCAGCGGCGTTCGGGGCGGTGGGCGACGGTATGGCCGTGGAAGCCGATGACGGCGATGTCTTGCGCGATATGGCCAGTGCGGGCGAGAAGGTCGGAGACGGCCTCGACATGGAGTTCGGTCAGTTCTTCCTCGACCGCGTGGATCAGGGGTTCGAAGCCGGGCTTTTCCATTGTCATGGCACGCTGACAGGCTTCGGCCAGGCGCATGCGGAAGCCGTCGCCATAGGGCATCGCGTGGAAGGCGATGCCTCTGCTGGCGCCCTCGCCGTCGGTTTCGATCAGCGCGGCGTCTATGCCGTCGCGCGAGGTGCCCGACATCAGGCCTATTGCCAGCATGGGGTGACTGTCTGTCATGGCCTGTCCTGCTGCCCCTAAAATGCGGAGAATCAACTTTGGCGTGACTATCAACATAATGGTGACGATGACAAACCGCGATGCTAAGGGCGCCGCACTATGACCAGCTACTCATCCGATCTGCTCCGCCTGCTCGAAACGCGCGGCTACATTCATCAGTTGACCGATGCGGAGGGGCTGGACGCCCTGGCCGCCAAGCAGATCGTACCGGGCTATATCGGCTTCGATCCGACGGCGCCTTCGCTGCATGTCGGGCATCTGGTGTCGATCATGATGCTGCGGCAGTTGCAGAAGGCCGGGCACAAGCCGATCGTTCTGATGGGTGGCGGCACCGGCAAGATCGGTGATCCGAGCTTCAAGGACGAGGCGCGCAAGCTGCTGACCACCGATCTGATCGCGGAGAATGTCGCGAGCATCAAACGGGTGTTCGAGCGCTTCCTGACCTTCGGTAACGGGCCGACGGACGCGATCATGCTGGACAATGCCGAATGGCTGGACAAGTTGGAATATATCCCCTTCCTGCGGGATATCGGACAGCATTTCTCCGTGAACCGGATGCTGAGCTTCGATTCGGTGAAGCTGCGCCTGGATCGTGAGCAGTCGCTGAGTTTCCTCGAATTCAACTATATGATTCTCCAGGCCTATGACTTTCTGGAGCTGTCGCGGCGGTCGGACTGCCGGTTGCAGATGGGCGGATCGGACCAGTGGGGCAATATCGTCAACGGCGTCGAACTGGCCCGGCGCGTGGACGGGACTCATGTGTTCGGCCTCACCACGCCGCTGCTGACCAACGCCGATGGGACCAAGATGGGCAAGACCGTAGGCGGCGCGGTCTGGCTCAACGAGGATCAGCTTTCCAACTATGATTATTGGCAGTTCTGGCGGAATACCGCCGATGCCGACGTCGCGAACCGGCTGAGGCTGTTCACCGACCTGCCGATGGATGAGGTGGAGCGGCTGGCTTCGCTTCAAGGGGCGGATATCAACGAGGCGAAGAAGATTTTGGCCAATGAGGCGACGGCGCTTTGCCGGGGCGCCGATGCGGCGGCCTTGGCGGCTGAGACGGCGCGGCGGACCTTTGAGGAGGGCGCATCGGATGCCAATCTGCCGACCGTCAGCCTGGGGGCCGAGGGGCTGAATATCGTTCAGGGCACGACGGCGCTGGGCTTTGCCGCCTCCAACAAGGAAGTGCGGCGCAAGCTTTCCGAGGGCGCCATTCGCGTGAATGGCGAAGTGGTCAGCGATCCTGCTCTGGCGCTGAAACCGGGCGACAAGGTCAGCTTCGGCGCGAAGAAGCATGGGCTGGTAACCGCCTGAAATCAAAAGAGCGTATATGGCGCGTTAACCAGATGAGGTAAGGAAGGGGCTATCTTCCTTACCTTATCCTGCGGGCATGCCTTCGATGTTCGCAAGCCTCTCTCATCTGAACCAGTCGCGGGATCCTGCCGTCAACCAGCGACGCGCACAGCGCGATCTGGTCGATATGGTGAGCCATATCACGGCGCAGGGCCGGACCCATGGGACGCGGATCATCAATATCTCCGCGCTGGGACTGATGTGCCGGACCGAGGCGCAACTGGCGATCGGTGAGCGGGTGACGATTTGGCTGCCGGTCGTAAAGGATCATGCCGGGGAAGTGCGCTGGGCCGAAGATGGCCGCATAGGTGTCGAGTTTCTGAAGAAGATCGAGCCGCACGTCTATGACGCGATGCTGTCCCTCATCCCGCCGCGGCAGACGGCCTGGTAACGGCTTCCGCAAACCCCTCCCCTGCTTCCAGACGCTGACGCGACCGGACCAAGGCCTGCGGCATGTGCGTGCGCAGGAAATTCATCATCGCTTCGCGCACTTCACAACGCAGGTCGAAGGCGGTGCCGGCGTTGCGCGCGCTCAGCAGGCCGCGTAGCTCCAGCGCGTCGGCACGGTGGTCGGTGACTTGCAGGATCGCGACGCGGCCGTCCCAGCGGCTGTTGGACTGGACCGCCTCGATGAATTTGGCGCGGATCGGCTCTATGTCCGTGGCGGGATCGACATAAAGAAAGACGGTACCGAGCAGATCCGACGTCCTGGTCGTCCAGTTCTGGAAAGGCTTTTCCAGGAAATAGGAGACGGGGACGATCAGGCGGCGGTCGTCCCAGATGCGGATCACGACATAGGTGAGCTTGATGTCCTCCACCCTGCCCCATTCGCCCTCCACGATCAGCACGTCATCCAGGCGGATGGGTTCGGAAAAGGCCATCTGGATACCGGCGATCAGGTTTTTGAGCGCTGGTTGGGCTGCTGCGCCCACCGCGAGGCCCGCAAGACCTGCCGAGGCCATCAGGGTGACGCCTACGGTGCGGACTCCTGGGATCATGATCAACATCAGCGAGAGGATGAGGAAGCCGATGATGCACTGCGCCACGCGGTAGAGGATGCGGATGCGGGTGTGCTGGCGGCGGGCCTGGAGATTATCCTCGACGGTGATGTCGCTGCGGCGTTCGAGGAAAATGCGGCCTGCGCGCATGGCCGCGAAGATTAGCCAGCCGTTGAGGAGGATGAACAGCATTTTCGAGCCGATCGACCAGATCGCCTCGACATTGGGACTGAAGGTCAGGGGCTGGATGCCTGCGGCGAGCGTCATCAGGACGATGATCCAGCGGGTCGGCTGGTAGATGGCCGGGAGGATGATCGGCTCTATGCGCATCCGGCGAAATATGCGGGTGGCTGTCCAGTAGGCGAGCCAGTGGAAGAGGAAGGCGGCGACCACCGACAGGGCGATGGAGATCGCCGCCATCGGCGTGATGTGGTGCAGGCTGATGTCCGATTGCATGATGCAAGCAACGGCTTGGCGGCGGGATGGTTTCGCGGTTGCAGCAATTGCGGGCCATGGGACTAGGTGAAACGTGCTCCTGCGAAGGCAGGAGTCCAGTTCGATCGGCAGGACTGGGCTCCTGCCTTCGCAGGAGCACATCAACTTTAGCCGCTTCGTAGCAGGCCCACGGCGGCATCGCGTTCGAAGAGGTAGAGACAGGTTCGGGCAGCCTCCCCTCTGGCTTCGGTGAGGCCGCCGTCCCGGTCGATCAGGAGATGCGCGTCATCCCGGGCTGAGTCCAGCAGCGCGGAGAGATGTTCCGGGGTGGCGAGTTTGAGTTGCTGTTCGCCCGATTGGCGGGTGCCCAGGATTTCGCCCGCGCCGCGCAGGCGGAGGTCTTCTTCGGCTATGCGGAAGCCGTCATTGGTTTCTCGCATCAGGGCCAGGCGCGCGCGGCTGGTTTCGCTCAGCGCGCCGCCGCGCAGGAGGATGCAGACCGAATGGTTCTGGCCTCGGCCGACGCGGCCTCTGAGCTGGTGAAGTTGGGCGAGGCCGAAGCGTTCGGCGCCTTCTATGATGATGAGGTTGGAATTGGGAACGTCGACGCCCACTTCGATGACCGTGGTGGCGACAAGTATCCTGGTGCGGGCCGAAGCGAAGGCGTCCATCGCGGCGTCCTTTTCCGGCCCCTTCATGCGGCCGTGGACAAGGCCGACCAACTCGCCAAAGCGCATTTTCAGCATTTCGGCGCGGGCTTCGGCGGCGGCGAGGTCGCTGGTTTCGCTTTCCTCGACCAAGGGGCAGACCCAATAGGCCTGACCGCCGCCTTCGACATGGCGGGCAAGTGCTTCGACCACTTCATCCAGGCGGTTGGCGGACATGACGACCGTCTGGATCGGCTGGCGGCCGGGGGGCATCTCGTCGAGGCGGGAGACGTCCATTTCGCCATAATAAGTGAGCGTCAGCGTGCGCGGGATCGGGGTAGCGGTCATCACCAGCAGATGGGGGGTACGTTCGGCTTTCGAGGCAAGCATCATGCGTTGGGCGACCCCGAAGCGATGCTGTTCATCGATCACCGCCAGCGCGAGATTCTTGTAGCGCACGGCTTCCTGGAAGATGGCGTGGGTGCCGACGAGGATATCGATGCTGGCGTCCGCCAGGCCCATGAGGGTGGATTCGCGGGTCTTGCCCTTTTCCCGGCCAGTGAGGATGGCGATGGTGACAGGCAGGCCCGACGCCATTTTGCGCAGCGTTTCATAATGCTGGCGGGCGAGGATTTCCGTGGGTGCGAGGAGCGCGCCCTGGGCGCCCGCTTCGACCGTGTTGAGGAGCGCCATCAGCGCGACCAGAGTCTTGCCCGAGCCTACATCGCCTTGCAGCAGGCGGAGCATCGGGACGGCCTGGGCCATGTCGCCTTCAATCTCCGAAAAGGCGCAGCGTTGCGCTCCGGTCGGCGCAAAGGGCAATTGGAGCATGGCGCGAAGGCGGCCGTCTCCGGCGATGGGAACGCCCCTGCGTTTGCGGGAAGACTGGCGGACCAGCATCAGCGCGAGCTGACCGGCGAAGATTTCATCATAAGCGAGACGTTCGCGCGCCTGCGCGTCGGAGGGGTCGGCGTGGATGCGGGTGAGCGCTTCGTGCCATGTGGGCCAGCCCTTGCGGGCGAGCAGGCTGGGTTCGATCCATTCGGGGAGATCCGGGGCGCGGGTCAGGGCTTGGGTGGCCAGATCGCGCATGCGGTTGTTGGTCAGGCCTTCGGAAAGACCATAGACCGGCTCGCGGGCAGGGATCGTCGCGGCTTCCTCGGGGGGAAGGACATAGTCCGGGTGGACGATCTGGAGATTGTCGCCATAGGCCTCCAGCTTGCCGGAGATGAATTTGGGCTCGTTCAAGGGCAATAGCTTGCGGGGCCAGGCGCTGTTGCGGCCGAAATAAACCAGCGCGACGCTATTGCCGCGCTTGTCCTGCGCGATGACGCGGAAGGGCGCGCGGGCGCTGCCGGATGCCCGATAGTCGGTGGGGGTGAGTTCTATGCCGATGACCCGGCCGGAGTCGGAGAGAATCAGTTCGTCCACCATCCGACGGTCGATGAAGCTGACCGGGAGATGGAAGGCCACGTCGACGGCGCGGGCCAGCCCCAGGCGCTCCAGCGGTTTTGCGAGCGCGGGGCCTACGCCTTTCAGCGCTTCGATTTCGGTGAAGAGTGGGTTGAGGATATCGGGTCGCATGGCTATCTGGCGGTGTCTAGCCCAGCCGGGACGATGCGCAAACATCCGATCGGCAATTTTGGCATGTTCGGTTAAGGAACAAATTGTGAACGAAGATCCCCGTATCCGCCGCCTGCAATTTCGGGCCTGGCATCGCGGCATCAAGGAAGCGGACCTTGCGGTGGGCGGGTATTTCGATCGCTACCATGCCGAGTGGGGCGAGGAAGAGATTCAGTGGTTCGAGCGGTTCATGGATGAGCAGGATGCCGACATCATGGCTTGGGCCATGGGCGTGCTGCCGGTGCCGGAGGAGTGGCAGGGCGCGATGTGGGACAAGTTCGCCAAGCTGGATTTTGTGGAAATCGGGAAGAAATAAGCCTCTCCCCGTTCGGGCCGAGCGAAGCCGAAGCCCCTTGATCGAACGAAATGAGATCATCCCAACCCGGCTTCGCCTTCGCTCAGGCAGGCACTTCGACAAGCTCAGCGCGAACGGATGTTGTTAGTTTGACCGACCTTCTCAAGATTCTCAAAGCCTCCAACCCGATTACGCTTTCCGGGGTGCCCGCCGGCTTCCAGCCATGGTTGCTGGCGGACATCGCTCGGGCGGCGCCTTCGCGCGCGCTGTTCGTGGCGCCGGATGAGCAACTCATGCGGGCGGTGGCGGATACGGCGCATTATTTCGCGCCGGAGATCGAGATCGTCGAAATTCCCGCCTGGGACTGCCTGCCCTACGACCGGGCCAGTCCTTCGCTGCGGACGGCTTCGGCGCGATTGGCTGGCTTGCATGCCTTGCAGGCGAAGCCCAAGGGGCCGCAGCTTGTTCTGACGACGCTCAATGCGTTGACGCAGAGGACTTTGACGCCTTTTCGCGTGCGGCAGTTGGTGGCGAAGCTCGCGCCCAAGGAGCGGATCGCGATTTCGCGGCTGGCGGAGATGTTGCAGGCCAATGGCTATGTGCGGACCGATACCGTGCATGACAGGGGCGAATTCGCCATTCGCGGCGGCATTGTCGATCTGTTTCCCGGCGGCGAGGAGCAGCCTTTACGGCTCGATTTCTTCGGGGATGAGATTGAGACGGTGCGGCGCTTCGATCCCGCCGATCAGCGGACCAGCGGGAGTGTCGAGGGCTTCACTCTGCTGCCTGCGTCCGAGGCTTTGTTGGACGAGGAGACGATCAAGCGGTTCCGCGGGCGCTATCGCGAGACGTTCGGGGCCACGGCGACGGGCGATCCGCTCTATCAGGCGGTGAGCGACGGACGGCGGTTGGCGGGTATGGAACATTGGTTGCCGCTGTTCGAGGAACGGCTGGTGCCGATGACCGAGCATCTGGGCGACGACACGCTGGTCGTGCTGGATCATGGCGTGGCGGGCGCGGCCGAGGCGCGGTTCGAGGCGATCCGGGATTATCACGCCAATCGCGTGCAGGCGAAGTCCTCCGATCCGGGGGCGTATCGGCCGCTGGAGCCCAAGGCGCTCTATCTGGATGCCGAAGAATGGGATGCCGTCGCGCGCGAGTGGCCGATGCATGCCACCACCCCTTTTCATGAGCCGGAAAGCGCCTCGGTCCTGGATTTCGCGGTTGATGGCCCTCGCGATTTCGCGCCGGAGCGGGCGCAGAACGCCAATGTGTATGAGGCGGTCGGCAAGCATATCGGTTCGCTCCAGCGGGCGAAGAAGAAGGTCGTCATCGCCAGTTACTCGGTGGGCGCGCGGGAGCGGCTTTCGGGGCTGCTGGCCGATCATGGGCTGAAGCGGATCGCGGCGGCGGATAGCTGGCAGGAGGCTTTGGGAATCGCTGCGGGCGGCAGCGCTGTGCTGACCGTCTTGCCGCTGGATCATGGCTTTACCGCGCCCGACGTGGCCGTGCTGACAGAGCAGGACATGCTGGGCGACCGGCTGGTGCGGCGGGCCAAGCGGAAGAAGAATGCCGACGCCTTCCTTCAGGAACTGGCGACGCTCTCCCCCGGCGATCTGGTCGTGCATATGGATCACGGCATCGGCCGCTATGAAGGGCTGACGCAGATTCCGGTGGCCAAGGCGGCGCATGATTGCGTGGCGCTGGAATATGCGGGCGGCGACAAGCTCTATGTGCCGGTGGAGAATCTGGAGGTTCTCTCCCGCTATGGCTCCGACAGCGAGGGCGTGAGCCTCGACAAGCTGGGCGGAGAGGCCTGGCAACGGCGCAAGGCGCGGATGAAGGAGCGCATCCGCGAGATTGCGGGCGAGCTGCTCAAGACGGCAGCGGAGCGAGCGCTGCGGGCCGCGACGGTGGCGGAACCGGATAGTGCGGGTTATCCGGCTTTTGTCGATCGCTTCCCCTATCAGGAGACCGAGGATCAGGACCGCGCGATCATGGATGTGGTCGAAGATCTGGGCGCGGGCCGCCCGATGGACCGGCTGGTGTGCGGCGATGTGGGCTTCGGCAAGACGGAGGTGGCCTTGCGCGCCGCATTCGTGGCGGCGATGGCGGGGATGCAGGTGGTGCTGATCTGCCCCACCACCCTGCTCGCCCGGCAGCATCATATGAATTTCGAGGAGCGCTTCCGTGGCTTTCCGGTGAATATCGGGCGCCTGTCGCGGTTGGTGCCGGACAAGGAAGCAAAAGCCGTCAAGGCGGGCCTTGCCGACGGAACCGTCGATATTGTGGTGGGAACCCATGCGCTGCTGGCGAAGGGGCTGGAGTTCAAGCGGCTGGGGCTGGTCATCGTCGACGAGGAACAGCGGTTCGGCGTGACGCACAAGGAGCGGCTGAAGAGCCTCAAGACCGATGTGCATGTGCTGACGCTGACGGCGACGCCGATCCCGCGCACATTGCAAATGGCCATGTCGGGCCTGCGCGAATTGTCCGTCATTCAGACGCCGCCGGTCGATCGTCTGGCGGTGCGGACCTATATCATGCCCTGGGACGGGGTGGTGATCCGCGAGGCTCTGCTGCGCGAACATTATCGCGGGGGGCAGAGCTTCTTCGTGGTGCCGCGCATTTCCGACCTGACCGAGATAGAGGAGTTCCTGCGGACGGAGGTGCCGGAGGTTCGGCCCGTCGTCGCGCATGGGCAGATGAGCGCCACGGAAGTCGAGGAGCGCATGTCGTCCTTCTACGACAAGCGCTACGACGTCCTGCTGTCGACCACCATCGTCGAGAGCGGGCTGGATATTCCTTCGGCCAATACGCTCATCATCCATCGGGCCGATCGCTTTGGGCTGGCGCAGCTTTACCAGCTTCGCGGGCGGGTCGGGCGCGCGAAGACGCGGGCCTATGCCTATTTCACCACGCCTGCGAATCGGGTGATCACCGAAACGGCGGAAAAGCGGCTAAAGGTGCTGTCCGATCTGGATACGCTGGGGGCCGGGTTCCAGTTGGCCTCCCACGATCTGGATATTCGCGGCGCGGGGAACCTCGTCGGGGACGAGCAGTCCGGGCATATCAAGGAAGTCGGATTCGAACTGTACCAGTCGATGCTGGAGGATGCGATCCTGGAGGCAAAGGCGGGCGGCGCGGGTCTGGAGAAGGCGCGCGACAGCTTCTCGCCGCAAATCAGCGTCGATGCGCCGATCATGATTCCGGAGGATTATGTGCCGGATCTGGACCTGCGCATGGGACTCTACCGGCGCTTGAACGAGGTCGAGGACCGGCAGGGGCTGGAGGCTTTCGCAGCGGAACTGATCGACCGCTTCGGCAAGCTGCCAGCGCCGACGCAGAATCTGTTCAAGATCATCGAGATCAAGCAGAATTGCGTGGCCGCCAATATCGCCAAGATCGATGTGGGGCCAAAGGGCGCGCTGGTCAGCTTCTTCGAGGATCGCTTCCCGCGGCCCGAGGCGCTGGTGGCTTATATTCAGCGGTTGAATGGAGTCGCCCGGTTGCGGCCGGACAGCAAGATCGTGGTGAACCGGGCCTGGGCCGATCCAGGGGCGCGGTTGAACGGGGCTTTGCAGCTTTCGAAGGGATTGGCGAAGGCGGCAGGGTAGAATTATGTGAGGCTCAGGGTTTCAACGCCAGCGCGACCAGATCGGCGGAGGAGACTCCTGCCGAGCGGAGGAAGCCCTGATAATAGTCGCAGCCTTCGCGGGACAGGAGATCGAGCTGCTGTTCGGTTTCCACGCCTTCCGCAATCACATGTAGGCCCAGCGACTTGGCCATGTGGATGACGCCGCGCACGATGATGCGGTCGCGGGCAGTTCCGGCGATGTCTTGTGCCAAGCCGCTGTCGATCTTCAGATAATCGAGCGGCAGGCTTTTCAGATAGGCCAGGCTAGAATAGCCGGTGCCGAAATCATCCACCGCGACCGCCAGCCCTTCGGCGCGCAGGGCCGTCAGCAGGGCGGTGGCGTTGTCCACATCCTCCATCAGACCGCTTTCGGTGATCTCCACCGTCAGGCGCGAACGGGGAAACCCGCTGGTATCCACCAGATTCAGCAATTGCGGCATGAAGCCAGGCTGGGCGATATCTTCCGCCGTGACGTTGATCGACAGGCGGAGATGGGACAGCGCGCGAGGCCATGCAGCCGCCTGACGAAGCGCTTCGGCCTGGATGTGCGCGGAAAGCGGAAGCATATAGTCGGAACGCTCCGCCGTTGCGAACAACATGCCTGCCCCCAGCGCCCCATATTGCGGGTGATTCCAGCGGGCCAGCGCCTCGACCCCGATCATATGTTCGCCATCGACGGGATATTGCGGCTGAAACAGGATGGCGATCTCGCCGCGATGGAGAGCAAGGCGCAGGTCGGTTTCCAACTGGTCGGCATCGACCTGACGGCTACGCTTTTCCGAGGAGAAAATGCGGATGCCCTCCCCTCCCCCGACTCTGGCGTCCGCCAAGGCCGTGCCGGCGCGGCGGATGAGGCGGGTGGCGTCATCGTCGGACCGCGACTGGGCAATGCCGCAGCGAGCGGTCAGGCGGATGAGATGGTCACCCGCGCTGAAAGGGCGGCCTATGGCGCCGATCAGTTGCCGGGCGAGGAAGGTCGCCTTCTCGGCCGTGGCGGCTTCCCCGGTCAAACCGATCAAGAATTCCGTCCCGGCGATGCGCGCCACCATGGCGCCGACGGCCATGTCGACGGTCATGCGCTCGATCCGGCGGGCGATGCGGCCCAGCAGCGCGTCCCCCACCACCTGACCATAGGCCGCGTTCATCCGGTCGAACTGACTGATCGAGAGCAGCAGGACCGTGGTCGCCAACCCCTTGCGCCGCTCGAGCCAGTCAAGCGCCGCCGGGCGCGAGCGTAGGCCGGTCAGGTCGTCGCGGCCCGTCTCATCAGGGCCATGAGCGTCGGAAAGCCACTCCACATCCGCCGCAACCACGCCGTCGATCAGCCGCAGATGATGGACCAGCCGGTCGCCGGGGCGGCCGGGCGCGGCGTGGGCGAAGGCTTCGGGGCGGCCGGACCGCATCATGCCGCGCAAGGCCGCCATCACGGAACGGCGCTCCGAACGCGGCAGGCAGCGGATGAAACCCGCCGGACCGATGCTCTGTTCATCAAGGCCAAGATGGCGGGCAAGATTGTCGCTGAGGCGGATGCGATCCCCCTCCCTTTCCCAAAACAGCGCGTCGCCGCGCCGGATGCGCTGGGCGCGCCGACTATGCGTAGCGCCGCCGACCAGCCGGTCGACCAGCCGCTGGGCGGAAGCGAGTGTGGCGCGCAAGTCGCCGGGCGTGAAGGGCGCGGCGAGAAAATGCGTGGCCCCAACCTCCAGCAACCGCGGCACGGCGGCGATATCCTGTCCGTCGACCAGCACGATCAGCGCGCCGCCGCCCGCATCGACCGCCGGGACCAAGGCGGTGATCAAACGGACGTCGCCGTCGCGCGCGCCCCGCATGTCGACCAGAGCGATCTGGGCATCGCTGTGGAGGAAGCGTTGCGCCGCGTCGGTGGCGCGCCGGGCCGCCATCGCCCGCCAGCCAGCCGTCCGCGCCTGCTGTGACAGCCCGTCGCGGTCGCCCGGCGACAGGATGAAGAGGCTGCGCTGTCCGTCCAGTGCGGTCTCACCGCTCACTTGATGCTCCTCGGGACGGCCCATCGTCCCACTCTAACCCTTATCGGTTAGCGACCTGTTTACGTTGTCGCAACCGGGGACGCTTGCACGGCGCAGGTCCATCGCCTAGCTAGGAAATATGGAGAAGGTCGATCTTGGGCGTACGGCGCTGACCGATGCACTCGGCCGCCGGATCAGCTATTTGCGGATTTCGGTGACGGACCGCTGCGACCTGCGCTGCCGCTATTGCATGGCGGAGCGGATGACTTTCCTGCCCAAGGACCAAGTGCTGACGCTGGAGGAGATCGCGCTGCTGGCCGACATCTTCATCGCGCGGGGCGTGCGCAGGATCAGGCTGACCGGCGGCGAGCCGCTGGTGCGGCGGGACATTATCGACCTCGTCCGTCGCATCGGGCGGCATCTGGGCGAAGGGCTGGATGAGCTGACGCTCACCACCAACGGCACAAGGCTGGCGCAGCATGCACAGGCGCTGGCCGATGCAGGCGTGCGGCGGATCAACGTCAGCCTGGACAGCCGCGATCCGGATCGCTTCGCCCATGTGACGCGCAATGGCGACATCCGGCCGGTGTTCGAAGGGCTGGAGGCGGCGCGGGCCGCCAGGCTGGCAGTGAAGATCAATATGGTGGCGCTCAAGGGCATCAATGAGGATGAAATCCTGCCGATGCTGCACTGGTGCGATGCTCAAGGCTTCGACCTGACGCTGATCGAGACGATGCCATTGGGCGAAACCGGGGAAGATCGGACCGACCATTATCTGCCGTTGACGCAGGTGGCCGATTCGATCGGGCAGCATCATGCACTGACGCCGATCGCGCATCGCACCGGCGGACCCGCACGCTATCATGCGGTCGAGGGTCTTGGTGTCCGCTTGGGGCTGATCACGCCGCTCACCAATAATTTCTGCGCCGATTGCAACCGCATGCGCATGACCTGTGAGGGCAAGATCTTCATGTGCCTGGGTCATGAAGATCATGTCGACCTGAAAACCGCCTTCCGCGAAGGTGGGCTGGATGCGGTGGAACCGTTGATCGATCGCGCGCTGCGGCTGAAACCCGCGGCCCATGATTTCCGCATCGGCGCAGGAACTGAGGCGGCGGTCAGGCGGCATATGAGCGTGACCGGCGGATGACCGAAGACGTTCGGCGCGCCTTGGTCGCCTCCCCCAGTCCGGCAGCCAAGGCGGCGGAGGAAAGGCTGCGCGCCGCCTATGATTTCGTGCCCGTCGATCAGGCGGACATGATCATCGCGCTGGGCGGCGACGGCTTCATGCTCCAGACGCTGCACGCCATGCTGGAGGGGCGGCGGATTTTGCCGGTGTTCGGCATGAACCTCGGCACGGTCGGCTTCCTGATGAACGAATGGCGGCTGGAACGGCTGGAACAGCGGATCGAGGCGGCCAAGCTGTTCAAGGTCAATCCGTTGCGCATGACCGTCGATACTGTGGATGGAGAGCGATTCTCGATCCCCGCCATCAATGAAGTCTCGCTGCTGCGTGAAACGCGCCAGACCGCCAAGCTGGAGGTGAAGGTCAACGACCGCACCGTCTTGCCCGAACTGGTTTGCGACGGCGTGCTGGTGGCCACGCCTGCGGGATCGACGGCCTATAATCTCTCGGCCCATGGACCCATCCTGCCTTTGGGATCGGCGCTGGTGGCGCTGACGCCGATCAGCCCTTTCCGTCCCCGGCGCTGGCGCGGAGCCATTCTGCCGGAAAATACCGCGATCCAGTTCACCGTGCTCGATCCGGTGAAGCGCCCGGTCAGCGCCGTGGCCGATCAGCGCGAAGTGCGCGACATCGCGCAGGTAGAGGTGAAGATCGATCGCGCGACGCCGCTGACGCTGCTGTTCGACCCGGAACATACGCTGGACGACCGGATCGCGGCGGAACAGTTCATCGCGTAAAAATTCCGCAATTTGGCGCTTGCCATTGTCGGAAAGCCGCTGCTATAGGCGCGGCCTGCCCGGCGAAAGCCGGGTTGCTCCCCGATAGCTCAGCGGTAGAGCATTCGACTGTTAATCGAATGGCCGTAGGTTCGAATCCTACTCGGGGAGCCAATTTTCATCCGGCGGCTGAGGCCGGAAAAACCTTCCATAATCAAATAGATCGGCGCTTTTGATTGGATCGCGCCCCATGCTTCGTGCAGTCGGGGCGGTTTATCCATTTTTTGAGGCGGGAGGGTTTCCAGACCCTTGCCATTCCGCAAAAGCCGCTGCTATAGGCGCGGCCTGCCCGGCGAAAGCCAGGTTGCTCCCCGATAGCTCAGCGGTAGAGCATTCGACTGTTAATCGAATGGCCGTAGGTTCGAATCCTACTCGGGGAGCCAATTTGACCGGGCCAGACAAGTTTTTCCTGACGCTCAGCGCCGATGCGCGACCAGCGATTTACCTTAACGCGGTTCCGACGGTGGAACTGCCATCCTGCCTGCGCAGGGATCTGGTTCGGTATCCGGAATGCCCAAGGATGTACCCGCAAAATAGTTGCGGGCGGACACCAGGGGTGCCGCCCGCAAGATATGCAGTCTTTAAGCCCGTTTCAGCGGGAGGCGTATTGCCGGCCCCGTGTCGCCAGAGCCCAGCGTTGCGGCGTGGCGTCGGCCACATTTTCCCGCACGAAACATTGGCCGCGACGGGCCTTGACCGCGTGGCAAAGCGCCATCGCCTCAGCCCGATCGTCAAAGCCGCCGACGGCTAGACGAGCCAAGGTCGCGCCGTTCACCGTGACTTGGCTGGTGAGGACAGGCAGGCTCGCCAAAGCGCCATTGCGGCGGGCCATGGCATACCATTTTTCCTTCGCGATGGCCGCATTGTCATAGGCGCCAAGCTGAACCACCCAGTTGCTGCCGCCCTTGCCGCTAGGGCGGAAAGCGAGTTGCTGGATGCGCGCGGATTGCGGGGCGCGCGCAGGCTGAGCGGCACGAACAGACGAGGCCTGATGCGGCGCAGCAACACGGACAGGGGTCGCGATGGCCTGGATCATCGGCGCAACCGCTTCTGCAACGGCCGGTTGCGGCGCGGGATCGGCAGCGGCGATCTCAACGGGTGCGGTTTCGACGGTTTGCGCGGCGGAAACGGCCTGCTCCACGGGAACGGCCTCCGCCATCTGCGCTGGCGTGGTCGCAGGTGCCAGGGCCAGGGCGACCGGCTGACCTGCATCGGCGCCGTTGATCGTCACGCCCATCAGAGCGGCTACCCGCTGCTGCGAAAGGCCAGGCGCTGCATTCTGCGCCCATTGGGTGATGCGCTGATTAGCGGCGAGCGGATCAAGGTCGAAGCCCGCCATCATGCGCGCATCCTTCCACCGGCCAGCCAATGCATAGGCATAGGCCAGATTCTGACGGGTGCGCGCAGTGGCCGACGGGTCGTGGATCACTTCGGAGAGGATGCGCACGCCTTCCGGCGCGTCGCCCGCCATCGCCATGGCGAGGCCATAGTCGGCGGCAGGCACGATGTCGGCATGGTTGGCGAGCAGGTCGCGGGCGGCGCGATCCTTGCCTAGCGCAACTTCGACCAGCGCCAGGGTGATGATGGTGCGCGCATCGCGATTGCCCAGCGTCATCGCGTCCGACAGCGCGGTTTCGGCCGAAGCGAAGCGACCGTCCGCCACATAGGCGCGGCCGAGCAACTGGCGATAGCGGACGTCCTGCGGCGCGGCCTGTACGGCGGCTTCGGCCAGTTCGACCGCGCGGGCGCCATCGCGGTCGGCCAGCGCCTTTTCGACATTGGCGGCGAGACGATCGGGATCATTTTGCGGAGCGATCGCGGCGGGGCGGAAGGCCGCGCCGGTGCATCCCACCATGGTCGTGCCGATAAGCATCGACGCGACCGCTGCTTTGGCGAAGGCCTTGCGCTTCATGGCTTTTCCCAACCCTTAATTGTTGCCGCGAGCGCGCGGCAGTTGCTGGGCCAGCCGGTCGACATCCGGCAAGCTGCTGAGGAACGAGTCGAGCGCTTCGGTCACCATCTGCTGCGCCGAACGGCCGACGATTGCGCTGGCAAGCCGCAGCTTCAGATGGCGGTCGGCGTCGAGCCGCAGGGTGAAGGCGGCCTTGCGGCCCTTCGCCACGACGGCAGCATGGGCCTTCCTTTTCGGCTTTTCGACCTTGGCCGGGACACTGGCCTCGGCAATGCGCTCGGCCAGTTCCTCGCGCTCGGTCACCACGACGGGCACTGGAGCCATGACCGGAACGGCGGTCATCGGCGTCAGACCGGCCACGGAGCGGGATTCGGTCGGCGCAGGTTCGGGCTGCGTCACGTCAAAGCCCATGTCGTTCCAGCCCAGATCCTCCTGGAGCGCAGTGGCTCCAGCAGTCAGGCCGAATACCGGACGGCGCATGGCGGGAGAAGCAGCGCCCTTGCGGGCCAGCAGACCGGAAGTCAGCGAGGCGAGAGGTTTCGGTTCGACCATGATATTCCCCTCCCCTTACTGCGAGACCCGGCGGCCGAAGCCACCGCTTGCCGGACGGACCGTGCCTGCCGCGCCGACCGCATTGTGCGGGACGGAAAAGACGGTGCGGCGGAAATTCTTTTCGAGCCGGTCCGAGATATAGGTCCAAAGCTGGGTGACCTCTCCGGCGGAACGGCCCTTGGGGTCGACCTCCATCACTGTGCGGCCGTCGATCATCGAGGCGGCGAAATCGGTGCGATGGTGCAGCGTGATCGGGGCGACCGTGCCATGTTGCGACAGGGCGACGGCGGCTTCGGAGGTGATCCGCGCCTTGGGCGTCGCGCCGTTGACCACGAAGATCAGCGGCTTGCCCGCACGCTCGCACAGGTCGACCGTGGCGCCCACGGCGCGCAGGTCGTGCGGGCTGGGACGGGTCGGGACGACGATCAGCTCGGCCACCGAGATGACGCTCTGGATCGCCATGGTGATCGCGGGAGGAGTGTCGATGACGGCCAGCTTGAAACCCTGCTGGCGAAGAATTTCAAGGTCGGCAGCCAGGCGGGCGACGGTCGTCTGGGCGAAGGCGGGATATTCGGCCTCGCGCTCGTTCCACCAGTCGGCCAGCGATCCCTGCGGGTCGATGTCGATCAGCACGACCGGACCTGCGCCCGCCATCTGGGCCTGAACGGCCAGATGCCCCGACAGGGTGGTCTTGCCCGATCCCCCTTTTTGCGATGCCAATGCCAATATGCGCACGCAACTTCCCCCAGAAAATCCAATTGAGGCAAGGAGTGCCACAGGCCCGCCTAAGAATTGGTTAATCCGCGTGGAAGCCTGACGGACGGTAAAAAGGCGATGTTCTTAATGCTAAGTCGCTATTAACCTTGCTGCGGCATAGGATCGCGCAAGAACCCATTGGGAGCATGAGCATGAGGCGTATCTGGGGCGTGCTGGCCGCTGGAACGATGTTGAGCCTGGCGCAACTGGGCTTGGCCGGGGCGGCGCTGGCCGATGTGAAGGCGGGCGTCGATGCCTGGCAGCAGGGCGACTATGCCAAGGCCGTCGCCGTCTGGCAGCCCCTCGCGCAGGCCGGCGATCCCGATGCGCAGTTCAACATGGGGCAGGCCTATAAGCTGGGCCGGGGCGTTAAGGCCGATCCGGCCGCCGCGATCGATTGGTATCGCAAGGCGGCGAAACAGGGTCATAGCCGCGCCGAGGACAATTTGGGGCTGCTGATGTTCCAGCAGGGCGACCGGGCGGGCGCCCTCCCCTATTTGCAGCGTGCCGCAGACCGGGGCGAGCCGCGCGCCCAATATATCGTCGGCACGGCCCTGTTCAACGGCGACCTGACGGCGAAGAACTGGGTGCGGGCCTATGCGCTGATGACGCGGGCATCCGAATCCGGGCTGGCGCAGGCGACGGCGAGCCTTCGCCAGATGGACAAATATATTCCGCAGGATCAGCGCAATGATGGCATCGCCATGGCGCGATCCATCGGTCGGCAGGAAAAGACGGCGCTGACGGCGGATGAACCTCGCCAGTCCGCGCCCGTCTCGCGTGAAGCGCCCAAGCCGATCCGGACGACGCAATTGCCGCCCTCCACTCCGCCCAAACCCAAGGCTCCTGAAGTCGCGCCCACACCCGCGCCCGCGCCCGCGAAGGTGGCAGCAGTCAAGCCGACCGCTCCCAAGCCTGCCTTGCCCAAGGCAAGCAGCGGCGGATGGCGTGTGCAGATCGGCGCATTCAGTGCGGAAACGCGCGCGCGCGCGCTTTGGAGCCAGCTCAGCGCCAAGGTCAGCGGCTTGTCGAGCTATCAACCCTATATAGTGACGAGCGGCGGGGTGACGCGGTTGCAGGCCGGCCCCCTTGCGAGCAATGCGGACGCCGCCAAGCTATGCGGCGCGATCAAGGCTGCGGGCGCGGAGTGCATGCCCAAGAAGATGTAAATCTTACCAAAGCTTGGAATTTAATTTCAAGCGTGCGATAATGGGACTTCAGCACGGAGCGTCCCATGTCGGTCGAAAATCAATCGGTGATCAACGCGCTGGTGGAGGGGATATTGGGCCCGGAGGCAGCGCATGCGGTGCTGGCGGCGCTCGATATCGATCCCACACTAATGGCTGAGCGCGGTCCTGCCATATCCCGCGCCGCCTTCGCCATGGCAATGAACATCGCCCTGTTTCACGACTTGCTGGAGCGGGTGCCGAGCGGCGCGGCCTATGTCGAAGACCGGCTGGCGCGAGGCGGCAAGGTGGTGTTCGATCATGGCGCGTTGCGCACGGTGCGGCTGGCCCAAGGCCCGACCGGCGAATTGCCGCCGGGCGAAGAGGCCTTTACCCGCATATTGGCGCCGCTGGGCTATGAGATGGCGGCGGTCTATCCGCTGGACCGGCTGCGGATGACCGGGCGTGCCTATCGCCATGCCGATCTGCCCGAAGCCATTCCGCAATTCTTCCTGTCCGAACTGCATGTCGACCGCTTTGACCCGGAATTTGCCGAGGTTGCGGCGCGGGTGTTCGGCACCTCGCGCGATCCGTTGACTGCGGAAGCCAAGGCGGTGTTGGAGAGATATGCGGACGGTCGTCCCGTTTCCCTCGCAGAAGCTGCGGCAGCGTTGCCAGTGATCGTCGCGGCCTTCGACCGGCAGCATGAACCAGCGAGCATAGAGGATTATGAGTTGCTGCTATCCCGGTCTCATGAGGCGGGCTGGATCGCAACCGAGGGCAATGCCTTCAACCATGCGACGGACCGGGTGGCGGATGTGGCCGCGCTGGCGGAGCGACTGAAGGTGGAGGACTGGCCGATCAAGGATCGGCTGGAGATTTCCCGCACTGGGCGGGTGCGGCAGACGGCCCTTCGCGCAGATACCGTGGAGCGGCTCTTTGCCGGGGATGAATTGCGCCGGGTGCCAGGGTCTTTCTATGAATTCATCAGCCGGGACATCGATCCTGAGACGGGTGGATTGGACCTTGCCTTCGACACCGGCAATGCGACGGGCATTTTCGCGATGACCAGCGCCCAGGGCGAAGGAAGCGCGTAACGGGTTGATCGGCGCGCGGGCTTGGGGCAACGCGTTTCCCTGTTTGCGGGGAGATGTGCGTGACTGATCCGGTTGTTCCATCCTGGGTGCTGACTCTGGCCTGTGCCGATCGGGTGGGCATTGTCGCTGCGGTGAGCCAGTTTCTGGCGGAGCGCGGCGGCTTCATCACCGACAGCCAGCAATATGCCGACCGGGAAGCGGGCCGCTTCTTCATGCGCGTCGCGTTCGAGGCGACCGACGAGCGCATGGGCGACACAGGGCGGCTGCGCCAGGAGTTCGCCAATGTCGGCACGCGCTTCGCGATGGACTGGCGGTTGACGGCGGCGGAGGAAAAGCCGCGCATGCTGATCGCCGTGTCCAAGGGGTCGCACTGCCTGGCGGACCTGCTGCATCGCTGGCAGACCGGAACGCTGGCGGTCGACATCATGGGCGTGGTGTCCAACCATCCCGACATGCGCCGGATCACCGAATGGCATGGCATCCCCTATCATGAGCTGCCGCCCAATGGCGACAAGGCGGCACAGGAGAAAGCGCTTCTCGGCATTTTCGAGCGGACGCAGTCGGAATATCTGATCCTGGCGCGCTATATGCAGGTGCTGTCGGAAGGTCTGGTTGAGGCGCTTGCGGGACGCTGCGTGAATATTCACCACAGCTTCCTGCCCGGCTTCAAGGGCGCTCGCCCCTATCACCGGGCGCATGAGCGGGGTGTCAAGCTGATCGGCGCGACGGCGCATTTCGTGACCGCCGATCTGGATGAAGGGCCGATCATCGAGCAGGCGGTGGAGCGGGTCGATCATCGCGCAACGGCGGAGGATATGATCCGGATCGGGCGGGACATCGAAGCGCAGGTGCTGGCCCGCGCAGTAAGCTGGCTGGCGGACCGGCGGGTGCTTCAGAATGGCGGGAAGACGGTGGTATTCCGGTAGGAACGAGCGAGCCGGAGGGTGCGGTTGTGATGGGTGGTGACATTATTCCCGTCATCCCAGCGGAAGCTGGGATCTCAGGCGATAGGGCACGACCAAGCCTCACGAGATCCCAGCCTTCGCTGGGATGACAACCTGTAATGTCCGCAATTGGCCAAAACCTGCCGCGCTATTTCCTCACGCCCTAGCTATCACGCCAATTTCCGCGCCCGTTCGCGCCAGGCTTCGGCCAGCACCGGCATGTCGGCCAGCGCCCGCACCGCGTCCGGCTCGGCCTTGTGTCCGGCGCCGATCAACAACCGGAACACCCGCGCAATCGGCCAGTCCGGCAAAGGCCGCTCCAGCAATTCCATCGGCGTCCCCGCTTCTGCCTGTCCCTCCCGGATGACCCGAAAGTAGATGCCGCAACGCGCCGTCTTCACGATGGTCGCCATCACGTCCCGCGCACCGAAACGGTGGTCGAGCTTCCAGCAGGGTTGCCGCCCATGGCTCACCTCCACCACGGCGCTGCCCAGGGTGAAGCGATCGCCCAGGCAGATTTCCGCCTCGGTCATCCCACGCGATGCGATATTCTCGCCAAAGGCGCCTGGCCGGTCGAGCAGAGGATGTCCCGGCTTCAGGTCGCGCCACCAGCCATAATGGTCCTGCGGATAGAGATGGATCGCCTTGTCCCATCCGCCATGATGCAGCGTATCGGCTACCCCGTCGCCCTCAAGGCCGATCCAGCCGATCCGCACGGCGCCTGTCACCGGCGTCTTCGCGATGGCGCTATATTCGCCATCCCGGAAAGGAACGGGCTTGCCGGTCAGCAGCGCGTCGATGGTCATGGAAAGCGCGGTCATGGCTTTTCTTGGCACGGAAGCCGTCGGCGGGGAAAGGCCGGTCGACAGGAAAAGGCCTCAGGCCGGGGAAAGCTCCGACCCCAGTTTCAGCACTTCGCTGCCGCTGTCGGTCGTCACCAGATAGGCCGGGTTGCGGCTGGACCCGTTGCGGCGGATGACGGCGCCTTCGATCTTGCGTTCGACATGCCGCTCAAACCGCTCGGATATTCTCCCGCGGCCGACGCCCTGCCCCCAATTCCACTTGACCCTCGCTCCTTTGCGAAAGCTTTCGGTCATCAAGCGTTCTCTCCTATAGGGAATAACCGCGCCGGCCGGCCATCACTGCTGCCGGCATGCAAAAATCCCGAATGGCGTCGTGGTTCCCTTGGGTTTTGCGATTGTCTGCGTTAAGGGCGGCGGATGGATGTTAAGGGGCTTCGCGTCGCGCTTTTCAGCGGCAATTATAATTATGTGCGAGACGGCGCGAACCAGGCGCTCAACCGTTTCGTAGGCTATTTGCTGCGGCAGGGGGCGGCGGTGCGCGTCTATTCGCCCACGACCGATACTCCGGCCTTCGACCCTGCGGGCGACCTGGTCAGCACGCCTTCCGTACCGGTGCCGGGGCGCAGCGAATATCGGATTCCCTATCGTCTTTCGGGCGCCGTCCGCCGCGATCTCAAGCGCTTCGCCCCCAATCTGGTGCATGTCTCCAGTCCCGACCCGCTCGGTCACCGCGCAATCAGTTGGGCGCGCGCGCGCGGCCTGCCCGCCGTCGCATCGGTCCATACCCGCTTCGAAACCTATCCGCGCTATTATGGCCTCGCCTTTCTGGAGCCGCTGATCGAATCGATCCTGCGCCGCTTCTATCGGCGCTGCGACGCCATCGTCGCACCGTCCGAATCGATGGCGCAACTGCTGCGCGAACAGCGGATGAGCTATGATGTCGGCATCTGGACCCGCGGCATCGACCGGGAAATCTTCAACCCCGGCCGCCGCGACACCGCCTGGCGCCAGTCGCTTGGCATAGCGGGCGACGAACCCGTGATCGGCTTCATCGGCAGGCTGGTGATGGAAAAAGGTCTCGACGTCTTTTCCGACACGATCGACCATCTGGCGGCGAAGAATGTGCGCCATAAGGTGCTGGTCGTCGGGGA
The DNA here is from genome assembly GCF_036038995.2 of Sphingobium sp. SJ10-10. NCBI lineage: Bacteria > Pseudomonadati > Pseudomonadota > Alphaproteobacteria > Sphingomonadales > Sphingobiaceae > Sphingobium > Sphingobium sp. SJ10-10. The sequence continues at coordinate 1,226,740 of NZ_CP158132.1, forward strand.
AGGCCCGGCCCGCGAATGGTTCGCGAACCGCCTGCCCGACGCCGTCTTCACCGGCTTTCAGAAAGGTCCGGACCTTGGCCGCGCAGTCGCCAGCATGGACATGTTGTTCAACCCCAGCGTCACTGAGACCTTCGGCAACGTGACGCTGGAGGCGATGGCCTGCGGCCTGCCCACCGTCGCCGCCCGCGCCACCGGCAGCGAGAGCCTGGTCACCGAAGGCGTCACCGGCCGGCTGATCCGCCCCGGCGCGATCACCGCCTTTGCCGATGCGCTGACCGCCTATTGCACCGATCCCGCCATTCGCTCCGCCGCTGGCGCGGCCGCCATGGCCGAAGCGGAACGCTATGGCTGGGATCAGGTGAACCAGGCGCTGGTCGACACCTATGTCCGCGTCATCCGCCAGCGCGAACATGGCGCATTGGTGCGGTCGAGTCCGGTTCCCTGACCAAACTCATTTCCTGAAAGCCAAAGCCTTCCTATATCGAGGGCGATGGCTGACCTTTTCGCTCCCGACGACCTGCCCACCACCCCTGCGGATGCCCCGCTGGCGGACAAGCTGCGGCCCCGCACTCTGACCGATGTGGTGGGGCAGGATCATCTGACCGGCCCTGAGGGCGCGATCGGCCGCATGGTTGCTGCTGGCCGCCTTTCCTCGATCATCCTGTGGGGACCGCCGGGCACGGGCAAGACCACCATCTCCCGCCTGCTCGCGGACGCGGTCGGCATGCGCTTCGAGCCGATCTCCGCCGTCTTTTCCGGCGTTGCGGATCTCAAGAAGGTCTTCGCCGCAGCGAAGGAATATGCCCGGCGCGGCGAAAAGACCTTGCTCTTCGTGGACGAAATCCACCGCTTCAACCGGGCGCAGCAGGACGGCTTTCTCCCCTTCGTGGAGGACGGCACCGTCACCCTGGTCGGCGCGACCACGGAGAACCCCAGTTTCGAACTCAACGCCGCGCTTCTTTCCCGCGCGCAAGTGCTGATCCTGCGCCGGTTGGATGCCAGCGCTCTGGAACAATTGCTCGACCGCGCCGAGGCCTTGACCAGCCGCCCGCTCCCGCTCGCCCCAGCCGCCCGGGACGCACTGCTCGCCAGCGCCGACGGCGACGGGCGCTTCCTGCTCAATCAGGTCGAAACCCTTTATTCCATCGACATACCGGAGCCGCTCGATCCGGCGGGGCTTTCCGCCCTGCTCCATCGCCGCGTCGCGGTCTATGACAAGGACCGCGAGGGCCATTACAATTTGATCTCCGCGCTGCACAAAAGCCTGCGCGGCTCAGACCCGCAGGCTGCGCTCTATTATCTCGCCCGCATGCTGACCGCAGGCGAGGAACCGCTCTATGTCCTGCGCCGTCTTGTCCGCTTCGCCGTGGAGGATATCGGCCTTGCCGACCCCCAAGCCGTGGTCCAATGCCTCGCCGCCAAGGACACATACGAATTCCTCGGTTCCCCCGAAGGCGAACTCGCCATCGTCCAGGCCTGCCTCTATTGCGCCACCGCACCCAAATCCAACGCCGCTTACAGCGCCATGAAGTCCGCCTGGAAGTCCGCCCGCGAAACCGGCTCGCTGATGCCGCCGCAAAATATCCTGAACGCACCGACCAAGCTCATGAAGACCATCGGCTATGGGCAGGGCTATCACTATGACCATGACGCGGCGGACGGCTTTTCCGGCGATAATTATTGGCCGGAAGAGATGCAACCCCAAAGCTTCTACGCCCCCACCGAACGCGGATTCGAAGCGCGCATTGCCGAGCGTTTGGCCTATTGGGATCGCCTGAGAGCCGTACGCCGTCAGCAATGACGCCCAGCTTTGCCCGCTATGCCGCCATCGACTGGTCCGGAGCCAAAGGCGCCCGCCACAAAGGCATAGCCATCGCCCTTTGCGAAGCCGGTGGCGGGGTTCCCCTGCTCCAGCATCCCGAAGGCGGCGGCTTCTGGTCGCGTCAGGCCGTGGCGAAATGGCTCATCCAAACGGCCAGCGAAGCGCCAACCCTCTTCGGTTTCGATTTCAGCTTCGCGCCGCCCTATGTCGCCCGCCAAAGCTATCTTCCCGGCGATCCAGTCCCCATCACCGGCCCCGCCTTCTGGGCCTATGTCGAAGGTGTCTGCGATGATGAGGATCTGGGCGCCGCCAGTCTGCTCGAACGCACCCACCGCCGCCATTTCTATTTCGGCAAGGCCGACGGCATCAAGGCCGACTATATGCACAACCGCGCCTGCGAAGCCCATTACAACACGCAGGGCGGCGGCAAGCCCTCCACGGTCTACGACGCCATCGGCGCGGCGCAGGTCGCCAAGGCGAGCTTTGCGGGCATGCGCTTGCTCCACCATGTCCACGCCCACGTCCCGGTCTGGCCATTCGACCCGCCGCCTCAAACCGGCTCGCTGGTCATCGAAATCTACACCAGCATAGCCGCCCGCGCCGCCGGGCGTCCCAAGGGCAAGGCCAAGATGCGAAGCCTCGCCGCGCTGAACGACGCGCTGCTCGCCGTCGAATCGCAGCGGCATGAAGGCCCGCCCCCGGACGATCACGGCGCCGACGCGATCCTCACCGCCGCCTGGCTCCGCCGCGCGGCGCCCCGCCCGGGCCTGTGGACACCCGCGCCCCTCAATGAAAAAATCGCCGCAACAGAGGGCTGGACGTTCGGCATCATCTGATAGTAAGGCGCTCCCCGTCAGAACGATGGGCCGGATTAGCACAGCGGTAGTGCAGCGGTTTTGTAAACCGAAGGTCGGGGGTTCGATCCCCTCATCCGGCACCATATCGGCCAACGCTCTTGCGGCACGGTCCTTTGCACCTAAAATCGGCGGATGGCATTTCAACGTCTGAAAAGCTGGGCCAGCGCGCTGAAGGTCGACATCATCGCCCTGTGGCTTGCCGCCCGCGACAGTCGCACGCCTTTTATCGCCAAACTGGTCGCGGCCAGCATCACCGGATTCGCGCTCAGCCCGATAGACCTCATTCCGGACTTCATCCCGGTCCTGGGCTATCTGGACGACCTGATCATCCTTCCCTTGGGCATAGCTCTGGCGATCCGTCTCATCCCGCCCGCGCTGATGGCCGAATTCCGTCTCCAGGCGCGCAGCATAGCGGACCGCCCGAAAAGCCGGATCGCGATGGCGCTGATCATCCTGTTCTGGTTGGGCCTGTCGCTTTTGGCCGGTCTCTGGATCTTGCGATACCGGGCCTGAGCAAATCCCGATGCCCCCCAACGCAAAATGGGGGCCGACATTTCTGCCGGTCCCCACTTCCGTCGTGTCTCTCGATCCGCTTCTCTTTCAAGATGCGATCATCGGACTCGGCGCGCGATAGGTCTGCCTCAAAGGTTTTCCTATCGTGTCGGCTCCGTTTGCCCGGCCGGTCGGCCGTTCTCACGCAGCCTGTTCTCTTTATTCGATACCCGACGTTCACTTACGCGCGTGCACAGCATCGTCTATTGAGAACCATCGGCTTTCCACATTTTCCTTCCGGTCCATGCTTCTTTCCCGACGCTCGAAAAGTCCTTCAAGTCACTGATTTCTCACTGACTTTGGCATTCAGATTTCTCTGTCTCCCGTCCTTTCCGATAAGAGGATGCTCTCACCAAAAGCGAGTCGTTCAAAGCGGAATCTTGCACTTCGAAGACGGATTGCCCCTAAAGCTGTGGATAAATGTGGATAATTTTTTCATGGGGTTTCAGCCGTCCGGCGACCACCCTTCGGGCGCCAGGGTAAAGCCCGAAAATTCAAAGCCTGGAACCACCGTGCAACTCACCAATGTCCAGCCGCCCATGGGCCGGGCCGCCTGCCAATGATGCGCCGGAACCAACCCTTGGGGCTGCTGCCCCGCCAGCACATCGCCGCCCAGCAGCCGATCCCGCACAGGCCCGTCCTCCGGAGCGACGGAAAGGGTCAGCGGCGCCCCGGCATGCCAGAACCAATGTTCATCGGCATCGACCCTATGCCAATGCGAACGCTGATGCGCTTCCAACAGGAAATAGATTGCCGTACCCGCAGCCCGTTCGCCCGGCTTGGCCGCCGCCCGCCAGCTTTCCCGAAACCATCCTCCTTCGGGATGAGGCAACAGGCCAAGAGACTGGATCAGCGCCTTCGCCGCCGCTTCGTTGCATCCGTTCATCACTTCACCTTAAATTTTATTCTTGCAAAAACAATATGATGTGCCGTTGTCGCAGGTTCATGCAACCTCGATCAATATGGGCGAGTTGAACGACCAAAGCACGCCTTTTGGAGGAGATAAAATGCGTAAAGCCCTTATGGCCCTGGCCGCCGTTTCGCTGGCCATTCCTGTTTCGATGGCCGTTCCCACGGACGGCGCGAATGCCCGCCGTCATTATGAGTATCGCGAATGGCGCGGCCGTGACGGTCGGACCTATTGCCGCAAGTCCAACGGTACGACCGGCCTGATCGTCGGCGGCGTCGGCGGTGCTCTTGTCGGCCGCGCGATCGACACCCGTGGCGATCGCGCCACCGGGACGATCCTGGGCGCCGCAGGCGGCGCGCTGCTCGGCAAGGAAATCGACAGCAAGCGTCGCTGCCGCTAAAATATGAAAAAGGGCGGCTTCCCGATGGGGAGCCGCCCTTTTTGATCGATAAGCTTCGAAATGCTTATTCTGTGGTAGCGCCGCGAGCGTCTTCAACCTTGAACGCAACGGCCTGACCGCCCGAAACGCCCGAAACGCGGCCGTTCTTGACAGACAGATTGAAGGCAACGGCGTCGGGATAACGACGGCCGGAAATCAGCTTGCCGGTCTTGGTGTCCTTGACGTCATACACATAGGTATAACCCTCGTGCGTGAACTTCTGCTTGGCAGCGTCTTCGGCATGGACCGGAGCGTTGGCGGCACCAAGGGCAAACAGGGCGGAAAGGACAAACTTGGACAGCATTCGCATGGGTAAACTCCTTGTGAATGCCGATCAAACACCTCTGGGAATATTCTTTTCTGTTGGCGTCGATTTATGGTGCGCCGCGGCAAAAGCTCAATCGCAAACAAAGGCGAAACGATTGCATTTCCCGCAACCGCTTTCTCAAGCCTTTGATAAACTGATGATATGCTTGAACTCCGCCTCCGTCAGCGGGGAAACGGACAGGCGCGATTGGCGGATCATCGCCATGTCGGCCAGCGCCGGATCGGCCTTCATGGTCTTCAACGTCACCGGCTTGTCGAACTTTTCCTTCGGTCCCACATGGACGGCGATCCACTTGCCGCTGTCGTCCGTGCTGTCGGACGCGGCTTCCTCGACAATCTCCATGATGCCGACCGCCTCGATGCCGATATTGCTGTGATAGAAGATCGACAGGTCGCCCTTCCTCATCGCCTTCATATTGTTCTGGGCGGCATGGTTGCGCACGCCGTCCCATTCCGCTTTTCCCTTTTCGACCAGATCGTCATAGGAAAAGACATCGGGTTCGGATTTCATCAGCCAGTAGTTCATGGCTCCTCCTTGCATCAGCCGCCAAGGACGATCAAGGATGTGTGCATGGCCGCGTGGCGCCTGGACGGTGCGCCGGGCCGATCATATTGTTTTCGGAGACTAAAAGTGTCGCAATCGGTGCTGGAACAAGTGCCTGTCCTGTCCATGGCGGAGATGACAAAGGCCGATTTTTCCGTCGCCTTCGGAGGTTCCTTCCAGCGCTTCGGCTTTGCCATGGTGAAGGACCACGGCATGAACCAGGCGCTGATCGACAAGGGCTGGGCGTTGGCTCGTCAGTTTTTCGCGCTGCCTGAAGAGGCGAAGCGCCGCTACGACGCCAAATATAATGGCGGCCAGCGCGGCTACACGGCTTTCGGTGTGGAAATCGCCAAGGGCGCGAGCGAGAACGACCTCAAGGAATTCTGGCATGTCGGCCGCGACCTGCCCAAAGACGATCCGTTGGCGCAAACCATGCCGCCCAATGTCTGGCCGGACGAGCTGCCCGAATTTCAAGAGACTTTTGTGCAGCTCTATGCCGAGTTCGACCGCGTTGGCGCCGAACTGCTTTCCGCCATCGCCCTCTATCTGGGCCTGGAGGAGCGCTGGTTCGACAAACCGATCGAGAACGGCAATTCGATCCTGCGCCTGCTCCATTATCCGCCCGTATCTCCAGAAGCCCCCGGCATCCGCGCCGGGGCGCATGAGGATATCAATCTCATCACCCTGCTGCTGGGCGCTGAGGAAGGCGGACTTGAACTCAAGGATCGCGACGGCAACTGGCTACCCGTGGTGCCGCCGCCGGGTGCGCTGGCCATCAATGTGGGCGATATGCTCCAGCGGCTGACCAACTATCATTTGCCCTCGACCAGCCACCGCGTCGTCAATCCGCCACCGGAACGCCGCGGCTTTTCCCGTTATTCGATGCCCTTCTTCCTGCACCTGCGGCCGGATTTCCTGATCGACGCCCTGCCGCAATGTGTGGACGCGGAGCATCCTCGGCGCGATCCGCCGATCACCGCGCACGACTATCTGACGGAGCGACTGCGGGAAATCGGGCTGATCAAGGGGTAATAGCTGAGATTCAGCATGACCTATTCGGACAGGATCACGAAGAAAACTATCTCCGCCCGCGTCCCATGGTAATCCCGATCTCCTCGCCCTTCTCGCTAAGGGCGAGTTTCACGATCTTCACCTCGACATGCGTCACCTTGTCGTCCTGAAGGAAAATCGTCTCGATGATGTGATCCGCCACCGCCTCGATCAGCGTGAAATGCTGCCCTTCCGGCAGCGCCGTGGTCGCTGCATGTTTCAGGTCCATATAGTTTTTGGACCGGGACAGCGGCGTATCGGACTCATAATGATCCGCGATCTTCAGCTTCGCCCGGATCGAGATGCGCAGCGGCTGCGGCAGGTGCGTCTCTTCGGAATAGATGCCGGTCAGGACATCCACATCCAGATGATTGACCTCCAAGGTCAGAAAATCGTCAAATCCGCTGCTCATAGCTCGCCACATTCGGCCGGTCCCTGCGGCAGATATAGCCTGCTGCGGGCGGGGGCCAGTTTAGACTTTTATTTTGCGAGCCACGCGCTAAAGCCCGCCGCTCTCGGCGCGTCCATGCGCCATTGAGAACGGATCGGCAAGACGTGTCTGTGATAGTGCCCCTCAACATCATGTCGCAGGAAGTGATCGAGCATCTGCTCGATGCCGCCTTCGGCCCTGACCGGCACGGCCGCACCGCCTATCTGATTCGCGACGGCATGCCCTGGCTGCCCGAACTGTCCTTCGGGATCGAGGATGAGAAGGGCAGGCTCATCGGATCGCTGCAAAGCTGGCCCGTCGCCCTCACCCATGACGACGGCAGCCAGACGCCGCTCATCATGGTCGGGCCCGTCGCCGTCGACCCGTCCGCCCAGGGCACCGGCCATGGCCGCGCGATGATGGATGCTGTCGTCACCGCCGCCCGCTCCCATCGCAGCGACCCGCTGATGATGATCGGTGATCCCGAATATTATGGCCGCTTCTGGGGCTTTTCCGCGGAAGGCACCAGCGGCTGGGATTGCCCCGGCCCTTTCGAGGCGCGTCGCCTGCTGGCGCTCTCCGTCGACGGGCGCCCTATTGACGGCAGGGGCATGCTCAGCCCGCGGATCGCCGTTCAGGCCTGAAATTTCCCTTTTGCCTTCGGACGCGCGCGCTCCTATCTCGGCCCTATGCCGATGGAACCCCCTCCTGATCTTGCCAGCCTGTCCCTGACCGACATTGCGCACCTGCTTGCGGAAAAGCGCCTGCCGCCCGTGGAAAAATGGAATCCCGATCATTGCGGCGACAGCGACATGCGCATCGCCCGCGACGGCACATGGTTCCACCAAGGCTCGCCCATCGGCCGCGAAGCCATGGTCCGCCTCTTCTCGACCATTCTGCGCCGAGAAGCCGATGGCGGCTACGTCCTCGTCACGCCGGTCGAAAAGCTGTCGATCGAGGTGGAGGACGCCCCCTTCATCGCCGTCGAACTCAAGACCGAAGGCGAAGGCCGGGAGCGCAACCTGGCCTTCCGGCTCAACACCGGCGATCTGGTCGCTGCCGGTCCGGACAACGCCCTCATCCTGCGTGAGACGCCGGACGGACCCCATCCCTATCTCCATGTGCGCGGTGGGCTGGAGGCGCTCATCGCCCGCAGCGTCTATTATGAGTTGATGAACCTCGCGCTGGACGAAGGCTCCGACCCCATCGGCCTCTGGAGCAACGGCGCCTTCTTCGCGCTGGACGGATCGGCATGACCCTGGCGGAGCGGTTGCGCGCCGCCTTGAAGGAAGGGCATGAGCGCGAAGTCGGCCTGTTGCTATCCGATACCCGCGACCCGCGCATAGAGGGCGACCTCATCCTGGCCCCCGCCGCCGTGCTGGTCGCCATTACCGACCGCCCCGAACCCGGCCTCATTCTGACCCAACGTTCGGCCCGATTGCGCAAACATGCGGGACAGGTCGCTTTCCCCGGCGGACGCGTCGATGACGATGATGCAGACGAAATCGCTGGCGCCTTGCGTGAGGCGCAGGAGGAAATCGGCCTCGTCCCGCATATGGTGGACATCATCGGCACATCGGATCGCTATCACACCTTTACCGGCTTCGACATCATCCCGGTGCTCGGCGTAATCCCGCCGGATCTTCCCCTTTTCCCGCAAGAGACGGAGGTCGCGGAATTGTTCGAACTTCCGCTCTCCTTCGCCCTCAATCCATCCAATCGAATCAAGAAATCCATAGAATTTCAGGGTGTTGAACGGCATTATTACGAAATAATGTGGGAAGGACGCCGCATCTGGGGGATTACCGCCGCCATCCTCGCCAATCTTTCGCGAAGGCTCGGCCATGACCAGCCTGTTGCCTGACGCCGACTGGCGCCATCGACCCGGCCTCGACGCGTTGCTGAAGGCTCTGGGGAGCGAACAGGGTCTTGCCCGCTTCGTCGGCGGCGCGGTGCGGGATGGGCTGCTCTGCCTGCCGGTGAGCGATCTGGACATCGCGACCGTCATCGAACCCAAGGGCGTTATCGACCGGCTGAAAGCCGCCGGAATCAAGGCCGTGCCCACCGGCATCGATCATGGCACGATCACCGCCGTCATCAATGGCTGGCCGGTCGAGATCACGACTCTGCGCCGCGACGTCAGCACGGATGGCCGCCGCGCAACCATCGCCTATACCGACGACTGGCGCGAAGACGCCGCCCGGCGCGATTTCACCATCAACGCCCTCTATGCCGATCCCTTCACCCACAAAATCACGGATTTCTTCGGCGGCGTGGCTGATTTGAAGGCGCACCGCGTCCGCTTCATCGGGGATGCCAGCGCCCGGATCGCGGAGGATCATCTCCGCATCCTGCGCTATTTCCGTTTCCTCGCCCGCTTCGGTCATGATGAACCGGACGAAGAGGCCTATACCGCCTGCCGTGCCGCCGCCAACAGCCTGATGGCGCTTTCGCGAGAGCGGATCGCGGACGAGTTGCTCAAATTGCTCGCCATTCCCCGGCCCCTTGCCTCGCTTCAACTCATGATCGAGGGTGGCATATTGCTGCCGGTCATTCCCGAGATCGATGGAAGCGGGCTCGCTCGCCTGTCCACGCTGATCGAGCGCGAATCCGCTTCGGGCACCAGCCCTTCGGCCATGCGCCGTCTGGCCGCCCTTCTCCCTCCCGATCCGCGCATAGCCGATCAGGTCGGCGCCCGGCTCAAATTGTCCAACAAGGCCCGCAAGCGGCTCATGACCGCGCTGGACGGAAGCGCCACCGGCGCGGCCCCCCGCACCCTCGCCTTTCAGATCGGCATTGAAGGGGCGATCGATCGCCTCCTGATCGATCCCGAAGCGCCGCTCAGCGGCATAGCGACGCTCATGGACTGGACCCCGCCCCGATTGCCGCTAGGCGGCGGCGCGCTCATCGCGCGTGGCCTGCAACCCGGCCCAGACGTGGCCAAGGCGCTGGCGGAGGTTCAGAAAATCTGGGTGGCCGAGGGCTTTCCCGATGACAGCCGCGTGGCCGAGATCGCGGATCAGACCGTTTCGAAATTCCAGCGCGCCCGCCAATAATCGAAAGCTTCGCTCTCCGGCATCGGCCGCGCGAAATAATAGCCCTGCCCCTGCCAGCAGCCCAGATTCTGCAACGCATGGGCCAGTTCCTGCGTCTCGATCCCTTCGGCGGTCACATGCAGGCCCAGCGATTCGGCCAGCGACAGGATGGTGCGTACCATGATTTCCTTGTCGCGATCCTCCATCATGGAGGTCACGAAGCTGCGATCGATCTTCAAAATATCGATCGGCAAGCTGTGCAGGCTCGCCAGGTTCGAATAGCCCGTGCCAAAATCGTCCATGGCGATCGGCATGTGGAGATCCTTGAGCGCGAAAAGCAGCTTCCTCGCCTTTTCCGGATCGGCCACGATGGCGCTCTCGGTCAGTTCCGCGGTCAGCCGATTGCCCGAAATGCCCGAATAGCGCAGCGATTCCTCGAACATCGAGGCGACATCGTCCCGTGCCATCTGAATGGGCGAAAGGTTCACATTGACGCCCACCGGCAGCGGCTGGCCGAATTTCGCGTCCCAACGGCTGAGCGCTTGCGCCGCCTCATAAGCCGCCCAGCGACCGAGCGGCGTGATCAGCCCGCTTTCTTCCGCCACGGCGATGAACTCGACAGGCGAGACATGGCCCAGTTCTTCGTCCTCCCACCGCGCCAATGCCTCGAAGCCGGTAATTTCTCCGGTCTGCAAATGGATGAGCGGCTGGAAGGCCAGGGTCAGCCCGCCCTGGGCCAGCGCATCGCGCAGACGGCTCTCTATGGAAAAGCGCCGTTGCGCCTCCTTGAGTACGCCGTTTCGGTAGATTTCCACCTTGCCGCTGCGTTTGGCGATTTTCACCGCCGCCTGAGCCTTTCGCACCACATCTTCGGGGTCTTCGGTCAGGTTGGTCGACAAGGCGCAGCCAATCGCGCAATCGACCCGGATTTGCAGATCGCTCAGCCTGATCGGATAGCTGAGCGCGTCGCGAATGCGCTGAACGATATGAAGAGCATCCGACAAACCATTGTTCAGGCGTGCAAAAATCGCAAAATCATTGCCCCCGATGCGCGCCAGCACATCGCCCTGCCGCAGGCTCGACTTCAATCGCTTGGCGACCGTGATGAGCAATTCGTCGCCGGCCATCGGTCCCAATGACTCATTGACCCGGCTGAACCGGCTGAGATCAATGGCTATGATCCCGAACTGCGCATTGTCCGGCCAGGGCATATTGGCCAGCCGTTCGTCGATTTCCTCGCCAAAGCCGGTCCGGTTGGGCAGCGCGGTCAAGCCGTCGGACAGCAATTCCCGCCGCAAATTCTTCTCGATGGTCCGGTCGCTGGTTCGGTCGAGCGCGGTGAACAGGAAAAGATTGGGCTCACCCTCCATTTCGGGCAGGCGGCCCACCGTGCAGTAAAAATATTCAGGGCCCAAAACGCCATCACGACGCAATTCGAAACCTTCCGAATCACGTCCTGACAGGACGCATTGCACGATGCGCTTGCGCCATTCCGCGACATGGGATCGTTCGGCTTCCCCCGGCCCGCAGGGATTGAAATAATTGCCGAACGGCACATTAGTCGCCATCATCGATAACTTATTATTTTTGAACGAAAATGTCGCCGCCGGATAGGGTAATGCGGCCAGCCAGTCGGCTATCGCCACGCGATGCGAAAGATGCGCGTCATCCGCCCCCTTAAGGAGCTCGATCTTCGGCATCTCACTCGTCCGATCGCGCATCGACATGGATTTCATAGGCCCGCGATAGGCCCAATCGGTAAATTTTCGGGAAACGACATTCCCGTACCCGATGCGCTAATGGCAAAAAATCAGTTTGTCAGAACCGGTTATCGCGAGGGAAGCCCGTGGGCGGCATCCGCCCCGCCGCGCCTCTTGCGACGCGCCATGGCGTCATGTCCGCTTCCGTCCGGGTCCGGCCCGATCCTCCGCCCATGGCCCAGCTCAGGCCGTCCGACAGGCGGAAGGCGATGGCGTCGGACAATCCGCCGTCGCGATAGCGCTGCATCTGGACGCCCTGTCCACGCGCCATGCGCGGCATTTCGATCAGCGTGAAGACCAACAACTTGCGGTTCTCGCCCACCACTGCGACGCTGTCCGCCTCGGGCGCGATGGGATGCACGACGCTGAGCTTCGCGCCGGTCCGCACATTGACGACCTGCTTGCCCTTGCGCGTTTCCGCGATCACGTCAGCCACAGCGGCCACGAAGCCGCGACCGTCAGAGGCCGCCAGCAACAGTTCGCCGCCGATCCGCGCTGGCATCAAGGCAACGATATTGCCGGTCCCATCCATATCGACCAGCGACCGCACCGGATCACCAAAACCCCGCCCGCCCGGCAGCTTGTCCGCGCCCAGGGTGAAGATGCGGCCCGTTTCCGTGGCCAGCAACAGCTTGTCCGTGGTCTGAGCGTGGAAGGCGATCATCGGACCATCGCCTTCCTTGAACTTCAGCGTGTCTGCCGAGGCGAGGTCGCGATGCCCGCTCATCGCCCTGATCCAGCCGCGCTCGGACAGGATCACGGTGATCGGCTCCTTCTCTATCATCGCCTCCAGCGGGATTTCCCGCGCCGGGGCGGCTTCCTCGACCAAAGTGCGCCGCTTGCCGAAATCGCTGTCGGGCGAATAGCGCTTGCGCAGGTCCGCCAAATCCTTCTTCAGCCGGGTCCGTTGCCGCGTCGGGCTTTCGACCAGCTTGATCAGTTCGTCGCGTTCTTTCAGCAGCTCCGAATGTTCGCGCCGCAGTTCCATCTCCTCCAGCTTGCGCAAAGAACGCAGCCGCATGTTGAGAATCGCCTCGGCCTGCCGGTCGTTGAGGCCGAATTCGGCCATCATCACTTCCTTGGGTTCATCCTCTGTACGGATGATCTCGATCACCCGGTCGAGGTTCAAATAGGCGATGATATAGCCGTCGAGCAGTTCCAGCCGCGCCGCGATCTTCTCCAGCCGGTGCTGCGCGCGCCGCACCAGCACATCGATCTGGTGCTTCAACCATTCGACCAGCACGGATTTCAGGCCCAACACCCGCGGTGTCCGCGTGGCGTCGAGCACGTTGAGGTTCAGCGGAAAGCGGTTTTCCAGGTCGGTCAGCCGGAACAGGCTGTCCATCAGCACATCGGGGTCGACTGTGCGGGCGCGAGGTTCGATGACGATGCGGATCTGCTCGTCGCTCTCGTCTCGCACATCGGCCAGGATCGGCAGCTTCTTGTCGTTGATCAGAACCGCGATCTGCTCGATCAGCTTGGATTTCTGCACCTGGAAGGGGATTTGCGTGACCACGGCGACCCAGGTGCCGCGCCCGCCATCCTCCTTGTGCCAGCGCGCGCGGGTTCGAAACGATCCCCGCCCCGTCGCATAAGCCTCTGAAATGATAGAGGCGTTGTCGACCAGAACGCCCCCCGTCGGAAAATCGGGACCGCGCACGATCTGCATGAGGTCGGCATGCTCGGCATCGGGATTTTCGATCAGCAGGCTGGCCGCGTCGATCAGCTCCGACACATTATGCGGCGGGATGCTGGTCGCCATGCCGACCGCGATGCCGGTTGCGCCATTGGCGAGCAAATTGGGGAAAAGGCCGGGAAAGACCTCCGGCTCATGATCCTCGCCATTATAGGTCGGGCGGAACTCGACAGTGCCCTCGTCCAGCCCCGCCATCAGATCGGCCGCCGCTTGCGTCAGCCGCGCCTCGGTATAGCGCATGGCCGCCGCATTATCGCCGTCGATATTGCCGAAATTGCCCTGTCCATCGACCAGCGGCGTGCGCAGCGAAAAATCCTGCGCCAGACGCACCATGGCGTCATAGACCGACGCGTCGCCATGCGGGTGATATTTGCCGATGACGTCACCGACGACGCGGGCGCATTTCTTGTAGGAGGTGGTGTTGCGCGCCGGATTGGCGACCAGCACATCCAGAGAGGCGCCGCTCGGCTCCATCCGCAGCAGCCGCATCGCCCAGAGCAGCCGGCGATGCACCGGCTTCAACCCATCGCGCAGGTCCGGAAGCGACCGAGCCGTGATGGTCGAAAGCGCATAGACGAGATAGCGCTGGGACAGCGCATCGTCGAACGGGTGATCCTTGATAGCGTCGAACGGGTCGCGAAAATCGGTCATCGCGGAGGGAATAGCAGCGCCGCGACAAAACGGAAACGAAGTTTAAATAGGCGATCGATCCAGTTGAAGGGAATCGCTCTCCCGCGTTCGCAGGAGCGCCGAGCGCCTCATTACTAACGCGGCAGGAACCGCCCTTCCGGGTCCGCCGCGATCTCCCGCGCGAACTCAGCTCTGATCCAGTCGCGAAAGGCCTTCACCTTGGGCGCATTACGAGCATGGGGCGGATAAACCACCCAATAGCTTGCTCGCTCCTTCACATAGGACGGCACCGCCTCTACCAGCAATCCGGCCTCCACCTCCGCCTTCCACAGGAAGAGGTTGACGATCGCGACGCCCTGCCCTGCCATGGCCGCGCGGCCCTCCATCACCTGGGAATCCAGCGCGATGCCCGGCGGCAACCCCTTGTCGTCGGCCTCCACGCCAACCCCGGCGAACCATTCATGCCACCACATGTCGTCCGGCGACAGGCGCGGCATGGCGTGCAGCGCGCGCGGATCGGCAATCGGCCCGTTCTTCGCCAGCCAGCCGGGGCTGCACAGCGGCGCCAGCCGATTATGGGTCAGCAGCTTCGCCTCCACCCCCGGCCATTTCCCTTCCCCGCCCCGCACCGCGACATCCACGCCGTCGCGGGCAAAATCCACGACCTGGTTTGTCGCATCGATCCGCACGGCCAGCCCCGGCTGGCGCATCTGGAAAGCCCCTATCCGGGGCGCCAGCCAGAGATGCGCGAAGCTGATGGAGCAACTGATCGTCAGCACCGTCGAATGATCCTGCGTCAGCGCGGCGAAACCCTGCCGCATCTGGTCGAAGGCACGGGTGATGATGGGTGCGATCTCTCGCCCCTTGTCGGTCAGCGCCACCTTACGTCCTGCCCGCTGGAACAGGCCGATCCCCAGCCGCTCTTCCAGTAACTTTACCTGATAGCTGACGGCCGCCTGGGTCATCCCCAATTCCTGCGCGGCGGCGGTGAAATTTTCGAGCCGCGCCGCGGCCTCGAACACGCGGACGGCAGACAAAGGCGGCAATTGGCTCATGACGGATTGATAAGCAGACCTTATATGAAAGGTCCATCCTTTTGTTGGCGGCCGCTACGGAAAAAAGCGATAGACATTCCAGCGAAACGAAAGCGTTTCGCACTTCAATCATGGGAAAAGGAGCCCGTCATGCGCTTGTCTGACGACGACCGGCTGTGCGCCAACAGCCATGAAACATCCACCTCTCTCTCCGGCTTGATCGCCACCATCATGCAGGCCTTCTGCACGCTTCACCGCATCGCATGGTCAGCGCCCTGGACGGAGGAACGGCGATGAAGCCGCTCAAAAATCGCGAAGACCGTCCGACGGGGCTTGCACATTCCGCGCCATGCGCCACCTTGCGCGCGTGTCCGATTCCCGTCTTTCCTCTCTTCCCGATCTTCCCCCTCCGCCGCCCGCGCTGCTGATCGGGGCCGCGCTGTTCCTCGACTTCGACGGAACGCTCGCCCCGATCGCGGATACCCCCGACAGCGTCGTGGTCGATGACGATCTGCTCGCCTTGCTCGGTCGCCTGCGCGATCACCTAGAGGGACGGCTCGCGATCGTGAGCGGCCGATCGGTCGCGACGCTGCGCGACTTCGGCTTTGGCGAATTTCTGCTGGCGGGCACGCATGGGCTGGAATTGGCGGAACCCGGCCGTCCGGCCGAGGCGCCGGCCCGCCTGCCCGCGATCAGTGAGGCAGAAGCCGCCTTCCAGAGCTTCGCGGCGGGCAAGTCCGGTGTCCTTGTTGAACGCAAGACGATCAGCGTCGGCCTTCATTTTCGCGGCGCGCCCCAATGGGGCCGGGAGGCGGGCGATCTGGCGACCCGCCTGGCGGACCAGTTCGGCCTCGCGCTCCAGCCGGGCAAGATGCTCTACGAATTGCGTCCCGGCGGCGCCGACAAGGGCAGCGCCGTCCGCGCGCTGATGCGACGCGAGCCCATGACCGGCGGCACGCCGCTGTTCATCGGGGACGATGTCACCGATGAGGAAGGCTTTGCCGTCGCCCGCGATCTGGGCGGCGCAGGAATTCTGGTCGGCGCGCCCAGATCGACGCTCGCCGCATTCTCTTTGGAACAGGTTGCCGCCGTCAGGCATTATCTTGCTCAGGGGTTCGCTGGCACCGACTGATCCGATGTCCGTCGTCCCCGTCGTGCACGAGCTTGGGGGACGGACCGATAGCAACGCAGGAAAACGACCGCCCGGGCGGGAACGAGCGCACGCTCGACCTTTGGCCCATCGGCAACTGCCAGGCGTCCGCGCTGATCGACCGCGCCGGACGAATGGTCTGGGCGTGCGTGCCCCGCGTGGACGGCGATCCCGTTTTTTCCGCGCTGCTGGACGATGCCGCCTGGGACAAGCCGGAAGCGCGTGGTTTCTGGGCCATCGAGCTGGAAAACTGCGTCCGGATCGAGCAGCATTATATTCGCAACACACCCGTCCTGGTCACACGCCAGACTGATGATCAGGGCAATGCGATAGAGCTTTACGACTTCTGCCCCCGTCACAAGCATCAGGGTCGCATGTACCGTCCAGTGGCGTTCGCCCGCGTCGTCCGGCCGATCTCCGGGAGTCCACGGGTTCGCGTCAGGCTGCGCCCGACCACCTCCTGGCATTCGGAAAAAGTGCCAATCAGCTACGGATCCAACCATATCCGGCTGGTGCTGTCCTATATGGCGATGCGCATGTCCACCAACGCGCCCATCGGCCTCATTTCCCAGGAAAGCTGGTTCCGCATCGAACATGACATGCATTTCTTCCTGGGGCCGGATGAGAGCTTTTCCGATGCCCTTCGCCCAGCGGTGGAACGAATGCTGGACGATACGATCCACGAATGGCAGATCTGGGTGCGCAGCTTAGCCATCCCCGCCGAATGGCAGGAGGCGGTCATTCGTTCCGCCATCACGCTCAAGCTCTGCCAGCATGAAGAAACCGGCGCGATCGTAGCGGCGCTGACCACCAGCATCCCCGAACATGCCGACAGCGGCCGCAACTGGGACTATCGCTACTGTTGGATCAGGGACGCCTATTATACTGTCGAGGCACTCAATCGCCTGGGTGCGCTGGACGTGTTGGAAAGCTATCTCGTCTATCTGCGCAACATCGTCGACGGCGCGCGGGGCGGCCATATCCAGCCGCTCTACGACGTGCGCGGCAACGCCACGCTGGAGGAGCGGGAGGCCCAGAATCTCCCCGGATACAGGGGCATGGGGCCGGTGCGGATCGGCAATGCCGCCTATTCGCAGATCCAGCATGACGCCTATGGCCAGATCGTCCTGTCCTCCGTCCAGGGCTTCATCGACCAGCGCCTGCTGCGCATGGCCGGCCCGGCGGATTTCGAAGCGCTGGAGGCGGTGGGCGAACGTGCCTGGCAGGTCTATGACCAGCCCGATGCGGGTCTTTGGGAACTGCGCACCCGCGCCCATGTCCACAGCTATAGCGCGGTCATGTGCTGGGCGGCATGCGACCGGCTTGCCCATGCGGCGACCGCCGTGGGATTGCCAGAACGCGAAGCCTATTGGCGCGAGCGGGCGGAGGTGATGAAGGCCCGCATCCTCCAATCCGCCTGGCGGACCGACAGCAATGCCATTTCCGCCAATTTCGAGGATGATGCGCGGGATGCTTCCCTGCTCCAATTGCTCGACCTGCGCTTCCTGACCGCGGACAATCCCATGTTCGTGGGGACGCTGACGGCGCTGGAAAAGGATTTGCGGCGCGGCAACGACATGCTCCGCTATAGCGCGCCGGACGATTTCGGGGAGCCTGTCACCGCCTTCAACGTCTGCACCTTCTGGCTGATCGAGGCACTCCACCGCACCGGCCGCGGGGAGGAGGCGCGGTCCCTGTTCGAGGAAATGCTCTCCCGCCGCACCGCCGCCGGGCTGTTGTCCGAAGATATCGACCCTGTTTCCGGCGAGTTATGGGGGAACTATCCCCAAACCTACTCATTGGTCGGCATTATCAACTGCGCCGTGCTATTGAGCAAACCATGGAGCGTGATGCGATGAGGCGCTTGGCATGGAGGCGCTTGGCATGAGCCGTTTGATAGTCATTTCCAACCGGGTCAGCAAACCCAGCAAAACCGGCAATCAGGGCGGGCTGGCCGTCGCCCTTTCCCAGGCGCTGCGGGAAAGCCGCGGCATATGGGTCGGCTGGTCCGGCGAGGTCACGGAAAATTTCACCGGGCAGATCGGCTTTTCCGAGGATGAAGGGGTCAAGACCGCGACCATCGACCTCGAAGAACAGGATGTCGACGAATATTATAACGGCTATGCCAACAAGACGCTCTGGCCGCTGTTCCACTTTCGCATCGATCTGGCCGAATATGAACGCGATTTCGAGGGCGGCTACAACCGCGTCAACCAGCGTTTCGCGGACACCACCAGCCCGCTGATCGAACCGGAAGACGTCATCTGGGTCCAGGATTATCACATGATCCCGCTGGGCCGGATGCTGCGGGACCGAGGCCATGACAATCGCATGGGCTTCTTCCTGCACATCCCCTGGCCGCCGACCCGGCTGCTGGTGTCACTCCCCCATCATACCAAATTGGTGCAGGCTCTTTTCGCCTATGATGTCGTGGGCTTCCATACCGAGGAATGGCTGGAATCCTTCCGCCATTATGTGGAACGGGAAATGAACGGCTCGGTGGACGGCGACTTTGTGACGCTGGGCGACCGCACCATTCAGGCCATCGCCTGCCCGATCGGCATCAACGCGCAGGAATATGCCCATGCCGCCGTCAGCGAAGCGGCCGGCGACATGTATGAAAAGGTCCGCCGCTCCCTCCAGGATCGCGTCATGATCGTGGGGGTCGACCGGCTAGACTACAGCAAGGGTCTGGAGGAACGTTTCAACGGCTATGCCCGCTTCCTGAAGGACCATAGCGAACACCATCGCAACGTCGTCCTGACACAGATCGCTCCGCCCTCCCGCGGGGAGGTGGAGAGCTATCAGCATATCCGCGCAACCCTGGATTCCCTCGCCGGCCGCATCAACGGCGAATATAGCGATGTCGACTGGACGCCGATCCGCTACGTCAACCAGGGCTATCCCCGCGACAAGCTGGCGGGCATCTATCGCGCGGCGAAGATCGGCCTCGTCACCCCGCTACGCGACGGCATGAACCTGGTCGCCAAGGAATATGTGGCGGCGCAAAATCCCGACGATCCCGGCGTCCTCATCCTGTCGCGCTTTGCGGGCGCCGCCCAGCAGCTCAAGGACGCGCTGCTGATCAACCCCTACAGCCCGGAGGAGATGTCCGACGCCATCACCCGCGCTCTCGCCATGCCGCTGGACGAGCGCAAGCGCCGCTGGCGCGCCATGATGGACAGCGTGGAACAGCAGGACATAAGCTGGTGGCGCCAGCGCTTCACCGAACGGTTGATGGCGGTGCAGCGCAACGGCGAAATGAAGCCGGAAGCGGAACCGGCTTAACTTTCCCTCATCTGCCGCTAATGTCGCGGCGATGGAAGACGAAGAACAAGCGCGCGGCCCGATCGCCGCCCTTCGCGCCAGATCGGGCGTCATATTGGGCGCGATCGGGCTAGTGGCCTGGATCGCGCTGGTCTGGTTGATGTTCGGGGACGTCCTGTAGGAGCGGCCATCCATTTGCACCCTTGCGCACTTTGGTCTAAGGGCCAGCCCAAGCAGCCCCGGCACCCGCTGATCCTTCTCGATTCGCGTTTGCCGGGGCACATTCATTATTGGGAAGACAGGAACCGCATATGGCCCGTCGCCGCCAGATCTACGAAGGCAAGGCAAAGATCCTTTACGAAGGCCCGGAGCCGGGCACGATCATCCAATATTTCAAGGATGACGCGACCGCCTTCAACGCCCAGAAAAAGGGCACGATTTCAGGCAAGGGCGTCCTCAACAACCGGATTTCCGAGCATATCTTCACCCTGCTCGGCCAGATCGGCGTTCCCACCCACTTCATCCGCCGCCTCAACATGCGCGAGCAGCTCGTCCGTCAGGTCGAGATCGTGCCGATCGAAGTCGTGGTGCGCAACGTCGCCGCCGGTTCGCTCAGCAAGAAGCTGGGGATCGAGGAAGGCACGCAGCTTCCCCGGACGCTGATCGAATATTGCTACAAGGATGACGCGCTGGGCGACCCGCTGGTGTCCGAAGAGCATATCGCCTGCTTCGGCTGGGCAACGCAGGACGAGATGCATGACATTGCCGACATGGCGATCCGCATCAACGACTTCATGTGCGGCCTGTTCGCGGGCATCGGCATCCGCCTGGTCGACTTCAAGCTGGAATTCGGCCGGCTGTGGGACGGCGAATATAGCCGCGTCATCCTGGCCGACGAGATCAGCCCGGACGGTTGCCGCCTGTGGGACATGACCACCGGCGAAAAGCTGGACAAGGACCGCTTCCGTCGCGACCTGGGCGGCGAAGTCGAAGCCTATCAGGAAGTCGCCCGCCGCCTGGGCCTGATGCCCGAAGGCGCGGACACGACCGTCCTCGACCTCGACACCCACCGCAAGAAGCGCGGCAAGGATTGATGGAGTTCGGCGCGCTGCTCAGGCGAGCAGCGCGTCCGCCATCAGCTTGACGCCCAGCAGCACCATCAGCACATAGATGAGCGTGTAGAAACGCGCGGCGTCGACCCGCCGGACCAGTGCCACACCCGCGAAAGTGGCGGCCACGGCCAACGGGGTCAGCATCGCCGTCGCCAGAAGATTGCCTCTGGTGAATTGCCCCAGGGCGGCATAGGCGGGCACCTTCATCCAGTTCACCGTCGCAAAGGCGATCGCCGTCGTTCCGACCAGAACGTCGCGGGGCAAGCGCTTGGGCAGCACCCACATCTGGAAGGGCGGCGATCCGGCATGGGCGATCTGGCTGGTGAAACCGCTCGCCACGCCGAACAGCACCCCCACCCAAGTCGGTGACGTGGACGGCAGCACGATCGCCCCGCCCCGCTCGACCCACAGGCGTTGAAGGCCGAACAGCGTCGAGATCAGGCCCAGCACCCCCAGCACAGCGACTTCGGACACCTGCGCCGCAAAGAAATAGCCAAGACCGATCCCTGTCGCCATGCCCGGCAGCATGACCGTCAGCACATGCCGGTCCCAGCTATGGCGGAACGACCAGACGCTGACGACATCCTGCAGGATCAAGATAGGCAACAGGATCGCCGCCCCCCTCACCGGGTCGACCCCCAGGGCCATGATCGGCATGGCCAGCGCGCCGACCCCGGCAAATCCGCCCTTGGCAAGACCCGACAGGATCACAGCCGCAATGGCGCAGGCATAATAGAGATATTCCGGATTCATGGCGCCCGCCTAAAGCAAGGAAGCCGATGGCGGGAGCAGGTTTTTCGTCCGGGCGTGTCAGCTATGCGCGCGATAACCGATCAAGACGCCGAAGGTGAAGGTCGCCAGAAGCGCAAGCTGAACCCGGCCATGGGGATCGTCATAGCCCATAACCTGTTGACCGAAGGCGAAAAGCCCGACAAACATCGCCAAAGCAAGACCAGCCATGATGCAAAAACCCTTCCCTCCGGCCCGGAAGATAGCGCGGCTGTCGCTAACAAAAGCATAATGCCTTGCCTGTAGGAGCCGAGGAGATTAGGGGGTGCGCGAAAGCCTGTTTACGGAGTTCCTTGCCCCATGAAAGCCCGCATCTTCGTCACCCTCAAGGGCGGTGTCCTCGACCCGCAGGGCAAGGCGATCCACCACGCGCTGGAAGGCCTTGGCTTTGGCGGCGTCAACGATGTGCGCGCGGGCAAGCTGATCGAGCTGGACCTGGCCGACGGCACCAGCGACGAGGATATCGACGCCATGTGCCGCAAGCTGCTGGCGAACACGGTGATCGAAAACTACCGCATCGAAAAGGCCTGAGCCATGAAGAGCGCCGTCATCGTCTTCCCCGGCAGCAATTGCGACCGCGACCTCGCCGTGGCGTTCGAGGCGGCGACCGGCGCGAAGCCTGCCATGATCTGGCACCGCGAGACCGAATTGCCGGACGATATCGACCTGATCGGCGTGCCGGGCGGCTTTTCCTATGGCGACTATCTGCGCTCCGGCGCGATGGCGGCCCGTTCGCCGGTGATGCAGGCGGTCGGACAAGCGGCAGAGCGCGGGGCTTATGTGCTCGGCATCTGCAATGGTTTCCAGGTGCTGACCGAAAGCGGGCTGCTGCCTGGCGCGCTGCTGCGCAATGCGGGCGGGCATTTCGTCTGCCGCGACGTAGCGCTGACGGTCGAAAATGCGCAGAGCGCCTTCACCAGCCGCTATGATGCGGGCGAGGCGATCAGCTTTCCGGTGGCGCATCATGACGGCAATTATTTTGCCGATGCGGCGACGCTGGACCGGCTGGAAGGTGAAGGCCGGGTGGCGCTGCGTTATGCGGAGAGCGTCAACGGTTCGGCGCGGAACATTGCGGGCATCCTCAACGAAGCGGGCAATGTGCTGGGCATGATGCCGCATCCCGAACGGGTGATCGAAGCGGCCCATGGCGCGACCGACGGCCGAAGGTTGTTCGAGGGGCTGGTGGAAGGGCTGCTGGCCCGGGCCTAAGAGGCGCTGTCCCTCCGAGGGGTAGAGTGACATAGTTGACGCTATGGAAGGTCGGGAAACTGCGGTTTCCGGGCCTTTTTCCTGTTCGCGGTCGAGCGTTCCACGCCGAAGTTCACAGTGTATGCGCGCGCGTGCCCGGGCGCGCGTATGCGTGGCGGCGCGATGTGTCGGACGTTTCAAAGAGGGAAGCGAGATAGACCCGTCGGCGCGAAATAGGACAGGCGAAATTGTACATTGTTGGAGAAATAGGATGCTTTTGAGGATGCTGTGGCCATTGGGTCACCCATTATCCTCAGCCAGCCATCAGGCTCAGGGGCCGGATGATTGAAAGGAGAGTCGGAAAACGACCACTACCGGACGTTGCGGTCGCGGATAAAGGTGCGCCAAGCTGCCTTTCGGTCCATCCGCTTTTCGGCCTTTCGTTTGATCAATTCGCGGCAGGCCAGCCATATCACTGGCGCAGCGACAATCCCGTAAATCGTCAGATTGAGCCATGCAGGAAGGGAAAGAAACCGGACCGCAAAGCCAGCGGCGAATAACGCGAAGGCTATCCCATATATAAGCGCCCACTGAGACAACTTCTTTTTCCGCACGGCGTTTCCTTTCCGACGCCGCTGTAAGGCTATCGAGTTAATGACCGCTTTCCACCCAATTTCGTCATTCCAGCGAAAGCTGGAATCCCGTGAGGATTGATATTGCATCATCGCCTGAGATCCCAGCTTTCGCTGGGATGACGGATGTCGGCAAATGCCGTTTAACGAGACTCCCACTCTGCCGGATATGCATCCCCTGGCAGCCGAAATTTATGGAAATGTCCGGAGATGGATTCCCGCTTCCGCGGGAATGACTGGTAGGGTGCGCTTTCCGCTCTAGCCGCCCCGGTGATAGTCATATTCGAACGGGCGGCCTTCCTGCTTGGTGAGGATCGCGCCGATAATCGCGCCGCCTGCGCGGCGGAGGCGATCCACCGCCACGCGCAACCCGCCATGATGGTTGCGCCCCCATTCGACCACCAGCAGCGTCACTTGCGCTTTGCTCGCCAGCAGGCAGGCGTCCGACAGGCCGAGAATGGGCGGCGCGTCGATCAGCACCGTGTCATAACGTTCGCGCACGGTCGCCAGCAGGGAATCCATCGCGGGCGTGACCAGCAATTCGGCCGGGCTGGGCGGGATCGCGCCGCAGGGCAGCAGAGCCACGCCCGCCACGCCGCTGTCGACGATGACATCGTCCATCTTCGCCTGTCCCGTCATCAATTCGCTGATGCCGCGCGCGGGCGATACGCCGAACAGGCTATGCTGCCTGGGCCGCCGCATGTCGGCGTCGATCACCAGCACCCGCTTGTCGAGCTTCGCCAGCGCCTTCGCCAAGGCATATAGGGTCGAGGACTTGCCCTCCCCCTCCTGCGCGCTGGTGACGAGGATCGAGCGCGGCAGGCCCACCGCAGAACCCAGCAGCAGCGAGGAGGCCATGGGCCCGAAAATCTCCGCCCCAGGCTTCTCGCCCGCCGGAACCGCGCCCAGCAGCGGCAGGTTGACCCGCTCCGCCAGCGTATCGGCGGAGGTCACTGCATCGTCGAAAATATGCCGCCCCGCCACCGCCAATAATCCGAGGAACAGCCCGCCCAGCGACGCCAGCAGCATGGTGACGCCGATATTGGGCGAGGAAGGCCGCGATGGCACCGCCGCCCGGTCCAGCGGCTGGATGCGGCCCGCCTGAAATCCCGCTTGCGAGGCCATGTCCCGATAGCGCTGGAGCAGGCTGTCGTGCAGCAGGCGGAAGGTGTCGACCTGCCGCTCCAATATGTTCATCTGCACGCCCCGGCCGCGTTCGGCCTGCGCCTGCCGCTCGACCTTGGCGATTTCGGACTGGATCTGCTTTTCGCCATGGATGGCGACGTCGAACTGTTCCTTGAGCGAGGCGCGGATGGTGTTCGCCATACCTTCGGCCTGATCGTCCAGCGCCGCCAGCCGCGCGCGGGCTTCGCGCATTTCGGGATGGGCATCCTTGCGGAACTGGCGTTCCTGCACGACCTGCGCCCTCGCCTGGGCCCGCTCCGTCATGATCTGTTGCATGGCACCGTTGTTCAGCACTTCGGGCAGGGTTTCGACGCTGGACATGCGCGCGCTTTCCCAGCGTTTCTGGGCGGCGATCCGGTCCGCCGTCGCCTGTGCGCGGAAGGCGTTGAGCTGGGCCAGCCGGGTCGCCGTGGTGCCTTCGGGCGGCGTGTCGCCGCTTTCATCGTCCTTCGACCCCGGTGGAGCCATCGCGCCGGCATTGGCGGCATAAACCGCCAGATCGCGCTCCGCTCGTTCCAGATCCTTGCGCGCCCCGTCCAGTTCGCCCAGCAGGAAACGGCGGGCCTGAACCCCGGATTCAAAGCCGCGCCGGAGGTCGGCGCGGATCAGGCTGTCGGCATAGCTGTTGGCGACGCGGGCCGACAGCACCGGGTCGGCGCTGGTGAAACTGATGCGGATGACGCGGGACTTGCCCGGCAGCTCGACATGCAGATTGTCGCGCAGCAGGCCCACGACCATCTCGGTTTCGACCTGCCGCTGGGTGAGCGATCCCGCTCCCTGGTCCGGGCGGCGGACATCCATGCCGTCGAAAAAGGTGCGGCTGCCGACCAGCGCCAGTTCGCGGGCCACATCCTCCGCCAGAGCGCGGCTGCGCAGCACCTCCAGTTCGGTCTGCATCAGCGCTTCATTGTCGGACGGTGTCGCCTGCCTTTGCGCGGCGGCGGCACCTGCGGCACCGGCCGGGATATCCTCCACCTCGACCGAGGCGGTCGCCTGATAATCGGGGGTCGACAGCAGGATGAAGACCACGCCCGCCAGCACGCAAAGCGCCATGGTGACGAACAGGATGATGCGATGCCGCCGAACCGCCGTCCACGCTCCGCTCGCGGCAGTGGCGAAGCGGGCAGCGCGGCCTTCCATCGTGGTGGAGGCGCCGTCGATCAACAGGCCCGGCCCCGCCATCAGAGCCCTCCATCCAGCGCGACGAAGCCCGCGCCGACCACCGGCAGGGCCAACAGCGCGCCGCCCAGGATCGCCTTGGCTCGCGACAGGCCGACGATGATGGTGTCGCCCGGCAGAATTTCGGGATCGGGCGCCCGCCCCTTACGGATCGCGCCAAGGTCGAACATCGCGGCCTTGCGCTCGCCGTCCGATTGCCGGACCACCACGATCTGGCCGAGGCTGGCGAGCCGGGTCGGCCCCTTGGCCAAGGCGACAGCCTGCAACAATCCGAGGCGGCCGTCGAACGGGAACAGGCCCGGTTCGCGGACTTCGCCGTCGACGGTGATGCGGCGGCCCACCGCCTTCTTGACGAATATCGTCACCTGCGGGGAGACGAGATAGCGCTCGCCCAAGCGCCCGGCGATGACGTCCGACGCTTCGCTGGCGGAAAGGCCTGCGACGGAGACGTCTCCGACCAACGGCATGCGCACCATGCCCGCCGCCGTCACCTGCGCATCTTCCAGCGACAGGCCCGGCTCGTGATAGATCTGGATGCGTAGGATATCGTCGGGGGATATGCGGTAATCGACACCTACCGCCGGGGCGGGCGGGATGGCGGCATAGGCGGCATCCCACTTCGGCGCGTCCTCCACGGTCGAGCAGGCGCCAAGCAGCGCGCAGGCCATGATCATGACCAGCATCTGGTTCCTGCTGTCGGTCGGCCGGTTCATGCCGTTAAAAATCCCCGCAAATTCTCTGGGCACGCATGAAGCCTGCCATTGCGGGCGGGGTTAACGGCGCGACGGGGACATGGCAACCATGGGCTCGTCGGAAGGCGAGCCCATGCGCCCGATCAGATGGCGATCCGGGCCTGATCCGGGACGACTCGCCGGGGCTGATCGGGCCAGACGCCGCGCGTATCGTAGACCGCCTTGTCGGAACGTTCGTCCACCGGGACCGATTTGAACATGTCATGATCGACAAGAATGACGAAAACGCCGCATTGTTCCAGAGCCGTATCGAGATCGATCAGCTCGGCGCCGGTTCCGGCGAACTCCATCGGCAGATCATGGGCATAGGGTTCGACCAGTTTGATCCGGCGCCCATAGCGTTTGGCGAGGCGCGCGGCGACCTTCACGGCGGGGCTTTCGCGGAAATCGTCGATATTGGGTTTGAAGGCGAGGCCGAGACAGGCGACCTGCTCGCCCGGAAATTCGTCGATCAGGTCGGATGCTTTCGCGACGACATGGTCGGTCTTGCCGTCATTCACTTCGCGGGCGGTGCGGATGAGGCGGCTGTTTTCCGGGTCGCCATGAACGATGAACCAGGGGTCGACGGCAATGCAGTGGCCGCCGACGCCGGGGCCGGGTTGCAGGATGTTGACGCGGGGGTGGCGGTTGGCAAGCCGGATGACTTCCCACACGTCGATGTCCATGCGCTCCGCGATAACGGACAGTTCGTTGGCGAAGGCGATGTTGACGTCGCGGAAGCTGTTTTCGACCAGCTTCACCATTTCGGCGGCGCGAGCGCTGGTGGTGATGCAGGCGCCGCGCACGAACTGGCGGTAGAAGCCCAGCGCCTTGCGGGCGCAGCGGGGCGTGATGCCGCCGATGCAGCGGTCATTGTCGATCAGTTCGACCAATATGCGGCCGGGGAGAACCCGCTCCGGGCAATAGGCGATGGCGATGTCGCCCGCGACCCCCGGCTCAGGCATTTTGAGGTCGGGGCGAAGCTGGGCGAAGAGGTCGCGCATGGCCTCGGTAGTGCCGACGGGGGAGGTCGATTCGAGGATGACGGTGTCGCCCGCTTTCAGAACTTGCGCGACTGTGCGGGCGGCTTTGAGGACGTGGCTGATGTCGGGGGCGCGGTCTTCGGCTACCGGCGTGGGGACGGCGATGATGAAGACGTCGCTGGGTTCGACTTCCAGGCTGGCGCGCAGATTGCCGCGGGAGACGACGCCCTGGACGAGGCCGTCGAGGTCGACTTCCTCGATATGGACGCGGCCGGAGTTGACCGTCTCCACCACATGGGCGCTGACGTCGACGCCGACCACCTTTGCGCCCCCTCGTGCGATCAGGGCGGCGGTCGGCAGGCCGATATAGCCTAGGCCGATGACGGAAACCTTCTGCTGAAGCTTGTCGAGGGGCATTTGGAATTCCTGGGGAAGCCGATGATTTCCCCCGGTTTCTGACTGGAAATGCTGAAGATTTCGGTAACGAGGATTTGGATGCGTTGTGTTCCTGCGCAGGCAGGAACACCGCTAACGTCAGGCCGCCTCTTCCAGATCGTCAGCCGCTGCGCTGGCGGCTATGACGTCCGCGATGCGCTCCGACGCGTGGCCATCGCCAAAGGGGTTGTGGGCGCGGGACATGGCGGCGTAGGCAGCCTCATCATCCAGCAGGGCGAAGACGGAGCGGACGATTGCAGCCCGGTCCGTGCCGACCAGCTTCGCCGTCCCGGCCGTCACCCCCTCGGGACGCTCCGTCGTTTCGCGCATCACCAGCACCGGCTTGCCGAGCGAGGGCGCCTCTTCCTGCACGCCGCCGCTATCGGTCAGGACAAGGTCACACAGGTCGAGCAGGCGGACGAAATGAGGATAGTCCAGCGGCTCGATCATCGCGACATTGGGAAGGCCGCCGAGTACCGCGTCCATCACCGGACGCACATTGGGATTCGGGTGAACGGGGAAGATCACCGCGACATCGGGACGCGCGGCGATATCCGCGATGGAGCGGGCGATCGCTTCCATGCCGCCGCCGAAATTTTCCCGCCTATGGCTGGTGACGGCGATGATCCGCTTGTCCGCGAAACGCTGGGCCAGGTCGTCCAGCCCCGCGGCAAGGCTGGGCTCCTGCAGAACGCGCTGGCGGGTGGCCAGCAGGGCGTCGATCACGGTGTTGCCGGTAATGTGGATGGTCGCCGGATCGCGATTTTCGGCCAGCAGGGCATTGGCGGCCGCCTGCGTCGGAGCGAAGTTCATGTCCGCGATGCAGGCCACCACGCGGCGATTCACTTCCTCCGGCCAGGGATGGTGGATGTCGCCGCTGCGCAGGCCCGCCTCGACATGGGCGACGGGAATCTTCCGGTAATAGGCGGCAAAGCTGGCGACCATGGTGGTCAGCGTGTCGCCATGCACGACGATGCGGTCGGGCTTTTCAGCGTCGAAGGCGCGGCCCAGTTCCACGATCAGCTTTGCGGTGAGGCCGTCCAGCGTCTGGTTCGGCGTCATCACGTCCAGGTCGATGTCGGGCACGATCCCGGCAATCTCCAGCACCTGATCCAGCAGGCCGCGATGCTGCGCGGTCACGATCACGCGGGTTTCCACATCCTCCCGCGCCCGTAGCGCGTGAATCACCGGAAACAGCTTGATCGCTTCGGGGCGCGTCCCGAACACCAGCGCAACCTTCATTTCCTGCCCTTTGCAAGCCGCCAATCGGATAAGTGCCTGGCAGAAAATGGTAACTATCCCCTGAACATGAGTACCCCCGACGCACGCTTTCGCATTGGCAAAAACCTATGCTAGAGGCCAGCCGAACCCTCTTCCCAAACGAAGGCTCAGTTATTTTATGAAGATCACGATGATCGGCACGGGCTATGTCGGGCTGGTGTCAGGCGCATGCTTTGCCGATTTCGGCCATGACGTGGTGTGCGTGGACAAGGATGCGGGCAAGATCGCCGCGATCGAATCCGGGCGGATGCCGATCTTTGAACCGGGCCTCGACCATCTGGTGGGCAGCAACGCATCCGCGGGGCGGCTGACCTTCACGACCGATCTGACGGCGGGCGTGAAGGGCGCGGACGCGATCTTCATTGCCGTGGGCACGCCTTCGCGGCGCGGCGACGGGCACGCGGATTTGAGCTATGTCTATGCCGCTGCGAAGGAAATCGCGGAATCGCTGGACGGGCCGACGGTCATCGTCACCAAGTCCACCGTCCCCGTCGGCACCGGCGATGAAGTCGAGCGGATCGTCAGGGAAGCCCGGCCCGATCTCGACATCCATGTCGTCTCCAACCCCGAATTCCTGCGCGAAGGCGCGGCGATCGGGGATTTCAAGCGGCCCGACCGCGTGGTCGTCGGCACCACCGGCAGCGAGCGCGCGATCGAGGTGATGGCGCAGGTCTATCGCCCGCTGAACCTCAATCAGGCGCCGGTCATGTTCACCGGGCGGCGGACGGCGGAGCTGATCAAATATGCCGCCAACGCCTTTCTGGCGACCAAGATCACCTTCATCAACGAGATGGCGGACCTGTGCGAAGCAGTCGGCGCCGAGGTGCAGGATGTGTCGCGGGGAATCGGGCTGGATAATCGGATCGGATCGAAGTTCCTGCATGCCGGGCCGGGCTATGGCGGTTCCTGCTTCCCCAAGGACACGCTGGCGCTGGTGAAAACGGGTCAGGATTACGACACGCCGATCCGCATCGTCGAAACCGTCGTGCAGGTGAATGACCTGCGCAAGCGCGCCATGGGCCGCAAGATCGTCAAGGCGCTGGGCGGCGAAGCGCGAGGCAAGACGGTCGCGCTGCTGGGCCTGACCTTCAAGCCCAATACGGACGATATGCGCGATGCGCCGAGCCTGGCCATCGTGCAGGCGCTGGAGGATGCGGGTGCGAAGATCGTCGCCTATGATCCGGAGGGCATGGAGGTGGCCGCGCCGCT
Source organism: Sphingobium sp. SJ10-10 (assembly GCF_036038995.2). NCBI lineage: Bacteria > Pseudomonadati > Pseudomonadota > Alphaproteobacteria > Sphingomonadales > Sphingobiaceae > Sphingobium > Sphingobium sp. SJ10-10. The sequence goes on from NZ_CP158132.1 coordinate 1,256,967, forward strand.
AATGCCGGGCGTGACCATGGCGAAGGATGCCTATGAAGCCGCGACCGGCGCCGACGCGCTGGTTCTGGTGACGGAATGGGACGCGTTCCGGGCGCTGGACCTGAAGCGCCTCGCCGCTTCGATGAACGGGCCGGTGCTGGTCGACCTGCGCAACATCTATCCGCGCAGGGAGGCTGAAGCGGCGGGCTTTGCGCTGACGCGGGTCGGGGGCAAGGGCGTTTCGGTCTGATGCTGTTGAAACCCTCGGAAGGGCGCGAGGAGCGCGTCCTTCCCCGGCTGCATCATTGGGTGATGGCGACTGTTACCCTGTTTGCGATCATACTGGTCGTGCCGGTCATTGCAGGCCTGACCTGAGTGCCTGAAAATGCCGTGCTCCCGCCTTCGCAGGAGGACGGCGTCTCTCCAATCAGGCCTTCAGCTTCCACCCGCGCTTGAGAAGCGCATAGCACAGCACTCCCAGACCGATATTCAATCCCAACAGCACCAGGCTGCCCACCACCACATCGCCGTCCGCCGCCGCGACGAATCCGTAGCGGAAGCCGGAAATGGCGTAGAAGAAGGGATTGGCATGGCTGATAGCGCGAAAGACGGGCGCCAGCCGGTCGATCGAGTAGAAAGTGCCCGACAGGAGCGTCATCGGCCCGATCACGAAATTGGTGATGGCGGCGGCATGATCGAACTTTTCCGCCCAGATCGAGGTCAGCACGCCGATAAAGGCCGTCAGTCCCGCGCCCATCAACCCGAACCACAGGATCGCCCAGGGGTGAGCCGGGGTCACGTGCACGCCCGGCCAAAGCGCCATCGCGCCCCACAGCGCAAGCCCCACGCAGACAGCCCGGGTCACCGCCGCGCCGACCAGCGCCAGCAGCAATTCGCTGACCGACAGCGGCGGCATCAGATAATCGATCAACGTCCCCTGCATCTTGCCCGCGAGCAGGGAAAAGCTGCTATTGGCGAAGGCATTGTTCATCATGCCCATGATCATCAGGCCCGGCGCGATGAAATCCGGGAACGGCACGCCCAGCACCTGACGATTGGCCCCGCCAAGCGCCAGGGTGAAGATCACCAGGAACATCAGCGTCGTGACGGCAGGCGCCCAGATGGTCTGAAGCTGCACCTTCATGAAGCGCCTGACTTCTTTCCGGTAGAGCGCGCGGGTTCCCGCCCAGTTGACATTGCGGATGACCAGCTCGCCGGGTTCATGGAAAGGCGGCTGATGCGACAGGGAGGCAGCAATTTTGGACTGGTCGTTCATGATCGGATCGACTATCGGCTGAGGGGTTGTGCCGCAAGAGCGTTATGCACGGGAAATTGAACCTGTGCTGGCGCGCCCCATATAGGGCGCGGATTTGAAATTTTGAGGAGTCATTCATTGTCCTGGACCGACGAGCGTATCGACCAGCTCAAGGCAATGTGGGAACGGGGTCTGACCGCCAGCCAGATCGCGGACGAACTGGGCGGGGTCAGCCGCAACGCGGTGATCGGCAAGGCGCATCGCCTGGGCCTGCAATCCCGTCCTTCCCCGGTTAAAGCCAACGAAGTGCCGAAAAAGGCAGCACCGCCCCTGCGCAAACCCGCGCCAGAGGCCGAAGCGCCCAAGCCGGCCGCTCCGGTGCATCACGCCGCCCCCTCGCCGGTCCGGCCTGCGGCTCCTGCCACACCCGCACCGGCTCCAGTGGCGGCCGCTCCGGATGCGGAACCGCCCAAGCCGCAGCCGCGCATCATCTCCGTCGGGCCGGGCGGCTTCCTGCGCCAAGGCCCCGGCGACCAGCAGGCGCCGATTCCGCCCGCGCCGCCGCGTCGCCTGGTGCCGGCCAAGCCCAGCCCGGAAATCGCCGGCAAGACCACGCTGCTGGACCTGACCGAACGCATCTGCAAATGGCCGATGGGCCATCCGGGCGAGCCGGACTTCCACTTCTGCGGTGAGACGGTCAATCCGGGCTTCCCCTATTGCGTCGAACATTGCGGCCGTGCCTATCAGGCGCAGTTGCCGCGCGGCACGCGGCGTCCGCCGCCGCCACTGCCCTTTGGCGGACCCAGGGTCCGGTAAAAAATACGATAGATGCGGAAAAAAGGGCCGGTTCTTAGAAAGAGCCGGCCCTTTTCCTTTGCGCGTCGCGCTTGCGCACGACGCGCACCCGCTTATAGCTATATCCATGTCCGATCTGTTCGAGAGCCAGCCCACTTCTTCCCCCGGCTATGACGCCTCCACCATCGAAGTGCTGGAAGGACTGGAACCGGTTCGCCGCCGCCCCGGCATGTATATCGGCGGCACGGACGAGCGGGCGCTGCATCATCTCGCCAGCGAAGTGCTCGACAACAGCATGGACGAAGCGGTGGCGGGCCATGCCACGCGGATCGAGGTGCTGCTGGAGCCGGGCAACAAGCTCACCATCACCGACAATGGCCGCGGCATCCCGGTCGATCCGCATCCTAAATTTCCCGGCAAATCGGCGCTGGAAGTCATCCTCACCACGCTCCATTCAGGCGGCAAGTTCACCGACAAGGCCTATGCGACCTCCGGCGGCCTGCACGGCGTCGGCATCAGCGTGGTGAATGCGCTTTCGATCATTACCGTGGTGGAGGTGGCACGCAACAAGGAGCTGTTCCGCCAGAGCTTCACGCAAGGCCTGCCCAGCAGCGGGCTGGAGAAGGTCGGCGCCGCGCCCAACCGGCGCGGCACGTCGGTCAGCTTCGTGCCCGATCATGAGATTTTCGGGGAGCAGAAGTTCAAGCCGTCCCGTCTCTACCGGCTGGCGCGGTCGAAGGCCTATCTGTTCGCGGGCGTCGAAATCCGCTGGAAATGCGCGCCCGAACTCATCACCGACGATACGCCGCCTGAGGCCGTGTTCCAGTTTCCCGGCGGCTTGGCCGATCACCTCAAGGAACAGGTGGGCGACCGGGAATGCGCGACCAGCGCCTTTTTCTCCGGGTCGCAGGATTTTCCCGATTCGGTCGGGCGCGTCGAATGGGCCGTCGCCTGGCCGCTCTGGTCGGATGGCAGCTATAGCTGGTATTGCAACACCATCCCGACGCCCGACGGCGGCACCCATGAAACCGGGTTGCGCGCCGCGCTGGTGAAGGGCATCCGCGCCTTTGGCGAACTGGTGGGGCAGAAGAAGGCGAAGGACATCACCGCCGACGACATCGTGACCTCATCGGAGGTGATGCTGTCGGTCTTCATCCGCGATCCCCAGTTCCAGAGCCAGACCAAGGACCGGCTCACCAGTCCGGAAGCTGCGCGGCTGGTCGAGAACGCCGTGCGCGATCATTTCGACCATTATCTGTCCGACCATATGGAGCGCGGCAAGGCGCTGCTCGCCTATGTACTCGACCGCATGGACGAGCGGCTGAAGCGCAAGCAGGAGAAAGAGGTCAAGCGCAAGACCGCGACCAATTCGCGCAAACTGCGGTTGCCGGGCAAGCTGACCGATTGTTCCAACGACGATCCTGAGGGCGCGGAGATTTTCCTGGTCGAGGGTGACTCGGCGGGCGGTTCGGCCAAGCAGGCGCGTGATCGCAAGACGCAGGCCATCCTGCCCTTGCGCGGCAAGATCCTCAACGTAGCATCAGCCAACACCGCCAAGATCCTCGCCAATCAGGAGATTGCCGACATGATCCTGGCGCTGGGCTGCGGCACGCGCAAGGACTGCAACCCCGATCATCTGCGTTACGAACGCATCGTCATCATGACCGACGCGGACGTCGACGGCGCGCATATCGCGACGCTGCTGATGACCTTCTTCTTTCAGGAGATGCCGGAACTGGTGCGGCGCGGGCATCTCTATCTGGCCCAGCCGCCGCTCTATCGCCTCGTGGCCGGGGGCAAGAGCCTCTACGCCAAGGACGATGCGCATCGCGAAGAGATTCTGCGCAAGGAATTCAAGGGCAAGAAGGTCGAGGTCAGCCGCTTCAAGGGGCTGGGCGAGATGAATCCGGGCCAGCTCCGCGAAACGACCATGGACCCCAAGACACGCAGCCTGATCCGCGTCACCCTGCCCGACGATATCGAGGATCGGCAACAGGTGCGCGAACTAGTCGAGCGGCTGATGGGCACCAACCCGGCGCATCGCTTTGCCTTCATTCAGGAAAATGCCGCGACCGTGGATGAAGAGGCGATCGACGCCTGATCGAAAGGCTCGCCTGAACAGGGGCGGCAAAAGGGGCGGCAATTTTTTGCCTAGCGCCGCGTTAACCAGCGTGGCGCACCGGATGTTCAATTTTTGGCGCGATACGGGCAAGCATGTCAGGCTTCGCCCCGCCCCTTCATTCCCCGGCCCTGTGCCGTGTCGCGCTCCGCGCTGCGCCTGCCCTGTTGCTGGCAACGGCAAGCGGTCATGCGCTGGCGCAAGCGCCGCTGGCAGCCTTTCCGGACGCTCTGGGGCGGAACGTTGCCGCCTATACGCCGGCCGAACGAATTTCCGCCAATCTCCTCGCGGGCGGCATGAGCCGTCTGGCGGCGATCAGCGCGCAGCAGGGCGGCGGGAGCATCCAAACCGCCTGGATCGCGCAGCCCGCCGTTCCGGACGCTATCGTCAACGACCGGCGCATCAACGATTTCAGCGGCAAGCTGCCCGGCTGGCAGTTGCAGGGCGTACAGCTTTCCGTGGCGAGCTATCGCCAGCCCGAACTGGTGCCGGGCTTCATGCGCGGCTTTCTGCCAACGCCGACGGCTGCTGCGATCCCGCAGGCAAGCGCTTTCGTCATGCCTGCTCGTCCTGTTCCCGCATTTTCAGGCCAGCCGCCACGCAATGGGCAGCCCGACGTGTTCGGTTCGGTGGCCATGCCGATCTCCCGGACTCTGCTCGACGGCAAATGGGCTTCGGTTTCGGCGGCCCTGCCCGGCAAGGGGGTTTGGAGCGCTGTCCTCAATGCAGCTCGCGGCTCGTCGACGCAGCAGCAGGTCGAAATGATCAATAGCTGGGTCAACCGGCGGCTGCGTTTCGTGGACGACCGGCAGGGCGGCGACAATTGGGGTTCGGCGGCGCGGACGCTGCAAAGCGGCGCGGGCGATTGCGAGGATTATGCTATCGCCAAGATGAAGCTGCTGGAGGCGGCGGGCTTCGACCGGCACGCCATGTTCCTGGTGATCGCCCGCGATCTGGTGCGGCAGGCCGACCATGCCGTGCTGGCGGTGCGGATCGGCGGCGATCTGATGATCCTCGACAATATGACCGACCGGGTGCTGCCTTCATCCAGCGTCAGCGATTATCGGCCGATCATGAGCTTCAATGCCTTTGGCCGCTGGACCCATGGCTATCGCGTGACGACGCCGCAGCCGGTGCAATTCGCGGCACGCTGAGGGCATCCTCGCCTTCCTGGTGAATCATGCTCCTGCGGAGGCACTCGAACGAGACGCGTGGCTCGTGAGAGCCCAGTTCAAACGGTAGAGCGATCATCCCAGGGCGGAACTGGGCTCCTGCCTTCGCAGGAGCACCTCATCCTTGGGGAATGGCTTAACGCTCCCGGAGCGCCTCCGACCGCGCCTTCATGATGGGCTTGAGCAGATAGGCCAGCACCGATTTGCGGCCAGTCATGATCTCCACATCGCACACCATGCCGGGCGTGATCGGCAGCTTGTGCGCGCCAGTGCCGAGCCATGCGCGGTCCGTCTCCACAACCACGGTGAAATAGGCTTCCCGCGTCGCTTCGTCATAGACGCTGTCGGCCGAAACCTGCTGTACGGTCCCGGACAGTCCGCCATAGATGGAAAAGTCATAGGCCGTCACCTTCACCACCGCGCGGTCGCCGGTCTTGATGAAGGCGATATCGTTGGGCTTCACCCGCGCCTCGACCAGCAGTTTATCGCCCACCGGCACGATCTGCATGATCTTCTGCCCCGGACTGACGAAGCCGCCGATGGTCGTCACCTGCACGTCATTGACCACGCCATCGACGGGCGAGCGGATCTCCGCCCGCTGCGCCCGTCCTTTTGCGCCCCGAAGAGACTCGCTGTTGACGGCGATCTTGGCCTCGAGTTGACTACGTTCATTGAGCGCGTCCTGCCGGAACTGGAAATTTGCCTCGGACAGTTGCGCCTGCGCCTCACGGATAGCGGCGGAGGCACGCGACGCCTGTTGCTGCGCCGCGTTCAGTCGTCCCTGCGCATCCACCAGATCGCGACGGGCATCCAGCAATTCGGTCTGCGGGATGATCGACTTCGCGGCGAGCGGTTCCAGCATCGCCACACGCTGGCGCGCCAGTTGCACGCTGCCGCCAAGGCTGTCGATGGTCGCCTGCGCCTCGCCCAGTTCGCGGCGGCGCTGGTCGACGGCGGCCGCCATCGCATCCTGCTTGCTGCGCAGCGCGGATTGGCGGACTGCGGCCAGCGCCTGTTCCTGCGCGCATTCCGGCCCGCCGGTCGCGCAGGCCGCGCCGGTGCCTGTGCCTTCCTTCTCCAGACGCCCCGCGCGCGCGGTCAGCGAGCGCGTCTCCGCCTGAATCTGCCCCAGTTCGGACGCCAGCATGGCGTCATCCAGGCGCACCAGCAATTGTCCCTTGCCGACCTTCTGCCCGGAACGGACCAATATTTCCTCGATCGTGGTCGGTTCGGCGGACTGGATGACCTGCGCCTTGCTGGACGGGATCACCCTACCCTGCCCGTGCGTCACTTCATCCACCGGCGCAAGGCTGGCCCACATCAGGAAGACCAGCATGCCGCCGCCGCTGTAAAGAATGACCTGCTTGTTGCCCGGTTGCCCCCGCAGCCAGCGTACCCAGCGCGAAATCATGGTTGCACCCCTTGAAGATTATGGTCGTCGGCCGCCAGCGCGACCGGCGCGGCCTTTTGCTGGCGGGCGAGCATGTCGCCCAACGCGCCGCCGCTTGTCGAAGGATCGGGGATGGTGAGCTTCCACCCCTTGGTCGGGTCCATGCGGCCGCCCACATCATTGGATGCCCGGCGTTCGGGCAAAGCCGCGACGGGCGGATAGTCGATCGCGGGTTCCGCGACCGTGGCGAAGCGCGCCGGATCGAAGGCCGGAATATGCTCCCCGCCTGCATAACGCCCGGTGAATGCCCCCGGCAGACCCCAGCCGCCCGGCCAGCGATAGAAGATATGCGCGCCGACCTGCGCCAACTTCGCCAGATGCGGCGCCCAGCGCGGGAAGACATAATCGGCATGATAATGGGTTGCGGTGCCCACCTCTTTCTCGACCCGTCCGGCCAGCGCATCGGCGGCGATCCGCTTCGCCCGGCTCCAGAGGTCCGGCAGCGGGTGGCGTGCAAGGGAGCCGTCGCAGACGAAGCTGAACTGGCAAACCGACGCGTCGAAGCGCTGGTAGACGACGCCGCACACCGTCTTGGCGAAGGCGGGGTGGCGAACGCGGTTCAGCACAACCTGCGCGACGGCGCGCTGGCCGCTTTCGGGCTCGCGGGCCGCCTCATAATAGACGGCTTGCGTCAGGCACTGGAGCGCGCGGTCATGATCCTCGCCCGCGGTCGTCAAGGCGCGGAACGGCTTGGCCGAAGCGATCATGCCGCCAGAGAAGCCGAGACGCTGATTTTCCTCGCGAGCCTCGTCGCCTTCCGCTGCGGCGTCGGTTTGCTCGGTCATCTGGACCAAAGCGAGATATTGGCGGGGGATCTCTGACGCGGACTCCACGATCTTGGCCTGCACGGCTGGGCGGGGTTGGTCGTGGCGCAATAGCACCGCCGCCGCCGCCGCCAACGCCGCTGTGGCGAAGCAGCCAAGGCCTAGGATCGCAGCACGCCGTGTTCCTGCAAAGGCAGGAACCCAGTCCGGCCGTCTGAACTGGGCTCCGGCCTTCGCCGGAGCACGTGGCGCCATGCGGACAGGCTGCGCGCTCATAGCCCTGTCCCCCGCTGGAGCTGGCCGATGATCTCGTCACGCGGTCCATCGGCCAGCACCACGCCCTGATCGATCACGATCAGCCGGTCCACGATCCGCAACAGCGCATGGCGGTGGGTCGACACGATCAACGTCTGATCGGGTTCCAGCGCCTTTTCCAGATGGTCGATGAAGAGATTCTCGGTCTGGTTGTCCATCGCGCCTGTCGGCTCGTCCAGGAAAAGCAGCTTTGCCGGTTCGACCAGCGCGCGCGCCATGACGAGGAAGCTGCGTTGCCCGCCCGAGAGGCGGCTGCCGCGTTCACCGATATGCAGGTCGAACCCCGCCGCATCGCGTCCGAAGAAGCGCGACGCGCCTGAACGCTCCAGCGCCTCCAGCAGCTTTTCCTCGCTGGCTTCGCGGGCGCCCAGCAACAGATTCTCGCGCACCGAACCGCTGAACAATTCGGCATCCTGGCCGACATAGCGGAAGGCGGAACGCAGCTCATGCGGATGATATTGGCGGCTGTCGATTTCATCGATGGTCAGCAACCCGCCAGTGGGCGGATAAAGGCCGCAGATCACCCGGCCCAGCGTCGACTTGCCCGACGCCACCCGGCCGATCAGGCCGATGCGCTCACCCGGCTCGACCCGCAGATTGATGCCGCGCAGGCTCGGCTGGCTGGCGCCGGGATAGGCGAACTCCAGCCCCTGCGCGACGATCGCGCCTTTACGGATCTTGGGGATGATGCCCCGCGCGCCGTCCAGCCGCTCGTCGGGCTGATCGATCAGCGTCTGGAGGCTGTCGAGCGTCGTCATCGCCTGCCGCGCCCGCACAATGACGAAGGCGAGCTGCCCGACCGGCGCCAGCGAACGCCCGGCCAGCATGACGATGGCGATGATCGCACCCATCGAAATGTCGCCCGCCGCGAACATATAGAAGCCGCCGATGACCAGGGCGATGCTCGTCACCTGCTGGCAAAGGGCCGCCAGGGTCACGCTCTTCGAACTCAGGCGCCGCAGCTTTTCCTGCGTCGCCGCGCTCATCCGGGCGTAGCGGCGCCAGCGTTCCAGCATGCGCCCTTCGGCCCGGCAGGCCTTCAGCGTCTCGATGCCGCCAATGGCTTCGACCAGCGCCGCGCTTTGCAGGCTCGAATCCGCCTGGGCATCGCGTGACAGGCGGGCCATCGACCGTTGCAGGAAAAATCCTGCGCTCGCCATGATCCCCATCATGACGACCGGTACGATGGCCAGCCAGCCCCCCAGAAGCGCGATAATGCCGACGAAGAAGAAAAGGAAAGCAATGTCCACCACCAGGACCACGGTGGTCGAGGTGAAGAATTCCCGCACGGATTCGAACTCGGACACGCGCCGCGCCAGCGCGCCGGTGCTGCCGGAGCGGCTTGCCAATGGCGTGTTCAGCACCTTTTCGAACAGGCGTTGCGAAAGGCGTTCGTCAATCTCGCGCCCCGCCTCGTCAACCAGCCTGGCGCGCGCGATCCTGAGCGCGAAATCCAGGCTGAAGGCCAGCATCACGCCGACGCCCAGCACCCAGAGACTGGACGCCGCCTTGTTCGGGATGATCCGGTCATAGACGTTCATCGTGAACAGCGGCAGCGCGAAGGCGAGCAGGTTAATGATCGCCGCGGCCAGCATCACATAACCGAAGCCGCCGCGCGCGCGCCAGACTTCCCGCCAGAACCAGTGCTGGCGCACCCGCTCGTCCCAGGGACGTTCCTCGGCGCGTTCACGGCCATGGTCGGCCATGACGACCAGCGCTTCGCCGGTGAAATAGCCTTCCAGATCGCTGAGCGGCGCCCAGACCGCTTCGCTCGCATGAGGAAGCTGGACCAGCGCATCGCCGGCCTTGATATCCAGCAGCAGCAGGAAGCGCCCGCCCCGGAGCGGCAGGATGGCGGGCAGATTGCCCGGCCGCCATTTATCCAGCCGTCCCCGGACATGATCGCTCAAGAGACCGATCTGGTCGAGCGCGGATTCCGCCTGATGAAAGGGCAAGCGCCCGGATTCATCGACGGCGAGGCCGGCGCGAAGGCTTACGATACCCGGCGACCGGTCGAAATGCCGCGCCGCATGGGCGATGCTCTCCACCAGCTCGTCGCTAGGCGTGCCTTGATGGTCCAGCCATTCGGCCAGACTGAGTGTGCTTCGTTCCAACATTGTTTCCCCGCCCATCCGGGCTTGCGCCCGGATGGCCCCAAAGATGGATCTTAGCCCGGATAACGCCGCCGCTGCAATTCAGCAGGCGGCAAATCGGGGACATCATATTTCTTCCGCGCATAGGGGTTTGCGCCCGAAGGTGCCGCTATGCCCAGAGTATCGAGAAGCGTGTTGGTGGCGGCCAGGATCTGATATTGCGCGAAAATCTCGGAAAAACGCGCCGTCTCGGTCCGTACCTGCGTGTTGAAGCGGGTGTTCTGGCTGTCCAAAACGTCCAGCAACGAGCGCCGCCCGACATTGAACTGCTCGCGATAGGACACCAGCAGCCCGTCGGACACCGTGCCCTGCCGCGACAGGTCGGTGACACGCTTCTTTTCCGTATCCCAGCGATTCCAGGCGGTGCGGACATCTTCCTCCGCCTCGCGCTGGCGCTGGCTCAGGCGGAAGCGCGCTTCGCTCGACCGGCGGGTCATTTCCTGGACCTTCGCCCGGTTGATGCCGCCGTTATAGAGCTGCCAGCGCACGACCACCCGGCCCTGAATGTCGTTGGTGTTGCCCTTGAAGCCGTCCACATCCTGTCCGACGCGGCCGGTTCCTTCCAGCGAAACCGTCGGCCCGAGCTCGGACTTGGCCTCATCCACCACGGCATGGGCCGCCTGAATATCGGCCTCTGCCTCACGCACCAGCGGATTGTTGGTGCGCGCGGCGGCAATGGCTTCGTCCAGCGTCGGCGGCACTGCGCTCATCACCGGATCGGGCATGGTGACCTGATCGATCGACAGGCCGGTCAGCGTGCGGAACTGGATGGCCGCATTGGTCATGTCCTGCTCCGCCTCGCTCTTGCGGACGAGGGCGGCTTGCAGCCGTTCTTCGGCCTGCTGCTGGTCAGCGATGCTGATCGACCCCTTGGTCACGCCTTCGCCCAAATCGCCCAGCAACTTGCGGTGGAAGGCGATATTGTCGTCCGCCGCCGCCACGACCCGCTGCTGGAGCATATAGTCAAGATATTGGCGGGTGACGTTCAGCGCCACGAACTGCGAGCGTTCACCGACGCGCAGGGCCGCGCCATCGGTCCGCGCTGCCTGCCGCCGCTTTTCCGCGCTGCGATAGCCCGAGTCCCAGACGGTCTCTTCGGCCCGCACGCTCGCTTCCAGCGGCCAGAGCGTCTGGTTGTCAAGGTTGAGGGCGCGGCGGGTGGCGTTTTCCAGACGGCGGACGCCAGCCGATCCCTCTACGCTGACGCGGGGCAGGTAAAGACCCTGCGCCTGTTCACGTTCGAACTCGATCGCTTCCTTGTTCTGGATCGCCTGGTTGATCTCCGGATGGCTGTCGATCGCCGCGGCGATCGCGCTCTTGAGATCGGTGGTCTGGGCCAAGCCCGTGCTAACCATCGCCGCCGCACAAAGGGCGATCAGGCTGCCGCATGTCTTGCGCATGATAGTCATGCCTTCTTCCCCTTAATTCGCGCTGGCGGTGATTTCGACCCGACGATTCATCGGTTCGCGCACACCATCTGCGGTTTCGATCTTCAACTGGGTTTCGCCCAGACCATTGACGGTCATGGCATCCGTGGCGATGCCCCCCTGGCTCATCAGGCTGGCGACATTCTGCGCCCGGCGCAGCGACAGACCGTCATTATAGCGGGTGCCGCCCGACGTATCGGTGTAGCCGGTGACGCCGAAGCGTTTCCAGCCGCATTGCGCCGCCGTCTGCGTCAGCGTGGAGATGGTGCTCGCCCCTTCGGAAAGCGGCGTGTCCATGTTCCAGTCGAAGAAGATGGACACCGCCGGTGCCGTACAGTCCAGCGCGGGTGGGGCTGAAGCTGCCGACACCGGCGGCGGTGGCGGCGCCGAAAGGCGTGCCACAAAGTCGTCGCACTTGTTGATGCTGTCCGCATCCTTCGTGCCGGATTTGATGAAACCGATGGCGATGCCGCACTGGTTCTTCGCCTCGACGGCGTAGGTCCAGCGGCTGTCCTGGGCCGCACGCACGCTGGCGTCGCCCACAGCCTTGACCGCCGTATCGTAACGGCTGGTCAGCGCATCCCTCAGTTCGGACTTGCCGAGTTGCAGCAAGGGCGAAGCAGGCGCCGCCCAGGCCGCAGTCGTCGTCAGCATGGCAGTCACCAGCCCGACGGCCGCCGCCCTTTCCAACGCATTTCGCATATTCACTCTCCCCAAAATTCCCCGCGAGAAAATTTCCAGATCAGCCCCAAAATCAGCCATGGGCGACCGCCATCGCTTCATGCGCCACCATCGCCGCGTCAAAGATGGCGGTGGCCGCTGCCAGATGCCCGCTGTCCACCGCCTCGCCCGCTACCGGGTTGAGGAGGAAGGGCGCGGCGACATGCTCGCCACCCGGCAGGGCGGCCAGCAACGCATCGATATTCGGCACGTCATGGGCGCCCAGCGCCTCCTTCACGACCTCCGCCGCATTCGCTGCCGGAGCCGCCTGCTGGGCCGCCAGAACCGCCGCCGCATTGCCGTCAAAGGCAGGCGGCAGGTCGATCGACTGCGCCAACAGACCCTGATGACCGCCCAGATCGGGCTGAGATGCCTCAGCCGTTTCGGTTGCCGCGGCATGCGCATCGCCGCCGCCGGACAGGGTGGCATGCTCGGGCGCAGTTTCCTCGCCGCCATGGCTGGCCGGCGCGGCGGGCTGCTCATGCGTCGCCTTGTCGTCTGTTGCCGCGATCTTGGTCGACGAGTCTTCCTGCGTCGTGGTCGGCTCGGCCGTGACCGTGGCGGCCGGCGCGGTTTCCGTGACCGGCGCGGCGTTATCGGTCGTGGTCGACGCGGGCTGCTCCTCAGTGGTGGTTGCGGTTGCGCCCGCCACCGCGACCAGGCTGGCCGCTACCAGCGCCTGGTTGAAGCCGCTAGCCGTGCTCTCCGTCTTGCTGGCGTCGCTTTCCTTGGCGCCGGTCGCAAACAGCACGTCGCCAATCGTGCCCTTGGTGCCGTCGGTGCGGACGAAGCTCGCTTCGCCCAGCACGGTGACGTCGCCATTGGCGGCGGTGTAGCTCTTGCCGTCGGCGTTGAGTTCGATCGCGGCGATCCCGGCATCGGTGAGCGACTTGAATTCGCCCGCATCCACCACGCCATTGCCGTTCGCGTCCTGCCACACGCCGAATTCAGCGAATGCCGCATCCTTGGCATCGAACACGCCGTCGCCATTGCCGTCATAGGCAAGGCGCAGGCCGTCCAGGTCGCTCGCCGCGCCGGGCGCGTCGTCGGCAAAGACGATGTCATAGCTGCCACCCGTCGCATGGGCGAGCAGGCCGTCATCGGAAGACATCCAGGCCGTCGCAACCTCGCCATGACCATAATCATGGGTCACGCCGCTCGACAGGCCGACAAACTCCAGCCCGTCCCCGTCGAGATCGATGGCGACCGGAGGAACGGCGACCGGAGTCAGCGTCACGCTGACCGAGCTGTTGACGCTATCGCCGTCGGCATCCGAAGCGACGATGGCGTGGTTGATGTTGATCGGGGCGCCGCTGTTCAGCGTCTCGACCGAGAACACGCCAAGATCGAAGGGGTTGTTGACGTGCGGCGCTTCCACCAGCACTGCATCGAAGCCCTTGGTTCCGACAATCTCATATTTGTCGTTCACCTGCAGGCCAGAGATGGTGACGCTGCCCGAAGCGAATGTCACGCCGATGCTGCCCTGCGAGCCTGTGCCGGTGAAGGTGTAGATATTCCCCGTGCTCACATCGGTCACGATCACCTTTGCGATCGGGACGAAGCTTTCGCCTGTCTCTGGCGTCGCGGACGAGAAGCCCAGATCCTGGTCGTTGTCGGCATCGATGGCCGTGACCTTGATCGACACCGTATTGTTGGGATTGCCACCGACCTGAGCGATATTCTGCTCGAAGCTGATGACGCTCTGATGATCGGCATAGGCGAAGCCCGTGGTCGTGCCCGCGCTGCTGGTCAGCGTCTTCACCAAGTCGATGCGAACCCCCTCGTCAGGATTGACCGACTGGTTGTCCACGCCGATCGAGTCGCTGTCGGTATTGACCGACCCCCGCGCGCCCGACGCGCTGCGCCCGGAGAACAGCACATCGATGGCATCGGTGGTATCGACCCCAAGGCCGCGATAATCGGTATTGCCTGCCTTCGCGGAGCTGAAGCTGCTGATCGAAATTTCGCTGCCGTTGGTGATCGTGCCGTAGAGGTCGAACACATATTTGTCCGTTCCGGGCTGCAGCGTCATCGTATAGCCGATATCGCCATCCGCGGTCTTCGCCGTCAACACATTGGTGCCGTTGCCGAAAATGAACAGGTCTTCGCCGTTGAACCGCAGCGTCGCACCGCCCGTATCCTTGGCAAGCGTGCCATCGGTGATGTTGAACAGCGCATTGCCGACGCCGTCAGCGCCCGCCACGCTGGCGAAGTTGAGATTGAAGGATGTCGCCGGGCTATCATTGTTCGCCACCGATCCAGCCGCTGGCGTGAAGGCGCTGGGCATGTCGTCGTTGAACGAGATGTTGAGCTGTCCAACGGCCGAGGATGTCGGGTTGGTCGTTGCGTTATAATCGCTGTCGGTGACGAGGAAGTTGAGGCTGACCGAGGCGTCATTCTCATTCCCGCCCGCCGCGTGCAGTATATTGTCGAGCAATGTCGCCGTATAGGCGCCGGTGGTCGGATCGACGGCAACCTGGAACAGCGGCGTACCACGGCCGCCAACCGTCGTGATGGTCGCGGTCAGTATGTTGGTCGTGCCGTTCCAGCTATAGGATACCGTATCGGTTCCCACCGTGCCGGTCGTACCGTTCAGATTGGCGAAGGTCACGCTGCCGCCGCCGTCCGCGCCGAAGGTGAAGGGCAAGGTGCCGCTATAGCTGGCCTCGCTGGGACCGGCCAAGCCGTTGTCGCCCACATTGGCGTCGACGTCGCCGGTCGTGCTGGCCGCGTTGCCGCCGGTCAGGCCGTCATCGTCCAGCTTGGCGGCGGTGTTATCCGCCGTCGGCTTGTTCGCGTCACCTGCGAAAGTGAACTTCAGCGTCGCGCTGGCCGTATCACTGTCGGCATCGCGCATGACATAGGTGAAGCTGTCGAACGATCCCGAAGGAACCGATGCCTTGGGCGTGTAGATGTAGCTGCCGTCGGAGAATAGCTGCAACGTGCCATGGGCGCCGACGATCGTCTGGCTGCCGCCCAGCGCGATGGCGTTACCGCCGATCGACACCACGGCTCCCGGCGTGTCCGCGCCGACATGGTCGTTGGTCAGCACATTGCCGGTGGATGCCAATGCCTTTTCGATCGTCGTGACATTGTCGTCGACGGCGATCGGGCTGTCATCCTCGATCGTGACGGCGATGCTGGTGGCGACCGTGGCGGTGCCGTCGCTGACGTTCACGGGGACCGAGAAATTCTTCAGATCCTCGACATTGATGCCGCTATGATCGACCGACTGGAGCAGCGTCACCGTATAGGCGCCGCCGTTGGTGATGGTGATGGTGATCACCGGCACCACACCGACCGAACCGGTCAGCGTCTGCGTGCCGACGCCGCTCCAGGTGACAGGCAGGCCGTCGGCGGTCAGCACCGCGCCCGGATTGCCCAGCGTCATGCTGATGCCGTCGCCGTCCACGTCGCTCGCGGTGATCGTGCCGGTCGCCACCGTCGCATTGGTGGTGTCGTTCGGCAGGCCGGGTGCGGTGTCGGCATTGGCGCCGGTCAGCCCCTCTTCCGAGACGACCGCGATGCCGCTGCCGACCTGCGGCGCGTCATTGGTGCCTTGGATGGTAATGCGCAGCACGGCAGTCGTGCTGTCGCCGTCGCCGTCCGTGATCGTATAGGTGAAGCTGTCCGTCAGCGTCTGGCCGTCGTCCAGATGCTGGACCGCCGCCAAGCCATTGTTCAGCGTATAGGTATAGCCGCCCGAGGCATTGAGGACGAGCGTGCCATAGCTGCCGATCGCGTTGCCGCCGATGGAACCGCCGGTCACCGCCGTCACCGCGCCGCCCGCCGCCGAACCGTCGGCGCCCAGCGAGTCCGCGCCTGCCGGATTGCCGTCGCTGCCCGCGCCGGTCAGCACATTGCCGCTGGCCGTCAGCGTGACGTCTTCCTTGACGACGTCGGTATCGTCGGCCGCGACCGGCGTGTCGTCGTCGACATTGATCGTCAGCGTGCCGGTGGCCGTATCATTGTCGGCGTCCGTGACCCGATAGGCGATGTCGAAGCTGACATTGTTCTCGTCACTGCCAAGCGGGTGGACGATCGCGGCATTCTGCGCCACCGAATAGGTGCCGGCGACCGGATCGGTCAGCGTCACGGTCAACACGGTCGTGCTGCCCTGCTTCACCTGCAGCACGGTACCGTTGCTTTCATAGGTGAAGCCGACCGGCGCGCCGGTGGCGAGCAGAGTGATGCCGCCCGCGCCGTCCGCGCGATAGTCATGCCCCAGCGTGCCGGTGGCGTTGACGCTGTTCGCATCGTCGCCCGTGCCGTTCGGATTGCCGCCCAGCGCGTCGTCATCCAGTTGCACGACCGGATTGGCGCTGACTACCGGCAGGTCGTCGGACACGGTAACCGAGACGGTGCCGGTGGCGGTGTCGCCATCGGTATCCTGCGCGATCACCTGCACGGAGCCGAGCGCGACCAGATCGTCCACATTGACGCCCGGATGCGTGTCATAATTGTCGTTGAGCGTGGCGGTCACGGTCGCGACATTGCCGACGACCGACAGGTCCAGCGTTACGACGACGCCGCGCTCGTCCGAACCGGTGATCTTGGTGTCGGACACCCGCAGCCAGGTCAGGTCGCCGGTCAGGCCGCCAATGCCACCGAAGACGATCGAGGTGATGGCGTCCGAACCGGGCGTGAAGGTGATGGTGCCGCTGGTCGAGTCCGGATTGCCGGAGCTGGTGCCGCCCGCCAGATTCTGGTCGTCCAGCGCCAGGGTGATCGGGCCGCTCGCGCCGGGTTCCGCGCCGTCCGTGACGGTGATCGGCTGCACGGCGGTCGACTGGTCCCCGTCGCCATCGGTGATGACATAGGAGAAGCCCGCGCTGACCCCGTTCGCATTATTGAGATTGGTCGACGGGTTGAAGGTCCACGCCCCCGCCGCCGTGAAGGTGTAGGCGCCGTAGGCCGTGTTCACATTGGTCGTACCCTCGGCGTTGACCGCCGTCGTGACGCCGCCGATCGTGACCGAGGTCAGGATGGCGCCATCCGCCCCCTGCGTGTCGTTGGTCAGGACATTGCCGCCGATATTGGCGCCGTCCTCCGCCACGGTCTGGGCGACGTCGTCCACCGCCGTCGGAATATCGTCCACCACGTCGATGGTGATGGTGCCGTTGGCGATATTGCCGGAGCCGTCGACCGCCTGATAGGTGAAGACCTCCACACCCGCCAGCGGCAGGGCGCCGTCATTGGCCGTCGGGCCGTCGACCGGCGAGGTCAGCGTATAGGTGTAGCTGCCGTCGCTGTTGAGCAAAAGCTGGCCATGGCTGCCGGTCGCCGGGCCGGTCAGCGTGTAGCTGACTGCGCCCACGACATTGAGCTGGCCCGTCGTCGTCTCCGTCGGCTGACCCGGCGTGCTGCCGGTGACGCTGCCAGCGGCGATGTCGTCGCCGGTGATGCTGGTGTCCAGCGCCGCCTCAAAGACCGTCTTCGTCTGATTGTCCGCCGCCAGCGCGACATTGGCGACATTGATGGTCAGCGTCGTCGTCGCCAGATCGCCGTCCGCATCGCGGATCGTGTAGACGAACACATCCTGCTTGTCGGCGGAGATGACGTTGGGCGTCGCATCATAGCGATAGCTGCCGTCGGCAAAGAGGGTCAGCGTGCCGTAATCGCCCGCGACCGCCGTGCCGACGTCGCCGCTGACCGGCGCGCTTGCGTCGCTGCCCTTGGCCACGCCGACCACGCCCGGCGCATAGCCGTCCGCGCCCGGCTGGTCATTGTGGAGCACGCCGTCGCCAGCCGTGACGACCAGCGAGTCGCCTTCGGTCACGGAACCGCTGTCGGGCGCCGCGATCGGCGCGTCGTCCAGCACGGTGACATTGATCGTATCGGCCGGCGAGAGATCGCCGTCGCTGTCGGTCACGCGCACGGCGAAGGCGTCGCCCGCCTTGGGATCGGCCGCGCCGCTGATGCCGTCACCATCCAGCGGGTTATTGTCGGGATGGGTCGGATCGTTGACCGCCAGCGTGTAGCTGTAGCTGTAATGGCCCGCCCCATCGGAGGTCACGGTCAGCATGCCCGCCGCGCCAGCGACGACCACCGGCGTTCCCGCATTGGCCGCCGTCACGTCGATCCAGGCGCCGTTCTTGTCCTGCACCTCGACCTTGGTCAGCGTATCGCCGCCGGTCGCGATGGTCATGGAGCCGGTTGCGGTCTCGCTGTTCCCGTCCTCCTGCGTGCCGCCGGGCAGGCCAGCTTCGGACACGGTCATGTCGGTTGCGCTGACGGTCGGCGTCGAGTCCTGGAGCAGATTGATCGTCACCGTGGCGGTCGACTTGTCGCCGTCGCCGTCGGTGATGGTGTAGGTGAAGCTGTCGCTGCCCTCCGCGCCCGCATTGGGCGTGTAGAGGAATACGCCATTGCCCTGATAGACGACGGTGCCCTTGGCCGCGCCGGTTTCCAGAGCTACCCCGCTGGCGAGGTTGACGCCGTCGGCCCCGGCT
Source organism: Sphingobium sp. SJ10-10 (assembly GCF_036038995.2). Taxonomy (NCBI): domain Bacteria; kingdom Pseudomonadati; phylum Pseudomonadota; class Alphaproteobacteria; order Sphingomonadales; family Sphingobiaceae; genus Sphingobium; species Sphingobium sp. SJ10-10. Next base: position 1,275,568 of record NZ_CP158132.1, read on the forward strand.
ACGTCATTGGCGAAGACGTCGATCGTAACCGCCGCATTTTCCGTGAGCTGGCCCGCGCTGTCGTCCACTGCCGTCGGCACGTCGTCGACCACGCGGATATCCAGGCTGGCGCTATCGGTCGACCCATCGGTGTCGGTGACGACGACCGCAAAGCTGTCGGTCAGGCTGCCATCGTTCGCGCCGGTGTGCAGCAGCGTATTGTCGTTGAGGACATAGCTGTAGCTGACCGTCCCACCGATCACATCGCCATCCGCGCCCACGGTCGGCGTGAAGCCGGTGATGCTGAGCGTGCCATAGGCGTTGGACAGGGTGACGCCGCTGATGAAGCCGCTCGCGCCGAAGATCGGCTGCCCGCCGACCGTGATCGCCGCCACGCCGTCCAGCGCGGACAAAGTGAAGTTGCCCGTCTGCGTCAGCGCCGCCGCATCTTCCGAGCTACCCCCCGGCAGATCATTTTCGAGGACGGTTTCCTCAGCGCCCTCGCCGTCCAGACCGTTGATGGTCACGCCATCGTCGCTTCCCTGGATGGTGATGGTGATCGTCGCGCTGGACGGATCGCCGTCGCCATCGGTCAGCGTGTAGGTGAATGTTTCGGTCAGCGTCTGGTTCTTGTCCAGACCCTGGACCACGCCATTTTCATTGTTCAGCGTATAGGCATAGCTGCCGTCCGCCTGGATCAAGAGCGATCCGTACAGCCCGGCCAGCGGCGCGCCGACGGTTCCAGCCGTCTCGCCAAAGACGATGCCGGTGACATGCGCGCCGTCGGCGCCCTGCACGTCGGCATTGCCGTCCGTTGCGTTGGCGTCGCCGCCGCCCGAACCGGCGATGACATTGCCGTCAGCCACCAGCGGACCATCCTCGCGAACCGAATCCGCGTCATTGGTGGCGGTCGGCACGTCGTCGATGATGGTGATGGTCAGCGTGTCGGTCGCCTGGTCGCCGTCGACGTCGGTGACAGTGACCACGAAGCTGTCGGTCACATTGTCGCCGGTCGTGTTGGTGGTCAGGGTGTAGCTATAATCGATGCTGCCTTCGCTGATGCCGGTGATCGTCAAAATGCCCTTGTCGGTGACGATCTCCTGCCCGATCCCGGTGATCGGGATATTGTTGATGGTGACGCTCGCCGGACCATCAGGCGCGGTGTAGGTGATCGTGCCGTCCGTCGTGTCGACGCCGCTGCCCGCATTGGAGCCCACCGGGTCGGTCAGGCCGGATTCGTCGACGATCGTGCCCTCACCCACCTTCGGGATGGAGATGATCATGACGTCGCTATTGGCGATATCGATCCGCAACGTGGCGGTGGACAGATCACCATCGCCGTCGCGCAGCGTGTAGCTGAAGCTGTCGCTCACGCCGCCCGGCGTTCCGGCCGCGCGGACATAGCTGTAGCTGCCGTCGGCGTTCAGCGTCAGCGTGCCATAGGCGCCCTCGAAGGTGCCGGTGGTCGCCACCACGGCGCCGTCCGCGCCCTTGACGTCGGCGCCCGCCGCGCCGGAGACGGTGCCCGCCCCGGTGATGACATTGCCGGTTTCCGGGCCATAGGTGCCAGCCGCGACGCCATCGACATCATTGTTGGCGGTCGGCACGTCATCGACGATCTGCACGTCGACCGTGGCATTGGCGGTCGACCCGTTGCGGTCGGTCGCCACCACGGCGAAGCTCTGCAGGATGCTGTCCACGCCTGCGCCGCTGTGGCCCAGGCTGTTGTCGGTCAGCACGAAGCTGTAGGTAAAGGTCCCGGCCGTCGGCACGCCGCCCTGCGTGGCGGTCGCGGTGAAGCCGGTGATGGTCAGTGTGCCGACCGGCGTCGTCACCACTTGCCCGGCGACGAATGCGCCATTGGCCAGCACCGACACGCCGCCGACCGTGACGCCCGACAGGCCGTCAGCACCGCTGACGCCGAAGGAGCCGGTCTTGGTGAGGCCCGCCGCGTCGGGCGAGCTGCCGTCCGCCAGGTCGTTTTCCAGCAGGACAACTTCCGCGCCCTCGATCCCCGGTGCGCCGTTGAGGCCGGTGATGGTGATGCCATCGTCCGCGCCGTTGATGGTGATGGTCAGCGTCGCCGTGGAGGTGTCGCCATCGGCATCGGTGATCGTATAGCTGAAGCTGTCGGTCAGCGTCTGGCCGGGCACCAGGAACTGCACCGCCGCATTGCCGTTGGCGAGCGTATAGCTGTAGCCGCCCGACGCGGTCAGCGTCAGCGTGCCGTAAGTCCCCTGAAAGGTGCCGGTGGTCGACACGACGGCCCCGTCGGCGCCCTGCACATCGGCAACGCCGTCGGTGGCGTTGGCGTCGCTGCCGCCGCTGCCGGTCAGGACGTTGCCGTCGGCGACCAGCGGGCCGTCTTCGGTCACGCTGTCGACGTCGTTGACGGCGGTAGGCGCATCGTCCGCGATGGAGATGGTCAGCGTCGCGCTCGCCTGATCGCCGTCATTGTCGGTGACGACAACGGTGAAGATTTCGGCGGGCGGCGCGCCAACGACATTGTCGCTCAGCACATAGTTGTAGCCGATGGCGTCTTGCGCGATCGAAGTAATGGTCAGCACGCCGAGCGGCGTCACGACCGTCTGACCGACCGTCGTGATCGCAACGCCATTGATGGTCACGCCGGCCAGGCCGTCATTGGCGGTGATGGCGATCGTGCCCGTGGTGCGCTCGCTGTCGCTGGCAGCCGCCGAACCGGCCGGTTCATTGCCGCGCGCAGGGAGGCCTGCCTCGCTCACGCCAGCAGTCGCGGCGGTGGCGCCGGTGGGCTGATCGGGCGTGATGATGGTGACTTCCGGCTCTTCATCGGGCGCGATCGGCAGGATTTCCCGCGTTTCGGGCTGAGGGAACAGCAATTCGGTGGGCGGCAGCAGATCGCCCAGACCATGAGGATCGCCTACATTGCCGTCCGGACCGAGGAAATTGCCGCCGGAGCTGCGCGGCGGACCCGCGGCAGGCTGGGGCTCTTCCCCGATCAGCAGGGCGGCCAGGTTGACCGACGGAATTTCGACATCGCCCACGACCAGGCGAGGCATGACCACCGCGCCGTCCAGGATCACCATGTCGGTGCCGTCGGGCAAGTGGACGATCAGATTGCGTCCGGAAACCTCGATCTGGTTGATGTCGGTTCCGGCGGGCAGCACGACGGTGCCGTCGGGATTGGGAGCGACCGTCCGAACGACGTCCGCATGATGCATCTTGCCGGGATGGACCGCCTTGCCCTTTGCGGCCAGAGCAGCCGCTTCAGGATGAAGGGCCTGCTGATGGTCGGCGGTGTCTTTGCTGTTCCAGTCGCGCTCGAAATCCATTGTCCATCCCACCTGTCGCCATGGGGCATGGAGGGAGCGCGCAGAAGGCCTCGCTCCGAATGCATGGTGCATACGGACCTGGCGCCTTCCCCGACATTGCGGCAATCAGCGGATCAGCTATTGCCCCTAGTCAACGTTCTCCCGCCGGCAGGACTCTTTGCCAAAGTCGACTGCCGCCCCGGATTAACCATCTGCTTTTGTGTTTTTACTGACCCGATGGCTGACCTTATTCGCCGCCGTGCGAAATGAGTCACGCAGATTCCAGTTTTGTTAACCATTTTAATGCGATAGGGACTGAAAAATAACTTAAGGTCTATTACGAAAGATATAGTTTTTATCAGCCATGCATATCCTTCAGCCTATGCTGAACTTGGGTTTGGTTAACAAACAAGGCTTACGACATATGCGACTCGGACGAGTCGATTGCCTTCTGGCTCTTCCGGAAGCTGTGTGCGGTTTGGCTTCGAAAATTATGCGAAAGGCGCATCGGCGCCGGTCGATCAGCCCGAAATTCCGCTCGAGCGGATATGGAAACGGGCGACCGGCTTATACAGCCAGCCGCCCGCCCGAATTGCGACCCATAGGCTTATCTTTACGGAGCCGTGTTTTCCTTTCCCCGGCTTCGTCCAGTCGGCCTGTGACTGGCGATAAGCTATGGAAAATCAACCCCCCTCCGATGAGAATCAGGAATAGCGGGTGCGGTATTTTTAACAATTAACCCGATGACTTATATCCAAGGTTAATTTTCAAGACGATGTGACGAAAATGCAAGCATATCGGTGCTCATGGACGCTTTTCGTCTATCGATTCCATTGCCGTTGCAGGTGTTTTTTCCACATTATCCACATGGGGCGCCAGTTCCGGCACGGGCGTTGCTGCCGGATCGGCGCTATCCATTGTCGCGCCCTTGGTGGCTGCGGATTCCGCAGACGCCGATGGGGCGGCAGCAGGCTGCGATATGGCGGCGACGATCTGTTCCATCCGCTGGCTGCGCGTGCTGCCCGAGCCGGTGGTCCGCCGAAAACTGCGCAGCGCATAATCGGCCAGCGGCCCCGCCGCGTCATAGCGTTTGCGCGCCATGTAGAAATCGACCAGATTTTCCACGGCAAGCTGGGTATTGGGATCATCCTCCCCCCGCGTCCGCAAATAGCTGTCGAAGACGCGCCGGTACAGGCTCTCCGCCTCCCGATAATGTCCGGTCGAATCCAGTTGCAACGCCAGGTCGTTGGCGGAAATCAGCGTGCGGGGATCATCCGCGCCGAACAGTTCATCGGCCAGCGCCAAACCCTTGCGCGCCGGATCGATGCCGTCTGCGGGCTTGCCCAAGGCATAGGCCGCCTGGGATGCCGCCACCAGCTTGCGCCATTCCTTTTCCCGCGCTTCGGTAATGTCCGGCACATAGGGCGCCTGCGCCTGCAACGGCGCCGCAAGGCAGAGCAGCAAAGCGCCCCGCATCATCCAGACCCTCTTGCCGCCGCCCAAGGCCACTCTCCCTACACAATCCCTTGCCGATGGATGTTAGAGCAGATTCCGATCCGATTGCATCGGCTCGAATGCTCTAGTCTTTTGATTTGACGCGTTTTCCAAGCCAGCAGATGATACCATCTGCTTCGAAAACGCTCTACGCCCAACAGTCTTAAGAAAGTGCAAGCGCGGACCGATTACCCGGTCAGCGCCTCGACCAGAGCCTTGACCTTCTTCTGCCGCCATTGCGGCAGCGGCGCGATCAGCCAATAGGCCAGCGGCGAAGGCGCCGGATCACCGACCTGCCGGACCCGTCCTGCGGCTATATCCGCCTGCGCCAGCAAAAAGGGCACGCAGGCATGGCCGAAGCCGTTGGCCGCCGCTTCGATCGCCAGCCCCGCATCGGCAACGCGGATCGTCGCGGGCGCATCTCCCTTGGGACAGCCAGGCCATTCGATACGGTGGTCGGGGCCGCCCCCGGCTGCTTCGACGGTGACGAAGGACGCTTCGCCCAGCTTGATGCCTTCATTCTCGCCCGGCCCTTCGGCAAGGCGCAGGGCAAGGTCGAGATTGGCTTCGGTGAAGTCCAGCGTCTCGTCCGCCGCGACCAGCGCGAATTTGAGGTCGGGCTGGCTGGCCGCATAGCCCGCGAGGCGCGGCTGGAGCCATTTGGCGGTGAGGTCGCGCGGCGCCGCGATGGTGAGCGAGGAACTGGACTGGCCCGCCTGCATGGCCCGCACCGCCTCCTCAAACTCCAGGAAACCGGCGCGCAGGGCGGCGAGACCCGCCTCGGTTTCAGGGGTCAGTTCCAACCCCTTGGGCGTGCGGCGGAACAGCACGACGCCCAGCAGATCTTCCAGGGCGCGAATCTGCTGGCCCACGGCAGCAGGGGTCACGGCGAGTTCATCGGCCGCGCGGGTGAAGGACAGGTGCCGCGCCGCCGCATCCAGCACGCGCAGGCCGTTCAACGGCAAATGGGTACGCTTCATTCAGCCACCGCCGGCGCGATCAGCGCGAAATGGGGGATGGCGATGTCGAACGTCTCGCCGCTGGCGCCGATCATATGATAATGGCCCTTCATCGAACCCGTCGGCGTGTTGAGCGGGCAGCCCGACACATAGTCGTAGCTCTTGCCCGGCTGCACCACTGGCTGTTCCCCTACAACGCCGTCTCCATCGACCCGATGCTGCGTGCCCCGCCCATCGGTGATGATCCAGTGACGGGTCAGCAGTTGGATCGGCTGATCCCCGTCATTCTCTATGCGGATATGATAGGCCCAGAACCATCGGCCCCGGTCCGGCTCCGACTGTTCGGGCAAGAAGGTGACGGCCACATGGACGTTGACGTCACGCGTGGTCGCGTGGAAGGGGAAAAGTGCGTTCACAGGGTAAGAAATGCGCCTTTCCCCCCTGTTCCGTCAACGGCCTATCGACTTCAACGCGCGATCGAGATCCTCGATCACATCGTCCGGGTCTTCCAGGCCGACATTGAGGCGCAGCATATCCTCGGTGATGCCGACCTCCAGCCGCGCCGCTTCCGCCATGCCATAATGGGTGGTGGAGGCCGGATGCGTCATCAGCGAGCGCGAGTCACCGATATTGTTGCTGATGTCGACCAGTTCGAGACCGTTGAGCAGGCCGTGCGCCTCCGCCCGGCCGCCGCCGACATAGAGCGAGAAGATAGGACCGGCCATCTCCATCTGTTTCATGGCGAGGGCGTGCTGCGGATGGCTTTCGAGGCCCGGATAAAGAACCTTCGCCACCCGGCCTTCGAGGAATTTCGCAACCTTGAGCGCATTCTCGCTCTGGCGGCGGATACGTAGGTCGAGCGTCTCCAGACCCTTCAGCACCACCCAGGCGTTGAAGGCGCTGAGCGTCGGTCCGGTGTTGCGGTGGAACGGCAGCAGCGTGTTGATGATGAAATCTTCAGTGCCGCAGATCGCGCCCGCCAGAACGCGGCCCTGCCCGTCCATCATCTTGGTCGCGCTATAGGCCACCACGTCCGCCCCGAATTCCATCGGCCGCTGGAGCGCGGGCGTCGCAAAGGCATTGTCGACGACGCTGACGATGCCATGCGCCTTCGCAATGCCGCAGATCGCAGCGAGGTCCGCCACATCCATGGTCGGGTTGGCGGGCGTCTCGAAGAAGAAGACCTTGGTGTTGGGGCGGATCGCCGCTTCCCATGCCGCATTGTCGGTCGCGTCGACGGTGGTCGCCTCGATCCCGAACTTGGGCAGCAACGTGTCGGTCAGCCAGCGGCAGGAACCGAACAGCGCCTTGCCCGCGACCACATGGTCCCCCACCGAAAGCTGGCAGAGCAAGGCCGCCGTCATCGCCGCCATGCCGGTCGCGGTCGCGCGACAGGCTTCGGCGCCTTCCAGCAAAGCGATGCGCTGTTCCAGCATCTCCACCGTGGGGTTCTGGAGGCGGGAATAGGTCATGCCCTGCTGCTCGCCCGCGAAGCGCATCGCGGCGTCTTCCGCCCGGTCGTAGCTATAACCGCTGGTCAGAAACAACGCTTCGGAGGTTTCCCCCCATTCGCTGCGCGCACTGCCGCCGCGCACCGCCAGAGTGGCGGGACGCCAGTGCTTGGTGATTTCGGGGTTCTGCCCGCTCTTGCGCTTCATTTGCTTACCCTCAGACCCCCATATTCAGACCAGCGCCGCCAGCACGGCATCGCCCATTTCGACCGTGCTCATCGTGCCGCCCAGATCGAAGCTGCGCGCGCCATTGGCGAGCGCCTTGGCGACGGCGGCTTCGATGCGGTCGGCCTGATCGGCCAAGTTCAGCGAGTAGCGCAGCATCATTCCCGCCGACAGGACCGTTGCGAGCGGATTGGCCTTGCCCTGCCCGGCAATATCGGGCGCGGAGCCGTGGATCGGCTCATACAGGCCCTGATTGCTGTCGTTGAGCGTGGCCGAAGCCAACATGCCGATGGAGCCGACGCACATGCTCGCCTGATCGGAGAGGATGTCCCCAAACATATTGCCGGTGACGATCACGTCGAACTGGCCCGGATTGCGCACGAGCTGCATCGCGGCATTGTCGACATACATATGGCTCAAGGCGACATCGGGATAGTCCGCCGACACCTCGATCACGACATCGCGCCAGAGCTGGCTCGTCTCCAGCACATTGGCCTTGTCCACGGAACAGAGCTTGCCCCGGCGCGCGCGGGCCGCCTGGAAACCGCTATGGGCGATCTTGCGCACCTGCTCCTCATTATAGGACATGATGTCATAGCCTTCGCGCAGGCCTTCGGGCGTCTTGCGCATGCCCTTCTCACCGAAATAGACGTCGCCATTGGTTTCGCGCACGATCAACAGGTCGATGGCGCTTGCCACCTCCTTCTTGAGCGCGGAGGCATCGGCCAGTTCGGGGAAGACCTTGGCCGGGCGCAGGTTGGAGAAGAGGCCCAGTTCCTTGCGCAGACCCAATATCGCCTGCTCAGGGCGCAGATGCCGCTCCAGCGAGTCGCAATCCGGATCGCCCACCGCGCCGAAGAGGATCGCGTCGGCGCGCTTGGCGAGGTCCAGCGTTTCCGGCGGCAACGGATGGCCGACCGCCTTATAGGCCGCGCCGCCCACCAGGCCTTCCTCATAGGTGATGCCGGGGATCGCCAGCGCATCCAGTACGCGCTTCGCCTGCGCGACGATCTCGGGACCGATACCGTCTCCGGGGAACAGGGCGATCAACATGGGGCACCTCCTACAAACGCGTCGCCGCCCCTTATGAAGCCGCCGCCGCCAGCGCAAGCGTTTAGGCGAGGGGGGAGAAGGAGGCGCGGCGTGTTCCTACGAAGGCAGGAACCCAGTTCCAACGTCTCAGCTGGGTTCCTGCCTTCGCAGGAACACCAACCGCTAAAATTCAGGCAACCGCTCTTTTCAGCCTGTCCACCAAGCGCTCCCGCGCGGCGAGCACATCGATCCGCCAATCCGTGAGTACGGACCGTTCGAGAAAGAAGCCGGTCAACCGCAGGCCGTCCAATATGGCAGGCCAATCCCCTGCCCCGCCCTCCAGCAGAAAAGCGGGCAAGGGCAGCAGCCGGTCCTCATAACCGGCGGCGCCCGCGCGGCTGACCGCCGCCGCGCTGCGCGGGCTGACATAGGCCAGATCGTCATTGCCGCCCATCGCGGCGCAGCGGGTCAGGTCCAGTCCGAAACCCAACTCGGCCAACATCAACAATTCATAGCGGATCAGCGCCACCGCCCAGCCTCTTGCAGCAGGCGCCGCCTCCACCGCGCCCAGCACGCCGTCCAGCGCCTGGTAAAGCGCCGGATAGGGCGTTCCTTCCGGCAAGGCGACCGCCGTCAGCGCGCAGGCCCAGTCGATCGCCGCCGCCGGCAACGGTTCCGCCAACAGGGGCGCGCGGCTATGGTCCAGTTCGACGGTCAGCCCGGCCAACTGCTCCTCCGTCCTGGCGCGAAACTCGGCCTTGACGGCATTGCCCGGCAGCAGGACGGGACGCATCTGACGCGAGCGCCCGCCCCGCACATAGCCGGGAAGCAGGCCATGATCGGGCGTCAACAGCCGCGCGATCGCTCCATGTTCGCCATGGGGCCGCAGGGCGCAGACAAGGGCCGGGGTGATCAGCGTCGCCATGCCGCCTTCATATCGGCCAATGGCCCGCCGCGCCATCCGCGCCCTGCATGGATCATATTGTCCCGAAATCGTGCAGAATCGCGGTTTCGCAGTCTTCTGCCTTTCGATATAAGTTGCTTTTCCATCAGGTCATGCCCACAATTATCGCCGGGGACTTGTCGGGGGACAAATTTCGCCATGTATCACATGCCCTTGGCGTCATCGTCCGCGATGGACCACCTGGTGCTTTGGCTGGGACGTTCACCGACGCTGGGTTTTGCCATATCCCGCGTCGCCTTTGCGGCTGCCTCGACCTGGCAGATCGCTGCCATGTTCAACAATGAGCCGGATTTCGCCCATACGGCGTTGCTGCTGAAGGCAGCCGTCTGGACATGGACGGCGATCAGCATCGCCCAAAATTCGTTGACGCCGCCGCTGGGGCTGCTGCTGCGTCCCGTTTTCCTGATATTCGACCTGATCATCTTCCTGACGATCATCGTGCTGTGCGAACCCTTGCAGATCGCGGCGCTGGGATGCCTGTTCTTCGTCGCATGGTCAGCATCCGACAGGTTCGGCCGCGGGGCTCTTGTCATTTTGGGGCTCTGCCTGGTGGTCGCCTTCATCGCGCGCGGCTATTATGAAGCATGGGCTTCGGCGCGGCATGTACCGGCGGTGGATCGCGCCATCGACAGCCTGACCATCGTCATCGGCTGCGTCATCGCGGCATCCATGTTGAGCATGAATATCCTGGAGCAGCGGTTGATAAGCTGGACTGAGCGGCTCCAGGGCGTCGGCCTCTCCTTCCAGAAATCGCTGGCGCAATTTCTGGTGGAGCAAGTCTCCCAGTTGATGAATTCCCGCTATTGCGCGTTCGTCTGGGAAATGACGGACGATACCGCCGTCCATTGCGAATTGGCCGATGCGGAGGGCGTGCGCCATCTCCTCCTGCCGCAAAAGCAGATAGACGGCCTGTCGAACGTGACGCCGCGGGAAGCGCCCTTCCTCTATTCCACCCAATCGCCCCGGCTGCTGCTGCGCAGCCGCCTCGGCATATTGCGCAACGAGCGCGCGGCGGACCTGACCGAAACCATATCGGACGTGTTCGGCCCCGGCCAGGGCGTAAGTTTCCACGTCCAGGCCGGCGAACTGCGCGGGCGGCTATTCATCGGGACAAGCCATGGCTGGTCGCCCGCCGTGCTGCTGCGGTGCCTGCGCATACAGGAAGGAATCGACCTTTTCCTTGAGCGGCATTTCTTCTTCCTCGCCTGGCGCCAGCGGACCTTTGCCGAAGCGCGTCAGGCGCTGAGCCGCGATCTGCACGACAGCGTGCTGCAAACGCTGGCGGCGCTGCGCGTCCGGCTCGTGACCACGATCCACGGCATGTCCGATGCCGGCATTCCCGACAAATTGGCGGAACTCAAGTCGATAGAAGAGTTGGTGACGGCCGAACAGGCCCATTTGCGCCGCCTGCTCAGCCAGCAAAGTCCGGTTCCAGCGGAAAGCGATGTCGACCTGGGTCGGGAGGTGGAACGCTGCTGCCGCTTCATCGCGCTGCAATGGGCGATCGACTGCCGCCTGAACCTGGTCGAGCGCTCCATGACCGTATCGGCCGAAACGGCGGCGGAAGTCGAATATCTGATCCGCGAAGCAGCCGCCAACGCCGTCAAACATGCCCATGCCCGCCACATCACTGTCTCGATCGCCCAGGTCGACGATGAAATATTGATCGCGTTGAAGGATAATCCAGGACCACAGGCCATCGCCAAAGAAAGCTATACCGGGGATTTCGAACTCCAGTCGCAGTCGATCATGAAGCGACTGGGCAAGATCGGCGGAACGGCGTACTTTCATAACTTAAGCATGAATTCACTTATTTCGATCAGGTTACCCTCCTCTTTACCAAGGTCTCCGATATGATGGCCCAGATTGCGATAGTCGACGATCATCCGATCTTCCTGGATGGCATGGCGCAGTTCCTGAATTCCCACGGCCATGACATCTTGTTCTGCGCCCGCTCGGTGGAAGAGGCGCTGGAACGGATGCAGGCGGGCGAGCCGGACCTGCTGATCCTGGACGTCAGCATGAAGAGCGGCGGCGGCCTGGCGATCCTTTCCGCCATCCGGGGCAGCGGCAGCACGGTGCCGGTCATCTTCATGACCGTGCATATCCGTCCGGAACAGACGCTGGAAGCGATCAAGCTGGGCGTCGACGGCGTCGTGCTGAAGGACAGCGACCCCAACGACCTGCTGTCCTGCATTCAGCAGGTCATGGGCGGCAACAAGAGCATCGCGCCTTTCGTCATGGAACAGGCCTTGGTGCACAGCATTTCCGCGCCCGCCAATGACACCAATGTGCTCGCCGTGCTGACGGATCGCGAACTGGAAATTGCCGGCCTGATCCGCGCGGGCCTGCGCAATCGGGAGATCGCCGGGCGTTGCGGGCTGACGGAGGGCACGGTGAAGGTGCACCTGCACAGCATCTTCCAGAAGCTCAACATCAAGTCGCGCTCGGAGCTGATCATCATGATGATGACGATGGACAGCGAAATGCCTGCCGTCGGGATGGAGCAGTAAAAGCCCAAAAAGGGATGGAAGGCGGACATCATTTCCGTCATCCCAGCGACCCGAAGGGCGGCATAGCCAACGCTGGGATGACGATATTATCAAACGTCCGCTTCTGGCGAGTAACCGCCGAAAGCTTCAGCGCAGCCCCTGAATGAAATCAGGCAAGCGCGCGACCCCGCTGGGATTCGGCCCCACCATATACAGCGCCATGATCGTGCCAAGCGCGATCGCCACGCCATAGGGTATCGGTCCCTTTTGCGCGAACAGCGCGACCGAGGAACCTTCCCGCACGCTTTGCGGCACCATCCGGCGTCCGGCGATGATCAGCAGCGCCAATATGCCTCCACCCACGGTGATGTAGACGAACCAGGGAACGCCCCCCTGCCAGTCGAACCAGAGGGCGCAGGCACTCATCAGCTTGATGTCGCCGCCGCCCATCCAGCCCATCGCAAACAAGCCGCAGCCCAGCGCAAACACCGCCAGAAAGACGGTGCCGTTGCGCCAGATATCATTTTCCCAACCCGTCACCGCAACCCAGACGGCATAGAGGCCAACGACCAACAACGGAAAGATGTTGGATATGCGCAGGCGCGCCATGTCCTCGACCGCCGCGGCGATCAACAGGAGAGAAACAGCCAGCAGAACCACATCCTTGATCATTGCCGTGGGGTCTCCATGGTGGCGAGCGCGGCGGCCGCTTCCGGCACGAAGCCGTCCGCTTCCGTCATGGCGCGGCTGAGATAAGCCTGGGCTTTGGGCAAGTCGCCCATGCGCATCGCAACCTGTCCCGCATTGCTGAGCCGCCGTCCCCATTCATCCGCCGTGTCGGCGGCACGGCGGCGAATCTCCTGCCCCGACATGACATAGGCGGTGTCGCCATTGGTGACGATCCGCACATCATCCGGCGCCTGTTCGCGGGCTTTGTCGAAGATCACTGCCGCCTTGTCCGGCTTGCCCTGCTTGAGTAGCGAAAGGCCGTAATTGTTGAGAATCTGCGCCGGCTTGTCCGTCAATTGGAACGCCCGCTCATAGGCGGCGGAACTCAACGCCCAGGACTGCGCCTGATCATAAGCCACGCCCAGCGCATTCCATGCCCGCCAGCGATCAGCGCAGACCCCCACGGCCCGGCGCAGTGGCTCCAACGCCTCCTTTGACCGGCCAAGCCGCAACAATGCTATCCCCTGGCCCTCATCCACCCGGCAATCCTTGAGCCCACCCTGGACAAGCGTAGAGAAGCGCGCCACCGCCTCCTCATCGCGGCGCTTCTCCAGCGCCATGCGCGCAGTCGCAATCTCGATCGGCTGAAGATCCCCGTCCTGCGCATGCGCACGCCACTGGGTCAGCATCGCATCTGCCTGGATGATCCGCCCGCCATCGATCGCCTCATCCACCAGCCGGGCATAATCCAGCGGCGGTGAAGGCGGCAGAGCGGGGACCGCCCCAGCCGAAGGGACGGCCGCCGACAGAAGCAGCGCCCAGATCATCCCCGCGCGCCCTTCCGCCCGGCAGGGCGCATAAGGCTTTTCCAGAGCCGTTCGAACAGGTCGTCGCGACCCTCCGCATTGGCCGTTTTTTCATTCATGACCGGACCGGCAGCTTCACCCGCCGTCCCGGCGAGCTTTGGCAGCGCCTGCGTTTCAGCTTTTACGACAGTGATGATCGGTGCCGTCAGTTCGCGTTGCGCCTTCGTCTCGGCCACGGTCACGATCCGGGTCGTCAGTTGCGGCTTGACGCGTTCGGCAGGAAGCGCCGTCTCCATCGTCCGCAACCGCACCTCCCCCAGCGAGACGCGCTCCAGTTCCACTCCCGCCAGTTGCGCCGGTCGCGCGGCAGGAGCGGCGGAGGCCAGTTGCGCCAATGTCGGTCGCATGGCCATGACCATGCCAGCCGTCCCCGCGCCCGCCTGCGCCAGCAGCGCGTCAGCCTCCCCCTTCAGCCCCTGCGCCGACAGGCTGCGAGCAAAATTGCGAGCAATGCGCGCATCCTGCGGCGCACGCGCCAGAGCCAGTTCGAAAAATTCACGCGCCAGATCATGCCGCCCCATGGCCGCATAGCTGATCGCCACGCCGTTCAGGCCATGCGCATCCGTCGGATCGTTGCGCACTGCCCGGCGAAAGGCGTCCAGAGCCAGCGCATATTCCCCTCGCGAAAACAGCAGGTCGCCACGCGCCAGCGCATCCTGCGCCGGGCCGCTCGACTGCTGATTGACGGGCCGGATCGAGAGGACGCCCTTTTGCCCCGAACTGCACGCCGTCGTCGCAATGATGAGAGCGATTACTATCACAGCTTTGTTCATGGTCCCCCCTCCCCTCAATTCCTAATGGCTCATCACCGGCAAGATATCCCGCACCACGCGGACGATCGCGGGCAGCATCAGCACCCCGATCATCACTGGCAGCATGCAAGCGACCAGCGGTACAGACAACAGCACCGGCAGGCGATGCGCCTTTTCCTCCGCACGCATCCGCCGCTTCTCGCGCATTTCCGACGCATATACGCGCAGCGTCTGACCGACGCTCGACCCCAGTTGGTCGGATTGGATCAGCAGCGTCGCGAAAGAGCGAATCTCATCCACGTCAACATCGTCGGCCATGCGCCGCAGAGCGTCCTGCCGGCTGCGTCCGGCGCGCAATTCCAGCACCACCTTGCCCAAAGCCGCCGATACCAGAGGATGCGATACGGCCAGCTCCCGGCCGACACGGTCCATCGCCGCCTCAAGACCCAGACCCGCTTCGACGCAGACCAACATCAGATCAAGTCCATCAGGAAAGCCGTTGATGATCGCTTCCTGTCGCCGGGACGCCTTTGCCGAAATATAGAGGTTCGGCATGTAAAGCCCGGACACAGCGAGCAGCGACGCGACCAGATAGAGGGTAAACGGGGTCGGCGGCTCGGGATTGCCAAGCGACGTCAGAACGAAAATCCCTGGGAGGGTAAAGGTCAGCACCAGCCGGAAAAAGGTGAAGAGCTTCGGCGCATCCGGCGAGACATAGCCCGCCGCGATCAGCCGCCGGCGCAGGCTGTCATTATTGGTGTCGACCAGCGAGATGCCCATCTTCTCGATCCGGTCGATGAGCTTCTTCCACTCGCCGTTGTTCCGTTCGCCGCGGAGCGTCTGGCTGCTATTTTGCGCGGCATTGCCGCCTTCCCCGACCAGGTCGAGCCGCCCGCGCACCCGCGCATTGCGCAGGACAACCTCCGACAGGCCGAAAACCAGCGCGACGATGGCGAAGAACAACAAGCCAAGAATGACAGGCCGCAACTGGATCATGAGCGCCGAATTCAGCATCGCATCATACCTTCAGGTCGACCATGCGGCGTATCGTGACGAAGCCGATGATGTAGAGGAGAATAAGGCCAGTGAAGCCGATGATGAACATGCTGTCCTGCGCGACGTCCAGATAAAAGGCCGGGTTGACCAGGAACAGCCCGCAAAAGGTCAGGATCGGCAATGCCGTCAGCATCACGGCGGTCATCCGCCCTTCCGAACTCAGCGCCCGCACCTTCATGAAGAGGCTCGCCCGCTCGCGGATCACTGCGGAGAGATTTTCGAGGATTTCGGCCAGGTTGCCGCCCGTCTCGCTCTGCACCGACAGGGAAATCACGAACATGTGCATCTCGTTCATATCCCACCGCTCCGCCATTCGCTGGAGAGCGTCGCGCAGGTCGGCGCCATAGGTGACTTCATCGACGACGATGCCGAATTCGCTGCCGATGGGATCGCGCATTTCCTTGGTCAGCAGTTCGAGCGCGGCGGCGATTGGATGGCCCGCGCGCAAGCCCCGGACGAAAGTGTCGAGCGCGACCGGAAATTGCTCCTCCATCTTCTTGCGCCGCCGCTGGGCCAGCCGCGTCAGCACCATCAGCGGCAGGGCAATCCCAAGCGCGCCCGCAAAGGCCGCCGCCATCACGAACATACCCGCCGTCAACGCATAGCCCGACGCCATGCCGCCGACCATCACCAACAGGAACAACACGCCCGCCGCGATCAGCATCGCCATCAACACGGTACGCGCCGGGAACGTCAGCCCCGCGCCATGCAGCACCCGCATGATCCCCAACCCGGCCCGCCCAAGCAGGGTGGAGCGGTCGAAACCGAGCGCTTCATCGCTGCGCCGCAGCTTGGAAAGGACGGTGCTGCGTTCAAAGCCCGCGGCGATCATCTTCAAGCGCCGATTGACGACGCGATCGGTCGTCGCCCGCGCACGCAGCCAGCTCGAAATACCTTCGATCGTCAGCATCACCGCCGCGAACAGCAGGATAAGGACGAAGACGCGGATATAGAGCGTGTTCATCAGTGTATCACCGCATCGGGACGGAAGAGTTCGGCGGGCAGGTTGATCCCCCGATCGGCCAGCTCACTCATGAATTTGGGACGGATGCCGGTGGCCTCGAAATGGCCCCGCACCATATTATTCTCATCGCGTCCGGTCATCTTGAAGCGGAAGATGTCCTGCATGGTGATGACCTCCCCTTCCATGCCGGTGATCTCCGACAAGCTGAGCAAGCGGCGGCGACCGTCGGCCAGACGCCCGACCTGCACCACCACGTTCAGCGCCGAAGCGATCTGCGCCCGTGCCGACCGAGGCGAGATCTCGATGCCGCTCATGCCGATCATTTGCTCGACGCGGGACAAAGCGTCGCGAGCGGTATTGGCATGAACAGTGGTCATGGAACCGTCATGGCCGGTGTTCATCGCCTGGAGCATGTCGAACGCCTCCCCGGCGCGAACTTCGCCCACGATGATGCGGTCGGGCCGCATGCGCAGGGCGTTCTTGACCAAGTCCCGCTGCGTGACTTCGCCGCGACCCTCGATATTGGGGGGGCGGGTTTCCAGCCGCGCGACATGGCGCTGCTGCAATTGCAGTTCGGCAGAATCCTCGATGGTGACGATACGCTCATGCTCGTCAATGGCAGCCGACATGGCGTTGAGCAGCGTCGTCTTGCCCGAGCCGGTGCCACCGGAGATCAGCACATTGCGGCGCGCCTCCACCACGGCCGCAAGCACCTGCGCCATAGGCGCGGGCACGCTGCCCAATTCGGTGAGCCGCGCCATGCTGATCGGTATCTTGGCGAATTTGCGGATGGAAAGCAGCGACCCGTCGATCGCGAGCGGCGGCACCACCGCATTGACGCGGGATCCATCGGCCAGGCGCGCGTCGACAAAGGGCGAAGCCTCATCGATCCGCCGGCCGACCGCTGCCACGATCTTCTGGATGATGCGCAGCAAATGCTTTTCATCCTTGAACCGGGTGGCGGTTTCGACCAGCCGGCCATTGCGCTCCACGAACACGACCTTGTGACCGTTCACCAATATGTCGGTGATGCTGTGGTCCTTCAGCAGCGGCTCTAGCGGACCCAGGCCCAGCAGCTCGTCCAAAATGTCCGACACCAGCCGTCGGCGCTCTTCCAGATTGAGCGCATGTTTTTGAAGCGCCAATTGTTCATGGACGATTTCACCGACCTCGACTTCGACCTGCGCCCGCGACATGGTTTCCAGCGCGGAGAGGTTGATGATGTCGATCAGCTTCTGATGCAAAGCGACCTTGAGGTCGGTATGCCGGTCCTCTTCCCAGTGGACGACCTCCGTCTCGGTCGGTCCGACTTCGTCCCGCGGGTCGCCCCGCCCGGCTTCCCCTTTTCGGATCTGCCACATCAGCTTTTCTCCGCCTGACGCTCGGCCTCGGCCGCCTGAACGCAACAATCGACAATATCCTGCAAATCCTTGCAGATGCGGCTGCGCGCCTTCAATTCCTGGATCAGCACGCCCTGATCGAGCGCAGAGCTGACCAACGGGAAATCATTGGCGATGCTCAGCTTCACCGGATGATCCAGCGCCGCAGCCGCGTCCTCCAGACCAATGGCGCGGAAGAATTTCTTCTCCACGCGATTGGCGATGACATGGATGCGCGAAGGATCGATATCCTGATCGCGCAGCAGCGAAATCTGCCGCCGCGCCTGCCGCAAGCTGGCGATGGTGAGTTCGCACACCAGGAACACGACCTGCGAGCGCGCCACCAGCGACATCGACCAGTTGGTCCAGTTGCCCGGCAGGTCTAGATAGACCGTATCGAAATTGCGCTGCGCCAGTTCCACGATGCGGAAGATCTGATCGGCGTTCACCGCCTCGATCGGCATGATCTCCGGCGGAGCCATTACCAGACGCAGGCCGGTGGAGGTTTCGAGGGTGACGGTCCGCAACAGATCATTATCGACGCGATTGCCCGCGTTGAGAAGGTCGGCCAGCGTCAACGGCGAGGAGATGCCCAGGAAGGTGCCCGCATTGCCGAACTGGATATCCAGGTCGAACAGACAGACTTCGGCGCCATTCTGCTTGACGGACCGGGCGTGGAGGCTGGCGGCCTGCGTCGCGATGGTGGTTGCGCCGACGCCGCCGACGCTCTTGATGATCGATACGAGCTGGCCGGTCCTGACCTCATCCTGGCGGGTCGCGGCGATGCGGCTCCTCAGATCGTCCATGATCGCCGCGAGATCATGAGCGCGCAGCGGCAATTCGATGACGTCGTTGATCCCGCTGCGCAGCAAGGCGCGCACGACCGCAATCTGCGCATCGCGCACCGCCGCCACCAGCATCAGCTTGGGATGCGCCGCCCGCAGTCCCGCGAGCCGCACCATGGAGGCTTCATTGTCAGGCTGCACCTCGATGATGATCGCCTTGGCGTCGGCGGCGAGTTGCTGCGGCACGGGTGCTGCGGCAGCCAGCATGGAGAGGGTCAGCGACTGGCCGGTCAGCCGGTCGCCCAATATGTCGGACGCCTGCACCTCCTGCTCCGACAGGATGAGGTGAAGCCCCTCATCCCCGATATTGAGGGTCCAGCTCTCGGCGGGTTCCGCTGTGTTTGTCACGATGCCCAAGATCTTGTCCCTCAATTTGCCACCGTACCCTGGCCGTCTTCCATGGTGAGAGCGGCGCTGAAACTGGGTAAGGTTATGGTGCCTGCAAAAAATCTGAAAAGGAGTGGCCGGAAAGTCAGTTGCTTGAGCGACACCTTTACCAGCGGCGAAACGTCCGATCCATTGGGATCGCCGGCATAGCCGAGGCCCGAATAATCATAATCGACCGTTACATTGGTCGAACCGATTTCCGGCATGAACAATCGCATCCGATTGACGATGTTGTTGAACGCCGTGAGGGCATTGGCACTGCTGCTGACAAGCGGACTTGGACAAGTCGCGCCGGTCTTGCAGGAACAACTCACCGCGCCGGCGTTGATAAGGCAGGACGCGCCGCCGAAGGACGACTGCGGAATGGCGTCCCCTTGGGTCAGCCCGCCGTTCACCACAAAACTATAGGCTGCAAGACCATTGGGAACCATATCCGTAGAGACGGCATAACGCACACCCATCTGCGTCGCTTTTTCGGCACGGTTCCATGTCCACATCAACCGTCCGACGTCAACAATACCCAACAGGAAGATGAGCAGCAGCGGCAAGACCAACGCAAACTCCGCCGCCGAAGAAGCGCGGGTATCATGGGCCAGGCGAGCGAGCCAGCGCATCATATCCCTTGCACCGTGGCTTCGGATTCAGAAACCAAGTTCAGCGTTGTGCTGGTAAAACCGAGATTGTTGAACAGCGAGGTATAAGGCACCGTTGCCGACACCTTGACCTTGGGGACATTGGACATCCCGTTATAGATGCCCGAATAATTGCCGCCAGTAATCGCAGTACAACTCATGGTTACGGACACAGTCGTCGCCGTCGTCCAGCCCGCCAACCGAGCCGTTCCGCCACTGGCGATCTGCCCCGTACGCGTCAAGTTGCGCGTTTTATCGACGACATCGGTCGACACATTATTAGGGCAGGTGAAGTCGGCAAACGATCTTCGCGAAGCGTAGCGCGCGCCATCACGCACGGCTTTAGCCACCACATGCTCGCTTAGGAAATAATTGCCGAGTTCGAAGGAACCGAACATCAAAACAATCAGAAACGGCGTCACCAGCGCCATTTCCGCAGCGGCGGCAGCGCGGTTGCATGTGAACAGGCGAGAGAGAAAAGTTCGCATCGCCGTCACTCGATCAGATAGGGGACGGAACGTTGGATAACCTGGGGATTGCTCGCTCCGTTCGCGCCACTCCCTGTATCGCCTATGACTTCGACATATACTTCCTTCTTGTCGGTATAAACATTCTTGCCTTTACCTCTGTCTATGGCTGGTTCCACCAGGAACACGTCAAGCCACTTTACGGGATCAATACCCGTTGTCTTGCCATGCAGGTTGAGCGCTCGGCAGTTGAGAACGGCTACAGAGATACGCCGACGATCTATGCCGGCTGAACTGGGCGTTATGCCGGCGACCCCGTTTGCGGGGGAACCGAAACCCCAGTTGTTGCCGCTTAAAGGCTGCCCAACACCAATCCCACGGGAGTTGGTACCCACAACCACGGTGGGATGCGCCACTTCCCAATTATAGACTTCGTACCGCGTGGCGCCTGCGCCTAGCCCTGTCCCAAAGGTCCATGCGGCCTCATTCGTCCATCCATAGTTGACGCGAAAATAGGCGTCTCGATCCCATGTGCCACTTCCGACAGTACCGCATGTCTGTGCGCTTTGCTGCACCGCGTGACAAAGATCGCGGGGATAGCCCATTATGTCCGGGTCGGTCGCACCACCAGTGGACGGCAGTGGAGCAACGCTGTCAGGCCGATAAGGACTTGCCGAAACACCAAAGCCGTTGCTGTTGTTACAGGTGCTACCATTGTTGGAATTGCACACCAGATCCTTGCGCGTATTGCGGGAAGGGGAACATGTTCCGCCATATTGGGACGGACAGGTGCTGCCGTTGGCATAGACATCAAAGCGCGTATTGAGTGAATCCAGAACGGAAGTGCTCATGCCCGTTTTCGTGGTTACACCGTCGGTCTGCTGGCAGTCCGCTTGAATGGAGTCATAGCCAAGCGCCGCTGCGAGGCCGTTTGCGCCGTTCGAGAAAGCGGCTTCCAGCCAGCCGAAATTCCCCGGAGCGTCGGCATTGCCTGTGATGAGTTTCAGGCCAACGCCTCGCGTCGCGTTGAAGGTCAAATCCTCATTACTATTGCCGGTCGGCTCATCTGGATTGCAGATCATGACGGGTGGCACTTTACAGATGGCCGATCCCACACCAGCATAGGCCTTCGCGGACAACGCACCTGAAGACAAAACAGACACGATCGGCGTCAACGCAAAGCGGGCCGTGCGGGAATTCACTGTGATCTCGACAAAATTGGCATCCGCATCGGTCAGCGTCCCCGTGTCGCTCCGATCCTTGTTCTTGTAGAATTTGATAAAGCCGGTACGATCGCAAGCCGCCTCATTCTGGATCGTCACGGCAAGACCGCTGGCATTACCATCATTGGCAAAGCGGGCGTCGTTACGGATAAGGGCACTCGCTGCACTGGCCGCGCGGCTGCATGCATTCGCCTTACCATCAAGCTGTGTCGCTGCCGCCAGAGCCGCCTGATCCGCTGCGTTCTGCAGCTCGGAATCAAGACTGGCCATCCGCGCATAATCAAAGGCGATGCCACCCGCCGCGATCAGGCCGAAAAGCGACAGCGCAACCGTCGGCGCAACCGCGCCGCTGGTCGACTGCAACAGACTTTTCCGCCGGGCAGACATGGGATCACTCCTTCTCTCTCGGTCAGTTGGCACCACCACCACTGCCACCCCCACCGGTGCCACTGGTCGTACGAATCGACTGGGCCTTTTTCACCTTGTCGGTGCGATAGCGCTCCACCGCTGCGGCAGAACGCTGACCATCGCCGCCCTCGACCAGCGTGCCCTCATAATGCGGGTCGGGATTGATCACCTGCATCGCATAATTGCTGCGCACCGCTCCGCCGAAAGTCGGGTCATTGGCCGTGCAACCAGCCAGCAGCGGCAGCAGCAGGGCCGAACCAAAACAGATTCCGCGCATCACAAATCTCCTGCTCACAGCTCATATCCGCTGGGCGCCTTGCCCGATGCGGGTGCTTCCTTTGCCGGCGCGGGCGCATTCTTGGGCGCTTCGGGCGGCATTGCATCCGGGTTGAGTGGGTTGATGCCCACCGCCTTGTCCGTCCGTCCCATCAGGAACAGGTCCAGCTCATGCGGCGGCCTGACCCGATCGGTGGGCAGGCTGACATCCTCCGCCCGCATCGGCTTCACCAGGCGCGGGGTCACGATGATGACCAGTTCGGTCTCGCTCTTCTGAAAGCCGCTCGACCGGAAAAGCGCGCCGATGATGGGGATGGAACCCAGGATCGGGAACTGCCGCACGGTATCCTGGAAATCCTTGCGCAAAAGCCCCGCCAGAGCGAAGGACTGTCCATCGCGCAGTTCCAGCGTCGAACTGGCCCGGCGGGTCTGCAACCCGGGAATGGTGAGGCCATTCACCGTCACCGATGCCGAAGGATCGATGGAACTGACTTCCGGTTCCACCACCAGATTGATGATGCCATCCTCCAGCACGGTGGGCGTGAAGCCGAGGCTGACGCCGAAAGGCTTGAACTCGATGGTGATGGCATTGCCGCCATTACCGCCCCCGCTGCCGCCGCTATTGCTTTGCGCCACCGGGATCGGGAACTCGCCGCCCGCCAGGAAGGATGCCGTTTCACCCGAAAGCGCCACCAGCGTCGGCTCGGCCAGCGTGGTCACGACGCCCTTGCGCTCCAGCGCGTCGAGCGCGCTGGTGAGGTTGAGGCTTCCTATCGAGTAATTGGCGGCGCCGATGCCGAAGCTGTCGAGGATCTTGCCGAGATCCACGATCGGCCTGCCATTGGCATCGGACAGAATCGCGGAAGATTGCGCAGCGTTGCCGATGCCGCCCACCACCTTGCCACTGTCGGACAAGAAAGCGGTGTTGATGCCGAACTGCTTGGCCGCACCGCGTGACATTTCGGAGAAGCGCACTTCCAGCATCACCTGCTGCGCCGCGCCGACCGAGAGCATGTTGACGACCTTGTCCCCGGCATAGGTCTTGGCGATCTGCACCGCCCGATCGACCGCCGCCGCGCTGGACACCGTGCCAGTCAGCACCACCGAGTCATTGGACATGCGCGCGCCGATCGGCTGGCCGGGCAGCAGTTCCGACAATTGCCGCTTCAACGTCACCACGTCCGGCCCGACCGCCACATCGACTACCGCGATCAACATGTTGCGGCTGTCGTAGAGCGTCAGGCTCGTCGTACCCGGCTTCTTGCCCAGCACATAGACCGACCGGTTGGTCATGGGCAGGATGTCGGCTATTTCCTGATTGCCGATCAGCGCCTTTGAAAAGGGCCGGTCGACGGTCAGCACCTGGCTCTTGTTGAGCGGCACGTCAAGCTGACCGGCATGATTGGCGTTGCTGACGTTGAGCGAGGCGATCTGGGCCTGCGCCTGCATGGGCAGCAGCGACGCTCCGGCGCTCAGCGCCAGGAAGAACGCCTGCATCGGCAAAGACTTAGCGGGAACCATAGCGCTTCACCTCATAGCTGGTGCCGGTCATGCCGCGCACGATTTCGACCGATGCGGTTGACGGCAGGGCGTTCGTGTTCTTCGGCACCGCGCGGCGCGTCGGACGGAAGGCGGACGCGGGGCGCGGCGGCAGATAGGCGAGGTCGGCAACGCGGCCCCGCGGGCCTGCATAGCCGCCGACATAAGCGCCGTCGCGCAGATCCTCGATGCCCACGGTTTGCACCGCCGGATTGGGTTTGTCGGTAAGGTTGCGCAGGACCAGGGTGAGCTGGCCGACCTGCTGGGCCAGAACCAGCTTCTGCGCGTCGACCTGGTTGACCTCCAGCGTGGCGGTCTTGCCGACGGCCGGATCCTTCGACGTGTCGTTGGCGTTCTGGTCGATGGCGATCACGCGGGTTCCTTGCAACAGGACGTCGGTGATCTGCTGGCTGCCAGCGACGGGGTCCGTCAGCGTGCGCGTGACGAAGACATCGACGGTATCGCCGGGAAGCACGAAGCCGCCCGCGGCGGCCACATCGCTCACGCGCACGGCGACCGCGCGCATTTCGGGAGCGAGCACGGCGGACATCGTTGCGCGCCCGCCTTCGCCCGAAAGCTTTGAGGTCAGGATCGGCTCGCCTGGCTCGATCTGGCGCAGAACGACCCGGCCCTTACCGAGCGAAGTCAGTTGGATAGGATCGCGGAAAGCGCCCGGCGGCACCGAATTGGCGGGCCAGTCTACCACGCGTATCTTTTCGGCGGTCACCGCCGATCCGAAGGGCAGGGACACGGTCGCCACGACGACCTTCGCCATACCGCCATCTGCTTGCGGCGCCTTTTCGGCGCTGGTCAAATAGGAGTTGGCGATGAAAACGGCTGCGAGGCCCAGCAATATTGCGAGGCCTAGAACGATAAGTGATCTGCGCTGCCCCACGACAACTCCCCCCCGGAATTGAAGGTTACGGGAAGGCCAGCAAAGTAACCGGCCTTCCCATCTTTATGAATTTAGCAGTTCGCTGCAGGCGCGTTGCCGGTACCCACCGTCGCAACGCAGTTGGTGGCAGCGTTCATAGAGTTCTTGATCGCGCCGCCCAGGTTCCAGGCAGCCAGGGCAATGCCGGTGCCGACAATGGCCAGGATCAAAGCATATTCAGCAGCCGACGCACCGCTTTCGTCAGCCCAAAGATTCTTGAAAAAAGTCATGTCTTTTACCCCTATAGCTATTGTTTAGCAGGTCGGCGCCACATTCGTGCCAACCGTCTTGATGCAGTTGGTGGCAGTGTTCATCGAATTCTTGATCGCCCCACCCAGGTTCCACGCGGCAAGCGCAATGCCGGTGCCGACGATCGCCAGGATCAATGCATATTCAGCAGCCGACGCACCACTCTGGTCAGCCCACAAGCTCTTCACAAAAGTCATAACTTTTACCCCTAGTAGCTGGGAGCAACCCCCAGTCGCTCTTGCTCAGCTCCACGGTAGGGGCCTGTCCACCTCGCGACCCCGGCGTCGGTATCCTCCGATCGCCAGGCAGTTGGCAGTTCCCGTAGAACTTGGGATCAAATTGAACCAAAGCAGATGCAAGTCAACACGGTAAAAAAAGTGTATATTTATCAATAGCTTATTGCAATTTTTTGTTAACCTTTTCTGGAAACCAGAATTGTTACCCTAAGTAAACGACATCATTTTTAAATATATCTTTGGATATATGTCTTTAGAAAATTATAGTTTGTTTTGGGCTTTACTACGATCTTCATTTCATCCGGTCTTTTCAATTCCAACTAAAATCCAGAGTTACATGGCTAATTCCATTTTTTTACTTATACAAAATGGAAGCCGTTCATAGATAAAGAAAATGCTATTTGACTGGATAGTTGGGAAAAAGGATAAGAATTGCCTGCGCGGCTAATACCTTCGTTGTAGGCTATTCGGCGCGTGGACGTCCGACGACTTGAGATGAAAAACCGCCAAGACCCGCACGGCTCATCGCGAATCAGCCGCGACTCGTCGCGGGAAGATCAGGAAAATAAAGCCATTTAAATCTGTCCCGTTTTGGGAAAAAGCGCCGGTTCGCGTTACTTTACGCTGACACGTTGACGGAAGGTGACATTCACCCGATCCGACAGCAACAAATAGGGAAGCCAGATCGCGGCGCTGATCAGCACCTTCTTTACATTGCCTGTCAACATGTCGAGCAATGCGGCATCCACGCCGTGCGGCACATTGTCCATCCCGGCCACCAGCTTGGCAATGCTGAGCTGCGCCAGCAAATCCACACCCCACACCATCACCAGAAAGCGCGGGAACAGCGGCGCCAACCGCAGCGCCATGGCGAAGGCGAACATGTAAAGGCTCGACAGGATCACCACATCGGCCAGCATCACGCCGTAAAGGCCAATGAACCACGACGGCGAATAGCTGCCCAGCGCAGGAATGGAGCTGAGAAACTCCAGCGTCCGCACCGGCACATTCACCGCGATCCCAATGAGCAGCGACGCCATCACGCCATAGAGGCCGAATTGCGACATCTCCCGCGCTTTCAGGCAATCGAGTTTGCGCCAGCGTCCCACCTGCGCCAGGCGGAAGGCGGGCTGCGCATGGACTCGTCCAGCCGGAAACAGCTTCAACCCCAGCAGCAACGAGCCGACAGGCGCGCCCACGACCAGCAGATAGGGCAGCAGCCCCGTCCCGCTCGCCCAGGGGGTTCCATCATAGGGTGTAGCCGGAAAGGCCAGCCGCAGGCCGCAGGCAAAGGCGGCGGCCAATATCCAGATGGCGACGATCCGCTCCAGATTGACCTGCATTGACAGCACGACGGCCACGCTCTTGCGATAGAGATGGTCCTTTACCACTCGCACCATGGAAACCGGACCTCCTTCGAACGCTAAGCCTGGTCGCGACTATCCGCGATCCTGGTAAACGCCCGGTAAATGCGCGGCCGCGCGGAAAGTTCTGCCCGGCAGTCCTAAATATGGGGAGGCGGCTGGAAAAGCGAAACCCCGGCCTGCGCTCATTTCCGCGGAATGGTGATGCGGATCGTCGTGCGTCCGCCGATATTCTGAAGGAAGACTTCGCCGCCCAGCGCCTGAATACGCCGCATCAGCGAGCGTGAGGGCACCGCCCCGCTCGATCCCAGCCGCGCCATGTTCGGCACGCCGTCATCGCTCACCTGAAGGGCGATGCGGTTGCCATCAGGCTCCAGCAAGAAATCGATCGCGCTCGCCCCCGCGTGGCGCACCGCATTGGCAACGATCTCCCGCACGGCGAAGCTTAGTTCCCGGCCGATCATCGCGCTGGTCGCGCAATTGCCATCCTCCACCTTCAGGTGACAGCCTATGCCCCATTGCTCGCCCAGCGACCGCACGACCATCGCCAGCGTTTCGGGCAGATAGGCAAAATCCTCCTCATCGGCTTCGGGGTTGATAATCCAGCGGATCGTGGCGATCTGGTCTTTTGCGATGCGGTCGACATTCTCGATCACGGCGCGGGGCTCGACCTGCCGACCGCCCAACAGCGGCGCGATCTGGAAACGGATGCTGGCCAAGGCCTGCAGGACGCTGTCATGCAATTCCCGCTGCAACCGCTCCCGCTCGCGCGCGCCGGCGATGACATGGGCAAAGTCCAGGCTGTTGCGGACCGTCAGTTCCTCGCAAGCGCTTTCGAAGACCCGCTGCGCGATGGCGGCCCGATCCTCGTGGAAGGGATCGCCCAGGCAAGCCGCGCCCACCGCTTCGAAGGTGCCGATCGTCACCCGCACGGTCAGCACCGTCTTCGTATCCAGCAACGCGGTCCACGCCTGCCCGCCCGCCGACAGCGTGCCCAGCATGGGAATCCCGTCGGCCGACAGCGAAATGGACGCACCCCTCGACCGGTCGTGCCAACCAGTGCCCGCCGTCAACAGATTGCCCAAACCGATGGACGGCATCTCCCGCGCCGCGCTGCTGGCGAAGCGCAGGGGTTCATGGCTGGCCATGCGAAACAACACCGCGACGGCATCCCCTCCGGTCGCGAACCTCAGCGCCTGAAGCAGGAAAGAGCCATGATCGCTCTTGCCGGTCGGCAATTCGCCCTCCAGCAACCGCTTGCCCTTCTCGAATTCCAGCAATGTTTCCCGCCGCGGCCCGAGCAGCGCGCCCGTCACCAGGATCGCCACCGCCAGATAGCAGGCCCGAAGCACCAACCGCTCCACTTCAGGCTCTGCCGGCAGAGAGGCAATCTCGTCGATCCATGTGGCACCGACCACTATGGCGCCCCCCAACAGGGCGACCAGCAGATGGAGTCGTCGCCGCACGATCAGCGCCACTTCCATCGCGACGAAGAAACCGCCGGAGAAATAAGGGCTGTTGGAAGGGTTCGTCACCATTAGCAGAGCGAGGAACAGCAGCGTATCCAGCAATACCACCGGCCTGCGAATCCGCATGTCCGTCACCCAGGAGCGTGACGACAGGAACACCGCCGAAAGCGCCAGCAACAGCATGAGGAGAACCAGCACATGCTCGGCCACCTCCGCCCAATGGCGGACGCTGGAGAAGGTGAAGCTGACGAAGGCATAGATGACGGCCAGCAACAGGCGAGTGAAATCCAGCGTCTGCCAGGGGCGGAGCGCCGACAGGGCGCGCATATCCCACCAGCTCAAGCGCATCGCGAGTTCGCTCCGCCCATTCATCGCGTGAAGCACATCCCCTATCCGACCCTGAGGCTTTATGCCTTTTCAGGCTGCATCTTATGGAAAGGAAATCATGCGGCGGTCAAATGGCGATCCGCTCATCGCAAAGATAATCGGACATGCGGATCCTGACAGTCACAGGGGCAGCACCAGCCCCGGTCATCTGGTCAGCCGTGAAAATAGTCGTAAACCTGCTGCGCCACCGCCTTGGATACGCCGGGCGCCTTCAACAAATCTTCCAGCGCCGCGCTTTTCACGGCCTTGGCGGTTCCGAAATGCATCAGCAGCGCCTTCTTGCGGGAAGGGCCGATGCCGGGCACTTCGTCGAGCGAACTGACGGTGATCGCCTTGCTGCGCTTTTGCCGGTGCGCGCCGATGGCGAAGCGGTGCGCTTCGTCGCGCAGGCGCTGGAGGTAGAACAGGACGGGATGGTTGAGCGGGAATGATATCTCCCGCCCGTCCGGCATGTGAAAGACCTCCCGCCCCTCGCGGCCATGATGCGGCCCCTTTGCGATGCCGATCATGCAAACATCCTCTATGCCCATATCCTCCAGGATCGCGCGGGCGGCGGACAATTGCCCCTTGCCGCCGTCGATCAGCACCAGATCGGGCCATTCGCCGCCGTCGCGATCCGGATCTTCGCGGGCCGCCCGGCCAAAGCGGCGCTCGAACATCTCGCGCATCATCGCGAAATCGTCGTTGGAGGTTTCGGGATTCTGCATGTTGAACTTGCGATAGGCGTTCTTGCGGAACCCCTCCGGCCCGGCGACGACCATCGCGCCCAGGGCATGGGCGCCCTGAATATGGCTGTTGTCATAGATCTCGATCCGGTCGGGCACGCCGTCCAGCCCGAAGGCCTCGACCATCTCTTCCAGCACCTTGGCCTGCGTCGTGGTTTCCGCCAGCCGCCGGTCGAGCGCCTCCACTGCGTTGCGCTGCGCCTGCTTGATGAGGCGGGTGCGGTCGCCCCGCCGCGGCACCTCGATACGCACCCTGGAGCCGATGCGTTCGGTCAACGCCTGCGCCATCAGTTCGCATTCGGCGGGCGCGCGATCG
Organism: Sphingobium sp. SJ10-10; assembly: GCF_036038995.2. Classification (NCBI taxonomy): domain Bacteria; kingdom Pseudomonadati; phylum Pseudomonadota; class Alphaproteobacteria; order Sphingomonadales; family Sphingobiaceae; genus Sphingobium; species Sphingobium sp. SJ10-10. The sequence continues at coordinate 1,304,600 of NZ_CP158132.1, forward strand.
GACAGGATCAGCTTAGGCGGCGGCACCTCTTCATAGAATTGCGCCATGAAGCTGCTGAGCACCTCATCCTCCGCCACCTCGGCGGTGTGGACGGGGAAGAAGCTACGATGGCCCCAATTCTGCCCGCCGCGGATGAAGAAGGCCTGGATGCACATCGACCCGCCCTTGGTCGCCAGCGCGAATATGTCGGCATCGCCCAGCCCCTCGGCGTTGATCGCCTGGCTGCCCTGGATAAAGGTCAGCGCCTTCAGCCGGTCGCGCAGCACCGCCGCCTGTTCGAAATCCATCGCGTCGGAAGCCGCCTGCATGGCCTCGCCCAGCTTCTTCTGCACCGCAGTCGATTTGCCGCCCAGAAAGTCCTGCGCATCCTGGACCAACTCAGCATAATGAGCGTCGTCGATCCGTCCGACGCAGGGCGCGGAGCAGCGGCGGATCTGATAGAGCAGACAGGGGCGCGAGCGGTTGGCGAAGAAGCTGTCGGTGCAGCTTCTGAGGAGGAACAGCTTTTGCAGCGCGTTGATGGTCCGCGTGACCGATCCGGCGCTGGCGAAGGGGCCGTAATAGCGGCCCTTATATTTGCGCGCCCCGCGATGTTTCTGCACACGGGGGAATTCATGATCCTCGCGCAGCAGGATGAAGGGAAAGCTTTTGTCGTCGCGCAGCAGGACGTTATAGGGCGGGCGGAAACGCTTGATGAGTTGCGCTTCCAGCAACAGCGCCTCAGCCTCGCTATTGGTGGTGACGATCGTCATGGAGCGGGTTTGCGCCACCATGCGCTGGAGCCGCTTTGGCAAGCGATCCACCTGGGTATAGTTGGTGACCCGGTTTCGCAGCGCCCGCGCCTTGCCGACATAAAGCACGTCGCCGCGCGCATCCTGCATCCGATAGACGCCGGGCCGCGTCGGCAGGGTCTTCAATGTGTTGCGGATCGCCTCCACGCCCGCATCGATATCGGGCTGGCTGCCGGTGACGGTAGAGGTGGCTTTGTCTTCGTAAAAACGATCGGGAGATTGAGGACCGGACATGCGGCAGAGATAGCGGTCCCGGCAGGGATCGCAATGGCGCCCGCCGATCAGCCTGACAAAATACGGCTGTTCGGGATGGGAAGCGGACTTTCAGTTTCCGTTCGCCCTGAGCTTGTCGAAGGGTCTTGCTGAGCGAAGGCGAAGCATGGAGCCTCGCGCCGCTCGGCTAAGGGCTTCGACTTGCCGAAGGCAAGTTTATCCTGAGCGCCTGCCTTGGCAGGCAGACGAAGGGCTCAGCCCGAACGGATAGCCCACGTCAGCAATTAGCGAATCCAAGCCATAGGCTGCTCTGGCGCCGATGGCTCAAACGGAAAGGGCCGGTGCGACAATCCGCACCGGCCCTTTTCCCGACCTTCAAACAGGTTTCAAACGCTAGGCCCAAGCCCCTTGATCGCGTCGTCGACCAATATCTTGTCGGCCTTGGCATCATGCCCCTGCGCGATCAGCGCCCCTGCTGCATTCGTCGCCGCAGTCACTGCCTTGGACCGGATATCGGCTATCGCCGCGCGTTCGGCCGCGCCGATCTTGTCTTCCGCCATCTTCTGACGACGCACGACCAGAGCGGCGGCGTTGGCCTTCGCATCTTCCAGCAACGTAGCCGCTTCATGCTCCGCCGACTTGCGCATGGCATCGGCTTCGCCCGCCGCCGCAGTCAGCTTGGCTTCATATTCCGCCTTGAGCGCTTCGGCTTCGGCTCGCAATTTGGAGGCTTCCTCCAATTGCGTCTTGATCTGCGCGATGCGGCCGTCCAGCGCGCCGCCGATCAGGCCGGGCACCTTCTTGAGCAGCAAAATGCCGATGAAGACCGCCATCGCCAGGCTGACCCAGGCCGTGGCGTCCATGCCGACCGCCTTTGGGTCGGTGTGCGGCGCCACGCCTTCATGGGCTACGGTGCCGACCGGCTCCATCCCTTCCGAATGGATTGCCTGATTCAGATGCGGGGCTTCCGCCTCACTATGCTGTGCTGCTGCCTCAGCCATGGGCCAGTGCCGCCTTTACTGCGTTGCGGGCTGCCTCGTCCGACGCGTCCACGCCGGAAATGCGAGCCACCATGTCGCGCGCTGCATCAGCGGCAACGGTTTCAATCTCTGCCATGGCCGCGTTGGACGCAGCCTTGATGCGGGCTTCGGCCGCGCCGATCTGGCCTGCGATTTCCGCATCTGCGGCTGCAAGCTTGATTTCGGAGGCCTTGGCCGCTTCCGCCTTCGCCTTCGCCAGCATGGCCTGAACGGCCCCACGGCTTTCGGCGTCACGGACGCGATAGTCCGCCTCCGCTTCATCGGCGCGGGCGAAAGCCGCCTTGGCGGCATCCAGATCGCCGGTGATCTTCGCGTCACGCGCATCGGCCGTCGCCTGAACCTTGGGCACCATGCCCAGGCCGATGACGAAGAAAACGAAACCGAAGGTCAGCAGCAGCCAGAAGATCTGCGATGCGTAGGTTTCGGCAATTTGCGCGATTTGAGGCATTTTTCGGTCCGTCCGATCAGGGCGCGGTCAATCAAAGGACGGGCATGGAGGCCATGACGGCGCTCCCTGCCCGACCCAAAGCGGCTTTTTAGGCCACGAACACCAGGATCATGGCGATAACGAACGCCAGCAGACCCAGAAGTTCCGCCGCGGCGAAACCGATGAACAGACGGCCCTGCTGACCGTCGGCAGCGCCGGGGTTGCGCAGCGCACCTTCGAGGAACGAGCTGAAGACGTTGCCCACACCGAGGGCGGCGATGCCCGCACCGATGGCGGCCAGGCCAGCACCGAGCAGCTTTGCGGCTTCTGCGTCCATGTCGTAAACTCCCTTTTCTAAACTCTAGTCAAACGTTGAGGAACTAACGGAAATTCTTAGTGCAGGTTCTCGGCATCGTTGATGTAGACCGAGGTCAACAGCGCGAACACATAGGCCTGGATCACCGCCACCAGCACTTCCAGGGCGCTGATGCCGATCATAAGGATGAAGCTGGCGCTGCCGACCGTGAGGCCATAGCCGACGCCCGCGTTCGATGCGTTGATGACGAAGCCCGCCAGCACCTTGAGCAGGACGTGACCGGCGGTCATTGCAACGAACAGTCGCAGACCAAGGCTGAACGGACGCACCATGAACGAGATCAGCTCGATCGGGAAAATGACCGGGATCATCGGCAGCGGCGTGCCGTGCGGCACGAACAGCGAGAAGAAGTGGAGCCCATGCTTCCAGAAGCCAACCCCCAGCACGATCGAGAAGCTCATGATCGCGAGCACGCCGGTCGCGGTGAAATGGCTGGTGAAGGTGAAGGGGTGCAGGCCGACCAAGCCCAGCGGCAGCAGGCCGAGCAGATTCGCCAGCAGGATGAACATGAACAGCGAGAAGACGTAAGGAATGTACTTCTTGCCGCCCTCACCCACATTGGCGATCAGCAGGCTCTTGATGAAGCCGGTCATATATTCGACCGCCATCTGCCAGCGGCCGGGGACCAGTTCCCGCTTCATCCCGCCGACGACGAAGATCCACAACACCACGGCGGCGGCCACCATATAGAGCGCGCTGTTGGTGAAGGCGATGTTGAAGCCGCCCAACGACAGATGATCCGTACCGAATAACGGTTCGATCGCAAACTGATGCATCGGATCGATTTTGCCGGATTGTGCCACGCTGGACCCCTGTAACGTCATTGCATTCGGACTAAGACAAAAGCGTCCCTATTGGTCGGGACGCTTCGTCGTCGTCAATCTGATGATGTTCCTGAACGCCGCCACGATCCCAAGACCGAGGAATGCCAACAGGAGCCATGGGGATGTCCGCAGAAAGTAGTCCAGAGTCCCACCAACCACAGCACCGCCAGCAAGACCGCCGATCAGCTCCGCGAGAACCCTGTTGCCCAGGCGCGACCCATCGTCCGCCTGTTGCACCTGTGTCCCCTGTCTGACCTTTTCGGCGTGTTCGGCCTGCGCGATCCGCTCCTCCAAAGAAGTGATCCGCGCATCTTCCCCCGCCGGGTCCTGCCCCGGTGCATCCGCCGCCATCGACCATCCTTTCCGTTAAGGCTTTCAAACCCAACGTCAGGCGGCATGGCGCTTGCGGCTGCACCCGTCAAGGCGCGGCCCGTTTAGAAAGGGCTTTCGGGAGTGTCAACCGTCGATGGGCAGGAGAATTTCCCGTCCAGACGAAGCTGGGTCAAAAGTCCACTAGCGCGGCGGAAATCAGCCAGCCGTCGCGCAATAGGAGGGCAATGCGATCGGCCCGGCCCCCTTGGTCTGCCACGCACCGGCGCCGATGCGGTAGACCTGGCCCTGCTTCACCCGGCTGCTGAGCGTCTGGCATCCGGTCGCGGCGGCGACATCCTGCACAGTCACGCCACGCTTGCCTGCGAGGTCGGTATAAACGGCCCGGCGCTTGATATTGATCGATTCGACTTCCGAACGCACCGCGTCGCTCACCGAACCGGCAATGCCGAGATAGCCGTCGGCCTGTTCGCCCACCGCGCCCGACGCCATGGCGGCAGCGACGACGCCCGACTGCGCGCGCGCCGGAGAGGTCATGACCAGCCCGGTCGCCAGCGCGACCGCGGCAGAGGCGGCGATCATCAAAAACTTGCGTGTCATTGCGGGAACAACTCCGGGTTATTCTGGATCAAATCCTGCGCATCGCGCTGCAGGCGGACGACGACTTCCTGCTGTATCTTCACATGGAGGTTGATTTCGATCGGCTTGTCCGGAGCCTTCACCTGGATGCAGCCCCCCAAGGCCAAACCGGCGAAACCCGCCGTCATGATCATTCGCTTCTTCATTTCTGCTCCCCGTTTCGCATAGTTTCGCTTTCGGCAGGCTGAACTGCAACCCCGCCCTCACCCATTTTCAGGCGCATCTTCTCCTGCATCTGGTCGCCAATGCTGTTTTGTATGAGCGTTGATGGGTCGATAAAGGACTGCGCCGTCCCCAGCAGCCCGCGGAAGGGCGCCGCGATCCGCACGTTGAAGATGAAGGGCAGGCCCGTGAAATTGCGCGCCAGACCTGCGGGCGCTCCACCGATCTGTCCGCGATTGACACCATTGAAGACGACATTCGTCACCATCTCGCCGTCCAGCGCGCCGTCCATCAATATGGTGAGACATTTATATTGCAGATTCTTGAGCGCATCGAAGGCCAGCCGCCCCATTGCGCCCAGTTGCTCGTTCGACACCGGCCCGACATAGGACAATGTACCCGACTGGCGCGTGGGATCGCAGGGAATCACGGGCAAGACTCCCTCGGGCATCATCAGGGGCGGCATGCCCTGCTGACGAGCGGTCAATACGCCGCCCGCCACGCGTCCGCCCTGCGCGTTGAAGATCAGAGGCATGATGCCGTCGAATGTGCCTGTCGCGGAGATGTTCTTGAGGTCCATCGCCTGAATGAAGGCTCCCGCATCCAGTCCGATGACCCGGAAAGTCAGGTAACGGTCGACATCCGCGCTGAAATCCATGGTGGTCGGCAACAGCACCAGTTGCCCGCCCGAAAAGGGCCAGCCGCCCCCTTCGATCCGCACCTTCTGCCCGGCCTCCAGCCGATAGCGCACTACGCCGTCCCGAACCTCCACGCCCGGATTGACGACCCTGATTCGCATCTCCTGCCCCGGCGCGCTGACCAGGCCGAGCAGATCGGTGAAGCGCAATTCTCCGGACAATCCCTCGACCGGACCGAAGGCGGCGGCCAGATTGGCGTTGTCGGTGCGGAACAGGCCGTCGCTGGTCACATGCGTGCCGTCCCAGCGTATATGTCCCTCTCCGCTGACCGTCGCCGTCACATTGGCCACGACACCGAGCGCCAGCCGGGTCACATCCTCCGGCTGCAAGGCGGGACCAAAGGACAAGGCAGGCACGGCCAGATCGGCCTTGCCCTTCCCGCTGCCCAGATCATGCGAAATCACGGCCCGGGCGACCAGGCCATCATTGCGCGGCGCCCGCAACGAACCCGTCGCCGCGATCCGCCCCTCCTTCAGCATCAGCGCGAAATCGGGCACTTTCAGCGGCTCGAACCGCCCCGGCGCCTGCGCGTCGCGGACCGTCAGCCCTGCCACCAGCTTGAGCGCTCCGGCTGCGAAGCTCCATTGGCCGGCGCCATTTTCGACGATCAGCGGCACGGCGCCGATCCTGCCACCCGCGCCCGTCAGAGTGCCGCCAAAGCCCTTGCCCGCAACCTTGCCTTCCAGCGTCGCGGCGGTCAGCCGGACCGGCGCTTCCCCTGATCCGATAGACAGATCGGCGTTGGCGATCGCAAAACCTTCCCGTCCGATGGCGATCCGCGCCCGGTCGGCGGCAAGGCGCATCGGACTATCCCCGCTCTTGCCCGCCAGAGCCAGATTGCGGATTTCCGCGCCGCCCCCCACGCCGGAAGGTCCGGCAGCGAATAGCGGCCCTTGACCGATCGGGCATAGGGTCTGCCGGGTTCGCCCGAGCGAGAAACTGCCATAGCGCGCCTCGATCAGGGAGACCGGCACGCAATGCGGATTGACCGCCAGCGAGCCATCGGCGCTCCATCGCCCCTCGACCGGCGCCACCAGTCCCCGCAGCCGTCCATCCGGAAGCGGCCCGTCGAGCCGCACCGTGGTGGAGAATCGCGTGTCCCCCTTCGGTCCGGCTACGAAGTGCACTGGCTCCAGCGACAATTTAGCTTCGCCCGCCGCATAGGGTTCGAGGAACAATTGCCCGCCAAAACCGCCGCCCGGCCGCCGCCCCAGCCGCAAAGCCGCCTTGGGCAGTCCGCCGCCTTCCGTCGTTATCGCTCCGTCAAGCGCCCAGTCGATCGCCATGCCACCCTTGCCCGGCCAGCCGATCGTCACGCGTCCGTCACCCGGAATCGTCGCCCGCGCACCGCTGCGCGCCGAAAAGCGGGTGTCGGTCAGGACCAGACTGCCGCCCTTCCCGCGCTGAGCGAAGGCCAGGGTAGTTTGCAGGACATTATCCTCACCCGCCCGCCGCACGGCATCGGCCAGCCGCGCCGCCAGCGGCTCTACCGGCGTCCCTGCTGTCGATTCGCGCGCCCCGGCCAAGGGATCGCGTCCGGCCAGGCGCAACTGCCGGGCCGACAGACGTCCTTGCAGAGCCGCCCCATCCTTGCCGACATGCCAGGCGCCCTGGAGATCGGCAGGCCCGGCCAGGGCACCCGCCCCCGACAGCGCGGTCGCCTTGATTCGCACCCTTCCCGCCGTCACCGCGGCCGTCCCGTCGAAATCGATCCGGCCCGAAGGCTGCGCCAGAACCATCCCGTTGGATTTGAGCGCCTCGCCCGCCAGATCGACATGGCCGCTCCAGCGATCCAGCGCCTTGCCCAGCCAGACATCCACATCCGCCGCCGGTTTCGCCATGGCCGTGCCCGCATCGCGGCAGGCCAGCGCTTCGCCCCGCACCGGCCCGGAGAGGTGCGGACGTCCATCCCGCATCGCGACATCCAGCATCGCCCGCATATCGGCCAGGCCGCAGCCCTTGCTTCCGGCATTGGGCATCGCCGCCGCCAGCCTGCCGCGGAAACCCGACCGCAAATTCCCCTGGCCGTCGATCTGCATGCCGACAAGCCCCGCGTCGGTATCCAGCCGCAACCGCGCATCCTTCAACCCCAGCACGATGTCCGGCAAGCTGAACGGCGCTGTGGACCGGGGATCACGGAACTTGTCGATCTCTCCCAGGTTCAAGGCGCCATTGCGCAGCGAACCGCGCATCCGGACACCCCCGGCCCGTACCGCCGCCACCTGCGGCGTCAGCCCGGTGAAGGCGATGTCGACCTCCACCCAGCGCGCGGTCAGATCGGGACGGGCGGGATTGCCCAGCACGATATTCTCGATACGCTGGGTGCGCAGGCCGATATTCGTCAGGTCATAGCTGCCTTCCACCCCGCGCCTGTTGAGTTCGCGGCTGATGAAATTTTCGGCTATGGGCGCACGCTGCGTCCACAGCGCGGCGAGGATCAGCGCGAGCGATCCCGTCCCCACTCCAAGCCAGCGGAGCCAGCCCCGGCGAATCTCCTTTTCGCCGTCTTCATCATCCATGCCTATGGCCAACCCCGGCTTTCAAACGCGCTGTTAAGTCCGTAACGCCTGCACAACGTCCGATCACCCCTAAATATCCTTGCTCGATAAATGCGCAATGAATAGCGTCGCGCTCCGCGAACGGGGGACGGGTAAGATATTGCCGGAAAAGGATTTGAAGACCGCCCATGACGGCGCAGGGCATCGCGCGAGGCTGCGTCAGAAACTGGCGGACAGCGGCGGCGAGGCGCTGCACGACCATGAGTTGATCGAATATCTGCTGGCGCTCGCCATACCCCGCCGCGACACCAAGCCGCTGGCCAAGGCGCTGCTGCGGGAATTTGGCGGGATCGGGGGGCTCATGACGGCGGATTGGCGGGCGATCGCCCGCATTCCCGGCATGGGTGACACCAGCATAGCCGCGATCAAGATCGTCCAGGCGACGATGCTGCGGTCGCTGCGGAATGAGGTGGCGGAAAAGCCGGTGCTGGCGAGTTGGCAGGCGTTGCTGGACTATCTGCGCGCCGACATGGCCTTTCTGACGGTGGAACGGGTGCGGGTGTTGCATCTCAACAGCCGCAACATGCTGATTCGCGACGAACATATGGGTGACGGATCGATCGACCAGGCGGCGATCTATACTCGGGAGGTTATCCGACGCGCTATCGACCTCGGTTCAGCGGCGTTGATCCTGGTGCATAATCATCCCAGCGGTTCTCCCGAACCCAGCCGTCAGGATATAGAGATTACCCGTCAGATCGCCGAGGCAGGCAAAAGGCTGAACATCGCGGTGCATGACCATATCATCATCGGATCACAGGGACATAGCAGCCTGCGCGCCAAGGGGTTGATTTAGAGATCGCGTCTCGCTTGACCTGAAGGGGTGGAGAGTGGACTTTGAGTTTCCGTTCGCCCTGAGCTTGTCGAAGGGCTCTGCTGAGCGAAAGCGAAGCATGGGAGCCTCGCTCCGCTCGGCTGAGGGCTTCGACTTGCCGAAGGCAAGTTTATCCTGAGCGCCTGCCTTGGCAGGCAGACGAAGGGCTCAGCCCGAACGGATCCCACGTCCCCTATTGGCCAACACCGCCACCCCTTCAAAACAACTTATAGGCAGGCTTCCGCACTTCCGGATAAAGCTCGGCCGAGAGGATCGTGCCGACCCGGATATCGACGTTCAGAAAATCGTCGAAGCTGATGATGTCGGCGGCCGTTGCCGCAGGATCATGATTCAAGTGCATGGCGGCATGCTAATGCCGACCATCAGGCAAAGTCGAGAGAGGCTGCCACGCCCCTCTGCGACCTCACCCAAAACAAGATGGCCGGATTATTCCAGTTCCAGGATGATCGCGTCGACCGGCAGGCTTTCGCCCTGCGCGGCGGAGACGCTCTTCACCGTGCCCGCCTTTTGCGCGCGCAGGATATTCTCCATCTTCATCGCCTCGATCACCGCAAGCGGCTGGCCGATCTCGACCTTATCGCCTTCCTTGACATTCAACGCGACCAGCAGGCCTGGCATCGGGCAGATCAGGAAGCGTGACAGATCCGGCGGGATCTTCTCGATCATATGCTTCGCATGCACCGCCGCATGGGCAGGCAGGACGCGCAGCTTATGGCTCGCGCCATGAGCGGTCAGCACGAAGCCCGAGCGTACCGGCGCGATCTTCACCGCCAGTTGCTCCTCACCGAACTCCGCCTCGATCAGCCGGTCGCCAGGGGTATACTCCAGCGCCAGCTCGATCGCATCGCCGTCCACGGTGACATCGTCGCCGTTGATCACGACGTCATGGATCGCGTCCCCGATCTTCACCTGCCAGTCGGTCGGTGGAGCAAGACGCTTGCCCAATTGCCCCTCGATCCGGCGAGCGCGATCCGCCTGCGCCATGGCGGCAAAGGCGCCAATGGCCGACAGCCGCTTCAACAGCGTTTCGGAAGCCGGGGCGCCGATGAAGCCCTCGGGATATTGCTCCGCGATGAAGCCGGTGGTGATGTTGCCCGAGCGGAACCGCTCATGCTGCATCAGCGCGGAGACGAAATCGATATTGTGGCCGGGGCCTTCGATCTCGAACTGGTCGAGCGCCGTGATCTGCTTGTCGATCGCTTCGAGGCGCGTCGGCGCCCAGGTGATCAGCTTGGCGATCATCGGATCGTAGAACATGCTGACCTCGCCGCCTTCGACCACGCCGTCATCAACGCGCACCTTGGCTCCGGTTTCATCGGCTCCGGCTTCGGGCGGATTGTAGCGGATCAGACGACCCGTCGAGGGCAGGAAGCCGCGATAGGGGTCTTCGGCATAGACGCGGTTCTCGATCGACCAGCCGTTGATCTTCACATCCTCCTGCCGGAAGGACAGTTCCTCGCCATTGGCGACGCGAATCATCTGCTCGACGAGGTCGAGGCCGGTAATTTCCTCCGTCACCGGATGCTCGACCTGCAAACGGGTATTCATTTCCAGGAAGTAGAAGCCGTCGCCAGTCTTGTCCGCGCCCGACACGATCAGTTCGACCGTACCCGCGCTGAAATAGCCGACCGCGCGTGACAAGGCGACGCATTGCTCGCCCATCTTCTTGCGCATTTCGGGGCTGACGAAGGGCGACGGTGCTTCCTCGACCACCTTCTGATGGCGACGCTGGATCGAGCATTCGCGCTCGTTCAAGTAAACGATGTTGCCGTGCTGATCGCCCAATATCTGGATTTCGATATGGCGCGGGCTTTCGATGAACTTCTCGATGAACACGCGATCATCGCCGAAGCTGTTGAGCCCCTCGCGCTTGGTCGCCTCAAAGCCTTCGCGGACGTCCTGCTCGCTATAGGCCAGGCGCATGCCCTTACCGCCGCCGCCGGCCGACGCCTTCATCATCACCGGATAGCCGATTTCGTTGGAGATGCGGACGGCATGCTCCGTATCTTCGATCACGCCGACATAGCCGGGGACGACATTGACGCCGGCTGCCTTGGCGAGCTTCTTCGACTCGATCTTGTCGCCCATGGCGGCGATCGCGTTGGCGGGAGGGCCAACGAAGATGATGCCCTCGGCGTCCAGCGCCTTGCGGAAGCTCTCCCGCTCCGACAGGAAGCCGTAGCCCGGATGCACGGCATCGGCGCCGGTATCCTTGCAGGCCTGGATGATCTTCTCGGCAATCAGATAGGATTGGGCGGCGGGCGACGGGCCGATATGGACGGCTTCGTCCGCCATCAGCACATGCGGTGCGCGGGCGTCGGCGTCCGAATAGACCGCCACGGTCTTGATGCCCATCTTCCGCGCGGTGCGGATGACGCGGCACGCAATTTCGCCACGGTTCGCGATCAGGATCTTGGTGATTGCCATCTTTATCCTTGCCCCAGTCCTATTCCTCTCGGCCCATTTGGGCTGAGTTGCCGATGTCCGCCTTCCTGAAGAGAGCAGGCAGCCACCGGCATGTGTGTTGAATTATTCCGCCGCTTCCAGATGCCCATGCGGCTGCGCCATCATTGGTGTCAGGCCCAGCTTGCCGAGCAGAGCGGCGTCCTTGTCATCCCCGGCATTGGCCGCCGTCAGCAGCTTGTCGCCGGTGAAGATGCTGTTCGCGCCCGCCATGAAACAGAGCGCCTGACAGGCTTCGCTCATGCTCTCGCGTCCGGCGGACAGCCGCACCATCGATTGCGGCATCACGATCCGCGCCACGGCGACGGTGCGGACGAACTCCACCTCGTCGATACGGCCAAGCGGCGTGTCCTTGAGCATGTCGCCCAGCACGGTCCCGGCCACCGGCACCAGCGCGTTGATCGGCACGCTTTCGGGATGCGGCATGGTGGCGAGCGCATGGAGGAAGCCGATGCGATCCGAGCGCGTCTCACCCATGCCGACGATCCCGCCGCAGCACACATTGATGCCCGCGTCGCGGACATTTTCCAGCGTTTCGATCCGATCCTCGAAGGTCCGGGTGGTGATGACGTTGGCGTAATTTTCCGGCGAGGTGTCGATATTGTGATTATAATAATCCAGCCCCGCATCCGCGAGCTGCTTCGCCTGATCGGACGACAGCATGCCCAGCGTCATGCAGGTTTCCATGCCCATCTGGCGCACGCCCTTCACCATTTCGATGAGCTTGGGCATGTCCCGTTCCTTGGGATTGCGCCACGCCGCGCCCATGCAGAAACGGCCCGAACCATGATCCTTCGCCTGCGCCGCCGCCTGAAGCACGGCCTGCACATCCATCAGCTTGGTGGCTTTGAGGCCGCTTTCCGCCTCGGTCGACTGGCTGCAATAGCCGCAATCTTCCGGGCAGCCGCCGGTCTTGATCGACAGCAGGGTCGAAAGCTGCACTTCGTTGCGCGGGAAGTTCGCACGATGGATCGACTGCGCCTCGAACATCAGGTCGTTGAAGGGCAGGTCGAACAGCGCGGCAATCTCGTCGCGGGTCCAGTCAGTGCGAGCAGTGGTGGTCATTATGCGGCTTCCTCTAGCCCCGCCGGGGGCATGTTGTGGCCGAGGAGGCGCAGCACATCGGCGGCGCACTCCACGACGTTGGAGCCCGGTCCATAAATCCCTTGAACGCCCGCGTCACGGAGGAAGTCATAATCCTGCGGCGGGATGACCCCGCCCGCGATCACCTTGATGTCGTTGCGGCCCTTTTCCCGAAGCTGCTTGATGAGGTCGGGAATGAGCGTCTTATGTCCTGCGGCAAGCGACGAAGCGCCCACCACGTCCACGCCGCTCTCCAACGCCAACACCACCGTTTCGTCGGGCGTCTGGAACAGCGGACCCGACACGATGTCGAAACCCATGTCCCCAAAAGCCGACGCGATCACGTTGGCGCCCCGGTCATGACCGTCCTGCCCCATCTTGGCGATGAGGATTTTCGGCTTGCGACCGAGGCGCCGCTCGACGGCCTGCACCCCGTCAAGAACCTGTTTCCACCGGCTGTCCTGCGCATAAGGCTTGCCATAGACGCCCTTCACCGGCGTCGGCTGCGTGCCGTAGCGGTTGAAGCTGTCCTCCATGGCGGCCGAAATTTCGCCCAGCGTGGCGCGGGCGCGCGCTGCCTCGACGGCATGGGCAAGGAGGTTGTTTTCGATCGACTGCGGCCCCGCGGCGGCTGCGCGCAGCGCTTCCAGCGCGGCCTGACACGCTTCCTCGTCGCGCTCCGCCTTGACCCGGTTGATGCGGGCAATCTGTGCCTCGCGTACCTTGGTGTTGTCGACCTCCAGCGTTTCGAGCAGATCCTCGTTCGCCAGACGATATTTGTTGACGCCGACGATGACGTCCTCGCCCCGGTCAACGCGCGCCTGACGGGCGGCGGCGGCGGTTTCGATCATCGCCTTGGGCCAGCCTGCCGCGACTGCCTTCGCCATGCCGCCTTCGGCCTCGACCCGGTCGATGATCTCCTGCGCGGCGTCGACCAGTTGCTGGGTCAGCGCCTCGATATAATAGCTGCCGCCCAGCGGATCGACGACATTGCACATGCCGGTCTCTTCCTGGATGACGATCTGCGTGTTGCGCGCGATGCGGGCCGAGAAGTCGGTCGGCAGCGCGATCGCCTCGTCCAGCGCGTTGGTGTGCAAAGACTGCGTACCGCCCAGCATTGCCGCCATCGCCTCGATGGTGGTGCGCATGACGTTGTTATAGGGGTCTTGCTCGGTCAGCGACACGCCCGACGTCTGGCAGTGGGTGCGCAGCATCTTGGAGCGCTCGTCCTGCGCGCCGAGCTTCGTCATCACCCGATGCCACAGCACGCGGGCGGCGCGCAGCTTGGCGATCTCCATGAAGAAGTTCATGCCGATGGCGAAGAAGAAGCTGAGGCGCCCCGCGAACTTGTCGATGTCGAGGCCCGACGCCACGCCATAGCGCACATATTCCGCGCCGTCCGCGATGGTGAAGGCCAGTTCCTGCACCTGCGTCGCACCGGCTTCCTGCATATGATAGCCGGAGATAGAGATGCTGTTGAACTTGGGCATCTCCCGGCTGGTATAGCCGAAAATGTCGGAGATGATCCGCATCGAGGGTTCAGGCGGGTAGATATAGGTGTTGCGGACCATGAACTCCTTCAGAATGTCATTCTGAATGGTCCCGTCGAGCAGCTTGCGCTCGACCCCCTGCTCCTCGCCCGCGACGATGAAGAAGGCGAGGATCGGGATCACCGCGCCGTTCATGGTCATGGAGACGGACATCTGGTCGAGCGGAATGCCGTCGAACAGGATTTTCATGTCCTCGATCGTATCGATCGCCACGCCCGCCTTGCCGACGTCACCGACGACGCGGGGATGATCGCTGTCATAGCCGCGATGGGTGGCAAGGTCGAAGGCGACGCTGAGACCCTTCTGACCCGCCGCGAGGTTGCGGCGATAGAAAGCGTTGGATTCCTCCGCGGTCGAGAAGCCCGCATATTGCCGGACGGTCCACGGACGGCCCGCATACATGGAGGCGCGCACGCCACGCGTGAACGGCGCGAAGCCGGGAAGGCCCGGATCGACGGTCACATCCTGCGCCGTGTAGAGCGGCTTCACCGTGATCCCTTCCGGGGTTTCCCAGTTGAGATCCTTGCCCTTCACCTCCTTGGCGGCGGCTGTGGCCCACTGATCGATCGTGGGCTTTGGCGTTGGCTTCTCGGTCATATCAATGCGCGCCCTCTTTCGGCGTTTCCATGATTTCGGTCAGCACCCCGTTCATATCCTTGGGGTGGACGAAGAAGATCAGCGTGCCATGCGCGCCGATGCGCGGTTCGCCGAGCACCTTCTTGCCCAGCCCTTCGAACCAGCCCTTGGCTTGGATAATGTCAGGCACTTCATAGCACATATGATGCTGCCCACCGGCCGGGTTCTTGGCGATGAAGCCATGAATGGGCGAGTTCTCGCCTAAAGGCTCGATCAGTTCGATCTGCGTACCGTTGGTGCCATTTTCGCCCGGCGTATCGACGAAGCAGACCTTCACCCCCTGCGCTGGCAGGTCGAAAGGCTCGTGCGTGATCGTCGCGCCCATGACGTCGCGATAATAAGCGATGCTGGCTTCCAGCGAAGGCGTCGCGACGCCGATATGATTGAGACGGCCGAGTTTCATACTACTTCACCATTTTCGTCACCCCAGCGAAAGCTGGGGTCTCATGCCCCAAAAGCTCCGTCTGGCCGCCTGAGATCCCAGCCTTCGCTGGGATGACGGCCCGGGCCGTCACAACGGAATATTGTCGTGCTTCTTCCACGGATTTTCGAGGCTCTTGTTCCGCAGCTTGCGCAGGCCAAGGGCGATCCGCTTGCGGGTCGAATGCGGCTGGATCACCTCGTCGATGAAGCCCTTGCTCGCCGCCACGAAGGGATTGGCGAAGCGGTCTTCATATTCCTTGGTCTTTTCCGCGATCTCCTCGGGCGTCTTGCCGCGGAAGATGATCTCCACCGCGCCCTTGGCGCCCATCACCGCGATCTCGGCAGTCGGCCACGCATAGTTCAGGTCGCCGCGCAGATGCTTGGACGCCATAACGTCATAGGCGCCGCCATAGGCCTTGCGGGTGATGACGGTGATCTTCGGCACGGTCGCCTCGGCATAGGCGAACAGCAGCTTGGCGCCATGCTTGATGATGCCCGAATGTTCCTGCGCCGTCCCCGGCAGGAAGCCCGGCACGTCGACAAAGGTGACGATCGGAATTTCGAACGCATCGCAAAAGCGCACGAACCGCCCGGCCTTCTTGGACGAATTGATGTCCAGCACGCCCGCCAACACCATCGGCTGGTTGGCGATGATCCCAACGGTCTTGCCTTCGACCCGCCCGAAACCGCAGAGGATGTTCCCCGCATGGGCCGGCTGCACTTCGAAAAAGTCGCCCTCGTCCACCACCTTGCGGATCAGCTCATGCATGTCATAGGGCTGGTTCGCATTGGCCGGGATCAGCGTATCCAGGCTTTCCTCGATGCGATCCCACGCATCGGCGCTCGGACGCTCCGGCACCGGCTCCTTGTTGGAAGCGGGCAGGAAGTCCACGAAATCGCGCACCGCCAACAGCGCCTCAATGTCGTTCTCGAACGCCACGTCGGCCACGCCCGACTTGGTGGTGTGCGTCACCGCGCCGCCCAGTTCCTCCTGGGTCACGACCTCGTTGGTGACGGTCTTCACCACGTCCGGCCCGGTCACGAACATGAAGCTCGAATCCTTCACCATGAAGATGAAGTCGGTCATGGCGGGCGAGTAAACCGCACCACCCGCGCACGGCCCCATGATCACGCTGATCTGCGGCACCACGCCCGACGCCAGCACATTGCGCTGGAAAATCTCCGCATAACCGCCGAGCGAAGCCACGCCTTCCTGGATGCGCGCGCCGCCCGAGTCATTCAGGCCGATGACCGGCGCGCCGACCTTCATGGCGATGTCCATGATCTTGCAGATCTTCATCGCGTGTCGTTCCGACACCGCGCCGCCATAGACGGTGAAGTCTTGGCTGAAGACATAGACCAGCCGACCGTTGATGGTGCCCGATCCGGTGACGACGCCGTCGCCCGGAATGTGCTGCTCATCCATGCCGAAGTCGATGCAATTATGCTCGACATACATGTCCAGCTCCTCGAAGCTGTCCTCGTCCAGCAGCACTTCCAGCCGCTCGCGGGCCGTAAGCTTGCCCTTGGCATGCTGGGCGTCAATACGGCGCTGGCCGCCGCCCAGGCGCGCGGCATCGCGCTTGGCTTCGAGCTGTTCGATGATGGCGAGCTTCGACATATAAGGCTTCTCTCCGGCTTGTCGCGGACATCTTCGCCCGCCCCTTCCAATCTTTTCGCATTTTCGCAAATGCAATTTTGCTAATTTGCAAATTGCGACTTTGCAAATTATGGACGAATCATGGCTCGTGGCAATCGAATCTTCGCAGGTCCGCGCCTGCGCCAACTCCGCCTGGATCATCGCATGGACCAGGCGACCATGGCCCAGGCGCTGGGCATATCCGTCTCTTATCTCAGCCAGATGGAAAATGACGACCGCCCCCTCACCGCCAAGGTGAAGGCCGCGCTCGCCAGCGCCTTTCCCACCGACTGGGCCAGCTTCGACAGCCGGGAGGAGGAGCAGCTTCTTGGCGCCTTCACCTACGCCCTCGCCCATCCCGAACTGCCCGGCGCCGCGCTGGAACCGGAGCGGATCGAGAAGCTGCACCTGCAATTTCCGGAATTCGCGGCGCGCTATGTCGATCTCTACAACGCCCATATGCGCGCCAATGAACGCATCAACATGATCGAGGAGGCGATCGCCAACGATCATGCGGTCCAGGCCCGCTTGCCCTGGGAAGCCGCGCGCGACTGGTTCCATGAGGCGGGCAATTATGTCCACGCTCTCGACTGCCTGGCGGAAGACATGGCCGCCAGCTTCACCGCCGGCCAGACCCTGGACGAAGGCATGCTGGTCGAAGCGCTGGCCCGCCGCCACGGGATCGAGACGCTGATCGCGGAGACCCCGGATTCCGCGCTCCGCTCCTATACCAGCAGCGAGCGGCGCCTGTTCGTCAACGCCGCCCTGCCCACAGAAAGCCGCAAGTTCATGCTCGCCCACCAGCTCATGATGCTGGAGGGGCAGGCGGTCATCGCTGACGTGGTGAGCAAAGCGGCGCTGCCCGTCATGGGCGCCGACCGCCTGCTCGCCATCGGCCTCGGCAATTATGCGGCGGGCGCGTTGCTGATGCCCTACGCTCCATTCCGCGAAGCCGCTCGCGATGTTCGCCACGACATCGACCGTCTCGCCCGCCGCTTCGGCGTAAGCTTCGAACAGGCCTGCCATCGTCTTTCGACCCTCCAGCGGCCCGGCCTGCGCGGCATCCCCTTCTTCTTCTGCCGCGTCGACATGGCGGGCAACATCACCAAGCGCCACAGCGCCACGCGCCTGCAATTCGCGCGCTTCGGTGGCGCCTGCCCCTTGTGGAACGTCCATGAAGCGGTCGCCGTCCCCGACCGGATCAACATCCAGCTTGGCGAGACCCCCGATGGCGTGCGCTATGTCTCCATGGCGAAGGGGCTGGTGAAACCATCAGGCAGCTACAGCCGCACCCCGCGCCGCTTCGCGGTGGTGCTGGGCTGCGAAATCGCCCACGCGGCGAATTTCGTCTATGCCGACGGCCTGCAACTGGAGGTGGAGGGCGCCGCGACGCCGATCGGCATCACCTGCCGCCTCTGCCCGCGCCAAAGTTGCGACCAACGCGCCTTCCCTCCGGCCGACCGGCCCATCCACGTCGATCCCGATAACCGCCAGATCGTGCCCTACTGGATCGGCTAGGATGTTCCTGAACTGGGCTTGGAGAAGCAAATCGGATGGATAGCGGACAAAAGCGATGCGCTATTCCCCCAAAATCACATCCACCCCGGCGCGGGCATGGATGCTGGTGCCGTCATAGATCGGCAGCACATTCGCCTTCACGTCGACGATCATCTCCAGTTCCGTGCAGGCCAGGATCGCGGCCTGCACATGTTCCTTGGCGATGTCGGTCAGTTCGGACTTCATATAGCGCTCGGACTCGCGACTGACCTTGCCGATGGTCAACTCGTCATAGACGATCCGGTCGATCCGCTCGGCCAGTTCCATATCGGGCGGCAACAATGAAATGCCGTGCGCGACGAGCCGCTGGCGGTAGAATTTCTCGGTCATCACGTTGCGCGTGCCGATCAGCGCTGCTTTTTCGATGCCGTCCGACTGCATCTTGCGCCCGACCGCCTCGGCAATGTTGATGATCGGAATGTCGACGCCAGCCTGCACCTCGTCATAAACACGGTGCATGGAGTTGGCGCAGATCAGCAGCGCCGCTGCGCCGCCCTGCTCCAGCCGTCGCGCCGAAGCGGTCAGCACGTCCGCCGCATGGGTCCATTCCTCCTCGGTGGTGGAGCGGCCTATATCCGCGAAATCCAGGCTTTCGATCAGCAGCGGCGCGCTGTGCTGGCCGCCGCGGGCGCGATATACGGCCTGGTTGATGATCTGATAATAGCGCGCCGTCGACGTCCAGCTAAGACCGCCTATCAGACCGAGCTTCTTCATGAATCCGCTTACCCCAATGCGCCGACAAAGCCGGACAGGCCTGTCTCTCCCCTCAAATCGTTAGGGGCGGCGTCCCCCATCGGCAAGCCCCTTCCTGCCCGCCCCGCCGCAAAGGCGCGCGCCGAACAGGCTTCCCGCTGCGCCCGCCAGCCCACCGGCAACGGCCATCGCCATATTTTCCATCAGGAAAGCGGACGCCGCCACGGCCCAGCCGGCGAAGCCACCGACCAACGCCAGGGCAGGCTCCGTGCCCGCGCCCATGCCCCATTTCGTCAACCCTCGGCCCGCAAGCAGCGCGACTCCAACGCACGCCAGGAGCCAACCGATCTGAGGATTCGCGACAAAGACCGCGACACACCCGCCCGTCGCCAGCAGCATAACGCTCGCGACAAGAGGATATCCCGCCTGATGCACCGACCCGCGCCACAGGATCGTTACTGCCCCCCCGCAGGCCATCGCTCCCCACGCAACGGCCGTTCCGATCGCGACGGCGCCGTCGATGCGCAGCCGGTCCGTCACATCGTCCAGCAGGCCGAAAGCATGGGGATTGCGCCATGCTGCCGCTCCGATAAAAACCGCCGCCAGACCGGCCTGCCCGACCAGCCCGCTCAGCAGCGCCGGAAGCGCGGATCGCGGCAGGCCGCGTCCCAACGCCAACCCGACTGCGCCTCCGGTAATCAGCGCCGCGCAAATCTGCGGCAGGGCCATGACATCATGGCTGTAGAGCGTCACCGCACCGGCCACCGTCATCGCCGCCACAAGCGAACTGGCACCACGCCGCAGCCCGGTTCCAAACGGAGCCAGCAGGGCCGCCGCGAACAGCAACGCCGCAATCGACCAGCCGGTCAGAATCGTCGGATTCATACCCTCCATCACGGACGTGGCGGCGTGTCGAGCCGCCTCGCTGCCACGAAACCGCCGGATAGCCCCGCGCTGCCCATGACTATGCCGAGCAGCCCCAGCGTCCGCGCCGCCGCGCTGCCCGCCTCCGCCGAGACGATCAGGGCGCCGATCAAAATGGCGGATGACAGCATCTGAAGGATGGCCGCCAGCGCCCAGCCGTCATCCGGCCGCGCCCGCCATCCGACGACCATTCCAAAGCCACAGGCGGCCAAAAAGGAAATGAGGAGGAACAGGGTCATCTGTTCCTCCTCATTGCATGAAGTCGCCTGCGGTCAAGCCCCGTCACGCAGGACAAGACTGCCCCCGCGTCAGAGCAGTCGTTCGCTGACGACCTTGCCGCCCTGCGTCACGCGGATGGCGTTGCCGATTTCCTCATCCAGCACCGGCGCATTCTGATCCTTGTTCCAGAAGGCGGAGAGGAAATTATAGAGGTTGCGCGCAAACAAAGCGGACGCGTCTGCCGCAAGACGCGAAGGCACATTCTTGTGCCCGACGATCTTGACGCCATGCCGCTCGACCACTTCGCCCAGCACCGCGCCCTCGACATTGCCGCCCTGCTCGACGGCCAGGTCGACGATCACGCTGCCCGGCTTCATCGTCGCGATCTGCGCGTCGGAAATCAGGCGCGGCGCGGCCCTGCCGGGGATCAACGCCGTGGTGATGACGATGTCCTGCTTGGCGATATGGCCGGACACCAGATCGGCTTGCGCCTTCTGATACTCCTCCGACATTTCGGTGGCATAGCCGCCCTTGCCCTCGCCCTCTATGCCCGCAACGCTTTCCACGAAGATCGCCTTGGCGCCCAAGCTCTCGATCTGTTCCTTGGTGGCGGAACGCACGTCGGTCGCGGAAACCTGCGCGCCCAGGCGCTTGGCGGTCGCGATCGCCTGCAAGCCCGCGACGCCAACCCCCATGATGAAGGCCTTGGCCGGGGACACCGTGCCCGCCGCGGTCATCATCATCGGGAAGGACCGGCCATATTCGGCGGCGGCGTCCAGCACGGCCTTGTAACCGGACAGGTTGGACTGGGACGACAGGATATCCATCGACTGCGCGCGGGTTATGCGCGGCATGAACTCCATCGCCAGCGCTTCGAATCCCGCAGCGGCATAGGCATCGACCCGCGCCCGTTCCACGAAGGGATTGAGACCTGCGACGATCCAAGCTCCGGACTTGGCGCCCGCAATGCTGGCCGGGTCCGGCCCCTGCACGCCCAATATGATGTCGGCACCCGCCACGGTCGCGGCGCGGTCCGCCACGGTCGCTCCCATGGCGGCATAATCAGCGTCGGATATGGAGGCTGTCAGGCCAGCGCCCGCCTCCACCGCGACATCGGCGCCCAGCGCCTTGAACTTCTTGACCGTTTCCGGCGTACCCGAAACGCGGCGCTCACCCTCGGCAAGCTCCCTGACAATCGCTATTTTCATGGACATCCCCCTGCCGTCGCCCGCCTTAGCTGGCGATCAGCACCACGACCAAAGCGGCGACCACGGCACTGGCGATCGTTCCCCATTTCATAAGGGACACGAACCCTTCATAAGTCTGGGTTGCGCTGTTCAAATTCCCGTCCAAAGCCATGCACTGTCCCTCTCTGTTTCCGGAGCCGTATTTTTCCGAGCCGTTGACCGCGAAGGGTCAGGTTGAAAATGCTCCGGCCTGTTTCGTCGGCATCCTCTTATCGTCAAGCCCTCCCCCCCTCAAGTCGTGAGCGAACAAGAAAATCTTTTCGGTTAAGCCGGTCTTTACCCCTCCCCTCTACCTTTGGACGCCAGTTCGCATATGAGGGGTAAGATGGTGCGCGACGGCGTTCCGATGCTGATGTTGATCGATGACGAGCCGGCGCAGCGCAGGCTGGTTTCGGCTTTGGCCGCGCGCGCTGGATGGCGCACCATCTTCGCCAATGACGGCGATACCGCGATCGCGATGCTGGGCACGCAGGACGGCATGCGGCTCGACGCCGTGCTGCTCGACCAGTGGAGTCCGAGCTATGAGCCGACCGGCCTGATCCGCGAGTTGCGCGCCCGCCGCCCGGCTCTGCCCATCCTGATCCTGACCGCGCACAATAATGTCGCCGTCGCGGTGGAAGCGATGCGGGCGGGCGCCACGGACTATCTGGCCAAGCCGATCGCGCCCGAAAGGCTGCTCGCGGCCCTCAACGCCACGCTGAACGGCGATCATGGCAAGGGCGAGTTGCGTCCGCTCACCGAAAAAATCCCCGCTGCCCTTTCCTTCGAGGACGTGGTCGGCGCCGCGCCCCAATTTCGCGCCGCGCTCGCCATAGCGGCCAAGGCGGCCCGCGCCCGCGTGCCGGTGCTGATCGAAGGCGAGAGCGGCGTCGGCAAGGATGTGATCGCTCGCGCGATCCATGCCGCCTCCCCCCGCCATAAACAGGCGATGATCACCGTGAATTGCGGCGCCATTCCCGCCAATCTGGTCGAATCGGACCTGTTCGGCCATGAGCGCGGCGCCTTCACCGGCGCCTTCGAGCGACAGATCGGCAAGTTCGCCGCAGCCGACATGGGCACCATCTTCCTGGATGAAGTCAGCGAAATGCCGCTCGACGCGCAGGTGAAGCTGCTGCGCGTGCTGCAGGATGGCGAGGTGCAGCCGATCGGCGCGCGCCGCCCGATCCATGTCGACGTCCGCGTCATCGCCGCCACCAACAAGCGGCTGCATGATGAAATCGAGGCGGGCCGCTTCCGCGAAGACCTTTATTACCGCCTGAATGTGGTGCAGCTCACCATTCCGCCGCTGCGCGAACGTCTGGGCGATGTGCCGGCGCTCTGCCGCCATCTGCTCTCCCGCATCGCGATCCAGCCGGGGCTGCGTGGCCTGGGCCTGACCGACGATGCGCTGGCGCTGCTGATGCAGCATGACTGGCCGGGCAATGTCCGCCAGCTTCAGAACGCCCTGTTCCGCGCGGCCGTGCTGTGTGAGGGCGATGCCCTGACGCCGCAGGATTTCCCGCAGATCGCCGCCCATATCCGTAGCCGCGCCCATGGCGACACGCACCATGGCCGGCTGCGCGCCGTGCCCCAGCCGCATCGGGAGGCCGCCGGCATCACCCTGTTCGAAGGCGACGGCCATGTCCGCCAATTGGCCGAGATCGAGGCGGACGTCATCCGCCTGGCCATCGGTCATTATCGCGGGCGGATGACCGAAGTGGCTCGTCGGCTGGGCATCGGCCGCTCGACCCTCTACCGCAAGCTGGCGGAACTGGGGATCGACAGCGCCGCATGATCGCGTGACGGAAGTAGGGCGGACAGCCTCTTCCCGCCGTCGCCCCATCGCTCAACGATCGGCTGCAAAGTTGAAATGTTGCGGCGGCTATGCTTTGGGAGAGCGATGAAAAGAACCTCCCTTGCCGTCGCCCTGCCCCTCCTGCTGCTGGTCGCCTGCGGCCGCGCCGAACCTGTCGAGGATCTGCCGAGCCAGGAGGAGCTTGCCGCCGCCGCCAACGCGGCCGCGGCCAAGGCGATGGCCAGCGCCAAGGCCGACACCCCGGCCTCCCGCAATTACGTCAATGTCGAGCGCGGCTTTTCCATCACCTTCCCCGAAGGCTGGGAAAAGGACGCCGCCTCCAGCAATGCCGACGGCGTGGTTTATCAGGATCCCGGCGCAGGCGCGGATGTCCGCATCTTCTGGCAGAAGAAGGATGGGGACCAGACGCTGCAACAGATTGTCGAAACCGTGAACGAAGGTTCCGAAGGGGTCAGCGGCGATTATATCGGGAACAATGAATATCGCGGCACGGCCAATGACGGCGAGGGCAATAATGTCGCGCTGCGCCTTTTGAAACAGCCGGACGGCACCATCGTCACCGCCAGCTTCGTTTATCCCGAAATGCTGAGCGAGCAATATCAGACGATGGCGGAAAAGACGCTGGACAGCCTGCACATCTTCGCGCCCAAGGCCCAGACGCCGGAGGGTAGCGCGGCGGCGACGCCAGCGGCCAACGCCGCGACGCCCTGACGCCAGAGCGATTTAGCTGCGCTGGCCTTCGGCTCCAAGCGGTCGAAAACGCAGTTCGGCACAGCCAATCGATCGCCGGTTAATAAATCGCGTAAAATCAAAGAACTAAAGCGCGCCCTGCGTCCGATAGAACGCAGCGCGCTCTAAATTCCAAAGCCGACCGACAGAAACTCCGGAACCGGCCCGTTCCAGCCCTCGTCCGGACCGCTATCCACCGGCTCGGGCCGACGCGGACGGGCGCCATTGCCTTCGGGACGCGCCGCGCGAGGCTCTTCAGGGCGACGCTCTTCACGGCGCTGGTCGGGTTTGCGATCCTTCCGCCGGTCCCTGTCCGCCTTGCGCGGTTCATCGGCGCCGCGTTCAGCCGGAGCCGCAGCCGCCGGTGCATCGATCATCTCGATCTTCTGCTTGATCAGCTTCTGGATATTGTCGATCGCCTCGGCATCGTCCGCCGTCACGAAGGTATAGGCGACCCCCTTTGCCCCTGCCCGGCCGGTACGGCCGATGCGGTGGACATAATCGTCCGGATGCCAGGGCGCATCGAAGTTGAACACATGGCTCACGCCCTTGATGTCCAGCCCACGCGCCGCCACGTCCGACGCCACGAGGATATTCACCGTCCCCGCCCGGAACCGTTCCAGTTCCGCGATGCGCGCCGACTGGTCGATATCGCCGTGAATTTCGCCCGACTTGAAGCCATGGCGCTGAAGGCTCTTATTAAGGTCGCGCACCGTCGTCTTGCGGTTGCAGAAGATCACCGCGCTCAGCACATCCTCCGCTTCCAGCATCGCCCGCAGCGCTTCACGCTTCTTGCGCGAATCGACCTTCACCAGCCGCTGGGTGATGTTGATCGAGGCGGTCGCGGGCCGCGCCACCTCAATCGACTTGGGATTGCTCAGGAACCGATCCGCCAGCTTCTTGATCGGCGCTGGCATGGTCGCGGAAAACAGCAAAGTCTGCCGTTGGGCGGGCAGCTTGGTGCAGATTTCCTCGATGTCCGGGATGAAGCCCATGTCGAGCATCCGGTCCGCTTCGTCGATCACCAGCATGCTGCAGCCGTTGAGCAGGATCTTGCCGCGCTGGAACAGGTCCATCAGGCGACCGGGCGTCGCGATCAGCACGTCCACGCCCTTTTCCAGAGCCTTGAGCTGATCGCCCATCTGCACGCCGCCGATCAGCAGCGCCATGTTGAGCTTGTGATACTTCCCGTATTTCTCGAAATTCTCTGCCACCTGGGCGGCGAGTTCGCGCGTCGGTTCCAGGATCAACGATCGCGGCATCAGCGCGCGGGCGCGGCCATGCGCCAATATGTCGATCATCGGCAGCACGAAGCTGGCGGTCTTGCCTGTCCCCGTCTGGGCGATGCCGATAATGTCCTTCATCATCAGAACGGGCGGGATCGCCTGCGCCTGGATCGGCGTGGGCGTGTCATATCCGGCCTCGCTTACGGCCTTCAATAATTCGTCGGAAAGGCCGAGATCGGCAAAAGTCATTCAAATGTCCGGGACAGGAGGCTATCCACCGCGCGAAAACACGCAGAGGAAATCGCGCGCGCCTTGCGGAAATATCGCTCTCTTGTCAAGAAAATCGCGAAAATGATGCCCTTATTCGTCAGGTTCGGCCTGTTCCAGCCGCCGGAAACTGTCGATCCCGCAACTGGCGCCGCTGCGCGCCTGCAACTCGTCCCGCCCCGAACAGAGCGACCCATCCTCATCGGGCTCGACATAGAAGCCGGAATAAAAGCCCATGCTGTTGCACCCGCGTTCCAGCCTGGCGCGATAGCGGTGATTATCCGCCAGCAACAAATCTATGGCATTGTCCATCAGGATGCTTGCCGACCGAATCGAGCGCAGGGCGATGCAACGCGGCCCCTTCTTCTCCTTCCAGTCATTGCGCGCGTCGGGCACCGGGCGCGCCGGCACACGACCCTTTTTCGCCATCGGCACGCGAATGATGATGCGCTGCTCGATCGTCAACTGCGCCCACTGCACGGGCTCGGCGGCTGGCACGGTCAACAGCAGCAGGACGGAATGAAACAAGTCGAACCCCTTTTGGGACGCAGACGCTATGGACCAAAGGTTGAACCGTCGATGAATTCCAAGGCATAGGACAGTCCCATGATAGGACAAGATGTTATCGCCCGCTTCACCGCCCTGTTGGGGGAAAAGCGCGTCGTGACCGATGAGGACGACATCGCCCCCTGGCTCAGCGACTGGCGCGGCCGCTATCATGGCGCGGCCGTGGCGATCCTTCAGCCGGATACGACCGAGCAGGTAGCCGCCGCCGTCAAACTGGCCGCGGACCTTGGCGTAGCGCTGGTGCCGCAGGGCGGCAACACCTCCATGGTCGGCGGCGCCACGCCGCCTGCGGACGGTTCCGCGCTGATCCTGTCGCTTCGCAGGATGAACCGCATCCGCGGCCTGTCGCCGGACGACAATCTCGCCGTGTGCGAAGCGGGCTTGATCCTCTCCAACCTCCACGATGCCGCAACCGCCGTGGACCGCCGCTTCCCCTTGAGTCTGGGCGCCAAGGGTTCCGCCACGATCGGCGGCCTCATCTCCACCAATGCGGGCGGCACGCAGGTGCTGCGCCATGGCACGATGCGCGCGCTGGTCGAAGGGATAGAGGCGGTCTTGCCCGATGGCAGCATCTTCCATGGGCTGGACGCCCTCAAGAAGGACAATCGGGGCTATGACATCAAGCAATTGATGATCGGCGCCGAAGGCACGCTGGGCGTCATAACCGCCGCATCGCTGCGCCTGGTTCCGGCCATCGCCGCCCGCGCGGTGGGCTGGGTCGGAGTCCCCTCCCCCACCGACGCGCTCGCCCTGCTCCGCCTCTGCGAAGCGCGTCTCGGTGACAGCGTCGAGGGTTTCGAGGTGATCGCGGACGACGGCCTTGGCCATGTCCTCTCGCATATTCCCGGCACCCGCTGCCCCATCGCGACGCGCACGCCCTGGCATGTGCTGATCGAGGTCGACCATGGCGACCTGCGCGAACCCGGCCCCGCCGAACGGCTCGAAAGCGCGCTGGCCGAAGCGCTGGAGCAAGGCATCGCCGTCGACGCCGCCATCGCCGCCAATGAAGCCCAGGCCGAAGCCTTCTGGCGCATCCGCGAATCGCTTTCCGAATCTGAACGTGCCCAGGGACCGGCGCTGCAATATGACATTAGCGTCCCGGTCGCCCGCATGCCCGCCTTCATGGTCGACGCGGCGGCAGCGGCGGAAAGAACCTTCCCCGGCACCACAGCCTCATCTTTTGGCCATCTGGGCGACGGCAACGTCCATTTCCACGTCCGCGCACCCAAGGGCACGAGGGACGGCCCGGCCTGGATCGCGGCGGAGGGACAAACGATCAACGCTTTTGTCCATGACGCGGTGGTTGCGGCGGGCGGATCGATCTCCGCCGAACATGGCATCGGCCAGATGAAGCGCGCCGAACTGGGCCGCCTTGCCAGCCCCGCACGGCTGCACGCCCTGCGCGCGATCAAGACCGCCTTCGACCCTCAGGGTATCATGAATCCGGACAAGCTCATCCCCCGCCCGGAAGAAGGCTGAAGGCAGGCCCGCCAGAAGCACTGGGCGTCGACAAAGCGATTGCCTCCCGCGCTCGAGGGCTTTATCTCCCTCGGCCCAGTATCAGGCCCGCGGCGCAAGGGAAAATGCGCCGCTTTTTTGTTAGAAATGGACTAGCACATCATGGCAAGCGCGCCCGCGAACGGCCTTCCCGTCTTCTACAACGACCTTATTCCGCTGAGCAGCGTCGATCATGCCGCCTATCGCAGCCGCTCCGTCGATTCGGCGCCCTTCCTCACCAAGCAGCATGCGATCCCGCTGACCGTCGACGAATTCGTCGCTGCCCAGCGCTTCGTGCCGATCATCTTCTCGGCCGGTGACGAGCCGGTTCCGCTGGCGCTGATGGGTCTTAACGAGGGCGTCAACACCTTCCTCGACGATGAAGGCAAGCTGCGTGGCCCGGCCTATGTTCCGGCCTATGTCCGCCGCTATCCCTGGATGCTGGCGAAGCTGCGCCCCGACAGCGACGAACTGTCGCTCTGCTTCGATCCGACCAGCGACGCCATCGGCGCGTTCGAGGACGGCCAGCCGCTGTTCGAGGACGGCAAGCCCAGCGAACTGACCCAGGGCGTCCTTAAATTCTGCGAGGATTTCGAACAGGCCGCCGCCCGCACCGGGCAGTTCATGAAGGATCTGAAGGATCTGGACCTGCTGATGGACGGCGAAGTCGCCATTCAGGTGCCGGGCAATGATCAGCCCTTCGTCTATCGCGGCTTCCGCATGGTGAATGAGGAAAAGCTGCGCGACATGCGGGGCGACCAGCTCCGCAAGATCAGCCAGAACGGCATGCTGCCGCTGATCTACGCCCATCTCTTCTCGCTGCAACTGATGCGCGAACTGTTCGAGGCGCAGGTGACGCAGGGCAAGGGTCCGATCGCCGTGCCCGCAGCGCCCCAACCTGCTGAATCTTAATTGAAATTAAGCATTTATGACAAATTTTTAAGGAAAAAGGTTGCGCGTTGCCACTTGAAACTCCGCGCAGCTTTCTCTATTTACCGAACATACGGCGCACCTGCCCCCCTTTCGGGTGTGTCGTATGGGCGCCTCCCCCTTAGGAGGCGTCTCCTCCCTGAACCTTGGCCACCCCATGCGAATCGCATGGGGTGGTTTTTTATGTGCCGAAGGAAAGTACACGGGTTTCGCTTGACGGTTCGTACCCGCCCTCTTAAAGGCGACCCCCTGCTCGTCGCCCAATGCGACCAGTGGCCCCTTCGTCTAGCGGTTAGGACGCGGCCCTCTCACGGCTGAAACACGGGTTCGATTCCCGTAGGGGTCACCAAAATCCTCTCCCAGAGGGTTCCAGAAGATGCCACAAGTGGCTGATTTCTGCGGGTTTTTCGTGGTATAGGTATCCCATACGGAGCGGCTTCGTGCCACCGGATACCACCATGTTGATGGTATATCTGATGGTAGCGCGGCCCTCCCCCAAAAGGAGATACCATCATGGCGCTTACCGCTGTTGCAGTTAACAAGGCCAAAGGCCGCGCAAAGCCCTACAAACTCACCGATGGCGACGGGCTGTTTCTGTATGTCACCCCCAACGGTGGCCGCTACTGGCGCATGAACTACCGCCACTTGGGGAAGCAAAAGACGCTTGCCTTTGGCGTCTATCCCGACACCGGCCTTGCCGAAGCCCGCGAGCAGCGGGACGCAGCGCGGAAGGTTCTGGCGCGCGGCAACGATCCGGCCGAGCAGATCAAGCTGGAAAAGATCGCGGCGGCCGTGGCAGCGTCCAACAGCTTCAAGGCGGTTGCCGACGAATGGCTGGTGAAGGTCAAGCTTGAAGGCCGCTCCGCCGTCACCATGAAGAAATTGCGCTGGCTGCTGGACTTCATCAACGAGTCCATCGGCAAGCGCCCTATCGCCTCCATTTCCGCACAGGAGCTTTTGGTAATGCTCCGCAAGATGGAGAGCAAAGGCCGCTATGAGACGGCCAAGCGCCTTCGCAGCACTGCCAGCCAAATATTCCGCTACGCCATCGCCACGGCCCGCGCAGAACGCGACGTGGCGGCGGACCTTCGCGGCGCACTGATTGCGCCCCAGCCCGTCCACCGCGCGGCGATCACCAGCGGCAACGAGGCGGGCGGTTTGCTCCGCGCCATCGAGACGTTCGAGGGACACCCTAACACCAAGGCCGCGTTGCAACTTCTCCCCCATGTGTTCGTGCGTCCGGGCGAACTGCGCTATGCCGAGTGGGCGGACTTCGATTTCGACAAGGCGCTTTGGGTCATCCCGAAGCACAAGACCAAGATGCGGCGCATCCACAGCATTCCCCTGTCCCGGCAGGCGCTGGCGATCCTAGAAACCATCGAGCATGACGCGGAGTATAGCAGCTACCTGTTCCCGTCCCTGCGGTCGGTTGATCGGCCCATGTCGGAAAACACCATCAACGCGGCATTGCGGCGCTTGGGGTTCGCCCAGGACGAAATGACCGGCCACGGCTTCCGGGCGATGGCGGCAACGCTCTTGAACGAGATGGGGCTATGGCATCCCGACGCCATCGAGCGTCAGCTTGCCCATTGCGACAACAACGCCGTTCGCCGGGCCTATACGCGCGGCGAGTATTGGGATGAGCGCGTTCGCATGATGCAGCACTGGTCCGACCATCTCGATTTCCTCCGCGATGGCGCGAAGGTCATCAAAGGCACGTTCCGCAAGGCCAAGGCCGGGCAATAGCCCGGCCTTGCGTCACTCGGCGCGATCCTCGCGGTAGGCGGCGGGGTTGGCGATCCAGCGATCCACGGCGGACTCGTGCCAGCCGGTGCCGTGGACGCTGATTGTGATTTGCCGGGGGAAGCTGCCTTCCGCGATTTTTCTATACAAAGTGGAGCGCGAAAGGCCGGTGCGGGTCAGCACCGTCTTGAGGCGGATAATCTTTTCCTTGTTAGGCATTGCATAACTTCCGTTTTTGACGTTGGCATATCCCCCTACGAACAGAATTGGCGGCACGGATTCACAGCGCAAGAGCGCCCCGGCCTAGACAAGACCAAGATGCGGCTCACGGCGGTCTAAGTGTATCGAACGGCGGGAAACGGCGGCGAACTACGGGAAACGGTGGCGTATGGCGGTGGACGGCGGCAATAGGCGGTGATTTACGACCTATGCTTGCACGTTTCTTTCCAAACCGTGACAAATAAGCCACGAGATCACGCGACTTGCTGGCAGGATATGCGACCCGATGGACTTGGCGTAGTTCTGATTCGCACGACATGGCGGAGCCTTTCTCGGTGGCCCGCCATCGCCACGAACTCATGCTGTATCAGTTCATTCCGCGACGCAAGGGGGGTAGGCACTTCACTGCCGACAGGTGCAAAATTAGTTCTAAAACTGGCGATTTTGTCCGATTTGGTCGGGAGACGGACAAATCGGAAGATGCAGGCCGCCCCCTTCAATCATAGCTTCAAGGCTATGGACAAAATATAGCTTAGAGGATATATAGCCTTATGCCGTGGACGGTTCGCAACCATGATGCCTTCGACGCTGAATATGACGCGATGCCCGATGCGGTGCAGGACGAACTTTTGGCGGCAACCGGCCTATTGGAACTTTACGGTCCCCGGCTTGGTCGCCCCCATGCCGATACGCTTGGCGGATCGCGGCACGCGAACATGAAGGAATTGCGCTTCAATGCCGATGGCGGTGTATGGCGCGTGGCTTTTGCGTTCGACCCGGAGCGGCAAGCGATCCTGCTGGTTGCGGGCGACAAGGCAGGCGTGGCGCAGAAGCGGTTTTACAAGACGTTGATTGCCAAGGCCGACAAGCGGTTTGACGAGCATCTGGCGGCGCTGGCCGCGAAGGAGAAATGACGATGGGACGTTCGCGCAGTGAGATCATGGCCGCCCTGCCCGAAGATCGCCGCCGCCGCATCGAGGCGCGCGCGCAGGAATTGGTTGCGGAGGTCGAGGGACTAAAAGCGTTACGCCAGCTTGCCGAGCGCAGCCAAGAACAGATCGCGGAAACCTTGGGCGTGAAGCAGCCTTCCGTTCACAAGATCGAGCGACAGACGGACCTTTACCTTTCGACGCTTCGCCGCTTCGTTGAGGCAGCGGGCGGCAAGCTGGAACTTCGCGTCGAATTGCCCGGCAAAGGCGTCCTGCATCTGACGGGTGTTGGCGATCTTCACGCCTGACCCGTCGCACTTTCCGTCCCGGCCTTGGCTTCCGCTTCCGCCTCGAACGCGCGCTTGCCCTTGCGCTGCCATAGGGCAAGCGCGTTGGCTCGTTCCTCGCCTTGCAGCTTGCCCGCGACCGTGAGGAAGGCACCGAACAGCGTAGCGCGATCATCGTCGGTCAAATCGACCAGCCCCGCCTTGACGACCAACCCGCCCAATTCGATCAAGTGTCGTGTCCGTTCCCGTCGCCTCATCACCCATTCCCGCGTGTCCGTTCGCGCCTTTGCTGCCTCAATGTGATGCCGCGCCGTCTTGGAGCGGTAGAGCGCCTTCCGGCTGTTGTTCAGATCGCGGCGCAGGCTTGCGTTGTTTGCTGCGAAAAAAGGCCGCGCCCGCCTTGCGCCAGCCCTCCCTTGTCGCGCTGTCCTTGCTGGCGACGGCATCGAGTAGCGCACCCGCCAGCAGATCGGCATCGAGCGCATCGGCCCCGGTTGCCGCGACCAGTTCGCCAAGCTGGCGCACGCGGCGTTCCTTGAGCGCCTTCGCCTTGTCGGCCAGCGCCTTGAGTTCCGAATCAAAGTCACGCGGTTTACGCATCACAGTCTCCATTCTTTGCGGATGGAGTGATTCTAGAGTATTGCTTTGCGTATTGCTGTAGAGTCGCCGGGACGTTCTGGAACCGCCTAGTCCCTGCTCGGATTTTATTCGAGGAGGGCGCGCTTATACGTCGTGCCGACGTGCGCTTGAGGCAGTAGATGGTATGTCGCTATGGCGATCTACCATTTCTCTGTTCAGGTCATCGGGCGCGGCCAAGGTCGCAGCGCCGTTGCGGCGGCGGCCTATCGCGCGGCGGAACGCCTGCATGACGAGCGCCTCGACCGCGACCATGATTTCCGCGCCAAGTCGGGCGTCGAGCATAGCGAGATCATGCTGCCCGAAGGTGCGCCCGAACGCTTGTCGGATCGGGAAACCCTCTGGAACGAGGTCGAGGCAGGCGAGAAGCGCAAGGACGCACAGCTAGCGCGCGAGGTCGAGTTTTCCATTCCGCGCGAGATGGATAAGGCGCAGGGCATCGAGCTTGCCCGCGACTTTGTGCAAGCGGAGTTTGTCGCGCGCGGCATGATTGCCGACCTCAATGTGCATTGGGATATCGGCGCGGACGGCCGGCCCAAACCCCATGCCCATGTCATGCTCACCATGCGCGCGGCGAACGAACAGGGGTTCGGCGCGAAGGAACGCGACTGGAACCGCACCGAGCTTGTCGAGCAATGGCGCGAGCGTTGGGCGGATCACGTCAACACCCGCCTTGCCGAACTCGACATTGACGCCCGCATCGACCACCGCAGCCTTGAAGCGCAGGGCATCGACCTAGAACCGCAAGACAAGATCGGCCCCGCAGCTTCGCGCATGGATGAGCGCGGCCTTGAGTCCGAGCGGATCGAGGATCACCGCGCCACCGCGCAGCGCAACGGCGAACGTATCATCGCGGAACCGCGTATCGCGCTCGACGCGATCACCCATCATCAGGCGACGTTCACCACCCGCGACCTTGCGATGTTCGTCCACCGGCACAGCGACGGCAAGGAGCAGTTCGACCGGGCGATGAGCGCCGTTCGCGGCTCGCCCGATTTGATCGCACTCGGCAAGGACGGGCGCGGCGATGACAGATTCACCAGCCGCGAGATGATCGAAACCGAACAGCGGTTGCAGCGCGCTTCGGAACTGCTTGCGACAAGCGAGCGGCACCGCACCGACGAGCAGGCCCGCGAGGCGGCTTTGACCGGCGCGGAGAGGCGCGGGTTGGAGTTGTCAGGCGAGCAGCGCGCAGCGTTCGAGCATGTGACGGGCGAGCGCGGCTTGAGCGTCGTCGTCGGTTACGCAGGCACGGGCAAGAGCGCCATGCTTGGCGTTGCGCGGGAGGCATGGGAGCGCGGCGGGTATGACGTGCGCGGCGCGGCACTGTCCGGCATCGCCGCCGAAGGGCTTGAGAACGGATCGGGCATTGCGTCGGGGACCATCGCCAGCATGGAACATGGCTGGTCGCAGGGCCGCGATATGCTCGGCCCTCGCGACGTGCTGGTGATCGACGAGGCGGGCATGGTCGGCACGCGCCAGATGGAGCGCGTGCTGTCCCATGCCGCCGACGCCGGCGCAAGGGTTGTGCTGGTGGGCGACCCGCAGCAGTTGCAGGCCATCGAGGCGGGCGCGGCGTTCCGTGCGATCCACGAACGGCACGGCGGCGTCGAGATTACAGAGGTTCGCCGCCAGCATGTCGAGTGGCAGCAGGACGCCACCCGCCAGCTCGCGACCGGCCGCACAGGTGAGGCGATCCGGGCCTATGCCGATCATGGCATGGTCCATGCCGCCGAGACGCGCGAACAGGCGCGTGCCGAACTTGTCGAGCAGTGGGGCCGCGAGCGCATCGCCGCGCCGGATCAGTCGCGGATCATCCTCACCCATACCAATGACGAGGTACGCGAACTGAACGAAGCGGCGCGCGACCGGATGCGCGAAGCGGGCCAGCTTGGCGACGACGTATTGGTGAAGGCCGAGCGCGGCAATCGCATGTTCGCATCGGGCGACCGCATCATGTTCCTTCGCAACGAGCGCGATTTGCAAGTGAAGAACGGCACGCTGGCGACCATCGAGAAGGTCAGCCCGGAGCATATCGCCGTCCGCACCGATGACGGGCGCTCCGTAGCCTTCGACACCAAGACTTACGCCCATCTCGATCATGGCTATGCCGCGACCTTCCACAAGGCGCAGGGCATGACCGTGGACCGGGCGCATATGCTCGCCACGCCGGGAATGGATCGCCACTCCGCCTATGTCGGCATGACCCGCCACAGGGACGGCGCGCAGGTTCACTATGGCCGCGATGACTTCAAGGACCAGTCCCGGCTTGCCGGTGTCCTGTCGCGCGAGCGGGCGAAGGACATGGCGAGCGATTATGCCCGCGCCGATCCGGCCAAGGAGTATGCCGAACGGCGCGGCATCACGTTTGGCGGGCGCATCGCGGAAATCGTCCGCCCGGTGGCGGAGAAGGCGCGCGGGATCTTCGACGGCTTGCGCCTCTCGCTCCCCGGTCAGCAGCGCGAGCCAGCGGCATCGCCCGAACGCCCGCGCGGCATCTTCGACGGTCTGGACCTGAGCGGCACGATATCCATGGCCGAGCGCGATCCGGCCCGCCAGCACCAGCGCGAGCATAAGCCGATGCGCGCCGGGGGCGTGCGCGGGGCGGTGGAACGCTACGCGAGAGCCTTGGACGCGATCCACCAGACCCGCGCGCAAGGCATCGACGCCATGCCCCACCAGCGCGAGGCGCTGGACCGCGCTAGGGAGACGCTGGACGCGATCCGGCCCAATGCCTCCGCCGACCTCACCAGCGCGTTCCGGGGTGAACCGGAACTGATCCGCGAGGCCGCGGAGGGGCGCGGCCAGGCCGCGCTACGAGCGATGAGCCAAGAGGCGGAATTGCGGGCCGATCCCTACGCCCGCGCCGACCGCTTCGTGGAGGGCTGGCAGCAGCTCCGGCAGGCGCAGGACGAGCTACGGCGCGACGGGGATTTCCGGGGCGCGAAGCGCGTCGGTCAGGACATGGCCGGGATGACGAAAAGTCTCGAACGCGACGCGCAGATGGAATCGCTGCTGTCCGGGCGGCGTCAGGAATTGGGCATCGACGTGGACATGGGCCGCAGCCTTGCCCGTGATTTGGCGGACTCCGTGCCGTTCGATCATGGCCGCGACCTTGGCATGAGCCGATAGGAGAAGGACATGGACGACATACAGCTACCCGGCACACTCCCCGGCGCACCGCCGCCGATGGACCCGGCGACACGGGCGTTCACCGAGCTTAAGGGCGAACTGGCGCTGCTCCGCCGCGCCATCGAGCATGTGGCGGCCGAGAAAGCGGACATAGAGATACCCGACTACAGCAACACCCTTGCCAAGCTGGCGAAATCCGTGATCGCCATCGAGAGCGCGCCCGCCCTGCAAATGACGCCGGAGGAGTTCCAGAGCCGCTTCGAGGTGGCGACGGCGCTGGCGCGGCGCGAGGATCAGGCCGCGATTACCGAGTTGAAGCGCGAGCTTGCCGACACCCGCCGCGACATGCGGACGACCATCGGCACCGCCGCCACCATCGCGCAGCAGGAACGCGAACGCTGGCGATGGGCTGGCGGCGGCTTCATCGCCGGGTGCCTCCTATGGGCGGCGCTTCCCGGTTTCGTCGCGCGTATCGCGCCGACCGATTGGCATTGGCCCGAACGCCTCGCCGCGCGCACCGTGCGCGAGCCAACGCTATGGCAGGCGGGAACCCGGATCATGCAGGCCGACAGCCCGCACGCATGGCAATCCATAGCCGACGCCGCCGAGCTACGCCGCGACAATCACGAAGCCATCGACGCTTGCGAGCAGCAGGCCGCCAAGGCCAAGCAGCCGGTGCGATGCACGATCAGGGTGCGGTATCGGCAGCCTTGACCGGAGAGAGCGGGGCAAGCCCCGCGAAGCCGACCGGCCGCTACGGCGCTATATGGGTAGCGCGCGGCCAGTCGGATCGCTCTAAGCCGTGGCGTCAATTTGCACAAAATTATCGCACAAGCCCCACAAGAACCGCCCCTTTGCGGATGATAGCTCTCGCTAGTCATGTGAATCTAAAGTTCGCCGCATAAACTACGCTCTGTCGCCTGGCAGAATCGCTTGACCGAGGCGAGTATCTCGTCGGCAGATTTGGTCCAGCGATAGGGTTTCGGGTTCTCATTGTGACGTTCGATAAAGGAGCGGATGTCCTGCTCGAGCTGGTTGGTCGAGGTGTGTACGCCGCGGCGCAGCTGCTTTCGGGTCAGTTCGGCGAACCAGCGCTCGACTTGGTTGATCCATGAGGCCGAAGTCGGGGTGAAGTGGACATGGTAATGCGGCCGACGAGCGAGCCAGGTTCGGATGAGCGCGGTTTTATGGGTCGCGTAATTGTCCATGACGATATGGATGTCGAGGTCGGGAGGCACTTGCGCCTCAATCTGCTTGAGGAAGTCGAGGAATTCCGTCGCCCGGTGGCGCTTGTAGCATTTGCCGATCACGAAGCCTGACGCGATGTCGAGCGCGGCGAACAACGACGTCGTGCCGTGCCGGATGTAGCTGTGGGTGCGGCGTTCAGGCACGCCAGGCATCATCGGCAGGACCGGCTGTTCGCGGTCGAGCGCCTGGATCTGAGATTTCTCGTCGACGCTGAGAACAAGGTGCGCGGTTGGGCGGCGACAGATAGAGGCCAACAATGTCGCGGACCTTGTCGACGAACAGCGGATCGGTGGAGAGCTTGAAGGTCTCCGAGCGATGCGGCTGCAGCCCGAAGGCTGTCCAGATGCGCCGGATCGTGGTGTGGGAGAAGCCGGTCGCGCCGGCCATCGAGCGGATCGACCAGTGCGTCGCATCGGCTGGCGTCGATCGCAGCGTGCGCTCGATCACGGCAGCGACCTGATCATCGTCGATCGTCCGTGGCCTGCCAGGTCGAGCCTCGTCCAGTAGCCCTTCGACCCGGTCCTTCAGGAAGCGCCGACGCCATTTCCCGACTGTGTGCTCGTGTACGCCAAGCTCGGCAGCAACGACTTTGCTTTGGATGCCGTCGGCGCACCGCAGAATGATCCGGCAGCGCTCAGACATCGAGCGCGCTATCCGGCGCCGACGGACCTGTCGCTCAAGATACTCCCGCTCGTCAGCCTCCAAAACAAGAGGCGCTGTCCGTCGACCGCCCGCGTTCGCCATGCCACGCTCCTCATTCGCGAGCGCAGCATACAATGCTACTTACTTCAGTTCCAGATGACTAGTTTGAACACGGTTGTTCAGAATCAGACGGATGAATGTTCCGACAACGGGCGATCCGCACCCCAACGTTAGACAATTTTACAACGTTGGGGTGCGGCTCACACGATGAGTATTGGCGCTTTATCGCGGAATTACGCCTTCTTGTGCGGATGCACGATGATCGAAGTGAATCCGCCCTTGCGGTCTTCGGCCGACTGCAACGCCTCATTCGCCTGATCGAGAGAGAAGGAGTTGATTTCGAAGTGGTCAAGTTCAAGCGTCCCTGCCTCGGCCATGCGCATGATCTCCTCGCCCTCAGCTGTGGAGAACCATAAGGAAGTGAAGATTTGAATCTGCCGTGTCATCAGGAAGTAAATCGGTATTGGTAGCGGTTCCGGCATCGCACCGACAAAAATATATCTTCCGCCGCGGCGTAGAGCATTGATGCCGTTCATCGATACCGATGCCGGTGCGGTGTGGTTAAGGGCGTCAATGACAACATCTGCTCCTCGACCGCCATAATTGAGTGAGCGGACCCAATCGCCGAGGTCTTGATCGGACAGCGAGATAATATTGATTCGGTCCGGCGCGAATGCCTTGACCCGTTCAAGAAGTTCGACATTTCGGGCAACCGCGAAGATTTTCCCTACACCCATCGCAAGAGCCAGCAGAACTGCATCGACACCGAGAGTGCCTGTAGCACCGAGGATGAGAAGACTAGACCCTGGACGTACGTCTCCCTTTCGCATCGCGGCGTATGAAGTCCCGATGTAGCCGAGACGTGATGCTTGGTCGAAAGTGACGTTGTCCGGAATGCCGATCACCGAGCGGGCGGGCGCCCTAACGTACTCGCACATACCGCCGTGCGGATAGTCACGGTGAAGCGCTCGCGCACCCTCGCCGATGCCGAAGTAGCCTTGGAAGGCAAAATCGGGATCACTCAACGGGTCTCCGGTACGCGTTTCCCAAGAGTCCACAGCCGAACGCGCGGTGTCAATGTAGACTCGGTCGCCCGGCTTGAGGTTCCGCACGCGCTCACCGACGTCGGCGATCGTCCCTGCTATGTCGAGGCCGAAGATCGCAGGGAACTCCGGAAGAGGCAGAAACGGCTTCTCGATAGGATAGGTCGAGACGACGTTGCGGAGGTTCTGCACCAAGTTGGCGGACTCGACCTTAACGATAATTTCGTCATACCCGGGAGTGGGCTTCTCAATCTCATCCACCTGGAATTTGCCGCCCACTTCATGGAGGCGAGCTGCCTTCATCATTCTCATCGTATTGCTCCTTTGCAGCAGATTGAAACTGTTTTGAACATCGATCTGTTTCCTTTGGTCGAGGGGGGAGAATGTCATTGGCCAAGCCCAGCGCGTATGGCCCGCGCGGTTGGCGCGAACAGCAGGCTACAAATGCGTCGCACTAAAGGTTCATATCGCGCCCTCTTGACGCAGCATTGCGATGTCCGCCGGGCCGTGCCCAAGTTCGCGCAGGATGGTATCGCTGTGTTCGCCGAGCGCGGGCACAGGACCCATGTGGCATTCATATTCGTTACTGGTGGCTGGAGGCAGAAGCGCCTGTAAAGGACCGGCTGCGGAGCCGATGGCGCGGAAACGGTGGCGGGCATGCAATTGCGGATGCGTCCAGAGATCGGCCACCTGATTCACGGCGGCGTTAGCGATCTGGGCCTCGTCCAGTCTGGCCCTTGCCTCGACCGACGTCAGATCAGAGAAGGAGTCGAGGATGATCCGCTGTAGCGCAGCACGGTTTTCGATACGCCGCACATTCGTATCGAAGCGCTGGTCATCGGCAAGATCTGCTTGGCCCAGCACTTTATCGCAGAACAACTGCCATTCGCGCTCATTCTGAAGGCCCATAATGACAACGCCGCCATCACCGGCCGCGAATGGTCCATAAGGGTAGATGGTCGCGTGAGAAGCGCTGTTGCGTCCCGGAGGAGTCTGCCCCTCGTAAGCATAATACATCGGGTAGCCCATCCACTCGGCCAACGCCTCCAGCATCGAGACCTCTATGTGTGAGCCGTGACCGGTCTGATGGCGCTGTAACAAGGCGCTGAGGATACCGGTATAGGCGTACATGCCGGCGGCGATGTCCGCGATGGAATTGCCGGCTTTACAGGGCTCCTCGGGTGTGCCCGTAATGGACAGGAAAGCGGCTTCACCCTGGATCAGAAGGTCATAGGCCTTTTTGTCGCTGTAGGGACCATTGGTGCCGTAGCCTGAAATGTCGCAGACAATCAGGCGTGGATGATGCAGACTTAGCGCTTCGTAGCCCAACCCCATGCGCACCGCCGCGCCCGGCACCAGATTCTGCACCAAAACGTCGGCCCGGGCAATCAATTCACCCAGCACCTGCCGTGCCTTGGGTTGCTTGAGATCGAGCGTCAAACTCTCCTTGGAACGGTTGGCCCAGACAAAATGCGAGGCCAGTCCGCGTGTACGGTGGTCATAGGCCCGGGCGAAGTCGCCGCTCCCGGGACGTTCCACCTTGATGACGCGAGCGCCGAGGTCAGCCAGTTGACGAGTGCAAAACGGAGCAGCAATCGCATGTTCGAGCGTGACGACGGTTATGCCGCTCAAAGGAAGTGCCTGCATATGGAGAGTCCTATCCCGCATCAAGCGAACTCGGCGCTCGCCGACATAGCGAGTTGACCTTGCGCGCCGCGCGCCCACAGTTGGGCGATCCGACCATCGACGCGGCCTGCCGTCATGAACGGTTCTGTGTCGAAGAGCGGGCTCACGGCTTTGAATTCGAAGCAGGCTATGGGCCGTTCGGGATGGACCCCGCGCAACGTCTCCATGAGGAGTGTGGCGATCAGGGGGCCATGTACTACCAGGCCCGGATAGCCTTCCTCCTGCATCGCGTAGGGACGATCGTAATGAATGCGGTGGCAGTTGAACGTGAGTGCTGAATAGCGCATCAGCAGGATGGGGTCAGGCGTGACGATGCGGGCGAACTGTTCGTTGACGGGTGCGGCGGGCGGTGCAGGCGCCTTGGCGCCGCTCACCGTTGCCTCACGGTAGACGATGTCCTGCTCTTCGCGGATGACCAGCCCCTGCACATCGGATATTTCGTGCTGCAAAGTAAGGAAGACCAGATGGCCGCTGCGGCCCACCTTGTCCCGCTTGGACAGGATACGCGAGGTACGCTGAGCGCTCACTCCCAGCATCAATGGCCGAATAAAGTATAAGCGGCCGCCGGCCCACATGCGGCGCGGAAGTGTTACGGACGGCATGAAGCTGCGGTCACGCCTCGGGTGCCCGTCGGTGCCAATATTGGACTGCCTTTCGGCTGGTAGAAAATACAGCCAGTGCCACAGCGGTGGCAGGACTTCGATGGGCGGCTGATCGGGATCCTGGTCCAATGCGGCACGCATCAGGCGAAGGGGTGCAGCCGAGATCTGGTCGCAAAGAACCTGAGTGCGCCCTACACGCGAGTCATGTGAAATCTCATTCATGGTCTAGAGAGCGCACGGGTCACCGTGATCTCCGTCAAATGAGTTTATCGATATCTTCACGTTGCTGATGTCGACTCCCGTATCGTCGGATTTCACAAACGCCTTCTCGTGGCACTTAATCGGTGCAAGGGTCATCATGACCAGAACGCCTTCCAAAGATCAGTAGGAACGGGGTAGCCCGAGCACATGCTCGGCGACGTAGCTCAATATCATGTTGGTGGAGACAGGCGCGACTTGGTACAGGCGCGTCTCGCGGAATTTGCGTTCCACATCGTATTCGCAAGCAAAACCGAAACCACCATATGTCTGTAGGCAAGCGTTGGCGGCTTCCCAGCTCGCCTTGGCTGCAAGATACTTTGCCATGTTGGCTTCAACACCCGCATTCTGGCACGCATCTATTTTCTCGCAAGCGCGCCACCGCATCAGGTTGGCGGCTTCCAGTTCGATGAAGGCCTCAGCCAGAGGGAACTGGACACCCTGATTCTGTCCGATAGGACGATCGAACACCTTGCGTTGGCTCGCATAGTCGCGCGCCTTTTCGAGAAACCAATAGCCATCGCCGATGCATTCGGCGGCGATCAAGGTGCGTTCCGCATTCAAACCGTCGAAAATGGCCTTCAAGCCTTTGCCTTCGGCGCCCAACAACGCGTCTTCGGGCAATTCCAGATTGTCGAAGAACAACTCGTTTGTCTCATGGTTGACCATGTTGAGAATGGGCCGCACCGTCAGGCCGTTACCGATGGCCTTGTCGAGTTCAACGATGAAACAACTCAGGCCATCGCTCTTTCGTTGCACCTCGGCCAGAGGGGTCGTGCGCGCGAGCAAGATCAGGAGGTCGCTGTGCTGTACGCGGGAAATCCAGACCTTTTGACCGTTTATGACCCAGCGTCCGTCCTTCCTGACTGCTGAAGTCCTGAGCTTCGTCGTATCGCTGCCAGTGCCCGGCTCGGTCACGCCCATGGATTGCACGCGCAACTCGCCGGCCGCGATGCGAGGCAGGTAACGCTCCTTCTGCGCTTGGGTGCCGCTGTACACGATAGTGTTCATCACATACATTTGTCCATGGCACGCTCCAGAATTGCCACCGGCGCGGTTGATTTCTTCCATAATCACCGACGCCTCGGCCATGGACAAACCGGAACCGCCGTATTCCTGTGGGATCAATGCGGCGAGCCAGCCCGCCTTGGTCAGCGCGTTGACGAAGTCCTCTGGGTAGGCGCGTTTCTCGTCAATTTGACGATGGTACTCGTTAGGAAACTGGCGGCAAAGATCGCGTACGGCATCGCGGATATCTCGATACTGATCAGGATGGAAAAGTGTGAATGCGGTCATGGGACCTCAGCGGCATGGATAAATTTTGAAAGGTAAGTGGCAGAAGCGGCATGGGTCATCGCCGGGGTACCGGCTAGCGAAGCAAAAACCTGATATGCATCCCGTTGAATTCGGCTGCATTCTCATACTGTGGCCAGTGCCCGCATTCATTCATGACGACAAATTGAGAATTCGGAATCATGCCCGCAATCTGTGCTCCCTCTGCAGGTGTTGCCGATGGATCGTGGGATGTCCAAACAACCAGGGTAGGGCATTGAATGGACTTATACTGAAGCTCCGTGATCATGTTAGGTCGCCGAACCTCCATGTCCTGTAGACACATAATGTGCTTCATCACTTCCGCGTAACCGGGCTGTGCATAGATTGCGCGCCGGGTTTCGATAAGGTCGTCGTTCACGCGACTCTTGTCGAACATAAGCCATTCGAGCCTGCTCCGGACACGTTCCGGGCTTGGGTCCGTCGCCGCTTCGATCGAGAGGCGTTTCAAGCGCTCCATCACCTCTGGATGAGCCGTCCATCCCCCCGCAGTGTTCAGCACCAGCTTTTCGACACGCTCCGGATGATGGACCGCAAGCCAGGTCGCCACCCAGCCGCCGAGGCTTTCACCCGAAATCAAGGCACGTTCGCGCCCCAGTGTGCGCACAACGGCAAGGACATGCCTCCCGTAGTCGGCTACTTGATAATCCGCTTGCGGTTTATCCGTCCATCCATGCCCCATCATGTCGATGGCCACGGTCCAGAAATGCTCCGCGTGAGGACCGAGGTTGCGGACATATGCCTCCGCATGTCCACCCACGCCGTGCAACAGGATCAGGAGCGGACGCGACCGATCACCGGCCATCAAATACCGCGTCTTGATTCCGTCCGCATCGAGCCAGCCCTGTTCGAAGGTAACGCCGCGCAATTCACTCCATATGCTTTCATATGTCACGGACGCTCTCCTCTTCATTCACGCCGGATAAGATCGCCATGCCGGACAGCCAGCCCTGAATGGCTTCATAGCAATACAAGTCAGTATGGATCGCGCCTCCAACGCGAAGCGCAGCCAAAGCCGCGATCCAACACAGGACTTCCGGCCCGGCACGCCCCCCCTCCCGAACGATGTGATCATATTGCATTGTGTCGAATATATCAGACTTCCCGAAGCGGAACGAATTCAGGAATTGCCGATCCCACTGTTCGGACACGGGCAATATGGATGCACTGCCGCGAGAGGCCTCATGGCTGACCGCAAGAGTACGTTTCTCTCGCTCCTGACGAGCGGCGGCAATAGATGTTGGGCCGTCGATCAGTTGCGCCCGAACATCGGGCGAAGATGTCGCGAGGCGAGGGATAGGTGGGTCGTGGCTCAGCCCGCCGGAACTGACAATGAGAACGCGCTTTCCCGTTCCCAAGGCAAAACGTCCAACGGCCTCGCCGATTTCTCGTACCCGCCGCGTTGTGGGCGAAGGCGGGGCGATGCAGTTGATGAAAATGGGAATGATCGGAAGACCGGAAAAACTGCCGAACATCTGTTCCCATATTTGCACGAAGCCATGATCGACCGTCATCCGCCGGCTGGTGGTGATGTCGAAGCCCTCTGCTATCAGGGCGCCGGCAAGTTCTTCCGCATCTGTAACCGGAACGGAGAGAGGCCCCGTGGCGGTCCCCCAGTCGCCGATGGACTCCGCGCTGATCCCGACGCAGAAGGTGGGCATCATGTTGTAAAAGAAAGAATTGAAATGGTCTGGTGAGAATTGAATGATCAGGTCGGCACCGAAATCGTCGATGAACCCGGCAAGTGACCTGAAGGCGGCGAGAATGGTTTCCCGAACACCACCCTCACATTCTCCTTTTTCCATGAGAGGAGAATGTGAGGCGCAGGCGAGCGCAAGTCGTCCACTCTTGGGCAGGCTATTCATTTCTGGTTATCACCTGCGGCTACAAGTACAAAGATCATCGTCGCTGGCTCCTGCGAGCGGTTTCGCCACGCGTGGCGGGTGCCGTGTTGCACAAGCACATCGCCACGCTTCAGGTCTACGCACTGGCCATCATCGAGTTCGGCGGTGATGCAGCCATCGAACACGATGTCATAATCGATCGTTGGAGTGCGGTGCATTCCGGGGTTATCCGGCTCGAACAACTCGGC
The DNA here is from genome assembly GCF_036038995.2 of Sphingobium sp. SJ10-10. Classification (NCBI taxonomy): domain Bacteria; kingdom Pseudomonadati; phylum Pseudomonadota; class Alphaproteobacteria; order Sphingomonadales; family Sphingobiaceae; genus Sphingobium; species Sphingobium sp. SJ10-10. The sequence continues at coordinate 1,348,847 of NZ_CP158132.1, forward strand.
CAGACCCGGAAGCCGCTCCAAATATTCACGACCGGCCGCGTTAGGATCAAAACGCGGATCCGCCATGACGGCATCGGGCGGGAAGGTCACGAACAGCAGTGCTGTCCCGCCCGGCCCCGGAATGATGCTGCTGATATGCGGCGTACGCCCCGGTTCGGCAGCCGGCGCAGTCTGCCACAGCATCGTGATAGAAAAGCCGGGCGTTTGAAGGAATGGCTGCTCCGGCAGTTCGACATCGTCGATGATCACCGATTTCCCATTGCGTTCAGCCGCGACCACACGGCGCCGCGTCATGCTCATCCGGTTTCTCCTAGAAACTCTGGCCAATCATAATGCCCCACGTGCGCGGCATTCCATAAGCCTCCACGTTACACCCGCACGCCGTGGCGAGGTCGAGACCCACCGTCTTGTATCGTTTATCAAATGCATTTTTGAGGAAAGCAGACAGGCTGAGACCGGACTGACTCTCCCACCGGACAGAGAAATCGGTCAAGGTTCGGCCACTTATCTTCTGTGACTGAAAGTTGCGGGCGTTGTGATAGACACTCGACTGGTGGCTGAGATTACCGCCAATCGTCAGGTCGCCGTCCATGGCAGGAAGGGTGTAACTGGCAACCAGACTGCCCGAAAATTCCGGCGCATAGGTCGGCCGCGCATCGCGGCTAACACCGGGCGCAACCTGAACGTTCTTGACCTTCGTATCCACATAGGCGACCGAGGCAGAGAGGTTGAACCCGCCGAACGGGCGCAGCGTTGCCTCCACTTCGACACCGTTCGTGCGGGCGTCCCGGTTTTGCACGAGGCCCGAAATATGTGTGAAAGTGAACGACTGATAATCTTTGTAGTCATAATGGAAGACCGAGAGATTGAGCGTGTAGCGGTTGCTCGGGCCGGTCAGCTTGACACCCGCTTCATAAGATAGAAGCGCCTCTGGCTCGTATGGAATTTCGGAAGGCTGAAGGGGAGGGGAACCGTCCGCCAGTTTGGCATTGTAGCTACCAGCCTTCACGCCGCGATTGATGCCCGCGTATAACAGCAGGCCCTGATGCGGCCTATATTCGAGTTGCGCCTTGCCAGCCCATGGCCAATCGGTTCGGGTTTGCTGGAACGACGGATGGAGGGGGAACAGCGCAGTCTCCGTGTCGATCACGTACGCGCCGCTGTCCGCATAGGCATCCGACGAAAACTCATAGTTCTGGTGTTCGCGGATTAGACGGCCCCCAACCACCAGGGTGAAAGCCGGGGCGAATTCCCAGTTCAGCTGGCCGAACAGAGAGACGGAGCGTGTTTTGAGTCTGTAGACGCTCATGGCATCCACGCCGGCGGGGAGACCGAAAGCGACCCCCAGCGCCGATCCCGCCGGACCAAGCAGCCCCTGCGCGTTTCGGGCGTCTATGTCGAGATAGAAGGCACCCGTAGTCCAGTTTACGCCACCGCTTGCGCCGCTCAAACGCAGTTCCTGTGAAATGGAGCGGACATTGGAGCGAGTGCCGAAGTCAAAAGCGTTGACAGGTGAAGCCTCGCCATCGAGCAGGAAGTTCTTCTTGTAACGAGACCAAGAGGTGACGGACGCCAATTGTGCACCGCCAAGATCGGCATCGATGTGCAGCGCGCCATTATAGGCGCGGAAGCTGTTGGAGTTCTTTTTGGCGAATTCTTCCGAAAGACGCCGCTCGCCGATGTCCACCGGCACATAGCCGAACCAGCTTGCTCCCGGTGCCCGGTGCCCGTCATTATTCGGACTGTAAAGGAAGCCTTGGAAGCCGAGAACTGCCGGATTATAGTAATTCTGCCCGTTCGGGCCAGCGGCCGCGCGCGTCTCGGTTGGTGAAGCAAAGAAACCTCCCACGACGCGGTCCTGTCCATCCACAACCGGCACGACAGAAGATGTCGTCCAGGGTGAGGAGGAGAGGTTTTGACGAAGCGCTGAACCGGTCAGGCGGATTGTCAGGCCATCATTGGGCTGGACGAGCAACTGCGCGCGGCCCGCCAGCTTGTCATCACCGCCTAGGTCCTGTCCAATAGGCGAGATGGCGCTAGCGCCGAAGTTCAGCGGTGTGCCAGTCACCATGCCGGCCGGATAGCTGTTCCTCCACACGGCTCCATGCCGGTCCCAAGTGCCCGATACACGCAGCGCTGTGCTGTCGCCTATCGGGATGTTTAGCGCGCCTTCCAGCGTCGTCTGATCGAAGCGGCCATAGGTCGCGTTTGCATAACCGCCATATTTGCTTAGCTCAGGCTTATTGACAATAAAGTGGACGAGGCCGCCCGTTGCGTTGCGGCCAAAGAGCGTGCCTTGTGGCCCTTTGAGCGCTTCTACGCGGGCGAGGTCGAATAGGGCCATGCCATGACCCTGCTGTGAGTTGATATAGACATCGTCGATATAGACAGCGACCGGTCCTTCGATGGCGTCATTATAGTCGCTCTGTGTCACGCCGCGGATCGAAAACTGCATGCCTTGTCCGCCTACGGCGCCTGACGCTGTGATTCCGGGCGTGAATTTGGTGATTTCAATGCTGGAAGTGATACCTGCCGTGCGCAGGGTCTCTCCGGAGAAGGCGGAGACCGAAATGCCCACGTTCTGAAGTTTCTCGCTCCGACGCTGAGCAGTGACCACGATTTCCATCATAGGATCGTTGTTTTCGACCGGCTCCGCAATAGCGCTGGCGCTCTGCTCTGTCGTCTTCTCGATATTCTGGGCGTAGCCGGCAGCCGGAAATGTTGCCCATGCCGCGCTGACTCCGGCAAGTAATATCTTCCTCATGATCCCCTCCAGGTTTTCTGGTTTTACTGTAGATTTGGCGACCGCACGCTTGAGCTGTTCTCTTTCCGCCAACTCGGATTTGTTTACGGCCCGAGGATCAATGCCGACAATGGCGAGACACATAATGTTCGCATGGCGAACTCATGTTTGAGTGGAGCCACGGCACCGTGGAGTAAAGGATAAAAGGAAATTCTAGGGTAATATTGCGGTTTGGGTGAAAGGAGCTTACAGGGTTGTTCGCTATGAGAAACACTGAAGAAGATCCGATTGCATCTGCTCGGGCAGCCAAGCAGACTCATCGCCGGGTCACGGCGTTAAGTCGTGGACTTGATGTTTTGATTCAGGTTGGCTTGAAACGGTCGACGGTCGCGGAAATCGCGGCACACACCCGATTAAACAGAACAACGGTGTATCGCTTTCTGGCCACATTGGAGGCTGATGGCTATCTGATCCGCAGCCCGTCCAATCACGAATACCGGCTATCATCCAAAGTGCGCCTGCTCAGCGATGGCTTCACTGATCCGCTTTGGGTCACTCAGATCGCGGCCCCGGTTCTCATGCAGTTGCTGAAAAAGACATCATGGCCAGGCAGTCTCGCCACCTTCGATGGCCGGTTCATGGTATTTCGAGAAACCACTCATCGCTTCGGCTCGTTTTTCGTGCACAAGCCGATGATCGGACGTCAAGTCCCACTGTCGAGCGCGCTGGGCCAAGCATTCCTCGCATTTTCAGGAGAGGCCATCCGACGCCCTCTCCTGAAGCCATTCATTTATGATTGGGAACAGAGCGGCTTCGGGCGCATGGGCATCCGCGATGCACAACGCCACCTCGGCAAGGTCCGCAGCCGCGGTTTTGCCACGGCGATCGGCAGCATAGAAGCCGATGTTGCAGCGATCGGCAGGCCCATAATGCGCAACGGCCAGGTATTGGCATGTATGAATATTGTCATGTCCCCCGAGGCGTTCGCCAACCCCTCTCGATTCGATGCAGTTCAACGACATTTGGCGGACGCGATAGGCGGCATAGAAGCCGAACTCAATCAACAATGACAAATCTGGCACCTCCGTGACTGCCGTCCGTTGCAGAACACGGTTTGAGCTTGAACGTGTAAATGATCGAGTGCTGTCCTCTATCAGGTCTTCGAATGCGGCATTTCAGAAACCGCTGGGCGGCACTATGATCCGCGGATCATATCTAAAACTACTTTCTGATCTGCCCCCTTAACCGCCAATGGCCCGCAAATCGGTTCGGCTACTTATCACAGTCAGACCAGAGATGCCGTCATATACCCCATATGGTTCCCCGACAGGCTCATCCAGACCCAAATAATCCCAATGGACAGATGGCATGTCTGATGGTATAGCAATCGTGCTAAAGGCAAATAGCGACGTTAAATCAATACCTTGCCACGGTGCCCGGGTGCCCGTAGGGGTCACCATATGCCGATTTCGGCGCGGAATGCTGCGATTCAGCCTTTCTTGACCTCTCGCTGGTACAGCGCCTTGGTACAGCGAGACGAGAATGGCACAGATGGCACAGCCGTGGCGGCACCCCAAGACCGGGGCTTATTACCTCCGTAGACAGATCCCCGAGAACCTCCGCCCTGCCTTCGGCATGCGGGCGGTGCACAAGCAGTCGCTGCGTACGAAGGATTTCGTTCGGGCGGCGCAGTTGTTCATCGCGGTCAACGCGGAATTCGAGCAGCAGCTTGAGACGGCGCGCCAGCGACTTGCCGCGACGGGAGACCCGCGCCCCTGCCAACGCGAGCAGGCTGAGCATCTCATCCGAGCTTATTTTGAAGGGGGGGCCCCTGACGGCGGGCTGGACGGGCATGAGCGGCTTCGTCTCGCGTTTCAGGAAGTCGATCGGGGCATTTTTGCGGCCGAACCGCAGGCGTGCCTTAGCGGGCCCGCCCTGTCGTCGCCTGATCGCTGGTGGGAGCTTTCGATCAATGCGGCGCTGTTTCGGTCTCATGAAGCAAAGCTACGAGAGAACGGAGTCGGCCTCCCTTGGTCGAAGCAAGGGAAGTGGCGGGCATCTGATCCCATTGCGCAACAGGATGTCCGGCTCGCGCAGGCAGATCGAGTCGTGGAGCAGATTGCCCGTTATGCGAACCTCCGCCGCGCGGACCTTCCCGATGGCATCGGCGAAGCTGTAGTGAGCTATCTTGACGAGGCGCGACTGGAGGAAGAGGGTTCGGCTCGTAAGCCGGTCGGCGCGGTGTCAAGGCTCAAGCCCGACATGCGTCTCGGCGAACTCTTCAATCTATGGAACGAGGGAATGAACCCTCGCCCTCAAACCGCTAGCGAATATCGTCGCGCGATAGATGGTTTCATCGATTACATCGGTGATATTGCGGCTATGGAGGTGACGGAGGACGACCTTCACAACTGGCTCGACGCACTGGTGAAGATGCCCGCCAGACTGCCTGCTGCGGACCGTGCTCTGACGTTTACCGCGCGCCTCACGAAGTACGGCAACGTCGAGGGAGGGAAAATTAGCGCTACCACCGCCAAGAAGCAGCTCGGAGCGCTCCAGGCAATCCTCGGGTTCGGGAAGCGTAAACGGCTCATTGTGAGGGATGTCAGCAAGGGCATTGCGGTGGACGGTTACACAAAGACTAAGGGTAAGGGTCGCCGTACGTTCCTCGACAGCGAGATTGCGGCGCTTTTCACAGCGCCGTTGTTTCTCAATCCCGCCGACTGGCGGATCGCTGGCGCTGCGGTATCGGACAGCACGATGTTCTGGCTCCTCCTCATTGGGCTCACCTCGGGGGCACGGTTGGAGGAGATCGGGCAGGCGGCGATCGCAGATGTGCGGCGGGATGACTACGTCACCTACATCGATATCGACGATTATGACTCCGATGCCGACGAGGAATCGGACAACAAAAGCGTAAAAACAGATGGTTCACGTCGGTTGGTGCCGATTCATGACATGGTGATCGCCTGCGGATTTCACGTCTATATCGAAGCGCTCCGTTATGCCGGGCATAAGGAGCTTTTCCCGGATTTGTCCGCGAACATCTTCGGAAAGCGGACCCAGGCCGCATCGCAAAGGATCAACCGCCTCGTTGACCGGCAGGTCAGCGGCGACCGTCGGCTGGTCTACCACTCTTTCCGGCACACCTTTAAAAATCGCGGTCGCACGGCAGCTGTGCAGGAAATGGTATTGAACCAGCTGTGCGGCCATGCGGCGACCACCGTAGGCGGCAAATATGGCGAAGGGCAACCGCTTTGGGTCCTCTATCGCGAGCTGCACAAGCTTGATTTCTCTTGCGTAGACTGGCCTTCGATCAAGACGGCCCTGGCTGACTTCAATTGGGATGGTGTGGTTCAACAGCTACCAGCGCCCCGCCGGGAAGCCGCCTAGAGCGAACAGGTCACCATCTTGCCGACCGATGGCCTCGCTCCGTTCAGCCAGAGAATTCTGGAGACCTGCGGGCCGCCGAACTTGGCGGCCCCGATGACTCAATTCAGCTATCAAGTGCCGCCGAGAGCGCCTTCTCGATGCTGCGCAACAGCGCAGTTCTTTCCCGCTTGGTCAGATCCTGATTCAGCGGTTTGACCTTAAGCGACAGGGATCGATCCGCCTTCCGGACCAGGCGTACCTTGGCGATTTCGTTGACATCATCGAGATCGATGCACCGTTGAGCGGTGAGTTGGTCGCCCTCAAGGAACAGCTCTTCAAGCAATTTCGGCCCGGGAAGGCGCAATTCAAGCTCCCGGATTTGCCTCGCCCGCATCAGAGCAGCCCCGCGTCGCGTGTCGTCGCTCAAGCCTGCCTGCAGTTTCGAAGCGAAATTGATGCTCATGCTCTCGGGATCGAGCAGGACGTCGAGGATCGCCTGGGGAACGTTCAGAAGCGACAAGGTCCGGCTGACCGTCGCGACGTCCTTGCCGACGGCTTCCGCCAGGCGATCCTGCCGGCCCTCGTGGAATTGCGTCATCGCCCAATGCCACGACCTTGCGCGCTGAAGTGGCGTGACATCCTGCCGCCCGGCATTTTCCGCCTCCGAGATTCGCCAGGCTTCCTCGTCATCGACCGAGATGAGTTTGACCTTCAACTCAAGGTCGTGCCCCCTCGTGACGAGCAGACTGATGGCAGCGTGCCGACGCATCCCCGCAATGATTTCATAATGTCCGGACACCTCATTGGAGCGCCGCACAATGATGGGAATGCGCTGGCCCTCCCGGGCGATGCTGTCCAGCAGGTCAGCCGAGCGGCGCGGACAGAACTCCTGCGAATGCCGGGCATTGCCACGCCACGGGATGCAGAGTGATGGATCAACCCTTTGGACAGTATCCGCCTCAGCCCGTTGTTCTTGATCATCGGGCGCTTTGGAAAATAGCTGCGCCTGCGCGTCAGTCGTCTGGTTCATGGTCATCTCCGAATCGGAAGCACCGCGCTTCCGATCGGGGCATGGCACGCATCGTGCGCAAACTTGCTGGAGGTCATGCTGACGGCGGCCCCTATGGGTGGCGTTCACCAATGACTTGCAGCAGCGTGCGCACCCCAACGCTTAGGTTGAGCATTTGTCGCCAGGTCAGGACCCGAAGCTTTTTCGGAATCGGTTCACGCTGCGCGTCATCGCCTTGCCGATCGGGCCATTTTCGGAAGCCTCAAATCTGCGGATTGTGCTCGCCTCGGCGACCGCCTTGTCCGCCATGTTGCGGAACGGGCTAGCCGCTTGTGATGGTCCCAGCGCAAATTCTATTGATGCGATCTTGTCCACCAGGGAGAAGCCTCTGCCCATCACATGGTCCAGCCCATCTGTAGATGCGCCCGAGCGATTTTCGATGACAAAGTCGGTACCGTCGTAGTCGGCCACTCCTTCGTTCGTTAGATAATCACCCGTTTCCAAGTCAGTATGATCACTTCCGGTTTCAACAGAGATGCTGGATTGATCTCGTGTTATTGCGCATCGGTAAATGGCAAAAAGATTAAACTTCGCATCGGATTTCTCCCGATGCGCGGTGGCAATGAGTTTATCTCCCCGAGTTTCGTCGCCACTACCCCATTTCTGAATCAGACCTTCTCTCGTTAGAGAAATGAAGGAAGAATATATTTCGCCTACCGCGTAAGCTAGGCAGGTGAGTGTTGAAGCGCCATATCGCACGGTGGCCGCAACCATGTCCGCCTCCCTGCTTCCCTCAGCTTCCTTGATCGCTTCGATCTGCGCCTTTAGCGAGACGTTGGCGCCGAATTTCTCACGCCTTTTTCCTCCCGCTTTCTGATGGACAATGTCCACGACCGTCAGCGAGCGCGTTTTTTTGCTTTTCGAGAAACCGTCAACGAAAGGTGCAACCCAGGAATCCAGGTGCGCCAGATAGTCGTGCAAACTGGCAAGTTGTTCGATCGTGGCGGCCGTTTCTCCCGCGACTTGGCCTGACGTGAAGCCAAGTGCGGTGGCTTGATCTAATGCCAGGGCTCGCAGGTTGTTTGATTCGATAAATGCGTGGAGTTCTGCTTCTTCCTTAATCTTGATGCTTTCCCCGTGTGACCATTTGGCAGCCAGGCGGGCCAATCTGCGGGCCTCCTCCAGAGGCACAGCGGCGCCTCCGACGGTAAGCCGCACTGGGGCTTCTGGCGATCCAGATTCAAAACCGTTCCATTCTGCATGGAATAGTCGTGCGGCGTGGATTTGGGCTCTGAGGTAAATCCAGAAGACTGAGACCTGGCGGTAAACGTCCAAAAGGTCGCCGCGGTCGTCGGGTCTTCTGTTCGCGATATAGCGGCGCGCCCTCTCCCTGTAGCCCTGGATGAGAAAATTAGCGAACGGGCGATGATCGACTATCAGGCGAAATACCGCGGCGGCGGCTGCCCAAGGATCTGGCTTCGATAAAATGGCGGTGTGTTTCAGAGATCGCCGCCGGGATTTTTCTTTGTGGCGATTGTTTTCCCATAACGGGCGAAGCGCGTTAATGAGCGCCGTGATAACCTCCTCATTGCGAGGAGCGTGCATCATCCAGCGGAAGCGTTCAGCGAGCTCCGCCGCATCAACAGGGATGCAGCTTTTCGGAAAGCGGACGTCCGCGTCATCGAGCCAGCCGGACGGGCTGCGGCAGAAATCGTCCGACGCGAGGAGAGCTTTGCCATAGCTTTCGCGATCCCCGCGGACCCATCCTGAGTTGGCGAAACGCCCGCGCTTAACCGCTTCCTTGAGATCTGCCCGTGCCGCTGGGATGTCGGCGGCCGACAGCTTTATCAGTTCGAAGGGTATCCTTGCGTTCATGTCGCACTCTTCATTGCTGGAGAGTGCGACATGAATAGCGAAGGTTTTAATCCGCTTAATTTTCAACCTGTTCCAGCTGCGAAACATAAAGTTCGAGTAGCCGGAGATTGCCTGCCAGACGCTTGTGAGCCCGGCCGATTTCGTCCTGATGACGCTTCAAATCAGCCGCCGAAATTTCACCAGCCGCGACTTTCGCCTCAAGTGCGAGTGATTGAGCTTCGATTTCCTTGATTTTGGCTTCGACAGCCTGACGGTTCTGCTGCACCAAAGACAGCCTGATATTCTCGCTTTGGTCGGCATCGGCGTAGCCGCTCGTCAGACCAACCATGCTATTCTCATCTTTCATCGAAATTCTCCTTTGAGTTTATCTGGTGGAATGGGAACACGGGGTGGCGCTCGGCTGCGATGCCAATGGCAGCGGGCCAGCGGCAGAATTGGAATGATCTGCATCATCAACCTTCCCAGTCCGGAAGGCGATCGGGGGGCTGCCAGAAGATCGGATGACCGCCCTTCAGCTTGATCCAGTCATAGGCGGTGCCACGTCGCAGACGGCGGGGTTCCTCGATCCCCAAGCGCTTACAAATCAAGCCGATGAGATAATATTGCCGGGCGGACATGGGCAGCTTGCGCCAGTCGCTCAATGTGCCCGCCCGATCTCTCGCTTCGAATTCCGCTGTCTGCTGATCACGAAGCGTTTTCGCCCATGCCCAGGCCACCCGCGCGCCCTCGGCATGACACCAGGCGAGCCGCTTCGGGCAGGCGAAGATGTTTGCGAGATATGCGCCCCGGCCGCCGGCGACCTCGGCAGCGGAGATCGCTATCCAATATGCATACAGCGGCCCGTGATGTTCGAGGCCGAGAATGGCCAGATCGTCCAGATCAACGTAGCCGCCTTTTTCAGCGACCGAGCCGTGCGCGAACAATTTGTTGTTGCGGGTGCGGCTGTTCGTCCGGCGGATATTTTCCTGCCGGACGTGGAAGGATAGCCTTTCCGCGTCGCCTTCTCGGACGGCGGCGGCGGCCTTCATGATCCTGACGCGTGCGCGCACGGAGGCGATTTGGCTGCGCAACGCATTTCGCGCGTCGGAAGAAGAAGCTGGTTCGGAAGCTGTTAGGTCACGTTGCATGACCTCCTTAGATCATGATTCGTTGCCAAACTTGCTGGAGGTCATCCGCGCTGTCAGCGGCTATGACGGTGGCGCAAATAACAGTTCGTCAATCCGGCAGGCTGCCCTCCGGATGGTGCTGATGACGCCGCTTTTCGCCTCCGCCTGGGCGAGGTCGTAACATCGCTCCAGCAACGCAAGGATCGTCACCCGCTCGATGTCCGGGAGCGAGGTCAGGCCGCACATCGCGAGGGCTACGTTCGCGGCGTCCTTGCCATTAGTGGGCTCCGGCAAATCGCCTGCGACAATCTGCATCAGCATGGCGGCGGGCGTCCCCACTGGTACGGTCAGAGCCATCTTGGCGCCGGTTGCTCGCTTGGTGAACATCTCGCGCCGCTTTGCGGTGCCGCCAAGCCGACCGATGAATGCGGCGAGATCAGCGCGATCGAACTGCGATTGCTGGGCAAAGTAAAAGATAGGCAGCCATTCGGCATGCGATGCCTCCACCGCGAAACGGATATATTCGACCGGCCGGAACAGCGTCTCCTGCTTGAGAAAATTCTTTAAAAGATTTGCGTCGGTCACAACACCGCGGCTTCCGATACGGTCGTCACCGATGGCGCAAACCTCGCCGATCAACCGCAGCGTCGGGGCACCGTCCACCTCGCTGAACTCTCCCTCGCGGATGAAGCTGAGTTGGTCGAGCAGCGTCTTGTCGATCGAAATCGGGCGCTTGCCGTCGTCGAGGACGCCGTCTTCGAGGTCAGCAAGCAGAACGCGACCGGGGCCGCGTTGCAGCAACTTCTCCACCATCGGCAGAATCTGTTGACGAGCCATAGCGTCGCGTTCGTCGAGCATAGTGCGAAGGTCGCCATATTTGATGCGCGACGACTGACCAGGGTAGCGGAAGAAGATATCTCCTTCTCGGATATCGCCTTCTTGCTTGGTGACGATGACGGGACGGCTCGGATGCTGCTCCACATGGAGGACGCCGACCGCTTTGCCGCCCAAGTCCATAACTGCCGAACTGACCCGCGGTGTCGGGTCGAGTTTTGCCTTAATATGCGAGGTAAGGTCGGCCGGATCGAGATTAGCGAATTCCGTGCCAGCCAGGCCAAGAACCGCGAAACTCTTGTCGATCCCGTCTGGCTGGGCGGTATCCTTGTCGTGCACACCAAACAGAATGTAGCCGCCCCGGTTGTTGGCGAGCGCCGCAATCGCACGAAGCCAGACGTGCGGATTGCGCAAGCGAAAACTTGCCTTGCATTCGTGCTCGTCAGTTTCGCCGGGGCAAAAGCGCCAGATGCCATCAGCATCCTGCGCGAACAATTCCGCGATCGTGACCGGATCCAGCGGACCCCTCGGCGGTGATGGGGCGACCGCCGCCGACACCGTCGGCATGTTGGCTGACACCTGCTGAAATCTGCCCAGAAAGGTATCCAGGGTCGCATCATCGGCCGCGGGAATCGTGGCGGAGTCGCTATAGCTTCCGTCCGCAATGTTGGTGATGCGACCGGAATTCACCTGTCGATCTGGGCGATTAAAGTAAAACTGGATGGAGCTGTTTCGCATCCCGCGATCGCGCATCGCTTTTATAAGAGCAATCTCTTCGTTGGTTATACTTCTCTTCGCCATTTTTTAGCCCCCACTTCGTGGGTGTAATCAACCTCAGAACAATCGATTCAGCAACCTCGGCTCGCTTGTCTTGAGACGGTCGAGCATGGTGTTGACGTAGAACATGTCCGGGCTGGCGACAGCGGGGAGGACTACCACGGCGTAATCCGGCAGTTCGCGGTCGAGCGTGAAAATCACCAGGCCGACACCGTGAATGCTGCACAGCGAGGTCAGGCGGTTCATATCGTCGCTGGTCGTCGTGCGCGGTACGACGATGTAGCTCTTGTGGCTGAACAGGCGGTAGGCGACCGCCTGTCCGAAGGCGACGACGGGCTGGCTCGGCACCGCCTTGATCTCGGCCGAGACGATCTGGGGCTCGAACTTGAAGATGTCCTGTGCGCGGGGCTTCAACACGCCGATCACGTCGGGCGTGCCCCACTTGCCGCCCAGCACGCTACCGCCGAGCGCACCGGCGACGGTCACCTCCTCATTCTCCTCCAACCATTCGGCGAAGCTCGCGTAGAAATCTTGTTCGGACAGCGAGGCCGGATCTGTCGCAGCGTTCTCGATGACAACCTGTTCTGCGGCAACGGCCTCGTCCTGCGCGACGGCCTCTGCCGCGTCGGCATCAGCATAGCGAGCAAGCTGATAGGTACCGCGCGCGATCTTCACGATGCCGTCGCCGCGTTGGAATAGGTGGTGGGTCGCACCGCGGATCGAGTTCGGCGGCGTCTCGGGATGCGCGGCGGACACCGCCTTCAGCACTTCCGCCCAACGCACCCCGCCAGGATGGCGTTCAAGCATAGCGCGGGTGGCGTCCTCGATCTGCTTACGGTTCAGCTTCGCCACAGTCGTTCCCCCTGGTTCATTCGCCCCCGCCGAAGGCTTCGTTCATCATCGCGGGAAGAAGCGCGGCGAGCTCGGTTGCTGTGCCCCCCTGAGCGTTCCGCGCCGCACTCGCCTTGGCTTGAAGGTTGTCGAACCACTGCTGTGCATCAAGCGATGGAACGGGCACTTCGATCGCTTCCAGGGCCTTCACGCCCAGTGTCCGGTTGCGGCCAGCCCCGCCCGGAGATGCGCGACCAAGCGCGAGCAGCCCATCCGCTGACAGGAACCAGAAACGTAAGAAAGTTGCGGTCGCCGTACTGGGTTCTGGCACGCAAGTCAGAAAACGGTGTGATCCAACGCGGCCCATATCTTCACACTGCGCCACCGCCACAGCGCCCTCCCACGCGAATACAATGTTGAAGAGCAGGTCATCAGGCTCGACAGAAAACAGCTTCTTCGATCCGACCTCGATGCCGGGCAGCGGTGGCTTGTGGAAGGTGCCACGCCCGAACGAGCGCACACCGACTTCAAGATAGCTGGCGTCTGGATCGATCTTGACCGGGCGGCGGACGAGGGGCGCGACGTCGCCCATCGGCCTAAGCGGGGCGTCTGTGGTGATGCGGCCGAAGGCGGCAGCGAGGGTTGCCGCAATCTCCGCTTCCACCTTGATCGCGTGTTCTGCCCGTGCGGTGATCGCCGCCGCTGCCGCATTCAGCCGCGCCACGATCTGCCGCTGTTCGGCTAGCTGGGGTAAGTCAAAGCGATACCGCAGCACGCGATCAGGGTGAACACGCTGACGCCGATCGCCCATCCCCACCGCACCTGCCCGGAGGCTTCGCCACGTCTCGGACCAGCGGAAAAGCCAACCGATGAATGCCGGGTCAGCGCGCGCGGTATCGACCGTGAACGTCGGAAACTCGTTCGATACGAACGCGCCGTCGTGCTCCGTCGGAACGGACGCATAGGCGCCCTCGAAGGCGAACAGACGACTATAGATGATCTGTCCGGCTCGGATGCGATAGAGAGTGGAGGCGCTGGTTTCGGCTGCGTCGATGGCCTCCTTGCCGAATGTGCCGCGACCGAAGCTGTAGATACCGATGTTTGGATAGGTCCGACCCGCCTCGATCCGGTGCGGATCGAGGTCGAGTGTCATCACGTCTCCAAGCGCAACCGCTTGCCTGGTCATGCCGCGTCGCGCTCCGCGACCAGCATGTGCAATTCTTCGAGGATCGCCAGCACCTCGCGTTCCTTCGCGAGCGCGGCGGAGACGATCTCCGCCGGTGCGCGATGGTCTTCGGCTGCCTTGGCATTGGGGTTCTTCTGGTCGAGGTTGACGGTGCGGACGGCCCCACCCTCGTCACGCTGGATCAGGGACGGGCCGTCCACCACCCAGGCACGCGCATCCTCGCTGCGATCCGCCCACCATGTCGTCAGATCGGCGAGGTCTGCAGTCTGTAGCGGGGCAGTCTTGCTATACTTCTTCCGGCCCTGGGGCGGTGGCTGCTCCCAGTAATGGATGTCGCCGGTCGGCCCGGTGGTATCGAAGAACAGCAGATTTGAGGCGATATCGGTATAAGGCGCGAACACGCCTTCGGGCAGGCGGACGACCGTGTGGAGATTGAACTTCTCCAGCAGGTCGGCCTTAATGCGCGCGGCAACGCCGTCACCAAACAGCACGCCGTGCGGCACGACGACGGCGGCGCGCCCCTTACCTTTGCGCTTCAGCCGCCGCATAATGAGCTGCAGAAACAGCAAGGCCGTCTCTGCCGTGCGACGATCATTGGGGAAGTTGGAGAGGATGCCGGCCTCTTCCTCGCCGCCAAAGGGCGGGTTGGACAGAATCACCTCGACCCGGTCGCGCTCGCCAATGTCTGCCAGCCGATGGCGGAGGGCATTGCCGGGATCGATATTGGGAGCCTCGAGTCCGTGGAGGAGGAGGTTCATCTGCACCAGCAGATAAGGCAGCGGCTTGGCTTCGACGCCGATCAGCGATCCAGCCTGAAGCTGGCGGCGCTTCTCCACGCTGTTGGCTTGGCCGGTCATGTGGGCGTAGGATTCGGTTAAAAAGCCGCCGGTGCCGCATGCCGGATCGAGCACCTTTTCGCCGATCTGGGGATCGATACGCTCCACCATGAAGCGCACAACCGCGCGCGGAGTGTAAAATTCACCGCTGTCACCGGCGGCGTCGCGCATCTCGCGCAGCAGCGTCTCATAGAGGCGGCCGAGCGTGTGCATCTCGTTCGAGCTGTCGAAATGAATGCCGTCGACCAGATTGATGACATCGCGCAGCAGATACCCGCTTTCCATGCGGTTCTGAACACCGCGGAAAACGGTGGCGATCACATCGCGCCGGTCGCGCCCACCGTTGGTGCCGCGCAGGCCGCGCAGATAGGCGAATAAGCCGGCGCCCTTGGTGCCATCGGGGCGGACGGGTTCGTCGGCATTCAGGAAGGCGAGCAGATCCGGTCCGGTGATGCCGTCCTTGTCGGCCGCCCAGTCACGCCAGCGATACGGCGCCTCGATCGCGGCGTGGAACGGTTCACTGGCCAGTTCCGCCTCATCCTCGTGCACGCGCTCAAGGTCGTCGAGGAACTTGAGAAACATGACCCAGGTGAGCACGGGTAGCCGGTCAAGGTCCCCGTTCAGCCCCTTGTCCTTGCGCATGATCTTGCGCGCGGACTTCACGATCGAATCGAGGCGCTGCGCGGTAGTCTGAGGGGCAGCAGTTTTCTTCGGCTGGCGAGCCATCGTCTTCCTTCAGTGTCGTGTCAGGCCGCGTAGAGGGCGGCGGTGAGTTCGGCAACAGCTTCACGCATTGGCTGTGGGCCACCGAAGCGCCGAGCGATCTCGCTGGGGTTGCCAAAATCCGACACCGGCTGCACCTTCAACGCCTGGGGCAAGGCAAGCTCGTCCGCGCCGCCGGTGGCGTAGCGGTCAAGCAGCGCATCGAGGATCGCGCGGGCGTCGTCGCCATAGCGGTCGAACAGGTCCGCATCGCGCAGGCGGCGGGCACGCTCGGCCCGCGTCGTGAGCGGTGCGTTCCAGGCGAGATGGCATAGCAGGTCGAAAGGATCATCGTCCGGGCGACCGGCTTCAACGGCGAGCGCGTGCAGGTCAATCCCGCGTTCAGCCAGCGCGTCGATCACGGCGCTACGTTTGTCAGGCATCGCCCATTCCGCACGGAACGCGGCCGGGGTGGCAAACAGAGTCCGCACCTTCTCCCCGGTCCAGTCGGTGAGCTTGCGACAGGTTAGCCGTTTGCCGTCGCTGTCCAGATCATAGATGAGGTGGGCCACCACTTCCACGTCGCCGCCATCAACGTAAAATTTGCGAGGCATCCCGTCGCTTTCGGCATCGGGTGGCAACAAGGTTGGCCCCGCATCCTGTCCGTTCGCGGTGTCACCGACTTCGGGCTGTTCGTGCTCCTCGACGTCGGTCGAGATCACTGCGCCAGTCTCGTCGATCTCTGTGCTTGTCTCGGTCGTCGGCTCCCCGTCGAAGCTTGCGTCGGCGAACTTCTCCGTCGCAGTGCCGGTGTAATCGAGGATCGAGAACCAGAGCTTGCCGTAATCCTCGCGCAGGCGCGTGCCGCGACCGATGATCTGCTTGAACTCGGCCATCGAACCGACGATGCGAGCGAGTACGACGTTTTTGCAGGTCGGCGCATCGACGCCAGTGGTCAGCAACTGCGATGTTGTCAGGATGACAGGCGATTCGACCTCCAGATCCTGGAACCGGCTCAGCATGCCTTTGCCGATATCACCTTCATCTGCCGTAACGCGAGCCACGTAATCGGGATGCTTGGCAACCATGTCTGCGTTGAGCCGAACGAGCGCTGCGCGCATTTCGCTGGCATGGTCCTGATCGACGCAGAACACTATCGTCTTGGCATAGCGATCGGTGTTCCGGAGAAAGTCAGTCAAGTGACGAGCGATCGCCTCGGTCCGGGCCCGCAATGCGACCGTACGCTCGAAGTCGCGCGTCTGATATTCCTCGTCAGGTACCTCGCGGCCGTAGCGATCCACTTCGCCAGCGCTTGGCCGCCACCCAACCGCGTCGAGATCGGTGACAATGCGGTGAACGCGATAGGGTGCAAGGAAGCCATCGGCGATCCCCTGCGCCAGACTGTAGGTATAAAGCGCGTTGCTGAAATAGGCGTAGGTGTCGCGGCTTTCCTCGCGCAGCGGCGTCGCCGTCATACCAAGCTGATAAGCAGGCTCGAACCAATCTAGGATTTCGCGCCATGAACTGTCCGTCCGGGCACTGCCGCGATGGCATTCGTCGATGACGACAAGGTCGAAGAAATCCGGCGCGAACTCGCGATAGAGGCCGGGGCGGCGTTCATCTGCCGCGATCGCCTGATAGGTCGAGAAATAAACGTCACGTCCATGGCTGACTGATCCGGCGCCGAGTTTCCAACGCGCGTCGCCAAAGGGTGTGAAGGTCTTGTCCTTCGGATCATCGACCAGAATGTTGCGGTCGGCGAGGAAGAGGATCTTGGGGCGGCGATGGTCACCGCGCTTGTTCCACCCCGCAGCCCAAAGGCGCCAGCAGATCTGGAATGCGACCGCGGTCTTACCCGCCCCGGTGCATAGATTGAGTAGGAGCCGCCGCTGGCCACTATGGATCGCTTCCAGCGAGCGATTAACGGCGATTTCCTGATAGTAACGCAATGGCCGGTCAGCGTCGGGAAAGCCCGGTTCGAGGACGCGGTCTGCCGCCGGTTCGGGCAGGTCGAGCCGGTCGCGCAATCGCGCCCACAACTCGTCGGGCGTCGGGAAGTCGGCGCGGATGGCCTCGGTCCCGGCGACCATGTCGATCTCGATTATCTCATGCCCGTTACTGGAGTAGGCGAAGCGCAGGCCCAGCACTTCGGCATAGTCGCGCGCTTGTTGCACACCGTCCTGAGCCGAACGATAACCGGCCTTTGCTTCGATGACCGCAATCGGGTAGTCCGGCCGGTAGCGGAGGATATAGTCAGCCCGTTTCTTCTGCCCGCGGCGTGGCGCTCCGCCGACGAACATAACGCGGCCATCGGTGAAGGTGCGCTGCTCCTGGATCGCGCACGGCGCGTCGTCCCAACCGGCGACCTGCAGGCGGGGGACAATCAGTTTTCGACAGGTATCTGCTTCCGTGACCATGACTTAGCCAGTGTTCTGCCGGGCGCGCACTGGCATAGCAATGATTTTCAGAAACACTCGACGGCAGGAATGTCGGTTTCTCCGGTGCGACACGGTCAAGCGAACCGGGCATAAAGGCCCCTCACGAGAACTGATTTCGTTGCCTACGACTATCTCCGAGGCGACTGCCCCACCTTGCAAGCCCGACATTTGCCAACACGTGCCTCTTGGTTGCCATGTACGGCGTTCCGGGGAAGCGCCGCCCCCCACCCAATTGTCTGTGAAGGCTTAGCTGAGGTAGCCTCAATCCACGCGATTGCGAGCTCGCAATGGGGGATGCGACGTTAGTGCCACCGCAGGGGCCAGGCACAGCACTGCAGACGCTACCGCGTCTGATCCAGCAAGCTGGGAAAGGATAGAGGTTAGAAGAAGAGAGTAAGAGGGGGGAGGCGCGTCAACGTCTTGTTCGAAAACAAGACCCGCGCCTCCCCCCTCATGCATAGATATATTAACGTTCCTGGCCCACGGAGGGCCATGGATTCCTGGACAGGCTGGTCAACTGACCGAAAACTCGCCGCTCATGTTCTGACGCAAGCCCATGGCGCACGTCAGAAAGAGGGCCGCCAGGCGGGCAAGGAAATCCGTCACGAAGTCCAGCGACTGAAGGCGAGCGGGGACACGGCTCGAGCTGCGATGCTCGAAGAGCGGGAAACAAAGAAAAGCCGTGCGTTCGCCCGACGATTGCGTCGGCGCGAAGAGGAAGACGCCAAGCGCGACGGTCAGAAATTGCGGGCCGCAATCAAGAAATCTGAACGCCTGCGGTTGAAGGCCAGTTGTCCTGCCAAGCTGTATCGGCATTTCGAATATGGCAAGGGCGGTGTCGGCACCTCGCCGCACGCCGGTGCTATGCCACGCGATCTATTCTTCGAGTGGATTCCCCGTGGGTTCAGTTCGGGGAAAGATCGGCAATTTCGCAAGGAGCAGAAGCGTAGCAATGCCCGAACCGCCCGCTGGAAATCTGGCGAATTCGGCCGCAAACTGCGATATATCGAACGAGCCGATGCACTCGAGCAGGTCGAGGGAAACATCATCAGCAGCATGGGTGACCATCTGGAAGAGCGGGTCGCTTGTTCACGACAGATTGAACAACTCGAGGCCTTGGATCGCGACAATGCGGGCGTCTATCGCCACGTTATTATCGCACTGCCCCATGAGCTCGAACCGGAAGCGCGAGCCCGCCTCCTGGCTTCTCTCGTTAAGCCGCTGGAGAGTATGGGTCTGCCGTTCACGGCCGCCCTCCACAAGCCGGACGAGCAAGGCGACCAGCGCAATTTCCATGCGCACATCCTTGTCAATCTCCGGCCCATGACCAGAGTCGGAGATCACGAATGGACGTTCGCCGCCTTCAAACGCCGTTCGCTTGAAACGCCTGCCGGTCTCAAGCTGCAACGCCGCTTCATAGCCCGATCATTCAACCGCGCGCTTGCCGCCGAACGCAGCTCCGCCCGATACACACATCTTTCCCGCGGAGACCGGGGACAGGCGTCCCCCGGCAACACGAAAAAGTTTGAGAGCGAGGTCAGGCTGGAAAGAAAAAATGAAATGGCTGATGGCGGACTTCGATCCGCACAAGGCCATTCAGGCCTGCTTGAGACGGTCTCGCACGAAGTGGATGAAACGGAACGCCAGCTCAACACTCTCGCGGACGCTGATGGACAATTAGCCGCGATCACGAACGCCCTATCCGCAAAGGCTGCGGTCGAAAACGACGCCAACCAGCGAGCGATGGACCGGCTGGCGAAAGCGGATGCTACCGCGGTCCGCATGACGCAGAAAATTGCTGCAGCCGAGCGATCGCGGGAGCACACCGAAGCGGTCGAGAAGATCGAATCACAAAATTACGCCGCGTCAGAACCGTCCCAAACGGTTGAAAACTCATCCATGGCGGAAGCTGTGCGAGCACGCGAACTGATGGACGAAGATCGCAGGAGGCGTCAGCAGAAGCCTTTGGTCAGGCGTATCGATAACACGAGCTTCAGCGACTGGTTCGACGCGGCGCAGCCGTTGAGACTAGGTGAGCGACGTCAGGCAAGTCACGATGCCGCAATGGAACTGGAGTTGTCTGGCAAAGGCGCGCTTCTCCACACTCAGGCGTTCCAGGTCGTTCGTGACGCGTTCATTAGTCCTGTGCCGAAATATTTCGTGGAACGGCAGGAGGATGGCGCCCGGCTGGTCTACGCTGAGGATGACGGTCTGGTGCGGGCATATCAGCAACTCTCCAGTGATGATGCAAGCGCGCCCTTTCTTCTGGCGTTGCTGAACAAGAGCCCAGCTCCTCCGACCGATCTTGACGCCTCATTCAGACGTTTCGTCGTGGGACGCGCGCGCCCGGCGAAAGCGCGGGGAAAAGCTGTCTCGGCCGCCGCGCGCCCGGTCGAAGCCACAGAAGAAGGGCCTTCGCTGGTCGAACAACTCTACATGTCGGGACGGTTCAAAGGCGGGCCCAGCCTGTAAGGATCTGGCATTTTGCCGGCAGTGATCGCCAGCAACCGGTATCCGCTGCCATCGGGCGATGAGCAGCACTGACCCATGGGAAGCTTGGATGAGGGAAGTGGCTGTCGCTGAAAAGTGAAAGACATTCCAAGCGCCGGGATCGCAGCCGCCCCGGTGCTGACAAGCGAGTACCAACTGCATGATCTACCTGAACGAAGAAAACCGGCAACGCGAGACCCTGGCAAAGGATGGTGCGGTCGCCCTCCCCACCATCGCAGGCTGGCAGACAGAGCCTTGCCCCAACATCTTGCCTCCCGTGTTCGGCGGATATCTCTACTGTCCAAATTCTGACCTCGTTCTCGCCCATTGGCGCAGGGATGTGTCGCTCAGCCGGCTTCTCACCGCCGCGCGCGAAACGCGATTGGACCTTCTGCTGGTGGAGCCCGCGTGGATCGGCCTGGGGGCCGACTATCGGATCTCCGCCATCCTTTGCCGCGCCGGCGAGACTCATGTGTTTCGGGGCCTGCGCCTGTGGGCCGCTGATCTTGACGGGCCGAACTGGCTGGTTCCCGATCCCGGCGACCGTGATCTCGATCCGCGCTGCTTCGACCTCAGCCTGAAGAGACTGACGCCCGACGAACAACCACCCTTCGGCGATGATGAGACACGCGACCTCGGCCTGCTGGTCGGCGGTATCCGGTGGAAGGCTATGGCGGGAGGCCACCTCGTATGAGCCTGGGCCGCGAATTCGGCCGGCGACAACGAGGAGTCACAAGCACGGCTTCGCCTCCGACGGCTTAAAAGACAACAGCTGCTCGCTTCCGGTCAGCAAAAGGGTTGAAAAAAGGAAGCTCAGGCAGCTGAGCGCAATGAAATGAAATCAGGGGAAGGCGTGGCCCGGCTCGGCGACCGTGCCCCCTTAAATAAGGTACACATCAAATGAACATGCCCATCATGTTGCGTCCCACCGGGGACGCGCCAACCCTTCCGTTCGTCCGTGAGGCAGTGCGCCGTCGCTTGTTTGCGATTGCGCATCAGATCGGGGGACTGATCGATTTCCAGCCGCAGCAGAGGCTTCCCGGCGCTGAAGGCGGAATCCTGCTTATGGAGCGGAACCTGCTCGTCCTGGGAACGCCACAGTTTCGGCCGCTCGGTTGGGATCTGGCAGAAGAGATCGCCGTGCGGCACGGCCTAGATATCCTGCTGCTCCGTTTCGACGCTTACCAGGCGACCTTCGACATCTGCATGCACAGCCTCAGCTCGTGGCTCAGCCACTATCACGGCTGGTCGACCGACGGAGAACTCTGGTTCGTTCCGCCTGTCGATGATGGCAGTCCCTATGTGAAGGCCAGTGAATATGGTCTCCTTCTTACCGATCATCCACCTTTTGCCAGCGCCCGGCAGCGCGAAGCGGGGCTCGCCGCTGCCTGCCCATGGAATGCGCCGAAGGAGCTCCGAGCGTGAGCACGAAGACCAAAACAAAGGTAGTGGCGAAGCCCGAGCCAGAAGCCTTGTCCCGCTATGTCGCCGATGCGAGCGAACATCCTGGATTTAGATACGCGCGGTATTTCTGGAGGGAAAATGGCCCGAAATGCGGGATAACAACCGCCGTCCTGGCAAAGCTCCAGCCCGCGGGTCACCCAGCTGCTCGTCACGACCTGCTGCTGCCTGCCGCAGCGGCCGGCGAATATGCGGATCTTGATTATCTGCTCACGCGCTACGATGCGACGCAGCCGCTCATCGAACGCAATGGCTATGTGCAGTATACGATCGATTTGTTATCGGATCGGCCGGTCCACGCTGGTTGGGAGTTGGTTCGGGAATGGGTGATGGCCTATTTCGTTCGCGAGTTGCAGCTTGCTGCCCTATTGGTTCTGCACATGCCGTTTCGCGCGGGATCCGCGAATGCCAGCCATATTCACATCCTGATCCCCGCACGTCGAATTGGCCCGGACGGGTTTGGAGCGCATGCGCGGTCGACCTGCTCGGACCAAGGTTTCAAAGATGGGTTGAATAGCTGGATGGAATTCCAGACAGTCCAGACCCCAGCACCGGTCCAAGTTGACCGCCATCAACAGAGAAGCGAGTGAGACCGGTCAATGCGACACACTGCGCGCGCTTCTGCCGTGTCAACCGGCGCGCAAAGTTGACCCCCTATCGGCGCCCAACATTGACCCCCTTTTCGTGAGTTCCGGCGGTTATCCCGGTAGTCCATAGGAGGGACCCGCGGACGCCGCCGCGCGCCGTCAGGAGCGCTGGCGGCGGCGTCCGCGGGAGGTACCTGTGGACCCACCGGGGTAACCGCCGGGGATGGGGGTCCGGGGGAAGGGGTTTTTCCTCGTCTCAGCTTCGGTTTTTGAACCGCCAGCTATCGTTGCCGGTCTCGATAATGTCGCAGTGGTGGGTGACGCGGTCCAGCAGCGCCGTTGTCATTTTGGCATCCTGGAAGACGCTCGGCCATTCGCCGAAGGCGAGATTGGTGGTGATGATCACCGAGGTCTTTTCGTAGAGTTTGCTGATCAGATGGAACAGCATCTGCCCTCCTGAACGGGCGAACGGCAGATACCCGAGTTCGTCCAGCACCACGACGTCCAGGCGGGCCATCTGGGCGGCCAGGTTGCCAGCCTTGGCCTGCCGGGTTTCCTCCTCCAGACGATTGACCAGGTCGACAGTATTGAAGAACCGTCCTCTCGACCCGGCACGAACCACGGCAGCGGCGATGGCAAGCGCGAGATGTGTCTTGCCGGTGCCGGTGCCACCAACCAGTACGATATTGCGCCTTTCCGGCAGGAATGAACCGGCATGGAGTGAACGCACCAGGCTTTCGTTGATCGGTGTATCGGCGAACACAAAGCCGTCGAGATCCTTGATGGCCGGCAGCCTGGCCGCAGTCATGCGGTATCGGATCGAAGCGGCTTCTCGATGCGCGCCTTCAGCGCGGAGCAGGTCGCCGAGCATCTCCATGGCGGTCCGGTCACGACGGACGCCGTTGGTAACGGCATCGTCGAACGCGGCGATCATGCCCTTTAGGCCCAGCCTCTTCAGGGCTGCCAACATCTCATGCCGCTGCATCGAGGCCTCGCACCATGTCATAACGCGCGCAGTCGGCGATGGGCGGATGCTTGAGCTTCAGATCGACCAGGACGCTGATGGCCTGGGTGGGCTGGGGTTCGCGTCGGCGCGACAGGATGTTGAGGATCACTTCGTCATTGGCCGTACCCGCCATCATAGCTTCGCGGACGGCAGCTTCGACCGCCTCCAGCCCATCTTCGGGCACTGCTGCCAGCACCCGGACGAAGCGCCGATCTGCGTCATCGCTTTTGCCCAGCTTGCGGCGCAGTTGGGCCAGGGCCGGCGGAAGATCCCAGTCCTGGAAGGGAGCGCCGTTGCGCAATGCTCCCGGCTTGCGGATCAGGACCGGCAGATAATGCCAAGGGTTGAACGCCGTCTGGTTGCGGCCGAACACGCGAGCATGCTCGGCAACCGCTTGGCCTGCACAACGGATGACGATCCTGTCGGCATAGGCGCGCAGTTGCACCGCCTCCCGGGCCGCACTCGCCATGACCGAGTATCGGTTGCGATCGAAGCTCACCAGGCAGGTTGCGCTCGCCACATGTTCGCTCTCGAAGAAGCCGTCAAAGGGCGTGGCCAATGACTGCAGCGAGGATCGTTCCATCTCCAGCGCCTGCGCAATGGTCATGTCTTCCAGATCTGGATGGGCATAACGCTCGGCCCACCGTCGGCACTCGGCCTCCAGCCAGGCGTTCAGCTCTTCGAGGCTGGCAAAGCGCAACCGGGGCTTGAACAGCCGCTCCCGGCTGGTCTGGACCTGGTTCTCGACCTGTCCCTTCTCCCAGCCTGCCGCCGGGCTGCAAGCCACAGGCTCGACGCCATAATGATCCGTCATGATCAGGAAGCGCCGGTTGAACACCCGCTCCTTGCCGGTGAACACGCTCGTCACCGCGGTCTTCATGTTGTCGTAAATGCCGCGCGTCGGCACCCCGCCAAAAAAGGCAAAGCCCCGGGCATGCGCGTCAAAGAGCATCTCCTGGGTCTCGCGCGGATAGGCCCGCACATACGGCGCCCGCGACCAGCACAACCGCATATGAGCCACCTTCACCCGCATCGGCTTGCCAGCGATCTCCACGTCCTCGTGGCTCCAGTCGAACTGATAGGCCTCGCCTGGCCGGAACATGAGCGGGATGAACACCTTGCTCATATCGCCGCCGTCGGTCCGGCGTTCGCGCTTCCAGCGTGCCGCATAGCGCCGAACCGCATCGTAAGAGCCGGTGAAACCCTCACGCTCCAGAAGATCGTGTATCCGTGTCAGCCGTAGCCGATCACGCCGGGGCCGTTCCTCGTTCTGCACCAACAACTCGTCCAGCCGTTCGCGAAATGGCCCGGTCTGCGGTCGAGGCTGCTCCTTGCGTTCGTAGCTGAAATCCGCCTCCGGCGCACGGATCGCCTTGCGCACCGTGTTGCGCGACAACCGTAAATCACGCGCGATCTCTTTGATCGGCTTACCTTCCCTGTGCTCCCTGCGAATCTTGGCAATAGTCTCCACAATCAACATCCCCATCCTCGCCGCCTGGAAGTCCAAGCCGCGACGCCTCACACTCTGGAATGATGGGGGTCAATTTTAGACGCCGATCACCCCGCTAAGGGGGTCAATTTTGCACGCCGCTCCACACTTCTGCCGGCCCACTTCTCGCTTCGACACGCCGGAAATCTTCAAAGCGTTTGCTTTGATCAGCCCAGGTCATTGATTCGCCATGAGATATTCTGCGGTTTGATGCTTGAAAAGCACGGGCTCCAAGCGGTGCCCGCTGCTTCTTCATAAGCTCAATTCGAGATACCGACAGAATGCATTGGCGAGCTGCATCTGACGAGGGGTGCGGCATTCGGCTTCGAATATCTTCGGCGTGCCGACCAGGATCGTGACGCATTTTGCCCGCGAGGTCGCAACGTTCAACCGGTTGGGGCTGTATAGGAATTCCATCCCACGCGGCGCATCGGCATGCGAGGAACTGGCGAGCGAATAGATCGAGATGGGCGCCTCTTGGCCTTGGAACTTGTCGACCGTCCCGACCCGCGCCTGGGGTAGCCTACGTTGGATCTCGAACACCTGTGCATTGTATGGGGCGATGATCAATATGTCGGCGACCCCGAGCGGCCTGTCGTTACCTTCGCGATCGGTCCAGGATGCGCCCTGTGCCAAAAGATCGGCGACGAATTCGGCGATGACTTCAGCCTCTTCGGATGAGCAATTCTGGTTGCCGAAATGCTCGACTGGAAGGAACCTCAGACCAGTGCCGTTGGCGATCCCCCTCGCGTTCACCCGTTGTCCGGCGGCTTCTGTCTTCGCGCCCAGCTTGCCGTCGTAAAACAGCTCGGAGGTGAAAGCGCAGATATCCGGATGCAGCCTCCAGGTAACGTCGAGAAACAGGCCTTCGTCGGGTGCGATGGTTTGCTTGCCCGAAAGCAGGTGGTCGAGCGCAGAGCAGCCGGTTCCGTCCGGATGGCTGCCTTGCATGGGTTGGTCGAGCTGCTGCGGGTCTCCGAGCAGAACCAAGGTTTTTGCCGCCTGCGAAACGGCGAGCACATTCGCCAGCGACATCTGTGCCGCCTCGTCGACAAAGAGAACGTCGAGACTTTCGAAGGCATCCTCCGTCGACCACAGCCAGGCGGTACCTCCTGCAACGCTGCAATCCGCGTTAAGCGCGGCGAAGATCTCCGCGTTGCTCTTCTTCGCGAACCGCAGCCAATTGGTCGCGTCTTCCTTGGACCCGGCTTTCGGCTTTTGGATGCAGATAAGGGGAGTTTCGGTCTCCTCGGCAACCTCAATGACTTTGTTCAAGAGGTTGCGGATCACTTCATGGCCATTGGCCACGATGCCCACCTTCTTGCCCTGCCGGACAAGCTCGCAAATCATGTGTCCACCCGTGTGGGTCTTGCCGGTGCCAGGCGGTCCCTGAATCGGCAACACGCCTGCTGAGATGAGCGGGCCTATGCGCACGCCCGCATCGAGGGGCTTTTCACCGTCAAGCCGAACGGCGCTGCCGTCTGCAATTCGTGGCGCCACGCGCATCAGCATGTCACGCGCTGCCTGGTAGGCTTCACCCTGGGCCATGCCATGCTCGCAAACATGGGTCGCCAATCTGACCAGCGATTCCTGCATCGGTTTGGACGGCACATGCTCATGCACGAAGACGGCGGCAGGATGTTCGTCGGCCATCGCCGAGGCCTTCTTGATGTCGATGGCACGCTGTTCCCTAGAGATGTTCTCAACGGTGCCCAGCGTCTGGCCGCCCTGCGCTCTCAGCCCTTTGCCTGCGCGGATATCCGCTTCCTGCACCGGGAAGCTGTAGCGGTCGATCGGGCACTTGGCTGTGCCGCCGACCGTTTCCAGAAAGGTGAGACCTGCGAGGCCGGCGCGCTCGTCGATGAGTTCGTCTGCTGAGAGGTCGCTGAGGCGGAAATATTCCCACCAGGTCGCCTTTTCCTCGCGGCGATGCCACTCGAGAAGATTGGCAAGGAGCCAGCGCGCATGCTGCTCGGCGGTGCGTTCTTCCGGGTCGACAGGGACGTCGGCAGTCAGCTGCTCAATCAGCGGCGTAATCCGCTCGAGCCATTCGGAAAGGCCTTCGCTGGGTCCGCCCTCACCTGGCTCCGGCCTCGTTACCTCAATGCCCCGAGCCATGAACTTGGTACGTTCGGCCTCCAGCCAGTCGCGCAGAGCCTCGGTCGAGACACAGTCGTCGCGATTGTAGGCTTCGACGGTCTGCTTATCCTCCGGCAGAATTCCGGCCGCGTCGTTCATTTCCAGACTCACCTGCAGCCGGTTAAGCGCCAAGTTGGCATCGGGAAGACTGGTGTCGCGAACATAGCCGTAAAGCGGCTCGAGCTTCTTAATGGAATAGCTTTCGACACCCGCGCGCAACGAATGTCGGACCACGCTCAGCAAGTCGACGAACACGAGACCACGCAGCAGCGAATCCAGTTCGTCTTCGCGCGTGCCATATCGCCCCATCAGCCGCTTCAGCGCACCGGACTCATACCCGCCGTAGTGATAGACATGGAGTTGCGGAAAGGCCTTCATCCGATCGAGCACGAAATCGATGAATGTCTCGAAGGCTGCCTTTTCGTCAGTCCGATCAAGCGCCCAGAGCCCGCGGTAATGTGGCTCGCCCTTCTCGCGGAAGTGGAAGCCCAGGAGATATTCCAGCCCATGCTGGCCGACGAAGGAATCTCCCTCAAAGTCGAGGAAAATATCGCCCTCGCAAGGCTCGGGCAGACAATTGAGACCGAAACCTGCCACCGGTGCCAGAAGTTCGTAGCGCAATTCGCCACTGGCTTTGGATTCGAGCTGGATTCTGGCCTGCTCGCGGACCCGGGTCAGGGATTCTTTCGAGCCGCGCTCCGGTTTCCATGGGAGGGGCAGTGGCAGTTTCGCCAGCGCCATTGCCGTGGTGACGCCGTGATCCTTGAGCTCGGCAATCTGCATCGAGGAGATGCCCGCGACGAGGCACAGGTGATCGTCATCCCGGCGCTGCTTGTCGCAGCGCGCGCTCCAATTACAGATATCGCAGTTTGATGTCGGCTCCGGGTAAGTCGGACCGGATTTCTCGCTTCCGATCGCTCCAAGCAATCCCTGCTTCACCTGACGATGATAAGCGGCGAAATTGGCGAGCCGATACCGCTCCGGTTCAAAGTCGGTCCAAGGCAGGATGACGCTGGCGAAGACCGGCATTGTGCCTTGCACTTCGCCCATGAGTTCGGAGTAGAGGCAGAGCTGAAGGACAGTGCCGCCTTTCGTTTCCCGGGCGAGCTTGGTGTCGGCGGCCTCATAGGACCAGTTGCCGAGGCCGCTTGGCGTATCGACGCGCTGCAGAATGTCGGCACGGCCGGCCCAGGATCCGCCTCGCAGCGCGCCCTGAACGATCACGTCAACGCCCGCCCGCATGGCGGCGATGGTTTGGGCGACGGCCTCCTCGCTGATGTCCACGCCGTCGATCACAACGCATGAAAGGCTTTGGGCGCGCAGATGGTCCACATAGGCCAGTTCGTGCTGCTTGCCACGCTCCCAGAGTGCCTCAAGTGCTGGATCGAAGAATTTCGGACGCGCAAGCTCACCGCGCGCTGCCGCGTGCTCCAGTTGGGTCAAGTGCCGACAGTTCAGATATCCCACCAGATCAGTGGCACTAAGGCGCAGCGTTCCATTTTGAATTTGCACCATATCCCCCTAAAACATCAGTACATTCCAGCCTCGGCATACTCAAGCGTGAGCCGCCGCAATTGATGGATGACCGTTTGCCCGGAAGCGAGTTCGACACTCATCGTGTGGAGTCGGGTCCGAAGCGAACGTCAGTTTCGGTAATGGGGTTCGCAGGCAATCCCATCGCTGTCTCCGTCCATCTCTTCACGATAGCCGGGTTCGCCCGAATAGATCGGAGCAGTTCCAGCAGCGCGCGCAGAATCGCACCCCGCCCAATAGTCGCCAAGCCGAGGTGTTCGCGCGCGCATCCAGCCGACACGAACGGCCACCGGCTTAATCACGTCGACGATCCTTGCTCGACCATCCGCAGTTATTGCGATACTTGCGACTCCCGCGACTATACCAAAGACGCCTCCAGCCAGAAGGATGCGTAGCGCGCTTGTTCGCCTCTCCGCACGACGTCTGCGTTGATAGTAAGGTGAGGGCTTCACAGGGACAGCCCTAAATGGCTTCAGAAACGACATCATTCGAAATTAAGGCACACAGGTAAACACAGTATGCCTTTCGGAGATTTTTCTCTGCATTTTCGTCACCCCAATTCCGAAATGAGGCTGTCACACATTGGGTGGCTCAAGGCTGCCGAATTACGTTTGTTCATCGCAATTTAGGCAGTCTTATGCTTACTGTCCGCACCGCGGTCGCGGGAAATAGGGGGGTTCATGATTCGTTACGCATTGCCGCTGCTGCTCGCTGCGGTATCGCCGGAGGCGTTCGCAGCAGATAGCGCGAACACGCTCACGCATGGCATGGTTCAGATGACCGTCCGCGTAGGCCAAACTACCCAGGCAGAGGTGCTGGAAACGTTCGGAGCGCCGAACATCACGACGATCGATGGCAGTGGCCAAGAGATGTGGGTCTATGATCGGCACGCCACGGTGACTGCTGACAGTTCGTCTGGCTTTTCCATCGGTATGCTTCTTGGCGCGGGTGGCAGCGGCGTTGGTGGTGGAGCGGGATTAGGCTTCGGGAAGTCCAAGTCAAAGTCCACTCAGTCGAGCCGAACAATGACCTTGGTGCTTAAATTTGATGCGCGGAAAGTGGTCTCTGACTTCCGCAGCCGTAGCAGTTCTTTCTAAACGGGTAATAGGGGGTTTCCATGAAAACATTTTTTGCCGGCGCCGCTTTGGCGTGCTGTTTCGTCGCGCCTGTGGCGTACGCTAAGAAGCCACCGCAGATGAGTGGACTTGAACTTCAGCAAATGCAGGCGCGAGATATCGAAGGATCGAAGGAACTCGTGTTCGGTGCCGTCATGTCCGTGCTTCAGGATGCTGGCTACCGCATTCAGGCGGCCGACAAGGACACCGGTTTGATCACGGGTCTGGGATCATCGACCGGTAAGATGACCTACAATCTGTGGACGGGCTTCGGTAAATCCAAGAAAACTCCGATAGTCTCGGCCTTCATCGAGCAGACCAGTCCCGCAATCACGCGCGTGCGGATCAATTTCGTCATGGGTAAGGTCAAGAGCACGCTTTATGGCTCTCAGCCGCAAGATGAAGAGCCAATCCTGGACGCCGCGACCTACAAGGACGCCTTCGAAAAGATCAATCAAGCTGTTTTCCTGCGCGCCAGTATGACAACCTCGGCTCCAGCACCTGCTCAGCCTGCAGCATCACCCGTCACGCCAGCCGCGCCCGCGGCGAAGCCCACGACGACGTCGATGGTGGACAAATCGCTGGAGATCAACGCCCGCTGACATGTCGGGGCATGGAGGCGGCACCTTCGCGGGACTGCGCGTCCTTGCATGGGAGCCTTCGCGTGGCTGTTCAGTAAAAAAAAGGGGTGGAAGATTGCTCTGCCACCCCAACAAGGATTCTGATGCGCCCGCGTTATCGATGGAAGGACCGGCAGGAGGACCTTCTGAGCCGCCGTAGTCCCTGGCCGCTGCGTATCGAAGCAATCATTCTCGCTGCCGCAATTCTTGCGGCTGCCGGTAGCGCGATCAAATCATTGCTTGGTTAGGTGATTTGGCAAACCTCGGCTCCTTGCCGACATGCACAGGTTCAACGAGATGCGGTCATGCTGCGCTGCCAAGAGGACGAGACCGGAATATCGAGGGGGTGATGGTGCTGACGAACTGGGAACTCTGAGCCGCGCTCAACAGGTTCTCAAACGATATGGCGGAGGTGCGCCTGCACATCGCTAGCCGCGTCGGTGAACGCATCATGGCGGTTGACGATACTGGTATGGATACATGGAAGGCTATTGCCGAGCGGGTCGGTCAATGATGGACTATTGCGTTCCTTCAAATAATGCCCCCTGTTCCAGAAATTCCATCAATAGTTGAAAAATTGGTCGAGACCAAGAAGGGGCTGTGATTGGTCTCCATAGGGTGTTTTTGCGATAACGTGACCTATAATTGAGCAACGAGCCATCACCGCCACTTCGTCACTGGCACCTGCCTGTCTCATCGCGACATGCAGCTTATTCAAGCCATCGGTGATCTGATCGGCGGCCGACCCGGATTTAAGCCGATCAAAGCCTCCTCGATAAAATTCCTCAGGAATACCCGTCCGATTTATAAAGGCATGGACGAAGGGTAGGTCGCTATTAGCAGCTGCATCGAGTTCATAAGCGATGACATCGACTGTCGCTCCATACTTTCGACATATGACGTCATAGAAGCGAGCAGCGGAGACCATTAGAGGGGCGACGAGTGTGTTACCGCTTTCTTCTTGCAGGACAAACTTAGCAAGATTGTCGGCACCGTACCCACCTCGATCCGCGGCCTCGATATGCCACAGTGTGGATTTTGCTCGTGGATGACCGGCTTCAGCAGCTTTATACCAGCAGTCTGCCGCTAAGTCGAAATCATAGGGCGTTACATTGCCCCCACCCCAGATCAGTGACAGGTTGTAAAGTGCAGATATGTGCCCTGATCCGGCGGCCCTGACAAAAAGGCGGCTCGCTTTAGTGAATTCCCCGTGCTGTAATGCCTCCACGCCTGCAAGATAGTCGGCTTCCACCTCTGGCGCATTGCTAGTGAAAAACGGCGCGTCAAACTCCAGCACTTCAACATCCTCACTTCTTGCACGGTCATCGTGGCAACTGCACTGCAGGAGCTAGTGCGGAAGTGTGACCAATACGTCAATAATCGGCATACAACTGCTTCCACACTCACGCTTCTGCGCTCCTTAGAATATGTCTTTGGAAGACTGGTCCAGAGCTGGAAACCCGCAAAAACCGATACTTTGGTGCTACCGTTCCGGTTATGGCGGCATGGCTACTAATTCAGCACCAAGGTCGGCGCTCACCGCCCCATCGGCGGGCCAGCCCCTCATCGACGAGTTGCCTGCCTAGAGAACGGCCGTCCCTCATCAACACTCGCAGTTGCCGTCCGTAGCGGTCCTCCGCCCGACCGTTCACCACGACATTGAACGGACCCATGTTCATCAGCTCGGCCAATCGCTCAGTCGCCCGTGCGCCCAACCTGGCCTCCTCATCACAGCGAGGGGGATGGGTCTCCGGTGCGTCGATGTCTGCAATTCGCACCTTGATCCCCGAGATCCACGCCGTGTCGCCGTCCACGACACAATTCACACCACCACCCGTGTGGCAAATGGTGAACTTGCCCGAAAGTGCCGCTCTGTTGGGCTCAACAGACCGGCGCGCCGTTGGCGGAGCGGCAGCGCTCAGCGGCGCCAGAGTCACCGCTACGGGCGCATTGTCCGACGCTATCTGCTCGATCGCCCGCTCGACAGCCTTGGGGCGCATGAGATCGGAGTAGCTGTACGTCGCGGCGAACACCGCGATGAAAACCAGAGAAACGATCACAAGCAGGATCCTTTCGACTGGTCCGATCCGGCCAGGCTCGGGCGGCCGCCCTTTTGATCGACGCCCTCGACGCCGATCGTCTCCACGCTGTCCCACCCTGTCAGCCGCCGAAGATACGCGCGAACCATCCGCGCGGCAGTTCGCCCGTCGATGTTGACGGCCCTGGCATTACCGTTCCAATCGCATCCTGAGCTGGCTGCCGAACTCGCATCCGCGCTAGTTCAGCCCGTCGCTTCCGCATTGCAATCGCTGCCTTCAGCGCGGCGATGTTCTTGTCCAGCTGGTCCATCAGCGGCGGATCGACGGCGAAGCCTGCTGCGTCGAACGCCGCATGCGGATCTCAATGCGCCGGCGTCGCTGATCGTCACCGCGAGCGGATCCATCGGCCACCTTATCGACGGGAACGATCATCTGCGCCCCCGAAAGCGGGAGGATCGCGACGTTCCGCAGGCGTGGATCGGATCGAAGCACATGGACCACCGCAACGGCCCGAGCCATGGCCAAGCCAGCGTTGTCGGTGGAACGCAGGCCAGAGATCGGAGAGCGTCCCACGGATGCCGCGATGAGTGAAGAGTCCAGATTGCTGCTCCCAGACATCGGCACTTCATCGGTATGGCCGATCACCTCGACGACATCGACGTCGTAGTCCGCCACGCTCTTTGCGAGCATCGGGATGACCTCGCCCCGCAGGTTGTGGTCGAACTCGGGACGCAGCGTTGCCTTGCCGCTGTCGAAGAAATACCCGCCCGCCTCGCTCAGGCTGAAAAACGGCGGCCATTGCCCCTTGCGGCCCTTCGACGACGCCGCGACAACCTCCTTCACGAACTTCTCCGGGTCCTTCACGCCGCTAGCCTTGGCGGCCTCGCGCACTTGTCGCCCGACTTCCGCGTCCGCCATCAGGTTAGCCGCCCCGTCCTTGGCGCCCGCTGCCTCCACCTGACGCCGTGCTTCGATGGCGCGCTTCAGTTCCTTGAAGTACTCGTCGGAATTCTTGGCCTCTGGATAAGCACGCTGAAGCTCCTCCACGAGCCGGGATGCCCCGCCATTGTCCAGCGCCTGAATGCGCGCGTCGCGATTCTGCAATGCGGCAGCCAACGCCATGAGCAGCACGAAGAGCAGTAAGATCATGATCTCGGCCATCGTGAGGCCGAGGACTAGTCCGCGACGATAGGACTTGTCCTGTCGCAGATCGAGTTGCTGATCGCTCACGCGTCGGAGGCCTGGACGCGGTTGACCAGCGTACCCGTCATCTCGACCAGCGCCTTGTGAACCTTGCCGACGTTCTCACGCGACCGTCCGAGATCCTGCTCAAGAGCGGCGTTGTGTCGGTCGAGCATCGCGGTGCTTTCCTCCGCGCGGCGCGAGAGGTCCTCGACGAACCTCTCTTGGGCGCGAGCGATCGTAGCGAATTGATCCTCCATCGCCTCGGCCGCCTTCGCGAAAGCCTCAGCGGTGCGTTTCGCGGTGTTCGCCGGAACTTCCTTAACCTCTTCCAGACGCATGTTGACATTGGTGTCGAAGCGGGTCGCCGTCTCGTCGAAGCTCTTCACCTGTGTCGCCATGTCGGCGACCGCCTGCCGGAGATCGCTGCCAGCTTGAACCAACGACGTCTGGGTTCCTGCCAATTCCACTGCGCGGGCCGACAGTTCACCCAGATTTTTCTGCGTGCTTTCCGCAGCGCTTTCCAAGGTCATCAAGCTTGCTCCGATCGCCTTCGTCGAGCGCTCGATACCGGACATAGCCTCGGAATGCTTCTCGATTCCGGTGATGACCTTGTCGGTTGCCGTGGACAGCCGGCGCGATCGTGCCACCGCCTCGTTCGCCTGCTGCGTGACGGTTGCCGTCGCGGCCGACGACATCATCGACAGCGCGTCCGTCGCTGACATCGAAACGGATCTGATCGCCTCGCTGGCCGCCGCAGCGGTTTCGCTCATCGACTTGGTTGCATCTCCCTGCACGGCGTTGAGCGCTTCCACTACCTGGCCACGCAGTTCCTCGAGCGCTTGGCGGGTCTCATGGCCATAATCGCTCATGCTGACCGTGATCGATTGAAGCTCCGCCTTCAAGCGGCCTGCCGCGTCCGCGAGCTCAATGCGGGCGGTGTCCTCGGTCTGAACCAGATCGACCCGCGTCTGGTTGAAGAAGACGCGCAGGACGAGGCCCATGATTGTGGTGGCGAGCGCGATCCCGAAGCCCTGGACGACGGTAGTGGCCGTTGTCGCGGGGTCAAAAAAGAAGATGGCATAGGCCAGGCTGATCAGCGTGTAGATCAGCCCGAGGTAGTAGCAGTTGTCGCCAGCCTGATCCGCGCGCAGCCGACCCGTCCCCGACGTTTGCACGATGAAGGCATAGGCCACCATCGCCCCCGCTGCGAACGCCGCCACCGGAATGGCAGACAGGCCGATCGACTTGGCGATAAGGATCGCAGCGCCCCCGCCGAAAGCGAACAGCAGGAACCCCCACCGATCGATCCAGCTCCGGTCTTCAAGCACATCCCGCTGAAATTCCGCCCCCTCGCTCATCGTCACCCGCTCACATTGTAGATACGTCGCACATCGCCACCCTCGGCACCGATAATGCGCTCCCAAAGATCGGCGAGCGAACGCGGCTGCGTCGTGGCTGCATCAGACCGCTCCAGCATCCAGAGTTCCACTTCGACGCCGCGAAGATCGGTTCGAAGCCGTCTGAAAACGGCGCTATCGGTAAAGGTCTTTGGCTCGGGAAGTCCACGATAGAAGCTAACGTCCGCTGTATTCTGAAGAAGGTCAGAGGCCACGACCAGCCGCTTCGGCAGCTTTTCCTGCCCCGGCTTCTGGAGTTCGGTCAGCGCCACCGACTGGATGCTCTCCAGGATCGGCGACTGTTCAGCACCTGTCGCGCTGTCGAGCCGCTTGAAGGCCGCAGTCAGAGGTGCATCGAAGCCTTCATCCCATTGCTTCTGGACCGACGCGGGATCGCCGGTCGCCGAATTAACGTCATCCGCCGTTCCTGGATTGCACCGCGTGATCACCGGTGCCAACAGGCGGTCCGCCGTAGCATCGACCTTGGCGACGATCAGCTTCCCGTAACGCGGTATTGAGTTCTTCAGCTTGGTGAGCTGGTTATCGAAATCCTGCCGCTGTGCCATGTTCATGGGGTCGGTGACATCGACCAGCAGTACGGTGACGCTGTCCGGCGTCGTCGGACACAGCTGATCGTCAAGCGACCGGCGAGACGATGCCGCCCAGAAGTATATCCCGCCCACCAAGAGCACGACGGCGACAACGAATACGATCTTCAGCGTCGCCATACGTCTTTCAGACAACGCGCGCTGTGCAGCTGCGGAGCTACCACGATCGCGCCTACGAACACGATCGCGACCCCTAGCCATCGCCCATCTTCCTCTTCAGTTCGTCCAAGGGTTCGAAGCTCTCGATCGCTTCGTCGAAGGCCGCTGAGATCTGAGACACCGTCGCCTCAAGATCTTGCTCTGCGGCGTCGATTGCGGAACGAGGGATGTCCTCTCCCGGCGCGATCGGAAGAGGTTCGTGGGACAGCTTCCAGGATTGATCGAAACGGGACGGAGCCGGCGTCGAGCGAGCAGCCCGGTTCGCCGCGCGGTACTCCTGAAGCAGCGCGTTCGCAGTGGATTCTAGCTGTTCAGCGTATTCCTCATAGCGGCGGCGGAACGCGTCACGCGCCGACATAATCTGCTGCCGTTGCGTAAGCTGCCGCCCGAGCTCCATGCGGATGTCGGTGGCTTCCCCGATGGCGTCATCGCGGATGTCCAGCAACTCGTCTGTCGCCGCTTTCACATCCGCGACATAATCCTCGCACCGCTTAGCGTGCCGGCGCCAGACGGGTCCGTAGCCCGGATAGGGATCATCCATCTTGTAAGCCGCGATCGCGGCACCGAAGGCAAATATAAGGCCGGCCAGGAGGAGGCCGTAGGAATAGATGCTCTCCAGTCCAGAACCAAGCATCCCTAGCGCCGCCGCCTCCGGATTGGCCATGCCGAGCGACTTCGCGTCGCGATAGTGGCCGGCCATGAGGTTCCAGCCTACGGTCAGGAAAAGCCACACGGCACTGCCGATCCAACCCAGAACCCGCACACTCGTCTCACGGTGATTGATCTTCGGCCAGACGTGCCGCCCCACGGCGGCCGCGAAGCCGACGTTGATCGCACCGACCACAGCGGCCGCTATTACACCACCCAGCCAGCCCATGCTGTCGCCAAGACGCAGAAACATGGAGTTGGCGATCGTCTCCAGCAGCCAAAATATCATCATCGAGCCGACGGTCGCACTCGCAGGAGGAACGTCATGGGCGGGACGCCGCAGTCCGTTGTCATTGCGGAAGTCGCGCAATTCTTCGTAGCTGTCCCGAATCGCATCCCGGCTCGGGGTCAGCTTTCCACGGCGATTGACCACCTCGGTCTTAAACTCGCCCACCGCAACGCTGGCCTGTGTCCGTATCGAACTGAGGTTGGCGATCAGCGCCAAGCCGCTCAGACGGGAATCGTACGTGCGGATGCTGTTGGCGGCATCGATCTGGGCCCGCTTGAAATGATCCCGGATCCTCGCCTCGATGTCGGCTTCGACCACATCGGCCGCCTGCATCGACGAGTCGGGAAGTTCAAGCGACCCTTGCTCGGTACCTCGCTCGCGCAGGCGCAGCTCGCTTGCCAGCGCGTCCCTATCCAGTTGGATGAACGGATCGTCCATCGGAGCGCGCAACTGCTCGCCCCGATCGAAGTATCCCCGCATTTTAGACCATGCCCCCATGAGTTGACCACTAGCCGGGGAGACGACGCGAATCCAAGTGACATTCGTCGGACTCACGCAATTTTGTTAGTTGAATGCTCTGCAGGCCAGGTACCGCACTGGCGCGATCCCCTCTCGCGGATCAGATGGCCGTATCAATACTCAACTTAGACAGCCAAGGTTTCCACTTGCCCGAACCCAGTGGAATTCATTGGCCAACGATTCGGGAGGGTTACCAGATCGGATGCAAGTTTTCTCCAGAGGCTCTGCCGCAGGGGCGCTTAAATTTTATCAGCAGACCACGGAAATACTTAAATATCATCTTTACCGGTCAACCATATGGTAGCGCGCGGATCCATGCTGATTCGCTCCAGATCATACCGGCCGAGCATCTGGGCCCGTCTCCTCCTCGTCGGCGACTGGAAAGTCACGCTCAATGGTTCGTACCGCGACCAAATCAATGTAAAGACGGCGAGCGAGGAAATCATCCGATGCCTCGACCTCACGTCGGTCTCTACCACCAAGGCTCTGCTTTGGCACACGGTCGAGCTGCGATCTAAGACCCGCACGATCAGTCTGTCAGGCCTTACCGCAAAAGGCGCCGCGGAAGCGGCCGCCGGCATCCTAAGCTTCGTCAATCACCATCTGGCCGATCTGATATCCGCCGATAAGGACCGGCTTCTAGACGTCGATCAGGCGATCCGCCGGATGACCGAGACAAGCCGCCAATATCTGGCACAAGCCGATGTCAGCCGCGCGATCGCGGACGTCCCAGGCAACGCATCTCGAGCCCTCTCGCACCCGTTATTCACCGCAAGACTGATTCCCGCGGCCTTACGTTCCTTCCTCCCGACGTCCTTCGCCCTCCTTACGGATCCAGCTGTCCGAGCGAAGTACAATGACGACTTCGTGACCCAAGAGTTGGCGGGCATGAAGACCTTTTTCGACGATCTTGGCGGGGTCTCTCTTTCCGATCAGCAGCGCGAGGCATGCATCCGCCTAGAGGATAGCAACCTTCTCGTGGCGGCGGCAGGGTCGGGCAAGTCCGCGACCATGGTTGGAAAGGTGGGATACGCGCTCGCCAAGGGCCTGTACGCACCGGAGGATATCCTGGTCTTGGCCTTCAACCGCAAGGCTGCGGAAGAACTGGAAGAGCGCATAGCTCGTCAACAGGGTCTAGAAAAGGATGCGCTGGGCGCGCGCGTCACCACATTTCACGCCCTCGGACGTGGCATCATACAGGAGGTTGAAGGAAGACCGCCCCAACTCGCCAATTGGATCGAGCATCCAGCAGGAGAAGCGCGGGTCATCAGCGAGATCGTCGATCACCTCGTCGATACGGACGAGGAATTCCGGAATCTCTGGGTCGATCTGCTCACGCTGCAGGCGAAAGCCGATCTGGCGCCGGCAGACTTTGACA
The DNA here is from genome assembly GCF_036038995.2 of Sphingobium sp. SJ10-10. NCBI lineage: Bacteria > Pseudomonadati > Pseudomonadota > Alphaproteobacteria > Sphingomonadales > Sphingobiaceae > Sphingobium > Sphingobium sp. SJ10-10. Next base: position 1,387,218 of record NZ_CP158132.1, read on the forward strand.
CGGCAGAAGACTATCGCCGCTACATCGCCGACCGGGTCACCACGGACGGAGATATGGTCGGAACCCTGTCGCAAATTTTCGTCCGTTCGCTGCAGGAGCAGCGGATCGCCAACTGGCTGTGGATCCATTCCATTGACTTTGAATACGAACGGCAAATCGGGCTGCCGCAGAAGGACGGCACGATCCGGCACGTCGAGCCCGACTTCTACTATCCACTGACCGGCACCTACCACGAGCACTTCGCGATAAACGCTGACGGGACGTCGCCATTCGAGAACTATGTCCACCATACGGCCCTGAAGCGCGCTGGGTATCAGCGGGCTGGAATAGACATCTTCGAGACGACGTCAGCCCAAGCGACTGACGGCTCGCTGTTGAGCCGGCTCGAAGCCGAACTCGTCAGGCGCAAGGTGCCGCTCCAGCGGAAGACCACCGAGGAGATCCTGAAAGCTGTCCAACCGGTCGTGATCACCCACTATCACAAGGTTATCGGCATATGCATCAAGCATATCAGATCGAGTCGTCTCACGCTCAATATGCTTCTGGAAAAGGCCAAGACCCTCAAGGATCAGCGGCGGGCCACGAGTTTCGCAAAGGCGGTTTGGGCCATCACGCAGGCCTATTCAGGCAGGCTCGAGCAGGAAGGCCGCATCGACTTCGATTCGATGATCGGAGACGCTGTCCGCCTCGTCGAGACCGGGCGATATCAGAGCCCCTACTCCCTCATTCTCGTCGATGAGTTTCAGGACATATCTGAACCCCGAGCGAACCTCATCAAAGCGCTCAAGCATCAGAAGGCTTTCAGCAAGGTGTTCGCCGTGGGCGACGATTGGCAGTCGATCTATCGGTTCGCTGGATCCGACATCACCATGTTCACCCAGTTCGAGGCGAATTTCGGCACATCCTGGCAGGGTCGGCTCGAGCAGACCTATCGTTGCAATCAGCTTATAGCGGATGCATCCGCGACCTTCGTGCAGAAGAACCCTGCACAGATCACAAAAACCGTTCGTTCCAGCCGACCGGCCATCCCGAAATCGATCCGCGCCATTCCGATCACCGTCAAGAGAGGCAAGCCCAGCTTCCAGGAAGCGTGCTTCGAACTTCTCAAACGCCTTGACGGCTTCCTTCATGGGATCGCCGACCAGTGGCGCACACAGGATCGTCAAAGGCTGAAGGTCTTGGTGCTATGGCGCTACAATCACCTTGACCCGTTCCATGGTCACCGCCCGACCTATACGAACATCGATGTTGCTGGCCTGTCTTTCCATCGCTCCAAAGGGCTCGAGGCGGACTATACGATCCTTCTCGATGTCAGCGAGGGAGATTATGGAGTTCCAAGTCGCATCGAGGATGACGAACTCCTCAACTTGGTCATCCCGCGGCCCGAGACGTTTCCGTATGCGGAGGAGCGCCGACTCTTCTACGTCGCGATGACTCGGGCTAGCCGAGGATCATACCTTCTTTATAATAGCCGTGATCCATCCCGCTACATCCGTGAGATGCAGGAAATCGTAGGCTCGGACCTGCGGTTCGAAACCATAAAAGGGCGCGAAATCCGCATGTGCCCAAAATGCATGTCTGGACAGATGGTTGAGCGATCGGGGCCGAATGATTCCAAATTCCTGGGTTGCAGTCGCTATCCGAATTGCACCCACACCATCGATATGCCCGTGCCGCAGTCCACCGCTGGTGGGAATGCACGGATAGCAAGCAGACGGTGAGGTCCGAATGCTGATCGGCATCATCCGTCAGGACCGGACGTTTGCTTAAGCTGGGATGGACGACCAACTCTTGTCGCGAGCCGACGCCGCGCAAACGGCAGCCATCCCCCCAGCCCGGCTTCGAACATGACATTGGCCTATCGGCCAACTGGAGCCGATCAGCAGCCTGACTGCACCGCGCCAAAGCGAGCCGTTCCTCTGGCTAGGAGCTTCTCCCAAAACTTTCCGTCTCGGAATTTGGCGCGGGTCGCCCGAAGGGCCGGGACTGAGACTTAGCCGTTCGTGACCCTGTGGCCTATTCCACCGGTCTCTCTACCATCCTGGTGGCAGACGCCACAGGGGGTCGGATGGCGTCGACGTTGAACGCTGCACATGCGAACTCGCGATGCGCAGGGGCAGACCGCCGGAATTTTTATCGATCATCTGCGCTTGCAAGATCGGCATCTCGCCGGCTAAATCGATGATGTTTCTTGGATTTTGGCGTCCCAAAAAGACGATGACTGATGGATCTACGACCTTGCAGACGGTTGCGGCATTGGCTTCCGCAGTCGCGGCTATCGCCTCCTTATGGGTGGCGAAAAACACCTTTTCTTTCCAAAGAAATTCGCTGCTGAAGGCTGCCAACATAGAGCAAATTGTTAAGCTCTTGCAGCAACTTTACTATTTTAAATCGCTCGCGGGTCGGCCTGTGCTTGGCGCCGCGGACGGAGAGGTGACCCGGCTCGGAAAAAGGATTGCAGAGATAAAGCATAGTGTTCTTGTGCTCGAAGGTATGGTGTCCGCGAGAGCCTGCGCGGATGTGAAAGAGGTCCATGGCATCGTGCATGAACTGCGTGAGGACAGCATCTTTTCTACTGAGAAGAACGAACCGAATGCATCGCTCAATAAACTGTTGGATAAGGCGATAGATTTGCTGCAACGCGTTTATCGTGCCGAGATGAAATAACGATGAAGAAATGTTCCTTACCTATTCTATTTTTAGTCCACTGCATGTGCGAAATTGTCACGCGCCGGTGCAATAACCAGATCATAATAAAAATATCAAATAGTCCTATGGAATAAATTCATGTCGAGTATTAGTTTCCTCAAAATCGCCAATTGGACAAAAATCGTAACAGCCGCGGGGATTCTGAGCGGACTTGCTGGCTGTGGCGAGATCAACGCCAGTGTGGATGACGATTTTGCACCTGTCTTCTGGCAAAAGAAGGATGACTTTACGGAGATGGACGCCTACTATCTCGACGCCAAAGTTTGGATCGACCGAGAAAGTGGTCAATTTCTTGCGTTGCAATTCCAGTGCTTCAGGCATTCCGGAGCGCAGCTCTCAATCGACCAAAATCTGATTGTAAACTCCAATGTCGATCCGGCCATCTCCAGTGGCTCAGCGCGGTATCTGGATGCTGTCTTGTTCAAGTCTGGAGGGCAGGCTCCTCAGGTTTACCGTCATGGCCCTGATGGAAGAGTGCTTTCAACCTTCCAAGATGCTACGCTCGACCTTGGATACCTACTTAGCCGTGATGAAAATGACAACTATCGCAGCGTTCAACTTCGTTTCGTTTACGGTGCATCACCTCTCACTGCGCAAATCGGCGACGTAGGTGCGCTCTCCCGCGCAGATTCTGTTGATTTCGACCTATCTACGGCCAACCCAGAGACTGGGAAATTTCTTCGTGCTTGCGCACCTGTCAAGAACTGGGTCCCACCTGATCAGCGGAGCGAGTGAGGTTTGGCACAGCTACCTATGGTTGCAGCTAGTCCAGGCCACGCGCGCGAACGGTAGCTATCGCCACATCCCAGTTCTCAACCGGACATTCGCCTATCGGCCCGAACCGGGCAGCCACCCTGCGCCCCAAGGATCATCGTGCGCAATCTAATGAAAACTTTTAACCCGCATTATCGCTGGTCGGCATTTTGCGGGTTAAACGCCTTCTTCTCGTAGACGGCAAGGATCGCCCGCCCATCCCAGACATAGCACAGATGCCGCTCTTGCCGACAATTGGTCAGCAGTCGGGGGCGGAACACTGCGGCGCATTCCCCGCTCGGATGACGCACGCTCTGATAGGCGATGCCGTCCGACCCTTGGCTGCGCAGCTCGATTGCACGCACCTGACCGGCGACATAGCTGTCTGCGGCGTAAAGGTCAGGCTGCGCCTCGCGTAGATCCCGGATGTCATGCAGTTCTGCGTCGAGATCTACCGCATATACCCGCATGTCCAGATCCTGCGCCGGTTCCCGAGTGAGCGCCATGAACCGCGCGCGGTGATGGCTGGTTTCGGCGATCGCGGTCTCGATCTCTCTGGCTGCATAAAATAAGCCGAAGCTGCCATCGGAAAAGCGGCTTCCGTCTGGATTGAGATGGGTGAAGGCGGCCATGATGACAGAGGTCCCTGGCCCCGATACGCGATCCTCCGGCGGCACGAGTGCAAGGTCACCGACCTCCTCGCGCAGGCGGTCGTTGGTCATCGCCTCAATCGCGTAGACCGCTTCAAGATCGGAGGGATGGGTGACGTCCTCGAACAGCGATATGGGGGGGAAGCGGCTTGCGATAATCCGGTAGCATGGGTGCCAGCGCACACGCGCCTTCGGAATGGCATCCATTATCCGCGCTGCGCGTCGATATATTGGCGCACGACATAAAGATCAGCGACATTGCCCGAAGTCATCCGTTCGATCGCTGGACGTCCGGCGAACAGCGGCGCATCGTTGGGTTTGCGTACCCATTCGTCGGCGGTGCGAGGCAGGAGTATTTTGAGCCCCTTGTAGATACCCAGCACATAGGAAATTCTTTCGAGCGCGTCCTTGGGAATGGCTGCGATGGCGCCGCGTTTCCAGGTCTGAAAAGTGGAGCGGTTATCGAGTCCGAGCAGCTTCATCTGCTCGGCCTCCTTGAGGCCCCAGACATCGGCAATGCGGAAGAAGGTGCGCAGCGCCGGACCGGTCAGGTCCTTACGGCTGCGCGCTTTGGCTTGGGCTCCGGAATGGGCAGCAGTGGCCATTTGCGATCTCCTTCTCTCGAGGACTATGTATGATATGTGTACTTCATGTCAATAATGGATCATTTATCATACAGAAGATGTTTGACCAGGTTTGATCCTCCGCGACGGCAGCGCGCGGCGTCCATGTTGCCACTTGGCGGGCGGGCCGCACATCGTCGTTGACGAAGGAGCAGCCGTGAAAACGTTTGTGCTACGGAAGTCATCAGTCCGATTTCATAAGCAATCTTGGATAACAGATGCCTTTGGTAATCGTTTTCGTATCGCGCTAAGTGTTTTACATGAACGAAGACATAGCCGACGATCGGTCGAAGCTGGGGCATATGTGGCTGCGGTCGGCGTTCGCGCCGCAAAGTCCGCCGCCCCAAACCGAAAGCTACCTTGTATCGGGTGCGCGGCGCACCGGAGTGATCGCTGGTCGCGCTGTCGAGTTCTACCCGCGCTCCTATGCAACCGGTGGCAATGTCATTGCCAACCTGCGCTTTGCCCTGCGCTATGAACCCCTGGATCTGGGCGTGCTGGCCGCAACTTTCGCTGCCATCGACGCCGAGGTCGTCGCGGCATGGGTGCGCTCCGAGCCGAGCGGCAGCTACGCGCGGCGCGCCTGGTTCTTCTATGAGTATCTGACCGGCGAACGCCTCGACGTGCCCGACGCCGCAGTCGGCAATTATGTCGAGGCGCTCGATCCGCAGAAGCATGTCACGGGGGCAAGGCGGAACTCGTCCCGGCACCGCGTTATCGATAATCTGCTCGGCACGCCGGACCTGTGCCCCACGGTGCGCCGCACGGCGAAGCTGGAAGGCCAGATCGGCGTCCGTATCGATGCCGAGGCACGGGCGATCATCGAACGCTATGACCCGGCTTTGCTCGCCCGCGCGGTGTGGCATCTCTTCACCAAGGAGACGCGCGCGTCCTTCGCGATCGAGGGAGAGACGCCCAGTCCGGATCGGACCGAGCGGTTCGTCGCGGCGCTGCGCGCCGCCGCCAGCTTTGACACGGGCGACAAGGAACCGATTGTTCGGCTGCAAAACGCGATCGTCGATCGCCGCTATGCCGCGACCGACTGGCGCAGCTTTCAGAATTTCGTCGGCGAGACGACCGCTGATTTCCGCGAGGAGGTGCATTTCATCTGCCCCCGACCTGAAGACGTTCCCTCGCTGATGATGGGCTGGATGGCGCTGACGGCGCGGATGCTCGCTGACGAAATCGAGCCTGTCGTGGCAGCGGCAGTCGCGGCCTTCGCCTTCGTCTTCATTCACCCGTTCGAGGACGGCAACGGTCGCATCCACCGCTTCATCGTTCATCATGTGCTGAGCAAGACAGGTTTCAGCCCAGAGAGCATGATCTTCCCTGTGTCGGCCGCCATCGTCCGAGATCGGCGCAGCTATGACGCGGTGCTGGAGAGCTTCTCAAGACCCCTGTTAAGCGCGATCGATTGGGGCTGGACCAGCGAGCGCGAGATCGCGGTCCGCAGCGACAGTGCGCTGTTCTATCGCTTCTTCGACGCCACCTCTGTCGCCGAATATCTCTATGACCGCGTGGTCGATACCGTCCGTACGGATTTGCGCGAAGAACTAAGCTTCTTGGCGATGTTTGACCGCGCAATGGAAAGGGTGCGCGCAATCGTCGATATGCCGGACCGCCGCGCCGCATTGCTGATCCGCCTGATGCTTCAGAACGGCGGACGTCTTTCCAATAGCAAGCGCCGTCAGTTCGACGAATTGACCGATGCCGAGATCGCCGAGATGGAGCAGGCGGTGCAGCGGGCGCTGGCGGACGTGGTGGGCATATGAGGGCGATATCGATCTGAGACGATTAGATATCTGGCAGCCGATCGAATTTGCCTACGGGAAAGTTGAAGCCTTGGCCGCATCGGGGGCCATTGTTTAACGGTGAGCTACCAGTGTGATTTCCTTATACTTGGAGCGAACATTCTGGGCACGCGATGATCGGCCGGCGGGAACGACCAGAGTTGGGACATAACAGCCGTTCTTGAGCACCATCGCGAGCGGCGGGTTTCGGCTGAAGCGGCAGTTCGCGGGGCCGCGCTGCTCAGCCGGGATCCAGCAAGCCTAGCCGTTTGCGCATAGTTAGGTCTGAAGTGGCCGGGGACTCGTCGCGGCCCTCTTCAAGCCAATCGGCCAAATCGCACTGGCGAAAATCAAACTGTATTTTGGGTTTAAGATGACCCTGCGCGCTCACTCTCTCTGTGCGTGTGCAGCATCTTCCGCAATCAGGCGTCGGGAGCGAACAATCAAGTCGACCCAATCGGCGAAGGCCGTGGCGAGACTCAACACAACCTGCTTGAGCGGCCCGTCCGTCAGGCAGCCCTCGTCATCGAATTTGTCATCCGTGACGCCACCCAGATAGGCTTCGGGCTGCTGCATCATCGGCATGTTGAGAAACACGCAAGCCTGGCGCAGTTGGTGATTGGCCCCGAAGCCGCCGATTGCGCCTGGCGACGCGCTGATGATAGCGGCCGGCTTCTTGTCCCACACGCTTTGGCCGTAGGGGCGTGAGCCGACATCGATCGCGTTCTTCAGGACGCCGGGCACGCCGCGATTATATTCCGGCGTGCAGAACAGCACCCATCGGCAGCCGCGACCCGCTCACGGAACCGCGCATATTCGGCCGGCGGCGCGGCTTCCTCATCTTGATTGAACGGCGCCAGCGCCCAGATTTCGATAATCTCGCAGTCGAGCTTGTCGCTCGCGAGGCTGCAGATCGAGCGCGCGATTTTTCGGTTGATGCTGCCCTTGCGCAGACTGCCTACCAGGATCGCGATTTTATGGCGGGTCGGGGTGTCTGCCACGGTGCTGGTCCTTGGAATTGAGAGTGCCTACGAACGCCATTGAACGAACTAGATGTTGGTTTGATCCGCCGGGACATCGGCGGGAAGGTCAGCGGTGCCTTCGGCCTCGCAGGGCAAATCCAGCCTGGGTCCGACATTGTAACTGGTCATCGAAAGCGAGCCGAGCGAATAGCCCTGAATCAGCGACTGCGACCAGCCCTCCGCCGCCGCGATGCCCGCGGTGTAGAGCAGCGGGATGTAGTGATCCGGTGTCGGCACGGCCTTCGCATAATCGGGATGTTCGCTCAGCTTGAGCATCTTCGACGGATCGTCGGCCATCTGCGCCCGGACTGCTTCGTCGAAGCGCTGCGCCCAGTCGGCGCCTGCTGTGGGCTGGTCCCAATCCACGAGCCGCAGATTGTGAACGACGTTGCCGCTCGACAGAATGAGCACGCCCTGATCGCGAAGCGGCGACAATCGCGCACCCAACGCCAGATGATAGTCGAACGGCTTCAACGCATTGATCGAGAGCTGAAGGACGGGCACGTCGGCGTGCGGGTAGAGATGGGCGAGGACGCTCCACGTCCCGTGATCAAGCCCCCATTGATCCTGATCGAGTCCCGCCCAATCCGGCTTGATCGCCTCCACTACCTCTGCTGCGACGTCCGGCGCGCCGATAGCGGGATATTCGAAGTCAACCAGCGGCTGAGGAAAGCCGTAGAAATCGTGGATCGTGCGGGGACGCGCCATCGCTGTCACTGCGGTCGAGCCAATGTACCAGTGCGCCGAGACGACGAGGATCGCGCGTGGTTTCGGCAATGCGGTGCCGAGCGCACGCCACGCACGGGTGAAGCCGTTGAGCTCCAGGGTGTTCATCGGGCTGCCATGTCCGATGAACAGCGCAGGCATTCGTTCCATGGTCTGCTCCTCAGTTGCGCTGATAATCGCCGTCGATCGGGAGCACCTGACCCGAAATCGACTTGGCAGCGTCGGAGGCCAGGAACACCGCCAGCGCAGCGATGTCGGCGGGATCGACCAGATATTTGAGCGACTGATTTGCCATGGCAATCCGCTTCACTTCGTCGAGTGATTGGCCGGTCGCATCGGCACGGCCCTTGAACACGCGCTGGATGCGGTCGCCGTCGATGGCGCCGGGCGCGATCGCGTTCACCCGAATATTATGCTCGCCCAGTTCCATTGACAGGGTCTTTGTGAAGCCGATCAGGCCCATTGGCTGGTCGCATAGGGGCTGCGGTCGGGATAGCCGAACCGGCCACCCGCCGAAGACATGTTGATGATCACGCCGTTTCCCGACCGGATAAGGTGCGGGATGGCGAGCCGCGTCACGTTGAACGTCCCTGTGAGATTGACCGCGAGAACCTGTTCCCAAGCATCGGGGTCAAGCGCGTGCACCGGCGCGGTGGGGCCGCCGATGCCCGCATTGTTCACCAGCACGTCGATGCCGCCTAGCGCGTCCGCTGCCTGCTCCACCATCGCCTCGACCGACGCGCGGTCGCCGACATTGCATGAGCCGGTAAGCAGTCCCGGCAGCCCGGCTCGCGCCTCTTCGAGCGCCGGCTCATTTATGTCGCAGGTGTAGACCCTCGCCCCGGACGCGATAAGCGCTGCCGCTATCGCGCGGCCAATACCAGATGCGCGTGCGGTGATGACGACTCTTGCTGGCATGGCATGCTCCGCGACCAAGCGTCGCATATAGCACGGCTGGCGCATTACGACAGCAATGTCGATAACCGACGACAGCTCTTAGCGGTGCGGCCTTGCGCGCGGAATGGCCAAAGAGAGGGCGCATTGCCGATCGGCTGCTTACGGAATTTAAATGGCCGGTTTTGTCAGGAGCAGACGTACGGTGCCTTGCCCCCGAGCGACCGACATTTGGTCGCCAGGCGCCTGGGGACCTTCCTCTCCTTTGTACTGGCGAACGTTCTTCAGATGGCCAATCCGGCCATTGGAGAATGATCATGGAGATGCCTGAAACTGAACCCACCACCACCAAACGCCCCGTCTGGAATGCGGGAAGAACCGTCGGCGCGAAACGCGCGCTGAAACCGAAGCAAATTTGGGAGATCCGATTCTACCTCAATCAGCGCCGCCGCTTGCGAGATCGGGCACTATTTGACCTGGCGATCGACAGCAAACTTCGGGGCTGCGATTTGGTGCAGATGAAGATCGGCGACATCGTCAGTGGCGGACAGATCCGAACGCGTGCGATCGTCATGCAGCAGAAAACAGGTCGACCCGTTCAGTTCGAACTGCTCCCCGACGCACGGGCTAGCCTGCTGGCTTGGCTCGATCGGCGGGGCGGCACGGTGGACGATTATGTCTTTCCCAGCCGGGTTGACCATAACGGGCATCTTAGCACCCGCCAGTACGCCCGGCTTGTCGATGAATGGGTGACAGGGGTCGGTCTGATGCGAAGCGACTATGGCACGCATTCACTTCGGCGAACGAAGGCATCGATCATCTACAGGGCAACCGGCAACCTTCGTGCGGTCCAGATCCTTCTCGGTCATAGCAAGATTGAGAATACGGTGCGCTATCTCGGGATTGACGTGGAAGATGCGCTTGCCCTAGCCGAGAATACTGAAATTTGACCAATCGGCTCCTCGCCTTCGGCGAGGGGCCAACTTCGCGGCACTTTGGGACTTGACTGCCGTACCCAGCGAACGGCTTGAATGGCGGGTTTCCTATAAGCCAGCCATTCGTGATCCGCGAAACATTGACCGGGGAATGACGAGGATTGGCCGAATTCCAGAATGGCGGCTCAGCATTTGACCCGCGCGGTAAGCTGCCGTTCTTGGCAAAAATAGCCCGACTGTCACGGGGACAGTCGAGCTAGGAGAAGTCTCAGTGGCCATAGAGGCCTGAGCCTTCGGGTCGCAGGCGGGATCCTACCAACTCTGCGGTTCAACGTCATACCCCGATCAGGGTAGGTTCGCTCATATTCAGCATGTGCCGGCTCCCCCGATCAGCCCTTTCCATTATGTTCGAAGCATCTCCCCGAACATCGTCACCAATTCGATTTCTCGCGTGATGCTCAGCTTGGCAAAGATGGACTTGAGTTGAGCCCTGACTGTTTGCACGCTTGTCCTGCGGGCAGCAGCGATCTCGTCTCGGGTCTCGCCTCGGGCGAGCGCCAAAGCAACGTCAATTTCGGCGGTGGAAAGGCCAAATGCCATACGCAGGATCGTTGGAGCGGCGCAGTGCCAGCGGCGGCCAGAACGCACGATGACAAGCAACTGCGAACCGAAGCTCAGGCGCAGCGGCTGCGCGGGAAGCCGGCAGATATCGACCACCATTGGCATTTTCTTACCGTCGCCGCGGAACATAAGGGTTTCGAACGCCACCGGCTGACGATGGAGCCGCGTAATTGCGTGTAATAGCGCGGCTTCGTCGCTCGGATGAGGAAGGCCAAGCTTCCCTTCCACCAGCCGAAAATGACCGGCGGAAAGCAGAGCCGCAGCCTCGCTGGTGTTGCCCTTCACCTGGCCTGCATCGCTGCAAATGAAAATAGGCAAGCCCACATGTTCCAGCGCGCCGTTCAAGAGAGTGGGGCCACGGTCTTCCAACGCGAGTTGCACCTTGACGGCCATACGCACATGGGGCGCTATAGCGGCAAAAAGAGCCCGCGTGTCGGCGTCGGTTTTGCCATCCTTGCGACTACGATTAACGGCAAGCCCGATAAAGCTACCACCCTCGTCCAGCAGCTTTGTCTGACAGCCATCCAGAATGTCATAGGCATCGCACATTTCCCGGTAGAGATCGAAACCGGAACTCCGTCCCACGGCTTGATAATCTGCTTCACTCCGAATGACGAAGGCCGGATCGGTCAGCGAAGCACGCACGCGGACATTGATGGCAGGATCACCTCGCTCCTGCTCGACAAAGTGCGCTATGCGATCCTGATCGATATCATTGATCCAGTTGAACGGAACCTCCCCAGGAACAAAGCCGACTAGCTGGCCGTGAGTACCGCCAGTCATCTCTGCCATGGCCTTCAGAGCGCCGAGCCACTCACTCCCATCGATGGCAGCCAGCGAGAAGCGCTCGCCCAACGCCCAGATCTTTTCATCCACCCTGTTTCATTCCTGTACCGCGACCCGGTCAGAACATCCTACTTTCATTGGTCGCGGAGTATCGTGCATGCCCCGGACGACATCGGATTTAGGCAGGTAAGGTCGGAAACACAATATTTTAGCTGGCGCGCGGAAATACCCTAATCGGGGGATGCGGCCGAATGCACGGTTGGACTAGATCGCCTTGATATTCGTCTGGAGGGGGTTTCCATGATCGGCCGTAATTCTGTGCGTTCGCCTATTCGTCTTGGACTTGGTATCGGCGTGAGCGTGCTCGCGCTCGGAGCAAGCGGGGCGTTTGCGCAGCAGGCTCCGTCAACGATCTGCCCCGACGGTAGCGCTGGCCCCCTCTGCATCATCAGCAATGCCGGCTCAACCGGACCGATCAGCGGAACGCTCGGCACCGCCATCGTCGTGAACAATAGCGGCACGATTTCAGGGGATCCGGCCATCGCCGCAGGCCAGGCGGTCGTCCTTTCGGTAAACAACGCGAGCGGGGGCGTCATCGGTGGCGGGGCCAACGCCATCATCTCCCCTGCCCGCACTGGCATCCCACTGCTCAGCTTCAACGTAACGAACGCTGGCACGATCAACGGCGATGTTTCCTATGTCGAACCCACCCCGTTTGCTCCCCAGAATCCGCTGCCGGGAGCCCTCTATTATTACATTTCCGACGGCGGGACGCTGAACGGCAATCTGCAGCTGGGCACTGCTCTTAGTACCGCCAACTTCATTCAGCGCGGCGCGGATGACGGCGTGACTGGCACGATCACGGCGGGCGGCGGTATCGACATCTACACGCGCAGCTACAGCCAGTCGCAATCGCTTGAGCTTGGCGCGAGAGCGCTGCCAGCGACCTTCGAGATCGAGGGGTTCGAGGCACGGGGCGACGCTACCACGCTCACGCTGACCGGACAGGGAAGCTCGATCACCCTGATGGGCGACGGCCATGTCGTGAATAATGGGACGATCAGCCTCCTCAACACCGCCGGTTTGTATCCGCAGGGCGTGACCATCGTTCCGGCAGCGATCGGCTACTATCAGCAGCGGTTCGCGACTTTCCAGCGTTCCAACGTGCAGCCCGGCACCCTTCCGCTCTATACGCCCGGCTATGGTGACGCTCTGACCAGCTTCATCAATGAAGGCACCGTCAACGGAGACATCCGGATTGCGTCCGCGACCTTCGTTAATAATGACGAGATCAACCTGACCACCGGCGGTATCGGTTCGGTCATCACGACATCGGCTGGCGAAGACTTTGTCTTTGAAAATACCGGAACGATCGAGATGACGTTCAACGGCCTACGTTCCTTCACCACCGATATCGAGCGCGGGTTCGACGACGGCGTGAACGCGGCAGTCCGCATCCGTCAGGCGCTGGAAACCACCGCGACAGCAGGGGTGACGATCGAGAATAGCGGCAGCATCGTTGGCGGCCTGGACGCCAATGTGGCGGCAAATGCCTTCACCTTCACCAATAGCGGCTCGATCGCTGGCATCGACGCCAACGGTTATTTCCAGCGCGGACTGACGCTGAAGGTTGGCGAACTCGACCTTGTCCTGCCCAATGCCAATGACGAGTTCAACGCCGATACGGCCACATTCATCAACACCGCCGATGGTGAAATTCGCGATGGCTTTTACGCTGGCGCAGCAACCCAGAACATGCAGTTCGAAAACCATGGACTGATCGCTGCCTCGGCGCGCGAAGGGGGCACCGCACTCGTCATCGAAACCGGCCTTTTGCAGGATGATGGTCCGGAAGATGTCGATGTCATCGACATTCCCGCCCAGAGCTTTGCGTTCACGAACAGCGGAACAATCGATGGCGCTGCCGAGGTCAACGTCGCAAATCGCGTCGCGACCTTCGCCAATAGCGGCTCTGTGACGCGGACCGAGCTTCCCATCAATCAAGGCAACCCGCCGACATATGGTGGCGTTGCCGCGTTCGACGTGGAATCGGAAACGGACGAAAGCCAATCCATCACCTTCAACAATAGCGGCAGCATCATCGGGCAAGACCGTGGCGGTTCCGGCCTGGTCCTTGAAGTGGAAGCTGGCGATGGCGACGAGCCGGGCATTCCCACGGCGGATGCCACCATCAGCTTGGTCAACAGCGGCGCTATCAAGGCCACCGGCGGCGCAACCTTCACGCCGGGTCAGTTCATCGGCCTGGGCCAGGGGACGGCCTATGTGTCACAAATCGCCGCCCTGGGCGTGGACGTGGAAAGCTCAGGCGCAGGCGTCGTAAATATCCAGAATCTCGAAGGCGGTGTAATCCAGGCCGGTGGCGGTCTCACCGCTGTCGTGGCTGGGTCGCCTCCGGGAACGACGCAGCCGGTTTGGGTTTACAGCCCGATCGCCAACACCGAAGCGGCTCACACGGTTGCGGTTGCAGTCGCAGCCAAGGCGGTGAACATCGTCAACAGCGGCACCATTCAGGGCGGCGCCGGAACCAATTACTTCCCCAACACGCCGGTCATCGACAACGCGATCGGTCAGCCCAACGGCTATCTGGCGGGCGCAATCCACACCAGTGGCGATCAGCTCGAAGATGACAGCGGCTTCCTGCCCTCGACCGATCATGTGACGAACACCGCAACGGGCGTCATCATCGGATCGATCGATCTCAACGCGGGCGACGATCGCATCGACAATGCCGGTCAGATCAGCGGCGACATCTACATGCGCGAGGGCAATGACACTGTCGTCAATACCGGGACCATCAGCGGGACGGTGCAGATGGGAGACGGCAATGACAGCTTCACCCACGTACTCGCTTCGGCTGTGCTGAATGGAACGGTCGATGGCGGCGCAGGAGAGGACACGCTCGCCTTCGATATTACCGGCACGACCTACACCGGATCCATCGATCCGGCGCTGCGGCAGTTGTTCGCCAGCTTCGAGGTTGAGAAGATCATCGGCACCGGTCAGGTCGTCGTCCAGCAAACGGTTCAGGTTTCCAGCGGCGGCGGGCTGAACCTCACCGAAGGATCAAGCATCATTGTCGCCCCAGGCGAGACGGCAATCAACGGCGGCACGGAAAGCGTCACCGTATCCAACAGCGGCGAAGTGGTCGGCAACGTCGATCTTGGCGGCGGCAACAATGTGCTCACCAATACAGCGGGCGGGACGATCACCGGAAACATCGTTGCCGGAAGCGGCTCGGACAGCCTGATCAATAGCGGCGCCATCTCCGGCAACGTGGATCTGGGCGGGGGCGCCGACACGCTGACGATCGGCTCCGGCGCTGACTTTGACGGCACGGTGACCGCTGGCGAGGGCGTCGACGTTCTCGCATTCAATACCGGCAGTACCTATGCCGAGCAGACGACGATCGACGGATCCAGCTTCACCGGCTTTGAGCAGGTCAACAACAGCGCGGGCGTCAACAGCTTCACCGGCAATCTGAGCGTCGAGGCAGTGAACGTCACCGGCGGCCGCCTGATCGGCCAGGCCGGATCAACCCTGACCGGGTCGGTAGATGTCACCAGCGGCGGCACCTTCGGTACGGCAGGTACGGTCAGCGGCGACGTCACCATTGGCACGGGCGGCACACTTTCGCCGGGCGCATCGCCGGGCATCATGACGATCAACGGCAATTTGAGGATCGCTGACGGTACGACCACGACCTTCGAGTTTGTGCCGGTCGGCCAGAGCGACCAGATCGTGGTCAACGGCGGTGCGGTGACGATCGGTAACAATACCACCGTCAACCTGACGGGCTCACTCACCCCCGGCGCTTCCCGGGATCTGATCGTCGTCAATGGCGGCGGCGGCATTACGGGCGATTTCGACATCGTCAATCGTGATCCCGGCATCGTCGGCGTGCTGCGTAACAACGGTACGGTGTTGCAGCTGCTTGGCACGTTCGTCGCGCCCACCGGGACCACCACACAGACGGACGCAGCGATCGACTATGTCAACGATCTCCTGATTGCCGGCACTGCCAGCACAGCACTGGTCAATGCCGTTCCCACGCTGTTGAGTGGCAGCACCGCAAATGCAGCGGCGTTTGGCCAGTTGACGCCTGAAGCCTATGCCAGCGCGTCGCAACTTGGCGTCGAACAGGGGCTGGCGATCGCGAGGGCCGGACGCGCTGGCCTTGCGATCACGACGCGGGAAACAGCGGGCCTCTTCAGCTTCGCGCAAGGGCTGGGTGATTGGCGCACGCTGAAGGGAGATGGGGCGATTGGCACATCCTCGGCGAAGAGCCACAGCTATGGCGTCGTAGGCGGCATCGGCTTCGGCAGCGCAAACGCTTCTGTCGCGGCATTTGTCGGATATATCGACAGCCGGCAAACGATCGCTGGCAGGGGCGCGCGCACAAACTCCGACGGCATGGTCGCGGGCGTATCTGGCCACTTCATGAGCCGCGGCTTCGACGGCACGGTAACGGTCGCCTATGACTGGAGCGAAGCCAACACCCGCCGCAGCGTGCCTGGCGCGACCGCGCGCTCAGGCGATTACCGCCTGCGTAGCCTCGTGCTCGATGGCACGGTGGGTTACAGCTTTCCCATGGGCGCGTGGGCAATCCGGCCCGAAGCCGGTGTGACCCATATCTCCACGCGCCGGGGCGCGACAAGAGAGACAGGCAGCACCGCCTTCGCGCTGACGGTTGATCGGGCAAAGACTGATGCGACCTTCATCGATGGCGGCATCAAGCTGAAAGGCGGCATGGGCGAGGGTGCGATGTTCCATCCCTGGGCGTCGCTTGGCGTACGTCACCAGCTGGAAGGCGAACGGTTCGCTGCTCGTGCGGGCTTCGTCGGCAACACCGAACGCTTCACCGTGCTCGGAGCCGGCCGCAAGCAAACAATGGCGACGGCCGGAGCTGGCGCTAGCTACGATCTCAGTGCGGGCCTCAGCCTGTACGGCGCCTATCAGGGCGAGTTCGGGGGCGGCCACAGCCACAACGTCAACGTCGGCGTGCGTTTCGAATTCTGATGTGACAGCCGGCATCCTTAAAGCCGCTTAAACGATAGGGCCGCTGGGGGTGAAACCGGCGGCCCTATTTTTGTGGAAGGACCGAACTTCACTTCAACGTCGAACGGCAATCAGCACGCCCCCGCGACCGCCGAACGCCTGCTAAGCTATATGTGTGACCTATAGCAATGGCTCGAATACGAGTAGACCATCACTGTTGCCGTTGCCGCGACCTTTTCTTGTTCCCTGAATGACCCGCTTCTCGACCCGCACTCTTGATCCGGGAATGTCAGGGAGTGGCGCGTACCTGCTCGACCGCTGTTTCGCCCTACGATGACCGGTTCCAGCGTGAGCCGACATTCCTGGGGCTTCACCGGACCGGCTTGAGTTGGTCGACACCCCCCGGTTCCACCTCCGGCTTTTGGGACATTCCCGACGTTCGCACGCACCGTATCAAACGACGGCTCTCTTCAGAAGCTGACGTTCAACGTTCACCCGGCTGGCATATCAGAAGGACAGAACCTGGCCGAAAACCGGAACGGCGGCTTAGGAAAGAATAACAGGGTTTAGCTGCCATCGGCAGAACGTTTGGAGCCGTAAGTCACGCCAATCCTAGTCGAGTTTTGAGGTGGGCGGCAGATGGAAGTCTTGTCCTTTCCCGATATGATGAGCTGGCCGCCAAGACGCAGCTGTTAGGGGCTGGCCGCCCGGGCATGCATGAGAATTGGCAAACTGTCACGGCAGCCGCATCGCCTTGCTCATGCCTCCTGGATGGCCGACAAACGCCAATCGCTCCGTCCGTCCCTGACAAAGGTCCAAAGCTCGGTCGTCGTAGTCGGATGATCAGGGTCGCCCTTCACCACTGCGCCGCTGTTGCGATCGCGCATGACGTCGATGCTCTGGTACCTCATCGCGATGGTGGCGTAGTCCGTCCCATCTTCCGTCCAGGCCTCGGCAACGTCCGCGTCGAGCAGTTCAGTTCTGGACACCTCGTTGCGCTGGCCGCGGGTCGCGTTCTGGCTCATTTCCTCGGCCAGATAAGACATGATTTCCGGCGTCGTGCATGCGCGCAACCGGGCATAGTCTTCACGACCAAAGGCATCCTGCACCTCCGTGAGTAGACGTTCAAAGCTCTGCTGGTCACTTGTGGTGATGGCGATCTCCCACGACACGGAAGCTGCTGGAGCGGTCGGGGGGGCAGCCCCGCCGAACCCGCCCTGCGATGTTCCCGTAAACGCGTTGGTCGTAAACCCGGAGGGCGCCATCGCTCCGGCCGCAGCCATCGCAGGCCGGCGACGGAACAGTTTGAATGCGAACCATGCCAGGCCAGCCAGCAAGGCGATCTGCAGCAAGGCCATGAGCATGCCGCTGCCGTTCAAGGCGCCAAAACCATTGCCGAGCAGCATGCCGAGCAGACCGCCCGCGATAAGGCCGCCGATCAGGCCTTTCGCGAGACCGCCAAATCGGTTCGGCGAATTCGGCGCCGGACGCGCAGCTGCGGCGCTGTTCTGTGCAGGAGCCTGGTTCTGCGTCGTCGTCCGCTGCACTGCCGGCGCCTGATTGGGCGCGGTCTTCGTGGCAGGGGGCGCAACAGCTGTGCGCGAGCCCCGGCTGCCGAAACTGCCGCCACGCCGTGCGTCGGCAGGGCTGGCCACCATGACAGCGACCGCCAAGCTCATCGCGATCGCGCCGGCGTTGCGATATTTAGTTCCAATCATTGGGGATCCTTCTGGCCATAAACCAAGTTGCTCAAATGGGATCGACGTGGCGGGCAGTGGATGCCGCAAACAGCAGGGCCGTGATTCGCAATTGCGAACTATGCAGACGATGCTTCTGTTGTGGCAAAGGCGCCTCCTCGTTTCCAGTCCAACCGAACGAGCAGCGCAGATGATCGGGCACAATAGTTAACGACCAGCATCGAGCGCACTCGATGCGGTCCGACATCACGATTGCGTTCGCAGCAATCGCCAGAGGGGCCCGGCCCGCATGGTGAGAGGATAGCGTGCCGTCCTTCAAATGCAACAGGCCCGGCTCGTCGACCGTTCTACTGCCGCAACAGCCTCGCGATCCTGTGCACTGATGCGAGCCGCCCGGCTTTCATCTTCAAGGGTCGACGGCCGGGCGGCGTTGCTCAATCAAACAGCTCCTCGAGGAAAGACTTTTTCTTCCGCGATCGGTAGCGGCCGTCGTGCACGGTATCGTGACGCGATCGCACCCACGCATCTGGGCGGTCCCGCTCTGGCGGGCGGGCCGGTGTCGCGGCCGAACGCTCAACGATCTTGTCTAGCTCGCCCCGGTCAAGCCAGACGCCGCGGCAGTTAGGGCAGTAATCGATTTCAATACCTTGGCGTTCGGACATTGTCAGCCCTGTGCGGCAGACAGGGCAAGGCATGCCCTCCGCAGATTGTCGTCCCACGGTCATGCCCTCCTTTCCCTGAGAACATGCGCGTGCAGCCGGTCCTTCACATGCAGCCGCACCTTCTTGAGCCTCAGCAGCCGCAAACTATCAGGGAAACGCCGTTTGAGCTCGCTCCGGATCTCCTCCTCGAGCTGTCCGTGCAATCTGGTCAATTTATACAGAAAAGTATTCAACGCCTCTCTCCAATCGAAATGGATCGATCGGATCAGCTGCGAGGAAGGAAGAATATCGCTGACCTGCACCGAGCTGACCCGATGCGGTCCGACATCACGATCGCATTCGCGGCAATCGCCAGAGGGGCCCGGCCCGCAGGTTCAATATGGCATGGCTGTGTGTTCTTTCAAGGTGCAGTCCAGCGTCTTGGTTGCCACGAGCTGTGACACCGCATAAGTCGAGCGAGGCGCACGGCGAGCCGATCGCCTGTACCGAACAACGATATTCAAGCTCTCGGCAAGGTGGAGGAAGGGACGAATGATAGAGGGGCTGAACGCGCTCATGAATGAGCCTGCCGCGTGGATCGCGCTTGCCACTCTGGTTACCATGGAGATCGTGTTGGGGATCGACAACCTGATCTTCATTTCGATCCTGTCGAACAAACTGCCTGAAGCACATCGCGCCCGCACACGACGCCTCGGCATCGGACTGGCTCTTGTTCTGCGGCTGCTCCTGCTGGCATCGGTCGCTTACATCGTGCAACTTACGCGGCCGATCTTCACCGCCTTTGGACATGGTTTTTCCTGGCGGGACATCATCCTTGTCGCTGGTGGCCTTTTCCTTGTCTGGAAGGCGACGCGGGAAATTCATCATAATGTCGATCCCCATCCCAACGAGAATGAATATGACACCAGCCGGTCGACGTTGACCGTCGGGGCGGCCATCGGTCAGATCATCGCGCTAGACCTGGTCTTTTCCATCGACAGCATCATCACCGCCGTCGGAATGACCGACAATATCGCGATCATGGTGATCGCGGTCGTTACCGCTGTTGCCGTGATGCTCTTTGCGGCGACGCCACTGGCAAATTTCATCAGCGCCAATCCCACCGTCGTAATGCTCGCCCTCAGTTTCCTCTTGCTGATCGGCACCACGTTGATCGCAGAAGGGTTCGGCGTCCATGTGCCCAAAGGTTACGTCTATGCTGCCATGGCCTTTTCGGCGGCGGTGGAGGCGCTCAACATTCTGGCGCGGGGACGGCGGCCGAAGCTGGACGCTCACTAGGATGGCCTTCTATCGCGCCAACGGCTTAGCCGTCGTTGGCACCCATCGAGAGTCGCGGAGGACAGCATTTGACTCACGTGCCGCCGTCTGCCACCCTTCCTTGATGCACTTGCCGACTAACTTTACGCGTTTTCGCTACCAGGGAGGACAGCTGCTCGCGGGCATATAGCCCCGGGTTCTGGCGCGCATGCCTCGAACTCGGGGCACATCGATGGACTGATAACGCCCGCCGTCTAGGCGCGCGTCTCCTCCTTTTCGAAAGCCAGCGCTATGTCCAGCCCAACAAGGACGAAACGTCCCGTTGTCCGCCTTATCAATACCGAAGCCGATATTCTGACCAACCTCGCCCTCAATGCATCGGGGCCTGCCGCGCAAGCAGGCGAGTTGTTGCTGGAGGAAATCGCGCGGGCTTCTACCTTCACGGCTGACCGGATTCCCGCCGACGTCGTCACGATGCACTCCATGGTCGAGTTCGAGGACGCCGCGAGCGGCACAAGCCGTACGGTGCAGCTCGTCTATCCGGCCGAAGCAGATATTTCGGCAGGGCGTATGTCGATACTGACACCGGTGGGCGCAGGTTTGATTGGCCTGAGTGAAAGTCATGTCATCGACTGGCCAGACCGCAATGGGCGCCAGCGGCCGCTCACCATTTTGAAAGTCACACAGCGCGGTCGAGAGTAACCGCACACGGCATCATCATACGCTGCGACTCTATATTTAAAGATCGCGGCACGTACTTGCATTTTCAGCTTAGAATAGGATCTGCCCTTTGCCCCGCATCGATGAAAAGCTAATCCCCATCTATGAAGATGTCCTGCGACGGAATGCGGGAGAGACCGAATTCCATCAGGCGGTGGAAGAGGTTCTCGAAAGCCTGGGCGCCGTCATCGGAAAGCATCCTGAATATCTTGACAATGCACTGATTGAGCGCATTTGCGAACCTGAAAGGCAGATCATTTTCCGCGTCCCATGGGTGGACGACAACGGCCAGATTCAGATCAATCGCGGCTTCCGTGTCCAGTTCAATTCGGCGCTTGGCCCCTACAAAGGCGGCTTGCGCTTCCATCCGTCCGTCAATGTTGGGATCATCAAGTTCCTGGGGTTCGAGCAGACCTTCAAGAATGCGCTGACCGGCATGCCGATCGGCGGCGGCAAGGGCGGGTCGGACTTCAATCCAAGGGACCGGTCCGATGGCGAAGTCATGCGCTTCTGCCAATCCTTCATGACCGAACTTTATCGGCATCTGGGTGAATATACCGACGTTCCGGCGGGGGACATCGGCGTAGGGGCGCGGGAGGTTGGCTATCTGTTCGGCCAGTATAAGCGACTGACTAATCGCTATGAAGCAGGGGTGTTGACGGGCAAGGGATTGATCTATGGCGGATCACGGGCCCGAACCGAGGCGACCGGATATGGCACGATCTACTTCATCGACCAGATGCTGAAGACCAAGGGCGCCAGCCTGGACGGCAAGCGGGTGGTGGTGTCCGGATCAGGCAATGTCGCCATCTACGCTGTTGAGAAGGTCAACGAGTTTGGCGGCAAGGTCGTCGCCTGTTCGGATTCATCAGGTTTCATCGTCGACGACGGCGGGATAGACCTAGGCCTGTTGAAGGAGATAAAGCTGGTCCGGCGCCAACGAATTTCGGACTATGTCGGTCTGAAAGGCTCCGGCGCATATTTTTCCAACAAGGGATCCGTTTGGGAAATCCCCTGCGACGTGGCGGTCCCGTCTGCCACTCAAAATGAACTGCACGCCAACGATGCGTCTGCGCTGATCCGCAACGGTGTGGTGGCCGTGGGCGAAGGGGCGAACATGCCCTGCACGCCCGAAGCGGTGCGGCTTTTCCAGAGCGAGGGCGTCCTCTTCGGCCCGGCGAAGGCCGCTAATGCCGGCGGCGTCGCTACATCGGCGCTGGAGATGCAGCAGAACGCCTCCCGCGATAGCTGGACGTTCGAGGAGACCGAAGCGCGGCTCGCCGTGATCATGCGCCGCATCCACGATAGTTGCGCTGAAACCGCGGAAGCCTATGGCGCGCCGGGCAACTATGTGTTGGGCGCTAATGTCACGGGTTTTGTCCGGGTGGCAGAAGCGATGCAGGCCATGGGAGTCATTTAATCGAAGCTGCGAGATGGCTTTGCCCGACAACGCTTTGTCTTCATCTTCCTACTACCTATGACCCATGCGCTTGACCGAGCGCCGAACGGCCGACGCTTAGCCCTGTAGGATGTGGTGCAAGCCCTGAGCCACGCAGAGAGACGGGTCTTGAGCTAAGATCACCGGCAAGCCGGTCTCGTGCTCTATCATCTGCGGCAAGCGTGGTACAACTGCGCTGCCGCCGGTGAGCAGGATGCCGTTTAAATACAGATCATGACTGAGTTCCGGCGAGGTTTCGTTGAGAACGTCGCGTACGACCTTAACGATCTTCATCGCGTGCTTTTTTACCACGCGCCCAATCTCGGCGGATGATATCTGCATTGATTGGGGCGACATCGACACGAGGCTTCGCCCTCTGACTTCGATAAGCCCATCGTCTGACCGTGCTTCAACGTTAAGAGCGGCATAATCTTTTTTGATGCGTTCGGCACTCTGGCGGCCGATCAAAATCTTGTGTCGGAAATGCAGATGGTCGGTGATCGCTTGGTCGAGCGCTGCGCCACCCGCGCGGACTGAACGCGTGAGGCAAATTCCTCCAAGTGAGATGAGTGCCACTTCGGTGGTGCCGGCGCCGCAATCCACAACCAGTGCGCCACGCGGCTCATCCACTCGAATGCCAGCGCCGAGAGCTGCTACCAAAGGCTCCAGAACCAGTTCAGGGCTCAGGCCGGCATCGGTAGCGGCAGTCAACAGTGCCCCTCTTTCCGCTTGGGTGGCGTCCGCCGGAACGCCAATCAGAGCGCGTGCCTTGCGCCAGGGCTTTCGCCTCAGCTCCCTTGGAACAGCGTAACGAAGCAATTCGGTAGCAGTAGGAATGTCCTGCAGCACACCCCTCCGCAGTGGGCGCCGCACAGATAGCATGCGCGGGGTTCGGTCCACCATGGCTTGAGCAGCCGTTCCAGCCGCCACCAAGCGAGGGAGGGTCGCGAGATCCGTAAAACAGCACAACGACGGCTCATCGAACACAACACCGGAATCGCGAGTGATGACCCGCAGATTAGCAGTCCCGAAATCGATCGCAAGTTCCGGCCGAGTCCACGACGAAAAGGAAAACATGGAGGCGATATAATGCGCCGCTCTGGCTTTGTCCCTTCCTTTTCACAGCGGCTCGATCAAAAAGGCATCGCTGTAAAGATGACCCAGATGCCAAGCATCGCGTGCATCCACCAAAAGCGAGGATCGGCGAACCGGTCCCACATATGACCGCGATAAATCATCCAGAAGCCACTCAAGCCCGCCAGCAGCACCCAAATCCGAGCTTGCGGCGCGAAACGTCCTTCAAGTTGGTGAAAGGTGCCGAGCCGCCGATCAGACGGATGGGCATGAGCGATGGACGGCATTACCACGAGCGTAACAAACGCGACGCCTCCAATCCACAGCAGGACTGACAGAACGTGGACTGCCCGCGCTATGGTAATGTCGTCCATTCCCGGTATCCTTAGGCGGCGAGCAGTTCGTCAGCTGGCCCAAAGAACTCATAATGAATGCGGCTGGAGGGCACGCCCGCTAGCGACAGTGTGGAGACGGCGTGGCGAAGGAATGGCCGCGGTCCGCAGATATAATAAACTGCATGGGCGACTGGCGTGTTCGCGACCAGCCATTCGTCGGTGATGATCCCGGCCGCATCGTAATCGCGGCCCTCCACTTCGCCTGCCAGGGGTGTCTGATGGAAGTCCGTCACCTGAACGGCCTTGCCGGTGGCCGCTAGTGCACGGACATGATCACGCATCGCATGCGTGTCCCGATTATGGGTGCCGTGAATATATTGAACCGGCACATCGGCGCCCTTTTTCACCAGCGACTCCAGCATGGCGATCATCGGGGTCAGGCCGACGCCGCCGGAGAGCAGAACGACCGGCCGCTCAACATGCTCGCTAAGGAAGAACTCGCCAGCGGGTGCAGCGACCTTAAGGATGGTGCCCTGCTTAACCTCATCGTGCAGCCAGCCGGAAGCCATCCCTTGTGGTTCACGCTTGACCGAGATGCGATACGTCTCCCCGTTGGGTGCCGAGGAGATGGAGTAGTTGCGCTTCACCGGTGGGTGACCAGGGATCTCGAGCCAGAAGGTCAGATATTGTCCCGGCAGATGCGCCATTACTGCTCCGCCATCGGCCGGACGGAGGATGAAAGAGTTGATGACGCTGCTCTCGCGAACGACCTCCTGGACCCGGAAATCGCGCCAGCCGTTCCAGCCCCCGGTCGTATCCTTCTGTGCGGTATAGATTCGGACCTCACGAGCGATGAGAATGTTTGCAAGGAACCAATAGGCCTCGCCCCAAGCTGTCAGGATTTCATCGGTTGCAGCATCCCCCAGAACCGCCTTGATGGCTCCTAGCAGCGCTTCGCCGACATGCGGATAATGCTCCGGCAGGATCTGAAGTCCGACATGCTTTTGCGCGATGCGCTCCACCGCAGGCGCCAGCGCGCCGAGATTGTCTATGTTGTTTGCGTAAGCGAGGATCGCACCCGTCAGTGCCCGCGGCTGAGAGCCGCTGTCGCCATGATGGGACTGGTTAAACAGGTCGCGAATGTCGGGGTTCTGAAACATGCGCGAATACATTTCGCGCACGATGTCGAGGCCATGCGCTTCCAGCGCAGGAACGGTGGCCTTCACGAGCGCGATGGTCTGTTCGCTTAGGGGCTGCGTCATCAGTATTCCTCTCTGTTGAGCATGGACATCATGGCGGTTCAGCCGATCAGAGGCAGGGCGCCTGATCATAGAAATCGACCTGCATCTTCATGGGACCGAGCGGCGTGACAAAGTGCGGCTGTTGGGGGAGTACGAGGCCAGGTTTGTCAGGACTCAGCACCATTTCCAAAGGCGGGTCTAGGTAGGTAAGTTTCACTTCGCCTTCGATTATACGTACCAGTCCCCACACCCCTGCCTTGGTGTTGTGACGTGCGCGCAACGCCACAGGAAGCGTGTCCTGGTCGAAGACGGGCGTGGACCGATAAGGAAGAGGGGCAGGCATAATCAGGAAGTCCTCTTTGCTCGTCAGCGCTGATGCGTCTCTGGCTCGCGCTCCAGCCGAAAGAACATAGCGAGCTGAAGGCTGTCGGCGATCCGCGCAGCCTTGGCTTGCAGGGCAGAGGCTGCATCGGCTTCCAACAACTCCCCCGTGGTCCTATTCCACAGGTCCAGCCAGCGCTGGAACAGGGCTGGGGTGATCCGATCCTTGTGCTTGAAGTGCGCGGGGACAGGCTGGCCTTTATAGCGGCCGCTGCCCAACATCACCGATGACCAGAAATCCCTAAGCTTGATCAAATGCTCTGGCCAATCGACGATCGCGTCGTCGAAGATCGGTCCCAGTTTGGCGTCAGCTCGGACGCGAGCGTAGAAAGCTGTCACCAGCTGCTCAAGATTTGCTTCGGTGATCCCTGTGTCCACGACTCAGGCTCCAATCATGCAACTAGGATGCATCTATAATGACGGTTTGAAACATGCAAGCAATTTGCATATTATAGCACGGCCGAACCAGCGCTGGACCCGAAATGAAACTGACGTTGTTCACAGACTATTCGATCCGGACGCTGCTCTACCTTGCCTCGCGCAACAAACGGCTGTGCTCTATCGCGGAGATAGCTAACGCCTATCGCATTTCTCAGAACCATCTCATGAAGGTGGTCAATGATCTCGCTCGTGCAGGCTATATCGAGAGTGTGCGCGGCCGCGGAGGCGGTATTCGGCTCGGCAAGCCTCCTGAAGAAATCAATATCGGCATACTCATCCGTCATACCGAAGAAGGGCTTGATCTTGTCGATTGCGGAAGCTGTGTGATCGCACCTGCATGCGGCATGACGGGTGTGCTCAAAGAGGCGCTGTCAGCATTTCTGGCCGTACTTGACCGCTACACCCTCAGCGATCTTGCAGACAAACGCCAGGAATTCGGGCGATTGTTCGGCAAAAACCTATCCGGTCCCGCTCCGGCAAACCTTGAGGATTGTCCTTCGCGTCTCTCGTAGATCGGCTGCCGATCACGCTGGGTGTCCTACGGGCAGCCGACATCGAAGGCGAACACCGTAGCCCAGGTCTGAAAGACAATGGACGGCCACTATCGGGATCATGATCGGCACACTGGAACGGCCGGCATTGGCGCGTTGCTTCCTGGCAGCATTGTATGGGCCAGCGGCAGGTTCCGGCACAGGCTGCCGTTCAAAGCCCGGTTGGCGAACGACATAATTTGGTCGGATGCCGCCGGAAGGTCCTGGCGGGACCTGCCATTTAAGGCTTGCCCGGTGAACGCCAATTTGGTCATCGAAGATCGGCCCCAGCCCCGGATCTTTGTCGGACCCGCTAGTAAAAGCCCCGACGAGGCGCGCGATATCGTCTCCTTGATTTCGGTCGTCATGACGCTGGCGTCCGGCTTTGTAGAAGTGGGTTCAGGGTTAGCATGAGCTCGTCTTCCACCAGCGGCGCTTTAATGAGAATGGCGTCCAGGTCCGCGGCCTAAGCCCGAAGCGTGCGGGTGGGTCCATGAAAATTAGTCCAGCGATGCCAGAGCGATCAGTTGGGCCAACCCGTTAGCGCCCGTTTTGGAAATGATCGACGCCCGGTGATCCTCAACCGTTTTAGGGCTGAGCTCCAGCATGGCAGCGATGACCTTGTTGCTATGACCCTGCACGAGCAGGTCGAACACTTCTCTTTCGCGCGGAGACAATGTGGCGGTGCGGGCGAGCTGCTGTCTTTTCCGGACCGACCAATCCACACCTTCACTGACCGCAGCAAGCAGCCGCGCTTCATCAAGCGGCTTCTCAAGGTAATCAATCCCTCCATGGCGACGCACCGAATCGACGGCATTTGCGGTCGTCGGCCATGCCGTCATGAAAATGATCGCGACTGCCGGATCTATGACTCGGACCCGGTCGGCAAAGCCGAAGCCATCGAGATCATCCATCATCACGTCGGTGACGACGCAGGCTGCAGGCGCCGGTGCATAAATATCGAGAAGCCGGACCGGGTCCAGGAAAGACTGCGCACTAAAGCCATGCCGACAGAGCAACCGCGCCACGGTGGCGCCCAGATCGGCGTCATCATCCACCACGTAGACCTTGGGATCGTCTGCGTTCATGCATCGTCTCCGGCAAGCGGCAGGATGATTGAAGCGTGGGCCACGCCGTCATGAACCTTCGCCTTTTCCAAATGCCCGCCATGCGCTTCCACTATGGCCTGCGCAACCAGAGCGCCGACCCGCATGCCTGCCTTGGCGCGATGGCTGGTTCCAACGCGGTTCGTGACCATGATCCGCACACTTTTTCCTTCCTTCTCGCCGGTCAGTTCGACCTGTCCGTCATTCGCCGCGTGGATGGCATTGCGCAGGAGGTTCATCAGCGCCTGGCTCAGTTCCACCTCCTGCGCAAACACGACAAGATCGGGATTGATCGGGCCGATCTTGAGCAACGCACCCTGATCTCTGGCTTCCGGAGTTGCAATTGCGGCCACGCTTTCGATCAGCGCCGAAACCGGCAGCGCGCTCGGCTCGTCCACCGCCGCCCCGCCGAACCGTCGCAGGCGGCGCACAAGGTTGGATAATGTCGCGGCCTTGCGATCCACCAGTGCAGCGCTCCGCATGATTTCGTCGTCGGCCCCGTCCGTGATTTCGTGAAGATGTTTCGCCTCGATCGCCAAGGTCGATAGCGGCTGGCTGATCTCATGGATAACTGCCACCGACATCGCACGCAGGGTCTTCAGTCGCTCGGCCTGGAAGAGCAGCCGGTCGCGCCGCTCGATGTCCGTGCGGGCCTGCTTCTGGGCGTCGCAATAGCTGCCCGCAAGATAGCCGACCACCACGACGGTCGCGAGGTCAAGATGCAGGTGCAGCCGATCAATTGTGCTGAACGCGCCTGCTGTCTCCGGCAGGATAAGAAGGCTAACGATTGTCAAAGCAACCCACACAGGAAAGCGCCCAGAACGCAAACCAATCCACGCGACAGCCAGGATGAGGGGCATTGGCTGGGACCCCAGTCCAATTCGGTTGAGGAGCCAGGTCGTGGCGATCCCGCCTGCCAGTAGGAGCGCAGCCTCCAGCGTTGCGCTCCCGCGAATTGCGCATTCGCGGAAAGCCGCAATCATGCCGCTTCGGCGCTGGCTGATCGTCTCGGCCACCCAGAGGAGCGGCGGCGCGATGATCAGCACGCCCAACAGGTCGCCGACAGCAAAAGCCGTGAGCGAGATCATGATATCCTGAACGCTTTCAACTGCCGTTCGGTCTGGCCGCAGCAGTGCTTCTGGCAGAGCGCTGAACGCTGCGACCCCAGGTGCGGCAACGGCGGCAAGTCCGAAGGGCATCGGAGGAGCCATGACGCCCGCTCTTCTGCCGGTGGATAGCCAGCGGATGACAGCTACCACGCCACCGTAAGCCAGAACTGGCCGCAAGATGCCCCACAGCGTCATCGCCAGGTCGGGCGCGCCCGGATTGAAACGCCCCATGATCAAATTGACCACGATTTCCACGGCGGCGATTGCTGTCGTAAGGCGCGGCCCGGCGTGCCATAGCAGGGCGAGACGGAGGCCCGCAGCCGGGAACCAGACGGAATAAAAACCTCTACCGCCCCAATAGGCTGCCAGCCCCAGTGTCAGCCAGAAGCCGAAGCCGTAGGCCAGCAACAGTAACAAATCAGCCATTGGCGCCCGCGTGCCATCATATCGTGCCTGGCCTGAAGGGATCATCATGCGGTTGCCTTGCCGAGTTCGTTGAAGGTCGTGAAGCAGGGAAATTCCCTGAGGAGACATTGAGCAGATCAAGCCATTGTAATCATCGGCCAAACGCACCTGCTGCGCCAGGCACCGAGCCCGGTCGATCCATCCGGCGAGCAGCACCGGGAAAAACCCGGATAGGCAAAATGGCTTAATTCAGCCAGCAGGCCCCTGCGACCCGAAGGGAACTTTAGTTTCCTTTACCTGACCCGGCCATCCGGCCGGGTCACTTTTTCCGCAGCCGTTGTTCAGCAGCGAGCCGCCTTGGATCTAAAATTTCGAGGGCGCACATCGTGTGAGTCTCACATGCCGCGTGCAAGCTTACCTGTTGTAATCAAACAACAGTTTTACCGAAACTATCGCTGTGAGCTTGACCTGATCTGCTTGCTCGACTACCCGCCGCATCGGGTCGCAACCGAAACAAAAAATCACCGCGAACCAATTCAGGGGAACTATGAAGAAAATTTCTTTGACGCTTCTGGCGATCGTCGCCGGAGCTACTTCCGCCCATGCAGAAACCTTTTCCGGTCCGTTCATCGGCGCGCAGATCAGCCGCGACGCGTATGAAGTGAAGGCCGAAGGCACCGACATCGGCATCGGCACGCTCGACCTCGACGGTCTGAGCGGCAACGGCATCAGCGGCGGCGTGTATGTCGGCTATGACTATGCCCTGTCGAACAACGTCTTCTTCGGCGTGGAAGCTAACGCCAATTTCTCGGGCGCCAGCATTTCGGCTGAGCTTGACGACGGCACGGACAGCATCAGCGGCAAGGTCAAGGCCCGCGAATCGTTCGGCCTTAGCGCTCGCCTGGGTGCAATGATCGCCGACAGCACCGCCCTTTATGCGCGTGGCGGCTGGCAGTCGACCAAGTTCAAGACCACGGTTTTTGACGGCGTCGATACCTACGGCACGAAGACGATGCAGGACGCCCTGGTTTACGGCGCAGGCCTGGAAACGCGCGTCGGCGCGCAGGCGTCGATCCGCGTTGAATATCTGATCGAAGATTATGGCAGCGCTGGCCTCAACCGCGATCTGGATACCAATGGCATCCGCGTGGACAACAACAAGCTTTCGCTGGGCATTTCCTGGCGTTACTGATCGCGTAACCGCATGAACAGGAAGGGGTGTTCTGACGAACGCCCCTTTCTTCATTGCGCACGCGACAAGCATTTCCTCAGACTGGCTCCGCTTTTCACAGTCGAGCGGAGTCTTTTTTCAATGGGGGCGGCATACTCCGCCGATCGAAACGCCCAGATTAAGGCGTTTGGTCATATGGTGGGCCTCGGAAAATAGGCCGACAGTCGGTCCAGCGGTTCTCTGAGCGAGAAATCACGCTGTGATCCAATTCTTGACCTGAGTATCGGGAGCACAAAGCGTCATGCATCGGCCAACCCGTCACGAGCTAACCGGCATCTTGCTGGAGAACGGTCTTTATCCAATCCTGCGTGTGCCGGACGGTGGAGAATGGCGGTTGGACATCCTGAAGCGGCACAAGCATCTTCTGGGCACGCGGGTCAAAGTGGTCGGCACAAGAGATGGGTTCGATCTGCTCGCCGTGGATCATATCGAACCCGCGTGATGCCTAAGCAGGACTTTCAACCCCGATTTCGCTTCTTATTTGCTCTACAATCAGTCTGATCGCTTCATTGCTGTTCAGGCTGTGGGGTCCCCCGCTCAGGTGAGGAATTACGGCGACGGGAACCATCCCGTTTGTGGCGACATGTAATCTCTTCGCGTGACCGTTCACCGTGATGGTGTGGACTGTCGGAGTCCCGGGTGTACCGGTGATCTCAAGGAAATCTGCAAGGTGGGTCAGGCCAGTGCCAATGACCAAGCGGGGTCGGCAGTGTTCAATCCAACTTTTCATCACCCGGAAGCGATTTTCCCGCAGCCACGCGCGGTAGTCATCCTTGCGGGTGAAGCCGGTCTTTGCAGCCGAATGTGCGTCCCACTCCCCGACCTTGTTGCAAGGTTCAGGGAAGAGATTTGCTTTGAAATATCCG
This sequence comes from Sphingobium sp. SJ10-10, assembly GCF_036038995.2. Classification (NCBI taxonomy): domain Bacteria; kingdom Pseudomonadati; phylum Pseudomonadota; class Alphaproteobacteria; order Sphingomonadales; family Sphingobiaceae; genus Sphingobium; species Sphingobium sp. SJ10-10. The sequence goes on from NZ_CP158132.1 coordinate 1,418,236, forward strand.
GTCGAACTGCGCTCGAAAGGACGGGCGCGCTGCGCAAATGCGCGGAAATCCTCCGGATCCCCACCTTCCAACGCGCAGAGCAGCTTGAAAGCATTGCGATTGAACGGCCATTCAAGTTGTAGTTCGACGGCGTAGGCCTCCAACTTTGCTGCTCGCTCACCTTCCATCTTAGTATCGGCGGCTTCGTCGGCGAGGGACCAGCCAGGTTCGATTCCCAGCATCCAGATTGACCGATTCTCGGGCGAGCCAGGGTCGCCCCCTTCGCACGTCGTGAGAAAGGCCGCTTCGTCCTCAACGCGGTTACGGAAAGCGGCGGCGGCTGGTGAGAGCGGTGTCACGATCATTGTTCATCCCGTTAATGATTTTGGTGCTGCGCCGACCGAAAACACGATGGCTTTCGGATTGGCGGCGAACACAGGCTTGAGGTCGTCATAAGCGCCTAAGCGTAAAGATGAAGGTTGAGCTGGCAGGCGATTATGCCCGTGCGGCTGAATTCGCTGACGTTCAGCACCAGGGCTCCCGCCTGCCGCTCCATGTTCGGGCTAGCCCCTCGCTAACCAACACATCACCGAGTGACTGACCGCCCCGTGTCAACACCCGCAATTTTCTCCCATATCGATCGGTATCGCGATCAAGCGTGGCCACAGTGAATGGCCCGGCATTGACCAATTGGTGAAGCCGTCGCGTCGCACGCTCGCCTAACTCTGCTTCTGTTGGGCAGCGCGGCGGGTGCGTTTCTGGCGCATCAATATCGGCAACTCTGATCTTCTCCCCATCAAGCCAGATCGTATCGCCATCCACCACGCAATTGGTGCCGCCGCCGGTATGGCAGAGGGCAAAGGTGCGGGAGACATCATCCCTGGCCTTCGCTCCATCGGGCATTGAGAGCGAGGCAAGCCCACCGGCTAAGCCGAGGATGGCAAGGCTTGCCAGCATGACAGGCGAACGAGGCGCCTTTTTGCGGCGGCGGAATTTGACAACATTAGACATTGGATGGGATTAGGGCCTCAGCTTCGTTACGTAAATCAAACGTCACCGACGGCCATCAACTGGCTAGGATATGCGCACGCCAGCGATAGCGCATCGTCAAAATCCGCGCGCAGCCAGCGGTCATAGTCTTCCGGGTGAAGGATGACAGGACAGGCCTTGGGGTGGATAGCGCCAACAACATGGGTGGCAGCGTCGCCATCATAGCCACAGGTCAGGAAGGAATAGACCGGCAGGCTTTCTGTGGTTCGCCATATTCCAGCGAAGGCGAAAACCGGTTGGCTGGGGACACAAAACCAGAAGGGCTTCTTCTTGCCTGTGTCAGGCATTGGCTCGACCGACCATTCCTGGAACTCAGTGACCGGCACCAGACAGCGCCGGGAGGGATTTGCCAAGGCAGACTTCCAGAACGGGCTGGTATAGTTACGCACGTTGGTGACGGGCCGTCCCTGGAATGGAAAGCCCCAACTCATTGCCGACAGAATGCGCTGGCCTTCCTGCTCCCGCACGACGTGGCCGGGCTTGCTCGGAGCGACATAATCCTTTTTGACCGCGATCTGGTCGGCTGGATCAGGAAGCGCGCCGAACAGACGGGCAAGCTCTTCGGCGCTGCTCCGGGCTTTATAAAGATTGCACATGGTCGCTCCTAATTGAGCTTGGTCGGCATCACCCCCAACATATCCAGCAGCTGACTGCCTGTCCTGTCCTCGCCATCGTGCAGGATCGTGGCAAATCCGCCGATCAGCTTGCCAAAATGTTCACCCGCCAAGCGGATGTCGCGCGGCGTTCGCTTGGACGTGTCGGCGGTGATCAGCATGGCGATACCCATGGCGAGCGCTTCGGCAAGCATCGGCATCGCGATGGAGGCATGGCCTTCCTTCACCTCGCGCGAACCCATGGCATAGGTAACAGCCTGAAGGGCCACCTGCGCACAGACATGGCGATATTCCCCGGGTGACAGATTGTCGGGAATGTCGAACAGTTCTTCTGGGACAGCTTTGTAGCTCATGATCCTATCCTCTGAAGCGGTTCACCGCGCGTTTCCATTCCCGCTCATCCGGCAGTGGAAAGCAATAGCGCGGCGTCTCCCTGCTTGTTTCGATGACAGCTGGACGCACCTTCCGGCCGTGCCGTTCCATACAGGCCTTGTAGTAGAAGCGTCGCCTGGCGTCCCGGAAGTCATCGCTCCAGCCTTTCCGCTGAAACTTCCACCAAAGCCCGTGAGCGTCAAAGAATTCCTCGCTGCCGCATTGGCAGGCAACCCTCACCGAATAGTGCCAGGCCGCGGCTTCGAAGATGCAAGTCGCCACCTTCAGCCCATCGCGATAGCGGGCCATGAATCACAACAGCGCGCCTTGCTCGACCGGCTGAAAATAGCGGGCAGCGGCGATGGCGTTGCGATAGTGGACGGTTTGAAGGCGCTCAGCCTCATCGAAGGGCACCGGCGTCCATTCCGACGAGGGATATACGGTGTCGTAGATCGCCTTGGCCGCGCTGCGAAGTGGCGCCTGATTGGGGGTCTGCTCTGCCATCGCAGAATCACCTTTCCTACACGAGAACAAATGTGGAACATGCCTCACAGGAAAGGAGTCGGCAATGATGAATATCGATGGCGCGTTCCTGATGGGCGTGGCGGCAATTCTAACGAGCGTGGCCAACTTATGGAGAGCGGCGCGGTCTGGCGGGGCGGAGGAACCTTGGCATGGTTCATGCGCTCATCGCAGGCAAATTGGAGAGATGACGCATGAGAAATCTGATCGGAACAGCATTTGGGGCAGCGATCGACCGGCGGGACGGTGACAGCGGCGTGAAGGGCGCGATCATTGGCTATGTGGCATCTGGTGCGTTGAAGACCGCCGCAAAGCTGGGGCTGCTGGCGGCGATCGCTGCTGGAGCCTACCGCTTGGTGCGCAAGTGAGACAAACCGCAGGCCACCTACTGACGCAGTCGCTGGCCGGGACATTGCGCATTCATGATCGCGACCTAATATTGGATCTGCCGCCTGTTCCCCTTGGGCGGTCCTGAACCTCGGCCTCGTCGTTGAGCTTGCTCCGACGGGGCCATTTTCTTTTCGAGCGACCAAATTGTCTAGGGGTCCTACCGAAAGAAGATCGACTATCATAACGCGCTCCCCGCTCATAACTGGCTTGCAATACAATCTTCCGATGCCTTGTCTCAGGGAACGAGCATCCACGCAATGAGCGCGCGGGCAATCGTCACCATCAGCGCTGCTCCAACTGAGCCTGTGGTAGACCCATGATTGGCATCCTTATCGCCCAAAAAAATTCACTGGGTCTCGTTGATGGCCTGCCGAAGGCCGGATCAAACGTCCTGCCGTCCGAGCCAAGGCAGTCCTTCGCTGCGGCAGAGTCAAGGCTAACCGCGACGTCATTCGCGCAGGCGGAAACGTCAGCCAAACGAAGCAGCCGCTTATGACGAATAGCCCGCGCTCCGCGGCATGGATAACGCGCTTCATGATTGCGCGGATTACAACACTTACAAGCGACGGTCCCGGCGGCTGACCGCGACGCTCGTCGGGTAAGACTAGCTCTCCGGTAAGTCCATGTCTGCGGGACAGATTTTGGTCATAGCGGCGGTTCGCGACGTTGTCGCTGAACGGCGCATGTTGGTGGAGAACCGACCCAGTGCCAACGGCAGCTGTTCCAGAGTTCGCGGTCCGAACCGGACAGTCGCTTGCCGGCCAGAGCCAGCCAGCCTCCTCGGATCAGCACGCAATGGCAGGCGTACTCCACGGGAAAATTTTTAACCCGCAATTTCGACGATCAACGATTTGCGGGTTAAGCACCATTCGTGCTGCAATGAGCGACGCAGGCAGCTGGCAACTGGCCGTATCAGTCGGCAGAGGCTCGGCGGTACCGCGGTAACATCCGCCCTGCTGAGAAAGTTTTGGGGATCAGAGCCGATGTAAGCGTAGGAATGAAACAGGCTTGCATGTGACCGCAGCGAGGCGCTACGGATCACCTTGATTACACCCGCGCTGGTACAGTGGTTTGGTACAGCAGGGCTTGATCGCACAGCAGAAAATAACGCTTTTCTGCCATTCTTTGGTGAAGCCAACCCCTCCCGTAGGGGTCACCATTTTTCAATGGGTTTCGTTCCGCTCTTCGCCGATGCTTCGAGGCTGGACGCAGGTTCGTTTCTCAAGCGGAAGGCAGCGCGTATCGCGGCAACCCACGCCAAGCAACTCGACCGCGCCGCTACTGCGTCGAAAATGGTGCAGCAGGATATCCGCTATATTTACGTTGGACTGAATGCGGTAACCTGACCCATTGGGGGAGCCGATGAGACATGGCAGCGACGCTACGGCGATTGCCTTCCCTTTGCTTTCTCGCCACCATCCCGCCAACGGCCTCGTCTAGTGAAACCGTAGGCATTTGGGGGACAGCCATGCGTATCAAACGTCATCTCATCGGTACGGCTCTTGCTGCGCTGACAAGCCTCGCTCCTGCTCACGGACAGGACCGCCCTGATCAACAGACGTTCCGTGCGCTCTACAAGGAACTGGTCGAAACCGACACCAGCATCACCACCGGCAGTTGCACTGCGCTCGCCGACAAGGTGGAGATGCATCTGAAGGCCGCCGGCTTCCCGGACGGGGACATCACCCGCTTCGCTGTCCCCGACCATCCCAAGGAAGGCGGCATCGTCGCGATCCTCCCCGGCACCGCCAACCCCAAGATTCTCAAGCCCATCCTGCTCCTCGGCCATCTCGACGTGGTCGTTGCCAAGCGCGAGGACTGGACGCGCGATCCCTATACGCTGATCGAGGAAAGCGGCTATTTCTACGGCCGCGGCACCGCAGACATGAAAGCGATGGACGCTATCTGGATCGACATGCTGATCCGTTTCAAGAAGGAGGGCTACAAGCCCAAGCGCACCCTCAAACTCGCGCTCACCTGCGGCGAGGAGACCAGTACCGCCTTCAATGGCGCGAACTGGCTGGCCCAGAACAAGCGTGACCTCATCGATGCGGCCTTCGCCCTGAATGAAGGCGGCGGCGGCCGCACCGACGACCATGGCAAGGTCCAGCGCATGAGTTTGCATGTTGGCGAAAAGGCCGCGAGCAATTTCCGCATTGAAGCGACCAATCCCGGCGGCCACAGTTCAGCTCCTGTACGCGACAATGCGATTTATGAACTGGCCGACGCACTCGTCCGGGTCCGCGACCTTGAATTCCCGGTGATGCTGAACGACACCACCCGCGCCTTCTTCTCCCGCCTTGGCCCGACGCAGCATGACGAGACCGGCAAGGCCATGAGCGCGATTGTCGTCAACCCGCAGGACAAGCTGGCCGAAGCGATCCTCAATCAGGACAAGAGCTATCATTCCATGTTGCGCACCACCTGCGTGGCAACCTTGCTCGACGGCGGCCATGCCAACAATGCCTTGCCCCAGCGTGCCGGCGCGAACATCAACTGCCGCATCTTCCCCGGCGTGCCCGCGGAGGATGTTCGTATTGCGTTGGAAAAGGCGATCAACGACCCGCGCATGACTGTGAAGCTGCTAGAGGAACGCGGCCCCGCCGCTGTGCCTCCACCGCTCACGAAACAGATACTTGCACCTGCTGAGAGGCTGGTCGCCAAATATTATCCCGGCGTTCCCCTTGTTCCCACCATGTCGACCGGCGCGACCGACGGCATCTTCCTCGAAGCGGTCGGCATACCCTCCTACGGTCCGCCCGGCCTTTATGGAGATCCTGACGGCAACGGCACCCACGGGCTCAATGAGCGGGCGATCGTCAAGTCCGTCTACACCGGCCGCGACCTCCTGACCGAATTGGTGAAGGATTATGCGGCGCATTAGGGGGTAGGAAGATCATGCCGCAGACTACCCGTCCAGCATCGACTATGCAGGCACGGTTTGCGGGAGAATGAAGCCTATCGTCAGTCCCGGTGCATTGTCCCCGATTTCCAATTGCCCATCATGCATTGCGACGATCGCGGCGACCAAATTAAGGCCCAGGCCATGGCCAGCTGTGGTTCTGCCGCGGTCCATGCGCACGAAACGGCGGAAAATGGCTTCATGGGCGTCGCCGGGCACGCCCGGTCCATTGTCACACACCGCAACACGCACCTTGCCGTCACGGTTTTCGAGAAGCAGATGTATGGCCGTATCGGGCTGCGTGTGTACCTGCGCGTTGTCGAGCAGGTTCACGATCGCCTGCGAAAGCAATTCCCGATCACCTTGCACCGTTGCGATAGCAGCCAAATTTGCGGTCAAGGTGCGACCGCCTTCTTCAACGGCGGGGATATAGCTGTCTGCCATGTCGCGGGCGATTTCCGCCAGATCAACGGTCCGAAAGCTCGCCTTGCGCCGTCCACCCTCGATTTCGCTGATACGTAAAATGGCCGCGAACAGGGCAAGTAGCTTGTCCGTCTGATCCAGCGCGGAAGCCAGCCTTTCCCTCAGGCGATCCGGATCCTCCCCGCCTTCCAGGCTCTCTTCCAGATGACTGCGCAGCCGGGCCAGTGGCGTGCGCAGGTCATGCGCGATGTCCCCCGACAATTGACGCAGATTTTCAAGCAGGACCGTGATCCGGTCCAGCATCCGGTTGAGCGAATGGGCCAGCGCGTCAAATTCGTCGCCGGTCCCGCTTTCAGGCACGCGGCGGTTAATATCGCCCGCCATGATCCGGTCGGCTGCACCGCTGATGGCAGCCAGGCGACGGCGGAGATAGGCGCCAAGCAGGAGCGCGCCGGTCAGGCTGAGCAGCAGCACGATGGCGAACGCCACCAGAAAAATGCCGCCTAGCGTCTGGTCGACACGCTCGACCACCGAACGATCCGCGCCTACGACCAGGCGAGAGCCATTATCCAGATCGACGGACCAGGCGCGGGCGACATCCGGCCCCTCCAGAACGTCCTGAAAATCAAGGTTGCTCCAACCCACCGGCGGACGGCGGGCATGCAGGCCGCCCGCTATGCGCCGGCCGTCCCGCGCGAACACCGCATATAGGAGTTCATTGGCGCTATTGCCTGCCTCTCGCTCGCCAATGGCAAAGGTGAGTCCATCATGCCCCTCCAGCCGATATTCGGCGATCAGGGCGCCGCTATCCTCGACGATCTGCGCTTCGAGTTGGCGCATGAAGGCGGCATGGGCGAAAAGGATCACCGCGACGCCCAGCAACGCCGTCGCCAGCGCAAAGCCCAACGCATAAACCAGCGCGATGCGATAGGCCGCGCTGCGCAGCACCTTAGCCATGCATGGCCAGCCTGTAGCCGATACCGCGCACAGATTCGATGCTGGCGGGCACGCCGCTGTCGCTGAGTTTCGAGCGCAACCGGCTGATATGGGTTTCCACGATGCTGGTCTGCGGATTGAAGGTGAAGCCCCAGACCCGCTCCAGCAGCATGGCGCGGGTCACCGGTTCGCCGGAATGGCGCATCAGTTCCTCCAGCAGCCGCATCTCGCGCGGCTGGAGCGCCACAAGCCGTCCCTTGTAGCGCAAATCCCGCCGCATCAGGTCAAGGACGAGTTCCCCCTCCTCGATCCGGGAACCGGGATCGGGCACATGGGCGCGGCGGGTGATGGCCTGAAGCCGCGCCAGCAGTTCATTCATGGCGAAGGGCTTGCCGACATGATCGTCCGCCCCCGCCTCGAGACCCTCCACCCGGTCATCTATGCCGTCGAGCGCGGTCAGCAACAGCACCGGCACCCGCTCACCCTGTCTGCGCCACTGCTGCACCAGATCCAGCCCAGTCATGCCCGGCAGCATCCGGTCGAGAATCACGGCGTCGAAAACCTGTTTCCCGACATCAGTTGCCGCCTGTTCGGCGCTCGTCACGCCATGCACCGCATGCCCGGCGCGGCGCAGGCCATTTTCGATGAACAGGCGCAGATCGGGATCGTCCTCTACCACCAGAATTTGCAATGCTCAGGCTCCCAATGCTGAGAGTCTGTTTGGAAATGCGCCTTTGGGCGCATAGCCGCACCAGCCCTCTCCCCCACCCGGCCACCCATATGATACTGCCGTTGGGTGGCCGGGTGGGGGAGAGGGCCGGCGCGGTGCCCGAAATGCGCTCTTCCGCGCATTTCCAAACAGACTCTTAGCCCTCATGTCCGACCGTCGCCGCAACTGTAAGGGCGGCAGGCTGTGCTGGAAACCTTACATTTCCCCACACTTTGAACTGTTACCAAAGCGTCACCGATCCGTCATGACGCACCCATAGCCGGTCCCACGACGCCAAAATGGCTGAAAGGGGACTGATTCATGACCATTTCCACGCTTCGCCGGGCGCTGTTGCTTGGCACCATCGCCACCCTTCCCTGCATCGCCGGCCACGCGATGGCTGCGACGGAGGCCAGCGCGGCCGAGGATCAAGGCATTGCCGAGGGTTCCAACATCCTCGTCACCGCAACCAGGGTCAACGAGATCGCACCTGTCACCGCCTCGCTCCAGACGACGCAGCCGCAGGCGATCATCTCGCGCTCCTTCATCGAGGACTCGCTGCCCGCGACCGCCGATTTCAACCAGATCGCGCTGATTTCGCCCAGCGTTTCCAATTTTGGCGGCACCAACGGCGCGGGCCTATCGGAATCCAAGGCGCAGATCCGCGGCTTTCAGGACGCCGAATATAATATCACCTATGACGGCGTTCCCTTTGGCGACACCAATGACCCGTCGCACCACAGCAACACCTTCTTTCCGTCGAACACGATCGAAACGCTGGTGGTGGATCGCGGCCCCGGCAATGCCTCCAATCTGGGCATCGCCACCTTTGGCGGCAGCATGAACCTCTTTTCCCGCGCCACCCGCGAGGATGCGAGCGCGGAACTGAAGGGCAGCTATGGCACATGGAACACGTGGCTGACCCGCGCCGTACTGCAAAGCGGCGCTATCGAGAAGCTGGGCGGCACGGAAATCATGCTGTCGGGCCAGCATGTCGAATCGGATGGCGCCCGCAGCTACAGCCCCTTCCGGTCGAACAATATCTTCGGCAAGATGATGATCCCGATCAGCCCTGACGTGAAGCTGACGCTGCTTGGCACCTATAACGAAAACCGCTTCAACCAGCCGGACAAGGATGGCGCGACGCTGAGCCAGGTAGCGCTGTACGGCAAGAATTTCAGCCTGAACAACGACCCCAATAGCCAGACCTATTATGGCTATAACCACACCCACAAGACGACCGATTTCGAGATCGTCAAGCTGGAGGCGAATATCGCGCCCGGTTCGAGCTTCGAGAACCGGGCCTATACCTACAGCTATGACAATGAAACGCTGAGCGGCAACGACGTGACGCTCTATGCGACGGCGACACCTGCGCAGATCGCGAACGCCAATTTCGTCACGCTTACTCCCGGCGGCAAACCCGTCGTCGGCGTGCCGGGCTATACCAAGACCAACAAATATCGTGTCTGGGGCAACATCGCCAAAGTGCGCCTCCAACTGACCGATTTCGCCACGCTGACCGCTGGTCTGTGGCTGGAGCGGGCGAACACCTATCGCCAGCAGCGTGACGTCGATCTGATCACCATGTCGCCCAACTATATCGAAAAGAAGATCGACCTGACCAAATATCCGGCTGGCACCATCCAGCCGCCCGCGAACATCAAGTTCGATCAGGACAGCCATACCAACCACAACGAACTGTTCACCGAACTGGAGCTGCGTCCGCTGCCCGGCCTCACCGTCACGCCCGGCTTCAAACATGTCGATTTGGAACGGCAGATCAACGCCACCTATAACCAGACGACCCGCTTCGCGCAGAATATCAGCAAGGATTATCAAGCCGACCTGCCGTTCCTGACCGCCAATTATGTGGTGACGGAACAGCTATCGGCCTATGCGCAGTTCGCAAAAGGCTTTCTCGCCCCGCCGCTTAGCGTCCTGTATGTCGTCTACCCGAAATATTCGACCGCAACGCCGCAGAAATCGACCAATTATCAGGCCGGTTTCGTCTACCATGGCTCGCATCTCAGCCTTGACGCCGACGTCTATTATATCGACTTCCGCAACAAGGTTGCGGTCGACACCACCGCGCCCGCCAGTGAGGGGACCGTCTATATCAACCTTGGCCGGGCGGTGTATAAAGGCGTCGAGGGCCAGTTGACCTACGCCTTCGACAATGGCCTTGCAGTCTTTGCCAACGCCTCGCGCAACTATGCCAAGACCCATAATCCGGGCGTAGCGCACACGCAGATCGCCAATGCCCCGATGTGGACGGCGGCGGGCGGCGTGCTGTTCAAGCAAGGGCCGGTCAAATTCTCGCTGATCGACAAATATACCGGCCCGCAATATGCGGCTGAGGGCGAACCTGCCGCCTATCGCATCGCCGGTTACAATAGCGCCATCCTGTCGGCCCGTTACGAAATCGGTCCGGTGCGGATCGGCGTCGAGGTGAACGACCTCTTCAACTCGACAAAAATCACCAATATCAACCAGGGCAAGACAGCGCCCTATGACCAATATTTCTACCAGCCCGGCCGCTCGGTCATGGGCGATGTAACGATCACCTTCTGACGAAAGCGGGACGATGACCGGCGGCGTGATGAAATGGGTATTTGTCGCCGGTCTGGCCTGTTGGGGCGCGACCGGGGCGGCGGTGGATCAACCATCGCCGCTCTCGGCCTATATGGTAATGACCGGTGACGGACCGGTGGCCCGCACCGTGATGGCGGGGATGGATGCCTGTCCCCTTCTGACCATCGACGGAAGGCGCGAGGCGATGAGCGTGCGCGCAGAGCCTGCTGACCTGCCGCAGCGCCCGACCAGATCAAGCGTCGAAAACAGCAAGGCTTCCCGCTTTCCAGTGCGGATATGTGAAGCGCGAATTCCGGCGAATGCGCGGACCATCCATGTTGCCGACCGCCTTCTTCCGGCGCCCCATGCGTCTGCCCGGCGCATCGTGGTGATTGGCGACACGGGCTGCCGCATCAAGGCGTCGGACAATGCCTATCAGGCGTGCGACGATCCAGAGGCATGGCCTTTCGCCCGGATCGCGCGGCAGGCGGCCGCCTGGAAGCCGGACCTTGTGCTGCATGTGGGCGATTATCTTTATCGCGAAAACCCCTGCGCCGATCATTCGGGCTGCGTGGGCAGTCCGTGGGGCTATGGCTGGGACGCATGGGACGCGGATTTCTTCACGCCGGCCGCGCCATTGCTGGCGGCTGCGCCCTGGGTGATGGTGCGCGGCAATCATGAAAGCTGCCTGCGCGCCGGGCAGGGTTGGTGGCGCCTGCTGGCCGCGCAGCCGTTCGTCGCGGGGCAAGACTGCAATGATGGAGAGAATGATACGCGTGGCGACGAAAGTGCACCCTTCGCCGTGCCGCTGGGCGGCGGCGCGCAGATCATCGCCATCGACCTTGTCATCATGGGCGAGGACGCGATCCCGCCAGGCGACCCACGTTACGGGCAGATCCGGGCGATCCAGCAGGCCGTTGCCGATATGGCGAAGGGGCATCGCTTCACCCTTGCAACCGATCACTATCCGCTTCTGGGCCTTGCCGCCTCCAACAAGCAGGGTCTGCTGCGCATCCAGGCGGGCTATGCTTCGGTGCGGTCCACTTTCGGCGCCGCCGACCCATCCCTGACCCTTGCCGGTATCGACATGCTGGTCGCAGGCCATGTCCATGAATGGCAGCAGGCCGATCTTGGCCCCCGCCACCCCAGCCAGTTCATTTCCGGCATGGCGGGAACGCAGGAGGATGTGACGCAGGTACCCGCCGACAGAGCCTTGGGGCAGGAGCCTGTGCCCGGCGCCAAGGTTTTTCGGTTCGACAGTTGGACGGACCATTTCGGCTTCATGACGCTGGAGCGGACGGGCAGGCGGCGCTGGCGGGTCGAGGTTCATGGCCTGACCGGACAGATCATCCGCAGTTGCATCGTCAAGGGCCGACGCTCCGCCTGCGGAGCCTAAAGCCTAGGGCCAATCGACATTCAGATGATGACGTGCCGAAAATGATGGTTTTTCGTGACCCTTGAAGCGAGTCACGTGCCTCGCTTCAACGCAGCGTACTAAAAGTACGTGAGCACCGGAAGCACGGAAAAGCGCCATTTGCAGGCCGTCAGGGCTGAATGTCGATTGGTCCTAACCTTACCATATTGCAATTAGGCGCTTGTCCAGCGCGAGCCTAGAGCCCTCATCATGATGCGCAGGCCGGTTTTCTTCCTGTTTTTGTCGCTATGCGCCTGGCCGCTTGGCGGGTGCCAGTCCTACCACCCCGCGCCCATGGACGCGGCGGCGCTGGCCCTTGCGCGCCAGCAACGCCCCATCGACGCCGGAGCCGTGCAGGCCGAACAGGCACAGATAGCCCCGGCGGCACCCTATGACGCCACGCGTTGGACCCGGCTTTCGGTGCTGGTGGCCTTGCTGGTCCACAATCCCGATGTCGCCGTGGCGCGGGCCGCCATGGTCACCGCGAGCGCGCAGGAGGCCGCCGCGCGACAAGCCCCCGGCACGACGCTGACGCTGAGCAGCGAATATGCGAATGATCCGTCGACCCATTCCCCCTGGCTGCTCGGCGGCGCGATCGATGTGCCGCTCGATACGGGAGGACGCCGCGAAGCGCGCATCACCAGCGCAGCCATCGGCGTAGCCATTGCGCGCTATGACTTTGCCGATACGGTCTGGGCCGCACGGATGCAGGCACGCCGTGCGCTGGCCGACATGCTGGTCGCCATGCGCGAGGCCGATGCGGCGGCCCGACTCCTCGCCTTCCGCCATCAGCAGCAGGCGGCGATGGAAAGGCGTCTGAAGGCTGGCGCGGTGGCCCGCGCCGATTTGGAACGGGTGCGAGCCGATGTCGCGACCGCCGCAGCAACCGCCGATGATGCACGCGGCAGGACCGCCGGTGCGCGGCAGACGCTCGCCACCGCCATTGGGTTGTCCGTCGAAGCACTGGCCACCATCGCTTTCGATTGGGCGGATTTCGACGAACCGGCGCCGGAGCCGATGGGGGCCATAGGGGATCGCATCGGTGCGACCGTGGCGCGGGCCGACATCCTCAAGGCCATCGCAGCTTATGACCAGGCGGAAAGCGACCTGCGCGGCGAAATCGCCAAACAATATCCGGCCATTTCCCTTTCGCCCGGCTATAGCTGGGAACGGGGTCTCACCAAGCTGCCCCTGTCGATCGGCCTCGCCTTGCCGCCGCTTGACCTCAATCGCCATGCCATCGCCGCCGCGCAGGCGAAGCGGGCGGAGGCCGGGCGTAAATTGGAGGCGGTGGTCGCCGCCGCCAATGCCGCTCTGGACGCCGCGATCATGGAATGCCGCCTGGCCCGCGCGGCGCTGGCGCGGGTACGGAGGGCCGACCTGCCTATCGCCCGCCGCCTTGCGGCGCAGGCTGACGCGCAGTTGCGCCAAGGCCAGATTGACCGCACCGACTGGGCCGCCGCACAGGGTGGGGCACCGCAAGCTGAACTGGCGGAATGGGCTGCGCTCGCCCGAGTCCATGCCGCCGACGCGGCGCTGGAAGATGCGCTGCGTCGTCCCCTTGAAGGGCCTGAATTGATGCTGAAACCCGGTGCGCTGGAGCCTGCCGCATGAAACCGCTGTTCCTTGCGGCTGGCTCTGCCTTGTCGGGCGCGGGGCTTGCGTCGGCCTTGTTCCTTGCCTGGCCCGCGCTGACGCCAGACGCGGACGACGCGTCGCCATCCGCTATCGCACCGGCCACGCCCGAAGGCGTGGTGGCGCTCGATCCAGCGCAGGCGTCCCGAGCGGGCATTCATGCCGTAACGCTGATCCCCGCGCAGACAAGCGCGGTCCGGCATGGCCTTGCCCGTGCGCTCGACATCAGCACCCTGTCCGCTATCCAGAGCGAGATCGTCAGCGCCCGGGCGGCCCTGACCGCCTCCCAGGCGGATGACGCCCGGCAACGCGCGCTCGCGGCCGCCGATCAGAGCGCCTCCACAAAAGCGGTGGAAAGCGCCCGCGCGCAGGCCGTGGCCGATCGAGCGCGGCTGGCCGCCGCCACGCAGCGTGTGGGGCTGGAATATGGCTCCGGTCTGGCGCGGCTGTCATCCGCTGCGCTGGGCGATCTGGTCAGGGCCGTCGCCGCAGGCCAGGCCAGTCTGATCCGGGTGGACTTTGCCGATGGCGCGGCACCTGGGACCGGCGTGGCGCGGATCGGTGAGGGCGCGGCGGTGATGCCTGTCCGCCTGATCGGTCCCGCCGCCGCTGCCGATACCCGTCTGCAAAGCGCGGGTTCGCTCGCGATCATATATGGCGCTCTGGCGCGGGAACTGGGCACGGGCCGCGTGCTGCCGGCCAGCATGGCCCAAACGCAGGGCAAGGAAAGCGGCGTCATCGTGCCCCGTGCAGCGCTGTTGCGCTATCAGGGCGGGCTTTGGGTCTATCGCGCCGAGCCGGGCGGCGGCTATCGGCGGGTCGAGTTGACCGATGCGCGCGCGCAGGCCGATGGCTGGTTCGTGCGCGACGGCCTGAACAACGGCCTGAAACCCGGCGATCGCGTGGCGGCCGACGGCGCGGCTGTACTGCTTTCCATCGAGCGCGGCGGCGAAGCGGCGGGCGAGGACGACTGATGCTCGCCCTTGTCGTCCGCCAGAGCGTGCGCCATCCCTGGACGGTGCTGACCGCCGCCTTGCTCCTGCTGCTGATCGGCGGACTTGCGCTGCGCAGCGCCGCCTATGACGTCTTCCCCGATTTCGTGCCGCCGCAGGCCACGATCCAGACCGAAGCGCCCGGCTATGTGCCCGAACAGGTCGAGGCGCTGGTCACCCGTCCGCTCGAAACCGTGGTCAACGGCGCCAATGGCGTGGAATCCGTGCGGTCGGAATCGATCCAGGGTCTGTCGGTCATCACCGTTACCTTCAAGGAGGGCAGCGATCCCTATCGTGCCCGACAGGTCGTGGCCGAAGCGCTGGGCGATGCCGCCGCGCGCCTGCCCGCAGGCGTGGGGACGCCGCAGCTGACGCCGCTCACCTCCTCAACCATGGACCTGCTGAAGATCGGCTTCACTTCGCAGCGGATCAGCCCGCTGGCGCTGCGCGATCTGGTGCAATGGACGGTGCGTCCGCGCCTGCTGGCCGTGCCGGGCGTGGCGCGCGCGAATGTCTTTGGCGGGGCGCAGCGGCGCATCGAAATCCGCGTGCGCCCCGCCGACCTGATCGCCCGCAACCTGTCCATCAGCGACCTGTCGAGTGCCATTCAGGCGAGCGCCGCCGTGCGCGGCGGGGGCTTTGCCGACACACCCAATCAGCGCATATTGGTCCAGCCCGACAATGGCGCGGTGACGGCGAAAAGCCTTGCCCAATCGGTGCTGACGCCGACCAATGGCGGATCGCTGCGGCTGGGTGACGTCGCTGATGTCGTCGATGCGCCCGCGCCGCAATTTGGCGATGCGCTCATCATGGGGAAGCCGGGCGTGCTGCTGGCCCTGTCGAGTCAATATGGCGCCAATACGCTCTACACCACGCTGGCGGTCGAGAAGACGTTGCAGGACATGCGACCGGCGCTGGCGGCGCAGGGGGTGACGCTGTATCCCGCGCTCCACCGCCCCGCCAATTTCATCGAGACGGCGCTGGCGGGCATCCGCCATGACCTGTTGATCGGCGGGCTGCTGATCGCTTTCGTGCTGATCGCCTTCATGCGCAGCCTGCGCGTGGCGCTGATCGCCTTTCTCTCCATCCCGCTCTCGCTGCTGGCGGCGATCCTGGTGCTCGATCATTTCGGGCAGACGATCAACACGATGACGCTGGGCGGTCTGGCCGTGGCGCTGGGCGTGGTGATCGACGACGCCATTGTCGACATAGAGAATATCGCCCGCCGCCTGCGCCTCGCGCCGCCGGACATGCCGCGATCCGCCGTGGTGGAGGCCGCCTCGGTCGAGGTGCGGGCGCCGGTGGTCTATGCGACTTATGTGCTGCTGCTGACCATGGCGCCGATCCTGCTGCTGACCGGCCTGCATGGCGCCTTCTTCCGCCCGCTGGCGCTCGCCTTTGCGCTGGCCGTGACGGCATCGCTGCTGGTGGCGGTCAGCGTGACGCCGGCGCTGGCCTATCTGCTGCTGCGCAATGTGACGCACCGCGACGAGCCCCGCTTCATCGCTCGCCTCAAGGTGGGGCATGAGCGGCTCGTGCGCCGCCTCTGCGCCCATCCGCGCCCGATTGCCCTCGTCGCTGCCCTGACCGGGATCGTCGGCAGCCTGCTGTTCCTGTCGCTGGGCAACGAACTGCTCCCCGCCTTTCGCGAACGGCATTATGTGGTGCAGGTGATCGGCCCCACCGGCGCGTCGATGGACTGGATGCGCCGAACCGGCGCGCGCATTTCGCACGATCTGCTCGCCTTGCCGCAGGTCGCGACGGTCGAGCAGCAGATGGGCCGCGCCGAAGCGGGCGAGGACACATTCCTTCCCAATCACAGCGAATTCCATGTCAGGCTGAAGCCCGTCAATGGCGCGGGCGAGGAAGCGGCACAGACCGGCATCCGTGCCGTTCTGGCCCGCTATCCCGGCATCCAGACCGAGGTGCTGACTTTCCTGGGCGACCGCATCGGCGAAAGCCTGTCGGGCGAAACGGCAGCGGTGGTGATCAGCATCTATGGCGCCGATCTCGACACGCTGGATCGCGTCGCCGCACAGATATCGCGGGTCGTGGGTCAGACGCCGGGCGCCGCCGATGTGCAGGTGAAGGCGCCTGCCGGAACGCCCGTGCTGCGTATCCGGCTTGACCATGACCGCATGGCGTTGCACGGCATCACCGCCACCGACGCCTATGATGCCATAGAGATCGCCTTTCAGGGCCATGTCGTCGCGCAGACCAGCGATGCCAACCGCACCGTGGATATCGCCCTCGCCCTGCCGCCGTCCCTGAGACAGGACCCGGAGGGCATCGGCGCCATGCTGGTCCGCGCCGCCGACGGCACCGCAACGCGCCTCAGCGACATTGCCACGATCCGGGAGGAGGAAGGCCGCTCCACCATCGTTCATGATGGCGGCCAGCGGCGGCAGGTCGTTACCGTGAATCCGACACGCTCGGACATCAGCGGCTTCGTCCGCGACGCCAGCGCCCGCATCGCGGCGCAGATCCTTCTGCCGCCGGGCGTCTATGTGGAATATGCCGGCGCGGCCGAAGGACAGGCAGCCGCTTCGCACCAATTGCTGCTGAACGTCGCCTTCGCCGCCATCGCCATGGTCGCGCTGTTGTCGCTCACCTTTGGCGGAGCGCGGCCAGCCGGGCTGATCCTGTCCGGCGCACCCTTCGCGCTGGCGGGCGGGGTCGTCGCCGTGCTGCTGACCGGCGGCACGCTTTCGCTGGGGGCGCTGGTGGGCTTTGTCACCCTGTTCGGCATTGCCGCGCGCAACGCCATATTGCTGCTGTCCCACACCGACCATCTGGTCGAGACGGAAGGCGCGCCCTGGTCGCTCGACACCGTGCTGCGGGCCACAAGGGAGCGGGTCACGCCGATCCTGATGACCGCACTCGTCACCGCGCTCGGCCTTGCGCCGCTGGCGATCGATTCCGGCCAGGCCGGGCGCGAGATTCAGGGGCCGATGGCGGTGGTGATCCTGGGCGGCCTGATCAGTTCGACCGTGATGAGCCTGCTGCTGCTGCCGGTCCTCATACTGCGCTGGCGGCACGCTCAAAGATGAAGGGTGAAGTTCAACATGGCGCGGGCATCGGTACGGATATCGCCATCCGCCGCCAGCCCCAGATCGCTCATCGGGCGCCGCAGGGAGGCCAGCGAAAAACGCCAATTGCCTTGCCCGCTTTCCGTGCCAGAGCCCAGGGCGAAGGACAATTCCGGCCCACGCCCGGTCACCGGCGCACCACCAAGAGCCTCAGCCATCCGCGTCAGATCGTCCTGGTGCCTTGACCGCGCGACGGATACATAATCCAGCATCAGCCGGGCATTCCCGCCGAACGAAAAGCCGCCGCCCAGCCGGGCCATCCCGGTTGCCAGCCGGTGCGGCGTCACCTCCAGAACCGACAATCTTCGGGCCATGCGCGCATATTCCGCGTCCAGGACGAAATCGACGCCGGACAGGAGAGACAAGGACGCGCTGGCACCGACGAATTTGAGCGTCCAGC
This sequence comes from Sphingobium sp. SJ10-10, assembly GCF_036038995.2. Taxonomy (NCBI): domain Bacteria; kingdom Pseudomonadati; phylum Pseudomonadota; class Alphaproteobacteria; order Sphingomonadales; family Sphingobiaceae; genus Sphingobium; species Sphingobium sp. SJ10-10. Next base: position 1,436,237 of record NZ_CP158132.1, read on the forward strand.
GATCCACCGCATAGGGCATATCATAACGCTGTGCGAAATTGGCTGCCCTGCCCCCCGTCAGCGCCAGTTCCACAGGTCCGATGCCTAGCGTCTTTGAACGGACTTTCCTGTTGGCAAGGTCGAAGCGGTCTTCGGCGCTCAGGCCGTTGCCCAGGGTCAATCCCGGCGGGCGTTTTGATGCTGGCAAATCCTTGTCTGCAAGACGGGCCTCCAGTTGGGCCATCAGCACATTGTCCGCTCGCGGCACCAAGTCCGTCCCCGCCACAGCGGGAACCGGCCATGTCAAACCGAGCCATCCAACAGCGATCGCCGACAGAAAGGGTGCGTGTCCTGACATCTGTCCAGCCTCCCCACTCATGAAGAAGACGGCGCGGAAGCGGCCAGCCTCAGTTGGCACGCAGAAATCGGATCTGGCTTTAACAGACTCTTGCCGTCCGGCGCATGGCTTGCGAAACGTGGCGCGACACCCTTGGGACGGGCTTTGCAGAGGATGTCCAACCATGCAGGGGCGCGATGCCATAGCCGGGCTTTCGATTGCGGGCCTGATGCTGCCCGAAGCGATCGCCTATGCAGGCATAGCAGGCCTGCCGCCGCAGCGCGCCATATTGGCGGCCATCGCCGGTGCCTGTGCCTATCTGATCCTTGGCCGCAGCCGCTTTGCCATCATTTCCCCTACCTCTTCCTCGGCCATTGATGGCTCACACGCGAGCAGGCGAGGACGTCACAACTCCAGCGACCAGGTTTGTCCGATCAGATCGTGACCGAAGGAATGATGGGGCGCTTCGTCAACAAGCTTGAATCCGACGCGCTGGTAGATGTTGCGTGCAGCCGCCAGGACGCTGTTGGTCCATAGATCGATCCGCTCATATCCCATTTCGCGCCCGCGCTGGATGCAGCTATCGACGAGCATTCTGCCTACGCCGGCACCACGCGCATCCGGCTCGACATAGAGAAGCCGCAATTTGGCGACCTTCTGATCTTCGCTTTTAACCAGGAAGATCGAACCAACCATTCGACCGTCCATTTCCGCGATCCAGGCAGCTTCCCGGAGCGGATCGAACGATTGGTGGAAGTCAGCGACAATGCGGGCGGCCAATGCCTCATAGTCCTGGTTCCAGCCATATTCCTCGGCATAAAGCATCGCCTGCCGCTCTACCACCCGGCCAAGATCGCCCGGCTTGAGACCACGCAACCGCACGATCGGCCCTTCTTCGGCCTGGAAGATTGCCGTGATCGCCTCAACCGCAGAGATGAGGCTTTTCCACCGTTGGTGACGCCTACGGTCAGGCTCGCGCGGCTTTTTCAAGCGGGTGGCCCTTCTCTCGCCATGCCGCCATGCCGCCGTCGAGCGCGGTGGCGCGGTGGAAGCCCAGTTCGTGCAGCGTGGCTGCCGCCAGCGTGGAAATCTTGCCCAGTTCGCACACGGTCAGCACCTCCACGCTGGGGTCGGGGAGGACTTCGTTGACGCGCAGTTCGAGTTGGCCGCGTGGCAGGTGAATGGCGCCCGGCACATGGCCGGTGGCGAAGGCGTCCTTTTCACGCACGTCGAGGATGACGAAATCATTGGCCCGCAGTTCGAAACGGCGGAGCAGTTCGTCCATTGCCATGAAGGGCACTTTGGCGCCGGCCTCGGCCAGCAATTGGCGCACGGTCTTGCCGCCGGACATGTTGGTGCGCAGCGCTTCGGTGAGGTGGGTGGGAGCCGACAGGTTGAGGCTGTTCATCAACGTGACGAACTCGCCTTGATCGGTCTTGGCGAGGCGGGGATTGCTGGCGCGCTCGGCCCCTATAGTAGAGCCTTCGCGACCCTTATAATCATGGGCCGGGAAAACCAGCGTGTCGTCGGGCAGGTCGAGCAGCTTGTGGAACAGGCTGTCATGCAACTGCACCGGGTCGCCGCTGGGCAGGTCGCTGCGCCCGGTGCCGCCGATCAGCAGCGTATCGCCAGTGAACAGGCGATCCTCGACATGGATGCACATGGAATCGCGGGTGTGGCCGGGGGTGTGGAGGATGCGCATCCGCATGTCGCCCAGGGGCAGCGAATGGCCGTCCTCCACATGCATCTCGACATAGGGCGCGGGGGAGAAGCGGTGCATGACGATGGGGGCGTGCAGCACCTCCCGCAGCGCACGCGCGCCGGAGAAATGATCGGCATGGGTGTGCGTGTCGATGATGTAGCGGACGCGCAGCCCCTGCCGGTTCACTTCGCCCAGATAGCGGTCGACCAAATCCAGCGCCGGGTCGATGATGGCCGCCGCGCAGCATGCCTCATTGGCGATGATATAGGATTTGCATCCTTCGCCATCCTGAAAGACCGCGAAGAACATATTAGTCTTGGGGCTGGGGGACGACGCGCATATAGGGCGTGACGCTGGTCCAGCCTTCGGGGAAGCGTTGCTTCGCCTCCTCGTCGGACACGGCGGGGACGATGATGACATCCTCTCCCCATTTCCAGTTCACCGGGGTCGCGACCTTGTGCTTTGCCGTCAGTTGACAACTGTCGAGCAGGCGCATCACCTCGTCGAAATTACGGCCGCTGCTCATGGGGTAGCTCAGCATCGCCTTGATGAGCTTGTCGGGGCCGATCAGGTAGACGGTGCGGACCGTCTGGTTGTCGGCGGCGGTGCGGCCTTCGCTGCTGTCCCCGGCGCTGGCGGGGAGCATTTCATAGGCTTGGGCGACTTTCAGGTCGCTGTCGCCAATGATGGGGTAGGTGACGTCGCCGCCGGTCGCGGCCTTGATGTCGGCCAGCCAGCGCTCATGATTGCCGACGGGGTCAACTGAGAGGCCGATCGCCTTGCAATTGCGGCTGGCGAATTCGGGGGTCAGCCGGGCGAGATAGCCCAGCTCCGTCGTGCAGACGGGGGTGAAGTCCTTGGGGTGCGAAAAGAGGATGCCCCAGCTTTCGCCCAGCCATTCGTGGAAGCGGATTTCGCCCTTGGTGGTCTGCGCCGTGAAGTCGGGGGCCTTGCTGCCGATCGAGAGTGTCATGGTTCCTCCCTGCAAAGACTCGCGCCTGCCTGGATCGGCGGGCAGGGAAATCTATCATGGCGGGGCAGGCAAGGCGATTATTTCTTGGGGTTCCGTGTTCTTGCGGATCGGCACTGAGCGGTTGGTCCCGGGACTGTCGGGATGTCGCCGGCACCATGGCGGCGCCGGAATATCCGGCGCATCATCGACAGCATCCGCCAAGGATAAGCGCAAGCCATGTCTCTGGAATATTAAACGCATCGGATAATTTCGATAGATATTGACGACAGCCAATTCATCGATAATAGACGATGAATGGAAATCGAAGACGCACTCGGCGCCCTTGCTGCCCTTTCCCATCCCACTCGCCTTGAGGCATTTCAACGCCTCGTCCGCGCGGAACCCGAGGGTCTTTCCACCGGGCAGCTTGTCGACGCATCGGGACTGAGCCAGAGCACCTTTTCCACGCATCTGGCCGTCCTCGTCGCGGCGGAGCTGGTCCTGGCCGAGAAGCGCGGCCGACAGATGATCCAGCGTGCGAACATCGCCAAATTGCGCGACCTGATGCTCTATCTCGCCAAGGATTGTTGCGAGGGCCGCCGCGAGCTGTGCGAGCCTCTGATCGCTGAACTCACCTGCTGCTGAAGGTATCAGGCCATGACCGACAAAATCTATAACGTCCTCTTTCTGTGCACCGGCAATTCGGCCCGCTCCATTCTGGGCGAGGCGCTGATGAACAAGCTGGGAGAAGGCCGCTTTCGCGCCTATAGCGCCGGAAGCCAGCCCAAAGGCGCAGTGCATCCCATGGCGATCGCCGTGCTGGAGGATCTTGGCTTCGATACGGCGGGCATGCGCTCCAAGAGCTGGGATGAGTTTGCCGGTCCCGGCGCGCCGCGGTTCGATTTCATCTTCACGGTCTGCGACAATGCGGCGGGCGAATCCTGCCCGGTCTGGATCGGCCATCCCATGACGGCGCATTGGGGAATCGAAGACCCGGCCGCCGTAGAAGGAGAAGAGCAGCGCGAGGCATTCATGCGCGCGCTCCATTATCTGCGAAACCGCATTTCCCTTTTCCTCGCGCTGCCCCTTGCCAGCCTCGATGAGATGGCAACGCGCCGTCAGCTCAGGGAGATCGGTCAGGGCGACGGCGCCAGCACCAAGGCGGGAGCCACCGAATGACCACCGACATCATCATCTACCACAATCCCGAATGCGGCACGTCGCGCAACGCGCTGGCGATGATCCGCAACGCCGGGATCGAGCCGCACGTCGTGGAATATCTCAAGACACCCCCTTCGCGCGCCATGCTGGAAAGCCTGATCGCCCGCGCCGGGATCAACCCTCGCGCGCTGTTGCGCGAAAAAGGCACGCCCTATGCCGAATTGGGCCTTGGCGATGAAACGCTGTCCGATGACGCGCTGATCGATGCCATGATGGCGCATCCCATTCTGATCAACCGCCCTTTGGTTGTCTCGCCCTTGGGCGTGAAACTATGCCGCCCGTCCGAGGCGGTTCTGGACCTGCTCCCGCAAACGCAAAAAGCCGCCTTTGCCAAGGAAGATGGCGAGCAGGTCATCGACGCATCCGGCCATCGCGTGCTGCACGGATGAATCGTTCGGCACTTTGGTCAGAGGCGCTCGGCAGCTTCATGCTGTTCGCGACCGTCATCGGTTCAGGCATCATGGCAGAGACGCTCTCCGGCGGGAATGGCGCGGTCGCTCTGCTCGGGAACACGCTGGCGACGGGCGCAATCCTCTTCGTTCTCATCACCATGTTGGGGCCGGTTTCGGGAGCGCATTTCAATCCGGCGGTAACGCTGGTGATGCGCTTGCGCGGCCACATTGGGACAAGCACGGCCCTGCAATATATGTGCGCTCAGTTGATCGGCGGCATTCTCGGCGTCTGGGCCGCGCATATCATGTTCGGCGCGCCGATCTGGGAGGTTTCGGAAAAGGTTCGCAGCGGCATCGGCCAATGGGCCGGAGAGGGCATCGCGACCTTCGGCCTGGTGCTGACCATTATCGGAACCGCGAAGACACGTCCGCAATGGGTGCCGGCCAGCGTCGCGCTCTACATCACGGCTGCCTATTGGTTCACATCCTCGACCAGTTTCGCCAATCCGGCGATCACCATCGCCCGGTCGCTCAGCAACAGCTTTGCGGGTATCGCCCCGACCAGTGTGCCCGGCTTCATTGCCGTGCAATTCGTCGGCGCCCTTATCGCCCATCTGGCCTCCGAAGCCATCTTCGGTGAGAATCGGAAAGACATCGCATGAACCGCTTGCGCCCGCTGTTGGCCGCCGATCACCTGCCGGCATTGCAACAGGAGTTTGTCCACCGCCGCCCTGCCCTCGGTTTGGGAAACGATCAGCATCCACCCCGTATCCTGCTGCTTTACGGATCGCTGCGGGAACGATCTTTCTCCCGGCTGGCCGTTGAGGAAGCCGCGCGGCTGCTGGAATATTTCGGTGCAGAGACGCGGATTTTCGATCCATCGGACCTTCCGCTCCCCGATCAGGTCAAGGGCGACGATCATCCAGCGGTCCACGAGCTACGCGAACATGCCCTGTGGTCCGAGGGCATGCTGTGGTGCAGCCCGGAGCGCCATGGGCAGATCACCGGCATCATGAAGGCGCAGATCGACCATCTGCCGCTGGAGATGAAGGGGCTGCGCCCGACCCAGGGCCGCACCCTGGCGGTCATGCAGGTATCCGGCGGTTCGCAGTCGTTCAACGCGGTGAACACCCTTCGCCTTCTGGGGCGGTGGATGCGGATGTTCACCATCCCCAATCAGTCGTCGATAGCCATGGCCTATAAGGAATTCGATGAAGAGGGTCGGATGCGGCCGTCCAGCTATTATGATCGCATTGTCGACGTGATGGAGGAGCTGGTTCGCATCACCGTGCTGATGCGGCCCCATGCCGCGCAGTTGGTCGACCGCTATTCCGAACGCAAGGCCGCTGGAATCCGCACTACGGAACATCCCTCCATCACGGCTGCACGGGCCTGATGGGTTGACTGGGAAAGCAAGGGGCGCCCCCGGTCAGAATGGACGAGCCTTGGCGCACGGCATATTGCTGGTGCCGGTGTGACATTGGTGCGCTGTTAGCGGCAGGCCTTTTCAGGCGGCCACTTCGGCCATCGGGATCAGAGCGATAGCCGAATTGCGGAAGCGGGGATCGTCGGTGACTTCCTTGCCGGCCCAGTCGGGCAGATCGAACGGTTCATCCGTGGCAGCCAGTTCGATTTCGGCCAGAACCAGCCCTTCCGCCCGGCCGGCAAAAACATCTACCTCCCAGATCTTGCCGCCATGGGGCACGCGGTAGCGCGTCTTCTCGATCACCGGGCCGACGCACAGTCTGTCGAGCATATCCTCCGCATCGATGCGCGAAATCTCATATTCGAATTCGTCCCGCACGATGCCCGCTCGCCCGCTCTTCAACGTGAGCCAGGCTCCCTCATCGGACAGGCGGACACGCACGCTCGCATGCGCCTCATGCGCGACATAGCCTTGACGAAGGAAGCGCCCCTTATCGGCCCTCTGCCGCCATGCATCGCCCACGACCAGGAATTTGCGCTCAATCTCTATTGGCATAAATATCCTGACATGGGATCGCCGGAAAGAAAGCGGCTGATCCATGTTAGCGATGCCGCCGGGCGAAGGCGAGTCCCGTAATTCACCAGTAATGCCACCATAATGTCATCCTGCCGCTTTATACGGCCGGTTCGACGGGAGATTTGCGGCAGGAGGATCGCAGCCGGTGGACGGGTGCGAGGCTGATCGCGCCGGTGCCTTCCGCTGACTGTACCTCAACCTGGCCGATCGCGGCACCCGCACCTGGATAGAGCGGGACGTTGGCCTGCCGTCCTCCCTGCGGGAAATGCTACCTTCCCCCGACACGCATCAGCGCTAGCTGGTCAACGGCGGAGCATCGGTGATGGCTGCGGCGATGCGCAGTGCTTCCGGGAAGTCTTCACTATGGATGACCCGACGGCTTCCCGGTCCCAGCGAGACACGCTCCAACATCGCTTTTGGTTGAGCCTGCACGCCGGAAAGGATGATCTGCGTGCCCGCAGACGTCGCGTGATGGACGATTTCCTCGATCGCGGTGACACCGCTCGCGTCAAGCAAAGGGACACGCCGCATCCGCAGGATGATGACTCTAGGCGCACGCCCGATACGGCGCAGGGTGTCGAGCAATTCGTTCGCGACGCCGAAGAAGACCGGTCCATCGATCCGGAACACTTCGACGCCGAAGGGAAGCGCATCGCGCTGATGAACGTCCTCATCTTCCTCCTCTCGCCGATCCGATGAAAGGCTATTCGTGTCGCTCGCAATCTCCACCGTCTTGCTCATGCGCATCATGAAGAGGAGCGAGGCCAGCGTCACGCCCACGCCGATCGCTACCGTGAGATCGACCAGCACCGTGAGGCCGAAGGTGAGCAACAGCAGGCCGCGATCCCCATTGGGCATGCGGAGCAATTGGATGAAGCGATGATGTTCGCTCATGCCCCAGGCGACCATGAACAGGATCGCCGCAAGCGCCGCCAAAGGCACATAGGCCATGAGATCGGAAGCGAAGAGGACGAACAGCAGCAAGAATATCGCATGCATCATGCCGGCGACGGGCGAGATGGCACCGGCCTTGATGTTGGTCGCCGTGCGCGCGATGGCCCCGGTCGCCGGCAGGCCGCCGAACAGAGCCGAGGCCAGATTGGCGACGCCCTGGCCAACCAGCTCCTGGTTCGACCGATGCCGGGATCCGATCATCCCGTCGGCCACGACCGCCGAAAGCAGCGCTTCTATCCCGGCGAGAAAAGCGATGATGAAGGCCGAGGACATGACCGACTGCAACTTGGCGAACGAAATGTCGGGCAACGCCGGAGCGGGCAGCCCGGTCGGCAGGTCCGGAAAGCGCGATCCGATTGTCGCGATCGGCAGGTGCAGCAGCGTCACCAGGACGGCCGCCGCCATGATCGCGATCAGGAAACCGGGCAGTCGCGGCGCCCATAGCCGCAGGGCGATGATCAGCGCCAGCGATCCGACGCCGACCATCAGGGCGTCGGGACGGATGCTGCCCAGCGCATCCCAATAAGCCTGCCATTTGGGGATGAAATCCGCCGGCACGATCTTCATCGACAGCCCGAGAAAATCCTTCACCTGGCTGGACGCGATGATGACCGCAATCCCCGCAGTGAAGCCGATCACCACGGGCTGGGGGATGAACCGCACGAGACTGCCAAGGCCAGAATAGCCCGCGACGATCAATATCAGCCCCGCCATCAACGTGGCCAGCAGCAGCCCGTCATAGCCATGTTGCGCGATGACGTTGAAGACGACGACCACGAAGGCGCCGGTGGGGCCGCCGACCTGCACCCGCGAACCGCCAAGAGCGGAGATCAGAAAACCGGCGATGACGGATGTGATAAGACCCTTGTCCGGCGAGGCTCCGCTCGCGATCGCCAAGGCCATGGCGAGCGGGAGCGCTACGATCGCGACCGTCAGGCCCGCAACGGCATCCCGGCGGAAATTATCGAACGAATAGCCAGTGCCTATGACGGTAAAGAGCTTCGGCGTGAAGGCGGCAAGCCGCGCATCACGATGCATCATCTTGGTCCGCTGGCAATTCGGCTTGATCGAACAGCATTGAAAGCGCGCGACGGGGCTGCTTGCCAGCCATAGTCTCCTTCAAGCGCACTCCGCGCCCTATTCCATTGGAAACTGCATTCTCACCAATAATTTCCACCCCGGCAGTTTCGAGCGCGTTGATGACCTTCACCAGCGTGTCAACGACGCTGCGAACCTGTCCATCAGAGGCTTCCATGCGCTGGATCGTCGGCAGAGACACCCCGGCCAGCGCAGCGAGCTGGCGCTGGTCGATGCCAAGAAGGGCGCGGGCGGCGCGCATTTGCTGCGAGGTGATCATCGTCGATTTATGATATATTATATATCAAATTGCAATCATAAGCTTCATTCATTCTATTTTCTATATGGATAAGCATAAGTGCGCCGGATAGATGAAGCCCGCCCCAAGAGGGCATTAATCATGACCGGAAAGCGGGTTTTAAGTCGGCCCTGTCATCGCGGAACGGTTGACAGGAAGAACCGCCATGTACCGCCGTCTGATGTTCGTGCTGCCGATATTGCTGTTCGCGCAAGCCGCTCAGGCCCGGCAAGTGACGATAATCCAACCGCTCGCCCTGTCCGCCGGTCAGCCGGTCAGGATCACCGGCATGGATCTGGATTTCGCACCCGATATGCTCACCGAACTCCAGGAGAGCGATGCCAAGGCAGCACGCAAGCGAGCCAATGCCGGCTTGCCTCCGCTCGATCCCGCCAGCTACCCAACCGGACCGCAAGATGGGGCGCTATACGCCACCATGCCTTTCAAGCAGATGTTTCCGCTGGTCATCCGCGATGTCACCCGGGAATGGAAGCTGAACGACGGCACGCCCATCATCTTGCGGATCACATTGGACCGGCTGAAGACCGCCGATGCCGCCATGGCGATGCTGGCCGCCAGCTCAGACATATTGGAAGGCACGGTAAACGTGGTCGATGCCGCATCCGCGCAAGCGCTGGGCAGTTTCCGGGTCGAGGTTCGCAACGGACATAGCGGGTGGGCGCAGATGATCGTGCGTGGCGGCGGCGTCCGGGAAAAGCTTGCGGAAGAATTCGGCCTGGAATTGTCGCGCCACATTTCCGGCCGCAGGAAAAAGCCGGACTGACGGCCCCTGCACAAGCGACGGCGGCGTCCACGCAACGCCAGGGACCGTCATCATAGGACAGGGGCCGCCATTGATCCAGGCGGCCCCTGCTGCGACCCGTCGCTCTTACGACCCCTTGGCGGCCTCTGCCGCGGCCAGAACCCTCAGGACGTTGCCCGACCAGATCTTCTGGACGTCCGCCTCGCTATAACCCGCCTTCAACAGGGCAGCGGTGATCCTGGGCAGGTCGAGCACATCCTCCAGGCCGACAACGCCGCCGCCGCCGTCCCAGTCAAGGCCGATGCCGACATGATCCGGCCCCGCCACCTTGAGCGCATGGAGCATATGCGCCATGAAATCGTCGAAGGTCGCCCGGTCCGTTTCCGGATAGAGCCGGTCGATTTCCTGCCGCTTGGCCAGCAATTCGGCGCGCTTTTCCGGCGACAGCTTTGCGTCCTCGCGCAACTGGCCGAAGAGCGCCTTCAATGCCTCCTGCCGCTGCGGATTGGGCTTGGAGGCGCGCAGATAGACGCCATAGGCGTTCATCTGGATCACCCCGCCCTTGGCGGCCAGCGCCTTCAAATGCTCGTCATCAATGTTACGCGGATGGTCATAGACCGCCTTGCAGCCCGAATGGGTCAGCAGGACCGGCGAGGTGGAAAGCGCGAGCAGATCGTCCAGCACCTGATCGCTGCTGTGCGATGCGTCCGGCACGATGCCGAGGCGGTTCATCTCCTTGAGCAGTTCCTTGCCCAGCGGACTAAGGCCACCATAGCGCGGCTTCTTCGACGGATCGGTGGAGCTGTCGGCAAACTGGTTGTGGGCGAAATGGGCAAAGCCCGACACGCGCACGCCCATGTCATAGAAGGTCTTGAGCAGCGACACGTCCTCGCCCAACGGATAGGCGTTTTCGATCGACATATAGACGACCCGCTTGCCTGATGCCGCGATCTTCGCGGCATCCTTCGCCTCCAGCGCCAGCGCGAAATTGGCCGGGTCCGCCGCCACCATCTCCCGGATCGACACGCCGCGCAGCAGCGCGAAGTCACGCGATTTGCGGAAACCTTCTTCCGTCAGCGGCCCCTGCGGCGTGTAGATCGCAAAGAAACCGCCGTCGAGGCCGCCCTTCTTCATGCGCGGCAGATCGACCTGGGTATAGTCGCTATGAACCCCATGCTCCTCCTCGATCGACCAGCCCGGCAGGTCGAGCGAGGCGGGCGTGTCGAGATGGCTGTCGAGCGTCAGCAATCTCTGATGAAGCTGGTAGACTTTCTTGGAAACTTCCTGCGCTTGTACCCCGATCGGGAGCAGCGCCATCAGCGCTGCTCCCGCCATCATCTTTTTCCGCATCAAATCTCGCCCGAAATGGTGAACTGGAAGGTGCGTGGAGACAGCGGCCGGAAGGAGCCATCGCCCTGCAGTGATGTGGATATATAGGACAGCGTATCCTTGTCGAAGATATTGTCGACGTTGAACCGCGCCTTGATGCTCTTGACCGGGCCGAAGGTGAACCCGTCGCCAATGTCGACATAGGCGCTGAAGACGGTGTAGCCGGGCACGCTCGATCCAGGGGTGTTGACGAAGGTGGACCAACGCTTGCTGGTATATTTACCCGAGAAATTGGCGACCAGCCAGCTTGCGGGCTCGACCGTCACACCGCCGCTGACGATCCATTTGGCGCTGTCGGGCAGGAATTTGCCCGCGATCGGAATGACGGTTGAGCCGATGATGTCATCCCTGAACTTGGCGTTGTTGTAGGTGACGTTCATGTTGCCATAGGCCAGCCCGTCCAGAAATGCCGGCTTGTATGTGCCGGCAAATTCCACGCCATAGGAACGCACCCGGCCGACATTCCGGAAGAAGGTTTCCGTCGACTGGCCGCCACCGGGCACGAAGGCGGTGATCGACTGAATACGGTTTTCGAACTTCGTGTAGAAGGCCGCCAAAGACGCATAGAGCTGCCCCTGGTTGGTGCGGATGCCCAATTCCATATTCTTCGACCGTTCGGGCGCGGGCTGCGGCACCAGCGCGGACGTGCCGGGACGGGTCACCGAATAGATGTCGTCCATGCCCTTGGGCAGGGCCATATTCTCCGCATAGGAGGCGAAGACCTGCGTTCGTCCGTCGATCTTGTACAGCAGGCCCGCCATGGGCAGGAACAAGTCCTTATAGTTGGCGGTGTTAGCCTGCGGGGCCCAACCCGCAATGCCGCGGGTGGTCAGGCCCGATCCGGTGGTGCGGTAATAATCGTCAAAGTCCCGATAGCCGCGCTGGACATAATCCATCACCAGCCCCTTGAAACCGAGATCGATGACGAGCCGTTCGTCGGCAAGTTTCAGAGTATCCTTCAGGAAAAGCTGCAGGATGTCGCGCTTCGACCGATAGTCGCGGCGCAGATAGACCAGTTCGTTGAGGTTAGGCGCACTGTCGGGAGCGCCATCGACCGTATTATAGCGCGCCTGGGTACGATGATATTTGTCGGTTTCGGCCCAGACGCCCGCTTCCACAGCATTGTTGCCCATTTCCCAGTGCAGCTTGCTGGTGATGCCGTAGCGATCCCCGCCCACGCCGGACAGGCCATATTGCACGCCCTTGGGCGCTACGACCGGAAGGCCAGCCTGCGATTGATAAAGATAGCGGAGATAACTGCCCGGCGTAGCACCCCGGGTTATGCTGCCATATGCATCAGGCGACACGCCGTAACCGTCCTTATCTTCCCAGTACAGCGTGGATTCCGCCCAGACTCCGTCGGCGATGCCGGCATGGAAGGTCGCGCCGTAGAGCTTATCCTTACGCACGTTGATGGCAAGGTTGTAAACGCTCGTATAATTGCTGTTGGAATAATAGATCCCTGGAACGCTCGGTGCAAATGGCGTCTTGCCGTTGACTACGGTAGTATTGGGTACATTTACGATATTGGCATAGTCGCGTCCGCACTGACCCAGGGGATTTGGCGACACGCAATTATACTGTGCGCGGGAGATCGTAGGCGAGTCATAGTCGAAGAAGTCGTTCGACACGAATTTGAACCGCGCCCAGCTATCGCCGCCCAGATCGGCGTGGATCTGCCCTTCCCAATGTTCGCGGTCGACCGATCCGGGGCCGCGCCACAGGTCGCTGTCCAGCTTGGTGCGGCTGACATAGGCTTTGAACGGCCCGACCCGCCCGGTGCTGGCGCGGATGAAGGTGCGCTTCATGCCGAAATCGCCAAAGCTCTGCGATACGAACAGGCCCATCTCATCCTGCGGCGCGATGCTGTTATACTGCACCACCGGCCCAAGCGTGGAATAGCTCGGCAGGCCGACGTCCCCTGCCCCGACCGCGGCCTCGACCACGCCCAGATTTTCATTGTCGACATAGCGGAACACCGGGCTGCCGCCGAAGGCGTCGCTGCGGCCCGTCGGAATGCCGTCGACCACGAAACCGATCTGATCGAGGTTGAAGGCGCGGGTCTGGACGCTGTTGCCGAATTCATAGAGGCCCAGCGCGCCGTCGGTCTGAACGTTGAAGCCGGGCAGTTGCTCCAGCATCTTCAGGCCCGAAATGCCCGATGGCGCCGACAGCAGAGCTTCCCGCGTGATCGCCACGACATTGCTGACCTTGTCCTCGCCAATGGCCTCCGCCGATTGGGAGATACGCCGGCCGGTGACGGTGATCGTGCCGGCATCTTCTTCCGTATCCGGCTGTTGCGCCCAGGCATGAGGCGATACCACGCCGATGCAGCATGACAGCAGCAGTGCGGCACGACGAACGGACGAGAATTTCTGCATAAATGGCTCCCTTTCGGCCCTTTTCGGGCAGTTATGGGCCGTTCAGGCATGCACGGCGGGCCGTGGCACGCAGCGCTGCATCTCTCCACAGAACAGGGAAGCCGGGCGCATCATATGCCCAGCCGATTTTCTCAGTTTTCTTGTGAAACGAAATGATGGTGGAAATCCGCCAAGGACAAACGAGCAATTCTCAATCCGTAACGAATTTTCTGATCGAGATCGTCCGCCTTACGCCCGGCATGCCAGGAGAAACTTCGCCCAAGCCCTTCTAAATCCTTGCCCTATTCAAACGCAGCGCATTGCCGACCACGCTGACCGAGGACAAGGCCATCGCGGCAGCCGCGATGACGGGCGAGAGCAGGATGCCGAAAAAAGGATAAAGCAAACCGGCCGCAATCGGTACGCCCGCGGCATTGTAGACGAAGGCGAAGAACAGATTCTGCCGGATGTTGGACATGGTCGCCTCGCTCAACGCCCGCGCTCGCGCGATGCCGGTGAGGTCGCCCTGGAGCAGCGTCACTCCGGCGCTTTCGATCGCGACATCGGTGCCCGAACCCATGGCTATGCCGACATCGGCGGCGGCCAGCGCCGGGGCGTCGTTGACCCCGTCGCCCGCCATCGCCACCACATGGCCTTCGCTCTTGAGGCGGGCGACAACGGCGCTCTTCTGATCGGGCAGAACCTCTGCCTCCACCTGATCGATCCCCAGGCGCCGCGCAACCGCCTGCGCCGTCGTGCGATTGTCGCCGGTGAGCATGACGACCGTGATGCCCTTCCTGCGCAGCGCGGCGAGCGCTTCGGGCGTGGTCTGCTTGATCGCATCGGCAATGGCGAAGACGCCTGCGACCATGCCGTCGATGCCGATGAAAATGGCGGTGGCGCCATCGCGGCGCAGGGCATCGGCTTGCTCGCCCAGCGGGTTGGCCGAAATGCCATATTCTTCGAGGAAACGGGCATTGCCAAGCAGGATGCGCTTGCCTTCCACCATTCCGACCGCTCCCTTGCCGGTGGGGGAATCGAATTCGCTGACCAGCGGCAGCGCCAGCCCCCTCGCCTCTGCCGCCGCCACGATGGCGAGCGCCAAGGGATGCTCGGAAACGCGCTCGACCCCGGCGGCGAGCCGAAGCAGAGCATTCTCCTCAAAGCTCGAAGCCGCGACGATGCCGGTGAGCGACGGCTTGCCCTCCGTGAGCGTGCCGGTCTTGTCGACGACCAGCATGTCCACCTTTTCCATCCGCTCCAGCGCCTCGGCATTCTTGATCAGCACACCCAGCCCCGCGCCGCGACCGACCCCAACCATGATCGACATGGGCGTAGCGAGCCCAAGCGCGCAGGGGCATGCGATGATGAGCACGGCCACCGCCACGATCAGGCCGTGGGCGAAGCGCGGCTCTGGCCCCCAGATCGCCCAGATCGCAAAGGCAGCGATCGCAACCAGCAACACGGCGGGGACGAACCAGCCCGCGACCTGATCGGCCAGGCGCTGGATCGGCGCGCGGGAGCGCTGAGCATCGGCCACCATCCGGACGATACGGGCGAGCATGGTGTCGTGGCCGACTTTCTCCGCCCTGACGACGAGCTGGCCGCTCCGGTTGAGCGTGCCGCCAATTACATGGTCCCCGGCCGCTTTGGTGACGGGCATGGATTCGCCGGTCACCATCGACTCATCAATGGCTGAGCGGCCGTCCTCGACCACGGCATCGACGGGCACCTTCTCGCCCGGGCGAACGCGCAGCTTGTCGCCAACGGCTACCAGATCAAGCGGAATTTCCTCGTCATTGCCGTCGTCGCGCAGGCGCCTTGCGGTCTTGGGCGCAAGATTGAGCAGCGCCTTGATAGCCCCCGAAGTGCGCTCTCGCGCCCCCAGTTCAAGCACCTGGCCCAGCAGCACCAGCACGGTGATAACGGCGGCCGCCTCGAAATAGACCGCGACGGTTCCATGTTCCCGGAAAGCCGCCGGGAAGATGCCCGGCGCCAGCGCCGCCGCCATGCTGTAGGTCCATGCTACCCCGGTTCCCATGGCGATCAGCGTGAACATGTTCAGGTTGCGGGTCTGGAGCGAGTGCCATCCCCTTTCGAAAAAGGGCCAGCCGCCCCACAGCACGACCGGGGTCGCGAGCAGGAGTTGAATCCAGATCGAGACATGATCGGAAACGAGGTGATGGAGCGCCGGAAAAAGATGCCCGCCCATTTCGAGCATAAACACCGGAATGGCGAGCAGAAGGCTGATCCGGAAGCGGCGCGTCATGTCGACCAGCTCCGCGCTGTGGCCGGCATGGGCTGTGGCGACTTCAGGCTCCAGCGCCATGCCGCAAAGCGGGCAGGCGCCGGGATGATCCTGCCGGACCTCCGGGTGCATCGGACAGGTCCAGATCGCAGGCGCGGCAGCCGCTTGGGATAAGGCTTCCTTACGATCCCATTCGATACCGGACATCAGATGCTGCTCCCTTGCCCTTGCAGGATGGTACGGATGGACCGGCGAAAATGTCGACATGCTCCGCCCACCCGTCCATCAGGATAAATACGGAGTCTTCCGGCCATGATATGATCTATGGATGATGAAGACGGCGCAACAGGAGGCTTTCGATGCAACAGATGGTCGCCATGCAGATCAGCGCACCCGGCCAGCCGCTGGAGAAGATCGAACGCGCCGTGCCCGCGCCGGGCGCCGGGGAATTGCTTGTCGAAGTCGCCGCTTGCGGAGTGTGCCGGACCGATCTGCATGTGTTGGACGGCGAAATTCCCGCGCATTATCCGATCATACCGGGGCATGAGATCGTCGGCCGGGTCGCTGCGATCGGGCAAGGCGTGGAAGGCTTTGCCATCGGGCAACGGGTCGGCATTCCCTGGCTGGGGCATACATGCGGCCAATGCGCCTATTGCCGGGCGGATCGCGAAAATCTCTGCGACGCGCCGCTGTTTACCGGCGCGACGCGTGATGGCGGCTATGCGACCCACGCGATTGCCGATGCGCGCTATTGTTTCATCCTGCCTGAGCGGTTTTCGGATGTCGAAGCCGCGCCGCTGCTCTGTGCCGGTCTGATCGGGTGGCGTGCTCTGCGGCTGGCGGGCGAAACGCCGGTGATCGGACTCTACGGCTTTGGAGCAGCGGCCCATATTCTGGCGCAGGTAGCGCAGGCTCAAGGCCGCACCGTCTACGCCTTCACCAAGGATGGCGACGATGAAGGGCAAGCTTTCGCGCGGTCGATGGGCTGCGCCTGGGCGGGCGGTTCGTCGCAGGCTCCGCCGGAGCCGCTGGACGCGGCGCTGATCTTCGCCCCTGTTGGCGATCTCGTCCCGCTGGCATTGCGCGCCGTGCGCAAGGGCGGCCGGGTCGTGTGCGCGGGCATCCATATGAGCGACATCCCCTCCTTTCCCTATGCCGATTTGTGGGAAGAGAGAATATTGCTCTCCGTCGCCAATCTGACTCGTGAGGACGGCACCTCTTTCTTCGAAATGGCAGGCCGTATCGCACTCCACACCGTGACGGAAACATTCCAGCTGGATGATGCCGGTGAAGCGCTCCACCGCCTGCGAACAGGCAAGGTGAAGGGCGCGGCGGTGATCGTGCCGCCACAGGTCGCGTAACGCATGCCCGACATCGGCCAGCCCTATCTGTCCATGATCGCGTCCATCGCGATCGGACTGCTCGTGGGGATTGAGCGCGGCTGGACCCAGCGGAATCTCGGCAAGGGCCACAGGGTCGCCGGTTTTCGAACCTTCGGCCTGATCGGCCTGCTGGGAGGGATGGCGGGATTGGCGCCGGATATGGTCGCGGCCACCCTCGGCGCGGGAGTCGCGGTCATACTGGCCGTCGGCTATTCCCGCAGCGCCGATCCGGACCATCTGTCCGCGACGACCACGCTCGCCGGCCTTTTGACCTTCGGAGCGAGCTTCTGCGCCACGCGACTCTCGCCCGCGCTTGGCCTGGCCATGGGCGCGGCGACCTTTGCGATATTGAGCTCCCGGCAATCGATGCACGCCATGCTAAGGGGCATGGACGAGAGCGAGATAGAAAGCGTTTCCCGCTTCCTGCTGGTCGCCCTCATCATCCTGCCGCTGCTGCCGGATGCAGCCTATGGCCCCTATGACGCCTGGAATCCGCGAAAGATCTGGATGGTGGTCGTGTTCGTGATGGGCCTGTCCTTCGCGGGCTATGCCATTTCGCGACGCTTCGGGCGTGAGCGGGGGATTTTGCTGGTGGCGCTGACCGGCGCCATCGTTTCCTCCACCGCTGTCACCGCCGATTATGCGCGGCGGCTGCGCGATGAACCGGCGGCGCGAACCTTATTGTCGGCTGGCATCGCGGTGGCCTCTATCGTCATGTTCGTGCGGGTTCAACTGGTGGCGCTCGTCCTCATTCCCCGCGCCGTCCCTACGCTGGCGCTGACGATGGCGCCCGCGACACTGGTTGCCGTGGCCTTCGCCCTGATCGCATGGCGGCGGCATGGCGAAGGAAGCGACGGCATGGGGATCGCCAATCCGCTCGGCTTCGGACCGGCGCTTATGCTGGCCGCCATCGTGGCGGGACTGTCGCTCGCCGCGCGATGGGCGCTGGAGCATTTCGGGCAACAAGGCATGGCGGTCGTCCTGACGCTGACCGGCATATCGGACGTCGACGCGGCGGTCATGACCATGGCGGGCCTGCCGCCCGGCCTGCTCGACAATCGCACCGCCGGGTTGATTTTAGGAAGCGCGGTCCTTGCCAACACGCTCGCCAAGGCGGTCATGACCGTGGTCATCGGCTGGGGCCATGGCGGCATCAGGGCCGCCATGCCGCTGTTTGCAGCTCTGGTGGCGGCTGCCATCAGCCTTGCGGGCTGGACTGCAATCCAGGGCCAATCGACATTCAGATGATGACGTGCCGAAAATGGTGGTTTTTCGTGACCTGGAGCGCAGCGTACTAAAAGTACGTGAGCACCGGAAGCACGGAAAAGCGCCATTTGCAGGCCGTCAGGGCTGAATGTCGATTGGCCCTAAAAGCTCGCGGTCAAATTGAACGAAGTATAGCGCGTCCATTTTCCTGCGGGCGCATTGGGCGCGTCCCGCAGAAACCGGCCCTTGGCGAGCAGCAGCCCGTCAAATTCGAAGCGCAGACGCGAAGGAACCACCCAATAGCGCAGCCGCGCTTCCATCTGATGGCCGGCAAAACGGCCCGACCGTCCGGCGCTATCCCTTACTCCGGTCGTCGAGAAGGCGTCCATCCGCGACGCCAGCCACAGGGCGCGATAGGCCGCAAACCAGTCCCACCTTTTATCCGGCGTCGCCTCCAATCTGATGCCCGGCGTCATGATATTCGTCCGCGCCACGGCATTATACAGGCCGGCGGGGGCCAAATCCGCCCGGCGCATGCCGAACAGCGTGTCGAACCGGCCATAGCGCCCTCCCCTTTTGTCTCCGCTCGCCCGGTCGAATTCGACCGAGAGACGCGGTTTCCATGGCCCCGCGAAACTATATCCCGCATCGGCGTGCAGAAAGCTCGCGCCGACGGATTGCCGTGCCGCCGACGGCGCGAGCGATGCGCTGATCTGGCCGGTTTGATAAAAAGCCTCAACCTCATAGTCGAACCGGCCGGTTTCCGGTTCGCGGATGATCCGCCCGCCAAAGGTATCGAGCGACCGGTCCCGCGTCGGCCGCCCCGGTTCGTCGCGCTCCCCCAGATGGAAATAGGACAATTCCGCCATGGCCGGACCGATCGCCCTGGCCTTGCTGACGATGCCGCCCCACAGCACCAGATCGAAGCCTTCATGATCGATCCTCACCCGCTTGTTCCGGACGCCATCGGAGTCGTCCGGACGCCGCTGCTGCGGCAGGGTGTAGATGAAAACCGCCTTCACCCCCGGCGGCACGGTCAGATCGGCGCGCAAGCCCGTATAGCCGTTGGTCGTGTTGCGATAATCGTCGGCCGCGACGAGGCGGCGTGAACCGAGGTTGAGCGTAAACCGCCCCGCCATCAGGCTGAGCTTGCTGCCTTTGCCCAGCGGCTCGGCTATGTCGCCAGCGACATAGGCCTGGACCAGTTCCATCGCATTGACCTCATTGGTCGAGATCGGCGTGCCGGGATCGGCGCCATAGGCCCGGCTGTCGAACAGTTCCGCTCCCACCCTGAACGCGCCCGACCGATATTCGGCCAGGATCTGGGTGCGGACGTTGAACAGGCTGTCGTCGCGATCGAACCCGGCGCGTGGCTGCCCCTCAATCTCTTCAAAGCGCAGCCGGACGCTGCCGCTGAGGGCAAGACCGTCATTCTGTGCCGATGCAGGCGCGGCTCCACAGAGCGCCGCAGCCGTCGCGCCGATCATTGCAAAGGCGAAAGTCCGCTTCATTGATATTCCTATTTCTTCGAATCCATATCCTTGATACATATGCATCATGTCTGATGCCACCCCCTGGCTTGCCCTGCTGCACCAGCTTCCTGCGAAGCCACCTTATTTGCGGGTCAAGATCTGGCGGCGCCTGCAGGCCATCGGCGCGGTGCCGCTGAAGAACGCCGTCCACGTCCTGCCCCATTCGGCAGAGGGAGCAGCGGCGTTCCGTGACCTCATGGCGGAGATCACCACCAATGGCGGCGAGGCGATATTGATCGAGGCGCATCTGCTGGCGGGCCAGTCGGACGGCGACGTCCGCGCCCTGTTCGATACCGCCCGCAATGCCGATTATGACGAGATCGCGCTGGCCGCCCGCCGCCTGCTGGAAACCGGCCCCGCCAGCGGACCGGACATCGCCCGGTTGCAAAAGCGGCTTGAGGACATCGGCCGGCTCGATTTCTTCGGCGCGCATGGACGGCAGGAGGCGGAGGCCGCGCTCGCGGAGCTGGACCGCCAGCGTTACCAGCATCCGGACGTCAGCCGCGCCGATCCTGTGGACGGGATCGGCGCGAATGATCTGACGAACCGGATCTGGGTGACGCGCAGCGGCGTCCATGTCGATCGCATCGCCTGCGCCTGGTTGATCCGCCGCTTCATCGATCCCGACGCCCGCTTCACATTCGTCGACAGCCGCTATCATGATCCGGCGGAGGGCGAACTGCGCTTCGACATGGCCGATGCCGAATTCACCCATGAAGGCGATCGGTGCAGTTTCGAAACATTGCTGCTGCGGGCGAGGCTGCAAGACGACCCCGCACTGGTCGCGATCGGGGAGATCATCCATGATCTCGACATTGGCGACAACAAGTTCGCGCGGCCTGAAACGCCGGGCCTGAGCGCCATATTGTCGGGCGTCTGCGCCTCTACCGACGACGACATCCAGCGCATCGCCATGGCGAGCGACGCCCTGAACCAGTTTCACGCTTTTTTCAGCCACAGAAAGACGGACCGATGACGGCCAGCCTATCTTCCACTACTCCTGCGGCTTCCCCGTCCAACGGCGATCACGGCATTTCACTGGGCGAAGCGACGCGCGTCTGGGCGCGGATCGCGGCGCTCAGTTTCGGGGGTCCGGCGGGGCAGATCGCCGTGATGCACCGGCTGCTGGTCGAGGAAAAGCGCTGGATCGGAGAGGAACGCTTCCTCCATGCGCTCAACTATTGCATGCTGTTGCCGGGACCGGAGGCGCAGCAACTCGCCATCTATATCGGCTGGCTGCTGCACAAGACCAAGGGCGGGCTGATCGCGGGCATATTGTTCGTGCTGCCCGGCTTCCTCGCCATATTGGGCCTTAGCTATATCTATGTCCTGCTGGGCCATGTGCAGATCATCGAAGGGCTGTTCTTCGGCCTGAAGGCGGCGGTGCTGGCGATCGTTATGCAGGCGGTGGTCCGGGTCGGATCGCGGGCGCTGAAGAACAATGTCATGCGCGGGATCGCCGCCGCCGCCTTCGTGGCGATCTTCTTCCTTGGCGCGCCCTTCCCGTTGATTATCCTGGCGGCGGGCCTGGGCGGCTTCATCGGTGGGCGTAGCGGGCTCAAGGCGTTCCAGGGCGGCGGCGGTCATGGCCCGGCGAGCGGCGATGTCGTCCATGACCGCGACACCGCATTGGGCGAGCAATTGCCCGACCATGCCCGCCCTCATCCGGGCTGGTCGCTGCGCATCTCGGCAGTGTTTCTGATCCTCTGGCTGGGGCCGGTGCTGGCGCTGTTCCTGACCCTGGGACCGGATAATGTGTTCACCCATATCGCCAGCTTCTTCAGCCAGATGGCGGTCGTCACCTTCGGCGGCGCCTATGCGGTGCTGGCCTATGTCGCGCAGGAGGCGGTCGGCACATTCGGTTGGCTCAAGCCAGGCGAAATGCTCGACGGCCTGGGTATGGCGGAAACGACGCCGGGGCCGCTGATCATGGTGACGCAGTTCGTGGGGTTCCTGGCCGCCTTCCGTGATTCCGGGGTGCTGCATCCGCTGATCGCCGCGACCCTGGGCGCGATCCTTACTACCTGGGTCACGTTCGTCCCCTGCTTCCTCTGGATTTTCGCGGGCGCGCCCTTCATCGAGCGGCTGCGCGGCAATCCGGCGCTTTCGGCGGCGCTGACCGCGATCACAGCCGCCGTCGTCGGCGTGATCCTCAATCTCGCAATCTGGTTCGCCATCCACACCCTGTTCGGGCAGGTCCAGCGGATCGCGGGAGTGGACCTGCCAGTGCTTTCCAGCGTCAATATTCCTGCCTTGCTGCTGTCGATCGGCGCGATGATCGCGGTGTTCCGGTTCAAGGTCGGCGTGCTGCCGGTGCTGGGGGCATGCGCAGCCCTTGGCGCGGTCTATGTCTTCATCGCCTGACCCCATCGACGCCGATGCGGGCAAGATCAGGCTCTAGGCGCTATTCCTCCTCCCGCCAGCCCTGTTCACCGATCAGCGGCACGAACATGACCGCGCCCAGATCATGCTCTACATAACGGTCCTCGCCTTCCCGCGTCACCTTGCACAGCCTCTGCCCGCCGGAAGCGCCGACCGGGATGATCAGATGTCCCCCGATCTTCAACTGCTGGCGCAGCGCCTGGGGCACGACGGGCGCGGCGGCGGCGACCAGGATGGCGTCGAAGGGCGCCTCCTCGGGCAATCCTCGCGTGCCGTCGCCTATGCGAATTTCGACATTGGCATAGCCAAGCGCCGCCATCCGCCTTTCCGCCAGCCTGCCCAGCGCCTCATGCCGTTCGATCGCGAAGACCCGGCCCGCAAGCTGGCCCAGCAGCGCAGCCGCATAGCCCGATCCCGCACCGACCTCCAGCACGCGGGATTGCGGCCCGATCTCCGCCGCCTCCAGCATAGCGGCGACGATATAGGGTTGGGAAATGCTCTGCTCCTCTTCGATCGGCAGGGCGGAATCCTCATAGGCATAGTCTTCCATCCCTTCGCGCACGAAGCGTTCGCGCGGAACGACCCGCATGGCCGCAAGAAGGCGTGGATCGCGAATGCCGCGCCGGGCGATCTGGCGATCGACCATCCTGTCACGCAACTGCTGATAATCGGTCATGGCACAGCCTTTCCGACCGGTTGGCCCCTCATGCACGGCCAGCGCCGCGTTCCGGCAGCCATTCGCGCATTCGCGGCACATTTCGGTGCAAAGCTTACAATGTTTATGAAGGGGTGGCGACCGTTCCTCCACCCGCATACCGCAGACGAAGGCGGGAATCAGGGCTTGAAAGCCGCCCCGGCTCCCGCCATCTGACGGTCCGGATTCCACTGGCCGGATTCCATTAGGGAGAGATTTCGATACCGCCATGACCATCACGACCGGCACCGCACCCGAAACCCGTTCCTTCGAGGCCGATGTCGCCCGGCTGCTGCACATGATGGTGCACTCCGTCTATTCGGACAAGGACGTCTTCCTGCGCGAGTTGATCTCGAACGCGGCCGACGCCTGCGAAAAGCTGCGTTACGAACTGCTGAGCAATCCCGCGCTCGCCGGAGATGACGGCCAGCCGCGCATCACCGTCACGCTCGACCCCGAAGCGCGCCAGCTCATCGTCGAGGATAATGGCATCGGCATGAGCGAGGTCGAGCTGGCCGAAGCGCTGGGCACCATTGCGCGGTCCGGCACCCGCGCCTTCATGGAGCGCGTCACGGCAGCCAAGGAAGGTGAAGGCGCGCAACTCATCGGCCAATTCGGCGTCGGCTTTTATTCCGCCTTCATGGTCGCGGACAGTGTCGACGTTTTCTCCCGCCGCGCCGGTGCCGACACCGCCGCGCATTGGGCGTCGGACGGCATGGGCAGCTACACCATCCAGCTTGTCGAGCTGGTGCAGGCTCCTGTTCGCGGCACCCGCATCGTCCTTCACCTGAAGGAAGACGCCGCCAATTATACCGAGCATTTCACCACCCAGCGCATCATCACCGCGCAATCCGGCCATGTCCCCGTCCCCATCTTCCTCAAGGAAAAGCCGGATGCGGAGGAAAAGCAGATCGCGGACGGCGCGGCGCTCTGGACCCGCCCGAAATCGGACATCACGGCGGAGGAATATACCGACTTCTACCGCAGCGCCGCCGGTCAGTTCGATGAACCCGCCCTGACGCTCCACTACCGCGCCGAGGGGCTGCACGAATATTCGGTCCTTGCCTTCCTGCCCTCCATGCGCCCCTTCGATCTGTTCGATCCGGACCGCGCCGGCCGGATCAAGCTCTATGTCCGCCGCGTCTTCATCACCGATGAGGCGCAGATATTGCCGCGCTATCTGCGCTTCGTGCGCGGGCTGGTCGACAGCAACGACCTGCCGCTCAACGTCTCGCGCGAGATGATCCAGGAAAGCCCGGTGCTCGCCGCCATCCAGAAGGGCGTCGCCAACCGCATCCTTTCCGAACTGGACAAGCTGGCCGACAAGGACGCGGAAGCCTTTCGCAGCTTCT
The DNA here is from genome assembly GCF_036038995.2 of Sphingobium sp. SJ10-10. Taxonomy (NCBI): domain Bacteria; kingdom Pseudomonadati; phylum Pseudomonadota; class Alphaproteobacteria; order Sphingomonadales; family Sphingobiaceae; genus Sphingobium; species Sphingobium sp. SJ10-10. The sequence goes on from NZ_CP158132.1 coordinate 1,460,459, forward strand.
GGGAGAATTTCGGCGCGGTCCTGAAGGAAGGGCTGTATGAGGATTTCGCGCGGCGCGAGACGCTGCTTGGCCTCGCCCGCTTCAAATCCACCGCTGGCGGAGAGAATTGGCGTTCGCTCAAGGATTATGTCGAGGCGATCAAGGACAATCAGACCGCGATCTACTACGCCACCGGCACCGATCTCGACCGCCTTGCCTCCTCGCCCCAGCTTGAGGGTTTCCGCGCGCGCGGGATCGAGGTGCTGCTGCTCACCGATCAGGTCGACAGCTTCTGGGTCACCGCCGGGGTCGATTATCAGGGCAAGCCGTTCAAGTCGGTGACACAGGGTCTGGCCGACCTCAGCCTGATCCCGCTGGCCGACGGCGAAGCGCCCGAGATGCAGGCATCGCCAGAGGTCGACGGCTTCATCGCCTATGTGAAGATAGTGCTTGGCGAGGAAGTTTCCGACGTCCGGGCATCGGAACGTCTGACGGAAAGCGCTGTCTGCCTGGTCGCGCCCGACAATGCGATGGACCGCCAGCTCGAAAAGCTGCTGGCCGGCGCCGGGCGACTCGACAATGCGGCCAAGCCGGTGCTGGAGATCAATCCCCGCCATGCGTTGATCGCAAAGCTTGGTACGCTGGCCGAAGACAGCGACCTGCGCGAGGACGCGGCGAAACTGCTGCTGGATGAGGCCCGGATCGCGGATGGCGAACTTCCGACCGACCCACGCGCCTTTTCCGCACGCCTCGCTCGCATGATCGGCGGCGCGATCGGATAAAAGTCCGGTGGCCGGTCATGACCGGCCACCAGCCCAACGATAACAGTATCGAGCGACAATCCGCTTGCCAGCCTCGCGAAAGCGCGCCAAGCACGCGGCAACAGGAAAATGAGGGGATAGCGCGTCGATGAGCTATTATGACGTTCTGATCGTGGGTGCGGGGCATGCCGGGGCACAGGCGGGCATTTCGCTGCGCCAACTCGGTTTCGAAGGCTCGATCGCGATGGTGGGCGATGAAAAAGACCCGCCCTATGAGCGTCCGCCGCTGTCCAAGGAATATTTCGCGGGCGACAAGAGCTTCGACCGCATCCTGATCCGCCCCGCGAGCTTCTGGGAAGAGCGCAAGATCGACATGCTGCTTGGCCTGCGGGTGAAGGCCGTCGATCCCGTGGGCAAGTTCGTGACCGCGGGCGACCGGGAAATCAGCTATGGCAAGCTGATCTGGTGCACCGGCGGCTCGCCGCGCATGCTGAGCTGCGCCGGTGCCGACGCGCCTAACGTCCATGCCGTGCGCCGCCGCGACGATGTCGACGCCATGATGGCGAAGCTCGACCAGATCAGCCATGTGACCGTGATCGGCGGCGGCTATATCGGTTTGGAAGCGGCTGCGGTCCTGTCGAAATTCGGAAAGAAGGTCGTGCTGCTCGAAGCGCTTGACCGCGTGCTGGCGCGCGTGGCGGGCGAGGAACTGTCGCGCTTCTACGAGGCCGAGCATCGCGCCCATGGCGTTGATCTCCGCACCGGCGCGCGGATGGACTGCATCGAAGTCACCGATGGCCAGGCGACTGCCGTGCTGATGGAAGATGGCGAGCGGATCGCAACCGACATGGTGATCGTCGGCATCGGCATCATCCCCGAAACCGGCCCGCTGATCGCGGCGGGCGCGGCGGGCGGCAATGGCGTGGACGTGGACGAATATTGCCGCACCAGCCTGCCCGACATCTATGCGGTGGGCGATTGCGCCGCCCATGCCAACAGCTTCGCCCGGGGCGCGCAGATCCGGCTTGAGTCGGTGCAGAACGCCAATGACCAGGCGAAAACGGCGGTCAACCACATCATGGGCAAGGAAGAAGCCTATCATGCGGTTCCCTGGTTCTGGTCGAACCAATATGATCTGAAGCTCCAGACCGTGGGGCTTTCGACCGGGCATGATCAGGCGATCCTGCGCGGCGATCCGGCGACCCGCAGCTTCTCCGTCCTCTATCTCAAGGGGGGCAAGCTGATCGCGCTCGACTGCGTCAATGCGGTCAAGGATTATGTGCAGGGCCGCGCCCATGTCATTTCCGGCGCGGTGCTGGATCAGGCGCAGTTGGCGGACGCCTCGGTTCCGCTCAAGGAAGTCGGCCTCGCCTGATCGAGATGAAGGTCAGCCCCGAAAGCTGGCCTTCACCGCCAATTCCCAAGGCCCGCCGCGATAATGCCAAGCCGCAAGGCCAGCGATCGCGAGCGGCCTCGGGCGGAAATCGCGTCGTAACGTCGTCGCCAAGGCCTTTGCCTCCAGCGGTTCAACCTTGTTCTGCACCGTGATGTGAAAGCGCGGTTGCGCCTGGTCCTGCGGCACCAGCAAGCCCGCAAAGGCCTCCGCCAATTCATCGCGCATCGCCATCAAGTCCGGGCTTTCCACCCGATAGGCGACACCCCGTCCTAGCAGCATTACCTCGGTCAGCCTCGCACCGGGTGACGGACCTGCGCAGAGCCGCTTCAAACGCCGCGCCACTTCCCCCAGAGCGGAGGGGGGTAGATGATGGAACAGCGTGATATGCGCCGGCACCAGATTGCGTTCGGCCGGAAAATGCGCGCGGCGCAAGCCTTCCGCCCAGCCGAAATCCGCCGCACCCATCAAAGCCGTCACGACGATCGGCGCCGCCAAAGCCTCATTTGCCAAAACCCGGCATATCCTTTCGCAAAATCCCGCCAGCCCCTATGATCCCCCCACGGCCTCGGCAGGCAGGCCGCCGACAGAGGGGGGAAGTCATGACCGCACCGCGATCCTTTCGGGCCATCGGGATCATATTGCTGCTCTGGAACCTGATGGGGGTCGCCGCCTTCATCATACAATATACCGCCGACCTCGACCAATTGGCGAAGACCGATCCTTATACCGCAAATATCTTCGCCGCCATGCCGGTCTGGGCCTGGGCTGCCTATGCGGTCGCTGTCGGTGCCGGTACGCTGGGCGCGACCCTGCTGCTGCTCCGCAAGGACGCCGCTGCGCCCTTGTTCCTGCTCTCGATCGTCGCGGTGATCGTGCAGTTCGGCTATAGTTTCATCCACACCGACCTGTTGGCAGTGAAAGGCATCACGGCCGCGATCTTCCCCGCTGTGATCCTGATCATCGCCATTTTCCAATGGCGCTATGCCCGCAGCCTGATCGCAAAAGGCATCCTTCGCTAAGCGGCGGTCAGGCCCGGCTGCTGTCCGACCGCCCCCAGATCGAAGGGCGCGGTCTGGTAGATTTCGTTGATCCAGTTGCCGAACAGCAGATGCGCATGGCTGCGCCAGTGATTTAGCGGAGCCTGCGCCGGATCATCGCCAGGGAAATAATGGGCCGGCAACTGCCTTGCCCCGTCGCGCGCATATTCGTCGGCCAGCGTCAGCGTGTCATATTCCAGATGGTTGAACATATGCAGGAAGCCGCGCTCCGGATCACCAATCAAACAAAGGCCCGATTCCGCGCTATCGGCCAGAATCTGCAAGCCGCGCCCGTCGGGGATATCCTCCCGCCGCACTTCCGACCAGCGGGACACCGGCACGCAGAAATCGTCGGAAAAGCCACGCATCCAGGGCGACGACGGCACATGATTGTGATGCCGGAACACGCCGAAGGCCTTGCGCTCCAGCGCATGTTTTTCCACGCCGTGGAAATGATGCAGCGCTGCCTGCGCCGCCCAGCAGATGCTCAAGGAACGATGCACATGGGTCTGCGTCCAGTCGAAAATGGCGCGCAATTCATCCCAATAGCTGACCTCTTCGAACGGCAGCGTTTCCACCGGCGCGCCAGTGATGATGAAGCCGTCGAACCGTTCATCCCGCACATCGCTCCATGGACGATAGAAGGACGCCATATGGTCGGCGGAGGTGTTGCGCGAGACATGGTCGCTGATCCGCACCAGCGTCAGTTCCACCTGCAACGGCGTCGCGCCCAGCAGCCGGGCGAGCTGGGTTTCCGTGCTGATCTTGTTGGGCATGAGGTTGAGCAGGGCAATCCGAAGAGGCCGGATGTCCTGCCGCACCGCATCGGCCTCGCGCATGACAACGACGCCTTCGGCCTCCAGCGTGCGGCGGGCGGGAAGATCGTCGGCTATCTTGATCGGCACGTCACGTCATTCCTTGCTTCGGAGCGACGCTTAACGATGTGGCTTGGGTCCGCTTGGTTGCCGGATCGGCCACATCCTCCTTTACGGAGTGCCACCTTGCCCGGATCGGCAGGTTGGCGTTGGGCGTCGCCCCAACTCTTGATGCTGATGACTGGATAGGCGGGTAAGTGGCGTTTGGCAATCGCCGCTTTACGGAAGAAAAGGAAAACTTCGCCTGCCAATGGCCAACCCAAGACATTCCCCCTCCCGCAAGCGTTCAAACGAGTCACGTGCCTCGTTTGAAGGGTTAGGGGTGGGCGCGAGCGAAGTGAGCTTCCGGGTTAGCCGTTGAAAATCGCCGCTAGTGTCGCGCCAGCCCACCCCCTGGCCCCCTCCCGCTTGCGGGAGGGGGAATGGCGGAAAACCACCCAAACAACCCACGGACCCGTGCAGGCTAAAGCTCTCCCCGAGCCCGCCGGATTTCAAACCATTTCCGCACATTCTCATTATGTTCTTGCAGCGTATCGGCAAAGATATGCCCGCCCTTGCCATCCGCGACGAAGTAGAGCGCCTTCGTCTCCGCAGGATGCAAGACCGCCAATATCGACAACCGCCCGGGATTGGCGATCGGCCCCTTGGGCAGCCCGGTCATCGCATAGGTATTATAATCGTTGACCGCCGCGATCTCCGACTTCTTGATCCGGCGTCCCAGCGGCTTGCCCTTGGTGATCGGGTAGATGATCGTCGGGTCCGCCTGCAACATCATGCCGACCTTCAGCCGGTTGCCATAGACCCCCGCCACCATCGGCCGCTCGGACGGCACGCCGGTTTCTTTCTCGACGATGCTGGCCAATATGATGGCCTGCTTGGGCGTCTTGACGACGCTATTGGGCGCCCGCTCCGACCACAGCTTCGTGAGCGCCTTGTCCATGGCGCCCTGCATGCGCCCCAGCACCGCCGCCCGGCTCTCGCCCTTGTCGAATGCATAGCTGTCAGGCAGCACGCTCCCCTCTGCCGGCACCGGGATGTCGCCGGTCAACTCCTCATTCGCCTTCAACCGCTCATAGACCAGGATCGAAGGCATCCCCTCCGGTATGGTCACGAGCCGGGTCAGCGTCTTGCCGCCCTGGAGAATGCCGAAGATATCGCTGTTGCTGGCGCCCTTGGGGATCAGGAACTCGCCCGCCTTGATCGACTTGCCGCGCCCGAAAATCTTGGCGCGGGTCAGGAAAGCATCGGCGGAGCGCACCGCGCCCTTCTGCTTGAGCAGTACCGCCGCATCCGCAATCGTCGCGCCTTCGGGCACCACGATCTCTATATCCCTCATCGCCGGTCCCGCCTCTGTCCATCCATAGACGAAGCGGAATGCAACGAAAGCCGCGACGGCCAGGCCGATCAGCAATATGCCATAGCCAAGCCGCCGCATGCGTCGTGTCTCAGACCGCCTTCATGATCAGCGAAGCGTTGGTGCCGCCAAAGCCAAACGAGTTGTTCAGCACCGCGCGCACCTTGCGCTCCTTGGCGACATGCGGAACCAGGTCCACGCCCTTGCAGCTTTCGCTCGGCTCGTCGAGGTTCAGCGTCGGCGGCACGATCTGGTCGCGCATCGCCAGGATGCAGAAGATGCTCTCCACCGCGCCCGCGCCGCCCAGCAGATGGCCGATGGCCGACTTGGTCGAGCTCATCGACATGGTGCTGAGATGTTCACCGAACAGCCGTTTCACCGCGCCCAGTTCCAGTTCGTCGCCCAGCGGGGTCGAGGTGCCATGTGCGTTCACATAGTCGATATCTGCCAGCGAAAGCCCCGACTTCTTGAGCGCCATCTGCATCGAGCGGTAGCCGCCATTGCCCTCCGGATGGGGAGCAGTGACGTGATAGGCGTCGCCCGACAGACCGTAGCCGATGACTTCGGCATAGATCTTGGCACCACGCGCCTTGGCCCGCTCATATTCTTCCAGTACGACCACGCCCGCGCCCTCGCCCATGACGAAGCCGTCACGGTTGACGTCATAAGGGCGCGAAGCCTTTTCCGGCTGGTCGTTGAACGCGGTAGACAGCGCCCGAGCCTGCGCGAAACCGGCAATGCCGATCGGACAGATCGCGCTTTCCGCGCCGCCCGCCAGCATCACGTCGGCATCGTCCATCGCAATCATCCGCGCGGCGTCCCCGATGGAATGCGCGCCCGTCGAGCAAGCCGTCACGACCGCATGGTTCGGCCCCATCAGGCCATATTTGATTGAGACCTGACCCGAGATCAGGTTGATCAGCCGCCCATGGACGAAGTGCGGCGACACGCGGCCCGGCCCCTTGTTCGCCAGCACCAGCGATTCGCTTTCGATGCCCGGCAGGCCGCCAATGCCCGAACCGATCGAGCAACCGGCGCGCAGACGCTCCTCCTCGCTCATATTGTCGAGGCCCGCGTCGCGCAGCGCCTGGCTGGCGGCGGAAATGCCGTAGACGATGAACGGATCGACCTGCCGCTGGATCTTGTGATCGACATCCAGCCCGGCATCATAGCCATATTCATGATCCGCCGGCTTCACCTCGCAGGCGATGCGGCACTTATATTCACTGGCGTCAAAGCGCGCGATCGTCGCCGCGCCGGATTTGGACGCGATGATGTTCTTCCAGGTCGTTTCCACATCCCCGCCGAGCGGGCTGACCATGCCAAGGCCGGTTACGACAACACGACGCATATGCTTGCTCCGAAAAATTCTCTTTGGCTCAATGTCGCCCATCTAGCCATTCGAAGTGCCCCTGTGAACAGCCAAAACATGAACGGGGACCAGATACGAAAAGGCTCCCCAAGACCGGTTTTTGCCGGACAGGAGGAGCCAATTCCTTCAAACGCGGCGGCCAAACCCCAAAAAGGCAGACCGCCCGACGCTCTTACTGCTTGCTGTCGATATAATCGATGGCGTCCTTGACGGTGGCGATCTTCTCGGCCGCATCGTCGGGGATTTCGACGCCGAATTCTTCCTCGAACGCCATCACCAGCTCAACGATGTCCAGGCTGTCAGCGCCCAGATCGTCAATGAAGCTCGCATCCTCGGTCACCTTTTCGGCTTCGACGCCCAGATGCTCGACGACGATTTTCTTTACGCGATCCGCGGTCTCACTCATGAGTGGTCCTTCTTACTGGGTATCGTTGATGGTTCTGAATATTTGTTAAGGCATGCCCTAGAGGCAAGCCCCATAAGAGGCAAGAGGCAAGAGGCAATCGGGAAGCACGCCCCCGCCTGCATTCGACTCATTAGCCCCGATGGCACAAGGCGGCCGCTTTGCAAATGCCCAAAATTTTTCGGGCGCAAGGGAATAACGCGTCGCGCCCGGCCGGTTCAGATCATCGCCATGCCGCCATTTACGTGCAGCGTCTGGCCGGTCACATAGCCCGCTTCCTTGCTCGCAAGATACACGACCGCCGCGCCGATATCCTCGCCCGCGCCCAGATCGCCCGCCGGAATCCTGGTCAGGATCGCACCCTTCTGCGCGTCATTCAGCGCGTCGGTCATGGCCGAGCGGATGAAGCCCGGCGCAACGCAGTTCACCGTGATTCCGCGGCTCGCCAGTTCCTGGCCCAGCGATTTCGACATGCCGATAATGCCCGCCTTGGACGCTGCATAATTGGCCTGGCCGGGATTGCCGGTGACGCCTACGACCGAAGTGATGGAGATGATCCGCCCGAAGCGCGCCTTCATCATCGGCTTGGCAGCAGCGCGGGCCAGCCGGAACGCCGCCTCCAGATTGACGGAGATCACGTTCGACCATTCCTCATCCTTCATGCGCAGGATCAGGTTATCGCGGGTGATGCCGGCATTGTTGACCAGAATGTCGAGCTTGCCGCCCAGCGCTTCGACCGCCTGTCCCACCAACGCGTCCACCGCCGCCGGATCGCTGAGGTTGCATACCAGAATCTTGTGATCCCCGCCCAGTTCGGCCGCAAAGGCCTTGAGCTTCTCCTCATTGCTCCCCGAAAGGGCGAGCGTGGCACCCTGCGCGGCAAGGGCTTTTGCAATGGCGGAACCGATGCCCCCCGAAGCGCCCGTCACCAGCGCGGTCATGCCTGTCAGATCGAACATGTCAGTCTCCCTTGAAATTCGGCGTCCGGCGCTCGAAAAAGGCGTCGATCGCCTCATCATGATCCGCCGTCGCATGGGCCAGCGCCTGCATCGCGCCCGCCATTTCCATGATCTGGTTCAATTCCGCCGTCTGCGACGCGCGCAACAGCCGCTTGGTCATCCGCGTCGCATGCGGCGGATTGGCGGCGATCTTGTCCGCCAACTTGCGCGCGGCAGTCAGAAGGTCGGCGTCCGGCACCACCTGCCCCACCAGCCCGATCCGCAACGCCTCCGCCGCATCGATCGTCTCGCCGGTCAGCGCCAGTTCGGTCGCCTTGGAAAAACCCACGATTCGCGGCAGCAACCAGGCTCCGCCGTCGCCGGAAACAATCCCAAGCTTCACAAAAGATTCAGCAAATTTAGCCGATTGTGCCGCTATCCTGACATCGCACATCAGCGTCAGATCGCAGCCCGCGCCGATGGCAGGCCCGTTGACCGCCGCGATCACCGGCAGTTCGATCGCCTGAAACAGCAGCGGCAGACGCTGGATTCCCGCCCGATAGTTGCGCCGCGTCTGCGCAGGCAAACATGCCCGCAAACCACCCGCATCGGGCCGCATCGCGTTCAGATCGCCGCCCGAGGAAAAGGCGCTTCCGGCCCCTGTCAGGATCGCCACATGCACCGACAGGTCGCGCTCGGCCTCCTCGAACACGGCGCACAGAGCATCGACCATCGCCGGATCGGAGATCGGATTGCGCCGGTCCGGCATGTTGAGCGTGACCGTCAACACGGCCCCGTCACGGCTGGTCAGAACAGGAGCGCCGCTCACATCGCCCCCAGGGCGGCCTCGATATCATCCATCGTCACAATGCTGCGCACGGTCGCGTCGGGCGCGATCCGCTTGACCATCGGCCCCAGCACCTTGCCGCCAAGCTCGACGAACTCGGTCACGCCCGCGTTCCACATCGCCGCGACGGATTCGCGCCAGCGCACCCGGCCCGTCACCTGCTCGACCAGACGAGCCTTGATCTCCTCCGGATCGGCAATCGCGCTCGCCAGCACATTGGCATAGACCGGCAGCAGCGGCGTGTTGATCGCCGCCTTGCCCAAAGCCTCCTCCATCGCCTCGGCGGCGGGCTGCATCAGGGGGCAGTGGAAGGGAGCCGACACCGGCAGCAGCACGCCGCGCTTGATGCCATGATCCTTGACCAGCGCCACCGCCCGCTCGATCGCGCCGCGATGGCCGGAAATCACCACCTGGGTCGGGTCATTGTCGTTGGCGACGGTGCAGACCTCGCCCTGGGCAGCCGCTTCGGCCAGTCCCAAAGCCTTCTCGATATCCGCGCCCAGCAGAGCCGCCATCGCGCCTTCGCCCACCGGCACGGCAGCCTGCATCGCCCGCCCGCGCAGCTTCAGCAGCTTCGCCGTGGTGCCGATGTCGAAGGCCTCCGCCGCACAGAGCGCGCTATATTCGCCCAGCGAATGCCCGGCGACGAAATCGCCCTTCTCGGCTAGCGAAAAGCCGCCTTCCTTCTGCATCACCCGCAGCGTCGCCAGCGCATTGGCCATGATCGCGGGCTGCGCATTTTCCGTCAGTGTCAGGTCGCTTTCCGGCCCCTCCACCATGATGCGGAACAAATGCTGTTTCAGGGCGTCATCGACCTCCTGAAACAGCTCCTTCGCCGCCGGGCTCGCTTCGGCCAGCGCCTTGCCCATGCCGACCGACTGGCTGCCCTGCCCCGGAAAAAGAAATGCCCTCATCATCCACCTTCTGACATGCGCGCCCGGCAAAAGCGCAATTTTTCAAAGCCGTTACACCTTTGAGACACAAATGCCGTTGAGCCCCCGGCCCATTTCGGTAGTTCTCATCGGAGGACCGCCTTTAACGATGACGGAGTATAAGGAAAAGGTGCGATATCGCATTGCATGGATCGCCGGAACGGCACTGGCGCTCTCGGCCCGCGCCGATCGATGAAGCCGGTCTCGCCAACCTCCATTCGGCACAAGCACATATGCGCGTAAACTCTGTTCGCCTTCCCCATCGACGCGCTGCGTCACGAATAGGGATTACACTTCGCGACAGCTTTGCCGCGACCCGGCACAGTCCTGCGACAAATGCGTCCTATCTCTGTTTTCGACGCCGGGAACGACGGCAAGACATAGAAAGAAGGAGCATGATGATGTTCAAGAAGTTGCTGATGGCTCTCACCGCCACCACCATGATGGCGAGCCCGATGGTCGCTACGGAAGCTCAGGCCGCGCCGCACCGCGAAGTCCATCAGACCGTGAAGCAAGGCTCCCATGGCCGCACCGTCACCCGAACGACCGTCATTCGCAAGGACGACCGCCGCGACAATCACCGCCGCTGGGCCAAGGGTCAGCGTTTCGACCGCCGCTACGCCAACAACTATCGCGTGATCGACAATTATCGCGGCTACCGCCTGAAGGCTCCGCCGCGCGGCTATCACTGGGTCCGCTCAGGCAATGACGCGGTGCTGGTCGCCCTTGCCAGCGGCATCATCGCCTCGGTCATCACCGGCGCCATCCGTTAAAACCGGATCAAAGCAGCAGACGCCCCGGAGGCAATTCCGGGGCATTTTCTATGTCAGTCCCGTCAGATAATAGACTGCGATCACCAGGAAAACGGTGAACGTCTTTATCAAGGTCAGCGCGAAAATATCCTTATAGGCCTGCCTATGGGTCAGCCCCGTCACCGCCAGCAACGTGATGATCGCGCCATTATGCGGCAGGCTGTCCATCCCGCCGCTCGCCATGGACGCCACCCGATGCAGCACCTCTCGCGGGATTCCCGCCGCATCGCCTGCCGCCGCGAACTGCTCGGCCATCGCCGCCAGCGCGATCGACAGCCCGCCCGAGGCCGATCCCGTAATCCCTGCCAGCGATGTCACGGTAATCGCCTCATTGACCAGCGGATTGGGCACGGCCTTCAGCGCCTCCTTGACCACCAAAAAGCCCGGCAGGGCAGCGATCACCGCCCCGAAGCCATATTCCACCGCCGTATTCATCCCCGCCAGCAAGGCGCCGCCGACAGCCGCCCGCGACCCATCGGCAAAGCGCCGCGCCACCGGCCGGAAGGCAAAGAGCAGGATCGTCCCTATCCCCAGCAACAACGCCCCCTCCACCGCCCAGAGCGCTGCCACCTGCGCCAATTTGACCGCCACCGGCTCGGTCAGGCCAGCCAGCGACACGCTGACCTCCTCTCCCGGCACCAGGCGCGGGATCACGATGGTCAAAGCCAGATTTCCCAGCCCCACCACCAACAGCGGCAGCAATGCGATCAAGGGATGCGCAACCTTCTCGCCCCCATCCACCATTTCCGGCTCGTTCACCAGGGTTTCCGGGGCGCCATACCCCTCTCCCGCTGCCTTCATCGCCCGCCGCCGCCAGCCGAGATAGGCCAGCCCCATCCCCATGATGCAGGCCGATCCGATCAGCCCCAGCGCCGGCGCTGCCCAGGCCGTCGTACCGAAGAAGCTGGTCGGAATGATGTTCTGGATCTGCGGCGTCCCCGGCATCGCATCCATGGTGAAGGTGATCGCGCCGAGGCCGATGGTCGCGGGCACCAATCGCTTGGGAATATCCCCCTGCCGGAACATCTCTGCGGCGAAAGGATAGACCGCGAACACCGCAACAAAGACGGAAACCCCGCCATAGGTCAGCAGCGCCGTCACCAGCATGATCGCCGGAATCGCCCTTTGCGCGCCCACCAGCCGGATCACCGCCGAAACGATCGAGCGCGAAAAGCCCGAAATCTCGATCAGCTTCCCGAACAGCGCCCCAAGCAAAAACACCGGGAAATAGAGCTTCAGGAAACTCCCCACCTTCTCCATGAAAAGCCCCGAAAAGACCGCAGGCACGGCGGAAGGATCGGTCAGGAACACCGCCAGCATCGCCAGCAGCGGCGCCATCACGATGACGCTCATCCCCCGATAGGCCGCAATCATTAGCAATATCAGCGACAAGGCCGCGATCCCGACCGCCATCCCACTCTCCCCTTTGCGTCTCTTGCATCAACCTCTATGCATCCCGCGGCAGGACGCCAAGTCTCCCTTGCCTTTCATCCGCATTTCCGTCATAGGCGCCGCTTCGCACGGCCACGGGGTGACTCGCGGCTGCGCGGATCAATGCTTGAGACGACAGCCGGAGGGGCGTTCCACATGGGGTGGGCGTCAGCGATCGGCCAACAGATGAGGCAATACCCATGGCTCTTTATGAGCATGTGTTCCTTGCGCGCCAGGATCTGGCACAAGCGCAGGTGGACGCTCTGGCGGAAACCGCCACCAAGATCGTCGAGGAAAATGCTGGCAAGGTGACCAAGGTGGAAACCTGGGGCCTGCGCAGCCTCGCGTACAAGATCGCCAAGAACCGCAAGGCGCACTATGTCATGCTCAACATCGATGCCCCTGCCGGCGTCGTGGCCGAGCTGGAGCGCCAGACCCAGATCAACGAAGACATCATCCGCTACATGACCATCAAGGTCGATGAGCTGGAAGGTGGCCCGTCGGTCATGATGCGCAAGCAGGAACGCTCCGAGCGTGGTGATCGCGGCCCCCGCGGTGACCGTGGCGATCGTGGCGATCGTGGCCCCCGCGAAGATCGCGGCGACCGTGGCCCGCGCCGTGAGCGCGAAGAAGCCGCCGCCGGCGAATAAGGAGATCTGACCAATGGCACGCCCGTTTTTCCGCCGCCGCAAGAGCTGCCCCTTCGCCGCCAAGGATGCGCCGAAGATCGATTATAAGGACGTCCGTCTGCTTCAGGGCTTCGTGTCCGAGCGCGGCAAGATCGTCCCCAGCCGCATCACCGCGGTTTCCGCCAAGAAGCAGCGCGAGCTGGCCCAGGCCATCAAGCGCGCCCGTCATCTGGGCCTGCTGCCCTACATCGTGAAGTGAGGGAGTAAGACTCATGGAAATCATTCTCCTCGAACGGATCGAGAAGCTGGGCGCCATCGGTGACGTCGTCACCGTGAAGGACGGTTACGCGCGTAACTATCTGCTGCCCAACAAGAAGGCGCTGCGCTCCAACAACGCCAACAAGAAGGTCTTCGAAGCCAACCGCGCGAAGATCGAAGCCGACAACGCCGCCCGCCGCACGGACGCCGAAAAGGCTGCCGAAGGCGTCAACGGCAAGCAGATCGTCCTGATCCGCCAGTCGTCGAACGCCGGCCACCTCTACGGTTCGGTCGCCGTTCGCGACGTCGTCGAAGCCCTCCACGCTGATGGCGTCACCAACGTCACCAAGGCGATGGTCGTGCTGGAACGCCCGATCAAGACCCTGGGCGTGTTCGACGTCAAGGTCGCGCTGCATCCCGAAGTCGCCGTCACCATCACGGTGAACGTCGCCCGCTCGCCGGAAGAAGCCGAGCTGCAGTCGCAGGGCGTGGACGTGATGGCCGACCTGTTCGAAAAGGACGAGAGCGGCTTCACCGAAGATTATGATCCGAACGCGGAACCCGGCGAAATCGCCGTGGAAGCCGAAGAAGCCCCGGCTGAAGAAGCCTGAGTTTCAGCTTCGGACTGAACAGAGAAGCCGTCCCTCACCGGGCGGCTTTTTTGTTGGATATGGCGGCCAAGGGCAAACGCAGGAATGACGGCTTCCTATCCGATCTCACCGCTCCACCCTCTCGACAGTGACCGCAATTGCAGGCTGCTATCAAGGCCTTGAAGGGGGAACCATGCAGATCAATGCCGACTCTTCCGGTGCCGCCATTACCTCCAGGCCATGGCCACTCACCGTCGCTGCCATTCTCCTGATCTGTTCCTTGCTTCTCTTCTGGCCGGGCATTGCGAGCTACGACACAGTCGTTCAATATCAACAACTTCTGAGCGGAAGCTATGACGACTGGCATCCGCCGGTCATGGCCCGGCTCTGGTCGATCCTGCCCTTCGCCCATCATGGCACCGCGCCCATGTTCGCGCTACAACTGAGCGGTTACTGGATCGGCCTTGGTCTGCTCGCCCGGACGCTCGGCGGCCGGAGGGCCATCGCCCTGCTCGCCGTCGGCGCGACGCCGTTCCTCAGCGGATGGCTCGCCGTCGTGATCAAGGACAGCCAGATGATCGGCGCGCTGGCCCTCGCTACCGGCCTTGTCGGCCATTTCCGCCTGCGCCACCAGCCCATCCCGGCGCCGGCCCTGATCGTCATCATCCTCTGCCTGATCTACGCTACATTGCTCCGCGCCAATGCGGTCTTCTCGACCGTTCCGTTGGCGATGCTGCTGCTTGCCCGGCCACAATCCGGCGCTGCCCGCTTCGTCATGATGATCGCCGCCATCCCGGCCATCCTGCTCCTCTCCCAGCCAATCAACCACGGTCTGTTCGGCGCGGAGGACAGCGGCGTCCGCCGCACCCAGCCGATGTACGACCTGGCGGGCATTGCCGTGCGGGCAGGGGACGGGACAGCCGGCGGTCTCTCCACGAAAGCGATCGAGGCACTGAGACAAGATGATTGCGTCCGTCCGCTGTTTTGGGACTCGCTGAGCGCCACCCCCGCTTGCCAATCCGCCATCAAATATTGGGAGAAAGCGCCGATCGGCCCGCTCTATCTCCAGCTCGCCGTGGCGGCGGCGCGCCATCCGATCGCCTATCTTGCCCATCGCGCCGCCCATCTCAATTCGACCGAGCGCTGGCTGGTTCCCCTCCACTGGCCGCTCGCCGCGCCGCCGGCTCGGGCCGAACCCAATGACCTTGGCCTCGCCAACCCTCAAAGCCCTCTGATCGCGGCATGGCAGCGTCTGGCGGCATGGCTGACGGAAACGCCGCTGGCCTGGCCGATCCTGTGGACCGCAGCCGCTCTTTGGGGCCTGTGGACCAGCCTTGCCCTGGCATCCGGAAGGACCAAGGATAGCGCCGGAAATAGTGCCAGGGATTTGGCGCTTGCCCTCTTCGCCTCCGCCCTGTTTCAGGAGGCCAGCTTCGCGGTCATCAGCATATCGTCGGATCTGCGCTATCATCTCTGGCCCATGCTGGCGACGGCGATCGGCTGGCTGATCCTGGGCCGTTCGCCCTTGCGCGGGCGGCGCGGGGCGGGACTGACCATCGCGCTGCTGCTGCTCTGCGGCGGCGTCGCCCGTTTCACCCTGCCGCCGGTACCGCCCCATTATGCGGGGCTGTAGCCGGACCGGCGCCCATCAAACGCCCCCTTTCATCTTCCCCCCAACCTGCTCTATGGCGGGTCCGATTTTCCCAAGGGGAACGACAACTTGATCCTTGACCTTGCCGCCGCCGCTTCGGGCGCCATCCGTTTCGACCAGCTTGGCCTCAGCCCGGTCGCGCTCGACCTCGGCTTCTTCACGCTGAAATGGTACAGCCTCGCCTATCTGGCCGGCATCCTGATCGGCTACTGGTATCTGCTGAAGCTGATCGCCCAGCCCGGATCGCCCATGGCCCGCCGCCATGCCGACGACATGATCTTCTATGCGACGCTGGGCATCATCATCGGCGGGCGGCTGGCCTATGTCTTCTTCTATCAGCCCGAAATCCTCCGCAACCCGCTCGATATCTTCAAGCTGTGGAACGGCGGCATGTCCTTCCATGGCGGCGCGATCGGCGTGTCGCTCGGCATCCTCTACATGGCCCGCAAGGAGAAACTGAGCTGGCTGCGTATCCATGATTTCGTGGCCTGCTGCGTCCCCTTCGGCCTGTTCTTCGGCCGCCTCGCCAATTTCGTGAACGGGGAATTGTGGGGCAAGGAAACCGACGTGGCCTGGGCGATCATCTTTCCGACCGGCGGCCCCTTCCCCCGCCATCCCAGCCAGCTTTACGAAGCCTTTTTCGAAGGCATCATCCTCTTCCTCATTCTGGCCTTCGCCTTCTGGAAGACCCGCGCCCGCTACAAGCCCGGCATGCTCGTGGGCCTCTTCCTCTTCTGCTACGGCATCTTCCGCTTCGGCATCGAATATTTCCGCGAAGCCGACGCGCAGCTCATGGAATTCGCCGCCCGCACCGGCCTTCATATGGGCCAGTGGCTCTGCGTGCCGATGATCCTGGGCGGCCTCTACCTGATCGTCACGGCGAAGGGCCGCCGTATCCGTGTGGAGCCCATTGCAGGCAGCGCGAGTGTCAGTTGAACTCGGTCTTTCGGAACGCCTGTCGCGCCAGATCGCGGCGGGCGGCCCGATCTCCGTCGCCCATTATATGGCGGAGGCGAACCAGCATTATTACGGCACCCGCGACCCGTTGGGCGCGGCGGGCGATTTCACCACCGCGCCCGAAATCAGCCAGATGTTCGGGGAACTGATCGGACTCTGCCTCGCGGACATGTGGATGCGATCGGGCAGCCGTCCGGAGGTGCATTATGTCGAGTTGGGCCCCGGCCGCGGCACGCTTGCCTCCGACGCGCTGCGCGCCATGGCCAGCGCATCGCTCCATCCCCGCGTTCATTTCGTCGAAACCAGCCCCAGCCTGCGGGAAAGGCAAAGGGCGCTGATACCCAATGTCTCACACCACGACGCCGTTTCAAGCCTGCCAGAGCAGGGGCCGCTGCTGGTCGTCGCCAATGAATTTTTCGATGCCCTCCCCGTCCGGCAGCTTGTCCGCGTCGGTCAGGAATGGCGCGAGCGGGTGGTCGTACGCCCCGATCCCGAACAGCCCGCGCATTTCGCCCCAATGCCCGGTTACCGCCGAGTCGAATCCGGCATCCCCGCCATGGCCGCCGACGCGCCGGAAGGCACGATCCTTGAAATGCCGCTCGCCGGATCGGCCATCGCGCTGGAACTGGCGCATCGCATCGCGCGGCAGGGCGGCGCCGCGATCATCATCGACTATGGCTATGAAGGCCCGGCCACCGGCGACACGCTCCAGGCCGTCAGAGCGCATCGGTTCGTTGACCCTTTCTTCGAACCCGGCGAGAGTGACCTAACCACCCATGTCGATTTCACCATGATCGGCAATATGGCGCGGCAAGCCGGGCTGCACGTGACGCAAACGGTCGGTCAGGGTGCCTTTCTGCGCCAGCTCGGCATCGACGCCCGCGCCGATCAGTTGAGCCGCACCGCGCCCGCTCGCGCAGAGGAAGTGGAGGCCGCCCGTCATCGGCTGACCGCTGACGACGCCATGGGAACGCTGTTCAAGGCCATGGCCTGGGTTCACCCGGACTGGGCCGACCCGGCGGGATTTGAGGGATAAATTACCGTGCTCCTGCCTGCGCAGGAGCAGGTTTCAGCCAGCCAGACCCTCAATCGTCCTGATGATAACGGCTGAGCTTGCGGATAAAGCCAATCAGCCCCGTCTGCCGGCTGCGCTTCATTCGCTCGGCATGCAGGATGGTCTGGACGCGCTGGAAACAATCTTCCGCATCGACATTGCACAGGACATAATCATAGCCGTCCCAATGCGCGATCTCTCCAGCGGCGCGGGACATGCGGCCCTCGATCACTTCATTGCTGTCCGTCGCCCGGCCGCGCAGGCGGCGCTCCAACTCCTCCATCGAGGGAGGCAGAATGAATATGCGCACGACATCGCCGCCCGCAATCTGGTGAAGCTGCTGCGCGCCCTGCCAGTCGATGTCGAACAGCACGTCGCGCCCAGACTTCAGCATCGCCTCCACCGGCTCGCGGGGCGTGCCGTAGCGCTGGCCGAAGACATGCGCCCATTCCAGGAATTCATGATCGGCGGTCATCCGCCGGAATTCCTCCAGATCGACGAAATGATAATCCTTGCCCTCGACTTCGCCTGGCCGCATCGGCCGCGTCGTCGCGGACACCGACATCGCCAGGTCCGGCTCGGCCGCAAGCAGCTTGCGCGCAATGGTGGATTTACCGGCGCCCGAAGGCGAGGAAAGAACGAACAGGACGCCGCGGCGCTTGAAATCGGGCGTCTCGATGGAGGTGCTGTCGGCCATGGCCGCTAGTGCCGCCATGAACGCCATTTGGCAAGAGGGACAATCCGCGCGTCAGCCTTTACGAGCCTTGCGCGCCTCTTCGATCAATATCGGCTGCGCGCTTTTGTCCGGCAGGGTCTTGGCCTTGCGCTTACGGTCCGCTTCGCGCTTCGCTTCGTAGATCTTGCCCACCATATAGGCGCCCGTCACGAACAGAGCGCCCGCCGGATAGCGCATGATGAGCCGCTTGGCGCCCATTCCCGCGAGCAGGCCGATCACGCCCTTCTTGCCGGTATCCGCCGCAACGCGGGCCGCGACGACCGTCGCTCCGACACGGGCCGCCTTTTTGAGCAAGCTGTCCTTGCGCGGCGGGCGGACGGCGATCAGCGGCTGGTCGGGCGATTTTTTCTTCATGGGGCGTCAATGTACCGCAGCCCGTCGGGTTCCGCCATGTCGATCTGAATCAGACCATATTTTCCGGCCGGACCAGCCGATCGAAGGTCGCTTCATCGACCAGTCCCAACGCCAGGCCCGCCTCCTTCAACGTCAGCCCTTCGGCATGGGCATGTTTGGCGATCTTCGCGGCATTGTCATAGCCGATCTCCGGCGCCAGCGCCGTCACCAGCATCAGCGATCGGTCGACCAGTTCGGCTATCCGTTTCTCATTCGCCTCCAGCCCTTCGACGCAGCGTTCGGCAAAGCTGTCCATGCCGACGCTCAGCAAATGGATCGACCGCAGCACCGCCGCGCCGATCAGCGGCTTGAAGACATTGAGTTCCAGATGCCCCTGCAAGCCGCCGACCGTGACCGCCTGATGGTTGCCGATCACCTGGGCGGCTACCATCGTCAGCATCTCGCACTGCGTCGGGTTGACCTTGCCCGGCATGATGGAACTGCCCGGCTCATTGGCAGGCAGATCGAGTTCGCCAAGGCCCGAACGCGGACCGCTGCCCAGCAGGCGGATGTCATTGGCGATCTTGGTCAACGCCACCGCCAGCGTCGCCAGGGTCGAGGACAGATGCACCAGCGGATCGTTGGAGGCGAGCGCTTCGAACTTGTTGTCCGCCGTCCGAAACGGCAATCCGGTCAGCGTTGCGATCTCCTTTGCGACGGCGACATCGAAATCCTTGGGCGCGTTAAGGCCCGTGCCGACCGCCGTGCCGCCCTGCGCCAGCGCCATCATGCCATGCATGGTGGCCGGTTCGATCCGCTTGCGGCTCCGGTAGAGTTGATGCGCATAGCCGGAAAATTCCTGCCCCAGCGTCAACGGCGTCGCATCCTGCAAATGGGTGCGGCCGATCTTGACGATGCCCGCCCACGCCTTCGCCTTGGCGTCGAGCGCGGCATGCAGCCGGTCCAGCGCGGGGAACAGATGCCCGGTCACCGCCCGCGCCGCGGCAATATGCAATGCCGTCGGGAAGCTGTCATTGGACGACTGCCCCATATTCACATGGTCGTTTGGATGGACCGGGTTTTTGCCGCCACGCTTGCCGGTCAGCGCTTCATTGGCGATGCCCGCAATCACCTCATTGACGTTCATGTTGGACTGGGTGCCGCTGCCGGTCTGCCAAATGACGAGGGGGAATTGGTCGTCATGGCGGCCCGCAATCACTTCGGCGGCAGCAGCCTCGACCGCATCGGCCAGTCCCGAGTCGAGGCCATGATCGCGATTCACTTGCGCTGCCGCCTGCTTCACGATCGCCAGGGCATGGACGATGCCGATCGGCATCCGCTCGTCCGACCCGAAGGGGAAATTTTCGATGCTGCGCTGGGTCTGCGCGCCCCAATAAGCGTCGGCAGGCACTTCGATGGCGCCAATGCTGTCGGTTTCGGTACGAGTCTCGCTCAAATCAGCCACTCCCTGAAATTGCTGGAGTGCCACCAATCTGGGGAAGCTCGCCCCCCTATTCCAGAGCTTATTTCTTCTTGCCGAAATCCACGGTGACGACATTGGAGCCGTCTTCCGTCATCACTTGGGGGGCGTCATTTTCCGCTTCTTCATGCGGTTCGGGCGCGATGTCGGCCTGCGCCTGGAATTGCAGGGCGAAATTCACCGCTGGATCGACGAAGGCCGTGATCGCGGCAAAGGGAATATACAGATGCGCGGCGACCTGATTGAAGGTCAGGCTGACCCCAAAGGCGTCATCGCTGACCTTCAGATCCCAATATTTATTCTGCAGCACGACGGTCATCTCGTCGGGGAATCGCTCCACCAGATGACGGGGAATATCGACTCCGGCCGCCTGAGTCTTGAAGGTGATGTAGAAATGATGCGCGCCGGGAAGCCCCCCAGAACGCTCGATTTCTCCCAGAACACGGCCGACCACAGCGCGCAGTGCCTCCTGCACGATTTCGTCATAGGGAATCAGGCTATCGGGCAGGTCTTCACTCATGCGCCAATGTCCTAGCGGCGCGGCGGCGCGGGTCAAGAGCGCGCCATAGATTGCAGGGGTACATTGCAACGTGGGGCCACTTCGGTATAGGGCGCAGCCATGCGCACGGCCGACATTCACCGCAACACTGCGGAAACGCAGATCGACGTGACCGTCAACCTCGACGGCACCGGCATCTATACCGTTTCGACGGGCATTGGCTTTTTCGATCACATGATCGAGCAACTGTCCCGCCACTCGCTGATCGACATGGATGTGAAGACGGTCGGTGACTTGCATGTAGACCAGCACCACACCACCGAGGATACGGCGATCGCCATTGGCGAGGCGGTGGCTAAGGCGCTGGGCGACAAGCGCGGCATTTCCCGCTACGGCAGCGTCTATTCCCCGATGGATGAGACACTGACCCGCGTGTCGCTGGATATTTCCGGCCGCCCCTGGCTGGTGTTCAAGGCTCCCTTCACCGTGCAGCGCATCGGGGAATGGGACACGGAGATGGTCGAGCATTTCTTCCACAGCTTCGCCCAGGCTGCGGGGATCACGCTGCACATCGAAAATCTTTACGGCAGCAACAATCATCATATCGTCGAAAGCTGCTTCAAGGGGCTCGCCCGCGCGCTGCGGCAGGCGGTGGAGATCGACCCGCGCAAGGCCGACGCCATTCCGTCGACCAAGGGGATATTGTGACCGCGCTTGCCCTCATCGATTACGGCGCGGGCAACCTTCATTCGGTGCATAACGCTCTGCGCAAGGCGGGAGCGGACAATGCCGTCATCACCGCCGATGCCGAACTGGTGGCGAAGGCGGATCGGATCGTCCTGCCCGGTGTCGGCGCTTTTCGCGCCTGCCGCGATGCGCTGGTCGCCATCCCCGGCATGGTCGAGGCGATGAACGAGGCGGTGTTAGAGCGCGGCGTGCCCTTTCTGGGCGTGTGCGTGGGCATGCAATTGCTGGCCGACGCCGGGGAAGAATTCGGACGGCATGAAGGACTGGGCTGGATTCCCGGCACCGTGCGCCTGATCGAGCCTCATGATCCGGCGATCAAAGTGCCGCATATGGGCTGGAACGACGTGACCCTGCGCGGCAATCCGCCGCTGCTGGAAGCGGGCGAGGCCTATTTCCTGCACAGCTATCATTTCGACGTGGCGCAAGACGATCATATCGCCGCCGTGACCGATCATGGCGGGCCGCTGGTCGCCGCGGTTGCGCGGGATACGATCATCGGCTGCCAGTTTCACCCGGAAAAGAGCCAGAGCTACGGCCTTTCCTTCCTTTCCCGCTTTCTGGAATGGCGTCCATGAGCCTGATCGTTTTCCCTGCCATCGACCTAAAAGGCGGCCAGGTCGTCCGACTGGCGGAGGGCGACATGAACCGCGCCACCGTCTATGGCGACAATCCGGCGGCGCAGGCGCTGCTCTTTGCCGAGGCGGGCGCGCAGCATCTGCATGTCGTCGATCTGGACGGCAGTTTCGCGGGCCATGCGGTCAATGCCGAAGCGGTCGAGGCCATTGTCGCGGCTTTCCCCGGCCATGTGCAACTGGGCGGCGGCATCCGCAACCGGGAAGCGGTGGAGCGCTGGTTCGATCTTGGTGTATCGCGCATCGTGATCGGCACGGCTGCGCTCAAGGATCCGGATTTCGTCAAGGCTGCGGCGCGGGACTTTCCCGGCGGCATCGTGGTGGCGGTCGATGCCCGCGACGGCTTCGTCGCGACCGATGGCTGGGCCGAGAAATCGGACATGCCGGTGGTCGACCTCGCCCGCCGGTTCGAGGATGCTGGCGTCGCCAGCCTGCTCTTCACCGATGTGGGCCGCGACGGGCTGCTCAAGGGCTGCAATATCGACGCGACCGTCGATCTGGCGCGGGCGACCGACATTCCGGTGATCGCCAGCGGCGGAGTCGCGGGGATCGCGGATATCCGGATACTCAGCCTGCATGCCGATGAAGGGATCGAAGGCGTGATCACGGGCCGTGCCCTCTATGACGGTCGGCTGGACCTGAAGGCAGCGCTGGCTGTGGCGCGGGCTGCGGCCTAGGAGAACAGCCATGACGGTCCGCACCCGCGTCATCCCCTGTCTGGACGTCGCCAATGGGCGGGTGGTCAAGGGCGTGAACTTCGTCGACCTGCGCGATGCAGGCGATCCGGTCGAGCAGGCCAAGATCTACGACGCGGCGGGCGCGGATGAGCTGTGCTTCCTCGACATCACCGCGACGCATGAGGCGCGCGGGACGATATTGGACGTGGTGCGGCGCACCGCGGAGGTCTGCTTCATGCCGGTGACGGTCGGCGGCGGCGTGCGCAGTCCGGAGGATGCGCGGGCGCTCCTGCTCGCCGGAGCGGACAAGGTGGCGGTGAACAGCGCGGCGGTCGTCCGGCCGGAAGTGGTGGCGGATATTGCCGACCGTTTCGGCAGCCAGTGCGTCGTCGGCTCGGTCGACGCCCGGCGTGTGGGTGAGAATCGTTGGGAAATCTTCACCCATGGCGGGCGCAAGCCCACGGGTATCGATGCGCTGGAGCATGCGGTTCGACTCGCCACACTGGGCGCGGGCGAACTGCTGGTTACCTCGATGGACGGGGACGGCACCAAGGCGGGCTATGACCTGGCGCTGACCCGCGCCATTGCCGATGCGGTATCCGTCCCGGTGATCGCCAGCGGCGGCGTCGGGACGCTGGAGCATTTGGTCGAAGGCGTGATCGAAGGCCACGCCAGTGCCGTGCTGGCGGCATCGATATTTCACTTCGGTCAACACAGCATTGCTGAAGCGCATCAGGCGCTCGCTGCCGCAGGTGTGCCGGTTCGGGCAGGCTGATCGCCTGTTTCTCGGCAAAACGTCGGTTTCCCGTACATTAACCAATAGCTACAGGCTATCGTTAATCATTATGGCCCTGCTCCGGCTCCAGCAGCTCGGGCGGCTCTTCGTCCGACGGCGCACTCACTCCTGTGCCGGAACCGGAACAGATGGCCCTGTTCGGCCTTGGCGCTGCGGTGCTTGGCGCGCGGGTTTTCGCCGCGCGCCGCAAGCCGAAGTAAGTTTTCATTTGACGGGTCGCGTGCGCGGCGCTTGATGGCGCCATGCGCGCGACCCTATTCGATCTTGAACAGACCATCCGTCAACGGCGGCAGGCCGATCCCAGCCGATCCTATGTGGCCAAGCTGACCGCCAGGGGACGCGGCAAGATCGCCCAGAAAGTCGGTGAGGAAGCCGTCGAAACGGTGATCGCGGCCATGGCCTCCGACCGGAAGGGGGCGATCGGTGAAAGCGCGGACCTGCTGTTCCACCTACTGGTGCTGCTGGCCGATCTCGACATCAGTCTGGACGATGTGCTGGACGAGTTGGACCGGCGCGAAGGCGTGTCCGGCATCACGGAAAAAGCTTCGCGCAAAGCCGATTGAGGGTCTTTTCCGGAAAGATATTGCCGCATCGGCGTTTGTCCGTCAGCCTCTCAAGCCATCGAGAGGACAGGAGGGCATATGTTCAAAACCCTGTTGGGCGGCCTGATCGGCGGCGTGGCGATGTATCTGGTGGGCTTCATCTTCTGGGGCACTCCGCTGAGCGCCCTCGCCTTTCATCGCGCGGAATCCGGAGCGGGCAGCAATTTACAGGCCGCCATGGCGCAGGCGCTGACGCCGTCGGGCACCGGCGTCTATGTGATCCCCGATCCGGCGACCGCTGAAGGCACTGTGCTTTATGGCAAGGGGCCGGTCGCGATGGTCTTCTACAACAGCAGCGGTTTTCCGGTGACGGACGCCGGCGCCTTGATCGGCGGCCTGATCCTGGCGCTGGTGGTCGGGGTGCTGATCGCGCTGATGCTGCGCTTCGTCAGTGGCGATCTGGGCGGAAGGGCCAGAGTGACGATATTGTTCGCGCTCGCCGCCGTGCTGTGGCTGCATGTCGGGCAAGCCGTGTTCAACCATACGCCCTGGGGATATAGTCTTTATCTGGCCTTCAGCGATTTTGTCGCATTGATCGCGGCAGGACTGGTGGCAGCGAAGATCATGGAAGGCAGGCGCCCAACCGGCTTCGCCCCCGTCGTGGATGAAACGGTGCACTAATCAGGATTGCGCACCGGCATCCCCTTCCGGAGCAGCCTCTTCCGCCAGCCGGATCATGCAGTCGGCGTGCCGGCGGGCGATCGCCATGCGATCCGCGCCATAACCTCCGCCCATGGTGCTGGCGAGCGCTATGCCCCGGCTGCGCGCGGCGCGCATCACGCTCCGGTCGCGGCGGTCCAGACCTGCATCGCTGAGCGCAAGGCGACCCAGACGGTCGTCTGCATGGGGATCAACCCCCGCCTGATAGAGGATCAAGTCGGGCCGGAAATCGTCCAGCACGGGCGGCATCACCTCCATCAGGGCGTCCATATAGCCGTCGTCGCCCGTTCCGTCGGGCAAGCCGATGTCGATCGTCGAACGCGCCTTGCGCACAGGGAAATTGCGTTCCGCGTGGATCGACAAGGTGAAGATATCCCCACGCCCGCTCGTCAGCACGGCGGTGCCGTCGCCCTGATGCACGTCGAGATCCAGGATCAATATCCGCCGCGCATCCCCTTCTCCGATCAATCGATTGGCCGCAATGGCAAGGTCGTTGAACACGCAATAGCCCGCGCCGCTGTCAGCCAGCGCATGATGGCTGCCCCCCGCCGCGTTGGCGGCATAGCCATGACGCAGCGCCAGCCGGGCCGCCAGCCAGGTGCCGCCGGGCGAGAGCATGGAGCGGCGCATCACCCGATCCGTCACCGGAAAGCCGATGCGCCTTTCCTTTTCGGGCGGCACGCTCAGCGTCACGACCTGATCGACATAGGCGGGATCATGGACCGCCTCTATCCATTGGCGCGGCATGGGGGCGGGTTCATGCACGGTAAAGGGCGCCGCGGCCATGGTCAGCGCTTCCATCACCAGCCCATATTTGTCGAAGCGAAAGGAACTGCCCGCTGTTGCCGGAGAGACATAGGCCGGATGGTGAACAACGTGCAGCATCATCTTTTCCGCTATCTTCGAGTTTGAACGATGCGGGCTTTGCGCTATCTGGTCCAGCATGAACCGTCCCGAATTGATCCGTTTTTCCGTTTTTTGTCTGCTGGGTGCGGCCGCCGTGCCGTCCGTGGCGCAGCCTCCGGCGGTTGCGCCGACACTGCCCGCGCCCCCATCCTCCCCCCCTGCTCCGCAGGTGATCCTGCCGCCGTCCATCGTGACGCCGCCCCCCCCTGTACCGCTGCCCCCCCTGTCCACCACGCAGGAACGCTGGCTCAACGACTGGCTGAAGGGCGGCACGCAGCAAGGGCTGATGGCCCGCAGCAAGGCAACGGGCGACCTGACGGGCGATGCCCTGCTTTCGGCAGCATTGGACCGGGCCAGGGCGCTCAGCACGGGGCGCGTCGACACGGCGGACTTTCTGGCGATCTGGGCGCTGCGCCCTGCCCCGTTCGATCCGCGACCGGGCTTGGCCAAGGCGATCAGCGAGGATCGGTTGCCGCAATGGGCGCTCAATTTGACGCCGCCCTATGCGGGTTATGATGGCCTGCGCAAAGGTCTGGCCAATTATGAGCGGATTCGCGACGCGGGCGGTTGGCCGGCGCTGACGGCGCAATCCTCGCCCGATACCGTGCGCGCCCGCATCGCCGTAGAGGACAAGAGCGTCACGCCGAGCGAAAAGCTGACCGACGTGCTGCAACGGGCGCAGCGGCGCTATGGCCTCAACCCCACCGGCTTGCTGGATGCGCGGACGCTCAGGGAACTGAACGTGCCGGTCGACGACCGCATCGCCGCGATCATGGCGAATATGGAGCGCTGGCGCTGGATGCCGCGCCAATTGCCAGTGAACCGGGTGCAGGTAAACATCGCCGCCGCCGTGCTGACGGTGTTCGAGGGCGATCAGCCGGTGACGTCGATGCGCGCCGTGACGGGCGCGCCGGACAATGCGACGCCGATGCTGTCGTCCAGCATCCATTCGATCGTAGTCAATCCGCCGTGGAACGTCCCCACCTCCATCGCCAAGCGCGAATTATGGCCCAAGGGGCGCGCAGCGCTGATCCGCCAGGGCTACAAGATCGTCGGCACGCCGGAGACGGGCGAGCGGATCGTGCAACCCGCCGGGCCCAACAGCGCGCTGGGACGGTTGAAGTTCGACTTCAACAATCCCTTTGCCGTCTATCTGCACGACACGCCGTCGCGGGCGAAATTTTCAAGCTATGACCGCCTGGCGAGCCATGGCTGCATTCGCCTGGAAAAGCCGGTGCCGCTGGCGGAGCTGATGGTGGCGGGCAATCCCGACCTTGCCGGGCAGATCCAGTCGCTGATCGACACCGGCAAGACCCAGCGGGTTTCGCTGCCCAAGGAAGTGGCGGTGTATCTGCTTTACTGGACTGCTTTCGCCAGCAATAACGGCACGATGAGCTTCCGTTCCGATCCCTATGGCTGGGACAAGTTGCTTGCGGAAAAGATCGAAGCATCCAGCCGCCGTGTCGACCCGACCGCCGCGCCCGCGGCCTCCATCGCATCCAAGGACTGATTTCATGCGCAAATTCGCCCTCATCGCCCTTGCCGGCGCGCTCGCCCTCGCCGCCTGCGGGAAGAAGGAGGAAGAGGCGCCGGTGACAAACAATCTGGTCGAACCGCCGGTCGAGAATGTGATCGTCGAGGAGCCGGAAGCCCCGGCTCCCGAGCCGAGCAATAACGCCGCGCCCGCTCCTGCCCCCGCCCCGACCATTTCCGAACAGCAGCAAATCGAGGACGACGCCGCAGCCACCGGCATGACCGCGCGCCTGAATCGGGAAGGCGCGGACGAGGGCGCGAACGCCACCCAATAGGATCGGCGCGTCCCGCCCCGAAAACAAGGCGGCACGGCGGTTTTACAGCAAAGAGTGGGACGGACGACGGTGGCGATCCGGCGCTCCCCTTGGACCGGCCCCGCTCCTTTGCTATATTGCGATTCATGGATCGTCGTAGTTTCACCAAGCTCGCTTTGAGCGGGCTGGCTTTTTCATTCCTTGCCGACAGTGCCGGGCGCGCTGCGTCGTTCGGTGAAACGCCGCCGCAGCCTGCTGCTCCGCCGGCACCGCGTCCGGTCTCCGCAGGGCCGCTTGCTACCCAGCCCTATGCGAAACTGCTGGAGCGCGCCAAGGCTGCGCTCGACCAACATGGCCATATGTTCACACTGCGGGACCGGGTGGGATTGGCCGATTTCAACGCCCCCTCGCGGGAATTGCGTTTCCATGTGGTCGATCTGATCGGCGGGCAAGCCAGTTCCTATCTGGTCGCCCATGGCCGCGGTTCCGACCCCGAACATTCAGGTTGGCTCCAGACCTTTTCCAATGAGCCCAATTCGCTGGCGAGTTGTTCGGGCGCCTTCAAGACAGGTGAAATTTACGAGGGCCAGCATGGCCGGGCGATGCGCCTGGCGGGGCTTGACCCGCAGAACAACAACGCGGAAATGCGCGCCATCGTCGTGCATGGCGCCGATTATGTGAGCGAAGATCACATCGCGACCTGGGGCAAGATCGGCCGCAGCGAAGGGTGCTTCGCGCTGGCGCGTCATATGTTGCCGCAGTTTATCGGGCTAATGGGTCCGGGCAGGCTGCTCTTTGCCGACAAGATCATCGGCGGGGTGGCTTGAGGCCTTTGCCGTAACCCGTCAGGCGCGAGTCATCCCGCAAAACGCCACCGCCATGGCAAATTCCTCTTTCCGCCGTGCCGACCGGGCAGCGGCTTCCGCATCCTCGCCCCATTTTTCGACTTCCCACGCCTCGTCGATTTCGGAAGCGGTCCAGACCATATCGCCATCATAGCCGCCTTCCACGATCGCAAGCCCGCAAACCAGCGATCCGGACAGCGTCACCAATGTCGAAAGGCCCGCAAGGGTGAAGGGGTCGAAGACAGCCACCGCCCCGCCCAGCCGTTCCAGCGTCTCGGCGGGCTGTTCAACCGGGATGATGCCCTGCGTCACCCGGAAAGCGACGTCATAGCGACCACGGGCCCAATCCAGCAGCGGATCCCAGGCCGCAGCTTCGCGGGCGATCAGTTCGGTCGGCCCCTCCGCGCGGTAGCAGAGCAGATCGCTCTCCCCATAGCGCGCAATATCCGCGGCGAAGCTTTCGCGATTGGGCGCGATCTGGTCGATGGCGCCATTGGCAAGGCCGGTGAAGGGCATAGAGCGCGGATCGATCATATCACCCTGGGCGCGCCATTCGTCCGCGATCGCTTCGGCAAGGCGTGCATTGGGCAGAGCCAAAGCGGCGCGGGCTGGCGTGCGGACTGGGCGGCCGTCGAGCTGAAGCTCGAAACCGGTTTCACCCGGAACGACCGCGACGTCCTTGTAGAAGCGTTTCATGATTGCGGCGGTTTCCTGAACAATGCGAGCAGCAGGCGCGGCACGATCACGAACTGGAACAGGCCGACGACGACGAAGATCGCGCCCATCGCCTTGGCCTTGCTCCCCTGCACCCAATGGAAGCGTTGCATCAATATGAGGAAGCCGAACATCACCAGCAAAGCGCCCGACAGGCGGAACAGACCGAGCGCGAAGAAGCGCTGGCGGGCGACCTTTTCAGGGTCGGCTGGCGGAAGTGGGGGCAGGTCGGTCATTTGATGTCGGAGGCGTGGATATGGCCATGCAATTCGGTGCTGTCCATCGCCACACTATGCGCGCCCGCCGCGATCAGATCCTGCGGCGTGTGATAGCCCCAGCCTACGCCAAGGGCACGCGCGCCGGCGGTCAGAGCCATGTCGATGTCGAAGCTGGTATCACCGATCATCACCGTGGTTTCGGGCGCGGCCCCCGCTTCGGCCATGGCGGCAAGCAGCATGGAGGGGTGCGGCTTGGACGGATGGCGGTCGGCGGTCTGCAATGTCACGAAATGAGCGTGGATGCCGTGATGGGTGAGGCAAAGTTGGAGCCCCCTGTCCGATTTGCCGGTCGCGACGCCCAGCAGCCAGCCATCGGCATCCAGTTGGCGGATGAGTTCGGCTATGCCCGGATAAAGCGGCTCCGACGCCGCATTTTCCCGGCGAAGCTGCTGGAAAGCGAGCTTGTAGCTTTCGGAGAGATGCTCATGATAATCGGCCTCCGCCTCCGGCAGCAGCCGCGCCATGGCAAGCGGCAGCGACAGGCCGACGACCGAGAGGATCGTCGCGCGATCCGGCGCGACCAGCTTTTCCCCCTCGAATGCGCGAATCATGGCGGTGCAGATGCTATGCTGGCTGTCGACCAATGTGCCGTCGCAGTCGAATACGGCGAGCTTGTTCGTCATGGCTTCTTGCGCGGTCCCCCGCTCGAACCCCGCGCACGCCGTTCGCCCTTGCGGCCCTTGCGGATCTGCTTGGCATGGGCGCGGGCCGCCTTCTTCTCATCCTCGCGGGTGGGAGCGCGTGCGATTTCCTCGTCCAGCGGCAGATCGCCGGCGGACAAGTCGAAACCCAGCGAGGCAAGGCTGGAGGCGAAATGATCGGGCAGTTCGGCGCGGACATCCACCCGGCCGCCATCGGGATGATCGACGCGGATGCGGCGGGCGTGGAGGTGCATCTTGCGGCTGATCGCGCCGCTCAAAAAGGCTTCCTTGCCGCCATATTTGCCGTCGCCCACGATCGGATGGCCGATTGCCGCCATATGGACGCGCAACTGGTGGGTGCGGCCGGTATAGGGTTGCAGTTCGACCCAGGCGGCGCGATTGCCTGCGCGTTCAATCACGCGGTAGCGCGAGCGGGAGGGAAGCCCCTCCTCCTGATCCACATGCATTTTCTCGCCGCCGGTGCCGGGCTGCTTGGCGATGGGCAGTTCGACCATGCCGTCCTCGATCGACGGGACGCCCATGACGAGGGCCCAATAGACCTTGCGCGCCGTGCGGCTGGAGAAGGCCTTGGCGAAAAAGGCGGCAGACCGGGCCGTGCGGGCAATGAGCAGCGCGCCCGACGTGTCCTTGTCGAGCCGATGGACCAGCTTGGGCCGCTGGTCCAGCTCATATTCCAGCGCATCGAGCAGGCCGTCGACATGATCTTCGGTCTTGGTGCCGCCCTGCGTCGCCAAGCCCGGCGGCTTGTTGATGACGATGGCCTGCGCGTCGCGGTGGATGACCAGCCCCTGGGCGAAGGCGACCTGATCGTCGCTCAGTTCCGGGCGGACGCGCTTGGGCTTGGCGGTTTCGACGGCCTTGGGCTCGGCGGGAGGCACGCGGATGCTCTGGCCTTCCGCAACCCGGTCGCCCGGCGCGGCGCGGGCGCCATCGACACGCAACTGGCCGGTGCGCGCCCAGCGCGACACGATATTGAAGCCGACATCGGGCAGATGCCGCTGGAACCAGCGGTCGAGCCGGATGCCGTCATCGTCAGCCCCCACACGGAATTGCCGGACGTCGAGCGAAACGCCCTTGGCCGGGGACGATTTGGCGGGCCGGACTGCTGGCTTTACCGTGGCCGGCTTGGCAGCCGGTGGCTTCGGAGCGGATTTGGGCGCGTCGGGTTTGCGGGCGCGAGCGGCCTTGGCGGCGCCACGGGCGCGCCCCTGGGGAACGGCGCCGGGCTTGCGAGGGCCGGATGATTTGCCGGGAGGACGACCCTTCATGCGACGCTCCTCATGACAGCGAGGCCACCGGCCAGCGCGCCGACCGCACCAATGGCCGAAAAGGCGGCATAGGCCAGCGCCATGCCGAATTGGCCGCGTTCCATCATCAGTACGGTTTCCAGGCTGAACGAGGAGAAGGTGGTGAAACCGCCGAGCACGCCGACAGCGAGCAGCAAGCGGATCGGTTCGCCTGAGCCCGTGCTGAAGCGCGCCAGCCACCCGGCCAGCAGGCCCATGGCGAAACCGCCGATGATATTGGCCCCGAAGGTGCCCCATGGCCACAGCGCGCCGGGGGCCAGATGGCCTGAGAGACGTCCGAGCAGGTAGCGCAACGCCGATCCGATGGCGCCCCCTGTCATGACGAGAAAGATATTGGTCATGCCGCCCGCCCTAGAGCATTTTTGCCAGGATTGGGAAGCGGTCATTGGTTTGGGAAATGACGAACGGGGAGAGAAGGTGGAGAGCGGACGTCATTTCCGTCATCCCAGCGAAAGCTGGGATCTCAGGCGATGGCGCACGACCTAACCTCACTAGATCCCAGCTTGCGCTGGGATGACGATATTACCAACGTCCGAAAATAAGCGAAATGCGGCCCCGGCCGCCCCCTAGCGGCCGTTATCCGCGAGCACGTCCACGCTGGTCTTGCCGCCGGGCGCTTCGGTGAACAGCAGTAGGAAGGCGCTGCCGTCATCCTTTCGCGAACCGCCCAGCACATGGTCGCCGTCCATCACCTTATGCTCGGCGTCGAAACCGGCGCGGCGAGCCTGGGTGTAATAAAAATCCATCACGCTCTGCCGTGGCACCGGCGTCACGAAAGTGGCGGCGCGCAGCGTGCATCCGTCCTTTTCCGCCCCTGCCGCTTCGACAAGTTGCGCGCCGGGATAGACGGTGAAGGGTTCGGGCAAGCGGCTGGCCCATTGGGCGCCGTAGATCAGTCGCTCGCGGCAGAAGGCGTTCCCGCCGGGCTTTTGCTGTTCGCTGGCCACGGCGGCGAGCATGGACGCGGATTCCTTTGCCTCCTCCTGCACGGGCGCGGGTGTGGCGAGCAAGGTGCCGCCCGCCAGCTTCACCGAATCAGCCAGCGCCTTGCCAGCCTCTCCCTTCAGCACCGGCAGCTTCGCAGCCTGCTGCGACTGACCTGCAAGCCTGGGGTCGACCACGATCTGACCGGCCAGCGCGTCGACCGCATTGTTGGTGAGTTGCGCGTCCAGAGCGTTCAGATCATCCTCCTTCTTGCCGCAACCCGTCAGCGGCACGGCGGCAAGCAGCGCGAGGACACAGAAAGATCGAACAGGCGCCATGGCTTCACTCCTTCGTAAACAAGGGATGAAGAGCAGAGGTTAATTTTCCGTTAGGGATTTTGGTGAATCCCGGAATCTTTTCCTTTGGCCGGGCCAGTCTCCACCAAGTGGCATCGCCATCCGGCTTGCCGCGAAGGAGCAGAAGCACCATTTGTGCGGCCATGCTTAACATCCTGTCAGCGCTGATCGGCCTTTTCACGCTGATCCTGATGATCCCGGCGGTGTTTCCGCTGCTGGGCGCGCTCAACTGGCTGCTCGTGCCGGTCGCGCTGTTCGGCGCATTTATCGGCATGCTCTCGGCCAAAAATGGCGGGCGCAATTTCTGTCTGATCGTGGCGGCATTCGGGGCGCTGCGGCTGTTCCTGGGCGGAGGCATTCTCTGAGTCCCCTGCCCACATCCGAACAGGCGGTCCGTCAGGGCTTGCTCGCCGCGGTTGCCGCCTATGGCGCATGGGGCCTGCTGCCGATCTTTTTCCGGCTGCTGCATCATGTGAACCCGGTGGAGATTGTCGGCCAGCGCATCCTCTGGTCGCTGCTGTTGGTCATGGCGCTGCTGCTGGCGCGGCGGAGCCTTCCCGGGCTGTCGGCCATATTACGGGATCGCCGGCTCATGCTGCCGCTCGCGGGATCGGCCCTGATGATCGGCATGAACTGGCTGATCTATGTCTGGGCGGTGAATGCAGGCCATGTTATCGCCACCAGCCTCGGCTATTTCCTCAATCCACTGGTGAATGTCGGACTTGGCGTGCTGCTGCTTCATGAAAAGCTGCGGCGCGGACAGATGGCGGCGGTCGGGATCGCGGCGGTCGGCGTCGCCATCATGGCGGCAACCGCGCTGACCACGCTTTGGATCAGCGTCACGCTGGCGCTGACCTTCGCTTTCTACGGGCTGATCCGCAAGCTGACTCCTGTAGCGCCGATGATGGGCCTGGGCGTGGAGACGCTACTGCTGACGCCGCCTGCCATCGGCTATCTGTTCTGGCTGTCGGCGCATGGCGGCGTCAGTTTCGGGCAGGACATGACGACGACCATCTTGCTGATCATTGCCGGCGCGGTGACGACAGTGCCGCTGGTGCTGTTCGCGACCGCCGCCCAGCGTCTGTCGATGACGACGCTCGGCCTGCTGCAATATCTAGCGCCGACGCTGCAATTTCTGTGCGGCACCCTGCTTTTCGGGGAAAAGCTGACGGCGGGGCAGATGGCGAGCTTTGCGCTGATCTGGCTGAGCCTGATCCTGTTCGCGACGGACAGCCTGACCGCTGCCCGCCGCAATCGGCTGGCAACCGTTTAAGCGAACTCGGTCGCCTCGAAACGCACAGCCTCGCCCACCGCCTGATTGGCGAGCGTGTCTTCCCACATGACGCGATGGCCGCGGATGATGGTGCCGACAGCCTTGCCGGTCAGTTCCATCCCCTCAAAGGGCGACCAGTTGCAGCGCGAGGCCAGCCAGTCGCTGCCGACAGTCCAACGCTTCTTCAGATCGACCACGGTGAAATCGGCGTCATAGCCAAGCGCGATGCGCCCCTTTCCGACCAGGCCGAAGACACGCTGCGGGCCCGAAGAGGTCAGTTCGATGAACCGGCGAAGCGACAGACGCCCCTCCGCGACATGGTTGAGCAGCAGCGGCACCAGCGTCTGGACGCCGGGCATGCCGCTGGGCGATGCCGGATAGGCCTTCGCCTTTTCCTCGATCGTATGGGGGGCGTGATCGCTGCCCAGAACGTCGGGCACCCCCTGGTTCAGCCAGTGCCAAAGGCCGTCGCGATGCGCCCCGGACCGGATCGGCGGGTTCATCTGCGCATAGGTGCCCAGGCGCGGATAGGCATCCTCCGCTGCCAGGGTGAGATGCTGTGGCGTGACTTCGCAGGTCGCGATATCCTTGTGCTGAGCGATATATTCCAGTTCGGCGGGGGTCGTCACATGCAATATGTGGATGCGACGGCGGGCCTTGCGGGCCAGGTCGATGATGCGCTTCGTCGCGATCATGGCGCTTTCATCGTCGCGCCAGACGGGGTGGGAGGACGGATCGCCTTCCACGCGCAAGTCCTTGCGGGCGTTCATGCGCGCTTCGTCTTCCGCATGAATGGCGACGCGGCGGGTGCCGCTCGCAAGGACGCGCGACAGGGCATCGTCATCATCCACCAGCAGGCTGCCGGTCGAAGCGCCCATGAAGATCTTGACGCCCGACGTGCCGGGAATCCGCTCCAGCTCCTTCAACTGCTCGGCATTGTCGGCGGTGGCGCCGACATAAAAGGCATGGTCGCACCACATGCGGTGATTGGCGCGCTTCAGCTTGTCGTGCACGCGGTCGGCAGTGTCGGTGTTGGGGTTGGTGTTCGGCATCTCGAACACGGCGGTGATGCCGCCCAGCACCGCCGCGCGGCTGCCCGATTCCAGATCTTCCTTATGCTCCAGCCCCGGTTCGCGGAAATGGACCTGGCTGTCGATGCAGCCCGGCAGCACATCCAGGCCGGTGCAATCGATCACCTCTCCCGCCCCGCCCAGCGATGTGCCGATGGCGACGATTCTGCCGCCGCGTACGCCCACATCCGCGCTTTCCGCGCCGCCGGGGGTGTGGACGGTGCCGTTCTTGAGAAGGAGGTCGAAAGTCATGTCGGTGTCGCCTGCTTAGGGTGGGCTTGGATATGATTGCCGAGTGTCCTACCTAAAGCCGATGACCGGCACCACCCTAACCGACCGCGCGCTCCTCAGAATTTCGGGCGAGGAAGCGAAAATCTTTCTGCAAGGCCTGCTGACGCGAGATGTGCCGGGGCTGAAGGCGGGCGAGCCGCGATGGACCGCGCTGCTGACGCCGCAAGGCAAGGCGCTGTTCGACTTCATCCTTTGGGCTGATGACGATGATGTGCTGATCGATTGCGAAGCCGAACAGGCCGATGCGCTGACCAAACGCCTGACACTCTATCGGCTACGGCGCAAAGTCGCGATCGCGCGGGAAGAGGCTTTGGCCGTGCACTGGGCGCTGGAGGCACAGGATAAGCCCTTCGATCCACGCCTGCCTCTGCTTGGGCATCGCTGGATCGCGCCGCCGGACGCGGGCGACGCCTCGGCGGCATTCCGGGCGCACCGGCTGTCGCTGGGCGTGTTCGAGGGTGTCGGGGAACTAGGGCAGGACCAGATTTTGTGGCTGGAAACCAATGCCGGGGAATTGGGCGGCGTCGATTATGACAAGGGATGCTATGTCGGGCAGGAAAACACCGCCCGCATGCATTATCGCAACAAGGTGAACCGGCGCCTGGTGGCGGTGCCGCTGGCTGAGGCCGATGAGAAACGCCAGAAGGCCGCCCTGCCCAACCTTGGCCTGTCCATCGAATTGCGGCGGGTGGAGGATATCGACCCCGCCGCTCTGCCCGGCTGGCTCTCCGTTGCGATGGCGGAGCAGGCCGCCGAATGAGGCGCGCCCTTGTTGCGCTGCTGGGAGCATGGCTGCTGATCGCTCCGGCGCAGGCGGAGACGCGGTGGAAGCTCGTCCGAAGCTATCCGCATGATCCGGCCGCCTTTACCGAAGGGCTCTTCTACCATGACGGCGCGCTGTACGAGAGTACCGGGCTGGAGGGCGAATCCGAGATCCGCAAGGTCGATCTCAAGAACGGCAAGCTACTGGACCGCCGGATCATCCCTCGCCCCTATTTTGGCGAGGGGATCGTCAACTGGAAGGATCGGCTGATCAGTCTGACCTGGCGGCATCGGCAAGGTTTCGTCTGGAAGCTGAACGACTTTTCGCCGGTTTCCCAGTTTCGCTATGAAGGCGAAGGCTGGGGACTGACGCAGGATGGGCGCAGCCTCATCATGAGCGACGGAACCGCGCAGTTGCGGTTCCTGAACCCCGATAGGCTGACTGAGGAGCGGCGGATCACGGTGACGTGGAACGGTCGCCCGGTCGATCGGCTCAACGAACTGGAATATGTGAAGGGCGAGATCTGGGCCAATATCTGGTACGACACCCATATTGCGCGGATCGATCCACGCACAGGAGCTGTCATCGACTGGCTGGACATCGCGCCGCTTCTGAAAGCCAGCGGCGCGAAAGACAGCGAGGCAGTGGCGAACGGCATCGCCTATGACGCAAAAGCCGATCGCCTGTTCGTGACGGGGAAGAATTGGGCCAAGCTGTTCGAGATAAAGGTTGTGAAGTGAGGATGCCGGGTGGCGTTTTGATCACTCTCGGCTCCGGCTGAAAGGGGGAAATTATGGTGGTCGTAGGCTCCAACTCACGACAACCACCACCCTAAAGCCCCAGTCGGCTCCAGAATTCATCCGGCTTCACCGGCGCGGCGCTTTCGGGCACGCGTTCCACACGGTTCCAGGATGAATGGGGGATATGGATTTGCGGGCTGGCGGCCACGCGGCGCGACCGGCGGGTACGAGATGCATTCTGGGTCATCGTCTTCTCCTGTTGAGGAGGAACACGAAACCTTGCGTGGTCGCTTCAGTACCGTGCGCTTTAGCCGTTGGTGACGCGGAGCAAGCTGACATCCTTCAAAAGCCGCGGAGCATTCATGCTCAAGCCTATATCTACTCATTTTATAGAGAGAGGGAAGATAGCTTTGCTTAAGGCATCAGGACGACAAGTTTCACCGGATGGCGGAAGTTATGTTCGCCTTGAACGGACGGGAAGCGCAAACCTTGCAAGGAAGATGGGGTGCGATGCGTCCGTCAGAACGCTACATTGTAGATAAACCAGCCCACAATCAGCAAGCTCGTCACCACGCATATACGGTCACCAAAAATGTCGATACGCGACATTGCTCTCATCCTTCCTCAATCGAGCGATCTTTGTCGCTTCGTTGAGGAAGGATAAACCATTAGTGCGAGCAAAGAAACAGGAGAAGTGCGGCGAAATGGCGCACATAAACGCCAGACTGAAAGAGTCGCGCCTTGAACTCCGGTTGCGCAGTCGGGCCGACAATCGCCCGTTTATCGCAAAAATCCACTCATCTTCTTTTTAATCAGATGCTTATCGGAATGCCGAACCCCGATGCTTCAAAAAGGACCGGGTCGCCTCTTCCGGCCCGCGATAGGCCTCCTGGAACTCCGCGCTCCAATATTTGAGGTCGTCCAGCTCGATCCGCGCACCCGAAACGGCACAGAGCACGAACTGCCCCGGGCGCACGATGTCGAAATGCGGCGTGTCGTAATGCAGCACCGCCAGTCCCTGAATATCCGCCATCAGTCGCCGGTCAGGATGCGATCGACGAGCTGCTTCACGGTCGGCACGAACCCGTTGGAATAGAAGGGATCCTGCTTGAACTTATAGGCGCCATGGCCCGCGAAGAGCAAATTCTTGTCGAGGTCGCCGCCATGGACGGCCTGCTGCAACGATTTCTGGATGCAGAAGCTGCGCGGATCGGCCAGGCGGCCGGTCGAATTGGTTTCGCTGTCCATCCAGCTAGAAAAGGCGCACTGGCTGAGGCAGCCCATGCAGTCGGTCTGATCCTTCCGGATTTCGGCCTTTTCCTCTTCGGTCACGAAAACCAGCGTATTGTCGGGCGTCTTGAGCGCCGAGGTGAAGCCCTGCCCCACCCATTCGCGAGCGCGCAGCAGGTCGCCCCGCGTCACCCAGAAATTCTTGCCCTTCACGCCCGCATCAAGCTGGTGCGTATGGTCTCCCGCCTGTTCTGTGCTGAACGGGATCTGCCGTTCGGAGCGGGCTTCGAGCTGGCGCAGGAAAGGATTGCGGACCGCCGAGCTGTAGAAGCCGGTGGGCGAGAAGCGATGCAGCAGCACGTCGCCCGGCTCTAGCTGGGTCAGGCGCTGTTTCCATTCCTCAGGGATCGGGCTTTCCTGCGTCAGCAGCGGACGGGTGCCGAACTGGAAGGCGATGGCGCCCAGTTCCGGATTGTCGATCCAGTCGTTCCAGTCCTTGAGGTGCCAGACGCCGCCTGCCATGACGATCGGCACGTCATCCGAAATGCCGCCTTCGCGCATGGTGGCGCGCAAATCCCGGACGCGGGGATAAGGATCCTGCGGCACCTTGGGATCTTCGGCATTGGAGAGGCCATTATGGCCGCCCGCCAGCCAAGGGTCTTCATAGACCACCGCCGCCAGCCATTCCGACGCCTTGGAATAGGCGCGCTTCCACAGTGCGCGGAAGGCGCGGCCGGAACTCACGATGGGGAGATAATTGACGCCATAGGAGGCGGCGATCTCCGACAACTTGTACGGCATGCCCGCGCCGCAGGTGACGCCCGCGACCATGCCCCTGGTCTTTTCCAATACGCCGTGGAGGACACGCTGCGCGCCGCCCATTTCCCACAGCACGTTGATGTTGATCGCGCCCTTGCCGCCCGCGATTTCGAAAGCGCGCTTCACCTGCTCGACCGCGCCGTCAACGGCATAGGCGATCAGCTCCTCATGCCGGTCGCGGCGGGTGCGGCCATGATAGATTTGGGGGATGACGTTGCCGAAGCTGTCATAGCTGTCCGCGTTGACCGCCGACACCGTGCCGATGCCGCCGGCCGCCGCCCAGGCGCCTGAGCTGGCATGGTTGGAAACAGCTACGCCCTTGCCGCCCTCTACCAGCGGCCAGACTTCACGGCCGCCGTAAATGATGGGCTTCAACCCCTTGAACAACGCAATCTCCCGCGCAAAAATCCAGTGGCCCCCGACCACTTAAATGCGGCCCTATAGCAGCTTTACGGTCGGATGACGAATATTTGGGGGCGCCCTACCGCAAAATATGGGGGCTGGATAGTGCCTGCCCATAAAGGCTTGCATAGGCGTCGACCATGGCGGCTTCCGTAAAATCACGATGGGCGCGGTGGCGGTTGGCTTCACCCAGGCGTTGGCGAATGTCGGGGTCGCTTGCCAGGGCTTCGAGGGCGGAGGCCAGAGCCGCCTCATCCGGAACGACGAACACCCGGTTTTCCGGCGCAACCATATTGGCGACGTCGCCCACATCCATCGAGGCGATCGGGAGGCCCGCCGCCATCGCCTCGATCAGCGAGATCGGAAATTGCTCGCTATCGGAGGATAGCGCGAAAATGTCGAACAGCCCCATGAAGCGCCAGGGCTCGCTCATGAAGCCGGCCATGCAGATATCGTCCAGGCCATGGGCCTTGGCTTCGGCCAATATGGCATCGCGTTCCGGCCCCTCCCCCACCACCACCAGTTGCAGGTGGTCGCGATGCGGGGCGACGGCGCGGACGAGGCGGGGAATATTCTTGACGGCGCGCAGACCCGCAACCGTGCCGACCAGCAGCTTGCCGGGCGTGCGATGAAGGGCGGGAATGGCGTTGGGCAAGGGCGGCTGCGCATAGCGGGCCGTATCTATGCCGTTGCGGATCAGGTGGACTTTGGCGACGGGCTGGCGCCACACCTTGCGGGCGATGGCGTCGAGACGGATCGACGGAATCACCAGCGCATGAGCGCGCTGGAGCGCGAGGCGGCGATAGAGGTTGCGCTGGGGCTTGAGACCGGCCGCCTCGTCCGCGTTGAAGCCGTCTTCATGGTGGATCAGCGGAGGACCGCCATGGATGCGGTGCGCCATCACCGCGTCCATCGCACCCCAATTATAGCTCAGGATGAGGTCATATCCCGACAGGAACCGCGCGATCGCCCTGAAGCGCTGGATACCGGGCTTGCCCGCGAGTGGAGGCGGCTCGGGGAAATCGACCGGCGTGGTTGGATCAATAGCGTCGCGGGCGCTCATCAGATGAGGCGCCGCGCTGACGATGCTGTGATGGGCGCGCCCTCCCCAAAGGTTCATGAGGCGGACGGCCCGCGCTTCCTTGCCGCCTAGGGAGAAGCTGCCGTGGACGTGAAGCAGCCGGGGCGGCTCGCCTGTCTGCCGTGATTTTCGAGCCGTGAAATCTTCCATTTCACTCAAATCACTTCAGCCATTCAGAACCCGCGCAAGCAGCCGGTCGATGGCGGCGGCGGATTCCGGTTCGTCGAGAACAGGGGCGTGACCGACATTGGAGATGGTGGCGCATTCGGCGTCCGGGCCGATTTCCTCCACCATGCGGGCGGTCGTGGCGGCAGACAACAGGTCGGAACGCTCGCCGCGCAGGATCAGCGTCGGAATTCCGCGAAAGCTCTGCATGACCGGCCACATGTCGACGCCTGCCTCGCTGCCCGCAACGCGCAACGGCTCGGCTATGCGCATGTCATAGTCCAGGACGACGCGCCCCGCGCTGTTGAGGCGGTAAAGGCGCTTGGCCATGGCCAGCCATTGGTCGAGGCCATAGCCGGGATAGACGTCGCGATTGGCTTCCTCCAGCGCGCGCGCCGCGTGGACCCAGCTTGGATGCGATTGGCCGATGCCGACATAGGTACGGATGCGGGCGAGACCTGGCTCCTCCAGCGTGGGCCCCACGTCATTGAGCAGCGCGCCCGCCAGCCATTCACCATGGGTCGCGGCGATCAGCATGGTGATGATGCCGCCCAGCGACGTGCCGATGGCGACGCAACGGGTGATGGCCAGGTCGGCCAACAGGCGGCTGATGTCCTGCAAATAAGTGAGCGGGACATAGGTCATCGGATCCTTCGCCTGCGCGCTTTCGGCGCGGCCGCGCATGTCCGGGCAGATCAGACGCCATTGCCCGGCCAGACGGGCGGCAAGCGGCTCGAAATCGCGGGCGTTGCGGGTCAGGCCCGGCAGGCAGAGCAAGGGCGGACGGCCATCCTCCCCGCCTGCATAATCGCGATAATGGAGCCTCAGCCCATCGGGGGACCACCAATATCCGTCGCTATAGCTGCTCAAGCTGCTTGATCCTTCCGCCCTGCATCCCCCATATCGCCGCATGCGCTCTACCCTGCAACCCGCCAAATATTGCCCCGCGAACGAAATCGCCGCGCTGCAACCCGATTTTGCCGATCCGGTCGCGGCGGCGGACTTCCCGCAGACGATCCTGCGGTTCCGCAATGACCGCTGGGCGCCGACCGTGGGACTTGGCGATCTGAGCGATGAGCAATGGGTGGCGCATTTCGGGCGGTTTCAGCCGCTGGAGGGATCGCTGCCGGGGCCGCTGGCGCTGCGTTATCACGGGCATCAGTTCCGGGTGTATAATCCGGATATTGGCGACGGACGCGGCTTCCTGTTCGCGCAGTTGCGGGACGGCGCCGGACGGTTGCTGGACCTTGGCACCAAGGGGTCGGGCCAGACTCCCTATAGCCGGTTCGGGGACGGGCGGCTGACGCTGAAAGGCGGGGTGCGGGAGATATTGGCGACCGAGATGCTGGAGGCGCTGGGCGTCAACACGTCCAAGACCTTCTCCATCATCGAAACGGGCGAGGCTCTGGAGCGCAATGACGAGCCATCCCCTACCCGCGCGGCGGCGATGGTGCGCCTCAGCCATTCGCATATCCGCATCGGGTCATTCCAGCGGGCGGCCTATTTCGATGACAAGGCCTTGCTGGAGCGGCTGACCGATTATGCGCTGACAAAGCTTTATGGCGAGGTGCCGGGGGATAACCCGCCCGCGCAATTGCTGGGCCGCGTGGTCGAGCGCGCCGCCGATCTGGCGGCGAGCTATATGGTCGCGGGCTTCGTCCATGGCGTGCTCAACAGCGACAATATCAATGTGACGGGCGAAAGCTTCGATTACGGCCCCTGGCGCTTCACGCCGCTGTGGGAGCCGGGCTTCACCGCCGCCTATTTCGATCATGCGGGGCTATATGCCTTTGGGCGGCAGGCGGAGGCGATCCACTGGGACGTGGCGCAACTCGCCGTATCGCTGCGGCCCTTGGTGGAGGCGGAACCGCTGATCGAGCAGCTGGAGCGCTTTCCAGCGCTGTATGGCGAGGCGATGGTGCGGCGCTTCTGCTGGCGTTTGGGCGTCGTGCAGAGCGGCGATGCGTCGGCCATGATCGAAGCAGCGGTGCGGGGGATGACCGCGAGCGAAACGCCGATAGATCGCTTCTTTCAGGACTGGCGCGGTGGCGATCCTCGTCAGGGCGCTCCCTATGCGGGCGAGGAATGGGCCGAATTCCGTGAAGCCATAGCCGGATTTGAGGCCAGCGGGCCGAAGGATCACCCCTATTGGAGCGCGCCTTCGCCCTGCTCCATGCACATCGATGAGGTCGAGGCGATCTGGGGCTCCATCGATAAGGATGACGACTGGGGACCGCTCCATGCCAAGGTCGCGTCGATCCGGGACATGGGCGATGCGCTGGGCGATGCGCCACCTCTTCCCTAACGCCCAATTATCCTCCATATCGGGACCATGTCCGCCGCGCTGACTTCGATAGAACCCGCCACTGGTGCTCTCTTGTGGCAGGGGACTGCCAGCGAGGTGGAGGCGGAAGTCGCCCGCGCCCGTGCCGCCTGGCCCAAATGGGCCGCGCAGCCCATCGCCTATCGCATCGAGACGCTGCGCCGCTTCGTCAATGTCGTGCGCGCCAATGAGGAGGCGCTGGCCGACCTGATCGCGCGCGAAACCGGCAAGCCGCTCTGGGACGCACGGACCGAAGTGACCGCGGTGATGAACAAGGTCGACATTTCCGTCGCGGCTTTTTCCGAACGCACCGGACAAAGGCGGCTGGAGGCAGCCATGGGCGCGCGCCAGTCCGTGCGGCACAAGCCCCATGGCGTGATGGCCGTGCTGGGGCCGTACAACTTCCCCGCGCATCTGCCCAATGGCCATATCGTGCCTGCCCTGCTGGCGGGCAATGCAGTGGTCTTCAAGCCTTCGGAAAAGACGCCTGCCGTGGGCGAGATGCTGGTGCGCTTCTATCATGAAGCGGGCGTGCCGGAGGATGCCGTGCGGCTGGTGCTGGGAGGACCGGACGAGGGCAAGGCGCTGGCCGCGCATCCCGATGTGGGCGGCGTGCTCTTCACCGGATCGGCGCAGACGGGGATCGCCATCAACCGGCAATTCGCGGCCAATCCGGGCAAGATATTGGCCCTCGAAATGGGGGGGAACAACCCGATCCTGGCTTGGGACACGGCGGATATGGCCAGCGCGGCAACGCTGATCGTGCAATCCGCCTTCCTGTCGAGCGGGCAACGCTGCACGGCGGCGAGCCGGCTGATCGTCAAGGAGGATCTGGCCGACGCGCTGATCGCGGAGGTCAAGAAGCTGGCCGACCGGCTGATCGTCGACCATCCCCATGCCGACCCCGCGCCCTATATGGGGCCGGTGATCGACAATCAGGCGGCAGATCATCTGACGGAGAGCTTCCTCTACCTGATGAGCAATGGCGGCAAGCCCATCAAGCATATGGTTCGCACGACCAAGGGTCTGCCCTTCGTGACCCCGGCGATCATCGATGTGACCGCCATGGCGGAACGACCGGATACGGAGCTGTTCGGGCCTTTGCTTCAGGTCATCCGGGTGCCCGACTTCGAATCTGCGATAAGGGAGGCGAACAATAGCCGCTTTGGGCTGTCGGCGGCGCTGATCGGCGGCACGCCGGAGCAATATAACCAGTTCTGGGCGAATATCCGCGCGGGTATCGTCAACTGGAACCGGCCCACCAATGGCGCCTCTTCCTCGGCCCCGTTCGGCGGCGTCGGGATTTCGGGAAACCATCGGCCGAGCGCTTATTATGCGGCCGATTATTGCGCCTATCCGGTGGCGTCGGTGGAAATAGAGCAACCGCGCGCTTCCATCGGCGTGGGGCTGAAGGATATCGATACCGCCACGATGGGGGAGTGAGCGGCAGAGTTTAATTAGCCTTCCCCCAAATTTTCCTTCGCCTTGGCCAAAGCATTCTGGATTGAAACCGTTGGCCGCTTTCGCCATTTGCCCAATATGGCTGAAACTCCACCTGCCACTGTCACCCTTGTCGGCGCCGGTCCGGGCGATCCGGAATTGCTGACTCTGCGCGCGGCGCGTCTGATCGGTGAGGCGGAGGTGATCGTGCATGACGGGCTGGTCTCGACCGAGATATTGGCACTTGCCTCTCCCCAGGCCGAGCTGATTTCGGTCGCCAAGCAGCGCAGCCGCCATTCCGTGCCGCAGGACGGGATCAACGCCCTGCTGGTCGAACTGGCGCTCACCGGGCGGAAGGTGGTGCGGCTGAAAGGCGGCGATCCCTTCATTTTCGGGCGCGGCGGTGAGGAAATGGAAGCCTGCCGTGCTGCCGGCGTGCCGGTCGAGATCGTGCCGGGCATCAGCGCGGCGATCGGTTGCGCGGCGCAGGCCCAATTGCCCCTCACCCATCGCGATGCGGCCAGCGCCGTCACCTTCGTCGCGGGGCAATGCAAGGGGCTGACCGATCAGGACTGGTCGGGACTGGCGGGCGCGGGGCGCACACTCGTTATCTATATGGGCGTGGCGACGGCGGCGGACATTGCCGACAAGCTGATCGCGGATGGCGTGTCTCCGGGAATTCCGGTGGCCGTGCTGGAAAATGGCACGCGCGCGGACATGCGGACTTTGCGCACCTTGCTTGCCGATCTGGGCGATATGGTGGTGCGGGAGAAGGTTGAGAGCCCGGCGCTGATTGTCGTCGGGGACGTAGCAGCCTATGCGCTGGCGCAGGATGTGCTGGCCGGTTGGGCCGCGCAGGCAAATAATGGGGCGGAGATGCTTTC
Organism: Sphingobium sp. SJ10-10; assembly: GCF_036038995.2. Taxonomy (NCBI): domain Bacteria; kingdom Pseudomonadati; phylum Pseudomonadota; class Alphaproteobacteria; order Sphingomonadales; family Sphingobiaceae; genus Sphingobium; species Sphingobium sp. SJ10-10. Next base: position 1,505,157 of record NZ_CP158132.1, read on the forward strand.
GTGAAGATTTTGACCGGCAATGACCTCGGCACCGGGGACGTGATCTGGTGGGCGGGCGACGGCTGGTCGCGGCAGGTCGGGGACTCCGTCGACGTGGGCGACAAGGGCGACGAGCTTGCCCGCGCTGAGGAAGCCGCGCTGCGCGTTGTCGGCGCTTATGTGATCGATGCGACCGTGACCGACGAAGGCGTCCGTCCGGCCCATATCAAGGACCGCATCCGTGCCCTGGGGCCGACCGTTCGCCCCGACCTGACGCTGAAACCGAATGACGCCGATGCCGGCAACTGGGTGATCTGACCATGTATCGTTACGACAGCTACGACCAGTCCATCGTCGACGCCCGCGTCGAGGAGTTTCGCGACCAGACCCAGCGCCGTCTGGCCGGGCATCTGACCGAGGATCAGTTCAAGCCACTGCGGCTGATGAACGGACTCTACCTCCAATTGCACGCCTATATGCTGCGCGTGGCGATCCCCTATGGCACCCTTTCCGGCAAGCAGATGCGCAAGCTGGGCGAGATCGCGGCGAAGTATGACAAGGGCTATGGCCATTTCACGACGCGCCAGAACCTACAATATAACTGGATCAAGCTCGCCGATGCGCCGGAGATTCTGGCCGAGTTGGCTACGGTCGAGATGCATGCCATCCAGACCAGCGGCAACTGCATCCGCAATATCTCGTCCGACCAATATGCGGGCGTGGCGGCGGATGAAGTTACCGATCCTCGCCCTTGGGCGGAGTTGCTGCGGCAGTGGTCGACCTTCCACCCGGAATTCACCTATCTGCCGCGCAAGTTCAAGATCTGCGTGATCGCCAATGAGGAAGATCGCGCCGCGATGCGGCTGCATGATATCGGCCTCAAGCTGGTGCTGCGCGATGGCCAGATCGGCGCGGAAGTCTATGCCGGTGGCGGCATGGGCCGCACGCCGATGGTCGCACCGCAGATCAAGGACTTCGTGCCCGAAGATGAGATCGTCTCTTATCTGGAGGCCTGCCTGCGCGTCTATAACCGCTATGGTCGCCGCGACAACAAGTATAAGGCGCGGATCAAGATCCTCGTCCATGAACTGGGCGTCGAGGAATATAAGCGGCAGGTCGAGGAAGAATATGCGCATATGCGCGAACTCGGCCTCAACCCGCCTACCGAGGAACTGGACCGCATCCGGCCCTTCTTTGCCAATCCGGCCTATGAGCAGGGGTTGAGCGACAAGATCGACCGGACCGATCCGGCCTTTGCCCTCTGGGTCGACCGGCAGGTCGCCGCGCACAAGCAGCCGGGCTATGCCATCGTCAATATCAGCCTGAAGCCGCGCGGCGGGATTCCGGGTGATGCTTCGGCCGAGCAGATCGAACTGGTGGCGGACCTCGCCGAAACCTATTCGTTCGACGAACTGCGTGTGACCCATGCGCAGAACCTCGTCCTGCCGCATGTGAAGAAGGCCGATCTCTACGCCATCTGGCAGAAACTGGACGAAGCCGGGCTGGCCGAGGCCAATCTGGACCTGATCACGGACATCATCGCCTGCCCTGGCCTGGACTATTGCAGCCTTGCCAATGCGCGCTCGATCCCGCTGGCGCAGAAGCTGTCGGAACGGTTTGCTTCGGCGGATCGGCAGAAGGATCTGGGCGAGTTGAAAGTCAAGATCAGCGGCTGCATCAATGCCTGCGGCCACCATCATGCCGGTCATATCGGCGTGCTGGGCGTGGACCGGAAGGGCGTGGAGAATTTCCAGCTCTCGCTGGGCGGATCGGGCGCGGAGGATGCGAGCGTCGGCCAGATCACCGGCCCCGGCTTCTCGGAGGACGGCGTGGTCGACGCCATCGAGAAGGTCACGGACCTCTATCTTTCGCAGCGGGAGGAAGGCGAACGCTTCCTCGACACCTATCGCCGTCTTGGCATGAAGCCCTTCAAGGAGGCGATCTATGGTTGAGTTCCTGTCCTTCCGCGAAGGCGAAGCCACGCAGGAACCGGCCGTGACGGTCGAATCCTTCACCGGCCAGTCCAACTCGACCGCCGTGCGGATCGAAGCGGGCGAGGATGCGCGCGAATTGCTGCCCTATCTGGACCGGCTGTCGCTGGTCGAGGTGAACTTCCCCGCCTATGGCGACGGGCGCGGCTATTCGGCGGCGCGGATTTTGCGCGAGGCCGGATATCAGGGCGAACTGCGCGCGGTGGGCGATGTGCTGGTGGACCAGCTCAACGCCATGCGCCGCTGCGGTTTCGACAGTTTCCGGCCCGACAAGGCGCTGGACGATGCCGCCGTGGAACGCGCCCTTAATCGTTATGCCGACGTCTATCAAAAGACGGTCGACGGCCGCCGCCCGCTGTGGGCGAAACGGCACCCGGAGACTGTGAATGGCTGAACCTGCCCGCAAGCTTGACGTGATCGACGCCCGCCCCGCCTTTACCCAGGCGGATGCGGACGCGCTCAACGCGCGTTTCGAAGGCGTCGACACGCTGTCGATGCTCAAGACCGTCTTTGCCGAAGGGCTGGCGGGCAATGTGGCGGTCGTGTCCTCCTTCGGCACGGAAAGCGCAGTGCTGCTGTCGCTGATCGCCAAGGCGGACAAGACGGTGCCGGTGATCTTCGTCGATACGCTCAAGATGTTTGGCGAAACGCTGGACTATCGCGAGACGCTGATCAACACGCTGGGCTTTACCGACAGCCGGGCCGTGGTGCCCAATGCGGAAGTGCTGGCGAAAAAGGACGAAACCGGCCTGCGCTGGTCCTATGACCCCGATGGCTGCTGCGAAATCCGCAAGGTCGAGCCGATGGCCCGCGCCAAGGAAGGCCTCGACGCCTGGATTTCCGGGCGCAAGGCGTTCCAGTCGGTGACGCGGCAGAACCTGCCCCGCTTCGAGATCGAGGATGGGCGGCTGAAGATCAATCCGCTGGGCGATTGGACCAAGGACGATCTGGAGGCCTGGTTCGAGGCGGAAAACCTGCCCCGCCATCCGCTGGAAGCGCAGGGTTATCTGTCCATCGGTTGCGAACCCTGCACGTCCAAGGTGCTGCCGGGAGAAGACCCCCGCGCCGGACGCTGGCGCGGGTGGGACAAGGTGGAATGCGGCATCCACTCGCCAGTGACGCCGATCCCGACGCCTGCCGTCGATCCGGACGATCCAGCAAACCAGCCGGTGTTCTGATCTTTCTCAATCCTCCCCACGCTTCGCGCAGGGAGGATTTTGGCAGATATTGCTATACAGTCGTTCAATGACTACCCCTTGCCACCTGCAAGGGAGCAAGAAGCCATGAGAACATTCGCGCAGATTTCCATCCTCGCTCTGACCCTGACGGCGTTCGGACCGCCGCTCGGCGCGCAGATCGATCCGATGACACCGGATACGGTCAAGACTTACGACCCGGCACGCCCCCAGGCCGACTATATCCGGCGCGAAGTGATGATCCCGATGCGCGACGGGGTGAAGCTGTTCACCGTGATCGTCATGCGCAAGGGCACGACCCATGGCCCGATCCTGCTCAGTCGCACGCCCTATAATGCGGGCAAGGCGACCTCCCGCAACCGCAGCCAGAAGATCGAGGAAATCCTGCCCGTCTCCGACGCCGAGTTCGTCGATGACGGCTATATCCGCGTCTATCAGGATGTGCGCGGGCTGGACGGCTCAGAGGGTGACTATGTGATGACCCGGCCTTTGCGCGGGCCGTTGAATCACACCGAAGTCGATCACAGCACCGACGCCTATGACACCATCGATTGGCTTGTGAAAAATGTCCCGGAAAGCAATGGAAAGGTTGGGATAACTGGATCATCCTATCTGGGCTTCACCTCGTTGATGGCGCTCATAGACCCGCATCCAGCGCTGAAGGCCGCCGTGCCGCAAAGCCCGATGGTGGATGGCTGGATCGGGGACGACTGGTTCCACAATGGCGCCTTCCGCCAACCCAATTTCAACTATGTGCTGGGCCAGACCGCGAAGAAGGGCGGCGGGGCCGTGCCCTTTGGAACGGGCGATGAATATGATGCCTATCTGAAGGAAGGGTCGGCGGGCGATTTCGCGCGTGCCTATGGGCTGGACGGCTTCCCCTTTTCCCAGAAGCTGATGCAGCATCCGGCCTATGACGGCTATTGGCAGGAACAGGCGCTCGACAAGCTGCTGGCCAAGCGCAAGCTGACAGTGCCGACCATGCTGGTCGTGGGACAGTGGGACCAGGAGGACAGCTATGGCGCGCCGGCAGTCTACAAAGCGCTGGAACCGCAGGACAAGACTAACGACATGGTGAGCCTGATCATCGGCCCGTGGCGGCATAGCGGCGTCAACTATGACGGGTCGCATCTGGGTGAACTGGACTTTGCGGGCGACACAGGGCTTCAGTTCCGGCGCGATACCATGAAACCCTTTCTGGACCATTATTTGAAGGATAATCCTCCCAAGGGGTATAAGGTGCCGGGGGCGCTCACCTACGCCACCGGCGCGGACAAATGGCAGGTGATGGCGAAGTGGCCGGGCGGCTCGCCCAAGGCGCTGTATCTGGCTGGCGGCAATGGGCTGAGCTGGAGCAAGCCGGGCGCCGAAGGAAGCGACAGCTACGTCTCCGATCCGGCAAAGCCGGTGCCCTATCTCCCCCGCCCGGTGCTGCCGAACAAGGATGATGCGTGGAAGACCTGGCTGGTGAAGGACCAGCGTTTCGTGTCCGGACGGACCGATGTGCTGAGCTATATGACGCCGGTGCTGGACAAGCCCGTGCATATTGCCGGACAGCCGATGGTTGATCTGTTCGCGGCGACATCCGGCACGGACAGCGACTGGGTGGTGAAGCTGATCGACGTCTATCCCGACCAATATAGCAATGTCCCCAAGATGGCGGGCTATGAACTGCCGATCGGGATAGAGATTTATCGCGGGCGCTATGTGCATGGCTTCGACGAGCCGGAGGCGCTGGTGCCGGGTAGGATCGAAAATTACAAATTCGGCCTGCCCAATGTGAACCATGTGTTCCAGCCCGGCCACCGGATCATGGTGACGGTTCAGTCGAGCCTGTTCCCCCTCTATGACCGCAATCCGCAGAGTTTCGTGCCGTCGATCTTTGAGGCGAAGAAGAGCGACTACAGGATCGCGACGCAGAGCGTGCATTATGGCGCGGGCCATGCAAGCGCGATATGGTTGCCGATAATGGGTGACTGAAAGGGGAAATGATATGGCCGTTGAGCTGAAGATATTGGCGTGGAGCTGTGTGCTGCTGTTGGTCCACATCTTCGCGGCGGCGCATATCAAGACGCGGCAATATGGCACCAAATGGAATATGGGGGCGCGTGATGAGGAGTTGCCGCCCCTCGACCCTGTGGGCGGGCGATTGGTGCGCGCGCAGGCGAATTTTCTGGAGACCTATCCGATTGCGATCATCACGCTGCTGGGCGTGGTGATTGCGGCGAAAACCAGCGGGTTGACCGCGGTTGGCGGATGGATGTGGCTGGGGGCTAGGGCGGTGTATCTGCCGCTTTACGGCATGGGCGTGCCGGTGGTGCGGACTGTCGCCTATCTGGTCAGCATGGTGGGGCTGGCGCTGGTTTTTCAGGCTTTTGTTTCGGGGTAGCGCGAAGGTTTTTCGACTAGGCTCGAAACGAACGGGGATCGGACACCCTTTCCCCTATTCCATGTCTTCAAGATAACTGCCTTCCGCCAGATCAGAGAAGCGGGTGATCCTGGCGTCGAACTTCATGCGGATGCGGCCGGTGGAGCCGTGACGCTGCTTGGCGATAATCACTTCGGCAAGGCCGTAGATGCGCTCCATTTCCTGCGCCCATTCGAGATGCTCGGAGCTTTCCTTGTTCCCCGGCTCCTTGGCGGCGATATAATAATCCTCGCGGAACACGAACCAGACCATGTCCGCGTCTTGCTCAATCGAGCCTGATTCACGAAGGTCGGAGAGCTGCGGGCGCTTGTCCTCGCGCTGTTCGACGGCGCGGCTGAGCTGCGACAGCGCCAGAACCGGACAGTTAAGTTCCTTCGCCAAGGTCTTCAAACCACGGGAAATTTCTGAAATTTCGTTGACGCGGTTATCGCCCTTGCCGGTACCCTGGAGCAGCTGGAGATAGTCGACCACGACGAAGCCGATGTCGTGCCTTCGCTTCAGGCGGCGCGCGCGGGTGCGCAGCGCCGCGATGGTAAGGCCTGGCGTATCGTCAATGAACAGCGGCAGTTCCTGCAGATCGCGCGCCGCACGGGAGAGATTCTGAAAATCGGCGCGGCTGATCTTGCCCATGCGGAGCGCTTCACCGCTGATGCCCGACTGCTCCGCCAATACGCGCGTGGCAAGCTGGTCGGCGGACATTTCGAGGCTGAAGAAAGCGGTCTTGGCGCCCATATTCTTTTCGGGCGGAATGCCGTCGGCATGATCGCGCAGCCAGCGTGAGGCCGCATTATAGGCAATATTGGTGGCAAGCGAGGTCTTGCCCATGCCCGGACGACCCGCAAGGATCATCAAGTCCGAATTGTGCATGCCGCCGATTTTTTCGTTCAGGCTGTTGATGCCGGTGGTGATGCCCGACACATGGCCGCCGCTGTTGAGTGCGCGCTCCGCGATCTGGACCGCCATGGTGGTGGCGGCGGCAAAGCTCTTGACCGAGCCGCTTTCGCCCTCGCCTCCCGAAACCTTGTAGAGCGCGACTTCGGCCTGTTCGATCTGCTCGCGCGGATTGACATCTTCACTGGTATCCAGTGCATTTTCAACCAGTTCACGGCCGACATGAACAAGCTGCCGCAACAACGCCAGGTCGTAAATCTGGGTCGCGAAATCGCGCGCGCCCAGCAGTGCGGCGCCATTGCCGGTCAGTTGCGCCAGATAGCCCACGCCGCCCAGTTCCTTGAGCGCCGGATCCTGCTCCAGCATGGGCTTGAGCGTCACCGGGTTCGCGATCATGTCGCGCTCGACCAGCCTCATCACGGATTCATAGATTCGGCCGTGCAGAGGCTCGAAGAAATGCTCGGGCTTGAGCTTTAGCTGCACATCTTCGGCAATGCGGTTGTCGATCATCAATGCGCCCAGCAGCGCCGCCTCCGCCTCGACATTGCGGGGGAGTTCGGTGATGCCAGATTCCGCGGCGGCGTTGAGTTGCACGAGTTCGACCATGGCCCCCTCATCGCGCCGCAGACCCGCCCTTGCAAGGTGGAACGTTGAAAGCATTTGGAAAAGCTGTGGACAAGAGTCGTCGTTGCTTTTCCCGGTTGCATTTCCTTGTGCGCCGCCGCACTGACCATAGCGTTCATGGCCGATCCGCGCATCATCGATATCACGCTCGACGAGCGGACGATCCTCTGGCGCAATGCCGATGTCGAGCAGGAACGGCGCATCGCCATTTTCGATCTGCTGGAAGATAATTATTTCGAACCCCAGCGCGTGCATGAGGACGGCTATGCCGGTCCCTATAAAGTGCATCTGCGGGTCGAGGAAGGGCGGCTGGTCATCGAGATTCGGCGGGAGAATGGCGATCCGCTGGAGGCGATCATCCTGAGCCTGGGCCGCTTCCGCCGCCCGATCCGGGACTATTTCGCGATCTGCGACAGCTATTTTCAGGCGATCAGCAATGCGTCGCCCGCGCAGATCGAGACAGTGGACATGGCGCGCCGCGGCATCCACAATGCCGCCGCGGAGACGCTGATCGAGCGGCTGGAGGGCAAGATCAAGGTCGACTTCGATACGGCCCGTCGCCTCTTCACGCTGATTTGCGTCCTGCATATCAAGGGGTAAGGGGCATCCGTATCATCAGTGCCGGCCATTTGCTGGCCCGTTTTGGCGTGGTTTTTGCCGTTCTGGGCCTGTTGGCTCTGGGCGGGTGGCTTTATGCCCGCGACTGGGCGCCGAGCCGCGAAGAATTTCCGACCCAGGGCGTCTCCGTATCATCCGCCGACGGGACCATCGAATGGGGTACGCTGGCGGCGCAAGGGGCGGATTTCGCCTATATCCGCGCGGCCAGCGGCGGACGTTTTCGCGATCCGGCGTTCGAGGCCAATTGGGCGGGGGCGCGAGCGGCCGGGATGCGCTATGGCGCGGTGCTCGAATTCAGCCTGTGCGCGAAGGCTTCCGATCAGGCGACCGGGTTCATGACCATGGTGCCCCGCGACAATGCCGCCTTGCCCCCGGTGATCCGGCTGGCGTTCGAGCCCGGCTGCCGGGCACGGCTGGGACAGGATGCGGTGCTGTCGGAACTGAATACGCTGATCAACCTGATCGAGAGCCATGCAGGCACGTCGGTGGTGCTGAACGTCAGCGACGATTTCGACGCGCAATATGGCATTGCCTCGGGGATCAACCGGACGCTGTGGCTCGACCGCAATTTCTTCCCCCCTGATAGCGAAAAGCGCAAATGGGTGATGTGGACAGCCAGCGATATGCGGCATATCGACGGCATCGAGGGTCCGGTGCGATGGGATGCGATGGCGCGATGAGCGCGACGAAAGAACTGATCGAGGCGGCGCGCGGGGCTATGGCCCATGCCCATGCGCCATACAGCCGCTTTGCCGTCGGCGCTGCAGTGCGGTTGACCGACGGGCAGATCATCACCGGCTGCAATTTCGAAAATGCAAGCTATGGCCTGTCGCTCTGCGCCGAAACGGTGGCGCTGGCGGCGGTGAATGCGCAAGGACGCTTTGCCGATGTGGAAGCGATCGCGGTCGTCGGGGGCGCCATGGGCGCGGATGGCTCGATCACAGGCGATGCCATCGTCACGCCCTGCGGACGGTGCCGCCAGATCATGAACGAAGCCGAGCAGATGGCCGGGCGGACGCTCGCCATTTACTGCGCAGCGCCGGAGGGGGACGCCGTGGTCGAACATAGCGTCGCTGAACTATTACCTCATGCCTTTGGTCCCAGGGATCTCGGCATATTCCCAGGAAAGAGCTGAACCAGCCATGTCGATATTGTCGGATAAGTGGATTCGCGAACAGGCCCAGACCCACAACATGATCGAACCGTTCGTGGAGAGCCAGCGGCGCGACGGCTGCATCAGCTATGGCCTTTCATCCTACGGTTATGATGCGCGGGTGGCGGACGAGTTCAAGATCTTCACCAATGTCGACAGCGCCGTGGTGGACCCTAAGGATTTCGCGGCGAACAGCTTCGTCGACCGCAAAACCGACGTCTGCATCATCCCGCCCAACAGCTTCGCGCTGGCCCGGACGGTCGAATATTTCCGCGTGCCGCGTGACGTGCTGGTGATCTGCCTCGGCAAATCGACCTATGCGCGTTGCGGCATCATCGTGAACGTCACCCCGCTGGAGCCGGGCTGGGAAGGTCATGTGACGCTGGAATTTTCCAACACCACGCCGCTCCCCGCCAAGATCTACGCCAATGAGGGCGCCTGCCAGTTCCTGTTCCTCAAGGGCAATGAGCCGTGCGAGACCAGCTATGCCGACCGCGCGGGCAAATATATGGGGCAGCAGGGCGTCACATTGCCCCGCCTTTGAAGCCATGCGACACTGGCGGACATGATGTGTGAGCCTTGTCCGCCATGCTGATGCCCTTCCGCCGCCGGAAAGCGTCTGCCGAACCGCTTGTCCCCAACGTGGGCGGAGATGCGCGCGTCTATGCGATTGGCGACATTCATGGCCGCGACGATCTGTTTGCCGAATTGCTGGACAAGATTGTGCGGGATGAAGCGGATCGTCCTCCCCTGCCCCGGCTGCTGATCCTGCTGGGCGATCTGGTGGATCGCGGACTGCAATCGGCGCAGGTTGTCGAACGGGCGATGGGACTGGCGCGATCAGGCGAGGATGTCCGCTTCATCAAGGGCAATCATGAGGAAATGTTCATCGCTGCTGCTCGCGGTCGGGCGCAGGCCGCCCGCTTGTTCCGGCGATATGGTGGGGTCGAGACGCTGGCCAGTTATGGCCTGGATCCAGACGATTGTGCCACCATGGGCGACGAGACGTTGGCCCAATGGATGCTGACCCATATACCCCGCGATCATATCGATTTTCTGGACGATTTTCCCGACATGCTGCCGGTGGGCGACTATCTGTTCGTGCATGCCGGGGTTCGGCCGCGCATCGGGCTCGACGCGCAGATTCCCGCCGATCTGCGCTGGATCAGGGGCGATTTCCTGAACCACCGGGGACAGTTCGGGAAGATGGTCGTCCACGGCCATAGCATCAGCGAGGATGTCGACGTTCAGCCCAATCGGATCGGCATCGACACCGGCGCTTTCCGCAGCGGCCGGCTGACCGCTATCGGGCTGGAGGAAAATCAACGCTGGTTCCTGCAAACTTGCGCCTGAACGACTGCATCGCCGCAGTTGTAATATTATAATAAGAAACTCTCATTTTAAGCGCATTTTCCGATCATCTATCGCTCGCAATCGATCGTTCCCGCCCGCCGGATAGCGGATCGGGAGCTTTTCTTCGTTCGATGCAATCGGAACGGCACGATAATGCCGTCTGCTACAGGGGAACAATCAATGCGTTTTCGCCATGCGCTGGCAGGGTTGGCCCTTGCCACCTGCCTTGTTTCGCCCACGGAGCTTCTGGCGGCCCCCAAGACGGACGCCACTCTGTCGCAGCGTCACAAGTTCGACATTCCACCGCAGCCGCTGAGCAGCGCCCTGCGCCAGCTTTCGACGCAATCGGGCGTGCGCATCCTGTTTCCCTATGACGAAGTAGCCGCGATACGCAGTCGGCGCGTGCAAGGCTGGCTATCGACCGAAGATGCGCTGGAAAGGCTGCTCGCCGGAACCGCGCTCAAACATAGCGAGGCAGGCGTGGGCGTCATTGCGCTCGCGATCCCCGCCAACCGGAGCGCCGCCCACCGCCGCCCGCTGGCCATTCAGCTCGCGCAGATCGGCATCGCGGGCGCGGCGGCTCCGGTCGCCATGGCACCGGGCGCCGAAGCCGAGGAGACGTCCGCCCCCATCATCGTCACCGGCACCCGCCAGACCACGCGCACCGTCGCGGAAAGCCTCGCCCCGATCGACGTACTAAGCGCCAAGGATATGGAAGCGAGCGGCAAGCAATCGGTCCGCGACCTGCTGGGGACGCTGGTGCCGTCGATCAACGTGTCGAACAGCGGCGCCGGGGCCAGCTTCGCGGTCAAGACGCTGTCGCTGCGCGGGCTTGCGGGCGACCAGTTGCTGGTGCTGGTGAACGGCAAGCGGCGCCACAATACGGCGACCCTCTTCATCAACGGCACGACCCAAAACGGCCAGTCGCCGCCGGACCTGGACCTCATCCCCTCCTCCTCCATCGAACGCATAGAGGTACTGCGCGACGGGGCGTCGGCGCAATATGGTTCGGACGCGATTGCAGGCGTCGTCAATATCTTATTGAAGGATGACGCCAGCGGCACGGCTTCCTTCCTGGGCGGCGCCACGGCGGACGGCGGCGGCGAACAGGGCCGGTTCCAGATCAGCAAGGGCTTTGGCATCGGTGATGGCGGCCATGTCCATTTCACGCTGGACGCCTTCCTTCAGGGACGCACCTATCGCAGCGCGCTCAACCCCGGCCGCTTTTATGCATATCTCGGCCAGTCTTATTCAGCGACCACTGGCACGCCCGATCCACGTGAAGCGACCGTCAACCGCAACGTCAACAAGGGCGGCCAGCCGCAGGTTTCGGGCATCAACTTCGCCTATGACATGTCGCTGCCGGTAAGCGAGGCGGTGGAGTTCTACCTGTTCGGCACGGCTTCCCGGCGGCATAGCGACGCCTGGCTGACCTATCGCTTCCCCGATGCGCCGAACAATATTCCAGAGCTTTTCCCCAACGGCTACAGCCCGCACCTGCACATTTATGACGAGGATTTCCAGACGGCGGCAGGACTGCGCGGAGATCTCTCCGACACATTCCATTACGACCTGTCCAGCAGCTTTTCCCGCAACTGGGTAAAATATCGGGAAAGCTCGGTCGTCAACGCCTCACTCGGCCCGGCGAGCCCTGCCGACATGTATATCGGCTCCGTCACGTCGAAGGAGTGGACGACCAATCTCGACCTTCAAAAGACGGTCGATCTGGGCTTGGCTGAACCGTTGCTGGTGGCGCTGGGGGCGGAATATCGCTGGAACAGCTATGCCATCGGTTCGGGCGACCCCGAATCCTATATCGACGGCGGATATCGCTCGACCAGCGGCGCCAATGCAGGGGTACTGCGGACATCCGGATCGCAGGGCGTGACAGGCTTCCCCCTCTCCGCCGCCGGAAAATGGCACCGCGACAATTGGAGCGCCTATCTGAACCTGGAACAGCAGGTCATAGAGGGGTTCGAGGTCGCGCTGGCCGGGCGGCATGAGGATTATTCGGACTTCGGCACCACCGACACCGGCAAGGCGTCGCTGCGTATCGAGCCGGTGCGCGGTCTGGCGCTGCGCGGCACGGCAAGCACGGGCTTCCGCGCCCCGACGCTGCAACAGCAGCATTATTCCTCCGCCAGCACGATCAATGTGGGCGGCGTGCTGCTGCCCGTATCGGCGCTGCCGGTGGATTCAGCGGCGGCCATCGCTCTGGGCGCAACACCGCTGAAACCGGAAAAGTCGAGGAACCTTTCCGCCGGCATCGTCATCACGCCGACGCCGCGCCTCAACATCACGGTCGACGCCTATCAGATCAAGATCAAGGACCGCATCCTGTTGTCCGAAACCCTGCAGGGTCCGCTGGTGCGCAGCGTGCTGGCGGCGGCGGGCATCACCTCTTCGGCGGGCGGCTTCTACTTCTCCAACGCGGCCGATACGCGGACGCGCGGGATCGATGTGGTCAGCACCTGGCGCGCCGATTTCAACGATCTGGGCCATGCGGTGTTCAGCCTGTCGGCCAATTTCAACAAGACCGTCTTCACCCATGTCGATGCCGTGCCGAGCGTACTGGCCAGTTCCGGGCTGGCGCTGATCGGCCGGTCGAAGCAGGGCGACTTCACCAAGGGCACGCCGCGCGACAAGTTCATCGCCAACATCCTCTGGACCAAGGGACCGGCGAGCCTGAACCTGCGCGCCACCCGCTTTGGCAAGGTCACGATGGTCCATCCGACCACGCCCTCGCTGGATGCGGAAATCGATCCCGAGATCATCGTCGACCTGGAAGCCGGGGTGGAACTGAGCAAGGGCATCAAACTGTCAGCGGGCGCCAACAATCTGTTCAACAGCTATCCCGATAAATTGCTACCCATACTGCAGGGCAATGGCTTCTCCCTCTACAACCAATATTCGCCCTACGGGACCAGCGGCGGCTTTTATTACGGCCGGTTGAACTTCGAATTCTGACCGAAGAGGACGGCTTGACGGGTGGTGCGGCGGCAATGAGACGGACGCTCCGATCGATCTGACAGCGGGCCGCATCTGGCCAGGAGCGGATATTTTCGAAGTTGGTCATCCCTGCGAAGGCGCGGATGACGAAGGCGGAAACGCCTGCCTTCCCCTCTTTTCCGTCATGCACGCTGCAATTTTTCACAGTCCATGTCACAGCCGCCGATCCTGTCTCGTCATGTCAGCACAATCCAGGAAGAAAGGTGCCGACCATGACTGCCAAGCTCGATCCCTTTGCCGCCGCGCCCCAGCTCATGAAAAGCTGGTTCGCAACATCCAACGCCGTCAATGCCAGCCTGGAGCCGAGCCTTATCGAACTGGTGAAGATACGCGCTTCGCAGATCAACCAGTGCGCCAATTGCATCAACATGCACACGACCGACGCCCGCGCCCAGGGTGAGAGCGAGCAGCGCATCTATCTGTTGTCGGCCTGGCGCGAGGCGCCCTGCTACACGTCTCGCGAGCGGGCTGCCCTGGAATGGACGGAGGCCTTGACGCGCCTCTCCGAAGCGCACAGCCATGACGCGGCCTATGCGGCGCTGGCAGCCGAGTTTTCGGAGGAGGAACAGGTGAAGCTGACCCTGATGATCAATGTCATCAACGGCTGGAACCGCATCGCGGTCGGTTTCGGCCTCTGGTACGAAACCCCGGCCAAGGCGGCTGCGTGATGACGCAGGGGACGCATGCGGACGCGGCGGAGAGCTTCGACCCGCTGCGTCCCCGCCTGACCCGCGTCGCCTATCGCATGCTGGGATCGGTCGCTGATGCCGAGGATATGGTGCAGGAGGCCTTTATCCGCTGGATGGAGGTGGATCGCGAAGCCGTTCGCGAACCGGAGGCCTTCCTGCGGCGCACGGTGACGCGGCTGTGCCTCGACCAGCTCAAATCGGCGCGGCACCAGCGCGAAACCTATGTCGGCCCCTGGTTGCCAGATCCGGTGATCGAGGATGCTGAGGAAGAGGAGGATGTGACTTTGCCGCTGATGCTCGCCCTCGAACGCCTCTCGCCGCTGGAGCGCGCAGCTTTCCTGTTGCATGACGTGTTCGGCGTCGGCTTTGAGGAAATCGCTGCGACGGTCGATCGCGATCCGGCGGCCTGTCGTCAATTGGCTGCGCGAGCGCGGGCTCATGTACGGGATGCCCGGCCTCGCTACCGGCTTGAAAAGCAGCGCGGACTGGAGATCGCCAGCGCCTTTTTCGCGGCCTCTCGCAGCGGGGACATGACGGCGCTAGGCGCGATGCTGGCGCAGGATGTCAGCCTGCACAGCGACGGCGGCGGCAAGCGGCCAGCGGCGGTGGTTCCGGTGCTCGGCTTCGGCCAGGTCATGCAGATCCACAAGGCGCTGGCGGTGCTGTTCGGCAAATATGGCTCGACGCTGGTGCGCTTGGGGCTGATCAACGGCCTGCCCGGTTTCGTCACCCGCGAGGCGGATGGCGAGTTCCAGACGACGGCGCTCGACATCGAGGATGGGCGCGTCACCGGCATCTATGTGATGCGGAATCCCGACAAGCTGCGGCATCTGCATTGAACTTTTGTCGGCGGTCACCCCCTGCACATCGTCATGCTGAACGTGTTTCAGGATCAGGCAGCCCTAAAGGAAAATCCGTCCCGCTCCGGGCACGGCCCGGATCAGATAATAAGCGCCCAGCGGCAGCAACAGCGCCTGCATCAACAGCCACGGCTTGCTGAGATAGGGCGAGAGATAGTGGATCACCGCGACATGCAGATACATGATGACCAGCGACGCGCGACCGATCGCCGCGATCCAGCCCCCAAAGGGCGCAATCCGCACTGAAAGGCGGAACAGCAGGAAGCTGGTGGCCACTGCCGAGCCGACCGACAGGAGCGGCCAGCCATAATCCGCCGCCTTCATATTAAGCGTCGGCAGCAGCGCCATCAACCCCGCCAGCGATAGCGGGGCCAGAGGCACCAGCATCCAGCCTCGCCACATCACAAGCCGCCAGGCCGCGCCAAGCCACAGCAGGACCAGCGCCATCGGCACGGTCAGCAGGCCAAGCGGCGACAGGCTGGTGAACTTACCCACCCCATAAGCGAGCAACAGGCAGGACAGCATCAGCAACGTCCAGCGCCGATCGAGCGGATCGGGCCAGCGGGCCAACGCCATGCTGAACAGGATGCGGGCCATCATCAGGCAGGGCACGAACCAGAAAATGGTGAACGGCCCGCGCAGCCAGGAGCCGCCCAACAGGAGCGGCGCCACATCCTGCGGCCAGCTATGGAAGATCGGGCGCCCACCCTTCATCGTTTCGATGATCTGGTCGGCAAGGATCAGCAAAATCAGGAAGGCCACATAAGGCCGCATCTGCGACGCGAGTTGGCGCCGGGTGAAGCGGGCCACCTGCTGCGGCCGCGACAGCAGGCCGGACAGCAGGAAGAATAGCGGCATGTGGAAGCTGTACATCGCGTCGCGCAGCGCGCCCCGCGTCCACACATGGCCGACAACCACGGCGACGATGCCGATGCCGCGCGCGACATCGATCCATTCCAGCCGCCCTCCGCCCGGCGGGTGCGCCTCATGCCCCCTGTTCTCCATGATCTCCACGCCCTATAGGAAGCCGCACGCGCGTCAATCGCCCTCCTATTTACGGAAACGCCTCTTGTCCCTGCTTCACGACCGAGTCCTGTTTATCGATGGCGAGGCCATCATCCTCGACAAGCCCGCCGGCCTGCCGGTCGACGCGCCGCGCGACGGGTCGCTTTCCCTGGAAAACCACCTCTCCTCGCTGACCTTCGGCTTCCAGCGCTGGCCCCTGCCGGTCCATCGGTTGGACCGGGACACCAGCGGTTGCCTGTTGCTCGCCCGCAATCCCAAGGCGCACAAGCGCTTCGCCGCCGCTTTCGAGGCAGGGACGGTCGCAAAGCGCTATGTCGCCGTGGTGGACGGCGTTCCGGCGGAGGACAGCGGCACTATCGAACTCGCGATCAAAAAAGTCAGCACGCAAGCGCAGGGCTGGCGGATGATCCCGGCCAAGGCGGGCAAGGCCGCGCTCACCGAATGGCGCAAGATCGCGGAAAAGGATGGCCGGGCACTGATCGTCTTCACCCCGCGCACGGGACGGACCCACCAAATCCGCACCCACGCGCTGCATGGCCTGGGCTTCGGCATTGCGGGCGATCCGGTCTATGGGACCAGCAGCGGGCCCATGCTGCTGCACAGCCGTTTCCTCAGCATCCCGCGTGGCGAGAAAGCGCCCGCGGAGGCGACCGCTCCCCTGCCGGAGACCTTTGCGGCGGCAGGCTTCGGGCAGGAGCTGCTCGAACAGGCGGGACTGTAGGGCTTGGCCCTCATCCCCGTCACCCGGTCGATCGCCATCGACACAGACGAACTGTCGGAAACATTCGTCCGCTCGACCGGCGCCGGGGGCCAGCATGTCAACACCACCGACAGCGCCGTGCAATTGCGCTTCGACGTGGCGAACAGCCTCTCCCTGCCCGAAGCGGTGAAACGCCGGCTGGCGGTGATCGCCGGGCGGCGGATGACGGCGGACGGCGTGCTGATCCTCCGTTCCGAAGGCTCCCGGTCGCAGCTCCTGAACCGGCAGGAGGTGCTAGCCCGGCTGGTCGAGCTGATCCGGGAAGCGACCATAGTGCCCAAGGCGCGAAAGGCGACCAAGCCCGGCAAGGCCGCCAAGGCCCGCCGGGTCGACGCCAAGAAAGCGCGCAGTTCGGTCAAGGCCGGGCGCGGCAAGGTTCGGTTCGATTAGGATCGATCGAAACTAGGGTGGACGCAGGCGCCAATCGTTCGAAATGATGTCGATGGGTTCAGACTGGTCGACACGCCCGTCGCCCCCTATATCCCGCCCATGTTCGATTTCGCTCCTCCGGCCGACGCCGACAAAGCCACGCTCTATGACGACCTGCTCTCCGCCGCTGATGCGCTGACGGCGGGCGAGCCTGATGCCATCGCCAATATGGCCAATATCTCGGCTCTCATCTGGCAGTTTCTGCCGAACCTCAATTGGGCGGGCTTTTACCGGATGGTCGAGGATCAACTGGTTCTCGGCCCTTTTCAGGGCAAGACGGCCTGCATCCGCATTCCGCTGGGCAGGGGCGTGTGCGGCACGGCGGCAGCCAGCGGCGAGACGCAACTGGTCGAGGATGTCCACGCCTTCCCTGGCCATATCGCCTGCGACGCGGCCAGCGCTTCGGAGATCGTCGTGCCGGTGATCGTGGGCGGCCGCGTCGCGGCGGTACTCGACCTCGACAGCCCCGTTCCCGCGCGTTTCGACGATGCCGACAAGGCGGGACTGGAAATGCTGGTCGCCCGGATCGGATCGCGCCTGGGCTGAGCCCTGCCCCGTTTCGGGACAGGCGCAAGGACGCCAATGCGTGGATCGCCGCGGCCCATCATGCTAAACAAGCCGTTAACAAATCAGCCGAAAACGGGGATTCGAGCATGCATATCCGGAGCATCATCCTGGCAGGCGCCGTCCTGACGATCGGGATGACGACGCCCGTTTTTGCGAACGGTCCGGCCATGGGGAACAGCATGGCCGCACGACCCGCAATGCCGCATTCGGGAACGACCGTTCGCCGCTGGGGGCCGAGCCATCATGGCCGCTGGTATGCGGGCTGGTATGCGCCCGGCGGCTGGGCGGCCTATCGTCGGCCGGCGGTCGGCTATGTGCTGCCCCGCTACTGGGTCGGCCCCGCTTATCATATCCGCAATTACGGCATGTATGGCCTGCCCGCCCCGGCAAGCGGCTATGGCTGGTCGCGCTATTATGACGATGCGGTGATGACCGATCGCGACGGCCGGGTGCACGACTATCGCAGCGGCGTCGACTGGCAGGATCGAAGCGATGATGCACCGCCTCCACCCGGCTTGCGCTATGATGACGAAGTCACCGCGCCGGACGAAGCTCCTCCACCGCCGCTGGGCTATGAGGGCCGCTGGAGCGGCACCTGGCGCGACAAGGACGGAAAGACCTATAGCGGCGATTATGAAGGCCGCTTCGAAGGCCATGTCAACGGCGGTCCCGGCGTCGATTTCGACCCGCCGCCCTATGCCGCCGCACCGCATCCGATGAGCCGCCCCGGCGCTCCGGGAGAACCCGTGGTCACGACGACGCAGACTCCCGGATTCATAGCGGACGGCTATTATTATCCGGGCGCGACCACCACGACCGTCGTGATCCAGCCGGCCGTCACGACCACCCGAACCTATGTGACAGAGGTTCCCGCGCGCAGGCGAAAGGCCCGCTAGGGCAGATTGTCAGGCGGCCTGCGATCGCACCGCCGCCCAGGGACGCGGCCGGCCCATCAGATAGCCCTGGCCGATCATGCAACCGCGCGCGATCAGCAATTCGACCTGTCCCGCCGTTTCCACGCCTTCGGCCACCACCTCCATGCCCAGGCTGCTGCCCAGCTTCACGATGGCGTCGACGATGACGGCGTCCCCCGCATCCTGTTCGATATTGCTGATGAAGCTGCGATCGATCTTCAGCACGTCGACGGGATATTGCTTCAAATGGCTGAGCGACGCATAGCCTGTGCCGAAATCGTCCAGCGCGATCCGCACGCCCGCCGCCGACAGGCGATGCAGCGCCTGCTCCACCTGTTCTGCCCCACGGCCCAGAAACACCGTCTCCGTCACTTCGATCTCGAACTGTTGCGGCGGGATGGCGCAGCGGGCAAGATGGTCGAGGACATAGCCGGCAAAGTCGTGCTGCATGAAATCGGCGGCCGAAGCGTTGATGGCGACGCGGCCCGGATCATAGCCGGCCCGTAACCACCGCTCGACGTCGCGGACCACCTTCGCCAGCATCTTTTCCGTCAATTCGACGGCGATTTCCGCATTGTCGAATGCCGCTGCGATGCTGTCGGGCGCATGGATGCCCGTGCGGGGGTGCTGCCAGCGCAGCAGCGCTTCATATCCCAATATCCGGCCCGTCTTCATATCGGCCTTGGGCTGATAATAGGGCACCACCAGATCGTCCGCTATGGCTTGCCGGGCCATGTGGATCATGGAACTGCGCTGCTGCGCTTCGGCGCGCAATTGCGACTGGAACAATGTCAGCCGTCCCCGTCCCGAGGATTTGGACGCATAAAGCGCCAGGTCCGCCGCCTTCAGCAATTCGGCCGCATCGTCGCCATGTTCGCCAAAGACCGCGCCGCCCATGCTGATGCCGTAATCGAGCGAGCGGCCATTATGAACATAGGGCGCACGCACACCCCCCAGCAATTCGGCGCTCCATTCCGTGAGTGCCGCGCAACTGGCGAGCGAGGGCGCGATCATGCCGAATTCATCGCCGCCAAGCCGCCCGACCATCGCGTCGGCAGGCGCGCAAGAGGCGAAGCGCTGCGCAAATCCGCACAGCAGCGCGTCGCCCGCATCATGGCCGAGCATGTCGTTGGTCCGCTTGAGATCGTCGATATCGACCAGGATCAAGCCGAAGCTTACGCCGGTCCGGCGGGCCTGCTCCGTCATGTCCTCCAGCGTCGCCTGCCACAGCGCCCGATTGGGCATGTGGGTCATCGGGTCATGAGTCGCGGCCCAGCGGATGCGTTCCTCGCTGTTCCTTTCCTCCGTGACATCCTGGAAGGTGACGATGACGCGCAGCGGTCGGCCCGATTCGGAAAAGCTGCTCCATCCGACGCTCTTGATCCAGCGCAGGGCGCCGGTATCAGCCCTGTATACCCGGAGGCTCGCTTCGAAATGCGGCGGCATGCGCTCGTTCGCCACAGCGTCGAGCATTTCGGCAAGGCGGGGCCGGTCCTCCGGGTGCACCAGCCGCAACGCCAGCTCGCTCGTCGCCGGCTCCGTGTCGGACAGGCCCAGCATCGACCGGAATTCCCGCGACCAGGTCCGGGTGCCAGCGACCGCATCGAAATCCCATATGCCCAGGCGCGCCGACTGCACCGCCAGGCGGAAACGTTCCTCACTGTTCGCCAATTCGCGCTGCGCCAGTTTCTGTGCGTGGATATCCTCCAGCGTGCCATACCAGCGCACGATCCGGCCCTTCGCATCCCGCCGCGCCGAGGCCCGGGATCGCATCCAGCGATGACCGCCATCGGCCAGACGCAGCCGATAATCGACATCCACCGGATCGCCCGTACGGAGCTTCTCCGTCCAGACGGCCAGCGTCCGTTCGACATCGTCGGGGTGCAGCGAATCGATCCACCCCGCGCCACGCGCCTCAGCCGGAGGAATGCCGGTCAGATCCTGCCAGCGGGGGCCAACCTCCTCGATCGCGCCGTTGGGGGCTGCGGTCCAGGGCACCTGCGGACTAAGCTCGACCGACCAGCGATAATGTTGCCGGCTTTCCGCCAGCGCATCGGCCAATGCGCGGCTATCCCGGTCATAACGCTCATCGATGTCCTCGACCGTGCCGTACCACAGCGGCGCCTCATCGGGTTCCGCGACCAGCGTCATGCGCACGATCCCCGGTCTCGTCTCGCCCGATATGGTGCGCATCCGGACGGGAACCGGACCGGGCCGGGTTGACCGCCTCGCCGCATCGGCCAGCGCCATGCAGTCACGCCGGTCCAGCATGGCGCGCCAGCCATTGCCGATCATGTCGGAGGAAAAATGGCGGGCGAACAGGTCCGAAGCGATCTCTCGCGACAATATGCGACCGCGATAGTCCGCGATCCACCGAATCAGCGGCGGAGAGACGCGTTGGAAGACCGGAGAGAACAGCAACTCATTACGATAGTGCAACGCGTCCCATTCCAGCCCGTCCCGAGCCAGTTCGGAGCGAAATTCCCCAAATCTGCGATCAGCAAAACGGTCCATCTACCGACCCAGATCCATTGCCATTCCTGCAATCCATCCGAATGCAGTAACGGAAAAAGTTAAATAAGCTTTCCAATGCGGTAGTGGGAAATTAATCCGCAACGGCGCGAACCGTTCCGCCAGCCGCACGACGATACGCCCCGGCTTTCATCGGTCAGGAATAGGGAATTCCAGCAGTTTTATTTGCGGAAGATCGCCGCCAGTTCGCGTGGCAGCGCGGGCTCATCGCGGCTTTCTGCCTCCCGCACGGCCTGCGCCTGTTCCTGCGGGTCGAAACGGGTCCAGCCGTTGCGGCTCAGCCTTTCGAGCGGCCGGTAGCGAATCTTGTACTGCATCCGCTGCGATCCCTCGACCCAATAGCCGAGATAGACATAGGACAGCCCGGCCTTCGCCGCGCGCAGGATATGATCCATGATGATGAAGTTGCCCAGCCCCTTGCGATGCTCCAGCTCCGTATCGAAGAAGCTGTAGATCATCGACAGGCCATCGCCCTGCCGATCGGTCAGGCAGGCGCCGATCAGCTTGCCGGGGCGGCCATCCTCGCCCGGTTCGCGATATTCGACGATATGGCTTTCCACCGGGGTCTGTTCGACCATGTCGGCAAAGTCCATCTCGTCCATTTCGGTCATGCCGCCGCCGGGGTGCCGGGCGCGCAAATAGCGCTGCAACAGCGCGAACTGCTCCTCGGTCGACCAGGGCTTGCATGCGGTGATGACGAGGTCTTCATTCTTGCGCAGCAATTTGCGCTGGGTCGCATTGGGTTCGAACTCGCCCGCGACGACGCGCACCGACACGCAGGCGGAACAATCCGCGCAGCTTGGCCGATAGGCCACATTCTGACTGCGGCGGAAGCCGATGCGGCCAAGGGCGTCGTTCAGCTCCGAAGCATTGTCGCCGCTGAGTTCCGTGAACACCTTCCGCTCGCTCTTGCCCGGCAGATAAGGGCAGGGGCTGGGGTTTGTCACAAAGAAACGCGGAAAGCGGAAAGGCGCACTCACAACCGCATCTCCCCCACAGCGTTGCCCGACCCCTGATTCATGAGACGACTATGCCGTCCGCAGGCCGCTGTGAAAAGATTATTTACCACGAAAATTGGTTAAGCGGCAGAGGCCGCGTCGATCAGGCGACTTCGATCGGCGCAACCTCATATCCAACCGCGCGCAAGGCCGCGATCAGGCGCTCCAGATGAGCGCCGTCGCGCGTCTCGCATTCGACGTCGAGGCTAAGGCCCTTGGCCGGCAAATTGGTAAATATCCGCTGGTGCGACAGTTCGAGAATGTTGACCGCTTCCTGGTCGAAGATGCGCGCCACATGGAACAGCGCGCCCGGCCGATCCTGCAGGATGATCCGCAACCGCGCCAGGCGGCCCGAACGCGCCAGATCGCGCAGCAGCACATTCGCCAGCAGGCGCGTGTCGATATTGCCGCCGGTCAGGATCAGCCCGACCTTGCGCCCGGCAAATTCCTGTCCATGCGTCAGCAGCGCGGCAAGGCCCGCGGCGCCCGCGCCCTCCACCACCGTCTTTTCGATCTGGAGCAGCAGGCTCACCGCTTCCTCCAGATGGCGCTCGCTGACCAGCAGCACATCGTCCGCCAGCCGCTCGACGAAACGGCGGGTGAGTTCGCCCGGCTGCTTGACGGCAATGCCCTCCGCCAGCGTGTCGCCATCGCAGGGCAGGTTTGCGCCCTTGATATAGTCGTACATCGACGGATAGAGTTCCGCCTGCACGCCATAGATCTTGATATCCGGCTTCATCGCCTTAGCCGCCGTCGCCACGCCCGAAAACAGGCCGCCACCGCCGATCGGGATGATCAGCGTATCGATCTCCGGCGCGTCCTCCAGCATTTCGAGCGCGACCGTGCCCTGCCCGGCCATGATGTCCGGCTCGTCAAAGGGATGGACGAAGGTCAGCCCCTGCTCCACCTCCAGCTTGCGGGCGTGAGCATAGGCGTCGTCGAACTTCTCCCCATATTGGACGACCGTGGCGCCATGCCCTTGCGTCTGCGTCACCTTCACCGTCGGCGTGGTGGTGGGCATGACGATGGTGACGGGCACGCCCAGTCGCTTGCCATGATAGGCAAGACCCTGCGCATGATTGCCCGCCGAGGCGGCGATGATGCCCTTCTTCCTCGCCTTCTCGTCCAGTTGAAGCAGGCGATTGAGCGCGCCGCGTTCCTTGTAGGCGGCGGTGAACTGAAGATTTTCGAACTTCAGATATACTTTGCAACCGAACATGGCCGACAGCGTCTGACTGACCAGCGTCGGCGTATGCACGACCGAGCCCGAAATTCGCACGCGCGCCGCCAATATGTCATCGACGGAAATGGGTAGCGGCGTGGCGCTCTCGATCTTGGTCAGCGTGTTCATGGGCGGCGCCCTACCTCAAAATTGCGGCGGAAGGAACTGGCACTGACGGAAAACTCTGCCTATGGCATTGGCGCGCGCATCTAACTGATCGAGGCATATGGCTAAAATCGCGTTTATCGGCCTGGGCGTCATGGGCGGCCCGATTGCGGGGCATCTGGCGAAGGCAGGGCATCAGCTCACCGTCTACAACCGCTCCATCGGCAAGGCGAAGCGCTGGGCGGAGGCCTATGGCGGCGAAGTCGCGATCAACCCGGCCAAGGCGGCGGAGGATGCGGAGATCGTCATCAGTTGCGTCGGCACCGACGATGATCTCAGTCAGATCACGTTGGGCCGCGACGGCGCCTTTCGCTCGATGAAGCCCGGAGGCCTGTTCATCGACCATACGACGGTTTCGGCGCGGATCGCGCGGCAATTGTTCGTGGAGGGCGAAAGCCGGGGGCTGCACTGCGTCGACGCGCCGGTGACGGGCGGTCAGGCGGGTGCGGAAAAAGGCCGGCTTGCGGTGATGTGCGGCGGCAGCGAACCCGCAGTCGCGGCGGCGAAGATCGTGATGCAGGCCTATGCACCGCGCATCGTCCATGTCGGGCGCGCGGGCGCGGGCCAGACCGCCAAGATGGTGAACCAGATCTGCATCGCGGGCGTGGTGCAGAGCCTTGCCGAAGCTTTGCGCTTTGCGCAGGCCGCGGAACTGGATCTGGACAAGCTATTCGATGCGATCTCCGGCGGCGCCGCGCAAAGCTGGCAGATGGACAATTATTGGAAGACGATGGCCGCCGACAGTTTCGATTTCGGTTTCGCGGTCGACTGGATGCGCAAGGATCTGGGGTTGGCGCTGGAGGAAGCGCGAGCCAATGGCGCGACCTTGCCGGTGACGGCGCTGATCGATCAATTCTATGCCGATGTGCAGGCGATGGGCGGCCATCGGCAGGATACCAGCGCTATCGTGCGACGGATCACGCGGGCATGAAGGCTGCTCTGCTGGCGGCGGTTGCCGCGCTCGCCATGCCCGGCGCGGCTTTGGCTTCGGGCGTGATCGACAATGTGAACGGGATCGCGCTGGACGCCAATGGGCGGCTGGTGCGGTTCAAGGCGCTGACCATCGACGATGAAGGCAAGGTCGAGAAGCTGCTGCCCGACCGCTATCAGGAACCGGAATATGCCCGTCCCAAAAAGCGCAAGAAGAACGAGCCGGAACCGGCGCAACCCAAACGTCCCGACTTCAAGCTGGACGCGGGCGGCAAGACGCTGATTCCCGGCCTGATCGACGCCCATGGGCATGTCATGGGCTACGGCCTGTCGCTGATCACGCTCGATCTGTCGGACACGAAATCACTGGCGGAAGCTCAAGCGAAGATCAGGGCTTATGCTGCCGCCAATACCGGGCGGAAATGGATCATCGGGACGGGCTGGAACCAGGAAATATGGGGTCTGGGCCGATTCCCCACCGCCGCCGAACTGGACGCGGCGGTGAGCGACGTGCCGGTCTGGCTGGAGCGGATCGACGGCCATGCGGGCTGGGCCAATTCGCAGGCGATCAAGGCGGCGGCCATCACCGCCGCGACCAAGGCGCCTGCGGGCGGGCGGATCGAAATGGCGGGCGGCAGGCCTGCGGGCGTGTTCGTGGACAAGGCGATGGAACTGGTGACGCGGGTCGTCCCGCCGCCCGCAGCCAAGGACCGCGACATCGCGCTGGAAAAGGCGCAGCAGGCGCTGCTCAAGCAGGGCGTCACCGGCATTGCCGACATGGGCACCAGCATCGAGGACTGGCAGGCTTTCCGGCGGTCCGCCGATCGCGGGGCGCTGCGGGTTCGGATCATCTCCTACGCCCTTGGCCTCGAAAACATGGTGCTGATCGCCGGGCCGGAACCGACGCCCTGGCTCTATGACGACCATCTGCGCATGGGCGGGATCAAGCTGATCCTGGATGGCGCGCTTGGGTCGCGGGGGGCTTGGCTGAAGGCGGATTATACCGATGCGCCGGGTCAGCGCGGCCTGCCGATGATCCCCTCGACGCAGCTCCGCAATATCATGAGCCGGGCGGCGATGGACAATTTCCAGATCGCGGTTCACGCCATTGGCGATGCGGCCAATAGCGAAGTTTTGGACGCCGTTCAGGAACTGAGCGAAACCTATAAGGGCGACCGGCGCTGGCGCATCGAACATGCGCAGATCGTCGATCCAGCCGAGCTGCCGCGCTTCGGGCAATTTGGCATCGTCGCGTCGATGCAGCCGGTACATCAGACCTCCGACTGGCGCATGGCGACGGCACGGCTGGGCGAGGCGCGGCTAAAGGGCGCCTATGCGTGGAAGGCGATGCTGAACAATCGCGTCCCCCTCGCCTTCGGATCGGACGTGCCGGTGGAAAGCCCCAATCCATTCCCCGGCATCGCTGCCGCCATGACTCGTGAGGATGCATCGGGGCAACCGACCGGCGGCTGGATGCCCGAGCAGCGCATAAGCTTCCAGGCGGCGCTGGATGGGTTCACGCGACAGGCGGCCTATGCGGGCTTTGCGGAAAAGCGCTTTGGCAGCTTGATTCCCGGCCAGCGAGCGGATTTCCTCCTGATCGACCGGGATATTTCCGCCGCCAGCGCCAACGAGATTCGCGCGACGCAGGTGCTGGAAACATGGATCGGCGGCAAACGGGTCTATGTGAAGGGGCAATAACGCCCCCTACAACACATCGCCCGCCGCGTTGAACGCCTCTTCCTCCGTGTCGGGCAACGGCGGCTGGACCGGCTTGTCGCAGCCCTCTTCCTTCATATGCGCGCGCAGGGCGTCCATCCGCCCCAGATTCCAGCGCGCCAGCGGCACGCCCAAGGGCCGGAACTCCGCCCGATCGAACAGCTCCACCACATAATTTTTGCAGAGATTGTCGACCTGATCGAGCGTCAACATGCCCAGGTTCATCACCATCGGCTTGCCCGGCACGCCATTGCGCCCCCGCACCAGATCGGTGACGTAAAGCCCGCCTCGCGGATCGACCAGCACGACATCCGCCTGCGACGCATCGATCATCCTATGGCTCGCCGCATAGGGCGCAACGAAGCCATGCGTCCGCCAGACGAGATAGGCGCTGGCGAGCAGCGTGATCGCCACCCCCAGAAAGACCGGCCGGATTGCCCCCGTTCTGAACCGCGCCCAACCCAGGCCCGCAAGCAGACAAAAAGGCCCGATAAAGCCATGGGCATAGCGATAACCCCAGCCATAGCCCTGCGCCAAGGCCAGCGCGCTGCCCGCAAAGCAGCCGAGCGCCAGCGGCAGCGCAATCTCCTGCCCCCGGATCGCCTTGCGCCAGCGCATGGCGAACACGCCCAGCGTGGCCAGCGGCACCATCAATATGTTGTTCCAGGCGGCAAAGCGGCTGAGATTGACCAGCGGCTGCCAGCGATCGCCCAGCCGTTCGAACAGGCTACCCACCTTGTCCGCCACCCCCGCCGAGGGCCGAACATCGGTCGGCTGGCCCAGTACATGGGTTAGGAAAGCAGGCCAGAGCTTGGCCCAGACGATGACGATCGCCGCCAGCACCAATATGTGGAAAATCGCGACCTTCCACCGGCGTCCAAGCAGCATCCAGAGGATGAAGGGCGCGATGAAGATCGGCGGAAAATGCCACTGATGCAGCCCTGCCGCCGCCAGCGCGACCACGCCCGCGCTCAGATGCCCGACCAGCCCTCCGCGCAGCACCAGCGCCAGCCAGACCATGTTGAGCGCGAAATGCCCGGTCATGGCATAGGGCGTCATCGCCGTAACCCAAAGCTGCGCCGATGATAGCGCCAGCAGCATAGTCACCCACACCGCATCGGGCCGGTCGGGGAAGAGATGCAGCGCCACCCGCCACAGCGCGAACAGACCGGCCATCAGCAGCGCCGGTCCCGCCAGATTGGGATCGCCCAACTGCCAGAACAGCGCCTGGATCGCGCTGTTCACCGGCAGATAGGCCGCCGTCCAATAATCCGCCGCGCCGAAGGGCGAGAAGAATTCCGGCATGATCGCCCGGCGATAGGCTTCCCACTCCATCGGGATCGGCCGCGCCAGAAAGCCCTCCCGCATATAGGCGGCGGCAAAACGTGCCACCTCTTCATCGCGGGAGATGGAATAATCCTGAAACAGCCAATAATGCCCGGCCCAGGCGACGAGGCCGAACAGGACCACCAGCGGCACCATCACCCGCGCGCGCGGCAGAGGCAGGCGCCAGCCCAACCCCTCCGCAAAGGGCGCGGCGAGCGTCAGCAGCAGCAGCCCGCCGAGCAACGCCGGAAAATCCTGATCGAGAAACAGGATGACGGCCAGGCTGATGCCCTGCCGATAGGTCACATGCCAAAGAAAAGTGGCACCCAGCCAAAGCGTCAGCCCGATCGCACCCGCGATGAACAGTCGGGTGGCACTAATGGGACGCGACCGGTTGAACATCAACGTTCCTGTGGCAGCAACGCCTGATTGACGAAAATGCCATCCATCTCGACCAGCAACGGGAAATGGCCCTTGTTGTTGGCGAAGAAAGCCGAAGGCGCGAAAGCGCGGCTCGCCAGCCAGTCGATCATGTCCCGATAGCCGGTGCCGCCCTCGTAGATCGACCGGACGCCGAGTTCGGTCTGAACGCCAGCCATTTCGCTCAATACACCGCCTGCGCCTTCACAGACGGAGAGGTCATGACCCTGCGTATCCATCTTCAAAAAGGGCCGCGCAAAGCCATGGGTGCTTTTCAG
The DNA here is from genome assembly GCF_036038995.2 of Sphingobium sp. SJ10-10. Taxonomy (NCBI): domain Bacteria; kingdom Pseudomonadati; phylum Pseudomonadota; class Alphaproteobacteria; order Sphingomonadales; family Sphingobiaceae; genus Sphingobium; species Sphingobium sp. SJ10-10. Next base: position 1,533,234 of record NZ_CP158132.1, read on the forward strand.
TTCCGGCAGCAAGCTTTCAAGGCGGCGGCACTGCATGTCGACCGTGCGCGTCACCTTGTTGCGTTCGGCAAAGATCGCGTCCTGCTGCCCCGACGGTTTCTTCAAGGAACTGAACTGGTCGGCGGCCATGATGTTGAAGCTGGCCGTGCCGTCGAAATCGGACAGCGCCATGTTGAACGCATGCCACTTGCCGTCTGACGCGGCGCTTCGTTCCAGTTCCGCGAAAATCTCCGGATTGGGTTCGAAAGAGAGGATCATGCCCCGGAACCCCGCATCCTTGCGCAGCATCGTCGCATATTGCCCGCGATTGGCCCCGACGTCGAATACGCAGTCCACCATGAAGGTGCTCAGAAACCGCCGCAGCGCCTGAATTTCGGGATATTGATGGACACGGCCCGCCAGAGCCAGACGCACCGCCAGCGCCCGGTCGCGCAGTTCACGAACATAGCGGCTCATCTTCTGGTCACCTTGGCGTGGGTCACACTGCGGTAAATCGCGATGGTGGCCAGCGCCATGTCCTTCCAATTGCCCATTGAATCTCCATAGGTACGCGCGTGCGCTCCCAAAGCCTGCCTGATGGCCGCGCTTTCTACGAGGGGCAAGAGGGCTTGCGCAAGCGCCGGCGCATTTCCTGCGGACGCCCTTACCGCAACCTCATCGGGCAAGCTCGCGAACATGCCCGCGTCGGACGTCACCATCGCCTTGCCATGGTGCAGCGCCGACAGGAAAGCGCCGCTGCTGTCGATATGCCGATAGGGGAAGACCAAGACATCCGCTTTCGCCATATGCGCGTCGAGCCGCTGTTCGGTCAGGAAGCCGAGATCGGTGATCAGCCGCTCGCCAAAGCCCGCTGCACGCACGCTATCGAGCAACGGCGCGATGTCCATGAACGGCTTGCCCGCCAGCACCAGTTCGAAGCGATGCCCTGCCCGCCAAAGCGACAGGCAGGCCTCCACCAGCAGATCGACGCCCTTATAGGGCCGGATCGTGCCGAAGAAGAGCAAACGCGGCAGGGATGCGTCAGGCACCTGCGCCAGATCATCCGGTCCGGCAGGGGCCAGCCGCATTGGCGGATGCGGCGTCACATGGATGCGCCCAGGATCGACGCCCTGCCGCTCCAGCGCCAAGCGGGTCGTCTCGCCATGAACGATCAGCGCGTCGAACATATCGAGCAAGTCGCGATAGCCCCTGCCCTGCACCCCGGCATCGGCATGATAGGCATCGGCATTATGGACGGTATGGACCAGCGCCGTCCTGCCCTTCAACCGCTTCAGCATGATCCGGTCGGCAAGCGCCAGCGGAAGCCATTGCATATGGGCGACATCGGCATCGCCCAGAAAGCCGAGATCGCCCAGGGCACAGCTCAGCCCATATTCAGCCGCCTTCAGCAGACGGAAGGCTCGCCCTTCCCCGATCCGTCCGCGCAGCGCCTCGCTCCGCCGGAAGAAGCGCGCATCATAGCGATAGCCCTGCGGCACGATCGCATCGGTCGCGCGCATCGGCCGGCCAAGCAGGGTGACGTCCACGCCCTCCGCCGCCATCGCCGCGCAGAGGCTGTCGTCATAGCGCCCGGTAAACAGCGATGGATCGCACATCGCAACTTTCAGGGCGACGTTCATCCGCGCCTGCCCACCAATTGGCGGAGGGAAGCGCCATGAATGGCGGCCGCCACGAACAGGGTCAGCGTATAGAGGATCAGGAACAGCAGATCGAACCGCTCCGGCGCGAAAATCCTTGCCAGCGGCACACTGAGCAACGAACCGGCGAGAAAAGGCAGCGACCGCCCCAGCAACAGGGTAAACCGCCCCAGAGCGCCCTGCACATAGACCGACACGCAAATCACCGCGAGCGCCAGCAACGCACCGCCGATCAGCAACAGATCGATGCGGTCGATCACTGCGCGGCCATCGAACAACTTGGCGAACAACCACTCCCCAAGCAACAGCAAGGTGCCCGAAGCGCCGAGCGCAAAGAACAGGGCAACGCCCAGCGCCCGCCCCACCAACTGGCGCAACCGCGCCCCGTCGCCCGCGTGAAAGGCCCGCGTGATCCGGGGCAAGGCGGCCTCCACCGTCGCCCGCACCAGCATCGAAAGCGAGCGCGACATCTTGAAGAAAAAGTCGAAGATCAGCATCGGCCGCGCATCATGTGTCGCAGCGGCGATCGTGAAATAGGGCGCATTATAGGCCAGGATTTCGGAAATGGTGAACGCCGCCGAAGCCCCGATGTCACGCAGATAATTGGCGCGGACATGGCCTCCACCGACGCGGAAGGACAGCCAGTGCCGGACCTCCATGCCCAGCCGCCCATGCACCAGTGCTATGGCATAACCGATCACTGCGATGCTCACGCAAAGCTGCAAGGCCACCGACAGGCGCGGGTCCAGCCCTTGCAGGATGAACAGCAGCAGCGCGATCGTCATCACCCGGCGCAGGCAGTCGAGCGCTTCCCAAAGGAAATTGCCGTCCACCGCCGCCAACGCCCTTTTGGCCAGCAGCGCGGGCAGGTTGAGACAGGCGGAGAGGAAGAACAGCAGGAACAGCAGCGGCATGCCGCTATGCAGCCCACCCAGAGCGAGCGCGACCGACAGGATCGCAAAGCCGCCGACGATCAGCAGGCCAAGGAACAGGAACAGCACCCCCATTTCTTCCAGCCGGAAGCCGCCTGCATCATCCTGTCCCAGCCCAAGCCAATGCCGCCGCAGCCGCGCATAGATGATGCTGGTCAGGCCGAACTCAGCGGAAATGGTGAAATTGCCGAACGCCACCAGCAGCAGGAAGGACTGGAACTCGCGCAGCGGGAGGGCGCGCACGAACACATAGGTGACGGCAAAGCCCCAGATCAGCGTCAGCCCGACATTGGCGAGCTTGACAAGGGCAAGGATGCGGGCCGAAGCCTCCATCCGGGCGAGCGCCCTGCCGAGCGGTTCGCTCACCGGGATCAGGCTCGCACAGGCTTGCGGGCGCGGAACAGGCGGTCGTCCAGCGCATAATAATGCCGCGTATCGGCATCGATCCCGCTCGCGTCGATCTCTTCCAGTTCAAAGCCTGCCGCGCGGATGCGGTCGGCAAAGTCCAGGCCATATTGGCGCACATGATCCCACTGGCCGAAGCGCCGCTCGCGTTCGCGTGGGGGAATGTCGAAGCTGCCGTCCTCGGTCGGCTTCTCCCACAGCGGAACGATCAGCCAAGCCTCGCCGCCAGGCTTCAGGGCGCGGTGGATATTGCGCAACACGGCATGATCATCGGGCACATGCTCCATCACATGGCTGGCGTAGAACAGGTCGTAGCGTTCGCTGTCATTGAGCGCCATGAGGTCGACGCGCCGCATGTTCGGCACATGGTAGCGGCCCGGATCGAGATCGGCGGGCGTATAATCGGCGGCAACGGAAAAGCGGCGCACCAGGCTGGCTTCATTGGGCGCCATATGCAGCACCGCGCCCTGCTCCGGCACCGTCAACACATCGCCCGCGATCAGATGGTTCATCAGCCGCTCGCGTGGGGAAGCGCCGCAGTTCGGACAGCCCCATTCGGCATTGTCGCCATAACGGAAGAATCCCACCACCGCCTGCCCGCAGGCGGGGCAGCCCCGGTTCGCGCGCGCGCCCAGCGCCTTGCGCACAGCCAGCATGGTCCGGGTCAGATGCTTGCCGGCGGCTTTCGCCACCCGCTGGTAAGTAATCACGCCTTGGCTCCGCTAAAGGGTAGGTCGCCTATACAATATGCCGACGCTTTGGCGAGAGGGATCAGCGCGACTTGGCCGGATTCCAGATGGTGACGGTGCGGCCAGACATCGCTTTCAAGACGCCCTGCAGGGTCGCGAAATAGGCGATCACGATATCCACCGCCGCCGCGAACGGGCCACCCCTGGAGCGCAAACCGCGCCAGAGGATGAACACGCCGGTCAATCCGCCGATCATATAGAGCGTCGGAGACATCCGCATCGCCAGCGTCCCCGCAGCGACAATCCCCGTCAGGATGAAGAGGCCGCCGAACCAGCGCACGATCTTGCGCGAGGCATATTTGAAGCGGTCCAGCGTACCCATGCGCCGCAATTGCGGCCGCAAATGGCTGTGCGTGTGCCAGGCGCGGGCGGCGATGCGGACCTTGCGGCGATATTCATCGCCCCGCGCCGCGACCAATCGCTCGCGGGCGATCACATTCTTCGCCTTCACCAGCCGCTTGCCCGCGAAAACCACCGCCATGGAAACGGTCAGGTCGTCGAGCACACTATCGGGAAATTCGGGATAGAGCGCCCGCCTGATCGAGAAGATCGATCCGTCCGCCCCCAGCACGTTGCCCGTGCGCGACTCTTCGTCCTTCAACCGTTCCTCGATCCGCCAGTAAAGCGAACCGACCGAGGCCGTCGCGCTCTCGCCATCGCCCATATAATGCAGCGAGCCCAGCACCCCGCCAATCTCCGGGTCGGCATAGCGCGCCAGCAAATTGTCGATCGCGTCCGCATCCAGCATCACATTGGCGTCGGTGAAGATCAGCACGTCGCCCTTCGCCCGCGCCGCCAGCAGTTTCATGCCATGCGCCTTGCCGCTGCGCCCCGGTCCGCGCAGCAGCGTCACCAGATCACCCTGCGCCGCGATCAGCGCTGCCGTCTCATCCGACGAACCATCGTCGAAGGCCAGGATTTCAAGGCCCGGATGACGGGCCTTCAGCATCGCCAGATTGGCGAGCTTTTCCGGCATCGCAGCCGCCTCATTATAGGCGCAGAACAGCAGCGACGTGGAAGGCGTCGGCCCCGCCACGGGTTGTTCCGGCCGCGTCGGCAAGACCCGCAGGATCAGCGGATAAAAGAGAAACGGCCACGCCACCGCCACCAGCGAGAGCAGCAAAACCAGCGCAGCGACAAGATCGATCCTGTCCATCAATAGGCCTTGTGATGCACCAGCACGCCGATCGTCGCGACGATGATGCGCAGATCGCGCCAGATCGACCATTTGGTCACATATTCCAGGTCGGACTGGAGCCGGTCGATCAGATCCTGATGATGGTCCGTCGATCCGCGATGACCCCGCACCTGCGCCAGCCCGGTCATGCCCGGCTTGATGCAATGCCGCTCCCAATAGCGATCATCGACCTCCCAATAGAGGCTGTCCCCCGCCTTGGCGGCGGCGGCATGGGGGCGCGGGCCGACGATACTCATGTCCCCACGCAACACGTTGAAAAGCTGTGGCAATTCATCGATGCTGGTCTTCCGCAGGAAGCGGCCCACCGCCGTCACCCGGTCATCGTCGCGTGCGGTCAGCTTGTCGGCCTTGCGGTCGCTGGCATCGGTGCGCATCGATCGGAATTTGTAGATGCTGAACGGCCGGGCATCGCGCCCGATGCGCGGCTGGCGGAAGATGATCGGGCCGGGGCTGGTCAGCTTCACCGCCAGCGCCGCCGCGATCAACACCGGCGACAAGGCGATGGTTGCCGCCGTCGCCACCACAATGTCGAAGAAGCGCTTGATCAGCCGATCACGGAACTGGAAAGGCCCGCCCGCTACGATGATCGTGGGCTGGCCATCAAACTCGTCCACTCGCGCCGGGGCGAAGCGCAGCAGTTCCGGCACGACGATCTCGCCTCGCGCGGAGAGCGACTTCAGCGCGACCGACCAGTCGCTCATCCGCTCCATCGGACAGGCGACGATCACGCGCTCCGCCATGCCCACAACGGCGGCTAGACGCGCAGCCATGTCGGCGTCGTGCCCCTTGGGATGCAAACCAGCGGCGGCAGCCTCGATCACATGCATATGCGGGCCGGTGTCGATCGCCACGCCATCCATGATCACGACGGTCAGATGCGGCACCTCGCCCAATAGCAGCGCGCCGAGGCGGTCGATGGCCAGCCGCACCACAGCAACGCTGACCGCCGAAAAGCCGAGACCCACGATGAACGTCAGGCGCGAAAGCTGCTCCGCAATCTTGCCCAGATAGACGATCAGCAGCATCAGCATCGCCGCCTGCGCCAGCGCCAGAAGCCCCCGGAAGATGCCGCGCCGCAGATCCTCCAGCATGTGGATGCCATAGGCGCCGCCCTGTATCCCCAACAGCACGTAGAGCGGCGCGATCATCGCGAACATGACGAGACCGTGGGGCTTGCCCGGCTCGCCGGAAAACGCGCCCAACACCAGCAGATTGGCCAGCAGAAAGGACAGGAAAAGCCCCGCCATGTCCCCCAGCAGACACAGCAGGTACAGGCGCACCCGCAATATTTCCTTGGAGACTGTCACTTATGGACCCTGATCAGCTTTAGCGTGTCCGCTCCGTTGGCACCCCTTGGGACGGCTTTCAAGGTTGAAATCCATGGTGCTCCTGCGAAGGCAGGAGTCCAGTTCCACCCTTGTCTAAGATCGCGACGCCTGAACTGGGCTCCTGTCCTCGCAGGAGCACGTATAAGCCGGATCAAAGGGCAAACAGCCTTCCCAGAGCCTTGTCCAACATCAGCAACTGCCACAGCAGCCGGCCATGATCGGCCAAACCCGCCTTGTGATCAGCGGCCACCTTGCCCAGCATCTTCGCGTCGAACCAGCCCGTCTTCGCCAGCGCCGACCCTCCGGCGATCGCCGTCGCCTCCCCGGCGAGCGGCCCGCGAAACCAGGCGCTGATCGGCGTCACGAAGCCCATTTTCGGCCGGTAGAGAATATCCTGCGGCAGATAAGGCTCCATCGCCTTCTTCATGAGATATTTGCCGCTATTGCCCCTGATCCGCTGGGCGACCGGCAGGCGGGCGGCGAACTCGACCAGGCGGTGGTCAAGCAGCGGCTCGCGCGCCTCCAGGCTGACGGCCATGCTCATCCGGTCGGTCTTGGTCAGGATGTCGCCGGGCAACCAGATGCGGATATCGGCATATTGCGCCCGGTCCAGCGGGTCGCGGGCAGGCGCCTCCGCCATGGTCTTGATATAGCGGTCCTCGGCCCGATAGGCGCCAAGCCGCGTCTTCATATCCTGGCTGAACAGCTTCTGCCGCAAGGCATGCGGCGTCACCCCGACCGAGGCGGCATAGGCTTCCCCGCCCTCCCCCGCCAGTTCGAGCAAGGTCGACTTCGCCCGCAACGCCCGCGGCGCCCAATCGGCCTTGGGATAATAGCGCCCCAGCGTCCCGAACAAGGGCTGACGCACCGAAGCCGGGATCAGTCCGCGCAACCGCTCCCCCTGCATCTGGAAGCGATGCCGCCTATAGCCCGCAAAGGCCTCATCCGCGCCGTCTCCCGACAGCGCGACCGTCACCTGCTCCCGCGCCAGTTCGCACACCCGATAGGTCGGCAGAGCGGAGGCGTCGGCAAAAGGCTCGTCGAAATGCAGCGCCAGCGTGTCGATCAGCCCATAATCATCGGGCGACACGATCCGCGAGCGATGGTCGGTGGCGAAGCGCCGCGCAATCCGATCGGCATAGGCGGTTTCGTCCAGTTCCTTGACGTCGAAGCCGATCGTGCAGGTCTTGACCGCCTGTTTCGACGCTTCGGCCATCAGTGCGACCACGCTGCTGCTGTCCACCCCGCCTGACAGGAATGCGCCAAGCGGCACATCCGCCACCATGCGGGACCGCACCGCCTGCCGCATCAGCGCGACCAGTTCCTCCTCCAGCGCTTGCGGAGATGCCTTGCTGCGGTCGGCAAAGCTCACATCCCAATAGCGCTGCGGCTGCGGCAAGGGACGCCCGCGCACGATGCGCAGAGTCTCCGCGGCCCCCAACTTGCGCACGCCCGCGACCATGCAGGCATCGTCGGGCACATAGCCGTAAGCGAGGTAATCCTCGACCGCCGACAGGTCCGGCGCCCGGCGCAACAATGGATGGGCGAGCAGGCTCTTCAACTCCGAGCCGAAAATCAGGCTGCCATCCGACAGCAGCGCATAATGGAGCGGCTTCACGCCCAATCGGTCTCGCGCCAGCCAGAGCGACTGCGCCCGCGCATCGAACAGGGCGAAGGCGAACATGCCGTTGAACTTTTCGACACAGGCCTCGCCCCATTGGCGATAGCCGTGGAGGATGACTTCCGTGTCGCTATGCGTGCGGAAGACATGGCCTTTGGCCTCCAACTCGGAGCGGACCTCCATGAAATTATAGATTTCGCCGTTGAAGACGACGGCGAGACTCTCATCCTCGGTCAGCATCGGCTGCGCGCCGCTGCTGAGATCGATGATCGACAGGCGCAAATGCCCCAGCCCCACGCCCGGCGCGGTCCAGATGCCGCTGTCATCCGGCCCGCGCCACGGCATGGCGTCCAGCATCAGCCCGACCCGCGCCGGATCGACCGGCTTGGCCGTTTCAAGGTGGAAGATGCCCGCTATTCCGCACATGCGAAGGGTCTTAGCGGGTTCCGAGGCTGCGGTCAGCCAAATCCTTCACATTGCCCAGATCATGGAGAAAAGCGGTGATCGCGGCATCGGATGAGCCCCCTTCCCGTTCCTCCGCCGAGACCAAAATAGCGGCGGCACGCTGGTCGCCGCCCAGCAGACGGGCCTTCATAGTTTCCAACTTCACGAGATGCCCGCTGCCGGTGGGATTACCATTTCCAACGACATAGAAGCTCACCACATGGCGCACCACGCGACCGGGGCCGGTGATCTGCTCGCCCCGCGCATTGGCGGGCGCGGGCGCAGGCTGCGACCAAGTCCAGTCGCCGCCGGAATCGGCCGCCCCCTGCGCGAAGCCGACCAGTTCGCGGCCTTCATCCTGGCGGTCGAAGGTAGCGATGGCGAGGTCGACGACCTGCCCTTTCGCATTGCGGTAGTGCCCCATCGCCAGATAGTCGGCCCCGTCGAAGCGCGGACGCCAGGGATGGAGCGATGCTTCATCCGTCTGAACCCAACCCTTCACCTGCGGCATGGCGGGCGCGCCGGGCAGCAGCTTTCCCGTCGCAGCACTTGCAGCCAGCCACAGCGGCGCCGCGACGATGATCGCCAATGCACCGCCCGCAATCGCCCCCGTGGCCGATCCTCCCCTTTGCCGCAAGCGATCGGAATCGAACCAGGAATCGCCCGGCTTACGGTCGAAAAAGGGCCAGGCCGTGGCCATGACCAGCGTCATGATGACGGCAAAGAACACCCATCCATAGACGACATGGTCGAAGCCTGCCGCCGCATCGACCGTCGTCACCTCCGCGATGAAGATCGTGGCGAACGCCCGCACCCCATTGGCCAGGATCGACAGCGAAAGCGCCCCGGCCATGAAGGCGATCCGCCGTTTCCAACTGCTGAAACAGACATTGCAGACCAGCAGGCCATAGGCTGTCATGGCGATGACGAACTTGGCGCCGGAACAGGCTTCCGCCACCTCGAAATAGCCGCCGGGCGTGGTGATGAAGATGCCCTGCATCTGCGCGGGAACGCCGGTCAGGTGAAGCAGGACCATGCTGATATGCGCCGTCACCAACTGCAAGGGCGCGACGATTTCCTCACCGAAGGGCACCATGAAAAAGGCGTAGAATAGGGGAAAGAGAAGCGCCCGCGACACGGCCGGACCCAGCAATGCGATCACCGTTCCCTGAAGCATCAGGATCAGCGCGCCATGACGAACCACCGCGACACCCGCCGCCGCGCCCAGCATCCAGGCAAAGGCTCCCAGCACTAACCAGAGCAGCCCCGGCGCCCATGCCGTAGGTTCCAATCGGCGGAGGCCCGGCAAGCGCTGTTGCACCAGCCATGCGACCAGGATCGGGATGAACAGGCAATGGCCATAGGTGGAGGCATTCCACCAGATCGCCATCATGCCCAGCACATCGCGATGAAACAAAGCGAGGATGGCGAAGGCGATAATAGCAAGCACCCTCAGATGACCGCGCCAGCCTGCCAGTCCGGATTCGGCTGGCCCCAGCCGCAAGACGCGATCGATCATGCAGCCCTCATGTCGACGGTCGGCGGCGATCCGAACAGCATGTCCGGCAGCTTGGCCAGCGTCGCGGACCAGCGATAGCGCTCTTCCATCCGCATCCGTGCAGCCCGACCGAGACGTTCGGCGCGATCCCTGTCCGATAGCAATGCGACGATCTTGGCAGCCTCCTGCGCAGGATCGGCGGCGATCAGCAGATGCTCTTCATCCCGTGCGTCTATTCCCTCGGCGGCCTGCGGCGAAGCCACGACAGGCCGCGCCATCGCCATCGCCTCCAGCACCTTGTTCTGGATACCGCGCGCAATCCGCAGCGGCGCCACGACGACATCCGCCGCCGCCAGCCAGCCGCGCACATCGGGGACTGCGCCGGTCACGATCACGCCTGGCAGCGCCGCCAGCGCCTGAACCGGCTTGGTGGGATTACGGCCCACGATCGCGAAAACCACCTCCGGGCATTGAGCGTGGATCGCCGGCAGCGTTTCGCGGGCAAAACTTTCTACCGCCTCGACATTGGGGCGATAATCCATCTGCCCGGTGAAGACGAGCAGCGGCCCTTCCCGACGCTCCACCGAAGGGAAATCCGCCGCCGGATCGAAATAATCCAGCGCCACGCCATTATCGATGCCAACAATGCGATCCGGTCCGAGACCACTTGCCTGCCGGAACAAGGCCGCCTCCGCCTCGCTCACGAAAGCGCAAAGGTTGGCGCGCTCCGCCACCTTTCGTTCGAAGTCGAGCAACAGCCGCGCCTCGCGCCGGTTAATCCAGGCCATCGGGCCAGATCCCTGCGCGCCATAAGCGGCATATTTGGCCGAATCGAAGTCCACGAAATCCATCACGAAACGCACGCCGTCCGGCAGCACCGGCACGAAATGCGCCATTTGCGCGGAATAGGTCACAACCGCCTTGATGGGCCGCTCCGCCAGCGCCTTGGCTACCCAGCGATGTAACCCGGGATGATCGAACAGCGACACCAGCAGCGATTGCCCCGTCGCTAACCCTTTCAGCCCCGCCACCGCCCGCGAACGGTCCCGCATCAGCACGCACTGGCTGGCGGTCATCTTCGCCATGTCGGGCGCAAATCCCATATCCCGATCATCGTCGGCAAAGCAGCCGACATGGACGGGCGCGATCTGCGCCATCCGCTCCAACAGATGATAGGAGCGGATCTTGTCTCCCCGATCCGGCGGAAAGGGAATGCGGTGGCAGAGAAAGAGGATCTCCTCCGTCACCCCAGCCCCCGCGCAATGAACGGCCCGACCCAATTTGCGACCGGCAAAGGCAGCTTTTTCCAAAGCTCGATCCGCCGCTGATATTGCGGGCTGTTGGGATTGATGTCCCGCCGCTCGCCGGTCGCTGACCAGCTATGGTAGGATAGCGGCACAGGATCGAAGCCGAAGCTCTTCTTCCACGCCGCCTGACCGCTGCCCGTCTTGGACCGGCCGAAATCGAAGACACGCATCCCCCGCGACCGGCCATGCCCCATCAGGCGGTAATACATCAATTCATTGGACCGCAGCCGCCGCGCATCCGCGATGCCGCCGCCCCAGAAAGGCATCACCCGCCCCTGATGATAGAGAGTGAGCACCGCCGAAACCGGCCGATCGCCCTCCAGAACCACCAATATGTCGGCATCCTCGCCAAAGGCTACCAGCACTTCGCGGAACAGCCGCGCCGGAAAAACCGGCGTGCCGAGATTGCGCACGCTTTCCGAATAGACGCGATAATGCGCCTTCAGGTGCCGCGCCTCCCGCCCGATCTCGACCCGCAGCGCGTCATTCGCCAGAGCCTTGCGCAATTCGGCGCGATGCTTGCGCGGCACGGCCAGCAATTCCGCCTCATCGTCGCCCGCAATCGGCCGCGAAAAGCCGAGATGGCTCCCCCCATGCAAAGCCCAACCCTCGCCCGGCACCGGCCCGCCGCGCAGCTCGACCGAAGCGATGCTGCCATCCCGCGCCACGCCCTCGCAGGCTGCGGCCAGTGCGGACACCACCCCCGGATCGCTCGCGAGAATCCCGCCATCGACGGCAAAACCCGCCGACACCAAAGCCTGTCCAAAGAGCGCACTCTTCACATGATGCAGCGGCAGCAAGCCGACGATCTGTCCCGAAGGCGCCACCGCAGACAGCATATGCGCGCGATTGCCTGTCCCCCGCTCGACACCCAACAACCAGGCCGGGCGATGAAAGGGCGTCCCCTCCGGATGCGCCATGACAAACGCATCCGCCGCTTCCCGTTGAACCGGATCGGCAAGGTCCAGAGCCGTGACGAGAACTTCCCCCGTCTTCATGCCGCCCGCTCCGCTTCCTGCGCAGCCAGCGCGTCCACGCGGCCCCAGGAAAAATCGCGCGTCAGGCGGCGCAGCTTGTCGGCCATGACCGAAAGATTGGTGTAATGACGAAAGCGCGACCGCAGCGGCGCACCCTCCACACGCGGTTGGTCGGGATCGATCTCCCACGGATGGAAATAAATGATCGCGGGCCGCCGGTCCCGCCCATTCACCTGCCGGATCGCCCAGCGCGAAAAGCCGTAAGGCAGCAGCCGGAAAAACCCGCCTCCCCCCGCCGCCAGGGTCCGCCCAGCCAGCTTGGCCGTCGTCACCGGCAGTTCCACCAGCGGCGATCCCGCCACCGGCTTCCAGGCGAATCGCGGGCTTTCGGGCCAGCCATAATGATCGTGCCGGATCGGCGCGACGCTGCTGCTATAGGCATAGCCTTCCTCGGCCAGCACCTCATGCGCCCAGGGCACGCGCCGGTCGATGGAAAAGCTCGGCGCGCGATAGCCGGTCACCGCCTGCCCGCTCGCATCCTCCAATATCGCCCGCGACCGTCGCAGATCGGCGCGGAATTGCGCCCCGTCGAAGGTGAACACCCGCGCATGGTCATAACCGTGGCTCGCCACCTCATGCCCCACCTCGACAATCCGCCGCATCAGCGCCGGGTAACGCTCCGCCACCCAGCCCAAAGTGAAGAAGGTCGCCTTGACTCCGGCCTCATCTAACAGCGCCAGCACTTCGTCGGTGTTGCGCTCGACGCGGTGGATCAGCCCCCCCCAATCCTCGCGCCGGATCGTGCGCTCGAACGCGCCGACCTGGAACCAGTCCTCGACATCGACCGACAGGGCGTTCAGCATGACCCGATCAGGCGGCGGCGCTGTGCTGCGCGTCGCCCATCCGTTCCTCGCGCTCGACCCACTCGACCAGCAGCGTCAATACCCGGCGCAGCGCGGTATCCTGCTCGGTCACGCGGAACTCCAGCGTGGAGAGCCTTTCCTCGATCAGGGTGAAGCAGTCCTTGAGCGCTTCGGGATCGACGCTCGGCGCGGCGCGGGCAAAATCATTCTCCGCCCGCAGCGTCTCGATTTCCGCCTGCAGCGAAGCGATCTCATCCAGCAGGCTGATCGCCGGCTCCGTCCGCGCAGCGCGCAGCGCCTCGACCTCAGCCCGCAGCGCGGCAACTTCATCCGACACAATCGGAGCGGGCGCAACTTCAGGCGCTTCGACCAGCTCCTCCGCCTCATCCAGCACGCTATGCGCCATCGGCTCGGGCGTCACATCGGCGTCCGCGCCCATATCGGCCACGACCGCATAGACCACTTCGGCATCGATCACCGAAAGCTGATCCAGCGCGCCCAGCAGCAGCACCCGGCTTACCAGCACGTTGATCCGGCGCGGCACGCCGCCCGTCGCGGCATAGATGGCGGCGAAGGCCTCCGGCGTGAACTGCGGATCGCCCTTCCAGCCGACCAGCGACAGACGATGGAGGATATAAGGCTCAACCTCGCGCCGCATCATCGGGTCGAGATGATGGGTGGCGATCACGCGCTGGCGAAGCTGCTCCAGTTCCGGCGACTTCAGCAGATCGCGAAACTCCGGCTGGCCCAGCAGGAAAATCTGCAACAGCGACTGCCCGCCCAATTGGAAGTTGGAGAGCATCCGCAATTCCTCGATCGCGGAAATCGGCAGATTCTGCGCCTCGTCCACGATCAGCAGCGACCGCCGCCCCGCCCGCGCCTGCGTGTGCAGATAGCCCTCGATCTGCCGCAAAATCTGCGCCTTGGGCATGGCATCCACCGCAAGGCCGAAGCTCTGCGCTGCCAGGCGCAGCATGTCGTCGCCCTCCACCTGGGTCGAGACGATCTTCACCGCCGTCAGCCGGGAAGGATCGATGGTGTTCATGAGGTGCCCGACCAGCGTGGTCTTGCCCGCGCCGATATCGCCGGTGATGACGATGAAGCCCTCCCCCTGCGCCAGACCATAGCCGAGGTAGGACAACGCCTTGCGATGGGTCGCGCTCTCGAAATAGAAATGCGGGTCCGGCGTTAGCTGGAACGGGCGTCCCTGCAATCCGTAGAACTGATCGTACATGCCTAATTCTCCACCCGATCGGGCATTTGCTTAAAATGTATAGCGCAGGCCAAGCTGACCCATGGCATTGATGACGGCATCCAGCTGATCCGCCTTGGCACTGTCGATGCCGAGCGAGGCCGACGCCTGAAGATTGCGCGTGACGAGCCGGTAATAGCTGGTGAAGGCGCCCAGATTCAGCACGTCCAGACGATTGCCGCTGGCATCGAAATAATTGGCATAGACCGCCGTATCGATGCTCGACTGGCTGTCCACGCGATAAGTAAGCGAGGCATTGCCGTACCAATTCTGGTCCTTGGTCCCGCGCACGAACACCGTCTCACCCGATGGCGTCACGAACTTGCGCTGCGAATAGCCAAGGCCGATCCCCATGCCCCACGGCCCGCGCTCCGCCGCAAATTGCGCCGCGACGCCGCGATAGCGGAAATTGGCGCCCGTTATGCCCGCCAGCGCATCGTTGAAGCACTGCCCGCCGCCGGTTGTGGAGAAAGCGCAGCCGGTGAAGTCGCCGGTAAAGGGATTGCGCACCAGATTGAGGTTGCTGCCCGACAGCGCCGCCACATCGGATGTGATGACCCTTCCGAAGCTATCGATCCCGTCGAACACCACCAGAGCGAACGACTTGTTCCGCCCCTGCCAGATGAAGCTGCCCGAATAGGTCATGCCGCCATAGCGCTCACCCACCCGCGCCGTCAGCGAAGTGCGATGGCTCGGCCGCCAGAGCACGCCCACATCCCAGATGATGTCGTCGAAATCATAGATGAGCTGGCGCGGCGAGCTTTCATCAGTGACGTAACGCCCACTCGAAGAAATCACTGGCACGCCATTGCCGTCGAGCAAGGGCGAACGCTGGCTGATCTTCATGTCCTCATAGCCGACGCCGCCGATCAGGGCGACCGTCGGCGACACCGGCAGCGTCGCGTCAAGCCGTGCCCATTTATCCTCGAACCGCTGGTCGAGCTGGCTCGCATCCTCCCGGCTGTAGCCCGCGCTGGCGACAAGGCCGAGCGGCATCCACACGCCCGGCCCGACACCGACAGAGCCCATCAGATCGTGCGTGGTCGAATCCGCAAATCCATTGCCTAGCGACGCGCCGGGGAAGTCGACATTCACGTCATCCTCGACTCGCGCATAGCCGAGCCGATAGGAGGCGCTGACGTCCAGATCACCGAGCCGCGTGATATAGGACGGCCCGACATAGCCGGCATAGACCTGGCTGCTGTAACCGTCATTGCGCACCGAAGCACCCGATAGCCCATCGGTCCGCACCCGCGTCGCAAGGCCACCCGCATTCAGCGTCAATCCGCGCGCAACGCTATATTGCCCGCTGACGATGCCGCTGATGATATCCTGATCGCTAAGGTCATCGCCCCAGCCGAAGCTGTGCGCATATTGCAGGTCCGCCGACGCTTCCATGCGGCGCGTCTGCACGCTGGCCGTCACGCCTGCTGTGACATTGGTGTAGGTCAGCACGTCGCCGCCGCCCTTGATCGGCGCGACCACGACCTGATCGATGCCGAGATAGGGCGTGACGTCGACCTTGCGCTGCTCGTCCCGCGCAAAGGCGGGCGAGGCCAAAGCGATCCCCGCAAGAACAAGGGAGAAGCGAGAGATCGTCACCCCGCATTCCCCTGCCCATAGTAGCTGCCGAAGCGTCGCCCCCCGGTCGAAAAGCGCACGCCGTTCAGCAGCAGCTTCACCTTGGACGCGCCCTTCAGCAGTCCCGCCGCATCGCGCAGCGCACTCTCGGTGGTCCGGTCTGCCCGCACCACCAGCAGAGCGACGGCAGCATGGCTCGCCAGCACCGCCGCAGGAGAAGCCGCCAGCAGAGGCGGCGAATCGAACAGGATGATGCGGTCGGGCCGCCCTTCGGTCAGCCGATTGAGCAACATCTCCGTCCGCGCCGACGCAAGATATTCGGTGTCATTGTTGCTGCGTTGACCAGCAGGAAGCACCGAAAGCGACGGAATGTCCGTGCGCAACACGCAGTCCTCGATGGCAATCGCCGGATCGGCCAGCGCATCCATCAGCCCCGCCCCGGCCGTCAGCCCCAGAGCTGCCGGAATCCCCGGCTTGCCGAAATCGGCGTCGACCAGCAGGATTTCCCGCTCCTTCTCCGCCGCCAGGCTGAGCGCCAGGTTGATCGCGCAAAAGCTCTTGCCCTCGCCGCTATGGGCCGAGCAGATCAGAACCCGGTTGCCCCGTGCATTGCCCGCCAGCTCCGCGAGCAGATCGCGCTTCAACAGCCGGAATTCCTCGCTCATCGCAGTGACCGGGCCATCGGGCAGCAAATAGCCCGCCTCGACCAGCGCGATCCGGTCGATCGGCTGCACCGGCCCGGTCCAGTCCGGCGCGCGATAGCCGGGTTCCGGCACCTCGACGGCAACCGGCGCAGACTGCGCAACCTCAACGACCGCTTCATCCTGCGGCACTTCCACCGCAGGCGCAGCGCGCCCCCGCAAAGCCGCGCTGAAATCGTAAATCTCGGTCGCCCGCTCGATCAGCGAGCCGCCGGACAGGGACTTCATCTTGTTCATCGTCCGTCCCCCTTCAGGCCAGCCCGCGCTGGATAAATTCGATGACGACCAGCAGCAGGCACAATGCCGCCAATGCACCGCTGGCCCCCGCAAACCATTTCAGCCGCTGCTTCTCCAACGCGACCTGCGCCGCGCTGACGGTCTGGCTGATCGATCCGATCACCGGCACGCCCAGCGCCTTCTCCAGCCGCGCCGCATTGGGGAAACCGCCCTTGAGCTGCGCCATGGCGAAGGCCGTCCCGACGCCCGCGCCCATCCCGACGATCAGCACAACCAGCAACAGCAACGGCCGATTGGGCGCCGCCGGTGCGGTGGGCAGGCTGGGCGGATTGATCACGCGGAACTGGACCGACCCCGTCTCGCTCTTCACATCACCCCGCAGGCGGATTTCCTCGCGGTCGCCCAACATCTTGTCATATTGCGTCTTGAGCACCTGATAGTCGCGATCGAGCCTCTCCTGCTCTGCGGCGAGGCCCGGCTCATCCGTCTGGCGCGAGGCCATGGCATTGAGATCGGCCTGCAACTGCGCCTTGCGAGCGGAAAGCCCTTGTACGGTCGCGGCGCGCTCCGCCTGCATCGACCTGATCGAGAGATAGGCGGGGTTGGGTGTGCTGCCCGCCCCGCCATTCCCCTGCCCCCGCAGCAGGTCGACCTGCCGCTGGGCCGCGATCACGTCCGGATGGCTGCTGGTGAAGCCCCGCGCGCGCATGGAGGCAAGGTCAGCCTGCGCCTGCGACAGCGCCGAAGGCCCGCCCGAAACGCCCATGCCCGGCAAGGTCTGCGGCGTGCCCGCCAACTGCCCGTTCATCGCCGCCAGAGCGCTCTGCGCCTGCACGAGTTGCGAATCGATGGAATTGATCTCTGACCGCGCCGCATCCATCCGCTGGCCGATCGACCCCGCACCCGGCAGCATCCCGGCATAGCGCTGTTCGAATTCGACGCGGCGCTGTTCGGCGGTGGCAAGCTGCTTGCCCCGCTCGGCAAGTTGCTGGTCGAGAAAGGCCAGGCTCTGCTTCGTCTCGACCTTGTCGGACGACAGGTTGGTTTCCTGGAAAATGTCGACCAGCTTCTGCACGATCTGCTGCGAAATGCGCGCATTGGCGCCGTCCGACAGGCCGGAGTCCGCCGATGTCGCGCTGATGTCGATCATGCTGGGGTCAAGCTGCGCGACCACGGTAATGCCTTCGCGCAACTTGGTGATCTTCGCCGCCATGTCGCGCGGACCATCGACGGTTTGGCTCAGGTCGGTCTCCTTGACCACTCGCTCCAGATTGGCCGTGCTGGCCAGCGTCTGGCGCACGCGGTCCAGATCCTGCTGCGACTGGACCTGGGTGATGCCCACCTTGTCCTCCAGCAGCGACTGGGTGTTCACATAGACCCGCGCCTTGGACTCATAGCTGTTGGGGATGAGCGCCACGCCCAGCCAGCCGAGCAGGCACACGCCCCAGGCGACGCCCAGCGCCAGCCAGCGCCGGGTCCAGATGCCATGCAAGACGACCAGCAGTTCGTCGACGATCGCCGCCATGTCAGAACATGCTTTCAGGGATGATGATGACGTCGCCGGGCGACAGCATGACGTTCGCCTTGCTGTCGCCGCGCTTCAGCAGATCGCCGATGCGGAGCTGATATTCCTGCTGCTTGGCCGTTTCGCGGTTGAAGCGCACCAGCCGCGCCTTGTTCCCCGCCGCATATTCGCTGAGGCCGCCGACGGAGATCATCGCGTCCAGCAGCGTCATGTTCGCGCGATAGGGGATCGACGCCGGCTTTTCCGTCGCGCCGACGATCCGCACCTGCTGGCTGAACGTGCCGGAGAAATTGTTGACGATCACCGACACCAGCGGATTTTCGATATATTTGGACAGCGCGACCTTCAGGTCGTCGGCCAGTTGCTTGGGCGTCTTGCCGACGGCGGACATATCCGAAATCAGCGGCGTGGTGATGCGGCCATCGGGACGCACCTGCACCTTCGCGCCCAGATCTGGGTTACGCCACACGAAGATGGTGAGGTCGTCCAGCGGACCGATCACATATTCCTCGCCCGGCCCCTCCTGGGTCGAAACGAAGGACGCAGACGGCAATTGCTGCCCACCGCCCGCGGCACAGCCTGTTATGGCCGACAAGGCCAGAGCAGGCAGCGATGCGCCGATCAACGCCCTGGAAACCGACACGAAACGCATGATCTTCACCCTCTTGCTTGCCGCGCGCAAAGGGCCGCCAAGGGGGCAAGGCGGGCCGTCAAGCACGGGCTTTGACCGCCTTCTTGCCCGCAAAGGGTAAATATACCGTTAGGAGTTAAGTTATTGGCAAATCAGCCAAGTAGAAGCTCTTGAGGACTTGGATGACCAAGAAAAGCGGCAGGGCTGGCAGAGGCGCCATAGGCTCCCGCAAGAAAGATCGCGATCAGGTCGCCCTCCTCCACGGGCGGCAGCGCGACCTTGTCCCCCAGCTTGTCGATCGGGGTGCAAAGGCACCCAACGACCGTCACGGCTTCCTCCGCGGGCGCCTCTCCAAATCGGTTGGCGACGGCAATGGGATAGTTGCGCCGGACCACCGTGCCGAAATTGCCGCTGGCCGCCAATTGGTGGTGCAGGCCTCCATCGACCACGACGAAGCTTTCGCCCTGGCTTTTCTTCACGTCGACTATGCGGGTCAGATAGACCCCCGCCTCACCCACCAGCCAGCGGCCCAGTTCCATGGCGAACTCGCTGTCCTTCAGAATGTCCTCCCGCCGGTCGAGCAGCATAGCCAGCGCATCCCCGATGGGCCGAATATCCAGCCGCTCATCTCCCGGAAAATAGGGAATGCCGAAGCCCCCACCCAGATTGACCAGCGGCGGCGTCACGCCCACCGCGTCCGACAAGCGCGTCGCAAGGCCGATGGTCGCCGCCTGCGTCTCGATCAACGCTGCCGCGCCCAAAGCCTGGCTCCCGGCAAAGATATGCCATCCCCGCCAGTCCGCCCCTGCCCCGATCACCCAACGCGCCAGATCCGCCGCCCGCTCCGCATCCACGCCAAAGGGCTTGGCACCGCCGCCCATGCGCATGCCGGAGCCTTTCAGGTCGAAATCCGGATTCACCCGCACCGCCAGCTTCGGCGTCTTCCCGCGCCGCTCGCCCAGCGCGATAGCCCGCCGCGCCTCGCCTTCCGATTCCAGGTTGATCGTCGCGCCGCTGTCGATCGCGACGATCAGCTCATCGTCGCGCTTCCCCGGCCCGGCAAAACTGATATGCGCGGCACTCATTCCCGCTTCCAGCGCCCGCGCCAGTTCCCCGCCCGATGCCACGTCGAAGCCGTCGACCAGCTTCGCCATCCGCTCCAGCAAGGGCGCATAAGGATTCGCCTTCACCGCATAATGGAGCGCCAACGCAGACGGCATGGCGTCGCGAAAAGCGCGCACCTGCCTCTCCACGATCCCCATGTCATAGACGAACAGCGGCGTATCGCCCGCTTCATCGACCAAGCTCGCCGCGCCGCTGCCGCCGATCAGCAACATGCCCTCCTCGCCCTCGAAAAAGGGCGGGATCGGACCCATGGGCTTCATGCGGCATACTCCTTCGCCAGCGCCACGCGGTCGATCTTGCCATTGGGATTGCGGGGAAATTCGGACAGCATGACGATCTCGCGCGGTTGCATGAAATTGGGCAGCTCGGCCTTGAGCCGCGCCTCGACCTCCGCCTTTAATTCGAACGAAGCGCCGCGCAACAGCAACAACACCGCCTGCCCCAACCGCTCATCCTTGACGCCCAGCGCCACCGCTTCGGCCACGCCCTCGACAGCGACGGCGGCTTCCTCGATCTCGGTCGGACTGATGCGATTGCCCGCCGACTTGATCATCGCATCGTCGCGCCCAACGAAATAAAGCAAGCCTTGGCCGTCCCGCCGCACCGTATCGCCCGACCATACCGCCATGCCGCCATAGCGCGACGCTGCGGGAGCCGGCTTGAAGCGCTCCGCCGTGCGCGCCTCGTCCCGCCAATAGCCCTGCGCCACCAGCGGCCCGCAATGCACCAGCTCGCCCGGCTCGTCATCGCCCGCAACGCTGCCGTCGGGCCGCACCACCAATATCTCCGCATGGGGAATGGCCGATCCCATGCTGTCGGGATGGCTGTCCACCAGCGCCGGCGGCAAATAGGTCGAGCGGAAGGCCTCGGTCAGCCCATACATGGGATAGAGATCCGCCTGCGGAAACAGCGCCCGCAATTTCGCCACGAGAGGCCGGGTCAGCGCCCCGCCACTATTGGTAAGCCGCCTGAGCTTCGCCGCCACCTCCTCCGGCCAATCCAGTTCAGCGAGTTGCACCCAGAGCGGCGGCACGCCTGCCAGCGTGGTGATATCCCGCCGGTCGACCGACTTCACCACATCGCGCGGCGTCAGATAATCGAGCGGATAGACGCAGCCTCCGGCGAACCAGGTGGAAAGCAACTGATTCTGCCCATAATCGAAGCTGAAGGGCAGCACGCAGAGTGTCCGGTCTTCCGCCGTCAGCTTCAGATAATCCGCAACCGCCACCGCACCGAGCCACAAATTGCCATGGCTCAGCATCACCCCCTTGGGCCGCCCGGTGGAGCCGCTGGTATAGAGGATCGCCGCCAAGTCATCCGATCCGGCGTCGGAAGGCTCCAGCGCCTCGCCGCCGCTCATCGCGCATGCCGCATCGTCCTCCCGGTGCAGGCGGCACCCCACGGGCACGTCGCCCGCCCCCAGAGTCGTCAGCCGACTCGCCGTTCCGATCAGCAGCGACGCGCCGCTGTCGGCCAATATATGCGCCACCTGCGCGTGCTTGAGCAGCGGATTGACCGGCACATGCACCAGTCCCGCCCGCGGCGCGGCGAGCGGCATCAGCGCCGCCACCGGCCCCTTGGCGATCCAGCTCGCGACTCGCGCGCCCTTTTCCAGCCCGAAACCCGCCAGCCAGGCCGCCAGCCTGCCCAGCGTCACTTCCAGCTCGGCATAGGTCTGCTTGCCCGATCGGCCGTCCAGCGCCGGCCGCGCCGGATCGCCGCGCAGCAGCAGATGATCGATCGGCCGCACTTCCGCGCCGTCGACCGTCATCGGTCCGGTTACCGGCTTTGGGGGATCGCTTAACTCCATCTCCAGACTTTTTTCCTAAACGCCATGCTGTCGCCGTGGAGATAGTGGTTTGCTGGTCGCAAGGGAATATCGCAGCGTCACGCAAGCGCGCCAAGCGCTCGGGACTGCGCTCGACCGCGCCTCCACCCCATCGCTGTTCGACCGCATCGACTGGTTCGAATCGCTCCACGCCCATTGCTTCCCCGCCACCAATGTCCGCATCTTCCAGGCGTTGGAAGGGGAGCATCAGGCATGGCTTTTCCTCCTCTCCCCCAAATCCGGACGGCTGAGCGCGCTTGCCAACTGGTACAGCTTCGACTGGACACCCATCTTCCTCGGCCCGCCCGACTGGACCGTCCGCCGCCGCCTGATCGAAGTCATCGCCCAGCATCTGCTGAAGGACAGCGCCCAGATCGACCTTTATCCGGTAACGGAGACATCCGGCCTGCTGCTCGACGCCTTCCGCCGCGCCGGCTGGTTCAGCGTCCGGCGGCCAATGGGCGGACGGCATATATTGCATCTGAACGGCCGGACTTTCGAGGATTATTGGGCGCAGAGGCCCGGCCGCCTGCGCACGCTGATCACGCGCAAAAGCCGCGCCAGCCGCTTCACCCTCAGCATCGCGGACCGGCTGACCGATACGCTGTGGCGCGATTATGTCGCCGTCCATAACCGAAGCTGGAAACAGCCTGAAGCGAACCTATCCTTCCTCTACGCCCTTGCCGCCCGGGAAAGCGCCGTCGGCACGCTCCGCCTGGGTTTCGCAAGGCTGGAGGATCAGCCGGTGGCGACTCAACTCTGGACCGTGGAAAACGGCGCCGCGCTGATCCACAAGCTGGCCCATGATCAGGCCTTCGACGGCGCCTCACCCGGCAGCCTGCTCAGCCATGCCATGTTCGCCCATGCCATCGACCGCGATCATGTCGCGACGATCGACTATGGCACCGGCGACAATGGCTACAAGACCGACTGGATGGAGCAGCGGGAAACGCTCTACCGGCTCGATTTCTTCAACCCCCGGCGCGCCTCCATCTGGCTCCCCGCCGCGCGCACGGCCATTTCCGCGCTTGTAGGTTAGCGGCGGAACGATTAGGTAGGCGCCCATCATGCGGGCGGACAATATACAACCGGTCGACCGGGCAATGGATATCGAAACAATGATGCGCGCGCTGCTGCGCGATGTGCTGGCCTTGTCCCAGGACCGGGTCGATGCGTTCGAGGCGGATACGCCGCTGTTCGGCGCGCTGCCGGAACTCGATTCCATGGCTGTCGCTGGCCTGCTCACCGAAATGGAAGACCGTTTCGCTATTCTCATCGAAGATGAGGATATTGATGGCGATACGTTCGAGACTTTCGGTTCGCTGGTAACCTTCGCGCGGGCTAAGGTCGGGAACTGAATTTCCGGATTTAAAAGCGCGCTTCTGCATTTTCGCAGATCGTCTCGAATGGGTAAAAAGCGGACCTTCGGTTTCCGTCATCCCAGCGAAAGCTGGGATCTCAGGCGATAGCGTACGACCTAGCCTCACGAGATCCCAGCTTTCGCTGGGATGACGATATTATCTACGTCCATTTCTAGCCAAAACGCGCCCCTAACTTCCGCAAAGAAAAAAAGGCCGATCCCGAAGGACCGGCCTGAAAGTTTTAGGAGAGGATGCCTGAAAGGCCTCCTCTATATGCAGTGCAACATGTTATTTCGCAAGTGCGAAATGAGAAACCGGAATTGCAATCATTGCAACCTGATTAACGCCGTCGCACTGCACCGGAAAAATCAGCG
Organism: Sphingobium sp. SJ10-10; assembly: GCF_036038995.2. Taxonomy (NCBI): domain Bacteria; kingdom Pseudomonadati; phylum Pseudomonadota; class Alphaproteobacteria; order Sphingomonadales; family Sphingobiaceae; genus Sphingobium; species Sphingobium sp. SJ10-10. The sequence goes on from NZ_CP158132.1 coordinate 1,556,808, forward strand.
CGTCAGCTTCTTGTACGCCAGTCGCGTCGGACGGTCCGCCGCATCGCCCAGACGGCGGCGCTTGTCCTCTTCATACATTTCGAAATTGCCCTCGAACCATTCGACATGGCTGTCGCCTTCAAAGGCCAGGATATGCGTCGCCAGACGATCGAGGAAGAAGCGGTCGTGGCTGATGACCACGGCGCAGCCAGCGAAATTCTCGATAGCCTCTTCGAGCGCCGCCAGCGTTTCGACGTCGAGGTCGTTGGTCGGTTCGTCGAGCAGCAGCACGTTGCCGCCTTTCTTCAGCATCTTGGCGATGTGCACGCGATTACGCTCACCGCCAGACAGCTTGCCGACATTCTTCTGCTGGTCCTGCCCCTTGAAGTTGAAGGCGCCGACATAGGCGCGCGTCGACATGTCGTGGCCGTTGACCTTCACATAATCGAGGCCGTCCGAAACCTCTTCCCAGACATTTTTCGTCGGGTCGAGATGGTCGCGGCTCTGGTCGACATAGCCCAGACGCACGGTCGAACCGATGTCGATCTCACCCGAATCGGGGGTCTCCTGGCCAGTGATGATACGGAACAGCGTGGATTTACCCGCGCCGTTCGGCCCGATCACGCCAACGATGCCGCCCGGCGGCAACAGGAAGGAGAGATCCTCGAACAGCAGCTTGTCGCCATAGGCTTTGCTGATGCCCTTGAACTCGATCACCTTGCCGCCGAGACGTTCGGGCACCTGGATGACGATCTGCGCCTTGCCCGGCGTGCGATTCTCCTGCCCGGCGACCAGTTCCTCGAACTTCTTGATACGCGCCTTGGACTTGGTTTGACGACCTTTGACGCCGGCGCGAATCCACTCCAGCTCGTCCTTGATCGCCTTCTGGCGACCGGATTCCTCGCGGGATTCCTGCTCCAGACGCTGGGATTTCTTTTCCAGATAGGTGGAATAATTGCCCTCGTAAGGGAAATATTTGCCGCGATCGAGTTCGAGAATCCAACCCACGACATTGTCGAGGAAATAGCGGTCGTGGGTGATCATCAGCACCGCGCCCGCATATTCCTTGAGATGGTTTTCCAGCCATTCGACGCTCTCGGCATCAAGATGGTTGGTCGGTTCGTCGAGCAGCAGGATGTCCGGCTTCTGGATCAGCAGCCGGGTCAGCGCGATACGGCGCTTTTCACCGCCCGACAGGCTTTCGACCGACCAGTCCGACGGCGGGCAGCGCAGCGCTTCCATCGCGATTTCAAGCTGGTTGTCGAGCGTCCAGCCGTCGACCGCGTCGATCTGCTCCTGCAACGTGCCCATTTCCTCCATGAGCGCGTCGAAATCGGCATCCTCCGGCGGGTCGGCCATGATCATGCTGATCTCGTTGAAGCGGTCCATCTTGTCCGCGATCTCGCGCGCGCCGTCCTTGACGTTTTCAAGGACGTTCTTGCTGGTGTCGAGCTGCGGCTCCTGCGGCAGATAGCCGACCGTGATATTCTCGCCCGGCCAGGCTTCCCCGGTGAAATCCTTGTCGATGCCGCCCATGATCTTCATCAGCGTCGACTTGCCCGCGCCGTTGGGGCCGACGATGCCGATCTTGGCACCGCGGTAGAATTGCAGGTTGATGCCGTTCAACACCGGTTTCTGGGCGCCGGGGAAGCTCTTGGTCATGTTTTTCATGACGAAGGCATATTGCGATGAGGCGGACATGGCTGAAGCAGCTCCGAAAGGATAAACGTTAAAATCGGGGCGGAGTTAGCGGAGCCGGAACGCGTTGGCAAATGGGGGATGGCTCGCTAAGCCTTCACCCATGCAGAAAATCCGATCGGGCACGCTTGCCGCCCTTCTCTTCGGCAGCATCTTCACCCCCGTCCTTCCTCTCACCGCCGCGCCTTCCGGTGTGGACGCGATTCGCGCGTCCGCCCTGACGGACGGGGTGGCGATGGATTTCACCGAAGGTCTCACGACCGAAATAGGCTCCCGCCCCGCAGGCACGCCACAGGAATCCCGCGCACGCGATTGGGCCGTGGCAAAACTCAAAAGCCTGGGCTTCTCCAACGTCCGTGCCGAACCCTACACCATGCCCGTCTGGCTGCGTGGCCATGATGAAGCCCGCGTGATCTCGCCCTTCCCGCAAAATCTGGTCCTCGCCGCGCTGGGCAACAGCGCTTCCACTCCAGACACGGGGATCGAAGGCGAAATCGTCTATTTCCCTACCCTTGCCGACCTTGAAGCCGCACCCGAAGGCAGCCTCACCGGCAAGATTGCCTTCGTCAGCCACGCCATGCACCCGACCCAGGACGGCAGCTCCTATGGCTATTTCGGCGCCACCCGCCGCCAGGGGCCAAGCATCGCCTCGAAAAAGGGCGCCATCGCCATATTGATCCGCTCCATCGGCACGGACAATCATCGCCAGCCCCATACGGGCGTCCAGATGTGGGCCGATGGCGTCAAACCCATTCCCGCCGCCGCGCTCAGCGTGCCTGATGCCGAACAACTCGCCCGCATGGTCTCGCGCGGTCAGCCGGTGCGGCTTCACCTGACGCTCACCTCGAAAATGCTCAAGGACCAGCCCTCGGGCAATGTCGTCGCGGAAATCCCCGGCAGCGATCCCAAGGCGGGCGTCGTCGTCGCCGCCTGCCATCTCGACAGTTGGGACCAGGGCACGGGCGCGATCGACGACGGCGCGGGCTGCGGCATCGTGGCGGCCGCCGCGCTGCAGGCTGCCAAGGCCGGGACGCCCCGCCGCACCATCCGCGTGCTGATGGCGGGTGCGGAGGAAGTGGGCGGCAATGGCGGCCGCGCCTATTTCGACGCTCATGGAAAAGAAGCCCACGCCATGGCGATGGAATCGGATTTCGGAGCGGATCGCGTCTGGCGCGTCGATTTCAAACTGCAGCAGGGGCATGATCCCCTCGCTCGCCGGATCACGGCTGGGCTGGCGCCGCTCGGCATCGGCGCCAGTCGTTTGCCCGCCGGCGGAGGTTCCGACATCGAACCGCTGGTGAAGGCGGGCGTTCCGGTAATTGATCTTCAGCAGGACGGCACGCGCTATTTCGACATTCACCACACGCCCGATGATACGTTGGACAAGATCGATCCGGCACAGCTTCAACAGAATGTCGCCGCCTGGACAGTTGCACTTTACGAAATCGCAAATGCGCCAGAATCGCTAGGCAGTAACTGAACTTTTATTGTAGACAACACCCTGTCGCGTGATTCTGTCGCTTCACCGACGCAGAAAAGCATTGATTTGTGCAGCGCACACGTTAATGCGGGTCGCTCGCGTAGGTCACGAATTTAACGTGTCTGACGCGGCAAAATGCTATGGGAGCCGTACACAATGAAGAAGATCGCTGTTGTTTTCGCTTCGGCCGGCCTGCTGGCCCTCGCCGCTTGCGGTGAGAAGCCGGCTAACGAGACCGCGAACGCTTCGAACGCTGTTGTTGAGAACGTCGTCGAGAACGCTGCTAACGCTGCCGACAACGCTGCGAACGCTGCCGACAACGCCGCGAACGCTGCGAACGTCGCTGGCAACGCCGCGAACGCCGAATAATCTTCGCTACAGCGAGATATTCGAAAGGGCGGATCGTCTTGGTACGATCCGCCCTTTTTCTATGCTGGCAACGGCATAAGGGGCAAAAGCGAGATTGACGGGCCACATGCTTCACCGCTAAGGCCCGCGAGCGCCGGGGAGTAGCGCAGTCTGGTAGCGCGCCTGCTTTGGGAGCAGGATGTCGCAGGTTCGAATCCTGTCTCCCCGACCATCCACTCTTCCCGATGGTTTTGCGTTTGCTTGGTATGGATCGCCGGGCTTTCACATTTCAGTGAAACAGCAGCCAAAGAATGATGATGACGGGGATGGGCACGCCCAACAGCCATAGCAAAATGCCTTTGCCCATCTGACTCGATCCTCTTTTAATTCTCTCGCATATTCAACTGCCGAAGCTACGCTGATGTTCCGCGATTTCATCGGTTGCGGCTTCCTGTCTGCTCCCCATGCATCGCGCCCAATAAAAAAGCCGCGGCGCTCGACTTGCGGGCGCAGCAGCTTCTTCATTGGTCGCAATTTCGAACGAAGCGCAGCCCTCTTATAGTCAGAACGCCATCGCGGCCGGTCCTTCCAAGACCCGGCAGCGATGGCGCCCCAGACAACGGCGGCGTCGCCCCGCCGTTACAACTCAGAGCGCATAATCGATCTGCGCCCAGAACTTCTTGGTGTCGGCATCGCCGGTGTAGCTGGAGATTCCCTTGCGGTCATAATCGGCATATTTGACGAGCGTGCTCAGATGCTTGTTTATCTTCAGCGATACCTGCGCGTTATATTCGTCGCCATAATGGATCGACAGCCGGTCGCTGCTGAAGTGATGATAGGTGAAGGACGCCACCAGCGGCCCGGCCTTGCCCAGCTTCGGCACGGTATAAGCGATCCCGGCATAATAGTCCTGAATGCCCGTGCCCGGCGTGGTCAGGAACTTATCGGCCCAGCCATTGAACTTGTGCAAGGTTGCAAAGGGCGTCTGGAAGGCGAAACCGCCCGCAATCCCGGTCGCGCCCGCATCCGACCCCAGAAGTTCATAGCCGCCCGTCAGCTTGAAGGCAGCGACGTCCAGCCCCAGTTCCGCGATCACATAGTCCGCCGAATAATCGACCGGATTGGTCGCATAGTCGCTCTGCCGCGCATAGCTGGCGAGGTAGCTGAGCTTCACCTTCTTCGTGAACGGCACGGCGCCCATGAAACGCGCGCCATAGGTCTGACTGCTGTTCCGCCGCAGCGCGACGACGGCTTCATCCTCGTCCACCAGATAGGCAAAGCCGGTCAGCGTCCCCAGCTTCGTCTTGTAGGAAACATTGGCAAAGACATTGTCCCCGTCGATGTTCGTCGGCCGGTTGGTCGATCCGAACTTGCCGCCGTCTATGCCCCAGATGGTCCGCGCCGAAATCGCATAGGTGACGTCGACCTTGAGGTTCTTCACGCCCATATATTCGACGCGCACCGCATCGAAAGTCTGCTCATTCTGCCGCCAAGCGACCGATCCGACAAAACGCTGGTCGTCCAGATTGATCCGCTGGCGTCCGACGGTCACGATCAGGGGCTTGGTGCGATACTGGATCTGCACCCGATTGGCCTCGACATTTTCCGGATCAGCGACGATCGGATAGAGCGTCTTCCCATTGACGCCGCTATTATAATCCTCGTTGATCGCCAGCGTGCCTTCCGCTTCCGCCAGGAAAGCCCATGGCCCCTTGGAAATCTCGCCGCCCGCGCGCACCCGCATCGTCACCGCTTCAGCGTCGCGGCTGCTGGTGAGAGGCGCTGGGCCGGCCTGATCGACCGTCTCGTAACGCAGCCGCGCTTCGACGATCGGCTTGAACACCACGTCCTGCGCCAGCGCCGGCGCCGCGATCGCGGACAACCCCATTATTGGGGCCGAAGCCGACAACAAGAAACAAACTCTACGCATAAATCCCCCTTCATTGCTCCCGATGGCTCTTTGGGCCTTTCAGGGCATCCTCTCGATTTTCTTGATTTTCAGGCGGCGAGCGTCGCCGGATTGCGGTAGCGCTCGTGCAGGAAATGTATGACGGCGGAGCGCGCCTCGGCATATTCAACCGTATCGATGGCCTCCAGCCGGTTCCGGGGCCGCGCCAGCGATACGGCCCGATCCTCTCCGATCCGCGCCGCCGGGCCGTTGGTCATCATGACGACCCGATCGGCCAGCAACACCGCTTCATCGACATCATGGGTGATCATCAGCACGGTGTTGTTGAGCCGCGCCTGCAGATCCATCACCACATCCTGAAGCGCCGCCCGCGTCAGCGCATCAAGCGCTCCGAAAGGCTCGTCCATCAGCAGAACGCGCGGGTTCATCGCGATAGCGCGGGCGATCCCGACGCGCTGCTTCATGCCGCCGGACAGTTCGCCGGGGCGCTTGCCCGCGGCATGGGTCATCTGGACCAGTTCCAGATTGTGCATGACCCAATCCTTGCGCTCGGCCTTGTTCTTGCCGCCCGCCGTCTTGTCGACCGCGAGGCGCACATTCTCCTCCACCGTCAGCCAGGGCAGCAGGCTATGGTCCTGAAAAACCACCGCCCGGTCCGGCCCCGGCGCATCCACCACTTGTCCGTCCAGGAAGATGGCGCCGCGGGTCGGCTTGACCAGCCCCGCCACGGCATTGAGCAGAGTCGATTTGCCGCAGCCCGAATGGCCGATCAGCGCCACGAACTGCCCCTTTTCGACTTCCAGATCGATCCCGTCGAGCGCACAGAAGCGCCCTGCCTTGGTCGGGAATTCGACGGTGATGCCTTCAAGCGCGAGATAGCTGCGCTGTTTCATGGTCCTGCCTCCCCTTTTCAGCCGGCGCGGCCGATGATGCGGCCTGCAAAGGCGACGATACGGTCCAGCGTGAAACCCACCATGCCGATCCAGATCAGCGCGACGATGGTGTCGGTCAGCAGCGAGCTGTTGTAGCTGTCCCAGATGAAGAAGCCGACGCCAGTGCCACCCTGCACCATTTCAGCGGCGACGATGGCGAGCCAGCTCATGCCGACGCCGATGCGCAGCCCGGTGAACATGTGCGGCACGGTCGCAGGCAACATGATCCGCACGAAATATTCGAAGGGATTGAGCGCCAGCACCTTGGCGACATTGCGATAAGCGGTCGGGAGGGTCTGCACGCCCGCCGCCGTGTTCAATATGATCGGCCAGATCGCGGTGATGAAGATCAGGAAGATCGCGGATGGCTGCGCCTGCTGGAAGATCGCCAGACTGATCGGCAGCCAAGCCAGCGGCGGCACGGTCCGCAACACCTGGAACAGTGGATCGAGCGCGCGGAAGGCAAAGACGCTCTGCCCGATCAATATGCCCAGCGCCACCCCGATCACCGCCGCGATGCTGTAGCCGATCAAAACGCGGCTGAGGCTGGTCAGCACATGCCCGGCAATGCCGACATCGCCGCCGTCCTGGATGCTGAAATGGGTAAAGCCGATTTCCACACCCTTGAACGGATGGATGATGACCTCATGGCTTTCCTGCCAGACCTTGAGCGGGCTGGGGAAAGTCGCGTCCGGCGATCCGCAGAGCAACTGCCAGAAGGCAAGCAGCGCGGCGATCATCACCATGGTAGGCAGCGCGTTCGCCACCATCGATCGCGCACCCCGGATGAGCGGATGCACGGGTACGGCGACCGGCTCGAAACTGCGCCGGGCAATGGCCTCTTCGGGATAGGGCACGATCACCCCCAATTCGGTAGCGGTGGCACCGCCGGCCGAAGCCGACGGTCCGCTTGTCTTGCCGCCTGTCCTGCCGTTGCTGTGCGATGGCGACGCCATGCTCGTCTCCTTGCTCATCAGACCCGCTTGATCGCCAGGCTGGCGAGATAAGCCTTGGGATTGGCGGGGTCGAAGGTCTTGCCGTCGAAGAATTTCTCGACACCGCGGCTGTCGCTGGCCGGCCCCTTGCCGCCCAGCATCGCGGCCGCCTTGCGCCAGATGTCGGAGCGGTTGACCTTGGCGATCGTGCCCTTGGTATCGAGCGTCATGGGCAGCTTGCCCCAGCGCTGGTTCTCGGTGAGGAACCAGAGGTCATGGCTCTTGTAGGGGAAGGACGCATAGCCCGCGAAGAACTTCATCTTAAAGGCCGCGTTCGGGAATTTCCGCCCGTCGCCCATGTTGAAATTGCCTTGCAGACGGTCGGCAATGTCAGTGATCGGGCATTTCAGATAGTCGCGGCCCGAAATCGTGCCCGCCAGCCGGGTGATATTGCCCGGATTGTCGGCCCAGCGCTGCGCCTCGATGATGGCAGCGGTAATCGCCTGCGCCGCCTTGGGATATTTCGCCACCCAGTCGGAGCGCATCGCGAAGCTCTTTTCGGGATGGTTCATCCACATCTGGCCGGTCGAAACCGCCGTATAGCCAAGCTGCTGCGCAACGAGCTGGTCGTTCCACGGCTCGCCCACGCAGAAGGCGTCCATGGTATCGGCCTTCATGTTCGCGACCATCTGCGGCGGCGGCACGGTGATCAGTTCCACATCCTTGTCCGGGTCGATCCCGCCTGCTGCCAGCCAGTAACGCAGCCACATGTCGTGCGTGCCGCCGGGGAAGGTCATGGCCATGGTGATCTTCTTGCCCGCCGCCTTGCGCTGGGCGATTACGCCCTTCATCTTGCCGGCGTTTAGATCGGCCTTGGCGCCCAGATATTCCTTGGAAACGGAGATCGCCTGGCCGTTGACATTGAGGCGGGCGAGAATGCTCATCGGCGTGGCCTTGCCGATCGCGCCCAGCGTCAGCAGATAGGGCATAGGCGTCAGGATATGCGCACCATCGATGCCGCCACCGCCGCTACCCAGCACCAGATTGTCGCGTGTTGCGCCCCAGCTCGCCTGCTTCGCCACCTGCACGTCGGGCATGCCATATTTCGCGAAGAAGCCCAATTCCTTGGCGATGATCAGCGGCGCTGCGTCGGTCAGCGCGATGAAACCGAGCTTCGCGCCGGTCACTTCCGGCCCGGCGCCCTGCGCGAATGCGCCCGACGGAAAGGTCTGCTGCACCGCAGCGAACAGCGCCGCCGTACCGCTCGTCTTGAGCAATCCACGCCGGCTGACGTCGCCCGGATTATCCCCCTCTGCCATTCCCCAAAATCCTTCCTTGTTAATCATCACCGCTGCGCAACATGCACAACCAGCCATCGCCGGAAGCCCGTCCAGCGCACGAAAATCGATGTAGAGAGCCGCCCGGCAGCACCCATGCCGCCAGCGAAAAACCAAATAAAAAAGCCGCCGGGACGAAGGTCGTAAAACCTGTCCGGGCGGCGTCATTGCCATGCGGTCTTTTGAAGACCTGGATCGAACCTTTGCCGTCATCGGCCGGTTCAACCTAAGCGTCGAAGCGCCCCTGCTTCGACAGATAGGAAGCTGTCATCGATTCGTCCGAGTCGCAAGCAAAATTTTTGCGTTGCACAAAATGCAACTGCTCACCACTTTTCTGCATTTGCAAAAGTCAAGCACGAACCGTGCACTATCATGCAGAATCTGATGTGCAACCTGAATGGGAAGGGGAAAGGAAATTGGTGGGCCCGGCAGGACTCGAACCCGCAACCTAGCCGTTATGAGCGGCCAGCTCTAACCATTGAGCTACAGGCCCCACCTTGTTTGCCCGGATAGGCAGCATCAGGCCGCTTGGCAAGCCCGTCCGCGCACCTGAACTGCGCCAAGTAATTGATCGAGCGTCGCAGGCCGAATGTTCCGCCGGTCCAGATGATTCAACACCGCGTCCCACCAGCGATAGAAGGCCGCCCGATCGGCCTCATCCCGAACATAGGGCGTGTGGCCCGGCTCCAGCGTCGGAGAATGGAAGCTGAAATTCAACACGAGCGCCCCCTCCTCGATCAACGCGTCGATCGCAACGATCGCCTCATGCACGGTTATTCCCTCAGGCGTCAGCGGCACGCGGCTCAACATCCGCGTCCGCGCCAATGCGCCCGCTATCGGTCCCATGCGCTGCGCTGCCCGGTAAAGCCGCTCCCCACCCCCGCGCAGCAAGCCGGTAAAGGCGGTCGACAAGGGCAGTTCCACCAGGCTACGCGTCGGCCCCGCCCAATAGGGATATTGCGGCAAGCCCTGAAAATCCGGTCCATATTGCCCGCTATAATCGAAGCGGCTGCGCACCGAACTGTCGAGCCGGAACCCGGCCTCCTCCAGCAAGCGCGCGCTGTTCGGCCCCACGCCATAGCGTCCCGCCCGATAAGCGATCGGCCGCCTGCCGAAACGTTCCGCGATCCGCTGGCACAACGCCTCCAGCTTGGCCTGTTCCACCGCTTCCGGTAGAAAGCCGACATAGCTGTTGACCGCCGACACTTCCTCGACATGGGGCGGATTGACCCAGGGATGGAGATGCGCGCCGATGTCCGCCGCGCCGTCGGCCAGCCAGCGGCCCATCATCTCCGCCGCCGCATCGCTTTCGACCACCGGATAATCGGTCACATAGACGGGCTTGACGTCGGCTGCCGCGAAATAGGCTTGCCCCCGCGCCATGCCGCCAAGCGCCGTCACGCCATGCCCTGTCCGGCGGAAGGGCGCGCTCCAGTCGAACTCCTCCTCCGTATCTACGAACAGCATGAAGCGCGTGCCGAAGGCCGGGTCGAACGTGATCCTGTCCTCTGCCGCAGGCGCGCGGAGCAGGCTGCCGTCATGGGAAAGCATGGTCATTCCGCCATCGCTATCCGGATTTGGTTGCGATAGGGTTTCCCTGACCCAAGTCAGGCGCTGCCGACCGCATCCCCGGTTTCAGCGATTGCGGGCACGGCGAGCAGAAAGCGCCCCGGCTCGATCTCCAGCGCGCCGCCGCATCCCGCGGCCAGGCTGCGGATCAACCGCAAGGAAAAGCCGAGCCCCAGCAACGGACCGTCCGCCCAATTGCCATCCGGCATATAGCCGGGATCGAGCAGCCGATCCTCTTCCATCCCCGCCAAAGAGGACGGCCGATCGACCGCCAGCACGACCCGCCCATCCGCGCCGTCAGGCTGATACCAGCAAGCTCCGGTCAACGCCTCACCCGCAGGCGCCACGGAAATCAGCGTGCGCAACAGATGCTGAACCATCCGTTCGCCCTGCACCGGGTCGATTCGCACCATCGGCAGGCCACGCGCCATGGCGATGTCGATTTGCGCGCCATCGCCCTGCTCGCGGAAGCGCGCCGAAACCTGCGTCACCAGCAGCGCCGGATCGACCGCGCGCGGCGCCTCGCTGCCCTCGCCTCTCGACACGCGTGCCGCCAGGTCCAGATCGTCGAAGGCCGTCAGCAAATGCCGCGCATCCACCGCGATCTTGCCCGCCATGTCCCGATATTCATGCCCCGCCGGACCGAACAGCTCCTGTTCGATGATCTCGGCAAAACCCAATATCGCGTTCAGCGGCGTGCGCAATTCATGCACCAGTTGCCGGATGGAATCGGCGGACAATCCAGCGATCGAGACCGGCTCCGCCCGCGGCTCGGCAGCGACCTCATGCAGATAAGGCCGCCGCGCCTGTCCTCTATAACCCTGGAATCGGCCTGAGCGCGGATCGAAAAAGGGCGTGGCCGACATGCGCCATTCGCCCGCCATCGTGCCGCCGGCGATCGTGTAGCGGCCGCTCTGAAACCCGCTGCGCCGCATGAAGGCGCCCGCGACATGGCCATCGGGACCGCTGCCGCCCTCCAGCGCGGTTTCATTGAGCGCCAGCCCGATCAGCGCCGCCCGTGGCCCCTGGTCGATCCAGACGATGGTGCCCGCCGCATCGGTTTCAAAGGCGAAGGCGCGCGGTCCCACCATATCAGCGCGAGGTTGGGCCTCTTCCGCTTCGCCTGTCCGGCGCGTGCTGGTGAAGCGCGCGATCCGGTCGACCAGATTGCGGATTTGGCTTTGGTCCTCCGCTTCTTCCTCGACAGGTTCGCTTTGCGGCAGGTCAGCCGGCGGATCGGCATGGACGATCATCGCCTCGGTCAGCAGCATGTCTTCCTGCTCGGCCGCGACATCGCTGGTCAGTACCAGATCGGTCGCGCCAAAAGCCTCCAGCCCTTGCAGTGTCGCCGTCCCGAGGTCACGCCGCGACCGCAGCACCCCGCGTGCGGTCGGCGTCAAGCGCGGCAACATCTCCACCCAGGCCGCATCGGACAGGCGCGCGCGGGACATGGCCGCAGCCGTGATGGCCGGACGGTCGTTGGCGAAGAATTCGACCAGCGCGGGCGAACGCAGCCGCCCGCCCAGTTCAACGACAGTCGCGATCCGCTGCGTTTCCGACAGTTTCGGCAGCAGTCCGTTCAGCCGTTCCAGCAGCGCAGCGCGTTCGGCAGCGGACATGATGGACCGGTCATGCCGGTCATTTTGCGCCAGCAGATCCACGCATTGCCGCCACAGCGTCACGGCGCCAAGACCACTTCGGCCTTCCGCGGCGAGAACCGTCTGCATGAGATCGTTGAAGCGCACCCAAATTCCCCATTTCCGGCCCCGGCGCGGCGCGGAAAAACCATTAACCGGAAAGATCGTTACACAGGGATAATGCTTCGCGGCGTAAAGGGGAAGGGCCACAAATGGGTTCTTATGCGAACGTCGCATAGTGGGACAATTGCATTGTCCTGAAATATTATTATGATAACGCCATATTAACAGGCAAGGAAATAAGCGGAATAATGGCCGGCCCCAATATTGACGATATCGACCTCCAGATCCTGGGCGAATTGCAGGGCGACGGCAGGATGACTAATGTGGAGCTGGCCCGCAAGGTGGGCCTGACGGCTCCCCCCTGCCTGCGCCGTGTCCGCGCATTGGAGGAAAACGGCGCCATCAATTCCTATCACGCCGTGGTGAACCCATCGATGCTGGGCTACACGATCACGGTGTTCGCCATGGTCAGCCTGAAAAGCCAGGCCGAAGCGGACCTCAAGGCGTTCGAAGATCATATCGCCACCCTGCCCGAAGTCAGGGAATGCTATATGCTGAACGGCGAAATCGACTTCATCCTGAAGGTGGTGGCGAAGGATCTTCAGAGCTTCCAGCAATTCCTGACGTCGAAACTGACGCCTGCCCCCAATGTGGTGAGCGTGAAGACATCCCTCACCATCCGGATGTCGAAGAACCTGCCAGGCGTGCCTCTGCCGGTTTGAGCCGCCCCCGCCCCCTCCCCCTGCGGGAGGGGACATCTTGGGATAGCCATTTACGGCTGGAAGAAAACCCGCCTTACTCCGCTGCCACCGCCTCGAAATCCGTTTCGGCCAGGAACTTCTCCACGTCCAGCGCCGCCATGCAGCCCATGCCGGCTGCCGTCACCGCCTGTCGATAGACCTTGTCGCTGACGTCGCCCGCCGCGAACACGCCAGGAATGGCGGTCTTTGTGGTGCCCTTCTCGACCAGCAAATAACCCTCGTCCATCGGCAGCTTGTCGATGAACAGTTCCGTCGCGGGCTGATGGCCGATGGCGACGAAAGCGCCATCCGTCTCGATATGCGATTTATGGCCGGTCACCGTATCGACCAGGTCAACCCCCACCAGCCCTTCCGGACTGCCGCCGCCGACGAAGCGCTCTATCGCCTGGTTCCACAGCACCTTGATGTTCGGATGGGCGAACAGGCGCTGCTGCAAAATCTTCTCCGCCCGCAGCGAATCGCGGCGATGAATCAGCGTGACGTCATGGCTGTGGTTGGTGAGGTAGAGCGCTTCCTCAACCGCAGTATTGCCGCCGCCGATCACCACCACCTTCTTGCCGCGATAGAAGAAGCCGTCGCAGGTCGCGCAGGCCGAAACGCCTTTGCCCTGCAAAAGCTGCTCGCCCTCGGCACCCAGCCATTTGGCCTGCGCGCCGGTCGCGATCACCAGGCTGTCGGCATAATAGAGCGTGCCGCTGTCGCCCTTCAGACGGAAGGGCCGCTCGGAAAGGTCCACGTCGACGATCTGGTCGTACATCATCTGCGCGCCGACATGCTCGGCCTGCGCCTGCATCTGCTCCATCAGCCACGGCCCCTGGATGACGTCGCGGAAGCCCGGATAATTTTCGACATCGGTGGTGATGGTGAGTTGCCCGCCCGGCTGCATGCCCTGCACCACGATCGGCGCCAGACCCGCGCGCGCACCGTAAATGGCGGCGGACAGGCCGGCAGGGCCAGAACCGAGGATCAGCATGCGGGTCGAATGGGTTGCGGTCATGAACGTCTTTCCGGCTGCGATTCGTGTGTCGGGATGAGATAGGCTGCGCGGGCACGCACGCAAGCCATGGATTTGCTTGAAGGGTAAGAAGCTGAACGATCAGACCGTCGCAGCCAATCTAGTCGATGACGTTGGGCAGATCCTCGAACCCCTTCCGCAGCGCCGCCGACCAGCTATGCGACAGGAGCTGGAACTCCTCATTATCGGCCTCGATCCGCGTCCGCACACGAAAGTCGAACCTGTCGCGCTCGATCACCGTCAGGTCCAGCGGCATTCCCACCGACAGGTTCGACCGCAGCGTCGAGTCCATCGACACCAGCACCGCTTTGGTCGCATCCTCCAGACTGGTTTCGCGCTTGATGATGCGGTCCAGGATCGGCTTGCCATATTTATGCTCACCGATTTGGAAGAAAGGCGTATCCTCCGTCGCCTCGATGAAATTGCCCGCCGAATAAATGAGGTAGAGCCGCGGCTTCCCGCCCTTGCGCTGCCCCGCGATCAGGATGGAGGCATCCGCCGCCGCCCCCTGCATCTCAATCGTGCTGCGATAGCGGCCCTGCATGGTGCACATCGCCTCTCCCACGATCTGCGCGACGCGGTGCATGGTGGGACAGTTCAGGATCGTCTCCACCTCCGGATCGAGCGCTGCATCCTTGATCGCGCGGCCCAGCATCGCCTTCACCCCCTGGGTGATCGACAGATTGCCCGAACACATCATGGTGATCGCCCGCTCGCCCGGCACGCTGTAGGTGAAGCTCTTGCGGAAGCGGGCGATATTATCCATCCCCGCATTGGTGCGGGTATCGGACAGCATGACCAGCCCCTGGTCGACACGCACCGCCACACAATAGGTCATCGCCCACCGGGCTCCCGTATTTGTTCAATCCTGCGTGGTGGTTTGCGTGCTTTGTTGTTGCTGACGTTGCAGTTGCCGCTCTTCCACCCCTTCCTCCGCCTGCGCGATCCGGACGTCCGCGTCAATCCAGATATCGCCCGCCACCGTCACGGAGCCCCGAATCGGGGCAGCCTCATCAGCGTCCAGCCCGCAGGCGATCCGCAGATAGCGCTCCGTCACGCAGACCCGGTTGGACGGATCGAACCCCACCCAGCCCAGTTCCGGCACCAACGCCTCCGCCCAGCCATGGGTTTCGTGCAGCACATCGCCTTCATCGGCCAACAGATAACCCGACACATAGCGGGCCGGAATCCCCAAGGCCCGCGCCCCGGCGATGAAAACCTGCGCATGATCCTGACAGACCCCCGCCCCCAGCGCGAATGCCTCCGCCGACGTGGTGCTGGCTGTCGTGACGCCCGCGCGATAGGCCACGGCATCGCTCACCGCCGCCGACAACGCATGGAGCCTCGCCAGCGGCCCATCCTCATCGGGCAAGCTCAACGCCATCGCCCTGATCCCCTCGGATGCCTTGGTCAGTCGCGTCTCCCGCAGGAAATAGCGCGGATTCACCCGGCCACCCAGCCAGCCCAGCACGCCATGGCTTTCCCGCGTCTCGACCAATCCTTCCGCGACGATCACGGCATTGTCCATTCGGTCGTGCCGAACCCAGATCGCCTCCATTTCGCCATAGCTGTTGGGGCGGAAGCTGGTCAGCGGCTCGCCATTGACGCTGACCTGCCAGTCCATCACCTTCTGCGCGGGCGTATCGACCGGCATCAGCTTCAGCCGCATCGCCACCCGCCCGGCTGCAGCCTCATAGCGGTAGGTCGTCTGATGACGGACGAGCAGTTTCACCGCGCCCTCCCCTCAGCCGAAATGATAGGCCTGGGCGATCTCCACACCCAGCCGGTTGGTGCTCATCAGGCCGTTCTGCACCGTCTCATGCAGGCCGGCCCTGAAAATCTCGCCACTGTCGAGTTTCTCCAGATCCGCCACCATCTCCCGCACGGTATCATGGCAGGCGGCGCGCGCATCATGCCATCCCGCCAGCCGGTTCAGCCGATAGGCAAGCTGGTCGTAGCAATAGGCGATGCTGCGCGGGAACAGCCGGTTCAGCACCAGGAAATCCGTGATCTGCCAGGGTGTATAGGTGCCGCCATAAATATGGTGAAAGGCCCGCGCGCCCGACAACGCGTAGAGCACCGACGTCCACTGATAATGATCGCGATTGCCGCCCACCACCTCGGTCTCGGGCAGCAGCACATAATATTTGACGTCCAGGAGGCGGAGCGTCATCTGCGCCCGCTCCAGCGCCGACCCCGTGCGCAGGAAATCATGCCCTTCATTGCGCAACTGCCCCGAATGGGCCGCGCCGCGAAAGGTCATCACCCGCGTCTTCACCCAGTCGATCAGCGCTGGAAGCTGTTGCCGCGCCTCCGCCACATCATAGCTGTCGAGCTTGCGCCAGCCTTCGTTCAGCGCCTCCCACATGTCCTGCGTCAGCATGGTGCGCGCTGACTTGGCATTGGCCCGCGCCTTGAGCAAACAGGACCGGATGGACGAGGGATTGTCGAGGTCGAGCATCAGGAAGGCGATGGCATCGCTCTCCGTCACCTGCGCGCCTTCGGGGAAATGATTGAGCGCGCCTGTGGCCCGCACCACGGAGCGCCATTCGTCGCGATGATGCGCGCCGGGCAGGATCGCCATGCGCTGGCCCATGGTCAGCAGGCGGGCGGTGGCCTCGGCACGCTCCATATAGCGGGCCATCCAGAAGAGATTTTCGGCGGTCCGGCTCAGCATGAAGGCACCTCCGTCATCCCAGCGAAAGCTGGGATCTCAGGCGAGAAGGCACAGCATAGCCGCACGAGATCCCAGCTTTCGCTGGGATGACGGAGAAAGAAAAGGGACAGGTCCACCATCATCAATCCTGCAAAACCCACGTATCCTTCACCCCGCCGCCCTGGCTGGAGTTCACCACCAGCGACCCTTCAGTCAGCGCCACCCGGGTCAGCCCACCCGGCACCAGCCTGATCTGCTGGCCCACCAGGCAATAGGGCCGGAAATCCGCATGCCGCCCGACCACCGCCGCCGGCCCCAGCGTGGGCACGGTCGACAGGTCCAATGTCGGCTGGGCAATGAACTCGGCAGGATTGGCCCTGATCCGATCGGCATAGGCAGCGATCTCATCCTTGGTCGATTTCGGCCCGATCAGCATGCCGTAACCGCCCGACCCATGAACCTCCTTGGCCACCAGATCGTGCAGATTTTCCAGCACATAGGCACATTCATCGGGCTTGCCGCATTGCCAGGTCTGGATATTGTCCAGGATCGGCTGCTCGCCCAGATAGAAGCGGATCATCTCCGGCACATAAATATACACGGCCTTGTCGTCCGCGATCCCCGATCCCGGCGCCGACGCCAGCGTCACCCCGCCATTGCGATAGACGTTGAAGATGCCCGGCACGCCCAGCAGGCTGTCCGGCCGAAACACCAGCGGATCGATATATTCGTCATCGATGCGCCGGTAGATGACGTCCACCGCCTTCGGCCCGAGCGTGGTCTTCATCCACACCCGGTCATTGTCGACGAACAGGTCCGCCGGCTCGACCAGTTCCACGCCCATCAGGTCGGCCAGGAAGCTATGCTCATAATAAGCGCTGTTGAGCGACCCCGGCGTCAGCACCACCACCACCGGATCGCCCTTGCAAGCGGGCGGCGCGACTTCCTTCAGGCTTTTGAGCAATTCCGCCGGATAATCGTCGACCGGCGCCACTACCCCCTGCGCGAACAGCTCGGGGAACATGCGCGTCATGATCTCGCGATTTTCCAGCATGTAGGAGACACCAGAGGGGGTGCGGCAATTATCCTCCAGCACCTCGAACCGCGTCGGCCCGGTACGCACGATATCGATGCCGACGATATGGCTGTAGACCTTCCCCGGCGGGGTGAAGTCGGCCATTTCCGCCAGATAGGCGCTGTTCTGATAGATGATGTCGGCGGGCATGATCCCTGCCTTCACGATCTCCCCGCGATGATAGACGTCATGCAGAAAGGCGTTCAGCGCCCGCGCCCGCTGGCGGATGCCCTTGTCCAGCACCCGCCATTCCTGCCCGGTGAAGATGCGCGGCAACAGGTCGAAGGGGATTAGTCGTTCCGGATCGCCTCCCTCGCCATAGACCGCGAAGGTGATGCCGATGCGCCGGAAGATCGCCTCCGCCTCATCCATCCGACGATTGAGCCCGGCAATGCCGGTCCGCTCCACCCAATTCTGCACTTCCGCATAGCAGGAGCGTATCGAACCATCCGGCTCAAACATTTCATGGAAGGGCAAAGTGTCGATCCTCCCTCAGCCCAAGGCTGGTTGTGCATTGCAACATTAGTGCAACGCACGCGAGGGATTGCAAGCCCAAAAAATAGGGGGTTAACGGGGCTTACACATATTTTCCGCAGCGCAAACCTATGCCAAGGCAACGAACAAGTCGCAAGCAGCTGATTTATGAGAAGAAAATGGTAGCGGAGGAGGGACTTGAACCCCCGACACGCGGATTATGATTCCGCTGCTCTAACCAGCTGAGCTACTCCGCCCCATGGGCATCCCGCCAGGCGGCGCCCTGCGGTGAGGCGGCGCTATAAGCAGAGCAGGCTTATGGGTCAACGGGGTTTCACCGCATCATGAAAATTCTCTGCGCGGCTCAGGCTCCTGCCCCGGTCGCCAGCACCGAGAACCACCAGCCCGGAACGGCCGCCGCGGCCAGAAAAGTCCCTAGAGGCACACGCGTCGCGCCATTGACCGTCCGGCCCACCGCCATTGCCGCCAGGACCGCCAACAGCCCCAGACTTGCCGCCAGCAACAGAATGAAAGGCAAGGCCTGCCAACCGAACCAGGCGCCCAGCGCGCCTAGCAGCTTGGCATCTCCCAGCCCCAGCCCCTCACGCCCCCGCAACCGCCGGTAGCCAAGCGCGACGAGCAACAGCGCCAGATAACCGACCATAGCGCCAATCGCCCTATCCCCCATCGTCGCCCCGGTGGTCCAAAGCCCAATGGTGAAACCCAGAAACGCCAGCGGCAAGGTCAATGCATCGGGCAGCCAGAAATGCCGCTTGTCCAGTACCGCCAGCGTCAGCAACAGCCAGCCGAGCAACGCCCATCCCATCCCGCCAAGCTCAGGCGAAAAGCCCAGGGCAAGCGCACCGATGATCGCGCACCCCGCCTCCACCCGCCCATGCAGCGGATCGATCAGCGCGCCGCAGGTCCTGCAGCGCCCCCGCTGCACGAGCGCGCTCACCATTGGAACAAGGTCGATCACGCCCAAGACCCGCCCGCACTCGTCGCAGGCCGACCGGCCATGCGCGATCCCGCGGCCCCGCGGCCAGCGCAGGATGAGCGTGGCCAGGAAGCTCCCGGCAATGGCTCCCGCAATGCCGCCCAGCAAGGCGGGAAAGGCCTGGATCACAGCGTCCCTTCGACCTTCAGCACGCGCACGCCGCCGCCTTCGACAAAACCTGCCTTGGCCAGAGCGTCTCCCAAGGTCGTGTCCGCCGTCTCCACCCGCATTTCCGCCACATAGCGGCCAGAGCGCCAAATGCGCAGATTGACCTTCTCCAACCCCGACTGGCTCACCAATGGCAGCAGCAGCGCATCGCCATCGCAACTCGCCAAGCCCGAAAGACCCTGCGACAGATTAAGCCCCGGAAACTGCCCCGCCATCTGCGCTCGCACCCGCCCCTCCGCATGGCCGCAGCGATCGCCGGAAAACCAGGCCGACACATCTTCCATGACGAAGCTGTTCACCGGCAGCGGCGCGAATGTCCGTCCCAGCGGCACCGCGCCCGTCATGTCATCGATGCCGATCCGCCCCAAGCCGACCGTCAGCGCGCCCGCCACATCATCAGCCGCGCCGTTGCGCCGCCAGATATCGAACCGGGCCCGTCCAACCAGCAAGGAAACAGGCGACAAGCCGGCATGAACCGAACCCAGCGAAGTCGTCCCCAACATCAGCCGGTCGATCCCGCCGCTCCACACCGTACCCTGCACTTCCCGCGCAGCGACGCCCAATCGCTCCAGCCCGGCCATGCCAAGCGCAATCCGCATCGGCAGGAAAAGGATGAAGCCCAGGGCAAAGAGCAGGATTAAAGCCATGCGTATCCGGCGCGAGAGCGACAAACCCATCATTGCCCGCCGCCCCGCACCAGCACCGCCTGCACCGACACGCTGCCCGCCGTCGGTGATGGCCGCGCGCTCATCGTTTCGACCCTCACGCCCTGCGCCTCCAGCGCTGCCAGCCAGGAAAACAGCGCTACCGGGCGCACCGAAGCGATCGCCATGTCCAGCCGATCCGCCCCCTGCGCCTGCGCCCGTTCCAGCGTCAACCCAGCCTCGCCCGCGCTCTGCCCGATGAACTGATCCAGCGGCACGCCCGTATCCGCGATCCCGGCTGCGCGCGGCAAGGATTTCAACAGCTTCACCTTGGCCCGGATCACCGCATTGCGATCCGTCGCCTCGCGCAGCGCATCACGGGCCGAACGCTGCGCCGCATCAAGCGGACGAAACACCCCCAGCCACAAGATCACCACCGCCAGCAACCCGAACATCAGGCCCAGCATCCACTGCTCGCGCGGGGATCGCTCGTCCCAGAGGAGTTTCAGACGTTCCATCATGATCGCACCGTAATGTCAGCCAGCATCCGCCCGCCGGGATCCTGCGAAGGCGTCGCCGTGATCGTAAAGCCCGCCGCCTGCAAGGCCAGCAACACGCTGTTGATGTCATCCATCTTCGCCGCCGCTAGCGTCGCCCGGACCATGCCGTCCGGATCACGGGACAGGGCGGTCAGCGACACGCCCGGCACATCCTGCATCGCGTTCAGCACCGCCGCGACCGGCGCGGTGAAGGCATAGCCCCCCCCGCCGCGAGCGGCGAGCTGGCGGTCCATCTCGGCCTCCGCTTGAATCAGATCTGTCGCGCCAGGCACCACCTGCCGCGCCAGCGCCATGCTTTCCGCATCCTGCCCGCTAGCCGCGAAATGCTGCTTCGTCAGGCCAACCAGCGCGATCAACAGGCTTACCAGAAGGATCAACCCGCTCCACAGCACGATCCGCGCCAGCGTCCGCCTGTCGAACGACCGGCGCACCCTTTTCGCGAAATCACCCTGCCTCAGGTCCAGCGGCGGATCGTCCAGCGCAGCAATCGCCCGCGCATTGATCTGCTCATGCGGCACATCCCGCACCACCGCATCACCGATCAGCTCCGGCAGCGCCAGATCGCCGGCCAGTGCCATATCCATACCGCGCAGCACCGGCGCGCCGCCAATGATCCCGCGCAGGAAGCCATGCTGCGACTCCGGCAGCAGCAGCGGCGCAGGGACGATGATATCGGGGTCCAGCCCATGATGCTGCGCCCAGAGCAGCCAATGCTGCATATCGGCCCGCGCCGCCACGGCGACCAGATGCGGCCTTGCCGGATCGTCATTCTCATTGGCGGCCGCGAAAAGCTGATCGGCGGGCACCATCCCCTTCGCCAATGCCGCCAGCCGCGCCGCCGCCCGTCCCTGCCGCACAGGCAGATCGGGATAATGCCCTTCATGCAGCGTCACCAGCGCAGCCGGCGGCACCAGCATCACGGTCATATCCGCAGGCAACGCCGCCAGCCCGCAGGCCGCCAGCCAGTTCGCCCCGGCACCCGTCTGCACCACGGCGCCATTCGCTACCCGCATCCACAGCGGCTCGGCACCCGGCTCCCCGGCCAGAGTAACGATCAATCCTTCGGCCTGGTTCACGCGCCGGTCCCCCAATTGCGGCGTATCAGCATGGCCGGGCTTTGCCGCGCATCGATCAGCGCCCGTTCGACCACCTGCGTCCCCCCGACATCCACCGACACTTCCACTCCGAAAAATCCCGTCGTCAATTTGACCTGGTTCGCCACTTCTTCCAGCGGGCTCAATCCCGCCAGCGCGGGCACGGCCCAGAACGCCACCGTACTGCCGTATCCCTCCGCGGGCCGTTGCGCCAGCAATTGCCGCGCCTGCGGGACGCTGAGCTGTCCCTGCATCAGCATGGCGAAGAGCGGCGCCTGATTGGGCAGCAAGGTGTTGATATTGATAGGCGACAGGTCCGCCGTCGGCAGCGCGCACACCCAGGGCCGCGCCAGATCGTAGATCGCTGGCGTCACTCCATTCACCGCCCGCAACTCGCTGGGATCGACCATGAAGCGGTTCGCCGTGCGATAGGGTCGCGCCGCCCGCGCATAGGTCTCATCCTCCGCCCCACCCGGCTGGGGCACGCTGTCGGTATCGATCCAGTCGGCCAGCGAAGCCGCCGCCACCTGCGCCTGCCGCGCATCCACGCCCAGCGCCTGCAAAAGCGCCTGGAACTGCGACACGCCCACGGGCCGGACCTTCAGATCGGCCTCATTCTCGCCAGCGACCACGCTGTTGAGGTTGAAGCAATTGCCGCCGTCCGTCACCCGCGCCGTCGCCATCCCACCCGGCACGGCGATCGCCTGAGGCGTCCCCATCCAGTTCCCGGCCAGCGTCGTCTTGCCCGGATTGGCCGCCACCAGATCACCGATCCGCAGGCGCGCAATCTCCGCTCCGGCATCGGCAAAGGCGCGCGCCTGATCGACCGCGCCGCCATTGCCCGTCATCCGCGTCGCCAGCGCCAGCCGCTCCAGCGCGGTCGCTGCGACCACCGCCATCACCGCCACCAGCAGCAGCACCGTCAGCAACGCCACGCCGCGCTCGCTCGCTTTCCGGGGATCAGCCACCGACGGCCTCCCCTTCCAGCTTCTCCACCGGACCCGGCCCGACCAGAAAGCGCAAAGTCACCGGCGGCTCGCCCGTCCGCGTCACCATCATCTCCACGGCGCGCGGCATCAGGTCGGGCTGGGTCGGCGCCCAATCGTCTCGCCAATCGCCCTTGGCATCGCGAAAGCGCAGCGCGACATTCTCGACATGATCCAGCAGCGCCGCCGGTTCATCTCCCGCCGCGCCATCGACCTGCGCATAGGTCCGCCGCTCCAGCCGCCCTTGCCGCACCCAATATTCGACCTTCTGCAAGGAAGGGCGCGGCAGATCGCCCAGATTGTCCCAGCCACCGCGCACGAATTGAAGCAGGGGGACGCTCTCGCCCTCCCGATGCGACCAGAAGGCAGGCGCGAGCGTCCCCGCCTCGGTGCGGCTGATGCGTGGCACCGCCTGCCCCAGATCGGCGGCCAGAGCACCGCCCGCCCGCTGCACCGCCGCCATATCGTCCAGTCGCAGCTTGATCTGCGCCTGCGCCGACACGCTGTTGCCGAGCAGCAGCACGCCCGCCGCCGCCAACATGGCGAAGATCATGAGCGCAACCAGCAGTTCGATCAGCGTAAAGCCAGCCCCATCATGAGCGAATGTGCGCATCACTGCACCACCCGCACAAAACTCAGCACGACCGGCGAGGATCCCGCCTGCCCATCTACCGCCAGATTAACCTGCAACAGCCGCTTGTCATCGGTCGCCTTGACCTCACGCGTCCAGTGCCAGCGCCGCCCCCCATTATCGACCTCGCCCTCCTCGCTGCCGAGCGAAGGCGGCGCGGGATCGGTCTGCAACTCGACCATCAGATTGCGGACAACGATCTGCCCCATGGCCTTGCTGTCGAGGTCCGCCGCCGTGTGGAGCGTCACCCCCTGCAAGCGCACCAGCGCCAGCGCGGCAAGGCTGAACACCGCCAGCGCGACGAGCATCTCCAGAAGCGTAAAGCCGTTGGCGCGCTTACCCACCGACAGCCACCTTCCCGGCCATATCGACCGTCACCGATATCCGCTCGCCATCACGCGCCAATGTCACCGTCATCGGATCGGTCGGCAGGCCCGTGCCGTCAAAACCGATCTGCTGCCGCCCATCCTTGCCGACCAACGCCCGCGTTCCCGCTTTCCAGTTGGCGGTGACGAAGGGTTTGTCCTCCAGCGGTATCCATTGCGCGCCATCGCGGCGCTGGAAACCATAGCCCGAAGCCGAAACCCACACCCCCATAGGGCGCGCAGTAACAACCGCTTCGTCGCGCGCGGCGGCAACGCGCGCGGCGAAGCGGTCGGCATCCTCGATCACCCGGCCACGCGGATCGGGCATGGCGAGCACGACCGCAGCCGAAATGAAGCCGATGATCGTCAGCACGACCATCAGCTCGATCAACGTGAAGCCGTGTTCGGCGGAACGTCTCAAAGACTCGAAGCCGTGCTCGGCAGAACGCCTCAAGGACTTCAATCCTGACGGGGAGCGATCAAAGCTCGCTGGAATAGATGTCGGCATTCTCATTCTCGCCGCCTGGCTGGCCATCCGCGCCCAGCGAACTGATGTCGAACGCGCCCTTCCGGCCCGGCACCGCATAAATATAGGGGTGGCCCCAGGGATCGTTCGGCAGCTTCTTGATATAGCCTCCGCGCCGGTAACGCTGCGGCTGGGCGAGTGAAGCGGGCGGGCTGATCAGCGCCTGCAAGCCATCGGTCCCCGCCGGATAGGTCAGATTATCCAGCCGATATTGCTCCAGCGCCTGCTCGATGGTGGCGATGTCGGCCTTGGCCTTCTCGACCCGCGCCGTGTCGGTCGCCGGGATGACGTTGATCGCCACGATCGTCGCCAGCAGGCCGATAATGACGATGACGACCATCAGTTCGACAAGGGTGAAGCCACTTTCTCCATCATTTTCGTCATCCCCGCGAAGGCGGGAATGACGGAGAGAGAGGAATTTACGCATAAACACTCCTTCAGGCCCCGGTAAGGCTCTGCAATTGCAGGATGGGCAGCAGGATGGACAGGATGATGACGGCGACGATTCCGCCCATCAAAATGATGATGACCGGCTCCAGCAGGGCGAGCGCGGTGGAGGTGAAGCTGTCGAATTCCCGCTCCAGATAATCCGCCGCCCGCTCCAGCATGGTATCCAGCCGCCCCGCGCTCTCCCCGCTCGCCGCCAGATAGACCAGCAGCGGCGGAAACACGCCCGCCCGCCGCAAAGCCGCTGACAGGCTGCCGCCGCCGCGAATGGCCTCGACGATCTCCTCCGAAGCCTGACGCAGCACCCGGTTGTGGACGGTCTGGGTGGTCAGCGACAGCCCCTCCATCAGCGGCAAGCGACTGGCGACCATGGTCGAGAGCGTCCGCGCCATCCGCGCCGCATGAAGATCGCGGATCAGCCGCCCCAATAGCGGCAAACGCAACAGCATGGAATCAAAGCGATAGCGAAAATTCTCGACCTTCAACGCCCGCCAGAAGCCCAAACCCGCCAGCCCGATCAGGACCAGCAACAGCCACCAATAACCGGCAAGAAAGGCCGAAACCCCCATCACCATCCGCGTCAGCAACGGCAATTGCTGCCCGACCGTATCGAACTGCTCGACCACCTTGGGAACGACGAAGATCATCAGCGCCGCGACCACGCATACCGCAAAAGCCGCCAGCACGCTGGGATAGGCAATGGCGGTCAGCACCTTGGACCGGATCACTGCCTGCCGTTCCATCAAATCCGACAACCGCTCCATGATCGTCGGCAGGCTGCCCGAACTCTCGCCCGCCGAAACCATCGCGCGATAGAGCGGCGGAAAGCTTTTTGGTTCCGCGCCCAGCGCATCCGCCAGCCGCCGCCCTTCCAGCACGCCCGAATGCACCTTGGCGACTATGGCGCGCACATGCGCCTGCTCGCTCTGCCGCCCGATGGTGCGCAGCGCTTCCTCCAGTGGACTGACCTGGATCAGCGTCGAAAGCTGCCTCGTGAACAGCGTCAGTTCCTTGGCCGACAAGCGCGGCGATCGCAGCGACAACCCCGACCGCTTGCGCGCCCGCTCGACCGCTCCCGGCTCGATCCGCACGATGAACAGCTTGCGCGCATCCAGCCGGGCACGGGCATCATCCATCGTGTCGGCCTTGACCCGCCCCAAGCGCTCCTTCCCCGCGGGGTCGATCGCAATATAATCGAACTCAGCCATCAGCGATGGTTTCCGCCTCCGCCGCATCGCGCCGCGACACGCGGATGGCCTCCTCCGCCGTGGTCTGCCCGTCGCGCACCAAAGCCCGCGCCGCCGATCCCAGATTGGGCGCATTCAGGAAAGCATGGCGCGCGATCAGCGATTCATCGCCGCCGTCATTGATCAGCCGCCGGATGGTGTCATCCACCCGGATCGCCTCGAACACGCCGATCCGGCCTTTGTACCCGGAACCATTGCACTCCTCACACCCACGCGCCCGATAGATGATCGTGCCGGGATCGAAGCCCAGCAAAGCGCTGGCCGACTTGTCCGCCTGCACCGGCTCCCGGCAATGCTGACAGAGCCGCCGCACCAGCCGCTGCGCAATGACGGCGCGCAAGGTCGAAGCGAGCAAGAAAGGCTCCACCCGCATGTCGCGCATCCGGGTGATCGCGCCCACGGCATCGTTGGTATGCACGGTCGAAAGCACCAGATGTCCCGTCAGCGAAGCCTGCACGGCGATCTCCGCCGTCTCGCGATCGCGGATTTCGCCCACCATCACCACATCGGGATCCTGCCGCAAAATCGCCCGCAACCCCGCCGCGAAGGTCAGCCCGACCTTCGCATTCACCTGCGTCTGGCCAACGCCTTCGATCGCATATTCGACCGGATCCTCGACGGTCAGGATATTGCGCGTCCCGTCATTGAGCTGCCGTAGCCCTGCATAAAGCGTCGTCGTCTTTCCCGACCCCGTAGGCCCGGTGACGAGGATGATGCCATTGGGCTCCTGCAAACCTTCCCGGAAAATCCGGTCCGGAGCACCCGTCATACCCAGCAGGTCAAGGTTCATGCCCGCATTCTCCTTGTCGAGAATGCGCAGCACCACCCGCTCGCCCGCCCGGCTCGGCAAGGTCGACACGCGCACGTCGAGCAGCTTCCCGCCCAGGGTCAGCCCGATCCGTCCATCCTGCGGCACGCGCCGCTCGGCAATGTCGAGCCGCGCCATGACCTTGATGCGGCTGACGACGACAGGCGCGACATGCGGCGGCATCCGCAACGTCTCGCGCAACACGCCATCGACGCGCATCCGCACAATCAGGCCCGTCTCATAAGGCTCGATATGAATATCCGACACGCCCTGCCGCGCCGCTTCGGCAATGATGCCGTTGATCAGGCGAATCGCGGGCGCATCGTCGGCGCTGTCGAGCAGATCGTCGGCGGTCGGAATATCGGCGGCGAGAATATCCAGCTCATCCGCTCCCACATCGAGCGAACCCGCCATGGCAGCGGCGCTGCCCTCCATCGCATAATGATCCGACAGATGCCGGTCGAATTGCGGCGCATCGACGAAACGGACATCGAAGCTGCGCGCCAGATGCCGCCGCACTTCCAGCAGAACGCGCGGATCGCTGCCCTCGCGCACGGCGATGGTCAGCCGTTCTCCCTCCAGCGGCAACATGACGACGCCATGCTTGCGCGCAAAGACATAGGGTATGTCGACCGCACGCGGCGCGACGTGCGGGGGAATGGGATCAGGCTCTTGTCCGGCTGCTTCAATCACCGTTTCTCTCCGCCTGCAGGGCGTTCGAGCGGGCGCACGACGCCGCTCGATTGGCGGGCGGTCGGCTCGATGATTTCGGCCGGCGGCTGCACCACCGCATCGCCCGGTTGCTGCGTGGCGGCGGGCGGCGTCGCGCCCATATAGTCGCGCACCAGCTCATCGATGCTCGGCTCCTGATCCGGATTGCGCTGCAACTGCATGCCCCGGATATAGCCGTAGCGCTGCTGCGTCAGCTTTTGCGCATCCTCCTTCGACCGCAGGATGGTCGGGCGGATGAAGACCATCAAATTGGTCTTGGTCCGGCTCTTGGAGCGCGACTTGAACAGTTCGCCAATGCCGGGAATATCGGACAGCAGCGGAATCCGCTCGATCGTCCGCCGCTCATTATCGTCCAGCAGGCCGCCCAGCGCCAATATCTCGCCATCGTCGACCGTCACGGTCGTCTCGATCTCGCGTTTGTTGATGATGAGGTCGCTGTTGTTGTTCGACACCGGCCCCGCGACGCTCGACACCTCCTGCTTCAAGAACATCTTGATCGCGCCGCCCGTGTTGATCTGGGGCTTCACCTCCAGCTTGATGCCGACATCCTGCCGCTGGACGGTGCGGAACTGGTTGTCGAAATTCTGGCTCAGCGCCTCGCCGGTCGTCACCGGCACCTGCTGCCCGACCAGAATGGAGGCCTTCTGATTGTCCAGCGTCATGATCGACGGCGTGGACAGGATATTGCTGTTGGTATCCGATTTCACGGCATTGAGGATCGCACCGAAAATGCCGTTCTTGCCGATCTGCGTGCCAAGGCCGCCGATGATGCCGGTGGCGCTGGACAGGCTGTCGACCGCCGCCTGCTGGAGCGTGCTGGCAAGATCGCTGTTGGTCTGCGTCTCGGTCGTGGTGGTCGTTCCGTCGGCCGCGACAATCGTGGTCTTGGTCGTACCCAGCCTGTCCGCCGCCACAGCTCCGGCAATCGTCAGCAAATTGGGCGAAGCGTTGGAATAGTTGGTCGCGGCGAAGCCGGTGGACGTGCTGCCGATCAGGAACTGCACGCCCAGTTTCTTCGCCGCGGCATCGCTGATCTCGACGATGATCGCCTCCACCAGAACCTGCTCGCGCCTTGTGTCGATCTGGCGGATCGTCTCGCCCAGCATCCGCTGCACGTCGCTGTTCGCCGCGACGATGATCGCATTGGCGCCCTCATAGCGGGTAACGATGGCGGGGCCACGTGTGGAAATGCCGTTGCCGCCGGACCCGCCCGAACTCGCCATGATCGGCGCCGAGGAAGCGGCAGCGGGCACTGCCGAAGGCGCCCCTCCCGCCGCCGGCGTTGAAGACGTCACCGCCGAACTGGTCGATTGCCCGACAAGCTGCTGCAACACCGGCAAAAGCTTTTCGGCATCGGCATGTTCCAGCCAGTAAACCCGGATCTCGGTCCCGCTTGCCGCCTGCCGGTCAAGCTCCCGCGCCATCTGCGCCAACCGCGCCACAGTGCCCGCATCGCCCCGGATCGCGACGGCATTGCTGCTGTCGACCGGCACGATGGTCGCGGGTTTCGCCGCCCCCTCTCCACCCGTCGTCACCAGAGCCTGCAACGAGGTCGCGATTTCCCGCGCACCGGCATTTTTCAGCACGACCGTGGTGGTCGAGGCCGTATCCCGGTCGATCCGCGCAATCACCTGCCGGATGCGTCCGATATTGTCGGCATAATCCGCCACGACCACGCTGTTTCCGGCCCGGTTCGCGGTCACCGATCCGTCCTTGCTGACCAGCGGCCGCAGCGTTTCCAGCGCGCTCGCCGCATCGATGGAGCGTAGCCGGAACACCTCCGTCACGAACTGGTTTCGATTGGCCGCCCGCCCGACGGCGCTAGGCTGACCCGCCGCGCCATCCGCCGGCTGAATCCGATAGGCTCCGCCCGGCGCCGGAACCGCCACCAGCCCATTGGCACGCAAGGTCGACAGGAAAATCTCGAAATATTCGGATCGCGACAAGGGCCGATCAGTCACGACCGACACCTTCCCCGCCACGCGATTGTCGATGATGAAGGTCCGCCCCGTCACCCGCGCCGCGTCCTGGATGAAGGCCCGGATATCGGCATCGCGCACGTTCAGCGTCTGCTGCGCCATGACCGGCGATGCGATGGGAGCCGCCAGAGCGAGGGCCATGGCGGCGGAAAGAAGCAATTTTCTGGTCATTGGCCTTGCAGTGTCAGATTGACCGAAGACGTGGCAGCGCCGCGCTCGATTGTCAGGGAAATACGCGCGCCCGGCATGATCTTGCCCTGCAACGCCTGAAGATCGCTCACCGATCCGACCGGCTGGCCGTCGACCTGGGTGACGATGTCGCCGGGCTGGAAACCGGCCTGCTGGAAACCCGGCCCCTTGGCGGTCAGGATAAGGCCAGTGACGCGCCCATTCTGCATCCGAGGGGTAATGCCCACATCTCGTTTCAACATATCGGCGCTCGGATTATCCATCCCCATCACCGGCAGTGAAGGCGAACCCTCCGGCGCAGCGGTCGGCACAGGCTGCGACTGGTCGAGGAACACCTGCTCCTCCGCTCCGCCCCGGTCGATGGTGATATGATCGAAGGCCACAGCTTTCAGCACCACGCCGGGCATGATCTCCTCACCCACGGCAAAGCTGTTCTGCACCCCGTCCGGCCCGGCGACGATGGCCGAACCCAGCCCGGACCCTTCGTTCAACCGAATGCCGTAAACCGTCAGCGCCAGAGAGGTCACGACGCCCCCGCCGGCCTGCTGCGGGCCGCCGCGATAAAAGGGGTCGAAGCCGGAAAACAGCGCCTGCCGCTCCGCGACGGACAGGAAGCGCGCCTGACGCCCTTCCCACGGGCCGAAGCTGCCGGCGGGCGTCAGTACCGCCCAGACCAGCGCCGCACATTGCAACGCCAGAAAACCCAGCAGCAGCTTCTCGACCAGCGACAACCAGTCGATGGGCCGCAGCCGCTCGCTCATAGTCCGGATATTGTCGCCAAAAGCCACACGCATGCGCGTCGTTCATCCCCCTTGATATCTGCGCCTGCTAGAAAATTGGTTTTACTGCCGGATGACACTCTTGTGACGCTTTAATGACAATCGCAACGCCGGAAACGACGGTGCTTGCATTTCGCGCGGCCAGCGATAGCAACGGGCGCAGTTTCCGTATCCTGGACCCATGATGGCCAATAGCCCCCCTCCATCCGCCCCGGACGCCGATCCGGCCTGGATCGCCGCCCACCCCCGCGTCCAGCGCGTCCCCAACCGCGATCTCACCCTGTTCATTCAGCGCAATTTCCTCTCGGCGGAGGAATGCGCGAAGCTGATCGAACGGATCGACGCTCACAGGCGCCCTTCCACTATCGCGGACGCCAATGGCGACGGATATTTCCGCACCAGCGAGACATGCGACCTGGAGGCCGCCGATCCGTTCGTCGCGACGATCGACGCGAAACTGGCGGCCTTTGCGGGCATCGATCCCGCGCATGGCGAACCGATCCAGGGCCAGCGCTATGCCGTGGGCCAGGAATTCAAGGCGCATACCGACTATTTCGAACCCAAAGGCTCCGATTTCGAACGCTTTTGCACGGTCGCAGGCAACCGCACCTGGACGCTGATGGTCTATCTCAATGAACCGGCGGCAGGCGGCGCAACCCGCTTCGTCAAGATCGGCAAGACGGTGCAGCCCGAAACCGGCAAGCTGCTCGCCTGGAACAACCGGCTAGGTCCGGGCGAATATAATTCCGCCAGCATTCATCACGGCATGAAGGTCCGCAGCGGCGTCAAGCATGTCATCACCAAATGGTATCGCGAACGGCCCTGGACCTGAATTCAGCGCCAGAAACGCGGAGCCTCCACCAATTGCTCATGAGCGTCGGCCGCCTCGGCAATCAGCTTGCGCTTCTTCTTCGGCCGGGCCTGCATCCCGTGCTCGCCGTTCAGCCCATAATGCGCCAACAGCCCCGGCGCTGCGACCAGATCGTTCAGTTCGCCCAGACCTGTCTGCACCTCCTCCAACGCAGCGATGAACTTCGCCTGCCGCCGCCGCTGTCTCCTACCCGCGAATAGCCCGGCGAAAAATTCGGAGGCATAGCGCAGCTTCTTCGCATCCTTGCGCACTTCATGACGCGCCTCGTCGGTCAGCTTCGCAAGATGCGCGCCCTGCTTCGCGATCCGCTTGTGCAGCCGCTGCAACCGCCGCGCGGCGAAGTCCACGGCCGGCTCAGCGCGCTCGCCCTCAGCCTGCCCAGTCCCCAATGTCAGCCATTCGACCAGATCGATCAGCAGCGCCCGCACCCGCGCCGATTCAAGCCATTGCCTGACCCGGCCATGCGCTTCTGTCCGCACGGCATCCAGCCGGTCGCGCAGTTCGCCCTCCTCCGCCCGATCCGCCAGGACATCCAGATTGCGCGCCTCGCCCAGCATGGCCGCCAACCATTTCAGCTCGCCCTGAAAGCGCGCGACGTCCGCCTTCTCCAGCATCGGCATGAACAGCCAGAAGGCCGACCGCAGACGCCGGACCGCGACCCGCGCCTGATGCAGCGCCCTGGCGTCATAATGATCGAGCAGCAGCGCCTCGTTCAGCCGATAATGGCGCAGACAGCTTCCGGCGATCCGGGAAAATGCCTCCTCCGCCGTCATCGACGGGTCCAGCGCCACCGGCTCCGCCTTGACGGAGGCAGCGACCGCGTCGCGCAGGCGATATCCTCTTTCGGCCTTGGTCAGCACGCCGGGCCGCACCGGAATTTCGGCATCGATCCGCCGCGCCAGGAGGAAGAGGGCATCCGGCACGCCCGATTTCAATTCCAACTCGACCTCGCAGATCGTCGCCTGCCGGTCCCCAGCACTGGCCTGCCCCCGGTCGAGTACCAGTTCGATGACAGCCCCATCCTGCTCGACGATCCATCTGCGCCGTTCTACATCGACGTGAAAGGCCGGCTCGATGGCATGCACTGCCTCCCCCAGCAGCGCGGCGACCGGCGTGCGCGCATCCAGAACGGGTACGTCGTCCGCGACCGGCATTTCCCACTCCGCTCGGGCGAACAACCCCGCCCCGCCTTTCCCGTCATCCTTGACCGTCTGGACCCGTGCACCGTCCGCCCGCCGGATGCGAAGGCTCATCCCACGCCCCGCCAGATCCCGATCGGCTGTGTCGAAATAGATTGCGTGCAAATGCGCCACGTCGCTGTCCGCCGGAAGAAAAGCCAGCAGCCCGAACGCGTCCGCCGCGTCAGGCGCCAGTTCCAGCTTCAGTTCGACTTCCCGTTTCACGCGCCGCCGCCTCCGCGCACTCCATGGTCATGACCGATGGAGCGGAGCCTTTACCATGAACCGGTTGCGCAGGCGAATCGTTCCAGAATCAGAACGGCCGACCCGCCAGACGCGGATCGGCCGTTCGATGCCTTGGGAGCGAAGTAAGAACTACGCTTAGAAAGCGACCGTCAGCGAGGCCGCAATGGTCGTGCCGATCTTGTATCGATTATAGAACACCTTGTTGCCGTCCAGTTCCTGAAACTCCTGGAATTTCCGGCCGGTGATATTGCGAGCCTCGAACTTGAACTCGCTGTTGATCCCGCCCGGCAGCTTCACCGCCTGACGCGCCACGAAATCAAGGGTCAGGCCCGGCTTTTCCTGGATGTCCGGCTGAAGGTTCGGCCCGCGGCTGGTCACGCGTGGGCTGGCATAGGTCAGCAACAGCGTCTGCTGCGACAGCCTGTCGGTATCCTCCAGACCGATCTGGAAGTTCACCAGATGATCCGACTGCCCGGTCAGCGGCACGCCATCCTGGAAATAGTCCGATGCCGCCGGCAACGCGCCGGTGGTGTAGCTATAGGGAATGGTGGTGTCGCCGTCGCTGACCTTCAGCTTCGACTGGGTATAGGTATAGTTGCCGATCAGCACGATCCGGCGGCTCTGGAAGAAGGCGGCATCCGACCAGCCGTCCAGCGGCAGATATTTCTGCGCCTCGATCTCCGCGCCATACAGTGTCGCTTCGGGCGCATTGGCGAAGCTGGTGGTCACGTCATATTTGTCGTTGATCGTGGTGTAGGTTTCGATCGGATTGTCGATCTTCTTCCAGAAACCCGCCAGCGTCAGCCGCTCGTCGCGCCCCATATACCATTCGGCCCGCGCTTCGGCATTCCACAATTCGCTGTCCTGCAGGAACGGGTTGCCGCGATAGAAGCGGTTGGATTCCGTGTCGATATAGGGCTGCGCGATCAGTTCGCGGAACTGCGGGCGGGCGATGGTCTTCGACCCGCTGATGCGGAACTGAAGACCCTTGGCCGCTTCGAACGTCACTGTCGCGGCGGGCAGCCAGTAGCTCTTGTCGATCTTGTTCACCGGCGTCACGCCCGTATTGTAGACGTCGATGCCCGTGACCGACTGCTTGCCCTTTTCATAGCGCACGCCCGCATCGACGGTGACGCCCGGCACCAGCTCCGCCTTCACCTGGCCATAGCCGGCATGAACGCGCAGCGCGGCATCATAGACCGGATAATTGCCCGAGAAGTCGAGCAGCGTCATATCGTAAAGCTGGATCGCGGCGTCCGACAGCAGATAATCGGGCCGCATCTGCTGCGCCCCGATCGGCAGGTTGGTCGCATCGAAATGCAGTTCATAGCGGGACGAACTGCGCTTCGTATCGCTAAAGGCATAGCCCGCCGTCAGCGTCAAGGCAGGCGAGAATTTGTAGCTGAGGTCAGCGCCCGCCGACCACAGATCCTCGGTCAGATCGCTGAAGGTGATCGACGCGTCGCCCCGCTGGCGGTTGAGCGCGTTGATGAAGCGATCCCCCACCGGATCGATGGCAAGGGGGCGATTGGTCCGCACATATTCGAACTCGCGCTCATAGGGCGCCTCGCGCTGCGAATTGGCATAGCCGCCGCGCATGTCCAGGCTGAGGGCATCGCCCAGCTTGAACTCACCGACCAACTGCGTGTCGATCAACTGCCGCTCATACCAGGCGGTATTCTGCTTCATATAATCCGCGCCTTCAATCTCGCCATTATTCTGGCCGAGCGAAAGGGCACCACGCTTCAGCGTGTCGCGGATATAAACGTTGGTCCAGCGGATCTTCTGCTCGCCCAGTTCCAGCCCGACGCCGAACAGCGCGTTGACGGTGATCTCATTGTCCGTGTTGACCTGCGTGCCGGTCTTGCCGGGCGCTTGGCTGAGGTCGGTCGATGCTTGCTGGAGCGTTTCGCGCGTCCGCCACTTGTTGCTGTAGGAAGCGGTCAGCAACAGCCCCATGCGCCCGTCGCTGCCGACGTCGAAGGAGGTGCCCCCATTCAGCGACCCGGAGAAATTGAACGGCAGGCTGTTGGTCCGCTGCAACACCGAGGTCTTGGCATTGAGGAACTGCATCGAGATTGCTTGCAAGTCGCTGCGCGGAATGTTCGAGAAGGGCACGCCGCTCTTGAACGCCTCCGCCAGCAACGGCGGCACGTCGCGGGAACTGTCGTCGAAGCCGGTCCAGTCGGACTTGGCGCCATAATAGGTATAGCCGAGCTGACCCGACGTTTCCGTATTGGCGGAGCTGCCGACGCTCAGTTCCAGATAGCTTTCGACCGGAATCGCCTTGGTGGTGAGGTTGATGACGCCGCCGCCGAATTCGCCGGGGAAGTTGGCCGAATAGCTCTTCTGCACCAGGGTCGAGGCGATGACGCTGGTCGGGAAAATGTCGAGCGGCACGACGCGCTTCAGCGGTTCGGGGCTGGGCAGCGGCGAACCGTTGAGCAGCGCCAGCGAATAGCGGTCGCCAAGGCCGCGCACATAGACATAGCCGCCCGACACGACCGAAAGGCCGGTCACGCGCTGGAGCGAACCGGCGATATCGCCCTCGCCCGTGCGCTTGATGTCGGCGGCCGACAACACGTTCACCACCTGCGGCGCTGCCTGCGACACATTGCTGGTGCGACGGCCGGTAACGATGATGTCGGAACCGGGGATGGAAACGTCGATCCGGCCGGCCTGCGCATCCGCTTCCTCGGATTGCGTGGGCGTGCCGGAGGTGGCAGGCGGCGTGGGCGCGGCATTCTGGGCCATGGCCGCAGGCGCGACCAGCGCGGTGGAAATCAGGAGCAGGCGCGCCATGTTCAGCGGCTGTGACATGCAAATGTCCCCCAAAGGAAATTCAGTGCAAAGAAGGCGGGGAAGCGCCGGATGCACGCTTCCCCGCCCCTGTTGAGGTCAGGAACCGATCAGGTGGTCGGAATGGCCGTGCAGTTCTTGCTCGTGCTGCCGAAGCTCGCCGTCACCGAGTTGCAGGTCCAGCCCGCATACCAGGTGTCGTTGCTGTC
Organism: Sphingobium sp. SJ10-10; assembly: GCF_036038995.2. Taxonomy (NCBI): domain Bacteria; kingdom Pseudomonadati; phylum Pseudomonadota; class Alphaproteobacteria; order Sphingomonadales; family Sphingobiaceae; genus Sphingobium; species Sphingobium sp. SJ10-10. Next base: position 1,592,131 of record NZ_CP158132.1, read on the forward strand.
CTTCACCGCGCCGACATAGTTGGTGGTGGTGAAGTTGCTGTCGATCGTCTTGGGGTCGATCGCGGTGCGGGCGGTTTCGGTCGCGCCGTTGATGAACAGGCTGGTCAGCGACGGCGTGTAGCTGAAGCTGCTGTTCGGATCGGTCGTGAAGATCGACTGGACCAGCGCCACGTCCGCGCCGCCCGTGCCCTTGAACGGGGTGGCGTTGCACTGCATCACCACCGACAGGTAGCGCGGCTTGCCCGCATCCTGCAGCGCCGGATCGGCATCCCGCACGGTCGACGCGCTGTTGATGCGCAGGCAGCTTTGGTCGGGGCTGACGATGATGCCGTTCACCATGGCCAGGTCGGCGCCGCCGCGCAGCATCATGGCCGCGCCGTCGTCGCCGGTGTTCGACCGCTGGATGTGGGTAAAGTTCGCCACCTTCAGATATTGACGGGGCAGCGCATCCTCGCTCGCATTGCTGGCCGCGCCGGCAATGGGGTTGGAGTCCGTCTCGGTGAAGGTGTCACCGATATTGGCGTTGGCGCGCTGGATCGAGATGATGAACTGCGCCGTGCCGCGGAAGCCCACGTCGGTGTCGAGATTGTCATCCTCGTTGCCGGTCAGGACCAGATATTTCATGTGGGTCGAACCGCCGAAGACCTCGATACCGTCGTCGGAGCTGTTGTGGACCTGGATATGGTCGATCTGCGTGCCGGTGCCGACGCCCGAGGGGGTCAGACCCTGCAATTCCTTGCCGTTCGCCAGCACGAAGCCGGAATAACGGATCTGGACATAGCTCAGGCGGCCCGAATTGTCGGCATCGTCCGCGCCGCCGAAAATGGCGTTGCTGGTGCCTTCGGTGTCACGCGTACAGGCGGTGGTGCCCGGCGCGGCGGCCGGTGCGTCGCAATCGGTGATCTTCGCGCGGCCGAGCAGCACGATGCCGCCCCACTGGCCCGACGACTGGTCAGTCGCGGCGCCGGTCACGTTTTCGCGGCTGGTGAAGACGATCGGGCTGGCGGCGGTGCCGACGGCGTTGATCTTATTGCCGCGATTGACCGCCAGATAGGCGTTGCCAGTGCTGGCGAAGACCACGACGCCCGGATCGATCGACAGGGTGACGTTGGTGCCTGTGCTCGCGGCGCCCTGGTCAGTACCGACATCGACGCGGCCGGGCAGCGAGTAGATAACGCCCGTGGTCTTGGCGATCGCCGTCGTGCTGTTGAAACGGGCCGGGAAGCCGCAGTTCCGCCAGGTGTTGCTGCCATCGGTGATGGTGCCCAGATCCTGCAACTGGTCGGAACCGGCGATCGTCGGGCAACCCGAGGCCGGCGTCACCGCCGTCGGTGTAGGCGTCGGCGTGGGAGTCGGAGTCGGCGTGGGGGTGGGCGTCGGCAGGACGATCGTGCCCTCACCGGGCGAAGCGATGTCGTCGGCGCCGCAAGCGCTCAGCGCCGCGCAGGCGCAGCCCGCCATCAGGATCGTTTGAAAACGGTTAATCTTGGCCATGTCGTCTCCGCTCCGGCCCAGGCCGGCTTGTGATGTGATGCGGAGCGCAAGGGGAACTCGAATCGGACAACGCCCCCTGTCGCCCTCAGAGGGGGCAGCTAGGACGCGCGCATGACAGCATGATTTTGATTTAGTGACGAAATGGCGTCTTTAAAATGACAGTTTAAAGACAGTTATTTCATTTTTGCGACAGAGCGCGGCGCGTAACATAAAGCAGGGGCGCCACCCCTATGCTGGGATGACGCCCCCTCTCCCTGCACCCAGGGCTTCGCCATGCAGTTTCAGCGCATGGCGTATTGCGCTTCCAGACGGCCCATCGCCCGCCGCGCGATATCCCGCGAGGAGGACTCATTGCCATCGGCCGTGACCAGCAGTGAATCCGGCGCGAAACGGGCCGCCTTATAGGCCGCGCGCGCCGCCTTCATCTTGCCCATGCCGGCATAGGCGTTACCCAGATTGATGAGCCGCGCGGGGTCGTTGGCCGCGTCGGGACGCACGACTTCCAGCCGCTGCGCCGCATGGGCATAATCGCCCGATACCAGAGCGCCCGCGGCCAAGTGGCCATCAGGCACGCCAACGACGACCACCTCGTCAGGTGCCGCGAAAGCCACGGCCGGCGAAAACGCAAGCAGCGCCAGACCGAAAGTCGCAGCCACCTTCTTCATCCCGATTCTCCCAAAAAAAACCTTCTATAATAGCGATGAGTATTTCACTTTGATGACATGGGGACAAGATGCGAACAAAGGCCAAAAAAGGATTTTTACTTATTTTAAAACAATGACTTACAAATTTTACGCAATAGTGTCATAAAAATGTAATCGAATGAACGAGTTATGCGATGCCCGATTCGAATCGCAAAAACGGCGCATGAGGCCCATTGAGCGCCCGCGCCGCGAAATCCGAATAATGTTTGAAGGTCCGGAGGGTTCTGTTGCCCGGCCCCTCCGGAGGCCGCTGAATTCCCTTCTGTTGCCCGGTGGGTTCAACCGCGTTCTTTTTGAGTAATGTCCGGCCGTGAGGCCATCAATTACGCAGCAAGAGCAAGAGCCTCGTTATCGTTGGCACTTACGTGTTTTGAACCTTTTTACGGCGTACTCAGGCCGGGTGAAAATATCGCTTTTCAACACACGTCGATCCTAGTTCGGCCCCGTCAAACACCCCGCGCAAAGCCGGGATATGTGGTGGAGCCGCCGGGTACCGCCCCCGGGTCCGCTGCGCCTATTGCACGACACGATTTATCACCATAGCCGGGCGAACCCGGCACGCGCCTATATGGAGAGGCGCGGACGGTTTATCAAGCCGTCGCAGATCAGGAGGATGAAGGCATGTGCATCATGGCAATGGCGTGGAACGCGCATCCGCGCTGGCGGCTGATCCTGATCGGCAACCGCGACGAACTGCACGCCCGCCCCGCCGCACCGCTCGCCCGCTGGGAGCCGCCGAACCATCTGATCGCGGGCCGCGACCTGCTTTCGGGCGGAACCTGGCTGGGCGTGTCGGAGCAAGGCCGCGCCGCTATCGTCACCAATTTGCGCGGCTATGGCGATCCCCGCCCCGATCGCGCCTCTCGCGGCGCGCTGGTGACGGATCTTCTGGCAGGCCGCGAAGCTGTTGCGCTGGAGGATTTCAATCCCTTCAACCTCATCCTGCTCGACCGGAATCAGGCCCATTTCCTTACCAATCGCCCCGCCCCCTTGCGGACTGAACTCACCCCCGGCCTCTACGGCCTCTCCAACGGCACGCTCGACGCGCCCTGGCCCAAGACGCTGGCGCTTAAATCGGCCCTGCTCGACTGGCTGATGACCGAGGCCGTTGATCCCCTGACGCTGTTCGATGCCCTCCGCCTGGAAAGCCTGCCCCACGCGGGTATCGCTCCCGACACCCCTTCCGACGTTCCCGCCGAAGCCCTGATCTCCCCCATCTTCATCCGCAATCCGGCTTATGGCACCCGCTGCAGCACGATCATCGCTATCGACGCGCAAGGCCATGGGACCATCACCGAACGCCGCTTCGATCCGGAGGGTACGCAAACGGGAGAGAACAGCCTCCCCTTCGCATGGCCTGTGGCGGAGAAATGACGACAACCGACCATTTCACGCCGAAGTTCACAGTGTACGCGCGCACGTGCCTGCGCGCGCGTATGCGTGGCGACGCGATGTGCCGGACGTTTCAAAGAGGGATGCGGGATAGGCCCGTTGGCGCGGAATAGGACAGGCGCAATCCTGCCCTGTCGGCGGAATAGGATGTTTTTTTGGATTCTGTAGCCATTGGGCAACGCATGATCCTTAGCCAGTCCTCCACGGTCAGGATCGGATGATGGGAAGGAGGGTCTGAAAATGGCCATTCCAAGACATTCCCCTCCCGTAAACGGGAGGGGTTAGGGGTGGGTGCGAGCGAAGCGAGCTTCCCGGTTAGCCGTTGAAAATCGCCGCTGATGTCGCGCCAGCCCACCCCCTAGCCCCCTCCCGTTTACGGGAGGGGGAATGGCGGGAAACCACCCAAAGCAGCCGCTATTCTAACGCCATTCCTTGTCCTTTGCCGTCTTCTCCTGCGCGGCATCGAGCGGGGCGCCATCGATCAGTGCATCGACCGTCGCCATGATACGCGCATCGCCCGAGGATGCCTGACGATAGGCCATCTGCTGCCCTGCACCCGGCACAAGTTGTTGCACTTGCCAGCCTTCCCCCTCGCGACAGGCGACGCCCGAAACTGCCTGCCCTTCGAAGCTGCGGCACCAGCCGCCGCCCTTGCGCCGGAAGCTGAGACCGATGTGGATCGGCGCGTCCTCCTGCGCGGAAGCGAGTTGGGTTTCGAGCGCTGACGCCAGTTCGCCCCTGGCGATCATGGCGCCCTTCTCGACTGCAATCGGCCCTTCGGGCCCGCCCGACAGATGCCCGATGCCCAGACCCAGCAGGAGGCTGGCGGCAATGGCGCCGCCTGTTCCCCAATGACGCCAGCGCGGGGCCGCAGGACGAACGAGCGGGACGACCTTCGCATTCCCCTCCAACAGCGCCCGCAGTCCGGCAGGCACCGGCTCCGCCTCCACCGGGGCATAATGGCCCGACAGCCGTTCCCGCAAGCGACGGTGCATCTCCAGCCGCTCGGCCAGGGCCGGATCCTCCGCCACGGCGCGATCGACGCGCCGCCGCGTGACTTCGTCCAGTTCGCCATCGACCCAGGCGATCAACATGGCTTCATCGATGTCGGTCATGCCGCTTCCCCCAGCAGTTCGATCAGCGCGCCGCGCCCGCGCACCAGCCGCGACGTCAGCGTTCCCATGGGAACGCCCAGCACATCGGCCGCTTCCTTGTAGGATAGCCCCTCGACCAGCACGAGCGCGATCGCCTCCCGCTGCTCGTCGGGCAAGGCATGCATGGCGCGATCCACATCGGACAGCATGACATGCGCCTCCATATCGCGGTCACCCGCATGACCGACATGCTCGCCCGCCTCTTCCGGCGCGAAAGTCCGGGCGGCGCGCTGGCGCGAGCGGCCCTCATCGATCCAGAGATTGCGCATGATCCGATACATCCAGCTATCCAGTCTCGTCCCCGGCTGCCATTGATCGCGTGCCTTGAGCGCCTTTTCCAGCGCCGCCTGACAGAGATCGTCCGCATCGGCGCGGTCCCGCGACAGGCTGGCGGCAAAACGCCGCAGCCGGGGCAGGATCGCCAACAGATCGCTTTCGAACGACATCCGGTCTCCATTTCTGTCCGTCAGGGATGAAACGACCGTCGCCCGCCGTTTCATCCCTGAAGATGGATCTTGTATCGGAAATTTTTTCGCGATGAATCATTTTGAGAGCGAAAGGACGGGACGCGCCGGTGGTAGAGAGGTCGAGATGAAATTCGCACGACCATGGATCGTCGCCGGTCTGCTGCTGACCGCGCCCGGCGCACAGGCTCAATTGCTCTCTTCCTCCGGCAACGCGCTGGGGCAGGTGGGCGGCATCGTGCCCAATGTGCTGGACCGGGTGGAAGGAACGCTGGACCAGTCCGGCCTGGACCGGCTGTCGCCTGCTCGTCTGGCAGACCGGCTGGTGGCGGTGCGAGCGGCGCGGATCGATGATCTGCTGCGACGACATGCGGACTCGGTGGAACTGGACGACCGGCGCGAACCGGCACGGCGGGGCGTCATATTGCTGACCGGCGCGGGAGCAGAAAGCATCGAGGCGCTGCGCACAGCGGGCTATGGGGTCGAAAATGCGGCGATTGAGGGGCTCGACCTCAGCATTGCCCGCCTGATCGTGCCGCAGGGCCGCAGCCTGTCCCGCGCATTGAAACAGGTGCGGTCGATCGCCCCCGAAGCGCAGGCGAGCGCCGACAATCTCTATTTCCCCAGCGGTCCCTCGATCGGAATGACGGCTGCCGCGCTTGCGGAAGCTGGTCCGGTGCGGGGCAAGGCGGCGGGACTGATCGATGGAGGCGTAGCGCGCCACCCGGCGCTGAGCGGTCCGGTCGAGCAACAGGGCTTTGCCCGTGGCGCTCCCCGCGCCAGCTCCCATGGGACAGCGGTGGCGTCGCTCATCAGCGGGGCGGGCAGCGTGCGCGGCGCAGCGCCTGGCGTGCCGCTGCTGGTGGCCGATGTCTATGGCGACGATCCGGCTGGCGGCGGCGCCTTTGCGATAGCGCGGGCGCTCGGATGGATGGCGGCGCGTGGGGCCAGCGTGGTGACGGTCAGTCTGGTGGGACCGGATAATCCGCTGCTGGCGGGCGCGATCCGTCTGGCGCGGGACAAGGGCGTGACCGTGGTCGCGGCGGTCGGCAATGACGGACCAGCGGCGCCTCCCGCCTATCCCGCCTCCTATCCCGACGTGATCGCCGTCACCGGCATTGACGGGCGCGGGCGCGTCCTGCCCGAAGCCGGGCGAGCGCGCCATGTCGATTTCGCCGCGCCGGGAGCGGACATGAATGCGGCGCGTCCCGATGGCGGCAAAGGCAGGGTGCGGGGCACCTCCTTCGCGGCGCCGCTGGTGGCGGGGCGGCTGTTCGCCACCGGCAGCGTTCGCGCCCTGCGCTCGGAGGCGAAGCGCGGCGCAGGGCCAGCGGTCATTTGCAGCGAATGCAGAAATATTGATTGAATTTCAATATCTTGCAAAATTCTTTCGGCGGATTGGGATTAAACTGGATCGCCCTTCCGTTGTCCTTTCATCGGATCGACAACGAACAAGGAGACGATCGATGAAAGTCAAATTCCTACTTGCCACCGCCGCTCTTGCCGCCCTGACGGCGGCGCCCGCCTCGGCCCAATTGCTGGGCGGCGGGGGTGGCGGCGCGCTCGGCGGCGGCCTTGGCGGTGCGCTGGGTGGTGTCGGCGGATCGCTGGGCGGCACGCTTGGCGGTTCCGGCGGCATCGGCCTCGACCGCAGCATCGACCTGGAAAGTGGCCGCGTGGGCGCCAGCGGTTCGGGCCATGGCAGCGGCAGCGGTTCCGCCACGGGATCGGTCAGCCGTCATGGCAAGAGCCATAGCGGCAGCGCGTCCGGCTCCGCGAGCGGATCCGCCGGCGGCAGTCTGACCGCCGATACGCTGGGCACCAGCGACGTCAGCAACGCCGTGGGCGGCGTGCGCGATCAGGCCGGCAGCACGGCGGGCGCAGCGCGGGAGCGCACCGCCAGCGCCGTCGCCAACACCCGCGCCCGTGCGGACTCGGCGGTCAGCGCGACCCATGATCGGGCCGCCAACGCAGCCGGCAGCGCGGCCGGGACTGCAAGCGGCATCGCGAACACCGCCAATGGAGCAGCCTCGATCGATGCCGCTGGGCAGCTTTCGGGCGGGGGCCAGGCATCGGGCCAAGCTTCAGGATCGCATGGTTCTTCCACGTCGGATCAAGCGGACCAATAACATCCCGACGGGGCGGCCCCACAGTCGGCTTTCAGCCACCCCCCTTCCGCCCCACCGCTTGATCCAAAGGCCGGTCCTCCCATCGGGATGGCCGGCCTTTCCCTATCAGCTAGGGCCGAAACGGCCTGGTCAATTGGGTTGTCATCATCCAACTTTCCATTGCCCTGTAAAAGGGTTAAACCAAAGTTATAGGCATTCCGCCGGGCGAGGGTCCGAACGGAATGAGGTCGCAATCGGGGTCGTCAGGACGCCAAGAAGGAAGAGTTGCGGGAGTTCATGCCCGATTCCGATCCGGAATTTCTTTCAAAGCGCCTGCATGACCGGCAGCGTCGGCTGCTGAAGGCGCGCATGCGCCATCCGCGCCACGGCGAAATCGACATATTGGTCCGCGACGTTTCGGAACTGGGCATCGGCGGACGATGCGAGTTGGAACTGGCCCTGGACGACAGCGTGATCATCGAACTGCCCGATTGCGCGCCCGCAGAGGGCAGGATCGTCTGGCGCAAGGGTCAGGCCTTCGGCGTGCATCTCAACGCTTCGATCAATCCCGCAAGCGTAAAAAGCCCTGCCCCGGCCGACAAGCCGGTTGAGACATCCTATCGGGTTCCCGCAAATTTCCGACCCTCGGTAGACACGAAAAGGCCGGGTTTCAGAACCCGATTGCCGGGCCTGGACACCCGCTTCAAATGGGATTGACCCCATTTTGAGGCGGTAAACAGAAAAGGCCGCCGATCCTTCGCGGATCGTCGGCCTTTTCTATTTCCGGGACGAATGCGGGATGCGTCAGGCGACCTTGGTGGCGAACTCTTCCGCTTCGTCCGGATCGCGCAGCACATAGCCGCGGCCCCAGACGGTCTCGATATAATTTTCGCCATTGCAGGCCAGCGCCAGCTTCTTGCGCAGCTTGCAGATGAAGACGTCGATGATCTTGAGTTCGGGTTCGTCCATGCCGCCATAGAGGTGGTTCAGGAACATTTCCTTGGTCAGCGTCGTGCCCTTGCGGAGCGAAAGCAGCTCCAGCATCGCATATTCCTTGCCGGTCAGATGGACGCGGTTGCCGTCCACTTCCACGGTCTTGGCGTCCAGATTCACCGCCAGCTTGCCGGTGCGGATGACGGACTGCGAATGGCCCTTCGAGCGGCGCACCACGGCATGGATGCGGGCGATCAGCTCTTCGCGATGGAACGGCTTGGTCACATAATCGTCGGCGCCGAAGCCGAAGGAACGGACCTTGCTGTCCATCTCCGCCACGCCGGACAGGATCAGCACCGGCGTCTGCACCTTGGCCGCGCGGAGCTTCTTGAGCACGTCATAGCCGTGCATGTCCGGCAGGTTCAGGTCCAGGCAGATGATGTCGTAGTCATAGAGCTTGCCGAGGTCGAGACCCTCTTCGCCAAGGTCGGTCGTGTAGACGTTGAACCCCTCGGTCGTGAGCATCAGCTCAATCGCCTTGGCGGTCGTCGGTTCGTCTTCGATTAGCAGCACGCGCATGTGAAGCCCCTTTGCGTAGCAGTCCCGTTCACCCCCAGAGAACGGCAGCCGCTCCAATTCATTAACCAAAAAACTTCTGAAGGACAAAGGTTAATTTTTCGCTAACCGGCAGAAATCCACGAGTCGCGCGATTTTGAATCAGTTTGCAATGTTTTGAGGTCGAAATGATTCAGATGGAGTCAATATGGATTCATCTTCGAAACGAGCCTTCAACAGCCATGATGGCGGGTCAGGAAGTCGAGCACCGCGTCGACCCGCGCCGGCCGCAGACGCGACGGCGGCGTGACCAGATGAATGCCCAAGAGCGGCGGCCGCCAGTCGACCAGAATCTCTTCCAGTTCGCCTGACGCCATCGCTTCACCGACGATGAAGTCGGGCAGCCGGGCAATGCCAACGCCGGCGCGCAAGGCGGGCAGCATCGCCTCTCCGCTGTTAACCGTTATCCGGGCGCGGACCTGCACCACGACATTCTGCTGGCCGGGGCCAGAAAAGCGCCAGACGTCGGGCGTCGGCGTGTTGGAATAGCACAAGCAGTCATGGCCGCCGAGGTCCGACGGGTGAGTCGGGCGCCCCCGCTCCGCCAGATAGGCTGGCGAAGCGACGGCATGCACTTTGACATCCGCCAGCCGCCGGGCGCGGAGCGAACTGTCGGGCATGTCGGCAATGCGGATGGTGGCGTCCAGCCCCATTTCCACCAGGTCGATTTGCGCATCGGACAGGTGCAGATCAATGTCCACCTGCGGATTCTGCTTGGTGAATTCCGCGATCAGCGGCGCAACGCGGAGCAGGCCGAAGGTCATCGGCGCGCCCAGACGAACCGTGCCGGAAAGTTCCGCCGTTTCATCCCGCGCCGCCTCCTCCGCCGCCTGTCCTTCGGAGAGGATGCGCGCGGCATGATCCGCCAGCCGCTTGCCGCTTTCGGTCAGGGCAAGACGGCGACTGGTGCGGCTGAACAGGCTGGTGTCGAGATGCTGCTCCAGCCGGGACACCGCCTTGGACACGGTAGCCTTGGAAACGCTCAGCGCCTTGGCGGCGTCGGTGAAGCTGCGATGCTCGACCACGGCGGCGAACATCGCCCAGGCCTCGAAATCGGGAAGACGCATAAGGAAACAATCCGTTTCAATGCTGCTTATTCAAGAAACGATCCTGATCGCTAGATTATCGGAAAGCAAGCCGGAAGCGCCCGTTTGGGAAGCGGACGGCAACATTCGAAAGGCAAGCATATGAGCACGACCGTCGGGAGTCGCATCGAGCGCCGCCCCTTCGCCTCGCTCGGCCATGCCGACCATGGCTGGCTGAATGCGCGGCATCATTTTTCCTTCGCGGACTATCATGATCCCGCCCGCATGCACTGGGGCGCGATCCGGGTGTGGAACGACGATGAAATCGGCCCGCGCTCCGGCTTTCCGCCGCATCCCCATGCGGACATGGAAATCATCACCTATGTCCGCAAGGGCGCGATCACCCATCAGGACAGCCTGGGCAACAAGGGCCGCACCGAGGCCGGCGACGTCCAGGTGATGAGCGCGGGCACCGGCATCCGCCATGCCGAATATAATCTGGAGGACGAGACGACGACGCTCTTCCAGATCTGGGTCATTCCGCGCAGCCGGGGCGGCCAGCCGAGCTGGGGCGCCAAGCCTTTCCCCAAGGGCGATCGGTCCGGCAAGCTGGTGGTGCTGGCCAGCGGCCATGACGACGACAAGGAAGCGCTGCGAATCCGCGCCGATGCCCGCCTGTTGGGCGGCACGGTCAAGGCGGGCGAGAGCGTGACCTATGAGAGTGGCGAAGGGCGTCACCTCTATCTGGTCCCCGCAACGGGCCGGGTCGAGATCGAAGGCCAGATTTTCGAGGCGCGGGATGGCGCCGCGATCATCGGCGGCGCGCCCATCACCATCAAGGCGATCGAGGACGCCGAAATCGTCCTGGTCGACAGCGAATAGGTCCCTCCCCCCGGGGCCAAGGCCGCCCGCGCAATCCCCCCTCCCCCGCGCGGGCGGCCAGATTTTTCGAAACCTTTTTACGATCAATGCATTAACCCGATTGGAGACACTCATGGCTAAGGTTCTGGTTCTCTATTACTCCTCCTACGGCCACATCGAGACGATGGCGAAGGCCGTGGCGGAAGGCGCCGCCGCCGCTGGCGCGCAAGTCGATATCAAGCGCGTCCCCGAAACGGCGCCGCTGGAAGTCGCGCAGGCCGCGCATTTCAAGCTGGACCAGGAAGCGCCGGTCGCGACCGTCGCGGATCTGGCGGATTATGACGCGATCATCATCGGCACCGGCACCCGCTTCGGCCGCATGTCGAGCCAGATGGCGGCTTTTCTGGACCAGGCCGGCGGCCTCTGGGTACGCGGCGCGCTGAACGGCAAGGTCGGCGGAGCCTTCACCTCAACCGCCAGCCAGCATGGCGGACAGGAAACCACCTTATTCTCGATCATCACCAACCTGCTGCATTTCGGCATGGTGATCGTCGGCCTCGACTATGGCTTTGCCGGGCAGATGGGCGTCGACAAGGTCCGTGGCGGATCGCCCTATGGCGCGACCACGCTGGCGGACAGCGACGGCAGCCGCCAACCGGGCGAGGAAGAATTGGAAGGCGCGCGCTATCAGGGCCGCCGCATCGCGGAAACGGCGCTGAAGCTGCACGGCTAAGACAGCCGAACGGAAAATGCATTGCTGCGCCGTCTAAGCGGTGCAGTCGTTGAGAGCCTTGGGTCGCCAGGCATCAACGCAAGCGGGGGAGCCGGCGCATGGACTGCGCGCCGGCTCCCTTTCTTTTTTGCCTCAAGCCAAATAGGCGAACGGGCAAATCCCACGCACCCACCCCCACTTCCCCAACTCCCAATCCCGCGCTAAAGCTTCCCCATGATCCTCGTCATCGACAATTACGACAGCTTCACCTGGAATCTGGTCCATTACCTCATGGAACTGGGCGCGCAGGTGGAGGTCGTCCGCAACGACGCCATTTCCGCCGGTCAGGCGCTCTCCACCGGCGCACAGGCCTTCCTGCTGTCGCCCGGCCCCTGCACCCCCAATGAGGCGGGCGTCAGCCTTGATCTCGTCGCCGCCTGCGCGGATGCGGGCGCACCCCTGCTGGGCGTATGCCTTGGCCACCAGTCGATCGGGCAGCATTTCGGCGGCAAGGTGGTGCGCGGCGGCCTGATGCACGGCAAGACCTCTCCCGTCAGCCATGACGGCACCGGCCTGTTCGAAGGGCTCCCCTCGCCCTTCACCGCGACCCGCTATCACTCGCTGATCGTCGAGGACATTCCCGACAGCCTGATCGTCAACGCCACCAGCGAAGACGGATCGGTCATGGGCTTCCGCCACCGCGACCTGCCGATTCACTCGGTCCAGTTCCATCCGGAAAGCATCGCCACCGAACATGGCCATGACATGCTGGCGAACTTCATGCGGATCGCGGGCATCCCGGTTCAGGAACGCGTCGCCGCGCTTTGATAATGTCTCTTGCGTCGCCCTGAATGCCGCTCGCATAGTGAATTTCAGGCTTGCCCATCTCGACTCCGGCGCCATCCCATGATTAAGGCAGCGTCGATGACCCGCCTGCCCGATCCTACTGGCTCCCTCGACGCGCAACAGGCCGCCACGGCCTTCGACTTGCTGTTCGACGCCGACCTCCCTGAAGAGGAGATTGCGGGCTTCCTCGTCACCATGGCCCGCCGTGGCGAGACGGCCACGGAAATCGCCGCCGCCGCCCGCGCCATGCGCAACCGCATGATCCCGGTCAGCGCTCCTGCGGGCGCAATCGACGTCTGCGGCACCGGCGGCGACGGACACCATACGCTCAACGTCTCGACCGCCGTATCGCTGGTGGTCGCAGCCGCGGGCATCCCCGTGGCCAAGCATGGCAACCGCGCCGCCTCCTCCAAGGCGGGCGCTGCCGACACGCTGGAAGCACTCGGCCTCAACCTCGACCGTGCCGCCGCGACAGCCGAAGCGACGCTGGCCGATCTGGGTATCTGCTTCCTCTTTGCGCAGAACTACCACCCCGCGCTCAAACGCCTCGGTCCGATCCGCAAGGCGATAGGCGAACGCACCATCTTCAACCTGATGGGCCCGCTCGCCAATCCGGCCGGGGTCCGCCGCCAATTGGTCGGCATCGCCCGCCCGGCCTATGTCCCCATCTATGCGGAGGCGCTGGCGGACCTTGGCGTCGACCATGCGATGATCGTCTCCGGCGACGAAGGGCTGGACGAACTGTCGCTGGCAGGCGGCAATGATCTGGCGGAAGTGAAAGGCAACAGCCTGATCGCGATGCGCCGCCTGACGTCCGCCGAACTCGGCCTCTCCACCCATCCGGTGGAAGCGATCAGGGGCGGCGACCCCGCCTATAATGCCGCCGCGCTCCGCGCCCTGCTGCAAGGCGAAACGGGGCCGTATCGGGATGCCGTGCTGTTGAATGCCGCAGCGGCCCTTGTCGTCGCGGATGCCGTGTCCGACTTCCGCGAAGGCGTGGAGGAAGCCGCCGAAACCATCGATCGCGGGCTTGCCAACGCGCTCCTCAATTGCTGGATTGCCTATCAATGACCAACAAGCTGATCGAAATCTGCGATGTGAAGCGGGATGAAGTCGCCCGGCGCAAGGCCGCGATCACCGTCTCCACGCTCCACGCCCGCGCCGCCGAACAGACGCCCCCGCGCGGTTTCCGCAAGGCGCTGGACGATGCCGCCCGCTCCGGCTTCGGCCTGATCGCGGAGATCAAGAAGGCCAGCCCTTCCAAAGGCCTGATCCGTCCCGATTTCGACCCGCCCGCCCATGCCCAGGCCTATGCGGCGGGCGGCGCGGCCTGCCTGTCGGTATTGACCGACGAGCCTTATTTCCAGGGCCATGACGATTATCTGATGGCCGCCCGATCCGCCTGCGCCCTGCCGGTGCTTCGCAAGGATTTCATGGTCGACCCCTGGCAGGTGCTGGAAAGCCGCTCGCTGGGCGCCGACGCCATCCTCATCATCGTCGCCGCGCTGGACGACGGTCAAATGGCGGAAATCGAGGACGCTGCCCTCGGCCTCGGCATGGACGCTCTCATCGAAGTGCATGACGCGCAGGAGCTGGAACGGGCGATGAAGCTCCGCTCGCGCCTGATCGGCGTCAACAATCGCGACCTGCGCGACTTCACCGTCGATTTCGCCCGCACCTATGAACTGGTCGGACAGGCTCCGGAAGGTTGCACCTTCGTCGCGGAAAGCGGGATCGGCAGCCATGACGACCTGATCGCCATGTCGGACCATGGGGTGCGCTGCTTCCTGGTCGGGGAAACCCTTATGAGGCAGGCCGATGTCGAAGCCGCGACCCGCAACCTGCTGACGGGGCAATGAGCAAGCTCACCCATCTGGACGAGGACGGCTCGGCCCATATGGTCGATGTCTCGGCCAAGGCAGTCACAGCCCGCGAGGCCATCGCCACCGGCCGCATCACCATGAGCGGGGAAGCCGCCGCCGCCATCGCCCAAGGCCTGGTGAAAAAGGGCGACGTACTGGCAGTCGCCCGTGTCGCGGGCATCATGGCCGCCAAGCGCACCGCCGAACTGATCCCGCTCTGTCATCCGATCCCGCTCAGTTCCGTCAGTATCGCCTTCGACCTCGACGACAGCGGCGTCACCGTCACCGCCACCGCGAGAACCTCAGGCCAGACGGGTGTCGAGATGGAAGCGCTCACCGCCGCGTCGGTCGCATTGCTGACCGTCTACGACATGGCAAAGGCGCTCGATAAAGCCATGGTCATCAGCGACGTCCGCCTGCTCGCCAAAACCGGCGGCAAGTCCGGCGACTGGACTGCCGGGGACGGGCGCGCGGCATGAGCCTGCTCCCGGTCGCGGAGGCGCAAAGCCGCATGATGGCGCTCGCGGCGCCGCTGCCGACCGAGCAGGCGGCCATTCCCGCCTGCTCTGGACGCTGGCTGACCGAAGATATCGCCGCGCTGCGCGATCAGCCCTGGGCCGATCTTTCCGCCATGGATGGCTATGCGATCCGCGCGGACGAATGGCCGGGGCCATGGAGAGTCACGGCCGAAAGCGCGGCTGGCGGCCCGCTTCCTCCACCGCTCGGTCCCGGCGAAGCGTGCCGCATCTTCACCGGCGCGCCCCTGCCGCAAGGCGCGGACAGCGTTCTGATCCAGGAAGATGCAGAACGGGACGAAACGATCCTGCGAGGATTGGGCGACGCTCTGGCCCATGGCCGCAATGTTCGCCGCGCTGCCTCCGATTTCGGCAAAGGCGGCCTTCTGCTGAAGACGGGCACCGTTCTCGGCCCTGCACAGATCGCCCTTGCCGTGCTGGGCGGCCATGGAAGCTTGCCCGCCGCCCGGCGTGCGCGCGTCGCCCTGCTCTCCACCGGCAATGAACTGGTTCCGCCCGGCGCGCCCGCGCTGCCAGGCCAACTCCCTTCCTCCAACGCTCCCATGCTGGCCGCGCTGCTCGGCGGCTTGCCTTGCGATATCATCGATCTGGGGATCGTGCCCGACGATCTCGACAGCGTGACCCAGGCCTTCACCCGCGCAGGGGACGCCGACATCATCGTTTCGACCGGCGGCGCGTCGGTGGGGGATCATGACATCGTCCGCCCCGCCTTCACCCGCGCTGGTGGCTCGCTCGATTTCTGGAAGATCCGCATGCGGCCGGGCAAGCCGCTCATGGCCGGCACGCTGGGCTCCGCCATCTTCCTCGGCCTGCCCGGCAATCCCGTATCGGCCTTCGTTACTGCGACGTTGTTCCTGCTCCCCCTGGTCCGCCATCTGATGGGCTCCGCATCGCCCCTGCCCCGCACCGCGCTGGCAACGCTTGCCGCGCCCCTTCCCGCCACCGGAGAACGCGACGATTATCTGCGCGCGTTCCGCACCGAAGCGGGCATCGTTTCCGTGACCTCGCAGGACAGCGCCGCCACGGCCGCCCTGGCGATGGCCGACTGCCTCATCCTGCGCCCCGCCGGCTCACCCGCAGCCTTGGCGGGCGAGGCCGTCACGGTCCTCCCCCTCGCCTAAGCTCATCCTCTTCGCATAAGGAAAGGGGCCGACGAGCGACCCCTTCCAGTGCAGTCCTGATGACTAGTTGCGGCATTCAGATCATATACTGAATGGCAGCCAGGCTGTTCAGCGCTGCTGCTTGCCCGGCGCCTTGTCCTGGCGGCGTTCGTCGCCCATCTGGCCCTGGCGGTTCTCCTGCTGCTGCTGGCGTCCGCCCTGGCTGGACCGGTCGCCGCCCTGCTGATCGCGGCGTTGATCACCGCCCTGCTTGTTCTGGTTGGCCATCTTACTCTCCTATTCGCCTTCTTCGGGAAAGGCAGCCGTTTAAACGGCCCGCCCGCCGCCACGTTCCCGCAAATGCGGCAAACCGTTAGGCGCTTGACTTACCCCTTTCCGTTTCCTATGCGTTCCCCATACGTTCCAAGGAGGGCAAGGCGAGATGTTGACACCCAAGCAACAGGAATTGCTGAGCTTCATTCAGACCCGGCTGGAGGAGGGAGGCGTCTCCCCCTCTTTCGAGGAGATGAAGGAAGCGCTGGACCTGCGGTCCAAATCCGGCATTCACCGCCTGATCAACGCGTTGGAGGAGCGCGGCTTCATTCGCCGCCTGCCCAATCGCGCGCGTGCGCTGGAGGTGCTCAAGCTTCCCGACGCCATGCATCGCGCGCCCAAGCTCATTGCTCCGCTCAAAACACCCTTGGCGACCGGCCCGGCGTTGATCACGCCGCCTGCTGCCAATGACATCCTTGAGATTCCGCTGCACGGCCGCATCGCGGCGGGCGTGCCGATCGAAGCTTTGGAGGGGCAGAATATGCTCTCCGTCCCCGCGGCGCTGCTCGGGACCGGAGATCATTATGCGTTGGAAGTGGCGGGCGATTCCATGGTCGAGGCGGGAATACTCGACGGCGACTTCGCGCTCATCCAGCGCACCGAGGTGGCGCGCGAAGGACAGATCGTGGTCGCGCTGATCGACGAGAATGAGGCCACCCTCAAATATTTCCACCGCGAAGGACAGAAGGTTCGGCTCGATCCCGCCAACAGTGCCTATGAACCGCAAATCTACAATCCGCAGCAGGTCCGGATACAGGGAAAGCTGGCGGGGTTATTGCGGCGCTATAACTGACGTCCCGGCAATCCGCGCGGTCGACCCAAAGGCCGCGCGACCCAGGGATGCTCGTCATTCCCGGTCTTCACGCTGCGGATGGAGTCATGGTCGAGATCGATGGCAAGGCCGCCCGTTGCGGCCAGGGATCGTCGATCCACCTTCAACCAGCGCGGTCGGCAGACCCCCGGCAGGCGCCGATCGCTGACGACAATATCGGCGCGCGCACAATCCCGCGCCAATATGGCATTGTCGATCTTCATGCTGCTTCGCGTCAGCAGCAAGTTCCAGTTCCGGCCTCCGCCCGTCACGCGAACGGCGCAAAGATCGGGAGAACAGCGGGCTTGCGGCAACGCCGCCATTGCCTCCAGCGTGCCGTCATAGCCCGCGCTCTCCGCCATGACCTCCCGCACATAGCTGCCCGCCCGCCCGCGCAGCGTCGCCATGCCGCCATTCGCAGTCCGGACCGCGACATGGCGGCCGTCTCCCGTTATCAAGATGGCGGGTGGCGAGCTGGTCACGATCATCACCACGCCAGCCGTCACTGGCATCAAACCCGCCCAGCGCCACCGGCTTCGCCATAACAGGCACCACAACATGCCTGACAGGATGAAGCCGAACACCACCCCCGATTGCGCGGGCGCCAGAACCACCGCCCCGGGGCTGGACGCCACCCCATGCGCAACCAGCAGCAACAGGTCCAGCGCGCGGGCGGTGAGCCACCAGAAGGGGGCGCCCCATCCGCCCATATCGAACAGCAAGGCCATCGCCTCCAACGGCATGACGACCAGAGTGGTGAGCGGTATGGCCACCAGATTGGCGATCGAACCCAGCATGCCCGCCTTGTGGAAATGGAAAAGCGCGATCGGCGCCAGCACCAGTTCAACGACCAGACCCGTCGCCAGCATGCCCAAAAGATTGCGGGCGATCCGGCGCCAGATTTCCTCGTCCCGCGCCGCCAGGAAAGCACGGAATCGCGGATGCTCGCCCAGCGACACCAGGGCGACCACCGCGGCGAAACTCATCTGGAAACTCGGCCCCACCAGCGCTTCGGGCCAGAGGATCAGCACCACCAACGCGCCCGCGGCCACCAGCCTGAGCGTGATCGCGTCCCGCCCCATCGCCAGCCCGCCCAGGACCAGCAAGGCCGCAACGCAGGACCGCACGGTCGGCACTTCCGCACCCGTCAGAAGCGTATAGCCGATACCCGCCAAAGCCCCGCCGCCCGCCGCGACCAGCATCAAGGGCCAGTCGAGCGCCGCCCGACGGCTCAGCGCCATCCCCCGCATCAGCAGGAAAATCACCGCCGCGATCAAGGCCGTGACATGCAGGCCGCTGATGGACAGAAGGTGAGCAAGCCCGCTCCGCCGCATCGCGACGGCATCGACTTCGGAAATCGCGCCTTGATCCCCCGTAGCCAGAGCGGCGGCAATGCCTGCGCCCTTTCCCGGAACCCGTTCCAGAATATGCGCGAACAGCCGTGCCCTGAGCGGCGGCCCCGCCGTCGCGGGCCGCAGGACAGTGATCGGCCGCAGCACGCGCCCGGTCGCACCGATCCCGTCAAAATAGGCCCGGCGCGCGAAATCATAACCGCCCGGCAGGCTGGGTGGCGCAGGCGGCATCAGCCTCGTCCGGAAACGCAGGACCGCCCCCTCCCCGATGCCCGCCGGCATCAGCGCATCGTCAAGATTGACGCGTATCAGAGACGGCAGCGCGGGCATGCCGATCGGACGAACCAGCACGCGACTCATCTTCTGCGCAGGGCGCCGGTCGACCGATCTGACCTCCCCCGTCAGCTCGACAAAAGCCGCCCGAGGCAAGGGCTGCGCGCCCCACATCATCGCCTTTGCCCAGACCAGCAGGCATCCTGCACAGGCCAAAAGGCTGCCCGCCAGGATCGCCTGACGCACCCGTCCGCCGATCGGCAAAACAAGCGCGCCGCACGCCCCCGCCAACATGGCGCAGCAAAAGGCAAGCCATTCCAATCTATTAGGCAAGGCAAACCAGGCCGCAATACCCACAGCCAAGGCAACCGGAACCCAAAGCGGCAGCCGCTCGCGCTCTTCCTCCAGCCAAAGTTCCAGGCCGCGCCAAAGCCGTTCCGCCCTTGCCCGGACGGAAGTGACAACGGAGGTTTGTCGTGGCTCGAAAGCCATGCTAGGGGGCGTCGCGATCATGGATAGGCCGGGTGGATATCAGGGCGAATGTCAGGGAATGAAGCGGTGATTGCTACGGGTTCGAACAAGCAGGTAGTAACCCGTTTTGCGCCCTCGCCTACCGGTTTTCTTCATATCGGCGGCGCGCGCACCGCGCTCTTCAACTGGCTGTTCGCGCGTCATCATGGCGGCAAGTTCCTGCTGCGGATCGAGGATACCGACCGGGCGCGTTCCACCGAGGAAGCCGTGACCGCAATTTTCGACGGCCTGGAATGGCTGGGTCTGGGCGGCGACGAGCCCGCGGTCTTCCAGTTCGAGCGCACCCCCCGCCATGCCGAAGTGGCGAACCAGTTGCTCGCCGCCGGTCATGCCTATCGCTGCTATGCGACGCCCGAGGAACTGGCGGAACTGCGCGAGCAGCAGCGCGCCGCGAAGCAGCCGATGCGCTATGACGGGCGCTGGCGCGACCGCTCGATCGAGGAGGCGCCTGAAGGCGCACCCTTCGTCATCCGCCTGAAAGCGCCGCGCGAAGGCGAAACGGTGATCGAGGACGCCGTGCAGGGCCGCGTCGTCGTCCAAAATGCGGAGCTGGACGATATGATCCTGCTGCGCTCCGACGGCACGCCTACTTATATGCTGGCCGTGGTGGTCGACGATCATGACATGGGCGTCACTCATGTCATTCGCGGCGACGACCATCTCAACAATGCGTTCCGCCAGCTTGGCATCATCAAAGCCATGGGTTGGGAAGAGCCGGTTTATGCCCATATCCCGCTGATCCACGGATCGGATGGCGCGAAACTCTCCAAGCGCCACGGCGCGCTGGGCGTTGACGCTTATCGCGACGAAATGGGCATGCTGCCCGAAGCGGTGCTCAACTATCTGCTGCGACTCGGCTGGGGCCATGGCGATGAAGAGATCATCTCCCTCGACCGCGCCGTCGAACTTTTTGATATCACGGGCGTCGGCCGCTCACCTTCGCGCTTCGACATCAAGAAGCTGGAAAATCTGAACGGCCATTATCTGCGCGAAGCCGATGATGCGCGCCTGGCTGCGCTGGTCGCGCCGCGAGTCGCGCAAAGGCTGGGCGCAGCCCTGCCCGAAGGCGCCGAAAAGCTGTTGACCGACGCCATGGCGTCGCTGAAACCCCGCGCCAAGACGCTTAACGAAATTGCGGAGGGGGCCGAATTCTTGTTCAAAAATTGCCCGCTCGATTTTGACGAGAAGGCTCTTGCTCTGCTAGACGACTCGGCGCGCGCGCTGCTGGGACAGACAGCCGACGCTCTTGCACCCATCCAGTCCTGGACGGTCGAAGCGATCGAGGAAGCAATACGCCGCGTGGCAGAGGATGCCAGCCTCGGGCTTGGAAAGGTCGCGCAGCCTTTGCGCGCGGCGCTGACCGGTCGCACGGTTTCGCCGGGAATTTTCGACGTCCTTTTCCTTTTAGGGAAGGCGGAGAGCTTGGAACGATTGGCCGCTGTGAGGCACGCATCGGCCAATTGAAGTATCAGGAGAACAGCATGTCGGATAACAATGCCACTTTGACCGTCGGAGGCGACGCGAAAGACTATGCCATTCTGAATGGCACGGTCGGCCCGCAGGTCATCGATGTTCGCAAGCTTTACGCCAACACCGGCATGTTTACCTATGATCCGGGCTTCACCTCGACCGCGAGCTGCGATTCGGGCCTGACCTATATCGATGGCGACGCCGGCGTGCTGCTGCACCGCGGCTATCCGATCGACCAGCTTGCCGAGCAGTCGACCTTCATGGAAGTCAGCTACCTACTCCTCAACGGCGAACTGCCGTCCAAGAAGGAGCTGGAGGATTTCACCCGCACCATCACGCGCCACACCATGGTGCATGAACAGCTCACCACCTTCTACCGCGGTTTCCGCCGCGACGCGCACCCGATGGCGATCATGTGCGGCGTGGTTGGCGCGCTGTCGGCCTTCTACCATGATTCGACCGACATCAACGATCCGGAACAGCGCAAGATCGCCAGCCACCGCCTGATCGCCAAGATGCCCACGATCGCGGCCATGGCGTATAAATATTCGGTGGGTCAGCCCTTCGTCTATCCGCGCAACGATTTGAGCTACACCGCCAATTTCCTGCGCATGACCTTCTCCGTCCCGGCGGAAGAATATGAGCCCGATCCGGTCATCGTCGATGCGATGGACAAGATCTTCACGCTCCATGCCGACCATGAACAGAATGCGTCGACCTCGACCGTCCGTCTGGCCGGTTCGTCGGGCGCCAATCCCTTCGCCTGCATCGCGGCGGGCATCGCCTGCCTCTGGGGTCCGGCGCATGGCGGCGCGAACGAAGCGGCGCTCAACATGCTGCGCGAAATCGGTACCGTGGACCGCATTCCGGAATATATCGCCCGCGCCAAGAACAAGGACGATCCGTTCCGCCTGATGGGCTTTGGCCACCGCGTCTACAAAAATTACGATCCGCGCGCGACCGTGATGCAGAAGACCGCGAAGGATGTGCTGGCCAAGCTGGGCGTGAACGACCCGATCTTCGACGTGGCGAAGGAACTGGAGCAGATCGCGCTTCACGATCCTTATTTCGTCGAAAAGAAGCTCTATCCGAATGTCGACTTCTATTCGGGCGTGATCCTCTCGGCCATCGGCTTCCCGACCGAGATGTTCACCGTGCTGTTCGCGCTCGCCCGCACCGTGGGCTGGGTCGCGCAGTGGAACGAAATGATTTCGGACCCCGCGCAGAAGATCGGCCGTCCGCGTCAGCTCTACACCGGACCCGCGCAGCGCGACTATGTCCCGGTCGAAAAGCGCTAAGCGGCGCTGACAATGAGAAAAGGGAAACGGCGCCCGATGGGCGCCGTTTTTTTTGAGCCGGAACATGTGATGTTTTACAAAAATGGCCATTAGCTGCCATTGAGCGCATCCGTGTTCCTGCGAAGGCAGGAGCACGGCGTACTTCAAGGAAAACAGCGCGGAACAGAACGTCCGCTACCGGCCCTTCCCCTTGGCTACCCCGCAAAAACAGGAAGCAAAAGCGTAAAGCGCGCCCCCCCTTCCGGCGCGTCGTCGATGCGGATATCTCCATCCATCGCTCGCGCCAGACGCCGCGAAATATAAAGCCCCAACCCGCTGCCGCCCGCATCGCTGCGGCCCAGTCGTTCGAATTTGTCGAAGATGCGCTCACGGCTGTCCGCGGGAATGCCATCCCCCCGGTCCAGCACCGCAATCCAGGCTTGCCCGGCTTCCCGGCCGGTCTCGATCCGCACGGTCGATCCTTCGGGCGCATAGCGGACCGCATTGCCGACAAGGTTCATCAATATCTGTAAGGCACGGCGGAATTCCCCGACCGCAGGCTGCTTCACCTCCGGCGCGGGCGCCACCACGCAAATCCCCCGATCCAGCGCCTTGACCAGGAACAGCCCGGCGGCCCGTCTCCCGATATCGGCCAGATCGATCTCTTCGGCTATCACGCTGAAATCGGGCCGGTCGATCGCTTGCAGATCGGCCAGATCGTCGATCAGCGCCATCAAATGCCGCCCCGCCGCCGATATGTCATGGGCATAGCCGACATAATCCGGCCGCAACGGCCCTTCCAATTGCGCACCGATCGAATCCGCATTGGCTATGATCCGGCCCAAAGGCTGGCGCAACGAGCGGTCCAGCCTTTTGCCGAACTCGGCGGGATAAAACACCACCGGCTCCGGCGCGGCGAGCGGCGCCGTCACCGCGCGGTCCAGCGGCAGCGCCTTCCCGCGATAGCCCACCAATTGCCCCGCCAGATCGAACATCGGAAAGCCCGACAGCATGAAGCGCTGCGCCGCGTCGCCGGTCAGCGCCGCAACCTGATCGCGAAAGGCGCGCCGCTGGGCAAAGCCGCGCAGGATCGGCAGATCGCCGTCCGCATCCGGACGCAATTCGAAATAGCTGGTGAAGCGGCTGCCCGGCACGGGCGGCGCCGAAGGCAGCGCGCCCTCCTCGCCAAAGCCCTCCAGCACCATCTGGAAACGCAATTGCGTGTCGATCTGCCATGTCCAGCCGTCCGACAGGGCGGCGATGTCCGTATCCCGCCGCATCAGATCGATTGGCGCGACGGCCGGCTGCCGCTCATGCCAGTCGATGACGGCAAGCTGAACCAGTTCCGCTTCCGGCCTGGCGCGCACCCACATGTCTATATCGCCGCGTTCCGCCGCAGCGACGACAGGCCGCGACAGCGCGATTCCCAGATGTCCAGCCAGCCGAACCATCGCCGCCAGTTGCGGGATGGCCAGCATAGTTCCCAACCCCCCCCCCGCCTCCTGCTGCAAGGCGAGCAAGGGCGCATCCGCACTGAGCAGCCGGCCGTCCGCAGCGACTGTCGCCCGGATGATGGCAGGATGCGCCGGCATGTTCATCAACCGCTGATCCGCAGCAGATGATCCAGCTTGGCACGCAGCGCGGCGGGCGCGCGCAGGGCGTTCACCGCCGCATCGGCCTGCGCCACGGTCAGATCCTGATAGCGCACCGCTTCCCCGACGATCGCCGCGTCGGACAGGGACGGCCGCACCGGCCGCAACGCCAGCAGCAAATGCCGGTAATCCGCATCCGATCCCCCGAGGGCGCGGCAGAGCGCGGCGACCTGTCCCACTGGCCCCATGACCAATATGTCAGCGACCTGCGCGCTCTCCATCCGCAACCGCCGTCCGGCCAGCGCCGCAAACAGCAGAAATTGCCTCTGCCCCAGCGCCGCGCCCATCAATTCCGGCGCGTCTGCCCCATCGCCCAGTTGACGGACCAGCCTGTCGGCCGCCGCAATCGGTCCCAAAGCCTCATCATGCCGTACGAGCAGCCGCTGCGCCGCCGCTTCGACCAAGGGCAATACCGCCTCGGGCTCCATCAGGCCGCTCCGCTGGACGATCGCCGCCAGGCAAGCCGCTGCCGTCCACAGCAATTCCGCGAAAAAGACCGCAGGCAGATCGGGCTGCATCGGCTGATCCTCCGCCGCCGTCATCAGCCAGCGCCCCTCGGCCAGCATCAGCGCCGCCAGCGCATTCCCCAAGGCCGGATCGTCGGCGGGAAACAGCGAATCCGCCTCCGATTCGCCCCCGGAACCGCCATCGGACACGCCAAATTGGCGCAGCATCAGGCTGATCCCGCCCCGCATCTGCATATGGGCGAGTAGCGCCGGTCCCAGCAGGGTCGGCTGCGCGCGCAGGGTCGGCCAGCAGACAGGCTGCGGCCATTGCGCCAGGGCTGCCGCGATTTCGGGCGTTTCCTCCAGCGCCAAGCGCAATCCGATCTCGATCGCGGTCAGGCATCCGCCCAGATGCCGCCGGGTTTCCGCCACCAGCGCATCATGCCTCTCCCGCCCCTCATCGGGAAAGAAAAACGCCAGATCAATGGCATGACCAACAGGAACGGCGGACATGCCCGCCATGACTTGCGCCATTGGCCAGCAGTCCGCCTGGGTCGGTCCGATCAGGGACGAAAAGGCGCTCATATCGGCCAGCATAATGGCACGTCGTTAAAATGCACTAAACCGTAACGAGCAAAATCGCTCAAACCCGCCGCAGCAGGATCATCGCTCCGGCAGAGGCGATGGCGCATAGCATCGCAACGTCGAACATTAGCGGCAGCACGCCCGCGAACGCTCCCGCCAGCAAAGGCAGCAGCGCACTGGCAGGGGTGAAAATCGTCCACGGCCGCGCCGCACCTACCTTTTGCCCGCGGTCGGCCAACTGGATGATCGCCAGCAGCAGCGCCAGATAAAGCGGCGTGGCGCCTTGCGCCGCCAGCGCTATCCCGCACACCGCGAAAGCGGGCGCGACAAAGGCCGTCCAGCCCATGGGCAGTGGCCGCAACGCCATTTCGTCCAGCCGGTCCGCAGTTTCCGCCATCAATAGCGACAGCAGCAACAGGCAAAAGCCCGCCCCGGTCCAAAGCAGCTCGATCGGCACCAGCGCGATCGCACCCAGCGCCATGGCCGCGATCCGCACCTGCAGGGCGGGAACCTGCATGCGCATCAATGCCGGGCTGATCAACCGCGCGGCCGGACCCAGCAGATAATGTTCCGCCGCGCCCCTTATCCGTCGTTGCCGCGGCCCGTGGGAAAGCACCGCCTGGGCCGCCAGATCGGCCTGGTCCTGCGCCTCGACCAGCGCCACCCGGCCTTCCAGCAGATCGTCCTGCGGCACGGTGACCCGCCGCGCCCCGGCCTGCACCGCGGCCCGCACCAGGGTCAGCGCCAGATCCCAGTCACCGATCATGTCGAGCGTGTTGAACAACAGGTCCGGGCTGACCCGCGCCAGTCCCGCCCAGCGCTGACCGGCATCGATCCGTTCGAACGGCGCACTGGCGCGGCTGTCGTCCGTCACCAGCAGGGCATTGCCCTCATCGCCCGCCATCGCCTCGAAATAGCCCTGTCCGATGATCGCTCCATCCGCGACCAGCAGCGTATCGGCATCACGCGGCGCATCGCGCACCATTGACACCATGTCCCGGACCAGCGCGACGGCAATGCCGTCTGCCGACAGCCGGTCGACCGCCTGCGACAGAGCCGGGGTGATGACGCTGACCAGGATCATCACCCGGTCGGCGCCCGCGCGCACGGCCTGCCGCGCCTGATATTCCACCAGCGTCTGCCCGGCGAAATGCAGACTGCCGCGCAACGACCCGGCCGAATCGCCACCGGCCCGGCTCGCGCTGAGAATAGCCGCAAAAGTCATGCGTGATGAAACCGACCCGATCGTTGTTCTGCCACCTTGTTACAAGGCGGACGCGTTCACGCAAGCAGCGTCACGCATCAACCCCGCGCAAGATCGTCAATCAAGGCCCGCAAGCGCCGCAGGATGCGCGGATCGCCAGGCGCGGCGTCGACCGCTTCATCGGCCATGGTCATCAGGCTGGTAAGGCCGAAACTGGCCGCCAGCCCTTTCAGCCGCCATGCGGCAAGCTGCCAATTGGCGTCGCAACGGGCGCGCCCGAGCAAATCGAGATGCCGCTGCGCGCTTTCCATGAAGGCGACGCGCAGATCCTCAATCAACGGCCTGTCGTCACCGACAGCAGCGGCCAAAGCCGCATTCAGGGCGCCTGGGTCATAGGACATGGGGTCAACGCTATCTGGCTTGCGTTAAGTTTTGGTAACAGGGCATTTTCGTGCGCGTAAAAGCTGCTAGGATAGCAACCATGAATGGGGGCAGCACAATCGTCGAATTCTGGCGGGACAAGGACGCAGCGGCCGATGACACGGCGCGGGCAGACGACAGCTTGCTATTGAAACAGGCCGTTTTGGATCTGGAGGACGAAGGCATCCCCATCGAAAATGGCGAGCGCGGCGTGCGCGGCACCCAATGGGCGATGCTGGCCGCAGGCATCGCCTGGATTAGCTTTGCCGGCTGGGCCACGCTTTCGTCCGGGCAATGGCGGGCGGGGCCGGCGGCCTGGCCGGGCCTGGTCGCGACGATCCTGGTGCCGCTCATCCTGCTCGGCGTCTGCTATCTGCTGCTGCTGCGGAACAGCCGCAGCGAATCCCGCCGCTATCTCGACACCGCCCAGGCGCTCAGGACCGAGGCGGAACTGCTCGAACTACGCCTCGGCCGAATCGCCGGTCAGTTGGAGACGGCGCGCCAGACCATGCAGGATCAGGCGGAACTGCTCGACAGCTATGGCGCGGCGGCCAGCAGCAATATGGAAGCGTCGGCCGAACTGATCGCGAGCCGCGCCAACAGCACCGCCGAACGCGCCGAAGCCGCCGAACGCGCCGGGCTGGCCCTGGTCCAACGGATGGAAACGCTGATCGCATCGATCCCCGAACTGGAGGATCGCGCCACCCGCATGTCGGCGCAGATCATCGACAATGGCCATGCGCTGTCGGAACGCATCGACGCGTTGGAGGCGCGGCTGCATGCGCTGGGCGAACTGTCGGACGACGCCCGCACGCGCACGCTTTCCGCGACCAAGAGCCTGTCGAGCCAGCTCACCCAGCTACAGGAAGCCACCCGTTCCGCCACGCAGGAGGTCACGGGCATGGCGGACTTGGCTTCGGGCCGGATCGAAGCGACGACGCAAAGCGCCCGCAAGGCGATGGAGGAAAGCTGGCTCGACATTGAGCAGAAGTCTGTCGTCCTGAGCGGGCTGACAGATCGAACGAAGGCGGACATCGCGGAGACGACTCAGTCCGTCATCGCCCTTCTGACGCAGGAATTGAACCGCGTCGAAATCGACGTGCTGCATCGTCTGGAAACCACCCATGGCCGGGCGCAGGAAACCATGGCGGCGGTCGATGCCAATCTGACGGCCCAGGCACTGTCGCTCAAATCGCTGATCGAAGGCGCGCAGGCCGGGATCGCCGCGACCAGCCAGTCCGCGCTTACCATCCTGTCTCGCGATGCCGAGACCGTCGAGGCGGAACTGCGCCAGCGGGTCGAAGCCGCCATTGCGCAAACCCATGAAGGCATCAGGTTGACGGACGACGGCATTGCCCGTCAGACCGAGGCGCTGGAGACGCTGATCGCCCGGTCGCGCAACAGCATCGCCGCCATTGGCGATGAAACCGTCACCAATCTTGCGGATCATGTGGGCGAGATCGAAAGCCGCCTGCACCAGATCAACGATCTGGTCGAGGGTCAGCGGGCGCTCGTCTCCGGCCTGCAGGGCAGCCTTGAGGACGCGGTCGATTCCGCGCAATCCCGTTTCGCGGCGATGGAACAGTCCGCGCTGGCCCGCAATGAGCGGCTGACCGAGGCGTTGAGCCGTCTGACCGCCGAAACGCAACGCATCGACTCGGCGCTGGCAGCCGGTGGGCTGACCGCCGAAAGGCTGATCGGCAGCGCCGAGACGCTGATGATGGCGCTCGATTCCAGCGTGCGCGAACTCGATGAAACCTTCCCCGCAGCGCTTCAGCGGTTCAACGGGCGAATCGAGACCAGCCGTACCCTGCTCGACAGCGCCGCGCCGGAAATGGAGCGGCTGGAGGCGATTTCCGAGGCGCTGCTCGGCCGCACCCAGGAAGCGGAAGAACTGCTGCGCGGCCAGGGCCGCCGCCTGACCGAATGGCTGGAAAGCACGCAGAGCGGCGTCGACGCCAATCGCGAGCTGGTGGAAAAGCTGCGCACCGCGCTCGACAATGCGCATCAGGACGCCACCCGCATCACCGAAGGCGCAGGCCCGCTGCTTGTCACCGCCCTGCTGCGCGTCAAGGACACCGCCGACCAGGCGGCCGAGCGCGCTCGTCAGGCGCTCAGCCGAGCCATTCCCGAAGCGGCCGAGGCGCTTGCCGACGCGAGCGAAGAAGCGATGCGGCGCGCCATAGGTGAAAAGGTCACGGCGCAGATCGAGATGGTCGCCAAGGTGGCCGAGGAAGCCGTGAAGGCCGCTCATCAGGCCTCCGATCGCCTGACCCGCCAGCTTCTGACCATCGCTGACACCAGCGCCAGCGTCGAAGCGCGGATCGAAGAAGCCGAACGCGCCACCGAAGATCGCGACCGCGACCATTTCGCGCGCCGCTCCGCTCTGATCATCGAATCGTTGAACAGCACGGCGATCGACGTGTCCAAGATTCTGTCCAACGATGTGACGGATTCGGCCTGGTCAGCCTATCTGAAGGGCGATCGCGGCGTCTTCACCCGGCGCGCGGTCAAGCTGCTGGACGCGGGCGAATCCCGCGAAATCGCCCTGCACTACGACAATGATGCTGAGTTCCAGGAGCATGTGAACCGCTATATCCACGATTTCGAATCGATGCTGCGGATCATCCTGTCGGCCCGCGACGGCAATGCGCTGGGCGTTGCGATCCTGTCGTCGGATATGGGCAAGCTCTATGTCGCGCTCGCTCAGGCGATTGAGAGGCTGCGGCAGTAAGCGGCCTGGAGATTGGAAACACTTCCGGTAACGGCCATTCCAAGACATTGATCGCATCCGTGTTCCTGCGAAGGCAGGAACCCAGTTCCGCCGCTTGTGGATCATCGCACCGTAGGAACTGGGCTCCTGCCTTCGCAGGAGCACGATGCGCTTCAAGGAAAGCAGCGCGAAGCAGACCGTCCGCTCTCCACCCTTTCCACCATCCCACCGGCGACCGGTTCAGACCCAGCCTTCCAGCACCTGATTGGGTGGCCGGTGACCGTCGACCCAGCTTCGGATATTGGCGATCACCCGCGCGCCGGTGGCGTCGCGTCCCTCGAACGTCGCAGACCCCATATGCGGCAACAGCACGACATTGGAGAGGTCCAGCAGCCGCGGATCGACCGCCGGCTCATGGGTGTAGACGTCCAGCCCCGCCCCGGCGATCCGTCCTTCGGCAAGCGCGGTGATCAGCGCCGGTTCATCCGTGATCTCGGCGCGCGACGTGTTGATCAGATAGGCGTCAGGCCGCATCAGCGCGATCCGCCGCGCATCGATCATGCACCGGCTATCGGCATTGAGCGGACAGTGGATGGAGACGATGTCGCAGTCGCGCAGCAGTGAATCCACATCAGGATACCAATGCGCCTGCAATTCCTGCTCCACTTCGAAGGGCAGGCGGTGGCGATTGTGATAGGCGATGGAAAGGCCGAAGGCGGCGGCCCGGCGGGCGACGGCGCGGCCGATGCGGCCCATGCCGATGATGCCCAGCCGCTTGCCGCCGATGCGATGGCCCAGCATCCCCGACGGGCTCCAGCCAGCCCAGGCGCCGGAACGCACCAGCTTTTCCCCTTCAGCCAGGCGGCGCGGCACGGTCAGGATCAGCGCCATCGTCATGTCGGCGGTATCTTCGGTCAGCACGCCGGGCGTGTTGGTGACGATGATCCCCTTTTTCCGCGCTGCGTTGAGGTCGATATGGTCGACGCCGCTGCCGAAGCTGGCGATCAGTTGCAGCCGCTCCGGCGCGGCCTCGATCAGCGCGGCGTCCAGTTGATCGCTGACGGCCGGCACCAACACGTCGCACTGTGCCATGGCGCGGGTCAGCGCGGCGCGATCCATCGGCACGTCACCGATATTGAAGACTGTGTCGAACAGATCGGCCATGCGCGCCTCGACATTGGGAGGCAGGCGGCGCGTGACGATGACGCGCGGCTTGGCGGGGCGCGGTTTCTTGGCCATGTCTGGCCGCTATTCTTCGTAGGCGCGATGGTCAAGCGCTTATCCCCAATGTGCAAGAGAGCGGTTGTCGGTCATAGGGGCGAGCGGCTATGGTCGCGGGGTCGCATGATGGGGAATATATGGGCATGAAGGGCTAT
The DNA here is from genome assembly GCF_036038995.2 of Sphingobium sp. SJ10-10. NCBI lineage: Bacteria > Pseudomonadati > Pseudomonadota > Alphaproteobacteria > Sphingomonadales > Sphingobiaceae > Sphingobium > Sphingobium sp. SJ10-10. The sequence goes on from NZ_CP158132.1 coordinate 1,622,380, forward strand.
CTGGGCGCGGGCATCGTCGCCGCGCTGTGCTGGACGGGCGGGGCATGGGCCGCGCCTGCGAAGCCGGTGCCCTATTGGGCGTCGCTGACCCAGGCCGAGGCGCGCATGCGCGTGGGGCCGAGCCTGGATTACCCGTCCAACTGGGTCTATCGCCGCCGCGACCTGCCGGTGAAGGTGGTGCAGGTGCTGGGCCTGTGGCGCAAGATCGAGGATTCGTCCGGCACCCAGGGCTGGATGCATGTCCGGCTGCTCAGCGACACGCCCACCGCCATCGTCACCGCCGGCATCGCGCCGATGCGCAATTCCCCCAGCGAGGATGCCCGTCCTCTCTTCCGCGCGCAGAAGGGCGTGGTGGGGCGGCTTTCCTCCTGCGGCAAGGGCTGGTGCGCGTTCGATGTCGGCGGGCAGAAGGGCTTCATCCGCGAAAGCGATATCTGGGGGGCGACGCAGTAACGCCCGTTCAGGCGCTTTCCTCTCCAAAGCGATCGCTGTGCATCAGCCGTTTCACCAACGGCGCCAGCGCCATGACCACCAGGCCCGCGCCCACGGACCACCAGCCGATCTGGCTGTAGACCGCCAGCACATCGCCACGGGAGGCCGCCCCCCCCTCTCCGCCCGTAGCCGCCGCGATCAACCCGGCGGCATATTCGCCCAGCGCCATGGCCAGGAACCAGATGCCCATCATCAGGCCGATCATGCGCGACGGCGCCAGCTTCGACATGGCGGAAAGGCCGACCGGCGACAGGCAGAGTTCGCCCAGCGTGTGGCAGAGATAAAGCAGGAAGATGAACAGCACCGGCGTCAGCGTGCCGGGCGCGCCGGTCCCCGCCACCAGGATCAGGAAACCAGCGCCGACCAGCGCCAGCGCTATGCCGAACTTGGCCGGGGTGGAGGGTTCCCATCCCCGCTTCGCCAGCCATATCCACAAGCCCGCGATCACTGGCCCGAACATCAGGATATAGGCGGCGTTGACCGACTGGAACATCGACGCCGGAACATGGAAACCCAATATATGCCGGTTCGTGTAGCGATCCGTGAACAGGCTGAGCGACGATCCGGTCTGCTCGTACAGACCCCAGAAGATCGGGTTGATGACCAGCAGGAACAGCGCCGCCAGCATCCGGTCGCGGCCGATCCGCTCCATCCGGCCGAAAGCCTCCCAGAGGATGTACAGCACGACGGCGACGCTCGCCGCCGCCAGCATCCAGCCGACGATCGCATGGCTCTGGATCAGGAACCAGCAAAGCGCGATCGATGCCAGGCTGGACAGATAGACCAGCCATTCGCGGCTGATGACGCCGCCGACGCGCTCCTTCAGGCGCGCTGGATCGGGCGGTTCTCCCCGGCCCTGTAGCAGCGGCTTGCACAGCATGAAGCCGATGACGCCCGCGATCATGCCGACCGACGCCGCGCCGAAACCCCAATGCCAGCCCCATGTCTGACCCAGATAGCCGCAAATGACCGGACCGATGGTCGCGCCCAGATTGATGCCCATGTAGAAGATCGTATAGGCCGGGTCGCGCCGCATATCGTCACGCGGATAGAGCTGCCCCACCAGCGCCGACACGCTGGATTTGAGGAAGCCGGTGCCGGTGATCACCGTCGCCAGGCCGAACCAGAACAGGCCAAGGCCCATGGCGCCCGCATCGTCGCTTTCCAAGCCAAGGATGATATGCCCGATGGCGATCACGACGCCGCCGAACAGCACCGCCTTGCGCTGGCCAAGATAGCGGTCCGCCAGATAGCCGCCCATCAGCGGCGAAATATAGATGAGCGACATATAGGCGCCATAGGCGTAGCTGGCGTCGCGGTCGGAAAAGAGGAAATGCTGCGTCAGGTAGAAGATCAGCAACGCGCGCATGCCGTAGAAGGAGAAGCGTTCCCACATCTCCACGAAAAACAGCAGGAACAGCCCACGCGGATGGCCGAGCCAGGTCTTGCCTGTACCCGCCCCTGCTCCGGCGGCGGTTGAAACGGAGGTCGCCATCCGGCCCCTTATCCTATCTTGTTGCGGAGCCTGCGGAACGCGCCCCTTGTCGCCGCCAGCCTAGAGCCGAAATTATTCATCTGTCAAAGAGCGGCCATGCCCTTGCGTCCGATCAGCGGGCGAGCCATCTGGAGCGCCATGTTCAATGACCTCAGCTCTCCGCTCTCGCTTCTCCAGACCCGCCGATCCGGCAAGCCCCGCGACCTGATCGCGCCGGGACCGGATGCCGACCAGCTCCGCACGATATTGGAGGTGGCGCAGCGCACGCCCGATCACGGCAAGCTGGCGCCCTGGCGCTTCGTAATCGTGCCGCTGGATAAGCGCGAGGATCTCGCAGTGCTGCTGGAGACCGCCTATCGTGCCGAAAAGCCGGATGCGGGCCGGCTGGAAATAGAGGCGATGCACCAGTTCGCGCATCAGGCTCCGACGCTGGTCGTCGCGCTTTCCGCGCCGGTGGAGGGCAGCAAGATTCCGCTCTGGGAACAGGAATTGTCGGCGGGGGCGGCGATCATGAACCTGCTCCACGCGACCCATGCCCTGGGCTTTGCTGGCGGTTGGCTGACCGGCTGGGCCTGCTATAATGAGGAGGTGCGGACAGCCTTCGCAAAGGGCAGGGAACGGATCGCGGGCTTCGTCTTCATCGGTACGCCGGGAAGAGAACAGGAAGAACGGCCCCGGCCAGAATATGACAATATAGTTTCCGTTTGGGATAGATAGTTACGTATCCGGCCTGATATGGCGCAAGAGCGTGGCTTGACCCGCACGGCTGTATTATGGCACTGATGCACCATGGCCGACGACTCCAAACCCGTCTATCTCCGCCTGCGGGAGATCATCGCCGCCTCGATTCTGGACGGGGAATTTCGCGACGGCGACATGCTGCCTTCAGTGCGCGCCCTGGCCGCGCAACAGGGCGCCAATCCGCTGACGGTCGCCAAGGCCTATCAATGTTTCCAGGATGACGAACTGGTGATCGTAAAGCGCGGCGTCGGCATGTTCGTTGCGGACGGCGCCACGCGGCGGCTGCGGGATATGGAACGGGCGCGCTTCCTGGAGGCCGTGTGGCCTCCGGTGGCGGAGCAGATCAGGCGGCTGGGGATCAGCGCGGCGGATCTGGGAGTTGAGAGGGTTTAGGACCAGCACGTTGCGCTTCAGTCAAATCAGCAAAAAACCTTCAATTCTGCATCCGATATTGCTTCAACAAATCATAGAGCGTCGGCCGGCTGATCCCCAGCATCTTCGCCGCGCCTGAAATATTGCCGTCCGTTCGCGCAATCGCCCGGCGGATCGCGCGGCGGTCGGCCATTTCCCGCGCCGCCTTGAGGTTCACCGCATCGCCCCCTTCGGCCCGATCCCCGTCCAGATCGAGATCGGCGGCGGTGACATGCTTGCCATCCGCCATGATGACGGCGCGCTTCATCCGGTTCTCCAGCTCACGCACATTGCCGGGCCACCCCCAGCCATCGAGCGCCGCCAGCGCATCGGGCGCGAGACCCTTGACCTGCGGATTCATGTCCTTGGCGAAGCGGTTGAGGAAATGCCGCGCCAGCAGCGCCGGATCGCCCGGCCGCTCCCGAAGCGCGGGAATGCGCACGACGATCTCAGCCAGCCGGTAGTAAAGATCCTCGCGGAAGCTGCCCGCCGCGATCATTTCCTCCAGATTCTGGTGCGTGGCGCACACGATCCGCGTGTCGACCGATATGGGCTGGCGCCCGCCGATCCGCTCGATCACCCGCTCCTGCAGGAAGCGCAGCAGCTTGACCTGCAAAGCCAACGGTATGTCGCCCACTTCATCGAGGAACAACGTGCCGCCCTGCGCCAGTTCGATCTTGCCCGGCGTGGTCTTGATCGCGCCGGTGAAGGCGCCCTTCTCATGCCCGAACAGTTCCGCTTCCAGCAGCGTCTCCGGGATCGCCGCGCAGTTGATCGCGACAAAGGCACCCTCGCGGCGCGGGCTGGCATCGTGCAGCCCCTGAGCCAGCAATTCCTTGCCGGTGCCGCTCGCCCCCAGCAGCAGGACGGAGACGTCCGCCCCCGCGACCCGCTCGATGGTGCGGGCGACCTTCATCATTTCCGGCGCGGCGGTGATCAGCCGGCCCAGCACGCGCCCGCCCTCCGGCGCGGTTTCGGCCAGCCGCGCATTTTCCTTTTCCAGCGCATGGACGTGGAAAGCGCGGCGGACGATCAGCCCCAGCTCATCGATGTCGACCGGCTTCTGATAGAAATCATAAGCGCCGCCCGAAATGGCATGGAGCGCGCTTTCCCTTGCGCCATGGCCGGATGCCACGATGACCTTCGTATCCGGTTTGATGCGCAGGATTTCCGCCAGCGTGGCGAAACCCTCGCTGGTGCCGTCGGGATCGGGCGGCAGGCCCAGGTCCAGCGTCACCACATCGGGCGCCTGCTCGCGCAGCATTTCGATCGCTTCCTCGCGGTCGCCCGCGATGAAAAGCTGATATTCCTCATAGGCCCAGCGCAACTGCCGCTGAAGCCCCGGATCATCCTCCACGATCAGCAATTTCGGTCGCATATCGCTCATCAGGCGGCCTTCCCCCTAAATTCTTCCCCCAAGGCCAGCGGCAGGCGCAGCGTGAAACGGCTCCCCACCCCCGGCTTGCTTTCCACGTCGATCCGACCGCCCATGGTCTGGGCCAGCGCCCGCGCCTCGAACGCGCCGATGCCGAAACCACCCGTCTTGCTGGACGAAAAGGGCTTGAACAGCTCGCGGCGGATGAATTCCGCAGTCATGCCCCGGCCCTGATCCACGACGTCCAACGCCGCATTTTCGGCCTCAACCGACAGACGCAATTCTACAGGGCTATCGGGCCTGCTGGCGTCGATTGCGTTCTGGAGCAGATGAATCACGATCTGCTCGACCCGCGCCGGATCGGCCAGCACCTGCGGCGCATCGCCCGTGACGCTGATCTCATGCTGGCGCGAGCGGGTGCGCGCCACCTGCTGCGCCACCTCGAGCAGCGCCATGGGACGCGGTTCTTCCGCCCGGCCCTTGTTATGCTGCGACAGGCGGGCAAGCATGTCGTTCATCTTGCCCACCGACTCTTGCAGCGTCAGCACCATGTCGGCGCGGAAGTCCGGATTGTCGGCATGCCGCTCCGCATTGCGGGCGAGCAGCGAAAGCTGGCTCACCAGATTTTTCACGTCATGGATGATGAAGGCGAAGCGGCGGTTGAACTCCTCGAAACGCTGGGCGTCGTCCAGCGCCTGCTGCCCCTGCGCCTCGCTCAGATAGCTGGCGGCCTGCCGTCCGGCGGCGCGCAGCATGTCGAAATCCTCCCAGTCCAGCCGCCGGTCGATCGGCGGCCGGGCGAGCAGGATGGCGCCGATCAGCCGACCGAAATGAATGAGCGGCACCAGCGCCCAGGCGCGGCGATCGAGGCTCATCCAGCCGGGCGCGCTGATTTCTCCCGCGCCGCTTGGCGGGCGATCGATATCGATGATCCAGCCGCTCTGCTCGATCAGCGCGGCGAGCGGCGCGGGCACGACTGCGCCATCTGGCATGTCGCCGGGCCAGTTCCACTGCGTCTCGAACGCCAGCGCGCCATCCTCCGCCCGCAGCATCAGCACGGCGGCGGGGGAATCGGTGATGTCGGCCACCGCCTTCGCCACCCGCTCTCCCAAAGGCAGGGCATTGTCGCCCGGACGCCCTATCGTGTCACCGAAGCGCATCCATTCGGTGCGATAATCATAGCGGTGCTGGAAGAAATGCTTGGCCACCTGCACCTTCCAGAAGGCGCGTATCCGGCGGGAGGGGAGCAGCACCAAGGCGCTGACCGCCATGAAGAAGACGCAGCCGATTTCGACGACCCGCGCATAGGGACCGGCGACCAGTTCCACCAGAACTGCCGCTGCCGCCAGCACCACGACATACAACGCGATCGCCGCCAGCGAGAGCGACTGCAAGGTCAGCGCGCGCGACAATTGCAGCCGCCCCGCCATGTCGTTGCGCATCCCCGCCGCGATCACTGGCGCGAGCAGCGCCATCATCGGCCCGCGCAGCGCGTAAAGCTCGTTGGCGCGATGCATGGCGAAGGTGGCGATGGCATAGAGGTTGAGATCATAGGTCCACATCGCCGCCAGCGCGCCCAGCAGCAGCGCCACCCGCCCCCGTTCCCGCGTCGGCCAACTGATGTAGAGATGATGGACCAGCATCAGGCTGCCGATCGCGGTCATCATGTGCAGCACCAGCGAAACATGGGTGAGTGCGCGATGCAGATCGCTGGACGAAGGCAATTGCCGCCAGATGAGGTCGGTGAAGGTCTGGAGCAGGATGATTCCCGCCACGGCGGCATAAACCGATCCGATCGCGACCAGCGATCCTCCGCGGGTCGCTCCATTCCGCCGCAGCATGGCGAACAGCAACAGCAGCCAGGCGGCGTTACGGATATTCTCGCCAATGCCGGTCAGCGGCTTTTCCACCCCGCCGAAGGAGACGTAGAGCGACCAGCAGGAAGTGAGCAGCAGCGCGGCGGCCAGCAGCCGCTGTTCGGCTGCCTCTTCCCGGCGACGGAGGATGAAGATGCCCAGCGCCGCGAACAGCACGGCGGCCAGGGCATGGCCCCAATCCCCGACGAATTGCAGCAGCATGCTCATCGCGCGCCCTCCGGCCAGAGGATGACCCGCAGCGTCTGGATCAGGATCAGCAGGTCCAGGAAGGGCGTGTAATTCTTGGCGTAATAAAGGTCATATTCCAGCTTGTGCCGGGCATCCTCTATCGACGCGCCATAGGGATAGTTGATCTGCGCCCAGCCGGTGATGCCGGGCTTCACCATATGGCGCTCCGCATAATAGCGCAGATGCTGTTCCAGATCCTCGACGAACTGGCGGCGTTCGGGACGCGGGCCGACGAAGCTCATCTCGCCCTTCAGCACCGTCCAGGTCTGGGGCAATTCGTCGATGCGCAGCTTGCGCAGCCAGTAGCCGAGGCGCGTGATGCGCGGATCGTCCTTTTCCGCCCATACCGCCTGGCCGGACGATTCCGCATCCTGCCGCATGGTACGCAGCTTCACGATCCAGAATTCCTCCCCGAACAGGCCGACGCGCTGCTGGCGGTAGAAAGCGGGTCCCTTGCTGTCGAGTTTCACCAGGATCGCCGCGAGCAGGATGATGGGGCCGGTCAGCAGCAGCAGGATCGAACTGGCGATGATGTCGAACAGCCGCTTGGCGATGCTGGAAATCCGGCGGCCGGCGGAAAAGCCGTCGGAGAAGATCAGCCAGCTCGGATTCACGCTGTCCAGGTCGACGCGGCCGGTTTCGCGTTCCAGGAAGGTCGATATCTCGTTCACATGGACGCCGGTGGTCTTGATGCGCAACAGGTCGCCCAGCGGCAGCGCGTTGCGCCGCTCCTCCAGCGCCAGCACGACCTCGCTCGCGGCCAGGCGGACCACGAAATCAGCGAGATTATAGATGGCGCTGCGGTTGATCGCTTCGGGGATAACCTGCGAGCCGTCGTTCATCGCAATATAGCCGACGATGAGAAAGCCCGAGCCCTTGCGCTGTTCAATCTCCCTGATGCGGGCGGCACGATTGCCCGCGCCCAGCACGACCAGCCGCCGCTTGAACGCCTCGCCGCCCAGCATCGACCCCAGAAGGATGCGGATCGCCAGCAGCAGGGCGATGGCCAAGCCCATGGCGTAGAGCGAATTGGATCGCCAGAGCGTGATGTCCGGCAACAGAAAATGCATGACCGAGAGGAACAGCACGCCCAGCGAAATCGCGACCAACAGCCGCGCCAGCGCATAGCGGATCGATTGCAGCGCTTCCGGGCCATAGACGCCGACGGCGATCATCGCCGTCTGGATCGCGATGCCGAAGCTGACGAGCGGCCCGATGCGCGTGGTTACATGATCGACATTCATGCCGATCTGATGCGCGCGCAAAATCCAGCCGCCTTCCGCCGCGCCGATCAGCAGCAGGAAGTCCAGCAGGCCGAGCAGCAACACCGCATGCGGCACATAATGTTTGAACAATCTTATCATTCGTCGCGCGTTTCCCGCTGCGCCCGGCGGGCAGGCCATCGCCGGATCGCCTTACAGATGCTGTAAGGAAATCCGACACCGCCGGGGACAATGCACGACAATCACAAAGATTTTCTGAACGGAGGCCTATGCCTTATCAGTGACGCAAAATGGTGTCGGCGGGCATGGGCATCCAACGACGCTTCAATCATGATTGCGAAGCGTATCCGCCGCATTCTTTGCCGCATCGCCCACCACATGGGCCGCGCTGTCGACGGACCCGGCCGCTTCCGTCAGGGTATCGGCCCGGCGGTCATCCCGTTCCTTGGTCATGTAGAAAAAGCCGATCGCCAGGATCAGGGCGATGGCCACCAAAAGGAAGATGATCAAGCTGCCGCGCGACCGGCCCGGTACGGAAGCCGGTTCGTAGGATTCATCCTTACGCCCCTCGTCCATTCTCCTTCTCCCGATCCTCACATCCAGAGGTGGAGAGTGTAACACAGATCATTCCAGGTCCGAGTCGGTATCTTCGCTCACTTCCCTGGCTTCGCGGCCCCGGCTCAACCGGTCGACATCGTCCATGATCTCGTCCAGCACCGACGTGTCGCTGGTTTCATGGCTGCGGCGCGAAGGCAGTTCGCCATTTTCCAATATCTGTTCCAGCGCGGCGCGGCCGCGCGCGACCCGGCTCTTGATGGTGCCGACGGCGACGCCGCAAATCTCGGCCGCTTCCTCATAGGCAAAGCCACCCGCGCCGACCAGTATTAGCGCCTCGCGTTGCGGCTGCGGCAATTGCAGCAAAGCGCGCTGCATGTCCGACAATTCGACATGCTTGTCCTGCCCGGCAGGCGCAGCAAGCAGGCGGTCGGCGGCCAAATCGTCCCAGTCGCCCCGGAAACGGGAGCGGCGCATCTGGGAAAGATAGTGATTGCGCAGGATGATGAAGGTCCAGGCGCGCATGTTGGTGCCCGCCTGGAAGCGGCTGCGCGCGGCCCAGGCCTTCAGCAGCGTTTCCTGCACCAGATCGTCCGCCACATCGCGATTGCCCGACAGCGACCGGCCAAAAGCGCGCAAATGCGGGATCACGGCTGCCAGCTCGCGCTTGAAATCCGCGTCCGACAGGGTTTCGCGCTCCACATCCTGGCTTACGCCCTCGCTCATGGAAACAACCCCCTCACCGGCCGTCGCCCTCGCTGCATGAACGGAAGTCGTCAAAGCCATATGTGCGTCCGCATCCCAATTTTTTTCTTCTCAAGGACCAATTGCCGCAGCATTCAATAGCCCCATAATATCACAATCATCACAATGATCGCGAGTGTCAGCGAAATGCCCAGGACGTAACGCACATTATGCCGCGTAGAGCCCGCTCTGGCATCTTCGGTCGCAATGTGCCGTTCCTGTTCAGCCATCAAGCTTCTCCCGATCGTTACGCATCAATAACGCGAGTCGCGGATCGGGGTTCCCGCTTTTTCCGGCCTAATTTTAGAAAGCTGACAGCAACGATCAGGCCGGAGCCGTGGCTTCGTCGAAGAACAGCGCCTGGGAAATCGCCGCCTTGACGGTGGACCGCTGGAAAGGCTTGGTGATGAGGAAGGTCGGCTCTGGACGCTCGCCCGTCAGCAAACGCTCCGGGAATGCGGTGATGAAGATCACCGGCACGGAAAATTCGGCAAGGATATCCTTCACCGCGTCGATCCCGCTCGAATCGTCGGCAAGCTGAATGTCCGCCAGCACCAGGCCCGGCCGTTCCGCCAAGGCTTCGCGCACCGCATCCTCGCGGGTGACGGCGATCGCGGTCACTTCATGGCCCAGGTCGCGGACGATGGTTTCAATGTCCATCGCGATGATCGGCTCATCCTCGATAATCAGCACCTTGGCGCGGGTCTGAGACTCGATCTCGCTCAGCGCTTCCTTGACCAGCGCTTCGACGTCATCGCTCTCCAGACCGATGAGATAGCCGACATCGTCGACGGTGAACCCTTCCAACGCCGTGAGCAGCAGAGCCTGGCGCGGCAGCGGCGTCAGGCGGGCCAGCCGCGCCTGCGCGATCGCTTCCTGCCCGTCGGCGCCGGTCAGCACCGGCCCGTCTTCCAGATGGGAGGAAGACCAGATCGCATGGAAGGTTTTATAGAGGCCAAGGCGCGGGTCGACATTTGCGGGAAATTCGTCCGGCGCCGCCACGATGGCTTCGAGCGTGGCGCGGACATAAGCATCGCCATGCGCCTGACTGCCCGTCAGCGCGCGCGCATAACGACGCAGGAAAGGAAGGTGGGGGTGGAGTTGCTGACCAAGCGACATCTGTAAAAAATCTCCCAGCCCATCGGGCGCCTTGTCATGGCTTAACATATGCGTCGAAACATTCGCCGGATCGGAAGGATGGATGGACGATGCCGATGTGGCAAGCCCCCCTTCCCCCTTTCGGAACGGAAAGGCTTTCGGCACGCTTGCCGAAATCGCTCCCCCATTCCTGCACCGGCCTGCCCAGCGGGCAAAAAATGCTTCGCCGAGGGAACCAACAACCGGGGGATTTGTTTCACTGCCGTTCGGTTTTTTCGAAATCTTTGGAATTTTGTGATTTGATTTCCCAGACGTTGAATTGACGTCATAGGGGAAAGCCGCAAGAAGAGCAGGCTGGCATGATATTGATGGCTGCAGAGGGGCGTGTTTTGGTTGCTTCAACGACGGAACGGGATGTGACGGGAGGGGACAAGAAAGATGTCGGCACCAGCACTCCGGGTTCTGGCGTGAAGGGCGGCGCCGCCCGCAAGAAACGCGTATCGGCGGCGAAAGATGACGGCCAGGTCGCCAACGCCCTGCGTTCCGTTTACCAGCGGGCGGTGGATGAGGATATTCCCGCCGAAATGCTCGACCTTCTCAGCAAGCTGGACTGACCCTCCCTGATCAGCCGGACCAGAACAACCGGAGGGGATATGGCGCTTCTGGAAAAATCCGGCAGGCGGATGTTGCCTTCCTGGGAAAACCGGCGTTTGATGTTCAGCGTCAGATAATGGACACAAGCCCCGCACCGCCGCCCATCGAAGCCATGCCTCCTCCGGCCCTTCTCTCCTTCGTGCAAAGATTGAACAACATTTCCCATTCGACCGGCGTCAAGATGTTCCTCATCCTGACGCTGGCGTTGTTGCCGCTTGGGCTCATCGCGCTGGTGGCGTCGCTCCAGGCGATCCGCACGACCGATCTGGAAAAGGAAGCCCTGCTGCGCGTCGCCGTCACCCAGAGCGCGCGTAAATTATCGGCGGATCTGGCCTCGGATCGTACGGCGCTAATGCTGACGGCCAACAGTTTCGCCACGTCCGGGCCGGATCGGTCCATGTGTGTGCGCCTTTCGGTGTTCCTGAACTCCCACGATCGCGGCGGGGGCCGCTATTATATTTACGACCGCGCAGGCCGGCGGCTATGTGGTTCCTCCTTGCCGGAGCCCGCCGGCCTGCCGTCCTCGCTGCGCTTCAGCAGCGCCCCCGCCCAGTTGCTTCCCAATGCGCCCTATCTCGTCAGCCGCGCGCAAAGCAGCAACGGCGCGGTCGTGGCGATCGCTTATTATTCGCGCGCCTATCTGGAGGCGATGACCAACCCGGCAGGGACGTTGCAGAACCGGCAAATCACCCTGCACGATGGCCGCCACAGCCTGCTCATCACGCGCCCCGCCAGCTTGCCGAGCGGCCATAGCACGACGCTTTCGGCCCGGCTCGATTCGCCCGGCATCATCCTCACCATGACGCTGCGCGATCCCCCGGTCACGGTTGCGCGCATGCTCTCGCTGTTCCTGCCGCTGGTCATGTGGTTCGCGGCGGCGGCGATAGGCTGGTTCGTGGTCAACCGCCTGCTGATCCGGCCGCTGGTGCTGCTGCGCCGATCGGTGGCGGCCTACCAGCCCGGCGAGGTGCTGGAACCGATGCGCCGCATCCGCACCCCCGCGCAGGAGATCGTGGCGCTGGGCGACACCTTCCGCGAAATCAGCGAGGATGTCGCGACCCATGAGGCGGAAATGGCGGAGGGTCTGGAAACCCAGCGCAAGTTGACCCGCGAGGTTCATCACCGGGTCAAGAACAACCTCCAGATCATCGCCAGCCTGATCAACCTTCACGCACGATCTGCCCATGATACGGAAGCAATCGAAGCCTATGCGACGATCCAGCGCCGGGTCGATGCGCTGTCCGTCGTCCACCGCAACCATTATGCGGAGCTGGAGGAGCATCGCGGCGTCGGCGTGCGCTCGCTCATCAGCGAATTGTCGGCCAGTCTGCGCAGCACCGCCCCCGCCGAAGCGCGCCGCTTCGGCATTCAGATCGACAGCGACAATCTGCATATCAGCCAGGACGTCGCCGTGCCGATCGCCTTCCTGCTGACCGAACTGGTCGAACTCGCCATGCTGTCCAACCCGCGCACCGCGATGCGGATATCGGTGCAACTGGAACCGGGCCGCACCGGCCGGGCGGTGCTCCACATTCTCTCGCCCGCCCTGCGCGGGTCGCCGGACATGACCGCCCGATTGGAGGAGCGCTACGGCAGGGTGCTGACGGGCCTGTCCCGCCAGTTGCGGGCGCCGCTGGAGCATGATCCCGAGACAGGCGACTATGCGATAGCGATCACGGTGCTGGAATAGCTGCGTGGGGATTTGGCCATGGGTGCGGCTGGCCAATTAGCTGCCGTTAAGCGATACGTGCTCCTGCGGAGGCAGGAGCCCAGTTCAGGCGTTGCGATGACACACTGAGGGTGGAACTGGGCTCCTGCCTGCGCAGGAGCACGGTGCTTCAAGGAGCGAACGATCCGCCACCCCCCTATACTCACCGAATTGCAAGCGAGGGCAATCCCACATCCTCGCCCAGACCCATCCCCTTACGCCCGCCGATAATCCCGCCGGAAATCCGCCGCAAACCCCGCGAACCGCCCTTCTGCGATGCTGTCGCGAATCCCCTGCATCAGCGCCTGGTAGAAATGGATGTTGTGCTGCGTCATCAGCATCGCGCCCAGCATCTCGCCCGCCTTCACCAGATGATGCAGATAGGCGCGGCTCCAGGTCGCGCAGACCGGGCAGTCGCAGCGTGGATCAAGCGGACCCATATCCTCGGCAAAGCGCGCATTGCGGATGTTGAGCGGCCCGGCCCAGGTAAAGGCCTGCCCGTTGCGCCCGCTGCGCGTCGGCAGCACGCAATCGAACATGTCGATGCCGCGCTCCACCGCGCCGACGATGTCGTCGGGCTTGCCCACGCCCATCAGATAGCGCGGCTTGTCCACCGGCAACATGTCGGGCGCGAAATCGAGCGTGGCGAACATCGCCTCCTGCCCCTCGCCCACGGCCAGCCCGCCGACGGCATAGCCATCAAAGCCGATATCGATCAGCCTGTCCGCCGAAATCCGCCGCAACCCTTCGTCAAGCGATCCCTGCTGGATGCCGAACAAAGCCGCTCGTTGGGCATGCTCCCCGCCCGCATCGAAGCCGTCGCGCGAACGCTTCGCCCAGCGCATGGAACGCTCCATGGACTTGGCCGCCTCATCATGGGTGCAGCCGTTTTTCGTGCACTCGTCGAACGCCATGACGATGTCGCTGTCCAGCAGCCGCTGGATTTCCATCGACCGCTCCGGGGTCAGCATATGCTTCGACCCGTCGATATGGCTGGAAAAGGCGACGCCTTCCTCGCTCATCTTGGTGAGCGCGCTGAGGCTCATCACCTGATAGCCGCCGCTGTCGGTCAGGATCGGCCGGTCCCAGCCCATGAAGCCGTGCAGGCCGCCCAGCCGCGCCATGCGTTCCGCGCCAGGACGCAGCATCAGATGATAGGTGTTGCCCAGGATGATGTCGGCGCCTGTCGCGCGCACCTCGGCGGGGCGCATCGCCTTGACCGTGGCAGCCGTGCCCACCGGCATGAAAGCAGGCGTGCGGATGTCGCCGCGCCGCATCTTTATGGTGCCGGTGCGGGCCTTGCCGTCGGTCGCGGCGATCGAAAAGGAGAAACGGGGATTGGTCACGCTGCGCGCTGTAAGGTTGAAAGACGCGCCATACAAGGTCGCAAAGGCGCGGTTCAGCCCTTCTTGCGCAACCCGTCCAATGCCACGATCGCGTCGACGTTGAAGCCCTCCACCCGGCGATAATGGCCGATGAAGCAAAGGCAATCCGCAGACAGGCTGAGCCGCCATGACTCACCTTGCAGATCGTGCAGCAGCAGGGTCACAAGCTGCGTATCGGTTCGGGGCGTGTTCATGCCGCCCGTCCTAATTAATAAAGGTTAACAAAGGCCTGCGCCGAATTTGCGACCGGCAGTCAAAACAGCGATTTGTTGCATTAGTGCAACATTTACCCTTCGATAACCCTCTTTTGGGCGACATGTACGCAACAGTAGCTAATAAAAATGGTTAATTCCGGAGAGACCTCGACCGCGGCGGTTGCATAAGTGCCGCAACACTGTTCTGCTCATTATCTGTCGCAGTTTGGGGGCTCAGATGGTTGATTCCGGGCGATTTAATTCCGCGCGTGAACATATGGACGAGCTGACTCCCGCCCATCTCCCGGCGGAGGAGGACGCTGCCCTCATTGCCGTTACGGAAAGCGTAACTTCCGCGCCGGACATCGGCACGTCGACGATGTTCGATCTGGGCCAGATCGACGTGAGCTGGGACGCGGCGGCGGCCACTTTGTGGGCATTCATGACGCCCGCGAATCGGCCCAACTTCAGTCCGGCGATGCTGCGCGACGTCCGCTACTGGTATGTGGAGACGAAGCGCCTGTTCGACGCCGGCAAGCTGCCGGTCAAATATATGGTGGCGGGATCGCGCTTTCCGGGCGTCTTCAACCTGGGCGGCGATCTGGAACTGTTTGCTGGCTGCATCGAGCGGGGCGACCTGCCGGGACTGGTCGATTATGGCCACGCCTGCATCGACGTGGTGCACCGCACCTGGCGCAATGGCGACCTGCCGGTGATCTCGATCGCGCTGGCGCAGGGCGATGCGCTGGGCGGCGGGTTCGAAGCCTTGCTCTGCTTCGACGTGGTGATCGCTGAACGCAGCGCCCGCTTCGGCCTGCCCGAAATGCTCTTCGGTCTGTTCCCCGGCATGGGTGCCTATTCCATCCTGGCGCGCAAGCTGGGCCGGCTGATGGCCGAGCGGATGATCCTGTCGGGCAAGGTCTATAGCGCGCAGGAAATGTACGACATGGGCATCGTCCATACGCTGGTGGAGGATGGCGAAGGCGAACAGGCGGTGCGCGACTATATAGCGGGCAGCCTGTCCCGTCATGCGGGCCATGTCGGCGTTTTCCAGGCGGGTCGGCGTGTCGATCCGCTGGAATATGAGGAACTCAAGGACATTGTCGAAAATTGGGCGGCCACCGCGCTCAAGCTCGATCCGAAGAGCGTGCGGATGATGCGCCGCCTGGCTTCCGCCCAAACCCGCCTGCAGAAATAGGATCAGGCGCGCCGCCGGTCCTGCAACATCGCCACGGTGCCGCTGTCGTCGTTCATGCGCCGCATCATCTCCAACACCTGGGCCGCAGGCACCGGCCGGCTCAACACGAAGCCCTGGACATTGGTGAAGCCCATCTCATGGGCGCACCGCAGTTGATCCTCCGTCTCTATGCCTTCGGCCACCGTCTCCACGTCCAGCGCATGGGCCAGATAAGCGACCGACTGGGCGATCGCCCGGTGGCGTGAATTGCCATCCACCCCGCGCATGAAGCTCTGGTCGACCTTGATCGTGTCGAAGGCATAGTCGCGCAGATAGCCGAGCGAAGAATAGCCCGTGCCGAAATCGTCCAGCGCCAGCCGCAGGCCGATGCGCCGCAAGTCGGACAGGATCAGGTTGGTCCGCCCGCTATCCTCCAGGAAGATCGATTCCGTCACCTCCAGTTCCAGCCGGCGCGCCTTCAGCCCCGACTGCATCAACGCCGATATCACCGCGCGAGGCAGACCGTCGCTCTTGATCAGCACAGGCGAGATATTGACGGCGACGCGGACATTCTCATCCCATTCCATCGCATCCTCGCAGGCCCGCTCCAGCGCCCAGGCGGTGATCGGCTCGATCATCGAACTGCTTTCCGCGATCGGGATGAACTCCGCCGGAGAAATGCGGCCAAGCGTCGGATGATCCCAGCGCATCAGCGCCTCGCAGATCGCGATCTTCCCCGTCTCCGTATCGAAGATCGGTTGATAGTGCAGCATCAGCTCGTCATTGGCCATGGCGCTGCGCAGACCCATTTCCAGCTCGTAGGTGCGGTTCTGCCGTTCCTTCATCGACCAGGTGAACTGCGCATGGCGGTTCCGCCCGGCATGTTTCGCCTGATAGAGCGCCATGTCCGCATGCTGGAGCAGTTCCTCGCTGTCCTGCCCATCCTCCGGCGCGACGGCGATGCCCATGGAGGCGGTCACGCCCAGGCGATAGCCGCCGACGTCGAAATCATGCGCGAATTCCGCCATCACATCGGCGGCGATATGTTCCGCCGCACCCCGGTCGGCGCCCGGGCAGATCAGGACGAACTCGTCCCCGCCGAAGCGCGCGACATGGCCCCGGCCGTCCAGCGCATGGGAAAGCCTTTCAGCGACCCCGCACAATAGCTGGTCGCCAATCATATGCCCCAGGGAGTCGTTGATTTCCTTGAACCGGTCCAGATCCATCCAGAACACGGCCATCGGATCCTGATCGGATCGTCGCCCGTCGAACAGTTCGCGCAGCCGCATCTGCATCGCCATGCGGTTTTCGACGCCGGTCAGGCTGTCGAACCGGGCCAGACGCTCGAACTTGGTGGCGAGCTGGGACTTTTCATATTTGCCCTGCAACGCCTCCAGAACGATGCGGTGCGTCGTCTTGGTGATGTCCGCCATGGCGAAGATCATCAGGAAGCAGAGGATGCCGAGCACCGTATAGCCCAGCCCACCCGAAAGGATGAGGCCCAGCGAAGTCGGCAGCAGCGAGAGGCAGGTCTGGCCCACCGCGACCTGGATGCGCCCCGCATTGCGGCCGGAAATGCCGCCTGA
The DNA here is from genome assembly GCF_036038995.2 of Sphingobium sp. SJ10-10. NCBI lineage: Bacteria > Pseudomonadati > Pseudomonadota > Alphaproteobacteria > Sphingomonadales > Sphingobiaceae > Sphingobium > Sphingobium sp. SJ10-10. The sequence continues at coordinate 1,639,323 of NZ_CP158132.1, forward strand.
ATAAGACGCCACCAGACACACGGCCAGGACGTGCAGCTTCGCGTCGCTGGACAATAGCAGCGTCGCGAACGACAAAATTCCCAGCAGCGCCGCATAGCACCAGGCGCCCAGCTCATAAGCCAGCCCCCAGATCGGCTGGGTCACGCCATGCTGATGGGCAAGCTGCCGCTGAAAATAGACGGCGGAGATCGATCGGCTGAGCCCTACCAAACAGATCAATCCGCAAATGACGGTAATGGCGGTAATCTGCGCATGCCACGCGACGACCAGACTCAGCGCCCCGCCCGCCACCGCGCCGATCATCAGCGATGCCGGGGAAGCATAGAGGGATTTGACGAGATTCGCCTGCACTTCAGCGCTTTGCTGAGTGTCCGGGGCAAGGCGCCCGCGCAAGGTTGCGATCAAGTTTCGTTCATGGCGTGGCACGTCATCGCCACCTTTGCCGAAACATGATTTCCATTTGGTAAATCACGCCCCGCAAAGACGCCCGAAACAAGCGGATTGTTACGGAATCGACGGTTTCCGCAGCCCGCCGCCGAATGGGGCCGGGAAGGGCTTGCCTTCCCTGCTCTTAACCGGAAAATAGGACCGTCATGACAGATCATCCTCTGCATCGCCCCGTCTGGAACGCCCTCAACAGCGGCTGGATGCCGCTGGCCCAAGGCGATGCGCATGCATTGCGGATCGATCCGCGCTACGGCCCCTTCGCCGCCGCCGCGGATGACGGGCCGACGGCGCAGGCCGCCCTGGCGGCACTGGTGCCGAAGGATGGCGAGGCATGGATCGTCGAACCGGAAGCCCCGACGCCACCACCAGGCGCCCGCCTGGTGCGGGAAGCGATGCTGGCGCAGATGGTGGCGGAAGAAATCCTTGGCGATCCCACCCCCTTCGAACCCGTCATTTTGACCGAAGAGGATGCGGCGGAGATGCGCGCCCTGGCCCTGATGACGAAGCCGGGACCGTTCCTGCCCCTCACCCACCGGCTCGGCCGGTTCATCGGCATCAAGGAGCAGGGCAAGCTGATCGCCATGGCGGGCGAGCGGATGCGCATGCCCGGCTTTGCCGAAGTCAGCGGGGTTTGCACCCATCCCGACCATCGCGGACGGGGCCATGCGAAAAGGCTGATGCAGATCGTCGCCAGAGCCATGCTGGAACGGGGAGAAACGCCCTTCCTCCATGCTTATGCCGCGCATGAGGCAACGGTCGCGCTCTACGAGACGCTCGGCTTTCGGGTGCGGGCGCGGATGCACATGATGGTGATCGCCGCTGACATGCGATAAATCGGTGAAATCGCCTCCGCGCGCCGCTCCACCGGAGGCTCAGCCGATATGCGTCCACCGCTCCAGCGTGATCCAGCCTTCGACATAATTGGCATAATAGAGGCCGAACAAGGCCGCCGACAGGATGGTCGCCCGGATGGCGACCCGGCCCGGCCGGAAATTGCCGGGCGCGCTGTCCGCCTGCCCCTTCAGCAACACCTCGCCCGTTTCGTCAGGCGTACGAATGCCGAAGGGAAGCACGATGAATGCGCTGATCACCCAGAACAGCACATAAATGGCAAAAATCGCATACCAGTTCATGGAGGTCAGGCTTTAGGCGCGAATGAGCAGCACGTCTACCACCGGCTTCTTGCCCGTCCAGCGCGTCGCCGTGCGCCGCACCGCCAGTCGTACCCGCTCACGCAGGGCGTCTTCTTCCTGCGATCCCTTGGCCACGACGGCGGCGGCTTCCTCGGCGGCTTCATGCAGAAAGGCCGTCTTGTCTTCCTCGACCGGCACGCCCTGGGTCCGCAAGGCAGGAGTGCCGATCACCCGCCCCTTGTCGTCCAGTGCCACCGCCACGCTGATCTGCCCATGCAGCGCGACCTTCCGCCGCTCGTTCATCGTCGAGCCGTCCGCCGGCAGAATGACATCGCCGTCGAGCACCAGCCGCCCAGTGGCTTCCTGGCCGATAATCTCCGGCCCGTTCGGTGCCAGCCGCAGCATATCGCCGTTGGACTGCACCACGGCGGAAGGCACCCCGCTCGCCAGCCCCAGCCGCGCCTGCTCGGCCATATGCCGCCGCTCGCCATGCACCGGCAGCAGAATCTGCGGCCGCACCCAGCGATACATGGCCTCCAGCTCGGGCCGCCCCGGATGGCCCGACACATGGACCTCCGCCTGGCGATCCGTCACCATCAGCACGCCCTTGGTCGCCAGCGCATTCTGGATGCGCCCGATGGCGATCTCATTGCCCGGAATCTGCTTGGAGGAGAAGACGACCAGATCGCCTTCGTCCAGCTTGATCGGATGACTGTCGAAGGCGATGCGGGACAATGCCGCGCGCGCTTCCCCCTGCCCACCGGTGGCGATGATCATCACCTCATTATGAGGCAGCGCCATGACATCGTCCCAATCGACGGTGGGCGGAAAATCCTTGAGATAACCCGCAGTGCGCGCCGTGGAAATGATCCTATCGAGCGACCGCCCCGCCACGCAGAGCTTGCGCCCCACGGCATTGGCGACCTCGCCCAAGGTCTGCAGACGCGCGGCGTTGGAGGCGAAGGTAGTGACCAGCACCCGGCCCTTCGCGCCCTTGATCGTCTCCATCAGCCCTATGCGCACATCGCCTTCGGAGCCGCTCGCCTCTGCATTGAAGACATTGGTGCTGTCGCACACCAGCGCCAATATGCCCTCATCCCCGATCGCGGTCAGTTCCTCGGGCGTGGAGGGCTGGCCCAACTGCGGCGCCTCATCCAGCTTCCAGTCGCCGGTATGGAATATCTTGCCATAAGGCGTGTCGATCAGCACCGCATTGCCTTCGGGGATCGAGTGAGCCAGCGGCACATAGCGGAAACCGAACGGCCCCAGCGCGAAGCTGCCCTCATTGTCGATGACGTTGAGCTCGACCTCTCGGCTGAGCCCCTCTTCCTCCAGCTTCAGCCGGATCAGCCCAGCGGTAAAGGGCGTCGCATAGAGCGGCACGCCCAGATCGGCAGCGAGATAGGGAATCGCGCCGATATGATCCTCATGCCCATGCGTCAGCACGATGCCGAGCAGGTCGTCCTTGCGTTCCTCGATAAAGGCGAGGTCGGGCAACACCAGCTCGACGCCCGGATAGGCCGGATCGGCAAAGGTGAGGCCCAGATCGACCATCACCCATTTGCCCTGGCAACCGTAAAGATTCACATTCATGCCGATCTCCCCCGACCCGCCAAGGGCCAGGAAGATCAGCTCATTTCCAGGTGTCATTATGTTTTCAAACTCCGTTCATACAGCAATGCGAGGCCCTGGATCGTGAGATCGGGCGCGATCGCATCGAAAATATCGCTATTGTCATCAAAGAGGACCGCTAAGCCCCCCGTCGCAATCACCTTGGCCGGCCGGCCGATCTCCGCACGGATGCGGGCGACCAACCCCTCCATCATCGCCACATAGCCCCAGAAGACGCCGATATGCATCTGCGCTTCGGTGGTCCGACCGATAACCGACCGGTTCTCCGGCGGCGCGATCGCGATCTTGGGCAACTTGGCGGCGGCCGCCACCAGCGCATCCAGCGACAGGTTGATGCCCGGCGCGATGATGCCGCCCTTATAAGCGCCATGATAGTCGATTACGTCGAAGGTCGTCGCCGTGCCGAAATCGATGACGATAAGATCGGCCGCGTAGAGATGGTGGGCGGCGATGGCATTTACAACCCGGTCCGCGCCGACCGAGGCCGGTTCGGCCACGTCCAGTTCAATCCCCCACTCCACCGGCGCCTGCCCGGCGATCAGCGCGGTGGTCTTGAAATATTTCTCGGCCAGCACCTGAAGATTATGCAGCGCCCGCGGCACGACGGTCGCGATGATCACCGCATCGACGTCTCCGATGGCAAAGCCCTCCAGCATCAGAAGCTGGTTCAGCCATACCGCATATTCGTCGGCCGTGCGGCGGGGATCGGTCGCGATCCGCCACCGCGCGCGGATGTCCCGCCCGTCGAGCAGCGCAAAAACCACATTGGTGTTACCCGCGTCGATCGCGAGAAGCATAGCCCGTCCCCGGATATCAGATGAGAAGGATGTCGCCGGCATGAATGGCACGGCTCTGCCCATTCGCCAAGCGCAGGATCAGCATGCCCTGCCGGTCGAGCGTATCAAAGGTTCCCTCGATCGTCTCGCCATCGGGTTGCACCACCCGCATCGGCGTGCCGGTGGGATGAGCGTTGAGCAGCCAATGCGTCCGCACCGGATCCAGCCCCTGCGCCCGCCAGATCGCCAGCCAGTGCGCGAACAGTTCCGCCAGCCGCGCCTGCAAGGAGGCTGCGTCAACGCTCGACGCGCCCTGCGCGAAGAGGCTCGTCACCGGACGATCCAGCCCGACCGGATGCCCCGTCACATTGATGCCGATCCCCGCGACGATGGCATCGCCAGCCCGCTCCAGCAGGATGCCGGCGATCTTCGCGCCATCGACCAGCACATCATTGGGCCATTTGATCCGCGCCTGACCCGCGCAAAGCGGCGCCACCAGCGCGTGAACGGCATTGGCCGCCACCAGCGCCAGCGTATGCGGCAGCGGATCGCCCGCCCGCAGGCGGATCACCGTCGAACAATAGAGATTGCCGTCGGGGCTTTCCCAATTGCGCCCCATGCGCCCCCGCCCCCCGGTCTGGCGTCCTGCGCGCAGCCAGCAGCCCTCTGAAACGCCTTGCTCCACCAACGCCAGCATGTCGGCATTGGTGGAGCCAGTCTCCTCAACGAAGCGAAGATCGGTCAGAACAGCGCCGCCGCTGCCGCCGCGCTCGCCTTGTCGAGCATCGGGTTGAGCAGATAGCCGAAGACGATCACCACGGCGCAGGCCGTCAGGATGACATTTTCGACCGCTCCGCCGCGCGCTTCATAGGCGTCGGCCGGTTCGTCGAAATACATCGTCTTGATGACCTTCAGATAATAGAAGGCGCCGATCACCGATGCCGCGATGCCGAAGGCCGCCAGAGCCGTCAGGCCCGCCGCCACCGCCGCATCGAACACCAGGAACTTCGCCCAGAAGCCGAAGAGCGGCGGGATACCGGCCATGGAGAACATGAAGATCGCCAGCGCCGCCGCCAGCCCCTTGCGCGACCGCGACAGACCGGCAAGGCTCGCAATCGTCTCGACCGGCTTGCCGTCCGCATCACGCATTTGCAGGATGCAGGCGAAGGCGCCGATGGTCATCACGACATAGATCGCCATGTAGCTCATCGTGCCCGCCACACCGGCAGGCGTGCCCGCCGCCAAGCCGATCAGCGCGAAGCCGACATTGTTGATCGACGAATAGGCCATCAGGCGCTTGATGTTGGTCTGGCCGATGGCCGCAACCGCGCCGAAGAGGATCGAGGCCAGTGCCACGAAGATCACGATCTGCTGCCAGTCCAACCCCGCCGGACCCAGCGCCTCGATCGCCACGCGGACGGTCAGGCCCATGGCCGCGACCTTGGGCGCGCTGGCGAAGAAGGTCGTGACCGGGGTCGGCGCGCCTTCATAGACGTCGGGCGTCCACATGTGGAACGGCACGGCGCTGATCTTGAACGCCAAACCTGCCAACACGAACACCAGGCCGAACAGCTCGCCCTTCGACACGCCGTCGCCCAGCGCGACCGCAATTCCGTCAAAGCCGGTGCTGCCGGTGAAGCCATAGAGCAGAGAAATGCCGTAGAGCAGGATGCCGCTCGCCAGCGAACCCAGGACGAAATATTTAAGGCCCGCTTCGGACGACCGCTCGTCCTGCCGCATGAAGCTCGCCAGCACATAGGAGGCAAGGCTGTTCATTTCGAGGCCGACATAAAGCGTCAACATGTCGCCCGCCGACACCATCATCCCCATGCCGATGGCGGCGAAGAGGATCAGGATCGGATATTCAGGCCGCAGCGCGCCGCCGGTGATGAAATAGCGTGGCGCCAGCAGGATCGCCGCCGCCGCCGCGCCATAGATCAGCGCCTTGGCAAAGGCGGAGAAGGCATCGGCCCGGACCAGCCCGTCAAAGGCCACCGGCCCATGGGCGAGCGAGCAGGACAGCGCCGCGCCCGCAATGGCCAGCGTAGCGACCGACAGCCAGTTGATCAGCCGGGTCGTGCCATCGCCGCCATAGGCCGCGATCAGCAGCAGGATCAGGCCACCGGCGGTCAGCACCAGCTCCGGCAGGACCGCCAGAAGGGAAGCGGAATCAATCATCAGTGCGCCTCCCCCGACGCTTTTTCATGGGATATTGCAGCGGCAGGTTCATGATGAGCCTCAGCACCCGGAAGCACCGGACCCATCTTGATCTTGGAATCACCTGCCGGAGCGGCGGAGGCGATGCGTGCTTCGAGCGCGCGGATGTCGGAACGCATGGGAGCCAGGAAACTCTCGGGATAGATGCCCATCCACAGCACCGCCGCAGCGATCGGCGCAAGCAGCCAGACTTCCCGCATCGACAGGTCGGGCATGGCCGCCGCGTCGGCATTCTTCTGGTCGCCATAGCAGATGCGGCGATAGAGATAGAGCATATAGGCCGCACCCAGGATGATGCCCGTGGTGCAGACCAGCGCCACCCAGCTCGACGCCTGGTAAATGCCCATCAGCGACAGGAATTCCCCGACGAAGTTGCTGGTGCCCGGCAGGCCGACCGACGCCATGGTGAACAGCATGAACAGCACCGCATATTTCGGCATGTTGATGCTGAGACCGCCATAGCGGGCAATCTCGCGGGTGTGCAGGCGATCATAGATAACGCCGACGCAGAGGAAGAGCGCGCCCGACACCAGACCATGGCCCAGCATCACCATCATCGCGCCTTCGATGCCTGCCTGGTTGAAGGCGAACAGGCCGACAGTGACGATCGCCATATGCGCGACCGACGAGTAAGCGATCAGCTTCTTCATGTCCGACTGAACGAGGGCAACGAGGCTGGTATAGACCACCGCGACCATCGACAGGCCCCAGACCAGCGGCGCGAGCTGCGCCGAGGCTTCCGGGAACATCGGCAGCGAGAAGCGGATGAAGCCATAGCCGCCCATCTTCAGCAGCACGCCCGCCAGAATGACCGAACCGGCGGTCGGCGCCTGAACGTGCGCGTCGGGCAGCCAGGTGTGGACCGGCCACATCGGCATCTTCACCGCGAAGCTGGCGAAGAAGGCCAGCCACAGCCAGATCTGAATCTTCGGATCGAAATTATAGGCCATCAGCGTCGGGATGTCGGTCGTGCCCGCGTCATGCACCATCCACATCATCGCGATCAGCATCAGCACCGAGCCGAGCAGCGTGTAGAGGAAGAATTTGTACGAAGCGTAGATACGGTCCGCGCCACCCCAGATGCCGATGATGAGGTACATCGGGATCAGGCCGGCTTCGAACATGATGTAGAAGAGGTAGAGATCCTGCGCCGTGAAGACGCCGATCATCAGCACCTCCATGAACAGGAACGCCGCCATATATTCGCCGACGCGCTTTTCGATCGCCAGCCAGCTCGCGCCGATGCAGATCGGCATCAGGAAGACGGTGAGCATGATCAACACCAGCGCGATGCCGTCGATACCCAACGCCCAGGCGAAGCGCCCGAAGATCGGCGCATATTCCTGGAACTGCCACTGCGCGGCGGTGCCCGACTGGTCGAAATGCGCCCACAGCACGACGCCCAGCACCAGATCGGCCAGCGTCGCCACCAGCGCGATCAAACGCGCCTGACTGGCGCCCGAGTAAAGACAGGCGATGGCCCCCGCCATCGGCACTGCCATCATCAGGGAAAGGATGGGGAAGCCGTCCATTATCGTGTCATCGCCCAGGTTGCGGCCGCGGCGAGGCCAATCAGCATCACCAGCGCGTAAGTGTAGAGGTAGCCGGACTGAAGCCGACGGGTGACTTTATTGCCCTGCACGACCAGCGCGGCCAGACCGTTAGGCCCGAAGCGGTCGATGAAGCCCACGTCACCGAACTTCCAGAAGAAGCGGCCGATGGCGAAGGCAGGCTTGACGAACAGGAAATGATACAGCTCGTCGAAATACCATTTGTTGAGCAGGAACTGGTAGAGAGCGCCGAAAGTCGCGACGAAGCGGCGCGGCCAGTCGGTGAACTTGAGATAGGCCAGCATGGCGATCACGAGGCCGGTCAGCATCACCGTGAACGGACCGAACTTGACCCAGGTCGGCACTTCATGGCTCGCGTGCATCAGATGGCTGTCGAACGCGATCGCGCCCTTCCAGAACTCGATGCCCCCTTCCGGACCAATGAACTGATCATGGAACAGGAAGCCCGCAAACACCGCGCCCAGGCTCAGCACCACCAGCGGCACCAGCATGACCCAGGGGCTTTCATGCGGATGATAGCCCGCCGTGCCGGTCAGCTCATGCCCATGCTCGTCATGATGGCCATGGCCGTCATGCTCGGTTTCTTCTTCCGGCGTCTCATGATGGCCGTGAACTGCGTGCTGGATATGCTCCGAAGCGGCCCAACGGGGCTTGCCGAAGAAGGTCAGGAACACCAGACGCCACGAATAGAAGCTGGTGAGCAGCGCCGCGAACACGCCGACCAGATAGGCGCCGACGCCCGCACCGCCCGAAGCATAGGCCGCTTCGAGAATGCCGTCCTTCGAATAGAAGCCCGCGAAGCCGACGCCGACGAGCGGCAGGCCGACACCAGTGATCGCCAGCGTACCCAAGGTCATCGTCCAGAAGGTGATCGGGATCTCCTTCCTGAGCGCGCCATAGTAGCGCATGTCCTGCTCATGGTGCATCGCATGGATGACCGAACCGGCGCCCAGGAACAGCAGCGCCTTGAAGAAGGCGTGGGTGAAGAGGTGGAACATCGCCGCGCCATAAGCGCCGACGCCCGCCGCGAAGAACATGTATCCCAACTGCGAACAGGTCGAATAGGCGATGACGCGCTTGATGTCGTTCTGCACCGTGCCCACGGTCGCCGCGAACAGACAGGTCGCCGCGCCGATGATGGTGACGAAGTGCAGCGCCGTCGGGCTGACCTCGAACATCGGGGACAGGCGGCACACCATGAACACGCCCGCCGTCACCATGGTCGCCGCGTGGATCAGCGCCGACACGGGGGTCGGGCCTTCCATCGCGTCCGGCAGCCAGGTGTGGAGGCCCAGCTGCGCCGACTTGCCCATCGCGCCGATGAACAACAGCAGGCAGAGCACGGTCATGGTGTCGAAACGATGGCCCAGGAAACCGATGGTCGAACCGGCCATGGACGGCGCGGCGGCCAGGATTTCCGGGATCGAGATGGTGTTGAACACCAGATAGGTACCGAAAATGCCCATCATGAAGCCAAGGTCGCCGACGCGGTTGACGACGAACGCCTTGATCGCGGCGGCGTTTGCGCTCGGCTTACGGAACCAGAAGCCGATCAGCAGGTAAGAGGCCAGGCCCACGCCTTCCCAGCCGAAGAACATCTGCAACAGATTGTTCGCCGTCACGAGCATCAGCATCGCGAAGGTGAAGAGCGACAGATAGGCGAAGAAGCGCGGCTGATCCGGCTCCTCCTCCATATAGCCCCACGAATAGAGGTGGACGAGGCTCGACACGCTGGTGATCACCACCAGCATGACCGCGGTCATGGTGTCGACCCGCAACGCCCACTGAGCATCGAAGCTGCCCGACTGAATCCAGGTGAAGGCCGGGGCGACATAAGGCTCGGCATGGCCGGTCACGAAGCTCAGGAAAATCGGCCAGCTCATTGCGCAGGAGGCAAAAAGCGCGCCGGTGGTGACGATCTTCGCCGGCAGCTTGCCAAGAGCCTTGTTGCCAAGACCGGCGATGGCAGCAGCCAGCAACGGGAGAAGGACGATAAGCTGGATCATCGAGCTTTAGCCCTTCATCCGGTTGACATCGTCGACGGCGATGGTGCCGCGACCACGGAAGTAAATAACGAGGATGGCAAGGCCAATGGCCGCCTCACCCGCCGCGACGGTCAGCACGAACATCGAGAAAACCTGACCCACCAGATCGCCCAGGAAGGCGCTGAAGGCGACAAGGTTGATGTTCACGCTGAGGAGGATCAGCTCGATCGCCATCAGGATGATGATGACGTTCTTGCGATTGATGAAGATGCCCAGCACGCCCATCACGAAGAGGATCGCGCTGACCACCATATAATGCTGAAGGCCGATCACAGCTCCACCCCCTGCCCGACGGGCTGATTGATGTTACGCACGGCATCCTGTGGACGACGGCGGTTCTGTTTCGCGACATTCTGCCCACGCACGCCGCCACGGGCACGATGGGTCAGCACGATGGCGCCGATCATCGCGACCAGCAGGACGATGCCCGCCGCTTCGAACAGGAAGATGTAGCGGGTATAAAGCAGCCCGCCGATCGCCTGAATGTTGCTGAGTTCCGGGTTCACCGGCGCGGCGCGCTGCGCCAGCTCGATGGGACCGGCGCTCCACAGGCCGATGCCCAGCACGATCTCGGCCAGCAGCACCAGCGCGATCAGCAGCCCGAAGGGCAGATAATCGACGAATCCGGCGCGCAGCTCCGCGAAGTCGATGTCGAGCATCATGACGACGAACAGGAACAGCACGGCGACCGCGCCGACATAGACGATGACAAGCAGCATCGCGATGAATTCGGCGCCCAGCAGGACCATCAGGCCCGCCGCGTTGAAGAAGGCGAGGATCAGCCACAGCACCGAATGAACCGGATTGCGCGACAGGATCGTCAGCGCGCCGCTGCACACCACCAGCGTGGCGAACAGATAAAAGGCAAGCAAGTGAATCACAGGACCATGTTCCCCTTGGGCGGCTGCGGCTTAACGGTAGGGTGCATCGGCGGCAAGGTTCGCGGCAATCGCCCGCTCCCACTTGTCCCCATTTTCAAGGAGCTTGGCCTTGTCGTAGATCAGCTCCTCACGCGTTTCGGTGGCGAATTCGAAGTTCGGACCCTCGACAATCGCATCCACCGGGCAGGCTTCCTGACAGAAGCCGCAATAGATGCACTTGGTCATGTCGATGTCGTAGCGCGTCGTCCGGCGGCTACCGTCGTCGCGCGGCTGCGCTTCGATCGTGATCGCCTGCGCCGGGCAGATCGCCTCGCACAGCTTGCACGCGATGCAGCGCTCCTCCCCATTGGGATAGCGGCGCAGCGCATGTTCACCCCGGAACCGCGGCGAAATCGGGTTCTTCTCATAGGGATAGTTGATGGTCGCCTTGGGCTTGAAAAAATATTTCAAGGTCAGCCAATGCGCCTTCACAAACTCCCAGAGGGTGAAGGACTTGACGTAATAGCCGAGGCTCATTGAGCGCCTCCGTAACGCGTGAACATAAGGAAGCCCGAAACCAGGAAGACGAACAGCAGCGAGGTCGGCAGGAAGATCTTCCAGCCCAGCCGCATCAGCTGGTCATAGCGGTAGCGGGGCACCGTCGCCTTCACCCAGGAGAAGACGAAGAAGAAGAACAGGATCTTGGCGAACAGCCAGATGATGCCCGGCACATAATAAAGCGGCGCCCAGTCGATCGGCGGCAGATAGCCGCCCCAGAACAGGATCGCGTTGAGCGCGCACATCAGGATGACGTTCGCATATTCGCCCAGCCAGAACAGCGCGAAGGCCATGGACGAATATTCGGTCTGATATCCGGCGACGAGTTCGGATTCCGCTTCGGTCAGGTCGAAAGGCGCGCGACCCGTCTCCGCCATGGCCGAGATCAGGAACATGATCGCCATCGGGAAGAGCAGCGGGTTGAAGCCGTTGCCGTTCAGGAACCCGTAATAGCCCTTCTGGCTCTCGACGATCGCGGTCAGGTTGAAGCTGCCAGCCCACAGGACCACGCAGACCAGAATGAACCCGATCGATACTTCATAGCTGATCATCTGCGCGCTGGCGCGGATCGCGGAATAGAAGGGATATTTGGAATTGGATGCCCAACCCGACAGCACGATGCCGTAAACGCCAAGCGAACTGATCGCGAGGATGTAGAGCAGGCCGACATTGATGTTGGCAACCACGACCCCGACCTGGAACGGGATCACCGCCCAGGCGATCAGCGCCACCGTGAAGGTGATGATCGGCGCGATCAGGAAAAGCGTCCGATTGGCGGCCGACGGGATGATGGTTTCCTGAAGGAAGACCTTGGCGCCGTCCGCGAAGGACTGGAGCAGGCCGAAGGGGCCGACGACGTTAGGACCACGGCGCAGCGCCATAGCCGCCCAGATCTTGCGGTCGGCATAGATGATCATCGCCACCGCCAGCATCAGCGGCAGGGCGATTACCAGAATCCCGATGATCGTGGAAAGCAGCCAGGCACCTTCGAAGGGCAGGCCGAGATTTTGGAAGAAAGCGGTCACTCTGCGGCCTCCGCAAACGTCTCACCGTGGATCAGTTCCGCCGAGCATTGCTGCATCGTCGGGCTGGCGCGGCAGATGGCGTTGGTCAGGTAGAAATCCTTGATCGGCGAACCGAACTCGCCGGTGGCGCCGGTCGGCAGCGACGGAATGGACCAGCTATAATAGGCCAGACCCTCGACACCCAGCGCCGGAACCGCCTTGGCCATTTCGGCGCGCAGCGCTTCGAAGCTGTCGAACGGCAGGGTCGCGCCCAGCACTTCAGACAGGGCGCGCAGGATCGACCAATCCTCGCGGGCATCGCCCGGCGCGAACACGGCCTTTTCGCCGCGCTGCACCCGGCCTTCCAGATTGACATAGGTGCCCGCCTTTTCGGCATAGCTCGCCCCCGGCAGGATCACGTCCGCCGCATGGGCGCCCTTGTCGCCATGGTGGCCGACATAGACTTTGAAGCTGTCCTCGAACGCCGAATAATCGACCTCGTCCGCGCCGAGCGAGAAGAGCAGCTTGGGCTTGGCCGCAGCCACCGCCTTAATGCCGCCCTGGGTCGCATAGCCGAGCATCAGCCCGCCCATGCGCGCCGCCGCGAAGTGCAACACGTTATAGCCGTTCCAGCCCTGTCCTGAGCCTGTCGAAGCGGCGTCCTTGATCAGACCCAGCGTCTCGACCAGCGCAAGCGTGTCGCCATGCGCGCCGTCCTTGGCCAGCACGCCGCCGCCGACGATCATTGCCGGACGGGCCGCCTTACCGAAGGCCTCGACCACCGCTTCCGGCAGCTTGGCGAGCAGCGAGGCGTCGTTACCCAGCCATTCGACCTTGTAGGTGAGGTCGACCTGCGGGCCGAGAGCGAAAACCTTGGCGCCCTTCTTGATCGCCTTGCGGATGCGGGTGTTCACCAGCGGCGCTTCCCAGCGCAGATTGGTGCCGACCAGCAGGATCACGTCGGCGGTTTCAAGGCCGTTGAGCGTGGTGTTGAAGTTGACCGCTGACAAGCTCGACACATCATAGGCCAAACCTGTCTGACGGCCTTCGAGCAGCGAACCGCCCAGCTTCTCAACCAGCGCCTTGCCCGCAAACATCGTCTCGCAGTCCAGCAGGTCGCCGGCCAGAGCCGCAACCGAACCGCCATGCTTGACGGCGGCAACAGCGGCGAAAGCCTCGTTCCAGGTCGCCGGAACCAGCTTGCCGTCCTTGCGGATGAAAGGCTTGTCGAGGCGCTTACGGACCAGACCGTCGACATTGTGCCGGGTCTTGTCGCTCGCCCATTCCTCGTTCACATCGTCATTGATGCGCGGCACGGCGCGCAGCACCTGACGGCCACGGCTATCGAGGCGGATGTTGGTGCCGACCGCATCCATCACGTCGATGGCGTGGGCCTTCTTCAGCTCCCAAGGACGCGCCTCGAAAGCATAGGGCTTGGCGGTCAACGCGCCCACCGGGCAGAGGTCGACCACATTGCCCGACAGCTCGCTTTTCGCGGCATGTTCGAGATAGGTGGTGATCTGCATATTCTCGCCGCGATAGATGGCGCCGATTTCCGGCACGCCCGCGACTTCCTCGGCAAAGCGCACGCAGCGGGTGCACTGGATGCAGCGGGTCATGACCGTCTTGACGATCGGGCCCATATATTTCTCGGTAACGGCGCGCTTATTCTCTTCGAAGCGGCTGTTGCCCTTGCCGTAGGCGACCGACTGGTCCTGAAGGTCGCATTCGCCGCCCTGATCGCAGATCGGGCAGTCGAGCGGGTGGTTGATGAGCAGGAACTCCATCACCCCTTCGCGCGCCTTCTTGACCATTTCGGTCTGCGTAAAGATTTCCTGATTTTCGGCGGCCGGAAGCGCGCACGAAGCCTGCGGCTTGGGCGGCCCGGGCTTCACCTCGACCAGGCACATGCGGCAATTGCCCGCGATGCTCAGCCGCTCATGATAGCAGAAACGCGGGATTTCCTTCCCCGCCAGCTCGCAAGCCTGGAGGACAGTGGCGCCCGCCGGGACTTCGAGTTCTACGCCGTCTACTTTGACCTTCGGCATGGTTACTCCGCTGCCTCCATGACGGGGGCGCTACCCTTGTTTTCGTTGATCCGGCGCTCGATTTCCGGACGGAAGTGCCGGATCAGCCCCTGGATCGGCCAGGCCGCCGCGTCGCCGAGCGCACAGATGGTGTGGCCTTCGACCTGCTTGGTCACCTGCTGGAGCATGTCGATTTCGCTGATATCCGCATCGCCCGAACGCAGCCGCTCCATCACGCGCCACATCCAGCCGGTGCCTTCGCGGCAGGGCGTGCATTGGCCGCAGCTCTCATGCTTGTAGAAATAGGAGAGGCGCGAAATGGCGCGGACGATGTCGGTCGACTTGTCCATGACGATGACGGCGGCCGTGCCAAGGCCGGAGCCGACGCCACGCAGCCCGTCGAAATCCATCGGCGCGTCCATGATCTGCGCGGCGGGAACCAGCGGAACCGACGACCCGCCGGGGATAACCGCGAGCAGATTGTCCCAACCGCCGCGAATGCCGCCGCAATGCCGGTCGATCAGTTCCTTGAAGCTGATGCCCATCGATTCTTCGACGACGCAGGGCTTGTTCACATGGCCGCTGATCTGGAAGAGCTTGGTGCCCTTGTTGTTCTCGCGGCCGAAGCTGGCGAACCATTCCGGCGAACGGCGCAGGATCGTCGGCGCCACCGCGATCGATTCCACATTGTTCACCGTGGTCGGGCAGCCATAAAGGCCCGCGCCCGCCGGGAAAGGCGGCTTAAGGCGCGGCTGGCCCTTCTTGCCTTCCAGGCTTTCGATCTGCGCGGTTTCCTCGCCGCAGATATAGGCGCCCGCGCCGCGATGGACGAAGACGTCGAAATCATAGCCCGAACCGCAGGCATTCTTGCCGAGAAAGCCCTTTTCATAGGCCTGCTGGACGGCGGCGAAGAGTATCTTCGCCTCGTAGATGAACTCGCCGCGGATGTAGATGTACGCCGCGCGGGCGCGCATCGCGAAACCGGCAACCAGCGCGCCTTCGATCAGCTTGTGCGGATCGTGGCGGATGATCTCACGGTCCTTGCACGAACCCGGCTCGGATTCGTCGGCGTTGATGACCAAGAAGCTCGGACGGCCATCCTTGCTTTCCTTGGGCATGAAGCTCCACTTCATGCCGGTCGGGAAGCCCGCGCCACCACGACCGCGCAGGCCCGAAGCCTTGATGCGCTCGATGATTTCGTCCTGGCCGATTTCCAGCAGCTTCTTGGTATTATCCCAATCGCCGCGCTTCATCGCCGCGTCGATGCCCCAATCCTGGAAGCCATAGACGTTGGTGAAGATGCGATCCTTGTCGGCAAGGGGTGCGATGACGTCGCTCATGCCGAAACTCCAAAACCATTCGGGCTGAGCTCGTCGAAGCCTTCCACCGAACGAAGTGAGGTGTTGTAGCCTTCGACAAGCTCAGGCTGGCCCTTCGACAGGCTCAGGGCGAACGGAGGATAGGTGGTCATGTTCACGCCCACTCCCCCCGATAATCATGATTTTCGCCAACCATCTCCTTGAGCGTGGTCGGACCGCCTTCAGGGCAGCTCGTCTGGCGATCGATCTGCGGACCGATCTTGGGCTGCTTGCCAGCGGCGAGATCGTCGAGGATCGCGCTCATGCTGTCATAGGTCAGGTCTTCGAAATTATCGTCGTTGATCTGGACCATCGGTGCGTTGGCGCAGGCGCCCAGACACTCGACCTCGGTCAGGGTGAAGAGGCCGTCCGGCGTCGTGCAGCCCTTCACCAGACCCTTGTTCTTGCAGGCCGAGAACACATCGTCCGACCCGCGCAACATGCAGGGCGTCGTGCCGCAGACCTGCACATGATAGCGGCCGACCGGCGCGAGGTTATACATGGTGTAGAAGGTCGCGACCTCGTAAACGCGCATATAGGGCATTTCGAGTTGGTCAGCGATATATTCCATCACCGGCACCGGCAGCCAGCCGTTCGTCTGCGTTTCCGCGCCCACCTGACGCTGGGCCAGATCGAGCAGCGGCATCACCGCCGACTGCTGACGGCCGGCAGGATAGCGGGCAATGACCTTCTTCGCCTGTTCGGCGTTCTGCGCCGTCCACGCAAACGCGCCCCAGCGCGCGCGGGTCTCGGCCTCGTCCGGGATATGAACTGCGTCAGCCATTAGCGGTCACATTCTCCAAACACGATGTCCATGGCGCCCAGGACAGCGGTGGTATCGGCCAGCATGTGGCCCTTCATCATGAAATCCATCGCCTGAAGGTGCGAGAAGGCGGTCGGGCGGATCTTGCAGCGATAGGGCTTGTTGGAGCCGTCCGCGACCAGATAGACGCCGAACTCGCCCTTGGGGCTTTCGGTCGCCACATAGACTTCGCCCGCGGGCACGTGGAAGCCTTCGGTATAGAGCTTGAAATGGTGGATCAGCGCTTCCATCGAGCGCTTCATCTCGCCGCGCTTGGGCGGGGAGACCTTGCGATCGAAGCTGGCGATCGGCCCTTCCGGCATTTCATTGAGGCACTGCTTCATGATCCGCGCAGACTGGCGGACTTCCTCGACGCGCACCATGAAGCGGTCATAGCAGTCATAGTTGGTGCCGACCGGAATATCGAAGTCCATCCGGTCATAGACGTCATAGGGCTGCGCCTTACGAATATCCCAGGGGATGCCCGAACCACGGATCATCGGACCGGAGAAGCCCCATTTGAGAGCATCTTCCTTGGAAACGACCGCGATATCGACATTGCGCTGCTTGAAGATGCGGTTGTCGACCACCAGGCTCATCGCATCCTCGAACAGGCGCGGCAGACGGGTGTCGAGCCAGTCGGCAATGTCGGTCAGCAGCTTGAGCGGCACATCCTGATGCACGCCGCCCGGCCGAAAATAGGCCGAGTGCATGCGGGCGCCCGAAGCGCGCTCGAAGAAGTTGAGGCAGTCCTCGCGGATTTCGAACAGCCACAGGTTCGGCGTCATCGCGCCGACGTCCATGACGTGCGAACCGAGGTTCAGCATATGATTGCAGATGCGGGTCAGTTCCGCGAAGAACACGCGCAGATATTGCGCGCGCAGCGGCACTTCCAGATCCAGCAGCTTCTCGATGGCCAGAACGTAGGAGTGCTCCATGCCGAGCGGCGAACAATAGTCCAGCCGGTCGAAATAGGGCAGCGCCTGCATATAGGTCTTATATTCGATCAGCTTCTCGGTGCCGCGATGCAGCAGGCCGACATGCGGGTCGCAGCGCTCGACGATTTCGCCGTCCAGCTCCATGACCAGACGCAGCACGCCGTGCGCCGCAGGGTGCTGCGGGCCGAAGTTGATCGTGTAGTTCTGGATCTCCGTATCGCCGAGCGTCGGGTCCGCCGCGTCGGTGAGGTGATCCAGCTTTTCCAGATAATCCGACATCAGGCCTTGTCCTCGGACTTTTTGTTCGCGGCGCTGTCGGTCGGCTCCCCTGCCCCGCTGACGCCGGTTTTGTCCGTCGTCTTGGGCGTGGGAGCGGGCGCAGCAGGCGGCGGCGCCTTTTCATCGCCCGGCAGCACATATTGCGCGCCTTCCCACGGGCTCATGAAGTCGAAGCTGCGGAAGTCCTGCGCCAGCTTCACCGGCTCATAGACCACCCGCTTGTCCTCCTCGGAATAGCGCAACTCGACATAGCCGGTCAGCGGGAAATCCTTGCGCTGCGGGTGCCCCTTGAAGCCATAGTCGGTCAGGATGCGGCGCAGGTCGGCATTGCCTTCGAAGATGACGCCGTACATGTCGAACACCTCACGCTCCAGCCAGCCGGCAACCGGCCAGAGATGCGTGACGGTGGGAACGGGCGTGTCCTCATCGGTGGATACCTTCACGCGGACACGATGGTTCCGCGTGACGCTGAGCAGATGATAGCAGACCTCGAAACGGTCCGGACGATCGGGATAATCGACTCCGGCGATTTCCATGAGCTGCTGATATTGCCCGCGATCCCGCAACAGGATCATCGCATCGGCCAGCTTTTCGCGCACGACGGTGAAGCTCAGCTCATCGGCATGGTCGACGGTCTCGACCAGCATCGATCCCAGCAGCCCGGCGATTTCCTGCGCGATCCCTTCCGGGTTCGCGATCTTAGGAGCAGAATGACCCATATTAACGCTCAACCGTCCCGATCCGGCGGATCTTCCGCTGCAACTGCATGATGCCGTAGAGCAAGGCCTCTGCGGTCGGCGGGCAACCCGGCACATAGATATCGACCGGCACGATGCGGTCGCAGCCGCGCACTACCGAATAGCTGTAGTGATAATAGCCGCCGCCGTTCGCGCAGCTGCCCATCGAAATCACATATTTCGGATTGGACATCTGATCGTAAACCTTGCGCAACGCGGGAGCCATCTTGTTGCACAGCGTTCCCGCGACGATCATCACGTCCGACTGACGCGGGGACGCGCGCGGCGCGGCGCCGAAGCGCTCCATGTCATAGCGCGGCATGTTGACGTGGATCATTTCCACCGCGCAGCAAGCCAGGCCGAAGGTCATCCACCATAGCGAGCCGGTGCGGGCCCACTGGAACAGTTCCTCGGTCGAGGTGACGAGGAAACCCTTGTCACTGACTTCGCTGCTCAGCGCGTTGAAGAAATCCTGGTCGGGCTGCGTGCCGGCCGGCAACAGCGTGCCAGGAACCGGACGGTCAAGTTCTACTCCCAATCGAGTGCTCCCTTCTTCCACGCATAGACGAGGCCGAGCACCAGCTCCGCTATGAAGATCATCATCGTCGCCCAGCCGGCCCAGCCGATCTGGTCGAGGCTGACCGCCCAGGGATAAAGGAACGCCGCTTCCAGATCGAAGATGATGAACAGGATGGCGACGAGGTAGAAACGCACGTCGAACTGGCTGCGCGGTTCTTCAAAGGCGGGGAAACCGCATTCATATTCGCTAAGCTTGGCCGGGTCGGGCTGATGAGAGCCGGTCAGGCGCCCCACGAGCATCGGCAGGAACACAAATGCGCTCGAAAGCAGCAAGGCGATCCCGAGAAAGATCAGGATCGGCAGATATTGGGCTAGATCGACCAACGGAGTCCCCTGGGCGAAAATGATTTACGGGCGCGCTTTAGGCCCGCTGCATATGCGAAGCAAGGCCCGGAGGCATGAGAATGATTCGCAACAATTGCAGCGGGCCGATCGCGTCACCAAAACCGTGACTTCAACGCAGCGCGCCAGCCACCAGCTTATGCAATTTGCTGTGGATGGCGTCGTTACCCGCAATGACTTCCTTGCGCTCGATCGCCTGGTCGCCGCCGCGGAAGTCCGAGACGAAGCCGCCCGCTTCCCGCACCATCAGCAGGCCCGCCGCGACATCCCAGGGCTGCAATCCGCTTTCCCAAAAGCCGTCATAGCGCCCGGAAGCGACATGGGCGAGGTCGAGCGACGCCGCGCCGAAGCGACGAATGCCCGCGACCGAAGGCGCCACGGCGCCGAAGATGCGCGTCCACTGGGCAAAATCGCCATGGCCCATGAATGGGATGCCGGTCGCGATCAGGCACTCCCCCATGTCCCGCCGCGCCGACACGCGCAGACGCTGGTCATGCCGCCAGGCGCCCCGGCTCTTTTCCGCCCAATAGCTTTCGTCGGTGACAGGCTGGTAGATCAGGCCGGTGGTGACCTCCCGCTTGCCGCCGTAGAGCGGCTCCTCGACCGCGATCGAGATGGCGAAATGCGGGATGCCGTGCAGGAAATTGCTGGTGCCGTCGAGCGGATCGATGATCCAGCGCGGCTTGCCCGGATCGCCGGCGATCTCCCCGCCCTCTTCCAGCAGGAAACCCCAATCGGGACGCGCCTTCTGCAATTCCTCGACCAGGGTCTTTTCCGCCTGCTGGTCAGCCTTGGACACGAAGTCCGCCGGTCCCTTGCGCGACACCTGGAGATGTTCGACCTCGCCAAAGTCGCGGCGCAGCTTGGAGCCGGCCTTGCGCGCGGCGCGTTCCATGACGGTCAGAAGGCCTGAATGGGAAACCATTTTCTTTTCTCCCCCCTCCCGCAAGCGGGAGGGGCCGGGGGTGGGCCGCCGCGTCAGCGGCGCTAAAAAAGGAAGGGGCGGAAAGGCTCGCTTGCGCTCGCCACCCACCCCCTTGCCCCTCCCGCCTGCGGGAGGGGTGAATGATTATCAGTCCGCGCGCTTTACATATTCGCGTTCGTACACATCGACGACGATGCGCGTGCCGGTGACGATGTGCGGCGGCACCATGACGCGCACGCCATTATCGAGGATGGCGGGCTTGTAGCTGGCCGAAGCGGTCTGGCCCTTCACCACGGCGTCCGCCTCCACGACCGTCGCTTCGATCGTTTCGGGCAACTGCACGGAGATCGGGCGCTCCTCATACATTTCGAGGATGACCATCATGCCGTCCTGCAGGAAGGCGGCGGCGTCACCGATCAGGTCCAGCGGCAGATTGATCTGCTCATAGGTTTCGGTATCCATGAAGACGAGCATGTCGCCCTCGGCATAGAGATACTGGAAATCCTTGGTGTCGAGGCGGATGCGCTCGACCGTCTCGGCGGAGCGGAAGCGGACGTTGTTCTTGCGTCCGTCGATCAGATTCTTGAGTTCCACCTGCATATAGGCGCCGCCCTTGCCGGGCTGCGTGTGCTGGATCTTCACGGCGCGCCACAGGCTGCCGTCATATTCGATGTTGTTGCCGGGACGAATCTCGACGCCGCTGATCTTCATGGGAAGAGCCTGCCTATATGTCTGAAGGTGAAAAGAGCCGGCCTCTGGAGGCTGGCCGCGCCCTTACATCGGGAAGGGCCGAAGGGCAAGAGGGAGCATCCTATCGCGGCTTTGCCAGCAAGGGATAGGGGTTGATCGCCCGCCCGCCATGCCATGGCTCGCCCGTCCCCATCTCATGCACCGCAAAGTGGAGGTGCGGCGCCGATGGATCGGCATTGCCGCTGCTGCCGACAGTACCGATCCGCTGCCCGCGCCGGAGCGCCTGTCCTTCCCGCAGACCCGGCGCATAGCCGTCCAGATGTGCATAATAATAGATATGCCGCCCGTCGGACGACCGCTCGTAAACGGTTCGTCCGCCCTCCTCGCTCCAGAACAGCTTTTCGATCCGCCCATCCGCCGCCGCCAATACCGCCCTGCCCCGCGCCGCCATGATGTCGATCGCGTCATGCGGCCGCGCGCCGTTGGCGCGGGCTTGGGTGAAGGTGTCGGTGAGCGCGGTCGGCGGAACGCCCTCCACCGGGATCAGCAATGCACCGGCTTCCGCCGCGGCGGGACGCGATGGCGTCCTCTCGCTCGGCCCATCCGCCGGCACGATCCGCACGCACAGCCGCAGAAAGGCCACGCTGAGCAGGACGGCAAACCCGATCCCCGCCCAGCCGCGCGCCCTCATGGCTGGAACACCGCCTTGACGCCGGACTGCACCATCTGCGCCAGCCGCGCCGCATCCCAATTGGTCAGGCGAATGCAGCCATGGCTTTCCGTCCGCCCGATCGTCTGCGGCTCGGGCGTGCCGTGAATGCCATAATGCGGTTTGGACAGGTCGATCCACACCACGCCGACAGGGCCATTGGGCCCCGGCTTCAACACCGCCTTCTGGTCGGTGGAAGAGGCATCCCAGAACAGGTCCGGATTATAGTGAAAGTCAGGATTGCGGCTCAACCCCTTGATTTCCCATGTTCCGATCGGCAGCGGATCATGCTGCGACCCCGTGGTGGCGGGGAACTGCGCGATCAGCCGGTTCTGCGCATCATAGGCGCGCAGCAGCCCGTCCGATTTGTCCACCACGATATGGTCGGCCTGCGGCTGCTCCTTGGCGACACCCAGACTCGCAAGCGTCTCGCCCCAGTCCCGCTCATCCCCTTCGATCCGCGCCACCGGCTGGTTCGCGATCGCCGGCACGCGGACAGTGGTGCCCGCGCCGACCCTGGCATCGGGCCGGTTGAGCGTCATCAGCACCTCCGGCCTGGTGTGGAACCGCTCGGCCAGCTTCTCCAGCAGGTTGCGATAGCCCAGCGCCGGCAGCTTCGCCTGATCGTTCAGATCCTTGGGAACCGCGAAGAACGGCCCCTTGGCGAACCCTGAAGGAATCTTCACCAGCCATGTCGCGGGCTGAGGCCGCTCGCCCAACAGCGCTTTGGCCGTCGCCTCATCATATTGCCCGGTCTGCGGCAGCCCCCTGGCCTCCTGAAATCCCTTGAGCGCGCTGGTGAAGGACATGCCCTCCTTTCCATCCAGCACGCCCGGCGAAAAGCCCGCCCGGTCGAGCGCCACCTGCGCCTGGAGCACCGCTTCTACCAGTGCAGGCGCGCCCGCCGGTTCCGGCACGACGACGAAGGCGTAGGGTTCGCTGGCGGGTGCGGCGGGACGCGCCGCCTGCTTCGGTTGATGGGAGGCAGCATTTGACGGGGCGCTTTCATCCGCTTCCGTAACGGTCATGTTACAGGCTGAGCACAGCAGCGCGAGGATCAGGGCATGGTTTTTCAAGGCGATACTCTCCCGATTGTGGAAGAGAAAACGCGCAAAGTGCGAGAAAGCTGCCTGCCTCGCTTTCCCGCCGTGCTCCTGCGAAGGCAGGAGTCCAGTTCAGGCATTGCGATAAAGAACCAGCAGCAGGACTGGGTTCCTGCCTTCGCAGGAGTATGGCGGCACGGTTTTTATTTCCGTGCCAGCACCGCCCCAAATGCCGCCACGCCTGCCAGCGGGCCATCCGGATGGCTCCACACCGCCCCGCTGACCGCCAGAAAATCCGCCCCCGCCTTCACCAACGGCGCGGCATTGTCCGCCGTGATCCCGCCAATGGCGACGCAGGGCAGCTCGAACAGCGCGGTCCACCAGCCCAGGATCGACGGATCGGGCCGGTGAAGGGTTTCCTTGGTCATGGTCGGATAAAAGGCTCCAAAAGCGACATAATCCGCCCCCGCCTCGCCCGCCTCCATCGCCAGATGGCGGCTGTCATGGCAGGTGACGCCGATCTGCACCGATGGCCCCAGCAGCTTGCGAGCCTCTCGCGGATCACCGTCGCCTTGCCCCAGATGCACCCCATCCGCGCCCAGCCGCTTGGCAAGGGCCATGCTGTCGTTGATGATGAAGGCGACGTTCCGCTCGGCGCAGAGTTTTTGCAGCGGCTCGGCGGCGCGGGCGATGGCGTCGTCGTCCAGACCCTTCAACCGCAACTGGAAAGCCGCGACGCTGCCTCCGTCCAAGGCGGCCTTCAGGCTCTCGACAAAGCCCGCCTCGATTACCGGCGCCGAGATCAGATAGAGCTGACAGGCCGGGCGAAAGCCCTGCTCGAAGCGGTCAGCGAAATTCGGATCGAGGGCCAGTTCTTCATCTGTGAAATCGGTCATGCCATCGCCTTAGCCGCTTTTGGGCGGGTTGGAAAAGAGCGGAGCCTATCCCGCCCCGGCAACGTTTCTCCCTCCCTGATCAGGATCGGTTGCCCAGGCTGGAATTATCGGGATTGACGCGGGCGCTTCTACCCGGAGAAGATGGCGGCGAAAAACTGGTTCGCCTTCTACGCCGAACAATTCGACACGGTGGCGCTGCCTTTTGCGTGACGCCACCGCCTATGTCCGATTGGCATCGGCACCAACGGCAAATATCGTGGCGGCTATTCGCGCGAGAGGCTGATGGATTGGGCCGAATGGATGAAGGTGCAGGATCCTGAGGATCGGACCGTCTGGCCCTATTTCAACAATGATTATGACGCGCAGGCGATCATCGACGCCCGCATTTTGAAGGAAGCCGCCGGTGTCTAGAGCAGCATCCGACCCGATTGCATCGGATCGGCTGCTCTAGGCATTTGTTTTGCCGCGTTTTCCGAGTTAGCAGATGATTGGCTTCGCCGAACTGCCGTTTCTATCTGCTTAGAAAACGCTCTAGGCACCGGCGGCTCCTTTATCGGATCAGGCCACCTTCCGGGTCGACGCGCCGTGGATCTCGTCGATCGCTTCGCCCAGCGAGGCGTTGAACTCATCTTCGCTCATCTGGTGACGCAGATCGTTCAGCAGCGCGCGGCTGAAGCTGGCGATGATGCCGCGATTCTTCGCCAGCTCGACACAGGCCTCCGAGCGCGAGAAGCCGCCCGACAGAGCGACGACCCGCAGCACGCGGGGATGATCGACCAACGGGTCGAACAGCCCGGCCTTGGTGGGCAGCGACAGTTTCAGCATCACCTTGTCGTCGCCCGGCTGCGCGTCGAGATTCTTGAGGGTTTCCTCCAGCAGAATCTGGTCGGCCTCGGCGCGTTCGGGGCTCTTGATGTTGACTTCCGGCTCGATGATCGGAACCAGACCGGCGGCCAGAACCTGGCTGCCGACTTCAAACTGCTGCTTCACGACGGCGGCAATGCCTTCGCGATTGGCGAGGTTGATGACCGAACGCTCCTTGGTGCCGAACACGCCCAAAGCTTTGGCGCGGTGCAGCAGCGTGTCCAGACCGGGGTTCGGCTTCATCAACTGGACGCCGTTCGCCTCGTCCTCAAGACCCTTGTCGATCTTGATGAAGGGCACCACGCCGCGCTCGATCAGCGCCTGCGGCACGGACTTGCCGCCGGCTTCGCCGTCCATGGTGCGCTCGAACAGGATCGCGCCCAGCACCTTCTCACCCGAAAAGACCGGCGAGGTGATGATGCGGCTGCGCATGGCGTGAATCAGGCCGAACATCTCTTCTTCGCTGGTCCAGGCGTCTTCCTCGATGCCATAGCCCTTCAACGCCTTGGGCGTCGAACCACCGCTCTGGTCGAGCGCCGCGATGAAGCCGTTGCCGCCCTCGATCTTCGCCTTCATGTCCTCGAACTGCATCTGCACATACCTCTTTGTTGGATGCGCCGCCCTCCCGGCAGCGCGTCTAGGGGTAGGACGCCTTGCACGGCGTCCACGGTCGAGCCGGACCAGCCACTCTCCAAAGCCGGCCCCGCAATCTGGTTCAGGCCATCAACGCCTTGACGCCGGGCAGTTCCTTGCCTTCCATCCACTCCAGGAAAGCGCCGCCAGCGGTCGAAACGAAGCTGAAATCGCCCGCCACGCCCGCATGGTTGAGCGCCGCGACGGTATCGCCGCCGCCTGCGACGGACGTCAGGCCGCCTTCCTTGGTGAGCGCCGCAGCGGTCTTGGCCAGCGCCACGGTCGCCTTGTCGAACGGCGCGATCTCGAACGCGCCGAGCGGGCCGTTCCACACCAGCGTCCGGCAGTTCTTGAGCGCATCGCCCAATGCCTCCACAGCAGCGGGGCCGACATCGAGGATCATCTCATCCTCAGCCACCTCATGCACATTGCAGGTGCGCAAGCTGGGCGGATTGGCCGCAAATTCCTTCGACACCACCACGTCATAGGGCAGATGGATGGTGCAGCCGGCGGCCTCCGCCTTGTCGAAAATCGCATCGGCTGTCTCGGCCAGATCCTTCTCGCACAGCGATTTGCCGACATCGACCCCGCGCGCATGGAGGAAGGTGTTGGCCATGCCGCCGCCGATGATCAGATGATCGACCTTCGCGACCAGGTTGTTCAGCACGTCGAGCTTGGTCGAAACCTTGGCGCCGCCGACGACCGCCGCGACCGGCTTCACCGGCTCGCCCAGCGCCGCCTGGAGCGCATCCAGTTCCTTCTCCATCGAACGCCCAGCAAAGGCAGGCAGCTTGTGCGCCAGCCCCTCGGTCGAGGCATGGGCGCGGTGCGCTGCGGAGAAAGCGTCATTCACATAGAGATCGCCAATCGCCGCCATCGCCTCGGCCAGTGCGGGATCGTTCTTCTCTTCACCAGCATGGAAGCGGGTATTTTCCAGGATCGCGATATCGCCCGGCCGCATCACTGCAATGCCATCAACCGCCGCTTCCCCCTGGCAATCGGGGATGAACTGCACTTCCCGGCCCAGCACGGCCGAGAGCGGCCGGGTGATCTTCGAGAGCGAATATTCCGGGTTCTTCTGCCCCTTGGGACGGCCGAAATGGGCAAGGATCAGCACCTTCGCGCCCCGGTCGGCCAGTTCCAGCACCGTCGGCATCGCCGCGCGCAGGCGGGTGTCGTCGGACACGGAGCCATCCTGCATCGGCACGTTCAGATCCTCGCGCACCAACACCACCTTGCCCGTGATGTCTCCCATGTCGTCGAGTGTCTTGAACGGCTTTGCCATGATCGCTCCCTGTGCTGGCAGTAAAATATAATCAGTGATCAAAAACCCCGCCGGATGGTCCGGCGGGGCTATCGGGTCTTAGAGGAACTTCGCCACGACGCCGGTCGTGTCGATCATGCGGTTCGAAAAACCCCATTCATTGTCATACCAGCTCAGCACGCGGACCAGCGTGCCGTCGATGACCGCCGTTTCCAGGCTGTCGACGGTCGAGCTGCGGGCATCGCCATTATAGTCGATCGACACCAGCGGCTCGTCCGAATAGCCGAGCACGCCCTTGAGCGGGCCAGCTTCCGAAGCCGCCTTCAGTAGTTCGTTGACTTCCTGAACGGTGGTCGAACGCTTGGCGATGAACTTCAGGTCGACGACCGAGACGTTCGGCGTCGGCACGCGAACCGAAGAGCCGTCCAGCTTGCCCTTGAGTTCCGGCAGAACCTCACCCACGGCGCGGGCGGCGCCGGTGGTGGTCGGGATCATCGACACGGCGGCGGCGCGGGCGCGGCGCATGTCCTTGTGGAGCTGGTCCAGCGTGTTCTGGTCGTTGGTGTAGCTGTGGATCGTGGTCATGAAGCCCTTATCGATGCCCACGGCATCGTGCAGGACCTTCGCCAGCGGAGCGAGGCAGTTGGTGGTGCAGCTCGCGTTCGAGATCACCACGTCGTCGGCGCTCAGCGTTTCATGATTGACGCCGAACACCACGGTCTTGTCGACGCCGGTGGCGGGAGCGGAGATCACCACGCGCTTGGCGCCGGCGGTCAGATGCGCGCTCGCCTTCGCCTTGTCAGCGAAAATGCCGGTGCATTCGAGAGCGATGTCGACGCCCTGCGCGGCATGCGGCAGGTTCGCCGGGTCACGTTCGGCCGTCACGGCGATACGCTTGCCGTCGATGACCAGGAAATTGCCGTCGACGCTGACTTCACCGGCCCAGTTGCCGTGCACGGAATCGCGCTTGAACAGCAGGGCATTGGACTTGGCATCGCCCAGGTCGTTGATGCTCACCAGTTCCAGATCATGGTCGGTGCGCGACAGGATCGCACGGGCGACCAGACGGCCGATGCGGCCGAAACCGTTGATTGCTACCTTCGTTGCCACTGCTGTTATCTCCCGGTTGGTTTGAATTTCAGTCGAGCGCGGCCGCGATCTGCGGCGCGATCTTGGCGGCGGTCAGGCCGAAATGATCGTAGAGCACTTCCGCCGGGGCCGAGGCGCCGAACGTGTCGATGCCGAAACGCAGCCCGGCGATGCCGACATAACGCTCCCAGCCGAAGGTCGTCCCTGCCTCGATCGAAGCGCGCAGGACATGGTGCGGAAGGAGATCATCCTTATACGCCTGCGGCTGCGCGTCGAAATGCGCCCAGCTCGGCATGGAGACGACGTCCGCGCCGATGCCCTGCTCTTCCAGCAGCGCGGCGGTGGCGACGGCGATTTCGACCTCCGACCCGGTGGCGACCAGCACCACCTTGCGCTCGGCGGTCGCGGCCTTCAGGCGATAGGCGCCCTTGGCCGACAGATTTTCGCCCGCCTTCTCAGTGCGAAGCTGCGGCAGGTTCTGACGGGTCAGCGCCAACACCGACGGGCCAGTCGCGTCCTTCAACGCCAGTTCCCAGCACTCCGCCGTCTCGACGATATCCGCCGGACGATAGACGTCGAGATTGGGGATCATACGCAGCGACATGACATGCTCGATCGGCTGGTGGGTCGGACCGTCCTCGCCCAGACCGATGGAATCATGGGTCAGCACATGGATGGCGCGGATCTGCTGGAGCGCCGCAAGACGAATACCGCCCCGCATATAGTCGGAGAACACAAGGAAGGTGCCGCCATAGGGAATGACGCCGCCATGCAGCGCCATGCCGTTCATCGCGCAGGCCATGCCGAATTCGCGAATGCCGTAATAGACATAGCGGCCCGAATAATCGTCCCTGGTCAGCGGCCCGGTCGACTTGGTCTTGGTGTTGTTGGAGCCGGTGAGGTCCGCCGATCCGCCCAGCGTTTCGGGCAGCAGATCGTTGATCGCACCCAGCGCCAGTTCGCTCGCCCTGCGGGTGGCGACCTTCTGCGGATTGGCGATCAGCGTGTCGATATAGGCGTCGAGCGAGAAATCGGCGGGCAGTTCGCCAGCCATGCGCCGCTCGAACTCCGCCTTCTGCCCGTTGCTGCCCAGGCGATCGGCCCAAGTCGCATGCGCATCCGCACCCTTCGCGCCAATGGCCTGCCAGGCGGCGGCGATATCCTCGGGAATGACGAAAGGCTCAGCCGTCCAGCCAAGGAACTCACGGGCCGCAGCGACTTCCGCCTCGCCCAGGGCCGAGCCATGAACGCCCGAAGTGCCCGCCTTGTTGGGCGCGCCATAGCCGATCTTGGTGGCGCAGGCGACCAGCGACGGACGCGGATCGGCCAGCGCCTCATCGATGGCGCGGCGCACGTCGGCCACGTCATGACCGTCGCAGGACACGACATGCCAGCCGGTCGCGGCATAGCGCGCCCGCACATCCTCGCTGCTCGACAGGTCGATCGAGCCGTCGATCGTGATCTTGTTGTCGTCCCACAGCACGATCAGGCGGCCCAGATTCAGATGCCCCGCCAGACCGATCGCTTCATGGTTGATGCCTTCCATCAGGCAGCCGTCGCCCGCCAGCACCCATGTCCGGTGGTCGACGATCTCGTCACCGAACTGCGCATTCAGATGCCGTTCGGCAATCGCCATGCCGACCGCAGTGGCAAGGCCGGAACCCAGCGGCCCGGTGGTCGCTTCCACGCCCGCCAGCTCGAAATTCTCAGGATGCCCGGCACAGGGGCTACTGAGCTGACGAAAGTTCGCGATGTCCTCGATCGTCGGCTTGGCATAGCCGGTCAGGTGCAGCAACGAATAGATCAGCATCGACCCATGGCCCGCCGACAGCACGAAGCGGTCGCGGTCGGCCCATTTCGGCGCCTTCGGATCGAACTTCAGATAATCCTTGAACAGCACGGTGGCGACGTCCGCCATGCCCATCGGCATGCCGGGATGGCCGCTGTTGGCGGCCTGCACCGCGTCCATGGAAAGCGCCCGAATGGCGTTGGCGAGGGACTTTTCGGAAACGGTCATCGAAGCGGCGTCTTTCCTGGCTTTTCAACCGGCCCCCTGTTCAGGCCGTCGAGTCGAGTTTGCGCTCCCTTTGTCGACTCAGGGACAAGGCGTCAACCACGGGCGGCCCCCTGGGTACGCCAAGCCGCCGAATGACTGCTTTTGCGCGGCGAAAACTTTGTCTATGCGTGAGAACATGGCAAGCGACCGCATGATGCAGGCGATCCGCACGCTGGAGCGCGCGATCGACCAGCTCGAACAGGATGTGAACGGCTTTTCGTCGGCCGCCTCCTTTGAAACTTCCTCCGGCGTTGATGCTGCGGCTGCCCGAGCGGCGCTGCAATCGCTGGACAGTCTCATCACCGAATTGAAGGGGCAGGCCGGTGGCTGAAACCACATTGCACATCGCCGGGCGCGTCTATGACCTGCGCTGCCGCGACGGCGAGGAAGCGCATCTGGCGCATCTCGCCAATCTGATCGAACGCAAGGCCCGCCTTGCCCAGCAGAACACGCCGGGCCTGACCGAAGTGCGCACCCTGCTGTTCGCCGCGCTTTTCCTGGCGGACGAACTCAACGACCTGAAGCGCGAGGCGATCGGCCGCCAGCAGACCCTGGCGCTGGAGCCGGAGGACGAACCCGCCGTCCGCGCGCTCGAATCCCTCGCCGCCCGCATAGAAAAGCTGCGCGAAAGGCTTGTCGCAGCCGCGCCCGAAGCCTAGATAGGAAGGTGACGGGTACTGCGCGGTACGAGCTTTAGCGAACATCCCTGAGGCGATAATCACATCCACGGGGGCTGTCCCTGGGCGGGTTCCGGCCCGATCTACATGGTTCCCACCTGACGTTGAGGCGTCAGAGGATCTTCCAGCAAACGGCCGAGGCGGTCCCGTCACCCTCCTCCCTCCAAGCCCCATTTCCCCGACCTAAGGCCCCAAGATGAGCGACGACACCGAAAAGGCGACCCTGCGCGCGATCGCCCGGGAAAGGCGGCGCGCTTTCGTGGCCTCGCTCGATCCGCTGGCGCACCGGCTGGCGTTCAAGGTGATCCCCTCCCCGCTCGCCCGGCGGCTGGCCGATGCGCAAGTCGTGGCTCTCTATATGGGGCTGGATGACGAAGCCCCGGCCCAGCGGCTGGCCGCGCCCCTGCAAGCCTTTGGCAAGACACTCGCCCTGCCCCGCGTCATCGATCGCCTGGGCAGCATGGATTTCCTGAGCTGGCGCCCGGAGGATCAACTTTTCCCCGGCCTGTTCGGCACCAGCCACCCGCAAGCCGCGGGTGATCCGGTGGTTCCCGACGTCATCATCGCCCCACTGATCGGCTTTGACCGGGCAATGAACCGGCTGGGACAAGGCGGCGGCTATTATGATCGCATTTTCGCGCGTTATCCCGATGCCCTGCGCATAGGCCTTGCCTGGTCGGTGCAGGAACATGACGCCCTGCCCGCCGATCCATGGGACTTGCCGTTGCACCTGATCCTGACCGAAATCGAACTGATCGAAGGCGAAGAGGCATGAGCATCGAGCCCCGGCACGTCTACAAGCCGAGCTGGCGCAAACCGGCGGGCATGTTCATCATCCTGGGCCTGATCGCGCTCTGGGCGGTGCTGGTCGGCAGCCTTTCCGGCCTGATCGGGCGGTTGCCGATGGTCGTGCAGGTGCCGGTTTATATTTTCCTTGGCCTGATCTGGATTTTGGTCTTGCCGCTGCGGCGCCTGCTGGCCTGGATGGAGACGGGACGTTGGCGAGGTTTTTAAGCCCCCCTTACCACCTTCATCGTCATGCCAGCGAAAGCTGTCATCTCCGTCGAGATGGCACGATCTAGCTTCACGAGATCACAGCTTTCGCTGGCATGACGAAAATGGGGGAAGCTGGCTCCAGCCAAACTCGATCCGAAGAGAATGGCGCGAGTGACGGGGCTCGAACCCGCGACCTCCGGCGTGACAGGCCGGCGCTCTAACCAACTGAGCTACACCCGCGCAGGGCGGCATCTTGGCGC
Source organism: Sphingobium sp. SJ10-10 (assembly GCF_036038995.2). Classification (NCBI taxonomy): domain Bacteria; kingdom Pseudomonadati; phylum Pseudomonadota; class Alphaproteobacteria; order Sphingomonadales; family Sphingobiaceae; genus Sphingobium; species Sphingobium sp. SJ10-10. Next base: position 1,670,730 of record NZ_CP158132.1, read on the forward strand.
GGCCTCATGAAGCCACCAGACGATGCTGATCTGAAAAACCATCCACTTGCCCTTAAGGAAAGTGGCGCGAGTGACGGGGCTCGAACCCGCGACCTCCGGCGTGACAGGCCGGCGCTCTAACCAACTGAGCTACACCCGCGTTCGGTGTGGGCGGGCATCTATGCGGCCCGGTTCCCCCTGTCAACTGCCTGCAACATCAGTTTCACGGCTTTCGTCATTTTCTTTGCGCGGGGACACTGTCAGCGTGCCGCGCTCGAACAGGAAACCGGCAATATCGGGCGTTCCGGCCGCCGAAACGACGGTCTGGATGATGATCAGCAGCGGTACGCCCAGCAAGGCTCCCGGCGTCCCCCACACCCAGCCCCAAAAGGTCAGCGACACCAGAATCAGCAGCGGATTCATCGTCAGCCGCCGCCCGAGAATCGTCGGCGTCACGAAATTGGCCTCCACCAGATGAAAGCCGATCTGGAGCGCGGCGGGCAGCAGCGCCTTCCACACATCGTCGAACACCATCAGGCCGCCGAGCGCCAGCAGCACGGCGACCAGCATCGGCCCGAAATAGGGCACGAAGTTCAGCAGCGCGACGATCCCGCCCCACATCAGCGGCGACGGCATGCCGATCAGCCAAAGCGCAAAGGCGACCGCCAGCCCCAGGCACAGATTGATCGTCGCGATGGTCAGCACATAGGCAGAGGTCGCATCCACGACATTCTGGATCACCCGCGCCACCGCCATGGCGCCGTCGAAACTCTCCCGGCTGTTGATCGTCCGCCGCCGCAGCTTCGTCCAACCGGCCAGGAAAAAATAGATGATGAGCATCGCGAACACCATCTGGATGATGGCCGAAGGCGCAGAGGTCGCGGCAAATTGCAGCAGCGACCGGGGCGCATCCACCGCCGCCGTCTGCGCCGCCGCCACCGGCCCCGTCGCCAGCATCCGCACCGTTTCATCCACGAAGCGCTGAAGCTGCGAATAAAAGTCGATCAGCGGCGCCAGATTATTCTGAATCTTGGGCAGGCGCTCAGGCAAGAGACGAAACCAGTCCGCCGCCGGCACGATGATCAGCACCAAGGCCGTATTCGCCACAATGAGGAAGGCTATCACCGCCGTCAGCGCCGCAAGGGCCGATGGCACCCGCCGCCGCTCCATCCACTCCAGAAAGGGCACCAGCGCGATCGCGATCACCAGCGCGGCGGTCAGCGGCAGAAAAAACTCCGCCCCCTCGCGCAAGGCGAAGGGCATGGCCAGGACCAGCCCGATTCCCGTCGTCAGCGCGATCGACGCCAACAGCCGGTCCCGCCGTCTGTTGATCTCCTGCTGTTCCTGAGGTGTCACCCGTGAAATATCCCCGCGCCGCCGTCCTTATCTCACCGGCGGCCCCAGCCCCTCTATTTAGGCCCGTCCATTTGCGCCCGTCAATTTACATCAGCGAAACAGGCAGATAGCAAGGGAAACAAGGTTTTAACCAAATCTTCGGCACTTGGCTGCCACATTCGGCCCACAAAGAGACGGGGGATTGGCATGAAATCGGTGGGGTGGCTCATCGCTTTGGCCTGTATCGGCGCGCCGCAAATGGCCCAGAGCCGACAGGATATCCGGCAGGGAATCAGGCTGGACACGCAAATGTTCGTCGAGCGGGTGAGCACCGACATCAACGGCCGCGCCCGCCGCATCCTGCAAAGCGCGGACCGTGCCGGATCAGGCGACCAACTGATATTGGTGGTCAACTGGCGCAACGAAGGCAGCCGTCCCGTCCGCAACCTGGCCGTCACCAACGCCGTTCCACGCGGCGCCCAGCTCGACCTCAGCAATCCCGCGATGCAGGTTTCGGTCGACGGCGGCGCCCATTGGGGCCGCCTCACCGATTTCTGGCTGCCGACCGCGCTGGGCGGCATCCGCCGCGCTATCCCCGCCGACATCACTCATGTCCGCTGGACCGTGCCCGACGAGATCACGCCCGGCGAGAGCGGCCGCCTCAGCTACCGCGCAACGGTTCGTTAAGGCATGCAGGAATTTGGCCGGAAATGGCCAATGCAAGCCATTAAGTGATACGTGTTCCTGCGAAGGCAGGAACCCAGTTCCGCCGCTTGTGGATCATCGCACCATAAGAACTGGGCTCCTGCCTTCGCAGGAGCACGATGCGCTTCAAGAAAAGCGGTACGAAGTAGACCGTCCGCTTCCCACCCAAAGCGTGCCTAAACCAACCCCAAAATCCTAATCCGCAAACAGCAGAACCGGCGTTTCCAGCAGCTTCCGCACCGCCTGAACGAAGCTCGCCGCGTCCCAACCATCCACCACGCGATGGTCGCAACTGATCGACAGGTTCATGAGCTTGGCGGGCACCACTTCCTTGCCCCGGAACACCGGCCGCTCGATGATGCGGTTGGGTCCGATGATCGCGACTTCCGGCCGGTTGATGACCGGCGTCGTCGCCACCCCGCCCAGTGGCCCCAGCGATGTCAGCGTCAGCGTAGAGCCTGACAGCTCCTCCGACTTCGCCTTGCCCGTCCGCGCCGCGTCGGCCAGCCGCCTGATCTCCGCCGCAAGCTGCCAGACATTGCGGTCCTGCGCGTCCCGGATCACCGGCACCATCAGCCCCGCATCGGTCTGCGTCGCAATGCCCATATGCACGGAGCCATAGCGCGTCACCACGCCCGCCTCATCGTCATAGCGGGCGTTGAGCATCGGAAATTCCGGCAACGCCCGGCAAATCGCCGCGATCAGCAGCGGCAGCATGGTGAGCTTGGGCCGCTCCCCACGATTGGCGTTCAACTGCTCGCGGGTTTCCTCCAGCGCGGTGACGTCGATTTCCTCGACATAGGAGAAATGCGGGATGGCGCGCTTGGAGGCAGCCATATTCTCGGCAATGCGACGGCGCAGGCCGATGACCTTGACTTCCTGATCGGCGCGCTTGGTCGACCGCCCCGCAGGCCGATAGCCCTGCCCCGAACCATAGAGCAGGAAGGCGTCGAGGTCGGAATGCCGGATATGATCGCCGCTCGGCTTCACCTGGCTCAGATCGATCCCCAATTCCTTCGCCCGAGCCCGAACGGCGGGGGAAGCGAGAACTTCCGTCTTAATAGCCCCCTTCTCCATCGGGGAGGGCGTCGGCACTGTCGGCTTTGCTTCTGTAATAACAGGAGCGGGTTCGCTTGACTCGTCGCCCTTCCCCGATTCCTCCACATTGGGGAGGGGTGCTGGCGCGGGAGCCGCTTCCTCGGCCTTGGAAGAAGCCTCACCCTCCCCCTCCGTCTCAATCTCCACCAGCATCGACCCGATGGCGATCTGCTGCCCCGGCTCGCCCGCCAGCCGGACCACCGTGCCCGCGACCGGGCTTTCCATCTCCACCGTCGCCTTGTCGGTCATCATGTCGGCTATCGGCTGGTCTTCCTCGACCCGGTCACCGACCTTCACATGCCAGCCGACGATCTCCGCTTCCGCGATGCCCTCACCGATGTCCGGCAACTTGAATGTAAAAAGCGCCATGACAGCCCCTCAATCCTTCAAAATCTTGTTGATGGCTTCGCGAATGCGCACCGGCCCCGGAAAATAAGCCCATTCCAGACTATGCGGATAAGGCGTGTCGAAGCCGGTCACGCGCTCGATCGGCGCTTCGAGATGGTAGAAGCAGCGCTCCTGCACCTGCGCCATCAATTCCGCGCCAAAACCGCTGGTCCGCGTCGCCTCATGCACAATCAGGCAGCGCCCGGTCTTGCGCACCGACTGCTCGATCGCCTCAATGTCCAGCGGCACCAGCGTCCGTAGATCGAGGATTTCCGCATCCACGCCCATCTCGGCAATGGTGTTCTCCACCACATGCACCATCGTGCCATAGCAAAGCACGGTCAGCGCCTCGCCTGCCCGCGCCACCCGCGCTTCGCCCAGCGGCACGCGATAATAGCCCGTCGGCACCTGCGCTTGGCTATGCCCGGCCCAGCTCTTCGCGGGCGTATCATAATGCCCGTCGAACGGCCCGTTATAGATGCGCTTGGGTTCGAAGAAGATCGTCGGATCATTATCCTCGATCGCCGCGATCAGCAGCCCCTTGGCATCATAGGGCGTCGAGGGGATGACCGTCTTCACCCCCGACACATGGGTGAAGATGCCCTCGGGCGACTGGCTGTGCGTCTGCCCGCCGAAAATCCCGCCGCCAAAGGGCGACCGCACGGTCATGGGCGAGATGAACTCCCCCGCCGAGCGATAGCGCAGCCGCGCCGCCTCCGACACCAACTGGTCCAGCGCCGGATAGATATAGTCGGCAAACTGGATTTCCGGCACCGGCCGCAGCCCATAGGCGCCCATGCCCACCGCCACGCCGATGATCCCGCATTCGGTGATCGGCGTGTCGAACACCCGGTGATTGCCATATTTCTGCTGCAACCCGGCCGTCGCGCGGAAGACGCCGCCGAAATAGCCGACATCCTCGCCCATCACGACCACATCCGGGTCACGACCCATCATCACGTCCAGCGCGCTGTTGATCGCCTGGATCATGTTCATCTGCACGACGTCGCTCACAGCTTCTAGTTCGTTCGCTTTGCTCACAGCCCGGCCGCCTTCCATTCGTCCAGCATAGCCTGCTGCTGTTCGCGCAGGTGCCAGGGCATTTCCTCGAACACATCCTCGAACATCGATTCCATCGGATGATGCAGGCCGTGGCCCAGGATACCGTTCTTCTCCGCCTCCCGCGCCGCGTCGCGGACCATCTCGGCCAGTTCCTTGTCCATCGCCGCGTGGCGTTCCTCGTCCCAGATGCCAAGGCCGATGCAATGCTTCTTCAAGCGCGCGATCGGATCGCCCAACGGCCAATGACTCGCTTCATCTGCGGAGCGATAGGCGCTGGGATCATCCGACGTGCTGTGCCCCTCGACCCGATAGGTGAAATGCTCGATCAGCGTCGGCCCGGCATTGGCCCGCGCCCGATCCGCCGCCCAGCGCGTCGCGGCATAGACCGCCAGCGCATCATTGCCATCGACCCGCAGCCCCGCGATCCCATAGCCGATGGCCCGCGCCGCGAAGGTCGTCGCTTCCGCTCCCGCAAAGCCCGAAAAGCTGCTGATAGCCCACTGGTTATTCACGACGTTCATGATGACGGGCGCCCGATAGACGCTGGCGAAAGTACAGGCCGAATGGAAGTCGCCCTCCGCAGTCGATCCCTCGCCGCACCAGGTCGCCGCGATCCGCGTATCCCCCCGCGCTGCGCTGGCCATCGCCCAGCCCACCGCCTGCGGATATTGCGTCGTCAAGTTGCCGGAGATCGAGAAGAATCCCGCCTCACGCGCGGAATACATGATCGGAAGCTGGCGCCCCTTCAGCCGGTCGCCCTTGTTCGAATAGATCTGGTTCATCATGTCGATGATCGGCCAGCCCCGCGCGATCAATATGCCCTGCTGGCGATAGCTGGGGAAACACATGTCGTCGCTCGCCAAAGCCAGCGCCGCGCCGATCGACACCGCCTCCTCGCCCGTCGACTTCATATAGAAGCTGGTCTTGCCCTGGCGCTGCGCCCGGAACATGCGTCCATCGAAAGCCCGCGTCAGCGCCATCGCCCGCAGCATCTTCAGCAGCGTCTCAGCGGGCAGCTTCGGATCCCAGGGGCCGACCGCCACCCCCTCCTCATCCAGCACTCGTACCAGCCCATAGGCCAGATCGCGCATCTCGCCCGGCTGTGCGACCTCATCAGGCCGCGCCTGGGCGCCCGCTGGCGGAATGTCGAAATCGCTGAAATCGGCGGTGTCGCCCGGTCGGAATTTCGGTTCCGGCACATACAGACGGAGCGGAGGCAGATTGCGCCCCGATCCAAGCGCCGCCCCATCCCTTCCAGCGTCCGAATCGATCCGGTCGCTCATCCTGCCTCCTCTTGTGCATTGCAATAATATTGCTCTGTGCAATTATTATATTACAACGCCCGCAAAGGCAAGCCTTACTGACCCATTTCGTCGCAGATCGGTCCCCGCCGCTAGACGGCGACCGGCGCGGCGATGTGCCTTTGCGGCGCGTAATCAATCACCTCGAAATCTTCGATCCGATAATCGAAAATGGATGAAGGCCGCCGATTGATCCGCAATTTGGGTGCGCCGGATGGATTTCGGCTGATCTGTTCCTCCACCAGTTCGGCATGGTTGAGGTAGAGATGCACGTCCCCACCCTGCCAAACGACCTCGCCCGGCTCCAGATCGCATTGCTGCGCCAACATCCGCGTGATCATCGACAGACCGAAGATATTGAAGGCGAAGCCCAGCCCCAGGTCGCAGCTGCGCTGGAACAGCAGCCCATTGAGCCGCCCATCCGCCACCTGGAACTGATAGGTCATATGGCAGGGCGGCAGCGCCATGCGCGACACCTCATCCACATTCCAGCCTGTGAACAGCAGCCGCCGCGACCCCGGATTGGATCGAATCCCCTCGACCAGATCGGCTATCTGGTTGTGCCCCTGCACCACCCGCCGATAGAGGCCATCCCCCACCTCCTCATAGCGCGGCCAGTTCACCCACTGCGCGCCATAGACCGGCCCCAGATCGCCCCAGCGCGCCGCGAACGCCGCATCCTCGACGATCCGCGCTTCGAAGGCATCGCGATCGATCTGCTCGCCCGTCGCGCGCCGATAGGCATCCAGCGGCCAATCGGTCCAGATATGCACGCCCTGCCGCACCAGCTCGCGAATATTGGTGTCGCCGGTCAGGAACCACAGCATCTCCCGCGCCGCGACCTTCCAATAGACGCGCTTGGTGGTCAGCAGCGGCACAGCGTCATCAGCCAGAGAGAATCGCATCGTCGCGCCCAGAACAGACCGCGTTCCCACGCCGGTCCGGTCGATCCGTTCATCGCCATGCAGCCAGATCCGCCGCATCAGGTCCAGATATTGCTGCTCATAGTGCGGCTCGGACGAGGAAGGCAGGCTGGTCAAAGCGGACACTCTCATGATTTCTGGCATAGCTTTAGCCATGATTCTGACGATAGCATCGTCATGTAGCCCAGCCGACCGCCCGCGCCAAATGCTGCGAAACGGATCGGATTATGCGCCGCTCTCTCCAAAAGGGACCAGCCTTCCCCTACCGTAAACGCGTCACACGAGCATCCTGTGACGCATGCGCGATCCCGCTTCCCTCAATCTGCTCGTCCTCGATAACGAATGGCGCCCGCTCCACCGGCTGCGCGCGGATCAGGACTGGCGCCGTACCGTGGATGCGCTGCTCCAATGGGACAGCCACTGGCTGGCCATCGAACAGCAGCGTCCCGACAGCCCCCTTCCCCTCTGGACGGACATCCGTCTGACGCGAACCCTGTCGAAGCGTCTTCGCCCCATGGAAATCGCGCTGGCGGATCATGTGATTCACGGCGGCCAGAGCCGTTTCAGCTTCCGCAAGGCGGGGCTTTTGTGAACCGCCCAAAAAAAACGCCTTCCGCAGCTTGCCAGCCGGAAAAGCCGCCTCTATAGGCTGCGGCCTGCCCAGCGGGACCGCCTCGAAACGGACCTGCTATCGGTCGGGGAGTAGCTCAGCCTGGTAGAGCACTGTCTTCGGGAGGCAGGGGCCGGAGGTTCGAATCCTCTCTCCCCGACCATTATATTTGTCGGAAATCGAAAGATATTTCACGGCATGCTGCTTCCATGGCAAAATCCATGAAAAATCCGACATCCACGGTCGAAATGGACGAATTCGATCGCAAGATCATCGCCGCCCTGATCGAGGATGGCCGCATGACCGTCACCGATCTCGCCCAGACGGTGGGCCTTTCCAAGACCCCTTGTCAGGTCCGCCTGCGCCGGCTGATCGAAACGGGCGTGATCCGCGGATTTCGCGCCATCGTCGATCCAGCGAAGCTCGGCATGGATCATGTCGCCTTTGCCGAGGTGAAGCTGTCCGACACGCGGGAAAAGGCGCTCGATGAGTTCAACGCCGCCGTCCGCCGCATTCCCGAAGTCGAGGAATGCCATATGATCGCCAGCAGCTTCGACTATCTGCTGAAGGTCAGGACGGCCGACATCCGCCGCTATCGCGCGGTGCTGGGGGAGAAGATCTCCAGCCTGCCGCATGTCGCCAGCACCTCCACCTATGTCGCGATGGAAACCGTGCTGGACGCCAGCGGCCATCCCCGGAGCAAGAGCCGCGCCTGACTCTGCGCGGGAGCATAGCGAGGGGAAGGATTAAAAGGGCGCGTTCCCGTGCCCTTTCAGCGTGTCAATTATCTCACCCTGATCCTATTCACCGAACACCCGGCGGAAGATCGTATCGACCTGACGGAAGTGGTAATCGAGGTTGAACTTCTCCTCGATCTGCTCGGCGGTCAGCGCCGCCGCCACGTCCGGATCGGCCTTCAGCAATTCCATCAGCGAAAGCTGGCCGTCCGATTCCCAGACCTTCATCGCATTGCGCTGGACATAGCGATAGCTGTCCTCCCGCGACACGCCCGCCTGGGTCAGCGCCAGCAGCACGCGCTGCGAGTGGACGAGGCCACCCATCTTGTCGAGATTCTTCATCATCCGCTCAGGATAGACGAGCAGCTTGTCGATGACGCCGGTCAGACGGCCCAGCGCGAAATCGAGCGTGATGGTGGCATCCGGCCCGATATAGCGTTCGACCGACGAGTGGCTGATGTCGCGTTCGTGCCACAGAGCGACATTCTCCATCGCTGGCAGGGCGTAGCTGCGCACCATGCGGGCCAGGCCGGTGAGATTCTCGGTCAGCACCGGATTGCGCTTGTGCGGCATGGCGGAGCTGCCTTTCTGGCCGGGCGAGAAATATTCCTCAGCCTCCAATACCTCAGTGCGCTGAAGGTGACGAACCTCGACGGCCAGCCGCTCGATGGACGAGGCGATGACGCCCAGCGTCGCGAAGAACATGGCGTGACGGTCACGCGGAATGACCTGCGTGGAAACCGGCTCGATGGCGAGGCCCAGCTTCTCCGCGACATGCTCCTCGACGCGGGGGTCGATATTGGCGAAGGTGCCGACCGCGCCGGAAATGGCGCAGGTGGCGACTTCCTCACGCGCAGCGACCAGACGGGCGCGACAGCGGCTGAACTCGGCATAGGCCTCCGCCATTTTCAGGCCGAAGGTCACCGGCTCGGCATGGATGCCATGGCTGCGGCCGATGGTCGGGGTCAGCTTATGCTCATAGGCGCGGCGCTTGACGACCTCCAGCAGCTTGTCGAGATCATCGATCAGGATATCCGCGGCGCGGGTGAGCTGCACGGCAAGGCAGGTGTCCAGCACGTCGCTCGACGTCATGCCCTGATGCATGAAGCGGGCTTCGTCGCCCACCTGTTCGGCCACCCAGGTCAGGAAAGCGATCACGTCATGCTTGGTGACCGCCTCGATCGCGTCGATGGCGGGCACGTCGATGGTGGGGTTGGTCGCCCACCAGTCCCACAGCGCCTTGGCGGCGGACTCGGGCACCACGCCCAGCTCGCCCAGCTTTTCGGTCGCATGCGCCTCTATCTCGAACCAGATTTTGAAGCGGGCTTCCGGTTCCCAGAGGGCGGTCATTTGCGGGCGGGCGTAACGGGGGACCATCGGGCGAATCCTGCGTGCATGAGTTGAAAGTCGCTGCGCCGCCTAGCAGCACCGCCTTTCCGGGGCAAATCGGACAGCCAAGGAACGCGGAGCGAAGCGCTTTTCCGTGCTTCGTCCCATTAATCGCAGCATCAGGCGGCGAATCGAGCCGAATCGGCAGGCGAATGGAGCATCGTGAACAAAAATTCAGGAACTCCATGTTTTGTTTGGCTATTGTGACATGCGAAATTCGGACGGCCAGACCTGGAGCATAGGATGATCCGCGCATTTCTTTTGGCGAGTGCCTTCTTCGTAGCGACGCCCGCGCTGGCGCAGGCTGGAGCCGTGCCGCAGCAGGAGGCCACACCCGCGCAGCAGGGCAATCAGGCGCAGCCCGCCACATCCGGCGATGCGGTCGCCTCGATCGTGGATACGGAATTTCCGGCCTATGATCAGAATCATGATGGCCAGCTCGACAAGTCCGAATTTTCGCGCTGGATGGTGGCGCTCAAGGATCAGGAATTGAAGGCCACTGGAAAATCGCTTGCGCCAGCCGAGGTCACGGCCTGGGCCGATGGCGCTTTCGTCACGGCCGATGCGGACAAGAGCACGAGCATCAGCAAGCCGGAACTGATCGCCTATCTGAGCGGCGGCGCCGGATAGGAGAAATTCCCCGTCCCGAGGCGGGGATAGAGCCCAAAACGGGTCGCATCATGAGGCGGTATGGAGCGAAGGCCATGCCGCCTCTTTTTTGCGCCGTAGGGAAGTCAGCCGCGCTTCTTGTTCGCGTAGAGCAAAGCCGCGACGATCGCGGCGGAGCCAATGCCGACGGCGGTGCCCATCCAGACGGCCTTGCCCGCCGACTTGCGCGCGGCGGTGGCCATATCGGTCTTGTCGGCGGTGGGGGAGACGGGGGTTGCGGCGCCGCTTTCGGGCGCTTCTTCGATCGGCTTCGTCATGGTGATTCCCGATATGCAACAAAGCATGATCGCAGAAAAGGCGGATGCGGCGAAAATATTGGATCTATAAAAATCCTCCCTGCGCGCAGCATGGGTTGAATCGCCACATACCTAATGCGCTGGCAGGGGCTGATGCGCTTCACCCCAGCCGCGAAGGTCGCGCGAAGAGGCCCGCTCCAGCAATATGGCGGCATCCTTCACCGTGAAATGCGCGGCGCTGTCAATATCGTCCAACTCCTCCCAACTGACCGGCGCGGCGACGGAGGCCTTTTCACGGGCACGCACAACATAGGGCAGCACGGCCGTCGCCCCGCGCTGGTTGCGCAGCCAGTCGATGAAGATGCGGCCCTTGCGCTTCGCCTTGCTCATGGTCGCCGTGAAGCGATCCGGTTCCGAAGCGGCCAGAGCGCGGGCGAAACGGTCGGCAAAATCCTTGACCAGCGGCCATTCCGCCTGCGGCGTCAGCGGCACGACGACATGAATGCCCTTGCCGCCCGAGAGCATGGCAAAGCTGGTGAGCCCCAAATCCTCCAGTGCCCGCCGGATATCGCGAGCGGCCTTTTTGACATCCCCGAAATCCAGCCCTTCATCCGGATCGAGGTCGAAGATCATGCGGTCGGGCCGCTCGACATCCGCGACGCTGGAACCCCAGCCGTGAAATTCGATCGCCCCCATCTGAACGCAGGCAAGAAGTCCGTCGCTATCTTCTACATAGAGATAATCTTCCTCATTCCCCGCTTTCTCGCGGATCGCGACATGCTTCACATGATCACCGAAACTGCCGCCGTCATGTTTCTGGAAGAAGCATTTCTTCGCCCGCCCCTGCGGACAGCGGACCAGGCTGATCGGACGGTGCGCGATCCAGGGCAGCATTGCCGCACCCATGGCGGCATAATAGTCGGCAAGCTCGCCCTTTGTGACCTTCGCCTCCGGAAAGATCAGGCGGTCGGGATGGCTGATCGTGACATCACTGCGGGTTTCGGGGCTGCGGGTTTCGGGCGTCGGCATGGCTTTCTCGCGTTGAACGTCGCTGGCCGCCTTGTCCTCGCGCAAGCCGAGGAAGCTGGCATGGCGGACGATATTCTCCGCCGTGAACTCGGCAAAGGCGATTTCAGCGACCAGATCGGGGCGGACCCATTGCGCGCCACGGCTTTCGCTGCGGGGCACAGCCAGCGCGGCGGTCTTGCGCCCCCGCCTGCGCAGGGCAGCGATCAGCCCTTCGCTATTGGCGGCGTTGAAGCCCGTGCCGACCTTGCCCGCATAGACCAGTCCTTCCCCTTCCCGCTGCCCGAGCAGCAAGTTGCGGATGGCGCGCCCGCTGGCGCTGCTGGGCGTCCAGCCGATGATGACGAATTCCTGGCGGCGGGTGCATTTGACCTTGAGCCAGTTCTTCGTGCGGGCGCCGCGATAGGAAGCGTCGGCGCGCTTGGAGACTATCCCCTCCTGCCCTGCCCCGCACATGGCCTGGAACAGCCTTTCCCCTGCGCCGACGACATGATCTCCGACATGGACATGCGCCGAGCCGTCCCCCAGCAAAGCGGCCAGCTTTTCCTTGCGCGCAATATTGGGCAGCGAGGTCAGATCCTGTCCGTCGAGCTGGAGCAGGTCGAAGGCGAAAAGGTGGAGCGCCGCCCTGGCTTCTCCCTTCAACATCTGCTGAAGGGTCGAGAAGTCCGGGTTTCCGTCGCTGTCGAGTGCGACGATCTCCCCATCGATCAACGCGGGGGGAAGGTCCATGGCGGCGACTTCGTCCGCAAGAGCCGCGAAACGCTCCGTCCAGTCGAGACCTGTGCGGGTGAAGATCTTGACCTTCTCCCCCGCCACGGAGAGGAGGCAGCGATAACCATCATATTTGATCTCATGCATCCAGCCATTGCCGGTGGGAACGGCAACGACCAACGTCGCGAGTTGCGGCGGCTGGAAAGCGGGCGCGGGGCGCGTCCCGGCCTTGTCTGACGGCTTGACCGGGGTTGCGCGAACGGCTTGTTTCATCGCCGCGTCAAAGGCTTTTCCCTTCTTGCCCTTCAGGGATATGGCTGGCGCGTCGGTCGCGATTTCGCCCATGGTCCGGCCGCTCCTGACGCTCGTCAGTTCGCGGGCGGTCAGGTCTTCCGCGCTGCCGGCATAGCCATCCTCGATCTTGCGCAGCAGCCAATTCTCCCCTTTCTCCTTGCCGCGAGGTTTCAGCCGGATCAGCAGCCATTCGCCGCGCATCCTCTGCCCATGCAGGATGAAGTGGAGATGGCCCTTCTCCAGATCATGCGCGCTCTTGCCGGGGACGGGTTCCCACGTCCCTTCGTCCCAGAGCATCACGGTGCCGCCGCCATATTCGCCCTTGGGAATCGTGCCTTCAAACGTCGCATAGGACAGCGGATGATCCTCCGTGCGGACGGCGAGGCGCTTGTCTTCCGGATCGAGGCTGGGACCGCGGGTCACTGCCCAACTCTTGAGGACTCCATCCATTTCCAGGCGAAAGTCGTAATGCAGGCGGGTCGCGTCATGCTTCTGCACGATGAAGCTGTTGCCGTGGCTGCGGCCGCGCTTGCCCGACGGCTCCTTCGTGCGGGTGAAATCGCGCTTGCGGTTATAGCTGCTGAGTGGGTCGACCTCAGCCATGGATCAGGCCCGTTTGCGGGTGGTCGGCTTGGCGGGCGCCTTCCGCGCTGAGGTCTTGGCGGCGGGCGTTTTGGGGGGAGCGCCTGTATCGACCGATTTCTTGAGCGCCGCCATCAGATCGATCACATTGCTGCCGCGCCGGGCCGGAGCCTCTTCCGCGTCCTCGATGATGCGGCGGCCCTTCGACTTTTTCTTCTTCTCGATCAGCCGTTCCAGCGCATCGACATAGCGGTCGTGGAAGCTGTCGGGCTTGAAGGGCGCGGTCTTCTTCTCGATCAGCGTTTCGGCCAGGTCGAGCAATTCGGCGTCCGGCTTCACATCTTCAATGTCGCGAAAATAGCCTTGGGCGCGGTTGACCTCATCGGCATAGCGCAGCGTTTCGAGCACCATGCCCCGGCCACAGGGCTTTAAAGACACGACATATTCGCGGCCCCGCATGGCGAGCTGGCCAAGGCCGACCTTCTTCGTCCGCCGCAGCGCCTCCCGCAGCACGATGAAGGCTTCTTCGGCCAGATCGTCGGCGGGAACGACATAATAAGGCCGCTCATAATAGAGAACGTCGATCTCGCTCGCGTCGACGAACTGGGTGAGTTCGAGCGTCTTCTTGCTTTCCAGCTTCACCGCCTCGATCTCGTCGGGCTGGAGCAGGACATAGTCGCCCTTCGACACCTCATAGCCCTTGACGATATCCTCGGCCTTGACCGGACCCAGGCCGGGAACGGTCTTTTCATAGCGTACCCGCTTGCCGCTGGGCTGATGGATCTGGTGAAAGGCGATCTGCGCGCCGGACTTGGTGGCGGCGTAGATTTCCACCGGGATGGATACCAGCGCCAGACGGATCTGGCCCTGCCAATATGCGCGCGCGGCCATGGGCGTGCTGCCTCCTTTGTACGGACGAAATGCGCGGGGTGCGGCGCGGGTTCCGAAGAGCGGAAGTTGAGCGACGCAGAGCTGGAAAAAAGGCGCTTTTCTGCGCATTGCCATCCATAGATCCGATGAAGCGCTTCCGAAGCGCGACAAAATCGCCTAAGCTGCGTCGCTCAGCAGCTATAGGAGCGTTGATGCAATTTTTGCGGACTGCTTTCTGGGTCGTCATCGCCGTCGCCCTGGCGCTATTCTGCGTGGCGAATTATACCCGCGTGGAAGTGAATCTGTGGGGCGATCTGGTCATGGAAACCAAGCTCCCCGTCCTATTGATCGGCGCTTATCTGTTGGGCGCGCTGCCCTTCTGGATCATGGCGCGGGCCACGCGCTGGCGGATGAAGCGCAAGCTGGAAAGCACCGAACGGGCGCTGGTCGCCGCCACTGCCACCCCCTCTCCTGCCGTCACCGCCGCCGACAGTGCGGCAGCGGCATCCCCCCTCTCCGCTACAGGACAAGCATGACCAGCCCGATCTACGTCGCCATCGATACGCCCGACCTGCGCAAGGCTCAGGAACTTGCGCAGCAGGTGCGCCATCATGTGGGCGGATTGAAGCTGGGCCTGGAATTTTTCTGCGCCCATGGCCATCATGGCGTGCATGAGATGATGAAGTTCGGCCTGCCGATCTTCCTGGATCTGAAATTGCACGACATTCCCAATACCGTGGCCAAGGCGGTGCAGGCGCTGCATATGCTGGAACCGGCTATCCTGACCGTCCATGCGGCGGGCGGGCGCGCAATGCTGGAGGATGCCAAGGCGGCGGCGGGGATCAATACAAAGGTCGTCGCGGTGACGGTGCTCACCAGCCTCGACAATGGCGACCTGCTCGACATCGGCGTGGGCGGCCAGGCTGAGGATCAGGTGGCGCGGCTGGCCGATCTGGCGCGCAGCGCGGGGCTGGACGGGATCGTCTGTTCCGGCGAGGAAGTCGGGCTGGCGAAGAAGGCTTGGGGCGACGGCTTTTTCGTAGTGCCGGGGGTGCGGCTCGCCGGTGGCGCGATGGGAGACCAGAAGCGGGCGGTGACGCCGCGTGAGGCGCTGGATCGGGGCGCCTCGATCCTGGTGGTCGGGCGGCCGATCAGCCTGGCGGAGAAGCCGGATATTGCCGCTCGCGAAATCGAGGCGACGCTCTAGATTTTGCCGTTGCGACCGTTTTCCTGATCGGCCGCAAAGAAATGCTGGATGACTTCGCGCGCCAGGCGCGCAGGGCGCAGCGTGTCGGCATCCAGGCAGCACCAGCTCGACTTGACCTCCGCCAGAACCTCTTCGCCCCGGCGGATGATCGTTTCGTAAAAGGCCCGCGCACCCTGCACCTTTTCGAGCAGGACGGTCGCGATCACGTCGTCCTCCAGAAAGGTCGGCTTGCGATAGGTGATCTCATGCTTGAGCGCGACCCAGAGATGGCGCGTAACCACCTCCGTCGGAGCGAGTGCCCGCCAATGGTCCAGCACCGCCGCCTGCACCCATTTCAAATAGCTGGCATTGTTGACATGACCCATGAAGTCGATGTCATCCGGCTTGATGCCGACAGAATAAAGATGGGGAATCGCGTCGCGCACGGCGACCGTCATAGCAGGTCCGCAGTGGCGCCGACAGGGCTGCGCGCCATGGCGTGAAGTGAAGGGGCCGGAGCGACCCGGCCCCTCCCTTTCGTCAGAAGCGCCAGCCGAGGCTGGCCACGACCTGATGACGATCGGTGTCGATGCCGAATTCGTCGCTGGTCGCGCCGTTGGCGAAGTCGATATGCGCGTCCTCATATTTGGAATAGCGATATTCGAGCTTGGCGAAGGTGTTGGCGTTGATGGCCCGCTCCACGCCCGCGCCGATGCGCCAGCCGTCCAGCTTGAAATTGGTGTTGGTTTCCTGATTGGTGTCGCCGGCCAGCACGTCGAGCTTCGTATTGGTATAGCCGCCCTTCACATAGACCAGCGTGTTCGGGTTGGCGAGGATGCCCGCCCGCGCGCCGATGTAAAGATCGCGGCCCTGCTTGACCCGGCCGAAGCCGAACTGGTCGGTGAAGTCGGTCCGGCTGCTCTTTGAGGTGGAGTCGGTATATTCGCCCTCCACGCCGACGACCGCGCTGCCAAGGTTCACGTCATAGCCCGCGCCAACGCCGTAGAGCAGGCCGTCGATCGATTGATCGGTGCGATCATTGTCATTGTCGACGCTGCTGCCTGCGCCGGTATGATCATAGCCCAATATCGCTTCGACGCGCGGACCAGTGAATGTCGGGGCGGCTTCCTGCGCCAGAGCGGGGCTTGCGACCGCTGCGCCGGTCAGGAGGGTTGCGGCCAGGATCTTACGCATATTCGGATACTCCATTCTTCTTCTCGTCCCCCTGTCAGGAGGGAAGACGGTGAAGTCATGGAGATGCCGTCAGGTTTCATGAACCTCAGATAAACGATTGATTATGTGTCATTAATGTCACGAAATGAAGTCCATTCGCCGCGAAGATGAGCGGGCGGGACGACGAGCCGATCAGCATTCCACCACATTGACGGCAAGGCCGCCGAGGCTGGTTTCCTTGTATCGGCTGGCCATGTCCTCGCCGGTCTGGCGCATGGTTTCGATCACCGCGTCCAGGCTGACGATGTGACGGCCATCGCCTTGCAAGGCGAGATAGGCCGCGTTGATCGCCTTTACCGCGCCCATGGTGTTGCGCTCGATACAAGGGATCTGGACGAGGCCGCCGATCGGATCGCAGGTGAGGCCGAGATTATGTTCCATGCCAATTTCGGCGGCATTTTCGATCTGTTGGTTGGTGCCTCCCAGCACGGCGGCAAGGCCTGCGGCGGCCATGGAGCAGGCGACGCCGACTTCCCCCTGGCAACCCATTTCGGCGGCGGAGATGGAGGCGCGCTTCTTGTAGAGGAAGCCGATGGCGGCGGCAGTGAGCAGGAAGCGGCGCTCCCCTTCCCGGTCGGCGCCGGGGACGAAACGGCGATAATAATGCAGCACCGCCGGGATGACGCCCGCCGCGCCATTGGTGGGCGCGGTGACGACGCGGCCGCCTGCGGCATTTTCCTCATTCACGGCGAGGGCGAAGAGGCTGACCCATTCGAAGATCTGCGCCGGGCCGAGGGCGTTTTGCTGCAAGACCAGCCGATTGTGGATGGAGCGGGCGCGGCGACGGACCTTGAGCCCGCCGGGGAGCAGACCCTCTTCCTTGAGACCCCGGTCGATCGAGGCGCTCATGGCGTCGATCACGCTGTCGAGAAAGGCTTCGGTTTCCGGCCGGGTGCGCCAGGCGCCCTCGTTGCGCAGGACAAGGGTGGCGATGCTGAGGCCGGTCGCTTCGCCCAGGGCGAGCATTTCGGCGCCGGAGGAAAAGGGATGCGGCTGGACGACATTATGGCCGAGTTGCGGATCGAACCCTTCCGCCGTGCCGGGAAGGACGGCGCCGCCGCCGACGGAATAATAGTCGCGGATCAGCGGATCGTCCTTGCCCTCGAACCAGGCGGAGAAGCGCATGCCGTTGCTATGCGCTTCCAGAAATTCGCCCTTGCGGAAGAGGAGATCGGTGGCTTCGTCAAAGGGGATGAAGAGCTTGGCGGCGCTGCCCGCGCGGATACGGCCTTCACTGCGGATGGCGGCGAGGATCGTGGGAACAGCGTCCGGATCGACGCCTTCAGGACGATAGCCGGACAGACCGAGCAGGATCGCCGTGTCGGTGGCGTGGCCTTTGCCGGTGAGGGCCAGCGAGCCGTAAAGTTCGCATTGCACCCGCGTCGGGGTTGCGGGCAGCGAGTCCATGAACAGCAGCGCCGCGCGCATCGGACCGACCGTGTGGGAACTGGACGGACCGATGCCGATGGTGAACAGGTCCATGACGCTGATTGCGGCGGCGGCGTCGATGCGGGACTTGGTCACGCTCAATAATCCTTTGAAACGCGGACGTTGACGCTTTCACGGCCCAGCGTCGAGATGGCGCCCAGCAGCGAGAGCCAGCGCGTGACCTGATATTCGATGCGCGTGGCGGAATAGCCCTGCCCGTCGGTGATCAGCTCCACATAGGTCTTGCGCGTCAGATATTTGCCCGCCGCGATGGAAGTCCCCTGCCCCTGCGTCGGGTCAGCGGCGATGATGCGGAGACGATCCAGCCCCGCCGCCTTGCGCACGGCGTTGATCGGGTCAAGGCCGCCCTGCCCCTGGAGCGAACCGACCGCCGAAGCCAATTGCAGCGCTTCTGGCGCGGACAGGTTGGTGATCGATGTGCCGAAGAGGATGCGGGAGAGCAGTTCGTCCTGCGGCAACGCCGGTACGCTGGTGAAGCTGATGACTGGCTTGAGTCCCGTGCCGCCGACATGGATGGTGGCGGTCAGGTCGCTGACATTCGCCTCCGCATCGATGTCGAGCATGGGGTTGACGGGGGTGCGGCCGTCGAACTGGATCTTGCCTTCCTTGAGGTCGAAACGGCGGCCGGCGAAATCATAGGTGCCACGGACGAGGTCGGCGGTGCCCCCGATGGCGGGATTGGTGACGGTGCCGCCAATGTCGAGATCGGCGCGCCATTCGCTGTCGAGGCCCAGGCCAGTGACGATCAGGCGGTTGCGGGCGCGCGCCTTGATCGCCAGCGCCCAAGGGACAACGGTGCGGGGACGCTCGATCTCATCGCCACGGCGGTTGATCTCGATGACCCGAAGTTCGGGGATTTGCGCGACGGCGGCGGCGCGGCCCATGGTGAAGCGGCTGCGGTTGAGGATGAGGTCGCCGCCGATGGTGCCGCCCTTGCCGGTGGAACTGAGCGTGATCGGGCCGGTGACGGTGGCGGCGATATCGTCCCGCTCCAGCAGGGCCGCATTTTCGGCTTGCAGGCGCAAATCCATGCCGACGCCTGCGATGCCGTTGAAGGTGAAGCTGCCCGTACCCGTGACCGTCCCCCCATTTTGCGCGGCGGCGCTGAAATCGGTCATGACCAGTTGCGCGCCGGAGAAGCGGCCCCGCGCCTTGACGCCGTGCAGGCGCATGCCGGTGACGGGGCTGTTGATCGCGGCGCCATCGGTCGCGAGCGAGCCGGTGATGGCGGGATCTCCCAGCGTGCCGCGTGCGTCGGCGGTGACGCTGACGGGGCCGGATATGTCGACGATCTCCACCCCGGTCAGGCGCCAGAGCGTGTCGGCGGTGCCATTATAACGAAGCTGCGCGAAGAGCGGCGCGCGGTTGAGGCGTTCGACCAGGCTTCCTTCGGTGCCGAGCGGTGTGAGCAACGCCTGGGCGCGGCCGATGGTCTGGCCATCCGCGACGAAGATCATGCGGGTCGCAAGCCGGTCGTGGGTGAGGACCGCGTTGACGCCGGCATCGACCGGGCGGGAACTGAGCGACAGGCCGGAACGGGACAGGCCACGCACGCGCAGTTCCGCCTTGCCGGTGGGCACGCCGCCGCGAGTATGGACATAGCTGAGCGAGCCGGTCGCCGTGCCGCCGAGGCCGAGATTGTCATAGGCGATGTCGAGCAGCGAGAGCGGCAGCTTTTCCAGGCGCGCCTCTATGCTGGTGGTCTGGCCGCTCAGTTCGCCGCCCAGTTGGAGCGAGCCGCCCGCGAAGCTGATCGACGCGGGATCGAGGCGCCAGCCATCTTGCGTACGGGTGAAGATGGCGGCGCGGGTCAGCTTGATCGGGCGTTTGTCGACAGTGCCGCTGGCCTGAAGCTGGATGCGGCCGGGCGTGACCTGCGCTTCGCCGGTGAGGTCGAACAGGCGGCCGCGCTGGCCGGAAATGCTGGCGCGGACCTTGCCGCTGCCGTCAACCAGATCGGCATTGGCGGCCAGGCGGCCGATCTGGATGGCGCCGACGCGAAGCCCCCGCGCCTGCGCCGTGGCGTTGATCCAGGTGCCCGAGGGATCGAGCAGGATCGTGGCGTCCAGCTTGCCACGGCGGACGGTAATGGCGGTGGGGCCATCGAAGCTAGCGTCGGTGGCGACAAGAGCGAGCTTGAGTTGCTGCACGCCGCTGACCGGCGCGAAGGCAACGGTGCCGGTAACGGGGCCGCTGACATTGAGCGTGCCGTCCAGGCCGCCGGTGACCGGGCGCAGGTCGCCGCTGGCGGTCACACCCGAGGCGGTGACGCGGGCGATGCGGACGGTGGCCTGCCCACCGGGGGGCAGCAGGATCGCGCCATTGCCGGTGAAGGGACCGAGGGTGGAGCCGCCCTCCGCCGTGAAGCTGTAACCCGCCGCGTCGGGGATCAGGTGCGCGTGCATGTCGGTGACGCCCAGCGCCTTCAATGGGCTTTGCAAAACGACGTCGACGGTCGGCCGGTCGATCTTGCCCTCCAGGGTGAGGCGCAGCGGGCCATAGCTTTTGTGCTGGCCGCCGCCTTCGAAATGGATGGTGCCGTCGCGGCGGCGATAACCCTTGGCCGTGAGCGTGAGCAGCGGCGCGTCGAGGTGAAGGTTGGTGAATTGAAGCTGGCCGTCCGGTCCCAGCGAGAGCGCGCTGCGGACCACCGGCAAGCCGCCGCCCAGCGAGCGCAGGAAGCTGTTATCGAGCCGCCGCATTCGCGCCATGGCGTTGCCGCTCAGGGTGAAGGCGCCTTTGGGACCGGGGACCGCGCGCAGCTTCGACGTGACGTCGACGATGCCGAGGCCGCGAATGGCGAGTCCGCTGATCTGACCGTCCAAGCCGAAATCATAGCGGCCCGTCCTAAGGTCCGCGATCATGATGAGCTTGCCGTGCAACTTGTCGGAGCGGACCGTCATCGGGTTGCTGACGATCTGCTGGTTCTTGAGCTGGAGCACGCCGTCGAGCTCGAAATTGCGGATGATGCCTTCGACCAGTTCCCCCTGCCCGTCCAGACGGCGCGCACGCAGATGGACGGGGATCAGCGCGGGGCCGCCCTTGGTCTTGCGCCCCTTGCCGTCGGCGCGGACATCATGGATCACCGTCTTGCCGAAGGCGAGTTGCTTCGCCGTCAACAGATATTCATAGCCGAACCCGGCGAGCGGACCGTCCAGGCGGATACGGGCGGCGATGTCGCGGCCGGTCATCGACTTGAGCAGCGCCTGCGGTCGGGCGAGCTTCACATCGACCAGCAGATTGTCGAGCGCATTGTTGCGCAGGTCGATGCCGCCGTCGGCACTAAGATCGATCGCGGTGGAACGGAGCGAGAGCTTGCCGTCGATCACCCGGTCGGCCATCGATCCGCTGGCCTGGATGGCCAGGCGCGGCGCGGAGAGGCGCTGGAACAGGCCACGCCCCGCTATGGCGGAGCCTTCGATCGTGCCGGTGGCAGCATAGGTTCCGCTGCGGGCGGCCAGTTTCAGGTCGATGGCGGGTTCGCTGTCGAGCGTGCCGGCGAGGCGGCCATCCCAGCGGGTCCAGCTGCCCTTGCCGTGGATACGCAGATTGGCGTCCTGTTTCAGGCCCGCCATGACGGCCAGTACCCCGCCCTTGGGAGCATTGACAGTGACGTCGAGGTCGAACTTGTCGTCGTCCGGACGGCTGTCGAGCGCGATGTTGAGCGCATCCTCGCCGTTCAGCACGCGAGCCGAGAGGTCGATGATCGCGCGGCCACCACGAATGTCGGCGTCGCCCAACAGCGTGGCCTGCTGAATCTTGCCGGTGACGCCCCGGTCGATGATCAGGCGGCCGACGGAAAACTGCATCAGGCGGATGTCGAAGCCGGGGAGGATCGGGCCTTGCCGCTCGCTGGGGTTGAGCTTGGGCAGCTTGCGCAGGGTCGCCTCTGGGATGACAAGGCGATCGATGTCGAGCCGGTTGGAGAGCCAGGCGAAGGGCCACCAGTCGAGTTCCACGCGGGGGGCGTCGAGGAAGGCGCCCTTGGGATCGGACAGGGTGAGGCCGTGGAGGATCGCCTTGCGGTATATGCTGCCGTCGATCCGGTCGACATGGATGCGCAGGCCCGAAGGCGGGCTGATCCGGGCGATGCGGGAAACGAGGAAGCGATGGCCGGGCGCGGTGTCGAGCCAGGCCAAGGTGCCCGCGATAATGAGCAGCAGCGTCGCGAGCAGCCCCGCGATCCACCGCTGCCAACGGCCGTCCCAGGCACGGCGGCGGCGTGGCGGCAGGGTCGTTTCGGACTGATCTTCTGTCATCAGAAGGCCTGCCCCAACGAGACATAGACGGCAAGCTTCGGGTCGCCGGATTGTGGATTGATCGGCGTGCCGACATCGATGCGGATCGGGCCGAAGCTGCTGTAATAGCGTACGCCCAGCCCCGCGCCGATGCGCAGGTCGCGGAAACGCGGCAGGAAGCTGGTCGAGATATTGCCGGCGTCGACGAAGGGCACGACGCCGAAATTGCCGAAGCGGATGCGCGATTCCAGCGAAAATTCAGCCAGACTCTTGCCACCCACCGGATCATTGTCCGGGCCGTAGCGCGGGCCGATCGCCTGATAACCATAGCCGCGCACCGACGCGCCGCCGCCTGCATAGAAACGCCGCGAGGGCGCGATGCGATCGACCGTGGAACCCAGGATCGTCCCGAAACGGGCGCGCGCGGCGAGCACGATGCGGTCGCTCATCGGCTGATAGACGCTGCCGTCGAGCTGCACGCGGGCATAGCCGAAGGTGCTGTTCTGGAAGGAGAGTTCCGGGCTGAGGCGACCGCCCAGGCGGAAACCCCTGGTGGGGTTCAGCAGGTCGTCGCTGCCGTCATAGGTGAGGCTCAACGGTACGGCGCTGATGAAGAAGGTGCGGCGGTTGCCGTTGCTGAACGCATCCGCTTCGTCCGAGGCGATCAGTTCGCCGCCGATGCGCCAGACCCATTTTTTCTGGAACAATATGTTGGTCTGGCGCTCCAGCGAGCCCGACAGGGTGATGGTGCGCGCGTCATAGGCATCGCGCTGGATGTTGCTGACCGACAGCAGCCCGGTCAGCACATTGTCGCGGCGGCGGAAATTGTTGCGGCGATAGATGACGGATGCCGTCTGTTCCTGGGTGCCGAGCACGCCGCGCAACGTCACGGAACCTTCTGGCGGGAAGAAATTGCGGTGCGTCCAACTGACTTCCGCGCGATAGCCTTCACCCGTGCCATAGCCCAGTTCGCCCGCAATGGTGCGCAGCGGCGCAGGCCTGGCGTCGACGGCAAGGTCGACATGCTCGCCATCGCCGGCATCCCTCGGCGTCATGGTCAGGGAGGAGACGAGGCCGGTGGCGACCAGCGCCTGACGCAGATCCTCGACATCCGAGGCCATATAGGTATCGCCGGGATGAAAGCGGGCGATGCGCTGGACATGGCGGGCGCTGAACAGATCCTCATCGGCCATGACGATCTTGCCGAAGGTGCGATAGGCGCCGGGATTGACGACAATGTCCAGGTCACCCTTACGCTCATCATGGTCGATGCGGACTTCCGGCTCCCCCACCTTGCCGAAGGGGAAGCCGTTTTCCGCAAGGGCGACCGTCAGCGATACCTGGCCCGCGAGGATGGCGTCGGCGTCAACCGGGTCTCCGGGCTTGGGCGGGAAGGCGGCGCGCAATTCCGCCTCACGCTCCCCAGTGGTTTCTAGGCCCGTCAGGTCGACGGACGAGAGCAGATAGCGGGCGCCCGGCACGATCCGGAAGGTGACGACCAGCTTGTCGCTGCCGGGCGGCGGCGCGGCGACGGTCCCGCGGACGCGGGCGGCATAATAGCCCTTGGCGCGCAACAGGCGGTCCAGCAGGTCGCTGTCTTCCTTGATGCGGCGATTGATCTGGGCAAGGTTAGCAGGCTTCCCCTCCCCCTGCTGCAATGCCGACAATTCCTTGAAACGGGTGGTGAACTGGGCATCGGCAATCTCTTCCACGCCGGAAAGCGTGACGGTGTAGCGGCGCTCTTCGCCGGTGTCCGCAAAGGTCGCTGCCTCCTCCGCCGGTTCGTCGGAAACTTCGGGCGCGATGGCCTGCTGCGGCGCGTCGGAGGTTTCGGGCGGCAGCTCGACCATCGGGGCGATGCTGTCCGGTTGACCCATGTCGGGCCAGTCCACGCCTATGTCCGGCATCGGCGCAAGGGCGGGATCGGGGTCGTGCTGGACACCGCTCTGGGGCGCCGTCTGCGCATAGGCGACGGGCGCGAGCAGAAGCAGCGGCACGAGAAGGGCAGCTTGCGGAAGGCCTGAAATGCGGCGGCAGGTCCGCAAACCGGTGTTCATATGCCTGATCTAGACCAGTTATTGGGCAGAAGGCCAGCCCCCAAGATCAAGCCGGGATGACGATATTATCAACGTCCCCTTCTGGCCAACCAAGGCTGTAAATCAAATCTTCCGCACGCCAGACCGTCAAAAGGCGGCGTTGAGGCGATCCATCAGGGCACGGGCAGGATTGGGTTCCGCCTGGGCGCGCGGGCGGGCCATGCGGTCCTGCAGGCGGGCGACGCGCTCGTAAAGATCCTGGCTCGCCTCTATCAGCGCGCGGGCGGCGAAGGGGAAGTTGGCGGAAAGCGTCGGATCGGTGGTGGCGGCATGGCCCAGGCGATATTTCTCGTCCAGCATCTCCGCATCGCTAAGTTCGCCGCGTTGCCAGGCCCGCTGGCTCAGCAGCCAGGCGATGATGTGCATGAGGCGGGTCGTGACTTTCAGCGATTCGCAGGCAAAGGCGACGCGGCGGAGCGGATCGTCGACTTCCGGATCGGACGTCTCGCGAATGTCGAAATAGGCGCGCGCCTCATCCGCCATGATCATGGCTTCGACATAAAGGCCATCGACCAGACGGCGGTGCAAGCCCTGGTCAGCGGAAGCGGCGAGTTTCATGGCCGACATGTGCCATAAGCGGGAACCCTTGTCAGGCCCGATGCGGCCCGTTAACCCCGAATTGTCTCATTCGGGGGCGGTTGGCGCGGCATTAACCACAATCCGCCCAAAAACCGGTCAGGCGATGATGTCGGGGACGAGTTGATCCTCCAGCAACGCCATTTCGTCGCGCAGCCGCAATTTGCGTTTTTTAAGGCGGGCGATCTGCATCTGATCGCCCGAGCCGGAGTCGACCAGCGCGGCGATGGCGCCATCAAGATCGCGATGCTCGATTCGCAACAATTCCAGCCGACGCATGATGTCTTCGCGGCTCACCATACACCTACTTTCGCACCCATTGCCGTCCCATCCCCCTTTGATAGCCCGACGGGCCGACACGAACCATCGCAAATTTCAACGCGTCCCGTCGCAAAGCGCGAATCACCCGAAGACAATCCCCGCGAATCGTGATTTATTCATCCATCCATCACCCTCGTTAGGAGAATGTCATGGAAAACAGCCACATTTCAGCTCTTTCGGCCAAGCATGCAGGGCTTGAGGCACGAATCAAGGCGGAGACGAGTCGTCCGATGCCTGATGCGATCCTGGTAGCCTCGCTCAAGAAGCAGAAGCTTCGGCTGAAGGAGGAAATGGAGGCGCAACACTGACAGCCGGTGACGCCTGAGTGAAAGGCATGGATCAGCGGTCCCTTGCCGCTGATCCAGCCCTTTTCTTGAGGTGACGGGTGACGAAAGCTCCGGGGCTGGATGGGCCTGCGGGGCTTTTTTTTGAGGAATTGTTGGGAAAGTCCGCCATGGCTGCAAAGGCGCGCACAGGCTGGTGGAGGGGAAATGGGCGAACGTTGCGGCGCCCCCTCCCCATCTGACGACGGGAAGGATTTGAGAATTCAGCGAATGAGCCGGCGCTGGCGCAGATAGTCCGGCACCGATGCCTGTCCCGCCTGCGCCGAGATCGGGCGGCGCGCCAGTTGCGGGTCGATTTCCTCGTCGAAGGCGATGCCGATGCGGTCTTCGCGCGACCAGACGACCGAGCCGTTGACCTGCCCGATGCCGCGCAGATCGAAACGGATGCGGGTGCCCGCGGGCACGGCGCGCTCGCAGTCGGCCATCAAGCCAGTCGCGGAAAGATTGCGGACTCGCGCGCGGCCAAGCGGCGTGCCGTCCACCGAACTCAAATTGGTGAGCAGGAACAGACTGTCTCGCGGACCCGATCGCGCGGGGCCCCGATCCATGTTTTCATTGCCATCCATCCACAACGCCCTGCAATATCACCACATTATCGCAGCGATATTGCCATGGGCGCATGGACAAAAGGTTAATCGTCGCGAGAGACTTTTTCCTGCCGCTCGTGCCGTTCCTGCGCTTCGACCGTCATGGTCGCGATCGGACGGGCTTCCAGGCGGCCCAGCGAAATGGGTTCGCCAGTCACTTCGCAATAGCCATATTCGCCCTCGTCGATGCGGCGCAGCGCGGCGTCGATCTTCGAGATCAGCTTGCGCTGACGATCGCGGGTGCGCAGTTCGATCGACCAGTCCGTCTCGCTCGATGCGCGGTCGTTGAGATCGGGTTCACGCAGCGGTTCATTCTGCAGAACCGCCAATGTCCCCTCCGCTTCAGTCAGTATCTGCTTTTTCCAGTCCCACAGGCGCTGCCGGAAATACTCCAACTGGAGCGGGTTCATAAATTCTTCGTCTGCGGAAGGACGATAATCGGGGGGGAGGGTTACAGCCGATTTCGGCGGATTTGGGCCGTCTTTATCGGAATTCAGGACCGATGCCATCTGGCTCTCCGACTCGCGGGATCCCCAATGCTTAAAGTGCCGGGGTATCCGTGACTTGTGATTGACGGCGCCTAATAACCAGCGGCACGGCCGGAGACAAGCGGACAATCAGTGGTCCGGCGCGCCGATCCTGCGCCGCATCGCGCTTATCCACGGAAAACCGACGATTCTGTAGGGTGGGGCAATGCCAAAAGAAAATAGACAAGCCGTATTGTCGCAGCGGCCAGCCGCCGTGTCACTATGGGACGTTAACCATAGTAGTTTATGATTTGTTATATTTTTCCTCGACTTGGCCCCGATATTCAGAGTTAACGCCATTGAAGTTAACGCTTTGTTTTGCGTTGATAGAGTTAGGAAATGGCCCCGCGACCGTTGCTGCGCAATTTCAGTGACGAGACCAGTCAGGCTGCAAAGATAAACAAGAGTGGAACCTATGTCGGTACGGATGGCATTGGCTAAATTATGCGCTTGCGCCGCTGGCGGTGCGATCATCGGCGGCGGCGCTGTCCATGTCGCTGAAAGCGCGCGTCCCGCCGGGGTCCACAGCACCAAGAGCGTGAAGGCGGCCCCGCGCAGGCATTATGCCGTGCGCAAGGTCCAGCGGGTGGTGAAGACGGTGTCCTGCGCGCCGCAGACCGTGACGGTGACGACCCAGGCCGCACCCATTCCCCTGCCCGCGCCGGTGGCCGCGGCGGAAATGCCGGTCATGTCGGGCGGCGGCGGCGCGCCCATCGTGATGGCGGGCGGCCCCGGCTTTGGCGGCGGCGGCTTCATCGGCGGGTTTTTCGGCGGCAGCGGCGGCGGATCGGGCGGTTCGGTGGTGATCTCCTCCACCAGCAGCTCGACCGGCGGAATCACCAGCTCGACCAGCTCGACGACCGGTGGGGTGTCGACCTCGACCGGAGGCGTGTCCACTTCGACTGGGGGTGTTTCGACTTCGACTGGCGGGGTATCGACGTCCACGGGCGGGGTTTCGACCTCTTCAGGCAATGTGTCGACATCTTCGGGGAATGTTTCGACGTCGTCGGGCAACGTCTCCACGTCGAGCGGCAATGTGACCAGCAGTTCTTCGACTTCGAGCTCGACCTCCAGCTCGTCTTCGTCGAGTTCCTCGACCAGCAGCTCGACATCCTCCTCCTCTTCATCCTCCAGTTCGTCGGGCGGCGATCATCATCCGCCGCCACCGCCGACCGATGTTCCGGCGCCGCCGATGGTGCTGCTATTTGGAGCAGGCGCAGCAGCCCTTCTGGCCCGCAAACGGTTCGCGCGAGCGAAGGCGGGGATCGAAGGTTAACCGGGGGCGATCCGGCCGGCGCATCCGGGGGGAAGCGCCGGCCGGATATCGCGTTCAGCTCGTCGCGATGATTCGCTCGATTTCCGGCACGGGATGATTGGACAGATCCTTGGCGATCTCCCCCACCAGCCGGTTCTGCACTTCCTTGTGATAATGTTTGCGCATCTCGCCCAGGGCGGAGGGCGGCGCTACGATGATCAGCTTGTCATAGTCATGGGCGAGGGCGCGGCGCTTGAGCAGTTCGGCCGCTTCGGCAGCGAAGCGGGCTTCCTCCAAATCGTGGAAATTGGTCTGCTCCACGGCTCCCCGGTGACTGCCCACCGAATTGGGACCGCGCCCGGTCCCGTCGGAGGCCTGCTCGCGATCGGGGGGATTGTCCTGCTGCTTCACTTCCTCCGTTTCCAGATTGGGAAAGGCCGGGCTGCCCTTGTTGCGAAAGAACAGCATTTTGCGCCCGTCGGCAACCAGCACCATCGCGTCATGGTCTATTTGCATCGTCCCGTTCCTCTCTTTTCAACGATCGCTTTTAGCACGAACGGACGGCGGCGTGCAGGGTTGCGCGGCGGCAAGCACAACGGCATAGGGCTGACCCATGCACGACATTCGTTTCCTTCGCGAAAATCCCGCCGCTTTCGACGCCGGCCTTGCCCGGCGCGGGCTTAACCCGCTGAGCGCGGAACTGCTGGCGCTCGACGAGCGCAGCCGGGCGATCAAGACCGCGCTGCAACAGGGCCAGGCGCGCCGCAATGAGGCAAGCAAGGCCATCGGCCAGGCGATGGCGCAGAAGGATATGGAAAAGGCCGAGGCACTGAAGGCCGAAGTCGCCGCGCTCAAGGACAGCATGCCCGCGCTGGAGGCCGAGGATCGCGAAGTCGGGGAGGCTTTGGCGGCGCGGCTGGCGGCAATCCCGAACCTGCCGGCGGACGATGTGCCGCTGGGCGAGGATGAAGCGCAGAATGTCGAGGTTTCGCGCTGGGGCGAGCCGAGGAGCTTCACCTTCACGCCGCAGGATCATGCGGATTTCGGACCGGCGCTGGGGCTGGATTTCGAGGGTGGCGCGGCGCTGTCCGGCGCGCGCTTCACCGCGCTGCGCGGACAGATGGCGCGGCTGCACCGGGCGCTGGCGCAATATATGCTCGATCGCCAGTCGGACGAAAATGGCTATGAGGAGGTCAATCCGCCTTTGCTGGTGCGCGACGAGGCGCTGTTCGGCACGGGGCAGTTGCCGAAATTCGCGGAGGATCTGTTCAGGACCACCGATGGGCGCTGGCTGATCCCGACGGCGGAGGTTTCCCTCACCAACCTCGTGCGCGAGCAGATCGTGCCGGTGGAGACCCTGCCGCTGCGCTTGACGGCGCTGACGCCCTGTTTCCGGTCGGAGGCGGGATCCGCGGGGCGCGACACGCGCGGGTTCATCCGCCAGCATCAGTTCGAGAAGGTCGAGCTGGTGGCGATCTGCAAGCCGGAGGAGTCCGAGGCCGAGCATGAGCGCATGTGCGCGGCGGCCGAGGGCGTGTTGCAGGCGCTGGAGCTGCCCTATCGCAAGGTGCTGCTCTGCACCGGCGACATGGGCTTTGGCGCGCGCAAGACCTGGGATCTGGAAGTCTGGCTGCCGAGCCAACAGACCTATCGCGAGATCAGCTCCGTCTCCAACTGCGGCGATTTCCAGGCGCGGCGGATGAATGCGCGCTACAAGCCGGAGGGCGAGAAGCAGACCCGCTTCCTGCATACACTCAATGGGTCGGGGCTGGCCGTGGGGCGGACTTTGGTGGCGGTGCTGGAAAATTACCAGCAGGAGGACGGCAGCGTGATCGTGCCGGAGGCGCTGGCGCCCTATATGGGTGGCCTGACGCGGTTGCGGCCCCGGTAAAGGGCGGCTCGTCATGCGTATCCTGCTTACCAATGACGATGGGGTTGATGCTCCGGGCCTGACCGTGCTGGAGGAGATTGCGCGGACGATATCCGACGATATCTGGATCGTCGCGCCGAGCGAGGAGCAGTCGGGCGCGGGCCATAGTCTGACGCTCACGCGGCCGCTGCGCATCCGCCAGCATGGCGAGAAACATTATAGCGTGACAGGGACGCCGACCGACGCGGTGATGATGGCGGTCGGCCATCTGATGCAGGACGCAAAGCCCGATCTGGTGCTTTCCGGCGTCAACCGGGGGGCCAATCTGGCCGAGGATGTGACCTATTCGGGCACGGTTTCCGCCGCGATGGAAGGCGCGATTTCCGGGATCAAGTCGATTGCGCTCAGCCAGGTCTATGCGCGGGAGGGCATGGGCGATGCCGTGCCCTTCGCTGCGGCGCGGGCTTGGGGCGAGCGGGTGTTGCGGCCGCTGATCGCCATGCCGGCCAGTCCCCGGCTGCTGTTCAACGTCAATTTTCCGGCGATCGATCCGGAGGCGGTGAAGGGCATCCGCGTGGTTCGGCAAGGTTTCCATGATGTCGACCGGACGAAGATCATCCGGGGCACCGACCCGCGCGGTTATGACTATTATTGGTTTGGGCTCGGGAAAAGCGACTCCGTGCCCGAGGGGAGCGATCTGGCCGCCATTGCGGAGGGTTATGTGACGGTGACGCCGCTGCATTATGACCTGACGCAGGACAGCGCGATGGCGGCGACGGCGCAGGTCTTCGGGAATTAGCGTTGGCTGACGCGCGTTCCTAACCCAGTTCCTGCCCCTGACCGCCCAGGCAGCCTATTGCCGACTATACGACCGATCTGGCCGCGTCCGGCGGACGAGTGAAGCTCCAGACCGGCGACATCATCATCGAGATCGTGCAGGGGGATGCGGCCGGGGAATCCCGCAGCCTGGCTTGATTTCAGGTCCCCCGTGACATTGGGCGCAAAAATCCCTATGTGCGCGGCGATCATGGCAACCAAAATTCCCGAAGCGCCGAAGATCGGCATGGTGTCGCTGGGCTGTCCCAAGGCACTGGTCGACAGCGAGCGCATCCTGACCAAGCTGCGTTCCGACGGCTATCAAATGTCCGCCGACTATGCCGGCGCCGACGTCGTGCTGGTCAATACCTGCGGATTCCTCGATTCGGCCAAGGAAGAATCGCTGGAAGCCATTGGCGAGGCGATTGCGGAAAATGGCCGCGTCATCGTCACCGGCTGCATGGGCAATGAGGCGGAGTTGATCCGCGCCAAGTTCCCGCAGGTGCTGGCCGTTACCGGCGCGCATCAATATGAGGCGGTGGTGAACGCGGTGCATGAAGCATCGCCGCCAGTGCCAAACGCTTTCGTCGACCTGGTGCCGGAAGGCGGGCTCAAACTGACGCCGCGCCATTACAGCTATGTGAAGATTTCGGAGGGCTGCAACCATCGCTGCTCCTTCTGCATCATCCCCTCGCTGCGCGGCGATCTGGTGTCGCGGCGTGTCGATGCGGTGCTGCGCGAGGCGGAAAAGCTGGTGCATGCGGGAACGAAGGAACTGCTGATCATCAGCCAGGATACATCGGCTTACGGCGTCGATACCCGGCATGAGACGCGCCAGTGGAAGGGCCGCGAAGTTCGCGCCCATATGACCGATCTGGCGCGGGAACTGGGGCAACTCCGCACCGCGGAGGGCACGCCGCCTTGGGTCCGGCTGCACTATGTCTATCCCTATCCGCATGTGGATCAGGTCATCCCGCTGATGGCCGAGGGACTATTGACGCCCTATCTCGACATTCCGTTTCAGCATGCCGCGCCTTCGGTGCTAAAGGCGATGAAACGGCCTGCGAACGAAGCTAAAGTGCTGGACCGCATCCGCAAATGGCGGGACATCTACCCGGATATTGCAATCCGTTCCTCTTTCGTCGTGGGCTTCCCTGGCGAGACGGAGGCGGATTTCGATTATCTGCTGCAATGGCTGGATGAGGCGCAACTAGATCGCGTGGGCGCCTTCCGCTTCGAGCCGGTCGAGGGCGCCACCGCCAACGACCTGCCGGGCGCGGTGCCGGAAGAGGTCAAGGAAGAGCGCTATCAGCGGATCATGGAGAAGACCGCTGCGATCTCCGCCGCCAAGCTTGCCGCAAAAGTGGGGCGCGTGCTGCCGGTCATCATCGATGAGGTGGGCGAGGCTGATGAGGACGGCTCGGTCGGCGCCACCGCCCGCAGCCAGGCGGATGCGCCGGAGATCGACGGCAATGTCTTCCTGCGCGACGTGGGTGAAGGATTGGTGCCGGGCAGCATCCTCAACGCGCTGATCGAGGATGCGGATGAGCATGACCTTTTTGGGGTGCCGCAGGGCTAGGACGGATCGACATTCAGTTCTGGCGGCCTGCAAATGGCGGTTCTCCGCGCTTCCGGTGCTCACGTACTTTTAGTACGCTGCGCTCCGGGTCGCAGAAAACCACCATTTTCGTCACGCCATCTCCTGAATGTCGATCCGTCCTAGGCATTTCGTGTTCCTGCGAAGGCAGGAACCCAGTTCGAACGGAGGGACTGGGTTCCTGCCTTCGCAGGAACACGGTGCATTGCGGGGCAGCATCATTCTACTGCGACGAAAGCGTCCTGATACTCGGTCTTGATCGCCTTGCGCATTGCCGCGTCGACGGGCAGCGCAATGTCGTAGCTGCCCTCGGCATAGGGACCGGCGCTATAGGGGCCGATGACCACGGTGACGCCGTCGATCAGCTTGCCGTCCTTTGACGTGGGCACCAGCACCTGCTTCATCGGATCGATGCATTTGGTGAAGTCGTCATCATCGCTGCGCTTCACCGGCTCGCCCCTCTTTTCGGCCCGTGCCTTGTCGAGCGCCTCGCAGAAACGGTCGTGAATGGCGGCGGCAAAGGCGGTTGGCGATGTCATAAGCGCCTCCACCGCCGTTTCGCGCTTGCGGTCCTTGTCCCACAGCAGGGCGTCATAGCCGGTCATGCCATGGGCGCCGCCAGTATAGACATAGCTTTCCGATTCCAGCGCCAGAAAGCGTGGGGTGTCGGCGGTCACGGTCCAATGGGTTTCGAGGGCGTGGGCATGGAAGGGAAAGCCCGAAGCCTTGGCCGCCTTCTGATCTTCGCGCGCCATTTTCAACGCATCGGACTTATTGACCTTGAGAGTGTTGCCGAATTTTTCGACCAAAGCGGGAATCTGCGCCGCCTGGGCGGGATAGCCGTAGGCGAACTCCAGCAGATCGGTCTTTTCCTTCTGCTCGAACGGCTTGGCGGGCAGGGGCGGTTCAGGCTGGCCGGACATGCGGTTGGCGAAATTGCTGGCGACGACATCATTGCCGGTCCCCATCGCATTGTCCGCATCCTTGGCCGCCGAGCACGCGCCAAGCAACAGCCCCGCCACAAACAGCGGTCCCGCCTTTCCCCTCCCCTGGCCGCGCCGCATCAGTGGGTCTTGGTTGCCGCCATGCACCGTTCGCTGATCGCCTTGCGCGTATAACTGCTCTGGAGCGCGGCGCCCGCATTGGGCCAACCTTCCGCGATCAACGCCTGCTCCACCGCATGCGCTCCGTCGAAGCGCCCGCTTTCCGCCAGCGCATAGGCACGGGCGCGAAGAGCCTGGAGCCTGCCATCGTCGGTGTGCATCATCACATCTCTCCTTATTGTAGCTGCGTTCAATCTATGCCTGCGGACCGTCCAACGCAAATGATAGCGCGGTCGAAGGAGGCGCGGAGGCGACGAAAAATTGCGCTTTTCATCCCGCCCGCCTTTCTTCAAAACAGGTGCGTCATGACTGATTTTTCCGACCTGCTCAAAGCCGACAACAATCAACCCGCCCGATCGATCCGGATCGTCGATGCGCAAGGGCTGGAGGCGTGGCTCGCGAGCCAGCCGGAACGGGTGCGAACGCTGGTCGCGGCGCAGAAATTCAAGGGCAAGGCGCATGAACATGCCATTTTGCCCGGCGACGATCCGGCGGATTGGTCCGTCATCGCAGGAGTCGCATCCCGCGAAAAGCTGGGGCCATGGTGCCTTGCCAAACTGGCCGAAGCATTGCCCGAAGGCACCTACCGGCTGGCAGAGGGAATAGCGGGTCCGGCGATGCTGGGATGGCTGACCGCGCAATATCGCTTCGACCGCTATCGCAAGGAGGAGAATGGCTCCGGCGTCCGCGTGCTGCTGACCGGCGAGGTGGCGCAGATCGAGGCGGCGACGCGGCTGGCCGAAGCGGTGGCGTTGGTGCGCGATCTGGTCAACACGCCCGCCGCCGACATGGGGCCGGGCGATCTGGAAGCAGCGGCGCGCAGGGTGGCGGAACGCTTCGACGCCGAATGCAAGGTGACGAAGGGCGACGCGCTGGAGCAGGGCTTCCCCATGATTCACGCCGTCGGCAAGGCGGCGGACAAGAGCTTCGCGCCGCGCCTGATCGAATTGCGCTGGGGCGACCCCAAACATCCGAAAATCGCCATTGTCGGCAAAGGCATCTGCTTCGACAGCGGCGGGCTCGACATCAAGCCATCCTCGGCCATGCGCCTGATGAAGAAGGATATGGGCGGCGCGGCCCACGCGATGGCGCTGGCGCAGCTGATCATGGGCGCGCGGTTGCCGGTGAGATTGCACCTGCTGATCCCGGCGGCGGAGAACGCTGTCTCGGGCAATGCCTTCCGGCCCGGCGACATATTGCAGTCGCGCAAGGGGCTGACGGTCGAGATCGGCAATACCGATGCCGAAGGACGGCTGGTGCTGGGCGATGCGCTGACGCTGGCGGGCGAGGACAAGCCGGACCTCATCATCGACTATGCGACGCTGACCGGCGCGGCGCGAGTGGCGGTGGGGCCGGACCTGCCTGCTCTCTTCACCAACGACGATGCGCTGGCCGGGGAAATGGATGCCGCAGGCGGCGTGGTCGACGATCCGACCTGGCGCCTGCCGCTGTGGGACGGCTATGCCGAGATGCTGAAATCGGACGTGGCGGACATCAACAATGCGGGCGAAGGCGGCTTTGCGGGCGCGATCACGGCGGCCCTGTTCCTCAAGCGCTTCGTGCCGGAAAACACGCCTTGGGTGCATCTCGATACCTTCGCCTGGCGCCCCTCTTCGCGGCCGGGACGGCCCAAGGGCGGCGAAGCGCTGGGGCTGCGTGCGGCCTTTTACGTGCTGCAGGGGCGCTATGGCCATAAAAAGTAAAAAGAAAGCGGTTTTGGCGGGCCGTTACGCAACCGGATTGGCTATTATGCGTTAGGGGTGGATGGATGCCCAATCTGCACAGAATGAAGCCGCAGAATTGAACCGGCCCGGCCTCAAGCCGCTCGGCCAATGGATGCGCACGCTGGTCGATTATGTGCGGTCGGGCAAGCCTGATCTCACCAATCGGCAAATGGCCCTGATGCTGACAGTCTACATCGGCGCGGGTCCCCATACGGTGCGGGGACTCGCGGAGGCGCTGAACGTCTCCAAGCCGGTGATTACCCGCGCGCTCAACAAATTATCGGCGCTTGGTTATCTGCGCCGGGAACGGGACTCCACGGACCGGCGCAATATTTTCATCACCCGGACGCCAAAAGGGGCGGAATTTCTTGACGCCTTTCACCATTTCATCGCAGGAACCGGCCGCGATGAACGCCTCAACCTCTCCCACGCGGAACGCTCCGCCTGAACCTATCCGCTTCAAGCTGGATGGCCGGTCGGTCAAGCTCGACACGCGCATCCATGCGGCGCGCGGCGACCTCGCTGATCTGGCGCTCGCCGGGGTGCTGTTTTCCGCCCATTATGCCCGCGCGGTCGAACTGACCTGCGTGGCCGCCGGCGCTCCGGTGCTGGCCAGCGACACGCCCAAGGCGCAAGCGGTCAGCGAATTGTTGCGCGGCGAGAGCTTCCATGCGCTGGACGTGACGGCCGACTGGGCCTGGGGCTTTTGCGGGCATGACGGCTATGTCGGCTATGTCCGGCGGGAAGCGCTGGATGCGCGGGAAGTCGTCAACAGCCGGGTCATCACCGGCACCGCCCCGCTGTTCAGCACGGCCGACATCAAATCGCCCATTGCCGATTACTGGCCACGCGGCGCGCAATTCGCGGCGGAGGCGGAGGGCGATTTCTTCGCCTGCGCCGACGGCTATGTGCACAAGCGCCATGTCGCGGCGATCGACGCGCTCGAAAGCGATTGGGTCACGGCGGCAGAGCGCTATCTTGGCCAGCCCTATGTCTGGGGCGGGCGCGGCCATCGCGGCGTCGACTGTTCGGGGCTGGTGCAGGTTGCGCTCGGCCAGTGCGGGATCAAGGTGCCGCGCGACACCGATCTGCAGCGCGAAGGGATCGGTTCTCCGATCGCGCCCGACGCGCCGCTCCGACGAGGGGACTTCGTGTTTTTTCCGGGCCATGTCGGCATCATGACCGACGGCGACCATTTATTGCATGCCAACGCCTATTGGATGAGCGTGGTGATCGAGCCTCTGGCCGACGTCGTCGGACGGTTGGCGGCGGATCATGCGGAACCCATATCGGCGCGGCGGAGAATCGACACATGACACATCGGATTTTCATCGACGGCGGCGTCGGAACTACGGGTTTGGAAATAAACGAGCGGCTGGCGGGTCGCCCGGAATTGTCGATCATCACGCTGGACGAAGACAGGCGGAAGAATGCGGCGGCGCGCCGGGATGCGCTGAACGCGGCGGATATCGTTATCCTCTGCCTGCCTGACGATGCGGCGCGGGAGGCCGTGGCGCTGATCGACAACGACCGGACCCGGGTGATCGACGCGTCGACCGCGCATCGCGTGGCTGACGGCTGGACCTATGGCTTTGCCGAGCTGGAGCCAGGCCATCGGGAGAGGCTCGCCAATGCGCGCTTCGTCGCCAATCCCGGATGCTGGCCGACGGGGTTCCTGGCGCTGGTGCGGCCGCTGGTGTTGGCCGGGCTGCTGCCTGCCGACTGGCCGGTGACGGTATCGGGCGCCTCGGGCTATTCGGGCGGCGGCAAGTCGATGATAGCGGAATATGAGGGCGCAGAAGGCGCGCCGAGCGCTTTTCGGCCCTATGGGCTGGGGCTAGCGCATAAGCATGGGCCGGAAATGTTGCATTATTCGGGCTTGCAGCACCCTCCCCTGTTCGCGCCGGCCGTGGCGAACGCCTATCGCGGCATGATCGTCGAGGTGCCTTTGCAATTGCGGGCCATGCCAGGCGCGCCTTCGGTGGCGGATGTGCAAGAGGCGCTGGCCGCGGCTTATGCGGGGTCACCGATCGTCAGCGTGGCGTCGGCGGAGGAAAGCGCGGCCATGGGGCAGGTGCGGCTGGAGCATGTCGGCGCGACAGACCGGCTGGCCTTGTTCGTCTTTGGCAATGAAGCGACGGGTCAAGCGCGGCTGATCGCGGCGCTCGACAATCTGGGCAAGGGCGCGGCGGGGGCCGCGGTGCAGAATCTCAACATCCTCGCCGGGTTGCCGGAGACGGCCGGACTGCGGCTTTAGGCGCAATAGCGATCCACACCCCTTCCGTCATGCTGAACCTGTTCCGGCATGACGGGTGAGGGTCGGGCCAAATCGCTCAATGAATGGTGCCAAGCGGTCCCTCATGGGTGAGCAGCACGATGAGCCGCTCGATCTGCCGCCAGTGACAGAAGCGGATATGGTTGCCCACATCCCGGCTGCGGTCGGCGCGCGCCGCGGCCTCATAGCCCGCATTGTCACCGAACAGCGACATCAATTCAGCCGCGTCCTCATAGCTCTTTCGATCCGAAAGATATGGCATATTCATGACCTGCCCCCCCAAAGTCCCCACCCTGAACGGTAGGGGCAGCGGTTCAATCGCCATGCCAGTTCCGGCCATCGACGCGCGGGCGCGGCCTACAAGGGTGAACGGCGGGTTAGCCAAGTCCCGGCCTGACACAATCATCCCGTGGCGGGACAGGCCTGTCCCGAAACGGCGCAGACGGGAAAGCTCTGGCCATGCATCCCCGCCCGTGGCAAGGAACGGCCAATGACCAAGGCCAGAAAAGAACCGATCGGCGCAGGCGCCATTTTGGCGCTCACCATTTTGGGCGGCACAATCCTGGGTGGCCTGATGGGCCAGCCGAGCGCTGGCCTGTTGGCAGGCACGGCGCTGGGCATTGTGATCGCCGTCCTGCTGTGGCTGTTCGATCGGGGAAAATAGCTTCGCGCCGGGCACTTGCGCGCCTTGCCAGCATAAAGGGGCCAGCATAAACGGGGGACCATGAAGAAGCATCTGATCGCGCTCACCCTCCTCACCCTGGTCATTCTCGGCGGCCTTTTCTTCTACTTCGCGCAGGGGGATAAGGCACAGCTTCCCGTCGGCGCGGATGTGGGGAAGGAACCCGTCTTCACCAGCCCGCGCAGCGAAATGATCCCGACGATGAATGTCGCGGATGCCGTGCCGTGGAAGGGTGGCGAGAAGCCGGTCCCCGCAAAGGGGCTGAGCGTCGATCGCTTTGCCGATGGGCTGGACCATCCCCGCTCATTGCTGCGCCTGCCCAATGGCGATGTGCTGGTGGCGGAAACCAACAGTCCCACGCGGCCGACCGGCGGCATCGTCAACCGGGTGATGAACTATCTGATGGACAAGGCGGGGGCCGGCGTGCCGTCCGCGAACCGCATCACCCTGCTGCGCGACGCCGATGGCGACGGGCGGGCGGAGACGAAGACGGCTTTCCTGACGGGGCTGCATTCACCCTATGGCATGGCGCTGGTCGGTGACACGCTCTACGTCGCCAATACCGATGCGTTGATGGCCTTTCCGTACAAGGAAGGCGATACCAAGATCACCGCCAAGGGGCGCAAGATACTGAGCCTGCCGGCGCAGGCGCCCAACATGCATTGGACGCGCAGCCTGGTCGCCAGTCCACAGGGGCTGCTCTATGTCGGTGTCGGCTCCAACAGCAATATCGGGGAAAATGATCTGGAAACGGAGGCCAATCGCGCCGCCGTGCTGGAGATCAATCCCAATACCGGCGCCTATCGCATCTATGCTTCGGGCCTGCGCAATCCTGTGGGACTGGCTTTCGAGCCCAAGAGCGGCGCGCTGTGGGGCGTGGTGAATGAACGCGACATGCTGGGCAGCGATCTCGTCCCCGATTATCTGACGCGGGTGGAATTCGGCGCCTTCTATGGTTGGCCGTGGAATTATTGGGGTGGTTATGAAGACCGCCGGGTCCAGCCGCAAAGGCCGGAAATCCGCGAATATACCAAGCGGCCCGATTATTCGTTGGGCAATCATGTGGCGCCGCTGGGGCTCAGCTTTGCCGACAAGGTTTCGCTGGGCGCCCCCTATGGCAACGGCGCCTTCGTCGGGCTGCACGGCAGTTGGAACCGCAAGCCGATGTCAGGATATAAGGTCGTGTTCGTACCCTTTGGCGACAATGGCGAGGCGGGCAAGGCCAAGCCGGTCGACGTATTGACAGATTTTCTGGGGACCAAGGGTGAGGCCCATGGGCGGCCCGTGGACGTGACGGCGGATGCCAAGGGCGCGTTGCTGGTGAGCGACGATGTGGGCGGGGTCGTCTGGCGGGTGACGCGGAGCAATTGACAGGGGATATTCCTGCCAAGGCAGCAGCATCCTCCGGACGCTATATCGTCACCCCATTCCGTCCGGCCAGTTCCACCACATATTGCCAGGCGACGCGGCCTGAGCGGCTGCCGCGCTGGGTTGCCCATTGGATGGCATCCAGCGGCTCGAAACTGAGACCGAGACTGGCCGCATAGCCGCTGACGATGGCGACATAGGCGTCCTGATCGATCGCATGGAAACCCAGGCTGAGGCCGAAGCGGTCCGACAGCGCCATCTTGTCGTCCACCACGTCGCGTGGATTGACCGGGTCATCCTGTTCCGACAGGTGGCGCGGCACGATATGGCGGCGGTTGGACGTCACATAGAGCCGGACATTGGCCGGCCGCGCGGCAGTGCCGCCCTGCAATAACGAGCGCAGCGACCGGGCGTCGCCCACGCCATGTTCATCGAAGCCCAGATCGTCGAGGAACAGGATGAAGGGCCGCTGCGTGTCGCGCAGGATAGCGAAGAGTTGCGGCAGGCTGGCCAGTTCATCGATCGCGCATTGCAGCAGGGCGATGTCCTGTCCTTCGGCCTGGAGCTTGCCGACGACGGCCGCGACGACGGCGGACTTGCCGGTTCCCCGCGCACCCCATAGCAGCACGTCATGCGCGGCATGGCCCGCTGCATGGCGGCGGCTGTTTTCGAGCAGCGCCTCCTTCTGCGCGTCGATGCCGGTCAGCAGGGCGTAATCCACCGGCGCAAAGGCCTCCACCGGCCGGATCGTGGCGCCGTTCCACACATAGGCGGGCGCGGCGGCCAGATCGGGGGAGGAAGCGGGCGGCGGCGCGATCCGTTCCAGCGCTTCGGCAATGCGGGTCAGCAGGGCGTCGTTCATGGCCCCTCGCTTAGCCCTCCTCCGCTTGACGGGCAAGCGCGGCGCCAATGTCATTCTTCTGTAGTAATGGCCTTTTACTCCCGGAAGTCGGGGCTTATATCGCTGGGGTCGTGACCATCCCAAATCCAGTCTTTTCAACTCGCATGATCCGCTATGGCAGCGAAGCGCTGCGTGAGGCGGCGTTGCTGATCCGTGCCGGCGAGCCGGTCGCCGTCCCGACCGAGACGGTCTATGGCCTGGCGGCGGATGCCACGGATTCCAATGCGGTGGCCGCGATCTACACCGCCAAGGGACGGCCGAGCTTCAATCCGCTGATCGTGCATGTCGCGGACAGGGATATGGCCGGGCGTCTGGCGGATTTTTCGCCTGTGGCCGACAAGCTGGCGGCACGGTTCTGGCCCGGCGCGCTGACCATGGTTCTGCCGGTGCGCGCCGACAGCGGACTGTCCCCGCTGGTCATGGCGGGGCTGCCGACGGTGGCGCTGCGCCTGCCCGCGCATCCGGCGATGCGGGCGCTGATCAGGGAAAGCGGCCGGCCGCTCGCCGCGCCGTCCGCCAATCGCAGCGGGGCGATCAGCCCGACGCGGGCCGAACATGTGCTGGCGAGCCTCAACGGCAAGATCCGCATGATCCTGGATGAAGGGCCGACCAGCGAAGGGCTGGAATCGACCATCGTCGCGCCGGAAAGCGACTGCATCCGGCTGCTGCGGCCGGGCCCAGTCACGGCGGCGATGCTGGAGGAGGCGACCCGGCTATCGGTGGTGACGGGCGTGGACAATGCGAAGATCGAGGCGCCGGGGCAGTTGGAAAGCCATTATGCGCCATCCAAGCCTGTTCGGCTGAACGCTCTGAAGGCCGAGAAGGACGAATATCTGATCGGCTTCGGGCTGATGCCCTGTCATGTGAATTTAAGCCCCGACGCCGATATGCGGGAAGCTGCGGCGCATCTGTTCGCGGCGCTGCATATGGCGGATGCGAGTGCAGCGGAACGGATTGCGGTGGCGCCGATTCCGAATGAAGGGATCGGGGTGGCGATCAATGATCGGTTGCAGCGGGCGGCCGCTTAGAAATAACCCCTCATGCGGGAACTTCAGCCGCAATTATCATAACCCGCTTCCCGGCATTCGCGGCGGCGGCGCTCTTCCTCTTTCTTGCGTTCGCGGGCTTCGCGCGCTTCCTGCTTGCGCATCTTGCGGCCATAATTGCGGTCGGACTCTTCCTGGCTGGTGGTGCTCCAATCGACCACCTGGCTGCCCGCGCGCACCGGCGCCGTCACGATATTGGCGGCCGTCCGCGCAATGCAGCCCGGCAGGAGCAGCAACAAAGCCGGCGCGGCCATCAATCCCATCTTGGTCATATCTCTTCCCCGGCTTGTCTTCCCGACCAGCTTAGAGACGCTGGCGGCAAGGGCAAGCCGTGGGCGACGAACGGTTCAGGCTTCGATACGTTCGGCAAAGCCCTTGCGCAGCTTGGCCAGCTTGGGCGGGATCACCGCCATGCAATAGGGGTTCCGGTCCCCTACCCGTTCCCAATATTTCTGGTGATAATCCTCCGCCGGATACCAGGGGGCGTCCGGTTCGATGGCCGTGACGATCGGATTGGCCTGGTCCGCCTGGGCGCGTTCGATGCCAGCCCTCGCTTCCGCCGCCTGTTCGGGCGAATGGGGGAAGATGGCCGAACGATATTGCGTGCCGATGTCGTTCCCCTGACGGTTGAGCGTCGTCGGGTCATGGGTCGCGAAGAAAATGTCCAGCAGGTCGCCATAGCCGATGACCGTGGGATCATAGGTGATACGGATCGCCTCGGCATGACCGGTCGCACCCGTGCAAACCTGCTCATAGGTCGGGTCGGGCTGCATGCCGCCGATATAGCCGCTTTCCACGGTCTTCACGCCCTTCAGATTCTGATACACCGCCTCTGTGCACCAGAAGCAGCCGCCAGCCAGGGTTGCGATTTCTTCGGCCATATGCGTCCTTGTCCTTGCCCAACTGTCCTTGCGTCGACCGCACAGATAGGAAGGATCAGCCCGCGGTTCCAGTCTGCGGCGTTGCCGCCTCCGCCTTGGCACGCTCTTCGGCCACCAGTTCCTTGCGGGACAGCTTGCCGACCAGCGTCTTGGGCAGGTTGAGGCGCACCTCCACCTCGCACACCTTCTCATGCTTGCCCAGTTGCGGGTTCAACCAGTCCTTGAGCGCGGCGCCGTCGATGCCAAAGCCCTCCTGCAAGGTGACGAAGGCCTTCGGGCACTCGCCGCGATAATGGTCGGGAATGCCGATCACCAGCGCTTCCTTGACCGCCGGATGATGGTAGAGAATCTTCTCGACCTCGCTGGGAAAGACCTTGAACCCGCCCACGGCGATCATGTCCTTCAACCTGTCGACGATCTTCACATAGCCGTCCTCGTCGATCAGCCCGACATCGCCGGTGCGCAGCCAGCCGTCGACGAACACCTCCAGATCGGCGTCGGGCCGCTGCCAATAGCCCTTCATGATCTGCGGCCCGGCAAAGACCAGTTCGCCCGGTTCGCCTTCGGGGGGCGGACGGGTCGGATCCTCGCGGTCGACCAGCTTGACGCGGGTGCCGGGGACGGGCTGGCCCACCGTGCCGGACTTGTTGAGCCCCTCATAGGGGTTGGAACAGACGACGGGGCTGCTTTCGGTGAGGCCATAGCCCTCGACCAGCTTGGAGCCGGTCATCGCCTCGAACCGCTGCTTGACCTCCAGCGGCAAGGGCGCGCCGCCGGAAATGCAAAGGCGCAGGGAGGAGAAGTCGATATTCGGCGTGGCGGGATGATCCAGCAGCGCCTGATACATGGTCGGCACGCCGGGCAGCGACGTCGCCTTGGTCCGCTGGATCGCGGCGAGCACCTGGGTGCCCTCGAAACGCGGCAGCATCACCATCTCGCCGCCGTTCAGCACCGTGCGGTTGAGGACGCAGGTGTTGGCGAAGACATGGAAGAAGGGCAGCACCGCCAATATGCGGTCGGGCGCCTCGGGATGCGGGTCGATCAGGCGCACTTGCCGCGCATTGGCGGTCAGGTTCTGATGGGTCAGCATCGCGCCCTTAGGCCGGCCTGTGGTGCCGCCGGTATATTGCAGCAGGGCGATGTCCTGTTCCGGGTCGATCGCGACCGGCGTGGGGTTCTCGCCATGGCGCAGCAGGTCGGCATAATGGGTGATGCGCGGGTCGTGCGGGACCGCAGCGGTCTCCTTGCGCTTGAACAGGCGGAACAGCACCGATTTGGCGGGCGGCAGGACTTCCGCGACGCAGCCGACGACCAGTCGCTCAAGGCTGCTATTGTCCAGCACTTCCAGCGCCGTCGGCAACAGCGCCTTGGCCGAAAGGGTGAAAAGGATCTTGGTGCCGCTATCCTCGACCTGATGTTCCAGTTCGGCGGCGGTGTAGAGGGGGGAGTAATTGACGACCGTGGCCCCGGCCATCATCGCGCCATAATAAGCCGCGACATAATGAGGCACATTGGGCAGATAGAGTCCAACCCGGTCGCCCTTTTGGACGCCCAGATCCTGCAATCCCCTGGCGATCCGCCGGATGATATGGAACATCGCGTCATAGGTCGTCTTGCGACCCATGAAATCGATCATCACCGCATCGGGTTTGGCCGTGGCGCTGTTCGCCACCATGTCCACCATCGACAAGGGCGGGAATGTCTGTTCCCAGGCGGAGGGGTGATTATAGCGGGTTTTCCAGATATTTTCGCTGCTCTCCATTTGTACAGGTGTAAGTTACGCCTTCCCTTTACGCAAGCGTCAAGCACGACAAAAAGGGCCGCGCCTTGTGGTCAAGGCGCGGCCCTTTTGCATGGGCATCCGGTCGTCACTCCACCTCTGGCGGAATGACGTTACGGCATCAAACGTGACCCTTATTGTCGCTGAACGGATCAAGGATCTTCGCGGCGCCGGAAATGAAATCGGACTCGCTCTTGAGCGCCTCTTCCGCGCGGCGGGTGGCGTCCTCGCGCTCACGGCGCAGTTCGTTGATCAACGCCTCGCGGTCGCCGTCCAGACGCGAATCGGTGGGCGCTTCGATGCCCGCCTTCTTCGCCGCCTTCGTCACCAGCGCGTCCAGTTCCCGCTGCG
The DNA here is from genome assembly GCF_036038995.2 of Sphingobium sp. SJ10-10. Classification (NCBI taxonomy): domain Bacteria; kingdom Pseudomonadati; phylum Pseudomonadota; class Alphaproteobacteria; order Sphingomonadales; family Sphingobiaceae; genus Sphingobium; species Sphingobium sp. SJ10-10. Next base: position 1,714,853 of record NZ_CP158132.1, read on the forward strand.
AGCAGAGGCCAAGCGTCACCGGATCCTTGGGCACGATGTTGGAGATGTTCCAGTGGGTGCGGTCGCGGATCGCGGCGATGGTGGTGCGGGTGGTGCCGATCAGCTTGCCGATCGCGCCGTCCGAAATTTCGGGGTGGTTGCGCAAGATCCAGGCGATGCCATCGGGCTTATCCTGGCGCTTGCTGACGGGGGTGTAGCGCGGCCCCTTGGTCCGGCGGACCGGCTCCGGGCCTTTGAGCATCTTGAGCCGATAGTCCGGATTGGACTCGCCCTTGTGGATTTCCTCCATCGTGATTTCATGGGCGCGGACCGGATCGCGGCCGGTATATTTGGTGCCTGCGGTATCGTCGGCAATCGCCTGCACTTCCAGGATATGCAGCCCGCAAAACTCCGCAATCTGGTCGAAGCTCAGCGCGGTATTGTCGACCAGCCAACTGGCTGTCGCATGGGGCATGAGAGGCTGGGACACGGGAATTCTCCGGCATAAAACGGCGCTTAAAAACGACAAGGGCCGCCCAAGCAGGGCGGCCACGCCCGACCTGAGATAGTGCATCCTGCTCCGCCGGGCAAGGAAAAGCGTCAGGCGGCGCTGTCGAGCGCCTGGGGATCGATATTGTGTAGGCCTGTCAGAAATTCCTGCGCGCTGCGTTCCCAGCTAAAGCTCTGGCCATAGGCGGCGCAGATTTCGCGGTCGCAGAGGAGCGCGGCGGCGATGGCATGCTCCAGCCGGTCGGACAATGCGCCGGTTTCCGGGGTGACGATGTCGACAGGGCCGGTGACGGGATAGGCCGCCACCGGCGTGCCGCAAGCCAGCGCCTCGATCATGACCAGGCCGAAAGTATCGGTGCGGCTGGGAAAGACGAAGACATCGGCACCGGCATAAGCGCCAGCCAGATCGGTGCCGAACATCGGCCCCAGAAAATGCGCCTGCGGATAAGCTTTTTCCAGCATGGCGCGGGCCGGGCCGTCGCCCACCACGACCTTGGTGCCGGGATGGTCGCTGGCAAGGAAGGCTTCGAGATTCTTCTCGATCGCGACCCGCCCGACATAGAGCTGGATCGGACGCGGCAGGTCGGCAAAGACGGCGGGCGGCGTCGCTTGCGGCGTGAAGGCGGCAAGGTCCACTCCCCGGCCCCAGGCGCGCACCTGTGCCAGCCCATGGGCGCGGAGTTGCTGCCGCACCGAACGGGTCGACACCAGCACCGCTTCGGCGGGGCCATGGAACCAGCGGATATAGCGCCAGAACCAGGCTGCGGGCAGGCCGGTGCGCTGCGCCACATAGTCCGGGAAATGCGTGTGATAGGCGGTGGTGAAACGGATGCCGCTGCGCAGGCACCAGCGCCGCGCCGCGAGGCAGAGCGGACCTTCGGTCGCCAGATGGATCGCATCGGGACGAAAGGCCGCAATCATCTGGCCCATAATGGTCGACCGGACGAAGGCCAGACGGATTTCAGGATAGGTCGGACAGGGAATGGAGCCAAAGAGATCGGGCGAGATCACCTTCACCTCATGCCCCATCTTTTCCAGTTCCGCCTGCATGGTCTGGAGGGTCCGGACAACGCCGTTCACCTGCGGGCTCCAGGCGTCGGTAATGATGATGACACGCATGGGGGATGGGCGCATCGGCTCTCCTCCCGTCAGGCTGCGATCCGCGAGGGTTCTTCGGCGGTGCGCTTGGCGATCTCGTCGGCCCAGTGCAGCACTTCCATCCGGCCGTCGAAATGCTCGACCAAAGCTGTGCAGCCTTCCACCCAATCGCCGTCATTATAATATTCGACACCGGCGATCTCGCGGATTTCGGCATTGTGGATATGGCCGCAGACCACCCCGTCGACGCCGCGCGATCCGGCTTCATGCGCCACCACTTCCTCGAAGCGGGAGATGAACTCGACGGCATTCTTGACCTTGTGCTTGGCCATCTTGCTGAGCGACCAATAGGGCAGGCCCATGCGCTGACGCACCGCGTTCACGATGATATTGACGCGCATCAACATGGTGTAGGCGGCATCGCCGATGAAGGCGAGCCAGCGGTGCGCGAGCATGATCGTGTCGAATTCATCGCCATGCAGGACCAGCAGCTTGCGGCCATCAACCGTCTCATGGATCGCCTTGCGCCGGATTTCGACGCCGCCGAAGCTGAGGCCGGTGAACTGGCGGAACATCTCGTCATGATTGCCGGGGATGTAGACGACGCGGGTGCCGCGCTTGGCGCGCTTCATCACGCGCCACACCACATCATTATGCGCGGCGGGCCAATAAAAGCGCCTTTTAAGCCGCCAACCGTCGATGATGTCACCCACCAGATACATGGTGTCGCTATCGACGCTGTCGAGGAAGTCGATCAGCATCTTCGCGTTGCACCCGCGCGTGCCGAGGTGAATGTCCGAAATCCAGATCGTGCGATAGCGGCGACGCTTCCCTTCCCGCTCGGGAATGGCGAACTTGTCGTCGGCGCCATCGTCCAACTCCGCCAGGAAAGGCAGGCGTGTGATGACGTTCATGATACGACCCCTGAGCAGTTTCTCTCAGGAGCGAATCCATAGCCGGTCTATGTTACAACTCCGCAGCGAATGTGACGGAAATGCTACGATTTTGGCCAATTTCTGACGTGGGATATCCGTTCGGGCTGAGCCCTTCGTCTGCCTGCCAAGGCAGGCGCTCAGGATAAACTTGCCTTCGGCAAGTCGAAGCCCTCAGCCGAGCGGAGCGAGGCTCCCATGCTTCGCCTTCGCTCAGCAGAGCCCTTCGACAAGCTCAGGGCGAACGGAAACTGAAAGTCCGCTCCCACCCAAAGACAGACACGCCGCCACCCGTCAAACCGTCAACACGATCTTCCCGAAATGGTCGCCCGCATCCATGCGCGCATGGGCCTTTGCAGCTTCCGCCAGCGGAAAGCGGCTGTCTATCGCAGGCCGCAACTTGCCCTGTTCGATAAAGGTCCACACCACCCGCATCAGCTCATCCGCCACCAGGCTCTTGAACGCCACCGATCGCGGCCGCAGCGTCGATCCCGTCAGGGTCAGCCGCTTGCTCATGATCGTGGGAATGAAGACTTCCGTCTTGGCCCCGCTCATCACGGCGATGGATACATGGCGCCCATCTTCTGCCAGGCACTGGATATTGCGCGGAACATAGGCGCCGCCAACCATGTCCAGGACCGCCTGCACCCCCTGCCCGCCAGTGACCCGCTTGACCTCCTCGACATAATCCTGGGTGCGGTAATTGATCGCATGATCCGCGCCCCAGCCCTTGGCCTGCTCGCATTTTTCATCGCTGCCGCAGGTCACGATGATGGAAATGTCGAACAGCTTGCAGAGCGTGATCGCCATGGTGCCGATGCCGCTGGTGCCGCCATGGACCAGCACGGTGTCCCCTTCGACCACATAGGCGCGCTCGAACAGGTTGCTCCACACGGTGAACAGCGTCTCCGGCAGTGCCGCCGCCTCCACCAGATCATAATCGTCCGGCACAGGCAGGCATTGGCCCGCCGGCGCAACCGCATATTCGGCATAGCCCCCGCCCGGCAGCAGAGCGCAGACCCGGCGGCCGACAAGCTGCTCGGCGCTCCCGCCCGCAGCGACGATCACGCCCGAAACCTCCAGCCCCGGAATGTCCGAAGCGCCCGGCGGCGGCGGATATTTTCCCTGGCGCTGCATCACGTCCGGGCGATTGATCCCGGCCGCCGCGACCTTGATCAGCACTTCATCGGGGCCGGGCACGGGAACCGGCCGCCGCTCCGGCGCCAGCGCATCCGGTCCGCCCGGAACCTTTATGCCGATCGCCGTCATTTCGCTCGGCACTGTTTCGTTCGGCACTGTTTCGTTCGGCACTGGGCCTTCGATAGCCATTGCTGCCCCCGCGGCAAATGTTGCACCGCACCTAAATCGACGGGCGGAATGAAGGCCTTATTGACAGACTGGTCCGCAGGGTCAACATTGCACGACATGGACATGGATAACGATCTGCCGAGAAAGGCTGATGATCCGCTGGCCCAACTGCTCCGACAGGATCTGGGCCCACTTTCCGTGGCCGATCTGGAAGCGCGCATCATAGCGCTGGAGGGCGAAATCGCCCGAATCCGATCAAAAATTGAAAGCGCCGTTAACCACAAAGCAAGTGCTGAGGCGTTATTCAAGCGATGAACCCGCGCCCCGCCCTCTGCGGCCTTGCCAAAGGCTCCACCGGGCACGGGCAGTCTGGCAATTCCGGCGGTCGAGATGCCCATCTTGATCCGCCGTCGAGCAATGCCGACATATGGTTCAAGTACAGCCCCTCTTTGGGGTCAGGAGTATAAAAGACATGCCATCTTTCGCACCCGCCCTTGAAACCACCCTGCATAATGCGCTGACCCACGCTTCAGAGCGTCGTCACGAATATGCGACGCTGGAGCATCTGCTGCTCGCGCTGATCGACGATGAACATGCGTCGAAGGTGATGCAGGCCTGCGGCGTGGAACTTGGCGAGTTGAGCGACGCCGTGACGCAATATCTCGACTCCGAACTGGACAGCCTGAAGGTCGAAGGGGCCAGCGACCCCTCCCCCACCAGCGGCTTCCAGCGGGTGGTCCAGCGCGCGATCCTGCACGTCCAATCCTCCGGCAAAGATGAAGTGACGGGCGCCAACGTCCTCGTCGCGCTCTTTTCCGAGCGGGAAAGCTATGCCGTATACTTCCTCCAGCAGCAGGACATGAGCCGCCTGGATGCGGTCAGCTACATCAGCCACGGCGTCGGCAAGGGCACGGCCATCCCTGAGCAGCGCGAGACCAAGGGCGCTCAGGAAGAGGAAAAGAAGGTGCAGGACAGCAAGGGCAAGAAGGACAGTGCCTTGGAGCAGTTCACCGTCAACCTCAATGAAAAGGCGGCGCGGGGCAAGGTTGACCCGCTGATCGGCCGCGCATCCGAAGTCGACCGGACGATCCAGATCCTCTGCCGGCGGTCGAAGAACAACCCGCTTTATGTGGGCGATCCGGGCGTGGGTAAGACCGCCATCGCGGAAGGTCTGGCACGCAAGATCGTCGAGGGCGAGGTTCCCGATGTCCTGAAGGAAGCGGTGATCTACTCGCTCGACATGGGGGCGCTGCTGGCCGGCACCCGCTATCGCGGCGATTTCGAGGAACGGCTGAAAGCGGTCGTGACCGAGCTGGAAAAAATGCCCCACGCGGTTCTCTTCATCGATGAGATCCACACCGTCATCGGCGCGGGCGCTACCTCTGGCGGCGCGATGGATGCATCGAACCTGCTGAAACCCGCCCTGTCGGGCGGCACGATCCGCTGCATCGGCTCGACCACCTACAAGGAGTTCCGCAACCATTTCGAGAAGGACCGCGCTCTGTTGCGCCGGTTCCAGAAGATCGACGTCAACGAACCCACGATCGAGGACACGATCAAGATTCTCGCCGGGCTGCGCAGCGCCTTCGAGGAGCATCACAACGTCAAATACACCCCCGACGCGATCAAGGCGGCAGTGGAACTGTCGGCGCGCTACATCAATGACCGCAAGCTGCCCGACAAGGCAATCGACGTGATCGACGAGGTCGGCGCAATGCAGATGCTGGTCGTGCCCAGCAAGCGCAAGAAGACGATCACCCCCAAGGAGATCGAACAGGTCATCGCGACCATGGCTCGCATCCCTCCCAAGACCGTCTCGGCGGACGACAAATCGGTGCTGGAAACGCTCGACACGGATTTGAAGCGCGTCGTCTTCGGCCAGAACCGGGCAATCGAAGTCCTGTCCAGCGCGATCAAGCTGTCACGGGCGGGCCTGCGCGATCCGGACAAGCCGATCGGCAACTATCTCTTCTCCGGCCCTACCGGCGTCGGCAAGACGGAGGTCGCGCGTCAGCTCGCCCATCTGCTCGGCATCCCGCTCCAGCGGTTCGACATGTCGGAATATATGGAACGGCACTCGGTCAGCCGCCTGATCGGCGCGCCTCCGGGCTATGTCGGCTATGACCAGGGCGGCCTGCTGACCGATGCGGTCGACCAGAATCCGCACTGCGTACTGCTGCTCGATGAGGTCGAAAAGGCTCACCCTGACCTGTTCAACATATTGTTGCAGGTGATGGACAATGGCCGCCTGACCGATCACCATGGCAAGTCGGTGGATTTCCGCAACACCATCCTCATCATGACCACCAATGCCGGTGCATCGGACATGGCGAAGGAGAGCATCGGCTTTGGCGAGTTCACCCGCGAGGATGTGCAGGAAGATGCGGTGAAGAAGCTCTTCACCCCCGAATTCCGCAACCGCCTCGATGCGATCGTGCCCTTCGGCTATCTGCCGCCGGAAATCGTGGCGCGGGTCATCGACAAGTTCGTGCTCCAGCTCGAACTGCAACTGGCCGACCGCGACGTCCACATCACCCTGGACGACGAGGCCAAGGCCTGGCTCACCAAGCGCGGCTATGACAAGCTCTATGGTGCGCGTCCGATGGGCCGCCTGATGCAGGAGAAGATCAAGCAGCCGCTGGCCGAGGAACTGCTGTTCGGTAAGCTCGTCCATGGCGGCGAGGTCCATGTCCGGTTGAAGGACGACGCCCTCGCCTTCGAAATCACCCCGGCGGCTCCCAAAAAGGGCAAGAAGGGTAGCAAGGCGAAGCCTGCGGAATCCACGAAATAAGCCTGGCGCATCCAGCGGTAACGAATGATCAAGAGCGGCCCATAGCATAGGGTCGCCCTTGTCATATGAGGCTACTGGACGGACCGGGATGGCCTGATCCAGACCAAGGCTATCCTGATCTTCGGCCCTCTCCAGTTCCGTGACCCCTTCATGCCCACGCAAAAGCTTTGCGGATCACTCCCCAAAGGGCACAAAAGGCGCCAGAGGCCAATAGCGGGAGAGTCGTGATGCCAAATGCAATCACCTTCTACACCAACCCCATGTCGCGCGGGCAGATCGTCCGCTGGATGCTGGAGGAAGTCGGCCAGCCCTATGAGATGGTGGTGCTGGACTATGGCGAGAACGGCATGAAGTCCGCCAATTATCTGGCGATCAACCCCATGGGCAAGGTTCCGGCTATCGTCCATGCCGGCAAAGTGGTGACGGAATGCGCCGCCATCTGCGCCTATCTGGCGGACGCTTTCCCTGCCGCAGGCCTTGCGCCCTCCACGGGCAACCGTGCCGACTATTATCGCTGGCTCTTCTTCGCGGCGGGGCCGGTCGAGGCCGCCATCACCAACAAGGCACTCGGCTTTGTCGTTCCCGAAGGCCGCGAGCGCATGGCGGGCTATGGCACATTCGACCACGCGATCGATGCTCTGGAAAGCGCCGTTTCCGGCCCAGCCTGGATTTGCGGCGATCAGTTCACCGCCGCCGACGTCTATGTCGGCGCGCAGGTCGATTGGGGTCTCAGCTTCGGCACGATCCCCAGCCGTCCGGCCTTCGAAGCCTATGCCGCCCGCCTGCGGGAACGCCCGGCTTATAAGCGGCAGAAGGAACTGGACAACGCCCTGATCGCGGAAATGCAGAAACCGGCCTGAAGCAAAAGGCCCGGCGGATCGCTCCGCCGGGCCTTTCCCTGTCTTGGCATAGACTGTCTTCAGTTTCAGTTGCGCTGGCTGCCCATGAAGCGCAGCAGGAACAGGAACATGTTGATGAAGTCGAGATAGAGGTTCAGCGCGCCCATCACCACCGACTTGCCCATCATGTCCGTACCCGCGACTTGGGCATAGATGCTCTTGATCTTCTGCGTGTCATAAGCCGTCAGGCCCGCGAACAGCAGTACGCCGATGAAGCTGATCACCAGATTCATCGCGCTCGACCGGAAGAACAGGTTGATGAGGCTGGCGACCAGCAGACCGACGACACCCATGATGAGGAAGGTGCCGAGACCCGAAAGGTCACGCTTCGTCGTATAACCCCAGAGGCTGAGGCCCGCAAAAGCCGCCGCCGTCGCGAAGAAGGTCTGCGCGACCGAGGTGCCGGTATAGACGAGCAGGATGGACGAGAGCGACAGCCCCATCACCGCGGCATAGGCCCAGAACATCGCCTGCATCGCGAAAGTCGACAAGCGGTTGATGCCAAAGCTCATGGTCATCACGAACAGCAATGGCGCGAACATGATGACATATTTCAGGATGCCGGGCCCAGCCAGGATCTGATAGGCAAGGCCGCTCGACGCGAACAGCATCGCGACCAGACCGGTCAGCAGCACGCCGCTCGCCATATAATTGTAGACCGACAGCATATAACTGCGCAGGCCAGCGTCGAACGCCTCCCCGCGCGCAACGGTCGTGCCGCCAAAACCCGCAACGTCGGAACGCGGATCGGACCAATTGGCCATGAGATAATCTCCTTCACCGGCATCAGTGCGGCCGGCCCCCTCATTATCGGCTCATCGCGCCCTCAATTCAAGCACAGAGCGCAACCTGACTTATCGCGGCAGAACAGCTATAGAAAGATCATGCATCGCCTGTTCGTCGCCATCCGCCCGCCAGCCGATATCCGCAACGGACTGCTCGCCCTGATGAGCGGCATCATGGGTGCGCGCTGGCAGCATGACGACCAGTTGCACCTCACCCTGCGCTTCGTGGGCGAAGTGGACCGTCACCGGACCAATGATCTGATCGACGCGCTCGGCAATATCCGCTTTTCACCGTTCGAGGTCGCCCTTGGCGGCATCGGCTGTTTCGACCGCAAGGGCCAAATCCATACACTCTGGGCGGGCGTACAGCCACGCGATGCTCTCGCCCAGCTTCATCAGAAGGTCGACCGCGCCTGTATCCATACCGGCCTCTCACCGGACAATCGAAGCTATTTCCCTCATGTCACCTTGGCCCGTTTCGGCCGGACAGCCGGTCCCATGGAGACGTTCATGGCCCTCCATGCCGCTTTTGCAAGCGCGCCCTTCACCGTCGATGCATTCGCCCTGTATGAAAGCCATCTCGGCCAGGCAGGTTCGACCTATCATGTGATCGAACGCTATCGGGCCGATATTCAGACGCCGTAGGGCCAATCGACATTCAACCGATCCCGGACGGAGTCCCTTCGCCTCCTTCCAGCCTGCAAAGCAGTGAATCAAGGCGCGTGACTCGCTTCAATGTCTATGCCTCGGCGGGCGCGACATTCAGCCGCGCCCCCGCATAGGTTATCCCGCCGACCATATGCCGCAAGCAACGCGCCCACCGGCATTGCCCGCAGGATCGGTCTTGTTGTCATCGGCCTGCGCATGGATGACGACCGCCGCGCCATCGCTATCCAGCAAGGGCGTTGCTCCCCCACTGATGGTTCCGCCCGGAATGACATATTCCATCTCGCCCGCGCCATCCGCGCCAGCAATCATGTTGGGCATATCGCCCATATGCATGCCATCCGGATTATCCTTCCCATGCTTATGTCCTGTCGGATTCCAATGACCACCCGCACTTGCAAAGTCGGGCGGCGTACAGGCTCCGGTGGTATGGACATGCACGGCATGCATGCCCGGCGTCAGCCCTTGCGCGTGTACGACGACATGCAGGCCATCTGCCGCCTGCGTCACCATAGCCTCACCTCGCGCGGATCCATCCGCCGCGAGCAGCTTCGCGTGGGCCATCGGCGCAGCAGCATCAGCGGCAGGCGCCTTCGCGGACGAACCAGTGACACAGCCCGACACCAGGACAGCCATCGGCAATGCCCAGAGGATTGCGGCAATTTTCATGATGAACAAACTCCCGAGAAGAATGCTGCGAGGCGAACGCCGCATGACGGCTTTTTGTTGCCCAAGCGATCCAAAATGTCATTCGCTTTCCGACTTTCGCGCTGAATAACCCAGTCGCAAATCAGCCGGAACGGCGACCCAGCCATATAAATGAGAGCCGCATAGAAAAAGGGGCCGGTCTTCCGACCAGCCCCTCAATCCTCTTCCATCCCGAAGGACGGAAAATCTTACTGACCCGAACCCGGACCGTAGGTGATTTCCACGCGACGGTTCTGCAGTTCGCGAACGCCGTCGGCGGTTTCGACGCGGGGGTTCGATTCACCGAACGCCTGGGTCGTGATCACGCCATCAGGGATGCCCTTCGACGAGATGTAAGCCTTGACGCCGTCAGCACGACGCTGCGACAGACCGACGTTGTACGAGGACGAACCCGAACGGTCCGCATAGCCCGCCAGCATGACCTGGGCGCTGCCGCAGTTGCTGTAGGCCGAAACCGCGTTGTCCAAGATGGTGGCAGCGTCAGGCGTGATGTCCGACTTGTCCCATTCGAAGAAGACGATGTACGGCCCAGGGCTGCACTCAGCCACCGGAGGAGGAGGCGGAGGAGGCGGGGGCGGGGGCGGCGGCGGCGGCGGCGGAGGCGGCGGCGGAGCAGCCGGTTCACCACCGAAGTTGTAGGTCAGACCCAGCAGCAGGCTGTGGGTGCGCAGCTTGGTGTCAACCGACGAACCGGCGGGGCCACCGATGGTGGTGTAGGCCGGGACCAGCTTGATATCGTCCTGGTTGAAGAAGCGATACTTCAGCGAGACGTCGACATGGTTGGTCAGCGGATAGCGAACGCCCGCGATCGCCTGCCAGGCGAAGCCGGTGTCGGAATCGTTGACAGTGTCATTGGCCAGCTTGCCGCGCGAGACGCCGACACCGCCGCCGACGAAGCCCTGCAGGCCGTCATCGGGACCGAAGTCCAGCAAACCGTTCAGCATGAAGGACAGGGCCGAAGCCGCGCCGCCGAAGCCGCTCTTGTCCAGATCGACCTTGGCGCGCTTGTAAGCGGCCTCGGCTTCCAGACGGAAACCGCCGAAGTCATAGCCGATATTGGCATCGCCATCCCAGCCCTTGTGGTAGTCCACACCGGCAAGCGTGTTGCTGGCGGCACCGCCATTACCGGGGGTGAAAGTGATGTCCTGATCTTCGACGAGCACAACGCCGGAGTCGATACCGACATACCAGCTATTGTCACGCGCCAGAGCCGGGGTGGCCAAGGCGCTGGTCGCAAGCACAGCCGCGAGGGCAAGCTTCCGCATCTGAATTCCCCTTTCAAAATTGTCACGAAGGACTGCTGAAACCCTGTATCGGCTAGAAAGTTTCATGGCAAGTCCACAATTGGTAAAACTGTTGCAAAAATAACGCAGTGAGCGCCGTTACCCCTCCTGCAAAGCTAATTCGCCAGCGCTTTCTGGTAAAAGGCGGACACACCAAAGTCACGATCCGATCAGCCCCTCTATCAGAGCCCGATCAAACCATGCGCCCGCAACGCGCCCAGAATTGCCGCGAGGGCGGACCGGGCTTCCGCATCGACAGTCGCACCTCCCGATGGATCGGTTATCGCTGCCGCCTGCGCTCCCACGACCCGCGCGCCATCGACGTAAAATCCATCCCCCCGCACGCCGGAATCATGCCAGTCCACGCCGTCATGCTGCATGACGTGCCCCCTGTCCGCGACCCATAGCGAAAGCCCCACACGCGGAGCGGCAAAGCGCCACCCCCCATCGGTCCAGCAGGCCAAGGCTCCGTCCTGCCCTTCCCACGCCCCGGAAGCACCCACCGCCACGATCCAGCAGGCACCGACCGCAGGCGAAGCCGGCGGCACGTCCTCATCCGCGCTTTCCACCGCGCCATGCAGCAGCATGTCGATCCGGGTTAGCGCCTCATTGTGGAAAAGCTCCTTCTGCGCCTGCCCGGCAAAAAGGTGGGGCAAGGCCCAACGGAAAGTCGAGTCCATCGTCATGATTCGATTGTCCTTTTTCGTTAGAAAGGAAGGCGCCGATCAGCCGGCCAGAACGATGCGTGCAGCCCGTCCCAACGCATAGGAGCCGATCTGCCGCACCTCCACCGCCAGTTCCCCCGCACCCATATCTTCGGCCACCGCCGCCGCGTCATAGGTCCAGACGGACTGATCCGTGACGATCCGGCGCAATTCAATCGCGCCCGCCCACAAACGCAGTTCGTACCTCTCCCGGTCCTCGCCCAAGGGCACATCGGTCCCGCTGGTCCAGCGCCACCCGTTCCTGCTCCGCCTCGTCCAGCCGATGATCCAGCCGCCCGCGCCATCGGCCCGCGCCGTCACATGGACCGGAGAGGGCGGCACCACGGCCTCCCCGGTGATCGTCAACAGCGCATCGCTCGGCTCACTGTCTCCCACCCCGATCGCCGCGATGCGGATGCCGCCGCCGATCTCCGGCACGCCGCCATAAGCGGCAAGCGGCTCGGCCAGCCGGTCCTCCTCCAGCAGCAGGAAATCCTCTCCCTCCGCATGCGACGCCATCGCCCATTCGGTTCCGAACAATCCCCGCCGCAGTCCTTCCAGCCGAAAACTCGCCGCACCAGTCTGAACGACATGGGTGAACTGGATCAGCTCCCGCCCGACCAGACACAGATTGCGGCCCAACGCCAGGGCCGCCTCATCCGCCCCGTTCAATTCCATGTCGTCCGCCAACAGCGTGACCTGAACGGCATGGATGCCATCGACCAACGTCGCGCTTCCCGCAGGCAGTGCCGCGTCCACAAGGCCCATCACCGCCCGGCCCGCCGTCCGCCCGACAGGAGAAGCCTCCCCCGTCGCGCCGATCGCGAAAAGCGCCGCGCCGCGCCACCCTTCGCCCCCGCTCGCCGCCGCCACGATGACCGGCGCCGTCGCCAGCCCTTCCCTGATCGACGGCAAGTCGGCCAGCATCAGCGTCGTGGGTCCATGCGGCCTGTCCGCCTGCCGCACGACCGCGCCCGAAGACGCTCCCGCCGGGATCGCCACGCCAGCCCCCGGCACGCGCCGAAGGCCCATCCGCACAGCCATGGCCTCCCATTCGCGCTCCTCGATCCGCCAAAGGCCCGGCACGCCTTCGACCGTCACGACATCGCCGGGTACATGGCGCAACGCATCCCACCCGCACCGCAATGTCATCGTCGATCGCCCCGTCCAGGCCATCCCCATCTTCCGCGCCGCCAGCGCCCGCGCATTCTCGCCCGACAGCACGACCGGCAGGTCCACCCCCTGCTCCAGCCGCCCCGGCCCAGGCCTGCCGATGCGCTGCACGCCCGCCTGATAGTCCCGCTCCGGATCATAATAGCGCACCGACAAAGCCACCGGCACGCTATCGGCAGCACCGCCCGACCGCTCAAGACCGTCCAAAGCACGCCCATTGACCGACCGGCACAGTCCCACGCCCCCAACCCGCGCCTCGCCTTCCGTCCCCGAAGCCCGAAGGCGCAATCCGGCCTCTTCCGCCACGAAGGCAAGGTCGAACGCATCCGCCAGCGGCGCCAGCGCATCGCTCACATCGGCGCCGCTCGCCGCCATGCCGTCGACCGTGCCGAGCCCGTCGCCGGTCAACATCCCCCCGCTCAATTCGCCGGCCAGACCGGCAATCGAAACCGCTCCCTCGTCCGCCTCAACTTCGAATGTCAGCGAAGGAATGCGATTGCCATAATCGGTCAGCGCCAGATCCTCGAACACCGCATAGGCCATTCCCCGATGCCCCGGCGTCACCTCCACGCCTTCCGCCGCCGCGATCAACGGATCGACCGCCTGATCCTCTCCCCCCAGATGCAGCCGAAAAGCCCCCAATTCCGTCTTGAAGTCCCCCGCCGCCCCCCGCAGCAGATTGCCGTCCGCCCAGATGCGCCGCACCGACCGGACGGCCCGCGCCGACAAGGCCACGGCAAAACTGGCCGAATAGCTGTAGGTCGTAACGCTGGGCCGTCCCTTGCCCCCGCCGCTCTTGTGCTTCGTTTCCTTGAGGTCCGTCGCCCAGATCACCGTTCCCGCCACCCGCAGCGTCCCGAACAGCTTGGGTATCTGCGAACCATAAGTGGAGGTCTGGACCTGCACCTCGGTCAGCCGCCTGCCCTCCACCCCCTTGGGCTTGAACAGCACCGCATGATCGAAGGCATTGCCGATCAGCCCGCCAATGGCGCCACCCAGCGGCCCGCCAATGGCCGTGCCAAGGGCGGTCAACACAATCGTCGCCATATTTTCTCCTATTCCGGCCCGCTATTCTGGCCGCCAGTGGCCCAGCACCGGCCAGGGCGACTCCCCCGGCATCTCCACCACGCGCCCCACGCCCGCATGGGCATGGACATGTCCGCCCGGCACGACGATCATCAAATGCAACTGCAATGGCCCCGGCCGCACCAGCGCCAGATCGCCGGACCGCGCCGCCTCGACCCGCCGCAAGCCCGCCGCCCGCAACCAGTCCGCCGCCTGGCGCTCATCGCCGGAGCGCAGCCCATAACCCTGCGGCGCCACCCGCCCCAGCACCAGCGCCGCCAGCCCCACGCAATCCAGCCCCCGCTCCGGCGTCCTTCCATGCAGGCGAAAGCGCACCCCCACCAGCGCCCGAGCCGACGCCGCAATGTCGCTCAAGCCGCCCCCGGATAGCGCGTCAGCAAATCCGTCCCCGGCAGATAAGGCTCGCCCCGAAAGTTCACCCCATTGCCGAACCGCCCGGCACAGGTCGCCAACTGCCGGTCACACCCCTCGGTCAGCAAAGCCAAAGCCCCCACCTCCACAGCAAAAGGCGGCGGATCGGCCAAAGTCAGGCCACCCGCATCATTATCGACCACCCCCTGCACGATCCCGCCATTGGCCCCGGTCAACCAACGCAAAGTCCCGAAGGCATAGACCCCTGCCTCCAGCCCGGACACAGCCACAACAGCGTCCTCGACATCCTCGACAGCCACCACCCGCCGCCGCCCGGCCAGATCCACCCGACACTGCCGGTCCCCCAGCGCCGCCCGGCAATCCGGAGAAGTCGAAGGCGCGACCGGCGCTTTCAAAGCCGCCATCGCCCCCACCAGCTCCGCCGTAAAAGCCCCGGCCTTGCGCGTGACGGCCCCGATCTCCCCCCGCGCCAGCAGCAACCACAATTCACCCGGCGCCCCCCACTCGGTCAGCCGCAATTCCAGCCCAGCCCCGTCCCAGCGCCCCGCCATCAGGTCCGCCTCGCTGATCGCATCCGCCACCAGCGCGCCCTCGACATCGCTGTCGGCTCCCTCCACCGTGATCCCGCTCCGCACGGCGGAAGGCGTCATCCCCGGCGCGGCGCGATAGCGGACATGCCCGATCTCCAGATCGCGATCATGGCTGGTGAGGCCAATCGTCACCCCGTCCCGCCGCTCGATCCGCCAGCAAAAGGCCAGCGTCGCCAGCGGCTTTTCCAACGCCTCCAGCCCGCTCATTCC
Organism: Sphingobium sp. SJ10-10; assembly: GCF_036038995.2. NCBI lineage: Bacteria > Pseudomonadati > Pseudomonadota > Alphaproteobacteria > Sphingomonadales > Sphingobiaceae > Sphingobium > Sphingobium sp. SJ10-10. The sequence goes on from NZ_CP158132.1 coordinate 1,729,947, forward strand.
CTGATCTCCACCAACGGCACCGAAGGCGCCTCCCCAGCCGCGAAGGTCGCCCGATTGATGTCCAGCCGATCCTCGGCAAAGCGCACCGGCACATCGAAGCGAAAGCCCGCCGTCAGCACGGCGCCCTCCGCCGGAGCCACATCAAAGGCGATCACCCCCAGGCCGGAGTGACTCCAGCCGCCGACCATCTCGACCCCATCCACGGCGACCCGGATGGTCCCCGCCACCGGCCGCGTGATCCGCCGCGCCTGCGCCTCCTCGCCAACGCCATAGAAACGCTGCAACGGAAACTCCACCCGCACCCCGTCGCCCAGGCCCAGTCGCTGATCCAGCGGCCCCGGCACTTCGCCAACGCCGCAACTGCGATCGTCATAGGGATCGCTGAACCGAAACCCCCGCGCCGCCCCCCGCCGCGCCCGAAAGAAAGCGATCAGCGCCGCCATGTCCGCCTCCGAGCGCACACCCGGCCCCGCATCGAAAGACAGCCGCGCATCCGCCCAGTCGCTGCTCCTCCGCTCATGCCCGGACACGCTCTCCACGATCTGCGTCGAAAAGGCGGGCGCCACGCTCGCCTCTCGCCCTACGCCCAAAGGAAAAGCCACATCATCAAAGGCCTGCACATCATCCTCCCCATCCAGTCGGAAGCAGGTAAAGCCGTCCCGCGCCACCTGCGGCAGCGCCCAGACAAAGGTCGCCGCTGTCCCCCGCCGCACCGCCGCGTCCGCCGCCGCCGCAATCTCCCGCCACCGCACCGCATCCTCCGCGCGCAGCACGAAGCCCGAAAAATAATGCTGCTCATGAACCGGATAGCCCAGCCGTTCGACCGCCAGCCCTACCCCAAGCGCGGTGAGCCGCTCGCGCCCCTCCGTCACCCAATCATAATCTTCCAACTGCAACACGTCGAAGGCCGGCGAAGCCCATCCCAAGGGCATATTCGCCCGCTTCGCCTCCGGCGCCAAAGGATCGAGCACGGTCGGCAAATAGGCCAGCAAATGCGTCACCGCCCCCGGCGCCAGACCTTTCACCCAGCCGCAAAGCGCCGCGGTCGAAGCCGCCAACACTTCCCCCGCCCGATCCAGCAAAGCCTTTTGAGGCGCGCTCAAGACCCCCCGGACATCCGCAATGGAAACCAGCGCCCCGCCAAAAGCCGCCCGCGCCGCATCGTCATAAAGACAGATGCGCCCATCCGGCATCACCCACCACCAAGGCTCACCCACCTGAAAGCTGATCGCCAGTTCAGCCGCCAACCCAATGGAAACAAAGGCTCCCGCGACCAACCGCAAATAGCTCATCGCCCCATCATGCGCGGGCGAGAGCAAAGTCGAAGGCGGCGACCAGCCCGTCAGCGCCGGCGCACCATCCTCGGCCCGCTGCTTCCAGTCATTCCAGCAATGCGCATCGAACAATTCATAGGAAAGCGACCAGATCACCCCCAGCCCCAGCGCCTTGGCCTGCCGCGCAAAATCCGCATGCCAGGCCGCGCAAGGCGCATTCAACACGCCGCCCGCCAGACTGATGTAAAATCCGCCCCCCAACGGTTCGAGCCGGAAATAATGGCTCATCCCGACATAATGATTGATGTCCCCGCGATACCCCAGAGCATGGATCGAAGCGACAATCCGCTCCGGCGTCTGGTTGAAGCAGTCGTCATAGCCCGTCGCCATCGACAGCCCATGCTCCGGCAGCACCACATCGCCAACCCGCAGCACCGACCCCGCGCCATCGCATCTTATGCCCGAAAGCTCACACCACCCCTCAACCCCGGCGGCGAAAGCCGTAGTGCCCGCATCATAACCCGGCGCGGCGAGCGAGATGAACATCCGGTCCACATCGCCCGCCCAGACATCCTCCCCCTCACTCAACAGGAAGCCGCTTCTGACGCTGGAAAAATCCAGCGTAATGACAGCATCTTCCGCCCCACCGCTCGCATAGTTCCACAAGCGCACATACCAGGCCCGCGGCGTCCCCTCCGCATCCCGCCCCTCGATGGTCAGCGTAGGCCCATGCGTCTCATCCAGCCGCCGCAGCCCCCCGCTCCGCCACCGAAAGCGCAGCATGCAGTCGCGAAAATCCCGATCCGTCTCATAAGCCAGCAGGGGATGACTCCATTTGTCCTCCGCCTCCCAGATCAACCCCGCCAGATCCCCCGACCCATAGAAAACCGCATCCACGCGCAATCCAGGTCCAGAGGGGGCATCCGGCGCGGTCGTCACCACGCTCGCCATCATCGGCCGGGGAAAATTGACGGTCCAATGCGTCGGCGCAAAGCGCTTCATGAACCGCAACTCCTGTCCCCGCCGCACATCGGCAAGCCAGTACCCAAGTCCGCTCATCCGCCAATCGCTCCCCTGACCGCCCGAGCCACCTGCCGCGCACTGCGCACCAATAATCGGGCGTTATCCGCCCCCTGCCCCTGCACCGCGATACTCACCCGCACGTCCCGCGCACCTCCACCGCCATGCGGAACGACCTGCCCGCTCGCCGTCGGCACAAAGACCTCCGGCCCCCGCTCTCCCACGACATAGGCCCGCCCCGGCGCCACCGGCCCGCCGGTAGCCCGCCCCGGCAAACCCAGCGCGGAGGCGGCCAACCCGATCAGCCCGCCATCGCCCCCGATGCTGTTCATCCCAGCCCGCAAAGCGCTGGCCGCAATGTCGTCCAGCACCCGCAGAGCGATGGCCTTCAGCTCCTCAAACCCGAACTGCCCCGTCCGAACCGCCCGCAACAATCCCTGCTCGATCCGCCGCCCAGCCCGCTCCGCACCGCCGGCCAGCGGCCCTTCCAACTCCCCCCGCATGGCCTCGACATCCCGGGCAAAACCCTGCGTATCCGCCCGCACCCGCACGACCAGATTGTCGATCTCCTCGTCCATCCCGCCCTCGAATCCGAAAAAGAAAGAAAAAATCCCCTCCCTTTCAGGGGAGGGGTTGGGGGTGGGGGCGTGCCCCAGGCACCCCGCCATCCGGCATCACCGCCTTCAACCTCTCCAACTCCCCGCGATCCATCCCGACCTCCGGCTCCTCTTCCCCCCGAGCCGCCCGCAACACGCTCTCCAGCTCCACCGGCGTCGAGCGCCAGAACTCATCCGGCCGCCACCCGAGCAACCATCCCGCGACCCCGGCCAACCGCGCCGCCGCCTTGAAAAAGCTCATCGTCCCCCCAGTATCTGGCCCAATATGCCCCGCAAAACCGGCGTCAGCTTCGCCAGCCCCACCGCCACGATCGCCTCGCCCAGGGCATCCCGCGTCAACCCGGCCGGCGGCTCCGCCAGACAATGCCAAAACAGCCCCGCCATCTCGGCCAGCGACAGCTTCCCGTCCGCCGCGCGTTCCACGAGCGAAAACAGCGGCCCCAACTCCTCCTCAGCCGCCACCAAAGCCGCGAAACTGGGCCGCAGCACCAGCCGCTCCCCTCCCAGCTCCAGCGCGGCCTCGCCCCGTGCGCCATTGGCCCCGCTCATAGCGACACCACCGCGCCGCTGCTTTCCAGGCTCAGCGCATAATTGCGCTCCCCATTATAATCCCCGGCATAATCGAGCCGCGTCACCAGAAAGCGCCCGCGCATCTTCTCGCCGCTTTCGAAGCTCAGCTCATAATCCTCGATGGTTCCCGCCAGCGCATGGTTGCGCAGCCGCACCTCCGCCGCCGATCCGGTGAATATCCCCGCCGCCGACACGCTCACCGACCGCACGCCCGCGCCCGACAGCAACTCGCGCCAGCCGCCCGAATCCTTGTTGGTGACGTTCACCGCCTCGCCATTGACGGATAGCTGCGTCGTGCGCATTCCAGCGACCGTCGCATAGGCCACCGGAGCCCCGCCATCCCCTATTTTCAATAGAAACGCGCTTCCTTTTTCCACGCCCATGGAGCATTCTCCTCTAAGATAAACCGTGCAAGATTCGGGATATGGAGAGAGGCCCAAAATGTTCGTGACCGCCCCCCTGATGCTGTTGCTGGCCGCCGCCCCACAGAGCGGCGACGCCGTCGGCAACGGCCGCAAGACCTATTCGGCGTGCCTGGAAAAACAGATTCAGCCCGCACTAGACAAGAAGATGTCGCTCAGTGATTTCCAGGCCTCTCTGAAGGCGCAGTGCGGCACACAGGAAACCGCCTTCCGCGCCGCCATCGTCGCGGACGACAAGTCGACCGGCATGTCGGAAAAGGATGCCCAGTCCGACGCGGACGACCAGATCAGCGAATATAGGGACAAGATCATCGGCGAGTTCGAGGACTATTCGAAGTCCTGATCGTCAGCCGCGCACGACACGCAACCGATAATCGACCATCGCCTGCCATCCATCCCGCGCGCCTGTCCGCGACAGGCGCGACCGGACCAGTCGCGCACCGACGACCCGCCAACCCTCCGCTGACCCAACCGCCCGCAAGACCGGATCGACGCGCCCCAACAACCCCGCCAGCCGCGAAGGGCTTTCCCCCACATCGAACAGGCTGACGGTCAAGGTCAGCTCCCGCCCCTCGACATCCTTCGCGCCCCAATCCAGCGCAACACAGTCGCCCACCACGCCATAAGGCGCGCTGGCCCGTCCCGGCGTTCCATCGAACACCCCATTCAACCCCGCCATCAAATCCGCATCGCCGCGCAAAGCCGCAACGACTACCCCGCGCACCGCCACTTCCGCGCTCATCACCGCCCCCTTCCCGCTTCCCTCAGCGCCAGATCGCCCATCCACCGTCGCTTGAGCCCAGGCCCGGACAACCGCACCACCTCGCCCTCGACCCGCGCCTCAACGCCAAGCGCGCCCGCCGCCGCGACGATCCCCCGCCGCCGCGCCTCAACCCGCTCCACCACCAGCGCCCGAAGCCGCTCGATCATGCCAGCCGCATCCGCCGCCAGGGCCGCCACAGCGCGCTCACCACGGCGGGCGGCGTCGCCACCTCTCCATCCCGCGCCGCGAAATGCTCCGCCGCCAGCCGCACGATCCCCTGCCGGATCGCCTCAGGCAGCCCCTCTGCATCCTCAGCCATCCCGGCCCGAAGCCGCACCGTCACCGCACCCGGCCCATCCACCAGCCGCGCCCGCACCCAGCCATCCCCCGCAGCATCGATATCGACCGCATAAGCCTCCGGCGCCAAAGCCACGTCCGCCACCTCGACGCCCAAAATCGCCACCACCGGCCGCGCCATCAGCCGCTGCCAGCTCCCATCGGCCATGATGGTTTCGGAAGCCTCCCGCACCATCAGCCACTGCCCGATAAACTGCTCGCAAAGCCCCGAAGCGCTTCCCAAAAGCCGCTCCAGCACCCCATCCTCATCATCCGACCCGATCCGCAACCAGGCCTTGAGATCCGCCAGCATGGCCCCTCCCAAAGAAAAGAGGGGGCGCCCCGAAGGACGCCCCCAAAATCCTTCTCCCTGCGGGAGAAGGATACGCAGCCTTAGCGGCAAAGCCGCTTAGGCGAAGTTGGATGAGGGCGACCCTTTAGGAAGCCGCAAACTTCATCAGCTTAATCGCCTCCGAATTCGCCACGGCCCCGCCAATCCGCTTCACCGCATAGAAGTGGACAAACGGCTTATTGCTGAACGGATCGCGCAAAATGCTCGTCTCGCTCCGCTCCGAAATCACATAGCCCGTCTGGAAATTGCCAAAGGCGATCGACAGCGAACCCGCCGCGATATCCGGCATATCCTCCGCCTCGATCACCGGATAACCCAGCAAGCTCGCCGGCTGCCCCGCCGCCAATGAAGGCTGCCAGATAAAGGCTCCATCGCTGGTCTTCATCTTGCGAATGACCGCCAGCGTAGCCGAATTCATCACGAAACAGGCTCCCTGACGATAGGGCGCCCGCAGGCTCTGCACCAGATCGATCAGCTTGTCCTGACCCGAGGCCGTAAAAGCGCCCGAAGCCCCCGAAGCCACATATTGCAGCGACCCGAAGGCCCGCACGCTGTCCGCCTCATTGGTGGTCGTATAGGTCAGGAACCCCTTGGGCTTGTTCGTCCCATTGCCATTGACGAAGGCCGCGCCCTCCGCCGCCGCGAACTCGCGGGCGATCTCGCCCGCCAGCCAGCCTTCGACATCGAACTGCGCATCGTCCAGCATCGCCTGAGACGCCGCCGGATTGGCGTAAAGCTCCCCCGAAGGCGGCACGATCTCATTGAAGCTGGGCGTCGCCGTCTCCGTCCGCGCGCCCGTCTCGCTGGCCCAGCCGGACACGATGCCGCCCGAAGTCACCAGCTTGCGATAGCCCGCCGTCCCCGTCCGCACGACATTGGCGATCGAACGAATGGGCGAAATGCCCTTCAACGTTGCATCGATGATCTGGTCGATCTCCCGCGGCACCGCATAGCCGCCCGCGGCACCGGAAGCCCCGGAAAAGCTCTTGAGTTCGACGCCCGCCTCAAGCCCCTGCCGCACATAGCGATCGACAAAGGCGGCACGACGCGGATCGACCGCCCCACCCTTCACCCCATCCAGCGCCGGCCTCTGCTGGACAAGCAAAGCCCCCTTCAGCGCCGCCACCTCATTCTCAAGGCCCGCGATACGCTCACCCTGCACCACCGCATCAAAGCTCGCTTCCAACTGATCCGTCATAGCCACTCCCACGAAAAAGGGCGGCCCAAACCGGACCGCCCATCCATCCCTTCTCCCCAGGGGGAGAAGGATACGAAGCCTTACCGGCTGCGCCGGTTAGGCGAAGTTGGAAGAGGGGGATTTCTCCGCCCCCTCCACCGCAATCACCCGAGCCAGATCCTGCATCGGATGGGTGACGACACTCACCTCCACCACCTCCAGCTCCAACAATTCACGCGGCGCGCAACCCCGAGCCTCCCGCACCCGATAACCAAAGGACAAGCCGTCCACCGCTTTCTCCCGAAGCGCGCGGCCAGCCTCCCGCCCGGCCGCCGTCCGCCCCGAAACCCGCCCGATCACGCGCAAGCCCCGTGCATCCTCCTCGACCTTCTCGACCGTCCCGATCACCTCTCCCGGCCGATGCTGCCACAGCAAGGGCACCCCCGCCGCAACCCCGGCAAATGCCCCCGCCCGCACCACATCCCCGCCGCGATCCACCCGATCGAACACCGCCGCATATCCGGCAAACCGCACATCATTCATGCACCAGCCCCAGCAAGCCCAGCTTCACCGCCATCCCCAGCAGCAGCAGCGCCATCACGACGCGCACGACCCACGCAAAAACAGCACCCCGCGCCGCCTTCTTCGCGTCCCGCCAGGCTCCCAGCAGTTCGCGCAATTCCCGCACATCGTCCGGCGCCCCGCCATCGGCCAGCCCCAACCGCTCCAGCGCCCGCCCCGCGCCCAGCTCGCTCGCCTCCTCGATCAGCGCCCGGATCATCAGCATATCCATGCCCACCGGCTGCGCCTCGGCCTGCGCCACCAGCCGCGCCAGCATCTCCCCGTCATATTTCATCGCCCACCTCCGCGACTGCCGCCTCACCCGATGCCCAGCATCGCCCGCTTCTCTTCAGCGCTCAGGAAATCCGCCGCCGTCACCCGGTCCCACAAAGCGGAACGCTCCTCCGACAGCGCGGGCACCGCATCCAGATTCGCCCTCAGGCACAGTCCCGGCCACCAGCCGTCCAATCCCTGCGCCAGCCCACCGCAGATCTTCGCCACCAATGGCAGGATCGTCTGCCGCCACAGCGCCCGATTGGCCTCCCGATAATTGGCGTAAGCATTATCCCCCGGCAGCCCCATCAGCATTGGCGGCACCCCGAAGGCGAGCGCAATTTCGCGCGCCGCCGCCGCCTTTAGCCCAACGAAATCCATCTCGGCCGGCGTCAGGCTCATCGCCTTCCAGTCCAGCCCGCCCTCCAGCAGCATCGGCCGCCCGGCATTGGCCGCACCCGAAAAGGCGACCTCCATCTCCCGCTTCACCCGCTCGAACTGCTCCGGCGCCATCACCGACCCGTCCCCCGGATCATAGACCATCGCCCCCGAAGGCCGCGCCGCATTGTCCAGCAGGGCCTTGTTCCACACCGTCGCCGCATTGTGGATCGCCACCGCCCCGGCAGCCGCCCCGACACAGCCCAGCCCATAATGGTCGTCCAGCGGATGCAGCGCCTTCAGATGAATGATGCCGGTCCGCCCCGCGCCATCTTCCGGGGACAGCCGCGTCACGCTTTCCCCGACGCGATAAAGATAGGCCGCCGGCCACCCCCGCGCATCCGCCTCCACGCTGACCCGCTCAGGCCGCAACGCATAAAGCTCCACCGGCAACCCGTCCGCGCCGACGATCAACTGGACATAGGCATTGCCATGCAGCAGCAAATGGCTCGCCAGCGTCTCCACCAGCGATTGCCCCCCGGAACAGCGCATCAGCAAAGCCCGAACCCGCGCCTCCACATCCGCCGCAACGCCCTCGACAGCCAGAGCGGTGCCGCCCGCTCCTTCCGCGATCAGCCGCATCGCCCGCTGCGCCACCGGATTGCCGATGACCCCCGCGCGCAACTGCGCCTCATAGCTTGCCGGCCATTCCCCCAGCGCCACTCCGCCCGAACCCCAGGCCCGCGCCAACACCGGCCGCGCACTTGTCCGCGCCGCCTTCGTCCCGAAAAATTTCATAGACCCACCCACAAAAAATCCTCCCCCCGCAAGGGAGGAGGATGGTGAAACTTGGCGGCCTTCAGCCACCTGGCGAAACTGGAAAGAGGGCTCCTCGCCCTTTTTTAAGGATTACGCTTCAAAACCCGATCGCAGGCATCGCCACCCGCCTGCCCCTTTCCGATCAGATTGCCCGCAACCGCGCCCGCGGCCCCAGCCAGCAACGTCTCCCCGACGCTCCCTCCGGCGATCACGCCCGCGCCAGCACCGCCCGCCGCACCGATCACCGTGCCCTTGCGCGCATCCTTCTTCCGCTTGAGCAGGCAGTAGCGCACATCATCGCGATCACCCGGCGCCGCCCGCGCCACCCGCGCCCTGTCCTTGCTCGACAGCGTCACCGCGATCGCAGGCTCGACCATCAGGGTCAGCGCCGCCAGACCAGCCGCCAGTTTCGCGATCCTCATCGAAAATTCTCCTGCCATTTCATCGCCGCGACAACGCATCGCGCCCCCGATTTGTTTCCTCGTTACGCAAGCGTTCGAATATAGCGTTCACACGGCCCGCACCCGCGCATCCCCCCGCCGCCCGAGCATCAACTCCGTCAGCGCCCAGACCAGCGCATCCGCCCGATCCGGCGACCGCCCCGGTCCGACATAGCCGCCCCCCAGCATCATCCCGCACATCTGGTCCTCCAACTGCGCAAAGCCGCCGCGATGCACGACCCGTCCGGCCTCATACAAAGCCGCCACCGGCTCCGCCCGCGCCACCTTGCCCCGGCTCGCATGCACCAGCCGCACCGGCAGCCCGGCCTCCGCAGCGCGCAGTACGCTCTCGACCATCGCGCCGCCATTATTAGCCTCGGCCACCACCCGGTCCGCGCCATGCACCAGCGCCGCCGCCGCGACTGCCCGCGCCCAGCCCTCCGGCGTCGCGCCCTCCACGGTCGCATCGGCAATCACATAAGCCCGGCCATCATCCCCGATCCCTGCAACCACGATCCCGCAGGCATCCCCATGCGCGGAGGCCGGCGGATCGACCGCCACCACCACCCGCACCAGCGCGCCCCGCACATGCACCACCCGGCACCGCTCCAGCAGATCGCGGCTCCATAGCGCGCCCTCGACCTCTTCGATCAGCTCACCCTCCAGCTCCTGCCGCCCCAGCCGCGTACCGCCATAGCTCCGCTCCATCGCCGCGATGAAGCCGTCGGCCAAATGCGCAACATTGTCCGCCGTCCGCCCCCGCGTCACCACGACGTCACCGCCGTCCCGCACCACCAATCCCCGCACCAGAGCGACAGGCCGGGGCGTCGTCGTCGCCAGCACACGCGGCGCAACGCCCAATCGCATCCCCATCATCAGATTGTCCCAGGCCGCCTCTCCGCCCGCCCATTTGGCGATCTCATCGGCCCAGCCATGGCTGAACTGCGGCCCGCGCAGACCCTCCGCCTCCGCCGCCCCGAACAGGGTCGCCACCGCGCCATTGGGCCAGACCAGCTTGCGCAAGGCCGGTGAAAAAGCCGGCCGGTTCCACCAGGGCGCAACGGCCAGAACGCCCGAGGCGCCCTCCACCATCACCGCCCGCGCCTCGCCCAGCGTCGCCCCCACCAGCGCGATCCGCGCCGCAGGATCGCTCTCCGCGACCGATCGCACCCACTCCGCCCCCGCGCGCGTCTTGCCAAAGCCGCGTCCCGCCATCATCAGCCAGATGCGCCAGTCCCCCTCCGGCGCCAGTTGCTCGGGCCGCGCCAGCCAGCACCAGTCATACGCCAGCGCATCCGCCGCCGCGCCGCTCAGCCCGGCCAGCACCCGCTCCCGCGCCGCCTCCGGCATCAGCGCCAACCGCTCGAAATCCGACAGTTGCCCCATGCGCCGCCTCCATTCATCGATTTTCCCAGCCCGAAATTTGGCCGACCCGCCCAGCGCCCCTATATGCCCGCCATGAGCTCGATCCGCCCCGCCCGCGCCGCCGACGGCGCCCGCCTGCTCGACATCTGGCGCAAGGCCGTCGACGCGACCCATGATTTCCTGACGCCGGACGACCGCTCCGCCATAGAGGCCGAGGTCGCCGCCTTCCTCCCCCTGGCCCCCGCCTGGCTCGCCACCGATACGGACGACCTGGCCATCGGCTTCATGCTGATCGACGGCGCGCATATGGAGGCGCTGTTCATCGACCCCGTCTGGCACGGCCAGGGAATAGGCCGCCGCCTGGTCGACCACGCCCTGTCGCTCCACTCCACGCTCACCACCGACGTCAACGAACAGAATGACGGCGCCATAGCCTTCTACGAAGCCCTGAGCTTCGCCCGCACCGGCCGCTCCGAGCAAGACGGCCAAGGCCGCCCCTACCCGTTGATCCACCTCCGCTACGCGCCTTGAGCGGATGAGTAAAATGGCCAATTGCTGACGCGTGATATCCGTTCGGGCTGAGCGAAGTCGAAGCCTTCAGCCGAGCGGAGCGAGGCTCCCATGCTTCGCCTTCGCTCAGCAAGCCCCTTCGACAAGCTCAGGGCGAACGGAAACTGAAAGTCCGCCTTCCCCCCAAACCACCCTAATTCCCACTCCTCTCCCGCACCAACTCCAGCGCCGCCCGCAACCGGGCCACGGCATCCTCGCCATCGGGCCGCTCGACACTCTCCAACCGCTGCGTCTCCGCCACCTCTTTTTCATGCGCCCTGAACAGGATCGCCTGGATCATATGCGGATGCCCCCGCTTGATCTTCCGGCTTTTGACCGCGCCCTCGCCGTCCAGCACGATCTCCTCATCCTCCGTGCCGAACAGCGCCTGCCGCAGCATCAGCGCCTTCAACTCCTCATGCCCGATGCTCAGCGCCTGCTTCCAGGCCCGCGCAAAGCCCGGATCGCGCCGCTTCAGATAATAGACGGTCGCCAAATTCCGCCCCACGACCCGCGCCGCCTCACTGACGTTGCAGGTCAAGGCCAGCGTTTCCAGGAATTTCTGCCGCAACTCCGGCGTAAAGCCATCCTTGCGCATCGCCCTCAACTGCGGCCCCGTGTCCTGGGCGCCCTGCTGATTATTCTCCAGAACCAGCACCCTGTCCGGCGCCTTCGCCCGCCCGCCGAAGCGCTGCCTCCCGCCCTTCTCCTTCACCTCATCCACCATGCCCATCCCCCGCGCCCAAAAGGAAAGGGCCGGCCCAACAGGACCAGCCCTTACCCCGCCTCGTTGGCGACTCACATTTTTCCAGTGTCCATATAACTGCCAGAACAGCGTGACGATGTCAAGAAAAATGTTCCATATAGGTTAAATCATGCCGCAGCCATCCGTTCGATCGCCTTAGCTTCCACCGCCAGCGCCGCAGCGAAGCTCGGCCGCTCCCGCATCTGCTGCAACCAGCCGCGAAGGCGCGGCCAACGCCCCTCCGCCAGCACGGAACTGCAATAGCAGACATTGATGATCGGGCAGGCCACCGCGATATCCGCCAGCGTAAAGCGATCCTCGACCAGGAATCCGCTGTCCGGCAGAATGCTCTCCAGATAATCGTAAAGCTTCGGCAGGCTATCCGCCTCGGCCTTCTCGGCGGCGGCAAGATCCTGCGCCATGCCCATGAACGGCGCGACCATCCTGTTAAAGAAGATCTGCATTCCCGTCGCCTGCACGATGGTGTCGCCAAACTCCTCATACCAAATGGTCCGCGCCCGCGCCTTCGCTTCGACCGGGATCAGATTGGGCTCAGGATGCAGCGTATCCAGATAGGTTATGATCGCCGTACTGTCGCTGATCAGGAAATCCCCATCCTGAAAGCCCGGTATCTTGCCGAAGGGCGATGTCTGGGCGAACGCCTCGCCGCCCTGCCCGAAACCGCCCGGCTTCACCTCCAGATCAATGCCCTTTTCGGCGGCAAAGACGATGACCTTGCGCACGAATGGCGAAGGCCGCGCTCCATAGAGGATCATGACAAAGGCTCCTAAAAAAAGCCCATCATCACCCTCCATGTTCGACATGCAACCCGATTCACCCCATGGGGCGGAATTCACCGCCCCGATTCATCCGCTCCGGCAACGGTTCGCGTATAATCGATCCTGATCCGCACCCAGCTTCCCACCATCACCTTGCCGTTGACCCGCGGCGGCAGCACCAGAAATTGCCAGGCCGCCAGCCGCACAGCCTTCGCAAAGCCGGACCCCATGGGCGATTCGCCCAGCGTCTGGCAATTTTCTACATGATAATGATCGACCGTCTTGCAGGCCACCAGACCCCAGCCATTGCCCGGCGCACTGGGGGGCAGATAGCCGGCCAGTTCCGCAGGGCTCGGCCGCCGATACCATTCCGCCTCGAACAATTGCACCCCGCCCGGCCCCTCGCCCGGCCCGGCCACCGCCGCGCTATTGCCCGGCCCCGAAGCGCCGTCGGCCGCGCCCTTCTTCGCGATCTTCCCGATATCCGCCGACGCCATCTGCTGGGTGTCCATCACCAGAAAGGGCAGCGGCGAAGGCTGCTGCTCGGTCGGCTTCACTACCGGCCGGTCGGGCTTGGCCACCGGCTGCACCTGCCGCTGCGCCGATTTCTCCTGCCGCTTCTTCTCGCTCTTTTCAGCCTTGCTCTGCGCCTTTTCCGCCTTGGGCGCCGGCGCCATCTCGAAGGTCACGGGGTTGCGGAAATCCGGCAACCGAATCACCGGCTCGGGCGCCAGCGTCAGCAGCGCCAGCAGCAACAGGCCGTTGAAAAGCAGAGCGAACAGCAATCCGCCGCCACGCTCGCGCCATTTCGAAGGGGATGAAAAGGTCAAATTCACTCAAATGCGCCGGGCAGGACTCATAAGCGGTCATGCCCAGACGCCGCCATCCCGTCAACGCCGTCGCGTCAACAGACATCCTCTTCGCGGACGACCGGACGGCTTTCCCGGGTCGCCCGCATCCGGCTGGCCTTGTCGTCGGGGTCGGAGGTCAGCACGACATGATCCTCATGTACCTCCAGCAGCACACCGGCAAAGGGCATGCCTTCCAGACTGCCTGTCACCCGGTAACTGACCGAATCCCCAACCTTGAACGTCACCGGGTCGGTATTGAATTCAAAGGGGCAACCGCCGTCTCCCATACCAAGCATATTCGTCTCCTATGCCGGAAGCCTAACGCGGCGGCACCGTGCCGATCAAGCCTCTGTCGCTTCCATCACAGCCGCGTTACAGCCCGGCCATGGATATCCGCCCCGCCTCCTCATCGGACCTCCCCCGGCTTCACCCCATCATCGAGCGCGCCTATCGCGGCGACGCCGCCCGCCAAAGCTGGGCGATCGAATCCGCCCCGCCCGCCAGCCCCCGCACCAGCATCGCTGCGCTCGAAGCGATTCTCGCCAGCCCCGCCGAACGGCTGCTGGTCGCGCTGGGAACGGACGGCGCGCCCATCGGCTGCGTCCAGATCTCCGACCGGGGCGATGGCCGGGCCTATCTCGGCCTGCTGTGCGTCGATCCCGGCCTCCAGTCGGGCGGCCTCGGCCACCGCCTCATCGCCGCCGCCGAACAGCTCGCCGCAACCGCCTTCGGCGCCCGGCAGATGGAAATGACCGTCATCTCCACCCACGACAAACTTATCCAATATTATCAACGCCGTGGCTATCATCCTACCGGAGAGCACCGCCCCTACCCCGTCCCGCTCGACCCGCCTCAACAGATGATCGTCCTGGCAAAAGCACTGGCGGCCTGAAAGCAGTTCGGCTACGGCCTCAACCCGATGCTGACCAAGCTTTACCAATGGACGCTGGCGAAAGCCGCCCACGCCCACGCCGAACGCTGGCTCTTTATCATCAGTTTTCTGGAATCGAGTTTCTTCCCGATTCCGCCGCATCCGCTGCTGGGCCTGATGTGCCTCGCCCGCCCGGAACGCGCGATCCGCTTCGGCCTGATCTGCACCATCGCTTCGGTGATGGGTGGCCTGCTGGGCTATGCCATCGGCCATTTCGTCTATGAAGCCGTCGGCCAGCAGATTTTGCACGCCCTTGGCCTCGCCGCCAAATTCCCGGTCGCGGCCTGCTATCTGCGCGACTATGGAGCGGAGATCATATTGATCAAGGGCGCGACGCCCATCCCCTTCAAGCTCATCACCATTACGGCGGGCTTTATCGGCCTGTCTCTCTTCACCTTCCTCTGGGCCAGCATCCTCAGCCGCGCCTTCCAGTTCATGCTGGTGGGCTTTCTGTTCTGGAAATTCGGCCGCCCGATTAAGGCGTTCATCGAAAAATATCTCGGCCTGCTGTCGGCCGGTTTCCTGGTCCTGGTGATAGGCGGCTTCATCGCGGCCTCGGCGCTGTCGGGCGGCGGGGACAAGAGCGACAAGTGCAGCCACGCCACCATGGCAAGCCTGCGCTGAGCCGCACCGGCATGAAGGACATTCCGGCCCGCTTCCCGAAGCTCACCGCCCTGCTCGCCGGATTCGTGGCGGCGACCGGCTTCGAACCGCTCAAACTCTGGCCCGTCACCCTGGCCTGCTTCGCGCTCCTCATCGTCCTGATCGAGCGCGCGCCCGACCGCCGCAGCGCTTTCCTGCGCGGCTGGCTGTTCGGCGTCGGTCATTTCACCCTCGGCCTCAACTGGATCGCCCACGCCTTCACCTTCCAGGACGCGATGCCCCACTGGTTCGGCTACGGCGCGGTCATCCTCCTGTCGCTCTACCTCGCAGCCTATCCCGGCCTGGCCACTCTCGCCGCCTGGTGGCTAAGAAACCACATGTTCCTGCGAAGGCAGGAACCCAGTCCCGCCGTCAGAACTGGACTCCTGCCTCCGCAGGAGCATGCTACACTTCCTTTCACCCTCATCTTCGCCGCCACTTGGCTAGCCTCGGAATATCTCCGCGCCACCGCCTTCACCGGCTTTGCGTGGAACCCGCTGGGCGTCACCCTCCTCCCCACCGGCATGGCCATCGCCTCCACCCTCATCGGCACCTACGGCCTGGGCGCCCTCGCCATCCTCGCATCCGGCGCGCTCCTTCTGATCCTCCGCCGCCAGATCAAGCCCGCCGCCGCCATAACCATCCCCCTCATTGCCATGGCCCTGTGGGGCCATCTCTCCCCCGCGCCATCCACCCCGACAGGCGCGCCGCGCATCCGCGTGGTCCAGCCCAATATCGGCCAGGACGAAAAATATTCCCCCGAACTCGAACAGGCGCATTTCCGCACCCTGGCAACCCTTTCAGGCACCCCCCGCCCCGCCCCGCGCCTGATCTTCTGGCCCGAAGCCGCCATCCCTGCCTATCTCGACCTGGAACCGGAATGGCGCGCCCGCCTGGCTGGACTGCTCGGCCCCGGCGACCTCCTCATGACCGGCGCCACCAAGGTCTATTTCAAACAGATCGAGAAAGAAGGCGTCACGGAAAACGCCCTGGCGGGCGCGAACAACAGCCTGTTCATCGTCGACCCGCAGGCCCGCCTGCTCGGCCGCTACGACAAGTCGCACCTGGTCCCCTATGGCGAATATCTGCCGATGCGCCAGATTCTCCAGCCGCTCGGCCTTTCCCGCCTCGTCCCCGGCGATGTCGATTTCTGGCCCGGCCCCGGCCCGCAAAGCCTGACCCTGCCCGCCACCCTGGGCCGACCCCAACTCAAAATGGGCGTCCAGATCTGCTACGAGATCATCTTCTCCGGCCAGGTGGTAGATAAAGCCAACCGGCCAAACTTCCTCTTCAACCCCTCCAACGACGCCTGGTTCGGCAGTTGGGGTCCGGTCCAGCATCTCGCCCAGGCCCGCCTCCGCGCAATTGAGGAGGGCATCCCCATCATCCGCTCCACCCCCACCGGAATCTCCGCCGTGGTCGATGCCCGCGGCCATATATGGAGCAGTATCGGCCACCACCGCGCCGGTTTCCTCGACACCGCGCTCCCCACCGCCCTTTCGCCGACGCTGTTCTCGCGCCTCGGTAATTGGGCGCCGTTCGGCTTCATGATCGCGCTCGTCGCACTGGCCATTGCCACCCGCAGAACGACCCGCTAATAGCCACATAAACTTTTCTTTATGTCGCTTGTCCGCACAGCGTGCTAACGGGAGTCCCATGCGCAACAACTATCTCTTCACCTCGGAATCGGTTTCCGAAGGCCATCCCGACAAGGTCGCAGACCAGATTTCCGACGCCATCGTCGACCTGTTCCTGTCGAAGGACCCCGAAGCCCGCATCGCCTGCGAAACGCTGACCACGACCCAGCTCGTGGTGCTGGCGGGCGAAATCCGCTGCAAGGGCGTCTATGAAAACGACGCCTGGGCGCCCGGCGCACAGGAAGAGATCGAGCGCACCGTCCGTGAGACTGTCAAGCGCATCGGCTATGAGCAGGACGGCTTCCACTGGGAAACCTTCCGCTTCGAAAACAACCTCCACGGCCAGTCCGCGCACATCGCGCAGGGCGTCGACGCCGCGGGCAACAAGGATGAAGGCGCCGGCGACCAGGGCATCATGTTCGGCTTCGCCTGCGACGAAACGCCGGACCTCATGCCCGCCACGCTGGACTACAGCCACAAGATCCTGGCCAAGATGGCCGCCGACCGCCACTCCGGCCGCGCCCCCTTCCTGGAGCCGGACGCCAAGAGCCAGGTGACCCTGCGCTTCGAAAACGGCAAGCCCGCAGCCGCCACCGCCATCGTCGTCTCGACCCAGCACGCGCCGGGCTATGACGAGGGCGCGAAGGAAGCCGAACTCAAAAATTATGTGAAGGGCGTTATCGCGGAAGTGCTCCCCGGCGAGCTGCTCTCTGACGAGACCGTCTATCACATCAACCCGACCGGCAGCTTCGAAATCGGCGGGCCGGACGGCGACGCAGGCCTCACCGGCCGCAAGATCATCGTCGACACCTATGGCGGCGCCTCGCCCCATGGCGGCGGCGCGTTCAGCGGCAAGGATCCGACCAAGGTGGACCGCTCGGCGGCCTACATCACCCGTTATCTGGCAAAGAACATCGTCGCCGCCGGCCTCGCCAAGCGTTGCACGATCCAGCTCGCCTACGCCATCGGCGTGTCGGAGCCGCTTTCGCTCTATGTCGACACCCACGGCACCGGCACGGTGGACGACGACAAGATCGAGGACGCGATCAAGAGCATCAAGGAACTGGGCGGCCTCACCCCGCGCGGCATCCGCACGCATCTCGGCCTCAACAAGCCGATCTACCAGCCCTCGGCCGCCTATGGCCATTTCGGGCGGAAGGCCGAAGGCGACTTCTTCCCCTGGGAACGCACGGACCTGGTGGAAAAGCTGAAGGCCGCCATCGCCTGACATAGAATGGGGGAAATCATGGGACGGAAGCACCGCACGACCATCGCCACTCTGGCCATGTCAGCGGCGCTCGCCGCTTCCGTCCCATCCCCAACCCTGGCCGCTCCCGCCAGGACGGCCGCCGATGCGGCGATCTTTCGCGCCGCAGGCCTCAAGAACAACGGTCGCGGCTGGATCAGCGGCTGCGATGAATCCGGCCAGCCGCCTTTGCCCGCCACGATAGACGAACGCCGCGACCTGAACGGCGACGGCCGCCCGGAAGCCGTCGTCTCCGAATCCAGCGGCTATTGCTACGGCAATACCGGCCAGGCCTTCTGGCTGCTCAGCCAGCAGGCCGACGGCAGTTGGAAACTGATGGCGCATGAAACCGGCATCCCCGAATTTCTGGCCGGCAAGGGCGCGGGCGGCTGGCCCGATCTTTCGGTCGGCGGCCCCGGTTTCTGCTTCCCCGTCCTGCGCTGGAACGGCCGAAACTACGCCTTCCATCGCCGCGCCTATGAAGGAAAGCCCTGCCGCTGACCGGCCCCGCATGACGGCAATATGAA
The DNA here is from genome assembly GCF_036038995.2 of Sphingobium sp. SJ10-10. Lineage (NCBI taxonomy): Bacteria > Pseudomonadati > Pseudomonadota > Alphaproteobacteria > Sphingomonadales > Sphingobiaceae > Sphingobium > Sphingobium sp. SJ10-10. The sequence continues at coordinate 1,748,221 of NZ_CP158132.1, forward strand.
GAAAAGTTCATTAGGCCCGAACGGGAAAAACGCCCATAAGCAGGTCGTCGGGTCCGCACCCCTGTCGGGCCCGGCAACTCCCTCTTTTGAAAGGGAATTGCGATGACTTCGGTGTCCCGGAAGCTGACCTCCGCCCTCCTCGGCCTCGCCCTCTTGGCTGGCAGCGCCGCTCCCGCGCTCGCCGCGCCCTGCAAGGACGCCAAGGGCAAATTCGTCAAATGCCCGCCCAAGCCGGTCGCCAAAAAAGGCCCGTGCAAGGATGCCAAGGGCCGCTTCATCAAATGCAAATAAGCTGAAGGCGCTTCGCCTCAACCCCGCATCCGTTTCGCAAGTACCAGCCCAGCGCGGCTAGCCCCGGCGCTGCGGCTCCCAGCCTCCTGCCCCCGGCCAATCTCCTCAACACCGGGGGCAGGAGGCGCCCCATATCCCCGCTTGCCCCCATCGCCGCCGCCCGCTATCGGCGCGCCCATGACGACGCATGAAACTGGGCATGAAACGGGGCATGAATCCGGGTATAAATCCGGCGATCCCACCACGCTCAACCGCCTCTATGGCCGCCAGTCCGGGCACAAGCTGCGCGCAGCCCAACAGGAACTTGTCGACACGCTGCTCCCCGCCCTCTCCGTCCCTGAAGAGGGCGAAATCACCGCCGCGAACCTGTTCGGCTATGACCGCCCGCTGCATTTCGAGATCGGCTTCGGCGGCGGCGAACATCTCGCCTATCGCGCCGACCTGCTGCCCGACCATGGCTTCATCGGCTGCGAGCCCTTTCTGAACGGCGTCGTCACCGCGCTCGGCCATGTCCGCGACAAGGCGCTGGGCAATGTCCGCCTCCACATGGGCGACGCGCTGTCGGTCCTCAGCCGCATCCCCGACGGCGCGCTCAGCTTCGTCTACCTCCTCCATCCCGATCCCTGGCCCAAGGCGCGCCACGCCAAGCGGCGGATGATGAACCCCGGCCCTGTGGCGATGATCGCGAAAAAGCTGAAACCCGGCGGCGAATTCCGCTTCGGCACGGATCACCCCATCTATCTGCGCTGGGCGCTGATGGTGATGAACGGCCATCCCGACTTCGAATGGCTGGCCAGCGAACCCAGGGATTTCCAGGTCCGCCCCGGCGGCTGGCCCGAAACCCGCTACGAAGCCAAAGCCCGCCGCCTGGGCCACGAAGTCTGGTACTTCCGCTACAGGCGCATCTGACGACAGGCGACGGACAAGTCGCGGAACAGCCCTCCTGATCTCCCAAAACAAAGAAACCCCGCCGGAGCAAGCTCTACGGCGGGGCCAAGGTTCAGGGAGGAGTCACTCCAAGGGGAAGGAATGACCCAACCTATCTAAGCGACGTTCGATGACGATTCAAGGACATGTCATCCTGCCGTCGCTGATGCGCCACTCTGCGGAGCGCCCCACGCCGTCTTCATTGACCGTTCAGCCATTTCATATCAGGCTGACGACAAGATCATATCGCTCCGAAAGCCATATTGCTCCGAAAGATCGTAACGTGCGCAAATCCTATCGGGCGTTCATCCTTCCGGCGTTGCTTCTGTCATCCGGCCTCGTCGCGACGGCCCATGCCGAAACCTATTATGTCGATTCCCGTCTTGGCGATGATCGTTCCGGCGGAACATCCGCCGATCAGCCCTGGCGATCCCTTGCCCGCGTCAATAGCTGGCCGTTTCAACCCGGCGATCAAATCCTGCTGACGGCGGGATCGGCGTGGAAGGAACCCTTGACGATCACCCGATCGGGCAAGGCCGGATCGCCCATCACGATCGCGGCGACAGGCTCCGGCTCCAGGCCGCGTATCGATGCAGGCGGCGTTTCCGAATATGCGATAGGCGTGATCAACGCGGAATATGTCGCGGTTAGCGGGCTGGAGGTCACCAACGACGCCCCCTCGCCAGCGCCGCGAACCGGCGTGCTGGTGCGGGCCGAAAACCGGGGCGTGACGCGGGGCATCCGCATCAGCGACAATTATGTCCACGATGTCCGGGGCACCAACGACCGCAAGGACAATGGCGGGATAGTGTTCAGCGCCACCGGCAAGACAGTGGCCACCCGCTTCCAGGATCTGACGGTCGAGCGCAACATCGTCTGGCGCGTCGATCGTTCGGGCATTGCCGGGATCAGCGACCGGGTGTCGTTCCTGGACTGGTTCCCCAGCAAGAATGTCGTCATCCGCGACAATTATCTGGAGGATATCGGCGGGGACGGCATCGTGCCCCGCGGCACCGACGGCGCGCTCATCGAGCATAATATCGTCCGCTATGCCGGCAGCCGCGCACCGGGCTATAATGCGGGCATATGGCAATGGAGCACCGACAACAGCCTGATCCAGCTCAACGAGGCGGCCCATACCCGGACCCGCTATGACGGCCAGGGTTTCGATTCCGACTATAATTCGCGGCGGACGACCTTCCTCTACAATTACAGCCACGACAATGCGGGCGGGTTCCTGCTGATCTGCTCGCCACGGCGCAACGGCAAGGACAATCTGGGCAATCGCGGCACGGTGGCCCGCTACAATGTCAGCCGCAATGACGGCACCCGCATATTCCAGCTCTCCGGCAATGTGTCCGACGCTCGGATCGAAAAGAACGTCATCCATGTGGGCAAGGCGATGGACGTCCAGATGATCGTCGCGACCGAATGGCAGGGCTGGGCCCGCAATGTCCGTTTTGCAGGCAATGTCTTCAAGGTGGCGGGCACGGCCCGTTATGGCAGCGAGAAAGGACGCAGCGGCCCCGACTATCTGATCAAGGCCGGCTTCTCCCCCGCCGAAGCCATCCGCTTCAAGCGGAACAGCTATTTCGGCAGCCATGTGGACTTGCCGGAGGATGGAACCGGCCAGTCCGTCCTGCCCTATCGGGAAGCCGCGTCGGACTGGCAGGTGCCGACCTTCGATCCCGCCAGGGCTGACGGGTTCACCGAATTTCTCGCCCGTCATCGCGCCTGGATGTTGGCGATGCTGACCCGGGAGTTGGAGGCGCCCGTCACGCCGAAGCAACCGCGCCGCAGTTCGATCTTCGAAACCCGGCGCTGATCCGCAGCGTCAAAGAAGCCCCATCTTTACGAAGCTTGCCCACCTTCCCCGTCAAGGGGCGCGAGCATTTGCAAGCAGGGGAAAAAGGCAACGGCGCGCCGAACCCTGCCCGCCGCACCGTCATGGCTGCCTTCACAGCGCCCCTCCCCCCGGACGGGCGCGCCCTTTGAAAAGGCTCAGTTCGCCTTGCTCAAATCCACCTTCTCGACCCATTCGGGGTAGAAGGTCGGCTCCCGATTCGACCAGCCCACTGCGGTGGCCGCCGCCTCGCTGATCGACTGGAGCAACGCCCGGCGCTTTTCCGGATGGAGATGCGGCAGGCTGGCCGCCGCGCAGAAAGCCCCCGGCAACCACGGCCGCGCACCCGCCCCGAGCAGCCGCTCATACAGGAAGCGATAGGCCGAAAAACTGCCCAGCCGGTCCTGCCCCAGATCGAAGGCCGAAATCGTCACCAGCGGCGCCATGAACGGCTCCATCTGGTCCAGGCCGCTGTCATCGGGCACGCGGGCCTTGATCTCCTCAAGCCGCCCATAGATCCGCGCCTGCGCCCGGATGCTCGCCTCCTCCACCATGTCCCGCGACCACAGCTTCATGGCGTCGCGCCGGTGGAGGCCGATATCCAGCGATCTTCGGATATAACGCTGCGTAGCGGCCGGGAAACTGGCGAATTCACGCAATTCCGCCAGGGTGATCGCCCCATCCGCTGGTCTTGCACTGGTGCCCATGCTCTTGCCCTCCGACTTCAAGTCGTAAGCAGAACATGCGCCCCATATGGTTACTGCAAGCTTAAGCGCCGGTTCTGCCGACAAGCACAGGGAATCATTTTTCTTTGTGCAGCGCAACATGTAATTTTTGTGAATGCGCCCAATCGAGTAACGAAGCGGTCACCCGCCCCATTTCGTCCGCAGCGTCACGCCCACCGTGCGCGGCTCGCTGGGTGTCCCGACGATCAACCCGCTATTCCCGGCCTGCACCGTCAGATTCTGCATATAATCCTTGTCGAACAGATTGCGCGCGAACACCGCCACTTCCCATCGCGGCGACCGATAACCGATGCTGCCATTGACCAGCGTATAGCCCTTGATGACGGTATAGGCCGATCCGGTGGCATCCCCCAAAAGCCGGGTCCGCGTCACCGCATCCCCGCGCAGGAACAACTCGCCCTCCCGCGCTCCGATCGCCAGCGGCACATGATATTCGCCACCCGCCGATCCGACCCATTTCGGCAGGCCCGGCATCCGCTGCCCCGAAAGATCGCACTGCGCCGTGCCCGTGCCGGTCCGCTCGATCGGACAAGGGCTCTTGGGATAGCGCACATATTTGCCGTCCGAATAGGCACCCAAAGCCCGCAGCACCAGCCGTGATCCGATTCGCGCCGCCGCGTCGAACTCGATGCCCTTCACCCTCACCTTGGGAATGTTGGCCAGATAGCTGCGCAGCGCCACCGTGGCCGAACTGTCGACCACATTGGCCTGAAAATCCGTCACGTCGATATGATAGGCATCGATATTGAAGGTCAGCGCATCATCGAACAGCCGCGTCTTGAACCCCGCCTCCCAGGTGGTGTTCGTCTCCGGCCGGACGACGGCGGTGGTCAGCACCGCCTGGTTGGAGGCATTGACCGGCAGACCCGACATGTTGATCCCGCCCGACTTCTGCCCCTTGGCGAAGCCGACATAGCCCATGATCCCCTCCATCAGATCATAGGCGACATTCACCCGTCCCGACGCGCTGCCATCGCCATCATGCGCGCTGTAACTCTGCGCCCGCAGGATGGATTGCTGGTCCGCCTGCAACGCCGCCGTCGGCGCCACCCCGCCAAAGGTCCGCACGTCATAGACGCCGTCCTTCTCCTCATAGGTATAGCGCAACCCACCCGTCACCGCGAACCGCTCCACCGGCCGCCAGGTCACTTCCCCGAAAATGCCGTAGCTTTCGCTGCGGAAATCGGTCCGCCCATCGGTCTGATAACCATCAAGCAGCGCCGACGTCCGCGTCGCACTCGCTGGCAGCAACCAATAAGTCGCCAGCGGCCCATAAATGCTGATCGGCCGCCCGGTGATCTTCTGGTGGAAATAATAGAGCCCCGCCACATATTCGAGTGGTCCCGGCACATTGGACCCGATCCGGAACTCCTGGCTGAACTGGTCCTGCCGCGAGGGAATATGCTGCGTCGTCTGGATGTGCAGCCCGGTATAGTCGCGATCGTTCGCCGCATCCCAGTTCCAGAAACGCCACGCGCTGATCGAGGTCAGCGTCGTCCCGCCCAACTTCCAGTCGGCGGTCGCGGACACCCCGCCCTCATCGGTATCCACGCCCAAGGGCGCGTCATTACTCGTCACCCGGTCATAGGGATTGAAACTCGGCGGCGCATAAGGCCCACCCGGCGCATTGGCCGCCAGCGAAGCATAGCGCTGCGCGGCGGGCTTCAAGGTCGGCGCCACCCGCACGAAAAGCTGCGCGCAGCAATCATTCCGAAAATTCGCCCAATCCCCGATCAGCCGCAACGAAAAGTCCGGCGAAGGCTGGAACAGCAACTGCCCGCGAATGGCGTCATTGCGGATATCATTCTGACGCTCGCCCTGCGCCACATTCCAGATATAGCCATCCTGCCGCGTTACCGACCCCGACAGCCGGAAGGCCAGCACATCGCCCGCAACCGGCCCCGTCACCGCCGCCTTGGCCTGCACGAAATCGCGGCTTCCATAGGAAAGCTCCGCCTCCGCCCCGAAATCGAAGCCCGGCTTCTTCGTGACGATGCTGATCGCGCCCGCCACGCTGTTCTTCCCGAACAAGGTGCCCTGCGGCCCGCGCAGCACCTCGATCCGCTCGACATCGGCAAAGTCGAACGCCGCCGTGGCAGGCCGCGCATGATAGACCCCGTCGACATAGAAGCCCACGCCCGGCTCCAGCCCGTCATTGGCCTGACTCACCGCCACCACGCTCGACCCCAGGCCGCGAATGGTGAAGGCGGTGTTGCGCGGATTGGCCGAGCTATAGTTGAGCGCGGGCACCAACTGGCTCAACTGGTTGGTGTTGACCGTATAGGTCCGCGTCAACTCCTCGCCGCCGACGACGCTCAGCGAAGCGGGCACCTGCTGCGGGTCTTCCTCCCGCAGCCTCGCGGTGACGATGACGACATCCGCCGCCCCCTCCATCTCAGGCGTCTGCGCCGACGCGACCGCCGGAACCGCCACCGAAGCCAGAACAGCCGCCAAAACCCCCTGCGAACCGAATTTCATGATGCCCCCCTCTATGATGGGGCAGGCTCCTATAGGGATCGCAAATGATTCGCTATATATATTCGTATATATCGAACGGCGCCGCATGGTCCCGCGCAGGCACAGGCAGCATCACTCCATCAAAGACATTATTCCCCGCTCACCCCTGCACCGGCAGCGGCTCCAGCCGCACCTCCGCCGCCAGATCGGGCCAGTGCGCCGCATCCGCCACGCCCGTCGCTGCCGCCTGCATCGCCCGATAGCGCGCCAATATCCCGGCGCCATAATCGGTCAGCCGCGCCCCCTCGCTCGATGTCGCGACCAGCGGCATGACCCAACAACGGTTCATCACGTCCACCAGCATCCAGCACCGCCGATAGCTCATCCGCAACTTGCGCCCGGCAGCGGAGATCGACCCCTCGCTGGCAATGGCGTCCAGCAGGTCGGCCTTGCCCGGACCCATGGCGATCTCCCCGCCACAATAAATCTGTATCTTGATCTTCAGCGCCGGCCCACTCATGCCGCCATTATGACATGGCGGCCCCCGCAGGCCAATGCGCTGCTTGCCTGATCGGCCCGGATCAGCCGGCCCTGCGCTCCAGCACCGCGCCGATCATGCTGCGCCACACCGCCACGTCGCCCGCTTGCGCCATTTGCGCATCGGGTTCGCGCAGCGTGTGCAGGATCGCATAGGCATCGTCGACATGATTGTGCCAACTGGCATCGACTGCGCTCGCCGCATGCGGATCGCTGCCCCCGCCATTCAGGCTGAGCTGGCGCCCGGCCAGCACGCGGGCAATGCGTTCGATCGCGGGAGTGGCGGAAGTCGGCATATGAAGTAGCTCCTCTCACCTGCGAAAAGCAGCGTCGCCGCCGCCTTCCCAACCGATCATATCACGATTTCGCAACCCGTCTATGACTGGCCGTCCATGACTGGCCGTCTATCGCTCGTCCTTCCTATCCTTCCCCTCAGGAAAGCCCGAAGACGGCACCGGATCGCCATGATCGCCCGGCGCGGTGGCGGAGGGGGGATCGGACGCATCCATGCTGTCCTTCAACCCCTCGTCCAGCTTTTCTTCCTGGGTCACGGCATGGTCCTGCGCATCGGTCGGGCGCTTGTCGCCCGCTTCCTCGCGGCTGTTGGGACGAATATCCGTCTTGTCGCTCATCACTCTCTCCTTATCGGCGCAAGCGGCGCCTCTCCGGATCAACGGGCGGCATCGACAAGCGGTTCCGCTCATCGACCCCGCTCTCCTTGATCGACCCCACTCTCCTTGATCGACCAACGCATGGAACCCTTCGACCAGCTTCGCCGCCAAGGGGCGACAGCATGCGCGCCTTGGCCTAGACTTTTCCTCATGATCATAAAAAATGAAGACGGCGAGCCGGGCGTGCCGCCGACGGCCGCACTTTATTCGATACTGGGTTTCTGGTTCTTCTACGCGGTGCTGGTGACGCTGCGCGCTTCGGTCATGGGGTTCGAGGCGCAGGGGGCCATGGCCGCCCGCCGCGCCGTGGTGACGGTGATCGGCATCGTCGTCACCTGGGTTCTCTATCTCTGCCTGCGCCGCTTCGACCGCCAGCCGCTGACGACCCGCATCATCGCCGCCTTCACCCTGGCCGCGCCCTTCGCGCTGGCGACGGCGGCGGCCAATTTCTATGTCTTCAACATCTACGATCCGGCATCCCTCTTCCCCGATCCTGACTATCAGAAATATGCCAGCGAACAGGGTTTCGCCCTGATGCAGATCGTGGAAGACGCGATCAGCCGCTATTTCTTCCTCGCCGCCTGGGCCGGTCTGTATCTCGCCCTTTCCTACGCCAGCGAAGCCCACCGCACCGAACGCCGCGCCGTCCGGCTGGAACAGGCCGCGCAACAGGCTGAACTGCGCTCCCTGCGCTATCAGGTGAACCCGCATTTCCTGTTCAACACGCTGAATTCGCTCTCCTCCCTCGTCATGAAGGACCGGCGCGACGAGGCGGAACAGATGATCCTCTCCCTCTCCAATTTCTATCGCACCAGCCTGACCGGCGACCCGCTGGAGGATGTGTCCCTGGAGGAGGAAGTGCACCTCCAGAAACTCTATCTGGATATCGAGGCGGTCCGCTTCCCCGATCGCCTCTCCACCAGCATCCAGGTTCCGGACGGGCTTCTCACCGCCTGCGTGCCCGGCCTGATCCTGCAGCCTCTGGTCGAAAATGCGATCAAATATGGCGTGTCGCGCACGTCCAGCCCCGTCACCATCACCATCGCAGCGCGGGAAGAGGACGGCATGCTCCACCTCAGCGTCAACGACAATGGCGACAAGCCGCCGAGCGAAGCCGATGCGGGCAGCGGCATCGGCCTCGCCAATGTGCGCGATCGCCTGACCGCCCGCTTCGGCGCACTGGGCCGGATCGACTATGGCCCGCGTCCCGGCGGCGGCTTTGTCGTAGACCTCACCCTTCCCATCATCCGCCGGAGTATCTGAATGACCATCAGGACGCTGATCGTCGACGATGAACCTTTGGCGGTCGAACGCCTCCAGATGCTGTGCGCCCGTGAACCGCGCATCGCCCTGGTCGGCACCGCAAGCGACGGCGAGGCCGCGCTGCGCCTGATCGAGGGGCTGGAGCCGGATCTGGTGATGCTCGACATCGCCATGCCGCTGCTCGACGGCATCGGCGTGGCGCGAGCCACCTCCCGCATGGGCATCTGCCCGGCGGTGATCTTCGTCACCGCGTTCGAGGGGTTCGCGGTGGAGGCCTTCGACCTCGCCGCCGTGGACTATCTGTTAAAGCCGGTCGCCCACGAACGCCTGTCCCGCGCGATCGACCGGGTCGAGCAAGCCCTGGGCAACCGCGCCGCGCCTTCCCCCGCCACCAGCGCGGAGGACGAACCGGAATGGGCCGAGGAATTCTGGGTGCCGCACCGCTCCGAACTGATCCGCATCGGCGCCGCCCAGATCGATCGGATCGAGGCGGAACGCGACTATATGCGCCTGCATGTGGGAGCCAACAGCTATCTCCTGCACCAGACGATCAGTTCGCTGGAAAACCGGCTCGACCCGCAGCAATTCGTCCGCCTGCACCGATCGCATATCGTGCGCCGCGACCATATCGCCCGGCTGCGCCACGACGGCAGCGGCGTCTGGTCCGCCTGTCTGGCCGACGATACGGAAATCCGCATCGGCCGCACCTATCTCGCCAACGCCCGGGCCATGGCGGGGCGGTGACTTCGCATTTCTTTTCCCAAGAAAAAAGGCCCGGGAAACCGGGCCTTTTTTCCAAAACCAATCCAGGAAATTCAGTTCCCGGCGCCGACCGGCTTTTCCTTGCCCATATCGGCAAAACGCTCGCCGCTCTGCGCCTTGGCGACCGCCAGTTCCACCGAATTGCGGACATGCGCGGCGGCGACCTGCTGGCACTTCGCGATCGCGGCGGTGGCGTCGCTGGTCGGGCAGACCTTTGCGGCGGCGCGCTTGATCCGGACGTTCAGGATGCGCTGGTCGCTCTTCTTCGACAGGTCCAGATCATGATAGCTGACCTCGACGCTCTTCCCGTTGGACTCGAATTCGATGGCGGACGCGGTGCCGGCGACGCCCAGGGCGGCTATGGTGGCAAGGGCGGCGGCGAACTTGATGGCGGTCATGGCAATGTCTCCTCAACGCTATGCTTTTACCGGCCCGCTCGCGCGAAATTCGGGGCGGGCCTCAAGCGAAGAGAAGAGAAAGGCCTCGAACAGTTCATCGTCTCTGTCTTCGCCCAGCCTGTTTAGGATGATTGCCAATGCACCGCTTTTCGCTTTCGACCGGCACCTAGCCCGGTCTGCCAACGACGCCCTTGTCGACCAAATGCAGTCTGGCTTGGACGAACGACAATTTTACACCAAAAAAACAAGCTTTCCCTAGCGTAAAATTACAAATGTTTAACAAGCGGCGCATATAAAAAAGCACCCCCGGCGCAAGGGAAAGGCCGGGGGTGCATCCAGGAAGCTGTCGGGCTCTCCGGGATCTCTTTCAAACTGTTACCAGCGAGACGACCTCGCACCGGCCGATCCGTACCGGGTCATCGCTGTGTCGATCATCATCATAGCGCCAGTGCCGAACGACCGTTTTTCCCATTCGATGATCCGTCGACCCGTCCCGCCCGGCAGCATCCATCGGGGATGAACCGACGACAGGCTTCCACGAACGACATCAGCGTCCCTGCGCGTCAAGCTGCGCCCGCAAATTGGCCAATGCCCGGTCGTCGACCGTCGGCCGCTCGGGCGCCTCCTTCCCCTCGCGCAGCTTCCTGCGGTCCTTCTCCGGCGGCTCCACCACCCGCACCCGGACCGGCGCGTGCCCGGTGGCCCTGATCCCCAACTGCTCCGCCGCGCCCCGCGACAGGTCGATGATCCGCCCCCGCCCGGCAAACGGTCCGCGATCGTTCACCCGCACCAATATGGTCCGCCCCGTCTCCAGCGACGTCACCTCGACATAGCTCGGCAGGGGCAAGGTCGTATGCGCCGCCGTCACCGCCTTGGGAACGAAGCGTTCGCCATTGGCCGTCTGGCTGCCGGACTCATGCCCGTACCAGCTCGCATAGCCCAGATAGTCGTAGCGCGGATCGGCGGCAGGCACATAGGTCACGCCCCGCACGCTATAAGGCTTCCCCACGCGCACCGGCAGGTCGCTCACCGGCCGGTATTTGACGCCCCCGCCACAGGCCGCCAGCGCCACCGCGGCGACCAGCGCCCCACACCGCATCCGAACCGAAATCCCGCTCATCCCCCAGCCCTAACCCAGCCACCCGCCGGAGAAAAGCCGCCGCCTTTTCCTTTCACCGCGCAGACCCTATCTTGCGCCCGACCGGGCCTTGCCCTCAAAGAACAAATCTGGAACAACACGCCCATGAGTCTCACCACTATTTCCGTGCGCGGCGCGCGCGAGCACAACCTCAAGGGCGTCGACGTCGACCTCCCCCGCGACAGCCTGATCGTGATCACGGGCCTCTCCGGCTCGGGCAAATCCTCGCTCGCCTTCGACACCATCTATGCCGAGGGTCAGCGCCGCTATGTGGAGTCCCTCTCCGCCTATGCCCGCCAGTTTCTGGAGATGATGCAGAAGCCCGATGTCGAGCATATTGAGGGGCTCTCCCCCGCCATCTCCATCGAGCAGAAGACGACCAGCCGCAACCCCCGCTCGACGGTGGCGACGGTCACGGAAATCTACGACTATATGCGCCTCCTCTGGGCGCGCGTCGGCATCCCCTATTCGCCCGCGACCGGCCTCCCCATCAGCGCCCAGACGGTCAGCCAGATGGTCGACCGCGTGATGCAGCTCCCCGAAGGCACCCGCTTCTACCTCCTCGCCCCCGTGGTGCGCGGCCGCAAAGGCGAATATCGCAAGGAACTGGCGGAGTGGCAAAAGGCAGGCTTCACCCGCGTCCGCATCGACGGCGAACTCTACGCGATCGAGGACGCCCCCGCCCTCGACAAGAAATATAAGCATGACATCGAAGTTGTCGTCGACCGCCTCGCCGTCACGGACGACATGTCCACCCGCCTCGCGGACAGCTTCGAACAAGCCCTGAAACTGGCGGATGGCCTGGCCTATGTCGACCTGGCGGACGGCACCGTAGCCGACCTCACCTCTCCCCTCCCGCAGGCGGGAGGGGCCGGGGGTGGGCAAAGCGCAACCGCCGGCAAAATGAAAAACGCCGAAATCCCCGCCAACCGCATCGTCTTCAGCGAGAAATTCGCCTGCCCCGTCAGCGGCTTCACCATATCGGAGATCGAGCCCCGCCTCTTCTCCTTCAACGCCCCGCAAGGCGCCTGCCCCGCCTGCGATGGCCTCGGCGAACGGCAGTTATTCGACCCCGAACTGGTCGTCCCCAACGAAGCCCTGTCCTTGAAAAAAGGCGCCATCGTCCCCTGGGCCAAGTCCAACCCGCCCAGCCCCTATTATATGCAAGTCCTGGGCAGCCTCGCCAAAGAATTCGGCTTCTCCCTCGAAACCCCATGGCAAGACCTCCCCGCAGAGGTGAAAATCATCATCCTCCACGGCACCGCAGGCAAACCCGTCACCCTGCGCTTCGTCGACGGCAAGAAAAGCTATGAGGTCAAGAAACCCTTCGAAGGCGTAATCGGCAACTTGAACCGCCGCCTGCTCCAGACCGAATCCGCCTGGATGCGCGAGGAACTGAGCAAATATCAGACCGCCATGCCGTGCGAGACATGCGACGGCGCCCGCCTCAAGCCCGAAGCCCGCGCCGTCAAGATCGCCGGGGAAGACATCTCCCTGTCCACCCGCCGCTCCGTGGTCGACGCCCTGCGCTTCTTCCAGACCCTCCCCACCCACCTCAACGACCAGCAGAACCAGATCGCCAAGGCCATCCTCAAGGAAATCGTGGAGCGCCTCGGCTTCCTCAACAATGTCGGCCTGGATTACCTCAACCTCGACCGCACCAGCGGCACCCTGTCCGGCGGCGAGTCCCAGCGCATCCGCCTCGCGTCGCAAATCGGCAGCGGCCTCTCGGGCGTCCTCTACGTCCTCGACGAACCGTCGATCGGCCTGCACCAGCGCGACAATGACCGCCTGCTCATCACCCTGAAACGCCTGCGCGACCTCGGCAACACCGTCATCGTCGTGGAGCATGATGAGGACGCGATCCGCACCGCCGACTATATCGTCGACATGGGGCCGGGCGCAGGCGTCCACGGCGGCGAGATCGTGGCCCAGGGCAGCCTCAACGAACTGCTCGCCCACCGCGACAGTCTGACCGCCGATTATCTCAACGGCACCCGCCGCATCGAAGTCCCGACCAGGCGCCGCAAGGGCACCGGCAAGAAACTCACCGTCCACAACGCCCGCGCCAACAATCTGCAAGGCGTCACCGCCAGCATCCCGCTCGGCACCTTCACCTGCATCACCGGCGTATCGGGCTCGGGCAAGTCCAGCTTCACCATCGACACCCTCTACGCCGCCTCGGCCCGCGCCCTCAACGGCGCCCGCATCGTCGCGGGGCCGCATGACAAGATCACCGGCCTCGAACATTGCGACAAGGTGATCGACATCGACCAGTCGCCCATCGGCCGCACCCCGCGCTCCAACCCGGCGACCTATACCGGCGCCTTCACCAACATCCGCGACTGGTTCGCGGGCCTCCCGGAGAGCCAAGCCCGCGGCTACAAGCCCGGCCGTTTCTCCTTCAACGTCAAGGGCGGCCGCTGCGAAGCCTGCACCGGCGACGGCCTCATCAAGATCGAGATGCACTTCCTCCCCGATGTGTACGTCACCTGCGACGTCTGCCACGGCGCCCGCTACAATCGCGAGACGCTGGAGGTGAAGTTCAAGGGCCACAGCATCGCCGACGTACTCGACATGACGGTCGAGGACGCGGTGGAATTCTTCAAGGCCGTCCCCCCCATCCGCGACAAGATGGCGATGCTGGCCGAAGTGGGCCTCGGCTATGTCAAGGTCGGCCAACAGGCCACCACCCTGTCCGGCGGCGAAGCCCAACGCGTCAAACTCGCCAAGGAACTCTCCCGCCGCGCCACCGGCAACACGCTCTATATCTTGGACGAACCCACCACCGGCCTCCACTTCGAGGACGTCCGCAAGCTGCTCGAAGTCCTCCACGCGCTGGTCGAACAGGGCAACAGCGTGGTCGTGATCGAGCATAATCTGGACGTCATCAAGACCGCCGACTGGATCATCGACATGGGGCCAGAGGGCGGCGTCAAGGGCGGTGAAGTAGTGGCCGAAGGCACGCCGGAAAAGGTCGCGAAGAACGCCCGAAGCTTTACCGGGCGCTATCTCGCGCCGTTGTTGGGGATGGAGGCAGTGGCGGCGGAGTAATATCCTCTTGTAGATCGGGAAACTCAAAAATATACTTAAGGCAAAAGGGGGATTTATGCCGGTAGTAGTTTCTTTAATAAACATGAAAGGCGGAGTTGGCAAAACTACGCTTGCATTCAACCTTGCTTGGTTTGCGAGCCACACGCAAAATAAAAGAGTTCTTGTTGTTGACTTGGATCCCCAAGCGAACGCCAGTCAGTATTTAATGGGGGTAAAAAAATACCTTGACCACATCAAGCAGAATAAACCGACAATAGTCAATATACTTGAGCAATTTACACCAGCATTTTTGGGAAATCCTGCGCCATCTCCTGTTTCCGCTAGCAGCGTGATCACCCCAATAAAGAGATGGCAAGATGGGAGCCTGATTGATCTTATTCCGTCTAGGCTCGAACTCGCATGGACGTTGAAAAATCCTACATCCAAGGATCATCTCCTTGCCAAATTTTTAGCAGAACACGCTGAAAATTATGATTTGATCATTATAGATTGTGCACCTACTGAATCCATTTTGACTGTAGCTGCCTATCGAGCAAGTCGATACGTTCTTATACCTGTGAAGCCAGAATTTTTGGCCGCAATCGGTTTGCCTTTGCTAGTGCGGTCGATCAATGATTTCCATTCATCATACGGGCAGCATCATTTAGATATTGCGGGTATCGTTTTCACCGACGCTGACCCTCAACAGGTCAAACCGGAGCATATCGCAGGCAGAAACGACGTCATTGCCGTTGCCAATCAGCATGGGTGGCCGATATTTTCCAATGAACTCCGGCATTCGGATTCATACCCTCGAGGAGCGAGAGACGGCGATCCCATATTTATGACAGATTATGCACGCTGGTGGGTGATCGACGAGTTTAAGGCTCTCGGCGCAGAGTTCATGAAGAGTATAGGACTATGACAACACAAGCTCGCCAGCTCATATTAGAGCTTTTGTTGCTTCGAGAAAAATTCTCAGAACGTGACATCAAAACCGCTCTCGGCATTCTTACGGAAAGACGATCAGATACATTTTTCCGAGAATTATCTATTCTTTATGAAAGTTCAACAGAAATTACGAAGGTCAGGCAGAAAACAAAGCCTGCGCTGAAAACGGATGCATTGTTAAAAAAAAGACGGGACAATCTGATTAGAGGCATTAGAGAAAATTCCCCATCTTCAAGAAAAATGCTGTCTTCTCTAGCAGATAAGTTCGGTCTTAAATTTGAGCCTGATAGTTCAGACGAATTTCGTTTGATTGTGACGGAAAAGCTGAAGAACTTTAGCGATAAAGAATTGCGTGCTTTTTTTGATGTGACTCGTGATCGATCAACTCCAGATCAAGGTTATTTGGGGCTTGCCAATTTTCTTATTAAAAAGGACTAAGCGTTCAGCTTAAGGTTACCAAACATAGGCAGTCTAAATGAGACGACTATGAATCCTTACCGGCCCGAATTTACGGCCGCGCTCGAAATGTTCGCCCGCATCAGCGATGCAATGGCGGCAGCTAGCCTTTCACGCCCTATCCTTGTCGGTGGTGCAGCGGTCGAAATCTATTCTCTGAGCAGCATCAACACTGGCGACTTCGACATCGTAACTGGCGCACAGACCAGTTTCGAGGATATTCTTATCGAACATGGCTTTGTGCGCCCTTCCGGCCCCGGCATGGCGACGCGCGGATGGATACACTCCGATTTAAAACTCGGCTTCGAAGTGGTGTCGTCAACTCTTCTCGACGGACAGGCGGAACGCGACCGGGTCCGTCCCATCCGCGTTGGCAACTGCGGCATTATCGAGGTGATCGCGACAGAAGACATCATTGCTGACCGCATGGGCCAATATGCCTCCGGCACCGCGCAGGATATGCTGGATCAGGCCCGCACCCTCTTCGCTCTGTCCGAAGACCTCGATCTGGGCTATATGGAAAGACGCATCCGCTACGAAACGGCAGGCGACTATGGCGTCGAAGACCTCAACCCCTGAACCGATCACGCTCGAAGAACTCGGGCGCAAGATCGCACGCCGCCGCGCCGAACTCGGCATCACCGACGCCGACATGCCCCGCAACAGCGGCACCCGCCGCACGGCCAGCAAGAAGGCGCTGCTCAAAGCCATCAAGGACGCCGGGGGCAACTGGTAAACCGCCCGCCCCAATCGTTCCCATTTTGTTCTGTCCTACAGACCCTCCCCCATAGTATCTCCCCGGCAAACCCTCCCATAAAAAGGAGCTTTGCCATGACCTGCCAATTCCCTCCCCTCCCCACGCCCGCGCAGCAAATCCGCGCCGACGGCTGGAGCCCCGCTCGCCAGCGCCACTTCCTCGAAACCCTCGCCGCCACCGGCGTCATACGCGCGGCCTGCGACGCCGCGTTCATCTCCACGCGCTCGGCCTATGCCCTGCGCATCCGCCGCGACGGCGCGGCCTTTCGCCTCGGCTGGGACGCGGCCATCCTCATCGCCCGCGCGCGCCTTGCCGATGAACTGCTCGCCCGCGCCCTCACCGGCAGCGAGGAAGTGATCCGCAAAGACGCGGAAGCCAACAAAATCACCCGCCACCGCCACGACAACCGGCTCGCCATGTCGATGCTCGCGCGGCTGGATCGCATGGCGGACAGCCCGCCCGACGGCAGCGACGCCGCGCTCGCCCGCGTCGTGGCGCAGGATTTCGCCGCCTATCTCGACCTGATCTGCCCGGATGAGCAGGCGGCGGACCGCACCGACGCGGCGCCCTCCGGCGCGGAACCGCAGCCCCGCGAAACGGACGAGGCCGAGCCGCTAGACGCCGCCATGCTCGATACGCCCGCCATCGAACAGGCCGCCACCGCCCTGTCGCCGGGCGCGTCCGCCGCGCTGTTCGTCGCGGCGCGGATGGCCCTCAGCGAACGCGGCAAAGCCGACCCCCTCGATGAACGGTGTGAACTTCGCCCAATTTCGGCGGCATCGCCCGTCGAACGGGCGACCCTCCCGCCGGAGGAGGCCGCCGCCCGGCTGCGCGGCATATGGTGGGACGAATATCGGGAAAGCTGGCGCACCGACTATCCCGCGCCGCCCGGTTTCGACGGCAATGAAAGCGACGATATCTACGACATCGACGCCTATGAGCGCGACCTGAGCCCCCAGGAGGAAGAAGCGCTGGCCGCGTGGGATGCGCAGCAGCGCCGCCCCTATCAGGATGCCGCCGCCCGCGCCCGCGACGTCTTTTTCGGCTTTGCCGCGCTGGAAGACGCGGGATGATGGCTGCCCGGCGCGGCTTTGCTTTGGGCCAAATTTGCTATTTCGCCCCAAAGCGCTTACATACGCCGATGCTACAGTCGCAAATCGACGGTCTTCGGCGCTTTGCGGCACCAAACTCCTTCTTTCCCTGCCCCTCTAGCAACCGGCCCGTCCACGTTGGACGCGCCGCGTGAAAGAAGGAAACTACCCAAATGAGCATCGTCGGAACCGTCAAATTCTTCAACGCCGACAAGGGCTATGGCTTCATCGCCCCCGATGACGGCAGCCCGGACGCCTTCGTCCACATCTCCGCCGTCGAGCGCGCTGGCCTCGCCACGCTGCGCGAAAAGGACCGCGTCTCCTATGATCTGGAGCAGGACAAGCGCGGCAAGATGGCGGCGGTGAATATCCAGCACGCAGAATAATGCGCTGCTGACAGGACGGGCGCCGTTTCGCATGGCGCCCGCCCCTTTTCCAAGGAGCGTCTCATGGCCAATCCCGATTTCCGCGCCCTCGCCAGTCAGGCCCGGAGCGAAGCCGACGCCACCACCCTGGACAATGTTCGTCAACGCTGCCTCCGTTCGGAAGCCGCCTTCATCATCATGGCGCAGCGGCAGGAATTCGTCGACCGCAGCCGCGCCCGCCGCGAGGCCGCCGCAGCCGCGATCTGAACGCGCCGCTCCTCGCCTTATCCCATCGGACCAGCGCCGCCTGCGCGCCCTGCTCCTTGCATCGACTGCCCCGCTCGCTCTGCCGCACGGCCCCGGAACCGATCCTTACAGGCGATGTTATCCTTGCAAATCCACCCGGAACAAGGAGACTATCCCATGATCCGCACCCTGATCTTCGGCGCGATCGCCGGCTATGTCGGCAAGAAACTCTATGACGAAGGCAAGCTGACCGAGTTCAAGGACGACCTCGTGGCCCGCTACAACCAGGCCAGAACCGACCTCGACAAACGCCGCGAAGGCGAGACCTCCCTGGACGCCAACCCGAACCTCGTGTCCCCTGCGACCCATAGCGCGCGCAGCGCGCCATTGGTGTCCTGACGCCAGCCAGAATGATTTCCCAGCGGCCGAATACCCTCTCGCCGTTGGCTTCCCTGCCCGCCCGGTTGCCCTTCCCCCTTTCGGGCGGCCGCGGCGGGCGGACTATTTTGCGCAACTTCTGGTTCTCAGGCGGGTTAATCCCAAAGCAGGGATAAAATGAGGAGAGAAGAACCATGCGCCCCCCCCTATTGGCAGCCGCACTGCTTGCACTGCCGTTGACGGCCTGCGTTTCCGATGGCGACGGCAACCGTTATGGCTACGACCGTCCCACCTATGGCCAGCGCACCAGCGGCCGCCCGATCGGTGACAATGACTATATCTACCGCGACAATGACGGCCGCTATTATTGCAAGCGCGACGACGGCACCACCGGCACCATCGTCGGCGCCATAGCGGGCGGCGTATTGGGCAACATCATCGCTCCGGGCGGTTCCAAGACGCTGGGCACGATCCTGGGCGGCGCTGGCGGCGCGCTGGCGGGGCGAGCTATCGACAAGAGCGACGTCCGCTGCGAATAAGGCGGACACCAAAAAAGGGCGCGGACTCAAAGCCCGCGCCCTCTTCACACCCTATTATGGGGCAATGATTTTCAGAGCTTTTCGACCAGCTCCGGCACGATCTTGAAGAGATCCCCCACCAGGCCGATGTCGGCCACCTGGAAGATCGGGGCATCCTCATCCTTGTTGATGGCGATGATGGTCTTTGAGTCCTTCATCCCCGCCAGATGCTGAATCGCGCCGGAGATACCGACCGCGATGTACACCTCGGGAGCCACGATCTTGCCGGTCTGCCCGACCTGATAATCGTTGGGCACATAGCCTGCGTCGACAGCGGCGCGGCTCGCACCGACCGCCGCACCGAGCTTGTCCGCCAGCGGGAAGATGACCTGCTCGAACGTCTCGCCGTCCTTGAGCGCGCGGCCGCCCGACACGATGATCTTGGCCGAGGTCAGTTCCGGACGCTCCAGCTTGGCGATCTCCGCGCCGACGAAGGAGGAAATACCCTTATCCCCGGTCGAGGACACGGCTTCCACCGCACCCGAACCACCTTCACGGGCCGCCTTCTCGAAAGCCGTGCCGCGCACGGTGATGACCTTCTTGGCGTCCTTCGACTTGACGGTCGCGATCGCGTTGCCGGCATAGATCGGACGGGTGAAGCTGTCTTCGCTCTCGACCGAAAGAATGTCGCTGATCTGCATCACGTCGAGCAGGGCGGCGACACGCGGCGCGATATTCTTGCCATTGCTGGTGGCCGGCGCGACAAATGCGTCATGGTGGCCCATCAGCTCGACGATCAGCGGCGCGACATTCTCGGGCAGCGCATGGCCGAAAGCAGCGTCATCCGCAACATGGACCTTGCCCACTCCCGCGATCTTCGCGGCTTCCTCAGCCACACCACCGACGCCTGCGCCGGCAACCAGCAGATGCACTTCACCCAGCTTCGATGCAGCGGTGACGGCGGAAAGGGTCGCGTCCTTGACGGCGCCGCCCTCATGTTCAACCCACACAAGCGTCTTCATGCGGCAACTCCCAGAGCTTTCAGCTTCGCGACCAGTTCATCGACATCGGCCACCTTCACGCCAGCCGAACGCTTGGGCGGTTCGGCAACCTTGAGCGTCTCCAGACGCGGCGAGATATCCACGCCATAGTCGGCGGGCGTCTTGTTCGCGAGCGGCTTGCTCTTCGCCTTCATGATGTTGGGCAGCGAGGCATAGCGCGGCTCGTTCAACCGCAGGTCGGTGGTGACGATCGCCGGGACGTTGAGCTTCACCGTCTCCAGGCCGCCATCGACTTCGCGAGTCACACTGACCTTGTCACCCTCGACCTCGATCTTGCTGGCGAAAGTGCCCTGCGGCAGACCGAGCAGCGCCGCCAGCATCTGGCCGGTCTGGTTGCTGTCGTCATCGATCGCTTGCTTGCCCAGGATGATCAGGCCAGCGCCTTCTTCTTCCTGCACCTTGGCGAGCAGCTTGGCCACGCCCAGCGGTTCGACTTCATCGTCGGTCTGGATCAGGATCGCGCGGTCCGCGCCCATAGCCAGCGCCGTGCGCAGCGTTTCCTGCGCCTTGGCAACGCCGATCGACACCGCGATGATCTCGGTCGCAACGCCCTTTTCCTTCAGGCGAATGGCTTCCTCGACCGCGATCTCGTCAAACGGGTTCATGCTCATCTTGACGTTCGCCAGATCGACGCCCGTCCCATCCGCTTTCACGCGCGGCTTCACATTATAATCGATCACCCGCTTCACGGGCACAAGGATCTTCATCTCCAACATCCTTCCTTCATTCACGCCAAGTCCGCCAACGCGAACACGGGCGCGGGCAGTCCGTTTCCGGACCACCCGCACCCTTTTGGTGTCTGGTTCAGGCGAAAAGCTGCGTCAGGCTGCCTTCCTCACTTCCGCCACGATCTTCTTGGCTGCGTCGCCCAGATCGTCCGCCGGGACGATAGCCAGGCCCGAAGCCGCGAGAATGTCCTTGCCCTGCTGGACGTTCGTACCTTCCAGGCGCACGACCAGAGGAACCGACAAATTCACTTCCTTGGCGGCGGCGACGATGCCATCGGCAATGATGTCGCATTTCATGATGCCACCGAAGATGTTGACGAGAATGCCCTTCACCGCCGGATCCTTCAGGATGATCTTGAAGGCCGCGGTCACCTTCTCCTTGGAAGCGCCGCCACCGACGTCCAGGAAGTTGGCAGGGAATTCGCCGTTCAGCTTGATGATGTCCATGGTCGCCATGGCCAGGCCCGCGCCGTTCACCATGCAGCCGATATTCCCGTCGAGCTTGATGTAGGCGAGGTCATATTCCGAAGCTTCGACTTCCGCCGCATCTTCTTCCGTCAGGTCGCGCAGTGTGGCGATGTCCTTGTGGCGGAACATGGCGTTGCCGTCGAAGCCGACCTTGGCGTCGAGCACCAGCAGATTGCCCTGCTCGGTCAGCGCCAGCGGATTGACTTCGATCTGCTCGGCATCGGTGTCGAGGAAAGCGGCATAGAGCGACGAGGCCACCTTGGCGGCCTGCTTCGCCTGATCGCCGGTCAGGCCCAGCGCAGCGGCGACCGAACGGCCATGGTGCGGCTGAAAACCGGTCGCGGGATCGACCGAGAAGCTGTGAATCTTTTCGGGAGTCGAATGAGCGACTTCCTCAATGTCCATGCCGCCTTCGGTCGACACGACGAGCGCGATCCGGCTGCTGGCGCGGTCGACCAGCAGAGCGAGGTAGAATTCCTTCGCAATGTCGGCGCCGTCAGTGACATAGAGACGGTTGACCTGCTTGCCCGCTTCACCGGTCTGGATAGTGACCAGCGTATTGCCGAGCATGTCGGTGGCGTGGGCCTTCACCTCATCCAGGTTGAAGGCCAGGCGAACGCCGCCCTTGGCTTCGGGAGCCAATTCCTTGAACTTGCCCTTGCCGCGGCCACCGGCGTGGATCTGCGACTTCACGACATAGAGCGGCCCAGGCAGCTTCTTGGCGGCGTCGACGGCTTCTTCGACGGAGAAGGCGGCGTAGCCGGCGGCGATCGGCGCGCCATATTTCGCCAGCAATTCCTTCGCCTGATATTCGTGGATGTTCATGGGGCTCGCCCGTCCTTTCCGCTGAAACTTGATGTCCAGCGGCTAAGCACAGGCAAACGGGCAACGCCAGCAGATTTCGCAAAACGACTTTGCAAAATTGCAAAACCTTTGCGAAGCGATGCGCCGATTTATTGCAAAATCAGCGGTCGATGGCGCAGATGAGCGCCGCCTTGCTCGTCACGGCGAAAATCTCCGGGTCCTCCAGCGCGCGGACTTTGTAGAGGAAGCGGTCGACCGTCATGTCGCCCATGTGAGACTTGCGAAGCGAGGCCAGGGACTGAAGCCTGCGAAGCTGCGTCAAGCTCAGGCGGTCCGCCATCCGTTCAGCCATGCAACCGGCCATGGAGGGCGATACTCCCGCATCTATCAGCCCGACGCGCAGGCGCGATTCGGGCGACACCGTCGCGCAGGAGGCAAGAAGGAGCGAAGCGCCGAGCCCGCAGGCCAGCGAACGGAGAGGGATGGTCGTCATCGGTCCTTCATGGCAAGCATGGGCTGAACAGAGGCTAAATAGGGCCGCGCCTGCGGAGAAAATAGAGATGGACAGGATTTTTACAGCTTTTGCGCATAAAATCGCTAGCTGGTCGGGCCAGCCCGCCGCCTTCATCCTGGCGATGTTGGTGATCCTGGGATGGATCGTGACCGGGCCGATCTTCCATTATTCCGATACCTGGCAGCTCATCATCAACACCGGCACGACAATCGTCACATTTCTGATGGTTTTCCTGATCCAGAATGCGCAAAATCGCGACGGCTCCGCCATTCAGGCGAAGATGGACGAACTGATCCGCGCCCTATCGACGGCGCGGAACGAGTTCATCGGTATCGAGCATCTGACGGAAGCGGAATTGGAGCGGATCAAGACGGTACTGGAAAAGGAATGCAGCGACGACGAAAGGCACCGCCTATCGATCCAACGCCTGATCGAGCGGCGGTGATCGCCAACGCGCTAATGCGCCAGATCGACCAGCCTTTCATTTTCGCGCCTGTAGGCGTCTATCTGATCGGTATAGCCGCGCGCGAGGCCTTCATAGGCTTCCCGGCCTTTGGCCGACCGGCTCATTTGCGCGCGGATCAGTGCAACTTGCTGTCTGTGCAGCAGATAGTTGACATCCATCTTCCCATTCATATTTCACCCTCCTACCTGATCGCTTAAAGAGATTGGTTGGGGTTCGCATCGAGTGCGAGTCGCTCTACGGCACGCGCAAGATAGCATCGGGCCGATCGCCGTGCGATTCCATCCAACGCATGGGCAGAGCAGTCTAGCGGATAATCCCGTCTTTCAAAAGTGCCTTGCGCTTCGCAAAATAAGATAACCCGCGACGGCGGACAGCAGCGACCCGGCGAGAATGCCGATCTTCGCCTGCTCGACAAGCGCGGGAGAGCCGGGGAATGCCAAGGCGCCGATGAAGAGGCTCATGGTAAAGCCGATGCCGCAAAGAAGCGCCATACCGTAAACCTGCACCCAACTCGCGCCGGCAGGCCGTTCCGCAAGCCGCCAGCGATCAGCGGCCCAGATCCCGCCGAAAATGCCGATCTGCTTCCCCAGGAACAGACCGGCGGCCACGCCCAGCGGCAAGGGCGTGAGCAGCGCAGCGAACGCCGCCCCGTCAAGCGATACGCCGGCATTCACGAAGCCGAAAAGCGGCACGATCAGATAGGCGCTCCAAGGGTGCACGGCATGTTCGAGCCGATGCAGGGGGCTGTCGGCGGCATCGGGCGCACCGGGGGTCGGCTTGATCGGAATGAACATCGCCGTCAGCACGCCGGACACCGTTGCATGCACGCCCGACAGCAAGATGAAATACCATAGGGCCGCAAAAGCCAGCAGATAGGGCGTGAGCTTCTGAACCCCAAGACGGTTGAGCCCGAACATCAGAAAAAGCGCTGCCGCGGCGCCCGCCAAAGCCGGAAGATCGATGCTCTGCGTATACACCAATGCAATGATCGCGACCGCGCCCATATCATCGACGATCGCGATCGCCGTCAGCATCAATTTGAGCGAGGCCGGCACCCGCCGCCCGAGCAGCGCCAAAACCCCGATGGCGAAAGCGATGTCCGTCGCCGCCGGAATGGCCCAGCCACTGGAAAACCGGGACTGCCCCCCCACGAAGACGAGATAGAGACAGGCCGGCACAACCATCCCCGCTGCCGCGGCGACGAACGGCAATCGCCTGCGTTCCCAGGTCGAAAGGCCTCCGTCGATCATCTCCCGCTTGATCTCCAGACCGACCAGCAGAAAGAAAATCGCCATCAAACCGTCATTGACCCATGAATGGACGGTCATGCGGCCAAGGCTGGACTTCAATTCCGGACCGATTTCGGCATGGACCAGAACGTGATAGAAATTCCCAGCCGCTCCCGGCAGATTGGCGAAGAGCATAGCCATCGCCGCGGCCAGCATCAGCAGGACACCGCCGCCGGCTTCACCGGTCAAGAAATCACGCAACGCCGAGGGCGGACGGTTCAACATGGCGACGCACTCCCCGGCGCCATCCTTTAAGAAATGTTGCGGACAGATCAAATTTATAAATATTACGATAACGAAACGAATATCTATTTGAGAATCAATTATTTGCTGCCATAGCCGCCGCCCAGGGATAGTGGGAGCGCAATCCGTGGGGGAAAGTGTCTTCGCCTTTCTGGCGGGGGTTCATCATGAAATTCTGCTTTTCGCGGTGGTGGCACTGACGATAAGCGGCATCGACGATTTCATCATAGACTTGGTTTTCCTGAGCCGGCGCTTATGGCGCAGGCTGATCGTCTATTCCCGCCATCAACGCATGACGACCGCGACCTTGCCCGCGTCCTCGCAACCGGGGCGTATCGCCATTTTCATCCCGGCGTGGCGGGAAGCCGATGTGATCGGGCCGATGCTGCGCAATGCGCTCGTCAATTGGGGGGCTTGCGACTATCGCATCTTCGTTGGTGTCTATCCCAATGATCAGGCGACATTGGATGCCATCGCGCCTCTGGCTGCCGGGGAAGAGCGGCTCATCCTGTGCATCAACGAACGGGACGGGCCGACCACCAAGGCGGATTGTCTGAACGTGGCCTGGCGCGCCATGTTGCAGGAGGAAGCGCGCACGGGCGTCAGTTTCAAGGCGGTCGCGCTGCATGATGCGGAAGATGTGGTCCATCGCGACGAAATCCGCCTGTTCGACGTGATGACGGACAGGTTTCAGCTCGTCCAACTGCCTGTTCTGCCTCTGCCCGGTCATGGCGGCTGGTGGGCGAAAGCCATTACCAATCATTATTGCGATGAATTCGCAGAAAGTCATGGGAAGTTTCTGACGGTGCGGGAAGCGATGGGCGCTTCCATGCCATCGGCAGGCGTGGCCTGCGCATTCGAGCGGCAAACTTTGGAGCGGCTGGTGAATCCAGCCAATGGCGGTCCGTTTGATCCGGGATCGCTGACCGAAGATTATGAGGTCGGCCTGCGCATCAGCAATATGGGCGGGCGCGGCGTGTTCGTCCGCATGCGCGACAGCGACGGGCATCTTGTCGCGACCAAGGAATATTTTCCCGACAATCTGAAGGATGCCGTCAAGCAGAAGGCGCGTTGGATGGTCGGCATTTCGCTCGCCGGATGGGACCGCATGGGCTGGCAGGGCGGACCCGCCGAATGGTGGATGCGCATGCGGGATCGCGGCGCCGCCCTTTCCGCCTTCGTTCTATTCACGGCCTATCTGGCGCTGCTGCTTTGGGGCGCGCTGCTGGCAGCTAGCCTCTTCAGCACCTTCCATGCGCCCAGACCCTCACGCGTGATCGAAGCGCTGCTGTGGGTCAATTTCGGCTTCATGACCTGGCGCATGGCGATGCGCGCCATCTTCTCAGGGCTGAACTATGGCTGGGCCTTCGGGCTGGGAGCGATACCGCGCACCCTCATCGCCAACATCATCGCGATGATGGCTGCCCGGCGCGCAGTCTTCCAATATCTCCAATCGCTGATCGGCAAGCCACTGACATGGGACAAGACGCAGCACCGCTTCCCCGATCTGGAATCCCCGGCATGAACGATGCCGCGCGCGGGCGGCCAGTCCGCTTCTTCACCCTTGTCATGCTTGGCTGGGTCGCGATCCGCCTGGCCAGTCCCGCAGCCTATCTCTTCAGTGACGCGATGGAGGGCAGCGGCGGCGGGGCTTTCCATTCCACTGCCTATTCGAAGAACGAGGCCGATTCAGCGGACAAAGATGGTCCGGTGGCTTGGCGGAGCGTCACGCCATCAAGGCCGAGGCCTTCGCCCATCGCCCGACTCATGGCTTTTCAGACGTCTCCCCGGTCGGGCGGGACGATGAGGATGACATCTGCCTTCATCCCCGTTGCCGAGGAAGCAACGCCCGCCGCGCAAGCTGCGGAAAAGACCATGGAAGCCGCTCCGGCGATCAATCCCGCTCCCGCTTTGCCCCTGGCGTCCTCTCATCCCGCAGTCGTCGACCGTTGGCACGGCAGCGCCTGGCTGTTGTGGCGCGAGGGCAGCGCCACGCGGGCCGATGCCGTGACGGGAGGCCGGCTTGGCGGATCGCAAGCGGGTGTCCGCGTCGATTTCGACCTCACCCCCCACGCATCCAGCCGAGCGACCGCTTATGCGCGGGCCAGTACCGCGTTGAACGATCCAGCCTCTCCCGAAGGCGCGCTGGGTCTGGCCTGGCAGCCGGCGCGCACCATCCCCATCAGCTTCGCGGCTGAGCGGCGGATTGCGCTGGGCAAGGGCGGGCGCGACGCCAATGCCGTGATGGCGGTGGGCGGTTTCGGGCCAGTGCGGGTCGCTCCCTCGCTGGAGGTCGAAGCCTATGCCCAGGGCGGCATGGTCGGTTTCCGATCGAACGACTTTTTCGTCGACGGCAAGATATCGTTGCTCTCACCGATCAGCCATTCACCCTTGAGGCTTGGCGTCAGCCTCTCCGGCGGCGCGCAGCCGCAGGTCGAACGGCTGGACATCGGACCGGAGCTCCAGATCCGCCTGCCGCTCAAACCCGTGGCGGCCAGGCTCGGCATCGAATGGCGGGAGCGGATCGCGGGCCGGGCCGCACCGGCTTCGGGCCTTGCCGTGACGCTCGGGGCGGATTTTTAAGCGCGAGCGCCTTTATCTCTCCGCATATTGGGCTTAACCCAAGAACCGCATGGATCTCTATCTGCCCATCGCCAACCTGTCGGTGAATGCGCTGGTCATCATTGCCCTGGGCGGCGTGGTGGGCCTGCTGTCAGGCATGTTCGGGGTCGGCGGCGGGTTCCTGACCACGCCTTTGCTGATCTTCTACGGCATTCCGCCGACCGTCGCGGCAGCCTCCGCCGCGAGCCAGGTCACGGGCGCCAGCGTTTCCGGCGTGTTCACGCATATGTCGCGCGGCACGGTCGATTTCCGCATGGGCGGCGTACTGATCGCGGGCGGTGTGGTGGGGGCGGGCCTTGGCGTGCTCATCTTCCGGCTGCTGCAAGCCGTCGGTCAGATCGACACGGTGATCGGCATTCTCTACGTGCTGATGCTGGGCGGCATCGGATCGCTGATGGCGAAGGAATCCATCCAGGCGCTGATCGCGCTCAAAACCGGCAGGAAGGTCCAGGCGCGCAAACGGCGGCATCACCCACTGGTCGCCGCCATGCCGATGCGGTGGCGCTTCTACCGATCGGGCCTTTATATCTCACCGCTGGCGCCGCTGCTGCTGGGCATGGCGACGGGCATCCTCACCATGTTGCTGGGCGTGGGTGGTGGGTTCATCCTGGTTCCGGCGATGCTGTATCTACTGGGCATGACGACCCAGTCGGTGGTCGGCACGTCGCTGTTCCAGATATTGTTCGTGACCATGGCGACGACGATGATGCACGCCATGACGACCCATGCGGTCGATCTGGTGCTGGCGCTGCTGCTGCTGATCGGCAGCGTGACCGGCGCGCAGGTGGGAACACGCATTTCGATGACGATCCGTCCGGAATATCTGCGCATTCTCCTCGCCGCCATCGTGCTGCTGGTGGCGGCGCGCATGGCGCTGGGTCTGGGATTCCGGCCGGACGAAATATACACGGTTGAGGTCCGGTGAAGCGGCGCGCGCTTCTGGCCCTGCCCCCTGCCCTGCTGCTGCTTTGCTCGGCGGACGAACCGATGCTGGTGCCGGACGTGTCGCAGCGCGACGTCGAGATCCAGTACAGCTTCACCGGCGCCGACCTGCTGCTGTTCGGGGCGATCGTCTATCCCGACGGACGGCGGCCGAAGAAACCCGCCGACATCATGGTCGTGCTGAAAGGCCCGGACCAGTCCATCACCATGCGCGAGAAACAGAAGGTCGCGGGCATCTGGGTCAATGCCGACAGCACGCGCTTCCGATCGGCTCCCAGCTTCTATGCCATCGCTTCCTCCCGGCCGATCAACAAGGTGGTCGATGAACGAACGGCGGCGATCTATGAAATGGGCGTGGACAAGCTCCAGCTTTCCCCCTCTTCGCTCAACGACAGCGCGGAATTGGACCGATTCCAGAAGGGGCTGATCGATTTGCGCGAGCGGGCCGGCCTTTATGTCGAGCAGCAGGGCACGGTGGAGATCACCGACGGCGTGCTCTACCGGGCGCGTCTGCCCTTATCGGCGCGGGTGATCGTAGGCGATTATACGGCCGAGACTTTTCTGGTGCAGGACGGCCGCGTGGTGGCGGCGGCCGTGCGCGACATCACCATCCGCAAGTCCGGTTTCGAGCGCTTCATGGCCGTCGCGGCCGAGCAATGGCCGTTCGTCTATGGGCTGGTCGCGATGATGCTGGCGGTCGGCATGGGCTGGGCGGCGGGCGCGATCGCGAAGCGGATTTAGCGCCGCCCCGCTTTGCGCGGACGCAGCGCATCGCGCATGGCGATGCTGCTGTTGATGCGGGTGACGCCGGGCATGCGGGAGAGGATTTCGCTGTGGATCGCTTCATAGGCGGCCACGCTTTCAGTCTCGACACGCAGCCAATAATCGACCCCTCCGGTCATCAGGAAACATTCCCGAATTTCCGGGCATTGACGCACGGCATGTTCGAAACGGGCAAGATAATCCTCCGTCTGCCGGTCGAGAGTCACCTGCACCAGAACGTCGACCGCCCGCCCTTCCTTTTCCAAGGGCGCGGTCACGATCGTATAGCCCCGGATGACGCCCGCATCCTCCAGCAGCCGGATACGCCGGTGACAGGCCGAAGGCGACAGGCCGATTTCCGCCGCGATCTCCGAATTGGGGCGGCGGGCGTTAAGCCGCAGCAGCCGGATGATCGAGCGGTCCACAGCGTCGAGCGATTCTGCCATTTGTTGCATTTCCTGTGATGGATCATTCAATAACTCCTCTTTCTTAGACGATTCTGCGATCATTTGAGAGCATTTTCATCAAGCGGCGCGATACTCTCCTCCCGAAAGGGGGCGTCATGCAGCCTGTTGATACCGCCGGGGCCGTGCTTCGCATCGATCTGGACGCGTTGGCCGAAAATTACCGGATCATTCAGCGGCAAGTCGCGCCTGCAACCGTTGCCGGCGTGGTCAAGGCGGATGGCTATGGCCTGGGCGCGGACATCGTTGCCGAAACGTTGATGGATGCGGGATGCCGCCATTTCTTCGTCGCGCATCTCAGCGAAGCGGTGGCGCTCAAACCCGTGCTTGGGCAAGAAATCTCACTGTTCATCCTCAACGGCCTGCAACCCGGCGCCGAGCGGGATTGCGCGGCCATCGGAGCGATTCCAGTCCTGAACTCGCTCGATCAACTCGGGCGCTGGGCAATGTTGGCGCGGGAACGGGGGCAGAGCCTGCCCGCAGCGTTGCAAGTCGACAGCGGCATGTCGCGGCTCGGCCTGCCCCCCGAAGAGGTCGCCATCCTCGCCGCAGAGCCTGAGCGGCTGGAGGGCGTCGACCTCCGGCTGCTGATGAGTCATCTGGCCTGCGCGGATCATCCCGATGCCGCCTCCAACGCCACGCAAAGCGCGAATTTCGAGGCGTTGAGCCAGCATTTCCCCGGCGTGCCGCGTTCGCTGGCCAATAGCGGCGGCAGTTTCCTGAAAGGCCGGCATTTCGATATCGTCCGTGCCGGGATCGCCCTTTATGGCGGGGCACCGCAAGAAGGACTCCACCTCATGCGGCCGGTGGTCGCGCTGGAGGCGCGGATCATCCAGTTGCGGAACGTCCCCACGGGCGCGGCCGTCGGCTATGGCGTAGCCCACCGCTGCAAGCGGCCCACGCAGATCGCGACCATAGCGGTCGGCTATGCCGACGGCTGGCCGCGCCATCTCAGCAACAGCGGTTCCGCCTTCATCGCGGGCCATCGCGCGCCGATCGTGGGGCGGGTATCGATGGACAGCATCACGCTGGACGTGACCGATGTGCCGGACATGTTTCTCTATCCCGGCGCCCCAGTGGAATTGCTCGGCCCCCATCAGACGGTGGATCAGGTCGCCGCCGACGCCGGCACCATTTCCTATGAAATCCTGACCCAACTCGGACATCGCTATCGCCGCGACATTCAAAGGACGGCGGCGATCCGGCACAGACGGAGCATGACAGCATGAAGGTCGCCATTCTCGGCAGCGGCGTGATCGGCGTCGCCTCCGCCTGGTATCTCGCGCAGGCGGGGCATGAAGTGACGGTCATCGACCGGCAGGACGGCCCCGCGCTGGAAACCAGCTTCGCCAATGCGGGGGAGATTTCGCCAGGCTATGCCTCGCCCTGGGCGGCGCCGGGGATACCGATGAAGGCATTGCGCTGGCTGTTCATGAAACATGCGCCGCTGATTTTGCGGCCGCAGATGGACATGGCGATGCTGCGCTGGATGGTGGCAATGCTGGGCAATTGCAATGAGCGCTCCTACGCCATCAACAAAAGCCGGATGGTGCGGCTGGCGGAGTTTAGCCGCGACCGGCTGATCGATCTGCGGCGGGAAACGGGCGTCGCCTATGACGAGCGATCGCAGGGCACGTTGCAGTTGTTTCGCGAGCAGAAGCAACTTGACGGCATCGCCAAGGATATTGCGGTGCTGAAGGCGGACGGCGTGCCCTTCGAAGTGCTGGATGCGGCGGGCTGCATCGCGGCCGAGCCGGGGCTGGCCGGCAGCGGGGTGCCTCTGGCGGGCGGCTTGCGGCTGCCCAATGACGAGACCGGGGATTGCTTCAAGTTCACCAATGCCTTGGCGGAGATGGCGAAGGCCAAGGGCGTGACCTTCCTCAACGGACGCACCATCGGGCGGATCGCCACGAAGGATGGCAAGGTCAGCCATGTCGAGACCGACAAGGGGCATGTCTATGCGGACGCCTGGCTGGTGGCGATGGGCAGCTATTCGCCGCTGCTGCTGGCGCCGCTGGGGATCAGGCTGCCAGTCTATCCGGTGAAGGGCTATTCCATCACCGTGCCGATCGTAGAGGAAGAGCGGGCGCCGGTGTCGACGCTGCTCGACGAAAGCTACAAGGTGGCGATCACGCGGCTTGGCGACCGCATCCGGGTCGGCGGGATGGCGGAACTTTCCGGCTATTCCAAGGGACTGCCCAAGGCGCGGCGGGATACGCTGGAATATTCGGTGGGTTCGCTGTTTCCGGGCGCGGGCGATCTGGGTCGGGCGAGCTTCTGGTCCGGGCTGCGGCCAATGACGCCGGACAGTACCCCGGTGATCGGGCCGACGAAAATCCCGAACCTCTTCCTCAACACCGGGCATGGCACATTGGGGTGGACCATGGCCTGCGGATCGGGGCATGTGATCGCGGACATCATCGGCGGGCGGAAGCCCGCCATCGAAACCGCCGATCTCGCCATCAGCCGCTATTCATAACCTAAAGGAGCGTTCCGCATGACAATCACCCGCATCGACCGTGGCCCGCGCATGAGCGAGGCCGTCATCCATGGCGACACCATCTATCTGGCCGGGCAGATCGGCGCGCCGGGGGAGAGCGTGACCGCCCAAACCAAGGCCGTGCTGGCCGAGATCGACGCCCTGCTGGAGCGCACCGGCAGCAGCAAGAACCATATGCTGATGGCGCAGATCTGGCTGGCCGACATGAATGATTTTGCCGAAATGAACGCGGTTTGGGATGGCTGGATAGCGGACGCCGAGGCGCCTGCCCGTGCGACCGGCGAAGCGAAGCTCGCCAGCCCCGACTATAAGGTGGAGATCATCATCACCGCCGCCAGGGCGCTATAATCAGACGCGGCGACTGGCCGCGCTTCGCGGCCAGTCCCGATGGGTGAACGGGTCGTCCCCCAAAGCCGATTTCATGACGTCCGCTTCATGAATTGGCGCTTTTCCAATGCCCGTCCGACCGCTACGGCATAGCTCGATTCCATGCATGGCGCGCAACCGCTCGCCATATTTCTTGAGCGAGTAAGCCGCCTATGTCCATCACCCTCACCCGCTTCCTGATCGAGCAGCAGCGACAGGCCAATGCCCTGCCATCCGAGTTGCGCCTGCTGATCGAAACCGTCGCGCGCGCGTGCAAGACGATCTGCCATAGCGTGTCAAAGGGCGCGCTGGGCGAGGTGCTGGGCAGCCTGGACAGCGAGAATGTGCAGGGCGAGGTTCAGAAGAAGCTGGACGTGATCGCCAATGAACTGCTGCTGGATGCCAATGAATGGGGTGGACATCTGGCCGCCATGGCTTCGGAGGAGATGGAGACGATCCATCGCATCCCCAATCGCTATCCCAAGGGCGAATATCTGCTGCTGTTCGATCCGATCGACGGGTCGAGCAATATCGATGTGGACCTGAGCGTCGGCACGATCTTCTCCGTGCTGAAGGCGCCGGAGGAATGTTCGGGCCGCGAGGTGACGGAGCAGGATTTCCTCCAGCCGGGCACGCAACAGGTCGCGGCGGGCTATGCCATTTACGGGCCGCAGACGCTGCTGGTGTTGACCATCGGCACGGGGGTCTATGAATTCACGCTGGACCGGGAAATCGGATCGTGGCGGATGACCGACGGACCGATGCAGATGCCGCAGGGCAATGCCGAATTCGCCATCAACATGGCGCGGCGGCGGCAATGGTCGCCGGGCATCGCCCGCTATGTCGAGGAGCGGATTCAAGGGACCGAGGGGCCGCTGGGCAAGGATTACAACATGCGCTGGACCGCTTCGATGGTGGCGGACGTGCATCGCATCCTGAAACGCGGCGGGATTTTCCTCTATCCGGCGGATCATCGCTATGCCGACAAGGCGCGGCTGCGGTTGATGTATGAGGCGAACCCCATGTCCTTCCTGGTCGAGCAGGCCGGGGGCGCGGCCAGCAACGGCTATGCGCGGATCATGGACGTGAAGCCGACCGGGCTGCACCAGCGAGTCGGCGTGGTGCTGGGCGACAAGGCGGAAGTCGAGACCGTGGTTGCCTATGGGCGGGGGGGGTAAGCGGCGGAAGCGGGCCGAAGCGATGTTCCGCTTTGGCCGATTGCCGCCCGTTAAACGCGCCGTGCTCCTGAGAAGGCAGGAGCACGCTATCCTTCAAGGAAAGGACAGCTCGCTCCACCCACGCCTGCCGTTCACCCATTGGCAGGCGGCTGTCAGGAAATCGTCAAAACGCCATCGTAAGCGCGGTCTTCCAGTGCCCTGCCCGCGCCCATCGCCACGCATATCAGCGGATTGTCCGCGACCGTGACCGGCAGGCCCGTCGCTTCGGACAGCGCTTCGTCAAGGCGCTGGAGCAGCGCGCCGCCTCCGGTCAGGGTAATCCCTTCCTCGATGATATCGGCCGACAGTTCCGGCGCGGTCTGTTCCAGCGCGGTCATCACCGCCATCTTGATCTGGCCGACCGGCTCGGAGAGAGCGTCGACGATCTCCGCCTCGCTGATCGTCATTTCCGCCGGGCGGCCATTGACCAGATCCCGGCCCTTCACGATCATGCGGCGGCCTTCGTCCTGAGGGGGGGTCGCCGCGCCCAGCTCGCACTTCACGCGTTCCGACGTAGCCTCACCGATCATGAGATTGTGGGTACGGCGGATGTGGGAGGCGA
This sequence comes from Sphingobium sp. SJ10-10, assembly GCF_036038995.2. Taxonomy (NCBI): domain Bacteria; kingdom Pseudomonadati; phylum Pseudomonadota; class Alphaproteobacteria; order Sphingomonadales; family Sphingobiaceae; genus Sphingobium; species Sphingobium sp. SJ10-10. The sequence goes on from NZ_CP158132.1 coordinate 1,782,057, forward strand.
TGGCTTCGTCCAGCCGGTCGCCGCCGACGCGGGCCGAATTGCTGTAGGCGATGCCGCGCAGGGAGAGGACCGCCACCTCCGTCGTGCCGCCGCCGATGTCGACCACCATCGCGCCGCGCGGTTCGGTGACGGGCAGGCCCGCGCCGATCGCCGCGGCCATGGGTTCCTCGATAAGCTGGACCCTGTAGGCGCCGGCGTTCGACGCGGCATCGCGCAGTGCGCGGCGTTCCACCATGGTGGAGCCCGTGGGCACGCAGATCACCACCTCATGACGGCGGCCGAAGCGGTTGGCGCCGTTCAGCGCCTTGTCGATGAAATGCTTGATCATCTGTTCGGCCACATCGATGTCCGCGATCACGCCGTCGCGTAGAGGGCGGATCGCCTGGATGCCATTGGGCGTCTTGCCCATCATCAGCTTGGCCTGGTTGCCGACGACCTTGACCTTGCGGATGCCGTCCCGCGTCTCGATCGCGATGACCGAGGGTTCGTTGAGCACGATGCCGCGATCACGCACATAGATGACCGTGTTGACGGTGCCCAGATCGATGGCCATGTCGCAGGCGGACGAGGAAAAGAAGCGCGGCAGTTTCATCGATTTGGCGGACAATCTGTACTGGGGGTGCGGGACGGCTCCCCCTGCAGAGTCGCCTTGCCCAGCAGAAGGGCGCTGCGACAGCCCGTCCGGTAAGTGAGGCCAGTTGAGCCGTTAATAGGATCGGCGGGTATAGCTGATCGACAGTGACGGCGTCTGGTATACGATGAAATTCAGCGGCCGGGAATAGGTCATGGTGATTTCCTTATAGGGAACGCCATATTGGGTCCCGGTTACGATAGTCGGATCGTTGGTATAAGCCGAATCCAGGCCGAATTCGCGGCTCTTCACCTTGGCGATGATGTCGGTGTCGGAAGGCGTGGGATAGATGCTGGCATAGCGCGCACCTTCATCCACCGCATGTTGCAGGCCGGTGCGCGCGCAGGCGATGATGCCGAGCTGGAGCGCGCCCATCAACAGCATGATGAAAGGCGGCACGGCAAGGACGAATTCGATCGCCGCCGCACCGCGCTGATCGCGTATCAGGCGCATCATTGCAGGCGCACCGAGGATGAGCCGGTGAGCGCGATCCCCTGAGACGACCATTTGCTGCTGCCGGGCATGAGTTTGGCGAACATAGGCGTATAGGTTCCTGAAATAGTGATCGCGACATAGCGCTTCATCTGCTGGGTCGCGGTGCAGTAATCAGGCGTGGTTTGCGCCGTACTGTCGCAAACCAGCGTGGGTGTGACGGTGACGTTATTCGTCGAAACACCGGCGGCTGAAGCGGCATCCGCCTTCAAATTGCTATAATTGTTGGAGGATGTGGTGCTGTATCCGCCCGCAGTCGCCATCTGCGCCGCACGCTCGGCCGCACGCTGGAGCGTGATCTTCGCCTTGAACGCCATGGCGACATCCCCCGCCATGAAGGTCAGCAACACAAGAACAGGCATGATAATCGCCAGTTCGACCGTGCTGTTGCCGGTTGGATCAGCGAAAAGCCGCTTCATCATCCCACCAGCCTCACCAGCGTCGCGACGATTTTATCGACGCCCTTATTGTCGCATTGATTGACGATATTGCTGTTGCCGATGAAGGTGACGCGCTTGCTGACCATCTTCACGCAGGTGGTGGTCATGCCCGACGTGCCGCTGAATTCCATCGCCTGGCCTGGAAAATAGAAGGCGCCTTGCAGGACGGAACTCGCGTTGCCGTTGATCTTGTTGCTTCCCGAATCCAGCGCCCGCCGGTCCTGGTAGAAGAGGACGCCGTGATAGGGGTTGGTGGTGTCCGTCGGCGCCGTCAGATTAAGCGTTGCGCCGCCATTGATGTTGACGGTGGAGATGGAACCGGGGTTGTTGGTCGCGTTGCCGCTGGTCAGGATGATGGTGACGTCGGTGCCGTTGACCACCGCCTGCGACCCGATGTCGAAGGTCGTGCTGTCGATGAAATAGGTGCCGGGCGCCATGTTGAGCGTGCCCTTGATATCGAAATTCTTGAAGCAACCTGGCGTTATGGACTTGCTGTTGTTGGGCTGAACATTGGCATTGCCATTGCAGCCTGACAAATCCGACGCGGTGGGCGTCGGCAACGACGCATAGGGATCCTGCACCGGTATGCTGTAGGGCAGCAACGTGGTCGGCGAGACATAGTTGGAACTGGACGACAGCCCACCCACCGCCGCGACCGGGGTGGCCGTCACCGTGCTGCTGCCGCCTGCCGTGACGGCGTTCGACGCGCGCGAATTGGTGGCCATGCCGCAGCCCAGATTGACCGTGGCATTGCCCTGGAGCGTGATGCCGACCGCACTCGATTTTTCGAGCGTGACCACGCAATAATCGCCGCTGCCCACCACGGCGGCAGTCGCTTCGCCATAGATGACTGGCGCCCTCACACCCAATATCTTCGAAAAGGGCAGTTCCGCCGAGGTTTGCAGCACCACCCGCACTGCCTTGCTATTACCGGCATAGGAACCCGCCGTGGGCGCGTTTTCGATCGTCGGCGTCTGCGACAGGGTGATCAGCGACAAACGGCTAATGTCGGAGGTCGCGCTGTCCGAAGCGTTGAAACCCTGCGCCACCGCATAGGCTCCGGCAAGCGCGGCGCTATCCGCCTGACGCTGAACCTGCCGCTTCCACAGGGTCCATTGCACAGTGTCGGTCGCCAGGCCCGCCGCGCCGATCAATATGGGCATGGAGGCAGCCGCCATCATCAGGACATTGCCCGTCCTGTCCCGCAGCAAACGCCCGATCGATCTGCCGAACATTTCCATTCCCTTCCTGCGCGCAGGGCAACAGCCCGGATCACAAGCGGGATTTTAAATATTGTGGGTTAATGAAATATTATTATCTAACATAAATTAGCTATACTTTAAAGTATATAACTTTAGATATATCAGTATTATTTATTATGACAACTCGATATCGAAGAAGATATTTGAATATATTTGGGAATTTTTCAAGTAAAATGAAAAATAGCCAAAAGTGATATTGCAGCAGGGGATTCCAGCTTACTGCATGTGAAGGTTCGATCTCGCGAAGAGAAATGGATGGTGAGTTGATCTCATTTCCGTCATCCCGGCGAAAGCTGGGATATCAGGCGATAGCGCACAGCTTGACCTCACGAGAACCCAGCTTTCTCTGGGATGACGATATTATCGGGATTATCAGGGTCCGCCCCTGCCAATTGTGCCCGCCCCATATCCACAAAGCGGCCCGCCACGTCCCCCCTTCTCTCAACCGCTTCCCCCATCGACATTTTTTCTATAGGTTGTGCCTGCGGTCATTACCGAGACGACTCGAAAATGCCGGAACGGCGGCGAGCGTCCTATGTGGGGAGAGGGCTTGTGCCGGTTGCGGTAGCCATCGCCATGCTTGTGGTCGGGTCGGTTGCCTTTCACCTGTTCAGTCCCTGGTGGCGCACCCCCATCGCATCCAATTGGGGATCGATCGATTCCGCGCTCGACGTGACGCTGTGGATTTGCGCTGCGGCTTTTGTCGGGTTGAACCTGTTCCTGGCCTGGGCGATCGTGAAATATCGCCATCGCGCAGGGCATCGGGCGCATTATGAGCCGGAGAACAGTTCGCTCGAAAAGCGGCTGACGATCTGGACCGCCATCGGCATTGCCGGAATGCTGGCGCCGGGGCTGGCCGCATGGGGCAAATATGTGTCCGTGCCCAAGGAAGCCACCGTCATCGAAGCGGTCGGACAGCAATGGCAATGGTCCTTCCGCTATCCGGGGCCGGATGGAGTGCTGGGCGCGGCGGGGGTCAAATATATCACGCCCGACAATGGCTTGGGACTCGACCCGCTCGATCCCTATGGGCGTGACGATATATTGGTGGAAAGCGGCGATCTGCATCTGCCCGTCGGCAAGCCGGTGAAGATCGTGCTGCGGTCAAAGGATGTGCTGCACGATTTCTATGTGCCGGAATTCCGCGCCAAGATGGACCTGGTGCCGGGCATCGTCACCTATTTCTGGCTGACCCCGACCAAGACCGGCACATTCGACATTCTCTGCGCCGAACTGTGCGGCACGGGGCATCATGCGATGCGCGGCAAGGTGGTCGTGGAGTCGCCCAAGGCCTTTGCGGCGTGGCAGGCCCAGCAGACGAGTTTCGCGCAAATTCTGGCCGACGCGCCGCCTGCGGCCATGTCGATCCTGATCATTAAGGCTAACGCCTGTATCGTCCCCGCCTCCTGGAGCATTCGCTGATGGCTACCACTTTGGCTGACGACCTGCGCCCGCTGCATCATCCGCATAGCTGGGTCACCAAATATGTCTGGAGCCAGGATCACAAGGTCATCGCCATCCAATATAGCGTGACCGCCATTTCCATCGGGCTGGTGGCGCTGGTGCTGTCGGCGCTGATGCGGCTGCAACTGGGCTTTCCCGGCGCCTTTCCGGCGATCCAGCCCGACAATTATCTGCAATTCGTGTCGATGCACGGCATGATCATGGTCGTCTATCTGCTGACCGCGCTGTTGCTGGGGGGCTTTGGCAATTATCTGATCCCGCTGATGGTCGGGGCGCGGGACATGGTGTTCCCCTTCGTCAATATGCTCAGCTACTGGTTTTATCTGCTGTCGGTGATCGTGCTGGTGGCGGGGTTCTTCGTGCCGGGCGGGCCTACGGGCGCGGGCTGGACGCTCTATCCGCCGCAGGCGATCAGCGAGGGGACGCCGGGGCATCAATGGGGCATCGCGACGATGTTGGTGAGCCTCGCCATCTTCGTCGCGGCCTTCACCATGGGCGGCCTCAACTATGTGACCACGGTGTTGCAGGCACGGACGAAGGGCATGACGCTGATGCGGATGCCGCTGTCGGTGTGGGGGATTTTCACCGCGTCCGTCATGGGCCTGCTTGCTTTCCCGGCGTTGTTCGTCGCAGCCATCATGATGCTGTTCGACCATTTCGCCGGCACCAGCTTCTTCATGCCCACCATGCAGTCCATGGGGACGATCACCGACACGCAAGGCGGGAGTCCGCTCCTTTTCCAGCATCTCTTCTGGTTCTTCGGCCATCCCGAAGTCTATATCGTCGCCCTGCCCGCCTTCGGCATCGTATCGGACCTGATCAGCGTCCATGCGCGGCGCAATATCTTCGGATACCGCATGATGGTCTGGGCGATCGTCATCATCGGGGCATTGAGTTTCCTCGTCTGGGCGCATCATATGTATGTGAGCGGCATGAACCCCTATTTCGGGTTCTTCTTCGCCACATCGACGCTGATCATCGCCATCCCGACCGCGATCAAGGTCTATAACTGGCTGCTGACCCTGTGGCGCGGCGACATCCATCTGCGCGTGCCGATGCTGTTCGCCATCGCCTTCATCTTCACCTTCATCCATGGCGGGTTGTCGGGGCTGTTCCTGGGCAATGTCAGTGTCGACGTGCCGTTGTCCGACACTTTCTTCGTCGTCGCGCATTTCCATATGGTGATGGGGGTGTCGCCGGTGCTGGTGATCTTCGGCGCCATCTATCACTGGTATCCCAAGATTTTCGGACGGATGTGGAATGACACTTTGGGGAAACTCCATTTCTGGATCACTTTCCTGGGCGTCTATGCGATTTTCCTGCCGATGCATTATCTCGGCATTTTGGGCGTGCCGCGCCGTTATTATGCGCTGGGCGAGACCGCCTTCATCCCGCCGTCCGTGCACCTGGCCAATGAATGGATCAGCATAGCGGCGCTGGTGGTGTTCGCCGCGCAGGGGCTGTTCTTCTTCAACATGATCTGGAGCCTGTTCCGGGGACCGAAGGCCGATCCCAATCCCTGGGGCGCGGCGAGCCTGGAATGGCTGACCCCCGACACGCCGCCTGCCCATGGCAATTGGGGACCGCATCTGCCGGTCGTCTATCGCTGGGCCTATGATTACAGCGTGCCGGGAGCGGAACGCGACTTCATCCCCCAGACGGAGCCACGCGCATGAGCATCCTTGCGCGCCTTGCCGAGAAAAGCTGGGAAACGGGTCAGCCGGTCGAGCGGGATCGCCCCTCTGCGGGGACGGTCGGGATGCTGGCCTATTTCGCCGTGGCCATGGTGATGTTTTCGCTGCTGGTGGCGACCTATCTGATGCGCATGGGCCTGCATGGCGGGATGGGACATGGCAGCGACTGGAAGCCGATGCCCGATCCGCCATTGCTCTGGATCAATACTCTGGTGCTGGCGGCGAGCAGCGTCGCGTGGGAGATGGCGCGACGGGAAAGGATGCTCCGCGCCGCGATGATGGGGGCCGCGCTGGGATTCCTGTTCCTCGCCGGGCAGTTGCTGCTGTGGAAACATTATCAGGCGGCGGGCTATTATCTGTCCGCCAATCCGGCCAATGCCTTTTTCTACCTGCTGACGGCGCTGCATGGCCTCCACATAATGGGCGGGCTTATTGCCGCCGGGCGCGCGCTGGCGGCGGCGAACATGCGCAATATCGCCCTATGCGCCTTCTATTGGCATTTTCTGCTGATCATCTGGTTGGTTCTGGTCGCTTTGCTGCTGTCGACTTGAGGATGTATCGCCATGGTTCAAGGCATATCGGCCCAAACCCTATCGGACAAAGAAGTCATCGCCCCTGCCCTGCGGGAGATCGCGGCCGACTGGTCCGCCGATCAGGAAGTCTTCCGCCATACCCATTGGGGCAAGGCGATGATGTGGATCTTCCTGCTCAGCGACACCTTCATCTTCTCCTGCTTCCTGACCGGCTATATGACGATGCGCTCGTCCGCCGTGCTGCCCTGGCCCAATACGGCGGAAGTGTTCGCGCTCAATATCGGCGGGCAGGACATCCCGCTGATCCTGATCGCGATCATGACCTTCGTGCTGATCAGCTCCAGCGGCACCATGGCGATGGCGGTCAATTTCGGCTATCGCCGCGACCGGCGGAAAACGGCGGCTCTTATGGTCCTGACCGCTTTGTTCGGCGCGACCTTCGTGGGGATGCAGGCCTTCGAATGGACCAAGCTGATCTTCGAGGAAGGCGTCCGTCCCTGGGGCAACCCCATGGGCGCGCCGCAATTCGGCGCCAGTTTCTTCATGATCACCGGCTTCCATGGCCTGCACGTGACCTGCGGCGTCATATTGCTGCTGATCATCGCGTCCAAGGTGGCGCGGGGCCATTATGACAAGTCGGGCGATTATTCGGCGGTCGAGATCGCCGGGCTTTACTGGCATTTCGTCGATCTCGTCTGGGTGTTCATCTTCGCCTTTTTCTATCTGTGGTGAGGCAAATCCATGCAGGACAATCCGTCGTCAGCCGCCCATGAAGGCCAGCAGCATCCGATCAGCCTGTACCTCAAAGTGTGGGGTCTGCTGTTCCTGCTGAGCGCCATGTCCTATCTGGTCGATTATCTGCATGTGCAGGGGATCGTCCGCTGGATGCTGATCATTATCTTCATGTTGCTGAAGGCCGGGCTGATCGTGTCCATCTTCATGCATATGGCCTGGGAGCGGCTGTCGCTGATCTACGCGATATTGGTGCCGCCGCTGGTGCTGCTGGTACTGGTGCGGATCATGACGATCGAGGCGAACTACGCCTTCTGGACGCGCGCGATCTTCATGGGCGGAGGGGGTTGAGCCATGGGCCGGATGCGCGGGATGGCGGTGGGGCTGTGCGTCGCGGGGGCGGCGGTGACGCTGCTGGGGCTGGGATGGTTCAGCGACAAGCTCTACACCCAAAGCAGGCCGGGGGCACTGGCCTACAAACCGACGGACGACATGCCCCCGCGCGTCGACATGGCCTCGATCCAGCGCGACTGGCCCGCCAGCTTTACGGAAGCTGGCGAAGGCAGCCGGGTGATCGCCTATCACCGGGACATGCGGGGCAAGACGCCGGTGGTGGGTGGCGGCGGTGCGACGGTGGCTCCGCCCCCCGATCTGGGCGCCTTGCTCGCCGGTGCGGACGCCGGCGCGGGGAAGCAGAAGGTGCAACTATGCATGAGTTGTCATGACTTCACCCAGGGCGGCCCCAATCGCATCGGGCCGAACCTGTGGGGCGTGGTCGGGCGGCCAGTGGCAAGCCATGGGGGCTTTGCCTATTCGCCCGCCATGCAGGCGCATAAGGGCAATTGGAGTTACGAGAATTTGTTCGCCTTCCTCGCCTCGCCGGGGCGGGACGTGCCGGGGACGAAGATGAGCTTCGCCGGGCTGCGCAAGCCGGAAGATCGGGCGGCGGTGATCAAATATCTTGCCACTTTGGGATCGAGCGCGCCGCCTTTGCCTCAGCCCAAGGCGATCGCGGCCCGATGATAAGAGCAAGGAACCGCAGTATATTTCTCCTCGTCATACTGAAACAAGTTCAGGGTGACGGTTGGGGATAGAATTGGCTTTCCCCCAATCAGCTCAAGACCGCCGCCAGTCTTCCTCGACCAGATAGCGGCTGAGAAATGTCGATCCCTGCCGGGCCGCCGTCCTGGCGATATGTCGACGGATGTCATTGTCGCTGGACGACCCCAAGACGGCGCGAAAGGCGTCCATGGCCTTGGCCGTGGGTTCGCGTTTCAGGTCGACATAGGGCTGAAAAATATCTCCGAGCGCCTGCTCCCAGGCTTTCTCGATCTGGAGTAGCCGCTTTTCCATAGCTCGCCTCGCTGCGCAACATATTGCACCCCGGAATATGGTGTCGCGGACGGCTCGCGACAAGGGCAATCCTTGTGCATGGCGCTTGACTTCAATCACATGCGTTAATATGAAATATGCACTATTGTGAAATATTTTCGCGCCCAGCCGCAACAAGGAGTGGCCATGCCGTACGCCCGCTCATCGGCCGCACTTTTCCGGACGGCGATCTCCGCGCTGTCCCTGCTGGCGCTCACCCCGTTGCCCACCGCAGCGCAGGATACGCCTGCGCAGAAAGTCTATGGCCGGACGCCCGCCGAATCCTCCCCGCCCGCCTGGCCGCAGCCAGTGCGCGCGGCCAAGGGCGCGCCCAATATCCTGCTCATCATGACCGACGATGTGGGCTTCGGGTCCAGCAGCACCTTCGGCGGGCCGGTGCCGACGCCGACCTTCGACGCGCTGGCGAAGGCCGGGCTGCGCTACAACCAGTTCAATACCACCGCCATCTGCTCGCCCACGCGGGCCTCGCTGCTGACGGGACGCAATCCGCAGGCGGTTGGCATGGGCTATGTCGCCAATTGGGCGACGGGCTATGACGGTTATAACAGCGTCATTCCCAAGAGCGCCGGGACGGTGGCGCAGATATTGAAGGAAAATGGCTATAATACCGCGATGATCGGCAAGGGGCACATCACCCCCGAATGGGAAATGAGCCGCGCGGGGCCGTTCGATCGCTGGCCGACGGGGCTGGGCTTTGAATATTTCTACGGTTTCCTTGGCGCCGACAGCAGCATGGCGGAGCCCAATCTGGTCGAAAATACGAGTCCCGTCTCCCCGCCCGCCGAGCCCGATTATCATCTGGAGCGGGACTTGGCCGATCATGCCATGGATTGGATCGACAGCCAGCACGCCGCCGCGCCCGACAAGCCCTTCCTGCTCTATTATGCCACCGGCACCGCCCATGCGCCCAACCAGCCGCCCGCCGACTGGCTGGCGAAATTCCGGGGCAAGTTCGATGCCGGCTGGGATGTGCTGCGCGCTGAAACGGTGGCACGGCAAAAGAAGCTGGGCGTCATTCCGCCGGGCACCGACGACGCGCCGCATCCGGGCACGCTGCCGCGCTGGGATAGCCTGACGCCCGATCAGAAGCGGCTTTATGCCCGTTATATGGAGGCTTATGCGGCTTCGCTTGCCTATGCGGATGCGCAGATCGGACGGGTGATCCAAAAGCTGCGCGACAATGGCGAACTGGACAATACGCTCATCATCTACATTCAGGGAGACAATGGCGCGAGCGCGGAGGGCAGTTTCGACGGCAAGCTGTTCGAGCAGTCGGCACTGAGCGGGGTCAAGGAAGACCCGGCCTATGCGCTCGCCCATATTGACGAGATCGGCACGAAGACCGCCTATAATCTGATGCCGGGCGGCTGGGGCTGGGCGATGAACGCGCCATTTCCCTGGGCCAAGCGCTATGGATCGCATTTCGGCGGCACGCGCAACGGCATGGTGATGGCCTGGCCGGGGCATATCAAGGATGCGGGTGGCCTGCGCAGCCAGTTCCATCATGTCAGCGACATCATGCCGACCGTGCTGGAAGCGGCGGGCGTGAAGGCGCCGGAGATATTGGACGGCGTGCCGCAGCAGCCGATCACCGGGATCAGCATGGGCTATAGCTTTCAGGCCAAGGACGCGCCCTCCCGTCGTACCATGCAGGTGTCCGCGATGGCGCAGAATTTGAGCATCTACAAGGATGGTTGGGTCGCCGCGACCGCGCCGATGGTGACGCCCTGGGAGCGGATGCCGCCCAAGCCCGTGCCGCTGGATGAGCGGACGTGGCAGCTTTACGATGTCCGCAGCGATTTCAGCGAGGCACATGATGTTGCGGCGGAGAATCCTCAAAAGCTGGAGACCTTGAAGGAGCAGTTCTGGGCGGAGGCTGCGCTGTCCAACATACTGCCGATCCATGGCAGCGAGGGTGGACAGAAAGGACGGCCCGATCCTAATGAGGGGCGGACGCTGTTTAGCTATAGCGCGCCGGTCGGTCATGTTCCGGAGAGCGCAGCGCCCGCCTTGGTGGGACGGTCCTTTGCGGTGACGGCCAAGATCAACCTACCGGCGGAGGGAGGCAAAGGCGTCCTTGTGGCGCAGGGCGGGCGCTTTGGCGGATATAGCCTGTTTTTCGATCAGGGGCGGATCGCGTTTACCTATAATCTGACGCCGGCGCATATGACGCGGATCGTGGCCCCCTCTGCGGTGGCGAATGGCGCGCATGTGATCGGGCTGGACTTTGCGATGGACAAGAATGTGCCGACAAGTGGAGCCGCTGTGACGCTGACCGTCGATGGCAAGGCGGTGGCGCAGGGACGGGTCGAGCGCACCTTTGCGCAGGTGGTGTCGCATACCGAAGATTTCGATGTGGGGATGGACCTGGTGAGCCCGGTCGATCCTGCAGCTTATGACAGTGCGGGAAGCCGGTTCAATGGGGCGTTGGAAAGGGTTGAAGTGAGGGTGAGATAATGTGCTTAATCTCCCCTCTCCTCCGTTCGGGCTGAGCTTGGGAGATGCCTTTTCTAGCTTGATCCGGCGAACCAATCTTCCACCGAAGCGGGTACGCCCTCTCCTTCCCCCGAGGGAGCAAGCAGATTGGCGCGCGCCGTCATCATCACGTCACGCACATGTTGCGCCAGCGGCACCGAACGATCCTCCAGCGCGCCATGGTCCCAACGGACCAGCACGCATTGCAGCATCATGTTGCACAACAGGATGCGATTGCGGGCAATGTCAGGATGCACATGCCCGGCCAGCGCCGTCAGATGCCCCATCAGACGCAGCAGGTTCGGCGCCCTGTCGCGGGTCTGGGCAAACAACGCCGGAGTGAGCGACCAATATTGCGTCGCATAGTGCAGCATGAAGGCGGCATAGGGATGACGCCCGCGATCATCGATCAGGCGCAACTGCGGCAGGCACAATATTCCGAGCAGCGCCAGCGGATCGTCGATCCTACCCTGTCCCTCCAGCCTGTCCAGCATCTCGCCGCGCGTGCCGTCCATCTGTTCGGCCCGGGCGGCGAAGATGGCGGCGAGCAGCCCGTCCTTCGATCCGAAATAATAGGTCACGGCATTGGTGTCGCCGCATTGGGCGGCGGTCGCGATCTCGCGCATCGAGACGGCGTCGATGCCGCGCTCGGCGAACAGCGCTTCGGCCGCCTGGATCAGCCGTGAAGCGGCGGAAACGGAGTGGCGTTTACGGGGCGTGGGTCGGTTCGTCATGAGCGCGCGAAGCATAGAGCGAAGTGGAGGCAAAAACAGCGCCTGACATTAGGCCGTAAACTCATAAATGTCGCGTTCGAGGCGCCAAAATGGCGAACATATCGGGCCGAAATGCGCGCCGCGAAGGTTGGACACCTTTGCAAGCGCATTTCGGTTCGAGATGGAAGCCATTTTGGCGTCCTGCGGATTTGACCAAAAAGGCCCATCCCGGCGTCGAGAGGGCTTGAAATATCGACATATTCCTGCGCCCTCTCTCCTTGTGCTGGGCCTTTTTGCCTCAAACCTCGAACGCGACATTTATGAGTTTACGGCCTAATATCGCGCCGACCCAGAGGACGACCTAAACCAACGCAGAAAGGCCGGGCATCAGGCTTTGGCTGACAGGGCGCTCAATTCCTCCAGATCGAGATCGCGTTCCAGTTCCTGAAGCGTATGTTCGTCAATCTCGCCCGTGCGGTGAAGGCGCAGCAACTCCGCCCGCCCGGCGGCGATGGCTTTCAGCACCAGGTCGAAATGGGCGTGGAGCCTGTCCGAAAACTCCTCCTCCTGCCCCGCATAGCTGACCGACAGTTCGGCGTGACGCTGATAGCGTTCGAGCAGACGCGGGTGGACCAGCGTACCTTCCGCATCATAGGCGTGCACTTCCACGATGCGGACCTGCGCCTGGGCCATGGCGGCTTCGGCCTCGCTCATGGTCATGCGCGGGCGGTCGCTTTCCGGTTCGACCAGCTTCACCATGCGGATCACCGCGCCCAATGTCGTGCCTTGCAGCAGGACAGTGCCGATGATGACGGCGAAGGCCGTGGTCAGGATGAAGTCGCGGCCGGGAAAACCCTCCGGCACGCTGAGCGCCACCGCCAGCGTCACCACGCCGCGCATCCCGGCCCAGCCCAGCACCGTGGCCGAACGCGGACCGAGCGGTTTGTAGCCGCATATGCCCATCGCCCTCAGCCCGGCGATCACGGCATCCGAACCGAATACCCAGATGAACCGCGCAACGATGAGCGTGGCGAGGATCGCGAGGATGGGCAGCGTCATTTCGTCCAGCACCACGCCCAAACCGCCCACACGCTCGATCACGCCGCGCAGCGACGATCCGATGAGGAGGAACACGAACGCCTCCATCAGGAAGATCATCACCGCCCAAAAGGCCGTGCCGTTCATCCGCACCATCGCGGGGAAGACGACATGCTGATACCAGCCGCAGATGAGGCCGGTCGTGACCGTCGCAATCACGCCGGAAACATGGACGGATTCGGCCAACAGATAGGATGCCCAAGGCGCCAGCAGCGATGAGGCGATCATCAGATATTTGTCGTCCAGCCGCTTGACCGTCAGCACCCAGAGCGCGCCGATGACGGCACCGATCAACGCCCCGCCCGCCGCCAGCATGACGAAGCTTTGCAGCGCATCGACCATGCTGAACGCGCCGGTCACGCCCGCCGCTATGGCGAAGCGGAAGAGGACAAGGCCGCTGGCGTCGTTGAACAGACTTTCCCCTTCCAGCAGGATCGAAAGGCGGCGCGGCAGATGGACCCGCTGCAACACCGCGCGGGCCGACACGGCGTCGGGCGGCGAGACGATGGCGCCGAGCGCCGCGCAGGCTGCCCAGGGAAGGCCGGGCACCAGCCAGTGCGCCACCGCCGCGACGATGGCAGTAGTGAAGATCACCGCCCCCACGGCCAGCGCGACAATGCCGAACATATGCCTTTGAAGGTGCCGTAGCGCGATGAACCAGGCGCCATCCATCAGCAGCGGCGGCAGGAAGATCACCAGCACCAGTTGCGGGTCGAGCGAGATCACCGGCAGGCCGGGCAGGAAGGCGAACAGCGCGCCTCCCGCCAGCAGGGCGACCGCGGGCGGCAGGCCCAGCTTGTTCGCGGCATAATGCAGGACGATGATCGCCAGCAGCATGACGATCACCAATTCGAACAACTGCATTGGGTGCATAAGGCCTTCCCCCGCCGGTTCCGTGTCGTGGCCCATATGACATGAAAATCCTTTCGGCCGACGACGAAAATGCCAGCCACGCCGACAGTTTCAAGAGGGCGGCCTTGACCCTACGGAATTCCCCGAAAATCATGTCGAAAACAGGGACGTCGACCGTCGACTACCGATGCGGATTTCATGATTACCAAATATTTTCAATAGGATAATTTGTTCCACTGAATACGTATGTGGGATTCTGTGCAGACCATGGGCCGGGCGGCTATCGATGTGGCGAGAAACACAAGCAATACGTCTTGGGGAGGGTCCACATATGCACAAATTCCATCATTCCATCCTGCGGGCCACCCTTCTGGCTGGCGCTTCGCTGTCGGTCGCGGCGGTTGCCTCCGCGCAGACCACGGCTGAAACCGCTGCACCGGCCGAACCGCAGGGGGATGCGATCGTCGTCACCGGCATCCGCGCCTCGCTGGCCTCCGCCGCGAAGATGAAGCGGGATTCGGTGCTGATCGTGGATTCGATCTCCGCCGAAGACGTCGGCAAGCTGCCGGACGTATCGATAGCGGACTCGCTGGCGCGCCTGCCCGGCGTGACGGCCCAGAGGCTGGAGGGTCGCGACCAGCGCCTGTCGATCCGTGGGCTTGGCCCGGACTTCTCAACCACGCTGCTCAATGGCCGCGAGCAGGTGACGGTGGGCGACAATCGCGGCGTCGAATATGACCAATATCCGTCCGAATTCTTCCAGAACGTCAATGTCTACAAGAGCGCCGACGCCGCCCTGATCGCGGCGGGCATTTCGGGTACGGTCGACCTGCGCATGCTGCGCCCGCTGGACAAGAAGGACCGGGTGGTTGCGCTGTCGCTGCGCGGTCAGATGAACGGGATGGACAAGCTCAATCCCGACGGCAAGCGTTACGGCTATCGTGCTTCGGCCACCTATATCGACCAGTTCGCGGACGACACGCTGGGCCTGTCGCTGGGCTTTTCCGCCTCGCAGACGCCCTCGCAGGACGAGCGGTTCAATGCCTGGGGCTATCCGACCGACGCCAGCGGCAACCTCATCATCGGCGGCGCCAAGCCCTATGTGCAGTCGAACCTGTTGAAGCGCTATGGCGCGGTCGGCACGCTGGAATGGCAACCGAGCGACAATTTCCATTCGACCTTCGACGTGCTGGCTTCCCATTTCGAGGAGGAGCAGCGGCTGCGCGGTATCGAGTTCCCGCTGGTCTGGGGCAGCAATGTCGGTGTCAGTAACGAGACAGTCGAAAACGGCTTCGTTACCGGCGCCACCTTCAGCAATGTCTATGGCGTGCAGCGCAACGACTATAACAAGCGCAAGGCGGATACGATCTCGCTGGGCTGGAACAATGATATCCGCCTCAACGACACGCTGAAACTCAATGTCGATGCAAGCTGGTCGCGGGCCAAGCGTACCGACTTCCTGCTGGAGACTTATTCGGGGACTGGCTATCTTCGTTCGGGTGTGCCGGATACTGTCCGGGTCGAGCGACAGTCGAACGGTCTGTTCCGGATTATGCCGACGCTGGACTATACCGATACCAACATCATCAGCCTGACCGATCCCAATGGCTGGGGCTATAACGGCACGACGGCGGTGGTGCAGGCGGGCTTCCTCAACCGGCCCAAATTCATCGATGACATGAAGTCGTTCCGCGCGAACCTGGTCGGGGACATTTCGGGCAGCATCTTCTCCAAGTGGGAAGTCGGCGGCAACTATAGCCGCCGCAAGAAGACCAGCGCCTATACGTCCTATTTCCTCTGCCCGCCGGGCGGCACGAACTGCACCGTCTCCGGCGGAACGCCGGGGTCGGTGGCCGTGCCGAGCGAGGCGCTGCTGGGATCGAACGTCTCGCTCGACTATCTGGGCGTGCCGGCGATGCTGACGCTCAACCCGCTCTATCTGTACGACAATGTGCTGGATGCGGTGTATGACAACCGCCCCGGCTCGCTGGTCCGCGACAATGTGGTGAAGGAAGACGTGTTCACCGGCTATGCCAAGCTGACCATGGATGGCGAGCTGGGCGGCAAGCCGCTGAAGGGCGCGATCGGCGTGCAGGTGATCCATTCGCGGCAGGCCTCGACCGGCACGATTTCCAACTTCGCCAACGGCGTCGTGACCGTACTGCCGGTGTCGGGCAAGGACAGCTACACCAACGTCCTGCCAAGCGCGCAGATTTCCGTCGAGCTGGAGCCAAGCTTCTTCGTGAAGCTGGGCGCGGCGCAGACCATGGTGCGTCCGCGTCTGGACCAGGAGCGCGTCAACCAGGAGTTCAGCGTCGACCTGTCGAAAGTCGGCCTGGGATCGGACCCGCAATATAGCCCGTTCAGCTCGAACGGCGGCAACATCATGCTGCGGCCCTATCAGTCGACCAATATCGACCTGTCGCTGGAGAAATATTTCCGTGGCGGCGGCTATGTGTCGGTTTCGGGTTACTTCAAGAATCTAACGGACTTCGTCGATCCGAACAACAATATCGCCTACGACTTTTCCGGCGCGCTTTCGACGCTGCCGCCCGCGGCTCAGGCGATCGTCCAGCAGCAGGGCAGCACTATCGGTTTGCTGAAGGCGCCCGCGAACACCGGCAAGGGCACGATCATGGGCGTCGAGGCGACCGCGTCCCTGCCGTTCAAGCTGTTCAGCCCGGCGCTCGACGGCTTCGGCATCTTCGCCAGCGGTTCCTATACGCATAGCGAGGTCGAATATGGCAGCAACCCGACGGAAAGCGTCACCTTGCCCGGCCTGTCGAAATGGGTCGCCAGCGGCACCGCCTATTTCGAGAAAGCCGGTTTCCAGGCGCGGGTGAGCTATCGTTACCGCTCCTCCTTCCTGGGCGAAGTGGCAGGGCTTTCGGCGGCGCCGACCTTCCGCACGGCGAAGGCGGAGGGCATTCTCGATACGCAGATTGGGTATGAGTTCCAGTCGGGGCCGCTTCAGGGGCTTTCGATCCTGCTGCAAGGCAAGAACCTGACCGATCAGCCCTTCGTCACCTATCAGAATGACGATCCGCGGCAGGTGATCGACTATCAGCGCTATGGCCGGGACTATTATCTGGGTCTGACTTATAAGTTTTAACGTCCCCACGACTGCCTGACTGCACGCAGGCAGTTCTCCCCCGGACCGCTGCCCCTTTCAGGGGTGGCGGTCCTCCCTTTTTGTACCTGCAAAAATTATGTGCTCCTGCCTTCGCAGGAGCACGTTAACTACGCGAACTATGCCGTCATGCGCGTGACCAGCCTTGGCACGAGCAGCGTAGGCTCCAGCGGCTTGCGGTCGATCTGCCCGATAAGCGCATCCACAAGCACCTCGCCCGCGTGCAGATAGTCCTGTGCGATGGTCGTCAGCGGCGGACGCGTCAGGCTGGCCGCCGGGATGTCGTCGAAGCCGATCAGCGCCACATCCCGCGGCACGCTCATGCCCGCTTCGTCCAGCGCCCGCATCGCGCCGATGGCGATCAGGTCCGAACCCGCGAAGATCGCGTCGAAGGACAGGCCGCGCGCGATCAGGCGCCTGGCGGCCTCATACCCCGACTGCTCGGTCGAGAGCGCATCGACATGCAGGCCAAGGTCGACCGGCAAGGCCGCCTCTCGCATCACCTCCGTGAGGCCAGCATAGCGGTCGCGAAATTCGGGATAGCGGCTCGACGCATCGCCCAGAAAGGCGATGTTCCGGCGTCCCCGTTCGATCAGGTGCCGCCCCGCGTCGCGCCCGCCCTGCCGGTTGTCGCAGCCGATGGTCATGCCCAGCGCATGTTCGTCCATCGACCCCCAGCGCACGAAATGCGTCCCCTGCGCCACCAGTTGCTCCAGCCGGGCGCGGTAGGTTTCATAATCGCCATAGCCGAGCAGGATGATGCCGTCCGCCTTGCGGCTGTCCTCATAATCGACATGCCAATCGGTCGAAAGCTGCTGGAAGGAGGTCAGCAGGTCATAGCCCCGCTTCGCACAGGTTTGCAGGATCGGCCCCAGCATGGAGAGGAAGAAGGGGTTGATATAGCTTTCGTCGGGCAGCAGATCCTCGAAGAACAGCAGCGCCAGCGTGTTGCTCTTGCCCCGGCGCAGCGAGGACGCGTTCTTGTCGACCGTATAGTTGAGCTGCCGGGCGATGGCCTCTATCCGCTTGCGGGTGCCTTCGCTGACGGTGCGGTCGCCGCGCAAAGCCCTGGACACGGTCGGCTGGGAAACCCCTGCGAGCGTGGCGATGTCGAAGGACGTTGGTTTTTCGTTGACGGCCATCGCCTTATCTTACGCCTGCCCTTCGTCATTGGAAAGACAGCCGCTCTGAATACGTATGTCGGCTGCTTGGCCCGGTGGGTGCGAACCGACTAAGACCCCCTATGAAAGCCGCTGCAATCAAGCCAGAAGCGGTAGGGGAGGCACGTTCCATGCGCGGAAGGAAAGCATCGCTGTTTGCCGCGCTGGCTGCTTTGGCTGCCCCTGCCTCATTGCTCGCCGCCGAGCCATCCGATTTCCGGGCGCGGCTGCCGCAGGATGAGGTCATCTATTTCCTCCTGCCCGACCGGTTCGATAATGGCGACCAGTCCAACGACAAGGGGGGCATGAAGGGCGACCGGCTGGTCACCGGCTATGATCCTGCCGCGAAGGGCTTCTATCATGGCGGCGACCTGAAAGGGCTGATCCGCCGCCTCGACTATATTCAGGGGCTGGGCGCCACCGCCATCTGGGTCGGACCGATCTTCCGCAACAAGCCGGTGCAGGGGCCGAAGGGTCAGGAAAGCGCGGGCTATCATGGCTATTGGATCACCGACTTCACCCATGTCGACCCGCATTTCGGCACCGACGCCGATTTCGCCGCTCTGGTAGAAGCCGCGCATCGTCGGGGGATGAAGGTCTATATGGACATCATCGCCAACCACACGGCGGACGTGATCCAGTATCGGGAGTGCGCCGGCAAGCCCTGCCCATACCGTTCGCGCGCCGATTATCCCTATCAGCGGCAGGGTGGTGTCGGGGGGAAAGCGATCAATGCCGGTTTCGCGGGCGATCAGGATCATGGCGAAGCGAATTTCGCGAAGCTGACCGATCCATCCTACGCCTATACGCCCACTATCCCCAGGGGCGAGGAGCGGATGAAAGTTCCGGCTTGGCTCAACGATCCGCTTCATTATCATAATCGCGGGGAAACGACCTATTCGGGCGAGAGCGCGACCATGGGGGACTTTGCCGGGCTGGACGATCTGATGACCGAGAACCCCCGCGTGATTGCGGGCATGATCGAGATTTTCGGCGGCTGGATCGACCGCTTCGACATAGACGGCTTCCGGGTGGACACGGCCAAGCATGTCGATCCGCATTTCTGGCAGATGTTCGTTCCCGCCATGCAGGCCCGCGCCAGGGCGAAAGGCATCCCCAATTTCCATATTTTCGGGGAAGTCTATGTCGAGACGGTGGATGCCGGGCCGCTTGCCTGGCATACTAAGGAAGGCGGCTTTCCGGCAGTGCTGGACTTCGCTTTCCGGCAGGCGGCGCTGGAGACGGTCGCAGGCAGCGGCGCGACGGCGACATGGGAGCGGATGCTGGCGGGCGATGCGCTTTATCGCGATGGCGAGGCAACGGCGCGGATATTGCCTACCTTCGTCAGCAACCATGATGCGGGGCGCTTTTCCACCTTCGTCCGCCGGGCCTTCCCGCAGGCGAGCGAGGAGGAAGTTCTGCGCCGGGTGATGCTGGCCAACGCCATGCTGCTGACGATGCGCGGCGTGCCGACCATCTATTATGGCGACGAGCAGGGTTTTGTTGGCGACGGCGGCGATCAGGACGCTCGGGAGGATATGTTTGGCAGCCAGGTCGCGAACTATAATGACAATCGCCTGATCGGCACCGATGCCACCATGGCGACGCCGCGCTTCGACGCGGGCCATCCGCTCTATCGGGAGATAGCCGCGCTCGCCCGCCTGCGTACCGCCCACCCAGCCTTGCGGCGCGGCCGGGAAGTCATCCGGGCGCGGGGCGACCAGCCGGGCCTTTTCGCGCTGTCCCGCTTCGATCCCGAGAGCGGCGCGGAAACGCTGATCGCCTTCAACACCTCCGCCGCCCCGATCAAGGCGCAGGTCGAGGTCGATGTCCGTTCCGACCGTTTCGCTACATTGGCCGGAACCGAATGCGCCGCCAGCGCATCAGCCCCCGGCAGCATCGCCGTCTCCCTTCCCCCTCTCAGCTACAGCGTCTGCGCTGTCCGGAGTGCCTCTCCCCAATGACCGACACCCCTCTGCCCTGGTGGCGCGGCGCCGCCATCTACCAGATCTATCCGCGCAGCTTTGCCGACTCCAATGGGGACGGCATTGGCGACCTCAAGGGCATCACCGCCCATCTGCCCTATGTGGCGTCGCTGGGGGTGGACGCGATCTGGCTGTCGCCCTTCTTCAAGAGCCCGATGCGCGATTTCGGCTATGACGTGTCGGATTATTGCGATGTCGATCCGATCTTCGGCACGCTGGCGGATTTCGACGCGCTGGTGGCGCGGGCGCATGAGTTGGGCCTGCGCATCATCGTCGATCAGGTCTGGGCGCATACATCCGAAGAGCATGACTGGTTCATCGAGAGCCGCTCCAGCCGCGACAATCCCAAAGCGGACTGGTATGTCTGGGCCGATCCCAAGCCGGACGGATCGCCACCCAACAACTGGCAGTCGGTGTTCGGCGGCCCGGCCTGGACCTGGGATGCGCGACGCGGGCAATATTATATGCACCAGTTCCTGGCGCAGCAGCCGCAATTGCACCTGCATCATCCCGAAGTGCAGGCGAGCGTGTTCGACATCATCCGTTTCTGGCTGGACCGGGGCGTGGACGGCTTCCGCATCGACGCGATCAACCATTCGATGCACGATCCGAAACTGCGCGACAATCCGCCCGCGCCCGACAATGGCAAGGTGCGTACGCGCCCCTTCGACTTTCAGATCAAGAAATACAGCCAGAGCCATCCCAATATTCCGCTGTTTCTGGAAAAGGTTCGTCAAGTCTTCGACGAATATGCGGACCGTTTCACCGTGGCCGAAGTCGGCGGCGATGACAGCGATATAGAGATGAAGGCCTTCACGCAGGGCGATGGCAGGCTGAATACGGCCTATGGTTTCGACTTCCTCTATGCGCCGGAGCTGACCGCCGAATTCCTCAGGACGGCGCTCGTCAAATGGCCTGCCGAAACCGATGAGGGCTGGCCGAGCTGGGCGTTCGAAAATCATGACGCGCCGCGCGCCGTGTCCCGCTGGGCCAAGGGTCTGGACCCGGACGCCTATTGCCGGATGAAGATGCTGCTGCTCGCCTGCCTGCGCGGCAATATCTTCCTTTATTATGGCGAGGAATTGGGGCTGCCGCAGGTCGACATCGCTTTCGAGGATTTGCAGGATCCCGAAGCCATCGCCAACTGGCCGCTGACTCTCTCCCGCGACGGCGCGCGCACGCCGATGCCGTGGCAGGCGGATGCGAAATATCTGGGCTTTTCCGACGCCAAACCCTGGCTGCCGGCCGGGGAAGCCCATCGCGCACTCGCCGTCGATGTGCAGGAGGCGGATGCGGATTCCCTGCTGCACTGGACGCGGCGGGTGCTGGCGTTGCGAAACGGGTCGCCCGCGCTCCGCGTGGGAGCGATCGATTTTCTGGAGACGCCGGAGGAATTGCTGGCCTTTGAGCGGGAGCATGAGGGCGAGCGGTTGCTCTGCGTGTTCAACCTTGGGGACGAGCCTGTGGTTTGGGCGCCGAGTGAGGCCGAACGCTGGAAACCGTTACTATCGACCGGCGGAGTCGAAGGATGGCATTTCCCCGCAGCTTCCGGCCTTGTCGTGCAGGTCTAAAAACAGCGCATAACGTGCTCCTGCGAAGGCACTCGAGTGAGACGAGTGGCTCGCGAGAGCCCAGTCCCGCCGTCAGAACCGGGTTCCTGCCTTCGCAGGAACACGGCTCAGATAAAGGGGCACGAGTCTTAAAGGAACACCCCATGAAGAAACTGACCGCGCTCGCCTTGCCGCTTCTTGCGCTTTCGCTGGCCCCGGTGGCTGCCCGCGCCGATGTGGTCGCGAAGGCCGCCTCGCCCGATGGCCGCATCACGCTGACCGTCAGCCTGGATGGAGAAGGCCGCCCCAGCTACGCCGTGCAGCGCGATGGGAAGGCGCTGATCGCGGACAGTCGCCTCGGCTTCCTGTTCACCGACGCGCCGAAGATCGAGCGCAACCTGACGCTGGCCGACAGCAAGACGGGCAAGAACGACACGACATGGACCCAACCCTGGGGCGAATGGTCCAGCATCCGCGACAATCACAATGAAATCCGCCTCGCCTTCCGCGAGAAGAGCGATCTTCAACGCGAGATGGATGTGACCTTCCGCCTGTTCGACGATGGCGTGGCCTTCCGCTACACGCTGCCCGATCAGGCCCATCTGCATCACGCCAATATCGCGGAGGAACTGACCCAGTTTGCCTTTGCCGAAAACGGCACCGCCTGGTGGAAGCCCGCCTTCGAATGGAACCGGGAGGAATATCTCTATAACAGGACGCCACTCGATGCGGTCGGCACCGCGCAGACGGTGATGACGGTGAAGCTCGCCAGCGGCACCCATGTCGCGCTGCATGAGGCGGCCCTGGTCGACTATGCCGGGATGAACCTTGCAAGGGCACAGGGTAACATCTTCCGCGCTGCGCTGACGCCCGGTTCCGGCGCGCCCAAAGTGTCGCGCGACGCCGGTTTTTCGACGCCATGGCGCACCATCGCCATCGCGGACGATGCGGCAGGGCTCTACATGAACCACATGATCCTGAACCTCAACGAACCCAACAAGCTGGGCGACGTGTCAGGCTGGATCAAGCCGGGCAAGTTCGTCGGCGTGTGGTGGAACATGATCAAGGGCGACTGGACATGGGCGCGAGGGCCGAAACATGGCGCGACCACGGCCAATGTCCGTCGCTATATCGACTTCGCCGCCGCCAACGGCATCCCCGCCGTGCTGGTCGAGGGATGGAATGTCGGCTGGGACGGCAACTGGTTCGGCAATGGCAAGGGCATGAACTTTTCGCAGCCGACCGAGGATTTCGATGCTGACGGGCTAGCCGCTTACGCGAAATCGAAGGGCGTGACGCTGATCGGCCATCATGAAACCGGCGGCTCCGCCAGCCATTATGACAGCCAGCTCGACAGCGCGTTCAAATGGGCCGCCGACCATGGCGAGCGGGTGGTAAAGACCGGCTATGTCACCGATGCCGGGCAGATCGAGCGGGTCGATCCCGATGGTTCCCAGCATCGCGAATGGCATGAAGGGCAGTGGATGGTGAACCACTATCTCCGCGTCGTGCAGACTGCCGCCAAGTACAAGGTCAGCATCGACAGCCATGAGCCGGTGAAGGATACGGGCCTGCGCCGCACCTACCCCAATTGGGTGGCGCGCGAAGGCGGGCGCGGCATGGAATATAATGCCTGGATCGGCGGCAAGAACCCGCCCGAGCATGAAGCGAACCTCGTCTTCACCCAGTTGCTGGGCGGGCCGATGGACTTCACGCCGGGCGTGCTCAGCCTTTCCGGGTCGGAGGGGAGCGCGATCCAGTCGACCATCGCCAAGCAACTGGCGCTTTATGTCGTGCTCTATTCGCCCTTCGTGATGGCGGCGGATACGCCGGAGAACTACACCAAACATCCGGGGCCGTTCCAGTTCATCAAGGATGTGCCGACCGACTGGTCCGATACCCGCGTGCTGAACGGCGAGGTGGGCGACTATGTGACCATCGCGCGCAAGGCCAAGGGCAGCAATGACTGGTATCTGGGCGCGATCGGGGATGAGGAAGCGCGGTCGAGCCAGGCGAAGCTCGACTTTCTGGATGCCGGGCGATCTTATGTGGCGGAGATTTATGGGGATGGGCCGGGCGCGGACTATCGCACCGAGGCGCGCCATGCCATCGTGATCGAGAAGAAGGCTGTGAAGAAGGGCGATGTGCTGCGCATCGATCTCGCGCCGGGTGGGGGGGAAGCGATCCGCTTTGTGGCAAGGGGTGGGAAGACCCGAGAGTGAATCGTGTTCCTGCGAAGGCAGGAACCCAGTCCTGCCGTTTGAACTGGGCTCCTGCCTTCGCAGGAACACGGGATGGACCATATGTGCGAATAGGCTGAGGATGCATGGATCAACCGCACGATAATCTGGCTTCTAATTCCCGCCCCCGCCAAGGCTTCTGGGGTCTGTGGAACATCAGCTTCGGCTTTTTCGGCATCCAGATCGGCTTTGCCCTGCAAAACGCCAATATGAGCCGCATCTTCCAGTCGCTGGGCGAGAGTCTGGACGATCTGGCGCTGCTGTGGATCGCAGCGCCGCTGACCGGGCTGCTCGCCCAGCCGATCATCGGCCATTATAGCGACAGGACATGGTGCCGCTTCGGGCGGCGGCGGCCTTATTTCTTCGCGGGAGCGCTGTTCGCGGCGCTGGCGCTGTTCGGCATGCCCAATGCGCCCAGCCTGCTGGCCGCCGCGATGATGCTGTGGGTGCTGGACGCCTCGCTCAACGTTTCGATGGAGCCGTTCCGCGCCTTTGTCGGGGACATGCTGGCGAAGGAGCAGCATATGGCAGGCTATGCGCTCCAGACCGCCTTCATCGGTGCGGGGGCGGTCATCGGCTCGTCCACGCCATGGCTGCTGGACCGGCTGGGCGTCGCCAATGTCGCGGTCGGTTCGGGCATTCCCGATACGGTCAGGATCAGCTTTTATATCGGCGGCGCGGCACTGTTTCTCGCCGTGCTGTGGACCGTTCTAACAACCCGCGAATATTCGCCCGAACAGATGGCCCGCTTCGAGCCAATAGAAGAAAAATCCGGAGCGGTCACTGCGCCGCCCGTCCCTTCCGGCGGCCTGCTCTGGATCGCCGCCGGACTGGCGGTCGTCGCGTTCGTCCATCTCTGGGCGCTGGAGAAGGAACTCTATCTGCTTGGCGGCCTGCTCGCCACCTATGGCGCGGCGCGGATGGCGGCGCGCTGGCTGCAAAGGCAAGGCCGCAGCGACAATCTGCTCACCCATGTCGTCGGCAATTTCGCGGCCATGCCCGTCATGATGAAGCGCCTCGCCCTCGTCCAGTTCTTCACCTGGTCGGCGCTGTTCATCATGTGGATCTACACCACGCCGGTCGTCGCCCAATATGTCTTCGGGTCCGCAGATCCGGCGAGCGCAGCCTATAATGAAGGCGGAAACTGGGTCGGCATCCTCTTCGCCACCTATAATGGCGTCGCCGCCTTCGCCGCGCCCTTCCTGCTCCAACCGCTCGCCCGCCGCATCGGCCAGGCGCAGACCCATGCGATCGCTCTGATGCTCGGCGCGCTGGGATTCCTCTCCTTCCTCTTCCTGCGTGATGCGCAAGCCCTGCTGCTGTCGGAGGTCGCCATCGGCATCGCCTGGGCCTCCACCCTCGCCATGCCCTATGCGATGCTCGCCTCCAGCGTGCCGCAGGCGAAGCTCGGCATCTATATGGGCCTGTTCAACGCCTTCGTGGTGATCCCGCAACTGCTGGTCGCGACCGTCATGGGCACGATCATGCGGCATTTCTTCCCGACCGAGCCGATCTGGACCATGGCTTTCGCTGCAGGCGTGATGATGCTCGCCTCCATCGCGACATTGCGATGTCGGGACAGGGCCGCCTGACAAAAAAATTTCGCGCACGACAAATTGCAACTGCGGTGGCGGCCGGGGCGTGGCGTCGTCGTCCCATGCGCATTGGATTTCTGTTCAACCACGACCAGATTCATCAGGTCGCCCATAGCTTGCCGATCGCCATGGCTCTGGCCAGCGGCGGCTTTCCCGGCGAGATCATCGTCGCCACCACCAACGACCGGCTGGCGGCCGAGGTGCAGCGGCTGGCCGGGCCGATGCTGGGTTCGTCGATCCAGCATGTCCGGCTTTCCCTGACGCCCCGTTCGGAACGCATTGCGGGGCTGCTGGGCAAGCTGCTCCCTGCGGCCAAGCTGCTCTTCTATCGCGACAATCTGGATTTTTTCCGCAGCCTCGACATGCTGATCGTCGCGGAAAAGACCTCGCTGCTGCTCAAGACGCGCTATGGCCTCGACAATCTCTTCATGGTGCACACCCGCCACGGCGCCGGGGACCGGGCCATCGGCTTCGACAAGGCCAGCGCCGGTTTCGACCATGTCCTCTGTTCCGGCGAGAAGATCCGCCGCCGATTAATTGCCGAAGCGGGGGTGGAACCCAACGCGATCAGCATCGTCGGCTATCCCAAGTTCGACATGGTCCGTCAGGCCGGACGCAGCCAAAGCTTCTTCCGCGAACGGCCGATCACCCTCTACAACCCGCATTGCTCGCCGCATCTGTCCTCATGGTACAGCCATGGCCGGCAGGTGCTGGACCATTTCCTGCGGCATGACGAGCAGGAACTGATCTTCGCCCCCCATGTCATGCTGTTCGAGCGGCCCTTCATCGTCACCATCGACAAGCTGACGGTCAACCGGGCGGGCATGATCGACAAGCGCTATCTGCACGGCGACAATATCCATATCGACCTTGGCAGCCGCGCCTCGACCGACATGAGCTACACTCTGCTGGCCGACCTCTATCTGGGGGACGCCAGCAGCCAGGTCTATGAATTCCTCCTGCGGCCCCGGCCCTGCATCTTCCTCAACAGCCACGGCATCGACTGGCAGGGCGATCCCAATTTCGCGCACTGGCAGGCGGGAGAAGTGATTTCCAGCCCGCACGAACTCGGCCCGGCGCTGGATCGAGCGAAGGCGCTGCACGAAAGCCATTACCGCCCGATCCAGGAAAGATTGTTCGCGGAGAGCTTCGACCTGGACGGCCGCCCCTCGTCGGAGCGCGCCGCGGCGGTGATCGCTGAACTCACCGACCGGCGGGCCAAGGTCGTCCATCTGCCGCCGGTCCGGGCCGCCTGATGCCGCTCCTCACCATCATCCTGCCCTTCTTCAATGAAGAAGGGTGGATCGGCGCCACCATCGACAGTCTGGCCGCGCAAAGCGACCAGCGCTTCCGCCTGTTGCTTATCGACAATGGATCGACCGACAGCGGCGCGGCGGAGGCCGCCATCCACGCCGCGCCGTTGGGCCAGCGCGCCACCATCCTCCCCTGCCCGACGCCGGGCAAGATTCACGCCATGGCCATGGGGCTAAGCTGGGTCGACACGCCGCTGGTCGCCATTTGCGATGCCGACACCCACTATCCCCCCGATTATGTGAAGCGCATCATCGCCCTGTTCGACAGCGACCCACGGGCCGCCGCCGTCATGGCTATCGATCTCTACGCCCCCCAGGACACGGCGGAATCGCAGCAACGCATCGCCTTCATCCTGCGCAAGAGCCGCCGCTTCGCCGCCAAATGCCATGCGGGCGGCTATGCCCAGGCATTCCGCGCCAGCGCCCTGCGCGCAGCGGGCGGGTTCGATGCAACACGCTGGCCCTATGTGCTGGAGGATCATGAGATCGTCCATCGCGTGATGGCGCATGGCCGGACCGTCTATCATCACGGCCATGTCTGCTTTCCCTCCGACCGGCGCGCCTCGCGCAAGGCCGTCAGTTGGACGCGGGGCGAACGGCTGCTCTACCGCTATGCCCCACGCTCCGCGATGAACTGGTATTTCTACCGCTTTCTGGGCCGGCGCCTCGCCGCCCGCAACAGCATGGGCATTGCCTTGCGCCGGAAAGACTGGTCTTCCACTACCGCATGACGGAACGGGCCGGAATCACAGGGCGAATCTTCAAGGGGCTGGGACTGGTGCTGGGCGGAAAGGCCGGCGCCGGGCTAATCAGCCTTGTCTACCTCATCATCGCAGCGCGGGCATTGGGGCCGCGCGATTACGGCATATTGGTGCTGGTCCATGGCTATGTGACAGCGGTGGTCGGTATCGTCGAATTTCCCGCCTGGCAGGCGATCGTCCGCTATGGCGCGGAGGCGAGTGCCGAGGATGCGCCGCATCGCCTCGCCCGGCTGCTGCGCTTCGGCACGACGGTCGAACTGCTGGGCGGGGCGGCGGCGATCATCGCGGCCATGGCGCTGGCGCCGCTGGTCGGGCCGCATCTGGGCTGGCCGCCGGAAACCGTCGCTTTCGCCATTCCCTACAGCTTCGCGGTGCTGGGATCGGTGCGATCGGCTCCGGCGGGTTATCTGCAATTGATTGGCCGTTTCGACCTGATCGGCCTGCACAATATGGTGCAGCCGCTGGTGCGCCTGATCGGTGCGACATTGGCCTGGCTGCTGGGCTGGGGGTTGAAGGGTTTTCTCTGCGCATGGCTCGCCGCCGCGCTGGCGGAATTCGCCGTGCTCTGGGGCATGGGCCTTATCTGCGCCCTCAACAGGCTCGGCACGATCCTGCGCCACCCCGAACGCGGCAGCGCAGTGCAGGACAATCCGGGCATCTGGCGCTTCCTGGTGGCGAGCAACGCCGATGTCACCTTGAGCGAACTGGCGGGTCGGATCGCGCCGCTGATCGTCGGCTGGGTGCTGGGACCAGCCATGGCGGGCCTGTTCGCGGTCGCCCAGCGCGCCACCGTCATCATCGCCCAGCCCGCGCAGATATTGGGCAACACCGCCTATGCCGAACTCGCCCGCATGGTCGCCGCCGGGCAAGGCGGCGCGCCGCTGCGCCGGACATTGCGCCGGGTGATCGGCATCGCGCTGGCCGCCGCCGCGCCGGTGGTGGTGATCGCAGCGCTTTTCCCCACGCCGATCGTCACGCTGCTGGCGGGTCCGGCGTTCAAGGCCGCAGGCAGCGTCATGGTCGTGCTGATCGCGGCGCGGATGATCGCGGTGATCGGCCCGCCGTGCAGTTCCGCCCTTTCCGCCATGGGCTTCCCCGCGCTGTCGATGAGCGCCAATCTCTTCGCCAGCCTGCTCTTCCTGCCGGTTCTCCCGCTGCTGCTTCATCAATGGGGCCTGATGGGCGCAGGGGTGCAGGCGGTGGGGCAAGCGCTGCTGGCAAGCGCGCTGCTGGCGGGTCTGGTCTGGCGCAGGAGCCTCGCCCATTGAGGATCGCCTATGTCATCAACTCGGTCGAGGGCGGCGGCGCGGCGCAGCCGGTGCCGGCCATCACCCGCGTCCTGCGCGATGCGGGGGCGGAGGTGCGCGTCTTCGCCCTAACCCCCCGTGACCGGCGGGGTCTGTCCGCCATGGTGGAGGCCGGGCTTGACCCGGTCGTGCGCGAGGGCGGCCTGAGCGATCATTTGGCCGCCGCCTTGTGGCTGCGGCGGCAGTTGCTGGACTGGCGCGCCACCCATATCTGGACCTCGCTCAGCCGGGCGACGATATTGGGCCTGATCCTTGGGCCGATGCTGGGCCTGCCGGTGATGAGCTGGCAACATGCCGCTTTCCTGAAGCCCTGGAACCGGCGGCTGATGCGCCTGCTTGCTTCCCGCGCCCTGCTCTGGATCGGGGATTCGCAATCCGTGACGGCGTTGACGGCGGAGCGGCTGGGTGTGCCGCAGGACCGGCTGCTCTGCTGGCCGATCTTCGCCGCCGATCCCGCCATGCCGCAGGCCCGCCCCTGGCAGCCCGGCGAGACGGTCCGCATCGGCACGCTGGGCCGCCTCCATCCGGTCAAGGGCTATGATGTGCTGATCGCCGCGTTGGCGCAGTTGAAGGGGGCAAGCTTCACCCTCTCCATCGCAGGCGACGGCGCGGAACGGGAGCGGCTCGAAAGCCTGGCGCGAGCGGCGGGCGTGGCGGTCCATTTCACCGGCTATACCGACGATCCCCGCGCCTTCCTGTCGGGCCTGCACCTCTATGTCCAACCCTCGCGCTCCGAAGGCTTCTGCATCGCCGCGCATGAAGCGCTGACGGCGGGCCTGCCGGTCGTCGCTTCGGCGGTGGGTGAACTGCCCTTCTCGATCCGGCAGGGCGTCACCGGCCTCACCGTGCCCCCCGGCGATCCCGATGGGCTGGCTCAGGTTCTAGGAACGATGCTGACCGATCCTGCTCGGCTGTACATCATGGGCGAGGCCGCCCGCCGGGACATGCTTGACCGCTTCTCGCAGGATCGTTTCGCAGCCACCGGCGCGGCAATCCTCAACCATATCCGCCAAGCCCGCGCCTGACATCCAGCATCAGCCCGCGCAGCGACCGATCGACCCGCTTCACATCGAACAAGGTCATGTCGCCACAGGCGGTCAGCGTGTGCATCCCGTCCCGATAGACCCCCGCTGAATCCGGCAACGCCAGGGCATCCCCCGCCTCAGCCATAACGGTCGTCTCATCCAGCCGATCGATCCAGAGCGGCCGGATCGCCCCGCCATAGGTGTCTGCGCAATCCTGCACCGGCAGCATGATCCGCCCATCGATCACCATCGGCGTGCCGCCGGGCCGCGCCGAACGCCGGTCCATCCGCACCGGATTGCCATGATGCGCCGTCCATGGCCCGCACAGCCGGTCGGCCCAAGCGACATGCAGATGCGCGATCTTCGTGCGCTTGTCGGTCGCGGGCGAATAGAAGAGCCACCAGCGCTCCTCATGCCGCAGGATGCTGGCATCGACCGGCACGCAATCGAGCGCGATCCGGCATTCCGCCCGCCAGTCGATCAGCCCGCCATGATCGCGATAGAGCGTCAGCACGCCCGACCGATGCGCCTCCGGCAGCATCCATGTCGCCCCTTCCCCGGCAAAGACCTGCGGATAGGAAAGATGCCACGGCTCGACCAGGCAAGGACGGCGGTCGAGCAGGTTCATGGCCTCATCGAACAGCAATCGCACGATCGTCCCATGGCGGGTGCGGTAATCATAATGCTCGGCAAAAAGGTGCAACCGCCCATCCTCGCCCTGCCAACCGAAAGGGTCGGCCAGGAACTGGAAATCCGGCTCCTCTCCGATCCAGCTCACCGGCTCGCCGATGCCGCCCGCCGCGATGACAGCCGCGACCGGCTGCTTGACGAGGCCGCATCGCCATATATCCTTTCGCCTTGGCATGCGTGCAGGCACTCGCATGCTCTCCCGACGAAAGACAAGAGATTCCTGTCGCGGGGGTTTGGGGCTGGCGCAAAAACGGTGAATTTAACCAAAGGCGCGGCGCGACCGACCCCTTATCGATGGCGCGGGGCGCATGCGTTCAGCATAAGCGATCTACCCTGCCCTTATTCTCGGAAGCAGCTATAGCCTGCTGTATCTTCTTATATCGGTCTATTATTTTTTCGCATTCCTCCTTCGATTTAAAATATTCACCATAATCATCGTCATATAATGCAATATCTTTATCTGGTTTTTTCGATGTTAACCATGGCCTGAATATAGGCGATGTCTCATTGTCAGATGAATCTCTGAGGTCCGTCCACTTTTTTTTGACAATCCCGAACCCGAATGACGGGCCGGGAACATCATATTTTGTCATTACCAATCCAATTTATATTGAATGATGGCAGACCGAAAATTCACATTATCTTACGATCACGGCAAAGCTGAATCGGAAAGATCGAGGATTATTTCCGAGAACCTCTTTACGCCGAATTTTTTCATGATGCTGGCGCGATGCATTTCGACCGTTCTGACGCTGATTTGGAGCGCATCGGCCACGTCCCTATTGCTGCTGCTGGAACCGAGCGCCCGCACAATGTCCAATTCCCTTTTCGTCAGACTCTCCAGATGAGCCGCAGCGCTTTCCCTTCGTCGCTGGATTTCGGCGCGCCGCTCCAACATCGGCCGGACCTCGGCAAGCATTTTGAAAAGCAGGCTGTCGGCAAAGGGCTTTTCCAGAAAATCCGCCGCTCCCCGCTTGATGGCGTCCACGGCCGTCGGAATGTCGGGTGACGCCGTCATCACGATCAGGGGCATGTCCAGCCGCCGGGACAGAAGCTCCTCCTGAACGGCCACGCCACCCATATCCGCAAGGTGCAATTCCACAAGGGCAATGCCGGGGGCCAGGAAATCAAGCGCTTCGATAAAGTCGGCGCCGCAAGAAAAGGGCATGGGCTCAAACCCTTCCGGCCGCAAAACGCGCACCAGATACTGGCGCGTCTTGCTATCGTGGTCCACGATATAGACTGGACATCCAGGGTTCATAGCCAATCGCCTAAACCATCATCTTCCTGCAAACGCGCGAAGCTCTCTATGGTTTCGGCTCCGATCCTTTCTTTTATCAGCCTCAGTTCGTCGCCATGCGGCGAGGTTCGAAGAATATCCCGATCATCCCGCCGCTCGCCCATTGCACCCGTCCCATGCGTACATCCAGACCCCGGGTCTTCACAAGCAATCGCGTTCCCTCGCTCACGCCACCCACTTCGACCATCATCCCTTCAACCGACAGATTGCGGATCGTCCCGATCAATACAGGCGTCGACGTTATCAAGGTTGCCGAAAAATTCACCGTCAAACGCTGACCGCGAGGTTCATATTTCTGCGATGCGATGTTCATGTCGGGCTCCTCGCCGGGAACCCAGGGCAATGTCTCCTCCAGCAGAAGACCGCATCTGGAACCATTGATCCAACGAACCTCGGCCGTACGAAAGCTGGTCTCGTCGAAACTCACATGAACCTGCTGGTGCAAGCCCAGCGACAAGGCGCATCGTCCGCTCAACCCTGCGTGCGACACATTCTCGACGGAAAGGTTGGCTTCCTCGACAACGGGGTAGAGCAGCGCCGTCTTGAATACGGTTTGTCGCGGATGACGGCGTTTCTCCATCATCGCGCTCTCCTTATTGGACGATCGTTCTATTTCTTTGGCCATATAGGTTCCCGCAGATTCGAGAATTCGATAAAAGCCACGCCTTACCCGCGCGTGTTCCTATGGCAGGTAGTCTTACGGTAATATGCGGAAGGCCAGCATTAACCTTCATGCCTTTAGACTGTCGGGGGCCGTACTCTCGGAGGCAGGCCCATAAAACCGGCGAGGCGCATTCCAGTCCCACCATGCGCCTCGCCTTTACTTTTTTCAGACAAATGGCATCATCAGCACATGCTTGCACAATGGTCCTATATCAGCTCCAGCAAGTTGAACGCGATCGATGCCGAGGAACGCATCCAGGAAATCGTCCATGTCTCGGTCCCGCGCAACCGTTCGCTGAACGTGACGGGCGCCCTCCTGTTCTCTGGCCGCCGCTTCGCGCAATATCTGGAAGGGGCGCCAGCCGCGATCGAAGAACTCAAGGCAAGCATCCTGCGAGACTCGCGGCACAGCGACGTCAGGACGATCGCATCGGGAAAAACGCCCCATCGCCACTTCGTCACTTGGTCGCTCGCTTATGCCGGCCCCTCCCACTTCGTCGCGGACATAGTGGAACGGTCCCTGAACGACGCCCTGGAAAAGGGCGATGAAGGGATCGAAGCGCTCATTCAGATGATGTCGGAATTCTCGATCCGCGGCCGTAGCTGACAGCGGTCGCAAAGCTCTACCTATCCGTCAGGCTGATATAGGGTCCGTCCGTCTCACGATCGTCACCTTCCAGAACGTCTGCCATTTCACCATGGCCAAGAATTCGGGAGGTGATCGGGCGTTCCTGAAAAACTTACCGATCCGGATCAATTTCAACGACGCCGGTCACGAATATTGATCCCAGTTCGTCATGGGACACGGCGGCCAGTGACAAGCTGATAGACAAGGACGATCAGCGCCAGCACCAGCAGCAGGTGGATAAGTCCTCCGCCCACCGGCACGATAAATGCGCCAAGTGCCCAAAGAACAAGGATGATGATAAGGATCGTCCACAACATGGTCTGTCTCGCCTCTGAATGATCGTATCAGCGCAATCGCTTCACGATATAATGGTTCCGGTCCGCGCCTGCAGTCTTTCACGCAGGAAGACAGGACGGCGTCGATGCCGAGACCGTCCTGTCCTGCGATCATCGCTGCGTGACGGTCGTCGTGGTCTTTTCGACAACGGAAGCGCGGACCGGGCTCGTCGACTTGCGCACGATCTTGCGCTTGACCGGAGCGGCCTTGCGCACGGTGACGGGCGCGGTCTTGACGGTTTCGGTCGTCACAGTGGTGGTTGCGGGCGCCGGGATGGCGGCGGCGCGAGCTGCCCGCGCATCGGCCGCGGCGGAAGCTGCTGCGCGTTCGGCGGCGTCGGCCCGCGCATTCGCGGCGGCAGCATCCTGCTGCGCGGCCGTGGCCGTTGCCGCGTGCATATGCGCGTCGGCATCGGTGCGCGCCTGACTTTCACCGATCGCCGTGTCCGCGAATTGCTGCGCGTCGACGGCGGCGCGGATGGCGGCCTGCTCCTTGCCGCTCTTGAGCTGTTCCTGCGCAAGCCGCAACGATGCCTGCGCTTTGGCCAGCACGGCCGGATCGAAGTCGCCGGCCTTCAGCTTGGCGGCGGCGTCGATTTTCCCTTGAGCTTGCGCGATCGCGGCAAGAGCGCGCTCCTCATCTCCGGCAAGCGCGGGAGCGGTCGCCAGGAACAAGGCCGATGCAGCAGCGAACGCGCGCATGGAAAGGCTGATCTCACGCATATACTCTCCTCTATTTGTTTTCGGACCTCTAAAACGAACCAGTCTGCAACTGTGTTCCGTTTAGCTGTCGAGATGCCATGACATGCGCTGCTCAGTGTCAGAATGCCTCACCCGCCGGACGAATATTGCCGTTATTCGGGCGAAAGCTGCGTTTCCTCTTCCTTGTAAAATCGGCGATGCCAGAAGCTCGGGAACGCCATGTCCGCCGAAAAGATCCCGCCCGTTCGGTTCTATGACATTTCGGTTCTATGACATGGAGATATGGTCGCCGCTATGATAGGCGCAGTTCTCTCAATTGTGATCGCATGCCCATGACCGAACCTACCCAGTCCCAAGTCGACCAGTTAACGCAGGCGTTCGGCACATTCACGCGGCGCTTCAAAGTCGCGGAGGCGGCGGCAGCGGCAGAGAATGCGCTCAATCCGCTCGATGCGCAGACGCTGATCTATGTCCGGGACCATCCCGGCTGCGGCCTGAGCGATGTCGCGCGTTATCTCAACGTGGCGATCACGACCATGTCGTCGGCTACCGCCCGATTGGTCCGCAAGGCGTTGATCGAACGCCGCCGTCCCGCTGACGATCGCCGCTCAGTCGCCCTCAGCGCGACCGAGAAGGGCGGGAATGTGGTCGACGATCATATCGCGGCCTATCGGGAAACTTCCCGCTGGATGCTCCGGGCATTGGACAGGGAGGAACAGGAGCAATTGATCCGCCTGACGGAAAAAATTGCGTCGAGCGAACCTTGAATACTACGAAATTCGCAGTATCTCTGGGCAGGCTTCTGTTCCTGCGTGGGCGCCGAAAACGATCGGAGATGCGCGATGGCGATAATAATCAACGGTTCCGACTATGCCGTGCCCGCGGACCCGCGGGTTTCCCTGCTCGACTTGCTGCGCGACCGCCTTGGCCTCACCGGAACGAAGCTGGGGTGCAACCAGGGCGCTTGCGGCGCTTGCACGGTGCTGGTCGACGATCAGCGCATATTGTCCTGCCTCACCCTGGCGGTGCAGGTCGATGGCCGGGAGGTCCGCACGATCGAGGGGCTGGGGCAGGAGGATGGCGGGCTCCATCCCTTGCAGGAAGCCTTCATCCGGCATGATGGATTGCAGTGCGGCTATTGCACGCCGGGCCAGATCTGTTCGGCCCTGGCCATGCTTGAGGAAGCCGGACGCGGAGACCCCAGTCATGTGACGGCCGATCTTTCGGCGGCTCCCCTCCTGACGCGCGAAGAAATCCGGGAGCGCATGAGCGGCAATCTCTGCCGTTGCGGCGCGCATAACGGGATCGTCGAGGCGATCGAAGACTATATGGCGGGAGCGGACGCATGAACCCCTTTTCCTATGGGCGCGCGGGGGATGTCGTGGACGCGATGCGCCAGGGCGCGAACGGCGCGGGGCGTTTTCTGGGCGGCGGCACCAATCTGGTCGACCTGATGCGGCAGAATGTGGAGAAACCGAGCGCCTTGGTCGATCTGACCGGCTTGCCAGCCGCCATTGAAGAGGCGCAGGATGGCGGGCTGCTGATCGGGGCGTCGGTACGCAACGGCACGCTGGCCGCGCATCCGGCGGTACGGACGCGCTACCCCCTTCTATCGCGCGCGCTGCTGTCGGGCGCATCGAGCCAGATCCGCAACATGGCGACGGTCGGCGGCAATATCCTGCAACGCACGCGCTGCGCCTATTTCTACGATCCGGAGGGCGCCCGCTGCAACAAGCGCCAGCCCGGCAGCGGATGCGATGCGATAGAGGGCTTCACCCGTTATCACGCGATCCTGGGCGGCTCCGACCAATGCGTGGCGACCCATCCGTCGGACATGTGCGTGGCGCTGGCGGCGATTGGCGCGGATGTGCAGGTCATGGGCACCAGCGGTGAAAGAACGATCCCCATCGTGGATTTTCACCGCTTGCCCGGCGATCGCCCCGATCTGGAAACCGTGATGGAACCGGGCGACCTCATCACCGCCATCCGCCTGCCGCCCTTGCCGGCCGCGATCCATTCGACCTATCGCAAAGTGCGGGACCGTTCGAGTTACGCTTTTGCGCTGATATCGGTTGCCGCCATTCTCGACGTGAAGGATGGCGTCATCGATGGCATTGGTGTGGCATTTGGCGGCGTAGCGCCCAAGCCATGGCGCGCTCTCAGGGCCGAAGCGATCTTGCGCGGGCGCGCTCCATCCGAAGCGGCATTTCGCGAGGCGGCCGACGCCGAACTCGTCGAGGCCCGGACATTGGCGGGCAATGGCTTCAAGCCCGACCTTCTCCGCCGCACATTGACCGCCGTCCTTGGCGAATTGGCGGAGAAGCGGGCATGAGCAAGCTGCAAAATGCCATCGTCGGCGGCGTCCGCGCGGTGCTGGGCCAGGTTCCCGCCGGCTGGCTGCCAGGCGGCAGGCCCGATCCGCTGATCGAGAAGCGCGTGACGCTGGGGACGCAACAGCCGCGCCTGGACGGTCCCGAAAAAGTGCGTGGCGCGGCGCGCTTTGCCGCGGAGATTCCGCTGGACGGCTTGCTGTTCGCAGCCTTCGTTCATTCCACGATCGCCAAGGGCACGATCGGGCGGCTGGACATGGCCGCCGCCGAGGCCGCGCCCGGCGTCCGGCTCGTGATGACGCACCATAATGCGCCGAAAATGGCGGTGCCGCCGGCAATCGGCATTTCCAACCTGAAAGCGGCTGGCAACAATATCCTGCCCGTCATGCAGGACGCCACTATCCACTGGAACGGGCAAGTCGTCGCGGTCGTGCTGGCCGACACGCAGGAAGAGGCGGATCACGCAGCCAGCCTGATCGCGGTCACCTATCAGCGCGCCTCCGCCCGCACGCGATTCGAGGACGGCAAGGCCGGGGCGCGGACCCCGCCTTCCATCCTGATCGAAAAAAATCCCGTCACCATCGGGGACGCCGAAGCGGCACTGGCCGGGGCAGCCCATCAGGTCGATGCGGTCTATCGCACGCCCTGGCAGAATCACAATCCGATCGAGCCGAATGCAGCCACGGTCCAGTGGAACGGCGACCGGCTTCTGGTCCATGACGCGACGCAGATGATCCACGCGACGGCCGGGTCCCTGGCCAAGATTTTCGGCCTCAAGGAAGATCAGGTGCGGGTGCTGTCTCCCTTCGTGGGCGGCGGCTTTGGCAGTAAGGGATTATGGGATCACCAGATATTGGCGATAGCGGCGGCGCGGCTCGCCGGGCGTCCGGTCAGGATCGTGCTGTCGCGCAAGTCCATCCACCGCCTCATCGGCGGACGCTCAGCGACGGAACAACGCTTCGCGCTGGGCGCCGATGGCGATGGCCGGCTGAAGGCGCTCATCCATACCGGCTATTCCGTAAAACCCCTGCACAGCGTCTGCGACGAGCAGTTCAGCATGACCGGCCGCACGCTCTACGCCGCCGAGACCTTCAAGATCGAGCAGCGCCATATCGACCTGGACCTGCTCGCCAACAGCTTCATGCGCGCGCCGGGAGAAGCCGTGGGCACCTTCGCGCTGGAAAGTGCGATGGACGAATTGGCCCACGCCATCGGCCTCGATCCCATCGAACTGCGTCGCCGCAATGTCGCGCATCGCGCGCCCATATCCGGCGCTCCTCATTCCCAGAGCGACCTGATGCAGGCCTATGCCATGGGCGCCGAACGCTTCGGATGGGACCGGCGATCGGCCGAACCGGCGATGAAACGCGACGGCGAATGGCTGATCGGCATGGGCTGCGCCAGCGGCACCTTTCCCTATGCGCGCATGCCCGGCATGGCGGCACGGATCACGATCGACGAGAGCGGCCATGCCACGGTCGCCAGCGCCGCCCATGAAATGGGAATGGGCACGACGACCGTGCAGCGCCAGCATGCCGCCGACCGGCTGGGCCTGCCGCTGGAAAACGTCACCGTGGAGATCGGCGATTCCAGCCTGCCTTTCGGCAGCATGGCGGGCGGTTCGTCCCAGACGGCATCGCTCGGCGCGGCCATTACCGCCGCGAGCGCGAAGCTGATCCCGGAACTGATCCGGTTGGCCGGCAACGATACCCCGCTTGCCGGTCTCCGTGCAGGCGAGGTCGAAACGGCCCATGGCGGCCTCCGGAAAATCGGAGACCCCTCGCGTCACGAAAGCTACGCCTCGATCCTGAAGCGCGCGGGACGCAAAAGCGTGAGCGCCACCGGCCAGAGCGGACCACCGCTGGAAATGTTGAAATTCGCGATGCACAGCACCTCCGCGATTTTCTGCGAGGTCAAGGTCAGCCAGGTGACGGGCGAGGTACGGGTGTCGCGGATCGTCGGCGCCTTCGATTGCGGCCGCATCCTCAACCCGCAGACGGCCGCCAGCCAGTTTCGCGGCGGGATCATCATGGGCCTGGGTCTTGCATTGACCGAGGAAACGCTGCTCGACGAACGCACTGGGCGGATCATGAGCGGTTCGCTTGCCGACTATCATGTCCCGGTTCATCTCGACGTGCCGGAGATCGACGTGCTGTGGACCGACATCCCCGATCCACGCGCGCCGATGGGCGCGCGCGGAATCGGAGAAATCGGTGTGGCGGGCGTTGCCGCGGCTGTCGCCAATGCCGTCTTCAATGCTACCGGCAAGCGCGTGCGCGACCTGCCAATCACGCTCGACAAGCTTCTGCCCTAAGAGTCTGTTTGGAAATGCGCCTTTGGACGCATAGCCGCACCGGCCCTCTGAAAGATCGAGCCTTCCCGCCCTATCTGCGTTAATATGGTCCCTGCTCGTCCATTCTGGACTCGATCCGGCACGATATGCCGGAAAGGTGCCGTCATGTGGGGCCGGAGCGGAAAAACGGAACCCCGAAGAAAGGGGGGAAGCGCGTTTGTCGCCTTGGCCCCTTTTTGTGTCTGGCGAGCGCCGCTGGTTGGCCTGCTCCTTTTCTCCCTTCCATGCCTGGCGGGCCCCTTCGAGGACGCCGCCGCCGCCTACAGGCGCGGCGACTATGCCAATGCCATGCGCCTGTTTCAGTCGCTGGCCGATAATGGCGATCCGCGCGCGCAGAACAGCCTTGGCCGCATGTATCTTCGCGGTCAGGGCGCGGGGCAGGATTATAAGGAAGCGATGAAATGGTTTCGCCGCGCCGCGGCGCTGGGGGTGGCGGACGCCCAGTTCAATCTGGGCGAAATCTATCTGCGCGAATTCGGCGTCGAGCAGGATCTGGTGGAGGCCGCGCGATGGTACACCAGGGCCGCCGAACAAGGGCATATCGGCGCGCAATTCACGCTGGCGGTCCTCTACATGATCGGCCGGGGCGTCACCAGGAATCAGCTAAAGGCCGTCTATTGGTTCGAACGCGCCGCATCCCAGGGCAATGCCGACGCGCAAGTGCAACTCGGCATTATCTACGGCGGCGGCCAGGGAGTGCCTCGTGATCCGGTAGCGGCGTATAAATGGTTCGCGCTGGGCCAGGCCAACGCCCGCACGCCATCGCTCCGCGCCAAGGCAAACCAGAATGTGGACCGTCTGTCGCGCAGTATGACGCCCGCGCAAATTGCGGAGGCGCAGCGTCAGGTCCGCGAATGGCAGCCCGTTCCTGCAAGGGGCGGTCAGTCATGAACGAACCTGCCCCCCTTCCCGCCGCCGCGCCAACGGCAACCGGTTCCGGGAACTGGTTGAAAGGTGGCGTGAAATATTGGTTCGCCCTGATGGTCGGGGTCGTCAGCCTGCTGCTGACCGTGGGCGTATGGCAATGGCTCGTCATTGAACAGGGCCGGTCCACGGAAACCGAATTCACCCTGGAGGCCGAGCAGCGCGCTGAAGGCATCAAGCGGCAATTCTTCTCGGAAACCAGCGTGATCAGGGCTCTGCTGGGCTATTATCAGGCGTCGGAAGATGTCGGCCCGGACGAGTTCAAGGCCTTTGCCAGCGTCTATCTGACCGGGCTGTCCAGCCTCGATTCCGTCCAATGGGTACCCTATGTGCCCAGCGGCGAGCGCAAGGCGTGGGAGGATAAGGGCGCAGGCGCGAATGGCGGGACTTTCCGGTTCACCCAGCTCAATGCCCATGGGGCAACCGTCGGAGCGGAGCGGCGCGACGCCTATTTCCCGATATTCTACGCGGAATCCGCACTGGGCGGCGCACCTGAGATGCTGGGCTTCGACTGGGGATCTGACCCGTTCGCGCACGCGGCGATGCTGGCCGCCCGCGACAGCGGCGAGATCGCCGCCGCCGCCCATATCCGCATGCCGCAAATGGGCGACGATACGCCCCGCATCGCCGTCTTCGCGCCGGTCTATGACGGCGGGGAGCAGATCGCCGTCGATCAGCGGCGCGCGCATCTCACCGGCTTTGTGGTCGCCGTGCTGCGCATCGGTGACGTGATCCAGGGCGCGATCGATCTGATGCCCAGGAAGGGCGTAGACCTCTATCTGCTCGATTCCTCCGCCCCGGCGGCGCAGCGGGTGCTGCTGTCGATCATGGCGCCCGGAAGCAAGACGAAGCGGCGGCCCGGCGCCGGTCCAGCCATGGATTCGGACCTGTTCCATTCCAGCTCCCTGGTCATCGGCAACAGCGTTTTCACCATCTATACCGCGGCGACCGGCGCCTATGGCGACAAGCGGGCGGCAACCACGCCCACCATCGCGCTGGCCGGCGGCCTGGCCGTCACCCTGATCCTCTTCATCTATCTCATTTCGCTCGCCAACCAGCGGGCGCGCACCGAACAGGTGGTGGCGCAGCGCACGGCGGAGCTGCGCGGCGTCAACATGCGGCTGGAAGAACGGACGATCCAGCTGGAGGAATCCGAAACCGAATTGCGCGCGGCCAAGAACCGGGCGGAGGACGCGACCCGCGCCAAGAGCCAGTTCCTCGCCAATATGAGCCATGAGATCCGCACCCCCATGAACGGCGTCATCGGCGCGTCGGAACTGCTGAGCGATACCAGGCTGTCCGCATCACAGCGCGAATATCTGACCATGATCACGCAATCGGCGGACGCGCTGCTCCATCTCATCAACGACATTCTCGACTTTTCGAAGATCGAGGCGGGGCGGCTGGAACTGGAACATGTGGCCTTCAGCCTGCGCGACGAGCTGGCCGACACCTTGCAGGCCTTTGCCGGGCGCGCCACCGAAAAGGGGATCGAACTCGCCTGCCATGTCGCGCTCGGCGTGCCCGACGCGCTGGAGGGCGACCCGCACCGGCTGCGACAAGTGGTGATCAACCTCGTCGGCAACGCGCTGCGCTTCACCGAACGGGGGGAGGTGGTGATGGATGTGGCGGTCGAATGGATGGAGGGGCAGCAGGCCCGGCTGCACTTCGCGGTCAGCGACACCGGCCCCGGCATAGCGGCGGACAAGCAGAAACTAATCTTCGAAGCCTTTTCCCAGGCCGACACCTCCTTCACCCGCCGCTTCGGCGGCACGGGCCTTGGCCTCACCATCGCCTCGCAACTGGTGCAGTTGATGGGCGGACGGCTGGAACTGGATAGCACCATCGGCCGGGGCAGCGTCTTTCACTTCACCATCCCCTTCGCGCTGGCGCAGGGCGAACCGGCCAGCCAGCCAGCCGAACCGCCCTCGCTGCACGGCCTGCCGGTGCTGATCGTCGACGACAATGCCACCAACCGCCGCATATTGGACGAGATGATCCGCGGCTGGGGCATGAAGCCGCTGGTGGTCGAGAGCGGTCCGAAGGCGCTGACCGCGCTGCGCAACGCGGCCGGGATAGGCCGTCCCTTGCGGCTGGTGCTGCTCGACATGATGATGCCGGGCATGGACGGTTTTGCCGTCGCAAAGGAAATTGCGCGAGGCAGCGAGGCCGACCGTCCGGCGGTGATCATGCTCTCTTCCGCGCAGAAGGACGAGATGGCCCGCCGCACCTGGGCGACCGGCATTGCCGCCTTCCTGCTGAAGCCCATACGCCAGTCCGAACTGCTGGAGGCCATATTCGCCGTGCTGAAGGTGACGGTGAGCGAGGAAACGGTTCTGCCCGAGCCGGCGCCTCACGACCGCCCGTCGCTGCATGTGCTGGTCGCGGAGGACAATGCCGTCAACCAGCGCCTCGCGCTCCGCCTGCTGGAAAAGCGCGGGCACTGGGTGAAAATCGTCGGGGACGGTGCGCAGGCGGTCGAGGCGCTGGCGCAGGATCGTTTCGACGTGGTGCTGATGGACGTGCAGATGCCGGTGATGGACGGGTTCCAGGCCACGGCCGCCATTCGCGAACGGGAACGCGGCACCGGGGATCATGTCCCCATCGTGGCCATGACGGCGCATGCGATGCGCGGCGACCGCGAACGCTGCCTGAATGCGGGGATGGACGACTATATCTCCAAGCCGCTGCGGGCGGAGGATTTCTACGAGGTTGTGGAGGGGCGGTTCGCCAGCGCGGCGAAGCCCCATAGCGAGGAAGGGTCCGGGCCATGAGCACGCTTCTTGATTGGACCAAGGCGCTTAAGAATGCCGACGGCGACGAGGAGTTGCTGATCGAACTGGCAGGCGTCTTCATCGACGAATGCCCGGAGATGATGCGGCAGGTTCGCGCCGCGATCGACGGACGGAACGCGCAGGAGCTTCAGCGCACCGCGCACAGCCTGAAAGGATCGGCGCATATCTTCGCGGCATCCGAGGCGGGGGCCGCGGCTTTCCGCCTGGAAGAAATGGGCGCGGACAGCAATTTCCGGGACGTGGAGGACGGCTGGAACCTGTTGCGCTTCGAAATCGAAGGGCTGCTCGCAGAACTGGCCGCGCGGCTCGGCGGACGCAATTCGGATCAAGCCAGGAACACGCAAGATTCATGAGGTCTCAAGACTTGAGGTGAAACGCCATGACGCACAAACGCATCACCGTCCTGCTGGTCGAGGATAATCCGGTCTATTCGCGGCTGATCGAGAAGCTGCTCGGCCGATCCGACAATCCGGTGTTCGAAACCGTGCTGGCCGGCACGCTGGGACAGGCGCTGGAACGGCTGGAGGTCGGCGGGATCGATGTGGTGCTGCTCGACCTGATGCTGCCGGACAGCACGGCGCTCGACACCTTCTATCGCGTCCGGGCGCATGACCTGCGCATCCCCGTCATCGTCCAGAGCGCGATGGACGATGTGGGGCTAGCCAGCAAGGCCGTGGAAGGCGGGGCGGAGGATTATCTGCTCAAGGACGGCATCAACAGCGCGACGCTGATCCGATCGATCCACTATGCGATGGAACGGACCCATGCGCGCGGGGCGGAATGGTCGTCCGCCATGCTCCACCTCGCCCAGCAACAATTTCTGAAGGCCGCCCATATCGCCGGGCTGGACCCCAATATCCGGCAACGCCTGCTGTTTCCCGAACGGACGCAGATCGCCGCCCTGCCCTTCAAGCGCGACGGCATCGATCAGGTCGAAACCGTCTTCGCCTATCGGGTACAGCATGTGTTGAACATGGGGCCGACCAAGGGCGGCCTGCGCTATCATCCCGACGTCAGCCTGGGCGAAGTCGCTGCCCTCTCCATGTGGATGACCTGGAAATGCGCCCTCGCGAAACTGCCCTTCGGCGGGGCCAAGGGCGGGGTCAGGGTCGATCCCGCCGCGCTCAGCAAGGACGAGCTGGAACGGCTCACCCGCCGCTACACGTCGGAATTCATCGGCATGATCGGCCCCGACAAGGACATTCCCGCGCCCGACATGGGCACCGACGCGCAGGTCATGGCCTGGATCATGGACACTTATAGCGAGCATGTCGGCTATTCCGTCCCTTCGGTCGTGACGGGCAAGCCGGTGGTGCTGGGCGGATCGCTGGGCCGTCACGAAGCGACAGGGCGCGGTCTCGCCTATCTGGTGAGCGAAACCTGCCGCCAGATCGGCCTCGACCTCAACGGCGCGACCGCGGTGGTGCAGGGGTTCGGCAATGTCGGGATGCATGCCGCCACCTTCCTGGCCGAAGCCGGAGCGAAGATCATCGGCATCAGCGACGTCAGCGTGGCGCTGCACAACCCCAAGGGGCTGCCGATCGATCTGCTGAAAAACCATGTCCGCCAGCACCGGCAGCTTTTCGGCTGCCCCTATGGCGAGATCATTCCCAGCCGCGACCTGCTGGAACTGCATTGCGACATATTGGCGCCTTGCGCCTTGCAGAACCAGATCACCGCCGAAAATTCCTCGCGGATCAACTGCCGGATCGTGGCGGAGGGCGCCAATGGCCCCACGACGCTGGAGGCCGACGACATGCTGCAAGCGCGCGGCATCATCGTGCTGCCCGACATATTGGCCAATGCCG
Source organism: Sphingobium sp. SJ10-10 (assembly GCF_036038995.2). Lineage (NCBI taxonomy): Bacteria > Pseudomonadati > Pseudomonadota > Alphaproteobacteria > Sphingomonadales > Sphingobiaceae > Sphingobium > Sphingobium sp. SJ10-10. The sequence goes on from NZ_CP158132.1 coordinate 1,826,429, forward strand.
GCGGCGTCATCGTATCCTATTTCGAATGGGTGCAGGGGCTTCAGAACCTGACCTGGCCGCTGGAGGAGATCAACATGCGCATGCGCGACATATTGACCGACGCCCTGGCCCGCACGCAGCGCCGCGCCCAGGCGGAGAAGGTCGACCTGCGCACCGCCGCCATGATCGAGGCCTTGAGCCGTGTCGGCGCGGCCAATCATTTGCGCGGCCTGTTCCCTTGAGAGGCATAGCGGGTTTGGGATTGTCACCGTCGGCAGCGCCCTTTAGCCTGTGCCAGTGACAAAGATCGAGCGTATAGGGCTGCCGCTGGCGAGGCGCATCGCCTTTTCAGCCCAAGGCTTTGGCGCCAAGCGAAGCGAAACTCCGCGGCCCATCCATCTCCAGCGAATCCTGGACAGGCTGCACCTGCATCAGATCGACAGCGTCAATATTCTGGCGCGGGCGCATTATCTGCCGGCATTTTCGCGATTGGGCGCCTATGACCGTGCCGATCTCGACACTCTGGCCTGGGGTGCGGGCCGGCGGCGGAAGCTGTTCGAATATTGGGCGCATGAAGCATCTCTGCTGCCCTTCGCCATGCACCCCTTCCTGCGCTGGCGCATGGCGCAGGCCGATCGCGGCGAAGCTGGGTGGGGCCGGATGCGCCTCTACGCGACCGAGCGGCGGGCGGAGGCGATGGCGCTGCTCGACCGGATCAGAGTGGACGGCCCTTTGGCGACATCGGACTTCGAAGCGCATAAGGGGCAGTCGGGCTGGTGGGAATGGAGCGACACCAAGCGGGCGCTCGAATGGCTTTTCTGGGCAGGACACATCACGACAGCCACCCGCCGCCGCAATTTCGAGCGGGTCTATGACCTGACCGAGCGGGTCATTCCGGAGAGCATCCTCGCCCTGCCGACCCCGACGGAGGCCGAGGCGCACCGTGCCCTGATCGAACGCGCAGCAGCGGCGCATGGAATCGCGACCGGGCGCGAACTGCGCGACTATTTCCGCCAATCGCCCGAGGAAGCCCGCCCCGCCATCCATGCGCTTGCCGAAGAAGGCATTTTGATACCGGTGGACGTGCCCGGTTGGAGACATGCCTGGTTGCACCGCGACGCCCGCCGACCACGGCGGATCGAGGCGCAGGCCTTGCTCGCGCCGTTCGACCCGCTGATCTGGGAGCGCGACCGGGCCGAGCGGCTTTTCGGCTTCCGCTACCGGATAGAAATCTACGTTCCGGCGGAGAAGCGGCTGCATGGATATTATGTGCTGCCCTTCCTGCTGGGCGACCAATTGGTCGCGCGGGTGGACCTCAAGGCGGATCGCCATGCGTCCAGGCTGATCGTGCAATCGGTCCACCTCGAACCCGATGCCCCCGATCATAGCCGCGACGCCTTATGGTCCGAACTGGCCAAGATGGCGAATTGGCTGAACCTGGAAGCGGTCCATCCACTCGCGCCATGACTTTCGCTTGCAGGCGGGCGCCCGGACCGCCGCTCGTCGCAAATCGGTTGCCTTGTTCCGGCCGCCGCGCAAATAGCTGGTGCAAGAAAAAAGGGGACGCATGGTCATGAAGCTTGGTTCTTTCATTTGCGCGGTGATGATGGGTGCGTCGTTATTGCCGGGTGCGGCGCTGGCCGACGATCCGCATGATCCCACGATGCGCAGCGCCGCGGCGCGGGCACGCGACAGCGCGATCATCAAGCGAATGAACCAGCAGCAGCTCGCCTATGTGCGCGAGCGCGACGCCAGGAACAGGCAAAGCTATCGCGTGCGGCAAAGCGACCGCGACGCCTATGCCGAAGCCCGCGCCGATTATGCCCGCGAGATGGCGGCCTGGCGCCGCGCAGTGGCCGCCTGCAATGCGGGCCGCTGGGAATATTGCGACAACTGAGCCGGCCGGCGCCACCGGCGGGCTTCAAAGCAGCCGCGCTCAACGCTCTATCAAATTATCTTGAGTGACCCGCCTTCGTCAGCCGTTATGGAGGGGCCGAAATCTGGATAGGGATCGGCCATGGAATATCGCATATTGGGACGCACCGGGATCAAAGTCAGCCTGATCTGCCTGGGCACGATGACCTGGGGTTCGCAGAATAGCGAGGCGGAGGCGCATGCGCAGCTCGACCATGCCTTTGGCGAGGGCGTCAATTTCATCGACACCGCCGAAGCCTATCCGGTGACGCCAGTGGCCCGCGAAACGCAGTTCCTGACCGAAACCTATATCGGCAACTGGATCGCAAGCCGCGGCCGCCGCGATGACATCGTGCTCGCCACAAAGGTCGCCGGTCCCACGCGCGATCCGGTGCGGGAGTTTCGCGGCGGCAACAACCGGCTCGACCGCCGCAATATCGAGCAGGCGGTGGAGGACAGCCTGCGCCGGCTGCGCACCGACTATATCGATCTGTATCAGGTGCATTGGCCCGACCGGCCAGTGCCTGCCTTCGGGGTGCGCGGGCTGACCCGGCTGGCCGACACGGCCGAAACGGTTCCGATCGAGGAAACGCTGGGCACGCTGGCCGATCTGGTGCGGGCGGGGAAGATCCGCCATTTCGGCGTCTCCAATGAAACGCCGTGGGGGGTGTCGGAATATCTTCGCCTGTCGCGGGAAAAGGCGCTGCCGCGCGTCGCGTCGATCCAGAACGCCTATAATCTGCTCAACCGCACCTTCGAATATGGCTTGTCGGAATTTGCGCTGCGCGAACAGGTGTCGCTGCTTGCCTATTCCCCTCTGGCGGGCGGCAATCTCACCGGCAAATATCTGGGCGGGCAAATCCCCAGGGGATCGCGCCGCGACGTCAGCCGCCAGTTCGTGCGCTACGACCTGCCCGGCCAGGCGACGGCGTCGGCCCGCTATGTCGCCATCGCGCAGGCCCATGGGCTGGACCCCGCGCAACTGGCGCTGGCCTTCGTCAACAGCCGGCCCTTCGTCACCTCCACGATCATCGGCGCGACATCGCTGGATCAGCTCAAGATCGACATCGGCAGCATCCGCGTCCAACTGGAAGAGGATGCGCTGGCCGCGATCGAAGCGATCCATCGCGACCTGCCCGACCCTTGCCCCTGAGTCCCATCAAGCAGGCCATTATTTGAGCGGCGTGACGATCGTGAAGCCCCGCTCAACAGTTTGGCAGAAGCCATAGATCGCCGCGCAATACGCGTTGGTCACGAACGATCCTCCGTTCCTAAGCCCCTCCCAAGGATTTTTCGGGAAGGGGCAATATGCACATCAATCATCTGCTGTTCTGCAATGTCGCGCTGTTCGCGATCGCCGCCGTCACTCCGGCTCTGGCCGAAGAGGCACCGGCCGCCGAGGATAATGCGGCGAGCGGGGAGATCATCGTCACCGCCGAACGGCGCGCCACCGATCTTCAAAAGACCGCCATCGCCATTTCCGCCTTCACGCCGGACCGGCTGGAGGAACGCAACATCAGCAACGTCCGCGATCTGGCCGGACAGGTGCCCAATCTGTTCGTCTCGCGCGCCTCGATCAGCCACACGACCCAGACCTTCTCGCTGCGCGGCGTGGGGGAGAGCGATCCGATCCAGGAGCCGGTGCTGGCCGTCTATGTCGACGACGTCTATGTGCCCCGCCAGATCGGATCGATGAGCGAATTTGTCGATCTGGAGCGGGTCGAGCTGCTGCGCGGACCGCAGGGCACGCTGTACGGCCGCAACAGCAGCGCCGGCGCGCTGCGCATCATCACTCGCGATCCCGACGACACCACCCATGTCACCGCCGAACTGGGCTATGGCAGCTTCAACGATGTGCAGGCGCGGGCGCTGGTCAGCGGACCGATCGTCAGCGACGCGCTGTCGGGCAGCATCAGCTATATCCACCGCTCGCGCGATGGCGTGACCTATGACCCGACGCTGGGCCATGACGTGAACCGCATCGATCTGGACGGCTGGCGCGGCAAGCTGCGCTTCACCGGGATCGAGGGGCTGGATGCGCTGCTGACCGTCAACGTCACCCGCGACCGCAGCGACAGCCGCTCCTATGTGCCGGTCAACCAGCCCGGCCCGTTCAGCCGCCGCCGTTCCTATTCGGAGGTCGAACCGCTCCAGCATCTCAACGCGCAAAGCGGTTCGCTGCGGCTGGTCTACACCCTCTCCCCCGCCCTTTCGATCAAATCGATCACGGCGGTCGGGGGCTTCAACCTCAATCCCGTCTATTATGATAATGACGGCGAGGCGGCGCTCATTCAAAAGAACCTCATCCATTATAACGACAAGTTCGTGAGCCAGGAGGTGCAACTGAACGGCGAGTTCGGTGATGTGAGCTTCACCAGCGGCCTCTTCTACCTCCACGAACGCTTTTTCGTCGAACGCGACGGCTTCAGCCGCACCGGCGCCGTGGCCACTGCCCCCGTCAGCAGGCTGCGGGCGCACAATATCACCTATACCGACGCCTATGCCGTCTTCGGCGAAGGCACCTGGAAGGCGACCGACATATTCAGCCTGACCGCGGGCGTGCGCGGCACGATCGAGAAGAAGCGCTTCGTCTTCGACAATAAGGTGATCGACAATAACCGCAATGTAGTATCCCAGTCGATCGCCGGCGAGGCGGACAAGACATGGCATGCGATCACCCCCAAATTGTCGTTGCAGGCGCAATGGACGCCCAATCTGCTGCAATATCTGACCTGGTCGCGCGGGTTCAAATCGGGTGGCTTCGACAATCGCGCAACCCGGCTCGACCTCGCCACCCTGCCTTATGATCCCGAGAAGGTGACGACTTATGAAGGCGGCCTGAAAGCGACGCTGTTCGGCAGCGCGCTGCGCAGCAATCTTGCCGTCTTCTACAATGACTATAAGGATCTTCAGGTCTCCTTCTACGATCCCGCCTATGTCGGCTCGCGGCGCGGCAATGCCGGCAAGGCTCATAGCTGGGGCGTCGAGCTGGAAAACGAGCTGCGCCTGTCGGATCGCTTCAGCGTCCAGGCGTCGGGCGGCTATCTGAAGGCGATCTACGACGACTATAAGGGCGCGGGCGGCGCGGGCGTGAATGCGGACGGCAACCCGCTTATCAACGCGCCCAAATATTCGCTGTCGGGCGGCGCGACCTATGACCTGCCCTTGGGCGATAGCGGCAGCCGTCTGCGCCTGTCGGCCAATGCCCAATATCAGAGCGGTTTCTACGCAAACGCGCTCGCCCGTCCGCAGGACCATGTGCCGGGCCAGACCTTCGTCAACGGCTCGGTCAACTGGGTTCTGCCCGACGAACGATTCCAGGTCGGCGTACAGGCCAGGAATATATTGGGCGCCGACAAGCCGGTCGGTTCTACCTACACCCCTTCAACGGGCGTCTATTATAAAAATTTTCCCGATCCGGCGACCATATTGTTCAACGTTCGCTTCACCTATTGATGGCCCTGTGCGCCCTCCGGATGATCGGGATCATAGCGGGCAGACAAGCCTGAGGGCGGTTTCGCGTTCCAGCCGCCAATGGCTCCAGCGGCTGACGCGAATGGCAGAAAGCTCGATCATCACGAGGACAATGCTTGGCTGTCGAGGCCTTGGCAGGATACGGAAATGCTGGACCTCCAGGACTTCTGTGCCCTAGAGGAAAATTGGTGGAGCCGAGGGGGATCGAACCCCTGACCTCGTCATTGCGAACGACGCGCTCTCCCAGCTGAGCTACGGCCCCTAAAAGGAGCGCTGCCTATAAGCGAGCGATTGCACCCATGCAACGGTCTTTTTGCGCAAAAAAAGACAATGCCTCCGACCGATCTTCTCGGTCACACGGCGCTCTCGATCTACCGGGGCAAAGGCGGGACATTACTCCTGCGTAACGCCCGGAACGATGCGGCTGCATGCTCATTGGTGCGGTGACGGCGATCGTTATTGGACGCCGTGAAAAAGCAGATAAGGAGACGGACAATGGGTTACCAAGGCGGAGGTCGCTATGGTGACGGCGATCGCAACTGGACGGACCGGGATCGCGATGCCGACCGTTACCGCGCGCAACGCGACTGGCGGGACGATCGCGGCTATCGCTATGGCACGCGCGGCCAGTTCGGCGGTCCGGGGTCAAGGCGCCTGCCCGACGATTATGATCCTGACGAACGCGGCTTTTTCGACCGCGCCGGCGATGAAATCCGCAGCTGGTTCGGAGACGAAGAGGCGGAGCGCCGCCGTGAATATGACGATTATTACAACCGTCCCTATGGCGACCCGCGCGATCAGAGCAGCCGCATCGGCTATGCCTCGGCCTCCAATTCCAGCCGTTACCTGCCCAATCGGGGCTATGCGCCCTATACCGGCGAACGCAGCGGCTACGGCAGCGAGGATCATGGTTATCGCGTGCGCGGTTTCGGCGTGAACCACGACTATGGCGAACATCATGACGCCAATTATTATGCCTGGCGCCAGCAGCGGATCAACGAGCTGGACCGCGATTATGCCGAATATCGGAACGAGAATCGCGACCGTTTCAACAATGAATTCGGCAATTGGCGCGCCCGGCGCGGCGAGCAACGCCAGGCTGTCCAGCAGGTCCGCGAACATATGGAAGTCGTCGGCAGCGATGGCGAGCATGTCGGCACCGTGGACAAGCTGCGCGGTGACCGCATCATCCTGACCAAGAACGATCAGGCATCGGGCGGCGTCCATCATTCGATCCCCTCCTCCTGGATTCGATCGGTCGATGCGCAGAAGGTCACGCTGGAGAAAACCGCCGACCAGGCCCAGACGGCCTGGCGCGCCGAGCGCGAACAGCAGGCTCTGTTCGGGTCGCGCGAGGAGGATGATAATCGCCATGACAGCGACAGCAGCGTTTCGACCTATGAAAAGGGCCGCTATCGGTAATCCCGCAGGATCGAGACAGCTCTGACGATCTTCAGGAGCGCGCGACCTGCATGGATCAGGCGGCGCGCTCCGGAGTTTCCCGAAATCGGCGGAAACAGCCGATAACGGCAAAAAAAACAACGAAAGGTCCGGCCCTCAGCCGGGCCTTTTTTATTCCGCCGCTGCCAGTACGCGCTGCGCCTGGATGAGATGGGGCCGGTCGATCATCTTGCCGTCCAGTTTCAGCACCCCGGCGCCGGGATTGGCCTGAAACGCCTCGACCACGGCCCTGGCCCGCGCGATTTCAGCCTCGCTGGGGGTGAAGCCCTCATTGATGGCGGCCACCTGCACCGGATGAATCGCCATCATGCCGGTAAAGCCGTCGCGCCGCGCCCGCCCGATATAGGCCTTGAGATCATCCATCGCCTCGATCCGGGGGAAGACCGTGTCGATCGCCGGGACGCCGGCGGCATGGGCGGCGAACAGCGTCAGGCTGCGCGCCATTTCGAAGGGCGCGGTATAACGGCCATCCTCCTCACGGGAGGTCGAAGCGCCGACCGATGCGGGCAGATCCTCCGCCCCCCAGGTCAGGCCCGCCAGCTTTTCGCGGACCTGGCGGAACGTCCCCAGCTCGAAAATGGCGGCGGGCGTCTCCGTCGCGATCGGCAGGATCGGCGGGACATTCGCGCCATCGGCCAAAGCGATCAGCGCCTGAACGCCAGCCGCCCCTTCCGCCTTGGGCAGCATGATCCCGTCGGGCGCCGCGGGCAGCACGGCGGCAAGATCGGCGCGGGTGTGATCGCCATCCAACGGATTCACCCGGACGAAGGCCACGCCATCGCGGGGCGACGCCAGCCATTCCGCAATCGCCTCCCGTCCATAGGCCTTGCGTTCCGGCGCAACCGAATCTTCAAGGTCGAGGATGATCGCATCGGCGCCGCTGGCCGCAGCCTTGGCAAAGCGCTCGGGGCGGTCGGCGGGAACGAAAAGCAGCGAACGGAGCTTCATGCAGGCCTCTTCTTCAACAGTGCCATGCGCAGGCATTGGCAGACGATTTCGTCCCGCTGGTTAGTGAGTCGATGCGTGAATGTCACGATCCCCGCTTCGGGTCGCGAACGGCTTTCCTTGAGGTCGGTCACCTCACTCTCCGCCCGCATCGTGTCACCGATGAAGACCGGCTTGGGCATGACCAGCTTGTCATAGCCGAGGTTGGCGACCAGCGTGCCCAAAGTCGTATCCCCCACCGACAACCCCACCATCAGCGCGAAGGTGAAGGTGCCGTTGACCAGAATCTGACCGAATTCGGACGCCTTGGCCGCTTCGGCATCCAGATGCAGCGGCTGGGGATTATGGGTCATGGTCGAAAAGAGCAGATTGTCGGTTTCGGTCACCGTGCGGCGGATTTCATGGGCAATCCGGTCACCGATCCGCCAGTCGTCATAATAGCGGCCCGCCATCAATCCTCTCCCCGCTCGACCAGCGCCAGCAACGTGCCTTCGCTGACCTGGCCGCCTTCGGCCGCGTCCAGTTCCGCCACCACCCCGTCAAAGGGCGCGACCAGACTATGCTCCATCTTCATCGCCTCCAGCGTGACCAGTTTCTGACCCTTGGCGACATTGTCTCCCTTGGCAACGGAAACCGCGATGATCCGTCCCGGCATGGGGGAAAGGATCGCGCCGTCGGACGCGGCGCCCCCAACCGTGCCCAGAGTCCGGGCGGGCACGAAACGCCATGTTTTGCCCTGCAAGGTGACAAATATTGCATCGCCATCATCTTGGATTAGAGGATAGAGACGCTGATCGTAACCGATCCGGCTATCCCATCGTCCACTATACTGGGCTATCTGATCGGAAAATCGGACCTCGCCTTGTGGGCTTGCGTTAAGACGCAGCCCTCTGGGACCGGACGCCTTTGGATAGAGTCGTTCCGCAAAATATTCAGCCACCTGGTCGAGCATCCATTGTGGCGGCTCGACCTCGTAAGCCGTGTCATCCATATGCCTTTCAATGAAGCCGGTATCGATCTTGCCGCGCGCAAAATCAGGCATGACGACCAGTGTCCCAAGGAAGGACGCATTGGTCTTCACTGGCCATATCCGGCTGTCCCAGCACATTTTGCTAAGGCCGATAAGAGCCTCCTGCCGTGTTTCCGCATGGCAGATCAACTTGGCGATCATCGGATCGTACCACGGGGAAATTTCATCACCTTGAGATACGCCCGTTTCGATTCTCAGGCGCACGTCATAATCGGTCGATAGTTCTGCAGTTCCACGTTCGTCCCGCCATTGCGTTTGTCTTATGGCATGCGGGATCGTGAAGCTCTCCAGCTTTCCCGTGCTCGGCAGGAAGCCTTTGGCGGGGTCTTCGGCATAGAGGCGCGCTTCCATCGCCCAGCCGTTGATCGACAGCTCTTCCTGCTTTTTCGGCAGCGGCTCGCCGCTCGCGACGCGGAGCTGCCATTCGACCAGATCGACGCCGGTAATCTCCTCCGTCACCGGATGCTCGACCTGGAGGCGGGTATTCATCTCCATGAACCAGATGCGGTCGGCGCGCAGGCCTTCGCTGGCGTCGGCAATGAACTCGATCGTGCCTGCACCGACATAATCCACCGCCTGCGCCGCGCGCACCGCCGCGCCGCAAATGGCTTCGCGGGTCGCTGCGTCCATGCCTGGGGCGGGAGCTTCCTCGATCACCTTCTGGTGGCGGCGCTGGAGCGAGCAGTCGCGCTCGAACAGATGGACGACCTGTCCATGGCTGTCCCCGAACACCTGCACCTCGATATGGCGCGGCGAGAGGATATATTTCTCGATCAGCACCTGATCATTGCCGAAGGACGAGGCTGCCTCCCGCTGACAGGAGAGCAGTGCGTCGGCAAAGGCCTCCGGCGCGTCGACGCGCCGCATCCCCTTGCCGCCGCCGCCCGCGACCGCCTTGATCAGCACGGGATAGCCGATGGCGTCGGCTTCGGCCTTCAGGCGTTCGGCGCCCTGATCCTCGCCCAGATAGCCGGGCGTGACCGGCACGCCTGCGTCGGCCATCAGCTTCTTGGCGGCGTCCTTCAGGCCCATGGCGGTGATGCTGGCGGGATTGGGACCGACCCAGATGAGACCGGCGTCGATCACCGCTTGGGCGAAGGCCGCATTTTCGGACAGGAAGCCATAGCCCGGATGGATGGCTTGCGCGCCCGTAGCCTTGGCGGCGGCGATGATGCGGTCACCGATCAGATAGGATTCCCGCGCCGGGGATGGACCGATATGCACCGCTTCATCGGCTTCCCGGACATGGAGCGCTTTCGCATCCGCATCGGAATAGACCGCGACGGTGCGGACACCGAGACGCCGAGCGGTGCGGATGATGCGGCAGGCAATCTCGCCGCGATTGGCTATAAGCAGCGATTTAAGCACCGGCCTCTCCCAACTGTCCGTCATGGTTTCTCCCCCTCACATCCGGAACACCCCGAAGCGGGGCGCCTCCTCGACGGGAGCGTTGAGCGTCGCGGCAAAGGCCAGACCCAGCACATCGCGAGTCTGGGCCGGGTCGATCACCCCATCGTCCCACAGCCGCGCAGTCGCATGATAGGGATTGCCCTCATCCTCATATTTCCGGCGGATCGGCGCCTTGAAGGCTTCGGCCTCCTCCGGCGACCATTTCGCCGCGTCGCGGTGGACGGTCGCCAGCACGCTCGCCGCCTGCTCGCCACCCATCACGGAAATACGGCTGTTGGGCCAGGTGAAGAGGAAGCGCGGCCCATAAGCGCGACCGCACATGCCGTAATTGCCCGCGCCAAAGCTGCCGCCGATCAACACGGTGATCTTGGGCACGCTGGCTGTCGCCACCGCCGTCACCAGCTTGGCGCCATGTTTGGCGATCCCCTCCGCCTCATATTTGCCGCCGACCATGAAGCCGGAGATATTCTGGAGGAACAGCAGCGGAATGCGCCGCTGGCAGGCCAGTTCGATGAAATGCGCGCCCTTCTGCGCGCTCTCGCTGAACAGCACGCCATTATTGGCGAGGATCGCCACCGGCATCCCCCAGATATGCGCGAAGCCGCAAACGAGCGTGGTGCCGTAAAGCGCCTTGAACTCGTGAAATTCGCTGCCGTCGACGATCCGCGCAATCACCTCGCGAACATCATAGGGCGCGCGGACATCCTGCGGAATAATGCCGTAAAGCTCTTCCGGATCATATTTCGGCGCCTTGGGTTCGCGCAGGTTCAGGTCGATATCCGGCGCTGGCTGGAGCGTGGAAACGATGTCCCGCACGATGGTCAGCGCATGTTCGTCATTCTCCGCGACATGATCGACCACGCCGGAGCGGCGGCCGTGGACCTCCGCGCCGCCAAGGTCTTCGGCGGAGATGACTTCGCCCGTCGCCGCCTGCACCAGCGGCGGGCCAGCAAGGAAGATCGTGCCCTGATTGCGCACGATCACCGTCTCGTCCGACATGGCGGGCACATAGGCGCCGCCCGCCGTGCAGCTTCCCATGACGCAGGCGATCTGCGGGATGCCGCGCGCCGACATCTGCGCCTGATTGTAGAAGATGCGGCCGAAATGCTCGCGGTCGGGAAAGACCTCCGCCTGGTTGGGCAGGTTCGCGCCGCCGCTGTCGACCAGATAGACGCAAGGGAGCCGGTTCTCCAAAGCGATTTCCTGCGCGCGCAGATGCTTCTTCACGGTCAGCGGATAATAGGTGCCGCCCTTCACCGTCGCATCGTTGCAGACGATCATCACCTGCCGCCCCGACACTCGCCCAATCCCCGCGATCATGCCAGCGCCGGGCACTTCGCCATGATACATGTCGTTGGCGGTAAGCTGTCCCACCTCCAGAAACGGACTGCCCGGATCGAGCAGCCGCTCCACCCGGTCGCGGGGGAGCAGCTTGCCGCGCGCCACATGCTTGGCCCGCGCCGCTTCGCTGCCGCCGAGCGCGGCCGTCGCGACCTTGGCGTGCAGTTCGTCGCGCAGCGCGCGGTTATGGTCGGCATTGGCGCGAAACGCCTCCGCCTCCGCGCTCAGCTTCGTGTCCAGTGTCGGCGCGCTCATGCCCTTGCCTTCCCCCCACCCACGGTGCCACAGGACGGATCGTCAGCGCGCCCGAGGTCATACATGCCCACCATATTGCTCCTCACTATATCCAATCTGTTCATGACCACCGCCTGGTACTGGCACCTGAAAGGCGGGATGAATAAACCCCTGTTTGTCGTCATCATGATCAGCTGGGGCATCGCTTTCGTCGAATATTGCTTCGCCGTGCCCGCCAACCGCATCGGCTTTGCCAGCGGCTGGAGCGCGGGCCAGCTCAAGATCGCGCAGGAGGCCATCGCGCTGCTGATCTTCGGCGGCTTCATGGTGACGGTGCTGGGCGAACCGCTGCACTGGCGCCACCTGGCCGCTTTCCTCTGCATCATGGCAGCGGTGGGTTTCCTGTTCGTGGGGCGGTCATAAGAGCGCGGCGTGCTCCTGCGAAGGCAGGAGCCTAGTCCCGCCGTCTGAACTGGGTTCCTGCCTTCGCAGGAACACGTAACGGGCTTGGGCGATGATAGGATCACATTCACACGCCGATCAGTTCGCGGCCGATCAACATGCGGCGGATTTCATTCGTTCCCGCGCCGATGTCGAGCAGCTTGGCGTCGCGCATATAGCGCTCGACGGGCCAGTCCTTGGTATAGCCCGCCCCGCCCAGCGCCTGCACCGCCTCCAGCGAAACCTTCATTGCATTTTCGCTCGCCAGCAGGATCGCGCCCGCAGCGTCGAAGCGGGTGGTCTTGCCCCGGTCGCAAGCTCGCGCCACCGCATAGACATAGGCCCGCGCCGAATTGAGCGCGACATACATGTCCGCGACCTTGGCCTGCATAAGCTGGAAGGCGCCGATCGGCTGGCCGAACTGCTTGCGTTCCCGCACATAGGGCAGCACCACGTCGAGACAGGCCTGCATGATGCCAAGCTGGATGCCCGACAGCACCGCCCGCTCATAGTCGAGGCCCGACATCAGCACGCCGACGCCGCCATTGAGCGGCCCCATCACATTTTCTTCCGGCACCTCGCAATCGTCGAAGACCAGTTCGGCGGTGGGGGAACCGCGCATGCCGATCTTGTCGATCTTCTGGCCGATGGAGAAACCCGCGAAATCCTTCTCGATCAGGAAGGCGGTGATGCCTCGGCTGCCTTCCCCGGTCTTGGCATAGACGACCAGCGTGTCGGCATAGGTGGCGTTGGTGATCCAGAATTTCGTGCCGTTAAGGACATAGCGGTCGCCGCGCTTTTCGGCGCGCAGCTTCATCGAGACGACGTCGGACCCCGCACCCGCTTCCGACATGGCGAGCGATCCGACATGCTCGCCGGAAATCAGCTTGGGCAGATAGCGCGCCTTCTGCTCCGGCGTGGCCCAACGGCAGATCTGATTGACGCAAAGATTGGAATGCGCGCCATAGCTGAGACCTATGGAGGCGGACGCCCGCGCCACCTCTTCCTGCGCAACCACATGTTCGAGATAGCCGAGGCCAAGGCCGCCGTCAGCTTCATCCACGGTGATGCCATGCAGACCCAAAGCGCCCATTTCCGGCCACAGATCGCGCGGGAACCAATCCTTGGCGTCGATCTCCGCCGCCAGCGGAGCGATGCGGTCAGCGGCGAAGCGCGCGGTCGTTTCGCGGATCATCTCCGCATTTTCGCCCAGAGCGAAATCGAAATCGGTCATGGCAGGCTCTCCTTGGCGCGCATCCTATCGTTCAACGAGCTTCAAGAAAAATTGAAACGGCGCGGCAGAGTGTATAGTTTCTGTCTATGATCGAACGCTATCTCCTGCGCTATTTCCTGGCTGTCGTCGACCAGGGCAATTTCTCCCGCGCCGCCGCGCATTGCCTGGTATCGCAACCCACGCTGTCGGTCGGCATCGCCAAGCTGGAACAAGCCGTGGGCGCGCCGCTTTTCCTGCGCAGCAACCAGCGCGTCGAACTGACCGAGGCCGGGGCACGGTTGCTGACCCATGCCCGGCGGATCGAGCGTGAGTTCAACCTGGCCGAACTGGCAGGAGAGCAAGCGGAGCAGGCGCCCGTGCTGCGCATCGGCGTGCTGCTGAGCATATCGGGAGATGCGGTGGCCCGCGCGATCGCAAGCTGCGCGCCCGCCGAACGGGGCCGGATCGAGTTCATCCCCGGCAGTGAGCGCGAATTGCTGGGGCGATTGGATGCGGAGCGGATCGACGTGGCGCTCACCCTGATCCGGCCGGGCGTGGACCGCTTCGTCCCGCAGACGATCATAGAGGAAGGCTATGGCATCGCCATGTCCGACAATCACCGGCTGGCGGGGCGAGAGATGGCTGCGGCAGAGGAACTGGCAGCGGAAACCATGATCGTCCGCCGCCATTGCGAAGCGCTTTCGGCCACCAGCCGCTATTTCGTCGATCGCGGCGTCCGCCCCCATTTCGCCTTCCGCTCGACCAATGACGAGCGGGTGATGCAGATGGTCGCCTCGGGACTGGGCATTACGGTCATGCCCGACAGCTATCGCTGGCCCGGCATGGCGCGAGTGGCGCTCAAGGATTTCAGCGAGCGGCGGCGGGTGGGGTTTCTCTATGGCCCGCGGGCGGCGGCGCTTCAGGGAACGCCGGTGCTGAAGGCGTTGGAGACAGCGTTAAAGGCGTAAGACGGGAAATGGCCAAAAGTGGATGTTGATCAGCGAAAACTGGGATGACGGAAATGAGATCCGCTCTCCCCCAATATAGCCCCTCAAGGCAGCAGGAGCGAGGAATCCCCGTAGCTGTAGAAGCGGTAACCCCGCGCAATCGCGTGGTCATAGGCCGCCCGCATCCGCTCCCGCCCCATCAGGGCGCTCACCAGCATGAACAATGTCGATTTGGGCAGATGGAAATTGGTCATCAGCCCATCGACCGCCCGGAAGCGATAGCCCGGCGTGATAAAAATCCGCGTCTCGTCGGCAAAGGGACGGATGACGCCATCCGCTCCCGCCGCACTTTCCAGCAGGCGCAAGCTGGTGGTGCCGACCGCGATCAGTCGTCCACCCGCCTGCCGCACCGCATTCAACCGATCCGCCGTCGCCTGATCGATCCGTCCCCATTCGGCATGCATGCGGTGATCGTCGGTATCATCCGCCTTGACCGGCAGGAAGGTTCCAGCACCGACATGCAGTGTCAGCGTTTCCGTCCCCACGCCCGCCGCTTCCAGCGCTGCCATCAGCTCCGGCGTGAAATGCAGCGCCGCCGTGGGCGCGGCCACTGCGCCGTCTTCCCGCGCGAACATGGTCTGATAGTCGCTGCGGTCCCGTTCGTCGGTCGGGCGCTTGCTGGCGATATAGGGCGGCAGAGGCATCCGTCCCGCCCGTTCCAGCAGCACTTCCACCGGCTCCTCGCCCTCGAAGCTCAGCGTGACGCCGCCATCCTGGTCACGCGGTCCGGATATGGCCGTGACTCCCGCCCCGAAATCGATCCGGTCGCCGTCGCGCACCCGCTTGGCATTGCGCAGAAAGGCCTGCCACTGGCGCAGGCCAAGGCGCTTGTGAAGCGTCGCGCCAATCCTCGCCTCGCCCCGCACACCCTCCAATTGGGCCGGGATGACCTTGGTATCGTTGAACACCAGCACATCGCCCGCCCGCAGCAGACCCGGCAGGTCGCGCACGATCCGGTCCTCGAAAGGCGCGTTGCCGGATACCAGCAACAGCCGCGCCGAATCGCGAGGAGAAGCGGGCCGGAGCGCGATGCTTTCGGGCGGCAGGTCGAAATCGAACAGGTCTACGCGCATGGCTTTTGCCCCCGCAAACGGGGCGCCTTACTTCTTCTTCGACGCAACCGGCTTCTTCGCGGGCGCCTTCGCAGGCGGCGCGATGATCGAGGGCGCCTGCGCAGGCGGCGTCGGCAGCGCCGTCACTGGCGGCTTGCCGTCGCTTTCGATCGACGCCTGGAGGATAAGGGTCGGATCGGCGGGCGGCTCACCCTGATGGATCGCGTCGACATATTGCATGCCCTCGATCACGCGGCCGAAGACCGTATATTTCTTGTCGAGCTGCATGCGCGGCAGGGAAACGATGAAAAACTGGCTGTTCGCGCTGTCATCGCTCTGGGCACGGGCCATGGAGACAGTACCGCGCAGGTGCGGCATCGGGTTGAATTCCGCCTTCAGGTCGGGAAGCGTCGAACCGCCCGTGCCGTCACCCTTGGGATCGCCGCCCTGCGCCATGAAGCCGGGGATGACGCGGTGGAATTTGAGGCCGTTGTAGAAGCCCTGACGCGTCAGCTCCTTGATCCGCTCGACATGAGTGGGCGCGATGTCGGGGCGTAGCTGGATGCGTACGCGGCCGCCGCTCGACAGATCGAGGTCCCAGACATTCTGCGGGTCCACCGGCACCGTCGCAGGCGGCAGCTTGGAGGCCGGATCGAGGCCAAGCTGCTTGGCGGCCTGCTCCGCGCGGACGGCAGCCTCTTCCTTCTTCATTTCCTCGGCATTGCGTCCGCCGCCGCCCTGGGCCAGGGCCGCGCCGCTCGATGCATAGAGAGCGAAACCGATCGCCACGGTCTTGAGCGCCGACGTGAACCGCATGAATGAAGCTTTCCTCATATTTCTAGCCAGATGCCAAGCTGCCTCTGATAGCGTCCTCTTGGCGATTGGCAACTGAACGAAGGCTGAGTGGAGCCTTTATCGAAGCCGTTACTGGCCCTTGAGGCCCAAAGCCGCCACCCGCTCGACCACATCGTCGCGCACGGCGGGGCTGACGAATTTGTGGATCGGCCCGCCGTAAAGCGCGATTTCCTTGACCAGCCGCGAGGCGATCGGCTGGAGCGAGACGTCCGCCATCAGGAAAACCGTCTCGACCCGGCCGTTGATCTGCTGGTTCATCCCCGCCATCTGATATTCATATTCGAAGTCCGCGACGGCGCGCAGACCCCTGATGATGACGCTGGCCCCCTGCGATTCGGCAAAGTCCATCAGCAGCGAGTTGAAGCCGGTGACGACGATTTCCGTGTCGATCCCGGCGCATTCGCGGCGGACCATGTCCAGCCGCTCCTCGTCGGAGAACATGGGCGATTTGGAGATGTTGGTCGTGACGCCGATCACCAGCTTGTCGACCAGCTTCGCGCCGCGCCGAATGATGTCCATATGACCCAAGGTGATCGGGTCGAATGTGCCGGGATAAACCCCCACCCTCTGCTTGCTCATGCCCCTAGCGATCCCTTTCCACGATATAATCCGCGATGGCGCGCAGCAGGTCGGCCTCCGGGCCGTGCCCATGCAGATGCGCCTTGGCCTGTTCCACGAGCAGGCGGGCCTGCTCCCGCGCCCGGTCCACCCCCAGCAGCGAGACGAAGGTTTCCTTGCCCGCCGCCGCATCCTTGCCCAGCGCCTTGCCCGCGAGATCGGCGTCGCCCTCGACATCGAGCAGGTCGTCGGCAATCTGGAAGGCAAGGCCGATGTCCCGCGCATAGCCGTGCAGGCGGGTGCGCGCCTCGGGCGGGATGCGCGCCATGATCGCCGCCGCGTCCACGCAGAAGCCGATCAGCGCGCCGGTCTTCAATTGCTGGAGCCGGCTGACGGTGGGCAGGTCGAAGCTTGCCTTCTCCGCCTCCAGGTCCATCATCTGCCCGCCTGCCATGCCGCTGGTGCCGCTGGCGATGGCCAGCGCCCTCACCAGTTCGACCCGGACGAAGGGGTCCGGATGGGTTTCCTCATCCGCCAGCACTTCGAAGGCCAGGTCATGCAGGCAGTCGCCCGCCAGGATAGCCGTCGCCTCGTCAAACGCCTTGTGGACGGTCGGCTTGCCCCGGCGCATGTCATCATCGTCCATCGCCGGCAGATCGTCATGCACCAGCGAATAGACATGGATGCATTCGACCGCGACGCCGACCCTCAGAGCCGAATCGCGCGAGATGTTGAACAGGTCGCTGGCCGCCTGCACCAACAGCGGGCGCAGCCGCTTGCCGCCGCCCATGGCGGCATGGCGCATCGCTTCATAGAGGCGCCGGCGCGGATCGTCGGGGACCGTCAGCAGCACGTCGAACAGATGGTCGACCTCCACCGCGATGGCGGCCGCGCGGCTGGCTACCAGGGATGGAGCGGCGTCGGCTCCGCTCATGGCCGCCTCTCCCGCATTCTGCACGCTCAGTCCGTGCCGAAGGGCTGCGCGCCCGTCACGGCGCCGTCGGCGTCGAGTGTCAGCTTGGCGATGCGGGCCTCGGCCGCCTGGAGCCGTTCCATGCAGCGCTTCCGCAATAACTCGCCCTGCGAATAAAGCGAAATCGATTCGTCGAGCGGCACGTCCCCGCTCTCCAGCCGCCGGACGATCGATTCGAGCGCGCGCAGCGCATCCTCGAACGACATTTGCGATGGATCGCCCTGCTGTATATTGCTGTCTTGCGCCATTGCCCTGCATTGGCGGCCCCCGCCCGCCCGGTCAAGCCCACATGGGCCATCGCCGCCGATTCCGGTCTTCCCGTCATGAAAACGTCATGACGTCACGCCAGTGGCTGGCGGACTTATGGCAGTTTTGCGTTGACGCTTGGCGTAGCTAATGCACATAGAAGGACCGCTATGAAATATCATCTCTCCCTGATCTCCGTGGCGGCGCTGGCGCTGCTGTCGGCCTGCAACAAGAATGACGAACCCGAAGTCGTGGGCGGCCCTGCCGATCCCATGGCCGAAAAGCTCGCCAATGCCGCTCCTGTAGAGCTGCCGCCGATGGTGAAGGAAAGCCGCCAATATCGGTGCAAGGACAACAGCCTGATCTTCGTCGACTTCATGAGCGACGACAAGACGGCCAATCTGCGCACCGAAAAGGACGGCGCGCCGACCAAGCTGACCGCCGCAGAAGCCGGCAAGCCCTTCGAAGGCGCGGGTTACAAGGTCGAGGGTTCGGGCAAGCAGATCACCGCCACCCTGCCGGGCAAGAGCGCGGTTAGCTGCAAGGCCTGATTTCTTCCCATCCTGCACATCCGGGCCGGCCCTCCCCCGTGGAGGCCGGCCTTTTTCTTTTAAGCGACGCTTTTACTTGGGGTGACGTGCTCCTGCGGAGGCAGGAGCCCAGTCCCAACTCGCGATAAAGAGGAAAGGCCTAACCTGGGCTCTCGCGAGCCACTTCGCCTCGTTCGAGTGCCTGCGCAGGAGCATAAGCCAAGCCTTCAACGCAGTTCCGGCTCCCCCACCTCGACCGGATCGGGGCCGAAACGATTGGCTCCACGCGTGCC
Organism: Sphingobium sp. SJ10-10; assembly: GCF_036038995.2. Taxonomy (NCBI): domain Bacteria; kingdom Pseudomonadati; phylum Pseudomonadota; class Alphaproteobacteria; order Sphingomonadales; family Sphingobiaceae; genus Sphingobium; species Sphingobium sp. SJ10-10. Next base: position 1,845,385 of record NZ_CP158132.1, read on the forward strand.
GCTCATGATGAAGAAGATGAGCAGGACGATGCTGCCGATGATCGGGAAAAAGACGATCAGCAGCCACCAGCCGCTGCGATCCGTATCGTGCAACCGGCGGACGGACACGGCGATATTGGGAATCAGCATCGCCAGCGTGAACAGGCCGGTGAGCGGCCCGCCCCGCGTGCTGTAGCCTGCACTGGCCCACCAGGGACCGCGCTGGAACCAGTGATCGGTCGTCCTCAGGCCAAGAAGCCCCTCGACGATCCCGACACCGACATAGCAGAGCAGCAGGAACAGGACGAACATCCAATATTCCTTGGGCCGCGCCCGGCCGGAGAATTTGGCATAGCGGCGCAGCGGCAACAGCATCCATTCCATGGGCAACTCCCCTTTTGTCGTCCGACCTGCGAAAGCTATCATGTTTTCGCCCGTGCGCGAGCGTCAGCATTGTCTATCGGGCGCTCCCCCGCTAAAGGCGCGCACATGTCCAGCACCGCACCCCAGATCACGCCCCAGGTCGTCGCCGAACATGGGCTTTCTTCCGAAGAATATGATCGCGTCCTGCACGCGCTCGGCCGGGAGCCGAATCTCACCGAACTCGGCATCTTCTCGGTGATGTGGTCGGAGCATTGCTCTTACAAATCCTCGCGCATCCATCTGAAGAAGCTGCCGACCGAAGGGCCGCAGGTCATTTGCGGCCCCGGTGAAAATGCGGGCGTCGTCGACATCGGTGACGGCCAGGCCGCGATCTTCAAGATGGAGAGCCACAACCACCCGAGCTATATCGAACCCTATCAGGGCGCGGCAACGGGCGTGGGCGGCATCCTTCGTGACGTATTCACCATGGGCGCGCGGCCGGTGGCGAACATGAACGCGCTGCGCTTCGGCCGCCCCGATCATCCGAAGATGAAGCATCTCATCAGCGGCGTGGTGCATGGCATTGGCGGCTACGGCAATTGCGTCGGCGTGCCGACCGTTGGCGGCGAGGTGAATTTCCACCCCGCCTATGACGGCAATATCCTGGTCAACGCGATGACCGTGGGCGTCGCGGATACGGACAAGATTTTCTACAGCGCCGCTTCGGGCGTCGGCAATCCGATCGTCTATGTCGGCTCCAAGACCGGCCGCGACGGCATCCATGGCGCGACCATGGCGTCGGCGGATTTCGGTGACGATGCCGATGCGAAGCGCCCGACCGTGCAGGTGGGCGACCCCTTCACCGAAAAGCTGCTGATCGAGGCCTGCCTGGAGTTGATGGCCTCAGACGCGATCGTCGCGATCCAGGATATGGGCGCGGCGGGCCTCACCTCCTCCTCGGTGGAAATGGCGTCCAAGGGCGGCGTTGGCATCGAACTGAACATGGACATGGTGCCGCAGCGCGAAACCGGCATGACGGCCTATGAAATGATGCTGTCGGAAAGCCAGGAGCGCATGCTCATGGTACTCCAGCCGGGCAAGGAAGCTTTTGCCGAAGCAATCTTCCGCAAGTGGGAGTTGGATTTCGCGGTGATCGGCCATGTGACCGACACCGGCCGCATGGTGCTGGTCCACAAGGGCGAGACGGTGTGCGACATTCCGCTTGGACCCCTGGCCGACGATGCGCCGCTCTATGACCGTCCGGCGATGCCGAAGGACGAATATAAGCTCTGGTCGGGCGTCAAGCCGCTGGGCGAGATTGCCGAAAGCGCCGACATTGGCGCGGACCTCGTCAAGTTGATGGGTTCCCCCGACATCGCGTCGCGCCGCTGGATTTGGGAACAGTACGACCATATGGTCGGCGCCGACACGGTGCAGCGTCCCGGCGGCGACGCGGCGGTGGTCCGCGTCCATGGCTCGCAAAAGGGCATTGCGATCAGCACCGACTGCACCCCGCGCTATTGCTATGCCGACCCCTATGAGGGCGGCAAGCAGGCGATCGCGGAATGCTATCGCAACATCTCGGCGGTCGGCGCGACGCCGCTGGCCGTCACCAACTGTTTGAACTTCGCCAATCCACAGCGGCCGGAGATCATGGCGCAGTTGACCGGCTGCCTCGAAGGCATGGGCGACGCCTGCCGCGCGCTCGATTTCCCGATCGTGTCGGGCAATGTGTCGCTCTACAACGAATCCAAGGCGACCGGCGGCGGTTCCGCGATCCTGCCGACCCCCGCGATCGGCGGCATCGGCCTGCTCAAGAATGTCGATATGATGGCGACCGTGGCCTTCAAGAATGAAGGCGACGCGATCTGGGTCATTGGCGGTGAAGGCAGCCATCTTGGCCAGTCGATCTGGCTGCGCGAGATCGCCGGCCGGGAAGCAGGCGATGCGCCTAAGGTCGATCTGACTGCTGAACGCGCCAATGCCGAAGCCGTCCGCGCACTGATCGCGGCGGGCAAGGTCAATGCGGTGCATGATATTTCCGATGGCGGCCTGCTGGTGGCCGTGACCGAAATGGCGCTGGCCGGGAAGATCGGCGCTGAACTGAATATCGCTCTTACGACCGCGAGCGCCTTTGGCGAGGATCAAGGCCGGTACATCGTTACTGCTGCCCAGGGCGTCGAGATTGCGGGCGCCGTCAAGATCGGCACTTGCCGAGGCGATAAGGTCATCGGTGTGGCGCTGGCTGAGCTACGCGGCGCGCATGAGGGCTTCTTCCCTGCCCTGATGGACGCGGAACTTTAAGTCATGCTCACCCCTCCCCTTCAGGGGAGGGGACGGGGGTGGGGGATCGCCCCAAGCGCAGCGCCCGAGGATAGCCCCCTCCCCAACCCCTCCCCTGAAGGGGAGGAGCTTATTCCAAGGAGCCCCGCCATGGCCTTTACCGCGAAGATTCTCCTCCTCGGCTCAGGCGAACTGGGCCGCGAGTTCGTAATCTCCGCCAAAAGGCTCGGCGCGCAGGTCATCGCCTGCGACAGCTACGCCGACGCTCCCGCCATGCAGGTGGCAGACGGGTTCGAGGTTTTCTCGATGCTCGACGCCGATCTGCTGGCAAAGGCGATCGAAAAGCATCAGCCCGACTTCGTCGTCCCGGAAATCGAGGCGATCCGTACCGAGGTTCTGGCCGAATTCGAGGCGCGCGGCGTCACCATCGTCCCCTCCGCCCGCGCCACCATCATGACGATGAACCGCGACCGCATCCGCGAAGTCGCGGCAGTGGAGCTCGGCCTGCGCACCTCCCGCTATCGCTATGCCGAAACGCTGGAGGAAGTGCTGGCAGGCGCCGAACATACCGGCCTGCCCTGCGTCATCAAGCCGGTCATGTCCTCCTCCGGCAAGGGACAGACGACGGTGCGCAGCGCCAACGAACTGGAAGCCGCCTGGGCCTATGCCGTCGCCAATATGCGCGGCGACCGCAGCCGCGTGATCGTCGAGGAATTCATCGCCTTCGACTATGAGATCACGCTGCTGACCGTGCGCAGCCGGGAAGGCGTCAGCTTCTGCCCGCCCATCGGCCACCGGCAGGAACGCGGCGACTATCAGGAAAGCTGGCAGCCCACGCCGATGTCGAGCGCCGCGCTTGCCGCCGCGCAGGATATGGCGCGCAAGGTCGTCGACAATCTGGGCGGTTACGGCATTTTCGGCGTGGAATTCTTCGTGAAGGGAGAAGACGTCATCTTCTCCGAACTGTCGCCGCGTCCGCATGATACGGGCATGGTGACGCTAATCTCGCAGAACTGGAGCGAATTCGACCTGCATGCCCGGGCGATCCTGGGCCTGCCGGTGCCGGAAGTGACGCTGCTTGGGGCCGCTGCTTCGGCGGTCATATTGGCGGATCGGGAGTCAGGCAACTTCCGGTTCGAAGGACTGGCTGAAGCGCTCTCCACGCCCGGCGGGGAAATCGATCTGCGCATCTTCGGCAAGCCGACGACGCGTCCCTATCGCCGCATGGGCGTAGCTTTGGCCCGGGCCGAGGATGCTGGCAAGGCGCGGGCCGTTGCAGCGGAAGCGGCGGACAAGGTTCGGATCGTTTACAGCGAATAGGGGTGGAAGGCGGACCTTCATTTTCCGTCATCCCAGCGAAAGCTGGGATCTCGTGAGGCTAGGCCGTGCGCTCTCGCCTGAGATCCCAGCTTTCGCTGGGATGACGATATTTTCAACGTCCACAATTGACCATTTGCAGTCATTAAACCCCACGCACCTACCCGGCCCGCGTTACGCGCCCGAACAGCACCTGATAAACATCATCGCCACCGCCCCCATCAAAGGCCGCCATCACCCGACGCAAATCCCTGGGTGCCAATGGCTTGCGCCCTTCGCTCGGCACCACCGCCCCGATGCCCTTGAGATGGGCGATCAGTCCCTTCGCGCCACCACAGACCAGGGCATAATCCTCGTCAAAAGCAAAGGCGTCCTCGAAACGCGCCAGCATCGACCGCAGGGTTTCGAGCGACGGATAATCAGGGATACCGGCACTCACCGCGCTGGCCTGATGCGCCATGCGCCAGCGGGTGAAGCTGCCCTGCCCCATGGTCGAAAAGATGAGGCTGCCACCCGGCCGCAACAATCCTGCCAGCCGGGCAATGGCGCCCTCCAGATCATCGAACCATTGAAAGGCCAGGCTGGAAAGAATCAGGTCGAACCATTCCCCTTCGAAAATCGGCGCTTCGCCGTCCATCGTCAGGAATGTGCCCGCGACCAGCCCTCCCGTCGCCGCCCGCGCCAGCATGTCGGGCGACAGGTCCGTCACCACCAGTTCCGCGCCCGGCCAGCGCGCCTGGATGTCGCGCGTCAGGAAACCGGTGCCGCAGCCGATCTCCAATATCCGCCCGACGCCATCGGGCCTCTGCCGCTGCGCGAGATCAGCCACCAGCGCGGCGGCCAACCGCTGCGGCCCGGCATGATCGTCATAACGCCCCGCCGCCGCGCCGAAAGCGTCGCTTATTCGTTGCTTGCGCCGACCATTCATGGCTAGTCGCATTGACAGAGCCACACTCTCTTTTCCAGCCTCTTCAAGGACGGCCCTGATCGATGACTGCCTTTTCCTCCCGGATTCCCGCCATGGACGTACTGCGCGGTTGCGCGGTCATGGGAATTCTCTGGATGAACATCGCGGCCTTCGCCCTGCCTGAGCAAGCCTATTTCAGCCCGGCCGCGGCAGGGCCGCTCTCCACGGGAGACATCGCCTTCTGGACGGTCGGTTTCCTGGCCGCCGATGGCAAGATGCGGGCATTGTTCTCCATGCTGTTCGGCGCGTCGATGCTGCTGCTGATCGACAAGGAGGAAATGGCCGGGCGCGACGGACGACGGGCGCAGATCATCCGGGCCGCCTGGCTGTTCGTCTTCGGCCTCGCCCATTATCTGCTGCTGTGGTGGGGCGACATATTGATGATCTATGCGCTGGTTGGCCTCGCCGCGCTGTTGTTCGTGCGCAAGGAGCCTTTGGCGCTCGTCAAATGGGCTTTTCTCTTCTTCCTGGTGCATTTCCTGGTCTGCGTGGCCTTTATCGGCACGCTATATGCCTGGGGCCATGCCGCCGGGGCGCCCGACGCGGCAGCCAGCGTCAGCGCGGGTTTCACCAACTTCATCGGTTCGCTTACCGACCCTGCGCATCCGGCGATCCGGAGCGAATATATGACCTATCGCGGCGGCTATGCCGGGATCGTCCTGCATCATATCGCCCTGTTCGGCGGCCAATGGCTGACGACGCTGCCATTCGTCACATTCGATACGCTGGGGTTCATGCTGCTGGGCATGGCGATGCTGAAGGGTGGTTTCCTGACCGCCCGCTGGCAGGCGGAGCAATATTGGCGAACCGCGCGGCATTGTTTCCTGATCGGACTGATCCCCATGGCAGCGCTCGCGGCGTGGATCATTTCGAGCCGGTTCGCACCCCTCGCGACGCTGGGGTCGGTTCTGGCCTGGTCTTTCCCCTTCCGCATCCCGCTGGCCGTGGGATGGGCCGCCTTGATCCTGTGGCTGTTCACGCGCCATCGCGACGCACCCTTCACGGCGCGGATCGCCGCCGTCGGTCGCCTGGCGCTCAGCAACTATCTGGGCAGCAGCCTTATCATGTGCGCGATCTTCTATGGTTGGGGGTTTGGGCTGTTCGGCCATGTGCCGCACCGATTGCTGCCGCCGTTGGTCATCGCCGCATGGGCGCTCATGCTGATCTGGTCGCCGCTCTGGCAGCGCCGATTCGCGCTAGGACCGGCAGAATGGCTGTGGCGCAGCCTCGCGCACGGCAAAACGCAAAAGATTCGCAACAGCGACTGAATTCCTATTGCGACCTATTATCATCTGCGCTATCTCCGATCCCAGGAGATTTGCATGGTTGTCTGTGTCTGCAATGCCATTCGGGAAAAGGATCTCAAGGAAGTGGCCCGCGAAGGTTGCGCAACCCCATGCAGCGCTTATGCCCGCCTTGGCCGGCGGCCCAAATGCGGTCAGTGCGTGCCCTTCGCCCGCACGATCATCGCAGCGGAACGCGCCTCCATTTGAAGTCACTGCGAATCAAACGCATCTGACAGCCGCGAACTCGACGCAATAGCGCATCGGGAAATGGCGGATTTCCAAGGCTTTCCCGATTAACAAACGGAAGCGAAACGCCTATCATCCCGGCACTTCCTTACAGCCGGAGAAGAACGCCATGAAGGGCGACGCCAAGATCATCGAATATTTGAACGAGGTTCTCAAAAATGAGCTGACCGCGATCAACCAATATTTCCTCCACTATCGCATGCTGAACCATTGGGGCATCGAGAAGCTGGCCAAGTTCGAGTATAAGGAATCGATCGACGAGATGAAGCACGCCGACAAGCTGGCGGAGCGCATCCTGTTCCTCGACGGCCTGCCCAATTTCCAGTTGCTCGGCCGCCTGAAGATCGGTGAGACAGTGGAAGAAATCCTAAAGGCCGACCTCGAACTGGAATATGAAGCGTTGCCGGTGCTGAAGGATGCGATCGCCTACTGCGAATCGATCCGCGACTATGTGAGCCGCGATCTGTTTCAGTACATCCTCGAAAGTGAGGAAGAGCATGTCGACACGCTGGAAACCCAGTTCGAGATGATCGATCGCATGGGTATCCAGAACTACGTCCAGCTACAGAGCAAGGCCGCCGAGGAATAAGCCCTCGCAAGAGCGGGGCCGGCCCATCCGGCGCGCCGCCCCGCCCTTTCCCCTCAGATCAGCGAATCGAGCAAACCGATCAGCGGCAAATCCGCTGGCGGCATGTCCAGCGCATACATTTGCGCGGGCCTGACCCACTGGAGCGCGGTCGCATGCCGCGCTTCGGCCATGCCCTGCCATTTGCGGCAGACATAGAGCAACAGCAGCAGATGGCGGTCACCAAGCGGCTCGCTCGCAAAGGTCGCGGGCGCGAGGCAACTCGCATGCGTGCGAATGCCCAATTCCTCCTCCAGCTCGCGGATGAGCGCGGCTTCGGGCGCTTCCCCCGGCTCCACCTTGCCGCCGGGGAATTCCCAGAGATGCGCCATCGGCTTTCCCGGCGGGCGCTGCTGCAACAGAACGCGGCCATCCGCGTCGACCAGAGCGGCGGCGACCACCAAAAGAGGAGAAATTATCGTCATAATGGTCCGGCTTGAGGGGTTTGTTAACTCTGCCACTTTTACAAGGGCATTCTGGGCTGTGTGTAAATGGGGTGTGGCATGCGCGCATTGTTTAAAAATTTCAGCTTTTGGAAGCTGATCTACTGTCAGCGCGGCGCGACGGCGGTGGAATATGGACTGATCCTCGCCCTCATCTGCCTCGCCATCATCGGCGCCATGTCGAACGTCGCCAACAAGACCATCGGCATGTGGAACAATGTCGCGACCGAAGTCCTGGCGCATTAACCATCAATATCTGACACCCTTTTCGGCTCATTAAATCTTTATCAACCCACCCCCTCTACACCAGTCGAAGCTGACCTTCATTTCAAGCGGGGGGCGGCCGGGTAGTTAAACGTGTAACTTGAGGCAAGGAGACTTCCAATGCAGTTCATCCGCAAGATGCTGAAGAACGAAAAGGGCGCGACCGCCATTGAATATGGCCTGATCGCTGCTCTCATCGCTGTTGCCGCCATCGGCGCCATGACCAGCCTGGGCGGCAAGCTCGGCAACACCTTCAACAATGTCTCGGGCAACCTGAAGTAAGCTCGAACGCATTGATGCAAAAGGGCGGCGGAAGCAATTCCGTCGCCCTTTTTGTTGCGCGCCGCTCTTATCAGGTGACGATCTTTACCCGCTGGCCCGGTCGCAACACGCTATTGGCCGTCAAGCCATTGATCGTCAGGAAACGGTCCAGCGCGTAATCCGTATAAGCCATGCGCTTGGCCAGGGACTGGACGGTGTCGCCAGCCTTGACGGTGACGACATGGACTTGGCGAGGCTTGATCGCCGCCGCATCCTGCGCCGAAAGGCGCTGCACCGACTGGACCATGGTCGAAAAGGGACCGATTCCCTGTCCCGCCGCCGTCAGCAACAGGAAGTGATAGGCCTTTCCGCCACCAAAATCATAAGCGAAGACGGTCGCATCGACCTGCGTCGACTGGGTGCTGGCCCGAACCGTCCGCCATGCCGCAGGGAGCCCGTTGACGGTCGTGCGGCGGACCTCGCCGGGTGGAACGCCGCCATTGCCGCCGCCCAGCTTGGCGAACACCGAATCGATATAGGCGGACAGGTCGCCGCTATAGGGCGCAGCGCTGAACTGCGCCTGCCCACCCGATCCCGCGACCGTGACGGCGCTCGCGCCATTTTCCATGCCGAAGCCCGAAGGCGCCATGAAGCTCAGCCGCAGATCGGGATGACGGAAGCGGCTGCCCTCTATCACCCCCTGTTTCGGATCGTCGCCGTACAGCACGCCGTCCAATGCATTCAGAAACGCATCCCGGTTGCGCACGGTGCTGGCCGACCCGCTGGCAGCGGCATTGCGGGCGGCGCGACCGACGCGCGAGGCTGGATCGGGATGGGTGCTCGCCCATTCGGGCATCGAGTGGGCGCTTCCCGCAACCTTGGCGTCCAGGCTGCTCTGCGCCGCCAGCGAAGCCAGCATGGTCGACAGAGCCTTGGGATCATAGCCGCCCGAAGCGAGATAGCGGATGCCCAGATCGTCCGCCTCATATTCCTGACTGCGCGAGAATTTGAGCGTCAGCAATTGGCTGCCCTGACCGATCCCCTTTTGCAGCAAGCCGGTCAGCGCCGAATCACCCAGCAGCGCGCCCGTCAGCACCTGAAGCAGCGTGCCGCCAATGGCGTTGCGTTGCGCCGTCTGCTGCCGCCGCTGGCCATGCTGGGCCGCGACATGGCCGATTTCATGGCCAAGCACGCCCGCAAGCTCGGCTTCGTCGTTCATCAGCGCCATGAGCTGCCGCGTGACATAGACATAGCCGCCGGGGATGGCGAAGGCGTTGTTCACCGGCGAATTGAGCAGGGTGACAGTAAAGTCCCCCTGCGCGTTGGACAGGCCGGACTGGACCGCGATGCGACGGCCCACGCCCTCGACATATTTCGCCTGCGGCCCGGCATAGGCGCCGCCAAATTCATTCAGCAATTGGGGATGCTGCTTGGCGCCGGCTTCCTTTTCCTGCGGGCTGATCGACGAAACCGTCCGAATCGCCCGCTGCTGGCTGAGTGCCAACGGCGCGGCGGCCAAGGCTATGAAGCCCAACCCCGCATAAGCCAGAGACGATAACTGCTTCACACTACCTCCTGCCTCCCCTGTTACCATGGCGTAACGAGGGATAGCAGGCGCAGGTTCCCCAAAATAGAGGCTAAGCGATCAGACCCCGATGGCCAGGAATTTGTCGGCGCGGTCGGTGCGCAGCGCATCGGCGCTCATGCCGGAGAGCGAATCCAGTTCCCGGCCGATGGCCGCGCCCAGATTGGCGATCGCCTGCACCGGCTCGCGATGAGCGCCGCCGATCGGCTCCGCCACGATGCGGTCGATGACGCCCAGCGATTTCAGATGTTGCGCCGTCACCTGCATCGCCGTGGCGGCATCGCTGGCCTTTTCCGCCGTGCGCCAGAGGATCGAGGCGCACCCTTCGGGCGAAATCACCGAATAGACCGCATGTTCGAACATCAACACGCGATTGGCCGCCGCCAGCGCCACCGCGCCGCCCGATCCGCCCTCGCCCACCACGGCCGCCACCATCGGCACGCCCAACGCCAGACATTGTTCGGTCGAGCGGGCAATGGCCTCGGCCTGGCCGCGCTCCTCCGCCTGCACGCCGGGGAAAGCGCCCGACGTGTCCACCAAAGTCACCACCGGCAGGTCGAAACGGTCAGCGAGCTGCATCAGGCGGATCGCCTTGCGATAACCCTCCGGCTTCGCCATGCCGAAATTATGGCGAACGCGGCTGGCCGTATCGTCGCCCTTTTCATGGCCGATCACGACCAAGCGCCGTTCGCCCAGCGTCGCGAATCCGCCAATGATCGCCTGATCGTCCGAAAAGGCGCGGTCCCCGGCCAGCGGCATGAAATTGTCGAACATGCCCGCGACATAATCCTTGAAGTGCGGGCGGTCGGGATGGCGCGCCACCTGCGTCTTCTGCCAGGGCGACAGTTTCGCATAAGTGTCGACCAGCATTTTCGAAGCGCGCTGCTCCAGCTTGTCGATCTCGCCGCTGATGTCGATATCGCCGGCATTGGCGGTCGCGCGCAGTTCGATGATCCGCGCTTCCAGCTCCGCAATGGGCTTTTCGAATTCGAGAAAACTAACCATGGCGCATGGCGTTAGGGCGGAGACACGTCGCCGTCAACGCGCCGATGCGTCATGGAAGCCAGCGGATGGCGGCTGTTGACCAGTTCGACCAGGCGGCGGCTGTCGACATGGGTATAGATTTGCGTGGTGCCGATGTCGGCATGGCCCAGCATGGACTGCAACGCGCGCAAGTCCGCACCGCCTTCCAGCAAATGGGTGGCGAACGCGTGGCGCAGCACATGGGGGCTGACTCGCTCTGGCGCGATTCCGGCGGCGGCGGCCAGCGCCTTCACCATCTGATAGAGGCGAATCCGGCTGACATGGCTTTTGCCGGAGGGGAACAGCCAGGGGCTATCGGCGGGCACATGGTGCAACCAGGCCGCCACGGCGGCGCGGGCGCGATCCGAAATCGGCACGAGTCGCTCGCGAGCGCCCTTGCCCTTCAGGATCAGGAAGGGCCGGTCGGATGCCAGCGCCCGCCGCGGCAGCGACACCAGTTCGGTGGCGCGCAGGCCCGATCCGTAAAGCAGTTCGATCAATGCGGACAGGCGCAGGTCGAGCGGCGAGGGATGCTCGACGTCCAGCTTCCCGGCGATCAGCACGAACAGCGAATCGACCTCCTGCGCCGAGAGAATCTTGGGCAAGGGCCGGCGGGTTACAGGACGCGGCAGCGCGGCCGAGGGATTGTCGGCCCGCAGCCCCTCCTCTTCCAGAAAGGCGTAAAAGGCGCGCAGGGCCGAAGATTTTCGCGCCACCGAAGACGCGGCCAGTTCCGCCCATGCCGTCGCCAGTTGGGCTATGCCGTCCTTTGTCGCTACGGCAAGGCCGCCGACAATCTCCCCCGCGCCCAGCAGATCGGCCCGATAGGCCAGCAGCGTATTGCGGGAGGCGCCCCGCTCGGCCGCCATCATCTCCAAAAAACGGTCGATAAGCGCGGCATCCTCGCCCATCAGAGCCGCGTCATCGCCTCCGCCGCGATCATCCGCGCTTCGGGATCGAGCCCGACGCGATGCAGCGCGGCGACGATATGGTAGAGGTGGAAGGGCGGCAGCCGGTTCCAGTCGGCCGTCTGCATGCCGACCGCCGCCAGCAGCGCGACACTGGCCTTCTCGCCCCGCCCGGCGGCCGCGTCGATGGCGCGCGTCCAGCGGCTGGTGACGCCCAGGTTAAAGCCATTATCCTGCGCCAGCGACGCGCCGTCCTGCGCATTGAGCCGGGAAAGCCCTGCCAGCGCAGCGATCAGCATCTGCGTCTTGCGCGGATCGGCAGCCTTGGCGAAGGACGAAACGCGGCCCGAGCCAATCTCCACCACCGCACTTGGCGCGCCGACCGCAAGCAAGGCCCAGAGATCGCCCGCGCCATCGCCACCCGCCTGGGCCGCAAGCCGTGCCCAGCGGGCGGCGCTGCGATCATAGCCCGCCGTGAACATCGCCGCGACCAGATTGGCCGCATCGCGGGCACCCAATTCCGAAACGGGCAGCGCCGCGGCAGCCCGCGCCGTCGCGATCAGGCCGACGAAATCAGGCCGCGCCTCATCCTGCCAAAGCGTCCGCATCGCTTGCAACCGATCTTCGGTGCCCGTCCCCGCATAAGCGGTGCGCAGCGCATCGATCCGGTCGGCCGCATTGGCGGGCACGTCACCGTCGGCCTGCAACTGGCTGTAGAACCCGACCAGCGCCTTGTTGGAAAAAACCCCCAGCCGCGCCGCCACTTCCGCACCGGGCAGACGGCGGACAGCCGACAGCGCGGGCGCGCGCGCTTCCCAGGCGCGAACATGCGAGCCCACCGTGCCATAGAGATCGTCAGGAATTTCGACATTGAGCGCCGTCGCCAGGCCAAAGCGCCAGGCGGTCAGCCGGTCGACCGCATCCCATTCGATCTTGACCGATCGGCGGGCGTTGAAACCGGTTCCGACCACCTTCTCCGCCAGGCGATAATCGATGCCGCGCACCACGCCGCGCCGCTGCGCCTGGTTGAGCGCGCCGCTGGCCGATCCCTGATCCCCCGACAGCGCCGGGCAGATGGCGCGGGTCATGTCCCAGCCCGGCTCCTTGCTGAACCGCAGCGCCCCCGCCGACAGCGGACACAGGCCTGCCGGATCGGCCGTCGCCAGATAGGTCTGCATGGCGATGGCATAGAGGCGCGGCGTGAACTGATCGGAATCGACGCTCTGCACCAACAGGCGCGCGCTGTCCGCCTCCCCCATGCGCAGCAACAGCCAGGCGCGCTCGGCCACCCAGTCCGCGCCGTTGATGTCCTTTGGCGTATCGGTCGCGGTCAGCAACGCGCGCCGCAGCAGGATGGAGGCCCAGCGCGAGGTGATCGGCGCGCGCGTTTCCTTCATCAGCGTGGCAAGGAACTGGCCGGACTGCGCGCCGAAAGCCTTGGGTTCCAGGCCCAATCGCTCGGGCGTCAGCGGGCCTACCCGGTCCAGCGAGCGATGCGCATTTTCGGGAAGATCATATTTCGCCTTTTCCGCGGCGAGCTCTTCCTCGCTCATCGGTTCCGCCGCATTGGCGCCCGCCTCGTCAGAGACGGCGAAGCTGGGCGGCAAAATCGGCGTGGCAGGCGAAGGGCCGGTCGGCGGCGCGGGCGTTGTCGGCGCCGGACGCTGCGCCCCGGATGGTGGCGCTTCGGGTGCGTCGCCAAAGCCGGGCGGCAGCAGGGATTCGGGCGTCTCCTGCGCCACCACCGGCAGCGCCAGCGCGAGCGCAAGCGTCCCCAGCGCCCATTTCGCGTTCACCCGCCGATGCCGCATGCCGCTTACTGGCCCAGCTTTTCGGCGGGAATGACTTTTTCCACGCGAGCTTGCGGCTTTTCGCCGCCGCGTGACCAGAGCAAGGCAAGGATCGCGACCAGCACGACGACCGCGATGATCGGAATGATTGGCAGGGAAAGGCCGCGACGACGGCGCGAGCTGCCTTCAAAACTGCTGTAGGAACGGTTGCGCTTCATGAGTCCTGTTCTGGCCGGGCCAAAGCTTAAGGAAAGTTGCGATTTGCCTTGTCGGCGCGGGGATGTATAGCCCCGCTCGCCATGCAGCGAAACAGCAAATCCGCAGCGGCGCGTGCGAAGCGCGGCCCCATCGTCCTGGTGGGCATGATGGGCGTCGGCAAATCGACCGTCGGGCGGCGGCTGGCGGCACGGCTTGGCGTCGGCTTCGTCGATGCGGACGAGGAGATCGAAAAGGCCGCAGGCATGACGATCACCGAAATGTTCGAACGCTATGGCGAGACCTATTTCCGCGACGGCGAGCGGCGGGTGATCGCCAGGCTGATGGACGGCGCGCCCAAGGTGATCGCGACCGGCGGCGGCGCCTTCATGCAGGAAGAGACGCGGACGCTGATCCTGGAACATGCGCTGGCGATCTGGCTCAATGCCGATATCGATACGCTGGTCGATCGGGTGTCGCGCCGCGAGGGACGGCCGCTGCTGAAGGGCAACGACCCGCGCGCGGTGCTGACCGAACTCGCCGCCATCCGCAATCCGGTTTACGCGCTTTGCCCCATTCATGTGAAAAGCGCTGCCGCGCCGCATGACGTGGCGGTCGACAGCATCATGGAGCAGCTTTCCCAATGGCAATAGTCAGCGTCGCGCTCGATGCGCGCAGTTACGATATCGTGATCGAACAGGGCGCGCTGGACCGGGCGGGCGCGCATCTGGCGGGCTATGCGCGGAAAGGCAGGCTGGTGGTCGTCACCGACGCGCATGTCGCCAAGGCGCAATTGCCCCGGCTGGAGGCCAGCCTGCGCGCCGCCAATGTCGCGGTCGAGCCGGTCATCCTGCCGCCGGGCGAGCAGACCAAGAGCTGGCGTCATCTGGAGGAATTGCTCGACGCGCTGCTGGCGCTGGAGATCGAGCGCGGCGACCATGTGGTGGCGCTGGGCGGCGGCGTGATCGGCGATCTGGTGGGCTTTGCCGCCTCGATCCTGAAGCGCGGCTGCCATTTCATCCAGGTGCCGACGACGCTGCTGGCGCAGGTCGACAGTTCGGTCGGCGGCAAGACCGCGATCAATGCGCGGGCAGGCAAGAATCTGATCGGCAGCTTCTACCAGCCTGCGCTGGTTCTGATCGATCCGTCGACGCTGGATACGCTGCCGGTGCGCGAAACGCGGGCGGGCTACGCCGAGGTCGTGAAATATGGCCTGATCGACGACCCCGACTTCTTCGCCTGGTGCGAGACGGAGGGAGATAAGCTGCTCGCCGGTGACGCCGACGCGCGCGAATATGCGATCGAGCGCAGCGTCGCCGCCAAGGCGAAGATCGTGGGTGAGGACGAGCGGGAAACCTCCGGGCGCCGGGCGTTGCTGAACCTGGGGCATACTTTCGGCCATGCGCTGGAGGCGGATACGGGCTTTTCCCAAACCCTGCTTCATGGCGAGGGAGTCGCTGCGGGGATGGCGCTGGCCTTCCGCTATTCGGCGCGGCTGGGATTATGTACGACGGAAGATGCGGAACGGGTGACGGCGCATCTGAAGGCCATGGGCTTGCCTTATGATCTCACCAGCGCGCATGTCACGGCGGACGGCGCGGCGCTGGTCGCGCATATGCTGCACGACAAGAAGATGGCAGCGGGCACCCTGCCATTCCTGCTGGCGCGGGGGATCGGCAAGACCTTCCTGTCGAAGGATGTGGCGCTTGATGATGTCGCCGCATTCATGGACGAGGATCGGGCGGCGGCTTAGGGCCAATCGACATTCAGATGATGACGTGCCGAAAATGGTGGTTTTTCGTGACCCTTGAAGCGAGTCACGTGCCTCGCTTCAACGCAGCGTACTAAAAGTACGTGAGCAGCGGAAGTACGGAAAAGCGTCATTTGCAGGCCGTCAGGGCTGAATGTCGATTGGCCCTAACGCCGAGGCGGGAATGTCTGCCAAGGGCGGACGCGGACGTTAGCCCCTGTCCCACTGGGAGAGGAAGGGTCTGCAATTGGCCAAAAACCGAACAATCGCGATCATCGTACGATCCAACACAAAAGGGCGCCGCCAACTGGCCGCGCCCTCCTGCATCTCGCTGATCCGACCTTAAGCCCCTGCAGGCGAAGGGTCGCCAAAAGGCCCCTTGCGACGCCGGGTCTTCGGGATGGAAGACCCCGCCGCCGGTATCACCGAAGGCTTGATCGTCGTGCCGTCGTCGCGGGTGATCTCACCCTTGTCGAGCAGCGTCTTAATCTCCTCGCCGCTCAGCGTCTCATATTCCAGCATCGCGTTGGCGAGCAGGTGCAACTGGTCCTCATGACCCGTCAGCACTTCTTGCGCCCGCGCATAGCCCTGTTCGACCAGCCCGCGAATTTCCTTGTCGATCAGCTTTGCCGTCTCGTCCGACATATGGACGCGCTGGCTCTGCGAATAGCCAAGGAAGGTTTCGCCCTGCTGCTCCTCATATTGCAGCGGCCCCAGCTTGTCCGACATGCCCCATTGGGTGACCATGTCGCGCGCCAGCTTGGTGGCGTACTGGATGTCGCCCGAAGCGCCCGACGACACCTTGTCGTAACCGAAGATGATCTCCTCGGCCACGCGCCCACCCATGGCGACGGCCATGTTCGCGTGCATCTTGTCGCGATGATAGCTGTAGCTGTCCCGCTCCGGCAGACGCATCACCATGCCCAGTGCACGACCGCGCGGGATGATCGTCGCCTTGTGGATCGGGTCGGACGCCGGTTCATGAACCGCTACGATGGCATGACCCGCCTCATGATAAGCGGTCATCTTCTTCTCGTCGTCGGTCATGACCATGGAGCGACGCTCGCTGCCCATCATGACCTTGTCCTTGGCCGCCTCAAACTCGTCCATGGCGACCAGACGCTTACCCCGGCGGGCTGCCATCAAAGCCGCCTCATTGACGAGGTTCGCCAGATCGGCACCCGAGAAACCGGGCGTACCCCGCGCAATGGTGCGCGGATTGACGTCCGGCGCCAACGGCACCTTCTTCATGTGGACGGCCAGAATCTTCTCACGGCCCTCGATATCCGGGCGCGGCACCACGACCTGACGGTCGAAACGGCCCGGACGCAGCAAAGCGGGGTCCAGCACGTCGGGGCGGTTGGTCGCCGCAACGATGATGATGCCCTCATTGGCCTCGAAACCGTCCATCTCGACCAGAAGCTGGTTCAGCGTCTGCTCGCGCTCGTCATTGCCGTTGCCCAGGCCCGCGCCGCGATGGCGGCCCACGGCGTCGATTTCGTCGATGAAGACGATGCAGGGCGCGTTCTTCTTCGCCTGCTCGAACATGTCACGCACACGAGAGGCGCCGACACCGACGAACATTTCGACGAAATCGGAACCCGAAATGGTGAAGAAAGGCACGCCCGCCTCACCCGCAATGGCGCGGGCCAGCAGCGTCTTGCCAGTACCGGGCGAGCCGACCAACAATGCGCCTTTGGGAATCTTGCCGCCCAGCCGCGCGAACTTGGTAGGATCCTTCAGAAATTCAACGATTTCCTGCAATTCCTCGCGGGCTTCATCGATGCCCGCGACGTCATCAAAGGTCACCTTCCCATGCTTTTCGGTCAGCAGCTTGGCCTTCGACTTGCCGAAGCCCATGGCACCGCCCGCGCCGCCGCCCTTCTGCATCTGGCGCAGCACGAAGAAAGCGATGCCCAGGATCAGCAGGAACGGCAGCGACTGGTAGATCAGGATCATCCAGAAGCTCGGCTGCTCCTCCGCCTGGCCGGAATATTTGACATTATAATCGTCCAGCAGGCCCGTGAGGCCCGGATCGTTCACCGGAACGGTGCTGAACTTCTGCCCGCTGGTCAGCGTGCCGGTGATCCGGTCGGTGGCGACCGCAACGTCCTTGACCTGCCCTTCCTGCACCTTGGCGCGGAATTCGGAATAGGCGATGCCCGTCCCGGCGCTGGACGCCGTGCGGCTGTCGAACATCGAGACGAAGAGCAGCAGGGCGACAATCACCCCTGCCCAAATCATCGCGCTCTTGATCCAGGGGTTACCCTGCGGGTCCTTCTCGTCGTTCATTCAGCACTCTCTTTCACCCGGCAAGATAGGGTGCCGCAGCAAAATCGCAAGCAGAGCCGCATGCGCAGCCGCCGTTCAGCCGCCGACAAATTGCGACAGGGCAATATAGGCCAGGATCACCGCGACCCCGGCCGACAGACCACAGAGCATATAGCCCGTATAAAGCAGCATCGGCGGATGGGGTCTTTCCATCCTGTGATTGCGCTGCGCCGCCGAAAGAATGACACTGGCCAGCAGGCCATAGGTCACTGCCGCAAATTCAAACATGAATCGAAAATTCCCACGCTCAACTCAGCTTCATTAACCAGCATAGGCGTTAAGGAAAGGTCATTGCGCGCCCTCAAATCGACGGATTGTGGGAGTCCCGCGCCAGACCGTGGAACCTTTCCGTAACGATCCTTCACTGCCACCGGCGCTGCGGCGCGACTTTCAGGGTCCAGCGGTCCCCGCCCTTCAAAATGAGTCGGCCGATGCTCATCTTCTCGCCCCGGCGCGCCGCCGCGATCAGCCTGTCGATCGCCTCCCCACGCGGCGGCACCGCGTCCGGCTGCAACCGCTCTACCATCCGCAGGAGCAACCGGCGCAGCAGTTCACGCGGCAAGTCCGTCCGGTCCAGCGCCAGCCCATCCCCGTCCGGCAGGACATGGCGCGCCTCAAGGCCGTCGACCATCCACTCCAGCGCTTCCTCCGCCTCCGCCAGCGCCGCTGCGCTGCGCCCCGCCGCGGCCACGTCGATCCAGTCCACCCCGCTCAGCGCCGTGCGCAAGGTAGCCCTATCGAAGCGCGGATCGCTGTTCGAGGGATCATCAACATGCGGCAGGTCGCGCTCCAGCGCATAGGCAAGCAGGTCCGCCTTGCGCACCCCCAGCAAGGGCCGGAGCACCGCCCCCTGCCGCGCCCGCACGCCCGCCAATCCGCCGACGCCAGCGCCACGGTTGAGCCGCATCAGCAGCGTTTCCAACTGGTCGTCGGCATGATGCGCCGTCAGCAGCCAGTCCAGCCCGCGCTCGACCCGCCACCGTTCCAGCAACGCATAGCGCTGCGCCCGCGCCCAGCTTTGCACATTGCCCCGAACCGCGCCGTCCGGATGCAACGTCGCATGCGCAATCCCGGCCTGGCCGCACCAGTCCGCCACCATGGCGGCCTCGGCGGCAGAAGCGTCGCGCAAGCCATGATCGACCGTCGCCGCCTCGACCCGTCCCGGAAAGGCCCGCGCCGCCAGATCGAGCAAAGCCATGCTGTCCGGCCCGCCGGAAACCGCTACGCCGAAGCGGGCGCCGCCGAAATCCTCCACCAGCGCGCCGACCGCACGGCTCAGTTCCGCTACAAGATCGCCCTCAGCCATGCGGGCTTCAGGCGGTGCACTTGGCCCTGGTCCGGCCCTGGTCCATCATGCCGCGCAGGCCGTTCGACAAGCTCCCCCCATAGACCTGCTCCAGCTCCGCATAGACTTTGCAGGCATCGGCGGGCTTCTTGAGCTGGATCAGCGCTTCGCCCAGATAGGCCAGGCTGTCGGCCGCACGGTCGCCCTTGGGCCGCTTCTGGTAATTTTCATAGAAAGCGACCGACGCCAGCGCCGGCTTGCCATCGTCCAGATAGGCGCGGCCCAGCAGGTTCGCGGCCTTGCTGGCGACCGGACTGCTGCCATATTTGTCGACGGTCGCCTTGAGCTGCGCCTGCGCCTCGGGATAGAATTTCGCGCCCCACAGGCGGAAACCATAGGTATAGGCGTCATCCGCCTCATTGCCCGTCGACGGCCGCTCGATCGCGGCGACGGCGGCCTTGCGCTCCTCGCTCGCGCCACTGGCGGCGGTGCGGGGCGCGGCAGGCCGGGTGGGCGCCGGCGCGACGGATGCCGAGGGACCCATGGCGGGCGGCGGCACCACGGCGGGCGCGGCCTGTTCCGCCTTATAGCGGTTGAACGCATCTTCCAACTGCTTCAATTTGAAGCTGTTTTCCTCGACCTGCCCGGTGATGGAGGCAAGCTGCGATTCCAGTGCATTGACCCGCGCCGTCAGGTCAGCAACCGGCGTCGAGGATGGCGACCCCGGCACCATCGCAGGCGCGGCCGGGCGGGTGATCTCCGCCTCCAGCGGCGCGCCGGCGGGAAACACCTTGCGCTGCACCGCGCGCATTTCCTTTTCCAGCCGGTCGACCCGCACATCGACGCTGACATTCTGGGCCGCGACCGGCGGCGCGAGCGCGATCAGCGCCAGTGCTGCCGTCGCGAAAAAAGCGTTACGCATGATGATCCCCGACTTGAAATTCGGTCTTAACCATAGGGCGATAATCCGCCCGGTAAAGCGCGACTTTGCGCCAAATTCCGCTGAATCGCCCCTGAACGGATCAATCGGCTGCGGCAGGCGCCGGAGCCGGGGCGGCAGGCGCAGGCGTAACCGGCCCACTGGAAACCGGGACACTGGAAACCGGGACAGTGGAAATCGGCGCCGTGGCAGCCGGGGCCGGAGCGCTCCCCGCTGGCCCTGCGCCCGCCGCCGCAGCAGGGGCCGCGCGGGCCAGCAGCGCCTCGGCATTGACCGGCACGTCGGCAATGGTGCGATCCGGCGGCCCCAGCGGCGCGATCTGCTTGCCCCCGACCGTCACGGTCAACGCCTGCGGCCGCCCGGTCAGGATCATCGGATTGCGGGCATTGGCGGGAAGAGTGAAGTTTTCGCCCTTCTTCATCAGCCCGTCCTTCAGCCGTTCGCCAGCCTCATCATAGATGCGCAGCCAGACATCGTCATTGGCGGTGAACACGACCGTCTGCGCCACCGGCGCGGCAGGACGCGCGCCCGCCGCCGGTTTCGCCGTGACGGGAGCCGGCGCAGCCTGCTGCGCGGCAATCTGATCCCCCGTCGGCGGGGTCATCACCTGCGTACGCCACACGGCAAAGCCCGCCACCAGGATCACGACGATGGCCGCCGCAGTCCAGGCCAAAGCGCGCGAGGGCACGCGCGCCGGATCGGCCGGCTCGAACGCTTCATAGCGGTTGCTGCCCAGTTCGGAATTATGCACGGCATTGCGCACATCGGCGGCGATCGCCACCTCGTCCACATCGATGGCGCGGGCATAGGCGCGGGCAAAGCCCACCGCATAGGGAATGCCGGGCAGGGCGGCATAATCGTCTCGCTCGATCGCCTCCAACTGCCGTTGGGCAATGCGCGTACGGGTGGCGACATCCTGTATCGACAGCCCTTGCGCCTCCCGCGCGGCACGCAAACGCGCGCCCGGAGTGTTGGGCTGCTGTTCCGACGCCGCGACGCCGGGTTCCTGTTCAGCTTCTTCTGCCATGCTGCTCCGTGACTTTTGAAGGCCGGCCTTGTCTCATTGCGGGACAGGGATTGTCAACGCCGCGTCGGACCGATCGGGCCGGATGCGCCGCTGCAATCCCATTGGGTCTGCACCTTAATTCAATTCAATAGCATGTTCACCGGCCCAGTCGACCAGGGCCGAACGAATATCCGTAACGCCCTTGTCCAGCAGGTCGCGCATGACCTTGCGCAGTTCCGCCGCATCGAGCGTCCGGATCATCGCCTTGACCGGCCCGACCGAGGCAGGGGTAATCGACAATCGCCTTACGCCCAGGCCGATCAGCGCCATCGCCTCCAGCGTGCGCCCGCCCATTTCGCCGCAAACGCCGACCGGCACCTCATAGGCCTCGCAGGCACGCACCACGCGGTCGAGGAAGCGCAATATGGCGATGCTGAGCCAGTCATAGCGCTCCGCCAGGCGCGGATGCGCGCGGTCGGCGGCGAACAGGAACTGCGTCAGGTCGTTGGTGCCGATCGAAAGGAAATCGAGTTTCGGCAACAGCAGGTCAAGCACTTCGGCCAGAGCCGGCACCTCCAGCATCGCGCCATAGCGGATCGCGACCGGCAGTTTCTTCTTCTGCGCCACCAGCCATTCGCGCTGATGCTCGACCAACGCCCATGCCTGATCATATTCCCACGGTTCGGACACCATCGGGAACATCACGTACAATATCTTGCCCGCCGCGGCCTCCAGCAGGGCGCGGGCCTGCGCCTTCATCAGCCCGTCCCGGTCCAGCGCCAGCCGCAGCGCGCGCCAGCCCATGGCGGGATTATCCTCCAGCTCCTCATCCGCATCGCGCTGCATATAGGGCAGCGCCTTGTCGCCGCCGATGTCGACGGTGCGGAAGATTACCGGCCTGTCCCCCGCCGCATCCAGCACATCGCGATAGAGCCGCTGCTGCTTTTCCCGCTGCGGCAGGGTCGCGGACACCAGGAACTGGAACTCGGTACGGAACAGGCCGATGCCGTCCGCGCCGACAATGTCTAGCGCCTGCGCATCCTCCCGCAGCCCCGCATTGACCATCAACTCGATCCGCTGCCCGTCGGTGGTGACGGACGGCAGATCGCGCATCGCGACGAATTCGGCCCGGCGCTTCTGCGTCACATGCAGCTTGTTCTCGAACGCCTCTTCCATGTCGGGCGTCGGACGGATCAGCAGATTGTTGTCGGCCACATCCATCAGGATCAGGTCGCCTTCATTCAGCAGGTGACGAACATCCCGCACGCGCCCCAGCACCGGCACGCCCATGGCCCGCGCGACGATGGTGACATGGGCGGTCAGCGATCCTTCCTCCAGGATCACGCCCTTCAGGCGCCGCCGGTCATATTCCAGCAGTTCCGCCGGCCCCAGATTGCGCGCGATGAGGATGGCGTCCTGCCGCAGACCGAGTTGCGCCGCCGTCCCCAACTGCCCCGACACGATGCGCAGCAGCCGGTTCGCCATATCCTCCAGATCGTGCATCCTGTCCTGGAGCAGCGGGTCGTCGATCTGCCGCATCCGCATGCGGGTGCGCTGCTGCACCCGCTCGATGGCGGCTTCGGCGGTCAGGCCGCTGTCGATCGCCTCGTTGATCCGCCTGATCCACCCCTCGTCATAGGCGAACATCTTGTATGTTTCGAGCACCTCCTGATGCTCGCCCTCCGTGCCGAACTCGGCCGTGCCGGTCATCCGGTCGATCTGTTCGCGCATCTTGGTGAAAGCGGAAATGACGCGCTGGCGTTCGGCTTCCGTATCCTCCGCAACAGTATGTTCGATATGGACGCGCGGCTGGTGGAACACCGCATGACCCCGCGCCATGCCCATCACCAGTTGCAGCCCATGCAGGATCGACGTTCCCGTGTCCTGCACCCGCGAATCCGCCGGCCCGTCGTCGGCCAGTTCGGCATTGGCGATCAGTTCGGACAGCACCATCGCCACGGTCTGCAGCGCTTCTATCTCCACCTCTTCATAACGGCGCGGCTCGACATGCTGGACGCAAAGTACGCCGATCGCCCGCTCCCGCCGCACGATCGGCACGCCCGCGAAGCTGTGGAACAGCTCCTCCCCCGTTTCGGGGCGATAGCTATAGTCGGGATGCGAGGCCGCTTCGTCCAGGTTGAGCGTCTCGACATTGGTGGCGATCATGCCGACCAGGCCTTCGCCCATCGCCATGCGGGTGACGTGGACGGCTTCCTGCTTCAATCCCCGCGTCGCGAACAGCTCCAGCACCCCTTCGCGCACCAGATAGATGGAGCAGACCTCGCTCGACAGCGACTTCCCGATGATCTCGACCACCTTGTTGAGCTTTGCCTGCGCACTGGTGCGCGCGGCCATGACTTCCTGCAGGCGGATGAGAATCTGGCGGGCGGCGGCGGCGGGCGTGCTGGGCATGTGCCAAGCGCTAACAGATCGCGCGCCCGCTTTCCAAGGCGAATATGTGCGGCTTCGGCGGATTTTCCACCATATGCATAGCGGAAATGGACCCCGATTTCGTTTACAGCCGTAAAATCTCAAAAGTCAGCGAGTCAGGGAGACGAGCATATGGCAGAAATCGACAATAAGGCGTTCGAACAGGATCTGATCGACCGGGGCTATTCCCGCCGCCAGATGGGCAAGGTCGCGGCCTTGCTGGGCGCGGGCGCCGCCGCCCTGCGCGTCACCGGCGCCATGGCGCAGCAAGCCGCCAAGCCGGTCGAGGGCGCGGTTCGCATCGGCGCCAATGAATGCTGGACCGGCCCCTTCCCCGTCGCTGCGGAAGCCGCCTTCAAGCTGGTGCAGGAGGGCAATCGCTACGAACCCAATGACGAACATGCCAAGTTGTTCGCCGCCGTCGCCGCCGTCGAAGGCATCCCGGCCGATCGCATCACCGCCTGGCCCGGCTCCAGCGACCCGCTGAGCCGCGTCGCCGTCGCTTATGCCTCGCCCTCGCGGGGCATCGTCACCGGCAACCCTGCCTATGAAGCGATCTGGCGCACGGGCGACTGGCTGGGCGCCAAGGTGACGAAGGTGCCGCTCACCAAGGATTATGCCCATGACGTGAAAGCGATGCTGGCGGCCGATCCCAATGCGGGCGTCTATTATATCTGCTCGCCCAACAATCCGACCGGCACAATGACGCCGCTGGCCGATATCCAGTGGCTGGCCGACAACAAGCCCAAGGACGCGATCCTGGTCGTCGACGAAGCCTATATCCACTGGTTCGACGGCCCGAACGCAGCGAAGATGGCCGCGACCCGTGACGACGTGCTGATCCTGCGCACCTTCTCCAAATTGTTCGGCATGGCGGGGATGCGGCTGGGCCTTACCTTCTCCAGCCCGGCGATCATGGAAAAGATGATGCGCTATGACGGGGGACAAGTGACGGCGATGCTGCCGATGACCGCCGTCGCCTGCGGCACGGTGTCGGTGGCCCAGGCCGATCTGATCAAGCAGCGCCGCGCCGAAATGGTCGCCGCCCGCGAAATGGCCATCACCCATCTCAAGAAGAAGGGGATCAAGGTCATTCCGGGCAGCCAGGCCAATATGTTCATGGTCGATTGGGGCAAGCCCGCCAAGGACATGCAGACCGCGATTCTGGCCGAAAAGGTGCAGATCGGGCGCAACTGGCCGATCTGGCCCAATGTGTCCCGCGTGTCGGTCGGCTCAGCGGAAGAGATGAAGGCCTTCTGCGATGCCATCGACAAGGTCTGGAAGGCCTGATCGGTTAGCTTTTGCCGCATTCTGCGAGCCGTCGGCTGTCCAGCCGACTTCAGAATGCTCAGTAACCGCATAAAATTTCGAGAATCGGGGGCGGCGCATTGTGGAAATGCGCCGCCCTTTTCGTTTCTCCCCGTGGAATATGCGCAGTTGTGGAACAACAAGGGGAACAGACGACATGACCATGATGTTGGAAAAACACGCCCGCGAAGACCTGATCGAACGGGGCTATTCCCGCCGCACGATCGGCAAGATTTCCGCCCTGATGGCGGCCGGGGCAGCAGCCGGCAACCTGCTGATCCAGCCTGCCTTCGCACAGCAGCAGGCCGCTCGCGGCATCAAGGGCGCGGTCCGCATCGGCTCCAACGAATGCTGGACCGGCCCCTTCGAACCCGGCGTCCAGGCCGCCGCCAAGGCCGCTGCGGTCGGCAACTGGTACGACCCGGACAATTACAAGGGCGACCTGATCGCCACCGTCGCCAAGGTGGAGGGCATTCCGGAATCGCACGTCATGTTGTGGCCGGGTTCGGGCGGTCCGCTGGTCAGCACGGTCGCGGCTTTCTGCTCGCCCACCAAGGGTCTCGTCACCGCCGATCCGACCTTCGAATCCGCCTGGCGCACAGCCGATTATCTGAAGGCGCCCATCGCCAAGGCGCCGCAGGCCATCGGCAAGGGCCATGACGTCAAGGCGATGCTGGCCGCCAACCCCAATGCGGGCCTCTACTATATCTGCTCGCCCAATAATCCGACCGGCACCGTGACGCCGCTGGCCGACATCGAATGGCTGCTCGCCAACAAACCCGCAGATTCTATCCTGCTGGTCGACGAAGCCTATATCCACTTCTCCGAAGCGCAGAGCGCGGCGAAGCTGGTCGCGGGCCGCAAGGACCTGATCGTCATGCGGACCTTCTCGAAGCTGTTCGGCATGGCGGGCGTGCGCCTGGGGCTTACCTTCGCGGACCCGGAAATCCAGAAGCGCATCGGCCTGTTCGGACCCACGGCGGGCGGCCTGTCGATCACGGCCATGGCCTGCGGCAATGCGGTCTATCCCGAAGCCGGGCTCATCAAGGCCCGCCGCGCAGAGATGATCGCAAACCGTGAGGAAACCATTGCCTGGCTCACCAAGAAGGGGATCGAAGTGCATCCCGGCAGCCAGGCCAATATGTTCATGGTGAACTGGAAGACCAAGACCGCCAAGGAGATTCAGACCGCCCTCCTGGCCACGCCGGAAAAGGTGCAGATCGGCCGCGCCTGGCCGATCTGGCCCACCGTCTCACGCGTCACCGTCGGGTCGGCGGACGACATGGCCAAGTTCTGCGCCGCCGTGGAGAAGGTTTACAAGGCCTGATCGGCCCGCCGCGCTAAACAGGAAAGGGCGTCCAGCATATCGGACGCCCTTTTTTTAGTCATTTCGTTTCAGGCACTGGCGGCAGATGTTTCGCACAGCGCCTTGAATTGCTCGGCCATCTGGTCCCAGCCCGGATGAAATCCCATTTCCTTGTGCTTTTCCAGCGCCTCGGCATCCCAATGGCGCGCGGCCGCGGTAAAGCGCGTCCCCTCCCCCTCATCGGCAAAGCTCCAGATCGCCGTCATGAAGGGCGTTTGCGGAATCCATCCCGAAGCATAGGCATCGGTCGTCACGACCTTCTCCTGCGGCACCACCTCCAGGATGATCCCTTCCATCGGCCCCGTATCCTCGCCATCGGGACCGAACATGCGCACCGCGCTGCGTCCGCCCGGCCGCAGAACCTCCTCTATCACCTCGGCGCGCCAGGGCTTGGGGCAGAACCATTCATCCTTCAGGTCCGTCCACACTTTCCATACGATTCCGCGCGGTGCGGCGATATGGCACGTCACCGACAGTTCGAACTCCGCCACGGTCATGGCAATTTTCCCTCGAAAGCCGCCTTCATCCGGGCGGTATCCAGCTTCTGCATCGTCATCATCTCCGTCATCATCCGCTGGATGCCCGGCCGGTCGCCGGTCTTGTAGAGGTCCATGATCTCCTGGGTCACCAACTGCCAGGACAGGCCATATTTGTCCTTCAGCCAGCCGCACGGCCCCGGCGAACCGCCATCGGCGGTCAAGGCGTCGAAATAACGATCGATCTCCGCCTGATCCTTGCAGGAAACGGACAACGACACCGCCTCGGTAAAGCCGAACTTCGGCCCGCCGTTGAGCGCCTGATAGCTGTCCCCGAACAGGGTGAATTCGACCAGCAGCACATCCCCGCCCTTGAACGGGCTGGGGCTGGGATTGTCATCAGGATAGCGGCTGATGAAATCCACCGACCCGCCGAAGATCGAGACGTAGAAGCGCGCAGCCTCCTCCGCCTGCCCGTTATACCACAGGCAGGGTGAAATTTTTGACATGGTTCCTCTCCCTATCCCTCGGCCGAGCGCATGCCCACCAGCGCGAACATCGCGCCCTGCGGATCGGTCGCCTGGATGATCCAGGCGCCGCCCGGCACCTCCATCGGCCCATTCAGCACGGCGCCGCCGCCAGCCTTCACCTTCTCCGTCGCGGCGTCGATATCCGGCACGACGAAATAGAAAAGCCACGCCGGAACGGGCACTTCCTTGGGACGCGGCATGATGCCGCCGGTCATGCTCTGGAAGTCGGTGCCGCCGGTCTGGGAGACAAGCTGATAGCTGCCCATCTCGCCCATATCCATGGCCTCGCCCTTCGCCCATCCGAACTGGCCCGTGTAAAAGGCCAGATCGGCGTCGAAATCGCCGCTATACAGTTCATGCCAGCCGACATGCCCGTTCGCCATGGGGGACGGCGCGTCCATCCCGTCAGGGCTGGAACCCTTGAGCAGCATGAACACGGCTCCGCCCGGATCGGCCATCACCGCGAAACGCCCGACGCCCGGAATATCCTCCGGCGCCCGCTTCAAGGTTCCCCCAGCCTCGGTCAGCCGCTTCGCATCGGCGTCCACATCGGCAGAGCCGACATAGCCGCCCCACCAGGGCGACATGCCGCAGTCCCTGGCTTCCGCCGGGATCGCCATGATCCCGCCCATCGGCCCTGCACTGCCCGAAATCACCTTATAGTCATGACCACCGCCAAAGGCCTGCGCGGTCCAGCCGACGATGCCGCCATAAAAGGCGATCGCCGCCTGGGGATCGCTGGTCATGAGTTCATACCAGAAGAATTTGCCGTTCAGATCGGTCATCCCAGCCTCCTCAAGCCTTGGCGTCCAGCAGCACCTCAAACCCGCCATAGATCAGCCGCGCGCCGGAAAAGGGCATGTCCTCCCCTTCCTTGGGCTGCATCCGCGGGTCGTTCATGACTTTCTCCGCGCCCGCGTCACGTGTTTCCTTGTCGGGCCATTCGATCCAGGAAAAGACGACCTCCTCATCCTCCTCCGCAATGACGGCGGTACGGAAGTCGTTGACCTTCCCCGGCTTGATGTCGTTCGCCCAGCATTCGACGATCCGCAGCGCGCCATGTTCGATGAAGATCGGCGCGGCATAGGCCGCCACTTCCCTATACCGCTCCTTGTTCCCTTTGGGCACCGGGATCACGAAACCGTCCATATAGCTCATCGCATCTCTCCTCAGAAAAGGCAGAGTTCAGGCGGCCGCTTCCTTATTGGCCGCCAGCGCCGCTTCCATATCCATCCACGCCACTTCCCAGATATGGCCGTCCAGATCGGCAAAGTTGCGGCCATACATGAAACCATGGTCCTGCCGCGGATTGGGCTCCGTCCCGCCCGCCGCCAGCGCCTTGTCCGCCGTCGCATCGACATCCGCCCGGCTCGCTTCGCTCAACGCCAACAGCACCTGCGCGGTTTCATGCGCATCGGGAATCTTGCGCGGCGTGAAGCTCGTGAACCGCTCATGCGTCAGCAGCATGACATGGATGCTTTCCGAAAAGCTCAACATCTGCGCGCTGTCATCGGCAAAATCATTGTTCCGGACCGCGCCCACCGCCTCATAGAAGGCGATCGAGGCAGGCAGGTCCGTCACCGGCAGATTCACGAAAATCATCTTGGGAGCGGGGGCGTTCGACATCACACATCTCCTCGGGATTATCCGTTGCAGGGTCGTCGATGCGACTCACTGGCTTGAACTTCATGCACTCGCAAATTATCTTATACAACTTATAAGTTATAAAAAATAACCAAAGGCGCAGGCGATTGAAAAAACGGGCATATCAGGATGGCTGCGCGACGGCCCATGCGCTGGACCTGATCGGGGACCGATGGGCTCTCCTCATCATGCGGGAATTGATGCTCGGCCCCAAGCGCTTCACCGATCTGCGCGCCAGCCTGCCCGGAATCAGCGCCAATGTGCTGACGCAAAGGCTGGAGGAGCTGGAGGCCACCAGCATCCTCATCCGCCGCCGCCTGCCCCCGCCCGCCGCCAGCCAGATCTATGAGCTGACGCAATGGGGCCGCGAGTCGGAAATATTGTTCCAGGTGCTGGGCCGCTGGGCCTCCCGCTCGCCCACGATGCAACCGGGCATGCCGATGAGCAACGTGTCGGTGATCCTGTCGCTGCGCACCATGATCGACCGCGGCCGCATCGGTGATTTGAACGCCACCATCGGCCTGCGCTTCGGGGAGGAGGAATTCCGCCTGATCCTGAAGGACGGCGATTTCACGGCCGAGCGCGGCGAAGCGGCCGGTGCGGACGCGATCCTGTCCGGCGACCGCAATGCGCTGGCCGCCGTGATCTATGGCGATCTCACTTTTGAGGATGTCGCGGACGCGCTTCAGGTGGAGGGAGACAAGGCGTTGGCAAGGCGCTTCGTCCGCCTCTTCCCCTTGCCCTCCAAAGCGCCTTCGACGGTCACGCCAGCTTCTTGAGGACCAACCCACCCAGGATCAGGACGGCGTAGACATTCTCCGCTCAATGCCCCGCGTTCAAAATCCCGAACACCTGCGCAAACTCGCCGCGCCGCTCCGCATCGCGCAGGAACTTCACCCGCTCGACGCAGATTTCCTCCAGGGCAGGCTCCTGCCCCAGCAGGCCCATGACCTCCGCGATATACGCATCCAGAGGCATCATCTGCGGATTTTCCGCATGGCCCGGCATCAGGTCGGTCTGCACGCCCGGCGGGGCCAGTTCGATCACCTCTACACTGGTGCCCTTGAGCTGTTCGCGCATCGACAGCGACCAGCTATGGAGCGCCGCCTTGGTCGCGCTATAGGTCGGCGTCGCCGCCAGCGGGACAAAGGCCAGTCCCGACGTCACCGTCATCAGCGTCGCGACGGGCTGCGCCAGCAAATGCGGCAGCAAAGCATGGGTCAGCCGGATCGGCCCCAGCAAATTGGTCGCGATGGTGGCCTCTGCAACGGCCAGGTCGATCCGATTCTCCACCGTCATGATCCCGGCATTATGGATCACGACATTGAGCGCCGGGAAATCCGAAACCACCTTCCCGGCAAAGGTTGCGATCGCTTCGGGATTTTCCATATCGACGGTCAGGGCCGCCATGCCCGGATGCTCCGCGACCACGGCATCCAGCGCCGCCTGCCGCCGCCCCGCGATGATGACCTGGTTGCCCGCTGCGTGGAATTCATGCGCCAGCGCAGCGCCGATACCCGAACCGCCGCCGGTGATGAGGATGGTGTTGCCGCTCTTCTGCATGGGTCGTCTCCTGTAAAGCCATGGTGTGAACCGCAATTTAGGGTTACGCTCTCTTTTGGAAAGAAGGCACCGCGAAGTGCCATACATACTCGAAGGTAAGAAATGGCAAATCCGTTGGAAAAACGCTTCGCTCCCGATCAGATCGCTGAAGCGGAAAGCTTCATCGACACCAATCCCGAAGCGCCGCTCGACCCGCGAATCGAGCGGCTGGTGAATGATCTGATCGGCCGCATCGCTGACAAATGGACGCTGCTGGTCCTCGAACTGCTGGAGGAAAAGGGCACGCTGCGCTTCACCCGCATCGCGCAGCAGGTGGAGGGCATCAGCCAGAAGATGCTGACCCAGACGCTGCGCCAGATGGAACGCGACGGCCTCCTCACCCGCACCGTCCATCCAGTGGTGCCACCTCGCGTCGACTATGCCCTGACCCCATTGGGCGACAGTCTCAGCGCCGCCTTTTGCGGCGTCTGGGTCTGGGCAGAGCGCAATCTGGACGCGGTAGAGGAATCCCGCCGCCGCTTCGACGCGCGCGACTGACGGGCTAAAGCATTCTGAAATCGGCTGGAACAGCCGATGGCTCGCAGAATGCGGAAAACAAAAGATAATGAGAACGCGCTGCGCTCAATCAGACGCAGGGCGCGCGCTCTAATTCCTTGTGGTCGCATCCTTTTAAGCGGAAAATCGGTTCCCACTTTTCCGCACGATGCTCTATTGCACGGGAATGAAGGTTTCCCGCATCGGCGTCAGCGGAAAGGTCGGCACCTCGACCCGTACCGGCGCGCCCCGCGCCATGGCCGAAGGCGGCGTCACCGGGGCGGCGGGAACGAAACCGGACGCCACTTCCTTGGGCGGCGTGGGCGGCGGCGGCAGCGGCGTGGGCGACACCACCACCGTCACCGTGCCGCCGAAGCGCGACTGCCACTCGGCCAGGCGCCGCAGATAATCGGCATAGGCCGCGTAGAAATCCTGGAACGGCTTTTCGAGCGCCGTGAGCGCCTCTGGCGCATAGGCCAGCAACTGGTTCGACGGCATCGCCAGCACCTTCGCCCCCACTTCGATCGCGACAGGGCAGAAGCTTTTCGTCACTGGCGGCAGGGCGAAAAAATTATAAACGACGGTATTCAGCAACTCCCGCGCCTTGAGCCCGCCCGTGCCGTAAGCAACCAGATAATTGCGGTCGACGGCCGCATTCGCCTCCCGCAGCGCCGCCTCATGCACATGCAATATCTGATTATACTGGATGCGCGCCGGTTCGTAGACGCCATGGCAGGAGAGCGCCGCGACGTTCAGCGCCATGCGCACATGCCAAAGCGCGGTATTGGCCGTCACTCCGCGATTGGGCGTCAGATATTTGCCGTCGTCGCCCACTTCCGGAATGCTCATCTCCTCGACCGCGCCCATGGGCGGCAGGGGCTTGATCGTCGGCACCACCGGGGGCGGCGGCGTGGGCGGCGGCGCCTTCTCGGGCGTGGAACAGCCAGCGATCAGCGCGAGCGCCGTGACAGATGCAAGCTCATGAAAACGGCGAACGACGGTACGCAACGGCACCCTTACATCCCTTTGGTCATTATCCGGACAGAACAAACTCATGGCAAAGCCATGCGTTCCTGACGACCGGAACGGAACCCGGCCCATCCGGCAAGGGATTCATTTCATCCCGCCGCTTCCCTGCACAAGAACAGGGTCGGCGTGAACAACCCTAGCCGCGCCGCTCCAGCGCCACCGCCGCTTCGTCCATCAACTGGGCGATGATGTCGGTCACCGACTCTTCCTTGGACACCATACCGACCGACTGCCCGGCCATCAGCGATCCGCCCTCGACATCGCCGTCGATCACCGCGCGGCGCAGCGCGCCCGCCCAATAATGTTCGATCTGGAGCTGCGCCTCGCCCATGTCGACCGCTCCGCTGTCCAGCAGATTGGCAACCTCGCGCTGCTTGGCGGTAAAGGCCTCGGTCCCGGCATTTTTGAGCGCGCGGACGGGAATGACCGGCAGTCGCGGATCGATCTGCACGCTGGCGATCGCATCGCGTGCCGAAGCGCGGAAGAAAGCCTTTTTGAAGTTGGGATGCGCAATGCTCTCGCTCGCGCAGGCAAAGCGGGTGCCAAGCTGCACGCCCGCCGCGCCCATTTCCAGATAGCCCGCGATCAGCTCGCCGCGCCCGATTCCGCCCGCGACGAACACCGGAAGCTGCGCCGCCATTTCGGGCAGGATTTCCTGCGCCAGCACGCTGGTGGACACCGGACCGATATGGCCGCCCGCCTCCATGCCCTCGATCACCAGCGCATCGACGCCCGACCGTGCCAGCTTCTTCGCCAACGCCAGCGCCGGCGCGAAGCAGATCAGCTTCGCGCCTTTCGCCTTGATCGCCTCGATGCTGCCCTTGGGCGGCAGGCCGCCTGCCAGCACCACATGCCCGACCTCATGCTTCGCGCAGACATCGATCAGTTCGAACAATTGCGGGTGCATGGTGATGAGGTTCACGCCGAAGGGCTTGGAGGTCAGCGCCTTGGTCGCCGCAATTTCCTTGTCGAGCAGGTCCGGCGTCATGGCGCCACAGGCGATCACGCCGAAGCCGCCCGCATTGGAAATGGCCGCCACCAGATGCCGTTCCGAAACCCAGCTCATCGCCCCGCACATGATCGCGACGTCGCAGCCCAGAAATTCGGTGCCGCGGGCCATCAGGGATTGCAGTTTCGTCTTGCTCATTCTTGTTCCCGTCATCCCCGCGAAGGCGGGGATCCATCTCCCGGCGTCGTGACCGGGGATGGCGTTGGAGATGGATTCCCGCCTTCGCGGGAATGACGACGTTAGTAAAGAGGCTTACGCGACCGGCGCGTCCAGCCCATAAGCGGTATGCAGCACGCGCACCGCCAGTTCGGTCTCATCCTCGTCGATCAGCACCGACACCTTGATCTCGCTGGTCGAGATGGCGAGGATGTTGATCCCGCGATCGGCCAGCGACTTGAACATGGTCGAAGCCACGCCCGCATGGCTCTTCATGCCCACGCCGACCACGGAAACCTTCGCCACCTTGGTATCCGGGATCACCCGGTTGAAGCCGATCACGTCCTTCTGGCTCTCCAGCACGTCCAGCGCGCGGGCCAGGTCCGCGCCGGGCACGGTGAAGGTCACATCGGTCTCGCCCTTGTCGCGGCCGACATTCTGGATGATCATGTCGACATTGATCGCGGCATCGGCCAGCGGCCCGAAGATGTGCGCCACGGCGCCCGGACGATCCGGCACGCGGGTCAGGGTGATCTTCGCCTCATTCTTGTCATGGGCGATGCCGGTGATGAGCTGACGTTCCATCTTGTCTTCCTTGAGCTTGGCTTCCAGTTCCTCTTCGCTGACGATCAGCGTGCCGGGGAGGTCATCCTGGGTGGGATCATCGAAGGAGGAAAGCACCTGCACGATCACGCCTTCCTTCATGGCGAGACCGACCGAGCGGGTCTGGAGTACCTTGGCGCCGACCGACGCCAGCTCCAGCATTTCCTCATAGGTGACGAGGTCGAGCTTGCGCGCCCGCGCCACGATGCGGGGATCGGTGGTGTAGACGCCATCGACGTCGGTATAGATGTCGCAGCGATCCGCCTTCAGCGCCGCCGCCACGGCCACGGCCGAGGTATCCGATCCGCCACGGCCCAGGGTGGAGATGCGGCCATCCTCCATCATGCCCTGGAAGCCGGGAATCACCGCGACCGTGCCCGATCGCATGGAAGCGAGCAGGTCGTTCGTGTCGATCTCCCCGATGCGCGCCTTGGAATGCGCTTCGTTGGTACGGATCGGCAGTTGCCAGCCGAGCCAACTCCGCGCATCCACGCCCATCGCCTTCAGCGTCATGGCGAGCAGGCCGCTCGTCACCTGCTCGCCGCTGGCGACCACCACGTCATATTCCGCCGGGTCGTAGAGCGGCGAGGCTTCCTTGCAGAATCCGACCAGCCGGTCCGTGTCGCCCGCCATGGCAGAGACGACGACGGCGACTTCATGACCCTGTTCGACGACATGTTTGACTCGCGCGGCCACATTGCGAATTCGCTCCATCCCCGCCATGGAGGTGCCGCCGAATTTCATCACGATGCGCGCCATTTGCTTGTCGAACCCGCCTGCTGAAAAGAAAGAAAATGCCCAATATGGGCACAAAAACGGCGCTCCTATTAGCAGCAGCGGCGAATATGGCAACCTCCCAACCCCCGCACCAGCAAAGCACAGGTGGCGCGGACGTGCGGACGCTGATAGCAGGGAGCCATGGCGAACACCGTTTCCAGCACCATCGATCCCCGCGAAGCCGCGCATTTCGGCAGCATGGCCGCCGACTGGTGGGACCCCAAGGGCAGCAGCGCCATGCTGCACAAGCTCAACCCCGTGCGCCTGCGCTATATTCGTGACGCCATCGACCGGCATTGGCCGGGGCATAGCCACAGCTTTCGACCGCTCGCGGACCGGCGGGCGCTGGACGTCGGCTGCGGCGCGGGGCTGCTCTCCGAACCGCTGGCGCGCATGGGCGCGAAGCTGACGGCGCTCGATGCTGCGGAGGAGAATATCGCCGTGGCGCGCAGCCATGCCGAGGGGCAAGGCCTCTCCATCGACTATCGTGCAACCCCGGTGGAGCAGTTGGAGGAAACCGGCTTCGATCTCGTCACATCGATGGAAGTGATAGAGCATGTCACGGACCCCGCCGCCTTCATCGCCGCGCTGGCGGAAAGGCTGGCGCCCGACGGCCTGCTGATCCTCTCGACGCCCAACCGCACGCCCCTTTCCCGCCTCGCCATGATCACCATTGGCGAAAGCATCGGCGGCATCCCCAAGGGCACCCATGACTGGCACAAATTCCTGAACCCCGACGAACTGACGAAGCTGCTGGAGGACGCCGGCCTGGAAGTCACCGACAGCACCGGCCTCAGCTTCACGCCCGCCAAGGGCTTCATCCTCTCGTCCAACAAGGCGATCAACTATCTGCTGACCGCCCGCCACCGGCAGGGGTGAAGGCGATGGCGGGCGATCCCCGCATCGACGCCTATATCGCGAAGCAGGCCGATTTCGCCCGGCCTATCCTCACCCATTTGCGCGCCCTGGTCCACGCCGCCTCCCCCGATATTGCGGAGGCGGTGAAATGGGGCATGCCCTTCTTCACCTATCGGGATCGGAATCTCTGCAACATGGCCAGCTTCCAGCGCCATGTCGCCTTCGGCTTCTGGCATGACAAGGTGAAGCCGGAGAGCGCCAGCGAAGAAGCCATGGGTCAGTTCGGCCGGATCGAAAGCCTGAGCGACCTGCCCGCCGACACGGACATCACCGCTTTGCTGGCCAAGGCCATGGCGTTGATCGACGCGGGCGACAAGCCGCGCAGCGGCCCGAAGGCGCCGCGTGCGCCGCTCCCGCTGCATCCCGACTTCGCCACCGCCATCGACGCCAATCCGGCTGCGGCCGCCATCTGGGCAAAGTTCACGCCCGGCAAGACCCGGGACTATTGCGAATGGATCAATGATGCCCGGACCGACGAGACGCGCGACAAGCGCATCACCCAAGCGGTGGAATGGATCGCGGAGGGCAAGGGCCGCAACTGGAAATATGAAAAGCGCTGAACATCAGGCAGGACAAACTGTCCTGTCCACGGATGAGAATGAATCCGGCCGCCATCATCGATGTCGACCCACCGCAGAATTCACGGCCCACGCCCGATCAATACCGCTCAGCGCAAGGCTCGCTACCTTATCCAGACCGGCAAGCCGGAGTTGGAGTCCAAGGGAACGCAGCGGGGACTAAAAAGCGCTCCGGGGCCTGATTACCCCCATGCCGCGCTCCCCCAAAGGCGCGGCACCTCTCCAACTCTCAGCTTACAGGCTTCGCCACCGCCACCAGCGTCGGCTGAGCGTCCAACGCGGCATCCTTTGTCGCCGCGTTGGCCGGTGCACCGGACTGGGTCTTGAGGCTCGCCGCAGCCGACTGAAGCGCGACAGCAGCCGCCTCCAGCGCCGCCGCAGCGGATTGCGGCGTAACCGGCGGCGGCGCTGCCGTCTCCGCCACTGCCGCTGTCGGTGTCACCGGATCACTGACCGGCGGCGCCGCTTGCACTGCGTCCGCAGCAACTACGGCCGGAGCCGGCGCAGCAGCGGTCTTCAGTTCACAGACATCGCCAACCCCCGCCGGTTTGTCCGAGAAATTCCGAGCCAGCATCGGAAGTTCATTCTCACCGGCATTGGTCGCCAAGGTCAGCAGCGTATCGGCCATTTGGCAGAAACCCGCGGATTGGACGCCATCGCTATGACTATTGGCCAGCCTGGTTATAAAATCATCATAAGCACGCTGCCCGTCAGCTATGCCATTTTCTCGCATGAAGCGCAGCTTCAACGCACTATTATATTTATCGGCGCTTCCCATTCTTTCATTAAACTTATCGTATTTCGCCGTTATTTCACCATTCGTCGACCGGCACTTCAGCGATCCCAGCATCAACATGATCTGTAAATCCCTGACTCGTGCCGCTTCCACTTCATAAGGCTGCCAGCACTGTGCCTCCCCCGCAGACGCAGCACCGCCCAAAAAGAGCGCAACGAAACAACTGGCGGCACCCGCCGCCATCCTCAACCTAGACATGATGGACCTCGCAGAATCGGCTGGACCCCGCAGATCGAACATTAACATTTTGCCATAAAAATGCCATTAATTATTTGTTGACAGTGACATTTATGACGCATCCGGAAACATCGCGGAATTACGCCCTTTCGTCGATCTCCTGCTATCAAATGGCCATTATCCGTCCGGATATTTTCGTCGCCCGGCGGCTTGGATAAATCTGGGACCGCCAGACTAACCGATTTGTGTGGGAGGCGGACATACCGAGCCGGAACATATTCCGCGCTCCTGCGAAGGCAGGAGCCCAGTTCAGACGGTGCGATGATCCACTAGGGCAAGGCTGGGCTCCTGCCTTCGCAGGAGCACGATGCGCTTAACGGCTGAGAATGACCGCAATGGGCCATTCCCCCACTCCGGACTTGTCCACGCCGCCTAGGCCGTCACCACCTCGGCCCTGGCGATCAGCGCCTTGGCTTCCTCGACATGCATGCTTTCGATCATGCGGCCCTCGAAACGCTCGGCGCCGCCGGTCGCCGCCTCGATCAACCGCCGCGCATCCGCCACCGCCTGGGGATCGGGACCGAATACCTGATTGGCGACCGGCACCTGGCTGGGATGAATCAGCGTCTTGCCGTCAAAGCCCAGAATATGCCCCGCCGCGCATTCGCTTTCGAATCCGGTCTCGTCGTCCAGCCGGTTGAACACCCCGTCGAACGCCGCGATCCGGGCCGCGCGCGCCGCCAGGATGACTGATTGCAGCGACAGCGCCAGACCGTCCCGCCCGGCCGACGGCGGAATTCCCAGATCCTGCCGCAGGTCGTTATTCCCCATGAACAGCCCCTCGCAGCCCTCCGCCGCCGCGATCGCCTGCGCCGCAACGACGCCGGCGGCGCTTTCGATCATCGCGATCACCGGCTTCTGGCAGACGCTGAACACATTCTTCACCTGGCGCGGATTTTCCACCTTGGGCAGCACGACATAGTCAGCGGCGGACGCCTTGAGCGCCACCATCTCCCGCCCATGCGATGGCGCGCCCTCGACATTGATGCGCACCGCGCAGAGACGCCCGCCAAAGCCCTCCGCCACGGCTTCGACCGCATTGGCCAGCGCCTCTTCCTTGCGGTCGTCGGGCACCGCATCCTCCAGATCCAGGATCACCATGTCGCAGGGCAGGGTCCGCGCCTTGGCGATGGCGCGGGGGTTCGACGCGGGCAGGAACAGCAGCGATCGGGCGTGGCGCAACAACATGATGAAACTCCTATCACTTTGCCTTTTCCCATTCATGATTTCACGTCATAGTCCAAGCGGATTTCAGGGGGGAAGCAGCGATGCTGACGACATTCGCACTGACGGTGACATTCCTGGTGCTGTTTTATCTGGCGGTGAGCGTCAAGGTCGTGCGCCAGGGCTATCAATATACCATCGAACGCTTCGGCCGCTTCACGGAAGTCGCGCGCCCCGGCCTCAATTTCTATCCCGCCTTCTTCTATGCGGTGGGGCGGAAGATCAACATGATGGAACAGGTGGTCGACATTCCGGGGCAGGAGATCATCACCAAGGACAATGCCATGGTCTCGGTCGACGGCGTCGTGTTCTTCCAGGTGCTGGACGCGGCCAAGGCGGCCTATGAGGTGTCGGAACTCTATGTCGCGATCATGCAGCTCGCGACCACCAACCTGCGCACGGTGATGGGGTCGATGGACCTCGACGAAACCCTCTCCAAGCGCGACGAGATCAACGCCCGCCTGCTGTCGGTGGTCGATCACGCCACCAATGCCTGGGGCATCAAGATCACCCGCGTCGAATTGAAGGACATTCGCCCGCCCGCCGACATCGTCAACGCCATGGGCCGCCAGATGAAGGCCGAGCGTGAGAAGCGCGCCCTCATCCTGGAATCGGAAGGCCTGCGCGCCTCGGAAATCCTGAAGGCCGAAGGCCAGAAGCAGAGCCAGATATTGGAGGCGGAAGGCCGCCGCGAAGCCGCCTTCCGCGACGCCGAAGCCCGCGAACGCGAGGCGGAGGCAGAAGCCAAGGCGACGCAGATGGTGTCCGACGCCATCGCGAATGGCAATGCGCAGGCGATCAACTATTTCATCGCCCAGAAATATGTCGAGGCGGTGAGCCAGTTCGCCACCTCGCCCAATGCCAAGACGATCCTCTTCCCGGTCGAGGCGACCCAGTTGATCGGCACTTTGGGCGGCATCGGCGCGCTGGCGAAGGAGGCATTGGGGGAAATCACGCCGCCTCCACCCCCTGCCGCGCCGCCGCGCCGCGGCCCGTTCGGGCAGGGGCAGGCATGACCGACTGGCTCGCCATGCTGGACGATCATTGGGGCTGGCTGGTCTTCGCCGCGCTGCTCGGCGTGGCCGAGGTTCTGATACCCGGCGTGTTTCTGATCTGGGTCGCGCTGGCCGCCGCGGTGACGGGCCTGGTGGCCCTCGCCTTCCCGATCTCCGTGCCTCTCCAGTTGCTGCTTTTCGCGGGCCTCTGCTTGGTATCGGTGTGGGGCGGGCGGCGCTGGTACACCGCCAATCCGGTGGATTCGCAGGATCCGCTGCTCAACGACCGCACGGCGCGGCTGGTGGGAGAGATCGTCACCGTCGTCGAACCGATCGACAATGGGCATGGGCGGGTGAAGGTGGGGGACAGCGTCTGGTCCTGCCGTGGTCCCGACGCGCCGGTCGGGACGAGGGTCAGGGTGATCGGAGCGGAGGCATCGGAGTTGAAGGTAGAGCTGGTCTGAGAGCAGCGGTTATAGAGCGCGCTGCGCTAAATCGGACGCAGGGCGCGCGCTCTAATTCCTTGTTGTCGCATCGTTTTAAGCGGAAAACCGGTTCCCACTTTTCCGCACGATGCTCTAGGTGTGGAACGGCCAAAACCCGCCTCACCTACCCCACCCGATACCACCCCGCCACTCGATCCAGCGCCAGCGTCAGCACCAGTTTGCCCGCGCGACTCGGCCAGCCCAGCGCCTTTTCCGCCGCGACCAGCCCTTCGCCCGCGCAAACGACGCGCCACAGCACATCGGCCAGTCCCGGCCCCGCCGCGCGGATCGCGCCGTCGAACCGTTCCCGCGCAGACAGTTGCGCAAGGCCCGGCTCGACCGTCCCCGCGCCTCTGCCCTGCCGCTGCCCCGGCGCCGCATCCCAGCGCATGGTGATTCGCGGCCCCAGCCCCGCCTTTTCCCAATCAGCGCGCAGCCTGTCCCCGGCGAGATAATGCCGCTCGCTCAAATGCCCCCGCGCATGCAGCCAGGCGAGCGGCGATTCGTGCAGATTGACCGCCACCTTCTGCGCCCGACCGAAGGGATCCTCTATGATCTGTTCGACAAATTGCACGGCCATGGCGCGTCTCCCTACTGGAACTGGATGCAAGGGGACTTGCCACGCCCATCAGTTTGTAGGAAAGCATAAAAACCAAATAGGTAAAAAACAGGACGAGATATGATCACCCGCATCCGGGAGGTACGCAAAGCCAAGGGACTGACGTTGGAGCAGGTCGGCGCGTTATGCGTTCCCCCGACCACCGCCCAGACCATCGGCCGGCTGGAAACCGGCACCCGAACCGTATCGGTCAACTGGCTGAACCGCATCGCCAGGGCATTGGACGTCGCCTCTTCCGAACTGGTCGCCCTGCCCGGCCAGAATGTCGTGCCGGTCGCCGCATTGCTGGGGCCGGAGGGCGCCCGCGCGCCGACCCGGCCCCTCTCCCTTCCCCCGCCAGCGCCCGTCGATGCGATGGTCGGCGTTCAGGTATCGGGCAGCATCGGGGATTACCGCAGCGGTGATGAAATCTGGTGCCGCCGCATCATGCCGGACGAATTTTCCAGCGTGCTCAACCGCGACCTGCTGCTGCCGCGCCATGCCGGACGCTTTCTGTTCGGGCGACTGATCGGGCGCGAGGACGACCGGCTGCACATCCTTCCTTTGGGCAGCGGCACGCGCCAGCAGGTGATAAGTGACCCACCTTGGGGCGCCGTGGCGGTCCAACTGGTGAGACGACTGTAGACAAAGGCGATTTCATCCTTAACCCTACCTTGACCATGGTTGACGCGAAGCTACCCGTTAGGAAGATGCGATGACGCTGAACGTCCTGATGCTGTCGACCCTGTTCCCGGACATGAGCCGTCCCAATTTCGGCGTCTTCGTGGAACGGCAGGCTCGGGAGCTGGCGAGCCGGGACGGCGTCCAGGTCACGGTCGTCGCGCCGCTGGGCATCCCGCCCTGGCCGCTGTCGAAGGCGAAGCGCTATGCCGCCCTGCGCGCCTTGCCCGCCAAGGAACGGTGGAAGGATCTGACCGTCCATCGCCCGGTCTTTCCGATCATTCCCAAATTCGGCGGGCGCTTCAACGTCCACAGCATGACCCGCGCCATCCTGCCGCTGGTCAGGCGCCTGCATGCGCAGCAGCCTTTCGACGTCATCGACGCCAGCTTCTTCTTCCCCGACGGCCCGGTGGCGCAGCGGCTTTCCCGCGCTCTGGGCATTCCCTATTCGGTAAAGGCTCGCGGCGCCGACATCCATTATTGGGGCATGCGCCGGGGCACGCGGAAAATGGTGCAGCGCGCAGCCGAAGACGCCGCCGGGCTGCTCTCCGTGTCCGACGCGATGCGCCGGTCGATGGCGCGCATGGGCATCGATGCAGACAAGATCCGCGTCCATTATACCGGCGTCGACCTGGACCGATTCGAACTGACCGACCAGGCGGCGGCGAAGGAAAGCCTGGGCTTCGAAGGGCCGGTGGTGCTGTGCGTCGGCGCGCTCATCCCGCGCAAGGGGCAGGAATTGCTGGTGCAGGCGTTGCCGCAACTGCCCGGCGTCACGCTGCTGTTCGCGGGTCAGGGGCAATATCGCCGCGCACTGGAGAAACAGGCCGAGGAACTGGGCGTCGACCGGCGCATCGGCTTCCTGGGGTCCGTGCCGCATGACCGGCTGCCGCGCATCTATGCCGCCGCCGACGTCATGGCGCTGCCATCCTCGTCCGAAGGCCTGGCCAATGCCTGGGTGGAGGCGCTGGCCTGCGGCACGCCGATCGTGATCAGCGACGTCGGCGGCGCGCGCGAACTGCTCGACCGGCCCGAAGCGGGACAGATCGTCGCCCGCCAACCCGAAGCCCTGGCCGCCGCCATCAGCGACATATTGGTCAACCCGCCCGAACGGGAAGCGGTGCGCGAAACCGCGCTGCGCTTCACCTGGGCCGCCAATGGCGACGCGCTGCTGGAGCATCTGCGCACGATCGCCGGTCAGGAATCCTGATCCCAGAAGGCGACCAAGCGCGCTTTCCCATCCGGCGTGGGAAAGCGCCCTTCATCAAACGGCACTTCCCCCCAACGCCACGGCGTCAGCTCATCATAAGCGGGGTTGGAAATAGGCGCATGCCGTTTGAGGTTCAGCAGCCGCGCCCCCTCATTGCGATAAGCGGTCAGCCGCACATGCTCGCGATAGATTTCCGCGGGCCGCTCATAATGAAAGGCATCGCGCCAGCCCATGGCCTGGGCGATCCGGGTCATGATCCACCAGTCGGGCTTGGCCTCTCCGGGCAACGGGAATAGCCACCGCTGCCGGCTGATCAGCCGGTCGGCGCCGGTCAACGTCCCGTCCTTTTCGATCCATACCGGGGCAGGAAGCGCGATCATGCGCAGCGTCTCCACTTCCGGCTCGTTCCACGGCGTGGTCAGGATGATGAGCGGCACCTGCTCCAGCAGGCCACGGATCGGATGCGAAGCCGACGGCAAGCCGCCCGGCATCAGCAACGCCTTGATGCGTCCCGCCTCGATCGCGTCGGCCAGCGCGGCGCCTGACAATCCCGGCCTGTCCGCCAGCGCGGCCGCGCCCCAGAAGCGGCCGACCTGCGCCAAGGCCTCGATCGAAAAGTCCCGGTGCGCGGCCAGTTCACCGGCCCGGCATCCGACTTCGCGCGCGCCCATGCCATTGGCGGCATCCGTCACCGCAAAGGGCGCCGCGCACGGCTTGCCGATCCGGCCGGTCGCCAGATGGAAATTGAGGATGGCGGCCGACAGGCGCTGCCCTGCCTCCCCCGCGCCATGCGGGCTGAACAGCGTCACCAGCCGGGGCATGACCGCCACCCGCTCATAAAAGCCGCGCACTTCCCCCGGCGCCAACCCGCAGGCCCGCGCC
The DNA here is from genome assembly GCF_036038995.2 of Sphingobium sp. SJ10-10. NCBI lineage: Bacteria > Pseudomonadati > Pseudomonadota > Alphaproteobacteria > Sphingomonadales > Sphingobiaceae > Sphingobium > Sphingobium sp. SJ10-10. The sequence continues at coordinate 1,888,261 of NZ_CP158132.1, forward strand.
ACCGACCAGAGATCATGCCCCCGGCGCAGGCCCACCCAAAAGTCCGGCGGCACGAGCAGATTCCGATTCAGAAAATCCCGGTCCAGCACGCCATGATCGTAGCAATGCAGCAGCAACCCGCTCAGCAGCGCCGCCTCGCTGCCCGGCGCGACGGTCAGGCGCTCATCGGCCTCGACCTCCTGCCCCTCGTCCGTGCGCGCGATCAGGACAAGGCGCGCACCCTGCTCCGCCCGCGCCTCGGCAATGCGCTCATGCAGCACCGGATGACGGCGCGCAGTCGCTTCCCCCACCAGCAGCAGCATGTCCGCCTGCGCCAGATCCTCATAGGCGGCAGGCATCACATCCTCGCCAAAGGCGGCACGCTGCGCCGCCGCCATGCCGCCCGCCGCGCTGGCGGGCGCATCGATATGGGCGGAGCCGATGAAGCCCTTCATCAGCTTGTTGGCGACATAATAATCCTCGGTCAGCAGGCCGCCCGGCACATGCATCGCCACGCTGCCGGGACCATGCCGCGCAATGACGCTGGCAAGCCGGCGCGTGGCCTGATCGATGGCCCGATCCCATCCGACCGCCCGGCCATCCACCATCGGCCGCAGCAATCGGCCGTCCAGAGCGAGCATGTCCTTCAGCGCCTCGCTGCGGGTGCAGAGCAGGCCGCTATTGGCAGGATGCACGGGATCGCCTTCGATGCGAGCCTCGCGCCCCTCGCCGGTCACGGCCCGGATGCCGCATCCCACGCCGCATTGGCCGCAAAGCGAACGAACGACCGCCACGATGCGATCAGGCCTGGACCGGCAGGGTCGGACGAAACGTCATAAACTCCGCTTAACCGATGGCGGACCAAGACAAAAGGGCGCGAAGCTGGCAGAAGCAAAGCCATGTCGAAAGTGATTCTCCGCGCCGCTACGTTCGTCGCTATATTCTTTCATATACTGCTTGCCCCGGCCATGGCGCAGCAGCGCGGTCCGCTGGTGCTGGCCGCCGCCAGCATGCAGGAGGCGATGAACGCCGCCGCCGATGCCTGGGCGGCGCGGCGCCATGCCCGGCCTGTCCTGTCCTTCGCCGCCTCCTCCGCCCTCGCCCGCCAGATCAGGAGCGGCGCGCCCGCCGACCTGTTCGTGTCCGCGGATGAAGACTGGATGGACGATGTCGAAAAGGCGGGATTGCTCCAGCGCGGCACCCGAGCCGACATGGCGGGCAACCGGCTGGTGCTGGTCGCCCCGGCGCGGGCGCCGCTGCGGCTGCGCATAGCGCGGGGCATGCCGATCGCCAGAGCGCTGGGCGATTCCCGGCTCGCCATGGCCAATCCCGACAGCGTGCCCGCAGGCAAATATGGAAAGGCGGCGCTCACCGCGCTGGGCGTCTGGCCCAGCGTCGCGAACCGTCTGGCGCTAGGCGACAATGTCCGCTCGGCCCTGACCCTGGTGGAACGCGGCGAGGCGCGGCTGGGCATCGTCTATGCGACGGATGCTCGCGCATCGAAGGACGTGGTCGTGGTCGGCATTTTCCCGGCAGGCAGCCATGCGCCGATCCGCTATCCCATCGCACGGCTGAGCGCGAGCCGGAACCCGGAGGCCGAAGCTTTTCGCCGCTTCCTGCTGTCGCGGTCCGGACAGAGCATCTTCGCCCGCTACGGTTTCAGCCGCCCTTGACCCTCCTCTCCCCTCCCGCAGGCGGGAGGGGCCGGGGGTGGGCATGCCGCGCCAGCGGCAATTCAAACCGGACAGGGCAGAAGCTCGCTTCGCTCGCCCCCACCCCTAACCCCTCCCGCCTGCGGGAGGGGAATTGGTGGTGCTTTATTTCTGACAGGCCACAATCGCGTCGATCACCGCCAGAGTCTCCTGCGGATCGCGCACCCGCACCGTATCCAGCCCCAATTGCTTCGCCGGATAATCATTCCCGCCGGGGAAGATCGCATCCCCAATGAACATCATCGCGTCCAGCGCGATCCCGCTCGCGTAGCGCAGCTTCTTCAGACCATAGGCCTTGTCCACCCCCTCCCGCGTGATGTCGATGGAGGTCGCCCCGCCCATGTTGATCGACAGGCCCGGCAAGCGATCCCGCAGATCCGCCTGAATCACCTTGCGCTTGGCGAAATCGGGATCCCACACTTCCTTGGCGTGGATCGGCGCCTGCTGGCCAAGGGCGGAGAAAGTGATCTGGCTGCCGCGATCCTCGATCCGCTCGCCCCACACCTGTTCCGGCACGAAGCCCGTCGCTTCCAGCGAAGCGTCGAACGCCGCCAGGATCGCCTGTTTCTGCGCCTCATCGAACAATTCGGCATAGACCGGGCGCCAACCGCCATCGCCATGGGTATAGAGCTTCGTCCCGGTCGTCGGCATCAGCCACAGGCGCGAACGATCGGCCCGTTCCGGCAGTCGGCTCGCCACCTGCTTGTCGAACTGCGGCCAGTCGCCGCCGGAGATCACCGCGACATGCGCGACCTCCAGCAGTCTTGCCAACGCTTCCCCCATCGCCTCGCCCAGCGGCTGCTTGCTCTCGGCAAGGGTTCCATCGAGGTCGAAGGCAATCAAGGATTTCATGCGGGAAGCTCCAGAAGGGACAGGCTGCGGATTTGCCCTGTGAGCCGGAACGATGCAATGCCCATGACGAAGGCTGGTATTTTCCACGATCCTGCTAGAAAGAGGGCGGCATGATCCTCTCTCCCGAAGAATGGGGCATCGTTACGCTGTCGCTCCGGGTCAGCCTGGTCGCGGTCGGGCTGATGCTGCCGGTCTCTTTCGCGCTGGCCTGGCTGCTCGCCCGGTCGCGCTTTCCCGGCAAGCTGCTCGTCGACGCCCTCGTGCACCTGCCGCTGGTCGTGCCGCCGGTCGTGACCGGATGGCTGCTGCTGCTGCTGTTCGGCGCGAACGGGCCGCTTGGCAGGCTGTTCGAACAGGCGCTGGGCGTCAGCTTCATGTTCCGATGGACCGGCGCCGCGCTCGCCTCCGCGATCATGGCGATGCCGCTGATGGTGCGCGCCATGCGGCTATCGATCGAGGGCATCGACCGGCGGCTGGAGCAAGCCGCCCAGACCCTGGGAGCCAAGCGACGGCGCGTCTTCTTCACCATTTCCCTGCCCCTGGCGCTGCCGGGCGTGCTGGCCGGACTCGTGCTCGGCTTTGCCCGTTCCATCGGGGAATTCGGCGCGACGATCACCTTCGTGTCCGATGTCCCCGGCGAAACCCGCACCTTGCCCATCGCCATCTATTCCGCCCTGCAAATGCCCGGCGCGGAAACGGCGGTGACGCGCCTTGCCGTCATCTCGATCCTGCTGTCGCTGGCCGCGCTGGTCGCCTCCGAAGCGCTCGCCCGCCGGGCTGGCGGCGGAAGGACCAACCATGTCCTTTGATATCGAGATCGACCACCGCATCGGTGAACGCCACATCATCCTGCATGCCCATGCGGGCGCAGGCCTCGTCGCCCTCTTCGGCCCATCCGGCGCGGGCAAGACCAGCATCCTCAACATGGTCGCGGGCATCATCACGCCGGATCGCGGCCGGATAGCAGTCGCAGGCGAAACGCTGTTCGACAGCAGCGCCGCCATCAATATTCCTGCCCCCCAACGCCGGGCAGGCTATGTCTTCCAGGACGGACGCCTCTTCCCGCATATGCGGGTGCGCGCCAACCTGCTCTACGGTCGGCATGGCGATGCACCCTTGTCCTTCGAGGCGGTACTCGATTTCCTGGGCATCGGCCATTTGCTCGATCGCTGGCCCGCCACGCTTTCAGGCGGCGAAGCGCAACGCGTCGCGATCGGGCGGACACTACTGTCCGGCCCCAGTTTCCTGCTGCTGGACGAACCGCTTTCCTCGCTCGATCCGGCCCGGCGGGAGGAAATCCTGACCGTGATCGAGCGGATGAAGCACGACCTTGCCATGCCGATGCTCTATGTCAGCCACGACCGTGCGGAAGTCGAACGGCTGGCCGATCACATCATCCCGCTATGAGCGGCAAGCCCACCTCCGCCAACGCACGATTGAGATAGGCCAGAAAAGCCTTCCGCCGCACCGACGCCCGCGCGCGCAGCCAGGCCAGCCCAACCACGGCCCGCCACTCCGCCACCTGGGCAAAATGACCGGGCGCAAGGCGACGATAATGATCCGCATAGCATCGCGCCGCCCAGTCCCGCGCCCTGTTGGTCAGCCAATCCTGCGGCCCCTCGCCAAAGCGCATCAGCATTTCCGTGCGCACTATATCCGGCGTGACCGCCCCCTGCGCCGCCTTCGACCAGTCGATCGCGACCGCCCCGCTGTCCGTCATCAGGATATTCTTGACGTGAAAATCGCCATGCAACAGCCGGTCGCCATCGGGCAGCCTATCCAGCAGGCGAAGCGCCGCCTGCTGCAAGGCCGCATCCGCAGGTCCGTAGACGATGTCCGTCCGCAACACGTCCCGCAGCGACCGCAACCCCGGCGCCGGGCAGTCGTGAATCCGCCGATGGAATGCCGCCATGTCGCGCAGCATCGCGCCGCTGCGCAGCGGACGCACGCGCAGTTGGCGCATCATCGTCGGCCCCTCAATCTCCGGATAGAGGATCGCCCGCCCCGCCCTCAGCCGCAAGGACTCGACCGGCCGGGCGACGGCGATGCCGCAATCCGCCGCCAGCGTCGCAGCGGCGAATTCGCGGTCGATCATCTCCTCCGACACGGCGGCGTGGAAGATCTTGACGACAAAACGCTCCCCGACGCGGCAAACCCGCGCGCTGGCGCCCGACGCCAGGGTCGCCAGATTATCCTCCACTATCCCGGAAAGCGTCGGCGGCGACACCGCCATTCTAACGAACGGCAGTGCGGGCGCTGTTCAGATCATGGACCACCGGTCCTCGCCGGACGGGTGCCTGCGCCGGCGGTCTGCGGGTCAACCGCTCGACCGCATTCTCGACCAGCAGGCGCAACCCTTCCTCGCTCAGCAATCCGCCCCGGATCAAACAACGATCGATCAGCACGCGGCGGAAGGCCGAATAGAGCGCCATGTCGGGCGCCCCCGGCGCGGACCAGAATTCGTCCAGCGACCGTTTGTGCACCACGCCCGGCACCTTGTAGACCGCATGGCCCAGCACGACGACGGGCTTGCCCTCATTCAGCGCCAGCGTCCCCACCGTGCTGTTGACCGTCACCACGCCCAGCGATTGGCCGACCACTTCGGCAATGTCCCAGTCCGCCAGATAGAGGACGCGGTCGCCGACGCCATATTGCGCCGCCAGCCGCCGCGTCAGCCGCCCCCAGGCCACCAGCCCCGGATCGAGCGGATGGCGCTTCACCACCAGCGCGGTATTGGCCGGGGCATGGGCGGCAAAGCTCTTGATCACGAAACGCAGCGCCGCCCGCATCGTGCCGAAGGGCGAATGGACCCGAATCTGATAATCGGAATCCAGTTGCAGCGGCAAAGCGAAATAGGGCCGGTCCTTGACCTTCGCCCATTCCTCCCGCGACTTGCGGCGCTCGTTCTGACGCAGGTTCAGCTTCTTGAACCAGCCCACCGTTTCCCAGAGGAAGCTGTTGGGCCGGTGCGTCCGATAGAAGGGAAAGGCCGGCCGCATCAGCGCCGACGCCACGCCGTTGCGCCCGGTGTTGAAGGCGCGCTGGCGGAAGGTGGAGGGGATTTGCGGCTCCAGCCCGTTCTCCTCGGGCGGCAGGCTCTTCGCCTGCTCCAGAAACCATTCGGGATCGAGCGGCAGGGTCGAATTGCCGTTCACCCCATCTTCCTGCAGCGTCAGGAAATCGGGACGGATATAGCCTTCCTCCACCACATGGACGCGCAGGTTGCGCAGCTGCGCCATCTTGTGCGCGGAGGCATGATAGGGCCGACAGTCGCCATAGAGGATCAGGTCGGTCACGCCATGGTTGACGATATGATCGTCGAAGAAGAGCGGCCAGTTGCGGAAGGTTCCCCGATAGTCGGTCGCGCCCTCGCCCGGCCAGTCGACCTTGTCGCCGCCATTGATGTTGATCCGCAGCGCCCGGTGCCCCCGCGCCCGCAGCGCATCGGCCAGCATCGCGAAATAGGGGCCATGCGGTCCCTGAAGAAACAGGAAGGTTTTGGCGGACGCGTCAACCATGAAAATACTCGGCGGACAAGGTCATAAATCTCTGCAACTTCCCCTGTAAAGTGCGCAGCCGGATTAGCCATGACATGGGCGACGGCGCCCCGCTTGCCAAACGCTCCACCATGATTTCAGGTCCGCAAGGCAGGCGAGTGACCGGGTCCAGATACCGTGGATAGAGAATCAAGGCGCCCGCGACAAGCTGATCCAGGGTGAGTCGACGCCCGCGCCGTCCATTGGGCGCGGCAAGATCGCGGGTCAGCCCCCAGCCCGCATAAAAAGGCATGCCATGGACCGTCACCGGCCGGTCGCGCATCAGCGCCTCGAACCCGGTGAGGGAGGAAAGCACATGCACCTCGTCCACCGCCTGCACCAGCGCCATCAGCGGCGATCCGGTGTCGATGGCGTCGGCCTCCGCCAGCACCGTAGCGTCGCTCAGATGGCCTTTGCGCAGCCCGGCCTGCACGTCGGGATGCGGGCGATAGACGATGAAAGCGTCCGGCTCAGCGGCGCGCACCCGCTGCAACAGGTCCAGATTGCCCGTCACGCCCGCGCCGCCATATTCGACCGACAGATCATCCTCGACCTGCCCCACGGCCAATATCGTCCGGCGGCCCAGGGGCAGATCGATCATCTGGCCCATATCCTTGCCATATTTGGTGACGCCCGAAGCCCGGATCATGGCCCGCAGGCGCGCCGCCCGCCGCTCCAGCGCCGGAGTGAAAGCATGGGTCGCCAACAGCTTTTCCATGTCGCTGGGAAAGCACGCATCATAATAGATGCCCGATCGGTCGACCACCACCGACCCCGGCGGATGCAGCGCCGCGCCCAGCCCCTTCGAGCGCAAAAAGCCGTCCTCGACCTTGGCGACGGTCACGCCCTGCCGTCGCGCTTCGTCCATCGCGGCGGACGGCACGCGGGAGGGCCAGACCGCCAGCGCGCCGCCTTGCCTGATCGCCCGCCGCACGCCCTTTTCCGCCGACAGGAAAGGGGGCGAGCGAACCCCATCCCAGAGGAAATGACGGATCGCCTCCCGCTTCCAAAAGGCCATGCCGCTGGCCGCCGCAATGCCGTGATTGCCATCAAGATGCCGCCGCCAATCGGCAAGCTGCGCCACGGCATGCAGGGCATCGACCGGCTCGCCGCTGAAACAATCGCGATAGCGGGCCGCCGCCACGGCCGACCGGGCCGCCTCCCGCAACACCACCGCCGCGACCGGCCGCTGATCAGGCCCATAGACCGGCACGCCCAGCAAACCGGCGATGATCGCCAGTTCATCATCCGCCGCCGCATGCACCGATCGCGCACCGGCAATCACCGTCCAAAGGTCGACGGGCCACGGAAGATCACGCCCCGCAACGCCATTCCCGTGCCGACCGCCGCCAACCAGGCCGATTTCCTGCGGGGAAAGACCTTCCAGCGCTTCTTGCGGCACGGCTATTCCCTCCCGCGCCACCAGCCTGATCCCTTCCGGCCTGTGGCCCCAGAAAGCGCCGCCCACCCGCGCCTCGGCCATGGCCTCCAGCACGGCGTCGGCCACCGCGACAGGCGCATCCCCGATCTGCCGTGGATGGCTGATCGCGGCGGTCGCGGACTTGATTCCCGGAAAGGGTGGAGAGCGCAGAAAAGCTGGCGCGTTCACGTGAAAAGCCGTCCCCTGCCCCGTCCAGTCCCTGCGCGCATGGAGCGATGCTTTCAGCCGCCAAAAAACGCAATCACATCAGCTTCTTGCTCGCCCGACGGGAAGACGTCAAGCGAAGGCCGAAGCCGTCATCTCCTGCAACATATCGGTTACAGTGTCGAAATAGGCTTCCCATGTCGGCGGCCGCCAGCCCGCGATCCGCGCCAGTTGCGCCGCCCGCTCGGGTGAATCAGGCTTGCCATAAGCCTCGATGGCCCTCAGCCAGCCCAGACCATCCAGCGGATCGAGATAATCCGGCGCATCGCCGCCAACCTCCCGATGCGCGACGATGTCGCTGCAAATCACCGGCACGCCTGCCGATAAAGTCTCGATCACCGGCATGCCATAACCTTCCTCGAAGGAGGGCATCAGCATCGCCCTCGCCCCTGCGACCAGCGCGTTCATTGCATTGTCGGGCACGCTGCCCGCCTCGATCACATGGTCGCGCAGGATTTCGGCGCGCTCCAGCATGTCGACGACATTCTCATTCTCCCAGCCGCGCCGTCCGATCAGCACCAGCACCGGCGCCTGATCGCCCAGCCTTTCCACCAGCCGCCGCCAGATGTTCAGCAGCAACAAATGGTTTTTTCGCGGCTCGATGGTCGAGATATAGACGAAATAGGGCCGCTCGGGCACCGCATGGCTGCCCTCCACCACCATGTCCGGCGCATCGGCCCCGAAATGCGCCACCCGGATCACCCGCCCGTCCAGCCCCCGCGTCAGATGCGGCGCCAGCGCGTCGATCGTCGCCTGACTGTTGCCGATGATGCCGTCGGCATAGCGGTCGATCGTCCGCACCCGCTTCAAATGCTCCTCCGCGCCCTGAGGCCGGGCGAATTCGGGATGGGTGAGCGGGATCACGTCATGCACCAAAGTCACGAAGCGCGCCCCCTCCGCCCGCAGGATCGCGCCGACCTGATCGGCGTCGTCCAGATGATGCGGCGACACCTGCAAATAAATGCGCGGCCCCTGCGCCACCGGCACCGGGCGGGGCCGCAGCGCGATCAGATGGCGGATGACGGCGGCCTTACTCTCCTTTTCATCCACCGGCCCCTTGTTGCGCCAGCGCGCCGCCGTGAAGGCCAGGAACTGGCGCACGGCCGCGTCCTTCAGCCGCCCATAATAGCCGCCCGCCGGATGCACGGCGGCAAAGGCCAGCCGGTCCGGCATCCGCTCCAGCAATTCGCGGGCATAGATATATTCGACCCGGTCGATCCCGGTCGGCGCGGCATGGAAACTGCGCGAGAGCAGCCGCGAAATGTCGAGGATGATCTCGGCCGGCTGTTCACCGCCGGCAAAGCGCCGGCTTTCCCGCTTGGAACGCAGCGCCAACCGCGCACCGGGAGCCTTGAAGGGCTTGAGCGCCATGTCAGATCGCTTTTACAGGGGTTTGGCGCATCAGAACTGGGCGCGAATCTCTTCGGCCAGCTTCTGCAACGCCGCCGGATCGGCAAAATCGCCCTGCGCATGCGCGACGAAGTTGCGCGACTGCCCCTCCCAGCGCGGCACGATATGGAAGTGCAGATGGAACACGGTCTGCCCGGCGGGCGCGCCGTTGAACTGCGCGACATGGATGCCGTCGGGGTCCAGCGCCTTGCGGGTGGCATTGGCGACCTTCTTCACCGTCGCCATAACCTGCGCCAGCGCCTCATCCTCGACGTCGAGGATGTTGCGCGCCTTGGACCATTTGGAAATGACCAGGCTATGCCCCTTCGACTGCGGCTGGATGTCGAGGAAGGCATAGCTATGCTCATCCTCATACAGCTTGGTCGAAGGGATTTTCCCCTGCAGGATCAGGGCAAAGACATTGCCCTCGTCATAAGTGCCGTCGAGGCTCATCGCGCTTCCTTAAGCCAGATAATGCGCGCTTGTCTTAGCGGCGACTTCCTCCGCCGTCACGCCCGGAGCGAGTTCGACAAAACGGAACGCGCTTCACCGGCATGCGTTCGTTTCGAACGGATGCCGGTCAGATCAACCCGGCCAACGGACTCGACGGATCGGCATACATCCGCTTGCCCATGCGCCCGGCGCGATAGGCCATGCGCCCGGCCTCGACCCCCGCCTTCATCGCGGCGGCCATCAGCACCGGGTCTTTCGCCTCGGCAATCGCCGTGTTCATGAGGACGCCGGTGCAACCCAGTTCCATTGCCTGCGCCGCTTCCGAAGCGGTCCCCACGCCCGCATCGACCAGCACCGGCAGCGTGGTGCCCTCGACGATCAGCCGGATCGTCACGCGATTCTGGATGCCCAGACCCGACCCGATCGGCGCGCCCAGCGGCATGATCGCGACCGCGCCCACATCCTCCAGCCGCTTGGCCGCAATCGGATCGTCGACGCAATAGACCATCGGCTTGAAGCCTTCCTTGGCCAGAATCTCGGTCGCCCGCAGCGTCTCCACCATGTCGGGATAGAGGGTGCGCGCCTCGCCCAACACCTCCAGCTTCACCAGATCCCAACCGCCCGCCTCGCGCGCCAGACGCAGCGTGCGGATCGCCTCTTCGCCCGTGTAGCAACCCGCCGTATTGGGCAGATAAGTGATCTTCTTCGGATCGATGAAGTCGGTCAGCATCGGCGCGTTCGGGTCCGACACATTGACGCGCCGCACCGCCACGGTGACGATCTCCGCCCCCGAAGCCGCGACCGCGGCCGCATTCTGCTCGAAATTCTTGTACTTGCCGGTGCCGACGATCAGCCGCGACCGGAAGGTCTGGCCCGCGACGGTCCAGCTATCCTCATCCACCGCCGCGACCGGATGGTCGCCACCCCCAACGAAGTGCACGATCTCCAGCTCGTCGCCATCCTTGACGCGCACCTGCGCCAGCGTCGAGCGCGGCACCACCTCCAGATTGCGCTCCACCGCGACCTTTTCCGGCACGAAGCCCAGTTCGCTCGCCAGCTCCGCCAGGCTCAATCCGTCGCGCACGCGGCGATGCTCGCCATTGATATGGATGGAGATGGTACCGTCGACGCTCAATGCTCTGTCCTGTCAAACAAGGTGTCTCGACTTGGCGCGACACGAAAGGCTAAAGATCAGCGCGCATATAGGGGCGTCCATGCCCCGCTCGCAACCATAAGGGGGACCGTCATGGCCGAAACGCGCAAAATCTATGTCCTGAACGGTCCCAACCTCAACATGCTGGGCACGCGCGAGCCGGAAATCTACGGTTACGACACGCTGGACGACATTGCCGAACGCATGGAGGACGCCGCGGGCCGCGCCCATGTCGAGATCGACTTCCGCCAGTCCAATCATGAAGGCCATCTGATCGACTGGTTGCAGGAGGCGCATGCGGAGGGCGCCCATGCCGTCCTCCTCAATCCCGGCGGCCTGACCCACACGTCGATCGCGCTGCACGACGCGATCAAGGGCATCACCGTGCCGGTGATCGAAATCCATCTGTCAAACCCCCATGCGCGCGAGCCCTTCCGCCACAAAAGCTATGTCGGCATGGCGGCGAAAGGGACCATCGCGGGCTTCGGCGCCATGTCTTATATGCTCGCGCTCGAAGCTGCCCTCGAACTGTAACTCGACGCACATAAGTTGCGCTCCGGCGCAAATGCGCATAGGCGCGGGCATCAGAAACGAAATTCACGGTCCAGGGACTGAAAATGAACGACAAGGCTGAAAAGGGCGCAATGCAGGTGGATGTACAACTGGTGCGCGATCTCGCCGCCCTTCTCGATGACACCAACCTGACGGAAATCGAGGTGGAAGACGGCGACCGCAAAATCCGCGTCGCCCGGACGGTCAGCAGCGCTGCCGTCGCCTATGCCCCCGCGCCCGCTCCGGTTGCCGCCGCCGCACCTGCCGCCGCCGCTCCGGCAGCAGCCCCGGCCGAAACGGCCACCAACGCCGTCCGCTCGCCCATCGTCGGCACCGCCTATCTCGCCGCCGAACCGGGCGCCGCGCCCTTCGCGCCTGTCGGCTCGACCGTGAAGGCGGGCGACACCGTCGTCATCGTCGAAGCGATGAAGGTCATGAACGCGATCACCGCACCGACCGCCGGCACGGTCAAGGCCGTGCTGGTCGATAACGGCCAGCCGGTCGAATATGACCAGCCGCTGATCGTCATCGAATAAGGCCGCGCAACCTATGGCCATTGAAAAGCTGCTGATCGCGAACCGGGGCGAAATCGCGCTTCGCATCCACCGCGCCTGCCATGAAATGGGCATCAAGACGGTGGCGGTGCATTCCACCGCCGACGCCGACGCCATGCATGTGCGCCTTGCCGACGAAGCGATCTGCATCGGCCCGCCCGCGGCCAAGGACAGCTATCTCAACATCGCCGCGATCATCTCCGCCGCCGAAATCTCCGGCGCGGACGCGATCCATCCCGGCTATGGCTTCCTGTCGGAGAACGCCCAGTTCGCGGAAATCGTGGAGGCGCACAACATCGCCTTCGTCGGGCCCAAGCCCGAACATATCCGCATCATGGGCGACAAGGTGGAGGCGAAGCGCACCGCAGGCGCGCTCGGCCTGCCGTTGGTCCCCGGTTCCGCCGGCGCGATCACCAGCGTCGAGGAAGCGAAGGAAGTGGCCGCGAAGATCGGCTACCCTGTGCTGATCAAGGCCGCTTCGGGCGGCGGCGGTCGCGGCATGAAGGTCGTGCCGTCCGAAGACCAGCTCGAAACCCTGATGAAGCAGGCCGGTTCGGAGGCGAAGGCCGCCTTCGGCGACGACACCGTCTATATGGAAAAATATCTGGGCAACCCCCGGCATATCGAATTCCAGGTCTTCGGTGACGGCAACGGCAACGCCATTCACCTGGGCGAACGCGACTGCTCGCTCCAGCGCCGCCACCAGAAGGTGCTGGAGGAAGCCCCCTCCCCCGTCCTCTCCACTGCCGAGCGCGACAAGATGGGCGAAGTCGTGCGCAAGGCGATGGCCGACATGGGCTATCGCGGCGCGGGCACGATCGAATTCCTGTGGGAAGACGGCGAATTCTACTTCATCGAGATGAACACCCGCCTTCAGGTGGAACATCCGGTGACGGAGATGATCACCGGCGTCGACCTGGTCCGCGAGCAGATACGCGTTGCGGAAGGCAAGCCGCTCTCGGTCGAGCAGCAGGATCTGGTCTTCTCCGGCCACGCCATCGAATGCCGCATCAACGCCGAAGATCCCCGGACCTTCGCGCCGTCGCCGGGCACCGTCACCAGCTATCATGTGCCGGGCGGCATGCACGTCCGCGTCGATAGCGGGCTGTATCAGGGCTATAAGGTGCCGCCTTATTATGACAGCATGATCGGCAAGCTGATCGTCTATGGCCGCACCCGCGAAGGCTGCATCATGCGCCTGAAACGCGCGCTGGAGGAATATGTGATCGAGGGCATGAAGACCACGATCCCGCTCCACCAGAAGCTGCTGACCGACCCGGACTTCCTCAACGGCGACTATACGATCAAGTGGCTGGAAGAGTGGCTGGCGAAGGACGAGGCCCAGTGAAGGCGACCATCTGGCACAACCCCCGTTGCTCCAAGTCGCGGCAAGCGCTCGCGATCCTCGAAGCCACACCGGGGGTTGAGGTGGAGATCGTCGAATATCTCAAGACCCCGCCCAGCCGCACCGAAATCGAAGCGGTGATGGCGAAGGCTGACCTCCGCCCTTCGGAGGCTGTCCGCAAGGGCGAGGGCGTGGTCAAGGAAATCGGCCTCGACGTCACGGACGACAAGGCGGTGCTCGACGCCATGGCGCAACATCCGATCCTGATCGAACGCGCCATCGTCATCACAGACAAGGGCGCAGTGATCGCGCGCCCGCCGGAGCGGGTGAGCGAAGTCCTCTAAAATACCGTGCTCCTGCGAAGGCAGGAGCCCAGTCCCTCCGCTCAGACATGTCACCAACACCTGAACTGGACTCCTGCCTTCGCAGGAGCACATTGCATAATAAAAATATGTCAGAACAGCAGGGCGACCGTCCGTGATAAACGACAGGTTGGAGTACTCTCGGTAACATCCATCGCACGTCCAATTCCCGTAAGAATTCTCATTGAGCGATTTGATAACAGGCGATAGTTTCTCCCTATCACGGGGGAAACTACATGCAGACAGTCATTGAAAAAGGCGGCATTGCGTTAGCCGGTTTGGCCACATCGTTGGCGACGGCGGGCCTCGTTACGCTTGTTCACATGTGGACCGGCTTCAACCTCTTTTCCTTTTCGGTTTTGGTCATTGTTCCGGCAGGCGCTGGGGCATGTGGCTTTGTTGCCGCGTCTGGCTATTATCTCGCAGCGAAGTTTTTGCATCAAAGACCGACGAACGCACTGTTCATGCAGATGGTAGTGATTGCGGCTTTTACTCAAGCCCTCATCTATTGGCTCGAATATAAAACCGCGAGCGTCAATGGCGTGAGCGTCGCAAACTTCATTTCCTTCAGTCAGTATCTCGATATCATGATGACAAAAATTCATATGCGGGTTGGCCGTGGCGCTGGAATTGACACGGGAGAAGTCGGCTCATTTGGATATTGGTTAGCGCTGTTTGATTTTATCGGGTTTTTGATCGGTGGAGGGTTCGTCTATTTCCTTTTAAAAAGCGCACCATCTTGTGAAGGATGCAAAAAATATCTTCGATCAGCGCTAAAAAAGAAGGATAGCTTCACCGACATCGAAGAATTTGCACCATATTACGATAATGTTTACATTCATCCCGTTGATAGCCCAGAATTCGGCGCACATGTAGGGCGAGAATTTTCGGCAGGCAAAGCACAGAAAGGGACAATCAACTTGACAACAACGGTCTTTGAATGCCCCCAATGCTTTGGCCAGTCCGTTAAAGAAGACGTTCAAATTTTCAACGGCAAAGAGTGGAAGGATATTAGCGAGCTTAAGCGCTTTATGGAAATGCCGCGAGGCGTCGATGTCCGCCCTGCATTTCGCTGAGGCTGACGAAGCCACACCAAACCGACACGTTCCCCGTTACTGAAAGCCGAGCTCGGGATTACCCGTAACCCAATGGTCACAGGCTCCTCGAAAAACATCCTATTTCTTCACCGGGGAACGATTTGGTCTGTCCTATACCGCACCATCCGGCTTATCCCCGCCCCGCTCTTTGAACCATCCGACACATCCCGCCCTAACCCACACGCGCGCCCAGGCACGCGCGCGCATACACTGTGAACTTCGGGCTAAAAATGGCTGATTTCCGCCCTTTCCATCGCATCGCCCCCGCCCTGAACCGGGAACCCGCTTCCTACACCGACAACCCCACTGGAGCCACCCCGCATAACCCGCTATCCCCTCCTCCCATGCCTCAGAATCATCTCTACCTCGTCGACGGCAGCGGCTACATCTTCCGCGCCTATCACCAGCTTCCGCCGCTCACCAACAAGCATGGCCAGCCCGTCGGCGCGGTCTATGGCTACACCACCATGCTCTGGAAGCTGGCCGATGAGTTGGGCAAGGCCGAAGGGCCGACGCACCTGGCCGTCATACTGGACAAGGGCAGCCACACCTTCCGCAACGACATGTACGACCAGTATAAGGCGAACCGCCCGCCCGCACCGGAAGACCTCGTCCCGCAATTCCCGATGATCCGCGACGCCACCCGCGCCTTCTCCCTCCCCTGCATCGAGGAAGCGGGTTTCGAGGCCGACGACATCATCGCCAGCTATACGAAAGCCGCCGTCGCGGCGGGCTGGCATGTCACCATCGTCAGCTCCGACAAGGATTTGATGCAGCTCATCCAGCCCGGCGTCGACATGTACGACACGATGAAGAATGAGCGGCGCGGCGCCGACTATGTCATGACCAAGTTCGGCGTCCAGCCCGAGCAATTGGGCGACGTGCTGGCGCTGATGGGCGACAGCGTCGACAATGTGCCCGGCATCCCCGGCATCGGCCCCAAGACCGCCGCCAAGCTCATCAGCGAATATGGCAATCTGGAAGCCGCGCTCGAAGCCGCGCCTTCGATGAAAAAGTCGAAGATGCAGGAAAATCTCATCGCCCATGCCGACATGGCGCGCCTCTCGCGCCGCCTCGTCGCGCTGCACGATGCGATGGACCTGCCCGAACCGCTGGACGACCTGACGCTCAAGGGCATCCCGCTTGAGCCGTTGCAGGCCTTCCTCGAACATCATGGCTTCAAGTCGCTGCTCGCCCGCGCAGGCGCGCCCGCCGCCGCCGTGGCCGTGGCAACCGCAGCCGCCGCCGTCACGCAAGCGACGCCCCCCGCCGCCCCGGTTCATGAGGAAGAACCGCCGATCGACCGCAGCCTCTACGAAACGGTCGTTACCGAGGAAGCGCTCGACCGCTGGATCGCCGCCGCTCATGCCGAAGGTCTGGTCGCCGTCGACACCGAAACCGATATGCTCGACTGCGTCTCCTGCGCGCTGGTCGGCGTCAGCCTCGCCGTCGGCCCCAACGCCGCCTGCTACATCCCCGTCGGCCATGGCGGAAGGGACATGTTCGCGGAAAAGCCCGACCAGCTCCCCCTCGCCCTCGTCCTTGCCAAGTTGAAGCCGCTGCTCGAAGACGACAGCGTCCTCAAAATCGGCCAGAACCTGAAATATGACATCACGGTCCTGCGCCGCCATGGGATCGAGATCACGCCCTATGACGACACCATCGTCATGAGCTTCGACCTCGACGCAGGCCAGAGCCTCGCCGGCCACGGCATGGACGAGGCGGCACGGGTCCACCTCAACCATATCTGCATCAGCTTCAAGGATGTGTGCGGCACCGGCAAGAGCCAGATCAGCTTCGCGGAAGTCCCGCTCGACAAGGCGACCGAATATGCCGCCGAGGACGCGGACGTCACGCTGCGCCTGTGGAAGCTGTTCAAGACCCGCGTCGCCCATGAAGGCGCGACCCGCGTCTATGAACTGGTCGACCGCCCGCTCGTCTCCGTGATCGCGAAGATGGAGCATGAAGGGATCAAGGTCGACCGCGAAGCCCTCTCCCGCCTCTCCGCCGAGTTCACCGCCGGCATCGCCGCGCTGGAGACGAAAATCCATGGCTTGGCGGGCCAGCCCTTCGCCATCGGCTCGACCCAACAGCTTGGCGCGATCCTGTTCGAGAAAATGGGATATAAAGGCGGCAAGAAGGGCAAGTCCGGCGCCTATTCCACCGATGTCACCATCCTTGAGCAGTTGAAGGCCCAGGGCGCGGAAATCGCTGGAAAAATCCTCGACTGGCGCCAGCTTTCCAAGCTCAAATCCACCTATACCGACGCGCTCCAGGCCCAGATCAACAGGGACACCAGCCGCGTCCACACCAGCTACAGCCTGTCGGGCGCGCAGACCGGCCGCCTGTCCTCGACCGACCCCAATCTCCAGAACATCCCGATCCGCACCGAAGTCGGCCGCCAGATCCGTCACGCCTTCGTCGCGGAGCCGGGCAATGTCATCCTGGCGGCGGACTATAGCCAGATCGAACTGCGCCTCGCCGCCCATATGGCGGACGTTCCGGCGCTGAAAGAGGCCTTCGCGAACGGCGAGGACATTCACGCCGCCACGGCCCAGCAACTGTTCGGAGAGGTCAACCGCGACACACGCGGCCGGGCCAAGACGATCAACTTCGCGATCCTCTACGGCATCAGCCGCTGGGGTCTCGCGGGACGGCTGGAGATCAGCGCCGACGAAGCGCAGGACATGATCAGCCGCTATTATGAGCGCTTCCCCGGCATCAGCCTCTACATCACCGAAACGATCGAAAAGGCGCGTTCAAGGGGCTATACCGAAACCCTCTTCGGCCGAAAAACCTGGTTCCCGCGCATCAAGGCCTCGGTCCAGCACGAACGGCAGGGCGCAGAACGCGCCGCGATCAACGCCCCGATCCAGGGCACCAGCGCCGACATCATCAAACGCGCCATGGCCCGCATGGGACCGGCTCTAGCGGCGGAAGGACTGCACAAGGTCAAGATGCTGCTGCAAGTGCACGACGAACTGGTCTTCGAACTGCCGGAAGGCGATGTGGAGCAGGCCAGCGCCGTCATCAGCCGCGTGATGGAAGGCGCCGCCGAGCCGATCGTGAAACTGAGCGTGCCACTAGGGGTAGAGATCGGCCACGGCCCAAGCTGGGGCGCGGCGCACTAAACCCCGCCTACCCCCGTCATCCCAGCGCAAGCTGGGATCTCAGGCGATAGGGCACGGTATAGCCTCATGAGATCCCAGCTTGCGCTGGGATGACGGAAGACTTTTCAACCCCGCGCGTAACGGTCTTCATAACGAACAATATCGTCCTCCCCGAGATACGTCCCTGTCTGCACCTCGATGAACACCACCGGAATCTTCCCCGGATTCTCCACCCGATGCTTCGCCCCGGCAGGCACGTAGAGCGACTGGTTCTCCGTCAACAGCGTCACCGCCTCGCCAACCGTGACCTTGGCCGTTCCCTCGACGACGATCCAATGCTCGGACCGATGGAAATGGCTCTGCAGGCTCAATGATTGCCCCGGCTGCACCGTGATCCGCTTCACCTGAAAGCGCTCGCCCGTCAGCAACCCTTCCACCCAGCCCCAGGGCCGGTGATCCTTGGGAAAGCTCTCCGCCTGCACCGCGCCCTTCGCCTTCAGCGCCTCGACCGCCAGCTTCACATCCTGCGCCCGCGATTTGTCCGCGATCAGCACCGCATCGCTCATCGCCACGGCGATGATGTTGCTAAGGCCGATGCCGACCAGCTCCATGCCGTCGCTGTCCGATCGCAAAAGCGTATCGCTACAGTCGATCGCGGTCGCCCCGCCGCCCACCGTCACGCCCGCGGCGTCAGGCCCGGCATGGCTCCACACCGCGTCCCAGCCGCCCAGGTCCGACCAGCCCGAATCATAGGGCACCACCGACAGGTTGTCCGCCCGCTCCATGATCGCATAGTCGATGGATATATCCGGCGCGGCGTCCCACGCCTCCGCCGACAGCCGCAAAAAGCCCAGATCGCCTTCCGCCGCTTCGACAGCGGGCCGCACCGCCGCCAGCACATCGGGCGCGTGACGCTCGAATGCCGCGATCAGATCCTTCGCGGCAAACAGGAAAATCCCCGCATTCCAAAGGTGATCGCCGCTCGCCAGCATCTCCAGCGCGCGGGCCGCATCCGGCTTCTCGACAAAGCGGGCCAGCTTGATCGGCCGTCCCGATCCATCCGGCTTCGCCACGACCTTCAAATAGCCATAGCCTGTCTCCGGCCGGGTCGGCTGGATACCGAAGGTCACCAGATCGCCGGTCCGCGCCGCTGCCAGCCCCTGGCTCACCGCCGCCCGAAAAGCCTCTGCGTCCGGCACCACATGATCGGACGGCGCGACCAGCATCACCGCACCGGAATCGCTCGCCAGCAGATGCAGCGCCGCCGCCAATATGGCAGGCGCGGTGTTGCGAACCGAAGGCTCAATGATGATCGCTTGCGGGTCCACCCCTTCCTGCGCCAATTGCTCGGCCACGATAAAGCGGAAGGTCGCGTTGGTCAGCACCACCGGCCGGGTGAAGGCAAAACCCTCGCCCGCACCGGACAGCCGCTCCACGACGGAGCGAAACAGCGTCTGCTCGCCCAACAGCGGCACGAACTGCTTGGGATAGGATTTGCGCGACAGGGGCCACAGCCGCGTCCCGGATCCGCCCGCCAATATCACCGGCGTAACATTCGCAGCGCTCAAATCAGACATATAACTCACTCGGAACCCATGAAATCGGCCGCAATCGACCATGATTTGCCTGCTTATCGCCAGTCCGCGAATTTACCTAAGCCAGAATCCGGCCGACAAAAAAACGGCCCCGCAATCGGGACCGCTTTCCGTCAGTCGAACAGCTCTTCCAGAAAGCTCTTCTTCCGTTTCTTCTGATAATATCGCCCGTCGTCACGATCCGGCCGATAGCTGGGCGGTGGCACCGGAACTCCGCCCACCGACCGCTCGATGATCTTGTCCAGTTCACCCCGGTCCAGCCAGACGCCCCGGCATTGCGGGCAATAGTCAATTTCGACCCCCTGCCGGTCCGTCATGGAGAGTCCCACATGACAGACCGGGCAAAGCATGGCGGACACGGCCGCCTGATCCCGCATCCGATTATTCCCGCTCGCCGGTCAGGCTGAGCAGCATCTGGAACAGGTTGACGAAGTTGAGGTACAGCGACAGCGCGCCCATCACCTGCATCTTCTGCGCCACCTCATGGCCGGCATAGACGAAATATTCCGACTTGATACGCTGCACGTCCCAGGCGGTAAGGCCGGTGAACACCACCACTCCGATGATCGAGATCACCATCTGCATGGCGGAAGAACCAAGGAAGATGTTGATCAGGCTGGCAACGACGATGCCGATCAGACCCATCATCAGGAACGACCCGAATTTCGACAGGTCGCGCCCGGTCGTGTAACCCCACAGCGCCATGGCGAGGAACATCACGGCGGCCGAGAAGAAGGCCTGCGCGATCGACCCGCCGGTAAAGACCAGGAAGATACTGGCCAGCGACACGCCCATCACGCCCGAAAAGGCGTAGAAGGCCATGCGCGCGCCCGCCGTCGTCATCTTTTGGATGCGGAAGCTGAAGAAGAACACGAAAGCCAGCGGCGCGAAGATCGCCACCCACTTCAAGGGCGTGCCGAAAATCGCGGCGGCCAGCACCGGCGTATTGCCGATGAAAGCGGCGACCAGCCCGGTGATGACCAGGCCGATGCCCATATTGCGGAAAACGCCCAGCATGTGCGCGCGCAGCCCGGCATCGGTCTGCGCCGTCTGGCTCGCACCATAGCCCGGCATACGAACGGGATTGTTCACGGCGTTGATACTCCATCCAACAGTCAGTTACGGCCGAAACAGCCTTGGGATCGAGTGGCCCGGCGCGGTCTTCGTGAGGTCAGAGGGGGGCAAACGCTCACGAACCTGCACCGAGCACACTCGATGCGGTCCGACATCGCGGCTGGACATGTCACATCATCCAACCGCCAGAGGGGCCCGGCCCGCACTAGCAATATCGGTGGGGGAACGCTTAAGTGCAAGGGTCGGGGCAAGGGATCGGCCCGCCAGCAACAATTTGTTACAATTCCCCTCCCCTGTTGACGGCAATCCCGAACCGCCGCATGGCTCTGCGCCATGAGCGACCAGTTCACCCCTGCCGAGCAGCATGCCGACGCCCCCTTGCGCCTGTTCAACAGCCTGACGCGCACGGTCGAGCCCTTCACGCCGATCGAGACGAACCATGCCCGCGTCTATAGCTGCGGCCCGACGGTCTATAATTACGCCCATCTCGGCAATTTGCGCGCCTATGTCTTCACCGACACGCTGCGCCGGACGCTGCTGTGGAAGGGGCTGGACGTCACCCACATCATCAACATCACCGATGTCGGCCATCTCACCAGCGACGCCGACGCGGGCGACGACAAGATGGAGGCCGCCGCCCGCGCCCAGGCGAAGAGCATCTGGGACATAGCGGCCCATTATACCGACGCCTTCAAGCGCAACATCGCGGACCTCAACATCATCGCGCCCAGCGAATGGACGGTCGCGACCGACTATGTCCCGCAGATGATCGAGTTCGCCAAGACGATCGCGCCCGCCCATTGCTACGAACTGGACACCGGCCTTTATTTCGACAGCAGCACCGTCCCCGACTATGGCGCGCTTGCCGGCGGTCGCGACGACGCAGCCCATGCCCGCATCGATCCCGTCGCGGGCAAGCGCAACCCGTCCGACTTCGCCATCTGGCGCAAGTCCCCACCGGGCGAGCAGCGCCAGATGGAATGGGACTCTCCCTGGGGCAAGGGCGCGCCGGGCTGGCACCTCGAATGTTCGGTGATGAGCGAGGCGCGCCTTGGCCATCCGTTCGACATCCACACCGGCGGCATCGACCATCGCGAAATCCACCACCCCAACGAGATCGCCCAGAATCAGGCTTTCCATAGCTGCTGCGGCGAGCCGGACGCTGCCACCGCAGGCTTCACCGGCGCCCAGTGGTGGATGCACAATAATTTCCTGGTGGACCGTCAGGGCAAGATGAGCAAGTCGAAGGGCGGCTTCACCACCCTCTTCTCGCTGATCGACGCGGGCGTGCATCCGCTCGCCTACCGCCTGCTGTGCCTGGGCGCCCATTATCGCAGCGAACTGGAGTTCAGCGCGGAAAGCGTCAGCGCCGCCCTCACCCGCCTCAAGCGCCTCGTCATGGGCGTCGAAAATCTCAAGGCCCGCGCTGAAGGCATCACCTGGCAGTCGTTGCGCCTGGACTGGCTGCGCGCCAATCTCCACCCCAAGCTCGCGCCGCTGCTCGAACAATTCGACGCCGCGATCAGCGACGATCTGATGACCCCGCGCGCCCTTCCGCTGCTGGAAGAGACGATCGCCCTGAAAAAGGTGCCGGTGGACGAAAAGCTTTGCCTGCTCGCCGCCTTCGATCAGGCACTGGGGCTCAACCTGCTGACGATCAACCGCGCCGACCTGCGTATCCAGCCCAAGGACGCCCAGATCACGCCGGAAGAAATCGAAGCCGAACTGGACCGCCGCCAGACCGCCCGCGCCGAAAAGGACTTCGCCCTGTCGGACGAAATCCGCGACGCCCTGATCGCCCGCGGCGTCGAAGTGATGGACGGCGACCCGCTCCTCTGGGACTGGCGTTTGGCGCTGGCCTAAACACCCAACGTGCTCCTGCGCAGGCGGGAGCCCAGTTCGGCCGTTTGATGGCTGCATTACCGTTTAGACTGGGCTCTCACAAGCCACGCGTCTCGTTCAAGCGCTTGCGCAGGAGTATGGCAATTCCTGGCACCAGGCCTTATCCCTCCGTCCGCTGGAAAACTTATCCCATCTGAGGCAGGATGTGCGCGGGGAAGGCTGGTCCGTTTGGACAGGCCGCGCCGAAACGGGCAGATTCCGCACATGCTAAGACACGCAACGGCAGCGCTTTTCGCGCTCAGTGCAATGGCGGCAATCCCGGTTGCTGCACCTGCTCAAACCTATATGTTCGAAACGGGGACCACCCTGCTCGTCAAATGCCGCAACAAGGCGCCCGAATATGCGCTCGCCTGCACCGCCTATATCGTCGGCGCGGTGGACGGCATCAAGAAGGACGTGTTCATCGGCCGCGCCAAGCCCAATTGCTGGCCCGCGCAGATGGACGCGGAGGAAGTGAAGCGCATCGTCATCGCCTATCTCAACCGCTATCCCGACCAGCGAAAGGCGCCCGCCTCCGTCCTGGTCAGCGTCGCGCTCAACGAACATTATCCTTGCGAGAAATAAGGCCGGTCGCCCCGGCCGCGCCGCTATAGGAACCCGGCACGCGCCACCGCCGCTATAAACTTGCGTTAGCCACTGGTTGCGCGTAGGTGCGGCCCCTATTTTATGATCTTTGGGAGACTCAAAGTGGCGGCGAAGTGGACGCCGGAAAGCTGGCGGGAGCATAAGGGCATTCAGATGCCCGTCTATCGGGATGCCCAGGCGCTTGGCGCGGTGGAGGCACAGCTCAGCCAGTTTCCCCCGCTCGTCTTTGCCGGCGAAGCGCGCAGCCTGAAGGCGGAACTCGCCAAGGTCACGGCCGGCGAGGCTTTCCTGCTGCAAGGCGGCGACTGCGCCGAGAGTTTCGCGGAGTTCCACCCGAACAATATCCGCGACACCTTCCGCGTGCTGCTGCAAATGGCGGTGGTGCTGACCTTCGCATCCAAGCTGCCGATCGTGAAGGTCGGCCGCATGGCGGGCCAGTTCGCCAAGCCGCGCTCGGCCGATACCGAGACGATCGGCGGCGTGGAACTGCCCAGCTATCGCGGCGACAATGTCAACGACATCGCCTTCACGCCGGAATCGCGCGAGCCCGATGCCCAGCGCATGATCCGCGCCTATAACCAGTCGGCGGCGACGCTGAATCTGGTGCGCGCCTTCTCGACCGGCGGCTATGCCAGCCTGGACCGGGTGCACGGCTGGATGCTGGATTTCATGGGCCGCAGCCCCTGGGCCACGAAGTTCGAGGCGATGGCGGACCAGATCGGCCAGGCGCTCGACTTCATGCGCGCCTGCGGCCTGTCGCCCGAAACCGTACCGCAGCTAGGCGGGACCAGCTTCTACACCAGCCATGAGGCGCTGCTGCTTCCCTATGAGCAGGCGCTGACCCGGCAAGATTCGCTGACCGGCGACTGGTACGACACCTCCGCGCACATGCTCTGGATCGGCGACCGCACCCGGTTCGAAGGTTCGGCGCATGTCGAGTATCTGCGCGGCATCGGCAATCCGATCGGCATGAAATGCGGCCCCAGCCTGGAGCCGGACGCGCTCATTCGCCTGCTCGACATCCTCAACCCCTCGCGAGAGGCGGGCCGCATCACGCTGATCACCCGCTATGGTCATGACAAGATCGAGGCGGGCCTGCCCAAACTGGTCCGCGCCGTCCTGCGCGAAGGCCATCCGGTGGTCTGGTCCTGCGACCCGATGCACGGCAATGTGATCAAGGCGGCCAATGGCTATAAGACGCGCCCGTTCGACCGCATCCTGGCCGAAGTGCGCGGCTTCTTCGCCGTCCACCGCGCCGAGGGCAGCTTCGGCGGCGGCATCCATGCCGAAATGACCGGCCAGAATGTGACGGAGTGCACCGGCGGCGCCGTGGCGATCACCGACGAAGGGCTGGCGGACCGTTACCACACCCATTGCGATCCGCGCCTCAACGCGGCGCAGAGCCTGGAACTCGCTTTCCTGCTCGCGGAAATGCTGAACGAGGAACTGAAGGAACGCCGCGCCGCGGCGTGAGGGAAAAAGCGCTTTCGTGTTCCTGCGAAGGCAGGAACCCAGTTCGAACCTTAGGACTGGACTCCTGCCTTCGCAGGAGTACGGAAACGCTTCAATCATGAGTAAATACAGCAGAATCCCCGGCCAGCACTGGCGCCTTGAGCAAAATATACCGCGCTTGCCGACCTACTCCCTTCCCTTGTTCGATAGGATAAGGGAAGCCGAATGACGCAAGCACTGGACCTCGCCACCCGCAGCTTCCGCGACCTGCGCGCCTTTGCGGCGGACGCGACGATCCCCGCCGACGCCCATGGCGATCCCTTCCTCGCCAGTCGCGCCGCGCTCGATCTCCCCCAAGGCCCGATCTCGATCAGCCTCGTCGTCCTGCCCCAGGGTCGCGGCCGCGTCGAAGCCCTGCCCGACGACGAATTCCTCATCCTCCTCGACGGCGCGATCACCCTCGAAACGGCCGACAGCACCACCCCACTTGTCGACAACCAGAGCGCCGTCATCACCAAGGGCACGGCTTTTGCCTGGTCCTCCCGCGAGGGCGCCCGCCTCATCGCCATGCGCCGCAACGGCAGCCCGGACGGCAGCCCCGCCATCATCCCCATCGACGCAAGCGCCCCGCTCGAACCGTCCAACCCACCGCTGGCCGAACTGCTGGCCGGCCCGACGCCCGACTGCCGCAACTTCACCGACTATCGCTCGGCCGACACGGAATTCGTCTGCGGCACCTGGGATTCGACGCCCTATCATCGCCTTTCCATGCCCTATTGCCATTATGAGCTGATGCACCTGCTCGACGGCAGCGTCACCTTCGTCGACGGCGAAGGGCGGGAAGGCACTTTCCGCAAGGGCGACATCTTCCTGGTCGAACAAGGCGCGCATTGCAGTTGGGAAAGCCGCGAACATGTGAAGAAAGTCTACGCCATCTACCGTCCCGCCTGAACTCCCCATTCTTCGCCGTCATGCCCGCTCTCGCGGGGATGACCGACGTTGCCCGAACCCGTCATCGGCACCAACTGTCACGATGCCGTAACATTGCCATGATTCAGCCCTTGCTTTGGCGGTGCAGCAAGATAGCTTCCGCGCATGGCAAAGGAACCGCAATTGGCGACCATCGCCGTTTACAGCCTCAAGGGGGGCGTGGGTAAGACCACCTTCGCGATCAACCTCGCCTGGGCATCCGCAAGCATCTCGAAACGGCGAACATTGCTCTGGGATCTCGACCCGCAGGCGGCGGCGAGCTGGCTGATCTCCACCGACAGCGAAAGCCGCGACGCCGCGCAGGCGATCTTCAGCAAGGATGTGGAGGTCGGCAAGCTGATCCAGCCCTCGACCGTGCCGGGCCTGGACCTGATCGCCGCCGATACCTCGCTGCGCAACCTCGACCATCTGTTCCGCGAGATGGACAAGAAGAAACGCCTCGCCAAGCTGATCGACACGCTGGGGCGCGATTATGACCGCATCATCCTCGATTGCCCGCCCGGCCTCACCGAAACCAGCGAACAGGTGCTGCGCGCCGCCGACATGATCGTCATCCCGGTCATCCCTTCCCCCCTCGCCCAGCGCGCCATGGGGGAAGTCGCCCGCTATCTGGTCCAGCGCGGCGGCAGCCACCCGCCGATCATGCCGGTCTATTCCATGGTCGACCGCCGCCGCGCCCTGCACCGCGCGGCGCTGGAATCCCAACCCGGCTGGCCCGCCATACCCATGGCCAGCACGGTCGAGCAGATGGCGGTTCGCCGCAAGCCGCTGGGCGCCTTCGCGGCTTCATCCCCGTCCGCCCAAGCCTTTGCCGGGCTGTGGACGACGATCGAGCGGCAGATACAGCGACGCTAAAGGGTGCGGGCGAGTCCTATTGGAGCAGAATCCGACCCGATTGCATCGGACCGGCTGCTCTAGACCTTTGTTTTGCCGCGTTTTCCAAGTCAGCAGATGATTGGCTTCGCCGAACTGCCGTGTCTGTCTGCTTGGAAAACGCTCTGGCGCGTCGCCGCGTCCCGCGTTAAGTCTTTGCTTGATGACGATTGACCCGCTGGTGCTGTTGCAGGCTTACGCGATCGGCGTGTTTCCGATGTCCGACGATCGCGAGGCGGACGAGGTTTACTGGATCGAGCCGAAGCGGCGAGCGATCATGCCGCTCGATGGTTTCCACATCTCCCATTCGCTGGCCAAGACGATCCGGCAGGAACGGTTTCGGGTGACCGCCAATCGCGACTTCGCCGGGATCGTTCAGCTCTGCGCGCAAGCCGCGCCGGATCGGCCCTCGACCTGGATCAACCATCCGATCGAGCGCGCCTATCGCCATTTGCACGAGATCGGTTTCGCCCACAGCGTCGAAGTGTGGGAGGACGAGGAACTGGTCGGCGGGCTTTATGGCGTCGCGCTGGGGCAGGCTTTTTTCGGGGAAAGCATGGTGTCGCGGCGGACCGATGCGTCGAAGGTCGCGCTTGCCTGGCTGACGGCGCGGATGCGCTTCGGTGGCTTCACCCTGCTCGACTGCCAGTTCATGACCGATCATCTACGCTCATTGGGCGCGATCGAAATCAGCCAGCGGGATTATCTTCAATCGTTGGCGGGGGCGCTCGACGGCGTGGCGCTGGGGGCTGGACGGGCCGTGCTGGCGGGCGGCTCCGGCGTCTGGGCGGAACTGGCATTTTCGCCGCTCGCCGGGGACGCCTTGGCCGGTCCACCGTCCGATACCTCGCCCTTGTCGCCCAGCTTCACCGTGTCGGGGCCGGTTTCGGGCCAGGCCATCGTGCAGCTTCTCACCCAGACGTCATAGATCGGGTGCTGGACCACATTGCGGTCCGGCCGTTCCTTGAACAGCCAGCCGGAAAAATTGCGGCGCCATTTATTGTCGGCGGTGCTGCGCACGTCTAGCTGCACGAAAGCCCCGGTTTCCTGAACATTTTCCCAGGGCGCGGTGGTTTCGCAGGCTTGCAGCCGGACGATGGCGTCGCCCACGCGCAGCGCTTCGCCGGGCTTCATCTTCAGATCGGTGGTGATGCCGTTGCGCTTGTTGAGCAGGCCGATCACGGCGACCCGCTCGTTCATCGGCGTGCCGGACAGGGCCGACTCGTCGCCGTCGCGGATCTTCTGCCCTTCGATGCGGACGGGGCCGGTCCGGTTCTCCGTAGGCATGTCGTCGCCGCCGCAGCTTGCGAGGATCAGCGTGCAACCGAGAATCGGCAGGAAGCGTCCCACCGGGCGCCGCGTCATGATGCGTCGGGGCTCCACGCCTCATAGTCGCCGGTCGCCTTCTGGCGCTGGCCGCCCTTTTCCAGCGCGCCCGAGGGGCGGTAGGCCTGAGCGGTGCCGGTGGCGTTGGGGGTGAAGTCCTTTTCCCAGATGCGCGGCGGCGGCAGGAAGCTTTCCGGCGCGCCCTCGATCGTATGATGCAGCCAGCCGTGCCATTCGGCAGGCACGCGGCTCGCGTCATTGGGGCCGTTATAGATGACCCAGCGGCGGGTCAGGCCATTGGGGTCGGTGCCGCCTTCATAATAGACATTGCCCTGATGATCCTCGCCCACCTTGGTGCCCTTGCGGGAGGTGTAGAGCGAAGTGCCGATGGTCGCGCCATCCCACCAGGTGAAGATCTTGCCAAGGATTCCCATGGGCGAAGCGCTTAGCCGTTGGGGCTGGCGCTTGGCAAGGTCGTTCTGGTCAGCGAGGGCAGAAATTGAGGGGGTTTGACGGGGACGGCCGGTCGCAATCGCCCCAGTTGACGCGATCGCCTTCCTTGATCCCAAGTTCGGCCGCGCGGCCGCCGCGCAGTTCAAGGACGGCGGCAACGGGGATGCCCGCCGAAACCGGCTCGCGGGAATAGGGCGCGGCATTGGCCTTAAGGAAAGCGATGCTGCCGTCGGTATGGATGAAGAGCATGTCGAGCGGGATCAGCGTGTTCTTCATCCAGAAGCTCGCTGTGCGCGGCGGCGACATGGGAAAGAGCATGCCGGAATCGGCGTCCAGCGACTTGCGGAACATCAGACCCTGTTCCTGCTGCTTTCCGGTGAGGGCGACTTCGACGGTGAAGCGGTGGGTGGTTTTGGCGGTGTGGATGGTGAGGGGAAGGAGAGCGGTTTGTTGAGTGGCGGCGTTTTCCGTTTTGGGGGCGCTCTGGGAACAGGCCGCGAGGAAGGCGAAGATGAGGAGAGGGAAGCGCTTCATGGGGATGGAGTTAGCCTATTCGCCGGGAACGGTCGATTCCTCCATCGCCGTTCCTGCCTGCGCGGGAACGGCAAAGGGCTATATGTCCGCTTCCGGCACTTCCCCAGGCGCGGCGTCGGTCCAGCGGCGGGCCGTGGCATAGCTGTGACCGGCGCGCAGGAAGGCGGCGATCCATTTTTCGCGTTGTTTCGGGTCCGGGCGAGCCTGCGCATAGGGGCCGATGCGCTTGCGGCGGGCGAAGCGGTCGGCGGCGGTCCAGCCTTCGTTCTGGGTCTGAGTGTCGGCTTCCTCGCGATCGGATTGCGCTATGCCGTCGGCGCGCAGGGTTTCGGCAACGCGGCGCGCACCATAGCCGCGGCGGGCAAGCGAGGCGCTTTTCATCACCGCATAACTGGCGTCGTCGACATAGCGCAGTTCCGTAAGGCGATCGACCAGCGCCTGCGGGTTGGCGGGGTCTTCCCCTCCCCAGCCGCGTTCCTGGATTTTCCGGCCCAAATAAGCGAGCAGCTTGGCCCGGCTGGTCGCGAAACGCCCGACATAGCGCAGCGCCAACTCGCGCAGGGCTCCTTCGTCGAGGGGAGAAGGGAGACGTTTATCGGCCATGGCAACGTTTCATGTGGTGCTTATGCCTTTGGCGCCTTGATTATGCCACAGTGGGGCCGGAATTTTACCGCCCCTTTGGGAGTAGAAGCCCAGACTGGAATGCAACTATCCGGTGCAAAGTCACGCGAAAGCTGTTAGCGGCGCGCCGGAATATGACAAACATGACATTGGGTGACACCAATATGACGGGTTCGCAAAGCATGATGGCACCTACGCCGACCACCGACGATCTGCCCCGCCGTTTTTCGGACTTCGAAACGCTGGGCGAAGCGCTGGACTATGCTGCGACCGGACGGCGTGGCCTGAACTTCCACGATGCGCGGGGGAATCTGGCGCGGCCCTATCCGTTCAGCGAACTGCGCGCGGACGCGCTTCGCTGCGCCCACCGGCTGATCGCCCATGGGGTGAAGCCGGAAGATCGCGTGGCGCTGGTGGCGGAAACGGGTGCGGATTTCGCCCAGCTTTTCTTCGGCATCGTCTATGCAGGCGGATGGCCGGTTCCGTTGCCGCTGCCGACCAGCTTCGGCGGCAAGGAAAGCTATATCGACCAGCTCAATGTCCAGCTATCGAGCTGCGATCCGATGCTGTTCCTCTTTCCCAAGGAACTGGAGGAGATGGCGGGCGAGTCCGGCCGTCAGATGAATGTCGAGAGCATCGCTTTCGAGGATTTCATCGCCCGCGATGCCGCGCCCTGCGACTTGCCGCAGGCGCAGCCGCAAGAAATCGCCTATCTGCAATATTCCAGCGGTTCGACCCGCTTCCCCCATGGCGTGGCGGTGACGCATCATGCGCTGCTGAGCAACCTTGCCGCGCACAGCCATGGCATGGAAGTGCAGGACAGCGACCGCTGCATCAGCTGGCTGCCCTGGTATCATGACATGGGCCTGGTCGGCTGCTTCCTGTCGGTCGTCGCCAATCAGGTGTCGACGGATTATATGAAGACAGAGGATTTCGCCCGCCGTCCGCTGGCGTGGCTGGACCTGATCAGCCGCAATGAGGGCACGTCGATCAGCTATTCGCCGACCTTCGGCTATGACATCTGCGCCCGCCGCATGTCGAGCCAAACCAAGGCGCAGGATCGTTTCGACCTGTCGCGCTGGCGGCTGGCCGGCAATGGCGCCGACATGATCCGCCCGGACGTGATGCAGAGCTTCGTCGATGCCTTTGGCGATGCCGGGTTCAGCCCCAAGGCGTTCCTGCCGAGCTATGGCCTGGCCGAAGCGACGCTGGCCGTCACCATCATGCCGCCGGGCGAGGGCATCATCGTCGAGCTGGTCGAGGAAACCGACCTGTCGGGCGGCGACGCGACCGAGGGGCGCCCGCAGCGCTTCCGCTCCATCGTCAACTGCGGCAAGCCCGCGCGCGACATGATCGTGGAAATCCGCGACGAGGATGGCGCCAAGCTGAACGAGCGCCAGATCGGCAAGGTGTGGACCACCGGGCCGAGCCTGATGGTCGGCTATTTCCGCGATCAGGAGGCGACCGACGCCTGCATGGTCGACGGCTGGCTCGACACCGGCGACATGGGCTATTTGAGCGACGGCTATCTCTACATCGTCGGCCGCGCCAAGGACATGATCATCATCAACGGCAAGAATCACTGGCCGCAAGACATCGAATGGGCGGTGGAACAGCTTCCCGGCTTCAAGCAGGGCGACATCGCCGCCTTCGCCATCACCACGCCGGGCGGCGAGGAAGCGCCCGCCGTGCTGGTGCATTGCCGCACCTCCGACAATGACGAGCGCACGCGGCTGCGTGACCAGATTCGCGAGCGGGTGCGGGCGATCACCGGCATGAACTGCGTGGTCGAACTGGTGCCGCCGCGCACCTTGCCGCGCACCAGCTCGGGCAAGCTCAGCCGGTCGAAGGCGCGCAACCTCTATCTGACCGGCGAAATCCGGCCCTACGACATCGCCGCCTGATCCCCTTCGCGCGGCGCCTGCCGGTCGCTGCGCTTTTTTCGCCCCAGCGTTACGGATTGATAACCGCTTGCTGTTAAACCGGCAGGGTGAAAAGCGGGCAAAGGCCATCCTCTGAACAGGCTCGTCAGGAGCGGATATCGCTTCGGGCGATGATGGGCCTTATCGCCGTTCCGGGCGATGCGGCCGAACGGGTGCTGGCCGCGCAACTGCGTTCGGCCGATCATGTCGCGCTGCTGCGGCAGGCGATGAACGTCTTCGGCCTCGTGTTTCTGTGGCAGGTTTTCGGACAGCATGGTTCGGCCCCCCGCCTGATGCTGTGGAGCGTTGCGCTGATTCTTTCCATGGGCGTCGGCGCCTTTCTGGGACGCAGGCGGACCGCCGGCGGGGTGAGCGCGACCGATCTCAGGGTTCACGGCTTTACCGGCCTGCTCCATGGGCTGGTCTGGGCGGCGTGCATGATGTCGCTGTCATCGGGGCATGGCGCGGGCCAGTTGGTGGCGCACTGGACGCTGATCAGTTGCGTCATGGTCTGCGGCGCGATCAGCTATGCCCCGACCCCGCTGGCGGCGACCGGCTTCCTGCTGCCCTGCATCGTCGGACTGTTTGCCATGTTCGGCGGACGGGATCAGGCGCCGCTGCTGGCGCTCGCCACCAGCTATGCGCTGTCGCTGCTGGTCGGCTGTTTCCTCTATGCGCGGACCTTTGCCCGTCAGCACAGCGCCAGCGTGCAACTGGAGGAAAAGAGCGAGGTCGTCAGCCTGCTGCTGCGCGAATATGAACATGGCGCGTCGGACTGGCTGTGGCAGACCGATGCTGCGCGGCGGTTGAACGGCGTGTCGCCGCGCCTTGCCGAAATGTTGGGCCGCACGCCGGCGGAGGCGGAGGGCGTGCTGCTGGTGCAGTTGCTGGCGGGCAGCTCTTGGGAAAGCGGCCTGTTCCCGACCGAATTGCACGACCTTGCCGATCATCTGAAACGGCGGGAGAGTTTCAGCAACATCGTCCTGCCGGTCGAACTGGCTGGCGTGGTGTGCTGGTGGGAGCTGTCGGCATCCCCGCGCTATGATGAGGGAGGGACGTTCCTGGGTTTCCGGGGCGTCGGATCGGATATTACCGAGCAGCGGGAATCGGCCGAGCGGATCGCGCAACTTGCGCGTTTCGATCCGCTGACGGGCCTGCCCAACCGCACGCATCTGCGCGATGTGCTGGACAAGGCGATGGCGGGCGGCGCGGGGCGCGGCCCCGGCTGCGCCTTCCTGATGATCGACCTCGACCGGTTCAAGGCGGTGAACGACACGCTCGGCCATCAGATCGGTGACAAGCTGTTGACCCAGGTGGCGCGGCGGTTGCGGCATATCTGTTCCGGCGCGGAATTTTGCGGGCGAATCGGCGGCGACGAATTTGCCGTCGTCGTCCCGCAGGCGGGGGAACATCACGGCATCGAGAAGCTGGCGATCAAGATCATCAGCGGCCTTTCCGCCCCCTATCAGGTGGACGAACATACGCTCTATGTCGGCGCGTCGGTCGGTTCGGCGGTGTCGCCGCAAGACGGCAGCGAATCGGAGGCGCTGATCCGCAGCGCGGACCTGGCCCTCTATCGCGCGAAGAGCGATGGCGGCGGCATGCATTGCGCCTATGAGCCGCAACTGCACGCGCAGGCGGAGGAACGGCGCCTGTTGGAACTGGCGCTGCGCGACGCGCTGGAGAAGAACCAGTTGCACGTCCTGTTCCAGCCGGTGGTGGAGGCGCAGGAGGGTGGAATCCTCGGGTTCGAGGCGCTGGTGCGCTGGACCCATCCGGAAATGGGGCCGATTTCACCGGTCAAGTTCATTCCCGTTGCGGAAGAGGCGCGGTTGATCGGGCCGATTGGCGAATGGGTGCTGCGGACCGCCTGCAAGGAAGCGGCGCGCTGGCCTGAAACCGCGCGGATCGCCGTCAATGTCTCGGCGGAGCAACTGACGCATCCGAGCTTCGTGGGCGCGGTGGTGTCGGCGCTGGCGCAAAGCGGGCTGGATGCACGGCGGCTGGAACTGGAAGTGACCGAGAGCGTGTTCGTCAATGCCGATACGGGGGCGCTCAAGATCCTCGATCAGTTGCGGGGGCTGGGAGTTAGGCTGTCGCTCGACGATTTCGGAACGGGCTATTCCTCGCTCGGCTATTTGAGCCGCACGCGCTTCGACACGATCAAGATCGACCGCAGCTTCGTGGTGGGGGCGTCGAACAACAAGGCGGAGAGCCTGGCGATCATCCGCGCCGTGGTGACGCTGGCCGACAGCCTGGGCATGGCGACCACGGCGGAAGGCGTCGAAACGGAGGCGGAGCTGGCGATGGTCCGCGGCCTTGGCTGCCGCAAGGTGCAGGGCTTCTATTTCGGACGGCCCATGCCGGCGTCGGACGCGGCGGCGCTCTTCCCGGCGGATCAGTTGCGCGCCCGGGCTTAGATTTCATACCGTTGAAATGTGGGCGTGTGAGCTAAGGGTGAGGCTTTGGCTTAGGGACGTGATGGGGTGGAAAGGCGGACTTTCAGTTTCCGTTCGCCCTGAGCTTGTCGAAGGGTCTTGCTGAGCGAAGGCGAAGCATGGGAGCCTCGCTCCGCTCGGCTGAGGGCTTCGACTTGCCGAAGGCAAGTTTATCCTGAGCGCCTGCCTTGGCAGGCAGACGAAGGGCTCAGCCCGAACGGATTGCCCACGTCCACTTTTGGTCGCTTGCAGCCAAAGCCCCTTCGTCATGCCGGGCTTGACCCGGCATCCCGCTTTCTTTTCCACGCGTCGTAGATGAGACCCCGGCTCAAGGCCGAGGTGACGTTGGTATGAACGTCTGCCTTTGATCGTTTTCAGACCCTCCTTCCCATCATCCGATCCTGACCGTGGAGGACTGGCTAAGGATCATGCGTTGCCCAATGGCTACAGAATCCAAAAAAACATCCTATTCCGCCGACGGGGCAGGATTGTGCCTGTCCTATTTCGCGCCAACGGGTCTATCCCGCATCCCTCTTTGAAACGTTCGGCACATCGCGTCACCACGCATACGCGCGCGCAAGCACGCGCGCGCGTACACTGTGAACTTCGGCGTGAAATGGTCGGTTCCGGACATGGCGTTAAACCACCCCCGCTACGACAAACTCCGCCTGTGGCTCGGCAAGCGGAAGACGATCCCGCCTCCGTTCCAAAGAAAAAGGGCGGAACCTTACGGTCCGCCCTTTTCTTGTCTTGCCTGACAGCGCGTCTCAGTAAACGCGGGCCTTGGGCTTGATATATTCCGCTTCGTCCGTGAGCGTGTAATCGTGCACCGGACGGTAATCGAGCGTCACCTTGCCGCCCTTGCCGCCCCAGCCCTCGAACCAGCTTACGGTGTGCTTCATCCATTCGCCGTCGTCGCGGTTCGGGAAATCCTCATGCGCATGGGCGCCGCGGCTTTCCTTGCGGTTTTCCGCGCTCACCATGGTGCAGACTGCCTGGGACATGAGGTTGTCCAGTTCCAGCGTCTCAATGAGGTCGGTGTTCCAGATCAGCGAGCGATCGGACACGCCGACATCCTGCATGCTCTGATTGACCTCAGCCATCTTGGTGACGCCTTCGGCCAGCAGCGCGCTGTCGCGGAACACGGCGGCATGCCTCTGCATGGTATGCTGCATTTCGAGACGGATCTTCGCCGTGGGCGAGCCGCCCTTGGCGTTGCGGTAATGATCCAAACGCGACAGCGCCAGATCGGCGGCGTCGCTCGGCAAAGGACGATGCGAACCGTTCGGCTTGATCGTTTCCTTGAGGTGCAGACCCGTAGCACGACCGAACACGACAAGGTCGATCAGCGAATTGGAACCCAGACGGTTGGCGCCATGGACCGACACGCAGGCCGCTTCACCGACCGCATAGAGGCCCGGCACCACGACTTCGGGATCGTCACCGACCTTGGTCACCACCTGCCCATGATAGTTACAGGGGATGCCGCCCATATTGTAGTGGACGGTCGGCGTCACGGGCAGCGGCTGGCGGGTCAGGTCGACGCCCGCGAAAATCTTGCCGCTTTCGGTGATGCCCGGCAGACGCTCCGCAAGCACCTTGGGATCGATATGATCGAGGTGCAGGAAGATGTGATCCTTGTTCGGACCCACGCCGCGCCCTTCGCGCATTTCCATCGCCATCGAGCGCGACACGACGTCACGCGACGCCAGATCCTTCGCCGAGGGGGCATAGCGCTCCATGAAGCGCTCGCCTTCGGAGTTGGTGAGATAACCGCCCTCACCGCGTGCGCCCTCGGTGATCAGCACGCCCGCGCCGTAGATGCCGGTCGGGTGGAACTGCACGAACTCCAGATCCTGGAGCGGCAGGCCCGCGCGCAGCACCATACCGCCGCCGTCGCCGGTGCAGCTATGCGCCGAAGTGGCGGAGAAATAGGCACGGCCGTAGCCGCCGGTCGCCAGCACGACCGCCTTGCTGCGGAAGCGGTGGATCGAGCCATCTTCCATGCAGATGGCGATCACGCCCCGGCACTCACCATTTTCCATGATGAGGTCGATGGCGAAATATTCGATGTAGAAGTCCGCGTCATATTTCAGCGACTGCTGGTAGAGCGCGTGCAGCATGGCGTGGCCGGTACGATCGGCTGCCGCGCAGGTGCGCTGCACCGGCGGGCCAGCGCCCATATTCTGCATGTGGCCGCCGAACGGACGCTGGTAGATCGTCCCATTGTCGTTGCGGCTGAACGGCACGCCGGCATGTTCCAGCTCGATCACGGCCGCAGGCGCTTCGCGCACCATATATTCGATCGCGTCCTGATCGCCCAGCCAGTCCGACCCCTTGACGGTGTCGTACATGTGCCAGGTCCAGTGGTCGGGCGAATTATTGCCAAGGCTCGCCGCGATGCCGCCCTGCGCCGCCACGGTATGGCTGCGGGTCGGGAACAGCTTGGTGATGCAGGCGGTCTTGAGGCCCGCCTCGGCGCTGCCCATGGTGGCGCGCAGGCCGGAGCCGCCAGCACCCACGACGACCGTGTCGTAGGTGTGGTCGATGATCTTGTAGGCTTCGCTCATTATTTGACGATCCCCGTGAAGGCGATCTTGGCGATCGCGAAGACGCCCGCGGCCGCGCCGCCAAAGGCATAGAAGTTCAGCACCAGCATGGAGAAGAAGGCCAGACCCTTGTCATGGACATAATCCTCCAGCATCACCTGCATGCCCAGGCGCAGGTGCATGAAGATGCTGACGATCATCAGCATCAGCGGCACGGCGACCAGCGGATGGGCGATCCAGCCCACGACACTCTGATAATCCAGGCCCGGCAGGGCGATCAGGCTGAACAATAGCCACAGCACCAGCAGCAGGTTGCCGATGGCGGTATAGCGCTGCGCCAGCCAGTGATGCGCGCCGTGCCTGGCCGAGCCAAGACCGCGAACGCGGCCGATTCCGGTTCCCGTACCCATCAGAATTTCCCCGTGCAGATCGCGGCCCAGAAGGCCAGGGTGGCGAGCGTCGACAGGACGAAGGTCAGCAGCGACCAGCTCTTGTTGTTCTTCAGCTCATAGCCCGCGCCCATGTCGAGCACGAAATGGCGCAAGCCGGAGCAGAGATGCTGGAAGAAGAACCAGCTCAATCCCGCCATCACCAGATAGCCGATGGGCGAAGTCGCGCACTTCACGAAGATCGCATAGGCTTCCGGTCCGGATGCGGCGGCCATCAGCCACCAGACCAGACCCAATGCCCCCGCCGTCGCCAGACCGTTGCCGGTCACGCGGTGCATGATGGAGACGGCCATGGCTGGCCCCCATTTCCAGATCGTCAAATGCGGCGAGAGCGGCCGGCTCGTGGTTCGCGCCATATCTTCCCTACGTCCCTGATGTTTGTCCCTCGAGTCCCGTCCCCTTAGGAGCGAACCGCCAAGAGGGCAAGCCGCCCTGACCCAGCGACCAGTCGATCGCGATCCGAGCCACTCCGCATTCCGATGATCACAAGCCGGAAATACGGGTTTTTCGTCGCCCGAAGCGCTCGTAATCGCCGTTAACAAGCCTTTGGCGCCGAATGTCGGTCGGCCCTAAGAAGTGATTAACCAAATGGCGCTATCTCCCGACGCTACAACGAGATTAATTTGGGGTTCTGCCGCACATGACTTCAGCCGCCACGCCCAAAAGCACCATCCTTGCGATGATGAGGGAGGTCGATCCGCATGGAGAATTGGCGCAGGGATTGCGCCAGATTCGCGACCTGGTGGGCGAAAACGTGACGGTAGCGGCGCGCACCTTCTACGACAGCTATGTCGAGCAGACGAACCTCAAAGCGAAGCTCAGCCCGGCCACGCTCGCCAAGATAGAGACGGAGGCGCATGAATATGTGCGCCAGAAGCTCGGCTATTATGAAGCGGGCGAATGGGCGATTTCCTCGATTGCCTGCGTACGTCACGCCCGCAAGCAAGGCGCTCCTTTGCGCGCGGTGCTGATGCCCGTGGCCGCTGCCAACGAAAAGCTGATCGACCTTATCTGGCAGCGCACGGAAGAGGAGA
Organism: Sphingobium sp. SJ10-10; assembly: GCF_036038995.2. NCBI lineage: Bacteria > Pseudomonadati > Pseudomonadota > Alphaproteobacteria > Sphingomonadales > Sphingobiaceae > Sphingobium > Sphingobium sp. SJ10-10. The sequence continues at coordinate 1,925,797 of NZ_CP158132.1, forward strand.
CGGAACGCCGCCGGCTGGTCCATATCATGATGCAGGTCAGCATGGTCGATGCCGGACTGATGGCGAACGTCATCGCCGGCGACGAAGCCGAAGCCCAGCGCAACGAGCGCCAGCGTTTCGGCACGATGTTCGAACAACGGATCGTGGGGGAGATAGACGGCGCCTCGCAACTGGGCGAATCGCTGCGCGAACAGGCAAAGGACGCCTCCGCCGCCACGCGGGGCATGCTGGGCAAGGCGTCGGAAGTCGCCGCCGCCGCCGAACAATCCGCCCTGGCCATGCGCGAAGCCGCCCGCACCTCGGCGGGGCTGATCCGCGCCATCGAGGATGCCCGGACCGAGGTTGAGAGCGCCGCCGACGTCGCCCAGCGCGCCGCCCGCCAGTCGGGCGATGCCGTCGCCATGTCCACGACCCTGTCCGACCATGCGAAATCGATCGAATCGATTCTGGGCCTGATCCGCGACATTGCGGGCCAGACCAATTTGCTCGCGCTCAACGCCACGATCGAGGCGGCCCGGGCCGGCGATGCCGGACGCGGCTTTGCGGTGGTCGCGCAGGAGGTGAAGAGCCTCGCCAACCAGACCGCCCGGGCCACGGACGAGATCGCGGGCAAGATCGCTGACATCCAGGCATCGACCCGTCAGTCGGTCGAAACCAACGAACGCATCCGCAACACTGTGGGCGAGGTTCAGGCCAGCGCCGAACGCATTCGCCACGCCATGGACGCGCAGGCCCAGACGGTCACGATGATCACCGCAGCGGTGGACGAAACCGCGCTGGCAGCAGACTCCATGTCCTCGACCATCAGCGCGATCCGCCAGGATACCGAAGTGGTCGCGTCGGAAATCGACCAGCTCGAACGCGGCTTCATGAGCGTGGAAGGCAAGCTCTCCAGCCTGCGCGCCGCCTCTTCCGACTTTGGCCGCCAAGTAGCCTGACGGCCGGTTGGGGCCATTTGCGGCCATTGAGCGCATCCGTGTTCCTGCGAAGGCAGGAACCCAGTTCCGCCGCTTGTGGATCATCGCACCGCAGGAACTGGGCTCCTGCCTTCGCAGGAGCACGGAAAGCAGCGCGACGCAGACCGTCCACTCTCCGCCCAACGCTTACAATCACCCACCAACGCGCCCGCTTCCCCTCTTTCCTCCAAAGGTCTAAAGGCGGCGGCATGAACGACGTTGCCACCCCTTCCGCGCCCAGCGAGCCTAAGGCGCAAAGCTGGAAAGTCACCTTCCCCTGCACCCGCGCCGAAGCCGAGGCGCTGGACGGCGACATCGCCGCCTTCGCCCTGATGGATCGCCCGCCCGTGCTGATGACCAGCGAGGCGGAACCGGACAATGAAGACAAATGGCGCCTCGACGCCTATTTCGAAGGCCAGCCCAGCCCCGCCGCGATCAAGCTGCTCCGATCCCTGGTCCCCAGCGCCGCCGGCACCAAGCCGCAGGTCGAACAGCTCCCCGACGAAGATTGGGTGACATTGAGCCAGCAAGGCCTGGAACCCGTCACCGCAGGCCGCTTCCACGTCCGCAACCTTCCCGGCGACCCGGAAGCGTCAGGCCATGTCAATTTCCTGATCGAAGCCAGCCGCGCCTTCGGCACCGGCCAGCATGAAACCACGGCGGGTTGCCTGATCATGCTCGACCGGATGCGCCGCGTCGGCATGCGGTTCGGCAATGTCGCGGACGTCGGCACCGGCACCGGCCTGCTCGCCTTCGCCGCGCTGCACCTTTGGCCACGGGCTTATGCCACGGCATCGGATATCGATCCGGTCGCCGTAGAGATCAGCGCGGCAAACGCCGCCGCCAACGGCATCGCGACCGGCAGGGGCCAGGGACAGCTCGCTCTTTATACGGCAGCGGGGGTGGATCACCCGGCCATCGCCACGCGCGCGCCCTATGACCTGCTGATCGCCAATATCCTGGCCGGCCCGCTGATCGAACTCGCCCCATCGCTCTGCGCGCTGGTGGAGGAAGGCGGCACTATCGTCCTGGCGGGCTTGCTCAAGGAACAGGCCGATGCGGTACTCTCCGCCTATCGCGCTCAGGGCATGCGCCTTGCCGAACGCGCCGACCGGGGCGACTGGCCGACGCTGCGCCTGCGCAAACGCCCCCGGATCGGCTGGAAACGCCCGACCCGCATCGACGGCAACGCCCGTGGCGAAGCGCCGGGATTTGGTAGCCTTTGACATTTGGGAGGGGGGAAAGTGGCCATTCTTTTCCGTCATCCCAGCTTGCGCTGGGATGACGATATTATCAATGTCCACCTTTGGCCAAAACCCTCCCCCTTTGCCGATCCGTCACGACATCCTAATGTCACGTCCTGACCCATCCCCAGAACAAGGAACCACCCCCATGACCATCGCCCGCCGCGTCACCGTGCATGAAGGTTCCGGCGGCCAGTTCGAGAGCATGGTGGTGGTCGATGACAGAGCGAGCGCCCCGCGCCCCGGCATCCTGCTCTTCCCCAATGTCCTGGGCACCAAGGAAGCCGATTTCACCTATGCCGAAAAGGTCGCGGCGCTCGGATATACCGTCCTCGTCGCGGATGTCTTCGGCCAGGGCAAGCGCACCACCCGCGCCGATCCCGACATGGGCCGCTACATGGCCGAACTGAACGCCGACCGCGCTCTGCTGCGCGATCGCGTCAACGCCGCCCATGCCCTGCTGAAGTCCCTCGACGAAGCCGACGAAACCCGCACCGCCGCGATCGGCTTCTGCTTTGGCGGCAGATGCGTGCTGGACCTCGCCCGCTCCGGCGCGGACATAGCGGGCGGCGTCAGCTTCCACGGCGTCTATGAAGCGCCACCCTTCCCCAATGCGAAAATCACGGCGAAGCTGCTGATCTGCCACGGCTGGGACGACCCGATCGCACCGCCGGAAGCCACCATCGCTCTGGCGAAAGAACTGACCGAAGCGGGCTGCGACTGGCAGATTCACGCCTATGGGCACACCGGCCACGCTTTTACCGACCATGACGCAAAAATGCCGGAAAGGAGTCTGGCCTATCAACCGGACGCCGACCGCCGCAGCTTCCGCTCGATGGCCGATTTCCTGGGCGATCTCTTTGGATGAACCAGTAGCTAAGGGTGGAGAGCGGACATCATTTCCGCAAATAGCCAAAATCGGTTAGCTCCTCCTATCCCTTCCAACTCCGATGAAATGCCGGTAAGTGCCTGCAATGGCTTCCCCTCCCACGCCGATTGCGCGTTCGCTTTTCGTCTTTTCGATCTTCTATGGCGGCATGGTCTGCATTGCGGGCGTGCTGGGGAACAAGCAGGTCACGCTGGGGCCGCTTTCCGCCATCGGGCCGTGGTTCGGTCTTGGACCACTGGCGGTAGAGGCGGGAATCTTCGCTTTCCTGCTGCTGGTGACGATTTCCAGTGCCGTTGCGGAACTGCATGGCCGGGCGGTCGCGAACCGGCTGGTGCAGGTGGGGTTCCTGCCGCTGATCGCTTCCATATTGCTCTCGATCGTCGTGCTGTCCGTTCCGGCGGCGGGCGACATGGACCCGGCCCGGCGCGACGCCTTTGCGCTGATGATGGGCGGCACGCCGCGCATCTGGCTGGGCGGGATCATCGCCTATGGCATTTCGCAGACTCTGAACGTGACCCTGTTCGCCGCGCTCAAGGGACGGGAGGGCGGCCGCCTGCTCTGGCTGCGCGCGGCGGTGGCGAGCATCCTCTCCCAGATCGCGGACACGCTTCTCTTCGTTTCCATCGCCTTTTACGGCGTCTTTCCGATCGGGGAGCTGTTGCTGGGCCAGATGCTGGCGAAGGTCACGCTATCGGCCATTCTGGTGCCGCCGGTCATCTATGGATTGGTCGCTTTGGGACGGCGATTGGATCGCTAACTTGCGGTAGCGCGCCATTGGCCCTATGCGCCCGCGCATGAACAGCAAGCACGCCCCCGATCCGGCGCTCCTCGCCAAGGCCGAAACCCTCGTCGAGGCGCTGCCCTATATGCAGCGATATGCGGGCAAGACCTTCGTCGTCAAATATGGCGGTCATGCCATGGGCGATCCCGAGGCGGCGCGCGATTTTGCCGAAGACGTCGTGCTGATGAAGGCGGTCGGCATCAATGTCGTCGTCGTTCATGGCGGCGGACCCCAGATCGGCGCGATGCTCAAGAAGCTGGGCGTCGAATCGCAGTTCGTCGGCGGGCTGCGCGTCACTGACAAGGAAACCGCGCAGATTGCCGAAATGGTGCTGGCCGGATCAATCAACAAGGAAATCGTCGGCTGGATTGCCGGCGCCGGCGGCCGGGCGGTCGGCATTTCGGGCAAGGATGGCGGCCTGGTCCTCTGCGAAAAGGTGTTGGGCAAGCGCGAAGCGGACCCCAATTCGGGCATAGAGCGCAATGTCGACCTGGGCTTCGTCGGTGATCCGGTGAAGGTCGACCGCAGCATCCTCGACACGCTGTCGCGGGACGGCATCATCCCCGTGGTTGCGCCCGTGGGCATCGGTGCGGACGGTCATACTTACAATGTCAATGCCGACACCATGGCGGGCGCCATCGCGGCGGAACTGGGCGCGTCGCGCTTCTTCCTGCTGACCGATGTGGCCGGGGTGCTGGACAAGCAAGGGCAGTTGCTGACCGATCTCGATCCCAAGGCAATCGAAGGACTGGAGGCCGACGGCACGATCAGCGGGGGCATGATCCCGAAGCTGGAAACCTGCGTGCGCGCAGTCGAGGGCGGGGTGGACGCCGCTGTCATTCTGGACGGGCGGGTGCCGCATGCGATGCTGCTGGAAATCTTCACCGATCGTGGTGCGGGTACTTTAGTGCGCCGGTAATCGGCTTTTGATCAGCACCGCCGGATCAGCCCAATGACAGCGCTGCTCCGGCTGGGTTCGGCCATCGGGGCCAAGCTTTTGCGTATTCTCGACCACCAGTCCGGGGCGTCATCCAGGGTGGCGTCGCGAAAGTCCATGGCATGGCGGTATAATGGCGGCTTGGTGAAATCCATGCTCTTGGCCGAACAAGCCCTGCATTTGGTGGAATAATCCGGTTCGGCGCTTGTGGCGCGGGCATCCCGTCGGCTAGAGCGAATTCCCATCAATTCGGAGATCGCATGGCCTACGCCCTCTATCAGATCATCGTCATCCTGCTCGATGTGCTGTGGTGGATCATCATCATTCAGGCCATTATGAGCTGGCTGATCGCCTTCAATGTCGTCAATCTTTCCAATGACTTCGTGCGCACTGTGATGGTCGCGCTGGATCGGATGACGGCGCCGATATACAATCCGATCCGCCGGGTGCTGCCCGATCTGGGAGCGCTCGACCTGTCACCCATGGTCGTGTTGTTGGGCATTCTCATCATACGCCAGGCCATATTGCCGCCGCTGTTCGGGCTGGTGTGACGGTCTGGAGCCGGGACGGCGGCGATCTGCTGCTTGCCGTCCGGTTGACGCCGGGCGCTGCGCGGGAGGAGATCGGCGGCGTCTGGACGGATGAAAAGGGCGTGCAGTGGCTGGGTGCCCGCGTTCGCGCCGTGCCGGAAAAGGGCAAGGCCAATGCGGCGCTGATCGCTCTGCTGGCGAAGCGGCTGGATTGGCCGCGCAGCGCGATTTCGCTGGAATCGGGTGACACCAACCGGCTAAAGCGGCTGCGGATCAAGGGGGGCGGTGAGCTGTTGTCGTTCGCAAGACTTTCCGCCATCATCAAGGAACAGGTTGAAGCATCATGACCATCGGCAAGATCATCGACGGCAAGGCGTTCGCAGAGACGCTCCGCGGCAAGGTCGCGGACGGGGTGGCGGCCTTTATCGCGAAAGCCGGGCGAAAGCCGGGACTGGCGGTGGTGCTGGTGGGCGAGGACCCGGCGAGTTCGGTCTATGTCCGCAACAAGGGCAAGATGACTGTCGCCGTCGGCATGGAGAGCATGGAGTTCAAGCTCCCCGCCTCCATCGGTGAAGAGGAACTGCTCGATCTGGTCGAGGAACTGAATGCGGACGAGCGGGTGGACGGCATTCTGGTCCAGTTGCCGCTGCCAGCCCATATCAACGAAGCCTCGGTGATCGGGACGGTCGATCCGGCCAAGGATGTGGACGGCTTCCATGTCGTCAATTCGGGTCGGCTGGCGACGGGACAGGAGGCGCTGGTGCCCTGCACGCCGCTGGGCTGCATCATGCTGCTGAAGGATGAACTGGGCGATCTGTCGGGTCTGGAAGCGGTGGTCGTGGGGCGCTCGAACATCGTGGGCAAGCCGATGGCGCAATTGCTGTTGGCGGAAAATTGCACCGTCACCATCGCGCACAGCCGGACCCGGGATCTGGCCTCGGTCGTGCATCGCGCCGACATCGTGGTGGCGGCGGTGGGCCGGGCCGAGATGGTCAAGGGCGAGTGGATCAAGCCCGGCGCGACCGTGATCGACGTCGGCATCAACCGCGTCACCGATACGGAGGATGGCAAGAGCCGGATCGTCGGCGACGTCGCCACTGCCGAGGCGCTTGCCCATGTCCGCGCCATCACCCCGGTTCCCGGCGGCGTCGGGCCGATGACCATCGCGGTGCTGCTGCGCAATACGCTGGTGGCGGCCCATGCGCGGGCAGGTCTGGCGAAGCCGGAGGGGGTGTGAAGGCGCGCTGTGCGTTTCTTGCCCTGACCTTTCTGGCCTTGGCGGGTGCGCGCCCGCCGATGCGTTATCAGCCTGATCCCAGCTCCGTCTTCGCCGCCGAACTCGCCTTCAACCGGCTGGCGCAGCAGAAGGGGCAATGGACCGCCTTCCGCGAGACGGCGGCGGACGAGGCGGTGATGTTCACGCCGCAACGGGTGCTGGCGAAGCAGTGGCTCAAGGGCCGCGCCGATCCGCCCACTTCTGTGAGCTGGACACCCTCTACCATCATCGTGTCCTGCGATGGCAATCTGGCGGCCAGCACCGGCAACTGGAAAAGGCCGGACGGGTCGGTCGGCTATTTCACCACCATCTGGCGGCGCGACAAGAAGGGCGAATGGAAGTGGATCATGGACCATGGCGACACGCTCGCCGTTGCCCGTGAAGCGCCGGAATTCCTGACCGGCAAGGTCGCCACCTGCAAACGGAACCGCGACGGGGAGGGTTCGCCGCCAGGCGGCAAGCCGGACAAGGGCGAGACGCCGCCGATGTCCGGCGACGACAGCCTGACCTGGAGCGCCGACGTCGCGACGGACGGCAGCCGCCGCGTGACCGTGCGCATGTGGAACGGCGCGGATTATGAAACCGTGATCGACGACAAGGTGGCGGCGGGCAGATGACGGAGTTGTTCATCTCCGCCTTCGTCACGCTGTTCGTGGTGATCGATCCACCGGGCTGCGCGCCGATCTATGCCAGCCTCACCACTGGCGCGACCATGGCCCAGCGGCGCAGCATGGCGATCCGCGCCGTGGGCATCGCGGCGGCGATCCTCCTGCTGTTCGCGCTCTGGGGCAAGCAGTTGCTCGGCGTGCTGGGGATCGAGCTGGACAGCTTCCGCATCGCGGGCGGGATCATGCTGTTCATTATCGCCATGGACATGGTATTTGAAAAGCGCACCCAGCGGCGCGAGGACCGGGCGCAGAAGATCGCGGAAACACCGGAAGTCGAGGATGTGTCGGTCTTTCCTATGGCGATGCCGATGATCGCGGGGCCGGGATCGATCGCCACGGTCATGCTGCTGATGTCGCGCGCGGAGGGGATCAGCGAGCGGCTGGTCGTGATCGGCGCGGTGGTCGTGACGCTAATGCTGATGCTGGGATCGCTGCTTGCGGCCGGGCCGATCATGGCGCTGCTGGGCGCCAAGATCGAGGCAGTGATCACCCGGCTGCTCGGCGTATTGCTGGCGGCGCTGGCCGCGCAGTTCGTGATCGACGGGCTGAAGGCGAGTTTTTAGGGGAAGTTTGCCTCATTTCCGTCCTGGAAAAATCCTGTCGGGTCAGATCTCTCCGATCATCTCCGCCAGCACACCCAGACAATCCTTGGCGAGCTGGATCGACCGCGCGGGCGACCAGCCGAAGTCCGCATCGGGCAGGTCGTCATTATCCTTGAACGGCATTTCCAGCGTCATCGCCACCGCGCCGAAGCGCTCGGCCAACTGATTGGTGGACATGGACAGGTTCGCCTTGCCCTCCGGCGCGGAAGGATAGCCCTTCTTCGTCTGGAAATCAGGCGTCCGGGCAGCGAGCGTATCGCGGTAACGGCGATATAGGGTCAACTGTCGCTCGGTGATCGAGGGAATCCCCTCGAACCCGGCCAGGAACACGGCCGCGATCGCCTCATCGCCATGCACGTCCATGGCAAAGTCCACCCCAACCTCGTCCATCGCCCCCCGCACGAGGAAAACCTCGGGACTCTTCTCCATCGATGGCTCATGCCATTCGCGGTTGAGGTTGATCCCCGCCGCATTGGTCCGCAAATGCCCACGACGGCTGCCATCGGGGTTCATGTTCGGCACGATGTAGAAGGTCGCCTTTTTCCGCAGCAGCCGCGCCACGGCATCCTCCTCATCACAGAGCCGCTCCAGCGCGCCTTCCATCCACCATTCGGCCATACTCTCGCCCGGATGCTGCCGGGCATAGAGCCAAACCTTTTTCGGCCCCTCGCCCACCACCAGCAGGTCGAGCGGCTGCTTGTCGAGCGTCAGCCCCAGTTCCCGATGCTCCACCCCCGGCTGGGACGCCGCCCAGGCGACCAGATCATGGTGCCGCTCCATCGAATAGGGCGCGAAATAGGCGAGCCAGGCCGCATTGACATCCGGCGACAGGCGAATCGTCAGCGTCCCATCGGCATAGCTGGTGTCCACCAGCAGCCAGTTCTCCCGATCCTCGCTGAACCGCGCCTTGTAGCCGGGCCAGCCATCGGGATAGGCCGACGCGCCGCAATTGGTGATCGCCAGCTCGACTTCCCGCCCGGCCACGCCCGCCACGCGGAAGTGGAACCATTGGTAGAAGTCGCTCTGCCGGTCCTTGACGATCTCCAACTCGGCGCGAACGCCGGCCGGGCTATCATCAAGGGAAATAACGCGAATATTGCCGCTGTCGAAAGCGCTGGTGATGGAGATGCTCATTTGACGGTTATAGTCCGGCCCGATTCTCCGGGATAGCCCCCGATAAGCGCCGCCGCGAGCTTCTGCGCCGCCAGACCGGGTTGAGAGGCGGGCGTTCCTTCACGCGCCTCGGTCTGCGCGCGGCCTTCCCAGATGGTGGTCGAATCGGCCCGGCGGCGAAGCTGCACCTGCAATTCCGTGATCACCTGCCCCTTGGGCTTGCCCGACAGATTGATGCCGATGCCCAGGCCAAGCCCCGAATAGCCGCCGCTGCCCACGGCTCCACCCACGCCGACGCTCACCGGCTTGCCATTGGCGCCATAGCTGCTGGGTTCGCGGAAGGTTCGGCGGAAGCCCACCAGCGCGACATAATCGCTCTTCGCCCCTTCCCTGGCGGGGGTGAAGCCCACCCGCTGCAATTCCTGGTCCACGGCGGCGGCATAGGTGCGGAATTCAAGGCCGACATCGGGATTGCCCGCCATTTCCTCGATGGCGACCGTCCCGCTGCGCGCCGGATTGTCGATATGGAATCGCGTCACCTCCACCGCCGGAATGGCCGTGGCGCACGCGCTCAGGGAAAGGGCCAACAGGGAGGGAAAGGCGATCTTTTTCAACATGGCTTGAACTCCGAAGGATATCATCCTCTACACGACACCGCGCCGCCAATCCCCTAAAAGCGTTGAAGCCATGGCTTTGCTGCATGAGGGATGAACGGCGGCGAATTGCGGTAGTTACCCTTGACTTTCGGCCGCCTCGCCCATAGGGGCAGCGCTTCGATTTTTCGATCACGCAAGATTCATTCAAAGGCTGGTTCCATGAAGATCCGCAATTCGCTCAAGTCGCTCAAGGGCCGTCACCGGGATAACCGCGTGATCCGCCGTCGCGGCCGCACCTATGTCATCAACAAGACCAACCGCCGCTTCAAGGCCCGCCAGGGCTGATCAGCGGGGTGGGGATAGCCGCCGTCATCTTCGACGTCGGCAATGTCCTCTACCACTGGAATCCGAGGATTCTGTACGAGCGCCTGATCGACGACGATCAGGCGCTCGACGCGTTTCTCAACGATGTGGTGACGCTGGACTGGCATTTGCAGCATGATCGGGGCCGCCCTTTCGCGGAAACCAGCGCCGAACTGATCGCCCGCCATCCGGCCCAAGCCGACCTGATTCACCTCTGGGGCGAGCAGTTCATCGACAGCGTGGGACCAGCGATCGCGGGCATGCCGGAAATCGTCCGTGAACTGGACGACTGCGGCATCCCGCTCTTCGGGATCACCAACTTCAGCGATGAATTCTGGCCGCCCTTCCATGCCCGCGAAGCCGCACTGTTCGCGCCCTTCCGCGACATCGTCGTCTCCGGCGTGGAAAAGGTGGTGAAGCCCGATCCCGCCATCTACCGGCTGGCGCTTGAGCGATTCGGCCTGCACGCGGCACAAGCGCTGTTCATCGACGACCGGGAAGAAAATGTGATAGCGGCGGAGGCAGAGGGAATGCGCGGGCACCTGTTTCGCGATGCAGCCACATTGCGGGATGAACTCGCCGCGCTGGGCCTGATCGACGCCGCACTCAGCGCGCAAGGATAGCCCACCACCACCCGTCATGCTGAACTTGTTCAACATGACGGGTGAAGACCGGGCGCCTCCATCCACCCTGAACCCAATCAGCCCTCGTCCCGCCCTCTAAGTTCATCCCCCCGAATCGCCGCGACGTGCAGCACATTGGTCGACCCCGGCGTCCCGAAGGGCACGCCCGCCAGCACGACGATCTTGCCGCCCTTCTCGACCATGTCATGCCGCAGCGCCATGCGTCGGGCCTTGCCGACCATTTCCTCGAACGTGCCGATATCCTTGGTCCGCACCGCATGCACGCCCCAGGTCAGCCCCAGCTTGCGCGCCGTGTCCGCCCGCGGCGTCAGCGCCAGGATCGGCGTCATCGGCCGCTCGCGCGCCACACGGCGCACGGTGCTGCCCGAGGAGGTGAAGCAGGTGATCGCGCTCGCGCCAACCACCGAGACGATACTGCTCGCTCCCTCCGCCAAAGCGTCGGCGGTCGTCGGATCGGGCTTGGTTTCGGTATAGTGCAGGCGTCCGAAATAGCCCGGATCGCGCTCCACGCTATGCGCGATGCTGTCCATCATCGTCACCGCCTCGACCGGCCAGTCGCCCGCCGCCGTCTCCGCCGACAACATGATCGCGTCCGCCCCGTCATAGACGGCCGTCGCCACATCCGACACTTCGGCGCGGGTCGGCGTTGGCGCCTTGATCATCGATTCGAGCATCTGCGTTGCCACCACGACAGGCCGCCCCATGCGCCGAGCCATCGCCACGATCTGCTTCTGGAGCGGCGGCACCGCCTGAGGCGGCAACTCCACGCCCAGATCGCCACGCGCCACCATCACGCCATCGGCCAGCTCGATGATCTCCTCCAGCCGCTGCACGGCGGAGGGCTTCTCGATCTTCGCCATCAGCGCACCATGGCCGCCCATCAGCTTGCGCGCCTCGGCCAGATCCTCCGGCCGCTGCACGAAGCTCAAGGCGATCCAGTCGCAGCCCTGCTCCACCGCGAAGCTGAGGTCGCGCCGGTCCTTCTCGGTCAGCGCCGGCACCGGCACGACCACGTCCGGCACGTTGACGCCCTTGCGGTTGGACAGCGTGCCGCCGACCTCGACCACCGTGTCGATGCGATCCTCCGCCACCTTCTTGACCCGCAGCACCATCTTGCCATCGTCCAGCAGCAGCCGGGTTTCCGGCACCAACGCGGCGTAAATCTCCGGATGCGGCAAGTTCACGCGGCTGGAATCGCCCGGCGCCGGATCGCTGTCGAGGACGAAGGCAGCGCCGGTTTCCAGCACCGCCAATCCGCGCTCGAAGGTTCCCACACGCAGCTTTGGCCCCTGCAGGTCGCCCAGAATCGTCGTCGGGCGGCCGAATTCCTTCTCCAACGCCCGGATCGCCGCGATGCGCGCGGCATGATCCTCATGCGACCCGTGGCTCATATTGATGCGGAAAGCGTCAGCCCCGGCCACGAACAGCGCCCGGATCATCTCCGGACTGTCGCTCGCGGGCCCAAGGGTCGCGAGGATGCGGACCTTGCGCGAACGGGGCGGTAATCTTGTCATTTCCAAACTCCTGACCGTCATGGTCGCCTCTGGGTTGCCAGGGCGCGGTTTTCGATTATCCGTGCTGCACGACAGGATGATGTAGATCAGCGAAAGGGTTCGCCGTGAGCGACAACATACTCAGCGACGCGGTTGCCGCAACCGCCTTCCGACGGCTGGTGGCGCATTTGCAGCACCGCACCGACGTTCAGAATATCGACCTGATGGGCGCGGCGGGTTTCTGCCGCAATTGTCTGGCCGACTGGATTGCCGAGGCCGACGGCACTCTCGGCAAGGATGAAGCGCGGGAGATCATCCACGGCATACCCTTTGCGCAATGGAAGGCCCGCTATCAGAGCGAAGCGACGCCGGAACAGATCGCCCGCATGCAGGAGAGTGTGGCGAAGAACGCCGACAATCATTAGGAGCGTTCGCCAACCGATTCACATTGACTGGAGATTACAAAATGAGCGAGGGCAACGTCGCCGCCGACCAGCTACGCCTTTTCATCGAGCGCATCGAGCGTCTGGAAGAGGAAAAGAAGGGCATTGGCGACGACATCAAGGACGTTTATCTGGAGGCCAAGGCCAACGGGTATGACGGAAAAATCATGCGCCAGATCGTCCGCTTGCGGAAGATGGCACCCCACGACCGCCAGGAAATGGAAGCCATTCTCCAGACGTATCTGTCTGCGCTGGGAATGGAATAAGCACGCAATCAATCATCCGGCGCCCGGCGCACTCGCTCATAAAGAGCGACTGTGTCGGGGTCGCCTGCGTGCAACTTCTCAATAATATCCCTCGCATCGGCAACGTAAGCCGAAAACTCCTTTAGGGTCACTTCCATGACGTCCGCGACGGCTGTCAGGAACCAGTCGAACCCAGCCTTCGCGTCATCCAAATCCTGACGGGAAATGATCAGATCCTCTAAATTTTTAGGATGCGTGATTCGGTTACGAAGCCTGATCGAGTCCTTGAGTTTCTGCCAACCCACATGCATGAAGTCGACCTTAAGGCCGGGGCACATTTCCTGTGCAGTTTTTGTAGCCAACCGGATCATCGCCGTTGTCGATATAAAACGTTTCTGTTCCCTGATCTCGCCCTGTTCACTGACGAACAAAAGAGTTTCGGAAAAGGCGAACTCCATTCTCGGCGTGGACATATCGATGCCTCGCGCCACGGAAAGGATATGCATGCGGTAAATCCATGCCGCTCCTTCCATGGCGGAAATGATGGTACGCAGAGCATTACGCCGATCGGATGCCGTATTTGAGGCCTCGGCCTGATATAACGCATGCTCAATATCCGCCGCCAAGGTTGCCAAGAAGCTCAGTTCCTTAGCCGGCTGGTTGACGTCCATCGATATCCCTTTCATCCTTAGTTCCATCCACGTAAATCAGATGCAAATTTTTGGGAATTGAGAAGACCATGACCGAGATCATCGTCAGCACCACCCCCTCTCTGGAGGGCCGGCCCGCGAAGGAATATCTCGGCATCGTCACCGGCGAGGTGATCGTGGGCGCCAACCTCTTTCGCGACCTGTTCGCCAGCGTGCGCGACATCGTCGGCGGGCGCTCGGGCGCTTATGAGGATGTGCTACAGCGCGCCCGCGAACAGGCCATCAGCGAGATGCGCACTCGTGCGGCAACGCTGGGGGCCAATGCGGTGGTCGGCGTCGATCTCGATTATGAGACGGTGGGTTCAAGCGGATCGATGCTGATGGTGACGGCCTCAGGCACCGCGATCCTTGTCTGAGTTGCGCTTGCCGGGCGCGCCCGCTAGAGAGCGCGCTTCGGATCACAGACAAGTTTAGGAGCAGGCCGTGGCCGGCCATAGCAAATTCAAGAACATCATGCATCGCAAGGGCGCGCAGGATAAGAAGCGCTCCTCGATGTTCTCCAAATTGAGCCGCGAAATCACCGTGGCGGCGAAAATGGGCATGCCCGACCCGGACATGAACCCGCGCCTTCGCCTGGCGATCAACGCCGCCAAGGCGCAGTCCATGCCCAAGGACAATATCCAGCGCGCCATCGACAAGGCGATCGGCGGCGACACGGAGAATTACGAGGAAATCCGCTATGAGGGCTATGGCCCCGGCGGCGTCGCGATCATCGTGGAAGCGCTGACCGACAATCGCAATCGCACCGCGACCAATGTACGTACCGCCTTCTCCAAGAATGGCGGCAATCTGGGCGCGTCGGGCGCGGTGAGCCACGGCTTCGACCGCATGGGCCTCATCACCTATCCGGCGAGCGCGGGGGATGCCGACGCGATCTTCGAAGCTGCTCTGGAAGCGGGCGCGGAAGACGTGTCCTCGAACGAAGACGAGCATGAAATCTGGACCGCCATGGACGCGCTGCATGAAGTCGCCAAGGCGCTGGAAGGCAAGCTCGGTCCGGCTGAAGGCGCCAAGCTCGCCTGGAGACCGCAGACCACCGTCGAAGTCGACGAAAGCAACGCCGCGACGCTGATGAAGCTGGTCGACACGCTGGAAGAAGATGACGACGTCCAGACCGTCTGGGGCAATTATGAGGTTTCGGACGAGGTAATGGAGAAGCTGGGTTGATCCCAAACCCCTCTCCCAGCGGGAGAGGGAGGGATCCATGCGAAGCATGGGAGGGTGAGGGCGGCGCACTATCCGTTGCCTTCACCCTCACCCCTCCGGCGCTTCGCGCCTCCCTCCCTCTCCCTCAGAGAGAGGGATTTTTATGATCATCCTTGGCCTCGACCCCGGTCTCGGCACCACCGGCTGGGGACTGATCGCCGCGGACGGCAATCGCCTCACCCATATCGCCAATGGACAGATCAAGACCGATTCGGAGATGGCGCTGGCATCGCGCCTGCTGGTGCTGGATCTGGCGCTGACGGACCTGATCCTCGAACATCAGCCCAATGGCGCCGCGGTCGAGGAAGTGTTCGTCAACGTGAATCCGCAATCCACGCTGAAATTGGGGCAGGCGCGCGGCGTCGTGCTGCTCGCAGCCTCGCGATCCGGCATGGAAGTGGGCGAATATGCCGCCCGGCTGGTCAAGAAATCAGTCGTCGGCGTCGGCAATGCTTCCAAGGAGCAAGTCCACGCCATGGTGTCCCGCCTTCTCCCCGGCGCGAAAGTCGCGGGGCCGGATGCATCGGATGCTTTGGCGGTTGCCATTACACACGCCCATCATCTGGCGAGCGCGCGTCGGATTCCGCGCAAGTAAGGCGGCGCCTTCGCAATAGGTATAAGGAAGTGGCCATTCCAAGACATTGATCGCATCCGTGTTCCTGCGAAGGCAGGAACCCAGTTCCGCCGCTTGTGGATCATCGCACCGTAGGAACTGGGCTCCTGCCTTCGCAGGAGCACGATGCGCTTCAAGAAAAAGCGCTAAGCCTACCGTCCGCCCTCCACCCATTACTGCCAATCGAAAGTCAACGGCGCTTCCCGGAAGGCAAAGCGGTCCAGATGGTCCGCCACCACCTGCTTGAAGCGCTCGACATCAGCGCCCTCCTGCGGTTCGATGGTGACGGTGAGCGCTTCCGCCCCCGCCACCATCCGGATCGGCCCCATGGGAAAGGCGATCACGCCCTGCTGCGCATCGAATTCGGTTTCGAACTTGTGGCCCCAATGCTTGCATAGCTGCTGAAGATAGCGGCTGGCGCTGGCGGTCGGAACATGAGCGGTCAACACCATGGGCTACAGCCTTTCGATCTTGCTGGCGGCCTCGTCGATCAGCGACGCGACGTCGAACATGGTCTGAGCGTCGGCCCCTTCCTTTTCGAGCCGCGCCCGGACCGCCATGCCCAGATTGTGCATCGCCCGCCGGATCGGCGCGCCATCCGTGCGTTCCGCCTTTTGCGCGAGCGAACCCAGGCGATCCATGACCAGCTTCACGCCTTCGTCATGATCGGCCAGATAGACGGTGCCCGCTTCGGTAATCGCGAACAGCTTGCGGCTGCTTTCACCGGGCTGTTCAGCGATCAGGCCCATGTCCGCCAGCAAGGTCAGGGTCGGATAAACGACGCCGGGACTCGGCACGTAAACCTCCCCCGACAGCGCTTCAATCTCGCGGATCAGGTCATAGCCATGGCGCGGATTGTCCGTGATGAGCTTGAGCAGAATGAGCTTGAGCGCGTCATTGCCGAACAGACGACGGCGGCCACCGCCCCGACCGCCACCAAAATGTCCGCCCCGGCCACCTCCAAACGGTCCGTCCCCGAAACGACCGCCGAAGCCGCCGCGATCGAAGCCTTCCGGACTGGCAAAACGGCCATAGCCAAAGCCGCGACGTCCGCCGTGGTGAGAATGATGAAAATGCATATGTGAACCTTCAAACTGATTTATGATGGTTTGAGATATATCTTAAAAATAGCGAACGTCAAGATTTACGATATATCTTTTTATATCGAAGAGACGCCTGCCGGAAAACTCGCGGGCTCCTGCGAAGGCAGGAGCGGGTAGCAGAGCCACGCGCCGGCAAACAAAAAGGCCCGCCGAACATTGGTTCGGCGGGCCTTTTATCTCGCAAGGAGCCTGAGATCAGTCGGGCTTCTTCGCCACGCTGACCAGCGCCGGGCGCAGCAGCCGATCCTTGATCGTGTAGCCCGCCTGCATTTCCACCAGCACCGTGCCCGGTTCGGCATCGGCGGAGGGCACTTCCATCATCGCCTGATGCTTGTTGGGATCGAGCGGCTGGCCGACCGACACCAGCTTTTCAATACCGTTGCGGCCGAAAACGGCCTCCAACTCGCGCCCGGTGGCTTCCAGACCGACCACCAGCCCCTTGAACTTCTCATCCTCACGCAGGTCGGCGGGGATCGTCTGGAGCGCGCGCGCCAGATTGTCCGCCACCGACAGCATGTCGCGGGCAAAGGCCGTCGCGGCATAGGCGCGCGCGTCGGCCAGTTCCTTTTCCAGCCGCCGCCGCACATTCTGCGTTTCGGCATGGGCGTAGAGCACGTCCTGCCTGGCGGTCGCGAGTTCATTCTCCAGCGCGGCGATCCGCTCCGCCGCCGCGTCGCCAGCAGGCGCCGCATCCTCGGGCAGTTCATCCACGACTTCGGTATTCTCGATATTCTGTTTGTCTTCGCTCATCTCATCAATCTCGACAGCGTCTGTGCGGTAAAGTCCACCATGGGGATCACCCGCGCATAGTTCAAGCGCGTGGGGCCGATTACGCCGACCACGCCGACCACCCGGCCGTCACCGCCCCGGTAAGGCGCGGCTATGACCGAAGAACCCGAAAGGGAAAAGAGCTTGTTTTCCGATCCGATGAAGATTTTGGTCGCGCTGCCCGCCAGCGCGCTTTCCAGCAGCCGCGAAATTTCCTGCTTGCCCTCCAGCTGTTCAAGCAATTGCCGCACCCGCTCCAGATCGGCGGCGGTTCCGTCATCCAGCAGATGCGCCTGGCCGCGCACGATCAATACGGGACGCTCATCGGCATCCTGCGACCAGATCGCGATGCCGCGCTCCACCAGCTCCCGCGCCGCGCCCTGGAGCGCATGGCGTTCATGCTCCAGCTCGCGCTGCAAAGCCTCCCCCGCTTGCGCCAGCGTCAGCCCGCCAAAGCGCGCCGACATGAAGTTGGCCGCTTCATTGAGCATCATCGGTGTGATGCCCAGCGGCAGGTCGACCACGCGATTCTCGATCGACCCGTCCTGCCCCACCAAGACCGCCAACGCCTGCCGCTCGTTCAACGGCACGAAGCCGAATTGCCGCAGCACCGGCTCGCGCTTGGGCACCATCACGATCCCGGCGCATGCGGACAGGCCGGACAGCGCAGCGGTCGCCGCCGACAGCGCCTCCTCGATCGGTCCGCCCTCGGAAATGCCCGCCTCGATCGCGCGCCGTTCCTCGACGGATGGCTCCGCCGCCTGCATCATGCCGTCGACGAAAAGCCTGAGGCCGGTTTCGGTCGGCATCCGCCCCGCCGAAGTATGCGGCGCGGCGAGCAGGCCCAACTCCTCCAGATCCTGCATCACATTGCGGATGGACGCAGGCGACAGGCTGAGCGACGCGATCTTGCTGATCGTACGCGAGCCGACCGGCAGCCCGGTGCCGAGATAGCTCTCGACCACCAGACGGAAAACGTCGCGCGCGCGCTCGTTAAGCTCGGTGATCGGGGTGACCGCCATGACGCTTATCTAGGCAAGCAGCGGGCGGCGCTCAAGCCCACGCTCATTTGCCCTTGGCGGGGGTTGGCTTCACCATCGCGGCGATATCCAGCATCCGGGGGATGGATGCGATCGTCGCCCGCAACTTGCCATAGCTTGCGTCCATGCAGCCCGACTGGAATTCCAGCCGCGTGGCCTGCGCCTCGCCATGGGTCCATTCGATGACATAGCCGGGCATGTCGGTCGCGAAGCGAGTGCAATTTTCCCCATGCGTGATTCGCTTGACGGTGCCGGACGGGGGCCGGAACTGCGCCAGTGCGGTGCGGAAGCGGCGATATTGCACCGGCGTCACGGTAAAGCGCGTCGGCCCCGGCACGGCGGTGAAGCGCTCCGGCTCGATCAGGCCCGACCCGTCCGGCGTCACGCGCAGGGTGTAGCTGGGGCAAGCTCCAAAACAGGGACCGGCGGAAAAACGGATGGTGTCGCCAACCTTCGTCGGCTTTTCCAGTTCGGTCTGTTCCGTCGCGCAAGCGCCCAGCAGTGCGGTGGCCGCCAACATAACTATCGCTTTCGTCCCCATGCCCCACTCTCTACCATCTTTCGACTCGATCGCCACTGGCAAGACTGCACACCTGCCGCTAAGCCGCACCAACACAACGCTTCGGAGAAGAAAATTTATGCGTCCTTCCGGCCGCGCGCCCGACCAGATGCGCGAAATCACCATGGAGCCTGGCTTCACCATCCATGCCGAAGGTAGCTGCCTCGTCAGCTTCGGTGATACCCGCGTTCTCTGCACCGCCTCTATCGAGGAAAAGGTGCCGCCCTTCCTGCGTGGCAAGGGTTCGGGCTGGGTCACGGCGGAATATGGCATGCTGCCCCGCGCCACCCACACGCGCGGCAGCCGCGAAGCCGCCAAGGGCAAGCAGTCCGGCCGCACCCAGGAAATTCAGCGGCTGATCGGCCGCTCGCTGCGCGCCGTAGTCGACCTGGCCAAGCTGGGCGAACGCCAGATCGTCGTCGACTGCGACGTGATCCAGGCCGATGGCGGCACCCGCACCGCCGCCATTTCGGGGAGTTGGGTCGCGCTGCGCATCGCCATCGACAAGCTGCTCGCTTCGGGCGCCCTCACCGAAGACCCTATCGTGCAGAAGGTCGCGGCGATAAGCTGCGGCATCTACAAAGGCACGCCGGTTCTCGACCTCGATTATGTCGAGGACAGCAATGCCGAGGCCGACGCCAATCTGATCCTGACCGGCGACGGCAAATTTGCCGAGGTGCAGGCGACCGCGGAAGGCGCTACCTATGATGAGGAAGAGCTGCTGCGCCTGCTGCGCCTCGCCCGCATCGGCTGCGCGCAGATCTTCGCGGCGCAGGACAAGGCAACGGGACGATAAGATGAGTGACGAGTTCGGACAGGAACAGGCGATCCGCAAGCTGGGGCCGGGCAAGCTGGTGATCGCCAGCCACAATCCCGGCAAGGTGCGCGAAATTGGCGAGCTGCTGGCGCCCTATGGCATAGAGACGGTCTCCGCCGCCGCGCTGGACCTGCCCGAACCGGACGAGACCGGCACGACCTTCGTCGCCAATGCGGAGCTGAAGGCGATGCAGGCGGCGGACCTCTCCGGCCTGCCCGCCCTGGCGGACGACAGCGGCCTGTGCGTCGAGGCGCTGAACGGCGATCCGGGCATCTTCTCCGCCCGCTGGGCTGGCGAGACGAAGGATTTCAGCCTCGCCATGCAGCTCGTCTGGGACAATATCCAGGCCCAGGGACCGGAAGCGGGCCATGGCGCCCATTTCATCTGCGCTCTGGCGCTGGCCTGGCCCGACGGCCATGTGGAGGTGTTCGAAGGTCGCGTCGACGGCACCATCACCTGGCCGCCGCGCGGGGACAAGGGTTTCGGCTATGATCCGATCTTCCAGCCGCATGGTCACAGCATCAGCTTCGGAGAAATGGAGCCGGAGAAGAAGCACGGCATGAGCCACCGAGCCGATGCCTTCGCGCAATTGGTGGCGACGGTTTTCTGACGAGCGCCTCTTTAGCCGAGCCGTACTCCTGCGCAGGAACAGGCTGTCCCTCGATCAGCGTCCGCCACTGGCATATTGCGCCGGCGCGCCGTCATCCCGGTCCAGCGGGTTCCGCCCAAAGACATTCCCGGCGGGAAAATAGCGGCAGACGAGATAGTCGTAGCTCTGCCCTTCGCCCAACGCGCAGCCCACCTTGCGCGTGCCGCGCCAGATGATCTGGGTATAATGGCCGACATCTTCCCATCGGCCGGTGGTGCTAAGATCAGGCAAAGTCCCGCTGCGCCGGAAATAGCGCTTCTCATCCAGGAACGAGCCGACCATCACCTCATAATCATAGAGGCCGCGCGATCCCATCCAGAGATTTTCGCCGCTGGGAATGGCGCGGCTGGCGCGTGCGGAATGGCGGAAGATATTGGTCTGCGCCATCTGCCGCGCATAACGCGCCGCATCCGCCGCCAAGGCGCTGTCCCAGGCCAAGGGGGAAAGCCCCAGCGATTCGCGTTCCTCATTATGCATGCCCAGGATCACTTCGCGCATCAGGCCGTCATCGCGATCCGCTTCCTCCATGCCGTAATAGGAAGCAGGCATGGCGGGCGGCAGGGAAGGCGCTCCACGGGAAGGCGCAGCACTGCCCTGCCCCGCAACCGTCAGCAAAACAGCAGCCCACGCTAGCCGCGCAGGCCAAAGCCCTTTAAGAACGCCCCCACTCATGTCGCCCGACCCCTTTATACCCGCTCCCGCGCCTCACGCATCGGACTTGGCCGACCCCATAGCCCTATATGTGCATTGGCCATTTTGCGTTTCGAAATGTCCTTACTGCGATTTTAACAGCCATGTGCGGACGGACATCGACAGCGATGCGTGGCGCGATGCGCTGCTAAAGGATCTTGCCCATGAAGCGGCACTGAACGGCGGGCGGCCGCTCTCCTCGATCTTCTTTGGCGGCGGCACGCCCTCGCTGATGCCGCCCCGAATCGTGGAAGCACTGATCGATGCGGCGGCGCGCCACTGGGCGCCCACGCCCGATATCGAGATCACGCTGGAGGCCAATCCCAGCTCGGTCGAGGCTGCACGCTTTGCCGATCTGGCGGCGGCGGGCGTGAACCGGGTGTCGCTTGGTCTCCAGGCGCTGGACGATGAAGCGCTGCATTTCCTGGGCCGCGCCCATGACGTGCGTGAGGGATTGGCGGCGTTGGATATCGCGCAATCGGTTTTCAATCGGGTGAATTTCGACCTCATCTACGCCCGGCCCGGCCAGAGCGAGGCGGATTGGGAAGCGGAACTGGCGCAGGGACTGTCCTTCGGCACCGACCATCTTTCGCTCTATCAACTCACCATCGAGCCGGGCACCCGCTTTGCGACGCTGGTGGCGCAGGGCAAGCTGACGCCTGCCGATCCGGACCATGCCGCCAATCTCTATGAGCAGACACAGGCGATGACGGCGGCGGCCGGCATTCCCGCCTATGAGATCAGCAACCACGCTCGGCCAGGGCAGGAAAGCCGCCATAACCTCACCTATTGGCGCTATGGCGACTATGCGGGCGTGGGGCCGGGCGCACATGGCCGGCGCGGAGGGCTGGCGACGCTGCGGCACAAGAAGCCGGAAAACTGGATGAATGCGGTCATCCGCAACGGGCATGGCCTGCAAAGCGAGGAACCGCTGGATGGGAACAATCGGGCCAGGGAAGCGCTGCTGATGGGGCTGCGGCTTGAGGAAGGCGTCGATCTGGACCGGATCTCGCGCCTCTCAGGCCTGGCGGTCGAGGCTCTTGTCGATGGGAACGCGGTCGCACGATTGGCCGATCATGGGCTTGTCCGGCAACAGGGACAGCGGCTGTACGTCGAACCTTCCGGCATGCTATTGCTGGACGCGATTTTGCCCGAAATTGTGGCGGTCTGACTGACGCAGGGGATTACCCGACGCAACGCCTCATTCCTCCCCATCCATCTGCGCGATTTCCTTGTCCAGGTCGCGCAGCACATCGGCTTTGATCTTGTCCGACATCCTGGCAGCGGCGGCGATCTGCGCCCGTGCAGCGATCAGCCCGGCACGGGCGGCGCGGTGCGCCTGCGCCGAGATCTGCGCCTCGCAAATGCGGACGCGGATATGGCGGTGGCCATCGGCATCGACCGTCTCGCGCCGGTTCACGCTTTTGCCGTCTTCGCAGCCATTGGCGACATCGACATGCGGCATCATGCGGCGGATTTCTGCTTCGCTCGGGATGGCGTGGGACAAGGCCCGGTCGCCCTCATCGCGCATATCCATGGGCAGCGCGGGAGGAACCGGCGGGATCGGCGGCACCAAATCGGCAACGGGCGCCGGAGGGGCAAGCGGGGCGGGAGGTGCCAGGGGCACGCTATCGGCTTCCTCCGCAGCCCTGATAGGGGATGGCGACTGAAGTGCAGCGGGCACGACCGGCGGTTGCGGCAACGCAATCTCGCTGGCGGAGGCAGGCTGCGCGACCAGATCGGCAAGCCGGCCGAAATTCATCGAATCGACCTTGCCGGTGATCGCGGCGACCTGCTGCGCCGCCCGGCTCCCCGAAGCGGTCAGCACCAAGCCCGATGCAGTCACCAGAGCGACCGCCGCCATGCCCCAGCTAATCCGGCGCAGCGACATTTCATGGGCAGACAGCATTTTCAGCCTCCCTTTGAGCGCAGTGATGCGATTGAGATGGCAGGCGCCGGCGAACTGGCGCCCTCCGGCAGCCTTCAATATGGCGCGGCCATAGGCATGGGCCTGATCCTGCCCGTAGAGCGACAAGACCCGCGCATCGCAGGCCTGTTCCTGATCCGCCCGATAGGCGCGATAGGCGATCCAGGCGATGGGATTGCACCAGTGCAGGCCGAGCAGCAGCAGCGCGATCATATTGGCGGCCAGATCGCCGCCCTGATGATGGGCGCGCTCATGCGCGATCGCCATGGCCTGCTCCTGCGGGTCGAAGCGCAGCGCGAAATCGGCGGGCAGCACGATAATGGGCCGCAGCACCCCGAAGGCGAGCGGCCCGCCTGCCCGTGGGCTGGTGATCAGGCGAATGCGTCCTTCCTCACCGATCTGCGTCGCGTCGTCTAGGATGAAACGCCGGAAGCGGACATAGCCGATCGCCTGCACGATCAGGAAGGCAGCAACGCCCAGCAGCCAAAGCGACGCCGCGATCTCCAGCCAGGGGATGCTCCATTGCGACTGGACGGGAAGCGCGGACGGCGCCGCATCCAGCAAGGTCGACAGGCCCGCCTGGTCCACCGCCCGCTGCAGGGGCGAAGGGCTGGCGACCTCCTGCGGCAGAGCGGGCAACATCATGCGCGCCAGCGGCAGCAACCACAGCCAATAGGCCACTCCCGCACCCAGCCATCGCGCCACTGGCCCTCGCAATAGCATGACCAACGCCATCAGCAGGGTCGAGGCGATCAGCGTTTCTGCGATCCAGACGCTCATGATTTCAATCCCCTCAGGATTTCCTCAAGCTCGGCTATATCCTCCGCCGTCAACTGGTCCGCGCTGGCAAGCTGCGCCACCAGGGGCGAAACGCGCCCACCGAACAGCCGGTTGACCAGCCGTCCCGACTCGACGGCAACATACTCCTCCCGCGCGACGAGCGGGCGATACAAAAAGCGGCGGCCATCCTGATCGGCGGCGATGACATCCTTCGCCATCAGACGGGAAAGCAGGGTCTTGACGGTCTGGACGCTCCAGTCGCGCCCGGCGGCAACGCGGTCCGCCACATCGGTGGCGGTCTGCGGCGCGCGTTCCCACAGCGCCTCCATCACCACCAGTTCCGCTTCGCTGATCTTCTCGCTCACAGCAATCATCCGCGTCCAGAATCGACTACAGACGTAATCGCATTGATTACATCCGTAGTCAAGCGCGCTGGTATAAACTGTCGGTGCGCTTTACACGGGAGGTTCCCGCCCAGAGCCGATTAACCTTTCCGAAGCCTGGGAATGCAGCCTTTGCTGAAACTGGCACTGACTTTGCTATGTTTCAGTCATACCCGAACCGTTCAACTACCGGGAGGATGCGGCACCAGTCTCCGTCGCATCCTCCCACCCGGTTTCCCTGACTCATCCGGTTCAGCGAACGATGTTCCCGCGAAGGCAGGAACTCGGCGGAGCATAAAAAAGCGGCCCGGAAAACCGGACCGCCTCCAATCTCGCGCAAGAAAAGCTCAGTCGGCCAAGGCGACGCCCTGATCGGCCATCAACTGCTGCAATTCGCCGGCCTCATACATTTCCATCATGATGTCGCTGCCGCCGACAAATTCGCCCTTCACATAGAGCTGCGGAATGGTCGGCCAGTCGGAAAAAGCCTTGATCCCCTGACGGACGGCCTGATCCTGCAAGACGTCGACGCTTTCATAGGCGACGCCCAGATGCTCCAGGATCGCGATGGCGCGGCTGGAAAAGCCGCATTGCGGAAACAGCGGCGTGCCCTTCATGAAAAGCACAACGTCATTGCCAGTGACGATATCAGCAATCCGCTGCTGCACGGCGTCGGTCATTATCTGGTCCATTCCTGTCAGGCGCCGCAATCCGGCGCGCGCTTTGTCCGATGGCCGTTAATTGGGAACGGCAGTGGTGAGTTGCAAGGCATGAAGCACGCCGCCCATCCGCCCGCCGAGCGCGGCATAGACCGCCCGCTGCTGCGCGACGCGGCTCATGCCCCGGAAACTCTCCGCAACGACACGCGCCGCATAATGGTCGCCATCCCCGGCAAGGTCGGTGATCTCGACCTCCGCATCGGGGATCGCGGCGCGGATCATGTCCGCAATTTCGTCGGAGGCCATCGGCACGGCGGGAGGATCCTAACGCTTATTGGGCTTCGATGAACGTGCGGCGGGCGATGACCTGCTGCTCGTCCAGCGCGGCGCGGACGCCAGCCTCGTCGATCTCAATGCCGGCCTGGGTCATGTCGCCCAGCAGCTTGCGGATGACATCCTCGTCCCCCGCTTCCTCGAAATCGGCCTGCACGACCGCCTTGGCATAGGCGTCGGTCTCTTCGGGGGTCAGGCCCATTTTCACCGCTGCCCATTCTCCGAGCAGACGGTTGCGCCGCGCCTGGATGCGGAACTGCATCTCCTGGTCATGCGCGAACATGTTTTCAAAGGCCTTTTCGCGGTCGTCGAAGGTGGTCATGCCTGTGCCCTGTATAAAAAACGGATCGTCTCGTCCGAAATAGGAAGATCGGGATGCTTACGCAACGGCGGGAACGAGCCAAGGACGCATTCCGGCGTCCTTCGCCTCGAACGCGCCGATCGTGTCCGCCTGCCCCAGCGTGAGGCCGATCTCGTCCAGGCCGCCGAGCAGGCAATGCTTGCGGAACGGGTCGATCTCGAACTGGAAGCGGTCCTGGAACTGCGTCGTGACGGTCTGATGCTCCAGATCGACATGGATCGGGTCAGGAGTCCCATTGATTCCTTGGGCGACCTCCATCAGCCGGTCGATCGCCTCCTGCGGCAGCACCACCGTCAATATGCCGTTCTTGAACGCATTGCCGGAGAAAATGTCGGAGAAACTCGGCGCGATCACCACCTTGATGCCAAGATCCGCCAGCGCCCAGGCGGCATGTTCGCGGCTGGACCCGCACCCGAAATTGTCGCCCGCGATCAGGATCGGACTGCCCGCATAGTCGGGGTCGTCGAAGACATTGCCCGGTTCCTTGCGCAGCACTTCGAACGCGCCCTTGCCCAGACCCGCACGGCTGATGGTTTTCAACCAATGCGCCGGAATGACGATGTCGGTGTCGACATTCTTCATCCCGAACGGATAGGCCTTGCCGTCGACGATATTCAGCTTTTCCATCAATGCGCCTGCTTGCTCGCGTTTTTGACGGCGGAGCGATGCGAATCTTCCGCGCGCCCCAGGGTCGCCGCCATGGCGGCACTCGCCAGCGCACCTAGCGCCAGCAACCAGAAAACCTTTTTCATGCGACCGCCTCTCCCCTTTTTTCACCCAACAGTTCGCGCACGTCGGTGAGATGTCCGGTGATGGCGGCGGCAGCGGCCATGACGGGCGAGACGAGATGCGTCCGCGACCCCGGCCCCTGCCGGCCCATGAAATTGCGGTTGCTGGTCGACGCGCAGCGCTCGCCAGCGGGCACCTTGTCCGGATTCATGCCGAGACAGGCTGAGCAGCCCGGCTCACGCCATTCGAAACCGGCTTCGGTGAATATGCGGTCCAGCCCTTCGGCTTCCGCCTGGCGCTTGACCAGACCGGAACCGGGAACGACCATGGCGTGCTTGATGCCGCTGGCGATATGGCGGCCCTTGAGCAGCGTGGCCGCAGCGCGCAGATCCTCGATCCGGCTGTTGGTGCAGCTTCCGATGAAGATATGCTCGATCGCCACATCCTCCATCCGCTGCCCGGCGGTCAGGCCCATATAGTCGAGCGACTTCTGCGCGGCCGCCCGCTTGGAAGCGTCAGCAAAGCTCTCCGGATCGGGCACGACGCCCGTCACGGGCACCACATCCTCAGGGCTGGTGCCCCAGGTGACATTGGGCACAATGTCGGCGGCGTCGATCACGACGCTCTTGTCGAACACCGCGCCTTCGTCCGTCACCAGCGTCTTCCAATAGGCCAAGGCGGCATCCCAGTCCGCGCCCTTGGGCGCCATGGGGCGGCCCTTCAAATAGGCGAAGGTCTTCTCATCGGGCGCGAACAGGCCCGAGCGCGCGCCCGCCTCGATCGACATGTTGGCGACGGTCAGACGCCCCTCGATCGACATGTCGCGAAACACCGAACCGCGATATTCCATGACATAGCCGGTGCCGCCCGCCGTGCCGATGCGGCCGCAGATCGCCAGCGCCACATCCTTGGGCGTGACGCCATAGCCCAGCTCGCCCTCGACCACGACTTCCATCGTCTTGGACTGTTTCAGCAGCAGCGTCTGGGTGGCGAGCACATGCTCGACCTCCGACGTGCCGATGCCGAAGGCCAGCGCACCCAGCGCCCCATGCGAGCTGGTATGGCTGTCGCCGCACACCAGAGTGGTGCCCGGCAGGGTGAAGCCCTGCTCCGGCCCGACGACATGGACGATGCCCTGTTCCGCATCGGCGTCGCCAAAGTAACGGATGCCGAATTCGGGCGCATTCTTTTCCAGCGCGGCGAGTTGCTGTGCGCTTTCCGGATCAGCGATCGGAATGCGGTTGCCTGCCGCATCACGGCGCACCGTGGTCGGCAGGTTGTGATCCGGCACCGCCAGCGTCAGATCGGCGCGGCGCACCTTGCGGCCTGCAAGGCGCAGCCCTTCAAATGCCTGCGGACTCGTCACCTCATGCACGAGATGGCGATCGATATAGATCAGGCAGGTTCCGTCGGGACGGCGTTCGACGACGTGCGCGTCCCAAATCTTCTCATAGAGCGTGCGGGGCTTTACCATAGCCCTTCCCCCTAGACCCAGACAGGACGGGGGAAAAGGGGGAAAGCGGCCAATTTTTCCTGTTTTCGCAGATAGCCGCGCTGCGATGATGCAAGGTCAGACAGTTAGAGCATTTTCAAGTTGACCGTTGGCGGTCAACGGCTCGGAAAATGCGGCATCGAAAGAGTGGCGGCGCGATGATCCTCCACGATGCGCCCGGCGGCGCCGACTTCCGCTTCATGGCTTTCCTCGCGCCATGTTTCGGCCAGCGCCGCGCTTTCCCATTCCTGCAAAGCGGGCAGCGCCAGCATATGATCGACCCAGGCCATGGCGACCGGCCCGACGTCCAGCCCATAGGTCCGCACCCGGAACACCACTGGCGCGTAAAAAGCGTCGACGGCGGTAAAGGCGTCCCCGGCCAGAAAAGGCCCGCCGAAACGGGACAGCCCCTCCCCCCACAGCTCGGCAAGCCGGGCGATGTTCCGGTTGAGCGCGGGCGAAGGCAGATGCGGTTCCACCCGCACCCCGACATTCATCGGACAATCGTTGCGCAGCGCGGCAAAGCCGCTGTGCATTTCCGCGACGGCGCATTGCGCCCAGGCCCGCGCAGCCTCTTCCTGCGGCCAGACGCCGGGATGGCGGTCCGCCAGATAAAGGGTGATGCCGAGCGAATCCCAGGCGGTCCGGTCGCCGTCGATCAGCACCGGCACCTGACCCGTTGGCGAAAACTCACGAAAGGCCGCGTAATTTTCAGCGGCGGCGAAAGGCTCCATCCGGTCGGTGAACGGAATGCCCAGCACCTTCATCAGCACCCAGGGGCGCAGCGACCAGCTCGAATAATTCCGGTTGGCGGTGATGAGGGCGTAGGACATCGGCTTCTCCCCTTGTTGAAAGGCGCGCGAAGAATAAGCGCGTCCGCTTAGGGACAAAAGCCGGAACGAGCGAGGGTCACACAAGCTGCGCTTATGAAAAAACGGCCCGGGGCATGCAGCTCCGGGCCGTCCAGTCCTTCCACCCTGATCGCGAGGCTTGCACCCCCACGACCCGGACTTGTCAGCAGCTTTCAGGCTGCAAGCTGGTTACCTCTCGGCCTTTAGGCCGCGAACTGGTTCCCCCGCGGCCTTTAGGCCGCAAACTGATTCATCGTGTTGTGCACGCCGCCAGCCTTCAGCGCCGCTTCACCCGCGAAATACTCCTTGTGATCGTCACCAATGTCGGAGCCCGACATGTTCTGGTGCTTGACGCAAGCGATGCCCTGGCGGATTTCCTTGCGCTGGACGCCCTCGACATAGCCGAGCATGCCCGCCTCACCGAAATATTCCTTGGCCAGATTGTCGGTCGACAAGGCAGCCGTGTGATAGGTCGGCAGGGTGATGAGGTGATGGAAGATGCCGGCCCGCGCCGCCGCATCCTTCTGGAAGGTGCGGATCTTCTCATCGGCCTCCCGGCCCAGATCGGTCGCGTCATAATCCGCGCTCATCAGCTTCGCCCGGTCATAGGCGCTGACATCCTTGCCCTCGGCGGCCCAGCTATCGAACACCTGCTGGCGGAAGTTCAGCGTCCAGTTGAAGCTGGGCGAGTTGTTGTAAACCAGCTTCGCATTGGGCACGACTTCGCGGATGCGGTCGACCATGCCGGCGATCTGCTCGACATGCGGCTTTTCCGTTTCGATCCACAGCAGATCCGCGCCGTTCTGGAGCGAGGTGATGCAGTCGAGAACGCAGCGATCCTCGCCAGTGCCGGTGCGGAACTGGAAGAGGTTCGACGGCAGGCGCTTCGGACGGAACAGCTTGCCCTCACGAGCCAGAACGACATCGCCGCGCAGGCTGTTGATGTCCGTCACCTCCTCGACATCAAGGAAGCTGTTATACTGGTCGCCCAGGTCGCCATCTTCCTTGCTGTAGGCGATCTGCTTGGTCAGGCCTGCGCCGAGCGAGTCGGTGCGGGCGACGATGATGCCGTCATCAATGCCCAGTTCCAGGAAGGCGTAGCGGACAGCGCGGATCTTCGCGATGAAGTCCTCATGCGGCACGGTAACCTTGCCATCCTGGTGGCCACACTGCTTTTCGTCCGAGACCTGATTCTCGATCTGGATGCAGCAGGCACCCGCCTCGATGAACTTCTTGGCGAGCAGATAGGTCGCCTCGGCATTGCCGAACCCGGCGTCGATGTCCGCGACGATCGGAACGACATGGGTTTCGTAATTGTCGATGTCGTGCTGAATCTTCTGCGCCTTGACCTCGTCACCGGCCTCGCGGGCGGCATCCAGATCGCGGAACATCATGCCCAACTCGCGGGCGTCGGCCTGCTTGAGGAAGGTGTAGAGTTCCTCGATCAGCGCAGGAACGCTGGTCTTTTCATGCATCGACTGGTCGGGCAGCGGACCGAATTCGCTGCGCAGCGCCGCGACCATCCAGCCGGACAGGTACAGATAACGGCCCTTGGTCGTGCCGAAATGCTTCTTGATGCTGATCATCTTCTGCTGACCGATGAAACCGTGCCAGCAGCCCAGCGACTGGGTGTAATTGGCCGGATCGGCATCATAGGCCGCCATGTCGCGGCGCATGATCCCGGCGGTGTAGCGCGCGATGTCGAGGCCGGTGTGGAAACGGTTCTGGAGGCGCATGCGAGCGACCGATTCGGCCGCGATGCCGTCCCAATGGCCCTGGCCCTCGATGGCGGTGCCAGCCTTCGTGATTTCCTGTTGGTAGGTCATGCTCAGTCCTTGATCGCTCGATGGGGAATGAAGCCGACCTAATCGCCTTTTGTGCAGCGCGGCAGAGGGCGCGAAGTTCAGTTGTAGAACTTTACAAGATTTGCGTGTAAAGTTGTAAAGGCTGCACAGGAGCGCTTTACGAGATGGCCAAGGATCGTCCGGTTTACATGGGCCCGCGCCTGCGCAGGCTGCGCCGCGAGCTGGGCCTGACCCAGGCGGACATGGCGGCGGATCTGGAGATTTCCGCCAGCTATGTCGCCCTGCTGGAGCGCAACCAGCGGCCCTTGACCGCCGACATGCTGCTGCGCCTCGCCCGCACATACAAGATGGACATGAGCGAACTGGCGGGCGACGGCGGCGCGGAGCAGACGGCGCGTTTGCAGGCGGTGCTGAAGGATCCGATGTTCGCGGACATCGACCTGCCCACGCTGGCGACCGGGGATGTTGCGGTCAATTATCCCGGCATTACCGAAGCCCTGTTGCGGTTGCACACCGCCTATCGCGAGGAGCAACTTGCGCTGGCCGATAGAGATGCGGGATCAACGGGCATGGAGGGGGAGGATGCCGCCGAAGCGCCCGATCCCGTGGCCGAATCGCGACGCTTTCTGGGCGCGAGACGGAACAGCTTTCCCCTGCTGGACGATGCCGGGGAAAAGCTGGGTCAAGAGGTCGAGGCGGCGGGCGGCCTCTCCGGCTGGCTGAAGACAAAGCATAATCTGCGCGTCCGGCGCTTGCCTTCGGATGTCATGGCGGGGTCGATGCGGCGGCTGGACCGGCATCGCGACGCGGTGCTGCTGGACGATGCGCTGGACGGGGCGAGCACGCAATTCCAACTGGCGCTGCAAATCGCCTATCTGGAGATGCGCCGCGATTTCGACGCGGTGCTGAAGGATGGCCAATTCGCCAGCGAAAGCGGCCGGAGGCTGACCCGGCGGGCGCTCGCCAGCTATGGCGCGGCGGCGATCCTGATGCCCTATACCGCCTTCGCCAAGGCGGTGGAGGCGCGGCGTTATGACGTGGAGGCGCTGGCCCGGCAGTTCGGCACGAGTTTCGAACAGACCGCGCACCGCCTCACCACGCTACAAAAGCCGGGACAGGAGCGCGTTCCCTTCTTTTTCCTGCGCGTCGACCATGCGGGCAATGTCAGCAAAAGGCTGGACAGCGCGGGCTTTCCCTTCGCCCGCCACGGGGGCTCCTGTCCGCTCTGGTCGGTGCATCATGCCTTTGAGCGGCCTCGCGAATTGCTGACGCAATGGCTGGAATTGCCGGACGGGCAGCGCTTCTTTTCGATTGCGCGGACGGTGACGGCAGGGGGTGGCGGATGGGGCGTGCCGAAGATCGAGCGGGCGATCGCGCTGTGCTGCGCGGCGGAACATGCCCATCGGCTGATCTATACGGCGGGCGAAACGCCGTCTGAACCAACCCCGATCGGCGTCACTTGCCGCCTGTGCCATCGCAGCCAGTGCATGGCGCGATCCGCCCCGCCGATCGGGCGCGACATGCTGCCGGAGGATTTCCGGCGGACTCACGCGCCTTTCGGGTTTGCGGACGGGTAATCCGGGATGACGGCCGATCGTGGCGGGTCCGGCTGACCTGAGCCGGACCCGTCCGCCCCTTTTTCCTTTTAGCGCGGATCAGACCCGCGCAAATCATCCTGTCTCAATCGCGAGACGGAGGGCGCCATGCGATGATCGACCGGCTCATGGACCAAGTCATCGAACAGAGCGCGATAATGGATCATCGCCCGGCGGAGATCTTCCGTATCGGCTTCGCCCCGCGCATGGCGAATGGCGATGTCATGGGCGGAGCGGTAATTCTGGACCACTTCCGGATGGTCGACGGAAAGGTCGGCGGAGCGCTGCTCGAAGTCAGCGATCGGATAACCGCGCACCTCCATCACTTCGGTCAGCAGCACGTCGGCCCGCGACACCGCGCCTTGGGGATCGTCGACGAACTGCGCCTGGACCCGCACCCAGGCATCGGTGAAGGCGTCGGCCTGCTGCGGCGAAAGCGGACGGATGGTGAAGGCGGCGACGCGCTTCTCGCGCTCCTGCAATTCCGCCTCGGCCTTGCGCGGGCTGCCGGTCATTTCCACGGTCCGGCCATATTCCGGGCCGAATTTGGCGCGCAGATTGGCGCGGCGGCGGTTGGTGACGATCATGACGGCAATTGCGGCGACCAGAACAAGGGCCAGAAGCGCCAAACCGGCTTCCAGCGGGGTCAGAGTGACCATGACATCTCTCTCCTCGCGGCCCTTGGAAAGCCGCAATCGACGCCCGCCGCCTGCAAGGGATCAACCAGTGTTGGCGGGCTTTGTTCCGGCTGTTTCCGGGCCTTCGGAAGAAGAGAAGGCTAACCCTCTATAAGATCGAGATAAGCCACGACGTCATTGTCCGTGGCGAGAAACAGGCCGTCCTGCATATCCTGCGGCTGTTGCCCGGCAATCAGCATCGCTTCGCTCAAGGGACCGTAGAACAGGGTTGTCGCCGCGCCGCCCCCATCGGCGTCGCTGAGATGATAAAGGCGAACGGTGGCCGAATTATAGGTGGTGCGCATGAGCAGGATTATCGGCCCGGCGATACCGTTGCGCAAGTCGGATGCATTCTTGGGTGGAGAGTGGACGTTCTGTTTCGCGCTGCTTTTCTTGAAGCGCATCGTGCTCCTGCGAAGGCAGGAGCCCAGTTCCTACGGTGCGATGATCCACAAGCGGCGGAACTGGGTTCCTGCCTTCGCAGGAACACGTATCACTTTAATGGCTTGCATTGGCCAAAATCGCTCAGCGCCGATCCGTGACCTTGATGCCGCTCGCCAGCCGGTTCGGGCCGATCTTCACCGCATCGTCGGTAAAATTGGCGACGAAGCTGCTGCTGCGCTGGAGCCCCGGCACGAAGGAGGCGCTGTTGTTGGCGATGGAGAGATTGGCGCTGTCCTGCTCTCGGCCTTCAGGCGCGACAGTGATGAAGGCGCTGTAATTGTCCTTATCCTTGCCCTGCACCATTTCATTGCCGCTGATCGTGCCGCTGGCCCCATTGGACAGATCGATCATATAGTTGGTGAGCCGCCCCGCGCTGTCGTCGAAACTGTTGTCGGTGATGGTGACGTGCGGCGTCCGTGTCTTGAGATAATGGCCGCCATCCCCCTGATCGAAACGCGAATGGGTGACGGTCAGACTGGCATAACGGCCCACATAAATGCCGTGCGCGCAGGCAAGGTCACGGTCGCAGCGGCCCAGATGGCGGAAGGTCGATTTGTCGATCTGCACGCTGTTGCCCGGCGCATCGCCCGTCAAAATGCCTTCCTCGCTGTTGCGGAACAGGCTGTTGGCGACGGTCAGATTGCCGCTTTCCAGCCGGATGCCCGCGCCATTGCCGTCGGGCACGCGCAGATTCTGGAAGATGAGGCCGTCGATCGCGCTCGTCCGGCCACGCAGGACAAGCGCGGCCTTTTCCTCGCACGCCACCCCGTCGAGGATCGCGGTGCCGGGTTTCTGCGCGCGGATGGTGAGGTCGCCCCCCTGCTGCACCGCGCATTGGGCGTAGCTGCCGGGCGCCACCAATATGGTGCCGCGGCCATTGCCGATCGCCTTGATCGCATCGCTGAGCGTCGCATAGCTGCGCCCGCTTTCGGCCACGGTGAAGGGCGAGGCAACGCCCTGCGCCAGCGCGGTTGCCGCCACGGCGGCGGACAGGAGCAGGACGGTCGAGAAGAGGCGCATAACGAAAGTTATAGAGACACAGGAGCCATCAGCAATGCGGAGTCATGGTTAACGAAATATTGTTCCGCTATGGGACAGCCGGGAAACCGCCCTTGCATCGACCGGGACGGTTGGATTTCATGACCTTTCGTCCGCGCGCAAAAGGCACGTCATGATGGTTGGCGCGGACGCGGTTGCGGGTTAAGCCTTATCCGGACATGATTTCCGGCCGCCCCTGCTCGCCTTTTGCCTGCCTGACCCTGGGCGGGGCCGCCCTGATGGCGGCGATACTTGGCGGCTGTTCGGACGAAGGCAGCGGAACGGTGACGGTCAGTGTCGTGGGCGCCCCCGCCGATTTCGCCAAACCGCTGGAGAATCTGCCCGATCCCGGCGCGAAACTGTTCCTGGAAACCACTGCGCAGGGATTGGTGGCGTTCGACGCAAGTGGGGAGATATTGCCGGCGCTGGCCCAACGCTGGATCGTCGAGGATGACGGGCGCAGTTATATCTTCCGCCTGCGCCGCGCCTTCTGGCCGGACGGCAGCAAGGTGATGGCGAAGGATGTCGGGCGGCTGCTGATGGCGCGGATAGAGGCGCTGCGGCGGCTGGACCCGGCCGGGCCGCTGGACGCGGTGCAGGATGTCGTGGCGATGACCGGCGAAGTGATCGAAATCCGCCTTGCCGCGCCGCGCCCCTATGTGCTGCAGATGCTGGCCCAGCCCCAGATGGCGATCCTGTCGCGCGACGGGGGCACCGGCCCCTATCGCCGCGCGATGCGGGGCAAGGCGCTGGTGCTGACGCCGGTGGAGCGGGCGACGAACGAATCCGGGGACGAATTGCCGGTGCCCACCTGGC
This sequence comes from Sphingobium sp. SJ10-10, assembly GCF_036038995.2. NCBI lineage: Bacteria > Pseudomonadati > Pseudomonadota > Alphaproteobacteria > Sphingomonadales > Sphingobiaceae > Sphingobium > Sphingobium sp. SJ10-10. The sequence goes on from NZ_CP158132.1 coordinate 1,960,622, forward strand.
AGACCCGGATCGTCCGGGCAGAGCGGGCGGCGCTGGCCATCACCCGCTTTCAGCAGGGGAAATCCGCGCTGGTGCTGGGCGGGCGCTTTTCCGACCTGCCGCTGCTGGTTCCTGCCGGAGTCGACCGGGACGATGTGCGGATCGATCCGGTGCAGGGGCTGTTGGGGCTGGCGATAACCGGCCAGGACGGGGACAGGGGCAAGCTGCTGGACGATGACGGCGTGCGGCGGGCGATCAACATGGCGATCGACCGCAGCCAGTTGCCGGTGATGTTCCCGGTCGGCGGATGGGCCACGACCGAGCAGATCGTGCCGGGGCAGCTCGACCTGCCTGTGCCGCCCGCCGTGCCCGACTGGACAGGGCTGTCGCAGGAGGATCGCTGGGCGCAAGGGCAGGCGGTCATGAAACGCTGGCGCAGCGAGCATGGCGATCCGCCGGTGCTGCGCGTCGCGCTGCCCAAGGGGCCGGGCGCGACCATGCTGTTCGGATTGGTGCGGTATGATCTCGGCATGATCGGGCTGGCGGTCGAGCGGGTCGACATGACGGCGGATGCCGACCTGCGGCTGGTCGATGAGGTCGCCGCCTATGATAGCGCGCTGTGGTATCTGGGCCGGATCGGCTGCGCGCGGAAAGTGCATTGTTCGCCGCAAGCGGACGCGCAATTGCAGGCGGCGAGCCTCGCCAGCAGCCTGGAGGAACGCATGGCGCGGGTGGCGCAGGCCGAAGCGCTGATGCAGGCGCATAACGGCTTCGTCGCCTTGGGCGCGCCGGTTCGCTGGTCGCTGGTGGCGCGGCGGCTGACGGGCTTCATGGCCTCGCCACGGGCGCGACACCCATTGAACCATCTGTTCAAGAGCACCAATTAAGCTTGCTGGAGGACAAGATGATGGCGATTTCGCAGAACCAGTTCGACCGGATCGTGCGCGACATGCCGGGGTTCGGCCGCGATCCCGCCTCGGTGCGCAAGCGGATCGAGGCGATGGAGGCGCTGCTGGAGGGGCTGTTCGTGCTGCCCGGCACCAACCGGCGCGTCGGGCTGGACAGTCTGGTGGGATTGATCCCGGTGGTGGGCGATTTCGCCACGGCGGCGATGGGCGCATGGATGGTGTGGGAGGCGCGCAATCTGGGCATGTCGAAATGGCAACTCACCCGCATGGCGGCCAATGTCGGCTTCGATACGCTGATCGGCGCCATTCCCTTCGCCGGGGATATTTTCGACTTTTTCTACAAGTCCAACACAAAGAATCTGCGGATCATCCGCAAGCATCTGGACAGGCATCACCCCTCGACGGTGGTGATCGACGGTTAGCCTCCTTCGCCGCTGACGGATGGGAACGTCGCTCCTAATTCTCCGGCAATTCGGCATTGGGATCGAGGTGCAGGATCAGGCCGGACCGACTTGTCGGCGCAGGCTTGGTCCGCTTCGGATTGGGAATATTCGGACCGGGCGCGATGCGCAGACTGGCCCGGTTGCTTGCCCCACCCTGATGCTTCGGGCAGCGGGCGAACTCCAACACCTTGTCCATGCAGAGCCAGACCTCGCTCAGCCGATTGTCGCGTGTCGTGGTGACGCGCATCATATCGGCCCGCATCCCCTTGTTGACGGCGGCGAAGGCCTCGGCAAACCGTCCCACCGTCAGCGTCTTGCGGCGGGCCAGCGCGGCCATATCGGGATAGCGGATCGACTGGTATAAGGCGCGAGAGAGATTGAAATAGAGTTCCGGCTTCGTCGTCATGCAGGTGCCATGCTTCGCCCATTCATGCTGGAGCAACTGGGTCGAAGGGGTGACGCAGAGATTCTGCCGGATCACAGGACGCGGCAGCAGGTCGGTCGCGCGGCAATATTGCGGCCAGTCCTTGCCCATGCCATCGGGCCAAAGACCGTGCAGGGTGAAGCCGAAACGCCCGTTGCGGCCGCTGCACTGGAAGGCATCGTCGGCACCCACGGCACCGGCACAATATTGCGGCGACCAGGAGAGAGCCAACGTATAGCCGCCTATGGGCAGCAGACGTCGGCCCTGACTCTCGCTCGGCAAATCCGGGCGCGGGCGGGGCATCCGCGCTGGCAGGTGGCACTGTGCCGCCTGCGCCAGAGCGCTCGCGGGCGCCGCGAGCAGGAGCGGCAGCAGCACAAATTTAAGCAAAAAGCCCACCCCCTATGCGAAAGCGAAATCCAGGCCGATATCGGCGGCCGGAGCCGACTGGGTCAGACGGCCGACGCTGATATAGGTGACGCCGGTTTCCGCCTTTGCGCGGATGGTTTCCAGCGTCACGCCGCCCGACGCCTCGGTGGGAACGCGGCCGCCGACCAGTGTGACGGCGCCGCGCAAGGTGGGCGCATCCATATTGTCGAGGAGGAGATGGGTGGCTCCGGCGGCAAGCGCCGGTTCGATCTGGTCGATACGGTCGACCTCCACGATGATGCTGGCGATGCCGGCGGCGGCGGCGCGGCGGACGGCCTCCTCGACCGATCCGGCGACGGCGACATGATTGTCCTTGATCATCGCGGCATCCCACAGGCCCATGCGGTGATTGGTCGCGCCGCCCATGCGGGTCGCATATTTTTCCAATATGCGCAGGCCCGGAATGGTCTTGCGCGTGTCGAGCAGGGTCGTGCCGGTGCCCAGGATCGCGTCGACATAAGCGCGGGTCATGGTGGCGATGCCGCTCAGATGCTGGACGGTGTTAAGCGCGGACCGCTCGGCGGTCAGCATGGCGCGGGCCTTGCCCCGGATGCGCATGATGTCGGTGCCCGCCGCCACGCGGTCGCCATCCTGTTTCAGCAGTTCGACCTCCACATCGGGGTCGAGCACGCGGAAGAAGGCGGCGGCGATCGGCAGGCCCGCCAGCGTCACGGCGTCACGGCTGTCCATCACGCCATCGAAGATCGCATCGCCGGGAATCACCGCCTCGCTGGTGACGTCGCGGCCATCGGGGCCGAGATCCTCCGCCAGGGTGGAAGCGATGAAGGCGTCGAGATCGAAGCCAGGGAGCGAAAAGGAGTAAGAATCAGCGGTCATGCCGAGCGATGTGGCATAGTCGCCGGGCGGTTGACAGTCCCAGATTCATTATATAGCCTATTAGCTATATAGATGGAGAGCGTTATTTTGCAGCCTACACAGCTCGACCGGATTTTCAGCGCCCTGGCCGATCCCACGCGCCGCGCGATCCTCAGCCGCCTTGCAAAAGGCGAAGCGACCGTGAATGCGCTGGTCGAGCCGTCCGGCCTCAGCCAGCCGACCGTTTCCAAGCATCTGAAGATATTGGAGCAGGCGGGCCTCGTGTCGCGGGGACGGGCCGCGCAGACCCGTCCAGTACGGCTGGAACCCGCTCCGCTTCGGGCGGCGGCGCACTGGCTGGGCGATTATGAGGTCTTCTGGAACGCCAGCTACGACCGGCTGGAAACCTATCTGAATGGAGAGGAATCATGAGCGACGAACCGCAATCCGTCCGCGAGATTTTCATCACCCGGCTGATCGACGCCCCCGCCCATCTGGTCTTCGCCGCCCATGCCGATCCGGTCCATGTGAAGCGCTGGTTCGGGCCGGTGGGCTGGCCGCTCACCAAATGCGAGATGGATTTTCGGGTGGGAGGCCGCTTCCGGTTCCAGATGACCAGCGATGAGGGCGAGCCGGGACCACCCTTTGGCGGCACCTATCTGGAGATCGTTCCCCATCGCCGCATCCGCTACGACAATAGTTTCGAGGAACCGGGATCGCCGGTGATGGTGACGACGATCAGCTTTGACGAGGATGCGGAGGGGCGCACGCTGCTCACCCATCACACCGTCTTCGAAAGCAAGGCGATGCGGGACGATTATCTGGGTCAGGGCTTCGAGGAAGGGACGAACAGCGGACTCGACCAGTTGGAAGAGGTCGTAGCGGAATTGGTGGCGGAAATGGGCGGGGGCTGATCCCGCCCTTCCCCTGGATCAACGGTTGCCGAGGTCGCCCTGCCCCACCGTACCGCTCGCCATTTCGAGCATGCGGTCGAGACTCTTCTTCGCGCCGAGGCGAAGCTGCTCGTCCATCTCTATGCGCGGCTGGAGGTCGCGCAGCGCCAGGTAAAGCTTTTCCATCGTGTTGAGCGCCATGTACGGGCAGATATTGCAGTTGCAATTGCCGTCCGCGCCGGGCGCGCCGATGAAGGTCTTTTCCGGCACCGCCTTCTGCATCTGGTGGATGATGTGCGGTTCGGTGGCGACGATCAGCGTGTCGCCGGGCATGGTCTTGGAAAATTCCAATATGCCGCTGGTCGAACCGACATAATCGGCATGGTCGACGATATAGGGCGGGCATTCCGGGTGCGCGGCGACCGGCGCGTCGGGATGCTGGGCCTTGAGCTTTAGGAGTTCGGTCTCGCTGAACGCCTCATGCACGATGCAGACGCCCGGCCAGAGCAGCATATCGCGGCCAAGCTTGCGCTTGAGATAGCCGCCCAGATGCTTGTCGGGGCCGAAGATGATCTTCTGGTCCTTGGGAATCTGCGAGAGGATCTTTTCCGCCGACGAGCTGGTGACGATGATGTCGCTGAGCGCCTTCACCTCCGCCGAGCAGTTGATGTAGCTCAGGGCAATATGATCGGGATGGGCTTCGCGGAAGGCCTTGAACTGCGCCGGTGGGCAACTGTCCTCCAGGCTGCAGCCGGCGTCCATGTCGGGCAGCACCACGATCTTTTCGGGGCTGAGGATCTTCGCCGTTTCCGCCATGAAGCGCACGCCGCAAAAGGCGATCACGTCCGCGTCCGTCTCCGCCGCCTTGCGCGAGAGTTCGAGGGAGTCTCCGACGAAATCGGACAGGTCCTGAATTTCCGGCTTCTGATAATAATGGCCAAGGATGACGGCGTTGCGTTCCTTGCGCAGCCGGTCGATTTCCGCGCGCAGGTCGATCCCCTGCGGGATAGTGGTCATCGCAGTCATGTGCCTCACTCCTCTCGGGCCTCCATGCGCGCCCCTAGCGGGCGTTGCGCTTGTTGGCCAGCATCTCATTGACAGGCGATCGAGACGGCATGGCGTTTTTTCAACGCAACTGCCACCGTCCATCCCCCGTCGCGCCGGCGATGCCGCGTCCGTCGAGGTCGATCAGATGAGCCAGCACCGATCGCCCCGCCGCGCTGTGGAGGCGCGGGTCGACGCCCTTGTACATTTCCGTGACCATGGCCGGGATTTCCGATGCGCCGTTGCGTTCCAGGAAACGAAGAATCTGGCCCTCGCGCTGCTTGCGGTGGCCCATCATGCCGCGCACCAGCCGCTGAGGGCTTTCCACCGGCTCGCCATGGGCGGGATAATAGATGGCATCATCGCGCTCGAGCAGGCGCTGCATCGACGCCATATAGGCGGCCATGTCGCCATCGGGCGGCGAAACGACGCTGGTCGACCAGCCCATCACATGATCGCCGGTGAAGAGCGCCTTTTCCTCCAGCAATGCGAAGCAGAGATGGTTGGAGGTGTGGCCGGGGGTCGCGACGGCGGCGAGCGTCCAGCCCTGACCGCCCAGCCGTTCGCCGTCCGCCAGCACCCGGTCGGGCCGGTAGGCGGCGTCGAAAGCGGCGTCGGCGCGGGGACCGTCATCGTCCAGCGTCAGCGGCGCGCAGCCGATGATCGGCGCGCCGGTCTGCGCGCTGAGCGGCGCGGCGGCGGGGCTGTGGTCGCGATGGGTGTGGGTGCAGAGAATCGCGCTGACCGGACGGCCGCCTATCACGGCCAGCAGCGCGTCGAGATGCGCCGGATCGTCCGGGCCGGGATCAATGACCGCCACATCCTCCCCGCCCACCACATAGGTCTGCGTGCCCGTATAGGTGAAGGGCGACGGATTGGGCGCCAGCACGCGCCCCACCAGCGGAGAAAGCCGCATAAGCGTACCCGTGGGGAGATCGTCCAGGTCGAAGGGAGGTGCCATATCCCCCATGTGCCCATTTCCGGGCGGTTTTCAAGGGCGATCCCCTGCCCTACAGTGGCGCCATGACGGCTTCAGGCGATCTTTGCGAACAGTGGCGGCGGCATCTGGCGCTCGACCGGCGGCGGTCGGTACATACGGTGCGCGCCTATGTGGCGACCGCCGAACGGCTGGTGGCCTTTCTGGAGGAGCATCGCGGCGAAGCGGTGACGGCGGCGTTGCTGGCCGGGGTCGAGCAGGCCGATCTGCGCGCATATCTGACGGCGCGGCGGATGGACGGGATCGGCAATGTCTCGGCGGCGCGGGAATTGTCGGCGGTGCGGGGCTTCCTGAAATTTGTCGGTGGCGAGGATGCCCGCGTGCCGATGATGAAAGGTCCGCGGGTAAAGCGCGGCCTGCCCCGCCCGGTGTCGCCCGATGAGGCCATCGCGCTGGCGGGCGACATTGCCGAAACGGCGCGCGAGCCATGGATCGGGGCGCGGGACTGGGCGGTGCTGCTGCTGCTTTACGGGGCGGGCCTGCGCATCGGGGAAGCGATTGGGCTGACCGGAGCGGTGCTGCCGCTGGGCGAGACGCTGCGGGTGACGGGCAAGCGGGGCAAGATGCGCATCGTGCCGCTGCTGCCCCAGGTGCGGGACGCGATCGAGGCCTATGTGGCGCTCTGTCCCTTCCGGCAGGAAAGGGATGCGCAGCTGTTCCGGGGGGCGCGGGGCGGGCCGCTATCGCCAGCGTTAATCCGGCGGGCGGTACAGAGTGCGCGGGGGCGGCTGGGGCTATCCGACCGGACGACGCCCCATGCGTTGCGGCACAGCTTCGCGACGCATCTGCTGGGGCGCGGGGCGGACTTGCGGTCGTTGCAGGAGTTGCTGGGCCATGCCAGCCTGTCCTCGACGCAAATCTATACGCAGGTGGATGCGGCGCATCTGCTCGACATCTACCGCAATGCGCATCCGCGAGCTTAGCCGCGCGGTTTCCAGGTGGCGAGACGCCAGAGGTAAAAGGCGATCGCGCCAATCACGCAGGCCGTCGCCACAGGACCGACATATTTGTCGATGTCGCGGAAATTCTGGCCCAGAATATAGCCCGCATAGGCAAGGATGACGTTCCACACCAACGCGCCGCCGCTGGTCCATAGCAGGAAGCGCATATGGCCCATGCGGAACAGGCCGGCAGGCAAGGAAATCATCGTCCGGAAGGCAGGCATGAAGCGGAAGACGAACACCACGATCTGCCCATATTTGCCGAAAATATGGTCGAGCGCCTCGACATCCTTCCACTCCAGCGTCGCCCAGCGGCCATAGCGGTCGATGACCGGCTTCAATCGGCCGAAGCCCAGAACATGGCCGACCAGATACCAGAAATAATTGCCGATGGTCGTGCCAATCGTGCCCGCAAAGAGCAGCCAGCCCATGTCCATCCGCCCCTGTCCGACGCGGATGCCGCCAATGCCCATGATGAGTTCGGACGGGATTGGCGGGAAGATATTTTCGATCACCATCAGGGCGAAAATGCCCCAATAGCCGCCCGCGTCGATCAGGCGGAGAACCCAGTCGGTCATTTATGCGTCATTCCGGCGGAGGATGGCATCTCTCTCCATAGAACACGGGCTGGGGCGCGAGATCCCAGCTTTCGCCGGGATGACGAGCACAAAATCAAGCAGCAGCCCGCGCAGCGAGCCGAGCGTCGATCGCGTCCCAGATCATGCCGCCTGTGTCGGTGCCGTTGAAGGCGTCGATCGAGACGATGCCGGTGGGAGATGTCACGTTGATCTCCGTCAGCCACTCGCCGCCGATCACGTCGATGCCGACGAACAGCAGGCCGCGGCGCTTGAGTTCGGGACTGAGGGCTTCGCAAATTTCCAGTTCACGCTCGGTCAGCACGGTTTTCGCCGCCGAACCGCCGACGGCAAGGTTCGAACGAATCTCGCCCGCGCCGGGGATGCGGTTGACCGCGCCCGCGACTTCGCCGTCGATCAGGACGATGCGCTTATCGCCTTCCGCGACGCCGGGAATAAAAGCCTGGACCATGAAGGGCTCGACCCAGGAGGCGTTGAACAGTTCCACCAGCGCCGAGAGATTCGCGCCGGACTGCCCCACATGGAAGACGGCATTGCCAGCATTGCCATAGAGCGGCTTCACCACGACTTCGCCATGCTGGGCGAGGAAAGATTTCACCTCATCCAGATCGCGGGTGATCATCGTCGGCGGCATGAAGCGCGCATAATCCAGCACGAACAGCTTTTCGGGCGCATTGCGGACGGAGGCCGGGTCGTTCACCACCAGCGTTTCTGCCTGCACCCGCTCCAGCAAATGGGTGGCGGTGATGTAGCTGAGGTCGAAGGGCGGATCCTGGCGCATCAGCACCACATCGACATCGCGGCCAAGGTCGAGCGTTTCCGGCTCACCGAAGACATAATGATCGCCCTCGACCTTCTGCACCTTCACCGGGCGCGCCTTGGCCAGCACGCGGCCGTCGCGGTAAGTGAGGTCGGTGGCGAGATAATGATAGAGGCTGTGCCCCCGCGCCTGTCCCGCCAGCATGATGTGGAAGGTCGAATCGCCGCCGATCTTGATCCCTTCCATCGGGTCCATCTGCACGGCGACGGTGAGCGGATTGAGCTGGGTCATAGGCGTGTTCAATTCCCTTCCAGAGCAGGAAGGCCTTTAGCCCCCGTGCCAGACATTGGCCAGATGGCGCGGCGGGCGGCCGGGCGCAAGGAGCATCACGTCGATTCGCATGTCATCGCCCGGTTTTGCAAGGTCGTGGAAGAGAATTTCCGCCGCCGCCGCAACCCGCGAAAGGCGGCGTTCGTCGATGGCCAGGTCGAGATCGGCTCCGGTTGCGCGGGCCTTGACCTCGACGAAGGCGAGCATCTTGCCGCGCCGGGCGACCAGATCGACCTCCCCCGCGGGCGTACGCAGGCGGCGGCCGACGATCTGCCAGCCCTTGAGCCGCAGCCACCAGCCCGCAATGCGTTCGGCCTGCCGTCCCCGCTTTTGGGCCGCCAATTTGGCACTTAGGGGCTTCTTCACGCTTTGAGTTCCAACGCACGGTCGTAAAGGGCGCGGCGGTCGAGACCGAGTTTCTTGGCGACCTCTCCCGCCGCCTTGGAGACAGGAAGGCGTTCCATGGCTTCGAGCAATGCCGCGTCGGCATCCTCTGCGCTGGCGGGAGCGGCTTCGCCAGGCGGGCCGACAATGACGACGATCTCGCCCTTGGGCGGCGCGTCGGCATAGCGGGCGGACAGTTCGGTGAGCGTGCCGGTGGCGGTTTCCTCGAACGTCTTGCTGATCTCGCGGGAGACGGCGGCCTCACGGTCGCCCAGATGCTCGGCCATGGCGGCAAGGCTTTCGGACAGGCGCGGGCCGCTTTCGTAGAAGACCAGCGTGGCGCGCAGGGCGGCGACTTCGCCCAAGGTATCCCCTCGGGCCTTCTGCTTGGACGGCAGGAAGCCCATGAACAGGAAACGATCGGTCGGCAAACCCGACAAGGTCAGCGCGGCAATGGCGGCGCTCGGACCGGGCAGCGTCGTGATCTTGCGCCCCGCGGCGCGGGCGTCGCGCACCAGCTTATAGCCCGGATCGGAGATCAGCGGAGTTCCCGCATCGGACAGCAGCGCAACCGATTCGCTCGCCATCCGCTCGATCAGGCGGGCGCGCACCCCTTCGGCGCTATGGTCGTGATAGGGCACCATCGGCCGGTCAGACCCGGCATGGCGCAGCAGCCGTGCGCTGACCCGTGTATCTTCCACGGCGACTACATCGGCCAGCCGCAGGACTTCCGCCGCGCGGGGGGTAAGGTCTCCAAGGTTGCCGATCGGCCCTGCAACAATGTAAAGCCCAGCCTCAAGCTCCAAAGAACCAAGATTCATATCAGTTTCCATAAGGACGCCAGATGACAGAGACGGATGCCCCCCGGCAAGCGGACTTGTTCGCTTTGATAAAAGGGGTGGGGATGCAACGCGCCGGGCGGATTTTGTTCGCAGCCACTGCGCTGCTGGTCGCCGCCTGTCAGTCGATCGTGCCCAAGGGGCCAGGTCCGGCTCAGCCCGGACCCACGCAGACCGGCCCGGAAGTCACCGAAGGCCTGCCCACCGATACGCTGCGCCATCGCGTCGCGCTGCTGGTGCCGATGAGCGGACCCAATGCGGGGGTCGGCCAGTCCATCGCCAATGCGACCACCCTCGCCCTGCTGGATACCAAGGCCGACAAGGTGCGCATCACCACCTATGACACCGGCATCGGCGCGGCGGCGGCGGTCAACAAGGCGCTGGCGGACGGCAACAAGCTGATCCTGGGACCGTTGCTGGCGGAGGATGCGCGGATTGTGGGGCCGATCGCGGCGCGGGCCAATGTGCCGGTGATCAGCTTCTCCAACGACACCAGCGTCGCCGGGAATGGCGTCTACATCATGGGCTATAACCCCAACCAGTCGATCGAGCGCGTGGTCCAGTTCGCCAAGGGCAAGGGCATGTCGCATTTCGCCGCTCTGGTGCCCAAGGGAACCTATGGCGAGCGGTCGGGCACGGCCCTGCTGCGCGCGGTCGAGGGTGTGGGCGGGACCGTGGTGTCGATGCAGAGCTTCGACCGGACGCCGGGCTCGATCACCGCGGCGGTCAAGAAATTGCAGGCATCTTCCAGCTATGACGCGCTGCTGATCGCGGACAGCGGCAAGGTGGCGATGCAGGTGGCGCCGATCGTGCGGAAAAATGGCGGCGCGACGGCGCGGCTGCTGGGCACGGAACTCTGGAACACCGACAGCGGTCTGGCGTCCGGCCCGGCGCTGCGCGGCGCCTGGTTCGCCAGCGTGTCGGATGGCCTCTACGGCCAACTCGCGACCAAATATCGGGCGCGCTATGGCAATGCGCCGTTTCGGCTGTCGGCTTTGGGTTACGACTCGGTGCTGCTGACGGTGCGGATCGCGCGCGATTGGAAGCCGGGCACCACCTTCCCGGCGGCGCGGCTGCGCGATGCGGGGGGCTTTGCCGGAATCGACGGGGCGTTCCGGTTCGGACGCGACGGGATAGCCGAACGTGCGCTGGAGGTTTCCGAGATCGGTGCGGGCACCTTCACGGTGGTCGCGCCCGCGCCTCGGGCTTTCGCGGAGTAACGGGCGCACCCCTTCTCGTCGTTTCCGCCTGCGCGGGAACGACGGCAAGTTCAGCTCTTGATACGCCCCGTTGGCAGGATCAGCGGCCAGTCGCCACCCGCCTCAATACAGGCGGAAATGCCATAGACGCTGGCGAGGCTCGCCTCGGTCAGCACATCGAGTGGCGCGCCGTCGGCCACTAGCGAACCGCGATCCATCAGCACCAGCCGATCACAATAGCGCGCCGCCATGCCAAGATCGTGCAGCACGGTGACGACCAGCGATCCCGCACGCGCTTCGGCCTTGAGCAAATCCATGACATCGATCTGATGCCCCGGATCGAGCGCCGCCAGCGGCTCATCCGCAATCAACGCAGGCGCGCCCACCGCTAGTGCGCGGGCGAGCAACACGCGGGCACGCTCGCCGCCTGACAGTTCGGTCGCCACCCTCCCTTTGAGATGCAGCACATCGGCGCGGGCAAGCGCTGCGTCGATCTGCGCCTCATCCTCTGTCGAGAGGCGCGAGAGCGGCCCCAGATGCGGCATCCGGCCCAGCGCCACCAGCCGCTCGACCGCCAGCGGCCAATGCAGGGTCTGGCCCTGGGGCAGATAGGCGATGCGTCGGGCGATTTCCCGCCGGGTCAGGCGCGCACTGTCGGCGCCGTCGATCAGGACGATGCCACTTTCCCGCTTCACCAGGCCCAGCATCGCGCGGATCAGGGTCGATTTGCCCGCGCCATTGGGACCGATGATGCCGACAAGCTGTCCCGGCTCCAGATGAAGGTCGATGCCGATCACTGCCGGATGACGGCCAAGGCGGACGGAAAGCCCCTGCGTGCGGATCGTCACCATAGCCGCCGCTCCCGCATCAGGTGGATCAGGAAAACGGGCACGCCCAGCAGCGCCGTCAGTACGCCCAGCTTGAGTTCGCTGCTGGTCGGGATCAGCCGCACGCCGATATCCGCCAGCGTCAGCAGCACCGCGCCGCCCAGCATGGAAGGCAGCAGGATCGCGGAGGGCGAACGATCCGTCATCGGCCGCACCAGATGCGGCACGATCAGGCCGACGAAGCCGATCGCGCCCGACACTGCCACCGCGCCACCCACGCCTATGGCGACGCCCAGCATCAGCCGCAGGCGCGCCCGGCGGAGATCGATTCCAAGCGCCTGCGCGCCATCCTCGCCCAGGGTCAGCGCGTCGAGCGTCCGGCCATCCGCGATCAGCAGCGCCGCCCCGACCGCCACGCAGGGCAGCGCGATCCAGACATGACCGTAGGCACGGTTTTCCAGACTCCCCATCAACCAGCTCATGATCTCCATCGCCGCGAAGGGATTGGGCGAGAGGTTCAGCGACAGGCTGATCCCCGCCCCCGCCAGCGTGGCGATGGCTATCCCGGCGAGGATCAGGGTGAGCGGGCTTTCCGCCGGTCCGGCAAGCAGGAACAGCGCGCCGATGCCGATGAGGCTGGTCGCGATGGCCAAGGCCGGAAGCGCCAACGGGTGCGCCTGCGCCAAGCCGAAATAGAGCGCGCCCACGGCACCGAGGGCCGCAGCATTGGACGCGCCCAGCACGGAGGGTTCGGCCAAGGGGTTGCGCAAATAACCCTGAAGCGCCGCGCCCGACAGGCCGAGCATGGCGCCAACGATCAGGCCGAGCAGCATGCGCGGCAGGCGCAGGTCGATGAGGATGGCACGAGCGACATCATCGCCGCCGCCCATCAGGACCGCGAAGATGCGCGCCGGAGAGAGCGGCACGGCGCCAAGCGTGACAGAGCCGAGGGCGGCAAGCAGAGCCAGCGCGATCAGCGCGGGGATCAGCAGGGGGTGGCGGCGCACGCTCATGGCTTGCGCGCCTCCCGTTGCTTGCTACAGCGCTCCCTACTCCTGCGAAGGCAGGAGCACGGCTGCTTTTCGAGGCAAGACTTAGAGGCAATTGGATGCGCGGCAGAATAATCGCGACGGCGCTCTGCGCGCTCATGCTGACCGGCGCCGCGCCCGCTCCGCCGAAACGGATCGTGTCGCTCAACACCTGCGCCGACCAATATGTGCTGGCGCTGGCCGATCCGGGGCAAATCGCGGCGCTCAGCCCCTATGGGCATGATCCGGAGCTGTCGGCGGCGGTCGGCAAGGCGCGCCGCTTCAAGACGCTCAAGCGGCCCGCCGAGGAAGTGATGGCGCTCCGGCCCGATCTGCTGGTCGGCTTTCCTTCCGGAAACGGCGTCGTCGGAGCGCCTCCCGGCCAATGGCGGACCTTGGGACTGGCGAGCGCGGACAGCTATCCCATGATCCTGGCGCAAATCCGGCAGGTGGCGGCGGCGGTCGGCCATCCCGAACGGGGCGAAGCGCTGATTGCGCGCATGAACCGCGACCTCATCGCCCTGCCTCGATCCAGGCGCGGCGGGGTTGCCGCCTATTATCAGCGGCGCGGCTATATGACCGGGACGGGCACGCTGGTCGATGACCTCATGAAGCGCGTAGGTCTCGTCAATCTGGCGGGAAAGCTGGGGAAGCCCGCTTTGTCGCAGCTTCCATTGGAAGAGATGCTCGCCGCCCGCCCGGACTGGCTGATCGTCGAAAGCGGCAGCGAGACGATCGTCGATCAGGGGACGGAAATGCTGCACCATCCGATCCTGCGCGCCATCCCGCGCATCCGCGTGCCGCAGGCATGGACGGTGTGCGGCGGCCCCGCTTATGTCGAGGCCGCGCGCTCTATCGTGACGCAGGTCAACGCTGCGCCCTGACACTGAAGGGGCAAGCGTCACGCCCGCCCCTCGCCTGTTCCATCAGAAGCGGACACGCACGCCGCCAAAGGCCGACCGGCCATAGGTGCCATAGCCATAAGCCGTGGCGTATCCTTCATCGAACAGATTGTCGATGCGGCCATAGACTTCCAGATGCTCATTGATCGGGAAGGACGCGCGAACGCCAACCAGCGCAAAGCCGTCGAGCTGGACACGCTGGTGCGTGCTCGAGTCAATATCGACGCTGTCATCCACCATCGTGATCGTTGCGCCGGTCGACAGGCCGAAAGGCCAGACATAGTCCGCCGACACACTGGCCGCATTGGGCGCCCGGCGCAGCAGACGCAGGCCTTCGTCCGGGCTGCCCGGCGAGCGATTGCGCGCATCGACATAGCTGTAGGATGCCGTAACGGTCAGCGCGTCGACCGGCTTCAGCGCGAAGGATGCTTCCACCCCCTTGGCGCGGGTGCGATCGAGATTGTTATAGCCGCCAAATGCTCCAAAGGCGCCGTCAAAGTCGATCTGGTCACGCGTGTCGCGGCGGAAGGCCGTGATGGAGAAGATAGCACGATCCCCGGCCAGCTTCTGGTCGAAGCCGATATCATAGCTCTTGGACCGCTCCGGGCGCAGCCCGCTATTGCCGACAAAGGGATCGTAAAGCTGATAGAGTGAGGGCGCCTTGAAACCCTCGCCATAGCTTGCGCGGATGTTGGTGCGGCCGCCATTGGGCGTGTAGTTCGCGTTGGCGCCAAAGGTCGTCGCGCCGCCGAACTGGCTATGATCGTCGCGGCGCACGCCACCCGTCAGCGTCAGACCCTCCACCGGCTTCACGACGGCGACGGCATAGACGCTGTCGATGTCGATCTTCGCGCGGTCATGCGAACCGAAGCCGACGAAATCATAATCCGGCCGCTCATGCTCATAGCCGAACACCAGCTTCACCTGTTCGACCGGCTGATAAACGCCTTCATATTCGAAACGCAGATTCGTGCCGGAATAGCCATAAGGGCCGAAAATGGAGGTGTAGTCGCGATCGTTGCGGGACCATGTCACCGCCGCGCGATTGGTCAGCTTGCCATCGAACAGCCTGAGGTTCAGGCCAGCATAGCCGACATATTGATCAAGCGTGCTGGTGGCGGTCCGGTCTATCGGGGGGAAGGAAAAGAGGTCCGTGTCGAGATCGGCATGGATGTAATAGCCGCGCAGGTCCAGGCTCAAGGCATCGCTGAAGTCGAGCTTCAGCTTGGCGTTGGCGGCGATATTTTCATAACCGTCCTTTTCCGCGTCGCCAGCCTCGGCGGAGATGCCGTCCGTGCGGAAATAGGCGACGCCAAGGCCGCCCGATGCGATGCCGCTGGTGCCCGAAACATCCGCCTTGGCATTCAGCGTATCGCTATAGCCATAATCGACCGACGCGTTGGCCGCGAATCCTTCGGCGGGCGTGCCGGTCATGATATTGACGACGCCGCCGATCGCCTGGCTGCCGTAGACCACCGAGTTGGAACCGCGCAGCACCTCGATCCGGCGGATGTTGCCGACCAGCAGATTGCCGAAATCATAGGCATCGCCAATGCTGCTGGGATCGTTGACCTTCACCCCGTCGATCAGCACCAGCGTCTGGGTCGTTTCCGCGCCGCGCAGCGAAATGCCGGTGACGCCGCCGACCGCATCGGCCCGGTTGAAGCGGACGCCGGGCGTGGTGGCGAGCAGGTCGGTGACGCTCACGCTCTGGCGGGTGCGGATGGTGTCGGCATCGATGACGGTGACGGCCTGGCCGACTTCGTCGCGGGGCTGCTCGATGCCCAGCGCGGTGACGATGATCTCATCCTCCGCGAGCGCGGGC
This sequence comes from Sphingobium sp. SJ10-10, assembly GCF_036038995.2. Classification (NCBI taxonomy): domain Bacteria; kingdom Pseudomonadati; phylum Pseudomonadota; class Alphaproteobacteria; order Sphingomonadales; family Sphingobiaceae; genus Sphingobium; species Sphingobium sp. SJ10-10. The sequence continues at coordinate 1,976,186 of NZ_CP158132.1, forward strand.
GTGGCGGCGAGCAGAGCCGCAAGAGAGATGGTGGCTTTCAACATTATATCTGTTTCCCTGAGCGCCGCTGCGACTTCATGGCTCAGGGCATCCGCTCGCGCGGTCGGAACTGGGGGAAGTCGACGCCAATGCCCTCCCCCCGCACCGATGCGGCCCTGCGCCGCTTCGTCGCTCAGACGGAAAACACCGTGCCATGGCCAACCCCTGGGCCAGGGCAAGAGCGACCATGCGCCGGCAGGTCTCCTGGCTCGCGGGTCAATGCAGCGATGCACGCCTTCCCGGACTTGTCGTCCAGTGGCCGGTCGTTCGACCGAAATGCATCGCGCTCACCGCTTACAGTTGCAGGGACAGCCGCGGAATAAGACGGTTTCCCGTCCGCACCGCATTCCCGTTTTCAGCCCTTTCGGGCACCGGCGCGATCTTCTTTGCGTACGGGGTTTGCCCCGCCCGCGCCCCGCGCCATAAGGGAAAGCATCGGCCATGCCAAGAGGCGGCCACGGAAGGAGATTGCATGCCGTTCGCCATTAGCGCCGCCGATGTCGAGGACGCCGCGGGGGTCATCGCGCCGGCGGCGATCCGCACGCCGCTGCTGGAGAATGCGGTGCTGAACGAGCGCTGCGGGCGGCGGGTGCTGGTGAAGTTCGAGGGCACGCAGCACAGCGGTTCGTTCAAATTCCGTGGCGCCTATAACCGGCTGGCGCGATTGGACGCGGCGGAGCGCAAGGCGGGTGTCGTGGCCTGGTCGTCGGGCAATCATGCGCAGGGGGTGGCCTTTGCCGCGCGGCTGCTGGGGATCGCGGCGACGATCGTGATGCCCGCCGACGCGCCCGCCATCAAGACGGCCAATACGCGGGCGCTGGGCGGGGAAATCGTCCCCTATGACCGTTTCACCGAAAACCGGGAGGAGATCGCGACGGCGCTGGTGGCCCAGCGCGGCGCAGTGTTGGTGCCGTCCTTCGACGACCCCTTCATCATGGCGGGGCAAGGGACGATCGGGCTGGAGATAATGGAGCAGGCGGCCGAATTGGGCGCGGAGGTCGGGCAGATCCTCGTCAATTGCGGCGGGGGCGGCATGGTGTCGGGGATCGCGACGGCGGTGAAAGCGCGGCAGCCCGGCGTGGCGATCTATGCGGTCGAGCCGGAAGGGTTCGACGATACGGCGCGGTCGCTCGCCAGCGGAGTCCGGGAAAGCGTCTCGCCCGATGCACGGTCGATCTGCGATGCCTTGCTGTCACCCACACCGGGGGCTTTGACCTTTCCGATAAATCGGGCGTTGCTGTCCGGTGGCCTGGTGGTGAACGACGATCAGGTGCGGGAAGCGATGCGCTTCGCCTTTTCAGCGTTGAAGCTGGTGGTCGAACCGGGCGGCGCGGTCGCCCTGGCGGCGATGCTGGCGGGGCTGGCTCCGGCCGCGAAGGGCGCGAGCGTGGTGGTGATTTCGGGGAGCAATGTCGACCCGGACGCCTATGCCCGGATCATCTCGGGAGGGGCATGATGCGGTTGCTGGGAGCGGTTCTGGCCGGAGGGCGATCCAGCCGGTTCGGGAGCGACAAGGCGCTGGCGATGCTGGATGGGCGAACCCTGCTGGACCATGCGGCGGCGGCGCTAGGGCGCCATGTCGAGGCGGTCGTGATTTGCGGACGACAAGTGGACGGAATGATCGGGCTGCCGGATCGACCGGCGGCGGATATGGGGCCTTTGGGCGGACTGAACGCAGCGCTGCATCATGCGCTGGCGGAAGGCTATGACGCGGTGCTGACGACGGGGTGCGATGTTCCCGCCTATCCGGACGGGCTGGCGGAAGCGTTGATCGGTGAAGGTGCGGCGATCCTCAAAGGCCAGCAATTGGCGGGGTTCTGGCCTGTTTCATTAGCGGCCGAACTGGACACGCATCTGGCCGAGGACAACAACCGATCAATCTATGGCTGGCTGGAACGGATCGGCGCCCGGATCGTCGAGCGGCCGGAGTTTATATTGCCCAATATCAATCGGCCCGAGGATTTGGAGAAGTTGGAAAAGAGTAATCAATAGAATCGACAAAGCAGCGTGTTCCTGCGAGGGCAGGAACCCAGATCAGGTGTTCGAACTGGGCTCCTGCCTCCGCAGGAGCACATCGCTTCAGTTCAAACCGTCAGCGTAGCACTCACCGACATGTCCGCCGAAGCGTAAGTGCCCGCCACCGCCTCACCGATCATCAGCAAGGTCGGATCTTCATCGCTGATCGTCGCCACCAGGAAGGCCAGCGCCGACAGCTTCCCCCGGATCAGCCGTTCATTGGGCAGCGAGACGTTGACCGCCACCATCACCGGCGTTTCGGGATCACGCCCGGCGGCAATCAGCGAGCGGCTGATCTCGCCCGCAGCGGCGCGCCCCATATAGATGCCGAGCGTGCCGCCCGGACGCGCCAGCATTTCCCAGTCCAGCTTCAGCGGCTCGCCCGCCTTGAGATGCGCCGTCACCAGCGTCAACCCCCGCGCCACGCCCCGCAGGGTGAGAGAGGTATGGCCGCTCGCCGCCGCCGCGCTGGCCGTGGTGATGCCGGGGCAGATGCGGAAGGAAATGCCATCCGCCGCCAGATGCTCCATCTCCTCCGCCGAGCGGCCGAAGACCGAGGGGTCGCCGCCCTTGAGGCGCACGACGCGCTTGCCCGCCTTCGCCGCCGCCAGCAGCAGGTCGTTGATGCTCTCCTGCGCTTTCGAATGGCGGCCGGAGCGCTTGCCGACACTCACCCGCTCCACGCCCTCGGGGATCAGGTCCAGCACGCCCGGCCCCACCAGCGCATCGTAAAAGACGATCTCCGCCGCCGCGATCAGCTTTTCGGCCTTGCGGGTCAGCAAGTCCGGGTCGCCGGGACCTGCGCCGACCAGCCAGACCTCACCGGGGGCGATCAGTTCATTCGGCTGCATGGAGCGTCTCCTGCGTGGTTTGAGCAAGGATATTGGCGAGCGCGGGACGGCAAGACCCGCAATTGGTCCCGGCGCCGATCGCCTTGCCGATGGCGGGCACATCGACCAGTTGCTGTTCACGGATCGCCGCCATGATCTGGTAAAGGCCGATGTCGAAACAGACGCAGACGGTCGGCCCCTTGTCGGGCTGGTTGCCCGGCCCGCGCGCGGCAAGGACGGAGGCTCCCACCCCCTCGACTTCAAGCTGGCTGATGAGCCAGTCGCGCGAGGGCAGCAGGCCGGTGCGGGTGACGAACAGCACGCCCGCAAGGCGGCCTTCGCTGATGATGGCGATGCGGCGAGTGCCACGCGTCTGGTCGATGGCTTCGACGCGGTCGCCCTTGGGCAGACAGGCCTCAAGCCGCACAGGGTCGCCATTGCCAGCGATCTCGTACAGCGCGCCGCCCGGCACGGTGATGCGGGTGGACCAGAGACAAGGCAATTTGACGGGTTGATCGCCATGCAGGATCAGGAAGCCCTTCCACTCGGTCGCGACCTTCTCGACGCTGGCCGGGGTGGATTTGAAGCCGGGCTGGCCCGAATGCGGATCGACCAGCGGACGGGGCAGCAGGCCCGTGCGGCCGCCGCTCGACATTTGATCGGTCCAGTGGATGGGCGTGAAGATCTCGCCCGGACGCTGGCCTTCGCTCAGGCTCACGCGGAAAAGACTGTTGCCCTGCGCGGTCTGGACGCGGGCGAGGTCGCGGTCGACGATGCCCAGCGCTTCGGCATCCTGCGGGTGGATTTCCACCAGCGGCTCCTCGCGATGGCGGGCGAGCTTGGGCGACAGGCCAGTGCGGCTCATCGTGTGCCACTGGTCGCGATAACGCCCGGTGTTGAGCGTCATCGGCCACTGCTTGAGCGGCTCCTGAATCTCCATCTGCTTCGTCAACACCAGCCGCGCCTTGCCGTCGGGCGTAGGAAAGCGGCCATCGGTGAAGGGCGTATCGCCCCAGCGGAACGGCTCCATGGCGTCATAGGCATCATTGCCGATAGTGGCCTGCGCCCGCAGGTTCAACACCCGCTGGCCGTCATTCTGATAGGCGGTCAGGCGGGCATGTTCGCGCCAGATATCGGCAGGCCGGTCATAGGCGAAGGCATTGCGCCAGCCCATGCGGCGGCCGACTTCCTTGACGATCCACCAGTCGGGCTTGGCTTCGCCAGGCAGCGCGAGGAAGGGCCGCTGGCGGCTGATGGTGCGGTCCGAATTGGTGACGGTGCCGTCCTTCTCGCCCCAGCCGGCGGCGGGCAAGCGAACATCGGCATGAACGCCGGTATCGGTGTCGGCCATGATGTCCGACACCACGACGAAGGGGCAGGCCTCCAGCGCCTCGCGCACGCGGCCAGCATCGGGCAGCGACACGGCGGGGTTGGTGGCCATCACCCACAGCGCCTTGACCCGGCCTTCGTTGATGGCGCGGAACAGATCGACGGCTTTGAGGCCCGGCTTGGTCGCCATGGCAGGCGCGGCCCAGAAGCGGCCCACCCGCTCCACATTTTCCGGCGCGAAGTCCATGTGCGAGGCCAGCGTCGAGGCCAAGCCGCCCACCTCGCGCCCGCCCATGGCATTGGGCTGGCCGGTGATCGAGAAAGGCGCCGCGCCAGGCTTGCCGATGCGGCCGGTGGCGAGGTGGACATTGATGATCGCGTTGACCTGGTCGGTGCCGCGGATCGACTGGTTGATGCCCTGGCTGAACATCGTGACCGTGCGCGGGGTCGCGGCAAACAGCTTGTAGAACTGCTCCAGCAGCGCGGGTGCGATGTCGCAGGTCTTGGCCGTACTCCAGAGGTCATGGCCGGTGCGGATATGCTCCCAGAAGCCTTCGGGGGCGTTGACATGATCGGCCACATAGCCGGGATCGGTGATCCCCTCGGCGTCGCACCATGCCAGCAGGCCATTCATCAACGCGACGTCGGTGCCCGGCTTCACCGGCAGATGCAGGTCGGCGCCTTCGCAGGTTTCGGTACGGCGCGGGTCGATGACGACCAGCTTGGTGCCACGCGCGGCGCGGGCGGCCTGGATGCGCTGATAGACGATGGGGTGGCACCAGGCGGTGTTGGAGCCGACCAGCACGATCAGGTCCGCTTCCTCCAGATCGTCATAGCTGGCGGGCACCACATCCTCGCCAAAGGCGCGGTTGTGACCGGCGACCGCGCTGGACATGCAGAGGCGGCTATTGGTGTCGATATTGGACGAGCCGATAAAGCCCTTCATCAGCTTGTTGGCGACATAATAGTCTTCGGTCATCAACTGGCCGGAGACGTAGAAAGCCACGCTGTCGGGACCGTAGCGCTCGACGGTTTCGCGAAAACGCTTGGCGACAAGGTCCAATGCCTTGTCCCAGCTCGCCCGCTTGTTGCCGATCATCGGGTGGAGCAGGCGGCCGGTCAGGCCCACCGTCTCGCCCAGATGCGTGCCCTTGGAGCAGAGGCGCCCGCCATTGGCCGGGTGCGCCTCATCGCCCAGAATCGTGACCGACCGCGGGCCGGTCGGCGTGGCCGAGATGCCGCAGCCGACGCCGCAATAGGCGCAGGTGGTGCGGATGGCCTGAGTCATGCCCTTACCTCATCTTCCTTGAGAGAGAATTGGGTGGAGGTGCGTGCCGCAAGGGATGGACAGCACGTCCCCTCCACCCTGGCCCCTGCCGGCAAGAGCAGGGACCGGAAGCTCATGCCGCCGCCTTGAGCTTGGCCGGGCGGGCGATCAGGATGCGACCGCCTTCCTGTTTGACCTCGATGGTCGGCGTGCAGCCCTCGTCATTGCCCTGCGCCTCGCCCGTCTTCAAGGCGATGTTCCAATTATGGAGCGGGCAGGCGACGCTGTGGCCGTGCACGATGCCCTGGCTCAGCGGGCCTTGCTTGTGCGGGCATTCGTTGACCAGCGCGAAGACTTGGTCGTCGCCGGTGCGGAAGACGGCGATTTCCTTCTCTCCGGCAATCTGCACCGTGCGGGCGCCGCGCTGGGGAATGTCGGCCAGCGTTCCGATGTCGATCCAATCGGTCATGTCGTTCACTCCGCAGCGATGGCGATGGGTTCGAGAGGCTGGTGCAGTTCGCTGTCCGCACCGGCAGCGCGCTGCGCCCAGGGATCATCCTGGCTGAAGCTCTGCGAATAGAGGAAGCGGCTGCGGAGCGCCTCGCGGCCCGCTTCGTCTTCCACGATCCGCTGCTTGATATAGTCGACGCCGACACGCTCGATCCACGGCGCGGTGCGCTCCAGATAGCGCGCTTCCTCGCGATAGATCTGGGTGAAGGCGGCGCAATAGTCCATCGCCTCCTGCTCGGTCGCGACCTTGCAGAGCAGATCGGTGGCACGGACATGGATGCCGCCATTGCCGCCGACATGCAGTTCGTAGCCGGAGTCCACGCAGACCACGCCGAAGTCCTTGATCGTCGCCTCGGCGCAATTGCGGGGGCAGCCCGACACCGCGATCTTGAACTTGTGCGGCATCCACGACCCCCAGGTCATCCGCTCGATCTTGACGCCAAGGCCGGTGGAGTCCTGCGTGCCGAAGCGGCACCATTCCGACCCGACGCAGGTCTTCACCGTGCGCAGCGACTTGCCATAGGCGTGACCCGATACCATGCCCGCGGCATTGAGGTCGGCCCAGACGGCGGGCAGATCTTCCTTCTTGATGCCGAAGATATCGAGACGCTGGCCGCCGGTGACCTTCACCATCGGCGCATCATATTTCTCGACCACATCGGCAATGGCGCGCAATTCACGCGGGTTGGTAAGACCACCCCACATGCGCGGAACGACCGAATAGGTGCCGTCCTTCTGGATATTGGCGTGCATGCGCTCATTAACGAAGCGGCTCTGCTGGTCGTCCTGATATTCACCGGGAAGCGCGCAGAGCAGATAATAGTTCAGCGCGGGGCGGCAGGAGGAGCAGCCATCCGGGGTCGACCAGTGCAGAAGCTGCATCACCTCGGGGATCGAGCGCATATTCTGCGCCACGATCTCGCGGCGGACGTCGTCATGGGTGAAACTGGTGCATTTGCACATCGTCTTCGGCCCGGACTGAACGTCATCGCCCAACACCACCGCCAGCAGATTTTCGACCAGCCCCGTGCAGCTTCCGCAGCTCGCCGACGCCTTGCAGGTGCCGCGCACCGCGTCGAGGCTGCAATTGCCCGCTGCAATGCAGGCGACGACCTGGCCCTTGCTGACGCCGTTGCAGCCGCAGATCTCGGCATCGTCCGAGAGCGCCGCAACGGCCGCCTTAGGGTCCAGCGCGCCCCCTCCCGAGGCGAAAGCCTGACCGAAGATCAGCAGGTCGCGGATGTCCGCGACGTCTTCCTGTTTCTTGAGCAGGTCGAAATACCAGCCGCCGTCCGCCGTGTCGCCATAGAGCACGGCGCCTATGACCTTATCGTCCCTGACGACGACGCGCTTGTACACGCCGCGCGAAGCGTCGCGCAGGACGATATCCTCGCAGCCCTCACCGCCCGAGAAGTCACCGGCGGAGAAAACGTCCAGACCCGCGACCTTCAGCTTGGTCGAAGTGACCGAGCCTTTGTAGCCGGTATGCTGATCCGTCAGGCCGTCCGCGAGGCTGCGGCACATTTCCCAAAGCGGCGCGACGAGGCCGTAAACATTGCCGTCATGCTCGACGCATTCACCGACCGCGAGGACATCGGGGTCGCTCGTCACCATGTGATCGTCGACCTTGATGCCGCGATTGACCTCAAGCCCGGCTTCACGGGCGAGAGCAATCGAGGGGCGGATGCCCACCGCCATCACCACCAGGCTGGCGGGGATTTCGGTGCCGTCCTTGAGGCGCACGCCCTCGACCTTGCCGTCGCCATAGATGGCTTCGGTATTGGCTCCGGTCAGGATGGTCTGGCCGCGCCCTTCCAGCGCGCTCTTGAGCAGCCAGCCCGCCGCTTCGTCGAGCTGCCGCTCCATCAGCGTGTCCATGAGGTGGATGACCGTCACCTTCATGCCGCGCAGGGTGAGGCCGTGCGCGGCTTCCAGGCCGAGCAGGCCGCCGCCGATCACCACCGCGTCACCGCCCTTATCGGCGGCCTCCAGCATGGTGTCGACATCCTTCATGTCACGGAAGCTGATGACACCGGGCAGATCCTTCCCCGGAACCGGGATGATGAAGGGGTCCGACCCGGTGGCGATCAGCAGCTTGTCATAGCCGACGGTGCGACCCGATTGGCTCGTGACGGTCTTTGCGGTGCGGTCTATGGCCGTCACCGGATCACCCGCGATCAGCTCGATATTATTTTCCGAATACCATTCGCGGCTGTTGATGATGATGTCATCGAAGCTCTTTTCCCCGGCCAGAACCGGCGAGAGCATGATGCGGTTATAGTTCACATAAGGCTCTGCGCCGAAGATGGTGACGCGATAGCGATCCTTGTCGCGCGCCAGCAGTTCCTCGACCGCGCGGCAACCGGCCATGCCGTTGCCCACGACAACCAGATGTTCCTGAACATCCTCGGACGGCACGAAGATGTCCTCTTCGTTCGCCGCTTCCGGTCCGTTGTTCTGAAAATCCATCCCTTGACTCCAGAAAAAGAAAAAGGCCGCCATCCGGACCCTCGGCTTTGAAACCGAAGGTCTGGATGGCGGCCTTGCCATCATAAGCGCCTTGATCGTCCGTCCCTGGACCACCGCAGCTATGGAAGAAGGACAACCCTGTCCCTTGCATTGCAGCATATTCCGAATCGCGACGAGGTCAAGCGATTCCTCGCAGCACGATGTATTTTGCTTCCACGCCACCGCATTTTATCGCAAACGCGAAAAGGGCGGCGGCCTGTCGCGGGCCGCCGCCTCCCCTCCTGTCAGAGCGTGAAGCAATCAGATGCGGGCAGCGCTGGTCCAGGTCGTGCGCCAGCGGGCGCGAACCAGGGAAATGCCAAGGAACGCGACCAGGGCCAGACCCGCGAAGATCAGGAAGCCGGGCGCGAAGCTGCCGGTGAGCTGCTTGGCGATACCCAGCGAGGATGCCAGGTAGAAGCCGCCGATGCCGCCCGCCATGCCGACCAGCCCGGTCATGACGCCGATCTCTTCCTTGAAGCGCTGCGGCACGAGCTGGAACACCGAGCCATTGCCCACGCCCAGCGCCAGCATCGCGGCGACGAAGAAGCCAAGGGCGGCGACCAGCGTCGGCGCATAAGCAACACCCGACAGCGCCAGCGCGGCGGCGATATAGACCATCATCAGCGCCTTGACGCCGCCGATCCTGTCAGCCAGCGCGCCGCCCATCGGACGCACCAGCGATCCTGCGAACACGCAGCCAGCCGTGCAATAACCGGCAACCACCGGGGTCAGGCCGAACTGGTCGGTGAAGTAGATCGGCAGCGAGGCGGCCAGCCCTACGAAACCGCCGAAAGTCACCGAGTAAAAGCCCATCAGCCACCAGGCGTCGGCGCTTTTCAGCGGGTGGAAATAGTCGACCAGCTTCTTGGGCGCGGGCGCATTGGGCGCGTTCTTGGCCATGATCATATAGATGACGAAGACGATGGTCAGGGGAATGCAGGCCAGACCCAGCACCGCGTTCCAGCCGAACAGCTTGGCCAGCATCGGCGCGAACAGCGAGGCCAGCACCGTGCCGGAATTGCCCATGCCGGCCAGGCCCATGGCCTTGCCCTGATGCTCGGCCGGATACCAGCGGCTGGCGAGCGGCAGCGCGATGGCGAAGCTCGCGCCAGCAAAGCCCAGGATCACGCCCAGCGCCAGCGTGCCGCCGAAGCTGTTGACGCCCATGAACCACGCCGTCGCAAGACCGAGGATGACGATCACCTGGCTGATTGCGCCCGCCTGCTTGCAGCCGATCCGGTCGACCAGCAGGCCGTTGACGACGCGCAGCACGGCCCCTGCCAACGTCGGCACGGCGACCATCAACCCCTTTTCAGCCGGTGTCAGGCCCAGCGTCTTGGAGATGGAGGGCGCCAGCGGCCCCAACAGCACCCACACCATGAAGGCGAGGTCGAAATAGAGGAAAGCGGCGATCAGGGTCGGCGTATGCCCGGCCTTCCAGAAACCGGTCTGGCCGGTTTGTTTCTGACCTTCTGGCCCTTCGCCCCCTTTCGGGCTCTCCCAATGAGCAGTTGCCATGATGATGTCCCTCGAATCTTGTAAAATGGGCACGAAAAAAGCCGCTTCCGGACCTCGCTCTTTGCGAAATCCGGCCAGCGGCTTTGCTGTAAAATCGTAGGGAGAACGCGATCCCAGCCTTGGGAAGGGCTCATCCCGAAAAACGCGCTTCGTCGCGCGACTCTTATCTTATCTCGTGATTCGCCTCATGTTGCAAGGCACAAATTTGTGGGAGCCAACCCGATCCTCCCTGCCCCGAAGGCTTGGGGCGGATTTTAGAAACTTGCCAGAAAATCCTCGATCCGCTCGGGATCGAACACCCGCCCATCGAAAAAGCTGTCAGGTCCCAGCGTCAATTCACCCCGTTTCGATCCCACCGCCAGCGGAGAGGCGACCGCTCCCTCCACCTTCATGCTGGCCCCCGGCATCGCCACATCGCTGTCGGCCAGTGCGCGGCGGAAGATGTCCGGGCGGAAGACCGACGCGGCCTTGGCGGCATTTTCCTGGCTATGTTCCACCATCTTCCAGCGGACGAGCTGCGAATAGATCCACAGCGCCTGGCTGCGCCACGGAAAGGGCGTGGCCTCGCGCGAGAAGAGCATGAAATCGGGCATGGACAGCGGCGCCATGTCCACCCGCGCCACGATCCCGCCCGACAGAGCGCGCAGGATAACCTCGGCGGGCTGGTCGACATAATGAGGTTGCGACAAGAGGTGGGCGAGCGCCTCATGATGGTCCGGCTCGTCGCACCAGGCCGCGGCCCGCACCAGCGCCCGGAGCAGCCGGTCGACGCTGTCGGGATTTTCATCCAGCCAGGGCGTGCGGAAGGCCAGAACCTTCTCGACGCCGCGCCGCCAGATGCGTTCCCCGATCGCCACCGCTTCGGCCAGGCCCGCGTCGACCGCCGCGCTGCCCCAGGGCTCGCCTGCGATGAACCCATCGACCTCCCCGGCGCGCATCGCCTCCACGGTAAGCGACGGCGGCAGGACGCGCAGCACCACGTCGCGATCCGGATCGACGCCCGCGCTCGCCAGCCAGTAGCGCAACATCATCGAATGGCTGGAATAACGATGGACGACGCCGATCACCGGCTTGCGCTTCCACAAACCGATGGCCGCCGCGAAATCATGCGCGGTGCCCAGCGGATCGTCCAGCCGCGCCGATATGTCGGGATCCAGCGCCTGCGCGAACTCGTTCGCCATCACCAGCATATTGCCGTTGACGTTGAGCTTGTAGGGCGCGGAAAGCGGCGCTGCCTGCTGGCTCAATCCCAGCGTCACGGCGACGGCCAGCGGCGCCAGCATGTGCGCCGCCTGCACCTGCCCGAACACCAGCCGGTCGCGCAACGTCGCCCAGCTCGTCGTGCGGACGAGGTCGAGATGCAACCCTTCCTCTTCCGCGAAACCCTTTTCCCGCGCCACCGCCAGCACGGCGGCGTCGGTCAACGGCAGGAAAGCGATGCGCAGGTCGGTCGTCATCACATCCCTCCCAACAGGTCGCTGGCCGTGATGAGGGCTTGGGCGACATCCACGATCTTCTTCCCCTGATTCATCGCGCTCGACCGCAGCAACGCATAGGCATCCGGCTCCGAAAGGCCGCGCTGGCTCATCAGGATGGATTTGGCGCGGTCGATGATCTTGCGGTCCGAGAGCGCCGTGCGCGCCTCGTCCAGTTCGGTCTGCAGCCGGGCGAAGGCGTTGAAGCGCCGCACCGCCAGTTCCAGCACCGGCTTCACCCGCTCCTTGCGCAGCCCATCCACGACATAGGCGGACACGCCTGCGTCGATGGCCGCGCCGATCATGGATTCGTCCGACTGGTCGACGAACATGGCGATGGGCCGGGCCAACGCGCGGCTGACGGTCAGCATTTCCTCCAGCGTGTCGCGGCTGGGGCTTCCCAGGTCCATCAGCACGACGTCGGGCGCCATGCGTTCCAGCCGCGCGACGAAGCCGCCGCGCGGAGGGACGATGTGAATATCGTCATAGCCCGCCTCGCGCAGTCCTTCTTCCAGGACCGTCGCGCGCAAGCCGCTGTCGTCGATGATGACGATTCGCATGGACCCCACCTTTTTGCCACTCAGTGACGGCGATGCCGCGCCGCGTCAATCGGGCGCGATGCGCGACGCTCGCCCATGACGGCGCATCGGTCGTTTCGCCCCCCGATTCCGTCGCCCCGGCCGGGCTCAGTGCACTGCCGAGCGATCCACGGTTCCGGTCGGGCGCGGGGCAAGCCACACCACGGCCGCGGCCAGGAACAGCACCAGGGCGGCGATGTAGAAGACATGGTTCATCGCCAGCACCTGCGATTGCGCATCGACCAGATTGGTTACCATCTGCCGCGCCTGGTCCTGGGTGAAGCCCCTGCTCGTCAGGTCGGCCATGGTCGTATCGGTATGGAGCGTGCTGACCATCTCAGTGCGCGATATGCGTTGTCCATTGCCCCAGCCGGTCAGCACGATGGAGGTTGAAATGGCGATGGCCAGCGTGCGGAGGAAATTCTGCATGCCCGCGGCCGAGGCGGTTTCCTCGGGCCGCACCGACCCCAGGGTCAGCGTCGTCAGCGGGATCATGAAGAAGGGCATGCCGAAACCTTGAACCACCTGCGGCATCGCGATCGTCCAGAAATCCGCATCGGTGGTCCAATGCGCCCGCCACAGCGTCATCAACCCGATCCAGGCGACCGCGCCCGAAATCATGATGCGCACGTCGACCTTGTCAACCAGCCGCCCGGCGATCGGCGCCACGAGCATGGCCGTCATCGCCGAGAACGCGGTCGCCAGGCCCGCCGATGCGGCGGGATAGCCCATCGATATCTGCAGCCATTGCGGGATGATGACGATGCCTGCGAAATAGGCGCCGAAACACAACGCCAGCGTGAACACCCCCGAGGTGAAGCCGACATGGCGGAACACACGCAGGTCGACGATCGGGTGCTCCTCCGTCAGTTCCCATATGATGAACACGCAAAAGCCGATGGCCGCCAGAACCGCCAGCAGGACGATCAGCGGGTCACCGAACCAATCATGGTCGCGCCCGATATCCAGCATGATCTGCAGGCAACCGATCCAGAAGATCAGCAGTCCCAGGCCGATATAGTCGATGGGCAGCTTCACCCGCTCCGTTTCCACCGGGCGCAGCAGGACCAGCGCGGAAAAGACGCACAATGCCGCGATCGGCAGGTTGATGAAGAAGATCCAGTGCCAGCTCCAATTGTCGCTGATATAGCCGCCGACGATCGGGCCGAGCCCCGGGCCTAGCAGAGTCGTCATCGCCCACAACCCCATGACGCGCCCGCGCCGCTCCGGCGGGAAGATGCGCATCAGCAAGGTCTGCGACATCGGCATCAGCGGACCGCCGCACAGACCCTGGCCGATACGGCAGACCACGATCATGGTCAGACTCATCGACAGGCCGCACAGCAGCGAGAACAGGCCGAAACCAAACATGCCGAAGATGAACAGCCTGACCGCGCCGAAACGCTGCGCCAGCCAGCCGGTCAGCGGCACGCAGATCGCCTCCGCCACGGCATAGCTGGTGATGATCCAGGTGCCCTGATCGGCGGAAATGCCCAGATTGCCGGCGATATGCGGCACCGACACATTGGCGATGGTAAGGTCGAGCACGACCATGAAATTGCTGAGCGCCAGCGTCAGCCCCGCCAACAGGCGGTGACGGGGCGACAGGAGCGAGAATGTCTCTGCCTGACGGCTCACCAAAGGCTTCCTTATTCGCCGGAGAGGTCGATCTCGGCTTCCATGGAAAGGCCGACGCGCAGCGGATGCTCAGCCAGTTCCCTGGGATCGAGCGCGATGCGCACGGGCAGGCGCTGCACCACCTTGATCCAGTTGCCGGTTGCGTTCTGCGCCGGGATCAACGCCATGGAAGCCCCCGTTCCGCCCGAAAAACCGACCACCTTGCCATGATAGACGACGCCGCCGCCATAAAGGTCGGACGTGACGGTGGCGGGCATGCCCGGCTTCACCCGGCCAAGCTGGCGCTCCTTGAAATTGGCGTCGACGTAGACATGGGCGAGCGGCACGATGCTCATGATCGACGTGCCCTGCGCGACACGCTGCCCGACCTGTACCTGCCGCCGCGTCACCACGCCGTCGATCGGGGCGCGGATGATGGAGCGGCCAAGATCGAGCCGGGCATTGTCCAGCTTCGCCTTGGCCGCCAGCACGGCGGGATCGGTGTCGATGGTCGACCCGCGCACCAGCGCGTCATTGGCGGCAAGCTGACCGCTGGCCGCACCACGCGTCGCCTCCGCCGTCGCCACGCCGGCCCTCGCCAGGTCGAGCGCCGCCTGCGCCGCGGCATAGCCCTTGCGCGCGCTGGTCAGTTCCTCGCCCGAGACAGCGCCATTGGGCGCCAGCGCCTCGCGCCGCCGAAGGTCGATGCGCGCCTTGTCGAAATCGGCCTGCGCCGTCGCGAGCTGGGCACGCGCCTGGTTGATGTCGGCGCCACGCGCCTCGACCTGCGCGGCCAGCGCGCCGCTTGTCGCGACGGTCTGGCGGAATTTGCGCCGGGCTTCGGCCAGATCGGCCTCCGCCTGCGCCATGGCGATGCGAGCGTTGGTGGGGTCCAGCTTCACCAATATGTCGCCGCGCTTCACGGCCTGGGTGTCCGTCACCAGCACCTCGACCGCCTGGGCGGAAATCAGCGGCGTCACCTGCGCCACCTCCGCATTCACATAGGCATTGTCGGTGCCGACATGGTTGCGCCCGATCAGCAGATACCAGATCGCATAGGCCGCGCCGAAGACCAGCACGACCAGCGCCAGCCGCACCAGCCATTTCCTGCGGGTGTCCTGACGCTGCGCGGCGGCATCGGCCTTGCTCGCTTCGGACGTGAATTCGGGCCTGGCATCAGCCATTGGGGATATCCTTGGGCAACTGGTGCGATATTTGGGCGTCGCTGGCGGCAAAGCCGCCGCCCAGCGCGCGAATGAGGGCGATGTCGGACGTGAAGGCGCTGGCCTCCAGCTCCGCGACGGTCTGACGGGCGGCCAGAAGCTGGTCCTCCACGTTCAGCACGTCAAGATAGGTGTTGAGGCCGCCTTCATAACGCTGGCGGGCGATGCCATAGGCTTCTTCCGATGCGGTCAGCGCGGCGCGGGCGTCAACCAGCCGCTGGTCCAGCGTCCGCCGCCCGGTCACCGCGTCGGCCACCTGCTGATAGGCGCCGAGCACGGTCTTGTCATAGCTGGCCACCGCCTCGTCATAGGCGGCGCGCACGCCGCGATATTGGCCGCTCAGCGCGCCCCCATGGAAGATCGGCAGGCTGATCGCAGGCCCGGCATTGCCGAACAGCGAGTCCTTCTTGAACAGCGTGTCCGCAAAGGAACTGGCCCCGCCGGAAAAAGCGCCGTTCTGGAGCACGGTCTGATAACCCAGCGACTGCACGCCGATCAGCGCGCTCAAGCGGATGGCGGGGAAGAAATCGGCCCGCGCCACCTTGATCCGCTTGGCCGCCGCCTCGGTCCGGGCGAGCGCGGCCGCAATGTCCGGACGGCGGGCGACCAGATTGGTCGTCACATCGGCGGGCAGGCCCAGCGGACCGGGCTTGCGGAGTTGCGGCCGGGCGATGGCAATGCCCCGATCCGGCCCCGCGCCGATCAGCGCCGCGATCTGATGCCGGCGCACCGCGATCGCCTGATCGGCGGCGGCAAGCTGCGCCTTGGCGGAGGAGACGGTGGCATCGGCCTGCCGCTCGCTGCCACGCGTTTCCAACCCGTTGGCGCGGCGATCCGCCACCAGCTTCTGGCTGGCGGTGCGGATTTCCAGCGCCCGCGCCTGAATGTCGCGCTCATCATGGAGCCTGGCGAGATCGGCATAGGCATCGGCCACGCCGGTCGCCAGCGCCAGCCGCGCCTGCCGCGCGTCGATCTCCGCCGCGCGCGCTTCGGACGTCGCCGCCGCCAGCGCCGCGCGATTCTTGCCCCAAAGATCGAGGTCGAAGCCGAAATTCAGGCCAACCCGGCCCGTACCGAGCCAGCCCTTGGGCACGAATTCCTTTGGCATGCCCATATTGTAGCTGGATTTGGTCACGCCACTATTGGCGTCGAGATCGACCGACGGCAACAGCGGCGCCCCCGCCTGCTGCGCGGCCGCGTTGGCCTGGGCGAAGCGGGCGGCGGCGGCGCTCACGTCCGGCGATCCCTTCAGCCCCTCCTCGATCAACGCATCCAATTGCGGATCGCCATAAGCCGTCCACCAGCCTTCGGACGGCCATTGCGTGGCATTGTCGGCCTGAAGGCTGCGCTCCGCCGCGATGCTGCCAGGCGCGCGCACCGCCGGCTGGGGTCCCAGATCCGGCACCGCCGCGCAGGCAGAGAGCAGCGCCAAGCTCCCAGCGAGAAGCCCGGCGCGACCGGAAAGAGCGGAAAGACTCGGTGGGCGACTCACGGACATAAAAAACCGTACCAAATAGTATGAAATTGGCCTTTGCGCTGGTTGCGAATCCTTGTCAACAGAAATAGCGTACTATATGGTACGATTTCATGACACATCCCCTCACTCCGCTCAGCCGACGAGAAGCGCGTCGCCGCGATCGGCGCAAAGCCATATTGGCGGTGGCATCGCGGTCATTCCTGGAAAATGGCTATGCCGCGACGACGATGTCGGGGATCGCCGCGACGCTGGGCGGGTCGAAGGGCACATTATGGAGCTATTTCCCGTCCAAGGAAGCCTTGTTCGCCGCCTTTCTGGATGACGCGACCACCGCCTATCTCGCCCGCCTGGCCGAAATCCTCGATCCTGGCGGCGACCTGGTGGAAACGTTGCGCAGGCTGGGACTGAACCTGCTCACGAAGATCACCTCGTCCGACAGCGTTGCCCTGTACCGGCTGGTAGTATCCGAATCGGGACGCTTTCCCGAAATGGGCGCCATCTTCTACGAACATGTCCCCGGCCATACGCGGCGGCTGGTCGCTGAATTTCTGGAACGGGCCATGGATCGCGGCCTGCTGCGCCGGGCCGATCCCGAACTGGCGGCGCGCACCTTCACGATGATGATGCTTTCTGGCTGCCATCAACTGGTGATCTGGGGACAGATCCCACAGGCGACGCCGGACCAGATCGCGGCCGATGTCGACCATGGACTCGACTGCTTCATGCGCGCCTATGCGCCGGACGCCCGTTAACCATTTCTTTGCGCGCCAATCCTATGCTGCGCGGTGGCAAGAGGTGGGACGTCATGCAATTTTGGAAACGCGACAGCATCAGCAGGCTGCAACCGGCACAGGCTCCGGAAACGGCGCGCGCGGCCCGGCGATTGCGGCTTCTGCTGGTCGATGAAGACGCCACGTCGCGAGCGGTCGTGGCCCGGCGGCTGTCGCATCTGGGCTATGATGTGGCGCTGGCGGAAAACGGCTTTACCGCGCTCAACATGCTGGTGGCGCGGCCGGTGGACATCATCCTGATCGACATGGGGCTGACGCTGCTGCCGGCACTGGTGACGATGCGGAAGATTCGCGCGGCGGGCCTGGCCGACAATGCCTGCTTCGTCATGATCGGCGGGCGACAGGACAAGGTGTCCGCCGTCGAGGCGCTGGACGCGGGCGCGGACGACCATGTGGTGAAGCCATTCGACTTCGACCTGCTGGATGCGCGGCTGCGCCATTTGTGCGCGCGGGCCGAGCAGATCGGCACGATGGCCCGGCACAATGCGGAATTGGACGCCCGGATCGCCCGCCGCGCGCTGGAACTGGGCGAGACACGCGACGCGCTGGCCGAAATGCAGGCGGACCGGGCGCGTCTGGTCTCCTCGATCCAGGCGCTGCATGACGAGATCGCCCGCCTCAACGCGGCGCGGAACTGACGTCCTTCACCTTAGCCATTGGGTTGCGGCGAACCAGCCAGCGATCCCACCCGCCATGGCAACGCAGACTCCAACCACGCCCCAAAAGGCCCAGGGTTCATGGGCATAAGGAATGCCGTCGACATTCATGCCGAGCAGGCCGGTCAGAAAGGTCAGCGGCAGGAAAACCAAAGCCACGACGGAAATGATCAGCGCCTGCCGGTTCATCTGCTCGGCACGCAGATCGGTCAGCTCTTCATGGGCGAGCGCGGATCGTTCGCGCACCGCTTCCAGTTCCTCGGCCATGCGAGCGCAGCGGTCGGCGGCTTCCTGCAGATGCAGCCGGTCGTCAGGTTCCAGCCACGGCGCGTCGGCGGTGGACAATCTTTCCAGCGCCTGCCTTTGAGGCGCGATAAAGCGGCGGTAGCTGATCGCGGTCGCGCGGATTTCCGACACGCGCCGCCGCGCTTCGGCCGGACCATGTGCCGTGAGCGCGCTTTCGATCTCGTCCAGGCCGTCGCCCAAATCGGCAACCTCGGGGTCCAGCGCTTCAGTGATCTGCTGCGCGAAGGCGGCGATCAGGTCACCCGGATCGCGGATCAGGCCGCCCAGCATCTGCGCCGTCACCAGCTCCATCGCGGCAAGCGGGCGATAGCTGACGGAAATGACCCGCGCCTGCTCGGCCCACAGGCGGATCGACACCAGCGGATCGCCGACATCGTCATCCGCCGCGCCGAGCCCGCGCAAGTTCACCAGCGCGCCATGCGCCATCAAGGTGCAGCGCGGCCGGGTTTCCTGCGCAAGCAGCGCGGAGAGCGCGGCTTCGGGCATATGGTCACATCGGGCCGCGACGGCGCGGGCATCCTCCCGCCAACCATCGGCGTGAACCCAGCTAAACGGCGCATCTTCGGTCCTGGCGCAGAAAGCCTCCAGCGAGATTTCGTGCGCCTTGCCGCCATCGAAGAGAAAGACCCGGCTTATGGCACCCTCTCCAGCCAGAGCGACAAGCCTTCGCCCGGTCGATCGGGCGGCGTAATCGCCTCGATCCGCACGGCATCGGCCCGCGCCCGGTCGAGGATAGCGGCGGGCACATCAGGCGCATGATAGACGCGATCCGCCTCGCCCAGTAGGCGCGCAGCGCGCAGGGTGAGGTCATCCGGATCGCCGGAGAGCAGCCGGATCGTTTCCAGCCGGTCGGCATGGACATCGAGAGTTCCCGCCAGCCAGTCCGGCACGGCGTCGGCCGCCTTGTCCGACAGCGGATCGATCAGCCCACCCGCCGCCAGCCCGGCATCGATCGCCCGCCGCCGCGCCGCCGCATCCGGCCAGCGCGCCCGAATCGCAGTGCGCGCATTATGGAGCGCAGTCGCCAGCGCGCCCAACCGCGCAGGCAGCAAAGCCTCGATCCGTTGCCTGAGCGCTTTGGCCAGCCCCGCCGAAGCGCCACCCGTGCCGATGGCGATCAACACCGGATCGCGATCGACAATCGCGGGCAGGATGAAGTCGCACAGGTCCGGCCTGTCGGTCGCATTCACCAATATCCCGCGTACCTGGAGCCGGGCTACCGTCACCTCGTCGCCATCCGACACGATGGCGAGCGCCGCCTCGTCCGCCTCTCCGACGATCCGTGCCCCTACCCGTTCCAGCAAGCGGCGCTTGGCGTCCGCCGCCTCACCTTCGCCCGTCAGAATGACGGCCCGCCCATGCAATCGCAGGAAGACGGGCAGGCTATGCATCAATCATTCACCCAGCCGGGGATGTTGTCACCCTGGATGAGAGCCTCGATCGGCGGGCGGGCGCGGACAACGGCCCATTTGTCGCCGGAAACCAGCACCTCCGGGGTCAACGCACGGCTGTTATAGGTGCTCGCCATGGTCGCGCCATAGGCTCCGGCGGTCATGAACGCGATCAGATCGCCCGCCCCGACCACATCCATGTCACGATGCATGGCGAAGGTGTCCCCTGTCTCGCAGACGGGGCCGACGACATTGGCGGCGGCGCGGTCGCCCTTGGGATGCACGGCGCGGATATCATGCCAGGCGTCATAGAGGCTGGGGCGCAGCAGGTCGTTCATCGCCGCATCGACGATCACGAAAGGCGCCTGCGCGCCCTGCTTCACCCGCACCACCTGCGACAGCAGCACGCCCGCATTGCCGACGATCAGGCGGCCCGGCTCGAACATCAGACGGACATTCCAGCCCTGCGTCACCTGCGTCACCATCGCACCATAGGCGGCGGGGCTGGGCGGCAACGGCTGCGAAGGATCATAGGGCACGCCAAGCCCGCCACCCAGATCGGCGGTGCGAATGTCATGGCCTTCGCCGCGCAGCTTCTCGATCAACGCGCCGACCTTGATGAAGGCGGCTTCCAGCGGGTTGAGGTCGGTGAGCTGGCTGCCGATATGCACCGCCACGCCCTGCACATCGAGGCCGGGGAGCGCGCGGGCGGCGGCATAGCTGGCCAGTGCGCGGTCATAGGGGATGCCGAACTTATTCTCCGACTTGCCGGTGGAAATCTTGGCATGGGTGCCCGCGTCGACATCGGGATTGATGCGATAGGCGACCGGCGCCTTCTTCCCCAAGGAGAGCGCCACTTCGGACAGCATCTCGGCTTCGGGTTCGCTCTCCAGATTGAACTGGTAGATGCCCTGCTCCAGCGCGATGCGCATTTCTTCGGCCGTCTTGCCGACGCCCGAGAACACGATGCGGTTCGCAGGAATGCCCGCCGCGATGGCGCGCAGCAACTCGCCCGCCGACACCACGTCCGCGCCCAGACCCAGCTTCGCCAAAGTCGCCAGCACGGCGGCATTGGGATTGGCCTTCACCGCAAAAGCGATCAGCGGGTCGGCAAGCTGCGACAGCCCTTCGCGGAACACGCCGACATGGCGGGTCAGCGTCGCGGTCGAATAGATATAGACCGGAGTGCCGACTTGCGCGGCGATCTCCGCCATGGGCACCTGCTCCACAAGCATCGCGCCGTCGACATAGTTGAAATGGTCCAAGGCTGTATATCCTAGAGAAATCTTAGCGCCAAAAAACTAACGCCAAAAAACTAACGCCAAAAACTAACGAGGATCGCTCTCGGGCGGCAGGTCGAACGGGTCGTCGCCGCGCACCCTCGATTGGGTCAGCAGTTCGACGTTCCGTTCCGGCCGCGCCTGGATAGAGGGCGTGGTGAGTTGCGCGGCGGTCGGCGCCGTCGCCGCACCCACCGGCACGGCGGGCAGGTTTTGCCCCTGTACCGGCTTCAACGGCTGGCGACCGCCGCAGGACGCCAAAACCAGCGCCAGCGCGGCCAGTGCTACTCCCTTGGCGATCCGTGCCGTCATCACTTCTTCTGCCCTTTCGCGTCGTTCCGGGCCTGCGCAATCCGCGCCCGCACCTGGTCGGGCGCCGTGCCGCCATGGCTCTTGCGGCTGGCGACCGAGGCATCGACCGTCAGCACCGCATAGATACGCTCATCGATCCGCGCATCAATGGCCTTGAGGGTCTCGATGGGCAGATCGGCAAGCTGTACGCCCGCCGCTTCCGCCGCCGCCACCGCGCGGCCCGTGATATGATGCGCCTCGCGGAAGGGAATGTCGCCCTCCCGCACCAGCCAGTCGGCCAGATCGGTCGCGGTGGCGAAGCCGCTTTCCGCCAGCCCACGCATCCGGTCGGTGCGGAAGGCGACGGTCTCGATCATGCCCGTCATCGCCGCGATGGAGAGGCCCAGCAGGTCATGCGCCTCGAACACCGGCGGCTTGTCATCCTGCATGTCCTTCGAATAAGCGAGCGGCAAACCCTTCATCGTCACGCAAAGCGCGTTCATGCAGCCCATGATCCGCCCGGCATGGCCGCGCACCAGCTCGGCGGCGTCGGGGTTGCGCTTCTGCGGCATGATCGAGCTGCCGGTCGAATAGGCGTCGGGCAGCTTCACAAAGCCGAAGGGCTGGCTCCCCCAGATGATGAACTCTTCGGCCAGGCGCGACAGATGCAGGCTGCACTGGGTCGCCGCCATGAGGTAATCGAGCGCGAAGTCGCGGTCCGATACGCTGTCGAGGCTGTTGTCGGTCGGCTTGGCGAAACCGAGCGCCGCCGCCGTCGCATGCCGGTCGATCGGGAAGCCGGTTCCGGCCAGCGCAGCCGCGCCCAGCGGACATTCGTTGAGCCGAGCGCGGGCGTCGGCAAAGCGGCTGCGGTCGCGGCGAACCATCTCATAATAGGCCATCAGATGATGACCCAAGGTCACTGGCTGGGCGGACTGGAGATGGGTGAAGCCCGGCATCACCGCATCGGCATGTTCCTCGGCACGGGTGAGCAGCATCGCCTGCAAGCCTTCCAGCCCCGCCTCGACCTCATCGATAGCGTCGCGCACCCAGAGGCGGAAGTCGGTCGCCACCTGATCGTTGCGCGAGCGCGCCGTGTGCAGCCGCCCGGCCGCCGGACCGATGAGTTCGGCCAGCCGCGACTCCGTGACCATGTGGATGTCTTCCAGGTCCAGATCGACCGGTACGCCATCGGCTTCATATTCGGCGGCGATGCGGTTCAGCCCCTCGGTGATCGCCTGCGCGTCCTCGCCGTCGACGATGCCCTGCTTGGCCAGCATCGCGACATGCGCCTTCGACCCGGCGATATCCTGTTTCCACAAACGCTTGTCGAAGGGGATGGAGGCATTTATCTCCCGCATGACCGAAGCCGGACCGGCCGCGAAGCGTCCGCCCCACATGCTGTTGGAGCTTTTTCCCGTGCGATCTTCCCCGTTCCGATCTTTACCCTGCGTAATGACACTGCTCCTGCTGGCTGGCCTTGGCGCGTGCGATAAGCAATCGCCGCCCGCCGGGCAAGGCCCGAACGCCAGCGGGGAGGCGACCGGACCCGCGCAAAGCGGCGCTCCGGGCAAGGGAGGCGAGTTCAGCTACACGCTGGACAAGTCCAAGGCCGGCACACCCGCGCCCGACTTCACCTTCCAGAACCCGGACGGCAGCGACGCCAGTCTCAAGGATTTCGCGGGCAAGCCGATGCTGGTCAATCTGTGGGCGACCTGGTGCGCGCCCTGCGTGGCGGAAATGCCCACCCTCGATGCGGTCGCGGCGGAATATGGCAAGAAAGGCCTCGCCGTCCTCACCATCTCGCAGGACAGCCAGGGCGAAACGGTGATCAAGCCCTTTTTCGAAAAGCACCCGCTGCCGCATTTGAAGGGTTGGATCGACCCGGAAAACCAGTTCGGTTTCCATTACAACACCGGGATGCTGCCCACGACCGTCATCTATGACGCGCAGGGCAAGGAAATGGCGCGGGTGGTCGGCGCGATGGACTGGAACAGCAAGGCAGGCCGTGCACTGATAGAAGCGGCGATGGCGAGCTGACGCCCATTACCCCACCGTCATGCTGGATTGGAGGTGGAATTGCCTGAAACGAACCTATGTCAAAAACCCGCTATGCGCATTGCTTGCAAAATGCGCATGGCCACGTGCGTCCTAATCAATTGCCAAGTTGCCCTGCAGCATAGCAATCTGGCGTGATTTTATCACGGAAACAAACAAGAAACATGTCATTTTTCTATCATTTTTGTGCAGCGCAATAGAGGTTTAATCCAAAAAGTTCGTTGATCCCCTTGTCATGAATAAATGCAAAACAGGGGGCATAGATGACAAGATTATCCGCTCTTCGACTTTCACTTGCGCTGGCCTCGTCCTGGTCGGCCTGCGCGATGGCGCAAGAAGCGCAAACCGCGCAGGCCGATGAAGGCGCCGCCATCATCGTCACCGGCACCCGCGCAGTCGGCATGCAGGCCGCTGAAAGCGCCGCGCCGATCCAGGTATTGAGCCAGGAAGCGATCAGCCACGTCGGCCAGCCGAACCTCAACCAGGTGCTGACCCAGATCGTCCCGAGCTTCACCGCGCAAACGCAGGGCACCGACCTTTCCAGCTTCTCCCTCTCCGCCCGTCTGCGCGGCCTCAGCCCCAACCACACGCTGGTGCTGGTCAACGGCAAGCGCCGCCACGGCAACGGCATCCTCCAGGTGATCTCCGGCGCCTTCCAGGGTTCGGCGGCGCCCAGCATCGACCTGATCCCGCCGGACGCCATCGCCCGCGTCGAAGTGTTTCAGGAAGGCGCGGCGGCCGTGTACGGCACGGACGCGATCGCGGGCGTCATCAACTTCATCCTCAAGGACAACAACGAAGGCGGCAGCTTCAAGGTCACGGGCGGCCAATATTATGACAGCGAGGGCGAGCTGTTCTCCGTCTCCGGCAATATGGGCTTCAAGCTGGGCGAGGACGGCTTCTTCAACCTCAGCCTCTTCCACCGCCGCCAGGATTACACCACCGTCGGCACCGGGCAGGTGCAGATCACCAAGCCGGACGGCACGCTCCAGTCCAACACCCCCGCCCAATGGTCGAACCTGGCCGGCGACGCGCTGTCGGGCATCAATGGCGGCCAGCCCAAAACCTATCTGACCGAAGCCTTCTACAATATGGGCTATGATTTCGGCGGCATCGAACTCTACAGCTTTGGCGACTATGCCCGCCGCATCGGCTATGCCAAGCAGGGCTACCGCCATCCCAAGCGCATCTGCTACGAATATACGAACGTCGGGGGTGTCATCACTCAGACAAACGCGGGCGGCAGCATCACGACTGCACCCTATAATCCGAATGTCTGCTATGGCGACACCGGCATCAATGGCATGGTCCCGCTGCAACATGTGATCGAGGACGAATACAGCTTCACCGTTGGCGCC
This sequence comes from Sphingobium sp. SJ10-10, assembly GCF_036038995.2. Classification (NCBI taxonomy): domain Bacteria; kingdom Pseudomonadati; phylum Pseudomonadota; class Alphaproteobacteria; order Sphingomonadales; family Sphingobiaceae; genus Sphingobium; species Sphingobium sp. SJ10-10. The sequence goes on from NZ_CP158132.1 coordinate 2,000,707, forward strand.
AAGGGAGAGGTTTCGGGCTGGAATTACGACCTCAGCACCACCTACGGCCATCAGAAGGACGACATCTGGACGGAATCGTCCGCCCATCGCGAAGTCTGGCAGGAAAGCTATGCCGCATCGCTGCGAGGCATCGGCGCGCCGAATACGGTGGACAAGGCCTATGACGGAGGCTTCCGCCTGAGCCAGACCACCGTGACCGCCGACATCCGCAAGGAATTCGAAGCCGGGCTGGCCGGGCCGCTGACCTTCGCGTTCGGCGGCGAATATCGCCGCGACACCTATGAAATCGTCGCGGGCGATTATTATTCCACCTACAAGACCGGCGTTCAGTCCTTCCCCGGCTACAAGGCGACCGACGCAGGCAAGTTCCGCCGCAGCTCGCGCGCGGGCTATGTCAACCTGATCGCAGAACCCATCGAACATTGGTCCGTCGACCTTGCCGGCCGCTACGAGGATTATACCGACTTCGGTGACACGGCCATCGGCAAGATCACCACGCGCTACGACTTCAGCCCCGCCTTCGCGCTGCGCGGCACCGTCAGCACCGGCTTCCGCGCCCCGACGCTGGCGGAACAGAAATATTCGACGATCAATGTCGGCCCGACCAGCGCCATCGCACAGCTTCCCGCCGGAACCCCAGCGGCGGCGTTGCTGGGCTTCGGCAGCCTGAAGCCCGAAAAGTCGAAGAACTTCTCGGCCGGTGTCGTGCTGCGTCCGGTGCCCAAGCTGGCCATCACGGTCGACGGCTACATCATCAAGATCAAGGATCGCATCACCGGCACGGCGGCGCGCAACGCCGTCCTCAACGGCGTGCCGCAGCCGGGCGGAGCGCAAATCCTGAACGCCCTGAACGCCGCCGGTATCGTCCTCGACAGCGCCCTGTTCACGAACGGCACGATCGGCGTGTCGAGCTTCACCAACGGCATCGACACCCGCACCTGGGGCATCGATTTCTCGGCCGCCTATCCGGTCGCGCTGGACTTCGGCACGCTGAACCTGTCGCTGACGGCGAACTACAACAAGACGAAGATCACCAACAACAAGGTGGGCTATCCGATCTTCAACGCGGCGTCGGAAAGCAATATCGAACGTTCCAATCCGGATTATAAGATCGTCGCCGGAGCTTTGTTCAAGAGCGGCAAATTCTCGCTCAACCTGCGCGAAACCTTCTATGGCAAGACCAGCGTGCTTGTCCGCCCGGCCTTCACGCCGTCCGCTGGCTTCATTCCGGAGGGCGGCTTCCTGATCGCGGACGGCGCCCTGGTGAATACGGCGAACGGGCCAGTAAACGCCAACCAGCTCTATTTCAACGGCGTGGTCAAGGCGACCGCGCTCACCGATCTGGAGGCGAGCTACGACTTCACCGATTCCGTCACCTTCTCGGTGGGCGCGAACAACCTGTTCAACAAGCGGCCTGAAATCCCCGCGCTGATGCAAGGCGTCACGCCGGGCGCGGGCGTTTCACCCTATATCAACGGCGCCGGGGCATATAACAGCTATTATGGCCACGGTCCCTACAGCACCTCGGGCGGCTATTATTACGCCCGCCTCGACTTCAAATTCTAAAGCGTCACGAAGGAAGGGCCGGTCCGGAAAAGGACCGGCCCTTTTTGCATCGGGGAAACATGCACATGAAGAAATGGTTCGCCTTGTTCCTGGCTCTTGGCGCCGCGCCGCTGGCGGCCCAGCAGCCCCTTCCCTTCTCCCCCGCGGTGCGGGCAGGCGATACCCTCTATCTTTCCGGCCAGATCGGGCAGGTGCCCACCGGCATGGACCCGCATAAGGAAGGCTTCGACGCTGCCGTCCGCAACTCGATGGATTCGATCGGCAAGATATTAAAGGATAATGGCCTCGACTTCGGTCATGTCGTCAAATGCACGGTGATGCTCGACGATATGGCGGACTGGCCGCGCTTCAACGACGTTTATGTCAGCTACTTCCAGGGCAAACGGCTGCCCGCCCGCAGCGCGTTCGGCGCAGACGGCCTGGCGAGGGGCGCGCCGCTGGAAATCGAGTGCATCGCGAGCTTCAAATAGGACGGCTCAAGGCTCTCCCTTGGACTCCTGCATCCGCCGCTCCGCGAACCATTGCTCCAGCGCCTTGGCGGTGCAGCCGGTGAAGCCGTTGCTGCCGATGGCGGAGCAACTGCCCGGCAAGGTCTGCCGCTGCACCTGTTCCATGGTCGCGACCTGGCTGCCCCAGCCGGGACCACCCGCCGGTTCGGGCTTTTCGCGCAGCTTCTTGGGGATGCGGTAGCGTTCGGATTCGGGCTTGCGCGCGCAGACGATGATCTCGTCGCCTTGCCCCTTCGGGCAGGGATCGTCGCCATAGACGACCAGGTTGAAGATTTTCTGCGGCGGTTCGGCATGGGCCGCCCCGCCGATCGTCAAGGGCGCAAGCGCGACGGCTGCCAGGGAAAGGGTGGTGAGGAGACGCATCGATTCATATTCCTTGTTCGTCCCCTGTTTCCGCCGTCCGGATTGTCCGGTTGCCGGCAGCCTTTTTGCGAGACGCCGCCCAGCGGCAAATGCCGTCAGGGCTGCGGCGTCGCCGTTCCTTGCTCCGCGCCCTGCGGCTGGCTTTGCTGCTGCTGTTGCTGGGCAGCCTGCGCCTTCTCCTCGGCCACGGCCTGCGCTTCGATCGCCTTGCTCTCCGCATCGATGGTGGAAAGACGCCGGGCACGCTCCGCCGCGACCAGATCCTTCCAACTCGCATTGTCCGCCGCCTGCCGCTCCGCCTTGGCCAACCGCGCCAGTTGCGCGAAGCAGCCGGTCGCACCGCCACCGCCGACCGGCGAGCAGCTTTCGGTGCCGCTGCGGCCGACATATTCCATCGACTTCACCCGTTCGCCCCAGGCCTGGTGGCTCGGCTGATTCGGATCGCCGCGCAGCGGTTCGGGGATGCGATAGCGCTCCTCCTCGCCCTTGCGCGCGCAGACGACGATGTCGCTGCCCTGGCTTTGCGGACAGGGATCATCGCCGTAGACGATGACCAGATTGACGCGTTCCGATCCCGATTGGGCGGCGGGGGCTTGCTCCTGGGGAACGCTCGGCCCCTGTTGCGCCATGGCGGGGAAGGCGGCGCCCAGCAAAAGCATGGCGGCAATCAGGCGGGTCTTCATCATGCTTCTCCTCAAATGCGCTTCGACAGGGCGATGGCGGCACGACAGCCCAATCTGATGACGCCCGACAATAAGGGATAGACCGGAGCCTGCTCCGCGCCATGGGCGATGGCGGCGTCGCGATGCTCCACCTCCTCCGCCTGGAAATCCGCGATGGCGGTGGAGAGTTCCGGATCGTCCTGCCCCAATTGCTCGAGCTGCTCGGCATAATGGCGGTCGATTTCGGTCTCGATCGCGGCGGTGCAAGCCATGGCGGCGCGCGGCCCAATCGCCGCCGTCACCGCGCCCAAGGCAAAGCCCGCCACGCTCCAGATAGGCTGCAACGCCGTCGGCCGCACGCCCCGCCGCGTGATCATCGCATCGAAATGCTTGCGGTGCCGTTCTTCCTGCACAGCCATGCCGGCAATGAGGCGGGAATCAGGATGGCGGTCCCCCATCACGGCGAGCTGGCCCGCATAGATGCGGGTCGCGCCGAACTCGCCCGCCTGATCGACGCGCAGCATGGAGGCGCGCTGCCTGTCGGTGACGCGGCGGCCGGGGCGGGGGAAATCCTTTGCGCTCATGCCTTGCTCCTTTTTCCGAGCAGCAGCACCAAGATGAGGAGCGCGGCCGCTCCCGACAAGAGGCCGTTATAGCCCGCCATGGAGATGCCGAACAGGCTCCACGGCGCGACGTCGCAGCGGGTGATCGGCGTCGCCATGATCTGGTTGAGAATGTCCGCCGAACTGCCGCCGCCGGGACTGGTCGAGCAGGCGGTCAGCCCCTGCCACCAGCCATATTCGACCCCGGCATGGAACAGGCCGATGCCGCCGCCAATGCCGATGGCAAGGCCCGCAAGGCCCGTGAACAGGGCGCTGACGCACCTCTTGCCCCACGTCGCATAGGCGATCAGCGCCAGCGGAATCGCCGCCATATGGGCATAACGCTGCCACCAGCACATTTCGCAAGGGTGCAGGCCGCCGATAAACTGAAAGGCATAAGCGCCCGCCAGCATGGCCAAGGGCACGATCAGCGCCAGGGCGCGGGCGAGGGGCAGGCTTTTCATAGCGTTCGCTTAAACCGTCCCGTGGCTTTCGTCATGCTGAACTTGTGTGGGAGGGAGTCTGTGAAGTGGAGCGACGCATCGGCTTCATGCGACATGTTCCTGCGGAGGCAGGAACCCAGTTCAAACGTCGCCCGATTTTGCAAAGCGCGGGACTGGGCTCCTGCCTTCGCAGGAGCACCTCTGTCTCCTCACTATCAGCGCGTTGCCGGCTTCCGGGCGGGCGCGACCTGAGCGACGGTAGCCCCCGGCTTGGCCGCCAGGCGGGAAATGGTCTTCAGCGCATAGTCGAGCTGGAAGTCCTCGACCCCCTTCTTCTTCAATTCCTCCGCCGTCGCGGCGAAGCGCGGATCGTCCTTGCTGTCCTCTTCCAGCGCGGCATTGTCGGTCTTGATCTCATTGATCAGATGCCGGCGCAGGTCGCTCTCGCGGAATTTCGGACGGTTCTTGTAATCGGGATCGCTAAGCTGCGGCACCCGCACATCCGGCTCGATCCCGCCTTCCTGCACGGAACGGCCCGACGGCGTGTAATAGCGCGCCGTGGTCAGCTTGAGCGCCGTGGTGTTGCTCAGGGGGAGCATGGTCTGGACGCTGCCCTTGCCGAAGCTGCGCTCGCCCATCACCAGCGCCCGATGCTGGTCCTGCAAGGCGCCCGCGACGATTTCCGACGCCGAAGCGGACCCTGCGTCGACCAGCACGATCATCGGCAGACCCTTCGCGTCATCGCCGGGCTTGGCATAATAGCGCTCGACATCGCCCTTCTGACGACCGCGCTGCGACACGATCTCGCCACGTTCCAGGAAGGTGTCGCTGACCGACACGGCTTCATCCAGCAGGCCGCCGGGGTTGGAGCGCAGGTCGAGAATATAGCCGGTCGGCTTGCGGCCCAGGCTCTTGTCGATGCTGCGGATCGCCTGACGCACGTCGGCGCCGGTATTGGCCGAGAAGCTGACGATGTTGATGACGCCGATGCCGTTCTTCACTTCCCATTTCACGGGCTTGAGCTGAATGATCTCGCGGGTGAGCGTGAGGTCGATCGGCTTGTCGCGACCGGGGCGGACGATGGTGAGCTTGATCTGCGTGCCCGGCGCGCCACGCATCTTGTCGACCGCCTCATCCAGCGTGCCGCCATAGATGAGCTGCCCGTCGAGATGGGTGATATAGTCGCCCGCCTTGATCCCGGCGCGCCAGGCCGGAGTATCCTGCGTCGGCGCGATCACCTTGACCGCGCCATCCTCCTGCGTGACGGAGAGGCCGAGGCCGCCATAGCTGCCCTCGGTCTGGGTGCGCAGATTCTGGAAATCGCGCGCGTCGAGGAAGCTGGAATGCGGATCGAGGCTGGCAAGCATGCCGTCGATCGCGCCCTTGATCAGCTTTTCGTCGTCGACCTTTTCGACATAGTCGCTGCGGACTTTCTGGAACACGTCCATAAACTCGTCGAGCGCCTTGTAGCTGCTCGCTTCCCCGTCAGCGAGCGCCGCGGTGGTGGCGGGAATAAGCGCGAGCGCGCCAAGGGCAACCGCGCCCCGGAAGAAATTGGATTTCATGCTTGTCCTGAGTCCTGGCATCAAGCGAACAGTATAGGGCATTTCCTTGCAGACGCAAAAAGCTTGGTGGGGTCGAGAAATTATCGGAACGGCACGGCCAAGCGACGGCCGCGACGGCCAAATTCAGACAATTCCCCAAAAAGCCAAAAGGGCCGGCGTCGGCGCCAGCCCCTTCTTTCCCGTTATGGCAACAACCGATCAGCCGACGAAAGCGCGCTCGATCACATAAGCGCCCGGCGCCGCGTTGGAGCCCTCGGCAAAGCCATGTTCCTCGAACCAGGCGCCGAACTGCTTGATCATTTCCATGCTGCCGCACATCATGATCCGGTCGGTTTCCGGATCGAACTTCGCCTCGCCCGCTATGCCTTCGAACAGCGCGCCCGTCTCCACCAGCTTGTCGATGCGGACATTGTTCCGGAACGGCTCGCGCGTCACGGTCGGCACATAATGGAACTGGCTCGCCGCCTGTTCGGCCACCAGCGGATCCTCCGCCAGCTTGCCCGACAGCTCGTCATGGAAGGCCAGATCGCTCACCCGGCGGACGGAATGGACCACCACGACCTGCTCGTAAAATTCATAGACGTCCGGATCGCGCGCCAGGCTGAGGAACGGCGCAAGCCCGGTGCCGGTCGACAGCATGAACAGCCGCTTGCCCGGCAGCAGCGCGTCCGTCACCAGCGTGCCGGTCGGCTTGCGGCCCAGATAAATCTGGTCGCCCGGCTGGATCAATTGCAGCCTGGAGGTCAGCGGGCCGTCCTGCACCTTGATCGACAGGAACTCCAGTTCCTCGTCCCAGGCGGGGCTGGCGACCGAATAGGCGCGCAGCAGCGGCTTTCCATTGTCGCCAGCCAAGCCGATCATCACGAACTCGCCCGAACGGAAGCGGAAGCTTGCCGGCCGCGTGATGCGGAAGCTGAAAAGATGTTCGTTCCAATGCCGCACCGACAGCACGGTTTCCACTGAAAGCGCGCCGGTCGGTTCCAGCACCGGCTTTTCGATCGTCACGTCGTTCAAAACCTTTTCCCCTGCCAAATCCAGGGCGACCGTCGCCGGTAAGAGCGTCAGTTGCGTGGGCTTCGCAATAAGCTATGCAGCGCGAATGCCCCTTGGGACGTTTCAAGGCAAGGCGAAAAAAACTTGTCGGTGCGAAAGCTGACGATCATCCGCGCCCGATTCAGGACCGCGGACAAAGGGGCGGCACCGCGCGGCGCGCCGGAACGCAGCAGGGAAGATTGCGCGGCTCCGCAGCATGCAGCGTGCGATAGCTGGGGGCGCACGCGCCGTCCTGCATCCATTCGCCAGACAAAAATTGGCTCTGCGCCTGTGCATTGCCGCTTAATATGGCTGCAATGGCGGCGCTGCCGCGCAGCATATCCCCCATCATGACGAATTCCCCTGCTTGCCGAGCGCCGACACGCCCGTCCCCGCAGCAAGGCCATAGCCGCTTCCCTATCGAAAAGCATACCTCATCATGGGTATGTCCGGCTATTTCCGCCAAACGCATCATCCCAGCACAAGCTGGGATCTCAGGCGATAGGGCACGACGCGGCCTCACGAGATCCCAGCCGGCGCTGGGATGACGGAGATTAGCCGAACAGGCCTTTGGCCAGCCCGCCCAGTTCATTGAGCGGATTGCCGTCGCCGTCACGGTCGAACAGGCCGCCGATTTTCGACAATATGGCCTCGGGTCCGCCGAAATGCGCGAACAGTTCCTGCAGCTTGTCCGCCGACACGCCATGTTCGGCAGCCGTGGTCGCCAGGGCAGCGACATCCGTTTCGCCCGAAGCGATCTTGCCGCCGATTTCGCTCATCAACGCCTGCATCTGCTCAGGCTGAAGGCCGATCTTCGCGGCAACCGCCTCCAGACCACCGAAATTGCCCATCAGATCATCAAACATAGCCATAGGAAATATCCCGCTGAAAATTCGATGCATGATAGCATTCCGCGCCGCCGACAGAAAGCGAAAGAGGCCGGGAGATTGCTCCCCCGGCCTCTTTCGTTACGGATCGCTCTGGCGTCAGGCAGCCGTCAGCGCCGCTTCGCGCACCGATGCGTCGACATGGTCCTCGAACTGGGCGAAATTGTCGACGAACTGCTTCACCAGCTTGCCGGCGGTTTCGTCATAAGCCGCCTTGTCGGTCCAGGTCGCCCGCGGATCGAGCATGGTCGAATCTACGCCCGGCACCGCTACCGGCACCTGGAAGCCGAAATTCGGATCGGTCCGGAATTCGGCATTATTCAGGCTGCCGTCGAGCGCCGCGTTGAGCAAAGCGCGCGTGACCTTGATCGGCATGCGCTTGCCGACGCCATATTTGCCGCCGGTCCAGCCGGTGTTGACCAGCCAGCAGGTGACGCCGCCCTTGTTGATCCGTTCCTTGAGCAGATTGCCGTAGACGGACGGGTGACGCGGCATGAACGGCGCGCCGAAGCAGGTCGAGAAAGTGGCCGACGGCTCCGTCACGCCGATCTCGGTCCCCGCGACGCGCGCGGTATAGCCCGAGAGGAAGTGATACATGGCCTGATCCGGCGTCAGCCGCGCGATCGGCGGCAGCACGCCATAAGCGTCAGCGGTGAGGAAGATGATGTTCTTCGGCACCGGCCCCAGATTCTTTTCCGACGCGTTCGGGATGAAATCGATCGGATAGGAACCGCGGCTATTCTCGGCCAGGCTGTTGTCGTCCAGGTCGATCTCGCGGCTTTCCTCATCGATCACGACATTTTCCAGCACCGTGCCGAACCGCTTGGTGGTGGCGAAGATCTCCGGCTCGGCCTCGGCCGACAGGTTGATCATCTTGGCGTAGCAGCCACCCTCGAAATTGAAGACGGCGGTGTCCGACCAGCCATGCTCGTCGTCACCGATCAGCGTGCGGCTGGCATCGGCGGACAGGGTGGTCTTGCCGGTGCCCGACAGGCCGAAGAAGACAGCGGTGTCGCCATTGGGGCCGATATTGGCCGAACAGTGCATCGGCATCACGCCGTGGGTCGGCAGCAGATAGTTCAAGATCCCGAAGACCGACTTCTTCATCTCGCCCGCATAACGCGTGCCGCCGATCAGGATCAGCTTCTCGGTGAAGTTGACCGCGATCACGGTCTCGCTGCGGCTGCCATGGCGGGCCGGATCGGCCTTGAAGGTCGGCAGGTCGATGATCGTATATTCGGGCGCAAAGCCGCTCAGCTCATCCGCGCCCGGACGGACCAGCAGCGTGCGGATGAACAGATTATGCCAGGCCAATTCGTTGATGACGCGCACATTGACGCGATGTTCGGGCTGCGATCCGCCGAACAGATCAGCGACGTAGAGCTTGTCCTTCTGCCCCAGCGCCGCGAAGAAATCGGCCTTGAGCGCGGCGAAATGCTCCGGCGTCATCGGCACATTGGTCTTGCCCCACCAGACGGTGCTTTCGGTTTCCGCATCCTTCACGATGAACTTGTCGCTGGCGCTGCGGCCGGTATGCTTGCCGGTCTTGACGACCAGCGGGCCGTCCTTGGCCAAAATGCCTTCGCCATTGGCGAGCGCGGCTTCGACGAGGGGCGCGGTGCCCAGATTCCAAAATTGATCAGCCTTGGTGGAAATGCCCTGCTGATCCAGGGTGAAAGAGGATTTGGCCTGCACGCCTTTGCTCCTGAATATCATTATGTCCGGCCGCCATCTTATCATGTTCACGACCGGTCCGCCTCTCAGCGCCGCGATCTTTATGCCGCGTGGCGCCATCTGCTGCAGACGAAGCGGGCATAAGCTTTTGCAGATGGTGCGTCAAACCCCGGAAAACTCCGCAACCGCTGCATTTATCCCGAATTCCCACGGGTACGCCGCATAACCCGCCTGCCCGAGCTTCCTTGCGGGGGGAGCCACCTTCGTCTAACGCAGGGGCACATTTCCATTGCCGACGATTTTCGGGACGCAGCATGACCGCAACCATCGCTCTGGTGGATGATGACAAGAATATCCTGACCTCCGTCTCGATCGCGTTGCAGACGGAGGGGTTCATGACGCGCCTCTATTCGGACCCGGAGTCCGCGCTGAAGGCGTTGATCGACAATCCGGCCGACCTTGCCGTGTTCGACATCAAGATGCCGCGCATGGACGGCCTGGAACTGCTGCGGCGGCTGCGCGAGAAAAGCCATATGCCGGTCATCTTCCTCACGTCCAAGGCCGATGAGCTGGATGAGGCGCTGGGTCTGGCCATGGGCGCGGACGATTATATCTCCAAGCCCTTTTCCCAGCGGCTGCTGATCGCGCGCATCCGTGCCATCCTGCGCCGGGCGGAGGTCAGCAAGGCGGATGCCGCCCCCGACGAGCCGGTCGCGGAACCGATCGTGCGCGGACGGCTGGAGATGGACCCGGCCCGCCACCGGGTGAAATGGATGGGCCGGGACGTGACGCTGACCGTCACCGAATTCCTGATCCTGGAAACGCTCGCCCAGCGCCCCGGCGTGGTCAAGAACCGCAACCAGTTGATGGATGCCGCCTATCAGGATGACGTCTATGTCGACGACCGCACCATCGACAGCCACATCAAGCGCCTGCGCCGCAAGTTCCGCGAAGCCGACCCCGAATTCAACGCAATCGACACCCTCTATGGCGCCGGCTACCGCTTCTCCGAAGAAGTATGACGCGGGCGCCGGGTGGAGCTGGTCCGGCCGGATCAGCCTGACCCCGCGCATCCTGGCGGTCAATGTGTTCGCGCTGGCGCTGCTGGCGGGGGGCTTCTTCTATCTCGACAGCTATCGCACGCGCATCGTCGACGACCGGCTGGAGCAATCGGCGCGGGAACTGGAACTGCTGGCGATCGGCCTGGAAAACGCCCCGGCGGATCGGCAGAACGCGCTCATCGCCACTTATGCGCGACAGACGGGGGATCGCGTCCGCCGCTATGACGGCGCGGGGCAGCTGATCGCGGACAGCTTCACCATGAATGCGCCGCGCTATCGCCTGCGCCTGCCCGATGAGGAAGAATGGCAGCGCCATGTCGCCCGCTTCCTGGACAAGGTGATCGACCGCGTCGTCTCCGCCGACCGGCCGCCCAATTTCGAGGAGCCGGCAGTCGACCGGGCGCAGGCCTGGCCCGAACTGGTGCTGGCGCGGAAAAGCGGCCGGACCCAGGCGGTGAACCGCTATGCGCCAGACCGCACTTTCATGATTTCGGCCGCCGTCATCGTGAAGGACGGCACCAACCTGCTCGGGACCGAAAATGCCCGCGACATCACCCGCGTCGTCCGGGCCGAACGGTTCCGCCTGGGCATGGTGCTGGCGGCAGCGGTGCTGGCTTCGGTGCTGCTATCGCTTTTCCTGGCGCGGACCATCGTGCAACCCCTTCAGCGCCTCGCCCGCGCGGCGGTGCGGGTGCGGCTGGGCCGGGCGCGCGAAGTCACCGTGCCACGCCTGCCCGACCGGCGCGACGAAATCGGCATGCTCGCCCGCGCCCTGTCGGACATGAGCCATGCGCTGCGCCAGCGGATCGACGCGACCGACGCCTTCGCCGCCGATGTCAGCCATGAACTCAAGAACCCGATCGCCTCGCTCCGCTCCGCGCTGGACGCGCTGGACCGGGTGGACAAGCCGGAGCTGCGCGCCCAGCTCATGGCGATCGCGCAGGACGATGTGCGCCGGCTCGACCGGCTGGTCACCGACATTGCCGAAGCATCCCGCATCGACGCCCAATTGTCGCGCACCCGGTTCGAGCCGATCGACCTTGGCCTGCTGATCGAGAAGATGGTCGTCGCGCGGGAGGCACGCGGCATCGGCCGCGGCGTCCGCCTGGCCTTCGCCCGCCCGCGCAAGAATGTCGCGGTGGTGCTGGGCGAGGAACAACGCATCATCCGCGTGCTCGACAATCTCATCGACAATGCGGTGTCCTTCTCCCCCGATGGCGGGCTGGTCCAGATCGTCGCCACGGTGGCCGACAATGAAGTGCTGGTCAGCGTCGAGGATCAGGGACCGGGCGTCCCGGAATCCGAGCGCGAACATGTCTTTCGCCGCTTCCACAGCGTCCGTCCGGAAAATGAGGCGTTCGGCAAGCATTCGGGCCTTGGCCTGGCCATCGCCCGCTCGATCGTGGAGGGGCATCAGGGCAAGATCAGCATTGCCGACCGCCAGGATGCGCAGAGCGGCGCCTGCTTCATCATGCGCCTGCCCATGGCGGTGGAACGCGACCCCGGCATGATTTCGGAATAGGCGCGCCGCTTCGTGCATTGAACGTGCACCATAATGAGAAACGCCCCGGTTAATTCCATTCCCACCAGCGCCAACAAGAGCTAATATGACGTCAAAGCGATAAGGCGATATGGCGTCGACACCTTCTTCCGAAACCCTGCATGCGACCAGCGTGGCGATCAATGGCCAGGCCGTCCTGCTCTGCGGTCCCAGCGGCATGGGCAAATCCGATCTGGCGCTGCGCCTGATCGATCGCGGCGCCGTGCTCGTCAGCGACGACTATACCCGCGTGCTTGAAATCGAGGGCCGCCTGTTCGCCCGCGCGCCCGACCGGATCGTCGGCATGATGGAAGTGCGCGGGATTGGCCTCATCGACATGCCCCATGCCGACAACGCCCCTGTCGCCCTCGCCGTCGACCTTAGCGACATGGTGGAGCGCATGCCGCTGGAACCCGCGATGCGTCCGATCGCCGGTATCGACGTCCCCGTCGTCCGGCTCGCCCCGTTCGAAGCCTCCGCCGCGATCAAGGTGGAACTGGCCGTCAGGAACATGGGCCTGAAGACCATGAGCCTATCGTGAGTTTCGAAACGCCGAAGACCATATTGCTCGTTTCCGGCCTGTCTGGCGCGGGCAAGACCACCGCGCTCAAGACGCTGGAGGATATGGGTTGGGAGGTGGTGGACAATCTGCCGCTGGTGCTGCTCGGCCGGCTGCTCGACACGCCCCTGCCCGAAGGGCATGACGAGCGGATCGACCGGCCGCTCGCGCTGGGCATCGATGCGCGTACCCGCGGCTTCGACGCTGGCGCCATCGTCCAGCGGATCAAGGCGCTGCGGTCCCGCCACGGCCATGATGTGGAGACGCTGTTCCTGGATTGTTCGGACGCGGAGCTGGAGCGCCGTTTTGCCGAGACGCGCCGCCGTCACCCGCTGGCCGCCGACCGCCCCGCCGCCCATGGCATCGCCCGCGAACGCGAACTGACCGAGCCGCTGCGCCGCTGGGCCAATCAGGTGATCGACACCAGCAGCCTGTCCAGCAATGGATTGCAGCAGGAAATCCGCAACCGCTTCTCCCGCGAGGGGCTGTCGGACCCGGTTCTGACGATCATGTCCTTCGGCTATTCGCGCGGCGTGCCGCTGAGCGCAGACCTGATGTTCGACATGCGCTTCCTGCGCAATCCGCATTGGGAGGACGCATTGCGGCCGAAAACCGGCCTCGATCCCGATGTCGCCGCCTATATCATGGAAGATCCGGCCTATGAGGAGGCGATCGGGCGCATCGAACAATTGCTGACCCTGCTGCTGCCGCGCTATGCGGGGGGCGGAAAAAGCTACATTACCGTTGCTTTCGGATGTACGGGGGGCCGTCATCGCTCCGTCCATGTGGCCGAGCGTGTCGCCAGATACTTGCAAGATGCGGGCTTTTCGCCCACGGTCTCGCACCGCAATATGGAATCAGCGCCCCAGGACGCCCTGGAGAAGCGCGGACCGGGAGGCCCGAAAGCGTAATCCATGAAAAACAGGTGGGCCACGTAAGCAAGATGATTGGACTGGTACTCGTCACCCACGGGGCGCTGGCGACGGAATTTGTCGTCGCGATGGAGCATGTGGTCGGTCCGCAGCAGCAGATCGAGACCATCTGCATCGGCCCTGAGGACGATATGGAGATGCGCCGCGCCGACATTGCGGATGCGGTCGCCCGCGTCAATGACGGGTCGGGCGTCATCCTGCTGACCGACCTGTTCGGCGGCACCCCTTCGAATCTGGCCATTTCGCTGCTGAAGGCGGGCGAGATCGAGGTGATCGCGGGCATCAACCTGCCCATGCTGATCCGCCTGGAAAGCGCGCGCAAGGTGATGGACGTGCGTCAGGCCGTCGCCGCCGCGCGGGAAGCGGGCCAGAAATATATCAGCGTTGCATCGGAACTGTTGGGCAGCACCACATGAGCGAAATCAGCCAGGAAGTCAGGATCAGCAACCGGCGCGGCCTGCATGCCCGCGCCAGCGCGAAATTCGTGACGCTGGCCAGCGGCCTGCCCGCCCAGATCACCGTGCGCAAGGACAGCAGCGAAGTCACCGGCACGTCCATCATGGGCCTGATGATGCTGGGCGCGGCGATGGGCGACAGCATCACCATCAGCGCTACTGGTCCGGAAGCGGCCGATTCGCTGGGCAAGCTGGTGACGCTGGTCGAGGACAAGTTCGGGGAAGAATAAGGCAGGCCGCGCCCGCCAAGCCTTTGTTAAATATCGCCAGGCGATTATCACGAGAAGACTGAACGAGAATCGCGAGGCGTGGGAGAGGCCACCTCGCCAGTTGAGGGTAATTGGCCATGCTCGATCCAAAGCTGATGGACGAACCGGCGCGTCTCGCCGCGCTTGATCGCTACGAAGTTCTGGACACGCCACGGGAACCCTCTTTCGATCGCATCACCGATCTGGTCCGCAGCATTTTGGGCGTGCCGATTTCCGCCGTCTCGCTGGTCGACGCCGATCGGCAATGGTTCAAGTCGCTGGCCGGTCTCGACGGCAGCGAAACGGCACGCGACGTCGCCTTTTGCGACCACACCATCCGCGAGCGGGCGCCGATGGTCGTCACCGACGCGAGGGAAGATGCGCGCTTTCGCGACAATCCGCTGGTGACGGGCGATCCCAATATCCGCAGCTATGCCGGCATCCCACTGGAAACGCCCGACGGCTATAATATCGGCTCGCTTTGCGCGATCGACACCGTGCCGCGCCAGTTCGACCCCGGCCAGATCGCCATCCTCCAGAATCTGGCGGCGCTGGTGGTCGAGCAGCTCGAACTGCGCCGCATCGCTGAACGCGACCATCTGACCGGCGCGCTCAGCCGCCGGGCCTTCCTCAACGAAATGAGCCGCGCCATCGCGCTGTTCGAACGGCATGAGCGGCCCGCCAGCCTGCTGCTGTTCGACATCGATCATTTCAAGCGGATCAACGATACCCACGGCCACCCCACCGGCGACCAGGTGATCCGCGGCATCGCCCGGCTCTGCACCAGCCTGCAACGGCCCAGCGATTCGCTTGGCCGGCTTGGCGGCGAGGAATTCGGCATATTGCTGCCCGAAACCGGGGAGGAAGATGCCGCCAGAGCGGCGCAACGCTTCTGCGAGGCGATTGCCGTAACCGAAATCCCCGGCACGCCGCCGCTGCACGTCACGGTCAGCTTCGGCGTGGCGGAACTGCGCGGCGACTGGCCGACCGGCGAAAGCTGGATGGCGGTGGCGGACATGGCGCTCTACGAAGCCAAGCGCTCCGGCCGCAATCGGATCGCCGTCGCACGGCATGACGCATCCCACGCGACCTAGGGTGCGGGATTTGGTTTAGAGGGCGATGGGTGGGTAGCGGACCTCATTTCCGTCATCCCAGCGAAAGCTGGGATCTCGGGCGATAGCGTATGACCTAGCCTCACGAGATCCCAGCTTTCGCTGGGATGACGATATTATCAACGTCCCCCCATTGGCCCTCACCAACCCAAATCCCTTCACATCCAAGCCCCCTACCCTTTTCCGCGCTCCCCCTATAGAGAGGCCGCTTCCGTGGACCTCCAAAAAAGGCAAGAGACAGGATCGTGGCGCGAGAAATCACCGGATTTTCCAACCCGCTGGTGAAGCGCGTCCGCTCCCTGCGGGAGAAGAAATTCCGCAAGGCCGAGGGGCTGTTCCTGGCCGAAGGGCTGCGCATCCTGACCGAAGCGCGCGAGGAAGGCGTGCTGCCGGAAATGCTGTTCCATGCCGGATCGACCCACCCGCTGGCCGCCGATCTGATCGCGGCGATGGAGGCGGCGGGCGGCGACGTCATCGAAACCACGCCCGATATCCTCTCGAAAATCTCCGGCAAGGATAATGCGCAGGCCGTGGTCGGCGTCTATCGCGACCGGCTGACTCCGCTGGCGAAGCTCGACCGCGGCAAGGCCGATATCTGGATCGTCGCCCAGTCTTTGCGCGATCCCGGCAATCTGGGCACCATATTGCGCACCGGCGATGCCGTGGGTGCGGGCGGGCTCATCCTGATCGACGATTGCGTCGATCCTTTTTCCGTCGAATCCGTGCGCGCCAGCATGGGCGCCCTCTTCACCCAAAGCATCACCCAGGCGCGCTGGGGCGAGTTCATGCACTGGCTGCGCGAGGGTCCGGGCGAACTGATCGGCACCAGCCTGAAGGCCACGCACGACTATCAGGAGCCGCGCTATCAAAGCCCCAGCTTCCTGCTGGTCGGCAATGAAGCGCAGGGTTTGCCCGAAAGCTATGAGGCCGAATGCGACCTGCTGGTGAAGATGCCGATGCTGGGCAAGGCCGACAGTTTGAACGCGGCGGTCGCCTGCGCGGTCATGGCCTATGAATTGCTGAACCAGAAGCGGGCGAAGAAATAATGGCATCGGGGGGCGTGCAAGCGGTGGAGGCAGGGGCCGGGAAAAGGGACGGCATCGGCGCGATGCTGCGCCACAAGCGGGTGCTGGCGGCCAGCCTGATCGGCACGGCGGTCGAATTTTACGACTTCTATATCTACGCCACCGCCGCCAGCCTGGTCTTCGGCCCGCTTTTCTTTCCCTCTTCCTCCCCTTCCGCCCAATTGCTGGCGGCCTATGGCAGCCTTGCCCTCGCCTTTTTCGCCCGGCCCTTGGGCGCGGCGGTGTTCGGCCATTATGGCGATCGCATCGGGCGCAAGACGACGCTGGTGACGTCGCTCATGCTGATGGGCGGATCGACCCTCGCCATCGGGTTCCTGCCGACCTATCAGAGCATCGGCTGGTGGGCGCCGCTGATCCTGTGCATCCTGCGCTTCGGTCAGGGCTTCGGGCTGGGCGGCGAATGGGGCGGCGCGGCTCTGCTGGCGGTGGAGAACGCCCCGCCTGGCTGGCGCGCGCGCTTCGGCATGTTCCCGCAATTGGGCGCGCCGGTCGGATTCCTCGCCGCCAATGGGCTGTTCCTGATCCTTGGCACCTTCCTCAGCGACAAGGATTTCTTCGCCTGGGGCTGGCGCCTGCCTTTCCTGGGCAGCGCGGTCCTGGTGTTCCTGGGTCTGTGGATTCGCCTGAAACTCACCGAGACCCCGGAATTCGCCGCCGCCAGAGCCGAAGCCCCGCCGCCCGCCGTGCCGCTGGCCACGCTGTTCAAAAACCATTTGGGCGCCGCGGTCGCGGGCACCTTTGCCTGCGCCGCCTGCTTCGCGGTCTATTATATCGCGACCGCCTTTGCCCTTGGCTACGGCACCGCCACGCTCAAGATCGACCGGGAAACCTTCCTGGCGATCCAGCTCGGCGCGATCCTGTTCATGGCGCTCAGCATCATCCTCGCCGGCTGGTGGGCGGACAGGAGCAGCCCGACCCGCGTGCTGGTGGCGGGCTGCATCGGCACGGTGCTGATGGGCGTGATTTTCGGCCCCGCCATCGGCACCGGGCAATTGCTGCCGATCTTCCTGATCCTCAGCCTCGCCTTGTTCCTGATGGGCTTCGTCTATGGCCCGCTCGGCGCCTATCTGCCGCACCTCTTCCCGGTGCAGCTCCGCTATACCGGCGCGTCCTTCGCCTTCAATCTGGGCGGGATCATCGGCGGCGCGCTGGCGCCGATCGTCGCGACCTGGCTGATCCAGGTTCAGGGGGTTGAGCTGGTCGGCCTCTATATGTCGGCGGCAGCGGCGCTCAGCCTGATCGGCCTCTGGTTCACAAGTCGGGACTCTGGCCGGCAATAGGCTTACGCATCAGGATCAGCGGCACGCCGCGATCCTCGAACGCATGCACATCGATGAAACCGAAGCTGCGATAAAGCGGCACGCCCGCCATGGTGGCGGACAGTTCCAGCGCGGAGAAACCCTCCATCCGCGCCGCCTGTTCGCAGAGCGACAGGATCAGCCTGCCAACGCCTTTGCGCACATGGTCGGGATGCGTGTACATCGCCCGCACCTTGGCCGCCTCTGTCCCCGGATCGAGCAGCCGGTCGTCACGGCCCGCACTATGATTGCCGCCATAAGCCGTCGCGCGCCGGCTCCAGCCGCCGCAACCGGCGATCTGCCCCCGATCCTCGATCACGAAATAAGTGCCGTCGCTGATCAACCGGCTGTCCAGCCCCATGAAGGCATGGCTGGCCCTCACCTGTTCCGGAGTCAGGAAGTCAGACTGCAAGCTGTCGATGGCCAGCGTCATGACATGCGCCAATGCCGGTTCATCGGCGGGAATGGCGAGACGGTGAAGGAGCGACATAGGCTGATGCACCAAGAAAAAGGAAAAGGCGGCGACGGTTCATGCCGGTCGCCGCCTCTTATCGAACAGCGGGCGAGCCGAGTGGCCCGCCGCCCATGCGCTTAGAAGGTCACATTCACACGCGCATAATAATAGCCGCCATTGATACCATAGGGCGAGATGAGCGGATATTTGCTCGTCGAATAGCCGCGTTCCATATTGGCCAATTCGGTGTTGCGGATGAACTCCTTGGACCGCTGGGTCGGATATTTGTTGAACAGGTTGTTCGCACCGATGGAGATCTTGATCGGCTTCGCGATCTGATAGCCGAGTTCAAGATCGGTGAGGAACGCCTCCTTGACCGGAACCTTGATCAGATTGCCCGCATCCGGACCGCTGCGCGCATTTTCCAGCGTGTAGACCTGCGAATAATAGCTTTCGCGCAGGTTGGCGGTGAACTTGCCCCAGGTCCAGAAGGCGTTGAACGTCCCCCGGAAGCGCGGCGTGCTATGTTCCAGCTCTACCTCGCTCGACGCGTCGATCAGGCGCGTCAACTCCGGATTGACCGTGCTGGAATAGAGCGCGGCAGGAAGCGGATTGATGCCCAGAACCTTGTTCTGGTTGTAGTTGGCGGTCAAGGTCAGGTCGAGCTTGCCCATTTCGCCCAGATCAGCGAGGTAGCTCGCCACCAGATCGATGCCGCGGGTCCGCATCTTCACGCCGTTGACGAAGCTCTGCACCGACACGCCGCCCTCGGTATTGCGGTCGACGCCATTGTCCGCGAACAGCACATAGGCCGGGATGGCATCCGCCGTGCGCCAATCGGTCACCGTGCTGCTGCCGCCCAGCGCCGCATTCACCGCGCTCAGCACCGCGAGCTGGTTGTAGATGGCATATTGATCGGCATTGAAGGGCAGACAGGCCGCCGCGTTGCTGCCGGCATAGCCCGCCGGGCAACGATTGCCGGTGAAGCCCGAAAAGGCCGTCGAGGTCATGATGCGGTTGCGGATCGTGATCTGGTAGGCATCGAGCGTGATGGTGAAATTCCGCGCGGGGTTGATGACCGTGCCCAGGCTGAAATTGGTCGACTTTTCAGGCTTGAGACCGCCGAAGCCCAGCGATCCCGCCGCAGCCGAAGCGGGCGGAAGCACGCCGCCGATAAAGCCCGGCCCGACGTTCAGGCCCGAATAACCGCCTTCGGCCAGGGTTGGCGCGCGGAAGCCGGTGCTGACCGTGCCGCGCAGGGCGAAGGCGTCGGAAAAGTCATAGCGGGTGGTCAGCTTAAAGACCGTCGTATCACCGAAATCGCTATAATGTTCGTGACGCACCGCGCCGTCGACCAGCCAGCTTTCGACCGGCTTGAGGCTGATGTCCAGATATTGCGAGAAATTGTCCCGCTTGTACTTGCCCGCGTCATTGGGGCTGTAGCCGAAGAAGGACTGCGCGCCGCCGCCATAATAGGAGGCCGGATCGCCCGCCCGAATCCCATAGGTTTCATGCCGGAATTCCAGGCCCGCCGCGATGTTGACCGGCTCCGACAGCCCCACGTCGAACGCATGTGTCAGGTCGAGCGTGTTGCTCCACTGGGTATTGAAGAAATCGCCATTGTGGAAGGTTTGGGGCGTAAAGCCTGTGTCGGCGTAAAGCTGGGCATTGGCCGAGTGGTAGACATAGACCTTGACCAGATCCTTGCCATAGGTGGAGGCAAGGTCGAACGTCGTGTCGCCCACCGTGCCGCGGAAGCCGCCGGTCACCGAATAGTCGGTTTCGTCGATGCGCTCCTGCGGCTGGAAGCCACCCGCATAATAGGGCACGCCGCTGGCGCTGACGACGGTCGTCGGCGGACGGGTGTTTTCATAGGCGGCTGCCTTCTTATGGCCGTAGCTGCCGAAGCTGTAGATCTCATAATCCCCGAATTCATAGCCGGCATTGTAGTTCACGACCGTCTGGTCGATGTGCGGATCGCCGATGATCCGGTTGGTGTAGGGATAGCCCGGCAGATTCTTGATTGCGGGATAAGCGGTGGACAGCCGGATCGCCTGCGGGTTGATGTCGCCACGGAAGCTGAATCCCTTGTGCTTCTTCTGCGCGGAGATGTTCAGATAAGCCCCGTCGAAGGGCGCCAAGCCGATATTGCCGCCAATGGCGTATGTCTTGCCGCCCTGGTCGTAATATTCGCCGCCGGTCAGGTTGATCGACCCGCCATGGTCAGCCTTCTTCTGGAGGAAGTTGATGACGCCCGCGATCGCATCGGTGCCATATTGCGCGGCCGCGCCATCCTGCAGCACTTCGACGCGCTCGATCGATTCGGGAAGGATGAAGCTGACGTCCGGGGCGGCGCTGCCACCATAGGGGCCGCCGGCGACGGAAACATTGGCGGTGCCGTGACGGCGCTTGCCGTTGACCAGGACCAGCGTGTGGTTCGGGCTCAGCCCGCGCAACTTCATCTGCAGGTTATGCGCCTGAAGGTCGCTACCGAAGGATTGCGCCTGAACCGAGGGAAGCTGCTGCGCCAGGCTCTGCATCAGGTCCGGGGATCCGGTTCGCTGCAATGTGTCCGCGCTCAAAAGCTGGATCGGCGCAGGGCTGTCGACCGCCCTCATCCCGGTGAGGCGGGTACCTGTGACGATGATCGCCGCGCCATCGGTCGCGGAGGCCGCCTGTGGATCGCTGGTCTGGGCCAGAACGGCCGCTGGAGACGACAGCGCAATAATCATGGCGGCACGAGAAACGAAATTCTTGCAGTTCATGAACAGCCCCCTTGCTTGTTATGAAGAGAGCCTCTCCCGACGGTTATTTTCTTGTTCTTATTGGTTCGCGTTCTTCAAATTATTTTGAGACGTAACGATCCTGCGCCCAAACCCGCGGGCTTGAACTTTCGAAATATTGAGCAATCTCTGGAAACGGAACGCTGACACAAAACCGCCATCTGAGAAAAACGAATTTCTGCTGCGGCGCAAAATACGGTGCTGCGCGACGAACCCGATGCGCACCGATTTTCGGTCAAATCATTGAGATATAAAGAAAAAGGCGGCACCCCGATGGGGCACCGCCTGTCTCTTTTTTACAACTGTCAAGACAGCGTAAAAGCGATCAATCCTCGCTGCGCACGTCGCGGCGCTCGGCAATGCGAGCGCGCTTGCCGGTGCGGCCGCGCAGATAATAGAGCTTCGCGCGACGCACCACGCCCTTGCGGACGACGGTGATCGAATCGATGTTCGGTGAATAGAGCGGGAAGACGCGCTCCACGCCTTCACCGAAGCTGATCTTGCGCACGGTGAAGTTGCTGCCCATGCCCTTGTTCGAGCGGGCGATGCAGACGCCTTCATAATTCTGAACGCGGCTGCGCTCACCTTCGATGACCTTCACGCCGACGCGCAGCGTGTCACCCGGACGGAATTCCGGAATATCCTTGGCGAGAGCCGCGATGTTTTCGGCCTCGATCTGCTGGATCAAGTTCATGAGCTTAGTCCTACTTTTCGCGTTGCGCACCAGAGGGCGACTGGTCCCGAACGCCGATATGGCGTTCCCAAAGGTCCGGCCGCCTTAGCCGTGTGTCATCCTCCGCCCTTTGTTTCCGCCAGGCGGCGATCTTCGCATGATCCCCCGATCGCAACACTTCAGGGATCGTGCGCCCTTCCCACTCAGCAGGTCGGGTATAGTGCGGATATTCGAGAAGGCCGCTTTCGAAGCTCTCTTCATCCCCACTGGAAGCGGCGCCCATTACCCCAGGAAGCAGGCGGATGCAAGCATCCAGCAGCATCAGCGCGCCCATCTCTCCGCCGGAGAGGATGATGTCGCCCATGCTGATCTGCTCGACCGGGCGCGCCTCGAAAATGCGCTCGTCAAAGCCCTCGAACCGGCCGCAGAGGATGGTGGCTCCGGGACCGGCGGCGAGCTGGCGGATACGGCGCTGGGTGATCGGCGCCCCGCGCGGCGTCATGGCGATGACGGGCAGATCGGGCGCCTTTTCCAGCGCGTGATCGATGGCGAAGCCGAGAATATCGGCGCGCAGCACCATGCCCGCACCGCCGCCCGCCGGAGTATCGTCCACCGTGCGGTGCTTGTCAGTGGCAAAGTCGCGAATATGGATAGGGTCGCAGGCCCACTTTCCCTCAACCAACGCCCGTCCCGCAAGCGATAGGCCAAGCGGCCCCGGAAACATCTCTGGATAAAGCGTCAGTATCTGCGCATGAAAGCTCATGCCTTGCGCGCCTTGAGCCATGCCCCTGCCATGCCGCCCAGCAGCGACACCGCGCCACCACCCATCAATGCGATGCCGATAGCGCGCAGCAGATCGGCAAAGGGCCGATCCGGCTGCATCAGCGCCGGCAACAGGAACAGCATCGGAATGGGAATGATCAGCCCCACCGCCGCAGCGATTTTCAGCCCGCGTGACCAAGACATGGTGAACAGCCGCCAGCCAGCGGCGACCATCAGCAGCAGATAGAGGGCAGCAAGGATTTTCGGCATGGCTCGGCGCCTTACTGTGGTTTTCAACTATGCGCGCTCCTGCGGAGGCAGGAGCACGATCTTCCATGCTTGACTAAACTTGATCGATCAGACGGCGAATGCCGCCTCGATCACCGCCCGATCATCCGCGATGGTCACGGCGTGCATCGGCGCCATGAAGCGTTTGCCGCCCTTGCCATCAATAGCTGTCCGTTCGACTTCGATGATATCGCCCGCGCCGAAATTTTCGACCGCGACGATATGGCCCAACGCCTCGCCATCGCTGGAGAGGCAGGGCAAGCCAATGAGATCGGCATGATAATATTCGCCCTCCCCCAGCGGAGGCAGAGCGGAACGGGGCACGGTGAGTTCGGTCCCGCGCAGGGCTTCGGCAGCGCTCCGGTCGCCAATCTCAACGAAGCGCGCGACGGCGCCATTGGAGCCGGGGCGCACCGACTTCAAGGTCAGCGTGCGCCCCGCCGCATCGAAGCCCTTATAGGATTTGAGAGCCTCAGCCCCCTCCCCAAAGAGCTTCAGACGGACTTCGCCCGCCACCCCATGCGCACCGATGATGACGGCAAGAGTGACGGGCGTGTCGGTCAAAGGATTCAGCCTTCAGCCTGTTCTTCAGCCGGAGCCGCTTCTTCAGCAGCCGGGGCTTCTTCCACGGCCGGAGCGGCAGCGGCTTCAGCGGCGGCAGCCTTGGCGGCTTCGGCAGCTTCAGCGGCTTCCGCAGCCTTGGCGGCGCGGTCTTCGGCGCGATCCTTGGCCTTCTGACCCGGCTCGGCCTTCTTCGGGTTGTTGCGGACGGCGCGTTCCTTGACGCCCGCAGCATCGAGGAAGCGGGCCACGCGGTCGGTCGGCTGGGCGCCTGCGGCAACCCAGTGCTTGGCGCGCTCGACGTCGATCACGACGCGCTTTTCGTCGCCCTTGGGCAGGACGGGGTTGTAGCTGCCGATGCGCTCGATGAACTTGCCGTCACGCGGGGCGCGGCTGTCGGCCACGACGATGCGATAATAGGGACGCTTCTTGGAACCGCCGCGCGAAAGACGAATGGACGTTGCCATGGATAACTGACCTTACCTTTCTGACTAATCTAATTGCTTGAAAATATTTATTTCTTGAGGAAATTCTGAAAACCGGGCGGAAGGTTGGGCATATTGCCCCCCAGCCCCGGCAAACCCTGCGGCGGCGCGCCGCCTCCGCCCAGCATGCCGTCCAGCCCACCGCCGGTGAACATCTTGGCCAACCCTTTCAGGCCGCCCATCTTGCGGATCTTCTTCATCGCCGTTTCCATTTCCTGATGCATTTTCAGGAGACGGTTCACTTCCTGCACGGTGGTGCCGGAACCCTTGGCGATGCGGATCTTGCGCTTGGCGTTGATGAGGGCGGGCTTTTCCCGCTCCTTGGGCGTCATCGATCCGATCATCGCGTCGAGATGGATCAGCGTCTTGTCATTGGCGCCGCTATTGGCCATCGCCGCCTGCGCCTTTTTCAGGCCCGGCAGCATGCCCGCGAGCGCGCCAAGGCCGCCCATGCGGCGCATCTGGCCCAGTTGGGCGCGCAGGTCGTTCATGTCGAACTGACCCTTGGCCATTTTCTTGGCGAGCTTGTCGGCTTCCTCGGCGTCGATGCTCTCGGCCGCCTTCTCGACCAGCGACACGACGTCGCCCATGCCCAGAATGCGCTGCGCGACACGCTGCGGATGGAACTGCTCAATGGCATCCAGCTTTTCGCCGGTGCCCGCAAACTTGATCGGACGGCCGGTCACGGCGCGCATCGACAGCGCCGCACCGCCACGGGCGTCGCCATCCATGCGGGTCAGCACCACGCCGGTCAGCGGCACTTGGCTCGTAAAGCTGGACGCGACATTCACCGCGTCCTGGCCGGTCAGCGAGTCGACCACCAGCAGGATTTCCGCCGGGTTGGAGACGTCAGCGACAGCCTTCATCTCGTCCATCAGCGCCTGATCGACATGCAGGCGCCCGGCGGTGTCGAGCATCACCACGTCGAAGCCCTGGAGCTTCGCTGACTGCAAGGCGCGCTTGGCGATCTCGACCGGCTGTTGGCCCGGCACGATCGGCAGCGTCGCGACATCGGTCTGGGTGCCGAGCACCGCCAACTGCTCCTGCGCGGCAGGGCGCTGGACGTCGAGCGACGCCATCAGCACCTTCTTGCGCTCTTTTTCCTTGAGCCGCTTGGCGATCTTGGCGGTGGAGGTGGTCTTGCCCGACCCCTGCAAGCCGACCATCATGATGACGGCAGGCGGGGTCACGTCGATCAGCAGGTCGGAGGTTTCCGACCCCAGCACGGCGGTCAGCGCGTCGCTGACGATCTTCACCACCTGCTGGCCCGGCGTCACCGAACGCAGGACGTTCTGGCCGACCGCCTGTTCGGTCACATCCTCGACGAACTCGCGGACGACGGAAAGGGCGACATCGGCTTCGAGCAATGCGATTCGCACCTCGCGCATCGCGGCGCGGACATCGTCCTCCGTAAGCGCACCGCGCCCACGCAGCTTGTCGAATACCCCACCGAGACGATCGCTTAGCGAATCGAACATCATCACCTCATTTGGGCCGAAAAGCCCGGAAAACCATGCTTACCCCGCCAAACGACAAAATCGCCGGCGGGCGAATCCTCGCCGGCCAGCGTCCATCCGGTGCCCCATTTCAAGCGCCATGGATCTGTCAGGGTATCAAACGGCAAGCCGTCCGATTGCAGGGGCGCCCTTAGCGCAAGCACGCCCCCGACGCAACCGAAAGCGGCTCAGCCCGCCAAAGCGGAGGCCAGCCAGACGATGGGCGGCGTAGCGGCGAGGATCGGCACCGCCAGCCCTTCCACCAAAATCACCGCCGCGCCCACCGCATAGGCCGGATGCACCCGCCCACGCGAGGCAAGATCATGGACGACGCCGGCCGCCACGAACAGCATCTGCCCGCTCATGACCGCCAGCCCGCCCCAAGGCCCCAATAGCGGCATCGGCAGCAAGCGCCCGAAGGCCGGTCCGATGATCGCCACCATCGCGCACAGCATCAGCCGCCGATGCCATTCGGTGGAGCGCCGCAGCCGGATCGCGCCGGTCAGCAACGTGATGAAGGCGATCAGCTCCAGCGCGCTCAACGCCAGGAAGATCGTGGGGGTGAAGAAAGGCGGCACGCGATTAAGGACCACCGCCATGCACGCGGTAACGACGCCCAGCGGCACCATCGCCGTGGCCAGCCCGACAGCGACCCATCCCATGCGCCGATGCAGGGCCATCGACCCGCGATGGGCAAAGGCGTTCTGCATCACGAACAGCAACGTCCAGCTCACGAACACGGCGCCATGGACATGCACCCAATAGGGCACGCGTCCGACATCCACGAACCCGCGCAGCGCGAAGGAACCGAAACCGCCAATCACCGTCGCCGCGATGGCGACCGACATTCCCAGATAAAAGCCATTGTTCCGGACCGATGCCGGAACGGTCGACGCAGCAGCATCCATCGGACGCCCCCCTTAGAAGATTAAAGCTGTCGCGACCTTTGTTTGCGGCCCTGTAACAGAATATCAGCGGAGTCGCGAGAGGCGGTGATCAGTTGATTTACATTTGTATAAATTTTTCTTGCCAGCCGCTCCTGCAACGGCAAGGTGCCCGCAAAAGGGGAGAAAAAGAACATGAGCTGGACGCGCCGCAAGCCGATGGAGGCGATGATGCCCGCGCAGGAAGGGCACAGGCTGGCGCGCACCTTGTCCTGGCCGCATCTGCTGGCGCTGGGCGTGGGAGCGATCGTCGGCACCGGCATATTGACGCTGATCGGCGTCGGCGCGGACCGGGCGGGGCCAGCGGTGCTGCTGTCCTTCGCCATCGCGGGCGCCATCTGCGCCTGCGCGGCGCTGGCCTATGCCGAACTGTCCACCATGATGCCCGCCGCCGGGAGCGCCTATAGCTATAGCTATGTGGTCCTGGGCGAAGGCATCGCCTGGGTCGTCGGATGGAGCCTGATCCTCGAATATTCGCTGGTGGTGTCGACAGTGGCGGTGGGCTGGTCGGGCTATGCCGCGCCTTTGCTGACCTCCGTCGGCTTTCCCGAGCTACTGACCAAGGGGCCGGAACTGGGCGGGCTCGTCAATGTGCCTGCGGTGTTCATCATCGCGGTCGTTGCCGGCCTGTTGATGCTGGGCACGCACGAAAGCGCGCGGCTGAACGCGCTGCTGGTGATCGTCAAGATCGCCACGCTCAGCCTGTTCGTCGCCATTGCGCTCCCCGCTTTCGACGCGCAGAATCTGTCGCCCTTCATGCCCTTCGGCTTCGCCAAGTCGGTGGCGCCGGACGGCGTCGAACGTGGCGTCATGGCGGCGGCGGCCATCATCTTCTTCGCCTTTTACGGCTTCGACGCCATCTCGACCGCTGCGGAGGAAACCAAGAACCCAGACCGTGACCTTGCCATCGGCATCGTCGGGTCGCTGATCGTCTGCACTTTGATCTATGTGGCTGTAGCGGCGGCGGCGATCGGGGCGATGCCCTTCACCCGCTTTGCCGACAGCCCGGAGCCGCTGGCGCTGATCCTGCGGGAGATGGGGCAGGGACAGGTGGCCAGGATCGTCGCCATAGCGGCGGTGATTGCGCTGCCGACGGTGCTCCTCGGCTTTCTCTATGGGCAGAGCCGCATCTTCCTCGTCATGGCGCGGGACGGCTTCCTGCCGCAGAGGCTGGCGCTGATCTCCAAGCGCGGCACGCCCGCCCGGATCACCGGCATGACCGCCGTGCTGGTCGCGATCATAGCGGGCGTGCTACCCATCGATGAGATCGCCGCGCTCGCCAATGCGGGGACGCTGATCGCCTTTACCGCCGTGGGCGCTTGCCTCTTGATCCTGCGGCGGCGGATGCCTGACCTGAAGCGTCCCTTCCGCGCCCCTGCGGGATGGCTGGTCGGCCTTGGCGCGATTGGCGGCTGCGCCTATCTGTTCATCAGCCTGCCGGTGAAGACCATCCTCGCCTGCTTCATCTGGAACGCGATCGGCCTATGCGTCTATTTCCTTTATGGACGCAGGCGCGCGGCCCTGAATGCGGGATAGGCACGCCGGATAGGCTGGTCTTTTCCCCGCATTGGCCTTACATGCGCCGCGCTATGGGCCGTTTTTCGAAGATGCATGGTTTAGGCAACGACTTCGTCGTGATCGACGCGCGGGACGCGGCGCTCGACATGACGCCTGCGCGCGCGCAGGCCATTGCCGACCGCCATGCCGGGATCGGCTGCGACCAGCTCATCCTGATAGGCAATAGCGAGCGCGCCGACGTGTCGATGCGCATCTTCAATAGCGACGGCAGCGAAGTGGAGGCTTGCGGCAACGCGACCCGCTGCGTGCCGCTGTTCGTCGGGCGGGACGTGCTGATCGAAACCAAGGCTGGATTGCTGGACGCGAAGGGCTTGGACGGCGGCGCCAGCGTCGACATGGGCGAACCCCGGCTGGAGTGGGATGCGATCCCCCTCGCCTACGCCATGGACACGCTGGCCATGCCGGTGAGCTGGGAAGAGCTGCCCGCGCCCGTAGCGGTCAATGTCGGCAATCCGCATGTCATCTTCTTCTGCGACGATCTGGACGCGGTGGACATCGAGCGGCTGGGACCGCTGATCGAGACGGACCCGCTGTTCCCGGCTCGGGTGAACGTGAATTTCGCGCAGATCGTGGGCGAGAATCATATCCGCCTGATCGTCTGGGAGCGCGGCGCAGGCCTCACCCGCGCCTGCGGCACCGGCGCCTGCGCGACGGCGGTGGCGGCGGTCCGGCGCAAGCTGGTGAGCGGCCCCACCCGAGTCACGCTGCCCGGCGGCGATCTGGTGATCGACTGGGCGCCCGGCGGGCACATATTGATGACCGGGCCTGCCACCCATGTCTTTGACGGCGAGGCTGACTGGGCGCGCTTTTAGATGCTTACCCCCACCAAAAACGCGCCGCAGATCATCACCCTGGGCTGCCGCCTCAACATCGCGGAGAGCGAGGCGATTCGGGAGATTGTTGGCCGCGAAATGGCAGGCGACAGGCAAGATCTGATCGTCGTCAATAGCTGCGCCGTGACGGCCGAGGCGGTGCGCCAGACCCGGCAGGCCATCCGCCGCGCCCGCCGGGACCAGCCCGATGCGCGGATCATGGTGACGGGCTGCGCGGCGCAGACCGAGCCTGAGACTTTCGCCGCCATGGCCGAAGTCGATGCCGTGATCGGCAATCGCGAGAAGATGGAGGCCAGCCACTACGCTGGGATGACGAATGATCTTGGGGCGGCGGAAAAGGTCCAGGTCTCCGACATCATGGCCGTGCGCGAAACCGCGCCGCATATGGCGAGCGCCTTTGCCGAACATGCCCGCGCCTTTCTGGAGGTGCAAAATGGCTGCGACCACCGCTGCACCTTCTGCATCATTCCCTATGGCCGCGGAAACAGCCGCTCGGTCCCCGCGGGCGCGGTCATCGAAAAGGCCCGCTTGCTGGTCGATGCGGGCTATAAGGAAATCGTCCTGACCGGCGTGGACGTCACCAGCTACGGCCCCGACCTGCCCGGCGCGCCTTCGCTCGGCCTGCTGATCGAACGCATATTGAAGGGCGTGCCCGACCTCCCTCGCCTGCGTCTTTCCTCGCTCGACAGCGTGGAGATTGACGAGCGCCTGTTCGACCTGCTCGCCCATGAGCCGCGCATGATGCCGCACCTCCATCTCTCGCTCCAGGCGGGCGACGACATGATCCTCAAACGCATGAAGCGCCGCCACAGCCGCGCCGATGCGATCCGCATCGTGGAACGCCTCAAGGCCGCCCGCCCCGACATCAGCATCGGCGCCGACATCATCGCCGGCTTCCCGACGGAGGATGAAGCGATGTTCGCAAACAGCCTGAAGCTGGTCGGGGAATGCGCCATCGTCCACGGCCATATCTTCCCCTATTCGCCGCGCACCGGAACCCCTGCCGCCCGCATGCCGCAGGTCGACCGCGCCGCGATCAAGGAGCGCGCCGCCCGCCTCCGCTCGGCTTGCGAGGCGCAGCGGAAAGACTGGCTCAAAAGCCTCCTCGGCTCCGAACAATCGGTACTGGTGGAGCGCAACGGGCTTTCGGGCCATGCGGAAAATTTCGCCCCGGTGCGATTCGCCGTGCCCCAGCCTCCCTCCTCCATCGTCCGCGCGACCATCACAGGCCTTGAGAATGGCGCGCTGATCGCGCAAGAGGCGGCGTGATTGGGATTTCCATTTCTTCGTCATCCCCGCGCAGGCGGGGGTCCATCTCCGGCGCAAGCCCTTTACGGATATGGCGGGAGATGGATTCCCGCCCCCGCGCGAATGACGGTATTGCATAATGGCTGAAACATCCTGGCGCGATCGCCTCTTCGGCGGCCTCAAGCGCACTTCCGACAAGCTCGGAGAAAATCTCACGGGCCTGTTCACCAGGGCTGCGCTCGATGAGCAGACCCTGGACGAGATCGAGGAAGCGCTGATCGTCAGCGACCTTGGCCCGGCCATGGCCGCCCGCGTGCGCGACCGGCTCTCCGAAGGCCGCTATAACCGCGAACTGACCGAAGACTATCTGCGCGAGATCATTGCGGAGGAGATCGAGAAGACCCTCGCCCCCGTGGCCCGCCCGCTGGAGATCGAAGCCTTTCCCCGCCCGCAGGTGATCCTCGTCATCGGCGTCAACGGATCGGGCAAGACCACCACCATCGCCAAGCTCGCCAACCTCTTCCTTGAACAGGATTATGGCGTGATGCTGGCGGCGGGCGACACCTTCCGGGCAGCAGCGATCGGCCAGCTCAAGGTCTGGGCCGAACGCCTCGGCATCCCCATCGTCGCGGGCAAGGAAGGCGGCGACGCGGCGGGCATCGTCTTCGATGCGGTACGCCAAGCGACCGCCACCGGCATAGACGTGCTGATCGTGGATACCGCAGGCCGCCTCCAGAACAAGACAGAGCTGATGGATGAGCTGGCGAAGATTCGCCGCGTGCTCGGCCGGTTGAACCCGGCAGCGCCGCATGACGTTGTGCTGGTGCTGGATGCCACCACGGGGCAGAATGCGTTGAGCCAGATCGAGGTTTTCAAGGAAGTCGCGCAGGTGACGGGGCTGGTCATGACCAAGCTGGACGGCACGGCGCGCGGCGGCGTGCTGGTCGCGGCGGCGGAGAAATATCGCCTGCCCATCCATGCCATCGGCGTGGGCGAGAAGATCGAGGATCTGCGCCCCTTCGATCCCGGCGACATGGCGCGGGCGATTGCGGGGACGGCCTATGCGCGGTGATTATGCTTGCCACCCTTCCCATTCCTTTCCCGTCATTCCCGCGAAGGCGGGGATCCATCTCCCAACCTTGCGGCTGGGGATGGGGCTGGAGATGGATTCCCGCCTTCGCGGGAATGACGAAGGATAATATATGGCTGACCCGAAAAAACCGACCCATGGCGGCAATCTCAGCCTCGCGCTGGACTTCGGTCCGCTGCTGGTCTTCTTCCTCACCTACAAGGGCGCGGGCTGGATCTGGGGGCCGGGCAATCCGATCACCGCCATGACCTTCGGCACCGCCGCCTTCATGGCCGCCATCGTCATCGCCGTCCTCATCTCCAAGGTGAAGCTCGGCCGGGTGTCGCCCATGCTCTGGCTGTCGGCAATGCTGATCCTCTTTTTCGGCGGCCTCACCATCTATTTCCGCGACCAGAGCTTCATCCAGTTGAAGCCGACCATCATCTACGCCTTCTTCGCGCTGATGCTGTTCGCGGGGCTGATGCGCGGCAAGCCGCTGCTCAAATATCTGCTACAGGCCGCCTATGACGGCCTGACCGAAGCCGGCTGGCGCAAGCTGTCGCGCAACTGGGCCTTTTTCTTCGTCGCCATGGCGCTCGCCAATGAGATCATGCGGCGCTCCATGAGCTTCGATAGCTGGCTCGCCGTCAAGGTGTGGGGCGTGACCATCGTGTCGGTCGCCTTCGCCGCCGCCAACATTCCCATGCTGATGCGCCACGGCCTTGACCTGGGCGAAAAGCTGGACAGCGAAGAGATTGGCGAAACCACCCCGCCACAGGGATAGGGGCAGGCGTCACGGGACGCCCGCCCCAGCCAATTCAACTGAAATTGACCATGCAATAGAGCATCGCCAGCGATAGGATCGTATTAGTGCGGCTGGCGATCATCGCCGTGGTCGCCGCCTTAGCCTTCACATCATCCTCTGCCGGAACGATGCCGAGCGCCTTCTTCTGGTTCGGCCAGATCACGAACCAGACGTTGAACGCCATGATCAGCGCCAGCCACATGCCGATGCCGATCAGCGTATAGGGCGCCTGAACCAGCAGCGCCTGGTGGATGTAACCGGCCAGCCAGGCGACGATGAGGCCCGTCAGAACCGTAAAGGCCGCCGCCCAGCGAAAGAAGAACAATGCCGCCGGCGCGATATGCTTGGACACGCCCGGCTTCAGTTCAGCCGGGATTTTCGGCATGGTCGGGATCTGGACGAAGTTGAAATAATAAAGCAGCCCGATCCAGGTGATGCCGAAGAACAGGTGCAGCCAGCGAAAGATGCTGTTGGCGTCGACCAGCCCGGCATGCGCGCCGAACATCACCACGATCGCGAGCAGCAGCCCCGCGATCAGCACAAGATGCAGATTGCCGAAGAATTTTGCCATTGGACCCTTCCCCCATTTATGACCGCCGCATTCTTCGGGGCGGCCTCCGACCCGGTCGCCATTCGGCCATCCGGTCCTAACCGTTAAGTCTATGTCATCATTACGGTCCTGTCACATGGATATTTCCGCGCTCTTGAAAGAAAATATCGTATTTTCCGCAGCGCAATAAGACTGCTAGGGGCGGGGAGCCTTCCGGCCGCATCAACGTTATGCGGCCATCCCATCACGAACCGAGGAGTTCCGACATGGCATTTATTCTGCCCCCCCTGCCCTATCCCAAAGACGCCTTTGGCGACATTCTTTCGGTTGAAACCTTCGATTTTCACCATGGCAAGCACCATAATGCCTATGTCGTGAAGGCCAATGAGCTGGTCGCCGCCGACGCCTCGCTCCAGGGCAAGTCGCTGGTCGAGCTGATCAAGACCAGCAAGGGCGGCCTGTTCAACCAGGTCGGCCAGATCTGGAACCACACATTCTACTGGCTGTCGCTTTCGCCCGAAAAGAAGGCGCCCTCGGGCAAGCTGCTCGACCTCATCAATGAAGGCTTCGGCTCGGTCGACGCTCTGGTCGACAAGCTAAAGGCCGAAGCCGTCGGCCATTTCGCCAGCGGCTGGGCCGCGCTGATCCTGAAGGACGGCAAGCTGGAAGTGACCAGCTATCATGACGCCGACACGCCGGTCGCGCATGGCCATACGCCGCTGCTGATCCTCGATGTGTGGGAACATGCCTATTATATCGACTATCGCAACCTGCGCCCCAACTATGCCGAAAAGCTGTTGAAGGAAGCGATCGACTGGGACTTCGTCGCACTGAACCTGGACGGCGAAGGCGTCAGCCGCGCCGACCAGCCCGCCTGATCGGGCAGGCCGTCCGCCGCCTGGGACGGGTGGCGGACGGCCCTTCCGCTTTGCCGAAGGTCTGCACAACCCTTTGTTAAGGCACGCCGCGCATGATGCCTTCAGGGTAGCGAGGAAGCGGCGATGGATCTCACTGAACTGCGCAGACAACATGAAGAACTGCATGTGCTGGCGGGCCAATTGTCCCGCGCCGTGGCGGATGACCGCGTGCCGCAAGCCATCGGGGCGCTGCGCTGGCAGTTTGCGCGCCTGCTGATGGCGCATCTGGCGCTGGAGGACCGGATATTCTACCCCGGCGTTCAGCGCATGGCCGATGAACAACTGCGCACCACCGCCCAGCGTCTCCAGATCGAGATGGGACCGCTGGGCGAGGCCTTTGCCGCCTATATGACCCGCTGGAGCGACCACCGGATCGCCGGCGAATGGGCCGACTTCTGCCAGGAGACGCGCGAGATCGTAAAAAGCCTCATGAGCCGGATCGACCAGGAGGAACGGACGCTGATCCCCATGCTCAACAAAAATCTGGCTTCGCCCATCTCGGTTCGCCGCGCCGGCTGACCATTGGTTCAGGCGTGGGGCAAAAGACCCAACGTAGCGGCCAGTTCATCAAGGTCGGCATCGGGCTGCACCAACAGCCATTGGCGCGCACTGGCGCCGTTAACGACCGTCACCGCACCCTTGGGGCAAACGCCCAGGCAATTGACCTCCACGATCCCCGCCGCCGCCTTACGCCCCTTTTTCAGTGAAAGATGGCGGCGCAGCGCCTTGGCCAACCGCTCGTCGCCGTCAAGACCGAAACCCCCGTCCAGTTTCTTCGAACATTTGCGGCAGACAAGCACCGCATGATCCCAGTTCGACCGGACATGATCCTTCAATCCGCCCGCTCCCGCGGCTTCCATGTCCGCCGTTCCTCGGCGGCGCGCAGCACTTCATAGGCGGCCTGGATCGTCTGGAAGCGCACAGCCGCCTGCGCGTCGCCGGGCTTCACATCGGGATGATATTCCTTGGCGAGACGACGCCAGCTTTTCTTCACCGCCTCGAAATCGGCATCGTCCTCCAGCTCCAGCGCCTGGAGCGCATGCATCTCGTCCCGCGATCGGGTGCCATCGCCCGGACCGCCCCAGCCATGATAGGCGCTGTTCTGATAGCCACCGGCATCGCGCCGCTCGGCGCGCTCGCGCTGTTCCCGTTCTTCCTGGTCGAGACCCTGAAAATAGTCCCAGTTGCGGTTATATTCGGCCGCGTGATCGGAACAGAAATACCAGCGCTCGCGGCTGTTGGGCGATTTGGGCGCGGGGCAGTCGCCCGGCCGGTCGCAGCCATGCCGATCGCACAGGCGCACCTGTTGCGCTTCTCGCGATGCGCCATAACTGCGCCAGCGGGGAAAGCCCCAGTCATTGGATCGGCTGCTTCTTGCCATAGACTCAAACTAGGTAAGGCGCCGACGGAAAGCCACCCCCGGCGGGGTTAAAATCATGCGGTCCCAATGCCAGAGGGCCTGTAAGCCGGGTTCTGTCCTCCCCGTAAGGAGAGTGGCGACCATTCCTCTAGGGGACGGATTGCTCCGTCCCTCAAGCAACCAACCCGGGCGGTCTCAGCCGAAACTTAGCCTAGCAGTCAAGCTGCGCGCCGCCCCTATTCGGTCTTGCTCCCGGTGGGGTTTACCGTGCCGCCTTCCGTTGCCGGAGACGCGGTGCGCTCTTACCGCACCCTTTCAATTTCGCTGAGCCGAAGCTGTAGCGACCTGCTTTCTGTTGCACTGTCCCTTGGATCACTCCAGCCGGCCGTTAGCCGGCACCGTCATTTCGTGGAGCCCGGACTTTCCTCGCCGTGGAAGTTACCCGCCACGCCGCGGCCGCCCGGCCCTCTGGCAGAGGCGCCTATACACAGGTCCGGCGCCCCCGTCATCCCCACTTAATCATCATCCCCTCGCGGCTTGGGGAGGAGCAGCGCCAGCAGGATCGCGCGGCACTCGCCGTCGATGATCCCGTCGATCAGTTCGGGCCGAAAGCGCCGCTGGAACGCGACCACCGCCGCCTGCGGCTCGGCAATGTCATAGCCGAAGCGTTCCAGCGCCAGCATGAAGCCGCCGTCGCTCCAATGCGGGTCCATCAGATTCTTGGTCGGGCGCGGCAGGGCCAGCCGCAGCCGCGCCAACTGCCCCCAGGGGAAAAGCTCGCCGGGATCCTGCTTGCGCGCCGGGGCGACGTCGCTATGGCCGACGATATTGCCGCGCGTGATCTTGTGGCGCTGGACGATCTGGTGGATCAGCGGGATCAACGACCCCATCTGCGTATCTGGAAACGGCCGATAGCCCCATTCATGGCCCGGATTGACGATCTCGATCCCGATGCTGGCGGAATTGATGTCGTCGATGCCCCGCCAATGCGCCCGGCCGGCATGCCAGGCGCGCTTGTCCTCATCCACCATGCGGATGACCTGCCCATCCTCGGTCACGACATAATGGGCGGACACCTTGGATTCCGGGCTGACCAGCCAGTGGATCGCGGTCGCCGCGTCGACCATCCCGGTATAGTGCAGCACCAGCATGGAAACCGGCAGGCTGCGCTCGTCGAAATTGGGCGACGGCGTATCGATCATCGGAAAGTCGGTCATCGCGAAGGGCCAGTCACTCGCACTTATCTGTCAGCGCCGCCATCGGGCGCAAGGCAGACCATGACCGACAGCGGCAGGCCAATCAAGCGGACTCGCAGCATTTTGCGGTCGGCAGGATCAAAGCGCCCGGCGCATCGCTCCCTCCGGCTGCGCCGTTGCGTCGGCGCGGCGGCCATAACCGCCGCGGAATTCGGTATGGGGGACGAAATCGTCGCTATGCCCGATTACCGTCTCGCCCGCCCCCAGCAGCAGGATGGAGCGCCCATGGCTGTGCCGGGACAGCAGGCGCAGCACGTTCTGCCGACGTTCGGGCGTGAAATAAAGCAGCACGTTCCGGCAGAGCAGAAGGTCATATTCCCCCTTCGGCGCCTGCGCATCGAACAGATTGTCGGTGCGGAAATCGATCATCCGGCGCAACTCCGGATTGGCGCACCAGTCATCGCCCGACGGTTCGAACCATTTGAGAAGGTCGCTCACGGGCAGGCCACGCTGCACGTCCATCTGGGTGAAGGTGCCCGCTTTCGCCTGGGTGATGGCGGCGGTGGAAATGTCGGTCGCCAATATCTCGATCCGCCAGCCGCGCCAGCGCGCCATGTCGTTGCAAAGCTGGATGGCGAGCGAATAGACCTCCTGCCCCGTCGAACAGCCCGCGCTCCAGATGCGCAACGTCCGGTCGGACCGCTGCGCCTGAATATGCGGCAGGATGTGGCGATGGATCATGTCGAAAATCTGGAAATCGCGGAAAAAGCTGCTTTCATTGTTGAGCAGCGCGTTGACCACGTCATTTTCCAGCGCCGCGTCCTTGCGCGCCATCAGCCGGGACGCCAGCGCGTCCATATCCCCAAGGCCATAGGCGCGCAGCACCGGCTTCAGCGCCGTTTCCATCCGCCAGGCGCGGCTTTCGGACAATATCTGCCCGGTGCGCGCTTCCAGCAGGCCGGAAAAGATGCGTGCCGCCCCGGACGATGAGGAAGCAGCAGAACCGGAACCGGGCGAGACGGAGGGGGCCGAAGGGGGCAATGCCATCAGTTTCTGTTCTTTCCTCTTCGCGCCACGAAATCCATGATCGCATGGGGTTCCAGCAGGGCGCAGTTCAATCCTTCTCCCGCGATCGATCCGGGCATGCCCCAGACGACGCTGCTCGCTTCGTCCTGCGCCACGATCCAGCCGCCCGCCGCCACGATATCCCGCGCGCCGACCGTGCCGTCCCGTCCCATCCCGGTCAGGACCACGCCCGCAGCCCCCGCGCCATAAACCTGCGCCATGCTGGCGAACATCGGGTCGACGCCGGGCAGATTGCCCGCGGGCGTGCGGTCCGGATTCAGCATGATGGAAACCCGGCCATAGAGCCCCCGCCGCAACTGGAGATTGGCGTCGCCGGGCGCGACATAGACGGTGTCCGGGGCGAGGATTTCGCCCTGTTCCGCCACCTTGACGCGCAAGGGGGTCATGCGGCCCAATTGCTGGACGAAATAATGAGTGAAGCTGGCCGGCAGATGCTGGGTCAGCAGGATCGGCACGCCGAGCGGCGCGGCCAGACCGGCGAAAAGCTGTCCCAAGGCATGGATGCCGCCAGTCGATGCGCCGATGCCCAGGCAGGCGAGCGGCTGGGCCGCCTGCTCCGGTTCGATCCGCAGCGGGGGCCGGGCGATGACAGGCGTCACGTCGCCGTTGAACAGGCGCGACAGCCGATCGATCAAGGCCTGGGGGAAATGTTCGCCAAAGCTGCCGCTGCCAGGCTTGGCCAATATGTCGCTCGCGCCCAGCGCCAGCGCTTCGACCGCCGCGGCGCTCCCCTCCTCGCAATTGCCCGACAGGATCACGACCTTGGCGCGCGGATTGGTCCGCAGGATCGCGGGCAGCGCCATCAGCCCGCTCTGCCCCGCCAGTTCGATGTCCAGCAGGACCAGATCGACCTCATGCTCGCTCAGATATCCCAGCGCATGTTCGGCGCTGTTGGTCTTGTGGGAGACGGAAAATCTCGGGTCAGCGTTCAATATCCGTTCGATGACCGTCCTGACCACGACCGAATCGTCGACGATCAGGGTGCGCAACGCCCTGTCTTCGTCCCGGTTGCTGGCCATGATCGGCACGTGAACGGTCATCGAGGGAAATCTTTCTGAACGAAGGCAAGAAATCAGGTCAGGAGCAGGGCGTTCGATCGCCAATCAGCGCTAGATCACGCCGACGATCGTCAGCTTGCTTTCCAGCGTTTCCCGGTCGAACGGCTTCATCACATATTCGTCCGCACCCGCTTCGACGGCCGCCTTGATATGGCCGATGCCGTTTTCCGTGGTGCAGAAGATGATCTTGGGCCGGGCGGCCAGATTGGCGCCCGGCAGCGCCTGGAGAAATTCCATGCCGCTCATCACCGGCATGTTCCAGTCGAGCAGAACCACGTCGGGCAGGGACGTTTCGCATTGCGTGAGGGCGTCACGGCCATCGACCGCCTCGCTCACGGAAAGGTCGAGCGATTCCAATATGTGGCGGGCAACTTTGCGGATGACTTTCGAATCATCCACGACCAGGCAGTTTTTCATAGAGCGTCCCTTGTTTTGCGTCCCATCTTCACGAGCCTAACCGGCAAAGGCGAGCATTTGGTAAACGCCGGTACAATATCGTCATGCAGGCTGTTTTCATGCCGCTTGGGCCACGGCGCCCGCCTCGATGAAACCGCTCAGCGACACGAGCAGATAGGGCTGGCCCTCATGCTCCACCAGGCCGCGGGCATAGGGCGACCAGACGGGATCGAGCTGACCGCGCAGCGGCAGTTCGCCCTCCGGCACCTGGCAGATGTCGTAGACGGCATCGACCATCAGACCATAGCTGTGGCCGCTAATGTCCGCGATGATCGCAAAGCCGCGCTGTTCCATGGGCGTCGGCCGCCCCCGGACGAGCGCCGCGACATCGATGATGGTCAGCACCCGGCTGCGCAGCGCGGAAAGCCCGGCGACATGCGCGCCCATGCCCGGCACCGGCGAGATGTCGGTGAGCTTGACCACCGCCTCGACCTCGCGGGTCTCGACGGCGACCCGCGTGCCGGCCAGCGTGGCGAAGAGATAAAGCTGATTCATGCGGCTATGCTCCTCCCTTTACCGCCGCGATCCGGACAGCGCCGCCATCAGCGCGTCCTGATCATAGCGATAGATGCTGCTGTCCTGCGGGCCGTTGGGCCGGGGGGTGGCGCGCAGATGGACGACGCGGCAACCCAGCAATTCGCTCGCCTCCGACGCTTCCGATCCAGTGAACAGCACGACGTCCTGCGGATCGATCGCCGCATCGCCGGGCAGGCCCATCACCACCTCATGCCCTGCCTGGCGCAGCAGCGGCGCCAATATCTCTCGCGTCCAACCGTCCTCGCTGTCGGCCAGCAGGCAGCGGCCGCCAGTTCGTTCAACAATCGGCGCATCCGGCAAGGCGGCGAACAGGGCGAAGGGATTGATCACCTCCAGATGCTCGCCATCGATGACGGCGACGCCGCTCAACAGGCCGTGCATCGCGACCATGTCCGGCACGGCGGGCATGTCCACGATGTCGAGCACCGCAGCGACAGGATAACAGGCTTCGCGGGCGCCATCGCGCAGGCGGAGCGCCGCGACCTTTTCCCCGGCAAAGTCGTGATGGCCATTGGCGACCGGCACCAGCCGTCCGTCCAGCCGCACGAAGCCGTGCCCGCCCGACCGGCCGAACAGCCGCGCGTCGATATCCTCGACCCGCTCGATCAGCGACAGCTTGAGCAACCGCCGCTCGCCCGAATATTCCTCGAACCGCAAGGCGGAAACCATCTCGACGCCGCCCTGCGCCTCCTGCGTCTCTTCGGCCCGGCGCGCCGCCTGATCGTCGATGATATTGGGCAGGCGCGCCGCGTTGGCGAGGCCCGCCGCATCCAGCAGCAGCATCGGCTTGCCATTGTCCGGCAGGGTCATGCCGGCATAGACGCCCGTCGCCATCACCAGCGGCGATGCGGGACGGATCACCAGTTCCTCATGATTTTCCACCGCCGACACGCCCATGGCAAAGGGAACGCCGGTTGCCGATCGCACGACCATGATCGCGCGCGGGCCGGGCTGGGCGATCCGTTCCATGCCCAGAACCTCTTCCAGATCGATCATCGAATGGCGGATGGACCGGATCGTCGCGATCTTGGCGCCGCCGACTTCCGCGATGCGCAGCGTTTCATTGTTGTCGTGCAGGATTTCCACCACCGCAGAACGGGGAATCGCGAAATGCAGCCCCCCCGCCCGGACGATCAGCCCCGGAATGATGGTCAGCGTCAGGGGCACCCGCAGCATGATCGTCAAACCACAGCCCGGCCGGTTGTCGA
The DNA here is from genome assembly GCF_036038995.2 of Sphingobium sp. SJ10-10. Lineage (NCBI taxonomy): Bacteria > Pseudomonadati > Pseudomonadota > Alphaproteobacteria > Sphingomonadales > Sphingobiaceae > Sphingobium > Sphingobium sp. SJ10-10. The sequence goes on from NZ_CP158132.1 coordinate 2,040,647, forward strand.
GCGCGATGACGCCGCCGATCCGCTCCACATTGGCGCGGACCACGTCCATGCCGACGCCGCGCCCGGAAATGGCTGTCACCTCGCTCGCGGTCGAAAGGCCGGGGTGGAAGATCAGGTCCAGCTTTTCGGCCTCGCTCATGCGCGCCGCCGCTTCCGGCGTCATCCGGCCCGCCGCGATCGCCTTGTCGACCAGCCTGCGCGTGTCGATGCCCTGCCCGTCGTCGGAAATCTCGATGACGATCTGGTTGCCCGACTGGCGCGCTTCCAGCTTCAGCCGTCCCGTTTCGGGCTTGCCCAGCGCGCGGCGCTTTTCCGGCGTCTCTATGCCATGGTCGATGCTGTTGCGGACGATATGGGTGAGCGGATCGACCACCATCTCGACCATTTCGCGGTCCATCTCGACATCGCCGCCCTCCAGCGTCAGGTCGATGCGCTTGCCCAGATCCCGGCCCAGGTCGCGGACCATGCGGGGGATGGCCGTGAACAGGCGGTCGACCCGCTGCATCCGGGTTTTGGAAATGGCGTCGCGCATGTCCGCGACGCAGGTCGAAAGCCGTTCGAAGGCGCTTTCCAGTTCCGGATCGCCCGACCGCTCGCGCAGCTTGCGTGACAGTTCGTTGCGGGCCAGCACCATGTCCGACACGCCGTTCATCAACTGGTCGATCAACGACAGCGGCAGGCGGATGGTGCGCGGCGCCGCCTGCCCCCCCGATGTCCGCGCCACCGCGACAGGCGCCGTGGGAGCCTCGCTTTCCTCAGGCGCCGCAGCCTCCTTCTCGGTCAGGGCGGCGATCAGATAATCGTCATTTTCATGCGGCAGCGCGGCGCCGATGGCGACCGCTTCGGCCAGTTCAGCGATGCGATCCATGATCCCCAGAACGGCGCTGACCGTGGCGGGATCGGCAATGCGCTTGTCGGCGCGTATCTCGGCCAGCACATCCTCCGCCGCATGGCTCAACCGTTCGAAACGCGGCAGATTCAGGAAACCGCAGCTCCCCTTCACGGTATGGAAAAAGCGGAAAATGGCGTCCAGCCGGTCGCGATCCGTGGGATCGGCTTCCCAGGCGACGACTTCCCCCGCCAACGCCTCAAGCGTTTCCTGCGTTTCGGATATGAATTCCTGGAGTAACTCGTCCATTCCACCGCCTCAATGGATAGCGGGCGGACCATGGCGGAGCTGTGGTTAAATCCCCGTTAAAGACAGAAAATCCGCAATAAAAGGGGGGCGCCGCGACTTGTCGTCGCGACGCCCCTTGTGGATCGGGCAGCAGCGCTGGATTTAATGCTTTTCGGTCTTCTCGACCGCATCAGCCGCCTTTTCACCAGCCTCGCGGGTGGCGTCGGCCTTGTTCTCCAGTGCGTCAGCAGCATTTTCAGCGGCATTTTCGGCATTGCCGCTCAGATTATCGGCCATCGCTTCCATATTATCGGCCTGGTTGTCGATGGCGTCCGCCTGATTCTCATACGCGTTCTCGACCTTGTTCTCCTGCTTGGAATCGCACGCAGCAAGCGCGATCAGGCTGGCAAGGCCAAGGACTGATACGAAGGTTTTCACGGCGTTTTCTCCTGTTGCGCCCCCATGGGCTGACGTCATGCGGCAAGGGGACCGGATGCCCGGAACCCTGACGCCCATCAACCGGCCGCGCGAAGGATGGTTCCCGCCGCACGCTCCTTTCGTCGCGGAAACGACTTATTTTTTGAGGGAATCCCTGATTTCCCGGAGCAGGAGCACGTCTTCGGGCGTAGCGGCGGGCGCGTCTTCGGGCTTGGGCATCAACTTGTTCACGGCTCTGACAAGCAGGAAGATGATGAAGGCCAGGATGAGGAAATTGACGAACACGGTCAGAAATTCGCCCCAGCCGAGCATGGCGACGCCCGCCCCTTTCAGGTCCGCATAGCTTTCCGGATTGCCCTTGAATCCGGCGGGAATATCGCCCAGCCGAATGAAGTAGCGCGAAAAATCCGTACCGCCGAAAACATAGCCGACGACCGGCATGATCAGGTCATCGGTCAGCGATTTGGTGATGGTGGCGAAGGCGCCGCCGATGATCACGCCGACGGCCAGGTCGATGACATTGCCGCGCGCGATGAACGTCTTGAATTCGGAAATCAGCCCCATGGTGAACCCCTTGTCCTGATTGCGATATTGACAGCATGGGCCGTTGCGAAGACTTCCACAACCGCCTATTTCCGTCAGCGAAACAAGCTTAAGGATGTTCCATGACGATCCTGCGCCAACTCCGCCTGTTCCTCCTGCCACTGCTGGGCGCCTTTGCGCTCTCCGCCTGCGGCATCAACAGCGTCCCCGCCGCCGAGGAGGTTGCCAAGGCCAAATGGGCCGACGTGCAGGCGCAATATCAGCGCCGTTCCAATCTGGTCGGCAATCTCGTCGCCACGGTAAAGGCGGCGGGCAAGCAGGAACAGGACACGCTGGTCAAGGTGACGGAGGCTCGCGCCAAGGCGACCTCCGTGCAGGTCAGCGCCGAGGATTTGTCCGATCCCGCCAAGGTGCAGCAGTTCCAGCAGGCGCAGGCGCAGCTTTCACAAGGTCTGGGCCGTCTGCTCGCTTCGGTCGAAGCCTATCCGGACCTTAAGACCAACCAGAATTTCCTCGACCTGCAATCGCAGCTCGAAGGGACGGAGAACCGCATCGCCGTCGCCATCCGCGACTATAATGAAGCGGTGCGCGCCTATAATACCCGCATCCGCACCTTCCCCGACGCGATCGGCGCCAAGATCATCCATGGCGCCAAGCCCATGACCCCGTTCCAGGCCACCACGCCGGGCGCGGAAGAAGCGCCGAAGGTCGATTTCGGCAACTGAGCCGGTGATGCTCCGCCGCCTGCTCCTGATCCTGTCGCTGCTGCTGTTCATCCCGGCGGCGGCGCTTTTGGGTTTTCCGCCTCCGGCTCAGGGACAGACTTTCCCGAAGCTGACCGGGCGGGTGGTGGATGACGCCGCCCTGCTCTCCCCGCAACAGGAACAGGCGCTGACCGACAAGCTCGCGGCGCTGGAGCAGCAGAGCGGGCGGCAGTTGGTGGTGGCGACGCTGCCCGACCTTCAGGGCTATGACATATCCGATTATGGCTATCAGCTCGGCCGGGCCTGGGGGATAGGCGACAAGGAAAAGAACAACGGCGCGCTGCTGATCGTCGCGCCCAATGAGCGCAAGGTGCGGATCGAGGTCGGCTACGGCCTGGAAGGCATCATGACTGACGCCTTGTCCTCCCAGATCATCCGCAACGACATCACGCCTCATTTCAAGGCGGGCGACATGCCCGGCGGGATCGATGCGGGGGTGGACGCGATCGGCAGGTTGCTCACCCTCCCGCCTGAGGAGGCGAAGGCGCTGGCGGCACAAGCGGAGGCCAAGGCGCGGGACGCGTCGGACGATGGCGGTGGTTTCATGCTGGTGTTCTGGCTGTTCGTGGTCGCGATCATCGTCCTGTCCATGTTCTCCAGCCGGGGCAAAGGCCGCCGCTATCGCGGTGGGTCCGGCCCGATCATCCTCTGGGGACCGGGCGATTCCGGCTGGGGCAGCGGTGGTGGATCAAGTTGGGGCGGCGGAGACGGCGGCGGCTTTTCGGGCGGCGGCGGCAGCTTCGGCGGCGGCGGCGCTTCGGGGGATTGGTGATGCGTCTGCATTTGAACGAAGCCGACCATGACCGCGTGACTGTTGCGGTAGCCGAAGCGGAAAAGGCGACCGACGGCGAGATCGTCACCATCGTCGCGCGCCGCTCGGACGCCTATCATGATGCCGGGCTGCACTGGGCGATCGGCGCGGTGTTCCTGGCTCTGTCCGCCGCTGCGGCTTTTCCGCAGCAATTCCGGGCGCTTTGCTCCTGGCTGCTGCAAAGCTGGGAGCATGAGGTCGAGGACTGGAAGCTGCTGACGGTTCTGCTGGGCCTGCTGATCCTCAAATTCCTGATCGTCCGCTATGCGCTGGCCTGGATGCCGCTGCGCCTGGCGCTGACCCCGAAAGCCACCAAGGCGCGCCGCGTGCGCCGCCGCGCCATCACCCTGTTCCGCGCCGTCGCCCAGGGGCGCACGCGAGGGCGGACCGGCGTGCTCATCTACCTTTCGCTGGACGAGCATCGGGCGGAACTGGTCGCGGATGCCGCCATCAACGCAAAGGTCGCGCCCGAAATCTGGGGCGACGCCATGGCCGCGCTGATCGACGGCGTGCGGGAAGGCCGCGCCGCCGACGGCATGGCGCAAGCGGTGCGGCAGGTCGGCGTGGTGCTGGCCCGGCATTTTCCGGCGACCGGCGACAATCCCAATGAATTGCCCGACAGGTTGATCGAATTATGAGTGAGCAGGACATGATCTCCCCCGAAGAAATCATGTGGGAAGGCCGCTTCATCACCGCCAAGCGGCGAGGGCGTTGGGAATATGTCGGCAGGGCGCGGGGCATCCATGCCGCCGTCATCCTGGCCGTCGAGGACGCAACCGATGGCCCCCATGTGCTGCTGGTCGACCAATATCGCGTACCGCTGGGCCGCCGCTGCATCGAACTGCCCGCGGGACTGGTGGGCGACCATGACGAGGGCGAGGAAGCCGTGCTCGCCGCGACCCGCGAACTGGAGGAGGAAACCGGCTATCTTCCCGGCCGGATGGAATCGCTGGGGGAGTTCTACAGCTCGCCCGGCATGGTGTCGGAGAGCTTCACCCTGTTTCGCGCCCATGACCTTAAGAAAACCGGCGAAGGCGGCGGCGTCGCGGGGGAAGACATCCGCGTCCACCGCGTGCCGCTGAATGGGATTCATGATCGGATCGCGGCATGGCGGGCGGAGGGCTTTGCCATCGACGTAAAACTGCTGTTGCTGCTCGGCGCGGGGATGGTGGGATGAGGGCGGAAGGCGGACGGTCTACTCGCACCCTTTCCTAGAAACACATCGTGCTCCTGCGAAGGCAGGAGCCTAGTTCCGCCGCTTGTGGATCATTGCACGGTAGGAACTGGGTTCCTGCCTTCGCAGGAACACGGATGCGCTCAATGGCTGCCAATGGCCAATTGCCGCCACTAAATGAACCTGCTCCGACCAACCAGCCCGCTCTCTCCACCCAATCCCTACCAAGCCAGGCGGTACTTCACCCCCATGGCCTGCGCGAGTTGACGCTGCCGCCGCTCCACCGCTTCCCCGAACAGATCGGCGTCCACGCCCCGCAACCGCAGTTCGAGCACATTGCCCTCCATCTCCAGCCGGGAGGCGAGCAGCGGCCCTTCGACCCCGCCGGAAAGCCGCTGGCCCAATCGGATGGCCAGCCCCCATAAGGTAGCGCGCTGCAGCGCTTCGGGCGAAGCCAGCCGCTCGATCCCGGGCGGCGTCGACACGCCGCCGCCGAAATTGCTGTGCAGCGCCTGCGCCAGCATCGCCCGCTCGGCCGCAGTGATACCCACCCAATTGCTGTGCAGCGCGATCTCGACCCCCCGTTCCGACCGGAAATCGGGATTGGCGCGCCAGCCGACATCCGCCAGCAGGCAAGCCGCCCGCCTTATCCGTCGCCATGCGCTGCCGTCCTCCAGGAACAGGGGCGCGATCCAGCGTTCGATCATGTCGCCATGACCGGCGAAGCGGCCCTGCGCCTCCCCTTCCGCCTCGGCCGCGATCAGCAGCGGATCGTGCGCCTGAATGTCCGAAGGCAGGTCGCTGAACAGCAACCCTTCGCGCAGACCGTAAGCCGACACCACCAGCCGGCTCGACTTCAACTGCCGCACGATCACCGACAGCAGCGCCGCCGCGTTGGGCAGGGTCGGCACGCGCGATCCGGTGATCTGGGGAATATCCTTGAACCGCGCCTTGCCGACATGGGACACGATGCGCGTCAACTGTTCGGCGCGCCCGGCAGGCATATCATATTGATGCACCACCGGCAGCGGGAATTGGGTGAGTTCCATGTCGAATCGCGCCAGCGCGCGCCACGACCCGCCAACCATGTAGAAGGGCAGGTCCGCGGGCGCGTCCCATCCCGCCTTGACCAGCATCTTCTTGACCAGCCGCTCCAGCACGGCCGGCCCCTTGGCCCGGATCTGCGGCAGGCGCAGCACGCCCAGCGGCAGCGAGACCGTCTCATGCACCGCGCCATCGCGAATACGGGCGAGTTCCAGGCTGCCGCCGCCCAGATCCCCGACGATGCCGTCCGCTCCGGGAATGCCCGACAGCACGCCATGCGCCGCCGCGATCGCCTCCTGCCCACCCGACAGCAGCTCGACGTCCAGCCCCATGGCCTTTGCACGCTGGATGAACTCGTCGCCATTGTCCGCATCCCGGACAGCCGCAGTGGCGACGCAGCGCACCTCCTGCACCTCCATTTCGCGGCAGAGATGGGCGAAGCGGCCCACGGCCCGCAGACCCCGGTCCATCGCCTCCGGCTCGATTCGCCCGGTCTTGCCCAGCGACGCGCCCAGCCCCGCCATCACCTTCTCGTTGAAGAGGATGAAGGGAATGCGGCGCGGCCCGTCATAAACGACCAGACGCACGCTGTTGGAGCCGATGTCGATGATCGCCGTGCGCGCCTTGGCCTGCTGCGGCGACGTCGCCATGCCGGGGGCGAGCGCCCGGACCTGGCTCAGCATGGAATTCATGGACCTCAGGCCCGCCCGCGCAGGCGAAGGGTCGGCACCGCCCCGCTGTCCAGCGACGCGCCGCGGCCCGACAGCGATGGGTTGGTCATGAAATAGCGGTGCAGGTTGAACGGCCGGTCGGTCGCCTCGACCCGATGATATTGGCCGTCGCAATCCAGTTCCCAGCTCTGCTCGGTGTCGATCAGGTTGGCGACCATCACCTGGTCGAGAATCTGGTCGTGCACGGTCGGATTCTCGACCGGCGCCAGAAACTCCACGCGCCGGTCGAAATTGCGCGGCATCCAGTCGGCCGAGCTGATATATACCTTGGCGCCATTGTTCGGCAGCGCCTTGCCATTGCCGAACACGGTGATGCGGCTATGTTCCAGGAAGCGGCCGACCACCGACTTCACCCGGATATTCTCCGACATGCCCGGAACGCCCGGCCGCAGGCAGCAAATGCCCCGCACGATGAGTTCGATCTGCACGCCCGCATTGCTCGCCGCATAAAGCTTTTCCATGATCGCCGGGTCCACCAGCGAATTCATCTTCGCCCAGATGGTTCCCGGCCGCCCGGCCCGGACATGCTCGATCTCCGCATCGATCAGCTCGCACAGGCGGTTGCGCAGGTCGCGGGGCGACATCACCAGCTTTTCCAGCCGCTGCGGTTCGACATAGCCGGTGATGTAGTTGAACAGCGCGGCGGCATCGCGGCTATAAGCCGGGTCAGCGGTAAAGAAGCTCAAATCGGTGTAGATACGCGCTGTGACCGGATGATAATTGCCCGTGCCGAAATGGCAGTAGCTGCGGAACTGCCCGCCTTCGCGCCGGACGATCATCGACACCTTGGCATGGGTCTTCCAGTCGATGAAGCCATAGACCACCTGTACGCCCGCACGTTCCAGCGCGTCGGCCCACATCAGATTCTGCTCCTCATCGAAGCGGGCCTTGAGTTCCACCACGGCGGTCACCGACTTGCCCGCCTCCGCCGCGTCGATCAGGGCGCGGATGATCGCGGACTGCTTGCCCGCGCGGTAGAGCGTCTGCTTGATTGCCACCACATCGGGGTCCGACGCCGCCTGCTTCAGAAAGGACACTACCACGTCGAACGCTTCATAGGGGTGGTGGACGACGATGTCCTTCGCCCGGATCGCGGCGAAGCAATCCCCGCCATATTCGCGGATGCGCTCCGGAAAGCGCGGGGCATAGGGCTCGAATTTCAGGTCGGGCCGGTCCTCTTCGACAATCCCGCTGAGATCCCCGATCCCGACGAACCCCTCCACCTCCGCGATGATCGCCTCATGGCCCTGGAGCATGTCCTGCAACATCTCCTCGACCGGCTCGGGGATGCGCTCCTCTATCTCCATGCGGATCACACGGCCGCGGCGCCGGCGCTTGATCGCGCTGCGGAAATAGCGGACCAGATCCTCCGCCTCTTCCTCGATCTCGATATCGCTGTCGCGGATGATGCGGAACACGCCGCTGTTGCGCACCCGATAACCGGGGAAGAGATCGGCGGAAAAGCGCCGGATCACCGCCTCCAGCGCCATATAGCGCGCTATATCCCCCGGCATCCGCACGAAGCGGGCGAGCGAGGACGGGATCATCACCAGTTCGCGAATCGATTCCTTGTCCGACAGCCGTTCCAGATCGAAGACGATCGACAGCCCCTGATTGGGAATGAAGGGGAAAGGATGCGCCGGGTCGAGCGCCTGCGGCGTCAGGATCGGGAAGACTTGCGTCAGGAAATGCTCCCGCAGCCAATTCTCGCAGCTCGGGTCGAGCGCGCTGGATGGGCCGATGACTTCGATCCCCACCTTCCCCAGTTCGCCGTGCAGTGCGCCCCAGACCTTCTGCTGCGCACCCATCAGCCGGGCGGTTTCATCGGTAATGGCGGCCAGTTGCTGCGCCGGGGTCAGCCCGTCGGCGGAGCGCATGTCGACATCCTGCAACTGCTGACCCTTAAGGCCCGCCACGCGCACGGAAAAGAACTCATCCAGATTGGCTCCGGAAATCGACAGGAACCGCAGGCGCTCCAGCAGGGGATGCGCCCGGTTCATCGCTTCCTCCAGCACGCGCTGGTTGAAAGCCAGCCAGGACAGCTCCCGGTTGAAATAGCGGTCGCCGGGCAGGGTCAGGCTGGCGGAGGGGTCAGCTTCGGCCACATATCTCTCATAATTTTTCAGAACCGGATGGTCAGTCCGGGACTATAGGCAAAAATCCCGCGCCTTGCAGGACATCTTTCGCCATAGCGATAGAAATCTTACGCCCCGATGACAATGCGGCCTCGTCCAGTAGCCGCGTGACCGCTGCGATCGACGCATAGCTGCGCTCGATCCGCCGCAACAGCCAGTCGGGCAGATCGGCGGCATATTTGGCGCCCGCGACGACGAAAGACCGCTCGATCAGCGCATGGGCCAGCGCCTCGTCCGGTTCCTCCAAAGCGACATGCGGCACCGCGGCAAGGCGGGAGCGAAGATCGGGCAGCGCCACCGGCCATTGCTCCGGCGGAAGGTCACCGATCATCAGCAATGGCCGCCGCGTCGTCTGCGCCTCGTTCCAGGCGTTGAACAGCACCTGTTCGTCCTGCCCAGGCGCGTCGTCGATCACGGCGCCGCCGCTCATCGCGACGAAATGGCGGCCCAGGGTGGAGCGGCCCGACAGAGGCGGCCCTGTCAGCACGCTGATCGCCAGCGGCCAGCCCTGCCAATTTTCCAGATGGCGAACGGCGATGCGGTTGGCTTCGCTGACCAGGAATTCGTCGCCCGCTCCCTGGCCCGGCCGGTCGAACGGCAGGCTGATCTGTCTCATTGTGCCGGAGCGGCTCCCGTCGCAGCGGCGCGGCGGATGCGCAGCGTATTGCCGGACACCGCGACGCTATAACCCTTCGCCGCCAAAGCCGCTCGCAGCGTATCGACCGTGCCGTCGAAGCTCACCTGCATGACGGAGGTGCCGCCGAGCGCCAGGCTGCTGGTCGCGGCGGAACGGACTCCCGCGATGGAGCGCAGCGCCGCCTCGCCCTGCGCCACCGATCCGACATCGGGCGTGTCGAACTGGATCGCGAAGCTGCCGGTCGTGGCGGCCGGCGTCGGCACGTCCAGCGTTTCCACCGGCAGATCGGCAGCATTTTCGATGGCCAGAGCGTCAGGATCGACCGGCTCCTCGATGATCAGCGAGGGATCGGGCCGCAGACGGCCATCGTTCAGCGCCTGCGTATAAAGCTGGTCGATCCGCTGCGTCGCCTGATCCAGCATCTGCGGGATCGCGCTGTCATTGGAGGCGCGGAGCGAAAAGCTGCCGATCAGGCTATTGTCCGGGCCATAGCGCGCAGTGAAAGTGCCGGTCACGGGGCCACCGGGATATTGGCGATCCAGCCGGGCCATGGGAATCACCACGTCGGCGGCGCCATATTGGTCCAGCAGCACCCGCCACCACAGCCGCCCGCGCCGCCCGGTCTGCCCGCCATTCAGCAGAATCGGGTCCGCGATCGAGCCCGCCACGCGCACATAATCGATCGCGCTGTCGCCGGTGCGGAACCGCGCCCAGGCCTTCTGCCATTCATTGATGCGCTCATAGGACACGGCCGATCCGCCGTCCCACAGCACCGGGATCACCAGCAAAGGCGGCGAATGCACGACATTGCTGCCGGTAACGCCCAGCAACTGCCCGGTGCGCGCCCGGTCGAACATCACTCCCAGCGTCGCCACATAGCGGTTCGGCCCGGCCTGCTCATATTCGATCTCAATGCCCGAAATCATGCCTTCCAACTGCGAATCGGACAGCGCGGGCACTCCGGTGCCGCCATGAGTCCGCGTCCAGAGCATCTGCCAGGCCCGCCGCTGCGCCAGGCGCCAGCCCGCCTTGCGCGCGCTGTCGGCATCCTTGGCGAAGACGTCGACCTTCACATGGCTTACCTGGAAGTCGCCGCCGCTGGCGATCGGCGGCACCCCGCGCTCCCCCTCCATCTGCGCCACCAGCGCCGCTGCGGCGAGGCCGAGCGCGATCGCCCCCATAATCTGGAGCGGTCGCGCCAACACCCGAAGAGAGCGCACGCGAAACAGGTTCAGAGGCCGAAAAGACAGGCCACGAAGGACATGAGGCACATTCACGCGCGCCCTTTTGGCGAGATTTGCCTGCCCTGCCAAGCGGCAACCCATTTCCCGTTCCGTTTTCTTGAGCTTTGTTCTAGGGCGCGTCCTTATGAGCGACACCGAATCCTATAGCTACGCCAAGGCTGGCGTCGACATCGCCGCAGGCAATGCGCTTGTCCGCGCCATCGCCCCGCTTGCCAAGGCCACCCGCCGCCCCGGCGCCGACGCCGAACTGGGCGGCTTTGGCGGCTTCTTCGACCTGAAAGCGGCGGGCTATGACGACCCGCTGCTGGTCGCGGCCAATGACGGCGTCGGCACCAAGCTGAAGCTCGCCATCGATCACAACGCCCATGACGGCGTGGGCATCGACCTGGTCGCCATGTGCGCCAACGACCTGATCGTACAGGGCGCCGAGCCACTTTTCTTCCTCGACTATTATGCCACCGGCAAGCTGGAGAGCGGCGTTGCCGAACGCGTCATCGCGGGCATTGCGGAAGGCTGCAAGCAAGCGGGCTGCGCGCTGATTGGCGGCGAAACGGCGGAAATGCCGGGCATGTATGCGCCGGGCGACTATGACCTCGCCGGTTTCTGCGTCGGCGCGGTGGAACGGTCCCAGGCGCTGACCGGCAACAAGGTCAAGGCGGGTGACATGCTGATCGGCCTCGCCTCCTCGGGCGTGCATTCGAACGGCTTCTCGCTGGTGCGCCGCCTGGCTGCCGACAAGGGCTGGAAGCTCGACCGTCCGGCGATCTTCGACAATGAAGTGCTGCTGATCGACGCGCTGATGGCGCCGACGCGCATTTACGTGAAATCGCTGCTGCCGCTGGTCCGGGCTGGCCGGATCAACGCGCTCGCCCATATCACCGGCGGCGGCCTACTGGAGAATATCCCGCGCGTGCTGCCCGACGGCTGTCATGCCGTGGTCGATGCCGACGCGTGGGAACAGCCGCGCCTGATGGCCTTCCTGCAGGCGCAGGGCCATATCGAGCCGGAGGAAATGGCGCGCACCTTCAACTGCGGCGTCGGCATGGTGCTGGCGGTCGATGCGGATGCTGCCGACGCGGTTACCACCGAGCTGGAAGCGGCAGGCGAAACCGTCGTCCGCGTCGGTGTCGTGGAAGCGGGCGAAAAGGGCTGCACGGTCAAGGGAAGCCAAGGCACATGGAGCGCCAAGGCCGACTGGACCGCCACGCATCTGGGGTAGCCTCATGCAAAAAGCCAAGGTCGGCGTTCTGATTTCCGGGCGCGGTTCGAACATGGCGGCGTTGCTTTACGCCGCCAAGCACCCGTCCTGCCCCTATGAGATCGTGCTGGTCGCGGCCAACGATCCTGAAGCCCCCGGCCTGACCCTCGCCGCCGCGGAGGGCGTCGCGACCTTCGGCCAGAGCCACAAGGGGATGAAGCGCGCCGAATTCGACCGGATCATCGACGCGCAGCTTCGCAAGGCAGGCGCCGAATATGTCGCGCTGGCGGGCTATATGCGCCTGCTTTCGCCGGAATTCGTGGCCGGATGGGAAGGCCGGATGCTCAACATCCACCCCAGCCTGCTGCCCAAATATAAGGGTCTCGACACCCACCAGAAAGCGCTCGACGCTGGCGACAACCATGCGGGCTGCTCGGTTCATATCGTGACCGCCGAACTGGACGACGGCCCGGTGCTGGGCCAGACCGAAGTCGCGATCCTGCCCGGCGACACCGCCGACAGTCTCGCCGCGCGCATCCTGATGGCCGAACATCAGCTCTATTCCCGCACCCTGGCCGATTTCGTCACCCGCGAACGGCAGCCCGAATGGCTGTTAAACAAGGTGCGCGAACGCGTGTTCGCCTTGCCGCAAACGGACGAGGTCACCTCCCACGGCATGCCCTGCTTCGGCATCGAAAAGGGCAAGAAATTCGCCTATTTCACGCAGGATCATCATGGCGACGGCATCATCGCCATCCTCGTCAAGACGACCGCGCCGGAAGAACAGGCGATGTTGATCGAAAGCGACCCCGCCCGCTATTACCGCCCCGCTTATTTCGGTGACGGCTGGGTCGGCATCCGCGTCGACCTGGGCGACACGGACTGGGACCAGATTGCGGAGCGTCTCCATCGAAGCTGGCGCGAAGTCGCCCCGCGCAAGCTCACCGCCCTGCTGGACGCCGCCGACGAATTTTGAAGGATCGGGACACTCTGCGCCCTTCCCTTTGCGCTTGTCCCACCCCACTATAGGCAGCCATGACCGACACCGCCCCCTCCCCCGCCCCGCCCCCCGCCATCGAGATCACCAACCTCACCAAGGACTATAAGGGCGGCAAGCGAGCGCTCGACAATATCAACCTGTCGATCCCGCGCGGGCAGATTTACGGCCTGCTGGGTCCGAATGGCGCGGGCAAGTCGACGACGATCAACATCCTCGCGGGGCTGGTGAACAAGACCAGCGGCAGCGCAAGGATCTGGGGCTTCGACATCGACCAGAACCCCCGCAACGCCAAGAACTCGATCGGCATCGTGCCGCAGGAGATCGTCTTCGATCCCTTCTTCACCCCGTTCGAGACGCTGGAGAATCAAGCTGGCTATTATGGCGTACCCAAGGAGCGCCGCCGCTCGATGGAATTGTTGCGCGCCGTGCATCTGGAGGACAAGGCCAACGCCTATGCCCGCACCCTCTCGGGCGGCATGAAACGCCGCCTGCTGGTCGCGAAGGCGATGGTGCACAGCCCGCCGATCCTGGTGCTGGACGAGCCGACGGCGGGCGTCGACGTTCAGCTTCGCCAGCAGCTCTGGGCCTATGTCCGCGAACTCAACCGGCAGGGCGTGACGATCGTGCTGACGACGCATTATCTGGAGGAAGCCGAGGAACTGTGCGACCGCATCGCCATCATCAACCATGGCAAGGTCATCACCGACAAGCCGACCCGCGAACTGATCGCCATGGCGCAGGAAAAGGTGGTGCAGGTGACGGTCGACCGCGACATCGTGACGCCGCCCGCCGACCCCAGCTTCGAGAAGATCGAACTGTCGGACGAACGCACGCTGACCATCACCTATATGAAGAACCGCGCCAATGCGGGTCAGGTGCTGAGCGCCGTGCAGGCAAGCGGACTTTCGATCGTCGATGTAGTGACCCGCGATCCCGATCTGGAGGATGTGTTCCTCAATCTGACGGCGGCCGCGTGAGGGAGGAAGCCAATCCTGTTCCCCCTCCCGCTAGCGGGAGGGGGTTAGGGGGTGGGCTGGCGCAACCTTTCAAATCGAGGAACACTGCTCGCGCCAAATCACTCCGCAATGCGGCCTCGACGTCCGAACGTCTACTGTGGCAACAACTGCGCAATCGGAAATTAGGCTGCAAGTTCAGCCGCCAAATGCCGGTCGGCCCTTATTTTGCCGATTTCATCTGCCGCGAACTGAACCTCATTATCGAACTGGACGGTGCAAGCCACGATCACACCATCCAACATGATTCGCGTCGCGATAATTACTGCCTTGCCAAAGGCTATCGAATCTTGCGCTTTTCCAATGCCGATGTGATGAAAAATCTTGAAGGCGTTGTGTCGCATATCCAGGCAACGCTTGCGCTGGCCCACCCCCGACCCCTCCCGCCAGCGGGAGGGGAGTAAGAAGAATATATGCCCATCACCACCTATGACGTCGTCATCATCGGCTCCGGCGCGGCAGGGCTGACGGCCGCCATCAACCTCGCGCAGGACCGCAAGGTCGTGGTTCTGGCCAAGGGCGCGCTCGACGGCGGGTCGACCAACTGGGCGCAGGGCGGCATTGCCGCCGTACTCGACGCCGGTGACAGTTTCGAGGCACATATCGAGGACACGATGGTCGCGGGCGCCGGCCTCAACGACCGCAGCACGGTGGAGTTCGTCGTCTCCGAAGCCCCCGCCGCGATCGAGCGGCTCGCGGCGCTCGGCGTCCCCTTCAACGCCAATGAAGAGGGCGGCGAGGAGTTTGGCGAACGCTGGCACCTGACCCGTGAAGGCGGCCACAGCCACCGCCGCATCGTCCATGTCGACGACGCCACCGGCCATGCCGTGCAGGTCGCGCTGCTGAAAGCGGCCCGCGCCAATCCGAACATCACGCTGCTGGAGGATATGGTCGCCCTCGACCTCATCACCAGCCGCCATGGCGAGAAATATTCGGGCGACGGCCATGTCTGGGGCATCTACGCCTTCAACAAGCAGACCGACCATGTCGACGCCATATTGGGCCGCGCGACCATCCTGTGCACCGGCGGCGCGGGCCGCACCTATCTCTTCTCGACTGCGCCCAGGGGCGCGACCGGCGACGGCATCGCCATGGCCTGGCGCGCGGGCTGCCGCGTCTCCAACATGGAGATGAACCAGTTCCACCCGACCTGCCTCTACAATCTGGAGGTCAAGAATTTCCTCATCACCGAGGCCGTGCGGGGCGAAGGCGGGCATCTCAAGCTGCCCCCCGGCGTCCCCGGCGGCGGCGAGCGCTTCATGCCCCGCTTCGACGAGCGCGCCGAACTGGCGCCCCGAGACATCGTCGCCCGCGCCATCGACCATGAGATCAAGCGGCTCGGCCTCGACTATGTCCATCTCGACATCAGCCACAAGCCGCCGGAATTCGTGCGCACCCACTTCCCCACAATCTATGCGCGCCTGCTCGACCTCGACATCGATATCACCAAGGAACCGATCCCGGTCGTCCCGGCGCAGCATTATACCTGCGGCGGCGTGGTGATCGACCTTGATGGCCGCACCGACCTGCCGGGTCTCTACGCGGCGGGCGAAGTCACGGAAAGCGGCCTGCACGGCGCCAATCGCCTCGCCTCCAATTCGCTGCTCGAATGCTTCGTCTTCGGGGAAGCCGCCGCCCGGCACATCCGCGCCCATTGGGACGATCTGCCCTCGCCCCCGCCGATCCGGCCGTGGGACGAAAGCCGCGTGACCGATTCGGACGAGGAGGTCATCGTCCAGCATAATTGGAAGGAAATCCGCCGCTTCATGTGGGACTATGTGGGCATCGTCCGCACCACCAAGCGGCTGGAACGCGCCAAGCACCGCATCGACCTGCTGGCCAAGGAAGTGGACGAATATTATGGCCATTTCCGCGTGACGCCCGACCTGATCGAGCTGCGCAACCTGCTGGAGGTTGCGCGCCTGGTCGTCCGTTCTGCGCTCCACCGCAAGGAAAGCCGAGGGCTGCACTATACGCTCGACTATCCCGGCATGCTGCCGGACGCGGTCGATACTGTGCTGGCCCCATGAAAAAAGTGGCGCAGCGGCCTGTCGCGCTGCGCCATCAGGGGGGAGTGACGCGGGTCGGCGCCGAACTCCTTCTAGGTTGTAGTGACGATTTAATCATTTGAGCCATAGCATGATGCTGGCGAGTTTGACGAAGCCGAGAAAGTTTGCGGCGAGCTTGTCATAGCGGGTGGCGATGCGTCGCCATTGTTTGAGCTTGGCGAAGAAGCCCTCAATGCCCCAGCGGTGTTTGTAGGCGATGCGGTCGTAGGGATGCTGATATTTGCGATGGCGGCGAGGCGGGATGACCGGTTCGCCGCCTTGCTCGTAGATGAGGTCGTGCAGGCTGTCGGCATCGTAGGCGCGGTCAGCCAGAACCTTGCCGGCCGGGATGCCGCGGATCAGATCATGGGCGGGTGCCATGTCGTTCTGCTGACCGGGGCCGAGGATGAAGCGGATCGGCAAGCCAAGTGCATCGACTACGGCGTGTACTTTGGTGCCGAACCCTCCTCGCGAGCGGCCGAGAGCCTGGGCTTGAGCGCCCCCCTTTTAACCCGTGCCCCAGCCGCCTGGGCCTGAGCGCGGATCACAGTCGCATCGATCGCCAGCCACTCAATGTCGGGATCATCCGACACGGCCTCGAAGATCCGGTCGATCACGCCCTGCTGGACCCAGCGATAATAACGCCGCTTGGCCGTCTGATAGGGGCCGAACTTCTCCGGCAGATCACGCCAGCGTCCGCCTGACCGGGCCAGCCAAAGCAACGCATCGAGAAACAAACGCCCGTTACTGCGCGGGCCGCGCTTGCCCTTGCGTCCCCCCGGAACGAACTCACGCAGCCGCTCCCATTGATCGTCCCGAAGCACTTCGCCTTCCACACCAGCCTCCAAAAGCCAGTGGTGAATCACAAATCGGCGACGACGTGAATCCCTAAAATGTCACTACGCCCTAGAGCGGCTATGACGCCCCGCCTTTGATCGGCGTCAAAAGCCTTTCAGAAAATCGCCCAGCACCGCGTTGAAACGCGCTGGCTGGTCCGCCATGACGACATGGCCACTGGGGCCGATGGGCACCAGCCGGACGCCGCGCTTCGCCGCATAGGCAGCGCGGAAGGTGCGGCCGATCTCGCCCGCCTGCGCCGCATCGCTGCCCACGGCATAGACCACCTCCATCGGGGCCGTCAGCCGTGCCAGTTGCGGCCCCAGATCGACATTGGCCAGATCGCGCAATGCATTGGCGATGACATCCGGATCGCTCCCGCGTGCGCCGGGCATGTCCGCCAGCATCTGCGCCAGATAGGCCCGCCCTGCCTTGGTTCCCGTAAAATATTGGCCCAGTTGATCGGCCAGGAAACCCATGCCCTGCGCCGTGCCGCCGACCATCGCCGCGCCTTCGGGCAGCATGTCGACCACCATCAGCCGCCCCGCCAGTCCCTTGAGGCCCAGCATCATCGCCAGCGTGCCGCCCATGCTGTGGCCGACGATCGCGGGCCGATCCAACCCCGCCGCCGCGATATAGCGGGCGATTTCGTCCGCCAGCGGCTGAACCAGCGGCCCGCTGGCATTGGCGTCTGCGGCAAGGCCCGCAAAGCCCCGGACATGGGCCAGATGCCAGCGATAGCCGGGGAGCGCGCCGACCACCCCGTTCCACAGCCCCGGCCCGCTCGCCAGCCCCGCGATCAGCACGACGTCGCGCCCGGCCCCGCGCGTCGTCACCGCGATCCGACGGGAAGCGAAGGGGGCTGCCCACGCCTTCGACGCCAGCACGCCGCCCACCAGCAGGGCCGCCGCGCCTCGCATCATGGCCCGCATCATGATCCGTCTGTTCATCGCTCGATTCATGCGCGCTTTGTTGCAGCCTGCCGCCTGAACCTCAACTGAGTTAAGGCACGCCTCGTTCAGCCTCCTTACATCGCATTTGTAGAATCATTCGTCGCATGATTCTTGTCACCCGGCGCGGGTCTGAACCCTAATGCGAAAGGAGAGTGCGGGGATTTTGATGACCATTTTGAAGGGAGGGCGCGGCAAGCGCCCAAATGGCGGCGGCAATAGCGGCTCGGCCCGCCTCGTCCTGTTGATGGCGGCGCTTTCGGCCTGCGTCAGCGCGCCGCAGCAGCCTTATGCGGCGGTCCAGCGGCCGCAGCCCACGACGGCGACCTATCCGATCAAGCCGGTCGCCAATCCGCCCAAATCCTTCCAGGCTCTCGATGTCGATCAGCGGGAAACGCCGCCGCCCGCGCTGGTCAGCGTCGTGCGCAATCTCGGCCAAAGCTTCAACGGCAAGGTCGGCATCGCGGTGCGCCGTGTCGGCAGCGACTGGACGGTCGCCTGGAACGGCAACAGCCTTTTCCCGCAGCAGAGCGTGTCGAAGCTCTGGGTGTCGATGGCCTTCCTCGACGCGGTCGACCGGGGCAAGATTCGCCTCAGCGACAGCACGACGATCACGAAGAAGGATCTGACCCTCTTCCACCAGCCGACCGCCGCTTTGGTCGGCAATTCGGGCTGGACCACGACCTATTCCGACCTGATGCGCCGCGCCATGACGCAGAGCGACAATACCGCCAACGACACGCTGCTGCGCGCCGTCGGCGGGCCGGACGCGGTGCGGAGCTATCTGGCGCGGCGGTACATCAAGGATATCCGCTTCGGCCCCGGCGAACGGCTGCTGCAATCGACGACGGCAGGGTTGGACTGGCGGCAGGATTATTCGATCGGCCGCAATTTCTACGCCGCCCGCGCCAAGCTGCCCCTATCGGTGCGGCAGAAGGCGCTGGACAATTATCTCGCCAGCCCGCCGGACGGGGCGGCGCCCTCCTCGATCGTGCAGGCGCTGGCGAAGCTCAAGCAGAATGACATGCTCTCGCCCGCTTCCTCGCAACTGCTGATGTCGATCATGAGCGAGGCGAAAACCGGGCCGCAGCGGATCAAGGGCGGCGTGCCGGCGGGCTGGCATTATCTGCACAAGACCGGCACCGGGCAGGAACTGGGCGCGCGGTCGACCGGGTTCAACGACATCGGCATCATGACCGCGCCCGACGGCACCAGCTATGCGGTCGCGGTGATGATCGGCAGCACGACCGAACCGATCCCGACGCGCTGGCAACTGATGCAGGCGGTGGCGAAGGCGGTCGCGGCCAACCACGAGGCACGCTGAATAGCTAACCACCGTGCTCCTGCGCAGGCAGGAGCCCAGTTCTGCCGTCTCCGTATCATGGCTACCGTGGGACTGGGTTCCTGCCTTCGCAGGAACACGTCATATCCTGATCTCAATCCTCAATCCAGATTCGGCCGCAACCAGCGCTCCGCCGTCTCCAGATCGACGCCGCGCCGCCGGGCATAATCCTCCAACTGATCGCGGCCGACCCGCGCCACGCCGAAATATTCGGCCTGCGGGTGCCCGAAATAAAAGCCGCTGACCGCCGCCGTCGGCAGCATGGCAAAGCTCTCCGTCAGCGTGATGCCGGTCGCATGATGCGCGTCGAGCATGTCGAACAATAGCGGCTTGAGGCTATGCTCGGGGCAGGCCGGATAGCCCGGCGCCGGACGGATGCCGCGATATTGCTCCTTGATCAACGCCTCGTTCGTGAGCTGCTCGCCCTCGGCATAGCCCCAGAGCGCGGTGCGGACATAATGGTGCAGCCGCTCGGCAAAGGCTTCCGCCAGACGATCCGCCAGCGCCTTCAGCAAAATATCCGAATAGTCATCGATGGCGTTCTTGAAACGCGCCAGATGCGGCTCAATGCCATGGATCGACACGGCGAACCCGCCCATCCAGTCGCCGTCATGACTGATGAAGTCGGCCAGGCACATATTGGCCCGCCCTTCCCGCTTGGCGATCTGCTGGCGCAGCATCGGCAGGGTGACATGTTTCTCATCCTCGACATGGACGATGATGTCGTCACCCTCCCGGCGGCAGGGCCACAGACCACACACGCCGCGCGCGGTCAGCCATTTCTCGTTGATGATGCGGTCGAGCATCGCCTGCGCATCGTTGAACAGGCTGGTCGCGCTCTCGCCCACCACCTTGTCTTCGAGGATCGCCGGATAATTGCCCGCCAGCTCCCAGGCGCGGAAGAAGGGCGTCCAGTCGATATATTGCCGCAGATCCTTCAGATCCCAGTCCGGGAAGCGATGGACGCCGGGCAGGCGCGGCTTGCCGGGCTTCAGGCTCTCGTCGATTTCGAAGCCATTGGCCCGCGCATCCTCGATCGGCACGAGCGCGCTCTGCCCCTTATTGGCGCGGGCGACGCGGACATGCTCATAATCGTCCTTGGTCTTCTGGACGAAATCACTCTTCTGCGTCTCCGATACCAAAGCCGTCGCCACGCCGACAGCGCGGCTGGCGTCCAGCACATGCACCACCGGCCCCTCAAAAGCCGGATCGATGCGCAGCGCCGTATGCACCCGCGATGTCGTCGCGCCGCCGATCAGCAGCGGCATGGTCATCTCCGCCCGCTGCATCTCGACCGCCACCGTCACCATCTCGTCCAGCGAGGGCGTGATGAGGCCCGAAAGCCCGATCATATCGGCATCATGATCGTTCGCGGCCTTGATGATGTCCTGCCAGGGCACCATCACGCCCATGTCGATCACCTCGAAGCCGTTGCACTGGAGCACGACGCCGACGATATTCTTGCCGATATCATGAACGTCGCCCTTGACCGTCGCCATGATGATCTTGCCCTTGCCCTTGGCGCCCGGCTCCTTCGAGGCCTCGATGAAGGGCAACAGATGCGCCACCGCCTTCTTCATCACGCGGGCGGATTTCACCACCTGCGGCAGGAACATCTTGCCCGCGCCGAACAGGTCGCCCACGACATTCATGCCGTCCATCAGCGGGCCTTCGATCACCTCGATCGGCTTGGCGGCGGCGAGGCGGGCTTCCTCCGTATCCTCGACCACATACATGTCGATGCCCTTGACCAGCGCATGCTCCAGCCGCTTGGCGACCGGCCAGCCGCGCCATTCCTGCGCCGCCTTTTCCGAAGCCGCATCCTTGCCCTTGTAGCTTTCGGCCAGCGCGACCAGCCGATCCCCGGCTTCAGGATCGCTGTTCAGCAGCACATCCTCGCACGCCTTGCGCAGCGCGGGATCGATGGCGTCGTAAACGTCGAGCTGCCCAGCATTGACGATCGCCATGTCCAACCCCGCCGGAATGGCGTGATAGAGGAAGACCGAATGCATCGCCCGCCGCACCGGCTCATTGCCGCGGAAGGAGAAGGAGAAGTTCGACAGGCCACCCGAAATATGGACATGCGGGCAGCGCTTCTTGATCTCGCGGCAGGCCTCGATGAAGTCGACGCCGTAATTATTATGCTCCTCGATCCCGGTCGCGACGGCGAAGATATTCGGGTCGAAGATGATATCCTCCGGCGGAAAGCCGATGGTCATCAGCAGCTTGTAGGCGCGCTCGCAAATCTCGACCTTGCGCTGCTTCGTGTCCGCCTGCCCCGTCTCGTCGAAGGCCATGACGACCACCGCCGCGCCATAAGCCATGCAGAGCCGCGCATGATGCAGGAAGGCCTCCTCGCCCTCCTTCATGCTGATCGAATTGACGACCGGCTTGCCGCTGACGCATTTCAGACCGGCCTCGATCACTTCCCATTTCGAGCTGTCGATCATCACCGGCACGCGGCTGATGTCCGGTTCCGAAGTCATGAGCTTGAGGAAGGTCGTCATCGCCTCGACCGCGTCGAGCAGGCCTTCGTCCATGTTGACGTCGACGATCTGCGCGCCGTTCTCCACCTGATCGCGGGCGATGTCGATGGCGGCTGCATAGTCGCCCGCCATGATCAGCTTCTTGAACTTGGCCGATCCGGTGACGTTGGTGCGCTCACCGATATTGACGAAAGTGACGCGAGAAAGATCGTGGGATTGGCTGGTCATCGTATCAAATTCCGTTCGGGCTGAGCGAAGTCGAAGCCCCTGTCTGAGCGGAGGCGAAGACACCTCACTGCGTTCGGTATAGCCCTTCGACTTCGCTCAGGGCGAACGGAGGAGAGGATTCCTCTCCTCCCCATCATCAGGCCGCGATGTGCATGGGCTCCAGCCCAGCCAATCGCGTCACCACCGGCAATTGCGGCACGACACGCGGCTTCTGCCCGGCCAGCGCCTTCGCCACCGCGCCGATATGCGCAGGCGTAGTGCCGCAGCAGCCGCCGACCATATTGACCAACCCCTCATCCACCCACTGGCGGATCAGGCTCGCCGTCGTTTCCGGCAACTCATCATATTGCCCCAACTCATTGGGCAGACCCGCATTGGGATAGGCCAGGATCAGCGTATCGGCATTCTTCGCCAGTTCGGAGAGATAAGGCCGCAGCAAATCCGCCCCAAAGGCACAGTTCACCCCGATGGTGAGCGGCTTCAAATGCCGCAGCGAATACCAGAAGGCGTTGATCGTATGCCCCGACAGATTACGCCCCGACATATCAGTGATGGTGAAGCTCAGCATCAGCGGTACAGGCCGCCCCGCCGCCGCCTCGGCCTCACGCGCGGCCATGCCCGCCGCCTTGGCGTTCAACGTGTCGAAGCAGGTTTCGACCAACAGGAAGTCCACCCCGCCCTCGATCAGCGCATCGCACTGCTCGCGATAGTCGGCTTTCAGCGTATCGTAATCGACCTCGCGATAGGCCGGGTCGTTCACATCCGGAGAGATCGACAAGGTCTTGTTCGTCGGCCCGATCGACCCAGCGACAAAGCGCGGCCGCCCATCCTTCGCCGTCGCGGCCTCGCACGCCTTGCGGGCGATCCGGGCAGCGGCGATGTTGATCTCCCGCACCAGATGCTCGCAGCCATAATCCGCCATGGCGATCTTGGTCGACGAGAAGGTGTTGGTCTCGATCATGTCCGCCCCGGCGTCGAGATAGGCGGTGTGGATGCCCTCGACGATGTCCGGCCGAGTCAGGCAGAGCAGGTCGTTATTGCCCTTCTGATCCTTCGCCAGATCGAGCGACCCACGATAATCCGCCTCGCTCAGCCCATGTTTCTGGATCGACGTGCCGTAGCCGCCGTCGAAGATCATGATCTTTTCCGCCGCAACAGCGCGGAAGCGTTCCTCGGCGGTCATGCCGTCTTCTCCAATGTCGCCGGCCGTTTGCTCCCGTCACTTGCCGGTCGCAAACCAAGCAGATGGCAGATCGCATAGCTCAGTTCCGCCCGGTTGAGCGTATAGAAATGAAAGTCGCGCACCCCGCCCGCATAGAGCTTGCGGCACAATTCCGCCGCCAGCGTCGCGGACACGAGCTGCCGCGCTGCGGGCAGGTCGTCCAGCCCCTCGAACAGCTTGCCCATCCAGCCCGGCACATCAGTGTTGCACATGGCCGACATGCGCTGGACCGCCGCGAAATTGCTGACCGGCATGATGCCGGGAATGATCTCCGCGTCGATCCCCGCCGCCGCCACCGTATCGCGAAAGCGGAAGAAAGTGTCCGGCTCGAAAAAGAATTGCGTGATCGCCCGCGTGGCGCCCGCATCCAGCTTGCGCTTGAGATTATCGATGTCGCTCTGCGCGCTCAGCGCATCGGGGTGCGTTTCGGGATAGGCCGCCACCGAAATCTCGAACGGATGCCGCTTCACCAGCCCCTCGACCAGCTCCGCCGCGCCCTTATAGCCGTCCGGATGCGGCTCGAACTTCGTCCCCGCCTCGGGCGGGTCGCCCCTCAGCGCCACAATATGCCGCACCCCCGCTTCCCAATAGGCGTCCACGACCTCATCGATCTCCGCCTTGCTGGCCGCCACGCAGGTCAGATGCGCCGCCGCCGACAGGGGCGTTTCCTTCGCGATCCGCGCCACCGTGTTGTGCGTCCGTTCCCGCGTTGAGCCGCCCGCGCCATAAGTCACCGAAACGAATTTGGGCGCCAGCGGCGTCAGCGTCTGGATCGCGGACCAGAGCTGCTCCTCCATCTTCTCCGTCTTGGGCGGGAAGAATTCGAAGCTGACATTAACGTCGCCCGCCAGATCGGCATAGAGCGGCGCCTGCCAAGCCTGCGAGGCCTCTTCGACGGAGGGGAAGCTCAAGGTCATGCGGAAAGTCGTCCTTCGTGTCGCAGGATGCGCGCGCCCCGGCGCCGTCCCAGCCATAATTGTACCGTCAGTTCCTGGCCGGGCAGCACCTCCACCCGCTCCAGTTCCAGGCCCGCATCCGCGAACCAGCTTTCGATCTGCTCATCGGAAAAGCCCAGCCGCGCATGCTGGTCGCGCAGCCGCAGTTCCTCCCGCTCATGCGCCGCGAAATCAGCGATCAGCACCCGGCCGCCCGCCGCCGCAACCCGCGCCGCTTCCGCGATCGCCCGTTCAGGCTCCTGCGCATAATGCAGAACCTGATGCAGCACCACCGTATCGACGCTGCCCGTCTCCAGCGGCAGCGCGCCGAAATCGCCCAGCACCAGCGCATATTTGTCGCCGGCATCTTCCGGCAGCTTGGCCCGCGCCAGCCGCAACATATCCGGACTGCGATCCAGCGCCGTCACCTGGTCCGCCGACGGCCCGAACAGCTCGATCATCCGCCCTGTCCCGGTGCCGATGTCGAGCAGATGCCCGATCGGCTCTGCCCCCAACAGAACGATCATCGCCGTCTCGACATCGCCTTCCGGCACATGCAGCGACCGGATCGCGTCCCATTCCTCGGCATGTTCGGAAAAATAGCTTTCCGCTGCACGGCTGCGATCCGCCCGCACCGCCGCCAGCCGCGCCAGATCGGCGCATTGCCACAGCAGTTCCGCCTCCGACGGCACCAACTGATCGAAAAGGACCAGAAAGGGCGCGATTTCCGCTTGCTTGCGCAACCGCAGGAAAACCCAATTGCCTTCCTTGCGCCGCTCGACCAGACCGGCTTCGGCCAGAATGCGGACATGGCGGGAGACGCGCGGCTGGCTTTGCCCGACGACCTGCGCGATCTCTCCGACAGCCAGTTCCATGGCGCGCAGCAGATAGATGATGCGCAGCCGCGTTGGGTCGCCCAATGCCCGGAAAATGTCGAGTGCTGCGCTCATGGATGGATCATATAAAGAAATCTTTATATGCGTCAATGGCCGTTCGGGCCGCGCCGTTCCAACCCCCTTACGCCCCCAATCAGGGACTTGAAGCAGGAATGGGATTGCCATGAGTCGCCGGATTCATTACGAATCGCGGCGCAGACGCAATGGGGGGTGAACTTTTCTCCGAGAGTGGTCTGCACCGTTTTTATTCTCAGAGAGGGGTTAACCCATGACCAAGTCGATTGCTCTTTCGCTCGTTCTCGCCGCGTCGCTCGGCCTGGCCGCCTGCTCGGGCGGTGCGGAAAATGCCGCCAACGCTTCGGCCAATGCTGCCGAGAACGCTTCGAACGCTGCCGACAACGCCATGAATGCCGCGCTGAACGCTGCCGACAACGCTTCGAACGCCGCTTCGAACGCTGCCAACGTTGCGGGCAACGCCGCCGCGAACGCGATGTAATTCCCTATCAGGGAATTGTCTGGAAGAGGCCGCGCCGGAAACGGGGCGGCCTTTTTCTTTTCAGGAAGGGGAAAATGCGATGATCCGTCCCTGGATCGGCGGACTGCTGCTGGCCCTGGCCGCCTGCGCGCCGGGTTCGGGCGATGAAGCCGGATCGAACCGCTCCGATCATCAGCGGATCGATCCGCGGCAGGCACCGCCCCCGGCAAAATGAAAGGGCCGCCCCGAATGGAGCGGCCCTCGTCACTTTCTCCCGAAGGATAAGCGGATCAGCAATCCCGGTCGATCGCCCGGCCGGCCAGCGCACCAACTCCCGCGCCGATGATGGCGCCTGTGGTGCCGTCGCCGCGACGGCCGTAGCGGCCGCTGCCCTTGCCGACTTCGTTACCGAGCAGGCCACCGGCGATCGCGCCGATGATAGTGCCGCCCGTGCCGCTGTCCCGGCAACGATAGCCGCCGCGATAACCGCGATAGCCATCACCGCGATAATAGCCGCCGCCCCGGTAGTAGCCGTCACCATAACCGCGATAACCCCGGTCGCCCCGATAGCCCCGGTCGCCGCGATAATAATCGCCCCGTTCATAATGGCGGCCCCAGCCGTCGCGGGCCATGGCAGGCGTCGCGGTGGCGGCCAGAGAGGCAGCGCCCATCGCCAGCGCCGCCCCCAGATTGATCAGAAACTTCGTCTTCATGGCGTTGCTCCTCAATTTGCCATCGATCCAGGCAGATCTTCCAAAGGAGGACTCGCCATCGATTGAAGCCCTTTTGCCCGATTCGCATTGAGCCAAGCCTGAATGGCGATGTCAGCCATCGTTCAGTATTGGTCCGGCCGAACGGACGCAGTATCACGCTTTTTCACGGGCGATGCCAGAGCCGCGAAAAACCCTGCACAAGGGCGGATAATCCCCTATGGCGAAGGCGATGCGCCGAATCCTGATCGTCCTGTTGCTCGCGATCCTGCTGCTCCCCGCGCCGCACAAGAACAAGCCCCAGCCCTTCGGCTCCGGCCCGCTGCTGGTCCGGGCGCGCGCCTTGTCCCTGAACGCCGCCGATCCTGCCCAGCGCGACCTGGGGCGCCTCCATTATCTGGGCGGATGGCAGCTCAACAGCACCCATCACGGCTTTGGCGGCATTTCCTCGCTGCTGGCGGAAGCCGACGGGCAGATATTGGCGCTCAGCGATTCCGGCACGCTGATGGGCTTTCACATCGGCCCCGGCAAAGCGGAACGGCGCCCGTTCATCGCCCCCCTTCCCATCCGCCCGCAGGACCGCGACCGCCCCTGGTGGGCCTGGGATTCGGAGGCCATGACCCACGATCCGGCGACCCAGCGCTATTGGGTAGGCTTCGAACTGCAACAGATGATCTGCCGCTATTCGCCCGGCTTCGCGCGCGTCGAAGCCTGCCGGACCTGGCCGGAGATCGAAGCCTGGCCCGAGACCGGATCGATCGAATCGCTGGCGCGGCTGCCCGATGGCCGCTTTCTCGTCCTGGCGGAGATGGGCATGACCGCCGACGGCAGCCACGACACGCTGCTGTTCGCGGGCGACCCTGCCGAAGCCACGACGGCCGCCCCCATGCACCTGCGCTATGTGCCGCCGCGTGGCTATCGCCCGACGGACGCCGTCGCCCTCGATGACCGCCACATATTGGTGCTCAACCGGCGGCTGACCTTGCAGGAGTTGTTCACGGCCACGCTGGCGATCGTCGAGCTGCCGGAAAGGCCACGCCCCGGCGACCGATTGAAGGCGCGCGCCCTCGCCCGGCTGGCGCCGCCCCTGCTGGCCGATAATTTCGAAGGGCTGGCGGTCACGCAGGAAGGGGGCCGCCGGGTCATCTGGATCGCCTCCGACGACAATCACGAATTCTTCCAACGCACCCTGCTGCTGAAATTCGCGCTGGATTGGAATGCAGAGGAATAGAACCCAAGGTCCAAACCAACGCAAAAAAGCGGCCCGTCGCCAGGCCGCTCCTCATGCGAACGGATCGAACCGAATCAGGCGGCTACGGCGGCCTTCTTCTTCACGATGTCGCGCTTCAGGCGGCGAGCCTTCAGCGACAGCTTGTCGTCGTTGGTCTTCAGCAGCCAGTTGTCCAGGCCGCCATTATGCTCGACCGAACGCAGGCCATGGGTCGACACGCGCAGCTTCACGGTCGTTTCCAGCGCTTCGGAGATCAGCGACACGTTCTGCAGGTTGGGCAGGAACACGCGCTTGGTCTTGTTATTGGCGTGGGAAACATTGTGACCCACCTGGCGGCCCTTGCCGGTCAGCTCGCAAATGCGCGACATAGTCAATCAACCTTGTAATTCGGGTTCGTTCGGAAAGCGGCGCGGATAACGGGATTCCCCGCGCACGTCAACCCGCCCAGAGCCATCAAGCGCCGCAACCCTTTCCGACTCATAAGCGTTGACGCCCCATAAGCCAAAGGAGGCCGAAATGCGATTCATTGGTGGCTTGTTGCTGATTTTGCTGCTGGTTCTGGCTGGCGGCATCGCCACCGGCTTCATCGACCTGCAAAAAACGCAGGAAGGGCGCCTGCCCGAAGTCGCGATCAAGGGCGGCTCCCTGCCCAAATATGATGCCAATGTGGCAAAGGTGGAGGTCGGCAAGCGCAAGGAAACGGTCGAAGTGCCGACGGTGGACGTCAAAAAGCCCTGACCCTTTCCGAACGGTGCGATGATCCTGTATGGGCGAAGCCATGGTTTCGCCCTTCCCCCTGCCTGAACCCATGCGGCGCGCGCTGGACCTTGCCCGCGCCGCCGCCGACGCGGGGGAAGTGCCCATCGGCGCGGTCATCACTCTCGACGGCCGGATCATCGGTGAAGGCGAAAACCGCAACCGCCGCGACAATGATCCCACCGCCCATGCCGAAATGGTCGCGATTCGGGCTGCCGCCGCGCATCTGGGCGACTTCCGCCTGACCGGCTGCGATCTTTGGGTGACGCTGGAGCCCTGCGCCATGTGCGCCGGGGCGATCTCCCACGCGCGCATCGCCCGCCTCTATTATGCGGCATCCGACCCCAAGGGCGGCGCGATCGAGCAGGGACCGCGCCTCTTCACCCATCCGCAATGCCTGCACCGGCCGGAGGTCTATGGCGACCTGGCCGAAGCCGAGGCATCAACGCTGCTGCGGGATTTTTTCCTCGCCCGGCGCTGAATAATCGATGCGATACAGCGTGTAAGGCAGCGTCATCCCGGTCCGCAGCATCACCGGCTTCAGCCAGCCCGGCACTTCGCCCCGCATCAGCCCGGCGTAAAAGCCCCTGGGACTGCGCGCCTGATAGATGGTGCCCTCCGGAAAGCCGGGGCAGACCAGCAAATAGGTCGCATGATGCTTCGCCGCGATCGGCCGGAAAGCTTCCGCCGGACCGTCATAGGCATGGTGCATGTCGAGGATCGTCGCGCCGTTGCGGTGATAGGGGCCCGCCACGGCGCTGTGGTGCGTGGCGACGATCAGGCGCGGCCCCAGATCGACCATGGTGAAGATGGTGGCGGGCGGCAGCTGGTTGAGCACCTCCAACGCGGGCAGGGTGCGGCAGCGGCCATTGGCCTTGTCTATGGCCTTCCTGCGCGCCTGCACGGTCGGCTTTTGCGGCTTGGGCTTCTCGCCGGTCGTCTTGACCCAGAACTGGTTGATCTGCGGATAGAGCGGCGTGGCAAAGGCCGCCACGGCCAACGCCGTCACGCCCAGCCCCGCCGCCAGACGGACCGCCGGCCTGCCCGCCCCGATCAGGCACAGCAGGCGATAGGCCGCCCAGGCCGCGGGCGGAATGGCCAGCAATTGCGCCGCCGGACCCGCGCGGAGCTGCCAGAAAAGCAGCGCGGTCGAAAAGAGCATCATCAGCCCCACGGTCGCCCAGGCCCAGAGCCTGTCCCCGTCCCGCCGCGAATCCCATAACGCCCATATCAGGCCGAAAAGGCCCGCCACCGGGATAGCCATCAGCGGCACGACCAGGCTGCGCGCCTGCACCGTGATCGGCTTGGCCTCGCGGATATTGGCGAGCCACAGTCTCTCCAGTTCGGGCGAAATCTGATAGGCGCCGGACAGGCATTGCGGCCAGTTCACCCAGGCAAAGGCCGCCACCGCCGCGCCGACCACGATTCCAGCCCCCAGCCGCGCCGGCCAGCTTCTGAGCGGCAGCAGCGCCAGCAGCACCATCCCCGCCGAAGCCGTCGCGAAGATCGCGACCCATATGGGCGAGATCGCGTCGCACACCATCTGCCGATTGGCATAGCTGGCGAACAGCACGAACAGCACCGACGTCGCTCCGCCAAGGCTGATCGCATAGGGCAGCATCCGCCGCGCCGCGCCCTCCTTGAACACCCAGCGCAGCGCGATCAGCGCGCCGCCCGCCGCCAGATAGACGATCATCTCCATGCCGATAGCGATGGAGAGAGCGCTGCTCACGCCCGCGACAATGCCCCCGCGCAGCCAGTTGCGGTCGATCAGCCCTGCCAGCATCAGCACGGTGAAGGCCAATTGCCAGCCATGATGATCGATCCGCATCGGCATGAACATGCTGATGCCCATTTGCGCGGCGAAGGGCGCGAGCGCGGCCAGGAACCAGCTATTCCCCCCCGCCAGCCGCCGCGCGATGAAGCCCAGCCCCAGCATCAGCGGCAATAACGGCAGCATCGGCGCGATCCCGCAGGCCAGCCGGTCGGCCAGCCCCTGATCCAGAAAAGCGCGGAAGAACAGCATCAGCGCCGCAAGCGGCAGGTCCACCAGCCGCGACCAGTGGATGTTGAACCCGGCGGGCGGATCGAGCCGATATTGCCGCAGGTCGTACCAGCCCTGCCCGGCCAGCCAGTCCCTCACCTGCAAATAGCGGATATTGTCGTCCGTATCGCTGAGCGTCAGCCAATGAATCTGCGGCCAGCGCGTAGCGATCAGGCAGGCCATGGCGCCGATCCACAAAAGGACGGTCAGCCCTTTCCAGTTCCGCTCCGCATAAAGGGAAAATTTCGCCGCGAGAGGGACGATATGAGCGCGCAGGACAGGCCAGCTTTGCAGTTTCATGGTGGCTCGATTAGAGGCTTCGCATCAAAGCGCAACGGGGCCGCATGAAAATCCTCCAAATCCTCACAGCGGAAAAGCAGGCCTTGTTCTGGCAGATTGTCCGCTATGGCGTCACCGGGCTGTTCGTGACGGCCTGTCAGGCGGCGATCTACTGGACGCTGGCCGCGCCCGCCGGACTGCATCCGCAGATCGCCAACGGCATCGGCTATCTGGCGGCGGTGGCGATCGGCTATGTCACGCACAGCAGCTTCACCTTCCGCGGCCATGGCAGCCGCGACAATCAGGCGGCGCGCGGCGTCCGCTTCGTCGCGGTGTCGCTGATCAGCTACGCCCTCAACGCGCTCTGGGTGTGGCTGTGCGTCACCCATATGCGCTGGCCGGAATGGTCACCCATCCCGGCCATGCTCTTCGTGACGCCGGCCGTGATGTTCGGGCTGAACCGGCAATGGGTGTTTCGTTAGGCGGCGACCGTCTCGAACAGGTCGCACCAATCAGGGTTGCGCTCTTCGATGACGCGCAACTTCCACTCACGCTTCCATTTCTTCATACGAAGCTCACGAAGGCGAGCTTCCTGAAGATCGTCATGGGCTTCGTACCAGACGAGGAAACGACAGCCATATTCGGCGCTGAACTCGCCGCCGAAGCCGTTGCGATGCTGCCAGACGCGTTGAATGAGATCGCTGGTCACACCCAGATAGAGTGTGCCATTGCGGCCGCTTGCCATGATGTACACGTAGCCGGGCTTGCTCATGCCCCAATCTCTACCGTGTTCCTGCGAAGGCAGGAACCCAGTTCTGCCTTCGCCTCATCCACGCAACATCTGAACTGGGCTCCTGCCTTCGCAGGAGCACGTTGCTTGCCAATCTCGACGTCAAATCAATGCACGAACCGCGCCACCACGTCGCGATAGGAACGGCTGACCTTCACCTGCGCGCCCGATTCCAGCACCAGGAAGCATTCGCCATTGGTATGCGGCTTCACCTGCCGCACCTGGCTGAGGTTCACGATGGTGGAGCGGTGCACGCGCTGGAAATTGCGCGGGTCCAGACGCTTTTCGAGATCCTTCATCGTCTCGCGCAGGATCAGCGAATTGTCGGCGGTATAGATGCACATATAGTCGCCTGCCGCGTCGATCCGCTCGATCGAATCGACATCCACGCGGAAAATCTGCCCACGATCCTTGATGTTGATGAGCTTTTCGAAGCGGTTGGCGGCCGGGGCATCGCCATCGCCCGAAAAGTCGTTCATCGCGTCGGGCGCGACCTCCGCCAGCACCTCGCGCAGCTTTTCCGCTTCCTGCACCTGGCGCTTTTCGGAAAGCCGCTGCCGCACCCGGTCCAGCGCGTCGGCCAGACGGCCTTCCTCCACCGGCTTCATCAGATAGTCGACGGCCTGCGCCTCGAACGCGCGGATCGCATGGTCGCTATAAGCGGTGCAGAAGATGAAAAGCGGCGGTTCGACTTCCATCAACCCCTGCACCACGGAAAATCCGTCGAAGCCGGGCATTTGAATGTCGAGGAACACAAGGTCGGGTTTATGCGTCTTGATGGCGCGGATCGCTTCGCGGCCGTTGGAGCAGGTTTCTACGATTTCGACATCCTCATGCGCTTCCAGACGCAGCTTGAGGCCTTGTATAGCCAGGCTTTCGTCGTCGACGAGGATTGTTCTGATGGTCATGCGGCCACTCTCGATGGTTCATCCAAATTAAGCGGCATTTCGATCAGGACCGAAAAGCCGCCAGGCGTTGAACGCGTTTCGAAGCTCTGTCGTTCCCCGAAGGCCTGAATCAACCTGTCGCGGATATTCGCCAGACCGACGCCCGTTCCTTCGCTCACCGGATTGTTCGGGCGGGTGAACCCCTCATTCAATCCCGGACCCGTATCGGATACGATGATCCGGACGTTTTCACCGGCAGGCTGCGCCGTGACGGAGATTTCCGCGCCTTCCTCCTTGGGCGTGACGGCATATTTGATGGCATTTTCGACCAGCGGCTGGAGCAGCAGAGAGGGCAGGCGGGATTGCGCGACCGCCGGATCGATATGGAAAACCGGCCTCAGGCGATCCTCGAACCGCATCTTCTCGATCTCCAGATAAAGCTTCAACGTCTCGATCTCCTGCTCGATCGTCACCTGAGCGGTCGGTTCGTTGATCAGGGTATAGCGCAAAAAGGAGGACAGGCGGGAAAGCATCGCATTGGCCCGGTCGGTTTGCTTGAGCAGCACCAGGGTCGAGATGCTGTTCAGCGTATTGAACAGGAAATGCGGATTGAGCTGATAGCGCAGCATGGCGAGCTGCGCGCTCGACGCCTGGCTTTCCAGATGCAGAAGCTGGTCCGCCTGCTCCTCCACCGTCAGGTAGAAGTTGATCGCATAATAAAGCGCCGACCAGGCTCCCAGCAACGTCATGCTGAGATAGAAGGCGCCCAGGAAAAGCTGCACGCCCGCCGTATCGCTGCCCCGATTCTGGGTCGAGAATACCCAGGCATCGATGAACGCCACCAGCCCGGCGGCGATCACCACCGTCACGATCGACGCGCCCCAGGTCACGATCGGCCGCTGGCGCTGGAGAAAACGGAACACCACCGCGATCAGCAGCGTCACCGAATAGCCCGACACGGTCGAGATCATCACCGGGATCAGGCTGGAGAGCGGCTGCCCATTGGCGATGGTGGAGGAACCGCGCAGCAGGAAGGCACCGGCCCACCCCACCGACTGGAGGTTCCAGAATGCGCGGTTCTTGTCCGCGAAAAAGGGCTGGGGCTGGAAGCGATGGACTGACATTGCGTTCAGCCTAAAGCATCAGGCAAAAAAGTGGGAACCGGTTTTTTGCGAATGGCGCGCAGGCAGGCGAAAAAAACGAAGGCAATTCGCCATGCGGAAACCGGGCCGGCATGACTGAACGACAGGGGATATGCCCGCGCTGCCCTCAGGCCGCCGCCGCTTCCTGCGTCATCAGCGTCACTTCATCGACGCACAACCAGACCAGATCGCTGGGTTCCAGCGGACGGCCATCATGCGCCTGGATCGTCATCTGACGGATCGGCTGCCGGTCGCGGCTGTCGGCCAGCACCTGGCAGGCGATGGGACCGCAGCCCCATTTCTCGCCCCATTGGCGCAGCGCGATCATGGCAGGCGCCAGATCCTGCCCTTTTTCGGTCAGGCGATATTCGACCTTGCGCCGGTCGCATTGCATCGGCTGGCGCACCATGATGCCGTTTTCCACCAGCCGCGCGAGCCGGTTCGCCAGGATGTTGCGGGCAATGCCGAGAGTCGACTGAAACTCCTCGAAATGCCGGATTCCCGATAGAGCGCCCCGCAAGATGAGGAACGACCAGCGTTCACCCATCGCCTCCAATGCGCTGGGCAGCGCGCATTGTTCCAGATCCTGCGCCAGATTATGTGTCATCGTCTTCACTTGATAGCTCAAAGCCACCTGCGTTGCAAAAGCGCAGCGCTATTCACCTAAAATGGGATTTTTTTGTTGCACAGCAAGGGGCATCGCGGACAATCGCAGTAGGATGTTACGCCAGTACGAACTTGTTGAACGGGTAAAACGCTACGATCCGGATGCGGACGAAGCGATGATCAACCGCGCCTATGTGTTTTCGGTCCAGAAACATGGCAGCCAGAAGCGCGCCAGCGGCGACCCTTATTTCAGCCATCCGATTGAAGTCGCAGGCATTTTGACCGACTTCAATCTGGACGACCAGACCATCGTGACGGCTCTGCTGCACGACACGATAGAAGATACGCTCGTCACCTATGAGGAGATCGAGCACGCCTTCGGCAAGGACGTCGCCAAAATGGTCGACGGCGTCACCAAGCTCAGCAAGATCGAGGCCATGTCCGAAAATGAGCGGGCGGCGGAGAATTTGCGCAAATTCCTGCTCGCCATGTCGGACGATATCCGCGTGCTGTTGGTGAAGCTGGCCGATCGCCTTCACAATATGCGCACGCTGCATTTCATCAAGAATGAGCAGAAGCGCCGCCGCATCGCCCGCGAGACGATGGACATCTACGCCCCGCTGGCGGAGCGGATCGGCATGTACGACTTCATGCGCGAGATGCAGCTTCTGGCCTTCCGCGAGCTGGAGCCGGAAGCCTATGACAGCATCACCAAGCGCCTCGAACAGCTCAAGGAAGGCGGCCATGACAAGGTCGACCGAATCGGCGCGGAACTGCAATTGCTGCTGGGCGGCAAGGGCTTGCCCGTCACCGTTTCGGGCCGCGAAAAGCATCCCTATTCCATCTGGAAGAAGATGCAGGAACGCCACATCAGCTTCGAGCAACTCACCGATGTCATGGCGTTCCGCGTGATCACCGAGACGACGGAGGATTGCTACCGCGCGCTCGGCGTCATCCATCAGACCTATAAAATGGTGCCCGGCCGCTTCAAGGATTACATCTCCACCCCGAAGCGCAACGGCTACCGATCGCTGCACACCACCGTCATCCATCAGGACAATGCCCGGATCGAGGTGCAGATTCGCAGCCGCGACATGCATCATGACGCCGAACTCGGCCTCGCCGCGCACTGGGCCTATAAGCAGAGGGGCGATGCCGACGACCATCAGGCCGCCTGGCTGCGCGACCTCGTAGAAATCCTGGAGCAGAGTCAGGACGCCGACGAGCTGCTCGAACATACCCGCATGGCGATGTATCAGGACCGGATCTTCGCCTTCTCCCCGAAGGGCGAGCTGCACCAGTTGCCGAAGGGATCGACACCCGTCGACTTCGCCTATGCGGTGCACACCTCGCTCGGCAACCAGACGGTCGGCGCCAAGGTCAACGGCCGCGTGGTGCCGCTGCGCACCACGCTGGAAAATGGCGATCAGGTCGAAATATTGAAGTCGGAGGGGCAGGAGCCGCAACCCGGCTGGCTGACCTTCGCCATCACCGGCAAGGCCCGCGCCGCCATCCGCCGCTATATCCGCCAGAAGCAGCGCGGCGAGGAAGTGGCGCTGGGCGAAAAACTCTATGAGGAGATTATCGGCCGCTTCTCCCCCGAACTGGCAAGCGAACTGGGCGACAAGGCACTGAAGGCCGCCCTGAAACGGCTCAAACTGGACGACCGCGGTTCGCTGATGGTTGCGATCGCCACCCACCGGCTGCTCGATTCGGAAGTGATGGAGGCTCTCGTCCCCGGCTCCACCAGCGGGGAAGGGATGGAGGAAGCCCATCCGCGCCAGCATGCCCCGGTCTCGATCCGCGGCCTGACGCCGGGCATCGCCTATAATCTGGGCGATTGCTGCCACCCCGTCCCCGGCGACCGCATCGTCGGCGTCCGCCGCACCGGCGAACCGATCGAGGTCCACACCATCGACTGCCGCTCGCTGGAAGTCGATCAGAATGACGATTGGGTCGACCTGAGCTGGGACAGCAAGTCGAAGGGCGGCACGGCGCGGCTCCAGGTGATCGTGAAGAACCAGCCGGGCGCGCTGGCCGCCGTCACCAATGTGTTCGGCGCGACCAAGGCGAACATCCTCAACCTGCAACTGGTAAACCGCGAAGGCCCCTTCCACACCGACATCATCGACCTGGAAGTGGCCGACGCCCAGCATTTGAACCGCATCCTTTCAGCCCTGCGCGGGCTGGACACGGTGGTTCAGGCGGATCGGGTTTAGGGCAAAGAAGGGTGGTTTGCGGACGGGCGGCTAATACGTTGTCATAGCGCGATACTGGAAATACACAAAGTCATGCGCGCTTTGCCATTTGCCCTACTCGTTACGTCTATGAGCGGATGCTCTCCGCTATGCTCCAACCAAACTGTCACCTCGCTAATGTCGCCTGACGGCGAACATAAGGCGGTGCTTTTCATGCGTGAGTGCGGAGCCACAACCGACTTCACTACCCAAATCTCGGTGGACGCGTGGTTCTTTCAGTCCATCGGAAATGCCTTTGTAGCTGACGCTTACAATGGCGGTACGCGTGGCGAGTGGGGAGGACCGTGGGCAGATATGAAGTGGATCGGCAACGACGTGCTGCGCATCACCTATGACAATCACGCTCGCGTCTTCGATCGGAAGCTCACCATTCACGGTGTCCGCATCGAGTATCATCCGGTGAACCGCTGAACGGCAAAACATGGTCGAAATCGGCCCTCGCTCCGCCAACTGTGACCTCCGTGCCACGGCTGGCGAAAAAGCATCCAATTGCCTGACCCGGCGCCGCTTTTATTCTGTCCTACACCCCTCAGACCTGCCTATCGCAGCCCCGTCTTTGAAATGTCGATCCGCTTCCCACGACGCCTACGCGCGCCCGCACATGCGCGCGCATATGGTGTGAACTTCGGCGAAAAACGACGCTTTTCCGCCGCTTTGCACAGCCAGCGCCAGATTCTGCGTGACAGCGCGCCTCCAAATCTGTAGGGGCGCCCGCAGCAGACCCCCGGTAGCAATGCCGGTGGTCTTCCGTCCGAGACAGTCGGTGAAGGGAATATGCCCTTCTTAATTTCCGGCCTAGACGGGGAAAAGTTCTTTGCCGGCCGGGCGCAAGCGCCTGTCCGGGTCTGCCTGTTCCTTTTGAGGATATGGGCCAGTCGATCTCTCCCCTTCGGACCAATGCCCCGCGATTCGTCGCGGGTTTTGCCGTTCATCGGGTCGTCCGATGGACATGAAGTGGAGAATGGCATGGATCGTAATCAGAAAGCTGAGGTCGTTTCCGCGCTGAACGCACAACTGGCAGAGGTTGGCGTGGTCGTCGTGACCCGCAACCTCGGCATGACCGTCGCCCAGTCGACCGTCCTGCGTCAGAAGATGCGCGAAGCCGGTGGCACCTACAAGGTTACGAAGAACCGCCTCGCTCGTATCGCCTTTGAAGGCACCGACTATACCAGCCTCAGCAGCCTGCTGACCGGCCCGGTTGGTCTTGCCTCCTCGGCCGATCCGGTTGCAGCCGCCAAGGTTGCAGTCGAATTCGCCAAGACCAACGACAAGCTTGAGATCGTTGGTGGCGCGATGGGCGAAGTGCTGCTGGACGCGGAGGGCGTGAAAGCGCTCGCCTCGATGCCGTCGCTGGATGAACTGCGTGCGAAGATCGTCGGGCTGCTCGTTGCACCCGCGACCAAGCTCGCGACCGTCACCCAGGCGCCGGCTGCGCAGCTCGCGCGGGTCTTCAACGCCTATGCGGAAAAGAACGCGGCCTAAGGGCCACGGCTTTTTCGAAAGTCACGTTTTCAACTCAATTTATGGGGCATATGCCCCGCCCAGAAGGGAAAAACTAACATGGCAGACATCAACGCACTGGTCGATCAGCTCTCGGCCCTGACCGTCCTCGAAGCCGCTGAACTCTCGAAGGCTCTGGAAGAAAAGTGGGGCGTTTCGGCCGCCGCTGCCGTCGCCGTCGCTGGCCCGGCCGCTGCCGCCGCCGCTCCGGCCGCTGAAGAGCAGACCGAATTCGACGTGATCCTCACCGGCGACGGTGGCAAGAAGATCAACGTCATCAAGGAAGTCCGCGCCATCACCGGCCTGGGCCTGACCGAAGCCAAGTCGCTCGTCGAAGGCGCGCCCAAGGCGATCAAGGAAGGCGTCAGCAAGGACGAGGCCGAGAAGGTCAAGAAGCAGCTCGAAGAAGCCGGCGCGACCGTCGAACTCAAGTAAGTTCGGTCGAGTTCCCGCGCAAGCGGGGCCGCTGTCTGGCTTCGGCCGGAGGAAATTGGGGTGGTGCCTTCGAGCGCCGCCCTTTTTCTTTGGACAGCGACTTTGGGTGGAAGGCAGACCTCATTTCCGTCATCCCAGCGAAAGCTAGGATGACGATATTATCGCATGTCCGCACCCCAACCCAACCGGATCAGAAATCCAGCTCCGCGCGCCAGCCGATGACATCCACGCCATAATCATTGCGCCCCCCGGCCAGGATCGCCGCGTCGCTATAGTCCAGATGCGCGTAATTGACGTTGAAACGCAGATATTCGACCGGCGTCCATACCAGCGCCGCGATGATGCCGTTCTGCGTGCCCCCGACGATGTCCTTGTCGTTGAGGCTGAGATAATCATAGCGCACAGTCGCCTGGAGCGCGCCCCAGCCGCCGCTGCCGACCGGGCGGTCGGGCTTCACGATGCCGAATATCCCTTTCTTGTAGCCCCGCGATTCCCCGGTCAGCACATAGCCGACTTCGCCATAGCCGCCGAAGAAGGTCGGGTCGGCCAGGCCAGGCCGCGACACACGCAGCCAATGCGCCTCGCCCGCCCACCAGAGCGGCCCGCGCGCACCGGCGAATTCGGCGCCATAATGGGTTTCGCCATCCGCCGCCATGCGGGGCGTCGAAAGGAAGCGGCTGTTGGCGGTGTGGAGATAGGCGCGCTGGCGGTAACGCTGCGGCGTTTCCGACAACCGCTGAAAGTCCCGCCAATGACCGGAAAGCCCGAAATGCAACTGGGTCTTGCCCAGCTTGGGCGCCAGCACGATGCGGCCGTCGACGCCATAGCTGTTATTTTCATCGCCCCCCTCCGGCCCATCCGCATCATTGGTGAGCGAATCGGCGCTGTCGGAGAAGATGCCCGCCTGCGCCAGCAGCATGCCGGAACGATATTGCGCCGACAGCCCCAGCCGCCGCTCGAAACCGAAAGCATCGGTAAAGGCGGCGCGCTCCATCACCGAGCCGCCGGTATCGCTGATCAGCTCGTCCAGCGACTGGAACGCATTATGGTTGCCCAGCGTAACCAGCCACTTGTCCTTCTCATAGGTGATGAAGGTGTCGACCAGATCGACGCTGTTATCGGACAGTTCCAGTTCCAGCTTATAACCGAAACCGCCGCCCAATTGCCCCTCCCCGCCCAGGCGCAGGCGGCGCAGCTCGTTCGAATAGCCCTTGGCCCGGTCCTGCACGCTCTGCGGCGTCATCAGCAACCCGGCGTCATATTGGATGCGCCCCTTCACCTTGAAGCTGGCCGCGCCCTTGCTGAAGACCGGCCCGCCCTTCCAACTGATGCTGGTCGCTTCGGACTTCGGCGCGGCGGCAGCGGCCTGGACAACGGGAGGCGGCGGCGGCGCGCTGCCGAGCCGCGCTTCCAGCCGTTCGACCTGCGCCTTGAGCGCCGCGATCTGCGCCCTCAGTTCGACGGCTTCGATTTCGCTGATGGCCTGGGCCGCAACCGGCGAAGGCATGATGCACATCGCCAGCCCACCGGCCAATCGGGAGGTTCGATTCATGAAGGTCCCCTGAAAATCAGGACGCCAATATGAAAAGCAGGTTACGGTTCAGCGTCTATTTGATGTCATTTTTATGACATTCATTCCGCCGCCAAAGCGTAGGTCGAACGCGGCAGTTCATGGGCAAGCGCGTTCACAATGGCGCCCACCACTTGCTGCAAGCGGGCAAGCCCAGCCCCCGGCTGATCCAGGGCGCTGTCCAGATAGAGGCTCCGGTCGCATTCCAACTGGATCGCGTAAAGGCCGTGGGCGGGGCGGCCATGGCGCTCGATCATATGGTCGCCGGCATAGGGATGATTTTGCGCGACGGTCAGACCATGGGCCGCCCCCACGTCCGCCGCCAGCGTCATTAGCCGGGCCGAAGCGCTGCGCCCGAATCGATCCCCCAGCACCAGCCCCGGCGCGACCTGCCCCGCAGTGGGCGGCGGCAGCGGCGGCATGGAATGCAGGTCGATCAGGATCGCATGGCCATGGGCATCGCGAGCCGCCCGCATCAACCGGCCCAGCGTCGCATGATAGGGTCTGTGGAACTGATCGATCCGGCGTTCGACCTCCGCCCAGCCGAGCGACCGCAGCCAGAGTTCATGCGCGCCGGGCAGGCGGCGCGGTATCAGGCCCAGCCCTCCGCGCAATTTGACGCTGCTCTGCAAGGCCATGTCCCGCGGAACGCCGCTGACCATGCCCGCATCGATTTCCCGCTCATGCCGGTTGAGGTCGATCGTCGCGCGCGGCACCCGCGCCACTAGCACCGGAAAGCCGCGTTCGACCAGCGGATAGGCCAGCAGGTCGGCCCAGCGATCCTCCAGCCTTTGCAGCACATCCTGCCGCACCCGCGCCTGCGCCAACAGCGCCTCATCATAATCCCGCCCCGCATGCGGCACGGAAATGACGACCGGGCCGGAAGGAACATCCGGCTCGTAAAGATCATAGGCGGGCGTTGTTTCGGTCGGAACCGGCGGCGCGCTATGTCCCAAAAAAGCTCCTTCCCTGCCCGTTTCCAAAGGCCGCCGCCCAAAAATGGTTACTCGGCTGGATAATATTTACACCTTGTCGCATATATAGCCGCTTCACGCCATCCGCGAAGGGGGCATCCGGGGGCGGCCTTAAAGGCCTGGGGACGAGACGTACGGGGCAATGGTTCGAATTCTGCTAGCCGAAGATGATGAAAGCATGCGCGCCTATCTGGCTCGCGCCCTGGAGCGTTCGGGCTATGACGTCGTCGCCGTCGCCACGGGTGCGC
This sequence comes from Sphingobium sp. SJ10-10, assembly GCF_036038995.2. Classification (NCBI taxonomy): domain Bacteria; kingdom Pseudomonadati; phylum Pseudomonadota; class Alphaproteobacteria; order Sphingomonadales; family Sphingobiaceae; genus Sphingobium; species Sphingobium sp. SJ10-10. The sequence goes on from NZ_CP158132.1 coordinate 2,081,345, forward strand.
AGGCGGTGCCCCATATCGACAGCGACCGTTTCGACCTGTTGCTGACCGACATCGTCATGCCGGAAATGGACGGGATCGAGCTCGCCCAACATGCCGCCGCCGTGGCGCCCGACATGCGGATCATGTTCATCACCGGCTTTGCCGCCGTCACGCTGAAGGCGGGCAAGGCGGTGCCGCAGGCAAAGGTTCTGTCCAAGCCCTTCCACCTGCGCGACCTGGTGCTGGAGGTCGAGCGGATGTTCGGCACGGAAAGCCTGACCGGACTCAGTTGAGGGCTGTTCAGCCCGATACGACCTCTTCCATATCAGGCGTGGGAGGCAGCGGCTGCCCGGCCATGGCGGCGGCGAATCGCTCGCGGTCCAGCCCCTTTTCCCATGCAGACACCACGACGGTCGCCACCGCGTTGCCGATGAAATTGGTGAGGCTGCGGCATTCGCTCATGAAACGGTCCACGCCCAAAATCAGCGTCATGCCCGCCACCGGCACCGAGGGCACAATCGAGAGGGTCGCTGCCAAAGTGATGAAGCCCGCCCCCGTCACGCCCGCCGCCCCCTTGCTGGAGAGCATGGCGACCAGCAGCAGCAGCAATTGCTCCTCCAGGCTCAGATGGACATTGGTCGCCTGCGCGATGAACAGCGCCGCCAGCGTCATGTAGATGTTGGTGCCGTCGAGGTTGAAGCTGTAGCCCGTCGGCACCACCAGTCCGACCACCGATTTCCGGCATCCGGCGCGCTCCATTTTCTCGATCAGGCTCGGCAGCGCCGCTTCGGAGGAGGAGGTGCCGAGCACCAACAGCAGTTCCGCCTTCAGATAGCGGATCAGATGCAGGATGTTGAACCCCGCCAGCCGCGCCACCACGCCCAGCACCACCAGCACGAACAGTAGCGAGGTGAGATAGAAGGTCGCCACCAGCCCCGCCAGATTGGCCAGCGCCCCCACGCCATATTTGCCGATGGTGAAGGCCATCGCGCCGAATGCGCCCAAAGGTGCGGCCTTCATCAGGAAGGATACCAGCTTGAAGATGGCATGGCTGGCCGATTCGAGCACGGTCATCAGCGGATCGGCCTTCTCCCCGATCATGGTGAGCGCGATGCCGAACAGGATCGCGACGAACAGCACCTGCAGGATATTATGCCCGTCCGCCACGGCCGAAATCAGCGTGCCGGGGATGATGTCCATCAGGAAGCCGGTCAGCGTCCGGCTGTGCGCCTGCTGCTGATATTCGGCCACCTTGCCGGCATCCAGCGTCGCCGGATCGATATTGAGGCCCGCGCCCGGATGCACGACATTGGCGACGATCAGCCCGACGATCAGCGCCAGAGTGGAAAAGGTCAGGAAATAGGCGAACGCCTTGGCCGCCACCCGGCCGATTGCGCCCAGTTCCTTCATCCCCGCCACGCCGGTCACGATGGTGAGGAAGATGACCGGCGCGATGATCATCTTGACCAGCTTGATGAAGGCTTCACCCAGGGGCTGGAGCGCCACGCCGGTTTCCGGAAAGAAATGCCCGATCCCCACGCCCAGCCCGATGGCGATCAGCACCTGGACGTAGAGCTGGCGATAGAATGGCAGGCGCACGACGGCCTGATCGGACGGCATGGTCGATGGCAACATGGTGGTTGGCGTCCCCTTTTTCGCACCGCAGCATATGGCTTGGCGGGCTGCTGTCCAGAAGAATAGCGGGAGCGCTCAATTTCCCGCTTGCGCTGCCTGCCGCCCCCCGCTATTGGCCCACTCCACCGTGGGCGTGTAGCTCAGTGGTAGAGCACTGTGTTGACATCGCAGGGGTCGCAAGTTCAATCCTTGCCACGCCCACCATGGAAAAGCCCGCTAGGTCAATGACTTGGCGGGCTTTTTCTTTGCTCTTTGCACGGTGGCATGGCCGGGACCTTGCGTGAGGCTTGCGTGAAGGGCCCACCAACCTTCCAACTGAGGTCAGCGCCACCTCCTCATTCCCCTCTCTGATAGTGCTCAGATCGAAGATCGCGCAGCGATTGGAGACATGCCTTGGTGAGACGCAATCTCAAGCTCCAGAAGATCGACGCTTCGGTTGCCCCAGATGGCCTCCGTGCTGTGCCAAGTTACTTCGCCCTCAACCGTGAGGGGTAAACTGCCCGGTGTCCCGCCAGTCATCGCCCCCGTGGTCGTTCTAGGGATCCCGCAACCAAGGCGGCTTGGAGAGGCTCAGAATGGTAGTATGAGCGGAATATCGCACGCCCATTACTATGAAAGCGGAATCCCGCTTGAGCTTTTTGCAATCGACCGGTAACGATATTTCGCACACCAACCTGCAACGAGGCGGAATTCCGCATGAATAAGGACCTATTTTCCGTGTTAGGCGACCAGCTTCGCCACTGGCGTGATCGGCGTTCGATGAGTCAACGTGGTTTGGCCCAGCGGCTTGGTCGCGATCGCGCGCGCATCTCTGAGCTCGAACGCGATCTGAGTGGCAGCCGCTGGGGCCGCGACCGCCTTACCCTCTTCGCTGAGGTCTGCGACGCCCTCGATTTGGTTCCGGTGTTGGTACCACGCGCCCAAGCCAACGCGATTCGTGAGCAGGTCGAAGGCGCGAGCGGCATCGACTTCAACCAGCCGGTGCGGTCTGCCTTCGACGAACTTTTCGTCGATCTCAGTGAGGATGAAGGGGAGGAGCGTTAGATGGCGAAAGCTCCCGCGATCCTCGGCGTTAACCTGCTTGATGCGAAGCTTGGACCAGTCAAAGTGGGAACGCTCGCGCGCGATGCCGATGGCGCGGTCGCTTTTACAGTGTCCGAAGCTTATCTCCGCGATGTGGCACGACCGACACTCAGCCTTGGCTGGTACGATCCGATGTCAGACGTCAGCACCCGCGATCGACTGGCCGCTCGTGGCGACAAGATCGGCCTGCACGGCTCGATCCCGCCCTGGTTTGCCGGGCTGCTTCCCGAAGGCGCGCTTCGCGAGCTGGTGCTGACCGAAATGGGAGCGGGGGATCATGACCAGTTCGATGTGCTCACCCGACTGGGCGCCGACCTTCCCGGCGCCGTGTTCGTAACGGCTGAAACCGATACGCCAACCTCGGCCGGTCCTCTCGATTTGCTGTCGATAAAGGGCTTCCGGGCAGCGGCCCCGAAAGGAGTGGTCAAATTTTCCCTCGCCGGTGTCCAGCTCAAGTTCACTGCCAATGTCGAAGGCGAACGGCTTACGCTCCCTGCCCGAGGCGACACGGGTCGCTGCATCATCAAGGTAGCGAACGATAGCTTTCGGGGGCTTCCCGAAGCCGAGCATGGCGCGATGACTCTCGCGGGCATGATCGGCGTCGAGACAGCGACTTGTCGACTCATGCCGCGTGCCGCCGTCACAGGTGTGCCCGACGAGATGCTCGAGCACGGAGAGCAGATATTGGTTGTCGATCGGTTCGATCGCGCAGCGGACGACACGCGCGTACACATAGAGGATGCCGGGCAGGTCATCGGAGCGGTCGGGGACCGCAAATATACCATGGCGACCACCGAAACGGTCATCAATATGATCAGCCGTTTCAGTACCGACCGGCGCGCCGACATCCTTGAGGCAATCCGCCGGATTGTCGCCGACGTGCTGATCGGCAACGGCGATAATCATCTCAAGAATTGGTCGTTCCGTTTTCCCGAACCGGGGCAGGTCCGCTTGTCGCCAGCCTACGACATTGTTCCCACTGTCCTGTTTCAGCCGCGTGAAACGCTTGCGCTACCATTCGTGGGCACCCGCAGTTTCGACACTGTCAACCTCCACCGGTTCGAACGAGTGGCAAGCTTCCTGCGGGTAGACCCCAAGTGGATCGTTCGCGAGGTCAAAACGACGGTTGAACGTGCGTTGGATACTTGGCCGGCCGCGGCTGCCGGACTCCTCGGCGAGCGCTGGTCAGCCACGTTGCTCGCGCGGCTGAGCACGCTGACGCTGGTTCAGGAAGTACGAGGTTCCATTTAGTTCGACAAGGGATGCCTGGCCCCCTCCCCGACGTGCGCGGCAGATCCTGTGCAGCGGGCTTCCCACATTGAGGCTGTTTGCGCGTTCGAACTTCCGCGCAGTGTCCGACATCATATTGCGCCTTTTGTCTGGGATCCGCCTCAATCACACTAAGAATGCCATCATTCGGTCAGTGCCGATGCATCCGCGCGTGATGGACGTGCTCCGCCCCATTTGGGAGGAGCCCGCGGTCGGCACCTCAAATCGGCGTGCTGCGTTGCGTATTCAACCGCGAACGGATGCGCCAGCATGCGGTCGAACGAACCCATGCTTTCCAAAAAAATCGTTCCGGCACCAAGTTTGCCGCCTTTATCAACTATTGATAAAATGTTATAAGTGGCGCAAAGGAGCCATCCATATGATTAGCGCGGACCTCGGACAACAGCTTGAAACCTTCGTCGCCAGTCTAGTCGCGACGGGACGCTACAATTCGAAAAGTGAAGTGCTGCGCGAAGGGGTGCGGCTTATTCAGGACCGGGAAACCCGCCTTGCCGCCCTTGATGCATCGATTGCGCGCGGGCTTGCCGATGCCGATGCTAGCAACACGACGCCGGCGGAAGCCGTGTTCGATCGCCTTGAAGCCAAATATCGCGCCATGGGTACCGGCTCCTGATGATCGTCCATCTTTCGGCCGAAGCCGAACATGATCTTGAGACGATCGGCGACTATATCGCGCGAGACAATTCAACACGGGCGATCAGCTTCCTGCGTGAGTTGCGCGAGAAATGTCTTGGTCTAGGGGACCTGTCCGAACGCTTCCCGCTTGTGCCGCGCTATGAAGCGATGGGCGTGCGGCGTCGCGGGCATGGCAATTATCTGATCTTCTATCGGGTCGAGGTGGAGAAAGTGGTCATCATCCATATTCTGCATGGTGCCCAGGATTACGGCACAATTCTGTTCCCGTCCTGATTGGCCGCTACCTCCGGCCCTCGCTCTATGCCCTCGCATCCAAACCGCCCTTCAGATGCCGTGGAGCATCGAGGGCGTCGATCCAGCGCCATTCCAGCATCAGCGTCAAGTACATGCACGAGTCCATCAACAAACTGAGTTGAAGCCGAACCAGCAGGTCGGAGGTTTTTTGAGCAAACCCGCCCATAGATTGAACCGACCAAACTATCGGCCAGACGATCGGCCAAAAAAGCTCAACCCCATCTCTCTACTACTCAAAAATCCGCCAATTTCCCTGATTCATTTCGATCGCTAAGATCGGCCAGATGATCGCTGACCAGCCTGATGAAAGTCCGCGCCGGATCGAGCTTGCGCGGATCGATACATTAAGCGGAGACTTGCCCGATCTGATTGCCGAAGTCGCGGCCAGCGCAGAGGGCCTTGGGCGATCGCTTCACCCTAAAACCGCGTCCAATCTCGCCGACCTCGTGCGGTTAATGAATACCTATTACAGCAATCTTATCGAAGGCCACAACACACGTCCACGCGACATCGAACGAGCGCTGGGCGGCGCAAGGGATGAAGGGCAACGTGATCTGCAGCAGGAAGCTGTCGCGCACTATCACTTGCAGGAACATATCGATCGACAAGCGGCAAGCGGCAAGCGGCACCCTCCCCGACCCTGCCGATACGGATTATATCCGCGAACTACACTGGCAATTTTACAGGGATGCATCACCCGAAATGCTGACCGTCCGCAGTGGCGATCGATCCTTCATCATAACGCCCGGAGAATGGCGATCGGGGCCTGACCAAGACGTCGAGATCGGCCGACACCTGCCGCCGATCAGCCGATGCGTGCCCGCGTTCATGGATTATTTTAATCTACGCTTCGCTTTTGAGCCTGCTCCCGAACGCATTCTGCAGGGAGTCGGCGCTGGAAAGGCGAAGCGCGTTCTGGCCATGGCGACCGCGCATCATCGCTTCAACTGGATCCACCCTTTCCCGGATGGCAACGGCCGGGTGAGCCGCCTCATGAGCCACGCCATGGCGCACAAGGCTGGGATTGGCGCCCATGGCCTGTGGTCGATTTCTCGCGGATTGGCACGTGGGCTGGAGCCTGGGCTTGATGGGCGCAGCGAATATAAGGCATATGGCTTGGGCAGACGAGGTCCGGCAGGAGGCGTGACGGTCGCGGACATCTATCGCTGAAGGGATTGGAGCTTTTCGCGACATGGTTCCTTAAAGTATGTCTCGATCAGTTGACATACATGTCGAGCCTGTTCGAACTTGACGTGCTGGCCAAACGACTTGACCGATATGTTGCGCTCAGCCCGACGCTCCCAAAAGAAAGTACCCGCCTTCTACAGGAAGTGCTGATCCGCGGAGAGTTCGACCGCGGAGAGGCAGAACGGATCACCCGGTTACCCGAGCGTTCCGCCCGTCGGATCCTCAAGCAACTTACTGATGAGGGGCTTCTCGCCTCCGAAACACCAAAGGGCCCGGTCTCCCTCCGCTTTCCGAGTGACACCCTGGAGATATTGTTCCCGCGCCTTTACGTCTAAAATCGTTGGGATGCTTTGCAGAATGGATGACCGGCCTTCGACGACGGGCGGATGTGGTTACATTTGATGCACCTGTTCTGAGGCCCGCAGGGTCTTGGATGACTGAGCCTTCATCTGCTCCCCACGCCGCTTGCCGAACGCCGCGATGCCCATCGCTCAACTAATGCAGCCATGGTACATTATAATTCACCCTGAATGGCACATGCTGTTAGTAATCATTCTCGCACAGCGCTAAACATTCTCCCATGAGGGAACGGGCAGCTGATGATCGGGCCATGCTAGGCCATATGTGGCTGCGAGCGACTTTCGCGCCGCAAAGCCCAATGCCTTATACTGAAGCGCCCCGGCTTTTCAGGAGGCAGTTTTCATTGGGCTATGCAGCCATATCGAGGTTCTCGAGGGCTGCATAGTAATTGTCTTCGGCCTCAGCGGGCGGGATGTGCCCGATAGGGCCGAAGAGCCGGTGATTGTTGTACCAATCGACCCAGCGCAGCGTTGCCATTTCCACGGCCGAAACGCTTGGCCATGACCGCTGCCGCCAGATGACCTCGGCCTTGTAAAGGCCGTTGATCGTCTCGGCCAAGGCGTTATCGTAGCTGTCGCCGACGCTGCCAACCGAGGGAACGAGCTTGGCTTCAGCCAAGCGCTGGGTGTAGTTCATGGCAAGGTATTGAACTCCCCTGTCGCTATGGTGGATCAGCCCGTCATCGGGACCTGGCCTGCGGGCATGAATCGCCTGCTCCAGGGCATCCAGAACGAAGCCTGCAGTGGCTGACGTGCTGACCTTCCACCCCACGATCCGTCGGGCAAAAGCGTCAATCACGAAGGCGACGTAGACGAAGCCGGCCCAAGTGTGCACGTAGGTGAAATCGACGACCCACAGAGCGTTGGGTCGGCTGACGCGAAACTCCCGATTGACCTTGTCCAGCGGACACGGCGCCTTCGGGTTGCTGATGGTGGTGATCGTCTTCTTTCCACGCCGGACGCCCGCCAGTCCCATGGCGCGCATCAATCGTTCCACCGTGCATTTCGCCACCATGATGCCGTCACGCCGCATCTGGTGCCAGACCTTGCGTGCGCCATAGAGGCCGAAGCTGGCCTCATGGACCCGCTTGATCTGCTCCCTGATCTCCTCATCGCGCCGGGTACGTGCCGGACGCCTCCCAGGATCGGCACGGCGTGCGGCATGTTCATGGTAGGAGGAAGGGGCGATCGCCAGTTCGCGGCAAATCGGCTCGATCCCCAAATCCTCGCGATGGGCGTCGATAAACGCCATCATCATCTTCCGGGGCGGTCGAGCTCCGCCATCGCAAAATATGCTGATGCCTTGCGCAAAATCTCGTTGGCCCGGCGCAGTTCCTTCACTTCGCGCTCAAGTAACCTCAGCCGTTCCCGGTCATCCGTGGCAAGCGCCGCTGGCCCCGCTCGTCGGCTCGCCTCCTCACGGCACCAGCGGCGCAGCGTCTCCAGCGAGCAGCCGATCTTCGCCGCGATCGACTTCATCACTTCCCATTCCGAGCCATATTCAGCTCGCTGCTCCGCGACCATACGGACCGCGCGCTCCCGGACCTCAGGAGAAAATTTGTTCGTCGTCTTGCTCATCACGGATGCTCCTTCTCACAAGTTGGAGCCTCCTGAAAAGCCGGGGCGCTTCATACCGAAAGCTATCTCGTCGCGGGAGCACGGCGCACCGAAGTGATTGGCAGCCGTATTGTGGAATTCTACCCGCGCTCCTATGCGACTGGTGACGACATCGTCGCCAACCTGCGCTTTGCCCTGCGCTATGAGCCCCTAGATCTGGGAGTGCTGGTCGCAACCTTCTTTGCCATGGACGCCGAGGTCGTCGCGGCATGGGTGCGCACCGAGCCGAGCGGCAGCTACGCGCGGCGCGCCTGGTTCTTCTATGAGTATCTGACCGGCAAACGTCTCGACGTTCCCGATGCCGCGGCCGGCAACTATGTCGAGGCGCTCGATGCGCAGAAGCATGTCGTCGGGGCAAGGCGGAACTCGTCGCGGCATCGCGTTATCGATAATCTGCTCGGCACGCCGGACCTGTGCCCGACGGTGCGCCGCACGGCCAAGCTGGAAGGTCAGATTGGCCTTCATATCGATGCCGAAGCTCGCGCGATCATCGAAGGCTTTGATCAGGCCGTGCTTGCCCGCGCGGTACGGCATCTCTTCACCAAGGAGACGCGCGCATCCTTCGCGATTGAGGGAGAGGCGCCCAGCCCGGATCGGACCGAGCGGTTCGTCGCGGCGCTGCGCTCCGCCTCCCGCTTTGACACGGGCGACAAGGAAGCGATCGTTCGGCTGCAGAATGCGATCGTTGATCGCCGCTATGCTGCGACAGACTGGCGCAGCTTCCAGAATTTTGTCGGCGAGACGACCGTTGATCTGCGCGAGGAGGTGTATTTCATCTGCCCCCGACCTGAAGACGTTCCCTCGTTGATGACGGGCTGGATGGCGCTGACGGAGCGGATGCTCGCCGATGGGATCGAATCCGTCGTTGCGGCGGCGGTCTCCGCATTCGCCTTTGTCTTCATTCACCCGTTCGAGGACGGCAACGGTCGCATCCACCGTTTCATCGTTCATCACGTCCTGAGCAAGACAGGTTTCAGCCCAGACACCATGATCTTTCCGGTGTCGGCCGCCATCGTCCGAGATCAGCGCAGCTATGACGCGGTGCTGGAGAGCTTCTCCACGCCCCTGCTCAGCGCAATAGACTGGGGCTGGACGAGCGAGCGCGAAATCGCTGTCCGCAACGACACCGCGCTGCTCTATCGCTTCTTCGACGCCACCTCTCTCGCCGAATATCTCTATGACCGCGTGGTCGATGCCGTCCGTACGGACCTGCGCGAAGAACTGGGCTTCCAGGCTATGTTTGACCACGCGATGGAAGGGGTCCGCACAATCGTCGATATGCCGGATCGCCGCGCCGCGTTGCTGATCCGCCTGATGCTTCAGAACGGCGGCCGTCTTTCCAAAAGCAAGCGCGGTCAGTTCGAGGAACTAACCGATCCCGAGATTGCCGCGATGGAGCAGGCCGTGCAGGAAGCGGTGGCTGAAGCGCCAAAGGCGATTACCGGCATGAGAAAATAATTAGACATTGGGCAACCGATGCATCGATTACAAAAAGCTGGATTTGGGCACGGGCCCCTCGGCCAGTCTGATTTTACCGGGGCATACTATACCCGTCGCCGACGCCCATCCTCGCCGACTTGCGTGAGGGGTGCGTGCAAGGGATGTTCGCATAAACGTTCCAGTTCCTCCCAGAGGGAAGTGATGCAGGACCGGACGGTGCTGAGATAATCGGGATCGAAGATTGCATAGATCCCGGTGGTCTTTTTCAGCACGCGGTGCCCAAGCGCCATTTCGAGTTCGATCAGGTCGACCCGATTTTTCGTGATGATCGTCGCAACTGAATGCCTGATGAGCTTTGGCCCCCAACCTTTCGGGATCCCCAAGTCCTGCGCCATGGCGCTCCATGCCTTCTTGACCGATGCGACAGGTATCTGCTCAATCCATTCCGTCCCGTCCGAGTCACGTCGGGCGACCTCGCGGCACACAAACTGACCATCAGTAGCCCGGAGCCACTGATCGAGCATTGGTGGGATAGGAAGGACCGCTCGCCTCTTGCGGGTTTGGATCCGGCCTGCCGGATTCAAATCAAAGACCATGGCATCGGCATACCATTGAGACCGGTCGCTCAGCACGGACATGTCCATAATTGCATCAGGTCTTGCCAGCGTAGAGATCGCCCCGATGAGGTACCTCCTGAGCGGAACCAGGCGATCAACATGTCCCGCGTATTTTCCTGCCCCCGTGGCGGTGTAATCCAGCATTTTGGCTAGCATCTCGATCGAAAGCCTAAAGGTGCGCGGAGCAGTCACTTCGTCGCGGGTCAGATGCTTGAGCTGTGGGACCGCTGCCCGTCCCTTCACCGCCGCATAATTCAGCGCCGCCTTGAGCTGAATCACACTTTCTTCGACGGTTGATACGGCCCGGGGCCGGCTCGAAACTGTCCATTCGCCAGAGGGGCCGCGTTTACGCGTCAGGATGGGGTCAGTGACGCCCCAACAGCGGAAACGATCAATGACATCATCGTCGAGATCCATAGGAAGAATGGGATCCCGCATGCGGTCGCTTTCCACCTCATGATCGAGGAATCTCGAAAAGAGCTTCAGTCTCGCGCGGATGGCGTCGGAACTGACGCGCTTACGACCCGTCGTGAGCCAATAGTCTGTCATGGCCTTGCTAACCGTATAAGCCTCTACGGCAGCAGGCGGCGACGGTTTGGTGGCGTCCAGAAAATGCTGGTCGAGCGCCTCGCTGGCTAGCCGAACATCGCTCGTGCCTGTGCTCTTGCGTCGGATCCGACCTGCGTTCTTGTCGTACCAGCAGATGTACAGCTTGGAGCTTGCGAGCTTACCCCCTTTCCCTTTGAGGTGGTCGAGATAATATCCGCCTCTGGCGTAGAGGCCGCCCGGGATCGCCATTGTGCATTTTCCTTTATTACTATGTTCCTAGCTGCTCCCAGCAATTCCAAGACACCGACGAGGGTAAGCACATCGAGATCCGCCGGACTGAGATTGATTCCCTTCTGGCGCTGGACAGCGTTGGTGATTTTTCGATCTAGCTTGATGATATCGGCCCCAGCGCGGGTCACCTCGGGCCGGGCGCCTTCCAAAATCTGTCCATCGAAGAGCGATATCTTTTCTCGCGAGCTGGCATCGGCGATGCCGTGCGACGTGGTGGTGGTGGTGGTGCGTTGCGTCGTGTGCATTTTTCGTGCTGCCCCTCAATATCTGCTGATTTTTTCATGGCGTAAGCTTTACGCTCACCGGGCCGGGCGATTCGGCTAGACAGCTTTGGCGGGGTGCGAACCAGAGCAGATCAGGGCCTGGAGTTCTTCGATATTGTCAGCAAACAACTGCTCGAGTTCGGTCAGCCTGCAATGAACGGCGCCCGCCTGTTCCAGCGTTTCCGCTGTGGCTGCGCCCTTGGTCACTGCTACAAAGGCTGATGTGAGCTGAGCATGCTCCCGCCGGAGAGTGCGCAGCGTTGCTGCGCCAGTAGCGAGCAGCGCCGTGTCCGCGACGTAGAGCTCAGCTGCTCCGGGTGCTTCCTTCTGATGATCTCGCATCTTCATTCACCGGTTTCCGGCAAATCCGGAAGGGATGGCGGCTCATGAAAGCGGGGATTGCCGCCAGCAGCTTTGATCCACTCAAAGGCGTCACCGCGTCGTGCAAACTCAGGCCGATCAATTTGCAGGAGCCGAGCAATTTCTCGGATGATATGTTCCTGTGCAGCCGTCGGCTTGCCGCTACGCCAGCGCTGGGCCGGATCCTTGCCTTTTTTAGAATTGAGAAAAGTCTCGGTCTCGGCGCAATAAAGGTCGGAGAGCCAGTGCCAGCGCCGCCAAGCGCCCCATGCGCGGATCTGCTGGCCTGCCTCGGACGCAAAAAGCTTCTTCAACATACCACTCAGTGGAAGGTTTGGATGCCGCCGCGCAGTGGCAGCGACCAGCAGGACGCCACGGATGCCGAGGCAGTCGAGCCCGGTCAGCGCGACATCATCGAGGTCCAAGCCGCCCCCCGGTTCAAAAGCACTACCGAGCCGATAACAGCGACGATCGCGCTCATGATAGGCGGCCCGCCGGAAGGCCCAAGTCTGCGCCTCCCGAATTTCATCTTCAAGGAGGCTGACCCGTGCCTCCTCGGCGATGCGTACTTCACCGGAGGTTTTGAGGAGCGCGCCCATTTTTTCGCGGAGATCGGCTTTGAAGTCGGCGGTTGTCATGGCCGCATTATCGACGGTTGCTCAGCGCGATTCGGTCAGTCAGCTTTGAAGCTTTCGACAAATTTTCAGTTATTCCAAAAAACCGCTTGATCTAATCTCTACATGGTCCAAGCTTATAGACGTCGAGAGCAAGATATCTCGGCTGATGCGCTTCCCCCCGGTGCATCATTAGACCTCGACTGATGCGCTTCCCCCCAAAGTGTATCGTTTGTTGGCAAAGCACGGCGATCTTTTCGATTTTGAGGACCGTTCATTTTTTGGGGACTATCATGACTAAATACCATCACGACTTCGCAGCTGTCGCTGACGAGATTCTCGCGTTCGAAGTTGGACACAAGATCGCACCTTATACGGCAGAAGCACTGGGCCAGGGTTTCCAAATCCCGGCCTCCGCGCCGAACATTACTGCGGCCGCCAAGGTGCATTTGGTTAGCCAGCGTCACCTCTTCGACTGTCGCCACCTTGGTCGCAGCGCTGCATCTCTCGCGGCGACGCTGACCAAGCGCACCGGTGGAAAGGGTCGCGTCGCTCGGCGCATGCGCGAGATCTTCGATCTCGGCTGCCCGCACGAACTTGCCGTGGATCTCGCGGAGATTGGCAACGCAGACCGTGCATTTCTTCTGCTGGCCATGGAAGGGCGCCTCGCCAGCGCTTCGATCGCGATCCCCACGGCAGGGATCGGCGAACTGTCGGTCGAGGAAGTCCTGGACGTGCTGGAACTGCTCGCCCGCTACCATCTGCTCGCCAATCTCATTCGCGCTGGCGAAGACGGGTTTCGGCGAGTTTTCGAGCCCACAGGACATGATGGCCTCGATCACAACAATTGTAAGATTACGTCAGAGGCATCCGCTGCGCGTTATCTCACCACCGAGGCGAGCCGTGTGCTTTCCGTCTTGGATCTTTACAAGACTGCACAACATCGCGAACTGACTGGAGACGAGCGCCGACAATTGGAGGCTCACCCGGAAGTGGCGACCGCTCGTATGGAAGAGGGACGGATCATCGATGTCCTCGGCGAAGAATATGCAAATATCTATATCGACCTGTTGGCCACGCGTGCACAACCTTGGACGCGGCACATAAAACTCCATGCTGGACAATTGGCGCGGGCCCAGGATGCGTATCGCAGGCCGCTGCACCGTATGCATGGTCCCGACGCGCTGACCATGCTCTGGTTGGCGGTGATCCAAGCTGTAGCGTGGGCCAGCTGTGCTCGCGATCCGGTCGCTCCTCTCCGCCATGCTTTAGAGGCGGCTCGCCAATCCCGGCCCATCCCTCAGCCCAGTTCACACGAACAGGATGTTCGCGATATTCGGTCGCTGTTTTTTCTGCTGCGCAACTATTTCGTCCGCGATCCCCGCTCACCGGCGGCGAATAAATTCAACAAGGGTGTCGGAAAAGGGTTCGACGAGTTGACCGATATGCTCTGGGAGCTTGAGGCTGACAGGCCTGCCGGCGCAGAGCCGTTTTCGCATGCTGCTTCTACTTCAGCGGCGGCTCTGCTGGCGCAAATGAAGGACGACCCGGATCGCCCAGAACATGTCCGCATTCGTGGCGAGATGGCGGGGAGCATCCTCATCCAGCTTAGCGTCTGATCGTCACCCGCGGGGACAGAGTCATTTGTTTCGCATGAGCGCGGATGAAACAATGGCCTGTGAAGCGCAGCCAGTAGGGCGTAGCGGAGCAGGCCATTGCTTTTCAATTCGACGGCGAAGGCCGTTGTCACGTTGTCACTGAGCATCTCCAATATTATCTTTGCGCTACTCATGGAGGCCGCCATCGAGGTGGCAGCACGTGCTGCTCGTGCTCATGGCCGGGCGGGCCCGCTGTCGCCTGAACTGGCAATACCAATTCTAGCGTCGCCGCATCATAGCGGGCGTTTAACCCGCAAATGCCCGATCGGTGATAATGCGGGTTAAGGCGCGACGCCTGAATGCCACTACAGCAAGGCGGCTGACCAACTCTGGCACTACACTGCGCGATAGTTATGTTGGACGTGTCTTCGTTGCCTGAAATGCCATCCAATTGGCAAGTCCATCCTTGAACCCCGAGTCTGAGCAGGTCGCTCTCGCATGAATTCCGAATCCATCGGGGCCTAGGCGCCGTGCGGGCAACAGGATGTGAACATGGCTGGCATTGGCGGATCCGGCGCGGAAAGGCATGTGCAACACCAGCAGGGCAGCGAGCTGCAACTCACACACGAAGTAGCCCATCACCCATTCGCGGACCTGCTCCCAACTAGCGTGGACCGGACGGTCTGTCGGAAGATCGACCGTATATTGCACATAGGCATTGCGTTCGATGAGCGGCTGCGTCGTATCATAGCGCGTAAGCAGAAAGTCGAGGTCCGCATATTCGCCAGCGGCTGTTGCAGGCAGCAACAGGTCATGGCGAGCAGCTGGGTGACCTGCGGGCTGAAGCTTCGCCATGACGGCGGTCTTGATCCCGCATTTCGAGCCATTTTCTTTCCAAAAATACCGGGCGTACCGAAATTCGGGATGATCGCTCGCATCGGCGATATAGCGGGACAGCGCCTCGGGTTCGGGCTTTGCCGCCGCCTTCGTCTTAGTCTTCGTGGTCATGCCCGGACCTCCCTTAGCGCATTCCATGGGCAAATAGCGGCGAGACCTGCTTCGCGCTGCCGGGCGCTGGCAAAGGGTGGATGATCGGTAAGAAGGAGGCCGTATCGACCGGCTCTCAGATAGGGGCTGCCATCATCCACATGCGGAACAAACCAGATCTCTCCGTCAGCGGACCAGCCGTGATAGTGTCTGAGCCAGGAGCTGCGGCTGTGCATGCAGAGGTCGAAGGTCGCCTGGTAAGCGTCGAAACGGAGCAGCAGGATGTCCAAGCTATGCCGCGTGCAGATCTCCTCCGCCAGATCACAGCCGAGCGGGCGGAACTGCGAAGTGCACATGACAAGCAGGTTCCGCTCCATTAGCAGGATTCCTCCTTCCGTGCCGGGAATCCTGTGGTGCGGATGGAAATCGATCAATCCGCCGATCTGATGCGCGACCGCAAACAAGCGGCGGCGCACCGCTTCACGGACGAACGGAAGGGTTGTCGCGTCCCCTGCAGGACGCGACATGATGGGCATGTTCATTTGATGTGTACCTTATTTCAGCAGGGGGCATGGCCGCCGAGCCGGTCCCACGCCCTTCCCCTATTTCATTTCACAGTGCTCAGCTGCCTGAACTTCCTGTCTTTTTAACGCTGCGGCCGACAGGGCCCAGCCGCTGACCATCCAAGCGATCGCAGGCACCCTGCCTCCCGTTGATTGGCAAGCGCCGCGCAAATTCGCAGGCCATGCTCATACTAGGTGTCCTCCGGCTATCGCCTTCCACCGGATACCGCCCACCAGCAGACCGAGATCGCGCGTCTCGAGATCGCTAAAGGGTCGTTGTTCATCCGGAGTCACCCGCTTCAGGCTTAGGTCGAAGCAGGATGGATCCAGATCCCTGTCGGCAGGATCAGGGATCAGCCAAGTTGGACCGTCCACGCCAGCGGCCCAGAGGCGCAGGCCCCGATAGACGTGCGTCTCGCCGGTGCGGCAGAGGATCGCAGACACACGGAAGTCTGATCCGGTTGCCATCCAGGCGGGCTCCACCAGCAGCACGTCCAGCCGCGTCTCGCGTGCCGCCGCAAGAAGCCTGCCGAGCGACACGTTCCGGCGCCAGTGCGCCAGCACAAGGTCAGCCGTCCGACAGTAAAGAAATCCGGCAAGCACCGGCGGCAGCATAATGGGACATGGCTCCGTCTGCCAGCTCGCGACGGTGGCAAGGGCGATCGCGCCCTCCTTCGCCTGCGCTTCGCGTCGGCGGTCTTCTGCGTTGAGGTAGATCATGCAGTTAGTACTCATTAGTCGGCACAGGGTCGGCTGCGATCCCGGTGCTCGGGAGATGTCTTTCACTTTCCAGCGACAGCCACTTCCCTCATCCAAGGTCCAATAAGTCAGTGCTGCTCATCGGGCCGATGGCAGCGAATTTCGACTGTTCATGATGATCGGCGCAAAACGATCGCATTCATGAATCAAGCCGCCTTGAACCGTTCCGTCTGAGCTTCGAAAGTCTTATTCGGTTGGTTCGACCGACTGCGAAGCGGGAGCGTGAACTCGTTCCACGAGACGGCCCTCGCGCATTGTTGGCTATTCTCGCCCTCTCTGCGCGCGTCCCAGTGGCGTCTGCAGGGTGTCATCGCCGAACGTCTTCAAGGCGTAATACGTCTGGAACGGCTGCGCGATCGGCGAGATTAGATCGTTGGTCTCCTGTGCCAAGAGACCCAGCGCGGCTGATCCCATCTTCATGGCGAAGAGTTTGTCCGTAAAGTCAATCAGTACAGGATCGCGGGCCTGCACATGAAGTTTCCCGTTATTGATGAAGAGGGCGAGTCTACCTTCGATGAGAGGCTCCTCCAAAAGTGCAACCAGTGGTCGTAGCGGCGCCCGCTCCGTCTCGCTGACTCGCCCCGCGCCGGCAGCACCACAGATCCGTGCCACGGCGGCTGCGACCTTTTTACCTCGTTGCTCGCGTTTGCGCTTCTCGACCCGCTCCCGTTCTTGCAGCTCAAGAATACGACGCTCCGCCGCTGACCTTTGCGCCTCGACCAACGCAATCACATCAGGATCACGCTGATTACATGCCCAGAACGCCTTGGCGGCCCTCTCGATCAGTGCCTGGTCGGATACATCGGTTTCGATTGCCCGGCCGAAAGGCTCTGGCTGCGTCAGGCGCTTGCGCAGTGCGTCGATCGCGATGGCCCATTCTTCTTCGAACTTCGCCTGGACGCGCTCGTCCATTTGCACCGGACGCAAACGATCGATTACAGCCTTGTCATGGAGATAGCGTGTGGGCAAACCTAGAACGATGCGCCCATCCTGACGCTCGAGCGGCGGCCATCGCATTTCCGCGAGCCGGCCAAGTAATATGTCGAGGTCGGGCGGCACAGGAACGGGTGGTACCTGCTGCGGTGCAATATCGGACATGACCGGCGGTGCTGCCGGAGGTTGCATACGCGCAACCGGCGAAATCGCGCCTGTGGTGCGAACTGTCGTAACAGCTGCGGAAGTGTGAACCTTGACGCGCATGGTTTCGAGTTCGGCGTTGCGGTCAATCTGCGGCGCCACCAGCGCGGCGATTAGTTCCTCCTGTACCCTGCCGATGGCGTTAATCCGTTCCTCGCGATAGGCTTTCTCACCGGCCATCAAGTCTACCCGCTCCTGTCGCCGCTCGCGATGCTTGCGACCAGGTGACGACTTGCTTTCGTTCTTGGGCCGGGTGGGCAGTCCCCGTTCCTGGTTGCTCAGAGCGGTGAAACGACGTTCATGGCAGGCGTCGATCATAGCAGCATTCATCAGCGTCGCGATCTCCAGCCGCGTCGCTTTGATGAACTCTTTGTCGTTGAGGTCGGCCGCCGTGCCGACACCGAAGGCGAAGCCGCCATCGGGCTCCGCCCGAAAGGGCCGTAAGCTCAACATAATGTGCGCATGATTGTTGCGCTGATCCCCGTCCGGGTCAGGCGCGTGCAACACGGCGGCATGCGGCAAGCTCTGGCGCTCGAAAATCGCGCATATATTCGAGAGAAGGGCTTCTCGCTCGGCGGATGTCAGCTCGTTTGGTAGGCTGAGCACGATTGACACATAGACGTTGGCATTTGTGCGACCGTGGCTTTCCAACTCTTCGAGGGCAGCAAAGACGCTGGCGAGCGTGTCCGGGTCGGTGGAAATATTGCTGACCAGGCCCCCGCCGTTGATCTCGCGCGCCTGGTCACGAAGGATATAACGCAGATGCCGGACCGCCTCGCCGCGGCGGTAGCGGTGCGAGCCGTGCTTGCGCCGGTTGCCGAGGCCGCGCGAGGTCCATTTGAAATGGAATGACGATAGCCCGTCGCGGCCGCGATGGGACCGCTTTGCCACGATCAGCCCGGACATGATCTCGATACGCCGACAGCGCCGCCCACCATCGCGGTGTCCACTCAGCGACCGTGGACGGACCTGGATCCAGGTCCGCGTTAGGCCGGCCTCGCGCATCTGGCGGCGAATGGCGGTGCCAACCATGCGCGCATTGCGCTCTGCCTGGAGCCGCTCATATTCGAGCACCGATGTCTTCTTGCGGCTTTGGCGTTCGAGCGCGAGCGCCTCGCGCAAAGCATGCTTATCAGCGGATCTGCCTCCGATCGTCCAAATGTGAACTGTCATCTATCCCACCCCCTTCTCTTGGAAAGTTATGGGCCGCACCGTTCTCCACCCGTGCGGCGGAGGAGAACACGTTATCGCGCGCCCATAACTTTAATTTGTCTTCTCACCCTTCACCGCTCGGATCGGCCGGATCTTTTCCGTTCGACCGGCAAAAGAAGAGGGCGGTTGCGAGCACGCAACCGCCCTCCATGGCCTGCCGCCTTAGCCGGCGCGCAGCGTGGTCAGCGCCACCCGGATCGAAGCAATCAGCATCGGAAGTTCGATGGCCCCCGCCTCGGGGCCGATGGCGATTCGAACAGCACCCGACCTAGAGCGTGTGACCGAACCAAGGATGATGTCGTCATCGACGACGATGTCGATGCCGCCGTCCTTGTGGGAGGGAGCAAGCGCCTGACGGAGTTGACCGAACACCTCCGCAGCGCTGCCCGCCGTGCACCCATCGATCGCGGCGATGACCTCGGCGTGGCGATCACCCTCCAAACCTTCGTCGGTCGGATCGGCCTCCTCATTGACGTTGCGGATCAGGCTCATCAGCCAACTGGCCTGCGCAGCCGAGATAGCGCGATGATCATCAATCTTCTTGCCGACGAACTTAAGCACGCGCAGGACATCGAGCACCCGCGAGATCGATGCCTTGTGCAGGCCGAACGCATCGGCGCACGCCTTCCCGGTGTGATACTGGTGATCGATGGCAGCCTGGTAGAAGCGGGCGCGCTCGATCGGCGTGAGATCCGACCGGGGGCCATTCTCCGCAGCGGCGAAGCGGAACGCGGCGTCCTCGTCCATCTGAACGATCTGGACCAGCAGCTTGACCGGATAGCCTTCATCGTTGAGCAAGCGCACGGCTTTCCAGCGGCGCACCCCAGCGACAATTTCGAGGCGGTCATCTTCGAGGCGCCGGACACGGACGGGAACCTGTTGTCCCGACGCCTTGATCGATTCTGCCAGAGGACGAATATCCGCCTCGACCAGCTTATCCGCGTCGCGTGCAGTGTGCTGCCAGACAACGCATTTTTCGGCATCGACGAAGAGCGACTTGGGCGAGAAGGCCGGTGTCGCGCTTAAGGCGGGCTCGGGCTTCATGTCCGGGATCACTTCCGCATCAGTGATGCCGACGACGACGTCCGGGAACATCTCATTCTGATAGTCCTGCATGGGTACCTCCTGTGTTGCAGAGGCCCATCTGTTTCACAGGCAGCAGACTTGATTCGGAGAGACAGCACCTCGCCGATCCCGGCCGATGCAGACCAGGACGACGATGAGCCGTCCCAATCATAATAGCGCGCTTGGGCTGTCCATCACTTGGTACTTGATAATCTGATGACCAAAGCCTCATAGTTTACGCTTCCTTAAAGCACATCGTGCGATAGGGTGCGAATGGAGTGGAGTTCCGCTCAGGGGGCAAGCGTGACAAAACTGATTATACAGTTCCCTTGCCTGAATGAGGCAAAAGATCTGCCGAAAACGATCGACGCGCTGCCGCGCTGTATCCCCGGGATCGACCTAATCGAAATATTGATCGTCGACGATGGCAGCGTCGATAATACCGCTCAAATTGCGCGTATGTCGGGGGTGCAGGACGCAGTCCGGAGCGAACCCGTCTCTGTAGCGATTTTCCCTGCCAATGACCCTTTGGCAGGGAATTTTCAGCAATTGCTGGGAATGACCGCCCATCCCGCCCGCCACAAGGGACGCTTTTCTGCGGCTTGCGCGGGCAAATTCCCTGCGCACGCCGGCAGGGAATTTTCGTCACCCCGCAGGGAAGGCAGCCACCCTGCTGCCTTGCGTAAATAGACCGTGACAAGGATACAGACAGGAACCGGCTGATCTGCTATTGAACCCGCACCTCGAGCAGATTGTCACCCGGTCACCGGGTTCGGACGCAGCATGAGGACAACCAACTGTCGCTTCACGAATGTGAGGCGGGAGGTCGCTGTCCGCACTTGTGCCTAGCATCTGCTTCCCGTGTCCTTCGTGCGGCGCGGCGGACAATCTCCGCCACGTTCGCGCCGGGCGCCGAGACTGCCGCAACCAGTTGCCGCTTCTGTTCGTCGGTCCATACCCGCCGCCGCTCTGGGCCCGAAAGTACCGTGATCTGACTCATCGCACCGCCCTTAGTATCGGTGCAAACACTGGCGCTTGCACCGGTGCCATGTCAAAATATCAGCCGATCACCACAAGGCGGCTCTCACCGGAGCGATACGGCGCACTGGCTCACCACCTATCTGGAGGAGCTACTAGGCTTCCCCAACCGGCGACATGATGACCAGGTCGACAGCACCAGCCGGGCGCTCGAATGGTTCCAACAGCGGCTCGCCAAAGACATGGTCACGGATCGGCCGCCAGGCGCGAGACCGAAAGGAACCCAAATGCCCCGCGGAAATCCGGTCCGCGGGAGCCTCCACTGTGCGAACTGACATCGGGGTGCCTCCGCCACGATATTATCTGTCAATCCCGAAGCAGGTATACCGAATAGCTCTCATCGGTAACGGCCGGCCCTAGTGCTCCAATCAACTGCGTGTTTGCATAAAATCGCCGGGTCATCGCTGGGGTGTAGGAGGTGGTCCAGTTATAGCCCGTGTTATACGTCATGGACTGGCCCGGTACCGGAGTGCGCTGCATCAGAATGACGACTGGCCGATGGAAACTGTGATGCAGGCGGATCGCCGTGTCAGTAACATAATCCAACGAAATATGCAGCCTTGCTCCGATTGATGTGAAGCGAATGAGGGGACCCAAGGCATCTTCCCGAATCCGGTAGACCGAATTGCGAGGGGCATAATAGGGCAATGCCTCAATCATGATGTCGGGATCGGCAATGATAATGGCATCGGCCAGCGCCGGGTTCTGCGCTATGAGCGTGGCAGCATCCCGTGCGCGGCTGTGGGGATATTTGAACTGGGCCATGATTGCGACCTCAGCCATGATCAGTTCCGCCGATAGCAGAAGGTATAAGCCGACGCGCCCGATTTTCCCCCACTGTGTCGCCTTGCCCGACCTTTCTTCCACCGGCGCAAAGAAATTCTGGTCCAGGTCCATCCAATACAGAGTGATCAGAAACAGTAGCCACAATGCGATGTGACGCTCAAATCCCGGATGTAGAATCGTGAAAAACAGCGACATGCCCGCCAAGCCCACCCATGCCGCCAGAAAATAGGCCACACGGTTTCGCACGATGAACAGGCTGGCATAAAGAACGGCCGTCAAAGGAAGCTGAGCCCAAAGGCCGAACTTCGATGTTACGAGAAAGCCATAGCCAGGTAACGCCAGTGCTTTCATGATCGAGACCATGTCGCGGTGCTTCTGATAGACAGCGGCATCGTTAGCAGGCGGCCATACGGTTAAAAAGCATGCCAACGACGCTATCGCCAGCAGAACCACTGTAGGCATAACCATTCGCTCGATCCATCGGACGCGAAGCGAACGCCCCGGATAGCGATCCGATATCCAGACGGCCAGCAGCAGCCATGACAGCAATGTCGAATGCACATTAGTGTTCGCGAGCAGGACCAGGGGAATCATCAACCAATAGCCCCTGTCGCGCCATCGGCTGTATCCCGCTGCGAAAACGAACATCAGCAACATGCTGATCCCGTAATTGCGCGCCATGACAGCATAGTCCCACAAAGCAAAATGGCTCAGGACGATCATCGTTTTGATAACGGGTGTAAAAGGGGATCGCCAGATCAGAACCGCAACTGCGGCAAGAGCAACGAGGAAGGCGATCACCGGGAGCGCCAGCGAACCGATCAGCCCATGGCCTCCCCGCAGCAATAAATACCACAGCAACGGATGCCCGTCGCCGCGCACCCCTTGGATCATATCTGCCAGCGTTTCACCATGGTTGGCGAAGGACAAGGAACGAACTTCATCTCGCCATGGCACATGATTTAGCGTCAGCCAGGCTACGATCACGAACCAGACGAACATGATTAGGCATTTCGATGAAAAGAAAGTATCCCCGGACTTCATTGCAATCGTGAGCCCTCTGAATCCTGTATCCACAGCAGGCCCGCTGGGCGGCGCCGGGAAGATGTTTTCCCTGTCAGCCGAACACGACGGATCGGCGCAGCAAATAGGTGACCTGAAAGCTGACAGTGATCGCCGCGAGCTTGACGAGGCGTGGGTCAGCGCCCCACAATGTACCCACTCCGACCATAGTGCTCGTGATTGCGAGCCCGACGAGAGCTGACCCAAAAAACAATAGCTTCTGGTGGAGCCGGCCATCGACATCCAGCCGTGCGCGGCAAACGAAAACAGCGCGCGACGAAATGGACCAATGCACGCAGAGACCTAGCAGATAACCGCAGACCGAAGCGGCAAGCGCCGGCACAGTAAGCCACAGCAGAACGACGAGCGTGCCAAAATCCATAGCCAGCGATAGCCCGCTGGCAAGGATGTAACGCGCGTAGGTCTGCCGCCAAATTGCGTCTACCATACGGTCGAACATGGATCATGCCACCTTGAGGCGGCTTGGTACCAGACGCACGCTGCTGAGCGCCGCCTGCTCGCCGACGACATCCTGCCCTTCCTCGCCCGCCTCATGATATTCGGCGTCCTCGTTCACGGCCCAGATGTCGTAAAGCTGCTCGCCCGCCTCGATGTTGCGGACGGTCAGCATCGCCGTCATCATCGCATGATCCTGGTTGTTGTATCGATGCATGCCGTTGCGGCCGACGAGGTGCAGCGTGGGGTAAAGCTTCGCCAGCTCGGTCCGCATCGCGAGCACATTGGCCGCATAGTCATCGTCATAGACCGGATAGGCCTTTTCCTGACGGACCACCGCGCCGCCCACAACATCGTCGGGGTTGCACAGGCCCAGCAGCGCCATTTCCTTCTTGGCGAGTTCGACCAGATCCGCGTCGCTCGAAGCCCACAGGCCGTCGCCTTCGAAACAGAAATATTCCAGGCCCACGCAGGCCAGCGTCGGATCGGGGACCATTTCGGGGGACCAGCTGCGGAAATTCTGGATGCGGCCGACCTGCACCTTGGGATCGTGGATGTAGATCCAGTTGTCGGGGAAGATATCCTCGGCCTTCACCATCAGCGCCACGGTCAGGAAGTCGCGATATTTGAGGTCCATCGCACGCGGCAGGGTCGCGGGCAGCGGATGGATGCGGCCGGCCAGCTCGCGCATCGGCGCGGAACTGATGACGTGGCGGGCCTTCACCACGATGTCGCCCGACGGGCCGTTCGCCACCATCTGCCACTGGCCGGCGGCGTCGTCGCGCGACAATTGCTTGAGGCCATGCGCCATCAGCACCTGATTGCCGCCTTTGACGACGGAGTCGCGCGCCGCTTCCCACATCATGCCGGGGCCGAGGCGCGGATAGCGGAAGCTCTCCAGCAGGGTCTTGGTCTCCATGCCGTCATTAGGCCGCTTGTTGAGGCCGAGCGAACGCTTCAGGCCATCGACCACCGCAGCCCCGAGCGACAGGCCCTTGATACGCTGCGCCGCCCAATCCGCCGACATTTCGTCGCACGGCATGCCCCACACCTTTTCGGTGTAGGTCTTGAAGAAGATCGAAAACAGCTTGTGACCGAAGGCGTTGGTCGTCCAGTCCTGGAAGGAGCGGACGTTGCGATTCGGGAACAGCTTCGCCTTGGCGAAGCTCGCCATGCACAGCGTCGAGCGCCACAGGCCCAGATTCCACAGCGCCTCGAACGCGCGGAGCGGATAGCTGTAGAATTTGCCCTCATAATAGATGCGGCTCATCCGGGGGCGCTGGATGAAATCGTCGGGCAGGATCTCGTTCCAGAAATCGACGACCTCCTTCGACTTGGAAAAGAATCGGTGGCCGCCAATGTCGAACCGGAAGCCGTTCAGCTCCACGGTGCGGCTGATGCCGCCGACATAGACCGGGTCCTTTTCGATGACCGCGACCGAATAGCCCTTCTTAGTGAGCAGATAGGCTGCGGTCAGGCCGGCCGGGCCTGCGCCGATGATGGCGACGTCCACATTCTGGTCACTATTCAACTAAAACACCCCCCAGAACTCCGATGATCGTTTATCTACGCGCAACACTTTCCTTCTCGCCCATCATACCAATCAAACCTTAACGCAATGCCCTAATCGCACTGGCACAAACACCTGCAAGCGATCTTCGCCTATAGTCAGAACTGAAATATTTTGTCATAATTTCACTGAAAAACTGATCATATAAAATACAGGGTAAATATGGTTATAAATTTATTTCGATGTTCCACGATTTGAGAATATTTTTATTTCGAATTCAACGCGTAAAATGATTAAAAATACCAAATGCGAACCGAAACATGGTTATATGCGAGAAATTATACCTAGAATTTCCGTATTATTCATTCGGATTACTCGAAAAAACTGCTCGCGAGATGAGATTGTTGAGGTTGAGGCGCGATCTGACTGCACAGACCACTTGGCATCGCGGAGCGCTGCAAAAGCGAGAAATCGCCATAATGCCCCTTGAGCTCAAAGCCGCTTCTTAGTGCCGCTTCAAAGGCCACCTTATCCGGAGGCGATGGGTTCCGCATAGCGGGGAAAATCGCATGATAAAAGGAAGGTCGAATAATCTCTTCGTCAATCACTACCCATTGGCTGCCTCGCATCACTTCCAGGCAAGTCTCCCTGTACTGGTCAGGTGTCGTATATTGCGGGAGGAGAAGGTCCAGCCGTGCGGGATGTCGCCGACCGGTAAGAACCGGTAGAACAGGATCATAGGGATAGAAAAAAACGCTGTCTCCATTGGGCAGGGTTTTTAGTCTCTCGATGAGTTCAGTGGTCCCATTGTCAGGTATGACCACTATGGGGCCGACGGCGCTCTCTACCGGTCGGCCAGCGATCACATATCGAACGGACATCAGCAGAGGAAAAACGGGGACGAAGCAGACCAACAGCGCCGCACTTCGCAACACAGGCGTACCATGTCCTTTGGGAAAAATGGTGTCCAGCAAGGTGGCAAATAACGGTAGTGCGAGCACCATGGAAAAGGCAATATGTATGTCATCGGGTCGAGGGAAGCAGCCAACGAAGCCTGCAATCGCAAACAAGACGAGTGCGCCGAGATGAGGGCGCGATAGGATAGTCGGGCGGAACCGTACAAGGCTGAATATTGAGAGACAGAATGTCAGTGGGAAAATCATCACGACGAGAAGTCTCTGAGGCGCTAAAAATGCTCCAAATGGAACGGGTTGAATCCCAGAGTATTGTTTAATCGTCCATAGGATGACTTGATCAAACGCTTGCGTCGCAGCGCCCAATAAAAAAATAAAGCAGATAGTTATTCCCAATAAGGAAATGCCGCTGATGATATAAGTTAGCATCTTCTGAGGGGATTTTTGAAGAAAAAGCGAGCCGAACCCCGCTAGGACGATTAATGCTCCGCGATGCGTCGTAACAAGAGTCGCTGCGCTAGCGGCTATGCCAGCGATAGCGGGGCCGGCGCGATTCCGTGGGGATAGGACGCCCCAGAGAGCAATCATCGAGAACATTGTGGTTAGCCAATGATGACTGACCTGCGTCCACAGCCCCTGACCCGCCGCTATCCATGAAACGGTAATTACAGCCGATAAACTGGGTCGCCCTGATGCGATCTTGCAGCAGGAGAATGTAAACCACGCAGTCGTCACCATTACCAACATGACGAGCAAACGTGCCGCAACCAATGACGGCCCGAAAAGATACACCCAGCCGGTAACGATTAGGAAGCCTAGAGGAGGGTGAAATTCAAAGAAGTCGCGGTATAGAATTTCGCCACGCAATATCCGCTGAGCCGCATGGAGCCATATGCCCTCATCAGCCAGCAACCATATTGATCTAATAAAAGGTAGGCATAGCAATGCTGCGATTACCGCCACCAACAGGCCGGCATGACGCTCCGTCAGGCGGCCAATGAATGCCAGACTAGCGGATCGTCGGGACCTTTCGTCGATCTCGAGAGCATTATTTGGCTGCATTGTTTAAGATCCAAGGCAGTTTTTGGCATGAAGCATTCGAGGTCGCGCCACGATTATCTAATCGGCGATAGATGAACATAGATGGACGAGCATCGATTTCCTTATAATTTTTTTTCAAATATTCTCGAATTTCAACCTTCCTCGTAAAGAATGTTCGCACGTCAAAGGAAGTTGGTTGGTAGATATAGTTACGACGTCGCTCGAACATGACGAGAGCGGGGCGTGCGCAACGCAATTCCAGATAAGCTTCATCTTGCATGTCTCTAGCGACCTGCCGAAGTGGCGCGGGATTAGGCCCGACAATCTCGCCGTGACCGACAGCTGGAAGCATCCAATACGCATACAGGCGCGATGGCCAAACCAGCCCGTGATCCTGTATTGTCGGCCAGCCCCACATTGGGTCCCCTGAAGCTATGAAAACCGACTCTCCAGTCGGTACCGTCGATAATAGCGGGTCGATCTCAGCCCGGAAGAAATTGTGATATTGGCCGGTTTTGAAGGGCAGTAATATCGGCAGCGTCAAAATCACTACGGCGGCACTGATCGGTATCCAGCGCTTCAGATTGACTCCACTGGCGAACACTCCCATCGCCAAGGCCAGCGCCGCTGTCACTGGCATGCTATGGTATAGCCAGCCCTTTCGTTGTAAAAGGTATGACAGCATAAAGCTGAAGGATACGATAAGTAAAGCTTCGACAAGCGGTTCAGTTCTATGGCTCAATTCGCGACCATAAACCACAAAGAAAAACGCAACAAAAAGCCAGATGATGGTCCATGGCCGCAGCAGCACCATCACCCAGTTTGATTCATAGCCATGATAAGCTGTTAGTATCATTGGCAGCATTCGAGTAAAAAACTCTGGCGCCCAAAGGAGAACACTCAGCGCATACAGCAGCGCGCAAAGAGCCAAAGTCAATGTTTCTGGGCGGATCAGTTGCCAATGGCGGCGCTGATGGAGGAATAGCCACAACTCAAGAAGCAGCGGGATGGCGATGAAGTAATGCTTGAGCGCAAACCCGTAAGCTGCAAAAAACCCTACGCTGAAAGCGACCTTTCGCGGCATGTTTCGCCCCGAATATCGAGTAGCCATCAACGCCGCATAGGGAAGCGCGCAAATGAGCGCCAGTTGCTCACGCTGCCCAAAATCGTAAATTGGCATTGCAACGCAAAGCCAGAATGCCAGGAGCATGATTAAGGCACGCCTAAATGGCGAGGAGGGGGCGACCACATGCCCGACAAAACATGCGGAGATGGCACCCCCCCACGTCACCATAGGCACCCACAGGCGCAACGGAGAAGCGTTTAGCAACTCGCCGGTATACTGAATTGGCACTGCTGACCAGAACCACAGCGGGGGATTGATCTCCCAGATGTCGCGATACAATATCGCGCCCTTCAATATGTGTTGAGCGATCCAGAATTGCCAAACGACATCATGAGTTATTGGGATGCTCCGTAAGAGGAAGCAGGCAGCAAGCGCAGCAAGCACGAGCGAAAGTTCAGGCGCGTAGCGGAATGACATCCGCCGCAAATCGCTCCACGTGAGCGATAGTTGGCTTTCGAACACAAACGCCCGCGACATTCCATAAAACAAAACAGAGTATAATGCTTGACCCGCTAAATGGACGGTAGGTTTTCCTATTAGCCCCATATTCCGGCAGGCGGTAATTACCATCAGATTAGCCGCATATGCGACGCAAAAGGTGATGACGAATCTACCAAATTCATTGATTGTTGCGGGGCGTTCCGAATTGAATGTCCAGTTGCGGTTCAGGAAATAGGACACTCCCAAACCCACGCCATAGCCGCACGCGTTCGCGGCATAATCATTTATGCCAATTTGGAGCGCAATGAGTATAATGCTGAACCCAATGGCGGTGTTGACCAGTCCAACCAATCCAAATCTGATTATCGTCATTACATGCACCGGATAGGTTTTATGCTGCGCGCGGATTTGTCAAACTCGACCATAAGTGGTTTTCTTAAATTGAGTATCCTCACCACTTTCGGGTTCAACTATATGGGAGTTTACATTTTTTCGGACCTCATCAATGATGAATAGCGGCCGATGCTTTCCTTCCATATACATGCGCCCTAGATATTCGCCGAAAATTCCCAACATCATTAATTGCAAACTACCTATGATCAGCACCAATCCGGCGAGGCTGGTCCAACCAGCCACCACATGGCCCAACAGATAGGTAATTAAGACCCAGGCCAGTGTCAGCAGTCCTACGGCACCTGCAACGAAACCCAGATGGGTGGTGAATCGCAGAGGGACGGTGGAAAAGCTGGTAATGGCGTCCAAGGCGAACGCGATCATCTTCTTAAGAGGATAGTTGCTCTGGCCAGCGAAACGAGCCTCTCGCTCATAAGGGAGGGCCGCTTGGCTAAAACCGATCCAACTCACCATCCCGCGGACAAATCGATATCGTTCAGGCATGGCATTTAGGTGGTCAACGATCCGACGACTCATCACGCGAAAATCGCCGGTGTCACGAGGAACAGGAACATCGACCATGCGCTGCAGAAGGCGATAGAATAAGTTAGCTGAAGTGCGCTTGAATATCGTCTCGCCTGCGCGGCTCACCCTTTGCCCATAAACGACATCATGGCCTTCTGCCATTTTTTCGAGCATCGCTGATAACAGTTCTGGTGGATCTTGCAGATCAGCGTCCATGACCATCACGACATTGCCGCGACATATCTGCAAACCCGCGCTGAGGGCCAACTGATGACCGTAGTTGGCAGCCAGATTGACAGCCACAACGCGAGGGTTGCTGTCCGTCAATGCTGCTATGATGGGCCAAGTCCGATCACGTGAACCATCGTTGACCAGCACAATCTCAAAACTGTCGGCTACGACTCCGGTGCAAGCGGCCGTAACACGTGCGACAAGGGGTTCAAGGTTAGCCTCTTCATTGAAGCATGGAATAACAACGGAAATCGCTGGAGACGGCTCGATCCCATGTCGGCTCATATAACTTCCCCCCGCCCCGGCGTGCGAACTCGATTGCCCCATCTTCATTTATATCACTTTCGATGTTGCGTCACCAACCGTCAGCCTCCGCAAAAGCCCGGCTTGTTGAAAACTGGCCAATATCCTACAAAAAGAATGGTAAATGAAAGGTGAAATTTTTGAAGCCACACTACCCAGTTCATGCTTCCCGATGGGAACAGCGGCTCTATAGATCCCGCTTTCTCTCGGCGCGCCATGTCGGTGGGATCCTGTCCCGACTACCCAGAATTGACCAGCGATCAGCTGATCGGCCTGTCCCCCGTCAGCACCCATGGCACAGATTTAAGGTTGTGAATTAAGGAGGATTGGGGCTTCGTCGTAGTGACGAAGGAACGAATCTATGGACGCCTCCCGCGCAAGGTAGTTTCTCGATGTTGCTCCGGCATTGGATGCGTGAATCTATCCGGCCTGTTGATTGAGGTGTTTTCGCCCCTGGCCATGATGGGAATCCGCGCGGTTCAGTGCCTTTTAAGATGAGCGGCCTCGAGGGCCATCGTTCCTTACAGGCTGTGAAGCGGCGGTCCGTGCCGTTACACCATCAAGTCTTCACCTCGCATTTGTAACCTCTGATCAGATTGCGGCCCGCTGCCCGAACGGTCACGCCATTTTGTAACTTTCGCCGCTTCGCAACATCGCCCAGGCCATGCGAGCAGTCTTGTTTGCCATGGCGACGAGTGTCTTGTTGTGGCCTGCCCTTGATTGCAGTTCCTGCGCCCATTTTGAACGCCGGTCGTCATGCTTGGCGATCCGCAGCAACGCAGACCGTGCACCATGTATCAGCTGGCG
The DNA here is from genome assembly GCF_036038995.2 of Sphingobium sp. SJ10-10. Lineage (NCBI taxonomy): Bacteria > Pseudomonadati > Pseudomonadota > Alphaproteobacteria > Sphingomonadales > Sphingobiaceae > Sphingobium > Sphingobium sp. SJ10-10. Next base: position 2,111,514 of record NZ_CP158132.1, read on the forward strand.
CCTCAGGTAATGATTGGCTCTGTTCCCGATACCACCGAGCCTTGGCTTTCCGCCGGTCGTGTATTGTCGCGGAACCAGTCCAATCCAGGCAGAAAGGGCTCGGCCGGATGCGAAGTGTCGGCCATCGTCAATTGCGGCGATGAGGGAGGTTGCGACAATCGGTCCTACCCCCGGCAGCGTAGTCAGACGTTTGCAACGATCGTCTCTCCGGCAGATATCAACCAGCATGTCATCCAGAGTGGATACTCTGGCATCCAAGTCGCGATACTCCTCGACGAGCTTCAGGAACAGGTCCTTCGCCAAGTGCGATAGTTCGGCAATTTCGATCATCTTGTCGACCTGCAGCCGGAACCGGGACGCACCTGCCGGCATGACGACGCCATACTCGGCCAAAAGACCACGAGTGTGATTGATCAACGCGGTGCGCTGCACGATCAGTCTGTCACGCGTTCGGTGCAGAGCTTGCAGATCCTGCTGTTCGACGCTCTTCAGCGGCACGAACCGCATGGTTGGCCTGTTGGCAGCTTCGAAAATGGCTTCGGCATCAACCGCATCATTCTTCGATCCCTTCACGAATGGCTTGACGAAACGCGGATGGATCAGGCGAACGGCATAACTCAGCGCCTCGAAGACGCGGCCCCAGTGGTGTGAACTGGCGCAGGCTTCCATCGCGACCGACTGCGGTTGCAATCTGGTCACCGCATCGACCAGCTTTGCCCTGCTAACCTTCCGCGAGATTACCTCACCTTCGCAAGTGATCCCGTAGATGTGAAAAGACTGCTTGCCCAAATCGATCGCTAGCATTTGCATGTGATGAACTCCTCTTCCCGGTCGCTGTGGCAACATGCTCGGCCCGCTTGCGGGAGGCGTCCATCCCATAAGATGAAGCCCTAATCCTCCTTGAAAAAATCGCCAACCAAGGCCCCGGCTGAGCGGGTGGTGGATTTGTGACGGTTTTGTGCCGGTCACTTGAGAGTTTAAGTCTGCCTTGGCGTATTTGCTGGAGAGGGCAAGGCGGGGCGCGTAATTCCCAACAAGATGTTCCAGATACTGGCCACAGGTCGGCCGCTAATCACGCGCGATAGCTCGGCAGCCCGCGAACTGGTGCAGCCCGGTGCGGCAATCCGATTGGTTTGTCCGGGTGACCCAGCCGATCTTGCCACACAACTCAGTGCACTGGCGCGCGACCTGCGCGAGCCGGTAGCCGCTCAAACGTCCCTTCTCGGGCGAGGGATCATGAAAATCGGCTGCCTTCTTCAACGGGCCTTCCTGTCAACAGACTGGGACGATGGCCTCGTCATGAGTGCCCGCCGACTCTAGCTGTCGAGCGAATTTCATACTGACCAAAAATCGGCAAATGGTTTGCCTCTGAAGCGCTTTGAGCGTTTCTCCGCAGTTCAGGGCACGGTCGTGCGCCATCTTCACATTATGCGTAACCAGGCATGTGATCATGGGGCGATTACGCTAACGAGGCCCCGTGCTGTTCCCCGAGAGCAGGATGACACTGCATGTTTCGTCAAGCGCATGATGCTCGCACATTCGGGCGCAAGCCATCGGTCTCGCTTTCGATGTTGACGAAGACCCTACAAAAATGGCAGGGGCGCTTTCTCCTGACGGGCGGGTATAGCTCAATGGTAGAGCACTAGCCTTCCAAGCTTGTGATGCGGGTTCGATCCCCGCTACCCGCTCCAGTAATCAAAGCGCCGCAGGATGTCGCCAAATTGTCTGGGTATCCGTTTCTCTCACTCAGGCTCACTCGCCAAAAGCGGCTAATGCATACAATCGTTTTCGCTGCGTCTTCATTCAGGCACGCCACATTAATGCGCTGCCATCAAATCGCACGAATTTGTCATCGTGGTGATTTCAGTCCAGCTTGTTGATCGACTCTCGCATGTGATCGACCCCTACGGTGGAGTAGCGCTGAACCATTCTCAGCGATTTCCATCCACCCATGTGCATGATGGTTATGAGATCGATGCCGGCCATCACGCAGTGAGACGCCCAATGGTGGCGCCAATCATGAATGGTGAAGTCTTCGATCTCTGCTCGCCTGCATGCCGTTTTGTGCTGATTCTTAAGGGGATTGCCGCCTGGGACCGAAGCAAGCCGAGTGTCCTTGTAGGGTTCACCAAACCGATTGAGGAAAACATGGCCTTTCATGGGGCGGCCTCGTTGTTCCCAGATCGGCAGCAACGCCGCCTTCATGCGAAAATGCATCGGGACAGACTGGATGACCGCGTTCTTCGTATGGTTGAAGCGAATTGATTCACGAGGCATATCAATGCCGTCAACGCCCCAACGCACCTGCAAAGCGGTCTGGATGCGTGGGCCGTGAAAGGCCAGCATAGTGATGATCGGCTGGATATGAGGCGCATAGGCAGCGATCAGCCGATCGCGATCTTCTTTAGTCAGAAATCTTACCCGTTCGTTATCAAAAGGGATTGCCTTGATCCTGAGCGGCGGAAGGTCATGTAGTTCACGATAGGTGTTGATCGCTGCTTGGAACACGGCCCGGTAACGATCCTGACCGGCAGGGGCATGATGGATAAGATAGGCACGCCGAAACTGCTCCCATGCCTGTTTTGGCTCCTGCAGCGACAATTCGCCGATCCTCTCATTGAGCTTACCGATGCGCAAGATGTCGGACGCGCACGGCGGCGTCGCCTTTGACAGATAGCTTTCGAAGGCGTCGGCGATGGTCCCCTGGGCGACGGCAGCCGCGGGGCCGAACATCAGCCGATGACGCAGATTGGTCTCATATTCAGCCATCAGGTGCGACGCAGCATCTGCGTCACTCGTTCCTGAACTGAATTCTTTGACTTTGATGCGCTTGTCGCCGAGCGCGACTGAGCCTCGGATATAGTAAATGCCGTTCTTCCCACGGCGGCGGATGGAGAGCATGTAATTTTTTCCAGAAGAAGGCGATATTGCGCTTCGGTCGCGAGGGTCTTGCCGTTCACGCGCGAGTAGGGAACGCCATATTTTTCGAAGGTACGCCGCATCCATTTTGCAGGCTCGGCGCTGGTTGACCGGAGCCGCGTGAGTATTTCTAACGGCGTGAGGAGATCGTCGTCATGGCAGACCCGTGGCGACGCACGGACGGGGTCATCGTCCGCGTCGCCCGGCCCGCTCCCACCAGGAGCGGACGTCCACCGCGCGGCGGGATCCACAGCATTTATCGGCGCGACGCCCGTCGTACGAGCTCGGGATGCTTTTGCCTGCAATCGCTTTGGCGCCACTACAACGGATGGAGGCGATTTATCCGTTGCACTCATATGAGACGGTTTCCAGCTTCTGCGGTCCTCTGGTGGCCGACGCGGATCAGCCGGCTCAGGAAGGTTTGCCGCTGCCAACGGCTAATGACAAAAATAGTCGGCAGGAGGAGGCGGCAAGATCGATGACCATGGCTCCCCCCGCCATTTTCGCGAACGCTTGCGCCGCATCTTCGCCTGCATCGTGCGCTGCCGATCTGCTGATATACATAGATCATTTGAACTGGACTCATTGTTCAATGCCGGAGCGGCTGCAGCCCCTATGCACTGGGATCATCTTTCATCTTTCAGCGTCAGCCTCTGTCCCCATCCAACCTCACCTAGGAAAGTGCTGCTCATCAGCCTGATGGCAGCAAAGTTCACGAGTAGAGGGATGCCTTCTCCCTCGTCGGGGTGCAGAGCCCGTACCTGGTTACGGGTTGATTCTGCGGACGTCCTGCTGCACCGATTGAGCATCTGACGATATATTTGCTCGCAAGAGCCCCGTTATTATAGAAGCGGGCTTCAGAGATCGCGTGTAAGCGTGGGCTGGAGGCCGCAGATCAGGCGGCTTCGGCGATCGGTTGCTGATCTGGTCGCCAATTCCAGGGCATGAGTTCATCCCAGCGAGCGGCAGGCCAGTTGCCGGCGATCTTGGCGATAACGTCGGCAATATAGGCCTGTGGTTCGAGGCCGTTGAGCTTTGCGGTCTCGATAACGGAGTAGATGGCCGCCGCCCGATCGCCGCCTGCCTTTGATCCGGCGAACAGCCAGTTTTTACGCTTATGCATACCTTTCCATAACCGAAATTATGCGAAGCGCCGGATTATGCGCAGGTGCCGACGGCGGGTTGTGCCCAGTCCGCCATTTTTTTTCGTCGCACATGTTGCAGCATGACTAACTTCAGCTGCACATAATACGCCTTCCTCTCCACCCACCATCTGGAGAGGAGCCTTTCATGAAGTCTGATCTATTGCAGCCGGGACCGCGTCGCTGGCTGGCGAACAGTGTCTTTGCGTCCGTGGAGGAGGAGTATGTCTCCTATCTTCGAGCGGGCCGATATCATCCGAACACAGTGCGAGTATATTTTGCTTGCGTCGCGCATTTCGGGAAGTGGGCGACCGAGGAAGGCTTGGACATCGCGCTGATCGATGAGGCGGCGCAACGACGATTCCTGGATACCCATGTGCCATCTTGCGATTGCCCTTACCCGGTTCGCAAGCTGCGCCACGAGTTGCGCGTCGCTATCCGGCACCTTCTGCACGTGCTTCGTGCCCAAAGGCGGATTCCGGCGATCGAACAGAGGGGCCGGCTCGACGGTGAACTGGCAGCATTCGATCGTTACATGCGCGATGTCGGTGGTCTGGCGGACACGACGCGGCGGCAGCGGATCCATATCATTCGCCAGCTGCTCCTCGAGCGGTTCGGTGATGGCGAGATTGATCCTGAGAAGCTCGACCCGGCAGTCGTCCGGCGTTTTGTCCTCGGTGAAGGCCGTTGTTGGAGTGCTGGCGCCGTGCGTGTCGCTGGCGGCACAGTCGGTTGTTATTTCAAGTTTCGCAAGATGTTGGGCGATGATGTCGGTCGGCTCTTGCAAGCGATTCCTCGGGCCGCGCATTGGCGCCTGGCGGAGTTGCCCGACGTGTTGTCGCCAACTCAGATTGACGCGGTTCTCGCGTCATTCGACGATGATCTGCCCTCACGGCGGCGCGCCTACGCGATGGTCAGATGCGTCACCGATCTCGGGCTCCGATGTTCCGAGGTCGTAAAACTTCGCCTCGACGACGTCGACTGGCGCAACGGGATCATTCGCATAGCGAGGACCAAGACGCATTTCACCGACAGCCTTCCATTGCCGGCTGCCACCGGCGACGCCATCGCAGACTATTTGCGCCATGAGCGACCGAAGACCAGCAACCGTGCGATCTTCGTTCGCCATGTCGCGCCGTATGACGTCCCGATCAGGGCAGGCGTCGCCAAGCATGCGGTGATCGCAGCTTTCATACGATGCGGATTGGATCGAACTGATCCCCACGTTCTTCGTCACAGCATCGCGAGCCGCCTGCTCGCCGACGGCACGCCCATGAAGCACATCGCCGATGTCTTGCGTCACCGTAGCCTGGACACGTCGAAGATCTATACCAAGATCGATCTTCGCCGCCTGTCGGTCGTGGCCATGCCCTGGCCAGGGAGGGCGTGATGATGACGATCACCATGACAGCGCAGGTAGAGGCCTATCTTGCTGAACGTACGACGCTGGGATTTCTTGGCGCCGGGCCGAACGCCAGCCAGCTTCGTTCGTTCGCCAGATTCTTCGACGGCTCTGGCCATCGGAGTTCTCTCACATCGGACCTCGCGATCGAGTGGGCGAAGGGGCATGCTCGCAGCCGCGAGCCGAGGGCGTGGGCTCGCCGGCTCGATACACTTCGGCCCTTCGCCGCCTACCTTCTGCGGGAAGATCCGGCCACGGAGTTCCCGCAGACTCAGATATTCGGCAAGTCCCATCGCCGGGCCACGCCCCATATCTACACGGAAGACGAGATCTTGGCGTTGCTCGCAGCGGCACGCCGTCTCGATCCGGAAGGCGGGCTTCGACCCGCGGCGTTCGAGGCCTTTTACGGATTGATCGCCGCAACCGGCTTGCGCGTTTCCGAAGCGATCAAGCTGCGCTGCGCTGATGTGGACCTCGGAAGTCGATGTCTGACGGTCCGGATGACGAAGTTCAACAAATCGCGGCATGTGCCTTTCCACGCCACCGTCGCCGTCGCACTCGCCGATTATCTTGGCATGCGGGATCGTTTTCTACCGCGCGTGGCTGAGGACGCATTTTTCGTCTCGACCCCATCACGGTCGCTAAAAAAGCGCGCAGTACATTGGACCTTCCAGAAGTTGCGCAACGAAGCGGGCATCGTTGCCCGGGGTGCCTATCGCGACGTTCGTATCCATGACCTCAGGCACACGTTCATCTGCAGACGCATCCAACGGTGGCAAGCCGAAGGTGCCGATATCGACAATGCGATCGCGGCGCTCTCGACTTATGTTGGCCATGCAAAGGTATCGGACACCTATTGGTATTTGACCGGCATCCCGGATTTGATGGCCACCGCAGGCAACCGCTTTGAAGACTTCGCTTTCGGGGAGGCAGCTCATGGCTGAGCTTACTCCCCCGACATTGCCGACGCTCGTCCAGCGCTTCTTTCTGGATCATCTCGGCGAGCAGCGTGCGGTCAGCGCTCAGACCGTAGCGGCATACCGGGATACCTTGCGCCTGCTCCTCAACTACGCGGCGGCAGCACTCCGTCGAACGCCCACCGCCATCACTTTGCCCGATCTCGACGCGCCGTTGTTGCTCGCCTTCCTGGACCATCTCGAGAAGGATCGAGGCAACAGCGTTCGAAGCCGCAACGCACGTCTCGCCGCGATCAGGACGTTCCTTAAATATGCATCGCATCACGACCTTGCGTCGCTGGCGACGATCGAACGGGCGCTGGCGATCCCGCTCAAGCGGTTCGATCGATCAATGGTCGGGTTTTTGTCACGGCCCGAGATCAGCGCCATTCTCGAAGCACCTGACCGGCTTAGCTGGGCCGGACAACGCGACCGCGCCTTGTTCAGCATGATGTACAACACGGGCGCCCGCGTTTCCGAGATGATCGGCATGCGGTGCCGGGACGTTGTCCTTGAAGGGCAGCCCGCCGCGCATCTGCGTGGCAAGGGCCGCAAAGAACGCAGCGTGCCGCTCTGGCGCCCAACTGCCGCGCTGATCAGGTCCTGGCGCCGCCAGATCGGCGATCCCTCGGGGGATAGTATCTTGTTTCCGAACCGAAGTGGCGGCCGCATGACCCGCTCGAACGTCACCCAGCGCTTGAACCTTGCCGTTGCGACTGCAGGTCGCAAGAATCCGGGGCTCCTTGACCGCCCGGTCACACCCCATACGGTTCGACACACAACGGCGATGCACCTGCTTCAATCGGGCGTCGATATCACCGTCATCGCCCTGTGGCTCGGTCATGAGGATACGGCAACGACGCATATGTACGTCGAAGCCGATCTCGCGATGAAGGAACAGGCTCTGATGAAGCTGCAACCAAGCGCCGCCGCGCCAGGGCGCTTCCGAGCCTCCGACAATCTGATGAGCTTCCTGCAGTCGTTGTGATTATGTGAAGTTTGTGGCGGCGGGTCTGGTGCAACAACTGGACCCGCCGTCGGCACCTGCGCATAATCCGGCGCTTCGCATAATTACGGCCCAAGGCCACGCATCGCATGGCACGCTCCGCAATGTTGTTATCGATCTCCAGACGCCCATCATCGAGGAAGCGCGTGAGCGCCACCCAGCGCTTGCGACCATAGGCGATCGCTTTCGCCATCTCGGACTTGGGCGAGAGGCGGCGCAGGGCATCGTCAAGTGCTTGCCGCAGCTCATCGATCAACGGCTGAGTGCGGTCGTGCCGGCTTCGTCGGCGGATCTCGGGTTGCTGGCCTTGAACCTCTGCCTCGATCTCATAGAGTTGGCCGATGCGTTCTAGGGTCCAGACTCGTTCAGAGCCAGAATGCCACAGCGGCGGCGAGACTTACGGCTGAGAGGAAGTTTCTGGCGAGCTTGTCGTACCGGGTTGCGATGCGGCGGAAGTCCTTGAGGCGGCAGAACATGGCCTCGACCCGCCAGCGATCTTTGTAGCGGCGTTCGTCATACTGGACCGGGCGCTTGCGGTTGCGCCGTCCGGGGATCACCGGGATCGTGCCCTGCTCACGCAAGGCAGCCCTGATGCGGTTCGCGTCGTAGCCACGGTCGGCAATCACCCGCTTCATGCCGATAGTTTCGCCGATCAGCAGGTCGGCCCCTTTCACATCCGACGTGTTGCCGGGGGTCAGGACGAGGCGCAGTGGTCGCCCGAGGACATCGACGAGTGCGTGGATCTTCGTTGTCCGGCCACCACGCGAGATGCCAATGGCATTGGCCCGCGCCCCCCTTTATGGATGGCCCGCCCCTTATCCGAACCGTTGTTGTTTAACCGAGAGCGGATCGTGTGAGAAAGGAGCGAGTGTTATGGAAGTTTCAGTTCTGGGGATCGACCTTGGCAAGAACAGCTGCAGCGTGGTGGGCCTGAACGGCACCGGTAAGGTGGTCGTTCGCAAGCGGATGCGGCGTGAGACGGTCCTCACCTTTGCAGCGGCACTTGAGCCATGCGTCGTGGCGATGGAGGCCTGTTGTGGTGCCCATCATATGGGCCGAGCACTTGCAACGCAGGGACATACCGTCCGGTTGATGTCGCCGGAATATGTCCGTCCCTACGTCAAGGCCCAGAAGAACGACGACCGCGATGCTGAAGCGATCGCAGAGGCGGCGACACGACCGACCATGCGGTTCGTAGAGCTGAAGACCCAGGAGCAGTTGGACATGCAGACGCTGCACCGGATTCGCGACCAGCTCGTCGGCGAGCGAACCTCGCTGATGAACCAGATCCGGAGCCTGCTTCTCGAGCGCGGTCACATTGTGCCGCAAGGACGCGCGAAGCTCGCGGTTCGGCTCGGCGAGATGCTCGAAGCCGAAGAACCCGTTCTCGGGTTGCGTATCCACCGGCTCGTCACCGACATGCGCGCGCGCTGGGTAGCGCTCGATGAAAGGATCGCGGACCTCGACGCGGAGTTCGTGGAAGCAGCACGTACCGACGAACAGACGCGGCGCCTGCTGACTATTCCCGGCATTGGCGCCCTCAACGCGACAGCGCTGGTCGCTGCCGTCGGCGATGCCCGGACCTTTGGGCGTGGTCGCGATCTTGCTGCATGGTTGGGCCTGGTCCCGCGTCAGGCCACCACCGGGGGCAAGCCTCGGTTGCTCGGCATCACCAAGCGTGGCAGTCGATACCTGCGCAAAATCCTTATCCAAGGTGCACGTTCGTCGCTGCCGACGATGAGCAAGAGCGATACGCGCCTGGGCGCCTGGGTGCGCGGCCTGCTCTCACGGGCGCATCAAAACACCGTCGTTGTCGCTCTCGCGGCTAAAATGGCGCGGATCGTCTGGGCACTACTTCGCCACGGACGGACCTACGAACCCACATTGCTGGCGGCGTAAACGAGATCAGCCGGTGCGCTTGGCACCCGCTGGATGATGTCTGCGGGAGGTGAGAAGAAGATGGCCTGACAGTTGACCGGTGTCTTGGAACCCTATGGCGCAAAATGGCACTCCGATGCCGGCCCCTTTATGAGGACCAGGACGCGCGGATCTCCATCTTGGCCAACGGCAATGTGCCGAAAGGCCGGATACGTTTTCGCAGACTGTTCAGATCATCCGATACAAGCCGCTTGCCGACGGGGCGGGCCATACGTTTGCGCCACCGGCAGTGCGATGAGCCTTGATGTAGCTGCTGTCGATCTGCCCGGTCTCGGCGATCCAGCCTTCCTCCGTCAGCGCTGCCAGGATGCGCGTCCAGATGCCCCGACGGCTCCACCGGTTCCAGCGATTATAGACCGTCGTGGAGGGGCCGTAATCCGAAGGGCAATCCGCCCAGCGGCCACCACACTTGAGCATGTGAATGATCCCGGAAATCACCCTGCGATCATCGACGCGCCGCGCTCCGGGCTGGTTCTTCGGCAAGTGCGGCTCGATCGCAGACCATGCTTCATCCGACAACCAGAACAACGAACGCGACATTCCCAACAGCCTCCTGCCTCAGCGGAGACTCTCTGAATCAATGTGGACACACATTTTCAAGAGGCTGATTGGGTTTGGACCCTAGCAGGTCGGTGGTGAGCGGCGTCGGCTTGGTGGCGTGGATGTCGAATATCTTCCGCCGGAAATGCGCCTTATGTCGAGATCGACATAAGGCGCATTATCCAGAGCATGGTTTTATCTGGGGCGACGCGATTCTGACGTCCGGGATCGGCGGGAAAGGTCAGTGTGGATCTCGTGATAAAATCATAGGGACCGCAGGTACGAAAGCAGATCCGGCTTTGGCTTCCAAGGCGTGGCCTTTGCGGGTTCGATACCGGCGTGCTTCCAAAAGTTCTGTAGCGCATCGCGCTTCATCTTCAGGTTCGTCGAGATATACCGGTTCGTGGTCGCGATGCTGGAATGACCGAGATAATCGCGGATCACGGTCACGTCGGTGCCCGACTGCAGGAGCGCGACGGCGCAGCTGTGGCGGAAAACGTGAGGAGTGATGCGGTCACGCGCCAGCCTGGGTCGATCCTGGACGACTGGCGAGGCATGCTTGGTAAGGATGTACGCGACTCCATCGCGGGTCAGCGGTTGGCCGTGGCGGTTCATGAAAACATGCTGCTGGCCCGCAGCGCCCGACAGGTTTTGCAGGCGCCGCAACGCGTCGGCCGTCTCGCGCCATAACGGAACGAGCCGCTCCTTGCGGCCCTTCCCACGCAATCGGGCCTGGTGCGGTGGCGTCAGTTGAAGGTCCTGCCACAGCAGGCCGGTTGCTTCGCTCACTCTGGCGCCGCAATTATAGAGGAAAAGCAGCAGCGTGTAATCGCGCCAGCCACTGCGGGTCCGCCGATCGGGATGGGCGATGATGGCCCGCACGTCGGTTGCTTCGAGGTAGGTTGCGGGCTTCTGCCTCGCCCGCTTCGACGGCAGCGCCAACACCTGCGTGTAACGGAGCGCATTGTCGAGATCGTTGCGCAAGAGGTGCTTGAAGAAGCTGCGAAGCGCGGCACGGCGGCAGTTGCGCGTCGCGGTGGAGTTGGATCTTCCGCCCTCGAGATGATCGAGGAACCCAGCGACGGTGTCGGCGTCGAGATCCTCCAGCACAAGCGCGGCGACCTCGCGGCCGCGCCGCTGGGCAACGAACTGAAACAGCAGCTTGAGCGTGTCGCGATAGGCGCGCGTCGTATGTGGGCTCGCGCCGCGCTGACGCGGCAGATAGTTGGAGAAGAACGACTCCACCAAAGCGAACAGCATCTGAGGTCCTGCCTTACTCATCGTGGCTGCCTGGCGTGTCGCATATGTTGTTCGAAGCGCGTGCTCGCGAGTTCCAGGAGTTGCGGCGTCGCCTTCAGATAGACCTCGGTGCCAATGACGTTCTGGTGCCCGAGATAGGCCGAAAGCCAGGGGAGCTTGGCGTGAATGTCAGCACCTTCCTCCGCCCATGCTGTCAGGCGGTGAACCGCGAACGCATGCCGAAACTCATATGGGCGCGCTCCGACGCGCCCCTGCGCAGGCTTAATATCGAGGCGGCGCAGGAGCTTGCGAATAGCGTCGGACGCCGCGTGGGTATGGAGTGGCGCGCCGTTGAGGCGAACGAACAGAGCTTCGCAATCCCCTTGACCACGATCGTGAAGCACCCGGCATCGATCATCGACATAGAGGCCAAGCTCTGCGACAAGATCGTCGCGCATGGGGACGATACGCGTACGCCGCTTGCTGTTGCGTATGAGCAAGGTCCCACGGTCGAGATCGACATCATCCATGGTCAGACGCACCGCCTCGCCGAGCCTGAGGCCGGTGCAGTAAAGCACGAGAATCAGCCTTCGCAGCATAGATGCCCATATGAAGCGGCCTTGGTGCGCTGACGCGGCGGCGAGAATGCAGCGGATCTCGTCGCGGCTGAAAATGTAAGGAAAGAACGTCGACTCCTTCACCGGCGCAAAGGCGTGCTCGGGCACATAGCTGGTGGGATCGCGACGACGGCGATGCAGGCAAAGTTGACGAATGACCCCGAACTCGTTGCCGAGCGTGACGGCCTTGCGGTCGGGCAAACGCCCACACCAGCGGCTAATCGCTTCGGCCAGCGAAATATCGACATCGTCGCCCCACTGGTCTTCGACGAAGCGAAGGAAGCGTTCGATCTCAAACTCGCCGCGTCGATAGGGATGGCCCATGGCGCGCTTGAACGCCAGGAAGCTCGCGGCGTCGTTCCTTAACTCTTCCAGGACGATGACGGTGGTCATGTCGGCACCGGCAATGCGATCTCGCGCAGGGACGCGGTGGCGATCCGCACATAGGCCGAGACCGACTCTGGATCCCGGTGACCAAGGAGATCCGATATCACTTGGGGCCGCGCACCCAGGTCTATCTGGCGCGCCGCGTGAGAATGTCGCAATACATGGCTGCCCAGAAATGGTGCATCGATCCCCGCGATCTTCGCATGCTTCATCACGATGTGGCGTATCGCGCTCGAAGCCGCGAATGGCTCCAGCGGCATCTTCATCTGCACGAAAAGATGGCGGGTGGGTGTATCAGCGGGCCGGCCGTGGCGTAGATACTCTGCCAGCGCCTTGGCGACGGGTGGCAACAGCGGCAGCGTGAATGCAACGCCCGTCTTTGGGCGAAGGACTGACAGTGTGCTATTATCCCAGTCGATATCCCGAAACTGCAAGCGGATGATCTCGCCGGCGCCAAAGCCATAGGTGCTCATCATCAGCAGGATCGCGTAGTCGCGAAGGCCCTGCGGACTTGATCTGTCCACGGCCATCAGGAGCCGCTTCACATTGTCCCAGGAAAGGGCGCGTCTCGGTCGCTCGTGCCGTCGTTGCACGGGCGCGATCACGGCCTCGCTGATATCGACCGGACTCTGTCCACTCCAGTGCAGGAAACGGGAAAAGCAGCGTACCGTGCAAGCAAGATCGCTCACATGCGATCGGGAATATCGCGCGGCGCGGCCAACCAGAAATGCATCGACATCGGTTATCTGCATCGAGTGCCAGTCCTTGCCGGCCTGAATCAAGTAATCCTGAAGCTTACCGATGTGGCCCAGCTTTTTGTGAACCGTCACCTCTGGATTACCGCGATGCTGGGTCAGATAGGCGGCATACTGCGCGAGCAACGGCGGCAGCAAAGCCTTCCCTGGACGAGGCGGTCGCCAGTCAGGTGGGGCAAGCCCCAAGCAATGATAGACACGGCTGAGCGACAGCAGGGCGCTGCTGGAAAGTCTGAGAGAAAGCGGGTCTAGCCCCCGTCGCTCCGCATACCAGTCTTTGAAGCGGCCAACGCGTTCAAGGGTCAACTCTTCTCGCTCGACCAGGCCGTGCAAGGCGCAATAGGTACGAAACTGCTGGATGCGGATCAGATAAACAATCGTTGTTCCTGCCCCAAGGCGCCGCTCGGCGCTCCAGATGCGGCGGATATCGTCGGGGGTGGGCGCGGCAGGGTCGGCTGCGGCGATATGATCGACATGTACGGGCATGGCTTTACCTCGATCGGCAAAGCGTAGCTGACGCTGAAAACGTGATCACGCCCCGCATCGTGTTGGCAAGAGCCATCGGCATCGCCGACACTGCCTATCCTCTGGATGGGTCGGAGTCCCAAGGGGGCCGGAATACAGTGCAACAGCTCCGGGGAAAGGGCTAGGCGGAGCGTCGCAAGGGCCGGAACGTCGCTCACCGGCAAGCCCGGCCTCGCCAGCCGGGGCGCCATCAATTTGACGGCGGCAACGGATCTGCGCACCGCGACAACGCGGCGGCGAAGCCAGCGCACCGCGCCTGGAAGGGAAATATCCGGGCCGCGCGCTGCGTCTGCGGCGGCTTCCATGCTTCGTTCCGACGCGGCTATCCCAACGATGCGATCGATCGCGGCAAGCGAACCGGGCAGGCGAGCGGCGAGAAAATCCGGGAGCAGGCTGAATGTTATGTGCCCCTGTGGGCAGTAGCAGCGAGCGATCCGTACACCCGGACTGGTCAGGCGCGCATAGCTACCGTGCCGCCGAAATGCACAGCCGCCGCTCGGATGGAGCGGGCAGCGCAACAGTCGCGCGCGCCGCCACTCCTGCGTGGCGACATAGTCCTCGATCGTCGACCTGGTACGCAATGGTATCTGCAACGTCGCCCCCCGCGCGGCGGCCCCCGACTGCGAGGTCGCTGCTTTTATCTGGAGCCCAGTGCGCCGAAATCTCCGGCAAGCCCGGATTATATCCCAAAACGCCCCAGATAAAACCATGCTCTGGATAATGCGCCCAGCAAGCAACCTCGGTGACGCGGTTCGTGTCGTAGAGCTTGTCATAACCGGCGTAACCATCAGCCTGCAGGTAGCCGGCGAAGTTGGCCAGCTGACGCTGGGGATGCGCACCGGTGCGATCGGTGGTGAACTCATACCAGACGAGCGAGGGGGTCGTAGCGCCCGAGCCACGATCATCGACGGCGTAAGCCCAAAGCCTGCCGGTGGCCGTCTTGCCCCGGCCCGGATCAAGCATGGGAACAGGCGTATCGTCGGTATGGATCTTTGAGGCGGTGAGGCCCACCTCGCGAATGCGACTGACGATCGGGTCGAGCAGCACGGATGCCTGTCCTACCCAGCCCGCCAGTGTCGATCGGTCGATCTCGACCCCCTGCGCAGCCATGATCTCGGCCTGGCGGTAAAGCGGCAGATGATGGTCGAACTTGGAGACGACAACGTGGGCCAGCGTGCCGAAGGTCGCCTTGCCGCGCGCTATCGCCTTTACCGGCACGGGCGCCTGGACGATCTTCTCGCAGGACCGGCAGCTATACTTGGGCCGGATGGTCCGAACGACACGCCATTGCACTGGCACGGCATCGAGCATCTCGTCGCTATCCTGCCCCAGAGGCCGCAGCGCTCCGCCGCAATCTGGACAGGTGCAACTGCCCTGTTCGGGCTCGATCCGCTGTTCCTCCCGCGGCAGATGAGCAGGCAGCGCACGAACAGGCGACGGCCGATCAACCTCTGCCGGATCGGCCCGGCGGGCGGCGGCGACGATGGCCTCGCCTTCGAGCTCTTCGAGCGCAAGCTCAAGCTGTGCGATCTGAGTGTCGAGCTTCTCGGACGACTTGCCGAACTGCATCCGCTTGAGGCGCGCGATCTGCACGCGCAGCGTGTCGATCAGGATGTCTCGAGCAGAAATATGGGCGTGGGCCGCCGCCAATGCAGCTTCGAGCTCGGCGATCCGAGCGTCTTTGTCAGCGGTGGAAAGGCCTGCGTCCGACACCGCGATCCTATAGCGGAACAATGGTCATAATGCCAGGAAAAGCGCCGGAAAATGGGCGTTTATCCCGCTAATGAAGGGGTGAACGTGCGCTCGGGCCGGCGCCAATCTATGCCTTCCAACAGCATGGAAAGCTGGGCTGCGGTCATCACCACCGATCCAGTCTTGGTCGATGGCCACACGAACCGGCCACGGTCCATCCGCTTGGAGAAAAGGCACATGCCCTGACCGTCATACCAGAGCAGCTTCACCAGATCGCCGCGCTTCCCCCTAAAGGCGAACAGCGCGCCGGAATGCGGGCTTTGCTCCAGAACCTGCTGCGTCATCACGGCAAGGCCGTCAAAACCCTTGCGCATGTCCGTCGCCCCGCAGGCCAGGAATATCCGCGTTGAGGGCGGCAGCGGGATCATTGCGTCAGGATACCAATCACCCGCGAAAGGGCATCGGCATCTACCGTGGCGTCCACACTCACCCTGATGCCCGACGGCAACTCGATGCCGATCACGCCATCGGTGCGCGCCGCGGTCGTCAGCGCGGGCAAGGCCAGCTGATCGCTGATCTGCACCTCCGCAAAGGCAGGCTTGATCGACTTGCGCACCCCGGCGAGCTCACCGGACATCGCCTGTCGCCGCCATGTGTAGATCGAGCCGCTGCCGACGTCATGGCGTTCACAGGCCGCGCGCACGCAGCCCTCCGGGCCGAATGCATCCTGCAGCACGGCCAGCTTCTGCTCTACCGTCCACCGCCGCCGGCCTGACACCCGGCTAACGATCTCTATCCGACTACTCATACGACCGCTCGTATGAGTAGTCGCTGCGCTGCTCGCTGAATCTTCAATCTCGTCCGACACCGGCCACCCCGCTTAAAGAGCGGCAATCATCCCGGCTAATGGGCGCTGCGCAAGGCGGTCGCCAGACCCCGCTTACGATCGCGTAACCAGATGGCAGATGAAGAACCTCGGGGGATAGCGTGTCGCCTGTGGCAAGAGTTGCCCACCGTGTCGGTCCTCATCGACAATTCCAAGAGCAGCCGCTCGCTCCACCATCCGCCGCATATTGGCCCGGGCAGCAAGATAGCCCACAAGGATCTCTGCGCGGTCGCTATAACCAAACGCAGATTAAACGGGGGTCAGCGCGAGCCACATGGCTCATGGGACACCCGCAATTTTCGTGAAGGGGGGGACATGCCCGTCCCTCGGAGGACGGCGAGAAGGCAGCCGCGAGCATTCAGACGCGCTGGGCATCGAGATATTGGCGGATCAGGATGAGATCGCTTAGATGGCCGGATGTCATGCGGCTAAGGGCTGACTGTCCGCCAAAAAGATGAGCGTTGTTGGGAGTCCGCATCCAGGCATTGGCGCGGTCCCGATCCGGCAGTAGAATGTTGATCGCCTTGTAGATGCCGAGAAGATAGGAGATGCGCTCCAGCGTGTCGCGGCTGATTTCCGATACGCCGCCTGCTGTCCAGTTCTGGAAGATGGATCGGCTATTGAGACCCAGAAGCTTCGTCTGCTCCTGCTCGGTAAGCGACCACTCGCGGGCAAGATTAAAGAATGTGCGCAGCGCCGGGCTACCAAGATCTTTGCCGGAGACGCCGCCGAGCTTCGCTTCGGTCATGCCAATTTTTTCCTTACCGTGTAGAATACACCCAGAAATTGTCGCATGTCCTCCTGAGGCACCTCAAGCCGTTGCCCCTTCCTGGCGCCTTGATTGCTGACCCGGTCGACTGGTCAAGCAAGCTGCAGAATTCAAAAGGCCTATTCATCCCGTATGCGAAATGTCATTCTGCATCGCATCGATCATGAAGCGCCACACATTGGCGGCATCGCCCTGATGGCCCGGCGCGGCTTCATCCGGGCTAACATATCTGATGACTTCAGCGCCTGCTTCCATCATGCTTGGACTCGGTTCATGGATAACCTCCAGAACGGTTCGGACTTGCGGGACATAGCTCTGCCACAAGGGTCTACCCTCGCGTTCTTCGTCCTCCCGGTGTCCATCGAGTCTGCACAGCGCGCGGGCAGCACATTCCATCAGCGTCATGGGAGCAAGTTTGCAGTGGCGATCGCTCAGGTCAAGGGTGGAAAACGCGGATTGCCCGCCTGCATTCCCGACGCTTGGCCTAGGCCCCCGTCAATATCCCCTGCAGGTAAATGCCATAATTCGATTTACCCAACTTACTGATCGCCCGCTCGAGTTCCGCAACCCCAATGAATCCTTGACGAAAGGCGATCTCCTCGGGACTGGCTATCTTGAAGCCTTGCCGCTTTTCTAAAACGCGGACGAATTCCGCGGCATCAAGCAGGCTGTCTGGCGTGCCGGTGTCCAGCCAGGCGAAGCCGCGACCCATAATCTCCACATTGAGTTGCCCGCGTTCCAGATAAACTCGGTTGACGTCGGTAATCTCCAGCTCGCCGCGAGGGGACGGCTCCAGATTGGCGGCGATATCCACAACCTGCTCGTCATAGAAATATAGGCCAGTGACGGCGCAGTTCGACTTGGGATGCGCCGGCTTCTCCTCGATACTGACGGCCCTTTTGGACTCATCGAAGCTTACCACGCCATAACGCTCGGGGTCGTTGACATGATAGGCGAAGACGCTCGCCCCGTGCTTACGCGCCGATGCGCTTGCGAGCAGCTCGGGCAGGCCATGGCCATAATAGATATTATCGCCCAGGATCAGTGCCGACTGCTGCCCCGCGACGAAATTCGCGCCGATGATATAGGCCTGCGCGAGCCCATCGGGGCTCGGCTGCTCGGCAAATTCGAAGCGCATACCCCATTGGGAGCCATCGCCCAGCAGCGCCTGGAAAGCAGGCAGGTCGCGCGGCGTCGAGATGATCAGCACCTCGCGGATACCCGCCAGCATCAGCGTGCTTAGCGGATAATAGATCATCGGCTTGTCATATACCGACATCAGCTGCTTCGAGGTCGCCAGCGTCATCGGATAAAGGCGGGTGCCGCTGCCACCGGCGAGGATGATACCCTTCATGCGTCGTCGTTCCCTTTGGTCAACAGTTCAGTTCGGGGTCGGTTGCAAGCGGGCGATCACGCTATCCAGCGACTGGCGCCAGTCGGGCAAGGCCACGTCATGCGCCTTCGCAATCAAACCGCAGTCGAGCCGCGAATTGGCAGGCCGCGTGGCCGGCGTCAGATAGTCGGCGGTGGTGATCCGCTTGACCCGTGCCGTCGCCCCGCCCTTTTCGGCGGAGGAGGCAAAGAGCGCCTCGGCAAAGTCGGCCCAGGAGGCTTCGCCGCTGGCGGTCATGTGGAAAACGCCGCGCAAAGCCGGGTTGCTATCAGCTACCAGATTGGTAGCCACTAGCAGGATGCCATCGGCTATCTCCAGCGCGCTGCTCGGATTGCCGAGCTGGTCGGCGACCACCGACACTTCATCCCGATCGCCAGCAAGGCGGAGCATCGTCTTCACGAAATTCGTACCAAAAGGACTATAAACCCAAGCCACGCGCAGCACCGCACTGTTGTCGCCATGGGCGGCCAGTACCGCCTGCTCCCCCGCCAGCTTCGAAGCGCCGTAAACGCCCGTCGGCCCAGTCGGATCGCTCTCGACATAGGGGCGATCAAGCGTGCCGTCGAAAACATAATCGGTCGAGACATGTACCAGCGGCGCGCCCACCGCCCTCGCTGCCTGCGCCACCGCACCGGCCCCGGCGCCGTTCACCGCATAAGCAAGATCGCTCTCGCTCTCCGCTCTGTCGACCGCAGTATAGGCGGCGGCCGAAACGATCACGTCGGGCGTCACAGCTTCCAACGCGCGGGCAACGGAGGCCGGATCGGCCAGGTCCAGCTCGGGCCGACCCAGTGCGATCACCTCATGCCCCGCCGCCGCTCCCCGTTCGATCAGGCTGGTGACGACCTGCCCGGTCTTGCCGGTGACGGCAATCCTCACGCAGCCACTCCGGCAGGCGCGGCGTTCAGCCCGAGCCTCTGGCCGTCGTAACGATCGCGCAACGGCTGCCACCACCAATCATTTTCGAGATACCAACGCACCGTCTTCTCGATGCCGCTGTCGAAATTCTCCTGCGCGCGCCAGCCCAGTTCGGTTTCGAGCCTCGTCGCGTCGATCGCGTAACGAGCGTCATGGCCGGGGCGGTCGGTGACGAACTTGATCAGCCCTTCGCGCGGGGCATCGGCAGGGACCAGATCGTCAAGAACGGCACAGATTCTGCGCACCACGTCGATGTTGCGCCGTTCGTTACGACCACCAACATTATAGGTTTCGCCGGGCACGCCCTTTTCGATGATAAGGTCGAGCGCGCGGGCATGATCATCGACATAGAGCCAGTCGCGCACATTTTCGCCCTTGCCATAGACCGGCAGCGCGCGACCCGCGAGGGCGTTCAGGATGGTGAGCGGGATCAGCTTTTCGGGGAAATGATAGGGGCCGTAATTGTTCGAGCAGTTCGACACGACCACCGGCAGCCCATAGGTACGCTGCCAGGCCTTGGCGAGATGATCGGACGCAGCCTTGGACGCTGAATAGGGCGAGCTCGGATCATAGGGCGTGCTTTCCCCAAACAGCCCCTCGTCGCCCAATGAGCCGTAAACCTCGTCGGTCGAGACCTGCAGGAAACGGAAAGCGTCCTTCGCTTCGCCGGCAAGGCCGTTCCAATAGCCGCGCGCCGCCTCCAGCAGGGTGAAGGTGCCGACCACATTGGTCTGGATGAAGTCGGCCGCCCCGGTGATCGAACGGTCGACATGACTTTCCGCCGCCAAGTGCATGATACGGTCGGGCCGGAACCCGGCGATCCCCACGTCCATCGCTGCGCGATCGCATATGTCGGCCTTGAGGAAACGATGGTTGTTGCGGCCTTCCACTTCCTTCAGCGAAGCTTGGCACCCGGCATAGGTCAGGGCATCGATGGTGAGGACCTCGTAACCCTTTTCACACACCAGATAGCGAACAAGGGCCGAGCCGATGAAGCCGGCGCCGCCGGTGACGATTACGCGCATGAGGTTATTCGCTCCAGGTGAAATAAGCGGGATGAGCGGCGAGCAGCGGTTGTTGGCGGTCCTTCGGCGAGAGGGTTTCGGGATCGGCGGCATCCGGCCAAGTGATGCCGATGGCCGGATCGTCCCACCGCAGCCCCTTGTCGCACTCGGCACTGTAATAGCCGGTCACCTTGTAGCAAATGACCGTATTGGGCTCGATCGAGCAAAAGCCGTGGGCGAAGCCAGGCGGGATCCAGAGCTGCTTGCCATTGTCGGGAGTGAGCGTCTCGCCGACCCACTGGCCGAAAGTAGGCGACCCCTGGCGAATATCGACCGCCACATCGAACAGAGCACCGGCGGTGCAACGCACGAGCTTGCCCTGAGCATGCGGCTCACTCTGGAAATGCAGACCGCGGATGGTGCCCGGACGGACGCTCTGCGATTCATTGTCCTGGACGAAGGCGAAACCACCGACATGTTCGGCGAACAAATCGGCACGGAAGGTTTCTGCGAAATAGCCGCGCTCATCCCCAATATGACGGGGCGTCAGTAGCTTGAGGCCGGCGATATCGAAGGATTGGATCTCCATCTTTCCACTTCATACGAAAAGCGAGCAGCTATGCCGCCCGCCAGAGCCTCAGTTGCTGTTTTGCACTGTCTGCACCGCGCTCGTCACCGTCAAGATCGGAGAAAAGAGCTGGCTGATCAGCTGAATGAGCTTGCTGGGCTGATTAGCCGCGGCGTTGCCGAAATAGAGCACATCCTTGTCCCGCATGGCGAAGCGCTGCGCCAGGAAATAGGAACCGGTCTTCATCATATTGAGGTGATAAACCATCGGCACCTCATTACCTTGCTCATCCCGGACATAGCGGAACACGAAGATCGCGGCGGGATTGCCGATGCCCGGATTGGTGCCCCCCGCGGTCGCAACCGCTTCGGCCAGAGAAACCGACGAACGGCTGAACGGAACCTGCTCGACCCGACCGGGAGCGCCGAGCACGGAATAGGTTCGAGGGTTGTTGATCAGCATCAGCCGATCACCCGGATAGGCGCGCACGTCCAGCTTCGGGTTGTCGACAAGGTCATTGACGCGAACGTCAACGCTCTGAGCGCCTCGGACGATGCGTAGCAGCAAATCCTTGGCATTGCCGCGATAGCCACCAGCCAGCGCGATCACATCGGACAAGGTTTCGCGGTTGGTCTGCAGCACGAGCCGACCAGGCCTCGCCACCTCCCCGCCGACGATGATAGAATTGGTGATCGCCTGATTCAGGGTGACGATCACCTGCGGGTCTTGCGACATGCGCGCTAGCGAATTGCGGATCATCGCCTCGACCTCCCCCGTCGTGATCCCCGCGACATGGAGCGTGCCGGCATAGGGAATGGTGATATCACCGAGGTCATCAACGCGCGTCGGCGGCAGCTTCTGCACCTGCACGCCGGGATTGGCTGTGATCTGGCCTATTCCGCCAGCGCCGCCGCCTGCGCCGGAGAACAGGGTGACGCCGGCTTCGTAAATGTTGATGTCCAGCACGTCGCCGGGACCAATCATGTCGGTCGGGGGCGGCGCCAGATCAGGCAGCACCACCTTCACCACCGCATCCGCACCGGGCACATCAGCCAACGTATGGATCGGGACGATCTGGATCGGTGCCGTTCCATCCTTGGGAGCGACAGCCGATTTTTCAATTTGTCCGCCGGTAGGACCGCTAGAGGGAAGCGTGGCGCACCCCGAAAGTCCGATAAGCAGGGCTAGATAAACGATATTCTTGACTTGCATCGCTCATGAACTCGGAGGCTTCGAATGACCGACGCCTTAGCACCCGGATTCTGCGATGGACAATAGCGCCTCGCACAATTCCGACATCAAACCGTTCTTGGCCTTGCGCCCCAACCGATGTTAGCCTAGCGCAAGGCAGCTTAGGTTCGCTTGAGGCACAGCACAAAATTATGAACGTCAATCCCTCGTTCCCGGTCGAGGCTGAAACACCCCTCCAGCAGTCAGCCATAACGCGCTGGCTGAAAAAACGCCGCTGGTTCCTGCTAATGGTTGCGCTGCCTACATTTCTGGCGGCGCTCTATTACGGCCTGATCGCGTCTGACGTTTATGTTTCGGAGTCGCGTTTCGTTATTAAAAGTCCGGACCAAAAGCGGTCGCAGATGTCGACGTTGGCCAATTTGGTTCAAACAACCGGGATGTCTGCCGGGCATGAACAAACGAGTGAGGTGCTGACCTACGTCCGCTCCCGTGACGCACTCGAAGCGCTGGAAAAGAACATAAACATTCGCGACCGATTCTCGACGCCGAAAGCGGATTTCCTGAGCCGGTACCCCCTACCTTTTGCTAACAACAGCTTCGAGAGTCTGTTCAAATATTATGGCAAGCAAGTCGATGCTCGCATCGACACCGAAACAGGCACGGCGACGATCAGAGTGGAAGCCTTCACGCCACAAGACGCTTACATCATCAATCGCCAGTTGCTCGATCTTAGCGAGGCGCTCGTCAATCGCCTAAATAGCCGCGCGCAAAGCAAGGCTATTATCGAGGCGCAGAAGCAGGTCGAACTGTCGGCTCAAAGAGCCAAGAATGCACGAATTGCTCTTGCACAATATCGCAATGCACAGGCGCTGATTGATCCTGGCAAACAGGCAGGTGCCGTGCTGGAGATCGCCAATACGTTGACTGGAGAACGCGCTGCGCTTCAAGCCCAGTTGGACTTGATGCAACGTCTAACGCCCAGCAATCCGTCCATCCCTGCTCTTCGCAGTCGTATCAGCGCAATCTCCGTTCAAGTCGCCTCGCAGGACAGCCGAGTTGTCGGCAGCGGCAACGGCATTGCATCAAAGATGGGGGGCTATGAAAATCTACTGGTGGAACAAGAGTTTTCCACCGAAAGCCTGACTGCGGCCAACGCCGCCCTCGTCCAAGCGCGCGCCGAGGCACAGCGGCAGCAATTCTATCTAGAACGGGTTGTAGACCCAAATACCCCCGACACACCGCTTTTGCCGAAGCGCTTCTTGAGCGTTCTTGTGGTATTTGCATCTGCCCTTTGCCTTTATTTCATCGCCTGGATGTTCATGATCGGTGTTCTTGAACACGCCCCGGAAGACTAAGCGTGAAACGGGGTAGCTTTTATCGAATGCAAACCAGTTGGGCCGTCCAGGCTCGTGTCATCCATGCCTTGATGATTCGCGAACTGATCACCCGTTTTGGACGTGAAAATATCGGCTTCCTTTGGATCATGGCCGAACCGCTACTGTTCGCTGGACTAGTTGGCCTGTTATGGCACTTCACGCACGGTGCCACGGAACATGGCGTTGGGGTGATCGCATTCGTGGCAACTGGATATATCCCAATTACCCTGTTCCGACATGGCGTAGCGCGCAGCGTGGCGGTTTTCACAGCGAACCAGAGCTTATTATATCATCGCCAGATCAAGATCGTAGACTTTATATTGTCGCGCTTCATTATTGAAGTTCTGGGCGGGATGATGGCATACCTGTTCATGGCTGTCGTCTTGATTTGTTTCGGTGAATTTCCCATCCCGTCAGACATCGGTTTGTTGATCGCTGGCTGGTTGCTGTATGCCTATTTCTGTTTTTCTATATGCCTTATCATTGCACCGCTTTCAGAATTATCCGAAGCTATGGAAAAGTTCATCCCCGTCACCACATATATTATGATTCCGTTTTCGGGTCTCTTCTTCATGGTGTCTTGGCTCACCCCGGAAACTAGGCAGTTCATGCTGTTTTCGCCATTTGTGAACGGCATGGAAATGATGCGCAAAGGAGTATGGGGTAATAACGTAACGGCATATTACGACATCTGGAATCCCCTTATTTGCTCGACTATCGCCACGATGATAGGCCTCATCCTCTGTCGTCGGGTACGCCGCAAGTTGACCGTCGAATGATTATTTGTAGCCACATCGCGAAATCCTATACACATGGCGGCCGACACAAGGATGTTCTGCGGGACGTTAATCTGATAATCGAGCGAGGTGATCGGGTCGGTCTTCTGGGGCGCAACGGGGCTGGGAAAAGCACACTGATCAAGCTGATTGGCGGAGTGGAGATGCCCACTTCCGGCAAAATCCTTCGCAACATGTCGGTGTCTTGGCCGCTCGGCTTCGCCGGAGGTTTTCAAGGTAGCCTCACCGGCCTCGACAACGCCCGTTTCATAGCGCGGATATATCAGCGGGAATATGCTGAGATCAGACGGTTCGTGGAAGACTTCACCGAGCTCGGCAAACAATTGCGCATGCCGGTAAAAACATATTCTTCCGGCATGCGCGCACGCCTAGCTTTTGCGCTATCTTTAGCCATTGAATTCGACTGCTATCTTATCGACGAAATAATTCTTGTTGGCGATCAAAATTTTCAGAGAAAATGTCAGGCTGAAATGTTCGAAAAACGCCAAGACCGATCGATAATATTGGCATCACATAGTCCTGAATTTATTAGAAATTTCTGTAATAAGGCAATTCTCATTCACCAGGCGCAGGCGACGATGTACGACGATGTTAATGAAGCCGTTGTACGATATGACGGATTGTAAACAGCCATATCAACCCCGGCCTGGAAAGCCTGCGGATAATACCTTCGTTGAAAGCGTCAATGGCCGGCTTCGGGATAAATGCCTGAACACGCCCTAGCTCTTGGCTATGCCTCGCACGTCGCTTCCACGTCGGACGCGCTTTGCCGCAATGTACGTCTTCACTTACGCTAGTGGCGCGGACCTAATGGCCGAGCGCGACCCATCTTCCGGCCCCGGGGGGCCGTCCGCCCCATTACGTCACTGATCATGATTGAATTCTTCAACCGACCTCACGCGTTCGACGCCTTCGCTATAGGTGGCAAAATGCGGGAATTGCATAAATTCCAGCCCATTATGAACTCTCCGTGGCATCTCTGTTGGTTGTAAATTTTTTATATCCTCCCTTCCATTCAGCATGAACTGAGAAAAAGTATAGAGACGGGCCGTCCTTCCGAAGTAATGATAAACAACGCTTCGCCTGCTGAGTGCAGGATTTACCCGTGGCGCCCCACCGTGCGCCAATAAGGAATGCCATATTACCACATCGCCGGCTTTTATCTCCGGTGAAATCCGCTTTGCAGCGCGATCGCGCTCCATCGATATAAAGTCTTCTGTCCAAGCATTTCCAATCTCCGATACCAGATTATCTAAATTTTCCGCATTTTCTGGAGATTCCCACCGCGCTTTTAAATTCGGGCGCCGTGCCACAACATCATCGCTATGGTAAAATGGCCACTTATGGCTCCCAGGAATATAGAACAGTGGTCCAGCATCTGGATCTATGTCTTCCAGCGCGACCCAGACACCTGCCATCGAATATGCCGGTTCCGGCCAAAAAAAAATGGCGTCGATATGAGGACTTTGCTCGGTTCCCTTTTCAAATTGCAGAGACCCAAACAGCACTGGGCTCTCACCGAATGCCCAACTCAGAAAGTCGAGGATTTCAGACTTAGCCGATATATTCATCAGATCAGGATACACCTGATGAAGCTGGCCTATGCGGTCGCCAAACCCGTGCGCATCACGGCAATCATCCAATATCAGACGGGCGGCAGAAACTAGTTCATTGTGCGCATCGATTTCAGATCGACTTACCACACCGGGAATGCAGACGAAGCCTTCTTCATGCCATTGCTTCTTTAGATGCATAGAAACCAAATTGTTCCCGATGCCGCTATATTGTTCGGGAACTACCTGGTGCGGCTCCGGTTGCCCATGATTTTCCATGAATTTAGTCCTTGAAACCGAAAGAAGTTGCCCAAGAGAAGCCCGTCCGTACCGCAATTTGCACACAAACTAAAGACCTCACAAAATATTCTTGAATGCGCGCAATATAAAGTGAGATATAGGAATCCACCGGCCAAGATTCTCTGCTCATACGAACGCTATGCATGGAGTTATGAGAGATGCCGAGGCGGGATGTGGATAATTGGCGAGCCTCACGGCGGTCATATTGGTTCCAAATTAAGGACCTGTTATGAGTACTCGTGGCTTCTCTCGCGAGGAATTCGAGTTCCGCATCTTCTTAATACTCGCAATACTCCTCATCGGCTTCTTTAACTATTATCGGTTGCGCTGTCCTATCATGGTTTCCATCGTGTAGGGATGTAGCCTCCCATCGACTGTGTATTGGTCCCAGCTATGCCAGTGTGCGTACAAAATGCCCGCCAAGCGATTTGCGTTGATAACGGGTCCCACCCGCCCGAAAACTCTTCCATTGCCTCCGCTCGCAAAAGCGGAGAATAGCCGACAAGTTTGCCATTCGCGGCGGAATACGCACCTAACCACAAACCAAGTTCGGTCTGACTTACTGATCGAGGCGCAGCCGCCAAGGCGTCGATGAAGAAAGATGCGCGCACAAAAAACGCCTCAGCTGGTGGCGCTGCAATGCAATGGGGCTTCAGTCCCAAGGCATATGGACCAGAATAGTTTTCATCTCGCCCATCAAATGGAGCGTTAAGCTGGCCTGCTGAATCAAAGGAATAGCCAGCTGAAATGATCTTGCCGCCCGCAATTATTGGGCCACAAACAACGGCAAGGTCGCTGACAAAATCGAACAGTTTGACCGCTTCGCGTGCCGCGATGTCGGAAAACACCAGCTCATGGGCAACGAGGGCGACAATAGCCCCGGGCTTCAGAGACCTCACACAGGCGGCGAGCTCATCACGATCATGGACATCGGTCAAGGTGATCGAAGCAAAGCCGCTCGGGCCTGCGTGGTTGGACGATGAGACAGAAATCAATGGCGGCAAATCGACCGGCAAGCGGTCAATCCACCATTCTTCCGCCCCTCGCCATATGGGATAGGGAGCAGGCGCAGCCTTGTCAGTCATCCCTAACCGCGCAATCTTGCGGCTTAGCACATGGCGGACTGAATCGGACGAAACGGTGTTAGTCCTCTCGGAATTGGATGTGCTGCGCTCATGATGCCGCCAATGGCACAGAACGCGCGGCACATGGACAATGTTGACGCCAGCAGCAGCAAAGCGGTCCACACTGTCCCAGTCATGGCAATATTCGGCGCCAGTGTCGCTGTAGACGTTCAAATCCAAGGCGATCCTGCGGTCCATCGCGACCAAGTGCCAGATCCAAGAATTTTCTAGGTCAAGCACTGGATCCCAACTTGGACGGCAATAAGGTAGCTGGATATGGTCTCCGACGATGATATCCTCGTCGCTATAAAGCATCGCGGGAGGTGGCGTGTCTGCATTTATTGCCGTTGCAAAAACGGTCAGCGCATCTGGGACCAAAAGATCGTCGCCATCGAGCGGTACAATATAGCTACCGGAGGCTGCTTCCAGCACATAGCGCATGCCCCCAATGATGCCAAGATTATCGCGAAGACGGAGTACACGCACACGATCATCGGCAGCCAGCGCCTCAAGAATGTGATCGACCTCTGGCGTGACCGGGCCATGGGCCAAAATAACCCACTCGAAATTTAAGAATGATTGACTGGTCACGCTAGCAGCGGTGAATTCAAAGAAGGCAGCGTCCGTCCCGCTGTACAGCGTCGTCAGGACCGAGAACATCGGTATGGTTTCATGCTCGTTCGCTATTGCGCAGCCTTGGCCTGGCGTCGACCAGCTACCGTAAGTCGGCAGTTCCGCGCCGGCGGGAATGCTATAGGGCATGGCAATGCGCGGCTCGTAAGCCTCGCCAAGCCGAATACCGAAATCCGGCGATCGCAAGCGGCGCTCCGGCAGCAGTTCGGCATGGACTGACAGAAACAACCCCTTGTCCCGGGCCGAAACCATGTCGGTTAGATCGAGATTGGTTTGGGCACTAAGGATTGGCGAATAGATTATCCGACGTCCTGTTTTCGCAGCATAGCCGCCAATCCAGGCAGACAGATGCGCGATGGGCGCATCGAACAAAATCGCATGACCAATCGCGTCTTCCAGAAAGTCCGCTTCGAACACTGCGTGTTGCACTGAAACCGCATTCACTGATCGCTGCTTCCACAGCTGAGCAGCGTAACCGGGATCGTTCATTGCTCGTCCACGGTCAGGCGAGTCGCAACCGCTGCCGAATCCTAGGAACTGGCCTCCATCAATGATAGCTGTTTTATCATAAATTCTTCCACCAACGGCCACTGCATCGGAGTGAAGTTCGAGTTGGCCAATCGCTTCCCACGCCCACTCGTCGTTATCGGGATACGTTTCTTCGAACAGCAAATGAACAAGACGCGATGAGGTGGCCGCTTCTCTGACCAAGGCCTGCAATTGATGAAGCCCATCGTTTATATTCATCGAGACTATACGATGATCAATCTCATGGGAAATGCACGCATTGCTTCCTTTCGATCCCCGGTCTTTAAAGGACACAGCAATCGTCGTGATCGGGCGACTATCTATACGTTTGCGCTTCCACCACCAGTCGGGCGTCTGTCCGAATAATGGGCTAGGCTCCAGCGAAAACTTGTCTCCCACAGGCTTCCCAGCTCGCATCCGTTCAAGCACGGCACGCTGCGAATCGAATACCACCGGCTTGGTGTCCATATTGCCGCCAGCCGTAGACTGAGTGTGAAGCCGCCAACTGTACAGGATGTGCGGTACGTGTACTGGAACGTGACCGGCATTGTGGAATCGGGTGAAGGTATCCCAATCATGGCTACCCTCTGGTCGGCGGTCGGAATAGGCTCCGAGGTCGAGCGCGAGCTTGCGATCAATCACGCACAGATGCGCGATATAGCACTGCACCGAGAACAGCACCGGATCGAAATCCGGTTTTTGAAATGGCATCGACAATCGCTCGCCGATTAGCTTGTCTTCGTCGGTGTACAATAGGGCCGGATAGTCGTGCTTTTGCACATACCAAGCAAGCGTGCGGATGCAGTCTGGAAACAGATAATCATCTGAATCAAGCGGCAGGATATACCGGCCCTGTGCACGCTCGAGACAATAGCGCATGCCAGCTATGATGCCGAGATTTTCCTCAACTCTTTCGAGACGGACGTACGGGCGACGCGCGATCCTTTCGAGCGTGGCCCGCGTGTCGGCCCTAGAAGAACCATTATCAAGGATGAACCACGTAAAGTTCGTTCCCCCTATCTGTCGTTCCAGGCTCTTGGCAAGCACCTCGAGATAGGCCGGCGCAGTGTTCCACACAGTCGTTACAAAGGTAAAAAGTCCTGCTTCCGCGACTCCCACGTTGAACCGCGCGCGCCGTTTAGCTGCTGCCGTGAGAAAGGTGGCATAATCGCTACCCGGTTCCGGCGCTGGCAAGCGGAGGCTGATCGGTTCATCAACAGGCATGCCAGCATCCGGGTTTTTGATGACACCTTGTTCAATCAGACGGTTCGAAATGCATGGGATGATTTCGGCGAAAGCCTCATCCCAACTCGCTGGAAGATCGAGCTTTGAGGCGCTATGACGCGCCGCCACATCGTCAAGACGTCCCACAGCCGCTCGTAGTGCTTCAAGGATGGCGGCTACATTCGGTTCTGCAGCGATAATATTAGCCGAAATCCCGACGAGCCGTTCAGGGCTTTTGTTGGCGTAGCTGTTGGTTACAACGATGCCGCCACAGCTAGCCATTTCGAGTGGCGGATAGCTGGGATGCGGCGACAGCATCAATGACAGCAAAATGTCGGATTCCCGCATTTGCTCCGCATAACTGTCAAAACCGAGCCACGGAGCGCATTCCAGCATCGCGCCGCGACCGAGCGAGCGAGGCACGAAATCCTCCCCCATGCCAACGATATCCCATGTATCTGTGTCCAAGATATGCTGATCCACAGCTGCTGTCAGTGCTGCCAGTCCGATCTCGAACAGATTGCGTACACCGACTGAGGGGCGGGCGTAGAACAGCAGCCGACGTCTTCTCCGCGAGTGAGGTTTACTTTTGAGCTTAGATTGCGATCCGACTACCTCCAGCGGCGATGCAGAGACATGAGACGGGTAAAATACAGATCGATCAAGAGCCGGTTCGAAAGCTAGCGCATTCGCCGCGTGGCTGGATTCAGCGAATTTACCGATCGCATTCTCGGTCAGGAAATCACGCAAGATATGGGTGTTGATTACAGGAATGCAGGAAAAACTATAGGTCTCAAGAGCGAGAGCGTAGTGACTCGACGCTGCGTAGAAGATCGGCTCAAAATCTTGGATTAAATAAAGAAATTTCTTGCCGCCGACCAAAGACGAGGCTGCTTGCGCCATTACCGCAGTCCACCACGCGGTTGCGAAAAACACGTCGTTATTTCCGATCTTCAACGCGCGGCTACGGTCAGATCCATCGACAATTTCTACATGGGGCAAGCGCTCTGCTGTCCCGCTAAGGTTCATCATCAATTCCCAAACGACGTCCAGGTCTTGGCCGGGCGGTAAGTCGGTCGAAATGATCCGGACGCGGTGGCCAATGACCGCCAGGCGATAGGCCAAGTTAAGCGCTGTATTAGGCCCTCCTGACAAACTTTCCTTCCGCACCGCAGGCAGCAGGACATTGATCGTCGGCAGCATGGAGAGCTCCGGGCTGACAACGAAACGGAGCGGTGTTGCCGGGCTTAGTGACAGCATCGTCGATGATGCTGCCTCGGTTGGATCGGCAAGTCTGCCGAAGCGCGTACCAATTGCGGTCAAGTGCGTTGAAAAGCCCCGGCTTGAAAGCAGTTCCGAGTACTCTGCCAGCATCCTGCTCCGCCAAGGCGTTCCGGCACCCACAAACTGGCGTAAATCATGAGCCACCTTTGCGCTTAGGCGGCTATCGAGAATTATCCTATACCCCAACCGGCTTGCAGCTAGGCATAATTCAATTCCTGCGCGGGCATCCTCATGATCAATGCCAGTGAACTTCACGCCGCTACGTAGCACATCTGCACGAATGCAGAGCGCCATCGCCGGGAATGCTGCAACAGGCCGACGAACTTTCACCAAATGCGGCGGGCAGGATTCGATCGGCCAACCAAAAAACGGCGTCCCGACAAAACCATCCAGGCCAGCCATCAGCCCGAGATTTTGTATAGCGCCGTCGTCATGAACCAACGGCCCGCCCACTATGCCTGCATGAGGATCGAGTTCGAGTACACCAATCGCTTCGATCACGGCATCCGCTTTCTCGATCGCAACGCTGGACGTGATGATTGCCTTGGCAAAGCTACCGAGCCGAACCTGGTTTATTGCGTCGACCAACTCTCCATGCGTGTCAACCGAGATCCATTCATTGACAATCTGAGAGATTGCGGCGGTAGCGCGCAATCGCGCGACCTTAGCTTCCAGGGCGGCGGGATATACGACGCGACGCCATGCCGTGTTTTTGATAAGCTTATTTACATTATCTACCGTGGCGCCGAGTTCGCTGGTATCGAACGGCACCACGAAATCGATATCGATGGCCGGCAACATGTTGTGAACGCGCCTGGCGTGGTACCAGCCTGGCACATCTGCAAACAAGGGTTCGATTTCGAAGCGGTCGGTCAGCCCGCGACGCTCCAAGCTGGCAAGAATGACCTCCCGTTGAGAATCGACAATGTAATCCTTCGCTGAAGCATTACTGGCAGTCGATTGGGCATGGACGCGCCAACCATAGAGGACTTCAGGCACGTGAGCGACATCGGCGCGATTTTCAGTGAGGCGGAGCAAAGTATCCCAGTCATGAGACCCACGCGCATAGTCATCGCTATACACACCGGCCCGTTCGCCGGCAGTGCGTGCAAAAACAAGTAAATGGGCGGCCGGAGCGGTCTGCATCGCTTGTGACATGGAATATTCGCACCGCCAGATGAGTTCCAGCGGCTCGCCCTGTTGATCAATCTTCTGTTCGTCGCTGTAGATCACTACGGGGGGCTTTGCAGGATCGCGCCGCAGCACGTCGGCGATCAATGCGAGCGAATCTGGATAAAGCAGATCGTCGGAATCGATCGGAACGATATAGTGACCAACGGCACGTTCGAATACGAAGCGATTCCCGCCAATTATGTGTAGGTTGTGATCAGCACGAAACAAGCGGAATCGCGGGTCACGATCGGCGATCGTTTGAACCGCTGATCGTGATGTTGGATCAGTTGAGCCATTATCGAGGATCAACCATTCAAAATCGCCGAACAATTGCGATTCCACCGAATCCGCGAGGTCGAAAAGGAAGTCCGGTGCGGTGTTGTACACCGTGGTAATGATGGAGAAGGTCGGGGAAGTATCGTGGAAGACCGGACTCTCTATATTCTTCCGACGTGCTGACAAACGTTCAGCCAAACGTCGCTCAAAACTATCGCGCCATGCCTGGTTCTGTGGCGGAGCCCACAATTCTTGATTCCGCGAGAACTCAGGTGCTGCATCAACCGACAGTCCTTTACTTTTCCCATTGCATATATAGTGAACAAGCGGATTAACGCCTGGCAATGCCGCTGCCGCGTGTTTGGCGATGTAGCGCCTGATACCGAAGTCAGGATGTGGATCACGTCCTTCCGCCGCACCACATTGGACAAAATGGACCAGTGGGTCGTAGCCGTGCAGCAGGACATCCGGAAAGCGCGCGCAATAGAATTCGCGATCGAAAGCGTCCGCTCGTTTAATTATATGGTAGTCAGCCAGCTTGTTGGCTGAGAAATATGGGCTTGGCGCACGGCCGCTTTCGATACCGTAGGTTAGAAAATGAACGAACGGGTTGATCTGCATCGCCTTTACGTCCGGATTTTCACCAACGTACCAGTCCGTCCAGAACAGCGGGCTGGGGTTTCGCCCTTCTGCTACCCCATGGTCCAGATAATGATTATAACCATTTATGTTCGCAGCGGCGACGTCAGGATTATGATCTAAATACCATTGCGTATCAAACCAGCCGTTGGGATCCCGCCCTTCGTCCGCCCCATGTTTAAGATAATGTTGTAAGGCCCCCATGCCAGCCTCAGCCACATCGGGATATTGTTCCAGATACCAGGCAACATTGAACAATGGCCCAGGCTCACGTCCCTCGGCGATACCATGTGCAACATAGTGGATTAGCGGATTGATCCCTGCAGCAGCGACATCCGGGTTATGCTGTAAATACCATCTGGTACTGAAAAATCGGTTGGGATCGAGCGCCAGCGCCGCCCCGTAGCTTATATAATGATCGTATGCTCTCATTCCGCGGGGAATCATGCCTTTGTACATGGCAACGTACCAACCGGCATCGAACAATGAAGAGCCAACCGGGGGGTTAGCCGGCTTTATCAAACGCTTTACTAGGCTAGCAGTCCGTTTACGCGTGATACGAAGTGGCATTCACCATTTCCCCGACAAAAATATCTGGCAGAAGACTATGCGCGACCGCTCGGCTTTTCATCCTGCGCGGCGGTTCGAAACCACCATCGAGCAGTATCAGCCAAGCCTTCGCGTAGGCCAAAGACAGGCCGAAACCCTAAATCGCTGTGCAGTCTATCGACTGTCCCGTAAAGCAGTGGCGGCTCATGCGGATTGGTCGGCCGAGCGCCAAACCGGACACTTTCTGGCCGTCCCATCGCCTCAGATAGAGTGCGAACCACATCGCCTACAGGGACGCCGGTCCCCGAACAGACGTTAAATATTCCCTGATAATCGCTGCGTAGCGCTGAGATGAAAGCACCCGCGGCATCTGCAACGTGCAAGAAATCGCGCCGCTGTGTTCCGCTGCTGACCTCCGGTTTGCCTCCGTCCCGCAGTGCGACTGCAACGTCGGATACCAGTCGTCCCGCCGCCTCGCCCGGACCGTACAGCCAAAAAATTCGCCCCCAGGCTACAGAATGCCCATGGTGATCGGCATCGCGCAGCACCATGCGACGCAGCGCATCCTTGGTAACTCCGTACAAGGTAGCGGGATCGGTCGGCGAAGTACGTTCATCAAGTCGGCCATCGCCCGTCCAATCGTATTCAGCACAGCTCCCAGCGAGCACGGCCCGTCTACCGCCTGAATCGTGAAAGGCGCGAATTAGTGCTAGGCTCGCGGCGCACCAATCCAAATTGTCCGGGGCATCCCAGAATTTACCCGGAACCGCGTTCCAAGCCAAATGCAGCAGATGTGTTGGCTGCACCTGGTCGATCAGCGCGGCCGCGGCTCCCGGTATGATGAGGTTCGCTGCCACATGTTCCGCTCCGATGAGCTTCATCGCGGTACGACTGCTCCCGACGACCGTAGCACCTTCGCTTGTAAGTTGCGCAATCACGTGGCGTCCAACGAAACCACTGCAACCGGTAACGAGAATCTTCATGCCGACCAGTCAGGATATGAGGCATCGCGGTCAGACAGAATGGGATTTGGCAAAGGCCAATCAATCGCGAAGGCCGGATCGTCCCAACGCACACCTCGACCGAAGCCAGAGCGGAATGACGGGGTGATCTGATAAAGCATGTCGGTATCGTCAACGAGAGTTTGAAAACCGTGTGCAAGACCAGGGGCAATATACAGGCCCGTGCCGCTATCAGCGGTCAACCTTTCAGCTAGCCATTGTCCTCGCGTTGGCGAGTCGAGGCGAAGATCGACTATCACATCGACCAGCGCACCACGGACGCAGCGCACAAATTTCGCCTCGGCGTGCGGTGCTTCCTGATAATGCATTCCTCGCAGGGTACCCGCGCGTGTGTTTCGAGAGAGGCTTGATTGCTCGAATACCGCAGGCAACCCGTGCGCGGCGAATTCTGCTGTACAAAACGTGCGCGCAAAAAAGCCGCGGTCGTCCGGCATGAGGGATAAATCGACACGCCAAACGCCTTCTATCGAAAGGGGCGTAAAGATCATGGGTGGACATGGACCGTGGGAATGGGAGTAACGAATGCACAGCCCCAATCACGCACATGGGCCATCTGCTCCATTATTTCATCTCGCAAGTTCCACGGCAGGATGAGGAGATAATCAGGCTTCTCTTTGTCTATCCGGTCCGGTGTGTAGATGGGGATTCGCGTCCCAGGAAGAAACTTCCCAGCCTTATGAGGGCTGCGATCCACAGTGAAGGCGACAAGATCGGTCTTTACACCACAATAATTGAGCAGCGTATTGCCCTTAGCAGGCGCGCCGTAACCCGCCACGATCTTTCCTTCCCGTTTAGCTGCGAGGAGAAATTCGAGGAGAGCAAGCTTGGTATCGATCACCGCGTCTGAAAAACGGCGGTATGTAGCGAGATCCGATAGGCCAGCAGCATGCTCCGCTTCGAGCATGGCCTTTACAGCGAGCGTGTCGCCCCGCCTCATATCGTCTTCGTGGGCGATATACACGCGCAACGAGCCTCCATGCGTCTGAAGCTCTTCAACATCGTACACCCGCATGCCATGCTCAGCGAACATCCGGCGTACGACGGTGAACGATAAATAGCTGAAATGTTCGTGGTAGATCGTGTCGAACTGGCGCTGCTCGATGAGCCGTAACAGATGCGGAAATTCGATATTAGCGACGCCGCCCTTTTTCAGCAGGACGGGATAGCCTGAAATAAAATCATTGATGTCGGGAACGTGCGCCAACACATTATTGGCAGCCATCACGTCGGCTTGGATGCCGCGGTCTCGCAGGCGCTCAGCCGTTGTCCGACCGAAGAAGGCAACTTCGCTCTCAACACCGCGCTCCTCCAACGCCACGCGGGCTGTATTAGCTGTCGGCTCGATCCCCAGCACCGGCACGCCGGACTGTTTAAAATATTGCAACAGGTAACCATCATTAGAGGCGATCTCGACGACTAGGCTTTCCCCTCCCAGTTTCTCATCCGCAATTGTCTTCACCGCATACCGTTCGGCATGGGCCAACCAAGATTGGGAGTAGGACGAAAAATAGGCATACTCATCCGAAAACATATTCTCGGCTTTTTCAAAATCAATCAACTGCACAAGCCAGCAATTGCCACATACATAGGCGTGCAATGGATAGAACGGCTCCATCGCGGCGAAATGCTCCGGCGCGATATAATCGTTAGAAATTGGAGACATCCCGAGGTCGGCGAAGGACACTTCCAGCGGTGCACTACAGAAACGGCAAGTAGGGTTCATTTGGCAGCTCCGGAAAGGGCTTCGTAAGCCCTGATATGATTCATTGTAATAGTGCGTGCTGATTGCCCAGCGGCAACCGACTTGTACCAATCCACTGTCCAGGCAAGCCCTTCTCCGATCGGCAACCGTGGCCGCCAACCAAGGCCCAGACGCGCTTTGCTGGCATCGACGCGCAATAGCATCGCTTCATGAGGACGGACGGTTTCATCGCGAACCCAACCCACCCCTGAACCCCACGCTTGGGCCAACGCATCGACAATCCGGCCGACCGGCCAAGCATCATCGTCAGGGGGACCAAAATTCCAGCCCTGCGCAGCATCGGCACCACGCTCGATTAACGCTTGAGCCAACATCAGGTAGCCGGTGATCGGCTCCAACACATGCTGCCATGGCCGAGTGGAGAGAGGGTTACGGATTAATACATCAGCCTGTCTGCTGAAAGAGCGTACGCAATCAGGAACAAGCCGGTCAGGCGACCAGTCGCCGCCCCCAATGACGTTGCCCGCGCGAGCCGAAGCCAGCAGCGGGCCCTCCGGCCGGTTAAAGAAGGAGCGACGATAAGATGCAGTGACTAGCTCCGCACACCCCTTGCTCGCACTATACGGATCGGAGCCACCCATTGGTTCTGTTTCGCGATAAGCCCAAACCTGCTCGGTATTCTCGTAGCATTTATCGCTAGTCACATTAACGATCGCCTGCAGCCCGGGACTGCGACGTGCCGCCTCGAGCACGTTGATCAGACCCATGACGTTCGTATCGAACGTCGTGACCGGATCGTCGTAGGACGCGTGGACCAATGCTTGGGCAGCCATGTGCAAAACCACGTCGGGACGCGCCGTAGCGAAAGCGGCCTCGACGGCGGCCGCATCGCGGATATCGGCAAAGCCACATCGGTTGCCTGGGCGCCCGATCGCGTGCCACAAGGCCTCACCGCCAGAGGCCGCCGCAGGCGACAACGCAAGACCGTAAACCTCAGCCCCGAGCAATTCGAGCCACATTGCGGCCCATCCCCCCTTAAAGCCCGTGTGTCCAGTCAAGAGCACCCGCTTGCCGCGCCAGAAGGTGGACGATGGAAACAGTGCCTGCATCACCACATCTTCCACGGGGCGTTGCCGCTCTGCCACAGATCCTCAAGATAGTTCTTGTCGCGCAACGTATCCATCGGCTGCCAGAAACCCTCGTGGTGATATGCCGACAATTGCCCATCGCGCGCCAAACCTTCCAAAGGTGCGCGTTCCCAAGTCGTCGCATCACCCTCAATGCGCTCGATGACGCGGGGGGAAAGAACGAAGAAGCCGCCATTAATCCAACTGCCGTCACCCTGCGGCTTTTCGATAAAGCCGCTCACCTGACCATCGTTAATGTCCAAAGCACCAAATCGTCCCGGAGGACGGACGGCGGTCACAGTCGCATCGCGGCCACCCGCAACATGACAGGCGATCAGCTTACGGATATCGATATTCGCCACGCCATCGCCATAGGTCAGGCAAAACGTGTCATTACCGATATGATCCGCAACTCGTTTGATTCTGCCGCCCGTCATTGTGTCAGCACCAGTATCAACTAGCGTGATCCGCCATTTCTCAGCGCGCGAATGATGGATATCCAAGCCATTCTGGCTGAGATCAATCGTCACATCCGCCATGTGGAGAAAGTAATTAGCAAAATACTCCTTTACAAAATAACCTTTATATCCGAGACATATTACAAAATCATTTAACCCAGCTGAAGAATAAATTTTCATAATATGCCAGAGTATCGGCAGCCCACCAATCTCCACCATCGGCTTAGGCCGCAAAGAAGTCTCTTCTGATAGCCTAGTACCTAGTCCGCCAGCCAGCAAAACTACTTTCATATTAAGAAAACCCCAGCTTTCATTGGCCCGTCAGTCTCAACCGCTTGGAACACGGTACTTCTTAATCGCAGCCACACACGATGCAACTGCTTTTGGCTGTGAAAAAAAATTGAAGATGCCCGCAGCTGAAACGAAAGCGACAAAGCCTTACGTTTTTGGGCAGCTGACCGTCTTAGATGACTGGCACTTCAAGAAGGCGCGGCAGGCCCGCTGAGGCCAAAGAATTGACTTAGCGCGGCGCAGCTCCTTTAGAGATACCATGCATTTTCCTCAGGTTGAGCAGCCAGGTCGAGCCTAGCCTGCGAAAAACGGGGATGTGAAGCGGGGTCATAATCGAGCCAGCGCCCCCAGCGCGATAAAAAGAGCGCGACTTCTTCCCCTGGCGGAATAGCTTCGCCGCGTGAGGCCTTCTCGGCATGAGTGAACTGCGCATCCGGATTGTATACGATGCGGTAACCCATGTTACTGATACGCAAGCAAAGATCAACGTCGTTGAACTCCAGGCTGAAGCGCTCGTCGAAACCATTCACTTGGTTTAAAATCGACAGTCGGGTTGCAAAGACGGCGCCGGTGACC
Source organism: Sphingobium sp. SJ10-10 (assembly GCF_036038995.2). Classification (NCBI taxonomy): domain Bacteria; kingdom Pseudomonadati; phylum Pseudomonadota; class Alphaproteobacteria; order Sphingomonadales; family Sphingobiaceae; genus Sphingobium; species Sphingobium sp. SJ10-10. The sequence goes on from NZ_CP158132.1 coordinate 2,149,993, forward strand.
ATCGACCATTCCCGCTGCGCCACGGCCCAATCATTATATGTCTTCGCCTCGGTCGGCCAGCCAAGCCAAGCATGGACGACCGTGCGAAATGATGGAAACATCCCGACATGCTGTATGCTTCCGTCGTCGTAATAGAGACGAGCACCGACTCCCCCGACGTTCTCATCAACCGCGAAACTCAAAAGAGCAGATAGCCAGTCAGGTGTCGTTGGGACGGCATCATCGTTCAGGAATACGATCTGCTCATCTTTCGCTTCACGCCATAATCGATTCATCTTGCTTGAGTAATTGAACGCTTCACTGGATGTGCGCGGCGTCTCAATCCGTCTCAGCTTGAATGGCCATGGTTGCCTGATCCAATCAGGTTCCCCCACAATGTCATCGCCCACAATCACGGTGACGCGATCCATTGGCCATGTCGCCTGCGCGATGTTCGTCAAAAGAGTTTCGATGTAGGTTTCCGTCGATTTTGGCCGATGAGTTCGCCGTGTGGGTATAACGATCGTAACGGAAGGATGATCTTGGCTTGCGAAGCTCCGCCGTTGCAGTAGTAATCCGGGCGCATCTCCTTCAACCAGAGCAATTCCGCTAAAGCCTCTACGAGCCGTAATGGCGGCACGGCGGTCCGTGGTTTCAGCAACCGGCCGCTCCCCTTTATAACCAATTAGAACCTCCGTGATCCGTGAGATGACGCCCCCTGCATCAGCCACACGCAATATCAAATCGTAGAGCACAGCCGTGCCGCGTGCTCGATCTAGCCCCCCAACATCTTTCAGCATCTTCCGGCGAACAGCGACCGGTGCACCGATATAATCCTGTGCGACGAGGAGCGTATGGTTGAAATCGGGCTTGAGGTTGAGCCGAGTGAGCATGTCTTCCCCTGCCGCAACGTCATCAGCGTAAAAGAGCGACACATCTGGCCGGTTCATGGAGGAACTGCGGAGAACATGCCTCATCTCCGGAGAAACATGAGCGTTACGCGGCGCAAACAGAAGCCAATCGTTCAAATCGCCATCAGGAATAGGCGCGCCGTCCCATGATAGATCGTCTTCCAAGGGAACCGGGAACAGACCTTGGGCTCGAGGAAAATCGCTGAATCGCTTTGTGCCGGCAAAATTAGGGTAGATCTGAGGTGGGAGCGGAAGGTGCATCATCTTTTTCCGCTGTGGCGCGGCGGCCGAAAGGCGCGAATTCTCGATCGCGCTTGCGAAGCTCACTTGGATCGCCTGCGCCACGGCTTCATAAGACAGAAATCTCGCTATTTTGGCCTTCGCCGCCTCACCAATAGCGTTGTCGCCGGCTTTGATAGCCTTCGCTGCCTGCACTAACTTCTCGGCGAAAGCGTCTTCATCGACGTTTGCCCAGCGGTGGCCCGCAAGATAATGACCATAATTCCGATCCAGCGTCCACAATGTCGCTGGGACCGGATAGCCGCATGAAGCGTCGATAAAATCCTTTGTGCCTGCATAGTCGGTCGCCACCACCGGCTTGCCGACTGCCATGGCCTCAGCCACCGTCAGCCCGAACCCTTCGGAACTGTGGGGCGATGCATAGATGTCTGCCGCCGCCATGAGGCTGGTGACTTCATCGGAATGGAGCGAGACTTCAAGGATGCGAACGCCCGGCGTCGCCTCTGCGAGCCTGGTCAGGGCCTCGCCAGCTTCAGGGCGATCATGAAGATGCTTTGTCTTAAGGACCAGCGTCCATCCCTGCGCCGCCAGGCCCGACGCCGCAAAGGCGCGGATCAGGCCATCGGGGTTCTTGCGGATGAGATAGCTGGCTCCATCGAAGATGTAGAGGATCACCTTGAGGGCCGGATCAATCCCGAACCGGCGCAGCGTCGCCTCCCGGTCAGAAGCGATGCGCCCTGGCACGCGCACGGGATGCGGAACCACATCGACCGGCACAGCCGCTTCGGCGGCAAAAACTTCCGCGCAATAGGTACTGGGTGCCCAAATCCGGTCAACGGAATTCAACTCCTGCTGCCACCCTGCCGGCAGTCTGTCGGTTTCCCAGACCCAATATCCGATGCGCTGCTTTGCCGATCGTATGATCGCACGCTGTTCGTCCGTAAGAACATTCCAGGAATCGGGATTCAGATGAACAATGGCGATGTCGGGGCGGCCGTTGAAATCTAGCGTCTCGATAGATGGACAGATAAGCCGATGGATGTGAAAGGGCTTGACGACGGGATAGGCGTTCACCCGCACATTCGTATGGCGTATCGCACACAGCATTTCACGCGCGGCAGCGCCAAGGCCGTTATCATAGTTCCAAGGGCCGAAGTAAGCGATGCGTAACGGATGATCGTCACTGATTGAATCGAACTGAAGACCATCGACCAGAAGATCGCTGCGAGGGCCGGGCGGTAACGAGGAAATCTCGGCGGCTCTGAGCACGGCGCGAACAAGCTCTACATCGAACCCTGCGCGTTCGAGCACGAGCGGCCATTGTTCGCGTACCTCCTTGAGCATTGCATGCTGGTCGGTGATTTTTGCAAACTCATCCCGCAGCATAAGAATTTTGAGGAACGGGAAGCCTTGCTCGATCAGCTCGCGCCAACTAAAAAAGGTCGGATTAGCGGAAAAGGAGCCGGCATAAAGCGCTTGAACGGTAAGGCCGGCAGCTTGCATGGTCGTAGCGAAAGGCACTTCATACGTGCGGATGACCTCATCCTTGTCATCGATCCTGCGAAGATCCCGAATGAAATGCTGGAAACCCCAACAACTGAGCGCCTTTGGCTTCAACCCCAGAAAATAACTCTGGACGTGCCATCCATATTCGTGGCTGGCGGTCAGGGCCGCTATGTCGGCGGGACATTCGCGGACTCGGGCCATCATTGTCCCGAAGACCTCAACATCAGCCGTGGGAATGACGCTGTCATTCGTCATCACGAGCAAACCCGCGCCGAACAGCGAGGGACAGAGCTGCAAGGCATGCGCCCATGCGCCAAAGTCATATCCTGCGTTATCCCGCACGATGACGCCTGCTGCGGCGGCTATTTCCTTGTCCAGCAATTCCAGCGGACGGTCGACAATGACGACGAGAAGAACGGACAGGCCCGTTCGAGAAAGCTGTTCAATATAAGGCAGTATATGAGGCTTTAGGCGTCCTGCTGGCGCATGGGTGACAAGCAGCGCGGCATCATCGCCCGGTGCCAGGATCAGTTCCTTGACGATGATATGGCGCGCGCCGCCGAAGTCATGCACTGCATCATGAGAGGCGCTGCCCTTGCACTGTCGCCCTTCGGCTCTTCCATGCAGAATATAATGGAGGAGCGGGTTTAATCCCGACACTCCTACATCTGGATATTTTGTGACATAAAACCGTGTGTCGAAATTCGGCCCTGGGTCGCGGCCTTCTTTATGACCATGATTTAAATAATGCTGTAAGGCGTTCTGGCTATCGGCACTGATATCTGGATTATTTTTTTTATACCATTCGGCATCAAACAAACCATCCTGGCGATTGTCATCAGTGGCAATGATAGATTTAAGTCTCTCAAACTGCCGACGTCTCTTTTCAGCTTTTCGTTGTTTCGTACAAAATATCGCCCTTTTGATATCGCCGCCCAGACTCATTAACCCAATTCCTGCATTTAATTTCATATTTATATTTGAAATATTTATCTAAACAATTTTTTCAGCCGTTTCCTAAACGACTGTTTTTTATCAATGTCAGCAGAAGGCTTCTCCTGAACCTCCTCCCCCAAATATCGGTTCGGACGGCGTTCGCCATCGCTGATCGACACTAAATTCCGCAGGTCAAGCCGCCCCATCGCTTCATCGGAAAATGCTGGCGTATAATAAATGCAGTCGTCGAAATAATAATGCGTGACCTGAGACCAACGGGTGAGGTTCGGGTTATTTTGTCGGCTGCCGCCGTGCAGCAGGTTCGCGCACCAAATCAGTGCTTGGCCCTTGCGTGCGAGGAAAATCTCCTGCTGGGCGCCATGCGCATCGCACAGCGCGCGCCACGCCGGGCCATAGGGATCCTGCGCCGAGCGCAATTCGCTGCCATAGCCACGGCGTCCAATCAGGCCATTCGTCACGATCGGCCAGCGATGCGACCCGGGATAATAAAAGAGCGGCCCTGAATCGGGCCCGATATCCTCCATCGCCAGCCAAACCCCGCACATGAAGCGCTCGGGCACGCTGGAGAAATGCACGGAGTCCGAATGGGCCTCTTGTTGCGTCCCAACCGCGAAATTCAGCGTTTGGAAGGGAAAGGCTCGACGGCCGTAAAGCTTGCTGAGCAAATCCAGGACGCTCTCGTTCGCCGCAATCGCGCGAACATCCTCATCGTACATCCACGCATCCTGGATCCGGCGTTCCCCCATCGTCTTGTCGCCGTGCGGATCGGCGAAATCGATCCCGTATCGAGGCGATAGGTTACTCTTGATCCGTTCGATCCGGGCATCCAGCTCGGCATCAAGAAAGTCGAATACAGCATAGCCATTCTCATAGAGGCTGGTAGCGATCCGATCTTCTTCGGCAGCCAGGCACTGAGATGCCTTGATCGCAGGAAACAAAGGAGATTCAATCAGCGGCATACCGGGAAAAAGATTGGACACAGCCCATCAAGCCTTTCGGTCGGACGATTGGGAGGAATTGAGGCATGTATCGCCTTTGGCACGACTAAAGCGATATCTAATATCATCGACGATCATCCGGATCATGCGCATCCGCCCACGGGGGCCATGTCTGACATCTTTTAGGAGGCTTGAAAGATCATGGCTCACCGTGCCGCGTTCATCGAGCTCGCGATACACATGCCAGAAAGCTTCGCTTCCGATAGCTCGAGGCATGTTCCAGACACCATGATAGCCAAAGCTGGTGTGCAGATCGCCGGTCCGCTCGGTCGCAAATAGGTCCGCAAGCGTGGGCGGCGCAAAGCGCATCCCCCTCCCCTCCAGCCATGTGCGGTTGGTCCGACCTATGGCGATGTCTTCGGGATGCGCCGCCTCGAATTGCTGATGGCGACATGCCTCCATCAGCCGCCGGCTTCGCAAGGAAAAGCCACCATTGCCAACATCATGGCCATCATCGAACTGCGGCCAGCTCGCCCCGATATAGTCATGATCGAGAAATTCAGGTCGCCATCGCCCCCCATCGAGCACGTGGCCGTCCCATTGGGTCACCAGGCAATGAGTTGTATCGACATGATCCACCATCCGCGACAAGAGAAATTCCGAATAGGCGGCAGAGGAGCCGAGCCGGGGGATCGGTACGACCGAAATGGCCGAATTCTCAGGCTTGATGGGCGCATCGGTGAATAGCTTGCAGGCAGCAAAATCGATTTGGGCCAAACTCGCCTCAAGCGCCCGCACAGTCGCCTTCACATTCACGGATGTCGCCGCGCATAGGGTCACCTGCGGCAGGGCAAGGCGGGCAAAGCGAGAGATTTTGCAATGAGCCACCATGCGCGCCTAAAGCCTTATCACGAAGCGTTCGCTGGCACGGCTCAGCTCAGGATGATGGAATGGATCAATCGCCTCCTGCGTGTCCCACCGCTTCTGGAGCGCTGCCAGTTCCCCGGCAAAGCGCGCAGCCCCCACTGGATCGCGATCTAAGCCGCGCGAGACCGATTCATGGTGGATCAGCGCGGCGCGCGGCTCGTAAAGCGATTGCCAACCCTGCCGGTTCAGTCGCATGCAAAGGTCCACATCGTTGAAAGCGACCGCGAAATGCCGCTCGTCCAAGCCCCCCACGGCGAGGAAGCGATCACGCTTTACCACCAGGCATGCTGCGGTGACGGCCGAAGTAAATTGCGGCAGCGCATGCCGTTGGAAATAACCCTCGTCCTTCGGGTGGAGGAAGCGATGGGCATGTCCCGCCGCTCCGCCCATGCCAATCACCACCCCCGCATGCTGAATACGGCCATCCGGATAGAGAAGCTGCGCGCCCACTGCGCCGACATCGTCGCGCACGGCCTGAGCCGCCATCGTGGCAAGCCAGCCCGGCTCTATTACCTCGATGTCGTTGTTCAGCAGACATAATAGCTGCCCTCGCGCCCCTGCAACGGCGCGATTATTGATCGCAGAATAGTTGAACACGCCTGCATGCCGCAAAACGCGATGGCGTCCGGGATCGAGCTGAGACAGAAATTCCAGCGTGGCAGGATCGTCGCTGTCATTATCGACAACGATCACCTCGATATCAGGATAATCAGTCGCTGCAAGGCCCCGGAGGCATGTTTCCAGCAAGTCCAAGCGATTGCGCGTCGGCACGATAACAGTGACAGGTGGTAAATCCCGCGCCTGAACGGAAGCAAGGGTAGCCGCCTCCGGCCTAGGACGCTTCCGGCGATGATGCAGCACTTTGCGGATATGCAGCGGCGCGCCCTTTCCTACCGCACGCAGGACAAGCTCACGACCCCAGTCCTTTGTCCATGCCAGAGCTGCTATGTCCTGCCTCGCGATCCGCAGGATGCAGGCGCCTGACAGATAGTCGAAATGGCGAAATAACTCGCTGTTCCAATCCGGCTTGAAGTGCGGCGTAACACGCCGACGCGCCTTGTCCAGCAGATCGTCATCGGCATAAATGAGTTGTGCTTCTGTCCCGGACATCGCCTTGCGGTAGGCTGCTGCCGTTCCCGGCGCGACCCTGTCTCCTGCCGCAATCGGCATCAACCATGGATCCCGACTCCAATCGATCTGCCGGGCTATTTCTTCCGCTGCGGACAAATGATCTCCATCGACCAGCAACGCTGCTATGCCTTCTGCCTCCAAGCAACCCAACGTTTCATGCAGTTCCCCCTGCCCTGCGCTGCCATCGATTAAGGCTATAATGGGCGGTGCGGCTTCAATGGCCTCCCTGGTGAGCGGCGTGGCATGTTCCTGCAACAGCCACAAATCATATGCCCTTCTCGAATGCCCTAGCAAACGGGCAAACTGGCTGCGGGAGCGCAGTCTCTTACGGCGAAGGCGCCACCATAGGGCTCCGAGATAGACGCGAGGGGACGAGAAAAAGGCGTCGGAGTGGACAGAAAGAGTCAACCACAATCCTGCACGTCTCGAGGAATGGGGGTCTGTCTTAGCCGATCTCATGCCCCATCGCGCTTAGCGGATTGGAGGCAATCGACAAAGGAAAAGCGGCACGCGCCACCGCGTAATGAGTTCAATGGTACCAACTTGATGAATGCGCAGCGTTCCGGTCATGTTTTCCTATGAGCGGACGCTCGGAAATTCGACGTGAAGGATGTGCCCATCTTGACCAAGCGGATGGCCGCTGCGGGCATCCCTGTGCAAGCGGCTCAGTTGACGGTAGTCCGCGCGCCATCCATCCGGCGGGAAACCCGTCGGCACGCAGCTTGATCGAGGGCCAAAGCTTGCGCGAAACTTGCGTGTGAATCGCTAAAAATCACGGTATGTTCGTTTTATGTTCTTCAGTTATGGAGTTCAAAAAGGCTGATTTATCAGCAATCTAGCCTTCACGTCCTGTGTTGACATCGCAGGGGTCGCAAGTTCAATCCTTGCCACGCCCACCATTGAAAACCCCGCTGACCTCGATAGGCCAGCGGGGTTTTTGATTTGGGCCGACCACCAATCAAGAGCTTGGGCTGCGTCTCGCATGAAGCCGGGACTGGACCGCCACCTTCGGAACAGACGGTAAAGCCGGGTGCTTCCGGACTTAAGAGGATTGGGCCAATATGATTGGAACGCGATGATGAACGCTGAACCGATGCTGGCCGGGGTCGAACTCGGGGGAACCAAGGTCTTCGTGCTGCGCGCACGCGGCAGGACGATAGTTGGCCGGGAGATAATTCCCACCACGACACCCGCCGACACGCTATCCAAGGCCGTCGCGATCCTGGAACGCTGGCATGCCGAGACGCCCTTCGCAGCGATCGGGATCGGCAGCTTCGGTCCGCTTCGTCTGGACCGCCGCGCACCCGATTTCGGCTTCATGCTGCCAACGCCCAAGCCCGGTTGGGCAGGCGCGGATATTTTCGGCACGCTGACCGCACCTTTCGATTGCCCCGCCGCGATCGATACCGACGTCAACGGCGCCGCGCTGGCGGAATTGCGTTGGGGAGCAGGCGCGCAAGCCGACGTGCCATCCGACAGCCTGTGCTACATCACCATCGGCACCGGCGTCGGCGGCGGCTTCGCCTTCAACGGCCGCACCGTCCATGGCGCCATGCATCCGGAGATCGGTCATATCCGCGTGCCCCGCGCTCCAGGCGACAACTTCGCAGGCAGTTGCCCCTTCCATGGCGACTGCATCGAAGGGCTGGTGTCCGGCCCCGCGCTCGCCAGGCGCTTCGGCATGCCGGGCCACGAAATCGATGCCGCCGACCCGCGCTGGAACGATGTGGCGAACGATATCGGGCATCTGGTTTCGACCATCCTGCTCAGCACCGCGGCGCGCCAGGTGCTGATCGGGGGGGGTGTCGGCATGGGGCGGTCCGATCTGCTGAACCAGGTCCGCGAGAAGGTCGTCGCCCAGCTTGGAGGCTATTTGCCGCATGTCGACAACGATAGCGTCAGCCGAATCGTTACCGTGCCGCTGCTGGGCGATCAAGCCGGCCCTCTGGGCACGGCGGCCTTGGCCATGGATGCGTTGAAAGGGACGGAAATCAATTGACTTTGTGCCCGCGGAAGAGCGGCAGGAAGATCATCGGCACGATCAGGGCGATCACGCCCGCGACCAAGGGATCGTCGACCAGTCGATAGACAATCGTGAAGAACATCAGGATCGCCGCCCCTGCCAGAAGAGGGAGGAGGGCACGAACCAAGCCTTCCTCCACCCTAGGAAGAACCTGCCGGGTCAGGGCCATGATGAGCCCCTCCCCTTGGCCTAGGCCGCGCCGGTCAGGCAGGCCCACGTCGAACTTCCTGTCCTTACCGGGCCGGTTCATGTTTCTTGATCCTCGCTGAAACTACCAGTTTCATATAGAAACTAGAAATCCAATTTCTAGACGCGAAGATCGCTACGCATCGTTTCCAGTCCGGACGGAAAGATGGTCTGCGGCCGTTCTCCCGTCATTGCAAAATATGATCATTGCCGTCGTCGCACGGTTTTCTGGTCAAGCATTCCGCCGCTTCCCGACAAGAGCGCTTGCCTGCCGGGAACGACCGCTCATAAAGAGCCACATGACCACGACCCGCCTTCTCACTCACTTGGTCGAAAAACCCTGGGGCCGCACCGACATCCCCTCCGCCATCGCCTCGACCGAAGGCAAGCGCATCGGCGAAGTCTGGTTCTCGCCGCCAAAGGAGGCCGGTCAGGCCAGGCCACTGCCGCTGCTGGTCAAATATATCTTCACCAGCGAGAAGCTGTCGGTGCAGGTTCACCCCAATGATGCGCAGGCGCAGAAACGGGGGCTGGCGGGCGGCAAGTCCGAATGCTGGTATATTTTGGACGCGGAGCCCGAAGCGCGGCTAGGCATCGGCCTGACACGCGACCTGCCGGTGCAGGAACTGCGCACCGCCGCCCTGAACGGCAAAATCGAAGCGCTGATGGACTGGAAGGCGGTGAGCGCAGGCAGCTTTTATTATATCCCCGCCGGTACGGTGCATACGATCGGCGGCGGTGTGACAATGGTGGAAATACAGCAGAATAACGACGTGACCTACCGCCTTTACGACTATGGCCGTCCGCGCGAACTGCATCTGGACGAAGCGATGGCCGTCAGCGTCGCCACGCCCCATGCGATGCCCGACCGCATCGTTCCGATCACTGCGGAAGAGACGCTGGTCGCAGGCTCCGATGCGCCCTTCATCCTGGACATGGTGCAGGGCAAGGCAGGAACCGTCCGGCAGATCGAGGGCAAGATGCTGTGGTTCATTCCGCTGACGGGCTCCGGCACGATCGATGGGCAGGCTTGGCGGCAGGGCGAATGCTGGCTGATCGAAGGGACCGCCAACCTTGCCATCGACACCGGCATGAGCGCGCTGCTTGCCCGCCTGCCCTGAGCGGACATCAATGAAAGAGAGGGGGACGGCCATGCCAAGCGGAGAAATGATCGCGAACAAGCGGATTCTGTTCGTGATGGCGGTCGAGGATGAATATGGGCCTCATCTCAAGGCACGATTCGATCCGTTGATGATCGGGGTCGGCCCCGTGGAAGCGGCGCTCAGCACCGGACTGGCGCTCCAGCGGCTGAACCAGGATCGGTCCTTGCCGGATCTCGTCGTTTCGCTGGGTTCGGCGGGATCGCGCATCTGCACCCTGGGTGAGGTCTATCAGGTCGCCAGCGTGTCCTGGCGGGACATGGATGCCTCCCGACTTGGTTTTCCCAAGGGCGTCACGCCTTTTTCGGATCATCCGGTCGAAATGCCGCTGCATACGCCGCTGGAACTGCGCGCTGCCCGGCTCTCCACAGGGGCGAATATCGTTGGTGGGGAGGATTATGCCGCGATCGACGCCGACATGGTCGACATGGAAACCTTTGCGGTGGTCCGCGCCTGCCAGCGCTTCGGAGTGCCGGTGATGGGGCTGCGGGGCATTTCCGATGGCCCCGGCGAACTGGGCGACATGCTGGGATGGACCCAATTGCTGGCGCTGCTGGACGAGCGCCTGGCGAAAGCGGTGGACATGCTGGAGGGCGCGCTTGGAGGGTAGACGTTTAACCTCATAGCGGAGCAATGGGTGGGGAGCGGATTTTCAGTTTCCGTTCGCCCTGAGCTTGTCGAAGGGTCTTGCTGAGCGAAGGGGAAGCATGGGAGCCTCGCTCCGCTCGGCTGAGGGCTTCGACTTGCCCAAGGCAAGTTTATCCTGAGCGCCTGCCTTGGCAGGCAGACGAAGGGCTCAGCCCGAACGGATTTCTCTCGTCAGCAATTGGCCAATTGCGGCCTTAACTGATCAATGCCCTTCAAAGGCAATGATCGCCGCAGACGCCACGCCGTCCGCTTCCAGCGCCGCCATGCCACCCAGATCGGGCAGATCGATGGCAAAAAGCGCCATCAACACGGTCGCACCCTGCTCACGGACCAGTTGAGCCGCCGCGAGCGCGGTGCCGCCGGTCGCGATCAGATCGTCCACCAGCACCACCCGCGCGCCATCCGGAATCTGCCCTTCATGCAGTTCCAGCCTGTCGGTGCCATATTCCAGCACATAATCGATGCCGACGGTTTTGCCGGGCAGCTTGCCTTTCTTGCGGACGGGCACGAATCCCACCCCCAGCGCATGGGCCAACGCCGCGCCCAGAATGAAACCACGCGCCTCGATCCCCACGATGAACGCCGGATCGAGCGGCCGGGCGACCGCCGCCATGCGCTCCACCAGTTCTGCGAGGCCAGCCCCGTCCGCCAGCAGAGTCGTGATGTCCCGGAACTGGATGCCGGGCTTGGGGAAGTCGAGGATGGTGCGGACCAGGGCCGCCAGACTGTCAGCGCTCATCTTTGCCTCATAAGAAAAAGGGGGCCCGGTTTCCCGTGCCCCCTCCCATGTCCGTTTCAGGTCGCGATCAGGCGGCCTTTTTCTTGTCCGCCCAGATATTCTGATAGGCCATATAAGCCAAGCCCGTCGCGATCAGCAGGAAGAAGATCGTCGCCAGACCCGCGCGGCGGCGGTTTTCCAGCTTGGGTTCGGCCGTCCAGGTCAGGAAGGCCGCGACGTCCTGCGCCATCTGGTCGACCGACGCCTTGGTGCCATCGCCATAGGTCACCTGACCGTCGGCCGTCAGCGGCGGCGCCATGGCAAGGTTCAGGTTGGCGAAATAGGGGTTGTAGTGCAGCCCGTTCGGCGTCTTGGCGTCGGGGAATTCCTTCAGCAGCTCAGCCGGCTGCGGCTGGAAGCCCGTCAGCAGCGAATAGACATAGGCGCTGCCATGGTGGCGGGCCTTGGTCATCAGCGAGAGATCCGGCGGGATCGCATTGTTGTTCGCCGCCATCGCCGCGACATTGTTGGCGAAAGGCTTGGGGAAATAATCCGCCGGGATCGGGTCGCGGGTCGACATCTCGCCCGTCTTGGGGTCGATGTCGGGGGTCTTGATCGCCCACTGCTTGGCGATCGCCTTGATCTCCGCCTCGTTATAACCAATGCCCTTGAGGTCGCGGAAAGCGACGAACTTCAGGCTGTGACAGGCCGAGCAGACCTCCTTGAAGACCTGGAACCCGCGCTGGAGCTGCGCCTGGTCGAACTTGCCGAAGGGGCCGTCGAACGAGAAAGCGACATGCTTGGGATCGCGGTGGAATTCATGTTCCACCGTGACCGCCGGCGGCTCGGTGACATAGGCCACCGCGCCCACCAGGAAGGAAACCAACAGCCAGCCAGCGAAAAAGAGGCCGACGAGAAATGCGCCAATGCGAACCATCTTCTGCCTACCCCCTTATTCGGCCGGAACCGCGGCGAGTTCGCCGTCGGTCTTGCCATATTTCGCCAGCACCGCCTCGGTGATCGAGTTCGGCAACGGCAGCGGCTTTTCAAAGCGCGAGATCAGCGGAAGGATGATCAGGAAGTGCGCGAAATAATAAGCCGCAGCGACCTGAGAGATCATCACATAGGGTTCCGCCGCCGGCGCGCCGCCGCAATAACCCAGGACAAATACGTCGAGGATCAGGATCCAGAAGAACTTCTTGAAGGTCGGGCGATAGCTGCCCGAACGCACGCCCGAGGTGTCGAGCCAGGGCAGGAAGAAGAGCAGCAGGATCGACGCGAACATCGCCAGCACGCCCAGCAGCTTCGCCGGAACGAAGAAGAAGTCGACGGTGAAGGCGCGCAGGATCGCGTAGAAGGGCCAGAAATACCATTCCGGCACGATATGCGCGGGCGTCGAGAGCGGGTTCGCCTCGATATAGTTATCCGGGTGACCCAGATAGTTCGGCGCATAGAATAGCAGGATCGCGAAGATGATCAGGAACACGCCCGCCCCGAAGCCGTCCTTCGCGGTGTAATAGGGGTGGAAGGGCACAGTGTCCTGCGGCCCCTTCACTTCCACGCCGGTCGGGTTGGACGAGCCCGGAATGTGCAGCGCCCAGATGTGCAGGATCACCACCGCCGCGATCACGAAGGGCAGCAGGAAGTGCAGCGAGAAGAAGCGGTTGAGCGAGGCGTTGCCGGGCGCGAAACCGCCAAGCAGCCAGGTCTGGATCGGCTCGCCCACCACGGGGATCGCGCCGAACAGGCCGGTGATCACCTTCGCGCCCCAATAGGACATCTGACCCCAGGGCAGCACATAGCCCATGAAGGCGGTCGCCATCATCAGCAGGAAGATGACGAGGCCCAGCAGCCACACCATTTCGCGAGGCGCCTTGTAGGAGCCGAAATAGAGGCCGCGGAAGATGTGCAGATAGACGACGATGAAGAAGAAGCTGGCGCCATTGGCATGCGCATAGCGCATCAGCCAGCCCGCATTCACGTCGCGCATCGTGTGTTCGACGGTGCTGAATGCAACCGCGGCGTTCGCGCCATAGTGCATCGCCATGATCACGCCGGTGACGATCTGGATCATCAGCGCCAGACCGGCGAGCACGCCGAAGTTCCAGAAATAATTGAGGTTGCGCGGCACCGGATAGCCGGCGCCCACGGCGTTGTAGACGAGGCGCGGCAGCGGCAGCTTCTCGTCGATCCACTGCATCGCGGGATGCTTGGGAGTATAATGTTCAGCCCATGGAAAGCTCATGACAGTCCCCCTCAACCCACGAGAATGGCGGTGTCGGAAGTGAAGCTGTACTTCGGCACTTCCAGGTTCTTCGGCGCGGGGCCTTTGCGGATACGGGCGGCGGTGTCGTAGGACGAACCGTGGCAGGGGCAGAAATAGCCGCCGAACTCGCCGCGATTCTCACCCTCGCCCGCGCCCAGCGGCACGCAGCCCAGATGGGTGCAGACGCCCATGGTGATCAGCCACTGCTTCTTGCCGTCGACCGTGCGTTCCTCCAGCGTCTGCGGATCGCGCAGCGTGGACGGATCGACCTTGTCGGCCTCGGCTATTTCCTTGTCGGTCAGGTGCCGCACGAACAGCGGCTGCGACCGGAAGGTGGTCTTGATCGCCTGACCCGGCTGGATCGACGAGATATCGACTTCGGTCGACGCGAGCGCCAGCACATCCGCGCTGGGGTTCATCTGGTCGATCAGCGGCACGACGACCGCGACCGCACCGACGCCGGCGAAACTCACCGCGGCGATATTGATGAAATCACGCCGGCGAACACCATCGCCGCCCCCACCGGAGACGGATGCCGCCTCACTCTCCACATGTTCAACGATCGCCATGCACCTCAACCCTTGCAAGAACGTCCCTGGCCCCGCCGCATTGCCCCTTATGGCTATGTTATCAGGAGAGCCGCGGCGCCCATATATATATGGGCGCGCTTTTCCCCCTGGCGCGGTTTGCAGGCCTGATAACCGTAGGATGCGCCATTTGCCAAGCAATTTAGACAGGCTATGACAATTAACCGGGCTGTTCTATGGCGCGGGCTATGCGTATCGCCCTTTACCAACCCGAAATCGCCGGCAATGTCGGCGCAATTCTGCGCCTTGCCGCCTGCTTTTCCGTGCCCGTTGACATCATCATGCCGATGGGATTCGCCTTTTCCGACGCAAAGCTGAAGCGGGCGGCGATGGATTATGGCGCGTCGGCCGATGTGACGCGCCACGCCAATTTCGAGGCGTTCGATGCCCTTCGCCGGGCGCGGGGACGGCGGCTGATGCTGATGAGCAGCCATGCCTCGCAGCGCCTGCCCGATGTCGAATTCCGTGCCGACGACATATTGCTGATGGGGTCGGAAAGCGCCGGCGTGCCCGATGCCGTCCGCGATCTGGCGGATGTGCGCGTGCGCATTCCGATGGCGCCGGGCTTTCGATCCTTGAACATCGCCGTTTCTACGGGCATCGCGGTTGCCGAGGCTCTTCGCCAGACTGGACGTTTCCCGCAATGACCGAGTTTCCAACATGACATTGTCTCTCAATCCGCATCAGCAAGCCGCCCGCAACTGGTTCGAATCGCTTCGGGATCGCATCTGCGCCGAATTTGAGGCGATCGAGCGCGAGGCAGGTTCCGATGCCCGCTTCGACTATATAGCCTGGGATCGCGAGGCTCCCGGCCTGGCTGCCGGAGAAGGCGGCGGCGGCGTGCGCGGCGTCATGAAGGGCAAGGTGTTCGAGAAGGTCGGCGTCAACGTCTCGACCGTCGGTGGCGCCTTTTCGCCCGAATTCGCCAAGACCATCCATGGCGCGAACGACGACCCGAGCTTCTTCGCCACCGGCATCAGCCTGGTCGCGCATATGGCCAGTCCCCATGTGCCCGCCGTGCACATGAACACGCGCTATCTGGTGACGTCGAAAAGCTGGTTCGGCGGCGGCGCCGACCTCAACCCGCCCTTGCCGCGCGATGAGGACACGGCCCATTTCCATGATGTGCTCAAGGCCGCCTGTGATGCCCATGACGCCGACTATTATCCCCGCTTCAAGGCATGGGCGGACGACTATTTTTTCATCCCCCATCGCGGCGTGCATCGTGGCGTCGGCGGGATTTTCTACGATCATCTGGAGGGCGACTTCGACGCCAATTTCGCCTTTACCCGCGATGTGGGCGAAGCCTTCCTCAAGGCCTTCCCTCCTATCGTCCGCCGCCGGATGAACGAAAGCTGGTCGGAGGAAGAGTATGCCCGCATGCTGGAATGGCGCGGCCGCTATGCCGAATTCAACCTGGTGCATGATCGCGGCACGCTGTTCGGGCTCAAGACCGGGGGCAATGTCGATGCGATCCTGATGAGCCTGCCGCCGATGGCGAGCTGGAGCTGACCCCGCCCGTGAGCCTGACGCCATGAGCCTGACAACCGTCCCCGACGGCCAGATCGCGACGATCGTCACCCATCTGGAAATGCGGGAGCGGCCCCGGCCCGCACCGATGCCGCCCGCCCCGCTGCGGCTGGTGCCGTGGAAGACCCCGACGCCCGACGCCTATCGCGCGCTGTTCCGGCGCGTTGGCGAGCCGTGGCTATGGTTCTCCCGCCTGGCGATGGACGATGCGGCGTTGACGGCGATCATCCACCATCCCGCTGTCGAGATCTACGCCGTGACCGACCCGCGCGGCGTGGAGGTCGGACTGCTGGAGCTGGATTTCCGCTCATTGCCCGATTGCGAGCTGGCCTTTTTCGGGCTGATCCCGACGCTGAACGGCAAGGGATTGGGCAAATGGCTGATGGCGCAGGCCAAGACGCTGGCCTGGCGCAAGGATGTCACACGCTTCTGGGTGCATAGCTGCACGCTGGACAGCCCGGCAGCGCTGGGTTTTTACCAGAAGGCAGGCTTCGTGCCGACTAAGCGCGAGGTCGAGATCTTTGCCGATCCGCGATTGGCCGGTTTATTGTCGCCCGACGCCGCGCCCCATGTGCCGATGCTGGGTCAGTCGGCTACGGCCTGACGATAGAGCCGCGCCAGCATCACCAGCATATAGACCTGCACCACCGTCGAGACGGCGGCGGTAGCCACACCGCCGATCAGCCGTCCACCGGCCTGCCCGCCGATCAGCGTGCCGATGACGCCGAAAACGGACTGCGCCGCGCCCCCGGCAATGGCCGACAACAACGTCAACACCAGCACGAAACCCAGCAGCCGCCAGAAATGCCCCCGCGTCAGCGCCCAGCCGTGGCGCAGCGAAGCCATCACCCCCTCCGTCCCGTCGATCACCACGGGGTTGAGCAGCAACAGCCGCACGCTGGCGAAGATGGTGACGGCGACCACCCCCGCGCCCAGCAGCAGGGCCAGGGTTGCACCCAGCGGCTTGGCGACCAGCGACAGCGCGGTCACGACCAGCGTCGCGGCGATCACCGCCCCGGCCAGAAAGCCTGCGACCACCAGCGCGGTGCCCAGCAGCACCGGCAAGCGCGCGCAACTCAGCCGCAGCGCCTCCCCCACGCTGATGCCGGGACGCAGGGCCAGCGCAAACAGCGTCAGCGATCCGAACCAGATGATGACGACCGCCAGCATCATAGCCAGCCAGAAGCTGCCCGGCACCTGCGGCATGGTCGCTTCCGACAGGTTCCATTTGGCGAGTTCGGGCGGCGTCATTTCCTGCAGAATCAAGCCTGGCAGCGCCACGAACAGCAGGGCGACCGGAAACAGCAGGCTGCTTTCGCGCGAGACGAAGGCGACCGCCTCCTCCCAAGCCTTGCCGATGGACATTGTCGCCATATCTTTAACCCTGTTGTTTGCTGCCGCATCGCTTCTTGCGCAAAATCGGTTCCCGCTTTTGCCCGCGATGCTTTTGGAAAAACGCGGAGGAGACTTGATCGCTCGCTCACGCCAAGTCAAGGAAGCGCCATGTCGTCCCTGCCCCAGCCCTTAGCCGAAACCATTGAATGGCGCGTGGAAAGCGCGCCCGTCGACTATCCCACGGCGCTGGCGGAGATGGAGGCGCGGGCGGCGGCGATCTTCGAAGGGCGGGCCAGCGAACGGGTCTGGCTGCTCGAACATCCGCCACTTTACACGGCAGGCACCAGCGCCGATCCGGCCGAACTGCTCGATCCGCGCTTTCCCGTCCATGATGCCGGGCGCGGGGGACGCTATACCTATCATGGGCCTGGCCAGCGCATCGGCTATCTCAACATCGACCTTGGCAAGCGCGGCAAGGATGTGCGCAACTTCGTCCATCATCTGGAAGGCTGGATGATCGATGCGCTGGGCGACATGGACATCGCCGCCCGCCGCGCGGAGGGACGGATCGGCATCTGGACCGACGACCGCCAAGGACGCGAGGCGAAGATCGGCGCGCTCGGCATAAGGGTGCGGCGCTGGGTCACGCTCCACGGCTTTTCGATCAATGTCGATCCCGATCTGTCCCATTTCGGAGGCATTGTGCCGTGCGGCCTGGCCGAATATCCGGTAACCAGCATCGCCGCGCTCGGCAAAAAAGCGTCGATGACGGAACTGGACGCGGCGCTAGCCCGGCATTTCCCGGCCTTTATCGGCCGGCTGCGCCGCTGTCCCACGGGGGTTGAGCAATGCGAGACGGGCCGCTAGGGTCGCCGCTTTCGCCAGGTGGGGGGCTGCCGGGCATGCTTGAACGCTTGAGGAGACCCGGATGCGTCCTGACGCGAAGACGATGGTGAAGACGCTGATTTTGACGGGCTGCATCGCGCTTGCCGGATGCGGCAGCAAGAAGGAAAGCAGCACCGCCGTTCCGATGAACAATCTGGAAGTGGTGGATGGCACCGCAACCGACGCCATGACCGATCTGGACGGCGTGCAGAGCGAGGGCACCGCCATGGCCGTGCCCGCGAACCGCAGCGACAATGCAGCCGCTCCGGCTCCCGCTCCCAAGAATGAGAGCGCGGAAAAGCCCGCCGCGGATACGGAAGTGCTGTCGGATCAATAGGCTGGCGTCCGCGTTCAGGCGTGATACAGACGAACCGGAGATAGTTCGCAGCGGTCGCTTCAAAGAGGGATTTCGATGACATTCCGTTCCATAGTGCACGGGTCCTTTTGGCGCAGGGCCGTCCTGGGATTGGCCGCGCTGGCGGCGCCGTTGTTGACGCAGCCGGCCGCCGCGCAATTTTTCTGGTCGCCACCCGATTTCTCCACCCCGCCCCTGACGGATGCGGAGGCAGCCACCGCGCTCGCCCTGCCGGGCGCAAACCCGGCGGAGATCAAGGCGGGGCTGGTGTGGAACCTGCGCGCCGCGCTCAACGTCGCGGCGCTGCAATGCCAGTTCGAACCGACCCTGCTGTCGATCAGCAATTACAACGCCATGATCGCCCATCATGACGCCGAACTGGACGCGGCGCAGGCCACGCTGCTCGGCTATTTCCAGCGCACCGTCGGCAAGGGCAAGCCCGGCCAGATGGCGTCGGACCAATATGGCACTCGCATCTATTCGGGCTATTCGACGGTGCAGGCGCAGCGCGGCTTCTGTCAGGCGGCGGCGCTGGTGGGGCGGCAGGCGATATTC
Source organism: Sphingobium sp. SJ10-10 (assembly GCF_036038995.2). Classification (NCBI taxonomy): domain Bacteria; kingdom Pseudomonadati; phylum Pseudomonadota; class Alphaproteobacteria; order Sphingomonadales; family Sphingobiaceae; genus Sphingobium; species Sphingobium sp. SJ10-10. Next base: position 2,168,830 of record NZ_CP158132.1, read on the forward strand.
GCCCAGCGCGGGACGCTCAACGACGTGGCGCGCAATGGTCTTGGCTCGATCAAGAAGTCGCTGATCCTGGCCGGCGAGCAATTTTATGGCGATCCGGGGCGCAGCTATTCGCTGACACTGCCGTCCTTCGACCCCAAATGCTGGAAGAAGGGCAAGATGCTGCCCGCCTGCCAGATCGCGTGGAACCAGAAGACCGGCGTTCAGCCCTGAGAGATTGATGGCTGTGATTGGCCAAAAGTGGACGTTGATAATATCGTCATCCCAGCGAAAGCTGGGATGACGGAAATGATGTCCGGCAGCCACCCAATTCAGCCAGCGCGCTCTAACGCAACCCCAGATATTTGTGCGACTGGAGGCTTAGGCGCCAGCGCGGCCTGTCCATCACCAGATCCACCGCAGCCTGGGCGTTTTTCGCCGCATCGGGGTCATCCAGCGGCTGCACCAACAAATGATCGAAGGCCCAGCCTTCCATATCCTCGACATCGGCCAGGCTATGCCCTAGCCCCGGCTGCGGCCAGACCAGCTTCAGCTCATTGCCGCTGCGCTGGACCACCTCGCTGCCCGCCTTGGGGCTGATACACACCCAGTCCAGCCCAGGATGCGCAGGCAAAGTGCCGTTGCTCTCGATCGCGATGGCAAAGCCGCGCGCATGCAGCGCATCGACCAGCGCATCATCGATCTGGAGCATCGGCTCCCCGCCGGTGAGAACGATATAGCGCCCCTCCCGCCCCTCACCCCAAAAGGCCAGAGCCGCATCGGCCAGGCTGTCCGCATCGGCAAATTTGCCGCCGCCATCGCCATCCGTGCCGACGAAATCCGTGTCGCAGAATTGGCAGATCGCGCTTGCCCGATCCTGTTCCCGCCCGCTCCAGAGGTTGCAGCCGGCAAAGCGCAGGAACACCGCCCGGCGTCCGGCATGGACGCCCTCTCCCTGCAAAGTCAGGAACATTTCCTTGACGGCATAGCTCATGATGTCAGGGCTTTACCGCATAGATGGTGGGATCGGGCAGCCCGGCTTCCACGAACCCCTTGGAACGCAGGCGGCAACTGTCGCACAGGCCGCAATGCTTGCCATCGGGCGTCGGATCGTAGCAGGACCAGCTCAGCCCCGCGTCCAGCCCCAGCCGGTGGGCCTCGCGCACGATATCGGCCTTGCTCATATGCTGGAGCGGCGCGTTGATGTGGATGGGATGGCCCTCGACCCCGGCCTTGGTGGCCAGCGCCGCCATCTTCTGGAAGGCGTCGATGAACTCCGGGCGGCAGTCGGGATAGCCCGAATAATCCAGCGCGTTGACGCCGATGAACACGTCGTTCGCGCCCGCCACTTCCGCCAGGCCCAGGGTCAGCGACAGGAAGATGGTGTTGCGCGCGGGCACATAGGTCACGGGAATGCCGGGGCCGACCCCGCCCTTGGGCACGGCGATGTCGGCGGTCAGCGCCGACCCGCCAAAGGCCGTGAGGTCGAGCGGCAACACGATATGCGAGATCGCGTTGAGCGCCGTCGCCACCCGGCCCGCCGCCCGCAATTCCAGGCGGTGGCGCTGATTATAATCGATCGAGAGCGCAAGCACGCGATAGCCGGCCTCGCGCGCCAGCCCGCCCGCAACCATGGAGTCGAGCCCGCCCGACAGCAGGACGACGGCGAATTTTCCGCTATTGGCAACCATAAGCCTCGCGCTACCCCTCCCGACGCGTCAGCGCAAGCGCGTCCAGCCTAATGACAGGCGCCCGCCCACCGCCCTTCCAGCGCGAAGGCGAAGGGCGCGCCATTGGCGATGCCCTGCGACTGGATCTGCACCAGCCGCGAGGTTTCGATGCGAAGATCGGTCCGCCCATTGCCCGCCGCTCCGCATTCATAGGTGACGACCAGCCGGTTGACCGTGTCGCCGACGGTGAAGCTCTTGCAGCTATTGCCGGCATGGCGGCTTTGCAAAAGCTGGTTGAGATTGGAAATGCAGAGCTTGCGGACCGCGCCGTCCGCACCCCGCTCGCGCAATTCCCATTGGCCCGCTTCCAGCCCCTTGGGCAGGCGCGACTGGGGAGCCGACGCCTGAACGGCGCCGCCCGCCAACATCATCGCCAATGCCGCCGCAAGGGTGCGCAAGCCTGCCGTCATTCCGATCCCCCTGTCGATCACCGACTGATCTGGATCAGCCTTGCCTGCCAATTGCGGCAATTTGATAGCAGAATTGGCGCGGACGCCAGCGCTCAATCTCCCACGAAACTGTCGAGCGGCACCGGGAAGAGGCGCGAGCAGAAGGCGCAATCGACGCCGATGACCCCCCGATCGTCGGCCATTTCCGCCCGCTCGGCCGCCGGAAAGCGGCCAATGACGCTGCGGATATGGTCGAGATCGCAGCGGCAGCCCTTGCTGAGCGCCGTCGAATCGGTGACGCGCACCTCATCCTCTTCATGGAACAGCCGCCAGACGATATCGGTCAGCGGCAGCTCGCCATCGGTCAGCTCCGCATCCTTGAGCGTATGGGCCAGCGCCTGGACATGCTCCCATTCCGGATGGTCGTGGCGGACGTGCAGCCGCTCGCGCCCAACCTCGCCTTCGGGCAGATGCTGGAGCAGCAGCCCGGCCGCCAGACATCCCTCGCCCGGATCGTGGCGGGTCGCGATCTGGATGATGCTGGGAATCTGTTCGGACTGGAAGAAATAATGCTCCGCCGCGTCCGCCAGCGATTCGCCATCCAGCGGCACGATGCCCTGATAGCGCTCGCCGCTTACCGCCTGATCGAAGGTGATGGCGAGGTAGCCCTTGCCGAACAGGCCGAAGAGCGTCGGATCGGGACCGAGTTCGGCCAGCCGGTCGGCGTCGAACTTGGCATAGCCCCGCACTTCGCCACCCTTGTAATCGGCCACGAGCAGGCTGACGACGCCATTTTCGGTCTGCGCCTGCATGGTGAGTTGCCCGCCGACATCCTTGAGCATCGTGCCGAGCAGCGCCGCCAGCACCAGCGCGGAGGCGAGCAGACGCTCGATCTGCGGCGGATAGGCATGAGCGGCCAGAACATCGTCGAGGACCGGCCCCAGCCGCACGATCCGCCCACGCGCATGGCGCGAAGGGATGGTGAAGCCCAAGGCTTGGTCGAGTGAGGCGGAAGAGGTCAAATCAGGCTCCGTGTGGCGCGCCAGAGCGGGCCGGTCATGCAAAGGCGCTTAGATAGGGGGCGATCGTCGGGCTTGCAAATGGGCTTTGGCTGGGTTGGGTGGGAAGCCGACTGGATGTTCGGTCTGGGTAAACCGTGCTCCTGCGCAGGCAGGAGCCCAGTTCCGCCCTCCGTATATCATCACATCGTCTGAACTGGGTTCCTGCCTGCGCAGGAACACGACGCGCTTACGGCGCCTAACAACTCAAACAACAGCTCACCCAAACTCAACCAAGTCGGCCCAGCGCCCAGAGCAGCACCGACTTCTGGGCATGGATGCGGTTTTCCGCCTCGTCCCAAATCACGGACTGCGGGCCGTCGATCACCGCCTCCACCACTTCCTCGCCGCGATGGGCGGGCAGGCAGTGCAGGAACTTCGCCGTCGGCTTGGCCAGCGCCATCAATTCGGGCGTCACCTGATAAGGCATCATCGCCGCCAGCTTTTCCTCGGCATGGGATTGGCCCATGGAGATCCAGGTGTCGGTGACGACGATATCGGCGCCCGCCACCGCCGCCTGCGGATCGCGGCTGTGGATAATCTGCGCGCCCCGCGCGCGGGCTTCGGCTTCGAAAGACGGGTCGGGATCATAGCCTTCGGGCACCGCAATCCGCACATCGAACTTCATCAGGCCCGCCGCCTCGACGATCGAATGGAGGACGTTGTTGCCATCGCCGAGCCAGGCCCACTGGCTGCCCGGCAGCGCCACGCCATGTTCCACCACGGTCAGCAGGTCCGCGACGATCTGGCAGGGATGCGACAGATCGGTCAGGCCGTTGATCACCGGAACGCTGGCATGATGCGCCATTTCCTCGATCTTCGCATGATCGTCGGTGCGGATCATGATCGCGTCGCACATGCGGCTGAGCACCCGCGCCGTGTCGGCAACGGTTTCGCCGCGTCCGAGCTGGCTGGTCGCGCCGTCCAGGATCAGCGACGTGCCGCCCAATTGGCGGATCGCCATGTCGAACGATACGCGGGTCCGGGTCGAATTCTTCTCGAAGATCATCGCCAGCGTATGCCCGGCCAGCGGCGCGTCGGCATCGGCCTGCCCCTTGGGCCAGCTTTTACGCGCCGCCTTCCGGTCGATGGCGTCGGATATCATGGCGGCAATCGCATCGCCACCGGCGTCACTCAGATTCAGAAAATGTCTGGTCATGATAACCCCCAATCCCATCCTCCGCCCGCTTCACGCGAACGGAGGGGGATGATTGGCGTCAGGCCGCGTTCGCGTCCCCAAAGCTCCGCGCACCGGCCGAAATCCTTTCGATGCATTCGGAAATATGGCTTTCCTCGATGACGAGCGGCGGCAGGATGCGCACGACATTCTGCCCCGCCGACACGGTCAGCAGGCCATGATGGTCGCGCAGATGCGCCACGAAAGCGCGGGCGTCATGACTGTCCTTCATCTTGACGCCCAGCATCAACCCCATGCCGCGCACATCCTCGAACATGCCGTCATGATTGGGGATGAGCTGCTCCAGCGCCGAACGCAGACGCGCGCCCATCGCCTTCACATGGTCGAGGAAACCTTCGCCCAGCACCTCGTCCAGCACGGTCATGCCGACCGCCATGGCCAGCGGATTGCCGCCATAGGTCGACCCATGGGTGCCGAACACCATGCCCTTGGCCGCTTCCTCGGTGGCAAGGCAGGCGCCCAGCGGGAAGCCCGCGCCGATGCCCTTGGCCACCGCCATGATGTCGGGCGTCAACCCATATTGCTCATGCGCGAAGAAGGTGCCGGTGCGGGCATAGCCGCACTGCACTTCGTCCAGGATCAGCAGCAGCCCCTTCTCATCGCACAGCTTGCGCAGGCCCGACAGGAACTCCTGGGTCGCGGGCGTGACGCCGCCCTCACCCTGCACGGGCTCCAGCATGATCGCGGCGGTATCCTCGTCGACCGCGGCGGTCGCCGCCGCCAGATCGTTGAACGGCACCACGTCGAAACCGGGCAGCAGCGGCTCGAACCCGTCGCGCATCTTGGGCTGGCTGGTCGCGGAGATGGTGCCCAGCGTCCGCCCGTGGAAAGCGTTGTCGAAGGTCACGATCTTGTGCCGGTGCGCCTCGCCATTGGCGTAGTGATAGCGGCGCGCGGTCTTGATCGCGCATTCCACGGCCTCGGCGCCCGAATTGGTGAAGAACACCGTATCGGCAAAGGTCGTGTCGACCAGACGCTGCGCGAATTTCTCGCCCAGCGGCATGCCGTAGAGGTTCGACGTGTGCATCAGCGTCGCGGCCTGATCCGCGATCGCCTTGACCAGCTTGGGATGGCCATGGCCCAGCAGGTTGACCGCGATGCCGCTGGCGAAATCCAGATAACGCTCACCGCGCTCCCCGATCAGATAGCAGCCCTCGCCTCGGACCGGGCGTACATCGCACCGGGGGTAAACGGGCATGAGCGGCGTAATCGACATGATCCTTCCCTTTCTGGGCTGATGCAAACACTTCCGAAACGCAAAAAGGCGGCCCCCGCCGGGCCGCCCTTTGCGAGCGCTGCCTATACAGGCGCGCCTTTGATGGCGCAACCCCATGCAACATGTCCGTCATCCCAGCGCAGGCTGGGATGACGGATGTCTTACGCGATCTGGTTCCACGCTTCCGCGATCTCACCGATCATGACGCGGGCCTGATCGACCGGGGCGGCATCATGCTCCTTGGCGCCGGCCAGCAGCAGACGGCGGGCTTCGCGATAGATTTGCGCCAGGCCGGTCGCGATGTCGCCGCCCTTGTCGAAGTCCAGGCTCGATTCGAGCGCGAACAGGATCGACATGGCACGCGCCTGCTTGTCCGATACCTTCAGGCGGTCGCCATTGCGTTCGGCCAGAGCCGTCGCGTCCAGCGCCAGCACCAGTTCGTCGAACAGCACCTTGACCAGCGCATGAGGCGTCGCGCCCTCGATCCGGCTGCCAGTGTGGACCGCCGCATAACGCCGCGCCGCCGCGCCGCCGAAACCACCATGATTATAGAACATGATCTTCCTGACTCTTTTTTATCAATTGTCGCTTTTGGTCCACAGCGCCACCTGTTGCGTCAGGTAGCTCTGCGTTGCCTTGAGGGCGGACAGCCGGGTTTCCATGGCCGAATAGACCTTGGTGAGCTGCGCCTGATAATCCGTCATCTGGGTGTCGAGCTTCTCAAGCTGCTTGGCCAGATCGTCGGCCAGCGCCTTGTACTTGCTTTGCGAGGTAGCGAGCGGGCCGTCGGTCTTCTGGATATTGTCGCGCACGCTGTCCATCAGCCCGGCAAGGCCGATATTGGTCACCGTCTTGACCGAAGGGTTCAGCATCTGCGTGATCGCCGTCGGATCGGCCGCGATCGCCTTGTCCAGCGCCTTGGTGTCCAGCGAGATCGTGCCGTCGCGATTGGTGCTGATGCCCAGATCGTTCAGCGTCTTGTAAGTGCCGGTCGAGGTGAGCTGCGTCGAGACCATCTGCGACAATTGCCGCTTCATGTCGCGGATCGAGGATTCGCCGTTCAGCACGCCCGCATTGGAAGAGTCCGTGCCGGTCGAGGTCGCCGTGTTCAGCGCCTTCATCAGCGTGTTATAGGCGTCGACGAACTCGACCATCAGGTCGCGCATGGAGGTCGTCGGCTCGGCCGTGGAGAGCGTGACGCTGGTGCCGGGCGCGGCCTTGTTCAGGTCGATGCGCAGATAGGGGATCGCGCTGTCGATCGTGTTCCCGGCATAATGCTGTTCCACCCCGTCGAGCAGGATGATCGAATCCTTGGGCTGTGCGGCGGAGCTCATCCTGCTGCCGGCAGGCGGGGTGGTCGCGGACCAGGCGAATTGGGACAGGTCGGCGCCCGTCGTCGCATCGGTGGTGGAAGAAACCGTGGTCAGCGAAACATCATTCGCCGCGCCGGTTGGTCCCTTGAGCATCAGCCGCGTGCCCTGGGAGTCCGTGACGACGGTCGCGGTCACGCCCGCCCCCGAACTGTTGATCGCGGCAGCCAGGCCCGTATAGCTGTTGTTGGTCGCGCTGATCGTGATGGAAACGGGGCTGCCGTTGCCGACCTGCAGGGACAATTCCCCGATGCCGACGGTCGCCGCAGCACCCTGCGCGGCGTCCTGATTGGCGTTGACCGTAGAGACCAGGGTCCGCGCCGAAGCGAGCTGATTGACGACGATCTGCGCGGGAAGGCCGCTCGGCGTGCCGCCGGGCAGCGCGCTGACGGAAGCGATGCTGGCGTCGTTGGAGGCAGGCGTGCCCGAATAGCCGGTGCCCGCGAGCAGGCTGTTCAACGCATCGGCAAAGGTATCGAGCGAACTGGAAGCGGAGGCCAGCGCGGAAATGCGCGCGCTGTTCAGCGTCTGGCGGCTGGTGATGGCCGTCTGCTTGGGCTCCTTGCTTGCGCTGACCAGGCTGGAGACGAGCGAGGCGGTATCGATGCCCGATCCCGCGCCAAGCGCCGTCAAGATGCTGCTGCTCACCGAAGTCATGGGCCGTCCTTTCAAATATGAGAACGGCCCTAAGCCCAAGACCTTTAGGAATGATTTTCGCGGGAATGGAAAAAGCCGGAAAAGGCGGGATGCCTCAGCGCAGGAACGCGCTGAGACATCATCAGAACGCTTCAGCCGCCGACGGTTATGATCTGATCGACCGCTCCGTGCCGCATATTGGCCTGTGCGACATGGGCGATAGCCGCCTGTTCGGCAATGCGCTTGGCGATGCGGATGGAGCTTTCCACGGCTTCCTTCGAAGCGGGGGGCAGCGGTACAAGAACCTGCGGGGCGGGCAGCATGGACTGGATTTCCTCCGCCGCTCCATCGACCGTCTTGGTCGTGCCTTGGGTGCTCAGTTCGGCCAATATGTCGGCTATGCGCGCATGCACCTTGGCATATTCAGCGCTGCTGGCGATGCGGCCTTCCGATGGTGCCTGATCGTCCGAGGCGGTTTGCGCCGACGATCCTCCGCCCTGACGAACCGTCGCAGAGGAGGAAATAGGCTGAACGGCGGACACGGCGGAAGGCGCGCGGGTGGCGCTGCGTTCAACCGGCGATATCTCGCCCCGCGAAAAATAGTCGTTCATGACGCACCATCGTAATGCGTCCCCGTGAATATTATACGGACAAGAAGGACTAAGCTTTAGTTAAGCATGCGCCATTTTTCTGATTTCAAATCAACCATCTGAAATCAGGTCGTTTTCTTGCCTTCCGCATCGAAGCGCAGATCGTCCGGCACGGTGATGAACGGGCGGTCCATCTCGCTCGCCATGCGGTTCTCGACCCGGAAGACGAAGGCGAGAACCGTGGCGACGGCCATGTACAGCCCCTCATTGACGATCTGCCCGGCGCGCGAGGTGAAGTAGATGGCGCGGGCAAGGTCGGGATATTGCAGCACCGTCACGCCATTTTGGTCGGCCAGCTCGCGGATCGCGGCAGCCACCGCGTCGCAACCCCGCGCCACCACGACCGGGGCGGCGTCCTGTCCCGGCTTGTAGCGCAGAGCGACGGCGAAATGGGTCGGGTTGGTGATGATCACGCTCGCCTCCGCCACCGCCTTGCGGGTGGAACCGCTCAGCACCTCGAACTGGCGGCGGCGGATATGGCCCTTGAGCTCGGGCGAGCCTTCGCTCTCCTTATGCTCGTCCTTGATCTCCTGCTTGCTCATCGACAGGCGTTTCGAGCGCTGGATGAGCTGCGCCGGCACATCGATGCCCGCGATCAGGAACAGGCCGCCCGCCATCACCAGGCAGGTCATGATGAACATATTGCCCAGGTCCGCCATGGCGGGCGCAAGCCCCGCCTTGCCCAGCCCGACGATCTGCGTCAGCCGGTCCCAGATTATCCAGACACCGATCGCGCCGAGCAGGGACACTTTGGCGATCGACTTCACCAGTTCGATCAGACCCTGAAGCCCGAACATGCGCTTCAGCCCGGCGGCGGGATTGAGCTTCGACGCCTTGGGCGCGAAAGCGCCCGGCCGGAAGCCCAGCGAACCGAGCAGCGCCGGTCCGGCAATGGCAGCGAGCAGCGTCGCCAGCATGATCCCCGCCACCGGCAGGGCGATGCCGGACAGCAGCGCGAAGCCCCGGTCGGCGGGCGCGAAATTGACCACATCCTCCCGCCGGAAGCGCAGCGCCTCTATCAACATGTCGGACAGGGATTCGACGACGGAGGGGCCGGTAACCGCGATCCAGCCAATGCCCGCCATCACCACCAGCGCCGTCGCCAGATCGCGGGACTGGAGGATGTCGCCATTTTTCGCGGCGTCCTTCAGCTTCTTGGCTGTCGGCTTTTCGGTCTTTTCGCCGCCGCCATTGCTCTGTGCCATGGTTCAGCGCCCTTCCGAAATATACTGGGCCTGTTCTAGGCCAGCCTTGAGCGCGACGGTGATCCCCTCGCCCATGATCGGCGCGGTGACGGCCAGCAGGATGAGGCCCGCCATCAGCGCCACCGGCATGCCGACCGCGAACAGGTTGAGCGCGGGCGCAGTGCGCGCCAGCATGCCCATGACGATCTGCACCAGCACCAGCGCGAAACCGACCGGGAGCGCAATGGTGACGCCCGCGCCCAGCAGCGCGCCGCCAAATTCGATCAGATGCCAGATCGCGTCATTGCTCAGCATCGGGCCGCCGGGCGGCATCGCCTGATAGCTTTGCACCACGAAGCTCACCAGCATCAGATGACCGTCCATGGCGAGCAGCAGGAAGGTGGAGAGGATCGAGAGGAACTGCCCCACCGCCTGCGTCGCCTGTCCCGAGGACGGATCGACCATGGCGGCGAAATTGAGACCCATAGTGTTGCCGATCGCCTCCCCGGCGACGAGCGCGGCGGCATAGCCGATCTGCACCGCAAAGCCGATGGCGAGCCCCGCCAGCACCTCGCCCGCAACCAGCATCACGCCCTGGAAGCTGGCGACGCCGTCGGCGGGCAGCACGATATGCACGCTGTTGAGCGCCGCCATGCCCAGCGCGAGCGAGAGGATCAGGCGCAGTTGCAGCGGCACGGCAGGCGCGCCGAAGACCGGGGCGGCGATAAAGGCCGCGCCGGGACGGATCATGGCGATCAGCCAGATCCAGAGCTGGACTTCCACATTGGCGAAGCCCGGCGCGATCATTGGAGCAGATCCGGAATGCGCTCGAAAATCTCGCGCGTAAAATCCGCGATCAGCACCATGATGGAGCCGCCGAACAGCACCAGCATGGCACCGACGACGATGATCTTGGGGATGAAGGCCAGCGTCTGTTCGTTGATGGAGGTCGCGGCCTGGATCATGCCGATCAGCACGCCCGCGACCAGCGCCGGAATCAGGATCGGCGCTGCCGCCAGCGCCGTGATCCACAGCGCCTGTTGCGCCAGCCCCATGAAGAAATCGGCGTTTTCCATCAGACCACGCCCCAACGGCCACCGAGACCGACATTCCCCCCGTTCGCCCTGAACCTGTCGAAGGGCCAGGCTGAACCTGTCGAAGCCTTCTGCATGGCCTCGCGTCGCTCGGCCTGGGGCTTCGACAGGCTCAGCCCGAACGGAAGATGGATAGCGGACATGGTCATGTCGCGAACGACCCCGCCAGCGACCCCATGGTGAGCGCCCAGCCATCGACCAGCACGAACAGCAACAGCTTGAACGGCATGGAGATGATGGTGGGGGAAAGCATCATCATGCCGAGCGCCATCAGCGTGGAGGCGACGACAAGATCGATGATGAGGAAGGGCAGGAAGATCATGAAGCCGATCTGAAACGCGGTCTTGAGTTCCGACGTCACGAAGGCGGGCAACAGGATCGAAAAGGGAATGTCGGCGGGCGTGCGGAACGCAGGCGCCTCGGCCAGATTGGCAAAGAGCTTGAGATCGGTTTCGCGGGTCTGCTTGGTCATGAAGCCGTGCAGCACCTTGGCTGATCGGCCTACCGCTTCCTCAATGGGGATCTGGCCCTTGCCATAGGGGTCGAAGGCTTGGGCGTTGATCTGGTCGATGGCGGGGCGCATCACGAAGAGGGAAAGGAACAGCGACAGGCCGACCAGCACCTGATTGGGCGGCGTCTGCTGCAATCCCAGCGCCTGACGCAGCAGCGACAGCACGATGATGATGCGGGTGAAGCTGGTCATCATGAGGATCAGCGACGGCAACACCGTCAGCAGGCTCATGAGGATCAGGATTTGCAGGGATAGCGAGAGCGAGCGGCCATCGCCGCCGATCTGCCCCATGGCGCGGGTTAGCGCGCCGCCATTGTCGACGGGCGGCGGAGCTACGGGCGCGGCTTGGGCGAAGGCGGGTTGCGCGAGTACCAGAAGCAGAAAGCACGCCGCGAGCAAAAACAGCGTCATCCCCGCGAAGGCGGGGATCCATCTCCCAACAGGTGCGTCCGGACGCAAGGTCCGGAGATGGATTCCCGCCTTCGCGGGAATGACGATATTAAAAGCGTCAGCGCCCGGCACGATAGGTATCGCCTTCCGCGATCTTCTCGATGCGGCCGCGAGTGACGGAGAGCAGGATCTTCTTGCCCTCGAACTCCACCACGGCGAGCTTGCCGAAAGTCCCCATCGGCAGCGCTTCCAGCAATTTCAATGAGCGGTCATTCTGCCCGACCATCATGCCGGGCTGATATTTGCGCCACAACCACAATGCGCCAAAGGCCATGCCACCCACCAGCGGCAACAATATCAGCAGCTTGACGAAGTACCAGATCATGGATGGGCTTTCGCGACTATGGTTAATCCGTCAAGCGGTCTGCCGATAATGGCGCGCAAGGCAAGCGGTAAAATGTAACGAGACCGCCGTTCCGGGCGATCAACCGCGCCGTTCGATGCCGGCAAGGCGCGTTTCGGTTGCCGCGATCTCCACGATGCGGATACCGTAACGGCCGTTCACCGTCACCACCTCGCCCTTGGCGATCAGCGCGCCGTTGACCATGATGTCCAACAGATCGTCGGCCTGACGGTCCAGCTCCACCACGCTGCCTTCGGCCAGGTCCATGACCTCGGCCAGACGCAGCGATGTCGATCCGACCTCCACCGACATGCGGACGGGAATGTCCGCCAGCAGGCGGAATTGGCGGTTGTTCACCATGCGGGAAATGCTGTCCTCGCCCACGCTGTCGAGGCGCGGGGCTTCACTCATATCGCTCATTGTCCGGTTTCCTGTGCAAGCTTTTCGATCTGGAATGCGGCGCGGCCGTCCTGCTCACCGATCGAGCCATGGGCGACGATGCGGTCTCCCACGATCAGCGGCAGGCTGCGGTTGATGGTGACGGGAATAATGTCCCCGGCCTTGAGTTGCATCAGTTCGGCCAGCGAAAGATTGGGGCGCGCCAGCACCGTGCGGGCAGGCAGGCGGATGTCGCGCATGCGCGAAGCGATGCGGGCTTGCCAGACGGGGTCGGCGCGCTCGTCATCGATCGGGATTCTGGCGCCCATCAGCGGCTCGACCCCGCGCAGCGCGGAAAGCGGGAAGATGAGGTCGATCGGCCATTCGGCGTCCCGGCTGATGCTGAGCAGGAAGCGTTGCAGCACCATCTGTTCGCCCGGCTGCGCGGCGGCGGCAAAGCCGATGCCGGTTTCCCGGACGATCAGGCCCGCGTCGAGCGCCAGCATATCGCTCCAGCATTCCACCAGCCGGGCGATGAAGGCGTCGGAAATGCGGGCGATCAGCCGGTCTTCGGTCGGGGTGAATTCGCCGCGCGGCGGCAGCGAACGGTTGCCGATGCCGCCATAGAAACAGTCGACCAGCGTCGAGATCATCGCCGCGTCCAGCCGCAGCAGCACCTGTCCCTTCAGCGGCGACAGGCGATAGACGCCAATGCTGGAGGAGGCGGGCACGTCCAGGCTCCAGGCTCCGAATTCCAGCGCGCGCGCATCCTGCGCGACGACATGCGGACGGACCCCGGCAATCGGCTCGATCAGGGCACGCAAACGCCGGCCGAGCTTTTCGCCCAGCCGGTCCAGCCCCGACAGCATCAGCGGCGCCTGCGATTCCCCCCGCCCGAAGGCGTAGGCTTGAACGTCGGTCATTTCAGTCCCCTGCCGTCCAGGGCGGGGGACTTCCCGCACGTTCAGGCAGCCCTATTGAATAACGAAATTGGTAAAATAAACGTTATCGACGCCGCCATAGCCGGTCTTTTGCTTCAAAATGTCGTTAATGATGGCCTTGATCTTGCCTTGAAGCGCCCTTTTGCCCGCCGGCGTGGAGAGAGCCTCCACAGGCTGTTCGGCCAGCATCATCAGAACCTGGCTGCGAATCGCCGTCTCGTGCGCCTTGATCGCCTCCACCACGCGGATGTCGTAATAGGTCGAAATGGCGATGGAAATCTGCGCGAAGGCGTCGGTATCCGACATGTTGGAGGTGAAGGGCGTCTGCAACTGAAAATAGGTCGCCTGATAAGCCGCCGGGTTCGCCGGGACGGGCAGGTCGATGCCCTTGGCCGGAACATGGACGCCGGACGCGACATGACCGCCGCCGCCGCCTTCATGACCGCCGCCTTCGCCGCCACCGCCGCCACCGGCATAGCCATGGGCTTTGGCGACATCCTCCGCGCTTTCGCCCGCCAGGACGAGCACGGGCTTGTTCGGGTCTTCCTTCGGCCCTTCTTCCTTCGGGCTGAAGAAACCGGCAGCATACAGGCCGCCAGCGGCCCCCGCGCCGCCCACGACCATGGCGATGACGATGAGCAGGATCATCTTCATGCCCCCGCCCTTTTTCTTCTTCGGCTTCGCATCGTCACTCATGGAAAGTTCCCCGTAAATCCCGCATCTCAGGCATAACGCGCACGCACGGCGTCATTACCCGCCCGGCGCGTCTCGTCATGGTTAAGAACGGCAGGATCGCCGGTATTTTTAGGGGCAAAATTGCCATTTTCCTGAGCGCGCCAACGGCCCTGACCTTGGGCTTGGCCCTGCGACTGCGCCATGTTCTGGCTGTTGTTGGCCCAGGCATTGGCGGTTTGGGAGGATTGCTGCTGGGACGATTGCTGCTGCGATCCTTGCTGGTTCGCGCCGTCCGCCCGCGCGGTTTCCGCGACATGCGGGGTTCGCTCGATTTTCACTTCGGTGATGCGCACCGCCGACAGGCTGGCGTCAAGACGCAGCCGGTCGCTGTCCTGGCGCAGCGCCATTTCGGCGGCCTCGCTGGCGACCGTCAGGCTGACCGCCGCGCCATCGCTGCCCTGGCGGATATCGACCTGCACCGGGCCAAGCTGGTCGGCATTGATCTGGAAGCGTCCCTGCGCCCCATTGGCGGACAACCCGGCAATATCGCGGGCAAGACCATCAATCCACTGGCCGGAAACGCCCATGTCGACCACTTGCGCGCCGAGGCTGGCGGACAGGTCCACTACCGGCGGCGTGGCGACAGTCGGCTGGACTGAGGGAGCGGCGGCAGACTGGGCAAGTTGCGTTTGGGGCATTGTGTCGGTCGGGATCGGCTGGGGGATGTTGGCTGGAGCCAGTTCAGCCGGAATAGCGGCGCGGCCGGTTTTGGCGCGGACCGCGAGCGGTTCCCCTGCCCGGACCGGCGTGCCTGGCTGGCGGGCGGCGACCTGATCGCGGACTAGTTGCAACAAGGCAAGAGCTTCGGATTTCACCGGACGGCTCTCGACTGCGGGCGTTGCCGGGACGGGTAGTTCAACCGGAACGGGCGCACTGTCGGTGGTCGATGTTGCGACAATCGTTTTCTGGCGGTCGGCAGGCGCCGATATTGCCGGGGCGGGAATGGCCGACTGCGCATTGCTCTCCACCACGCGCGGCTTTTCGGCCGTCGCCTGAGCGGGAACGGGCTGCTCGGCGGCTTGGGGCTGCATCTGCGCCTCCGCCGGCAGAGTCTTGCCGCTATCCAGCTTCACCGCTGCCGTCTCCGGCAGTGGCGCGGATGTGGCCACAGTTGCAGATGTCGGCAGCGGAAGCGCCGGAACGCTTTGCGGCGTCGGCGTTTGCACGACGGCGACAACGGGCGGCGGAAGCGGCGCGGCTTCGCCCTGCTCTTTCGGCTTGTCCTTGTCGCCCTGATCGGCCTTCACCGGCTCATCCGACTGTTCCGTTGCAGGCGCTTCGGGCAAAGCCTCGGCTTTTTCCAGCTTGGCTTCCTTGACGGGGCGGGCCGACTTGGGCTGCGCATGAGGCTTGATGTCGGGCAGTTCCGGCGCGTCGACTTCGCTATCCTCGACAACCATGGGCGCTGACATGGGCGCGGGCGTTTCCGCCGCGACCTCTTCGACAGGCTCGCCATCAACAACAGGCGCCGGAACCGCATCCGCAGACTCAGCGGACGCTTCGATTTTCTTGGCAAGGCCGGGCGGAAGCGGCAGCGTCTCCTTGCGATGGCTCTGCACGGCCTTCAGGGCGTTCGCCAAACCGAAGGGCAAGGGAGTGGCGGTTTCGACCCCCCCTTTTTCAGCCTTGGCGCTATCGACCTTGGCCGGTGCGATACCTGCACCTTCCATCTCCACGCCTTCGACTGCAACGGCATTAGCCGTGACGGTCGGGGCAGCCACTTGCGGGAGGCTAGGCATCTCCGCCGCCTGCTTCCCCTCGGGCGCGGCTTCCATCGTGCCGTTCAGCAGCTTGGCGAAATCCACCGCGCCCTCCACCGGCATGGCAAGCGCGCCCGCGCCATCGGCGGGCATCTGCGTCGAGGCCGACGAAAAAAGCAGAGCCTTGAGGCTGGTCAACATGTTCACGTCAGACATCTCCTGTCCTCTGCATCCGGCGATAGCGCGGCAGGGCCGCGAGTTTATTCTCCCGCCATTCCTCCAGGTCCGCGCGGGCGCGATCCTTGAGCTTCACGGCGATTTCGCGATCCCGATTGGCCGCCAGGCTAAGGCCTTCCTTGACCTCCACCTTGCGGCGCGCATCGTAGAGCGCACCATCCAACTGACGCCCCGCCTGTTCCAGACGACCCGCCAGTTCCTGCATCGCTGCAAAATTCGCGCCAGTTGCGATGCCCTGCCCGGTAAAAAGATCGTCGCGCACCGTCCGCAGGCGATCGACATTGCGGGCGATGCCTTCCGCCTCGTCGCGCGCGCGCGCGGTTTCGGCCACGGCCATGGCATGCTGCACATGGCGGACGCGCAGCACGCGCTGGCGGCGGGCGACTTCTCCCTTCATGCGCCGAACTCAGCGATAAGGGCGTTGGCGCTGGTGTCGAGGTCGATGAAGCTCTTCTGATCCTGGCGGATGAAGTCGAGGATGTCCTGGCGGCGTTGCACCGCTTCGTCGATCACCGGGTCATTGCCGGGGCGATAGGCGCCCATCAGGATGAGGTCGCGATTTTCCTCATAGGCGGCCCAGAGGCGGCGATAGGAAGCGGCGGCCAGCCGATGCTCGTCCGGCACCACATCGGCCATGACGCGGGACAGCGACTTGCCGACATCGATGGCGGGGAAGATCGACTGCTCGGAAAGGTGGCGCGACAGCACGAAATGGCCGTCGACAATGGCGCGGGCGGCATCGACGATCGGATCGTCCGTATCGTCACCATCGGCCAGCACGGTATAAAGCGCGGTGATCGAGCCGCCGGTCCGGCTATCGACGCCAGCGCGCTCCACCAGCCGGGGGATCAGCGCCAGAGCGGAGGGCGGATAGCCCTTCATCGCAGGCGGCTCGCCCAGCGCCAGCCCGATCTCGCGCTGCGCATGGGCGCAGCGGGTCAGGCTGTCGATCAGCAGCAGCACCTTCTTGCCGCGGGCGCGGAAATATTCGGCAATGGCGGTGGCGCGGGCGGCGGCGCGCAGACGCAGCACCGGCGGATGATCGGCGGGGACGGCAACGACGATGCTCTTGTGCATCGCGCCCTTGAGCTTGGTTTCGAGAAAGTCGCTGACCTCCCGGCCGCGTTCCCCGATCAGGCCGGCGACGACGATGTCGGCTTCGGCGCCCTGGATCATCTGGCCCATCAGGACCGACTTGCCGACGCCCGAGCCCGCGATGATCGCGATGCGCTGTCCCCGCCCGGCAGTGAGCAGGGCGTTGACGGCGCGGACGCCGAGATCAAAGGGCTCGGTGACGCGGCCCCGGTCAAGGACATTGCCCTTCACGCCGTTGAGCGGCCACGAACCGCCCGCGATGATCGGCCCCTTGCGGTCCAGCGGCTGGCCCATGGCGTCAATGACGCGGCCGATCAGGCCTTCGCCCACCTGTACCATCGTTGCCTGAGAATCCGGCTCGACCCGCGCCCCATTTTCCAGCGGCGCGTCGCTGTCGAGCGGCACCAGCAGGGTCTTGTCGCCGCGAAAGCCCACGACTTCGGCTCGGCAAATGGTGCCGTCCGACGCGATCACCCGCGCGCCCGCGCCGATGGGGCGACGGAAGCCGGTGACTTCCAGCATGCCCGCATCATGGCTCACCAGCCGCCCGACATGGCGCGGCTGGCGGTTCTGCACCTGCATATGGTCGAACAGCGTCTCCGCCTGGGCGAGCGCGGCGTTGATCATGCCTTACCCTCCATATCGTCAAGCAACGCACGCAGGCGCGACAGGCGTATGTCGGGGCCGTCCTCAACCCAGCCGTCGGCGGTTTCCAACCGGACGCAGCCGCGTTGCATGCCGTGGTCCGCGACCAGCTTCACGCCGATATTCTCGCCGTCCAGCAGTTCGATATCGTCCGGATGCAGGTGCAGCGCGCCCTTCTCGTCATTATCCTCGATGAAGGCGGCGACGCTGTCGCAGCGCTGGAGCAAGCGTTCGATGTCAATCTCGACCTCGCCCACAATCTGTTCGACCAGCCGCACCACGGTGGCGGACAGCATGGTCGACAACATGCCGCTGGGCGCGGGAGCCAACAATTCCAGCGCTTCGGCAAGGCGCTTGCGCGCCTCGGCGTCGGCCGCATTGGCTTCCGCCGTCACGCGGCTGCCTTCGTCAAAGCCCATGGCGAAGGCTTCGATCCGGGCCTGTTCCAGCACTTCCTCTTCGCTTTGCGGCACGCTGTCATGCACCGGCTGGCCGGGCGCGGCATGCACCGGCGCGAACAGGCTGCGGAAGCCGCCGCTCGTCACCTGTCCCATGCCGCCCAGCGGAATGCTGGCGACCTCCGCATTGGCCCAAAGCTTAGACAAAATCATTCCCCTTGCCGCCCAGCATGATGGTGCCCGCATCGGCCATGCGGCGGGCGGTCGCGATGATCAGCTTCTGCGCGTCGATCACTTCGGCCAGGCGGATCGGGCCGCGTTCCTCGATCTCGTCGGCAATGGCCTGCGCGGCGCGGGCCGACATGGACCCGAAGATCTTCGCCTTCAGCATCTCGTTCGCGCCCTTCAGCGCCACGACCAGCACGGCGCTGTCGACGGTGCGCATCAGCGTGCCCATATTCTTGTCGTCCATGTCGATCAGGTTGTCGAAGACGAACATTTCCTCCTCGATCGTCTGGGCGACCATCTTGTCCCGCTTGGCCAGCGCCTTGATGATGCGCTGTTCATTCTCCTTGCGGACATTGTTCATGATCGCCGCCGCCTCGATCGTGCCGCCGCGCTGCGAGGCGCCGCCCTGCTTCTTGGCCATATTGCCGCGCAGCAGGAGCTGCTCCAGATCGTCCAGCGCCTCGTTCGATACGGGGCCGAGCGTGGCGATGCGGTAGACGACCTCTTCCTGATATTCGGTCGGCAGCAATTGCAGCACGTCGGCGGCGATCGGCGCCTCCAGATGGGCAAGGACGATGGCCATGATCTGCGGATGCTCCGCCTCGATCAGCACGGCGATTTCCTTGGCGTCCATCCATTTCAGCATTTCAAGCTGGGTCGACCGGGTCGGCGGGGTGATCCGGGCCAGCATATTCTCGGCCCGCTCCTCGCCCAGCGCCTTGGTCATCGCGCCGCGGATATGGCGGGTCGCACCATAGCCGATAGTGGTGCGCTTCTTCGCCTTGGTGACGAAATGGTCGAGCGCTTCGTTGACTTCCTCGACCTGCACATCCGCCACGTCATACATGGCATAACCGAGCTGGCGGACTTCATCAGGCTCCAGGCGCGAGAGGATCTGCGCGGCTTCATCCTCGTCGAACAGCATCAGCAGGACGGCGGCGGCGGCGCTGCCCTTCAGCGCCGTGGCGGTGGCGGCGTCAGGCATTTTCCTTCTTCCCTTCCTTCAGAAGGTCGCGGACGACCAGGGCGGCGCGATCAGGGTCCTGCTTCACGAAATTGCGGATCAGGTCGGCGCGCTGGGCGTAGTCGTAAGTCGACGAGATCATGTCGAGCGTGATGGGCGTCGAACCATCGGGGTTCACCGTCACCTGGCGCGTGATCTCGGTAGAGATTTCTCGGCCGATCTTCTTCCCCTCCGCGGCGACCTGTTCGGCAGCAGCGGCCTGGGCGGCGGCGCGGCGCTTGAGCAGCGGGCGGCCAATGCCGAAGATCACCAGCAGCGCGACCAGCAGGGCCGAAACATTGCGCACCAGCGGCGACACCCATTCGGCCTCATACCAGGGCGCCTGAACCACCTCTTCCTTGGCGAAGCTGCGCGAGGACAAAGCCACCACGTCGCCCCGCGCCTGATCGAAGCCGACCGCGCCCTTCACCAGCGCTTCGAGGGCGGCGATTTCCTGCGCGCTGCGCGGCTTGCCGTCAGGCCCGTTGTCGAGCGCGACGGCGACCGACAGGCGCTTGACCGTGCCGATGGCGTCCTTGGTCACGGAAACCTCGCGGCCGAGTTCGAAGCTGCGGTTGAAGGTCTCTTCCGTCTTCATCAGCGGATTGGGCGGCGTGCCGGGTTGGGCGGCGGTTTGCGCGCTGGTGGCGCCTTGATTTGTCGAGCCTTGGGCCACCGCCTGGCCATTGGGATTGGTCTGGGTCACGGTCGGGTTGACCGGAGCCTGATTGCTGAGCGCGCCCGGAATGCCGCTCGCCTCGCCACCGGCTCCGTTTCCTTGCCCGCGCGGGTCGGATGCCCAGGTACCGGTCTCGTTGCGCAGGCGCGCTTCGTCCTGCGGATAGGTTTCGCGGGTCGCCTGGCGCTCAGCGAAGTTCAGTTCGGTGTGCACCTCGGTCGAGAATTTGCCGGCGCCCAAAATCGGGGTCAGCAGCGCGATCACCGACTGGCGATAGCGATCCTCCATCCGGGTCTGGATGGCGAGCTGACGATCGTCGGCGGCGTTGCTGTCATTGTTGCTGATCAGGCGGCCATTCTGGTCGACGACCGAAATATCCTCCGGATTGAGTTCCGGGATCGAGGAAGCGACCAGATGCACGATGGCGCTGACCTGCGCGTCGGTGAGCTGGCGGCCCTGCGCCAGACGCAGCATCACCGAGGCCGAGGGCTTGGCCCGTTCGCGCAGAAACACGCTCGGCGGCTCGACGGCGAGGTGGACCTTGGCGCTCTCGACGCTGTCGATCGCTTCGATCGTGCGGGCGAGGTCCATTTCGCGGGCCGAACGGAGCTTCTCGCCCTCGACGGCGCGGCTGGCCCCCATGGGCAGGCTGTCGATCATGCTGTTGCCGTCCGGCGCGCTCTTGGGCAGGCCTTGGGCGGCGAGCATCATCTTCGCCTTGAAATAATCATCCTCGCCAACGGTCATGCTGCCCGAATTGTCGAAGTCGTAGCGGATGCCATTCTGGTCCAGCACCTGCGCGACCGCCGACTTGTCGGCATCGGGCAAAGCGCGGAACAGGTCGCGCTGCGGCGGTTCGCGCAGCGCCAGCCAGGCGGCGCCAGCCATGGCGACGACGCCCAGCAGGCCCAGCAGCGGCAGGCTTTTCGCCACGGCCGGTTGCCTGACGAAGCCGGTGAAGCGCGCCTTCAGCGCATCCATGCCTTTGGCGCCGCCAAAGGCGGGGCTGGTGGCGGGGAGAGCGGCAGCGCCGCCAACATTGGTGGTGAGTGCGTTCTCGCTCATATTACACCGGCATGCTCATGATGTCCTTGTAAGCGGACAACAATTTGTTGCGGACCTGAAGGGTGGCTTCGAAGCTGACCGACGCCTGCTGCTTGGCCAGCATGACCCCGGCGATATCCGTCGTTTCCCCCCGTTCGAACGAGGCGGCTGCTTCACCCGCCTGATTTTGCAGGCCGTTGACCTGGTTTAGCGCTGATTTCAGCGCGTCGGTGAACCCGCCCGGCGCGGTGGCGCCGTTGGTGCCGACGGCGGAAGGGCCGTTGGTGTTGCCGGTCTGCGCGACATCGCGCAGCGCGGCGTTCTTCTGGAGGATGGCGTTGCGGATCGCCATCACGCTGTCGGTCGGAGAAATGCCGGACATGCCCTATCTCCCCTTAAGCGGCCAGCTCGCGCATCTCGGCAAGCCGATAGCGCAAGGTGCGTTCGGAAATGCCGAGCTTGCGCGCGGCGGCGGCACGGTGACCGTCGGTTTCGCGCAGCGCGGCGCGGACAGCCTCCAGCTTCGAATGATGAGCCACGTCGCGCAGGCGGATCGGATCGGCGGGCGCCAGAACCTGCTCCACGATGCGAAGCTGCGGCGCGCCGGTGATGTGCAGATCGTCGGCGGAAATGCGGTCGCCATCCCGCAGGACAACGGCGCGCTGCAGCACATTGCCCAACTCACGGGCATTGCCCGGCCAGACATGGGCGGTCAGCTTTTCCAGAGCGGCGGCGGTCGGCCACACAAAGGCGGCCTTCGCCATATCCTGATGCCGCAGCAGCATGGCGGCGGCGATGGCGGTCACGTCGCCCGGACGCTCGGCCAGCGGGCGCAGCTCCAGCGGCATGACGTTGAGGCGCCAGTAAAGATCTTCGCGGAAGCGCCCGGCGGCGACTTCGGCGGCAAGGTTGCGGTTGCAGGCAGCGATGATGCGGACATTGACCGGCACCGGATGGGTCGCGCCGACGGGCAGCACTTCGCCTTCCTGAAGGGCGCGCAGCAGCTTGGCCTGAAGCGCCAGCGGCAGTTCCGCGATTTCGTCGAGGAACAAGGTGCCGCCGTCCGCCGCCAGGAACAGGCCTTCCGAAGCATTAGCCGCGCCGGTGAAGCTGCCCTTCTTATGACCGAAGAGCATCGCTTCCATCATGGTTTCGGGGAGCGCCGCGCAGTTGACGGCGATGAAGTCATGGGCGGTGCGGCCCGACTGGGCGTGGAGGAAGCGCGCCATGCCTTCCTTGCCGGTGCCGGTGTCGCCCTGGATCAGCACGGTGGCGTCGCTGCGCGCCACGCGGCCGGCCAGCGTCATCAGGCGCGCGCTGGCATTGTCGCCCACCGCCGGGAGAGCCGCCGGACGGGCCAGCTCCGCGATCAACGCGAAGGCAAAGCCCATATCTTCCAGACCGAATGCCACGCGGGCAGGCAGGCCGTTGGCGGCGGGCACCAGCGAAGGCGCCCCGTCCACCAGGTTTATCAATATGTCGCGATGGGTCGCATGGCCGATCTCGGTCGCTAGCAGGACGCGCCGCCTGTCCCGTTCCGCGCCCTCGCGCTCACGGGGACTTTGCGCGTCCACGATCCGCACGGAATAGAACGCATTTTCCAGCCAGTGCTGCAGGCCCGGAACGAGCGCGCAGACTTCTCGGCTCACGTCCAACGATGACATGAACTTTTGTCCCCATGATTTGGTAGGATTGTGCCCCCGCACGCCCCTGACCCCTTCGATGGTTTGAAACTGCCGGACTGTGGTTAGCATATGGTTAATGCGGCAAACCCCTTGCCGCATAACGGCAATTTTTTTCCGCCTTGCCGGAACTTTTCCCCCGCTTCTGCATATAGGGGCGCCCATAAAGGTCGATTTAGCCCCGGTTTTCCGGGCTTTCCTGAAAAATATCAGAAAAAACGGGCAACGGGCTAAAAGCTCTTTCGCCCCTGCCGTTATCCCCTTTCGAGGCCGCAAGCAGCCTGATGGCAGCGACCTGATAGTGAACGGAAAGGGATTATCATGACTGTTATCGGAACCAACTCCTCGGCGCTGCGCGCCACCAATGCTTCGGCCATGGCCAACAAGGCTCTCAGCACCGCGATGGAACGCCTGTCGACCGGCAAGCGCATCAACAGCGCGAAGGATGACGCCGCCGGTCTGGCCATCGCATCGACCATGACCTCGCAGATCCGCGGCATGACCCAGGGCA
Organism: Sphingobium sp. SJ10-10; assembly: GCF_036038995.2. Taxonomy (NCBI): domain Bacteria; kingdom Pseudomonadati; phylum Pseudomonadota; class Alphaproteobacteria; order Sphingomonadales; family Sphingobiaceae; genus Sphingobium; species Sphingobium sp. SJ10-10. The sequence goes on from NZ_CP158132.1 coordinate 2,191,911, forward strand.
TCCGCAACGCCAATGACGGCATCTCGCTCGCTCAGACGGCGGAAGGCGCGCTGGGCGAAGTCAGCAACATGCTGCAGCGTATGCGTGAACTGACGGTTCAGGGTCTGAACGGCACCAACGACACGAAGTCGCAGGGCAACATCAAGAATGAAATCGACCAGCTCGGCAAGCAGATCGACTCGGTGCTGAGCAAGACCCAGTTCAACGGCAAGGACCTGTTCTCCGCGTCCGCCCCGGCCACGATCGACATTCAGGCCGGCGCCAGCGGCACCGACACCGTTTCCCTCACCCTGGGTCAGCTCGACCTGTCTGCCGTCGCCACCTCGGCCGGCGGCGCGTTGAGCGGCACCGTGGCCGCCCCCGCTTTCGCAGCGACCGACCTCGCCGCCTACGACACGGCACTGGCAACGGTGGCGACCAAGCGCGCCGATCTCGGCGCCGCGCAGAACCGCCTCGAATCGACGGTCAACAACCTGACGGCGAACGTCACCAACCTGACCGACGCCCGCAGCCGCATCGAAGACGCCGACTTCTCGGCCGAAACGACCGCGCTCGCCAAGCAGCAGATCCTGAGCCAGGCTTCGACCGCGATGCTGGCCCAGGCCAACCAGAGCCAGCAGGGCGTGCTGAAGCTGATCAGCTAAGGCCTGACAAGAGATTGACCGGCTGGGGTCTTGGTCACCTCAGCCAGTCATGCCGCCTCCGGCACATTATCAGTCCCCACCGTGCCGGGGGCAAAGACTTCGATGAAACGACCAGCTTAACGAAGCCTCCGTCCCCCCGGGCGGAGGCTTCATCGCATTTGTCGATCGGCCATTTTCCAGTCAATGCGGGATCGAAACACTTGCATTGGCAGTTGTCGCACCCATGATGATCGCCATGACCAAGATTTCTTCGACCGGGATGGGGCGGCGCGCCATGATCGCCGCCTCCGGCGCAGCGCTGCTGCTTCCCCGCGCCCTTTTCGCCCAACCCCGCGGCGGCGCTTTTTCCTGGGACATGGTGATCGGCCGGGCGCAGCGGCTGACGCGCGCGCCCTTTGCCGTGACGCCCTTTTTCCCCGGCGCGGACAAGATCGGCTATGACGCCTTCAACCAGGCGCGCTTCCGCGATGAACGGACGATCTGGAACGACCTGGGCGGCGACACCGGCCTTCGCCTTTTCCCTCTGAGCAGCACGGTGCAGCAGCCGGTCGAGATCGCGCTGGTCGAAAGAGGGCGGGCAACGCCGCTCCGCTATGATCCCGACATGTTCGACGCCCCGCCCGGCAATGCGGTGCGCAATCTTGGCCCCGATGCCGGCTTTTCGGGTTTCCGCATCATGAACGCGGCGCGGGACGGCGACTGGCTGTCCTTCCTGGGCGCCACTTATTTCCGGGCGCCCGCGGAAAAGCAATTCGGCCTGTCGGCCCGCGCCGTCGCGATCAACACCAGCATTTCGGGCAAGGAAGAATTTCCCCGCTTCACCCATTTCTGGCTGGAGCGCACCGGGCGCAGCAGCGTCACCGTCTATGCGCTGATGGACAGCGCCTCGCTGACCGGCGCCTTCCGCTTCGCCAACGAGCTAACGCCGCAGGGCGTGCGGCAGGATATCGACGCCGTGCTGTTCGCGCGCAAGCCCATCGCCGAACTGGGACTGATGCCGATGACCAGCATGTTCTGGTACGATCAGGCGGACCGGGCCAAGCGCACCGACTGGCGCCCGGAAATCCATGACAGCGACATGCTGTCCATCGCCAGCGCCGACGGCACCGCCCATTGCCGCCCGTTGGTCAATCCCTCAGCGCCACGCGTCGATGTCTTTGCCGAGCGCAATCCCAGGGGCTTCGGCCTGCTCCAGCGCGACCGCGATTTCGACCATTATCAGGATGACGGCGTCTTCTACGAACGGCGCCCATCGCTCTGGGCGACCAGCCGCAAGCCGTTGGGCGCCGGGCAGGTGCGACTCTACGCCTTCCCGACCGACAGCGAATATACCGACAATGTCGCGGCCTATTGGACGCCCGCCGCCTCCATCCGCGCAGGCAGCCGGATCGAGGCGAGCTACCGGCTCGACTGGTCAGCGGCGCGAACGCCCGGTTCGAGCGGCCTCGCCACGGTCGAGAATATCTGGACCGGGCAATCGGGCGAGGCCGGGGTCGAACGCTTTCTTGTCGACTTTGCCGGGGTTCCGGCCCAGACTCGCCCGGACATATGGGTCGACCTGGCAGGAGGAACGCTGGTCAAAAAGGCGGGTTATCCCGTGCTGCATCAAAAGGACATGTTCCGGATGGTCCTGGATATTCGTCGGGACCGGGGCAAGTCGACCGATATTCGCGCCCAACTTCGCACTGGCAATCGCCCGTTCAGCGAATATGTGCATTACCCGCTCGGCGCTTGACGGCAGGGCTTGTTGTGGAACCCGGCGGGTTTGAGCCGGGTTTGCTTAAGGCGGTGAACCGGAAAATGGGTCGGACATGAAAGCAACAGGCGGCAGGCACACGGATAAGACCATGGGATCGGCGCCCGTACGGGCGTTCGAGCATCTTCCCGTGGAACGGCCGCTGGCCATGCCCGCGCAGGATTTTTCCGCGACTCCACGCGACCTGCCGCATCGCCCCTTCAACATCGATCTCTGGGCGCGACGGACGTTGGTCGTTCTGCTGGCGCTGCTGCCCGCATCCATGGCGGCGCATGAGATGCGGCGGTCGATTGGCCTCGACGGCATTTCGGCGTGGGAGGGGGTTTATCTGGCCCTGTTCATCCCTCTTTTTGCCTGGATCGCCTTCGGCTTCGCGACCAGCCTGATCGGCTTTCTGCTGCTGACCATGGGCAAAGGGCAAGGCGTGCGGCCCTATCGCGCGCGCACCGCCCCGCCTCTGCGCGGGCAGACAGCCGTGCTGCTGCCCGTCTGCAACGAGGATTTTCAGGGCGTGCTGGGCCGCCTGTCGATCATGGAGCGCTCGCTGGCGCAGGTGATGGGCGGCGAGCGCTTCGAATTCTTCATCCTCAGCGATTCCAACCCCGAAAATGGCGAGATCGAACGCGCCGCCTATATGAAAATGCGCAAGGGCTTCTCCCGCCCGGTCCACTACCGCCGCCGCGCTCTTAATATCGGCCGCAAGCCCGGCAATATCGCGGAATGGGTGGAACGCTTTGGCGGCGCTTACGACTATATGATCGTGCTGGACGCCGACAGCGTGATGAGCGGCCAGACCATGGCGCGTTTGGCATCCGATATGGAGCGGCATCCGCATGTCGGCCTGATCCAGACCGTGCCCTCGATCGTCGGCGCCACGACCTTCTTCGCCCGCTGGCAACAATTTGCCAGCCGCCTCTTCGGGCCGATCTCGGCTGCCGGCATGATTTGGTGGGCAGGGTCGGAAGGCATGTTCTGGGGCCACAACGCGATCCTGCGGACCAAGGCCTTCGCCCAAAGCTGCGGCCTGCCCGAACTGCCGGGCCGCGCGCCCTTTGGCGGGCATATCATGAGCCATGACATGGTCGAGGCTGCGCTGCTGCGCCGCCGTGGCTGGGACGTGCATATCGTCATGGCCGACGACAGTTTCGAAGAATTTCCGCCCTCCCTGCCCGATCTCGCCACGCGTGACCGGCGCTGGTGCCAGGGCAATATCCAGCATGTTCCCCTGCTCACGAAGATCAGGGGCATGCATCCGGTCAGCAAGTTCCAGCTCTTCGTCGGCGCTTCGGCCTATTGCACGTCGCCGCTCTGGCTGGCGCTGATGCTGGTGGTGCTGGGCGGTGCGGCAGCGGGCGTGTGGCCGCCGAGCGCGATCCTGCCCTCGGGCGGGTTGCTGGCGCTGACCGGCGTGCTGCTGTTCGGGCCGAAGCTGCTGGCGCTGCTCTGGGCGCTGGCCGATCCGGCGCGGCGCATCGGTTTTGGCGGTGGCGTCCGGATGATGCGCGGGGTGATCGCGGACATCGCCCTGTCGATCCTGATGGCGCCGGTCAGCATGCTGACCCAGACCATCAACCTGTTCGGCATCCTGATGGGCCGCAAGAGCAGTTGGAACGGCCAGACCCGCGACCGCGACGGCATGGCGATACTGCCCGCCATCTGGCTGTTCAAATGGCATATATTGCTGGGTGCGGGGCTGACGCTGCTGGCGGTCAAGTCCGACACTTCGCTCGGCTGGGTCATCCCGGTGGTGGCGGGGCTGGCGCTGGCGCCCTTCTTCGCAGCCTTCACGGCGCGCAAGGATTTGGGCACGCATGTCGCGAAAAGCGGGCTGTTCCAGGTGGCGGAACCCTGGTGGCGGACGCAGAATTACCAGAAGTCGCGCTATCGCCAGCTTCAGCTCGATAATGCAAAGCCGCCGTTCGATGGATTGTCGAACCCAGCGAATGATAGTTGATCAGTCCCAATCCCGCAGCTTCTCGCGCAGCTTGTCGAGCGCCGCCTTCTTGATCTGGCACACCCGCGCCGCGCCGATATCCAGCGTCGCGCCGATTTCCTCCAGATTCAATTCCTCGACGAAATAGAGCTGAAGCACCAGCGCCTCGCGCTGCGGCAATTCCCCGATGCATTTGGCAAGCGCGCCTTTGAGCGCCTCCCGCTCCATCACATCGTCGGCGCGATCCTCGACATCCGCGAACCACATGGACTGGTCGGAATAGACCTCATCCATGCTGCTATGCTGCACCATCTCGCAACTGTCGGCCACTTCACGATAGGCGGCGGCATCCAGCCCCATCTCCGCAGACATTTCCGCTTCGAGCGGCACACGGCCCAGCTTCTGTTCCAGCCGGCCGCGTATGCCCGCCAACTGCTTCCGCTGGGCCATGGCGGAGCGCGTCATCGTCGCATGGCGGCGCAGATGGTCGATCATCGCCCCGCGCACGCGCAACTGCGCGTAGGAGGCGAAACCCAGGCCCCGATCCTCAAAACCATTGGCCGCCTCGACCAGCGCGACCATGCCGATCTGGAGCAAGTCCTCAATCTCTATGGCGCTGGATACACGGCCATGGACGTGCCAGGCGGTCTTGCGCACCAGCGGCATATAGCGGCGCGCGAGCTGTTCGGGAGAATTGGCATTGCCGGTGCGGCCATAGGTGTTGGCATCGGAACCGGCGACGACCCTGTTCATATACATTGGTCAGGCTCCTCAGGCGACGCGCTCTCGGGCGGCGGACTCTCTGGGCAAAGGATCATGGCGCGGCGCGGGCCGCTGCTCGCCGCCGACCACGGCGACGACCTCCACGCCCTTGCCATCGGGAATTTCCAGGAAGGACAGCACGGGCGTCTCCGGCAGATGCGGCTTGAACAGGCGGGCCAGCGCGCGGCGCGCGAGCGGCGAGGTGACGATGGCGAAATTGCGCGCCTGGCCCAGCAACGGGCGGGCGGCCTGCACCACCGCCTCGATGATGCGGTTGGCGAGCGCGGGCTCGATCGGGTGACGGGCGTCGCCCGCGACGCGCATCGCCTGCGCCAGCAGCGCTTCCAGATCGCCGTCCAGCGTGATGACCGGCAGCGGCATCTTCACCGGCACCAGCCCCTGGATGATGAGCGAGCCGATGCGTTGACGCACCGCCTCGACAAGCTGGTCGAGGTTCATGTCCGGGCGGGCCGCATCGACCATCGCCTCGCAAATGCGGCGGAAGTCCTTGAGCGCGATCCCTTCGGCCAGCAGGGCGCGGCAAAGCGCGGAAATCTGCGTCAGGTTCAGCAGCCCCGGCGTGAGACCATCGACCAGTTGCGGCGCGGCTTCCTTAAGGTTGTCGAGCAGCTTGCGCGCTTCGTCCAGGCCGAACATCTCGCTGGCGTTCATCGCGATGAGCTGGTTGAGATGGGTGGCGACCACCGTCGGCGGATCGACCACGGTATAGCCCGCGACCACGGCTTCGCTGCGCTTGGCAGGCGAAATCCAGACAGCGTCGAGGCCGAAGGTCGGGTCTTTGGCCTCGCGGCCGGACACTGTGCTCTCCAGCGCGCCGCTGTCAAGCGCCAGCAGATCGTCGGGGAAGATCTCGTCCTCGCCCACGACGACGCCGGCGATGGTGATGCGATACTGGTTCGGCTCCAGCGCCAGATTGTCCTTCACGCGGACCATCGGCACGACGAAGCCCAATTCCTTCGAAAGCTGGCGACGAATACCGGTGATGCGGGCCATCAGCGGCGCGCCCTTGCGCTCGTCGACCAGGCCGATCAGGCCATAGCCGATCTCCAGCCCCAGCACCGCGCCGTCGGACACGTCGTTCCATTCGATCAGCGCGGGGTTCGGCGGCGGGGCAACCGCTTCAGGTTCGGCCGCCTTGCGCTGACCGGCCTTGCGGAGCTGCCAGGCGATGCCCCCCGCGATCGCGGCGGCGGACAGGATGATCATGTGCGGCATGCCCGGCAAAATGCCGAGGAAAGTCAGGATCGCCGCCACCGGAATCCAGGCCTTGCCCGAACCGAACTGGCTGGTGATCTGGCCGCCCAGATCCTGTTCGCTGCCGACGCGGGTGACGATGGCCGCCGCCGCGATGGAGAGCAGCAGCGCCGGAACCTGCGCGACCAGCGCGTCACCGATGGCAAGAACGATATAGGTTTGCGCGGCCTCTCCGATCGACAGGCCATGGCTGACCACGCCCAATATGATGCCGCCGACGATGTTGATGGCCAGGATCAGGATGCCTGCAACCGCATCGCCCTTCACGAACTTGCTGGCACCGTCCATGGAACCGTAAAAATCCGCCTCGGTCGCGACTTCGCGGCGGCGAACCTTGGCTTCTTCCGGCGTCAGCAGGCCGGCGTTCAGGTCGGCGTCGATCGCCATCTGCTTGCCGGGCAGAGCGTCCAGGGTGAAGCGCGCCGACACTTCCGACACGCGGCCCGCGCCCTTGGTGATGACGACCAGGTTGATGATCATCAGGATGGCGAAGACGAAGATGCCGACAACATAATCGCCGCCGATCAGGAAGTGACCGAAGGCCTCGATCACATGGCCCGCCGCGTCCGACCCTTCATGCCCCTGCACCAGCACCACGCGGGTCGAGGCGACGTTCAGCGCCAGCCGCAGCAGCGTCGCGAACAGCAGCACAGTCGGAAAGCTGGAGAAATCCAGCGGCTTCGCCGCATTCAGCGCCACCATCAGCACGGCCAGGCTGATCATGATGTTGGTGATGAACCCGACGTCCAGCATGAACGCAGGCACCGGCACCATCATGAACAGCACGACCATCAGCGTCGCAAAGGGCAACACCGCTCCCTTGGCGGCGCTCGTCCAGATCTTCGCTTTGACTTGGGCAGGAGTCATCTTTGGCCGTTACCTTCCGAGGGTGGCGAGCATGAGATAGGCGAGGCGCGCGGTCTGCGGTTCCGGCCGGACGGTGACGTCGGCGGCGGTCGCAAGGCGCTGGGTTTCGATCCGCACATAATCGGCGGGCTGGACCGTCTTCGCGCCGGAGGGCAGCGCGTTGTCGGCATATTGAATATCGCCGGTGCCGATCGAATCGAAACCCTTCTGGAGCTTCGAGGCAAAGCGGCCGCGGATTTCGGCAAAGCTGCGGGCATTGCCCTGGCGGTCGTAGAAGATCGAGCGGTTGGCCCGCGCCGCCGCCGGGAACATTGACGCTGCCGTCGCGTCGGGCGCGCGGTCGTTCATCGCCAGGAATTTGCTCGCCCCGCCAACGCCCAGGAAATGGGCCATGTAGAGATCGACCGGCTCAGCCTCGCGGCCCAGCCGCTGTTCCAGAGTGGCCTTGTTGTCGGCGGCATGTTCGGCCGCCATGACGGAGGCGGTTTCCGGATGCTTGCGCAGGTCGAGGATCTGCTGGCGAAGATCGGGGTCGGACACATAATAATGGCCGTTGCTGCCCCGGCTGATCGCGTCGGCAGCCCAGCCCAGGCCATATTCGCTGCCATGCTGGTCGATGACCGCCAGCCAGCTTTGATCGACGAACTGGTACAGCCCTGTCGCGGACGAAGTCGTCGCGCGGGCAGTGGGGTTCAGGCTGCTTTCGATTTTCGCCTGCCCCAGCAGATAGGCGAAGTCCACGCCTGTCCTGCGGCTGGCCATGGCGATCGCGTTGGTCACGCGATTGCCCGCCGAAGCGCCTGTTGCGGTGATGTCTGCGAAAGCCGACACTGGTTGCTCAAATCCCCATTGGTATCGAGGGTCAATAGAGCAAGTGACGTGCCAAGATTTGGTTAACGCGCGCTCATAATTTGCTTTTCGCGTTCGGTTCGACGCAAAAAGGCGCCCGTGGGCGCCTTTCGGAAACAAGCAGAAAATGGCGGTTTTTTTAGCGGCCGTAGACCAGCGGCGCGGTTTCTGCGCCCTGAGCGGCGAGAATGGTCAACCGCTGATTCGCATGATCGGCGAGCAGGTTGGTGCGAACCCGCGCCGATTCGATCAGGGGCTGCAAAGCCTTCAGCCGTTCCCGCACCACCTCATCGGAACGCCACACGCCAATGGCGCGGACGGTGGAGGCGGCTGCGGCAATCCGGCGGGTCGCCGCTTCGATCGCCGCAACGTCCGTGCCGTCCAGCACCGACCGCAGCTCTTCGAAAGCCGCGTTCAACGCATCCAGCGCTGCAAGACCGAGCGGCATGGGACGGTTCAGTCCGCGACCGGCAGGTCGAGGGCGATCATGCGATCAGCGATCGCCGCCGGATCGACCGGATAATTGCCCGACGCGATCGCGGCCTTGATGGCGGCCACGCGATCCATGTCGACCGGCGCGCCTTCCGCCGCCATGCGGGCAGCAGGACTGGCGGAACTGGCCGCCGAAGATGCGCTGACAGCCGAACCAGCCGACGAAGCGCGTGTTGTCTTGCTGCCTTCCTTCAGGCGGGTCGCCTCCAAGGCGGCGCTGATATTCTGGCCGACAGACTTGATCATCGTTTCAATCCTTCATTCGTCCCGCACAGCCTATATACGGCCGGGTTCAAAAATTATTAAATCCCGGAACACGAACTATTCCCATTTCCACGACCTGCGCCAGAATCGGCGCGGCTTTCTTTTCCTCGCGCACGCGGATCGTCTGACCCACGGCGCCATCCTCGTCCGCGACCATCATGCGCGAGACGCTGAAACTCGCATTGCCCGCCATCAGTTGGACGGGGTCGCCTTTCTTCACGACGGCCTCCTTGGGGATGGCCCGCGCGGCAGGCGCGTAGCGCGCAACCGGCCCGGAAGACGCCGCCGCCGCACCCGCGCCCAAAGGCACGCGGATGCGCCAGCCCAAGGCGTCGCATTTGACGATCGCCGCACCGAAGACCGGGCCGTCGACGCCGGGCGTCGTGGGGCAGGCGGCCAGCCGCAATCGCCGGTCCACCGGCGCGATCGGGCCGCCCGGCTCGCCTATATTGGCGCCGACGGTCATCGCAACCAAACTGTCGATACGGTCCAGATTCTCGAACTTCTGCTGCGCCAGCGCAGGATCGGACGCCGATATGGACAGCGCCAGAAGGAGGATCTTGGGGAAATTCGTCACGGTTTCTCTCCGATGAAGCGGACAGCATCAACCATTGATAAAAGCAAACATCGTGCCAAGCTGTATTACCTGCCCGGCATGACCCGGATGACCTGCCCCTTGCCCGAAGCGCCGTCGAGCTGGTCCAGCCCGCGAATGACCAGCCGGTCCCGCCCGACGCCATGGTCTTTCAAGGCCCGCGCCACGGCCCCCAGCCGCGCCGCCGCCAAATCCCACGAATCAAAGCGCTGCCGCCCTGGATCGGTCCCCTGGCTGCTGATCTCCAGCCGAGTCCGGCCCGAAGCGAAATGTCCCGCCAAGGCCGCCAGACGCGCCTCTCCGGCGGGCGTGAGCAGCGCCTCGCCCGGCAGGAACAGTTCGGCCGCCCGCATTTCCGTCGCCTTGGCAAGCGCTCGTCCGCCAAATTGCTGACGCACCTGCGCCAGCATCGCGTCCCGGCGCTGCCCGCTGGCCTGCAACATCACGAAAAAGCCGAGCAGTAGCAGCAGCAGATCGGCAAAGCTGAGCGCCCAGCGGCTGCGCCGGGCGCCGGAGGATGTCAGGATGCTCATGCGACCTCACGGATCGAGGCGCGGCGCAGCGGCACATTTTCCCGGCGCGCAATCGCCGCCATGCGGTCCGCCACTTCCTTCTGCCAGGCCAGTTCACGTTCCGACAGGTCGGCCAGCCGCGCAGCGATGGGCGCGGCCATGATATTGGCGATCACGACGCCGTAAAAAGTGGTGAGCAGGGCCAGCGCCATGGACGGCCCCAGCTTGGCGGGATCGTCCATGCCCGCGAACATGCCGACCAGCCCGATGATCGTCCCCGCCATGCCCAAAGCGGGCGCGGCATCGGCAATCGAAAGCCAGACGTTGCGGGCGCTTGCATGCCGCTGGGCCCGGTCTGCCAGAGTCTGTGCCGCCCACAGTTCGAACTGATCGGTCTTCTCGCAATTGGCGAGCTTGCGCGCAGCCTGGGTCAGGAAAGGATTGGCGGTCTTCACCCGGTCCGTACAGGCCAGGCCACGCAGTTGCGCCACCTGATCGATCTTGAGCAGCGCCGCCCGCGCGGCGTCGCGATCCTTTGCCGGATCGGCGCTCAGCAAAGGCGCCAACGCGGCAAAGGCGCGGCCCAGCGCCCGCCCGCCATTCTGGAACAGCGCAACGATCCCGATGCCGGCCATCATCGCCAGCAAGGTCAGGGGATCGAACAAATGCGCCAAGATACCGACCATATCACCGTCCCCAACTCATCCTCCGGTCAGGCGGCAAAGCCCTGCCACCGACCGGCAAATTTCTGCCGCCCTTGCCGCCATGCCCATGCGAACCCCCGGATTTCCGCCATTTCCGCCTTGCCGATGCGTCACCCACGCAAATTGGCACGGCTTTTGCGAATATCAGGCTGGATCAGCCGCAGTTCACGCCATCAGGCCTTAGAACGGCGGAGGATCGGCAAGTTTTAGGCCTTCAGGGTCGAAAAAACGGAAAGACGAAAATGTCGCTGGAAGACGGATTGTTCGGGATACATGGAAAGGCGCTGGCGCTTCGCTCGCAGCGGCTCTCCCTGCTCGCGTCCAACATCGCGAACGCCTCGACGCCCGGTTACAAGGCGCGCGACATCGATTTCGAGTCCGCGCTGAAGGAAGCCACCACGCAGCAGAGCAAGTCGGCCGCCGACGTGTCGCAAGCTGTCGATGACTCGATGGGCTATCGCGTGCCGCTGCAATCCAGCCTTGACGGCAACACCGTCGAACTCAGCACCGAACAGACGCTGTTCGCGGAAAACGCCGTCAAATATCGCACGACCCTCTCCTTCCTTGAGGGCCGCATCAACACCATCACGCGCGCCTTGAAGGGAGAATGAGCATGAGCGGTTCTGGCCCCATGAACGTCTTCGACATCGCCGGCCGCGCCATGAGCGCGCAGCTCGTGCGCCTGAACGCGACCGCATCCAACATGGCCAATGCCGGCAATGTCACCGGCAGCGCGGCGGAGGCCTATCGCGCGATCAAGCCGGTGTTCCAGTCGGTCACCGACAGCCCCGGCGTCTCGACCGTCAAGGTCCAGAATGTCGTCACAACCAATGCGCAGCCCACCAAGCGCCACGATCCCAACCATCCGCTGGCCGACAAGAATGGCGATGTCTGGGAAGCGGCCGTGGATAGCAGCGCGGAGCTGGTCGACATGATCGAGACCGCCCGCATGTACCAGAACAATGTGCAGGTGCTCAACACCGCCAAATCCCTGATGCTCGAAACCATAAGGATCGGCAAATGACGACCACCACCGCAACCGACAGCGCGGGGCTTTCGGTCTATAACCCCTATGCCAATGTCGGCACCGGCAAGTCGGAAATGGGCCAGGCGGATTTCCTGCGCCTGCTGACCGCGCAGATGCAGACGCAGGATCCGTTCGAACCGATGGATAACGCCCAGATGGTCTCGCAAATGGCGACCATCACCAATAGCAGCGGCATCGCGGAAATGAATCAGACGTTGAAAGGCCTGGCGTCCGAACTGAGCGGCACCCGGCTGGGCGATGCGGCGAGCTGGATCGGCAAGTCGATGCTGGTCCAGAGCAATATCGCCGCGCCCGACGCCGCCGGCCAATATATGGGCCAGCTGAGCTTTGCCGACGCCACCAGCGGCGCGAGCGTCAATCTGGTCGACGGCAACGGCAACGTCCTCAAGACCATCGACCTTGGCAATCAGCCTGCGGGCAACGTCAATTTCTTTTGGGACGGCAAGGATGACGCAGGCAACACCGTCGCCACCGATGCGCTGAAGATCAAGGTCAACGGCGCCACGCCCAGCCGCGTCGCAAGCTGGGCCACCATCGCCGCCGTCCAGTCACCCGCCGACGGCAGTTCGTCCAAACTCATTACCCCATTGGGCACCTACAGCCCGTCCGACGCCATTTCCCTCGCCTAACTTCACTCGAATCCTTTTCACCCCCAAAATCCTTTTCACCCAAGGAGCAACGCCATGTCCTTCTACATCTCGCTTTCCGGTCTCAAGGCGGCCCAGTCCGACCTCTCGACCATCTCCAACAATGTCGCCAACGTGAATTCGACCGCGTTCAAGAAGAGCAAGGCCGTGTTCGGTGACATCTTCTCGTCCGCGCCGATGCAGACCACGACCCAGGTGTCGGGCCAGGGCGTCCGCGTGCAGGGCGTGAACCAGCAGTTCACCCAGGGCACCATCGAAACCACCGACAAGACGCTGGACCTCGCCATCACCGGCGAAGGCTTCTTCACGGTCAAGCGCACCGCCGACAATCAGGTCAGCTATACCCGCAACGGCGCCTTCTCGGTCGATGAGAGCCGCTATGCCGTCGACACCACCGGCGCCCGGCTCCAGGTGATCCCGCTCGATCCGGTCACCGGCGTTTCGACGGTCACGGGCACGGTAACCACCGCATCGCTCTCCGACCTCAAGGTTCCGACCAACTGGCCCGACGGCGGCACCGGCAACCAGCTTTCCAGCGTGGGCGTGTCGGAAGAAGGCAAGATCACCGGCGTCTATGCGGACGGCACCACCGTCTATCTGGGCGCGACCGCCATGGCCGCGTTCAACAGCCAGGAAGGTCTGCGCCAGCAGGGCGACGCGCACTGGACCGCCACCAACGCCAGCGGCACGCCGATGCTCGGCATGGGCAATAGCGGCCTTTACGGCTCGGTCCGCTCGGGCGCGCTGGAACGCTCCAATGTCGATATCACGGAAGAGCTGGTCAGCCTGATCTCGGCCCAGCGCAACTTCCAGGCGAACTCGAAGGCGATCGAAGCGGCCAACACGCTGTCGACCACCATCGTGAACATGCGCACCTAAACTCCTTCGTCATCCCCGCGAAGGCGGGGATGACAGGATTGTTTCCGGCACCCGCAAGAACAGGACTCACCCATGGACCGGCTCGTCAATACGGCACTCACCGCGATGCGCGGCGCGATGGCGCGGCAGGCGGCGATCTCCAACAATCTGGCGAACGTCAACACCACCGGCTTTCGCGCGGAAATCGCCAATGCCGAGACGCGCTGGATCAAGGGCGACAGCCTCAACACGCGGGCGCAGGCGTCCGAACAGGTGATCGCCGCCGACATGGCGCAAGGCGCGGTCACCGAAACCGGCAATCCGCTGGACGTGGCCCTGAACGGCGATGCGATGCTCGCCGTTCAGGGTCCGGACGGCGGCGAAGCCTATACGCGCCGCGGCGACCTGAAAGTCACCGACAGCGGCCTGCTCACGACCGGCGACGGCCTGCCCGTGCTGGGCGAGGGCGGACCCATCACCCTGCCCCAGATGGACAGCGTCTCCATCGCCAAGGACGGCAGCATCTGGGGCGTGCCGCAGGGCGGCGATCCCGCCAATCCGCAGCAGGTCGACAAGCTGAAACTGGTCAGCCCGGTCGGCTCCAGCATCGCCAAGGGCACGGACGGGCTGTTCCGCGAAGTGAATGGCGGCGCGCTGCCCGACGATCCGCTCGCCAGCGTGACCGGCGGTTCGCTGGAGGGATCGAACGTCAACGCGACGTCCGCGCTGGTGCAGATGATCGAGGCCAGCCGCGCCTGGGAAACCCAGGTCAAGATGATCGACACCGCCAAGCAGCTCGACGACGGCGGCGCATCGCTGATGCGCCTCGACAGTTAATGGTTAATTTTGGCACGACCCTTGCTTTGAAGTCCGCATGAGCCTGCCTCACGGAGATAGACGATGACCAACGCAGCCCTTCATGTCGCCCGCACCGGCCTTGACGCGCAGAACACGAAGATGCGCGTGATCGCCAACAATCTGGCGAACGTCAACACCACCGGCTTCAAGCGCGACCGCGCCGATTTCGAAACGCTGGCCTATCAGCAGATCGTGGCGGCGGGCGCCAATTCCGACAGCGAGAACAAGTTCGCCACCGGGCTCAATCTCGGCTCGGGCGTCGCGTTGCAGGGCACGGCCAAGATCAACACGCAGGGCACGCTCAACCAGACCGAGAATGTCCTCGACATGGCGATCGAGGGTTCGGGCTATTTCCAGGTGCAGCAACCCGATGGCTCCATCGCCTACACCCGCGCCGGCAATTTCACGACCACGGCCGAAGGCACGGTCGTCACCAGCGACGGCCTGCCGCTGATCCCGCAAATCACCGTGCCGCAAGGCGCGACCAGCGTCACCATCGGCAATGACGGCACCATCTCCGCCACGCTTCAGGGACAGACCGAACCGACCCAGCTCGGCCAGATCGAACTGGCGAGCTTCATGAACCCGGCGGGCCTGACCGCTGTCGGCGGCAATCTGCTCAAGGAAAGCGCCGCCAGCGGCACGCCGCAGGTCGGCGTCGCGGGGCTGGATGGCCGGGGCGTCGTCCGCTCGGGCTATCTCGAAACCTCGAACGTCAATGTCGTGGAAGAGCTGGTCGACATGATCGAAACCCAGCGCGCCTATGAGGTCAATTCCAAGATGATCAAGGCGACCGACGAGATGCTCCAATACGTCAACCAGCAACTGTGAGCCGGATGATGCGCCTCGCTTCCGCCTCCCTGCTCGCCCTGTCGATGGTCACTCTTGCCGCCTCCCCGGCCATGGCCGGCAAGAAGCGCGATGCCGAGCGGCAATTTTATGCCCCCACGGTCGTTGCCGCTCCTGCCGCGCCTGCGGCCAACGGTTCGATCTTCCAGGCGTCGATGGGCTATACCCCGCTCACCAGCGGGGCGCGGGCAACCAGCGTGGGCGACATCATCACCATCGTCCTGGTCGAAAGGACGCAGGCGACCAAGAGCAACAGCGCCGACACCAGCCGCGACGGCAGCATCGCGCTGACGCCGCCCAGCACCGGCCCCCTGTCGAAGCTCTTCTCCGCCAGCGACATCGGCTCCAGCGGCAGCAACGCCTTCACCGGCAAGGGCGCCGCCACCCAGTCCAATGCGCTGAATGGCGAGATCACCGTGACGATCGCGGCGACCTATCCCAACGGCACGATGCTGGTGAAGGGCGAGAAAGCGCTGACGCTCAATCGCGGCGACGAATATATCCAAATCAGCGGCCTCGTCCGCCAGGCCGATATCGGCCCGGACAACCGCATCGCATCGACCCGCGTGGCCGACGCCAGGATCATCTACACCGGCAAGGGGGAAATCGCCCGCGCCAGCCGTCAGGGCTGGTTGCAGCGCTTCTTCTCCATGATCAGCCCCTTCTGATGGAACGTCTTATGACCTCCCTCTCGCGTCTCCTTCCCTCCTCCGTCATCCCCGCGAAGGCGGGGATCCATCTCCCGACTTTGCATCGGAGGATAAGGCAGGAGATGGATTCCCGCCTGCGCGGGAATGACGGCATTTTGTTGGGCAAACGTCTGGTGCGCGATGCCATCATCGCCCTGTTGGCCACCCTCACCCTTTTTGCCGCCCCGGCCCATGCCGAGCGGATCAAGGATTTGGGCACCTTCCAGGGCGTGCGTCCCAACCAGCTCACTGGGTACGGCATCGTCGTCGGCCTCGCTGGCACGGGCGACGACAGCCTGGATTATGCGACGCAGGGCATGAAGGGCGTCGTTTCGCGTTTCGGCCTGACGCTGCCGCAGGGGATCAATCCGGCGCTCAAGAACGCGGCGGCGGTGCTGGTGACGGCGGACTTGCCCGCCTTCGCCAAGCCCGGCCAGCGGCTTGACGTCACCGTCTCGGCGCTCGGCAAGGCCAAGTCGCTGCGCGGCGGCACGCTGATCATGACCCCGTTGCGCGGCGCGGATAACGAGATTTACGGCATGGCGCAGGGCAACCTCGCCGTCGGCGGCCTCGGCGTGTCCGGCGCGGACGGCAGCCAGGTGTCGGTCAACATTCCCTCCGCCGGGCGCATTCCGGGCGGCGCGACGGTCGAACGCGCCGTAGCCACCGGCTTCGACACCGCGCCCACCCTTACCTTCAACCTTTCGGAAGCCGACCTCACCACCGCCCTTCGGGTTGCGGACGGCATCAACCGCACCTTCGGAGATCATCGCGCCAAGGCCACGGATGCCGTTTCGGTCTCCATCGACGCCGCGCCGGGCGCGACCGACCGCGTCATGATGATGGGCCTGATCGAGAATATCGAGGTTTCGCCCGCCGACGCGCCCGCCAAGGTGATCGTCAACGCCCGCACCGGCACCGTCGTCATCAACGGCGCGGTGAAGATCCATCCCGCCGCCATCGCGCACGGGAAAATCACCGTCAGCGTCAATGAATCGCCCCGCGTGGTTCAGCCCGCGCCCTTCTCTCAGGGGCAGACGGCAGTGGAGCAATCCAGTTCGATTTCGATCGATCAGGAAAAGCGGCCGATGATTAATTTTAAAGGTGGAGCCTCTTTGGCCGATATAGTCAAAGCGGTGAACGCCATCGGCGCCTCCCCTGCAGACATGGTCGCGATCCTGGAAGCCCTGAAACAGGCGGGCGCGTTGAAGGCTGAACTGGTGGTGTTGTGATGCAGATACACTCGACTTCGACGGCGGCGGCCCAAGCCGGCGGAACCCAGAACAAGGCGTCGCTGGAAAAAGCCGCGCAGCAGTTCGAGGCGATCTTCCTGCGCCAGATGATGGGCGCGATGCGCTCGGCCAGCCTGGCCGAGGGCATCAGCGATTCCAGCGCCACCGATCAGTTCCGCGACATGGCCGACGCCCGCACCGCCGACAGCATGGCGAGCCGGGGCACGCTCGGCATCGCTGAAATGCTGATGCACCAGTTCGGCGCGAAGCTGGGCGCATCCAGCCCCGCCGCTGCGGGCCAGGCTGAAGGCAAGGTTGAATGAGCGACCTCTTCATCATCGGCGCGTCCGGCACAAAGGCCTATCGCACCGCCATGGCGGCGGTGTCGGAGAATATCGCCAATGCCAGCACGGAGGGCTATTCGCGCCGGTCGGTGACGACGATCGAGTCCGGTTCCTCCACCGCGACCATGGCCGTCTATATTTCCCGCGGCAATTTCGGCGGCACCGACGTCAAGAGCGTCAACCGCGCCACCGATCCCTATCTGGATGCCACGGTACGCTATACCAATATGCAGCTCGGCAGCGCGGTGGCGCGGATGCGCTGGCTAACCGATTCGGAAACGGCGCTCAACGACACGGAAACCGGCGTCGGCCAGCTCATGACCGGCATGTTCCAAAATATGGACAAGCTGGCCGCCAGCCCGAACGACAACTCCCTGCGCGTGACGACGCTGGACAGCATCAGCCGCGTCGCGCAAGCGTTCCAGCAGACGGCGGCGGATCTGACCCAGGTGTCGAGCGGCATCGCGACCGAGGCGCAGGCGTCCGTGACGACGATCAACCAGGCGCTCTCGGCGCTGGCCGACATCAACAACAGCCTGCTGCGCGCGGCGCCGGGCACTTCGGCCTATGCGCAACTGCTCGACGGGCGCGACGCGGCGCTGGGCACATTGTCGTCCAACCTCAATATCGACGTCAGCTTCGGCGCGCATGATCAGGCGCAGGTCACGCTGAACGGCCAGACGCTGGTGCAGGGCAGCAGCGCCACACCCCTGGCCCTTACCGTCAATAGCAACGGCACGCTGGCGCTGGCGACGAGCGGCGGCACTGCGCTCGCCGCGCCGACCAGCGGCGCGCTGGGCGGACTTTTTTCCGCCGCCGTTACCGTGGCCGATCGGCACGCCAGCCTCGACACGCTGGCGCAGCAGTTCGTCACCGACATGAACGCCTGGCATGCCCAGGGACGTACCGATGCGGGCGCCGCCGGCGCGGCGCTGCTGTCCGGAACCACCGCCGCCAGTGTCACCGCGCTGATCAGCGACCCGGCCCAGCTTGCCGCCAAATCGTCGGACGGCACGCCGAACGGCAATCTGCTGACCGTTTCGGCGTCTCTGCGCGGCAATGGCAGCGTCGAACAGGGCTGGACCGCGCTGATCGCGACCCATGCCAACCTCCTCTCCTCCACCAAGGCGGAGCAGACCACGGCGCAGAGCCGCAGCGATCAGGCCGTGACCGCGCGCGAAGCGGTGAGCGGCGTCGACCTCGACATGGAGGCGGCCGATTTGTTGCGCATCCAGCAGGCTTATTCGGGCTGCGCGAAGATCCTTCAGGTCGCGAAGGAAACCGTCGACGCGATCCTGCAGATCATCTGAAGGGCAAGGAACCGAACCATGGTAGGCATCACCAACAAGACCCTTCTGGCCGAAATCCGCCGTCAGCAGCAGCTCTCCCAAGGCATTGTCGACGGCCAGACCGCCATTTCGACCGGCAAGACGCTCACCAAGCCATCGGACAATGCGCTCGCCTGGGTGCAGGTGTCGGACATCGGCCGGGCGCAGGCGCAACAGGCCGCCTGGCAGTCCAATGTCAGCACCGGCACGACACGCGCCGCCAATGCCGAATCCAATCTCGGGGAGATGAACACGCTGCTGACCCGCGCGCAGGAACTGGTGACGGCAGCGCGCAACGGATCGCTGAACGACGCCAGCAAGACCGCGATCATTGAGGAAATGAAGACGATCCGCACGACGATCGATTCGCTGCTCAACCAAAAGGATTATAACGGCGTCCCAACCTTCGACGACGGGCAGAGCGTGCTCGTTCCGGTGAGCCGCGGCCTTAATCTCGCGGTGGTCGGCACCCGGCAGGAAGTGTCCGAAGGGATCGACGTGAACGGCACGCCGATGACGCTGGACGACATATTGGGCCAGAGCATCACAGCCTTGCAAAGCGGCACCGACGCCGATGTCGTCGCCGCGCTGGACGCCATCAAGGCGGGGCAGAATCACGTCGTCCTGGAACAGACCAAGCAGGGCGTGCGCAGCGACCGGCTGGACGTGATCGGCACGCGCCTCACCGATATCGACATCGATCTCAAGGAACGGCGCGCCGATCTGGAATCGACCGATCTGACCGAGGTCATTTCCTCGGTATCGGCCAAGCTGCTCCAGTTGAATGCGGCGCAATCCGCCTTTGCGCGGATCAACCAGCAGACGCTGTTCGATCTGATCAAATAAGCGATAAGTTGTCGGGCTGACTTGGCTCCGTGCTCCTGCTCTCGCGGGAGCACGCCGCGCTTATATGGCCCGCCCTTCTATAACATACTGAAATATTTTCGTTTCCTGTCGGCAATGCCGCCACGGATTTTTCGACTGACGCCCTAAACCATCAGATAACCAAGCCGTATTAACCAATCGAGAGCGTCTTTCATGCGATGCTTCGATCAAGACGGCGCCTTCGGGCAGAATTTCGGGGATAATCATGTTCGCAATCATCGGCCTGGTCGTGCTGCTCGCCATGGTGTTCGGCGGCTTCATCTTTACAGGCGGCGACATCGGCCCGGTTCTGCACGCGCTTCCGCATGAAATGATCATCATCGGCGGCGCCGCTGTCGGCGCGCTCATCATCGGCAATTCGGGCGCGGACCTGAAGGCGCTGGGCGGCGGTCTTGGCAAGGTGTTCAAGGGGCCGAAATATAAGAAGCAGGATTTTCTCGACTGCATCTTCCTCGTCTCCAAGCTGATGAAGACTTTGCGCGTCGAAGGGCCGGTGGCCCTGGAACCGCATATCGAGGATCCGAGCAGCTCGGTCATCTTCTCCGAATATCCGCGCCTGATGGGCGACAAGACGCTGATCCACCTGATCAGCGACACGTTGCGGCTGGTCGTCGTCTCCTCCGGCACGCTCGATCCCCATGCGGTCGAGGAAGTCATGGATAATGCGCTCAAAACCCATCATCATGAATCGCTAAAGCCCGCCGACAATCTTCAGGGACTGGCCGACGCGCTTCCCGCGCTGGGCATCGTCGCGGCGGTGCTGGGCGTGGTCAAGACCATGGGTTCGATCGACCAGCCCCCGGCCATATTGGGCGGCATGATCGGTTCGGCGCTGGTCGGCACTTTCCTGGGCGTGTTGCTCGCCTATGGCATGGTCAATCCCTTCGCCAATCGCTGCCGCGCCGTGATCGAGGCTGACGGGTCGATGTACCATGTCGTCAAGCAGATCATCGTCGCGTCGCTGCACGGCCATCCGCAGCCGCTGGTGATCGAGGCGGCGCGCTCCAGCCTGACCCATGCGAACCAGCCGGCCTTTGCCGAAGTGTTCGACGGCATGCGGGGCAAATAAGCCATGGCCGAGAAGAAGCGCGGGGCGAACGAGCCCGAACCCCGGCCGATCATCGTCAAGAAGATCATCGTGGAGGGTCATGGCGGCCATCATGGCGGCGCATGGAAGGTCGCCTATGCCGACTTCGTGACGGCGATGATGGCCTTCTTCCTGCTGATGTGGCTGCTGGGCGCGACCACGGAAAAGCAGCGCAAGGGGCTGGCCGACTATTTCACGCCGACCCTGGTGCAGATGAAGGAAAATTCCGCAGGCTCCAACGGCATGTTCGGCGGCGACAGCATGATGGGCAAGGAAAATTACCCGACCACCGGCGGTCAGGGCAATCTGGCCATCACCATGCCGCGCGACGCGTCGGGCACGAAGGATCAGGGTGGCAAGGCGACCAAGGCAGCCGACCGCGCCAAGTTCGAATCGATCAAGAAGGAACTGGAGGCGCGCATGGCCCGCCGCCAGGGCATCAACAAGCTGCGCAAGAATGTCCGCTTCACCGAAACGCGGGAAGGACTGCGCATCGACCTGATCGACGAGGCGGATTTCGCCATGTTCGCCATGGGCACTGACCGGCTGCTGCCGCAGGCGCGCGAACTGGTGGATGAGGTTGCCAAGACGATCCAGACCATGCCCAATCCGCTGATCGTGCGCGGGCATACCGATGGCCTGCCCTATAGTTCGGGCCAGACGATGAACAATTGGATGCTGTCGTCCGCCCGCGCCGAAGCGACCCGCAAGGCGCTGGCCGCGAGCGGCATCGGCAATGACCGCTTCGCCCGGATCGAGGGCGTGGCCGATCGCGAGCCTTTCGCGAAGGGCGATGTCTACGATCCGCGCAACCGGCGCATGTCGATCATCCTGGGGTGGAGCCGGGGTGCGGGGGACAGCGATTCAGATGAGCAGGTTGACGCGGAAACCAAGGCGGCGATCAAGGAACGCGACAATCCGATGACCATCGCCCGCAGCGAAGCGCAGAAGCTGGACATGGGCGGGACGAGCCTGCCTGCGGGCGCGCAGTTGCTCAACCCGACCGCGAAGGGCACCTCGAACAAGCCTGGCAAGCATTGAGGCGAATTGGCTGATTTGGGTGGATGGCGGAATGGCGGCTTGCAGGATCCGATGAGCCAAAGCCGACATCCTGTTAAACTTTACTGCCTACACCATAGGATTATGAAAACCATTGACGATCATACCCCGGCTCCGCTTGCACTTCGCATTTGCGCGGGGAAATTTGGCGAGGCCGTTGCTCGCATGCTTAGTGAAGAGCAGTCATGGTGGCACAATCACCACGGGCCTAGCATCGTTGGAATGCCGATATCGAACTATGATTTGAGCGAATACGGGGCAGTAGCCACGGCGCTAAGGCAACTTGGCGTAATGCACTCGATACTCCACGACGATGGCATTCGACGCGTTTCATTTGCACTAGATGCAACTGAAATTGCTCCTTTTATCGAAGGTTCATCAGGTCACGGTGAAGCAAGTTTTCTGTCGCTGATCCTTCGATCTATAGATTTGATCGATGCTTATGGTCGCGGAAACGGACGTATGCCTTGGCCAACATGGGGTGGTGATCTGCAAAAATTCGGACCAAGCGACTTCTTTGAGCCGCCCGATCATTGCCGAGAGGCAATGATCGCTGCAGTGCCATGCGGACTGGCGGAAGAGGCTTCTCCTTCGTTTCGCTGGACCCCGAAGATGACACAAATCTATATCGAGGATGATCTCGGAAGGCAGGCGCGGCAGCGCATATCGTTTCCGCACGGATGATCAGCATCATGTCTGCTAAAGGAAATCTGCCCGAGACGCATTAACGGCAAAAACTGGTCGTTTTCAGATCCTCCCTTTACGGCCCAAGCCAAGCCTCAACTCACCCGTAACCCAATGGCCACAGGCTCCTCACAAAAACATCCTATTACTCCATCAACGCACAATTAAACCTGTCCTATTCCGCGCCGACTGGCCTATCCCACATCCCTTCTTTGAAACGTCCGACACATCACGCCCTCACGCCTACGCGCGCCCAGGCACGCGCGCGCATACACTGTGAACTTCGGCGGAAAATGGCCATTTCAAGCCGGCAAAACCAAACTTGCCTCCAACCCTCCCTGCGCCCGGTTGGCCAGTTTCAACGCTCCGCCATGCTCCGCCATGATCGCCCGCACCAGCGCCAGACCCAGCCCAGCCCCCCCGGTTTCCCGATTGCGCGAGCCTTCGAGCCGGGTGAACGGCTCCATCATCTCTTCCATCCGATCCTCGGATATGCCGGGGCCGTCATCCGCCACGATCATGCGGATCACATCCTCGCCCCGCTCCACCGAGACATGCGCCCGCTCGCCATAGACGATGGCGTTTTCGATGAGATTGCGCAGCGCCCGGCGAATCTGCTGCGGGCGCACATTGGCGACTGCGCGGTCGCTGTCCGCCAGGTCGACAGGCGAACCCAGTTCCAGAAAATCCTCGACCACCGCATCGGCCAGCGCCGACAGGTCGACCTTCTGCCGGGCCTCGCTGCTGCGGCCCGCGCGGGCCAGCGAGAGGATATCCTCCAGCATCCGGTTCATTTCCTCGATCGTCTCGGACATGCGGGCGCGCTCGCCCTCGTCCTCGACCGATTCGGCCCGCACCCGCAGCGATGCCAGCGGCGTGCGCAGATCATGGCCGATCGCGCCCAGCATCCGGTCCTTCTCGTTCAGCATCGCGAAGATGCGGCTGCGCATGGCATTGAAGGCCATGGTGAGTTGTCGGACATCGCCGGGACCGCGTTCCTCGACCGGGTCCGCCGATCCGGTGCGGGCGAATTGCTCCGCCGACCCAGTCAACTGTTTCAATGGCCGCGCCAATCTGCGCCCCACCCACAGCAGCGGCAACAGCACGATCCCGTACAGGATCAGCGTCTGCCCCACCAGCCATCCGCCAAAGCGCGGTGGCCGGTCCCCAATGCGCGCCTGCGTCAGCGCCCATTTGCCGGGCTCATATTCCACCGCCATGGCGAGGCGCGCCATGCGCATATTGCCGGGCCTTCCCCCGGCCGCCCGCCGACGGAAATTGTCCCAGCGCCGCGGCGGCAGCGCCTGGCTCTGTTCGACCGCATGAATGGAACGGACCGCAAGGCCGATATCGTCGAACATCGCCTTGGCACGGCGTTCGACATCGGGGCGGGGTTGTCCCTGCAACACCGGCGCGGCGGCAAGGAAACGCACGCGGCCCCGCCGGTCGGCGTCATCGCCGCGCCGGTCCGGCCGGTTGTCGAGCGCGTCGACGATCCGGTAGACGCCCGGCGCTGTCTGGGACGTCAGCTCGATCCGCTGGCGTTCGCGCAGCAGCAGGGCGAAATTGATCGCCTGCGCCACGAACAACGCCAGCGCGACCAGGATGATGATCTGGCCAACGAGGCTTTGCGGCCAAAGACGCAGCCGCTTCACAGCCTGCGCACATCCGCGGACAAAGTATAGCCGCCGCCCCAGACCGTCTTGATCAAGGTCGGATTTCTGGGGTCCGGCTCGATCTTCTTGCGCAGACGGCTGATCTGGTTGTCGATCGCCCGGTCGAAGGCATTGGCCTCCCGCCCCTGGGTGATGTCCAGCAACTGGTCGCGGCTCAACACCTGATTGGGCCGCGTCGTGAAGGCCAGCATCAGATTATATTCCGCCGTGGAGAGCGGCAGCGCCACCCCCTCGCCGTCGACCAGCGTGCGTTCCTGCGTCTTGAGCAGCCAGCCCGCAAAGGCATAGGTGGCGCCATCAGGCGCTGTGACGCGCTGGCCGCCAGTCGCGACGCGGCGGAAGATCACCTTGATGCGGGCGACCAGTTCGCGCGGGGAGAAAGGCTTCAGCACATAATCGTCCGCCCCCATTTCCAGGCCCACGATGCGGTCCGTCTCTTCCGATTTCGCCGTCAGCAGGATGACCGGGATCTCACTGGTTTCGCGGATATGGCGGCAGAGCGACAGCCCGTCCTCGCCCGGCATCATGATGTCCAGGATCACCAGATCGATGGCGTTGGCGTTGAGACGCATCCGCGCTTCCCCCGCATTTTCGACGGCCGTGACGCGAAAGCCGTTGCGGACGAGATATTGCGCCAGCGGCTCGCGGATCGAGCGCTCGTCGTCGACGAGCAGCAAATGGGGTCGTTCGCTCATGGTCCGGCTCTTGTCATGGCTGGGTGCGGGTTGGAAGGGCGAAGGCGTGCAATCAACGCCTTCGCCCCTGCCCTTAGTTCGCGGGTGGCGGTGACGGCGGACCCTTGCGGTCGCGCCAGCCGTCGCGGAAGGCCTGCCGCGCCGCCTTCATCTCGTCGGCGGTCACCTTGCCGTCATGATTGGCGTCGGCCTTGTCGAACATGGCGAGCGGGCGGGCCAAGAACTCGGCCTTGGTGATGGCGCCGTCCTTCTTCATCTCGTCGCCTCTGCCGCCCATGCCGTGTCCCCATCCGCGATGGCCACGGCCGTCCGGCTCATCGGGCTTGCCCATATGGTCATGCATGCCATCATGGCCCTGATGCCCGGCGGCAAATTCCGCCTTGCTGATCTGGCCGTTCTTGTCGGTATCGAGCGCGGCGAAACGTTCATCGAGCCGTTGCTGACGGAGGATGTCGCGATCCGCCTGGTCAAGCTTGCCGTCCTTGTTCGCGTCGAGCCTGGCGAAGCGGGCTTCCAACGCGACGGTCAGTTCCGCCTTGGTGACGGCGCCGTCCTCATTGGCATCGGCCATCATCAGCATGCCGCCGCCCCGCGCTCCACCAGCGTGGGGGCCGTCATCCTGCGCGAAGGCAAGGTGGGTGGCGGCGAGCCCGCCGACGAACAGCGAGCCAACAGCCACCGTGGTCATGAATTTGCGGATCATTGGGGTCTTCCTTCAAAGCGCCTGTCACGAACGGCGCCTTGCCGTCCATGAAAACGCTTGTCGGGGAGTTTTGTCCCGCAAATTTGTCACGTCACCCGGTAAAATGTCGCAATTTGTATCGGGGGACGGACTTTCCTCAACAGTCGCGGCGTCCCAGCAGACGCAGACTCCAAGGCGCGATCAACGATCGCGCCGTCCCAACAAACGCAAGCGAAGCGCGTTAAGCTTGATGAAGCCCGCCGCGTCGCGCTGGTCATAGGCGCCGGCATCGTCCTCGAAAGTCACGACCTTCTCGCTATAGAGCGAGTTGGGAGATTTGCGGCCGACGACATAGACGCCGCCCTTGTAGAGCTTCAGGCGAACGGTGCCGGTCACTTTTTCCTGGCTATGGTCGATCGCGGCCTGCAACATCTCACGCTCCGGCGAGAACCAGAAGCCGTTATAGATGAGTTCGGCATAGCGCGGCGCCAGCTCGTCCTTGAGATGCGCGGCGCCGCGATCCAGCGTCAGTTGCTCGATCCCCCGATGGGCGAGATGATAGATGGTGCCGCCCGGCGTTTCGTACATGCCGCGCGACTTCATGCCGACGAAGCGGTTCTCGACGAGATCGAGGCGGCCGATACCATGCTTGCGGCCATATTCGTTGAGCGTCTCCAGCAGAGTCGCGGGCGACATGCCGACGCCGTTGATCGCCACGCCGTCGCCACGCTCGAAATCGACGGTGATATATTCGGGCGCGTCGGGCGCATCCTCCGGATTGACCGTGCGCGAATAGACATAGTCCGGGGTTTCTTCCCACGGATCTTCCAGCACCTTACCCTCGGAGCTGGTGTGCAGCATGTTCGCGTCGGTCGAGAAGGGGCTTTCGCCGCGCTTGTCGCGCGGGATCGGAATCTGGTGCTTTTCAGCGAATTCGATCAGCTTGGTGCGGCTGGTCAGATCCCATTCGCGCCACGGGGCGATCACCTTGATGTCCGGGGCGAGGCCATAATAGCCCAGTTCGAAGCGGACCTGGTCATTGCCCTTGCCGGTCGCGCCATGCGACACCGCATCGGCACCGACCATTTTCGCGATCTCGATCTGGCGCTTGGCGATCAGCGGGCGGGCGATCGAGGTGCCGAGCAGATAGAGCCCTTCATAAAGCGCGTTGGAGCGCATCATCGGGAAGACATAGTCCTTCACGAATTCTTCGCGCAGGTCGTCGATGAAGATATGCTCTTCCTTGACGCCCATGAGCTGCGCCTTGGCGCGGGCCGGCTCCAGTTCCTCGCCCTGGCCGAGGTCAGCGGTGAAGGTCACCACCTCGCACTGGTAGGTCTGTTGCAGCCATTTCAGGATCACGCTGGTATCCAGCCCACCTGAGAAGGCAAGAACGATGCGGTTGATCTTGTCGGACATGGGCAACTTTCCTTGAGGCGGGCCTGAGCGGCCATGCAATTACCGGCGGGCCGGTATCAGGCCGTGCGTTCCAGTGCAACCGAATCGAGGGAACTATAGCATGACGAAGGGGACGCCGATCGAAACCGGCATCCCCTTTTTTCGACAGAAGTCGATCGGACTCAGCTTGTCCGTGGCTTGAAGACGCCCTCGCGCCGCCGGTCCGAACCGAAGCGATAGACCGTCTGCGCGGGCGTCGTCATCGGCCGGGGCGAATCGGCCGGGGCCGTGACCGGAGCCGACGGGATTGCCGCTTGCTTCTGTTGCTGGGCAAGCAGGAATCTCGCGCGGGTCATCCGCTTCGCATGGGTGCGGAACGGGTTTTCGGGGCTGGGCGGCGCTGCCACCATCGCCTCAAGAATGCGATCCTCTTCACTCTGCGCGGTGACGCTCACCGGGGGCGGAGTCATCAGCGGCATGGCCGGAGCAGGCGTAGGTGCTGGTTCCATGGGCGCAGGCTGCCTCACCTCTTCCACCCATTCCTCTTCCACAACGCGCCGCTTGCGTCCGCGCAACAGCGCTGCGCCCGCCAGCCCGACGAGCAGCAGAGAACCGCCGCCCAAAGCCCATAACAGCGCTGGATCGATCCCGGCCTCCGACGGTGGAACAGGCGCCTGGGGTGCAGGCACTGCTGATTCAGCCGGGGCCACGGTTTCGGCCGGCGGCGGCGGTGTCGGAGAGGATGCGGCACGCTGTACCGGCGGTTCGGCGCGAGGCGCAGCCGGCTCAACTGTCCGCGCTACCGTCCTGGCTGCCGCTTTAGGCGCGGCACGCTTCACTGCGACAAGTGGCGCGAGTTCGGCATTCTCAGCCTTGGACGCCGCGATGGCGGCATCCAAACGCTGCTCGACCGGGGGTGTAGGTTGGACCATCGGCTGTGTCGGCGCGAAAACCGGAGCAGGCGCGGCAGCCTGCGGCGCGGGTTCGGCCTGGGGAACCGCGACCGCCGGGTCGGGGGGCGGTATGACGGTCTGCGCGAACAGCGCGGGGGAACTGAAGGCCAAAACAGCGGCAATCGCGGCCCTGGCCGGGCGAACTGAGCGAGTGTATCCAGTCATAGCCCAGGTTGAACCCGCAAGCTTGACGATTCAGCGCAATGCCCCGCCGCCATTCCAGACCAATCGGGCGAAACCGCCGACGAATTGATCCGAACGCAGCCAATCTTAACAGCCATTCATCCTTATCAAAGGCATTCAGCGATGGGCATATTTTCCATTTCCATGGGAAATAACGAACCGTTACTTGGGATCGTTGCTCTTATTGTCCAGACGCGCGCCCTCGATCTGACGGTTTTTCCGTTCTTCTTCCAAGGACTGAACCAGACGTTCGGCCTTCGTGCGCCGGAATTTGGCGCGATTGCTTTGCGCCAGACGGTCCTTGTCCGCACGCGCCTTGGCCTTGCGGGCCTGCCGAAGATTGATGATGTCGCCCATAAGCAGGGACGGGCCTCTATGAGGAAATGGAGCGGGTAGCGGGGATCGAACCCGCATCACAAGCTTGGAAGGCTAGTGCTCTACCATTGAGCTATACCCGCCCGTCAGGTTGAGCGCCCTGCCATCATCGGACGGGGTTCGTCAATATGGCAAAGTGACAAAAGGGGCCAATATCCGCCTTAACCCCACGCGATATTTGCACTAACAGGTGGCATGACCACGCCTTCCCTGCGCCAGTTGGACATATTCGCGCAGATGGTGGCATCGGGCAGCCTTTCGCGATGCGCCCGCGACCTGGGCGTCACTCCTGATGACGTGGCGCGGGATCTGGCATCATTGGAACTGCGCCTGGGCTACCGCCTGTTCGACGATCTGGCCGGAGAAGCCCGCCTCACCGCGGCGGGTCGGAAAACGGCGCAGGCCATGACCCTGCTGTCGCAGGATCAGCCGGACAATTGGCAAGTCGATCAGGCCGACGACATCGCGCCACCGCCGTCCGGCGCTTCCCCGCCGCCCCCATCGCCCTCGCGGGAGACCATCGTCCTGGCCGCGCCCGCGCCGGTCTTCGGCCATTTTCAGGAGGCTCTGGCAGCTTTCGAGGCGGCGAATGACGATATCGCGATCACGCTCGACCTGACGGTCCATCTGGCCGACGAAGCCGCATGGGCGCTGCATCGGGGCAAGGCCGACATCGCCTATTTCTACGCCTTGGGCGAAACGAAGGATCCGCCCTCCCGCTATGGGTGGTCGGAGCAAATCAACCTCTATGCCGGCGTCGACCATCCGCTCGCCCGCCGCGAAAGCGTGGCGATGACGGAGCTGGCCGACATGCCGACGCTCGCCATGGAACCGCGCAACGGCCTGCGGCTGATCATCGACGAGGCGCTGATGCGCGGCGGCGTGCGGCTGGGCAATCCCGTTCTGGAAACCGACAATCTCTTCGACATCATGACCATCCTGCGCGAAGGGGCCGGCTGCTTCGCCGCCTTCGGCCCGCTGGCACGCGATCTGGGGCGGATGACGGGGATCAGGCGGATCGCGCTCGAACGCCCTCTGCCAGCCATAGAAGTGCGGCAGGCCGTCCGTCCGCAAAGCCCTGCCGCCGCCGCCGCGCTGGCAGAATTTCTCTTTCTTTAACTGTTATTTGCGGCTGGATGAGGCGATTTCGCGGCCAATGCTTATTCATGCGCCGAAGCGGTATTGATATGCTATATCATTTCAGATAGGAGAGCGCATCTCCTCCCGATTCAAGGATGACGAACCGAATGTATCGTTCCGCGCTGTTGCGTGCCGGTTGCGCCCTATCCGCACTTTCTGCCGCCTTTCCTGCATTTGCCCAAGACGCCGCCAGCGACACCGCGCCACAGGCCTATCATGATCAACGAGCGGACATCGTCGTTACCGCCATCATCCCCCGACGGCAGGGCGACATATTGTCGGGCACCTCCGTGGTTTCGGGCGAAGCGCTGACCCGCGCGCTGCGCCCCACCATTGGCGACACGCTGGCCCACCAACCGGGCGTTTCAGCGACCTCCTTCGGCCCCAACGCCTCCCGCCCCGTCCTTCGCGGCTTCCAGGGCGAGCGCGTCCGCATCCTGACCGACGGCATCGGCAGTTTCGACGTGTCGAACACCTCGGTCGACCATGCGGTGGCGATCAACCCTCTGACCGCCGATCGGATCGAGGTGCTGCGCGGACCGGCAGCGCTGCTCTACGGGTCGTCGGCCATTGGCGGCGTGGTCAATGTGATCGACAGCCGCATCCCCCGCCGCGTGCCCGATGAGCCGATCCATATCGACGGCATCGCCACCTATGGCAGCGCCGCCAATGAGCGCACCGGATCGGGCGAGATCGAGGCGCCGATCGGTGACAAGTTCGTGGTCCATTTCGACGGCAGCTATTCGAAGAGCGGCGATCTCGACACCGGCAATTACATCCTGACCCCCGCCCTGCGCGCACAGGCCGCCGCTAGCAGCGATCCGGCGATTGAGGAGCTGGCCGATCTGCGCGGCAAGCTGCCCAACAGCGCAGCGCGGACCTGGGAAGTGGCAGGCGGCGCGGCGCTGATCACCGACGGGGGGAATCTGGGCTTCTCGGTCGCGCATACCGACAATTTCTACGGCGTGCCGGTGCGCTATTCACTCGATCCCAATGGCACGGCGGAGCAGGTTCGGCTGCACATGAAGCAGGACCGCGCCGATCTGCGCGCCGAACTGCCCGTCAATGGCGGCTTCCTGGAATCCATCCGCCTGCGCGCGGGCTTTGCCGATTACCAGCATCAGGAAATCGAGGAATCGGGCGCGGTCGGCACGACCTTCTACAACCAGTCGATCGAATCGCGGCTGGAACTGGTGCAGGCCAAGCGCGGCGGCTGGGACGGCGCGATCGGCGCGCAGTTCTTCGCCCGCAATTTCCATGTCGTGGGGGAAGAGAAATTCCTGCCGCGCAACGAAACCGAACAATTGGGCTTCTTTACCTTGCAGTCCTT
Source organism: Sphingobium sp. SJ10-10 (assembly GCF_036038995.2). Taxonomy (NCBI): domain Bacteria; kingdom Pseudomonadati; phylum Pseudomonadota; class Alphaproteobacteria; order Sphingomonadales; family Sphingobiaceae; genus Sphingobium; species Sphingobium sp. SJ10-10. Next base: position 2,222,564 of record NZ_CP158132.1, read on the forward strand.
CGACCTGGGCACGACGCGGGTCGAACTGGGCGGGCGTTACGAACATACGCGGGTCGGCGCGGATGCCGACGAGACGCTGCTCAACCCGGCCTATCATCGCAGCTTCGACGCGCTGTCCGGTTCGCTGGGGATCAGCCAGGAAATCATCCCCGGCTGGCGCGCCGGGTTGAACCTGTCCCGCACCGAACGCGCGCCATCGGCGGAGGAATTGTTCGCGCGCGGCAACCATGCCGGGACACAGGCCTTTGAACTGGGCAATCCCAATTTCGGGCCGGAAAAAAGCTGGGGCATTGAAGGCACGCTACGCGGCCAGGGCAAGGGCTATACGATCTCGCTATCCGCCTATCACAATTGGTTCGACGGCTATATCTATGATTCCCTGGCCGATGACAGCGTCTGCATGGCGGTCAATGGCGGCGAACCGCTCGACTTCCCCTGCTATCAGAATTTGCAGGCCAATGCCCGCTATCTCGGCTTCGAGGCGGAAGGCACGCTGAAAGTCGGGCAGATCGGCGGCTATGCCATCAATCTCGATGGGGTGGCCGACTATGTCCGCGCCACCATCAAGGGATCTGGCCCGGCTCCGCGGATTCCACCGCTGCGCCTATTGGGGGGCGTTGAATTGCGGGGCGACCGGCTAAACCTGCGCAGCGAGGTCGAACACAGCTTCGCGCAGGATCGCATTGCCGACACCGAAACGCCGACCGACGGCTTCACGCTGGTCAACGCGTCGCTCTCCTTCAAGCCCATCAAGGGCAATGACCGGACGACCATCACCCTGTCCGCCAACAACATCTTCGATGTGGAGGCGCGGCGGGCGGCTAGTTTCCTCAAGGATTACGCGCCCTTGGCGGGACGCGATATCCGGGTGACGGCCCGTCTGTCGATCTGACAAGCGGATCGATTGCGCAATGTGACGATTTTGTTACAAGGCGCCGGTGATTCAGGGGTGGCCATTCATAAGTCATGCACGCCTCGCGGCGTATAAAGGCGGCTGATGCGTCAGATCGCCGCCCTTCCCTATGCGACCGATCCCGATGGGTCGATGCGCATTCTTCTGATCACCTCGCGCGAAACGCGGCGCTGGGTGATTCCCAAGGGCAATCGCATCAAGGGCATGGCCGGGCACCGCGCCGCCGAACTGGAAGCCTTTGAGGAAGCGGGCATTCACGGCATCGCCTGCCCCGCGCCGATCGGCCGCTATCGCTACGACAAGAAGCGGCGGCGGGGCGACACCAAAGAAGCCACGGTCGAGGTTTTCCCGCTTGCAGTGACCGGCCAGTTGCCGCAATGGCCCGAACAAGGGCAGCGGGAACTGCGTTGGTTCCCCGTGGCAGAAGCTGCAAAGGCCGTCGACGAACCCGATCTACAATCCATTATCGCAGCCTTTCGCGAACCGCCCAGGGACCCGGGCCTGTTCGTGCGGACGTTGTTGCGGATCAGAGAATGGCAAACCGAAAGGACTGGAATGCTGCGCTGGTTTCACGCGCTGATGCCCAAGCAAGGGCGCTTTTTCGAGCAGTTTGAGGATCATGCCGTGACCTTGGTCGCCGGCGCCGATGCGCTCGCCAAGCTGCTCAAGGGCGGGCCGGACATCGATGCCCATATCAAGGAGATTTCGGACCGCGAGCATGAAGCGGACGACATCATCCGCGAAGTGCTCCAGGACGTCCGCCGCATCTTCGTGACGCCGTTCGACCGCAGCGCCATCACGGGCCTGATCGGGGTGATGGATGACGCCATCGACCAGATGAACAAGACCGCCAAGGCAATCTCCCTGTTCGAGGTGAAGGAATTTCCCGCCCAGATGCAGGATATGAGCGCGCTGATCGTCGAATGCGCGCGGATCACGGCGGAGGCGATGCCGCTGCTGCGGTCGCTGAACCTCAATTCGGCGCGGCTGCATGACCTGACCGAGCGGCTGGTGAAGCTGGAGGGACATGCCGACATATTGCATGAAACGGGCCTCAAGGCGCTCTATGCCCAGGCGCGGCAGGGCAATCCGATGGACTTCGTCGTCGGCAACGAGATTTACAGCCATCTGGAAAAGGTGACCGACCGCTTCGAGGACGTCGCCAACGAGATTTCCGGCCTGGTCATAGACCACGCCTGACCCGGCCAGAACAGAACCATGGAAGCCCATATCGCCTTACCGCTGCTGGTCGCGCTGATCGGCGTCGCGCTGCTGTTCGACTTTCTGAACGGCCTGCACGACGCGGCCAATTCGATCGCGACCATCGTGTCGACGCGGGTGTTGAAGCCGCAATATGCGGTCGCCTGGGCGGCGTTCTTCAACTTCATCGCCTTCCTGTTCTTCGGCCTGCATGTGGCGGAGACGGTGGGCAAAGGCATTGTCGACGCCAGCATCATCGATCCGCAGGTGATCTTCGGCGCGCTGATGGGGGCGATTGCGTGGAATCTGATCACCTGGGGATTGGGGATACCCTCCTCCAGCAGCCATGCGCTGATCGGCGGGTTGCTGGGCGCGGGGACGGCCAAGGCGGGACTCTCCGCCGTGGTGTGGAGCGGGGTGTTCAAGACCAGCGCGGCCATCGTGCTGTCGCCCGCCATCGGGCTGGTGCTGGCGTTGCTGCTGGTGCTGATCATCAGTTGGATCTTCCGCCGCTTCACGCCGCAGGGCTCGGACCGGGTGTTCCGCAAGTTGCAGCTTGTGTCGGCTTCGCTCTATTCGCTCGGCCATGGCGGCAATGACGCGCAGAAGACCATGGGGATCATCGCCGTGCTGCTCTATTCGCAGGGCATGCTGACCGGCGATTTCCACGTGCCCTTCTGGGTGGTGCTGAGCTGTCAGGCGGCGATGGGCATGGGCACGCTGTTGGGCGGGTGGAAGATCGTCCATACCATGGGGTCGAAGATCACGCGGCTGACCCCGGCGCAGGGTTTCTGCGCGGAGACCGGCGGGGCGATGACCCTGTTCCTGGCGACGCATCTGGGCGTGCCGGTATCGACCACCCATACGATCACCGGCGCCATCGTCGGCGTGGGCGCTTCGCGGCGGTTGTCGGCGGTGCGGTGGAATGTGGCGTCGAGCATTATCGTCGCCTGGGTCGTGACCCTGCCCGCCGCCGCCATCATTGGCGCGGCTTTCTATGGCCTAGCCCGGCTGTTCTGATACGAAGAGAGCGCGGTCGATTGACGACCGCGCCCTTCCTCTCCTGACCCTTTGGGAACGATCAGCTCACCCGGCCGAGGCGGTGGTAGAGATTGGCGTATTTGACGGATTCCGGCTTGTCCTGAACCTCGCGCAGATAATGGGCGATGGCGGTGCGGATCAGGCCGAAATCCTCCTGCGAGAAAACTGCGCGGGAACGGGTGGGTTCGCGTGTTTCGGTCGTTTCCATCTGGGGTTCCTTTCCGTTGGGATGACATCAGAAACCATGAATGATCCCACAAGGTAAGGGCGATTAGTGGAGCGGTGTCATGAGGTGACTTGTTCATACTGTCATTCTTTGACATAATGACAGTATGGCTGATGATCGGAAACTCTATCTTGGCCCCAAGCTGCGCGTGTTGCGGCGGGAGCTGGGGCTGAACCAGACGCGGATGGCGGAGGAATTGGGGGTTTCGCCCAGTTACCTGAACCATCTGGAGCGCAACCAGCGGCCGCTGACGGCGCAGATGCTGCTGCGGCTGGCCAATGTCTATGACATCGACATTCGCGATTTCGTCGCCAGCACGCAGGAAGGCGCGGCCAGCGCGCTGGGGGAAATCCTGTCCGATGCGCTGGTGCGCGACATCGGGATCGCCCGCGACGAGGTGTTGGAGGTCGCGGAAAATTATCCGGGGGTCAGCGAGGCGATCGGTCGGTTCTACCGCGCCTTGAGCGACTTGCGCCGCCTGCCCGAGCAGGTCGCGGCGGGTCCGGGGAGCGTGGCGCCGCTGCATGCGCCGCTGGACTGGCTGCGCGAGACGATATCGCGGGCGGGCAATCATTTTGCTGAACTGGACGCCGCGGCGGAATCGCTGGCGGAGGAGTTGGGGGACGATCCCTCGGCCATGCAGGCGGGCATCAGGGCGCGGCTGAAGGAACGCCATGGCATGGCGGTGCAGATCGTGCGGGAGGATGTGCTTGCCGGGACGCTGCGCCATTATGACATGCACCGGCGGCGGCTGTTGCTGAGCGAGCGGCTGGCTTCTTCGGGGCGGCTGTTCGCGGTGGCCTATCAGCTTTGCGCGCAGGAACTGGCGGACGCGATCGGCAGCCAGGTGACGCGGGCGGGACCGCCGGACGAGGACAGCCGCCGCCTCGCCGGGATCGCGCTCACCAACTATGCCGCGGCGGCGCTGATCATGCCCTATGACCGCTTCGCCAAGGCGGCCGAGCAGAGCCGGCACGACCTGCCGCTGTTGCGGGCGCGCTTTGGCGTGTCGATGGAGCAACTGGCGCATCGCCTGACCAGCCTGGGCCGGACGGGAGCGCGGGGCGTGCCCTTCTTCATGGCGAAGGTGGACAGGGCGGGACAAGTCTCCAAGCGCTTCGATGGCGAGGCCTGGCCTTTTGCGCGGCTGGGCGGCACCTGCCCGCGCTGGGACGCGCATGAAAGCCAGGAGCCGGACGCGGTGCGCCCGCAACTGATCGAGACGATGGATGGGCGGCGCTTCATCAGCCTGACCATCGGCCTGCCAATGGAGGGCGGCGCGCGGGGGCGGTCCGCGATCGCGCTCGGTTGCGAGGCGAAGCATGGGCCAAGGATCGTGCATGCCGACGGGATCGATGTGGAGAAAGGCGCGGCGACGCAGGTCGGGCCGACCTGCCATCTGTGCGAGCGGCGCAACTGCCCCGACCGCGCCCTGCCGCCGGTGACCCGGGCGCTGGATTTGCATGGCTATGAGCGGACGGTGGCGCCGTTTCCGTTTCGGCGGGTTTGAGAATGTCTACCCAAGCCTAAAACCAGTTCGAGTTACATGAAATATCATGCGCTTGTCAGATTTTGATTGTTGAAGTTGCCAAGTTATTTCGATGATCGGCATCAGCTCTTCCAATCGAGCTGCCGCCATAGCTTCAGGACACTCCAGAGCAATTCGACTGAGACGTCGATATCACGCCTTATGTCCGTCAGCAACGCGCGGCGCGATAGTCTTAAAATCTCTGTCGTGGCTAATGAGAATTGCTCCCAACTGCTCCGCAGCAACCGCAACAACTGGGTCCGCGGCATCAGCCGGTATCAAGTCACGACTAAAATCACATGTATGACCTAATCGTCTCAGCGTATCAGCGACACTTCGCGCAACATTCTGGTCGAGGAGGAAATGCATGCCTCCCCACTAAGGCCAGTTATGCTGTGCGTGTCAATTCATTACGCTGGGCGAGTATAAATTTAACATCGCTTAAAGTAAGTGATGGATACTCATCAACTATCTGCTTGTGGGTATAACCCGCGTCAGCAAAGCTATAGACCGCCGTAACGGGAATACGAGTGCCAGCGACAACCCATGCGTTCCGCATCGTGTACCTGTGCCGTTCCACTTTTCCTATGTCTTGCTTGTCGCGCTTCCGCAACTTGTCGGACTGCCGCCGCATATCCTCCATCACGTTTTCCAACGGAATGGCAGCAGCAAACTGGCCGCTAATAGCGCCTTCAATCCTTCCGGTGTCGGGATTATGAAAATGAACCTCGCGGTTGAGCACATACAAAGTCAAACTCGACCAAGGAGTGTCGCTCCATTTCGCGAGTTTAGCGGCTACACGCTTAAGTTCAGCTACTGGTATTCGGTGCTTTTTGCTCAACACCGCAAGCGTGCGCAGGCCCACAATATCCTGAAACGAATAGACCCTACTATAAGCCAAACGCCTGTTTTCATAGGCATAGGTAGGAGCAAAAAAGCCAGCTTTATCCCATTCCCGCAACTGGTGCCGGGATAGACCAGTTAGTCGCTCCACATGCTCCGCACCGAAAGCAGCGAGGACGCTACGGTCATCCATTGTGTCGCTCCTTTCATATTTTTTCATCTCAACCGAAACCTATCTGGTGATCACCGAGGCTCAAAGCAAATTGTGCGATCCCAATATAAGGAATTGGTTAACACGCAAGTTCCATTCTCGTCAGCTAAGGCATTGCCCAAAAAAAGGGGCCGCCGGGCAGGCGACCCCTTCTATCCTCTCCGCGAAAGCGGTCAGATGTTTATCAGTCGGCCTTCGTCTGAAGGTTCACGGCCGCGTACTTGCCGCGACGGTCGACTTCGAGTTCGAAATCGAGACGATCACCTTCGTTGAGAGCGCTCATGCCGGCGCGTTCGACGGCGCTGATGTGCACGAACGCGTCGGGCTGGCCGTCGTCGCGCTGGATGAAGCCGAAGCCCTTCATGGCGTTGAAGAACTTAACCGTGCCGCTGGCGCGCTCACCCGTGAGCTGGCGCTGCGGGCCGCGATCGCCGCCGCCCGGACGGTCGCCAAAGCCGCCTGCGCGGGGCTCGCGAGGCGCGCGATCGGTAACGGGGAGCGGTTCGCCCTCAATCTTGAGATCGGTTGCCGACACTTTGCCGCCGCGATCGACCAGCGTGAAGCCGAGCTGCTGACCTTCGGCCAGGCCGGTCAGGCCCGCCTGCTCTACAGCGCTGATGTGGACGAATACGTCTTCCGCGCCATCGTCACGGACGATGAAGCCGAAACCCTTCTGGCCGTTGAAGAACTTGACCACGCCGGTGCCTTCACCGACGACCTGGGCGGGCATGCCGCGGCCACCGCCGCCGCCGCCGCCGAAGCCGCCACCACCGCCGCCAAAGCCGCCGCGGCCACCACCGCCGCCGCCGCCGAAGCCGCCGCGGTCACCGCCGAAGCCACCACCGCCGCCGCCGCCAAAACGATCACCGCCGAAACCGCCACCGCCAAAGCCACCGCGATCACCGCCGAAGCCGCCGCGGCCACCCTCATAGAAACCTTCGTCGCCGAAACCGTCGCGCTTGTCCTTGCCGCGCCCGCCGCGGCGACCTCTATCAAAACTCATGCCCTGTTGGTCACTTTCGCTTCGCCCCAGACTAAACCGGACAAACATGTCGGGCGAATGACATGCAGAATCCACCGCTAGCACGCGGTTTGGGACTCACTATATCAACTTTTCAGGGGAGCGCGAATGATTTTTGAGGCAGGCAAAGGGCCGGAAATGGCGATTTTGGGACCGGTTGGGCGCCTTTCGTTCCCCCATGCAGGCGGTGATTGCGATATGGCGGCTTTGGCCATAGAGGGGAATCATGACCGTCCATTTCCATGAAGAGGATCTGCCCGAGGGCGTCCTTGCCCCCGGCCCGATCGCCGTCGACACCGAAACCATGGGGCTGATCACGCCCCGCGACCGCCTGTGCGTGGTGCAGATCAGCGACGGCAAGGGGGACGAGCATCTGGTGCGCTTCAACCCCGGCAGCGATTATGCCGCGCCCCATCTGCGCGCGGTGCTGGCCGATCCGGAGCGGCTGAAGCTCTATCATTTCGGGCGGTTCGATATTGCGGCGCTCAAACATTATCTGGGCGTGGTGGCCGCGCCCGTATATTGCACCAAGATCGCCTCGCGGCTGGTGCGGACCTATACCGACCGCCATGGCCTGAAAGAACTGGTGCGCGAATTGCTGGGGCAGGAGCTGTCCAAGGTGCAGCAGTCGAGCGACTGGGGCGGGCCGGTGCTGTCCGACGCGCAGAAGGAATATGCGGCGTCCGACGTGCGCTATCTGCATGCGTTGAAGGCGGAGCTGGACAAGCGGCTGGTGCGCGAGGGGCGGATGGAGCTGGCGCAGGCCTGTTTCGATTTCCTGCCGCATCGGGCCGCGCTGGACCTGGAGGGATGGCCGGAGATCGATATCTTCGCGCATATGTAAGGGTTTCCATGTCGATTCAGGCCGATCAGCAACGCAATCTGCGCCGCCATTGGGCTAGGCCGGGGGGGAGCCATGACCGGCTGGTCGGGCTGCTCAAAAACTGGCTGCCGGCGGCGGTGGGCGTGCTGGCGGCGTTGCTGGCGACGGCGCCCTTTACCGGCGGGGACAAGGTCAGCTTCGTGCTCGACAAGAACAAGGTCGAGGTGGCGAAGGAGCGGATGCGCGTGACCGAGGCGCTCTATCGCGGGGAAGACAGCAAGGGGCAGCCCTTTTCGCTGCGGGCGGGCTCTGCGGTGCAGAAGAGTTCGCGGGAGCCGATCGTGGATCTGAACGACATGTCGGCGCGGATATTGCTGTCCGATGGGCAAGCCCTGTTGCGGGCGCAGAAGGGCCGGTACGACATGGATACGGAGCGGGTCGCGATCGACGGGCCGGTGCAGTTCGAGTCTGAGGGCGGATACAGGATGACGACGCGGGATGTGGGCGTCGACCTCAAGACGCGGCGGATGCAGAGCGCCGGGCGCGTGGACGGGCGGATACCGATCGGCACGTTCAGCGGCGACCATCTGGAAGCGGATCTGGGCGCGCGGACGGTGACGCTGAACGGGCGAGCGAGCTTGCGTATCGAACAAAATGGCCTCAAAGGGCGGAAGTGATGAAAAAGCCCCTTCTTTTGGTGTCCTTGAGCGTTCTGGGTGCGGCCGGACTGATGTATGTCGGGGCGGATGCGCAGGTGCTGAAGAATCATGACAGCAATGCGCCGGTGAACTTCACCGCCGACCGGATCGAGGTGCAGGACCGCGCCGACCGCGTCGTCGTGTCCGGCCATGTCGAGGTGACGCAGGCGGGCATGACGCTGAATGCGGCGCGGATGACGGTGGCCTACCGGAACCAGCCGGGCGGCGGGACCAGCGGGGTGGAGATCGACCGGATCGATGCTTCGGGCAATGTCGTCGTGACCAAGGGGAATGAGACGGCGAAGGGCAATGTCGCCATCTACGACCTCAACAGCCGGCTGATCACCATGTTGGGCAATGTGTCGCTGACGCAGGGGGCGAACCGGCTGACCGGCGGGCGGCTGGTGATCGACCTCAACAGCGGGCGGTCTACCGTGGATGGGCGGGCTGCCGGGGGTGGCGGTTCGGGTGTGACGGGCAGCTCCGGCGGGCGCGTGTCGGGGACGTTTACTGTGCCGCAGCGGAAGAATTGAGCGGGCGTTCGTCCCAGCGGATGAGCTGGGCGCGGCCCGTTTCGTCGATCGTCAGTTCACCGAAAGCGCCGGTGCGGAGTTTGAGGTTCGCCAGCGGCAGGCCTAGCGCGAGGAGCGCAAAGCGGGCGGCGCCGTTGCTGGTGACGAGGAGGTCGACGCCCTCCCCTGCTTGCGCGAACCAGTCTTTCCAGGCGGCGATGCGGGATTCGGCATCCACGATCCAATCTTTGGGCGCGATGCCTTGCTCGTCCCAGGCGGTGAGAGCTTGCGCGCCGAGGCGGGCGAGGACTTGCGCTTCGGGACGGCCTTCGTCGGGGCCATGATCGATTTCGTTGAGCCAGGGCAGCGGGCCGTCGACGGGGTGGCCGGTGGCGGCGGCGATGCGGGTGGCGGTTTGCTGGGCGCGGAGGAGCGGGCTGCTGTGGAGGCGGCGGATCGGGAGATTCTGCGCCGCGAACCAGGCGCCGAGGCGGTCGGCCTGGGCGCAGCCGCTTTCGACCAGCGGTATGTCGGTGCCTGCGCCGATGCGGCGGGCGTCGGCGCTGCTTTCGAAAGTGTTGCCGTGACGGATGATGAAGATGCGGCGCATCTTACAGGGCCAGTGGCGGTGTCGGGTCGCCGTGGGTGGCGATCAGGGCTTCGACGCGGGCGATATCGGCTTCGGTGTCGATGCCGGAGCTGTCGAAGCTGGGCGGGCTGACCGGAACGGTGGTGATGGGGATGCCGAGTTCCAGCAGGCGGAGTTGTTCCAGGCCTTCGAGATTTTCGAGCGTCGTCGGCGGGGTGGATTCGAAGCGGGTCAGCGCGTCGAGCGTATAGCCGTAGAGGCCGACATGGCGCCAGACCGGGGACCGTTCCCGGCTTTGCCGAAGGACATGCTCGTCCCGGATCGCCGGGATGATGGTTTTGGAGAACCAGAGGGCGCGGCCATCGGGCGCGCGGGCGCAGGTGGTGCCGCTGAAGGGCGAGCGCGTCTTGTGGTCGCGCAGGGCGTCGAGCGCGGGCCAGTCGAGGGCGATGACCGGAGTGGCGACATCGGCGCCGGATTCCAGCGCGGCGATGACGGCGCGGACCGTGCCTTCGGGCTGAAAGGGGCTGTCGCCCTGGAGGTTGACGATGAAGCGGGGTTGGTTCTCGCATTGGCGGGCAGCGGCGAGGGCGCGGCCGGAGCCGGTGGCGATGGCGCTGTCGGTCATGGCGGCATCGCACCCTGCGGCGCGGGCGTGGGCGGCTATTTCCTCGTCATCCGTGGCGACCAGCAGTTTCGCGTGAGGGAGACCGGCGGTTGCGGCGCGGGCCATGGCGATGGTCCGGTGCAGCAGCGTGCGGCCTGCGATCAGGCGCAGGGGCTTGCGCGGCAGGCGGGAGGAGCCTGCGCGCGCGGGAATGACGACGAGCGTGGGAGAGGTCATCTCAGGTGGAGCGGCGTTGAGGGGCTGTGCGAAATGGCATGTGAAGAAAAGCAGTCAGGCGGCGGGACCGGGCTGTCGCAAGCCACTTGTCTCGCGCCAGTGCCTTCGCAGGAGCACGGTTGCTCTTGGGGCGAGTGACGATCGCCTCTCAGGCGACGCCTGCGTGGAGCAGGTCGTGCATATGGACAGCGCCGACCAGGCGATCCTTTTCGCAAACGAAAAGGAGGGTGATATTATGGTCGTGCATCAGCCGCAGGGCTTCGGAGGCCAGTTCTTCCGGGCTGACCGAAACGGGCTCAACCGTCATGTGACGGCCGACCGGCTCGTTCATATGGCGGGTGCCGGTGACGGTGCGGCGCAGGTCGCCATCGGTGAAGGCGCCGATCAGTTCGCCCCTGCCGTTGACGACAGCCGTGCCGCCCAGGCGGGCTCGGGTCATTTCGATGGTGGCGTCCAGCAGCGAGGCGTCTTCCTCCACGCGGGGCACGTCGCCGCCCGAGGCCATGAGTTCGCGCACCTTGACGAGTTGCGCGCCCAGCCGGCCATTGGGGTGGAATTTGTGGAAATCGTCCGCCGAAAAACCGCGCATTTCCATCAGCGCGATGGCCAGCGCGTCGCCAAAGGCCATCTGGATCGTGGTGGAGGTCGTCGGCGCGAGCGAATTGGGGCAGGCTTCCTTCACATTGGGCATCAGGATGCAGATGTCCGACGCCGCCGCGACCGTGCTGTGCGACCGCGCGGTCATGCCCAGCAGGGGGATGGCGAAGCGCTTGCAATATTGGATGATGGGGCCGAGTTCGTTGGACTCGCCCGAATGGGACAGCATCAGCACCACGTCGTCCGGCGTCACCATGCCCAGATCGCCATGACCGGCGTCGGCGGGGTGCAGGAAGATGGCGGGCGTGCCGGTTGAGGTGAGCGTCGCCGTCATCTTGCGCGCGACGATGCCGCTCTTGCCCATGCCGGTGACGATCACCCGGCCCCGGACATTCATGATGACGCCGATCAGCCGCAGGAAATTGGCCGAAAATTCCCGATCGGTGAATTGCGCCTCAAGGGCGTTCAGCCCCTCCGCCGCGATGGACAAGGTGCGTCGCGCGGTTTCCGCGATCCGCCCGCCTGAGCCGAATGGCACGATCTTCGTTACTGTCGACACGCGTAAGCCCTTTTTTCCGCCATCGACGCCGGTTTTTCCAGACTGACGCCTGGTTCCCAGCTTACGATAGCGGCGACGAACCACCGCCCCACGGTGTTCCGCCCTTACCTCGTTCCGCGACCCGACCGGTTGGAACCAACCGGCACCCGGCTGATGTGGATAGGCGTCTTCCCTTAGAATTGGCAATCTATTTCGCAAGTGCGAATGAAGATTTACGCGCCATTAACGCCACAATGGACCAAAAAGCGATCAATCGCTCAATAAGTTCGGCCGATGGCGGAACCTTTTGCCGCCGGTGCTGTTTTGCGCTGCTTTTGCGGCGCGCCACCCTTATCCGTGATAGGCGCGATACCAGTCGACGAAACGCGGCACGCCGGTTTCGATGCCGGTGGCCGGCGCGAAGCCGATATCCTGCGCGATGGCGCTGATGTCCGCGAAGGTCGCGGGGACATCGCCCGGCTGCATCGGCTGGAAGTCGATTTCCGCCTTCCGGCCGCAGGCATCCTCCAGAACGGCGATGAGGTGCATCAGCTCTTCGGGGCGGTTGTTGCCGATATTGTAGAGCCGGTGGGGCGAGCGGCTGCCGCCCGCCTTGGGCGCGCCGTCATCCTCCGGCGCATGGTCCAGGCAGCCGATCACGCCGCTGACGATATCGTCGATATAGGTGAAGTCGCGCTGCATCCGGCCATGGTTGAACACCGGGATCGGCTCGCCCGCGAGGATTTTCGAGGTGAAGATCCACATCGCCATGTCGGGGCGGCCCCAGGGGCCGTAGACGGTGAAGAAGCGCAGGCCCGTCATCGGAATGCGGAAGAGATGGGCGTAGGTCTCGCTCATCAGCTCATCGGCGCGCTTGGTCGCGGCGTAGAGCGAGACGGGATGGTCGGTGCGGTCCTCGACCCGGAAGGGCAGCGTGTCGTTGCCGCCATAGACGGAGGAGGAAGAGGCATAGACCAGATGCCGCACCCGCCGTTCCCGCGCCACTTCCAGCATGTTGACGTGGCCCGCCAGGTTGGAGCGGACATAGGCGTGCGGGTTGATCAGCGAATAGCGCACGCCCGCCTGGGCGCCGAGATGGATGATCGCATCGATGGGATGGTCGTGCAGCGCCGCCTGGAGCGCGTCCATGTCGGCAAAGTCCAGTTCGGCAAAGGTGAACAGGCCGCCATGGCGATCATGCAGGGCGGCGATCCGGTCGCGCTTCAGCGAGACGGGGTAATAGTCGTTCATATTGTCGATGCCGAAGACGGCGCGCCCTTGCGCCAGCAGACGGTCCGCCACGGCCATGCCGATGAAGCCGGCGGCGCCGGTCACGAGGATTGTCATGCCGCGTTGTTCCTGTCTTTGCTTGGCTCGGTTCTTCACAGACTTTCCGGTGGGGGATGTAAAGGGCTTTCCCCATAAGGGGCGTATCAGTGCCTAAAATTGTTGGGGTTGGGGAAGGGAATATTGGGGCTGGTCATGGGTGGGAGTGGACTTTCAGTTTTCGTTCGCCCTGAGCTTGTCGAAGGGCCCTGCTGAGCGAAGGCGAAGCATGGAAGCCTCGCTCCGCTCGGCTGAGGGCTTCGACTTCGCTCAGCCCGAACGGATATCTCTCGTCAGCAACTGGCCATGATCTGTCGCGGATTAGCCTTTCCCTAATCATTGGCGGCTAAGGCCGGAGCCATGGACATGGCTTCCCATCCCGCATTGGCGAATGCGCGCGCCTATGCCCCGGTGCAGCGCGCGCGATGGGCCGCGCTGGCGGACGAGGCGGCGGAGGCCAATGCCTTCTACATGCCCGAAATGCTGTGCGCGGCGCTGGATCATCTGGCGGGCGACAGGATCGTGCGGGTGCTGGAAGCGCAGCGGGGCAGCGATCTGATCGGGCTGATGCCGGTGGTGGTCGCGCCGCGGCATGGGCGATTGCCGGTGAGCTGCGTCACCAACTGGATGCACGACCATATTTTCTTCGGCGCGCCGCTGATTCGGCGGGGCGAGGAAATCGCGGCCTGGCGCAGCCTGTTGGGGCAGTTGGACGACGCGCCCTGGGCGCCGGGTTTCCTGCACCTGCGCGGGCTGGATGCGGCGGGCGCCAATGCGGCGGCGCTGGAGGCGCTATGCGTCGAGCAGCGGCGGGGACGGCGCGAGGTCCATCGCTACGACCGGGCGATGCTGCGGTCGGATATGGACGCGGACGCCTATTGGGAAGCCCATGTGCGCGCCAAGAAGCGCAAGGAATTGCGGCGCTTGCAGAAGCGGCTGGCGGATATGGGCGCGGTCGAGAGCCGGGTGCTGGCCGATGGGGGGGAACTCGCGGCGTGGTGCGGCGAATTTCTGGCGCTGGAGGCTTCGGGCTGGAAGGGGTCGGAAGGGTCGGCATTGGCCTGCAAGGTCGATGATGCGGCTTTCTTCCGAGCGGCCTGCGCGGCGGCGTTCGAGAGCGGATTGCTGCATTTCCTGCGCATGGACCTGGATGGGCGGGCGATCGCGATGCTGGTCAATTTCCGGCATGGCGAAGGCGCCTTTTCCTTCAAGATCGCATTCGACGAGGCTTTGGGCCGCTTTTCGCCGGGGGTGCTGATCGAGATCGCCAATCTGCATGCGGTGCTGGGCGATCCCGGCATCGGCTGGATGGATAGCTGCGCGGCGGCGGATCATCCGATGATCGACAGCCTGTGGGCCGAGCGGCGGACGATTACCCAATATCGCATTGCCCTGCGCGGCGCGGGCCGAAGTGCGGCTTTCGCGCTGGCCAATGGCGTCGAGGCGCTGGGGCGGCGCCTGAAAGGTCAGGATTGAGAGGGCAGCTATGAACGCGGTGTTTTCGGAGGGGGCGCGGGCGGATTTTGCGGCGGCCTATCCCGATCGGGCGGCGAAATTGAGCCATGGGCTGGTGGGGCATGAGTTGCTGACGCTGGAGGCTTTGGCCGGGCTGGCGGAGCGGATGCCTGCCGCTTGCGTGGAATATAATCTGGGCAAATTGCCGCTGGGCGTGCGGGCGGAGGATACGCCTTCCAACGGGTTGAGCCTGGGCGAGACGATCCGGACGATCGAGACGAACGGCAGTTGGGCGGTGCTGAAGAATGTCGAGCGGGATGCGGATTATGGCGCTTTGCTGGACCGGGCGCTGGGCGAGCTGGCGGTGCTGGTGGAGCGGGAGACCGGGCCGATGCTGCACCGGGAAGCCTTTATCTTCCTCTCCTCGCCGGGGAGCGTGACGCCGTTCCACATGGACCCGGAGCATAATATCCTGCTCCAGATCAGGGGGGAGAAGACCATGACGGTCTTTCCGGCGGGCGACGAGGAATTGGTGCCTGCCGTGCAGAGCGAGGCCTTCCATGCGGGCGGGCATCGCAATCTGGACTGGCGGGAAGGGTTTCGCGACCGGGCGATGGCGGTGACGCTGTTGCCGGGGGATGCCCTTCATGTGCCGGTGAAGGCGCCGCATTTCGTGGAGAATGGCCCTGTCGTGTCGGTCAGCCTGTCCGTCACCTGGCGGTCGGAGCGGAGCGTGGCCGAGGGCGAGTTGCATAGCCTGAACGCGCTGTTGCGGCGGCGCAGGCTGCCGACGGCGCGGGTTGGGGCGAGGCCTGAGGCGCGGGGGGTGCGGCGGCTGGCCTATCGGATCATGCGGAAGCTGGGCGCTTAAGGATTTTGCGGAGGATGGCTTCGGCTTCGAGGCGGGGGCTGAAGCGGTCGATCTGCCACCATTCCAGTGCTTCCTGCCGGGTGGCGAGGCTTTGCTTGTAGCGGTCCTTGCCGGCGAGCAGGGAGTAGAGTTTCAGGTTGCGCGCTGCATAATGGCCGATGGCGGCGGCGTGGCAGAGCAGGCCGGGCTTGTCCTTGGCGGTGCGCGGGGCGGCGAAGGCGGACTGGTAGTTCATCGCCGTGCCGTCGTGGAGGAAGTTGAGGAGCAGGCCCACGACTCCCCCGCTATCGGTGAAGCGGAGCAGTTCGACCTTATCGCTGCGGGTGGCGAGCGTGGTGGCGAAGCGGCGAAAGGCCGGGTCGTCCCAGGCATTGTCGGCGTGGCGCCCGGTGTTGAGAGCCTGCATTTCATCAAGCCAGGGTCCGATTTCCGTGGCGCTGGCCTGGGTGATGGCGGGGAGCGCGCCGCCATGGTCCTTGATAGCGCGGCGAATCTGGCTGCGGCTGTTGGCGCTGAGTAGCGCGAGATAATCGGAGGCGCGGACGGCGTCGAGGTCGACCTGATAGACGGGGGAGCGGTCGAGGCGGGTCTTGCGGCGGGCAGGGATTTCAAGAAGCGGCGAACCGGGCGCGATGCCGCTGAGGCGCAGGGTGCGCCAGTCCTTGCGTTTCTGGAGGGCTTGAAGGGCGGCTTCGGTCGCCTCCCCTTCCCTGCCCTTCGCGATCAGCAGGCCGTTATATTCGATGAAGGGGCGATCGGCGGCGGCATCGCCCGACTGGTTGAGCGACAATGTGGCGGTGGGGCCGAGCAGGCGGGGCTGCATGGCGTGGCCGAACAAGGCAAGCGCGATGTCCCGTCCCTGCGCGTCGGTGACGGCGAGGAGTTCGGGGCGGACGCCGTAGCTTTCCAGCCAGGCGCCGGTCCACGTCCAGCCGAGGAAAAAGCCGGCATCCGCGCGGGCCTCCAGCGCTTGCCAGCGGGGGGCGAGGATCGCGGGATCGGGCAGGCGGGTGAATTGGGCGGTGAGGGCCATTGCGGCCCTTTTGGCAGAGCCGTGGCGAGGATCAAGGGACTATAATTGGCGGCGCAGGGCGGGATCGATCGAGCCATCCGGGCGAACGCCCGCGCGTTTGAGATCGCGGCCCATGCGGCCGGTCATGAAACGGAACCACATCACGAAATCGGCGCGGAGCGACCAGAGGGGATAGCGGAAGGTCGCGGGGCGGTTATGTTCGATCAGGCTGTGGCCTGCCCAGGCGAAGCCATAGCCTGCCAGCGGCAGCGCGGGGACCATCCACCAGCTTCCCGCGACGGGCAGCGCGGCGAGCAGCAGCACGACCAGGCTGGTGCCGGCATAGTGCATCGCCCGCGTGCCCGCATGGGCATGTTCCTGGAGATAATAGGGCCAGAAGTCCCTGAACGCAGCCTTGCCGTCCATCGCACTCCCCCTCCTCCATCGCCTTCCAGGCTAACGGGAAAGGTGATCGAAGTTAAGATCGATGCGTCAGGCCGTGTGCCGATCGGGGGCGAACAGGAAATAATCATAAGCGGCCCGCGCCGCTTCGGCCATGATGCGGTCGCGCATCTCATGCCCCTTATAGTCCTTCATCACGAAGACCGAAATGACGAATATCCGCCCGTCCGGCAGGGTGATGATGCCCGTATCATTGCCAAGGCCGTTCAGCGTCCCGGTCTTGTGCGCGATGCGCGTGCCGGGGGGCAGCATGGCGCGCAGCCGGGCCTTGCCGGTCTTGCAGCGTTCCATGATCGACAGCATCAGCGCGGTCGTCTGCGGCTTCAACAGCTTGCCCAGGCGGATCGCAGCGAGCAGGTCGTCCATCGCGCGCGGCGTGGCGGTGTCGCGGGGGTCGGCGGTGAAGCCGATATTGGGCATGTCGCGCGCGTCGCGCTGGGCGGCGGAAAGGCCGGACTCCATGGCGGCTTCATCCCCGAAGCCCACGCCGGCCACCTTGGCGCGGGCAAGCAGGTCGCGGGTGTTGCTGTCGACGCGCAGCCCCTTGATCCCCGCGGCATGGACCCAGTCGTTCACCGCCTGCGGGCCGCCTGCGCGGGCGACGAGGGCGTCGGTCGCCTCATTGTCGCTCAAGGTCAGGCTCATTTCCAGCAGCGTGCGCACCGGCAGCGGGCGGCCGAGGCGAAGCAGCGGTTCGTCGAGGCTGAGGCTGCCCGCGTCGAGCAGCGAGAGAATCCTGGCCGCGACCGCCACCTTGTAGGTGCTGGCCATCGGGAACAGCGTGTCGCCATTATAAGCCAGCGTCTCCCCGGTGCCGAGGTCGCGCACGGCGATACCGACCGTGCCGTCGGTCAGCGTCGAGAAGCGGGCGAATTCGGCCATCAGACGCGATTGCGCGTTATGTTCGACCGGGTTCGCCGTCGGCCCGAAGGCGTCGGCGGTGGGCAAGGGGGCGAGGAAAAGCCCGAGGAAGGCGATCAGCTTGGTACGAAGGCGCGGCATCCTGCTTATTTTCCCGATTCGCCGGTCCAGCGCAAGGGCGGGAAAGAAGGATCGTTGACATCGGTTCACGCCCCGGTTCATCACGCCGGGCCATGAGCGACACTATCAAGCTGGACGAGAGCTGGCGCGCGCCGCTGCGCGGGGAATTCGCAAGCCCCTATATGCAGGGGTTGAAGCGCTTTCTGGAAGAGGAGAAGGCGCAGGGAAAGCGCGTCTTTCCCAAGGGCAGCGAATATTTCCGGGCGCTGGACCTGACGCCGCTCGACAAGGTGAAGGTGGTGGTGCTGGGGCAAGATCCCTATCATGGCGAGGGGCAGGCGCATGGGCTGTGCTTTTCGGTGAAGCCGGGCGTGCGCACGCCGCCGTCGCTGGTCAATATCTACAAGGAATTGCAGAGCGATCTGGGTTTGCGCCCGCCGCGCCACGGCTTTCTGGAGCATTGGGCGGGTCAGGGCGTGCTGCTGCTGAACAGCGTGCTGACGGTGGAGATGGGCAAGGCCGCATCCCACCAGAAACGCGGCTGGGAACAGTTTACCGACGCCATCATCCGGCTGGTCAACCAGAAGGTCGAGCCGGTGGTCTTCCTGCTCTGGGGCGCCTATGCGCAGCGCAAGGCGGAGTTTGTCGACGGGACGCGGCATCTGGTGCTGAAGGCGGCGCACCCCTCCCCCCTGTCGGCGCATAACGGCTTTTTGGGCTGTCGCCATTTTTCGAAGGCCAATGCCTTTCTGGACGAGAAAGGGCGCGGGTCGATCGACTGGGGTTTGCCCGAAACGGTGCCGGTGCCATGAATTTCGACGATCAGTTGCACCGCTATTTCGGGGTGCGGGACGTGGACGCGCTGACGCCCGACGCGCTGGCGGCCGGGATCGAGCATATGCGGGTCGATTTCGGGCTGGAGACGGACGGGCGGCGGCGCTTTGCGCTCTGGTCGCTGATGTTCCTGCTGGGCGATGCGCCCGATCTGGACGAGGCGTTCGCGGACCCGGCTGACCGCGACGCGGCACGGGATTTCATGGAGATGATGGAACGGGCCGAGGGGGACGGGTAGCGTTTGTTGCTCCGTGTTCCTGCGGAGGCAGGAACCCAGTCCCGCCGTTTGAACTGGGTTCCTGCCTTCGCAGGAACACGGTATTCTGTTGGACATGCGAATCTTCACCATCGGCTATGAAGGCGCGACGCAGGACGAGGTGATCGCGACGTTGCAGGCGGCGGGTGTTACCCTGCTGGCCGATGTCCGGGCGGTGCCGCTGTCGCGGCGGCCGGGCTTTTCCAAGAATATCCTGGCCGCCGGGCTGCGGGAGGCAGGGATCGACTATGTCGGGCTGAAGGCGCTGGGCACGCCCGCCGCCGGGCGCGAGGCGGCGCGCAAAGGCGATCGCAAGCGGCTGGCGGAGATTTATGCGGGGCAGTTGGAGCTGCCTGAGGCGATGGTGCAGGCGGCGCAACTGATTGAAATGGCGCAGGAGCAGCCGGTGGCTGTGCTCTGTTTCGAGCGGGATGCGGCGGCCTGCCATCGCTCGCTGCTGCTGGATGCGGTGATGCCGGATGCGGAGCGGGTGGATTTGTTGCCCTGACAGAATCTTTGGGCGCAAAACGATTGTATATTGCATTGCAGCAGGGGGTGGCGTTTCATCGCTTCCATGCTGAAGGCCGCGCTCCACCACCTGACGTCCTATCGCTACAGCCGCCCGATCAAGCTTGGGCCGCAGGTGATCCGATTGCGGCCCGCGCCGCACAGCCGGACGAAAATCCCTAACTATGCGTTGAAGATCGAGCCGTCCGGGCATTTCCTCAACTGGCAGCAGGACCCGCATGGCAATTGGCTGGCGCGGATCGTCTTTCCAGAGCCCGTCGATCATTTCTCGGTCGAGGTCGATCTGCTGGCCGATCTCGACATCATCAATCCGTTCGACTTTTTCGTCGAACCTTATGCGGAGGATTATCCCTTCGCCTATGACGAGCAGCTCAAAACCGACCTCGCCGCCTATTTCGAGCTGGAGGATCAGGGGCCGCTGTTCGAGGCGCTGGTGGAGAGCCACAAGGGCTTTGCAGGGCGCACGATCGACTTTCTGGTCGAGGTGAACCGGCAGCTCCAGCAACGGGTCGGCTATGTGATCCGCATGGAA
The DNA here is from genome assembly GCF_036038995.2 of Sphingobium sp. SJ10-10. Classification (NCBI taxonomy): domain Bacteria; kingdom Pseudomonadati; phylum Pseudomonadota; class Alphaproteobacteria; order Sphingomonadales; family Sphingobiaceae; genus Sphingobium; species Sphingobium sp. SJ10-10. Next base: position 2,242,405 of record NZ_CP158132.1, read on the forward strand.
ACCGGCGTGCAGGGGCCGGAGGAGACGCTGGAGATCGGCACCGGATCGTGCCGGGATTCGGCCTGGCTGCTGGTGCAATTGCTGCGGCGGCTGGGCTTTGCGGCGCGTTTCGTGTCGGGCTATTCGATTCAGTTGGTCGCGGACGTCGAGCCTTTGGAGGGACCGAAGGGGGTTTCGCAGGACGTCGTCGACCTCCACGCCTGGGCGGAGGCCTATGTGCCTGGCGCGGGTTGGGTGGCGCTGGATGCGACATCGGGCATGTTCGCGGGCGAAGGGCATATTCCGCTCTGCGCGACGCCGCATTATCGATCCGCCGCGCCGATCAGCGGCATGGCGGAACCGGCGGAGGTGGATTTCCACTTTTCCATGGGGGTCAGCCGCATTGCCGAGGCGGTGCGGATCACCAAGCCCTTTACCGATGCGCGCTGGGATGCGGTGATGGCGCTGGGGGCGAAGGTCGATGCCGACTTGCAAGCTCAGGATGTGCGGCTGACCACCGGGGGCGAGCCGACTTTTGTGGCGGAAAATGGCGGCGACGAAGGCGAGTGGAATGGCGATGCCGTCGGGCCGACCAAGGCGGGCTATGCCGACCGGCTGATCCGGGGGCTGCGGGAGACGTTCGCGCCGGGCGGACTGCTGCACCATGGGCAGGGCAAATGGTATCCGGGCGAGAGCCTGCCGCGCTGGGCCTATGCGGTGTATTGGCGGCAGGATGGGGTGCCGATCTGGCGGGATGCCGGGCTGATCGCGGATGAGGTGGCGGCTGACGATGCGCGGGCGGTGACGGCGGAGGATGCCGAGGCCTTTATCGCGCATATGGCGGGCGCGATGGGCTTTACGTCCGAGCATATCCAGCCGGTCTATGAAGACCCGGCGGTGTGGGCGGTCAAGGAAGCGGACCTGCCGGTCAACACATCGCCCGATGATCCCAAGATTTCCGATCCCGAAGCCCGCGCAAGAATGGTGCGGGCGTTCGAGCGGGGGCTGGACCAGCCGGTGGGTTTCGTGCTGCCGGTGCAGCGTTGGCAGAGCCAGGTGCCGACGCCGCGTTGGCAGAGCGAGATATGGCAACTCCGGCGCGGCAAGCTGTTCGCGGTGCCGGGGGATTCGGCGCTGGGCTATCGCCTGCCCTTGGGGTCGCTGCCGCATGTGCCGGAGGCGGCCTTTCCCTATATCCATCCCCGCGATCCGAGCGAGCCGCGTGGGCCTTTGCCGGATTTCCGCGCCACGCTGGATGAGGTTCATGCCCAGCCAGTGCAGCGGGTGCCGGATGCGCCGGGCGGGACTGTCGCGCAGGAGCGGGTCGAGCAGTTCCATATCGAAGGGGCGGTGCGCACCGCCGTGACGGTGGAACCGCGCGGGCATTTCCTGTCGATCTTCCTGCCGCCGGTGGAAGCCCTGGAGGATTATCTGGAACTGGTGGCGGAAATAGAGGGCGCGGCGGAAGCGATGCGGATTCCCGTGCGGATCGAGGGCTATGCGCCACCGCCCGATCCGCGATTGCAGGTGCTCAAGGCCACGCCCGATCCCGGCGTGATCGAGGTGAATGTGCAGCCCGCCGCGAGTTGGGACGAGACGGTGGAGATCACCGAGCGGCTTTATGCGCTGGCGCGGACCTGTGATCTGACCGCCGACAAGTTCATGGTCGACGGGCGATCCGTGGGCACCGGGGGCGGCAATCATATCGTGCTGGGCGGGCCGAGCCTCATCGATTCGCCCTTCATCCGGCGGCCCGATCTGCTGAAAAGCTTTGTGCTGTACTGGCAGCGGCATCCTTCCCTCTCCTATCTGTTTTCGGGGCTGTGCATCGGGCCGACCAGTCAGGCGCCGCGCATCGATGAGGCGCGGCATGATGGGCTGTATGAGCTGGAGATCGCGCTGGCGCAGGTGCCTGCTCCGGGCAAGGGTGATGCGCCGCCGCCCTGGCTGGTGGACCGGCTGTTCCGCAATCTGCTGGTCGATGTGACGGGCAACACCCACCGCACCGAAATCTGCATCGACAAGATGTTCTCGCCCGATGGGCCGACCGGGCGGTTGGGGTTGCTGGAGTTTCGCGGCTTCGAAATGCCGCCGGAGCCGAAGATGAGTCTGGCGCAGCAATTGCTGTTGCGGGCGCTGACGGCGTGGTTCTGGCGCCAGCCGCAGCAGGGCAATCTGGTGCGCTGGGGGACGGCGCTGCACGACCGCTTCATGCTGCCGCATTTCGTCTGGGCGGATTTTCTGGAGGTGCTGGGCGACCTGCGCGGCGCGGGCTACGATTTCGATGCCAACTGGTTCGAGGCGCAGAAACAGTTCCGCTTCCCGATCCATGGCGCAGTCGATGCGGGCGGCGTGGGGCTGGAGATTTCCCACGCGCTGGAGCCGTGGAACGTGCTGGGCGAGACAGGCGCGATCGGCGGGACCGTGCGCTATGTCGATAGTTCGACCGAGCGGTTGCAGGTGCGGGCGACGGGCCTGATCGCCGGGCGGCATATCGTCGCCTGCAATGGGCGGCGCGTGCCGATGACGCCGACATCCGTGCCGGGCGAGGCGGTGGGCGGCGTGCGTTATAAGGCCTGGGCGCCGGCGGCCTGTCTGCACCCGGCCCTGCCGGTCAACGCGCCACTGACCTTCGACGTGCTGGATAGCTGGAGCGGGCGGTCGCTGGGCGGCTGCGTCTATCATGTCGCGCATCCGGGCGGGCGCCATTACGACACGCTGCCGATCAACGCCTATGAGGCGGAGGCGCGGCGCAAGGCGCGGTTTCAGGATCATGGCCATACGCCCGGCCCGGTCGACATGCCGCCCGCCGAGGCTCCGAGCGAGTTCCCGATGACGCTGGACCTGCGTTTCCGGCATCCATGAACATGGCTGGCGCCCTTCCTGTAGACGCGGCGGGCTGGGCCGAGACCTATCTGGCGAGGGCGCCCAAGGGCGATCTGTTCGCCGGGGCCAGCAAGGAGATGGCGGGCCATTGGCGGGCCATGCTGGAGCGGCTGTCGGTTCAGGCGCAGGGTGATCCGGCGGTGCTGGCGGGCAATGTCGGGCGGCAGGCGGTCGATCTGGGGCTGGCCTTCCGCCTGACCGGGGATCAGCAGGAACGGCCCTGGCCGCTCAGCCCCGTTCCGCTGCTGATCGGCGCGCAGGAATGGACGCATATCGAGCAAGGCCTGGTCCAGCGGGCGCAGTTGCTGGAGCGCGTCATCAGCGACATATACAGCACGCAATCGCTGGTCCGGGACGGCAAGCTGCCCGCCAGCGTCATCACCGGCAGCCCCCATCATTGGCGGGTGATGACCGGCGCGCCGCCGCCCCATGGGCATTTCATCCATTTCTACGCCGCCGATCTGGCGCGGGGGCCGGATGGCGAATGGCGGGTGCTGGCGGACCGGGTGCGGACCCCGGTGGGCGTGGGCTATGCGCTGGAGAACCGGCTGGCCCTATCGCGGGCGACCGGGGATTTGCTGGGCGCGCTCAATGTGCGGCGGCTGGCGCCTTTTCTGAGCGATTTGCGGCGCGGGCTGGCGGCCGATTGCGAGCGGAGCGATCCGCGCATCGGCCTGCTGTCGCCGGGACGCTTCAACCAGAGCTATGCCGAGCAAGCGCATCTGGCGCGCTATCTGGGCCTGTTGCTGGTCGAGGGCGAGGATCTGATCGTGTCCGACGGGCAATTGTTCGTGCGCACGATCCAGGGATTGAAGCGGGTCGATGGGCTGTGGCGCTGGATGGACAGCCGCTTCATCGATCCGCTGGCGTTCGACGCGGAATCGCGCATCGGCGTGCCGGACCTGTTCGACGCCTGCGTGAAGGGCGGGCTGATGCTGGCCAACTGGCCGGGCGTGGGCGTGATCGAATCGCGGGCCATGGCGGCCTTTCTGCCGGGGCTGGCGCGGGAGGTGCTGGGGGCGGACCTCATCCTGCCCAATATCGCGACCTGGTGGTGCGGGCAGAGCGCGGAGCGGGCGCATGTCGCGGACGCGATGGACGAGCTGGTGGTGGGATCGGCCTTCGACCGCGATGTGGCGGGGCTGACGGGCACGCGCTTCCTGCCCGGATCGGCCATGGATGCGGCGCAGCGGGCGGCCTTGCTGGACGCCATGGCGCGGCGGCCGATGGACTATGTCGGGCAGGAGGTGGTACGGCTGTCGACCACGCCTGCGATCGTGGACGGAAAGCTGACCCCCCTGCCCTTCACCCTGCGCGTGTTCGTGGCGCGGGACGAGCTGGGGCAATGGCGGATCATGCCGGGCGCCTTCACGCGGCTGGCGGCGCATGGCGACATTCGCGCCGCGCTGATGGGCGAAGGCGATCTGTCGGCGGACATGTGCGTGCTGGACGCCAAGCCCGTGCCCCAGGACGGGCTTTCGGCGGTGGCGGCCGCACCCGCCATCCGGCGCGTGGGCGGCATGCTGCCCGCCAAGGCGGCGGACAATCTCTATTGGCTGGGCCGCTATATCGAGCGCACGGAGATGACGGCGCGGGTGATCCGGTCGATCGTCGGCGGGTCGATCGAGGCCGATCTGGGACCGGCCGTCGGATCGCCCACCATGGATCGGCTGATGGGGCAGCTTGCCCTTTGGGGGGCCATTCCCGACGCGGCGGGGGCGGTCGGGCCGCTTTGCGCGCAGGCTTTGGGCGACGGCACGCAACCGGGCAGCGTGCGTGCGCTGCTGGCAGCGGTGGCAGGGATTGGCGAAGGGCTGCGCGATCGGCTGGCGGTGGATTATTGGCGGCTGGTGCGCCTGCCCCTGCCCGATTTCGACGGCGGGGTGACGGAGACTTTGCTGGAAGCCTCTTCCCGCATGATCGAGCGGATTTCGGCGCTTTCCGGGTTGGCGGCGGAGAATATGGGGCGGACCGAAGGGTGGCGCTTCCACGACATGGGGCGGCGGATGGAGCGGGCGATCAACGGCTGCCGCCTGGCCATGCTGTTCGGGGCCGACTGGGCGTCGGCGGATGATCTGACCGTGCTGCTCGATCTCAACGACAGCCAGATCAGCTATCGCAACCGCTATCTCGCCGGGCCTGCGCTGGCGCCGGTGCGCGATCTGGTGGCGCTGGAACCGCAAAATCCGCGCTCGATCGTCTATCAGGTGCAGAGATTGGCGGAGCATGTCGCGGCGCTGCCCGCGCTGCATGGCGACGGCATGCCGGAGGAGCCGCAGCGGCTGGCGGCGATGCTGGCGGCGCGGTTGGTGCCGCTGACCGGGGATGCATTGAGCATGGCCGATCTGGCCGACGCGGAGAGCCGATTGCTCGGTCTTTCGGATGCCATCGGGCAGCGTTATTTCCTGCAACGGCGCAAGGAAAAGAGCGAGGGCGTCAGCCTGCTGTCATGATTTACCACATCCGGCATCAGACCATCGTGCATTATGATGCGCCGGTGCAGTTGGCGCGCTTCAACCTGCGGCTTCGGCCCGCGCCATGGCCGGGGCAGTGGACGTCGGATTATCATCTGGCGGTCGATCCCGCGCCCGCTTCCATCGAATCGCGGCCGGGGGCGTGGCCGGTGAATGTCGCGCGGATCGAGATCGACAGTCCGTTGCAGGAAATCCGCATCGACAGCAGCTTCCGTGCCGGGGTGCAGGGCGGCCCGCCCATTGAACCGCAAGAGGATGATCCAACCATCGGCGCGGTGGCGGAGGCGGCTTTGGCGGCGCGGGACATGGGACCGGCGGGACCGGCGCATTATCTCTACGCCTCGCCGCGTGTGCCATTGGCGGCGGAGATCGGGGCTTGGGCGGGGGATTTGCTTGCGCCCGGGCGGCCGATTGTGGGGGGGGCGCTGGAACTGGCGCAGCGGATCAAGAGCGCGTTCGCCTATGTGAGCGGGGCGACCGATGCGGCGACGCCAGTGGCGGAGGCCTTTGCGGCGCGCCATGGGGTGTGTCAGGACTTTGCCCATGTGATGGTGGCGGCGTTGCGCTGGTTCGGGCTGCCTGCCGCCTATGTGAGCGGTTATTTGCGCACCGATCCGCCGCCGGGGATGGCGCGGCTGGTCGGCGCGGACGCGATGCATGCCTGGGTGATGCTGTGGTGCGGGCCGACGCGGGGGTGGATCGGCTTCGATCCGACCAATGGGGTGATTACCGGGGACGGGCATTTGTTCGTCGCCATGGGGCGGGATTATGCCGACGTCGCGCCGATGGATGGGCTGTTCGTGGGCGGCTCCGGGCAGAATGTCCAGGTGATGGTGGACGTCATGCCGGAGGAGGAAGGGGTTTGAGTGCCCCATCAAGCATTTACGTCATTCCCGCGTAGGCGGGAAACGAAGTTCGGCGCAGCCAATCTATCTCCTGAGCCTTCCCTCTGGGGCGACTTATGGGAGATGGATTCCCGCTTTCGCGGGAATGACGATTTCATTCAATCGCGCCGGTTTCCCACCCGCTACTCAAAATCATAGCCCAGTTTCAGGCCGAAAAATTGCGGCTTGGTCGGGTAGGTCCGGGCATAGGCGCCGCAGATTTCCGTGGCGCAGATGGTGTTCTTGCCCAGCGCGCCATGGCTGTTGAAGGCGTTCTGGATGAACGCCTCTATCCGCCAGCTATCCCAATGGGTGCCGATCGAGAAATCGGCGGTGGTGAAGGGTTTGGTCGGCCCGACCGCCGCATAATCCGCATCGGTCAGGAAGGTGCGCGTGCCGCCCTGATGCGACACCGATCCCTGCACGAAGGCCGTCATCGCGCCGAGCGGCCATTCATAGCGCGCCGTGGCCGAACCCTTGAAGCGCGGCATGATCGGCAAGCGCGTGCCCTTGGCCGCGGCGGGCGGGACGCCGGGGTTGCAGACGATATTCTTCGTCACTGGATCGACTTCGCAGAAATCGCTGGTGAGCTGCGCGTCGACATAGGTGGCGCTGGCCGACAGGCTGAGGCCGCCGAAGCGGGCGGACAGGTCGCCCTCCACGCCATAGATGCGCGCGTTGCCCGCATTATAGGTGTTGGTGACGCCATTCTGGCCGACCGGCACCAGCCCGAACTGGAGATCGCGCCATTTCTGGTAGAAGGCGGCGCCGTTGAAGGTGAAGCGCCCGAAACGGCTTTTCCAGCCCAGTTCGAAATTGTCGAGCTTGTCCGATTTGAACGGATTGACCCCTGGCCGCCGGTTGTTGCCGCCCGGCCGGTAGCCGCGCGAAACGGTGCCGTAGAGCATGATGTCGCTCGCCACCTGCCATTTGATGCCGCCGCGCCAGATGACGCCCGATTCCACCTGCTTCTTGTGCACATTGGCGCAGGGGACGTCGGGTAGGCTGGTGGGGAAACAATTGGCCGGATCGAGATTGCTGGCGCTGTTGGTGCCGGAAAAGCCGTAGATGGTGTTGTGGGCCACATAGCCGCGAATGCCCGCGATCAGCGTGACATTGGGCACAATGTCATATTCGCCCTGCGTGAACATGGCATAGTCGCGGTCCTTGCGCTTGACGCGGGTGAGGAACACGGTGTCGCTGGTGCCGAAGGGGGTGAGCCAGATCGGCGTGGGGATCGAACCGATGCCGACCGTCTGATAGTCGGCCCCGATCTTGTCGGTCTGGACCTGAAGGAACATGCCCGCGGCCAGCCGGAACGGCTTGTCGGTGGGCGAGTTCACGCGCAATTCCTGCGTGTGCTTGGTATATTTGTCGAACTGGTGCGCTGTTTGCGTCGGGTCGATGGGATGGCCGTTGGCGTCCGGGAAAAAGGTGGTGAAGCCCGGCTGCGTCACGCCGTTATCGTCGACATAGGTGTAGCTGTCGTAAGCGACCGAATAATAGGAATAATCGGCTATATTATCGACCTTGCGCTCGAAATAGCCGCCCGAATAGGTGATATCCCAGTCGCTGAGCTTGCCCTGGATGGTCAGCGCAGCCTGCCACCAGCGGTCCTTGTTGCGGCTGGGCAGATAGTCGGTGACGTTCAGATAGCCCTTGGTCGGATCGTAGAAGAAGCCGCCATGGGCGATCTGGCTTTGGTAGAGAAATTGCGGCGTGACCGTCCAGTTGTCGTCCAGGTCGACGCGCAGCGCGGCGCGGCCACCCCAGGTTTCGACATCATTATAGTCGTTTTCGACCAGCGCGTTGTTGTTGACGGTGAGGTTGGTGCTGGGGTCGTTATCGTCCAGCGTGAAGGTGCGCGTGCCGGGGATATTGTCGATATAGCCGCCGGCCCGGTCATAGAAGCCGACGACGCGCAGCGCGGCATTGTCGCTGATCGGCAGGTTGATATAGCCTTCCGCCGATCCGCCGAAGTCGCCCTTGCTGAACTTGTTGACTTGCAGGTCGATGCTGCCGGTGGTCTTGCCCAGTTCCGGACGGTTGGTGATGATGCGCAGCGTGCCGGACAGCGAACTGGCGCCGAACAGCGTGCCCTGCGGCCCGGCCAGCGCTTCGATCCGCGCCACGTCATAAAGATGGACATCGACCATGCCGCCGATGGTCGTGACCGGGATTTCGTCGACATAGGTGCTGCTGGTCGGCAGCGGCCCGATATGCAGCGGCGGGCCGCCCGAGCCGGTAGCCACGCCGCGGAAGAAGACCTGCGCCTGGCTGGGGCCGAAGGACTGGATGGAGACGCTGGGCAGCAGCTTGGCATAATCGTCCAGCGCCTTGGCATTGGCCTGTTCCAGCTTGGCCTGGCCGAGCGCGTTGATGCTGATCGGCACGTCCTGCAACCGTTCCTCGCGGCGCTGGGCGGTGACGACGATCACGTCGCTGTCGGCGGGTGGCGCGGCCTGTTGCGCCATGGCGGGAAAGGCCATGGCCGTGGTGGCCAGCAATGCGGACGAAAACTCCATCAAGCGTAAGCGACCTGACATCGGCTACCTCCCCTCAGGTGCACGAGTTTCTGCGGGAAATTGTCATCAACTGCCGGAAGCGCGCAATGGAAAATCGTTGCGTCCCGACAATCATGCGCTTTTTCAGGCGATTGTTACCCGAAAGCCACGGTCAGGGCGCGTCGGGATAGCTGTTCAGCACGGGGCCAAGGGCAGCGATCAGGGGCTGGAGTTGCGCTTCGACGGCGCGCCATTGACCCTCTCCATCGCGGTTGATCGGGCGGCGGACCTGTTCGCTGCTGGCGGTGCGCACGGCGCGGCGGTTCTGGTGGAAGTGCAGGCAGGCTTCCTCGAACGGCAGACCTAGCGCGGCGAGCAGGGCGCGCACCTCCGTTTCCGGATCGTCGAGCAGCCGTTCGTGGACGACGCGGTGGACGCGCCCCGGCAACACGGCGTCGACATGCGCCATCAGCCGGACATAGTCGGCATAATAATGGCCGATGTCGCCAAGGTCGTAACTGAACGCCTGCCCCCGCGCGAAATGCTGGCGGAAATTGGAATAGCCGCAATCAAGCGGGTGGCGCCGCGCATCGATGATCCGCGCATGGGGCAGGATCAGGTGGATAAGGCCGACATGCAGCCAGTTATTGGGCAGCTTGTCGATGAAATAGGGCCGCCCTTCGCGCCGCTGGATGCGGGTGCGGTCGATATAGGCCTCCCCCAAGGCGCGCAGGCGGGCGGGGTCCAGGTCGCGCAGCAAGGTCGGCCATTCGCCCTCCTGCCGCAGTTCCGCGACCAGAGCGGGCAGGTCGGGCAGTTCCATCGTCCCTTCGACCTGGCTGTGGCTGGAGAGGATTTGCTCGATCAGCGTGGAGCCGGCGCGCGGCAAGCCGACGATGAAGATCGGGTCGGGCGCGGCGCAGCCCCTGCCCTGTCGCGTGGCGAAGAAATCCGGGGTGAACAGGCCGATCGCCGCATCGACCGCGCGGGTGGTGCGCGCCGCCTCATAGGGTTGGGCGATGCGGCGCAGGCGGTTCGCTTCGGCATAATGAGTGAAGGCGGCGCCGGTCTCGCCCTGGTCGCTCAATGCCTTGCCCAGCGCGAAATGCAGGTGGAAGCGGTCCTCCGCGCTGGCCTGTGCGTCGTTGAGCGCGTTGGACATGGCGGCGATGTCGGTGGCGTCGAAGGCCGCCGTCTTCAGATTGGCGATGCTCCACCACGCCTCGCCAAAGGCCGGGCGCAGCGCGGTGGCGCGACGGTAGGCGGCGATGCTGTCGGCTGTCCGGCCCACCGTCTTGAGCGCATGGCCGTAGCTCATCCAGATTTTCGGCTGGCCAGCCGCCTGAGCCAATATCTGCTCGTAAAGCGCGATGGCTTCGTCGAAATCGCCCAGCCGACCCAGCACCGCGGCGCGCAGATTGGCGTGCGCGGGGTTGGACTGGTCCTGCAACCGGTCCAGTTCCTCCAGCGCCTGCGCGGTCTTGTTCTGGCGGTGCAGCGCGGTCGCCAGATTGGCGCGGGCAGCGGTGAAGCCGGGCGCCAGTTCCAGCGCCCGGCGCAGCAGCTTTTCCGCATCGGCATTGCGCCCGATCCGGCCCGCCAGTTCGGCCAGCATGCGGATCGCCGCGACGTCGAAGGGATTGTCCTTGAGCCGCCCGCGCAGGATCGGCTCGGCCAGATGCAGGCGGTTGTCGAGCAGGGCGACGGCGGCCTGCTGGAGCGCCGGGTCGGTGGCGGCGGCGTCGATCGCGGCGGATTCATGCCGCTCCGCCTCCCCATCCCGCTTCAGGGCGCGCAGGGCTCGGGCGGCGAGGCGATGCGCCTCGGCATCCCCGGCGGCCTGCCTAAGCCGGTCGAGGCACAGCGCAAGCGCCTGCGCGGGGTTCTGCGCAAGCGCTTGCCTGATGGAAGAATAGCTTTCGCCCCGCATCCACCCCTAAATGTCAAGCTGCACGCGGCTTAGCAAGCGGGACATGTCCCGCTAGCGGCCGGAGCCGTAGACGCGGACCTGGCCGGGGCGATAGCCTTTCTCGCGCATTTCCTTCACATAATCGTGGCGCGCATCGGCCAGTTCGATGCGATATTCGTCCCACGCGTCCCGCTCATCCTCCGCATCGGTGGCGTGGCGCAGGTCGTGGGCCAGCTCCTTGCGGGCTTCGGCCAGGTCGGTGCGATAGTTGAACCAATATTTATTCTGCACGCCCGCAATCGGCGCGGGCAGGGTCATGTCGTCCTCGGCGGCGGCGAGCCTTTCTTCATAGCTCATCGCGCCATAGGGCGCGGCCATCGCGGAAACCGGCGCCATGGCGAGGATGGCAAGGGCGCTGGCGACAATCGAGCGGTTCATGTCTCTTCTCCTCTTCCTGATGCGAACTCTGTCGGGTTCAACGTCCGGAAAAGGGGATTTTGTGCATGAACGGATGTGCAGAATGGATGAAATGCGCTCCAGCGTCGACCGGAGGAGCGCATAAAATGACATTAAAACAAATAATATCAATAGTTTGAATAAAATCCGCCCGTGGCCTGTGCAGGGGCCACGGGCGGTCGGAGGAAGTCACATCTTGATGGCGTTGCGGAACATGACGAAGGCGATGACGACCAGATAGACGCCGAAGAATTTCTTGAGCGGTGCGGCGGGCAGGCTGTGCGCCGCCGCCACGCCCAGCGGCGCGGTGAGGATCGACATGGAGGCGATGGCCAGCGTCGCGGGAATGTTGACATAGCCCAGCGATCCCCAGGGCAAGCCGCTTTCCTTAAGGCCGATCAGCGCGAAGCCGATGGCGCTGGGGATGGCGATCAGCGTGCCGATGCCCGATGCGGTGGCGATGGCGCGGTGGATCGAGCGGCCGCATAGCGTCATCACCATGATGGCGATGGTGCCGCCGCCAATGCCGAGCAGAGCGGAAAAGGTGCCCAAGCCCCCGGCTATGCCGACGCGGGCGATGCCAGAAGGCATGGTGTCGCTGATCACCTTGCCGCCGACCTTGGGCAGCAGGAAATTGAGCGACATCAGGAACACGCCGACGGCGAAGATCATGGTCAGGATGTGCCCGTCCACATGACCGGCCAGCAGCACGCCGGCGCCGTCGCCCAGGATGATCCACGGCGCCCAGGTCTTGAGCACCTCGAACTCCACCGCGCCACGCTTGGCATGGGCGAGCAGCGAGCGGATCGACGTCACGATGATCGTCGCCGCCGATGTGCCGATGGCGACATGGGCAATGGCATCATGCGTGCCGCCCAGCAGCGGCAGCACCACGAACAGCGCCGGCACCACCACGAAGCCGCCGCCAATCCCGAAAATCCCCGCCGCGAAACCGGCGAACAGGCCCGCGCCCAGCATCGCGACCAGGGGTACTAGCCAAGTCATCATGTCACCCTGCATCAGCGCTGCTCCCCCGACGCTATGGCGCAGGCGGCACTGTTGGGGAAGATGCCTCTATGGATCAAGGCGGCGGAAGCTGTGCAATCGACCATGTTGGAAACCCATGCCTCTCTTCGGCGGAACGTGCGTGGCAGGGACGATCAACAGCCCCCACATCCACGCAAAACGAACGAAGCCGGGGAACCCGCAAAGGGGGGAGCAATATTGTGGAGAGTGGGGGAAGGGAAACGGAAATGGGTGGAGAGCGGAAGGTCCGCTTTTGCGTCGCTTTCCTTGAAGTGCACCGTGCTCCTGCGAAGGCAGGAGCCCAGTCCCGACGTTCGTGGATCGTCGCACCGTAGGAACTGGGTTCCTGCCTTCGCAGGAACACGTGCCTCTCAATGGCTGGAACTGACCAAAACCTGCCGCCACAGCCCTCTATCCAATAGCCTCTTCCGCGGGCGTGTAAGGCAGATCCAGCTCCTGCGCCACGGCCTGGTAGGTGATCCGGCCGTTCCACACATTCAACCCGTCCAGCAGATGCCGGTCCGCCCGCAGCGCTTCCTTCCACCCCAGGTCCGCGATTTTCAACGCGTGGGGCAAGGTCACATTGTTGAGCGCATAGGTGCTGGTCCGCGCCACCGCGCCCGGCATGTTGGCGACGCAATAATGGACGATGCCATCGACGATATAGGTGGGGTCGTCATGGGTGGTGGGGTGGCTGGTTTCGAAACAGCCGCCCTGGTCGATCGCGACGTCGACCAGAACAGCGCCCTTTTTCATGGTCTTGAGCATATCCGCCGACACCAGCTTGGGCGCGGCGGCGCCGGGGATCAGCACCGCGCCGATCACCAGATCAGCCTCCTCGACGCATTCCGCCAGATTGGCCCGGTTGGAAAAGCGCGTCTTCGCCCGCGCCTCGAAATGGATGCCCAGCCGCTCCAGCACTTCCGGGCTGCGGTCAAGGATGGTGACATCCGCGCCCAGACCCGCCGCCATCTGCGCCGCGTTGAAGCCGACCACGCCGCCGCCGATCACCGCGACCTTCGCCGGAAGGACGCCCGGCACCCCGCCCAACAGCACGCCCCGCCCGCCATGCGCCTTTTCCAGCGCGGTCGCCCCGGCCTGGATCGCCATGCGTCCGGCGACCTGGCTCATGGGCTTGAGCAGCGGCAGCCCGCCATGGGCGTCCGTCACCGTTTCATAGGCGATGCCGATCGCGCCCGACGCCATCAGCTCCCGCGTCTGATCGGGATCGGGCGCCAGATGCAGATAGGTGTAGAGAATCTGGCCGGGGCGCAGCAGGGCGCGCTCCTCCGGCTGGGGTTCCTTGACCTTCACGATCATCTCCGCCGCCGCGAAGATGCTGGCCGGATCATCCACAATCTCCGCCCCGGCGCGGGCATAGAGGCGGTCATGCGCGCCGATCCCCTCCCCCGCGCCGCTTTCCACCAGCACGCGATGGCCGTGGGCGGTCAGTTCATGCACGCTCTCCGGCGTCAGACCGACACGATATTCGTGATTCTTGATCTCTCTGACGGTGCCTACGATCATGACCATCCTCTCCATTTTGGCGGCGGGGCTGTAATTATCTTTAGATAATCATCGTTCCGGCATTTTACCCGTTTTGACCGGCCGGAGCCTTATGGCGCCTGCGCGACGATGGCGGAGGGGGTCGCCGGATGAGCGGCAAGGGCCGGAACAGGCAGGAAAAGCGCGGTCAGGAAAGCGAGGAAACGGATCGGCATGGCGCAATCAAGCATGGGAGAGAAAGGAAAGTAAAGCATCCCCTTGCCTAGCGCGCCGACGCACGATAGGGAGCCGCCTCCAGTGCAATGCGGAGCGGTGGCCGAGTGGTCGAAGGCGCTCGCCTGGAAAGTGAGTATACGTCAAAAGCGTATCGAGGGTTCGAATCCCTCCCGCTCCGCCACGGACCATTCCACAGGGGTCCGCAGAAGACCACTGGGATCGACTTTTTCCTCCTGATTACCGACGTTTAGCAGACCGGTTCGGCCTCGGCCGTCCGTGCCCGTCCATGCCCATCCAGCGATTCGGAGGGCCGAAAACGAGGTATCGCCGGTCGAAAAACGAGGTATCTCAGGAGACCGAGCCATGCTCACCGACACCAAGGTCCGCAACGCCAAGCCGCGGCCGAAATCCTACAAGCTGACCGACACCAACCGCCTCTTCCTGCTCGTCGCCCCCGGCGGCGGCAAGCTGTGGCACTGGAACTATGTCTACGACGGCAAGAACAAGACGATGGCGTTCGGCGCTTACCCGATGGTCTCGCTGGCCGACGCCCGCGCCAAGCGGGACGAAGCCTATGCCATCCTGAGCGAAGGCAATGACCCTGGCGTCGCGAAGAAGCTCAGGATCGAGGCAAACCTCGAGGCCGCGCGCCAGACCTTCGAGAAAGTCGCGCGCGAGTGGCACGAGAACGCCAAGGCGCAGTGGGCGAAGATCCATGCCGCCGACATCATCCGCAGCCTCGAGCGCGACATCTTTCCGTCGATCGGCGATCTTCCGATCGCGCAGCTGACGCCGCCGCTTGTCCTGGCAGCACTGCGCGAAGTCGAGGCCCGCGGGTCGATCGAGACCGCCAAGCGCATCCGGCAGCGAATCTCCGCCGTGTTCGTCTATGCGATCGCGCAGGGCATCGCGACGACGGACCCGGCCGAGAAGCTCGGCGCGGTCCTGAAGCCGCTGCGGAAGGGCCGACAGCCGGCGATCACCACGCTCGTCCCGCTGCGCAAGATGATCGCGACGGCGGAGCGAGAAGTTCGACCGTGGCGGCACGCAAGTCGGTGTCGGCAGCGCGCATCAGCTCGCCGAGCGGCGCGACCTGTCCGAAGCCGATATCAAATCGATGCACAGCTTCTTCGCGTGCCATGCGGTCGACAAGGACACGAAGTCCCATAGTTGGAATTCGGACAGCGACCCGTCTGCGGGGTTCATCGCCTGGCTGCTCTGGGGCGGCGATGCGGGCAAGCGCTGGGCCGACAGCAAGGCGAAATCCTTGGCGCCTGACGCGGCCTGAGCGACGCGTCGGTCACTCGGTCACTCGGTCACTCGGTCTCGCCGCGATCATGGCGGTCGCCCGTTTCGCGATCCTGCGTATATTGATGATCGAGCGAGAAGAGCGGGAGCCAGGCCTCGCGGCGCACCGTCCAATTCTCATAGGTCGGCAGAAATTGGCCGGGCGCATCGAGCGTGCCCAGATGCAGCTCGATCTCGTCCTCATGATGGGCGAACACCGAGCTGCCGCAGTCTGGGCAGAAATGCCGGCCGCGATAGGCGCGGGTCTCCCCGTCGATACTGACGGCCTGTTCGGGGAAGATGGCGGCGGCGAAGAACAGCGCTCCATGATGTTTCCGGCAGTCGAGACAGTGGCAGATGCCGACCCGATACGGTTCACCGCGCGCCGTAATGCGCACCTGGCCGCAGAGACATCCGCCGCTCACCTCAGGCATCGGCATCACTCGCATTGTCGATCAGCTGGAGAAGCTCGGCGGGCCGCAATTCGCGGATCAGCTGGTCGAAGGTGCATTGCTCGCCTGCTTTGTCCGGGCGCCAGCGATGGAAACGCGTGCCGTGCCGGAAGCGGCCGGCAGTGACCTGGTCATAGATCACTTCGGCGATCAACTCATGGTCGAGGGCGATATAGTCGCCGCTCTTCTCGGGGTTCCAGCGACTGGGGCCGCCGGGCGCTTTGCCGGTGAACCCCGCACCGCCCGCATGCGGCTCGAGACGCTTGGCGAGGGCCTTGCGCTCGGCAGCAGTGAAACCCGAGCAGAACCCGACCAGATCGAGCATGTCGGCTTCATTGAAGAGCCCGAGCAGCAACGAGGCGACGCCGCCCTTGTCGGTCTTGCGATAGCCGCCGACCACGCAGTCGGCGGTCCGCAGCTGCTTGACCTTGCGCATCGCACGCTCGCCCGATCGATAGGGCTCGTCGAGCGGCTTGGCGATCACGCCATCGAGCGCGCCGCCGCTGGCCTTCAGCCAATCCATGGCCTGTCCTGCATCCAGCGAGGCCGGTGAGAGCAGGATGCGGTCGTCCTTCATGGTCCGGTGCAACGCCTCCAGCGCAGCCCGGCGATCACTCAGAGGCTTGTCCCGCAAATCCTTGCCGCCGATCGCCAGAGCATCGAACAGGATGAGCTGCGCGGGGGTTTCCTTCGACAGTTTGGCGATGCGCGAGGCGGCGGGATGCAGCCGGGCCTGGAGAGCATCGAACGATAGCGCGTCATCGATTGGGATGACGAGTTCGCCGTCGAGAAGCAGATGGCGTTGCTTCAGCCCTGCGATTTGCTTGACCATTTCGGGGAAATAGCGGCCGAGCGGCTTGCCCGATTTGGACCAGATCTCGATCTCATCGCCATCGCGCGCGACGATGGCGCGAAAGCCATCCCATTTGGGTTCAAATTGCCAGCCCGGTACTTCCGGCAGCATCTCAACCAGCAACGCTTCCATCGGCGCGACTGGAACCTTGCCAACAGGCGCAGCTAGCTTCGCTATGGACTCCTGCTTAGCATCGGACATGACGGCACAACCCGTCGCGCGCACCATGGTTTCCCGGCTACTTAAAGAGGGCGTGTGCGAGGTCCAGCTCGCGAACCGACATAGGCGCGCGTTGCATAGGCGTCTCGTCGCGTAAAGGGACAAAGGCTATCGCGCTGATCGCGACCATCCGAACCGGCGCCATCCGCTACGTGCAGGACTGATAGCGGATTTAGAAACTCGCGGTCAGGTTGAACGAGCCATAGCGGGTCGAGCGACCCGGCGGGGCGTTAGGCGCGTCAGTGAGGAAGCGGCCCTTGGCGAACAGCAGCCCGTCAAACTCGAAGCGAAGCTTTTCGGGCACCAGCCAGTAGCGGATGCGCGCTTCGTGCTGATGCCCAGCAAAAGTTCCGGAGCGGCCCGCAGCGTCACGGACAGCGGTGCTCGAGAACGAATCCTCACGCGCCTCGAGCCACATCGCACGATAGGCAGCGAAGGCATCGAGCCGCTTGGTCGGCGTGACCTCGATGCGGATGCCCGGCGTGACGACATTGGTGCGTGCGACCGCATTGTAGAGGCCGGCGGGCGCAAGGTCGGCCCGGCGCATGCCGAACAGCGTGTCGAAGCGGTTGAAGCTGCCGCCTGGCTTGTCGCCGGTCGCGCGATCGAACTCGAGCGACAGGCGCGGCTTCCACTGATGTCCGAAACTATAGCCGATATCGGCATGAAGGAAGCTCGCGGCGACCTGCTGGGTCAGTCGCCCGTGTGGCTGTGCGATGCCGCGACCGGCTTGGACTCGGGGGACTCGCGCTGCCGCAAGATGATCGAGAGCAGGACGAGCACCGCGGTGGATAGGAATTCGCTCTGCCAGTTCTGGAAGGACTCGAACCAGAGCTGTGCGTCGCCGAGATAGCCGATGATGGTCGGCGCCACCTCGCCATGTTCGAGAGCCTCCTGTGCCGCGGCCCGCGCGCTCTGGGTCCAGTGGAGCACGAAGGAGACGAGGAAAAGCAGCCCGAGCGCGATGCCGAGCGACCGGGCGTAAAGCGCGCGCCACAGCGGCCCCCAGCCCAGGATGGCCGGAGCACCCGGCTTGCGCGCTTGGAGGCCGAGATCGTCGTCGCGCGGCGGGCTGTCGGGGTCCTTCGATTCCGACGAGCCGCGCTGGACGAGAATGGCGGTTAGGACGACATAGGCCGCCATCTGTAGGAACTCGCTCTCCCAATTCTCGAACACGGACGACAGGAATTCGGGGCTGATCGTGTAATCGCCGAGGCTCATCAGCGCCTGGCCGTGCCGCAGCGCGTCTTCGTTGGCGACATGCCATCCCGACAGCCACTGCCCGACGATGCTCCCGGCGAACAGCAACAGGAGCACGATCGTCAGTCCATTGTCCCGCAGCAGCCGCATGTCCCTCGTCCCTGTATACATCTTGTCGAGGTTAAACGTCGCCGGGCAGGGATCGCTCCCTTGTCCGGAATGTGGCATGGCGCCGGCGCTCCGACCGGATGTCAAGGGGGCGAGGGCTAGCGGATGCCCGCCTCGTTGAGCCTCGCGGTCCAGTCCTGAAGCGTCAGGTCCGTGGTCGGCGCGGTCTCCGCGCCCATGCTCTCGCGCATGATCTCGAGCGCCCAGGCGCCGCGCTCGTCCTGTTCCGCGGCGACCGTGTCCTCCGGGATCCACAGCGCATAGTCGCGCATATGGGCGTCGGCCGCAGTGAACAGGATGCAGATGTCGCTGGCGATCCCGGTGAGGATCAGCCGGCTGACTCCAAGCTTGGGAAGCAGCACTTGCAGGTTGGTGGCGTAGAAGCCGGAAAATTGCGGCTTGATGATGAAATAATCCTGATCTTCGGGCTTGAGCTTGGCCGTGACCGGGTTTGCCTTCGCCAGCGCGCGATCCACCAGGCGCGACTTCTCCGAATGCCATTCGCCGAAATTGTCGTTGACGTAGACGACTGGCCATCCGGCCTGCTCGACCGTGGACCTGAGCGCGAGAATCGCGTCGGCCGCCGCCGCCGCCTTGGGCTGGATCAGCCCGGCGCCTTCGAAATCGAAGGAATTGATCATGTCGATGATGAGAAGCGCGATGGCGCCACCCGCGCGGTCGCGCGCAGCGGCGTCAGGGCCTGTCGTCTGTTCACTGTCCAGCATCGCTCCTTTGGGCAAACGTCTCGAGCCGCCGCGGGTTGCCCGCCTGCGCCTATCATCTACGAGTGGTGGAACTGTGCAGCGCAGCAAAGTGTTTCGGTCGGGGGCCGAACAGGAGGACATCATGGCAAAGCAGCAGTTCACCGACGCGATCGCATTGCTCAAGGCGGACCACCGCGAGGTGGAGACGCTTTTCGAGCAGTTCGAGAAGACCAAGGACAGCGCCAGGAAGCAGGCCATCGCGCTCAAGATCTGTACCGAACTCAAGATCCATACGACGATCGAGGAAGAGATTTTCTATCCCGCTTTTCGCGGCAAGATCGAGGACGACACCCTCGACGAGGCCTATGTTGAGCATGACGGTGCCAAGGTGCTAATCAACGATATCGCCGGCTCACAGGCCGAGGCGGACTTTTACGACGCAAAGGTCACGGTGCTGTCTGAAGAGATCAAGCACCATGTGCACGAGGAAGAAATGCCGTCCGAAGGCATGTTCGCGCAATGTCGTGAGACCGACGTCGACCTCGTGTCGCTGCGCGATCAGATGCTCGCGCGCAAGCAGGAGCTTCTCCTCCTGGCCCAGGCCGGCGGGCTTCCGCCCGCCAAGCCGACCGCCGTCAATCTCGTCACTGCGTGACGCCGGGACGCGGCGTACCGGTCCACGCCGGGCGCGCCGCGCTTCAGCCTTTCGCGCGCTGATCCTCCGGATAGTCCTCAGGCGTCACAGTGCTGACGCCAGGCCGATCCTCGACATCTTCCTGGGGTTGCCCGCCGCCAGTCCGCGGATCGGGGCCATTATCGTTCGGCCGGGCGTCGGCCGCCGGTCCGCGGCCAGTTTCAGCGCTATCCTTGTCCGTAGGGCGAAGTCCGTCATGCGTAAGTACGAACAAGGCCGCGACCGCGATGCCGATGACGCCGCGCAGGCCAGCGATCGTAGACAGCAGGCCGTCGGCGCCGGCATAGACGGCGAACACCATGGTGAAGGCGAACAGCGCGCTCACGGGAACAGGAAGGCGACTGTACCCAGGATCAGGGCAAGGACGCCACGGACCACAAACCATACCCAGTTGCGGCTGAGCAACGGAATGCCGGTGCGGGCGTTGCTGCCCGCACCGGCATGGGGAGCCGTGGCGGATTTGCTCGTCATGGCCTGGCCTCCTTCGTCATTCCTCGCGCTGGCCGAACAGGCTCAGCAGCAGCTGGAAGAGGTTGATGAGGTTGAGATAGAGCGACAGCGCGCCCATCACCGCCAGCTTTTCGGCTCGTTCGCTTCCAGCATAGGCCAGATACTCGCTCTTCAGCCGCTGCGTGTCCCATGCGGTCAGGCCTGTGAACACAAGCACGCCGACGATTGAGAAGACGAGCTGGAGCCTCGAGGAACCGACGAACAGGTTCACCAGGGTGGCGATCACCACGCCGATCAATCCGACCATCAGGAAGGTGGTCCAGCGCGACAGGTCGACATTGGTCGTATAGCCCCACAGGCTCATGCCTGCGAACACCGCCGCCGCGCTGAAGAAGGCCAGTGCGATGCTGGTGCCGGTGAAGACGAGAAAGATGCTCGCCATCGACACGCCCATCACGACCGCAAAGGCATAGAAGGCCGTGCGCGCCTGTACCGTCGTCATCTTTTCCGCCCGGAACGAGAAGAACAGTATGAACGCCAAAGGTGCGAAGATCGCGACCCACTTCAGCGGCGTACCGAAGATCGGCTGATAGAGCGTCGGTGTGCTCGCAATCAGTAGCGCAACGAGCGCCGTGATACCGAGGCCCAGCGCCATGTTGCGGTAGACGCCGAGCATGTGCTGGCGAAGACCCTCGTCATAAACGGCCGCGCTCGCTGCGCGCGCCGACGAAGGCGGCGGATACGTAACTGGGTCAAAATGTTTGTTCATGCCTCATTCCATTGATTTCAGGTCAAGGAGGCACTCGGCCAGCTTCGCCTTGAAGCTGCGCGATCCTGCACCGAGCGCACTCGATGCGGTCCGACATCACGGAGGCTTTGCAGCCGCCGCCAGAGGGGCCCGGTCCGCAGGCAAAATCTTGTGTTTTCCGTGATGATTTCAAGAGCCGAGAATTCGCTTTGCTGCTCAAATGCGCGGTGAAAAAAATCTCTTGAAAGCCTTCAAACCCTTCCTAGATTTTTTATCGCCGGACGCCGTTCGGGTCCGGTTGGACATAGAGAGCGTCGGCTCTCCGCTACCGGCGCCTCTCATGCCCAGATCGCTTCATAGGAGGATTTGGAAATGAGAACTAACTTTGATTTCGCGCCCTATCGGCGCTCGACCGTAGGCTTCGATCGCCTGTTCAACCTGCTCGAAGCAGGCGCGCGTGAAGACGATGGCTATCCGCCCTTCGACATCCTGAAGGATGGCGAGGACAGCTATCGCATCACGCTGGCAGTCGCCGGCTTCCGACCCGAAGACATCGAGGTGGTGGCGCAGCAGAACCAGCTCACCGTCACCGGCAAACGCGCCGAGGATAACGGCAAGGGCGCCTATCTGCATCGCGGTATCGCCGCGCGCGCCTTCGAGCGGCGCTTCCAGCTCGCTGACTTCGTGGAAGCCGGCAATGCCAGCTTTGAGAACGGCCTGCTGAGCATCGCGCTCAAGCGTGTCGTCCCCGAGGCGATGAAGCCGCGCCGGATCGAGATCGGCGGCAGCAATGCTGCCCAGGATCAGATCGAGGCGCCCAAGGACAAGGTCCGCGAAGCGGCTTGATCCTTAGTTTAACTGGTTTGCCGGCGCCGCACTCTGCGGGCCGGCAGGCCTTTACCCTTCCAGCCAGAAAAGGAGATGACCATCATGGCTTTTCGTGATCTCATTCCCTGGAGCCGGCAGGAAAACCGGCTCCCTGTCCCGGTCAGTGCCGAGCGCGGCCGCGACAATGATACCCACCCGCTGCTCTCGCTCCATCGCGAGGTGAACCGACTGTTCGACGACGTCTTCCGCGGCTTCGGCGTGCCCGCCTTCGCCGGCCTCGACCGCGCTGCCGGTTGGCCCCATGTGGAGCTCGGCGAGACCGACAAGGAGATCCGCGTCACGGCGGAACTGCCGGGTCTCGACGAGAAGGACGTGGAGATTACCGTCGAAGACGGTGCGCTAACGCTTCGCGGCGAGAAGCGGTCCGAGGTCGAAGACAAGGATCGTGGCTATAGCGAGCGCAGCTACGGCCGCTTTGAACGGCGTATCGGACTGCCCAAGGGGGTCGACCGTGACCAGGCGAACGCGACGTTCAGGAACGGCGTGTTGACGGTCACCCTGCCCAAGACGGAGGCGGCGAACGAAAATGTCCGCCGCATCCCGGTCAATGGCAAGGCGGCGTGACGGTCTGGCCCGGAACCTCGGTTCCGGGCCATTCGCCAACGACAATCACACCGGGCCTGACCCGTCCAGCGCGCTGCCACGCGAGGCCTGTGCCATGATAGAGCCGGTGCTGCCGGTCACTAATCAAGGCGGACGAGGCCGACGCGAACAGTGGAAGGTTCGCTTCGCGCCTCGCTGGCGGCCAGTGGCGGATCCACTAACCGGATGGACCGGCGGCGGCGATCCGCTCGAGACGATCGAGCTGCGCTTTCCCAACTTGGAGGCGGCGGCGAACTATTGCCAGCGGCAAGGATTGCGTTTCTCAGTCCATGGAGAGGCGCGTCGCCAGCGCCCGCTTCACGCTTATCTGCCAGCGGCGCCCGCTCCAGTGCTGTGCTGCTCGCCGACAGGTCCGCATGCGCGTTGCTGCGGTGCCTATCCGATCGCTGCGGCAGAGCGTGATTGTCATCCAAGGTTCAGCGTGGCCGGTTAGATCTCTCACCCACCAAACCAGCAACGAAAGGACGAATGATGCGAAAATTGCTTCGTACAGCCGTCTTGGCCGGCGCGGCGGCAATCGCCACCGCGGGGACGGCTATCGCGGCCGCAAACCACAACCGGGTCATGACTATCGACTTGCCCGACGGCTCGCTTGCCCGGATCGAGTACCAGGGCGATGTGGCGCCCAAGGTCACCGTTGAGCCGGCGATGAGGTTCGCGCCGGTGCGATTTGCCGATCCGGCGATAACCGCGCCGTTCGCGCTGTTCGACCGGATCGCCGCCGACATGGATCGGCAGATGGATGCGATGTTCCGCCAGGCGCGGATGCTCGAAGCGGCGGCGGCCAGAGGCGCAACGCCGGACCGGGCCGCCTTCGGCACCCTGCCGGCAGGAACCGTGAGCTATCGCTTCGTCTCTACCAGCACCGGAAACGGTACTTGCAGCCGCAGCATCCAGGTAACGTCGCTCGGCGCGGACCAGCAGCCAAAGGTCGTTTCGAGTAGTTCCGGTGACTGCGGCGCACCGTCACGCGGGCCGGTTCAAGCCGTTGCCGATCATGGCAAGCTGGCATCACCAGCGAAGACCATTTGAGCGATGGCCCGGGAGAAGCAATTTCTCCCGGGCCTTTCACGATTCACCCGCGCTGCCGATGGGATGCCCGATCCAGCGCGGCGAGGACCCGGTCGATCACGCCGGCGCTGCTCGCCGCCTTGGGAAGCTCGCGGCGCGCGAAGTGCTGCAGCCGGTCGACGTCGCGCTGCGGCAGGCGGAGCTCGATCGGCATGGCTCCGAGACGATCGGGCGCGATCCGCTGCGCGGCCTTGCCTGAGCGCAGAAAATGATCGAGCAGCCGCTTGCGATCGGCAAAGCTCCAGCCCAGCGCCTCAAGTTCCTCGGGCGGCACCGACAGGAGCGCGAGCGCGAACTCCATGATGTCGTCGAATGGCAAGGCAATGCGGACGCGGCGGCCGCCGCGTTCGCGCCACTTTCGCAGCGGCCCCCTCGTCATTGCATCCTGATCACGCCATCGACGGCGCGCCACTCGGTCGGACGAACAAGCTGGTCGTGCGCGATTTGCACCGAGTGGAGCGCCGCCTCGATCTCGCGCCGCCAATGATCGAGGAAGTCGAACAGCACCGGGAAATCGGGCGCAAGATCATACTCCTGCCAAACGTACAGCTGCAGTAGTGAAGGGGCGTCCGGCCGGTAGTAGTGCACTTCGGCGGTGGTTAGCCCATATCCCTGCAGCTGAGCGAGGAAAGCGCGATCCCTCATTGAAGCCGACTACCCGAATCCCTGCCTTCGTCGAGCGAGCGCATGGCGGCGAGCACTTCATCGATCGGTACGGCGCGTTTTGCGCCCGGGGGTTTGCGAAGCGCCGGCTTGTCTCGCACGGCAGATCGATCCGATGCCCAGGATGCGAGGATGGCACGCTTCACTTCGGGTTCCAAATCCGGATGCCGCGCAACATCAAAGGGGTGAAGAAAACGTGCGTAGGGCTGCGACATGGCCAAAACTCCTTTCCTTGTGTCGCTCCTTTCGTTGATGCGGGACAGACCCGCACCGGAGAATTTTGGTTCCGTTCCGAGTCTCGTCAAGAGGCAAGTTGGACCGGATTGGCACTCCAACGCCAAGAGTGCCAAAAAATTTCATTCCCCCTCTTGAACGGAAAAATCGGTTTTCCTAGCTCAGCGAAACCTGTCGTTCGGATGAACGGCAGGGTTGTCACATCATGTTTTGCATCTGGAGGTTTTGCCATGCATTTCCGCCCCTTGCACGACCGTGTGGTCGTCCGTCGCATCGACGCCGAGGAGAAGACCTCGGGCGGCATCATCATCCCTGACACCGCCAAGGAAAAACCGCAGGAAGGCGAGGTTGTCGCCGTCGGGCCGGGCGCCCGCGACGACAACGGCACGCTCGTCGAACTGTCGGTGAAGGCCGGTGATCGGATCCTGTTCGGCAAATGGTCGGGCACCGAGGTCAAGATCGATGGCGAGGATCTGCTCATCATGAAGGAGAGCGATATCCTTGGCGTGATCGACAACGTCGTGCCGCTCAAGCAGGCGGCCTGATCGACCGCCCTCATCCCTCGAACATTCAGGAAGGACATAGAAAGGAGTAGCAGCGATGGCTGCAAAGGAAGTCAAATTTGCATCGGACGCGCGTGACCGCATGCTGCGCGGCGTCGATACGCTCGCGAACGCGGTCAAGGTGACGCTTGGCCCCAAGGGCCGCAACGTCGTCATCGAGAAGAGCTTCGGCGCCCCCCGCATCACCAAGGACGGCGTCACCGTCGCCAAGGAAATCGAACTTGCCGACAAGTTCGAGAATATGGGCGCGCAGATGCTGCGCGAGGTCGCAAGCAAGCAGAACGACAAGGCCGGCGACGGCACCACCACAGCGACCGTGCTCGCCCAGGCGATCGTGCGCGAAGGCTCGAAGGCCGTCGCTGCGGGCATGAACCCGATGGACATCAAGCGCGGCATCGATCTGGCGGTGACCACCGTCGTCGCCGACCTCGAAGCCCATGCCAGGAAGGTGAGCGCCAATAGCGAGATCGCGCAGGTCGCGACAATCTCGGCCAATGGCGACGAGGAAGTGGGCCGAATCCTTGCCGAGGCAATGGAGAAGGTCGGCAATGAGGGCGTGATCACGGTCGAGGAGGCCAAGAGCCTCGCGACCGAGCTCGAGACCGTCGAGGGTATGCAGTTCGACCGCGGCTACCTCTCGCCGTACTTCATCACCAATGCCGAGAAGCTCAAGGTGGAACTGGATGATCCGTACATCCTGATCCACGAGAAGAAGCTGTCGAACCTGCAGGCCCTCGTGCCGCTGCTCGAGAAGGTCGTCCAATCGGGCCGCCCGCTGCTGATCATCGCCGAGGATGTGGAGGGCGAGGCCCTGGCGACCTTGGTCGTCAACAAGCTGCGCGGCGGCCTCAAGATCGCGGCGGTCAAGGCGCCGGGCTTCGGCGATCGCCGCAAGGCGATGCTCGAGGATATCGCCGTCCTCACCGGTGGCAATGTCGTCAGTGAGGAGCTCGGCACCAAGCTCGAGAACGTGACGATCGGCATGCTCGGCCGCGCCAAGAAAGTCACGATCGACAAGGACAACACCACGATCATCGACGGCGTCGGTACCAAGGCCGATATCGACGGCCGCGTCGCGCAGATCCGCCAGCAGATCGAGACGACCACCAGCGATTATGATCGCGAGAAGCTGCAGGAACGGCTCGCCAAGCTTGCCGGCGGTGTCGCGGTGATCCGCGTCGGCGGTGCGACCGAAGTCGAGGTCAAGGAGAAGAAAGACCGGGTCGACGATGCGCTGCATGCCACCCGCGCCGCGGTCGAAGAGGGCATCCTGCCCGGCGGCGGCGTGTCGTTGCTGCGCGCGCTCAAGGCGCTGGATGGCCTCAAGGCCGCCAATGACGACCAGCAGTCGGGCATCGACATCGTCCGCCGGGCGCTACGCGCCCCCGCCCGACAGATCGCCGAGAACGCCGGCGAGGACGGCGCCTGGATCGTCGGCAAGCTGCTCGAGAGCGACGACTACAACTGGGGCTTCAACGCAGCGTCCGGCGAGTACCAGGATCTCGTCCAGGCCGGTGTGATCGACCCGGCCAAGGTCGTGCGTACCGCGCTGCAGGACGCGGCCTCTGTCGCCTCGCTCCTCATCACTACCGAGGCCCTCGTCGCCGAAGTGCCGAAAGAGGAAAAGGCCGCGCCGATGCCGGCGATGGACTACTGACGTGAGACGGGGAGCCCGATACTCGGGCTCCCCGGAGCTTAAGAGCTTAAGAGCGACAAGTCCCTTTCTATTATTCTTCGATGCCGGTCAGGCAACTGCTGGATGTCGGCTCCTGGCAACAGCTGTCGGTCGACTTATTGCTATGGGACGGCGGCTCTCTCCCAGATGCAGTCATTCCCACATGGTCGCAAACTTGCGTTGTATCGTGGGTTCGATTACGGTGCACGCAGTCGAACTGAGCTGCCAAGTACCGGTTTTCAGAGGAAAAAGTCGACGAGGTATATTCCGAGGTATCGCGGAAATTCGGATTGGTCAGAAGCGGGATAAATCAGCCGCTTAGCCGACCAGTTCGAATCCCTCCCGCTCCGCCACCACCCTGTCCTTTTTCATCCGTTTCGAATCACTAAGCCCAGCTTTTTTGCGGCTTTCAGCATCATGAGATCACCGGTCCCATGATCCGAAACATGCTGTCAGATATCTGGCTTGCCAAGCCCGAGACAGCGCGCCGGGTCCGGCAGGGGATCGGTAGCGTTCTCGATTGGGCTACGCCTTGGGTTATCGTGAGACGGAAGCGCTTATGCGCGCGATCACCAAGGGGCTTCCACGACAACCCAAGAAGGAGGGGCACTTCGCTGCCATGGCTTATGCGAAGGTGCCCGCGTTCATGGTGAGGCTTACGGAGCGAAAATCCTTCAGCCGACTTGCACTGCGTTCGCTATCCGCCTCAATCTGGAAAACAGCCTCGAGGTCAGCGGGATCGGCAACCTTGTCGGGCCGGTCGATTGGCGGAAAACCGCTCTAAAAGCTGCCGGGGTAAAGCCCGCCGTCCATCAGGATATTCTGGCCGGTCAAATAGCCGACGTGACGGCTGCACAGGAAGGCGCACATGGCGCCCATCTCGTCGGGATCGCCGACGCGGCCCGCGACGGCATTGCCGGTCAGATGCCTTGTAATTTCCTTCGAATTGCGGAGCCGTCCCGTATCGAACGGGCCAGGGAGCAGATTGTTGATCGTCACGCCCTTGCCCGAATATTGCGGCACCAGCCCGAACACGAAGGTTGACGAGGATATCGACCTTGCCTGCCGCGGCGACGAGCGCCGATCGAACCGCGGGTTCGGCACGCTGCCGACCACCGTCGTCACCGCGACATCGGGCGCGTGCGCGCCGATTTCGGCGGCCGCCTCCTCCAGCGTTGCGGCGGTGCGCGCATTGATGACGACGTTGACGCCCTCGCCCGCGAGCGCCTTGGCGCAGGCGTGGCCAAGGCCAGGCGCCGGCCGGTTCGACTTTGGTCAAAACCATCCGTTCATGCTCTTCCGCGCCGCTGTTCGGGGGCCAGCCTGTATTTGCCCTGGTTGACATGCGCTTAAGGTCGATGATCGAGGAATGCCGTCGGCCGATCGCTTGATGGAGCAGGTTGCCCCGGCATTACGGGCTGCGTGGATCGCGCGCGGCCTTCTCCACAACCATGGGCGAACCGTTGCTTGAGAAGCAACGAATGCCTGTCCGTAACGTCATTGGATGTCAACAAGACTAGTGTATTCTGATTGAATGCATTGGGGGCAATGACTGGGCAACGAGGAGATGTGCCTGGCGGTAAACCGGGGACATCTCCTCCGAGCGACGGTGCAGACCGTAATTCGTGGAGGCTATGAGGGCTTCAGCCGGAAAGTGAATGCAGGGCGCTGGTCGGGTCGGTGAACGCCAAAAGGGACAAAATACGTCACCGTCACAACGACCTTCGCGGATTTTCCGACGAGCCGTTCGATGCCGCTGAGATGCCGGAAGCAGTCAGCCCAAGATGCACGAACGCTGTCAAAGAAATAAAGATGGGGGTAGAAGTGACCGAAGCGTCGATAGAGTCCAAGATGAATCGCCAGCACGTATCGCTTAGCCGACTAGTTCGCCTGGCCTCCGTAGCATCGGCGTCGCTTGCCGCATCACTCGTTGTTCAGCCAGTGCAGGCGCAGCAAGCGACCGACCAGCTTGTCAACAGCGTCGACGATATCGTCGTCACCGCGCAGAAGCGCGAGGAACGCCTGCTGAAGGTGCCGATCTCCGTCGCTGTGCTCGGCGGAAAGGCGCTCGACAAGCAGGCCACGGGTGGCACGCTGGAGGCGCTGCTTCAGGTTCCGGGTATCTCGCAAACCGGCAACGATGCGGGCAATCTGACCCAGGTATCCATTCGCGGCGTGTCGCCTGGCGCTCCTTCGGGGGCGGGATCGTCCACGGTCGGCTATTATATCGATGCCATTCCCTTTGCCCTGGTGCGTGCGGCCGTCGTGCCGAACACCAACAGCTACGACATGGCGCGGATCGAAGTGCTGCGCGGCCCGCAAGGCACGCTCTATGGTGCGAGTGCGCTCAACGGTGTCGTCCGCATCCTCACCAACGATGCCGATCCGACGAAATTCGAATTCAAGGCGCGCGGCGGCGCGTCGGTCACCAAGGGCGGCGATCCGGGCTTCCGGGCAGACGCGGCGGTCAATATTCCGCTGATCGAGGACAAGCTGGCTATCCGTGCCGTTGCCGATATCGAAAGCCTGGGCGGTTGGGTCGAGCAGCCGGTCCGGGGCAAGAAAAACGCCAATGGCGCCCTCAACAAGAGCCTGCGCTTCAAACTTGCTGCGGTTCCGACCGACAATCTCAAGATCGATCTGAGCGCCTGGTATGAGCATGACAGCTATGATGGCGGCGATTATGCGGATGACGCGGGAAACCAGTCGACAACCGTCGCGCAGCCGGGGGTGACGGAATTCAAGGCGTATAGCGCGAAGATCACCTACGACCTGCCCTTCATGTCGGTGTCGAGCGCGACAAGCTATCTCGATTTCGACCAGACCATCAAAAGCGATTTCAGCTATGTCACGGGGGGCGCGGTCCCCGTCCAGTTGATCGCATGGTCCCCGACCAAGGTGTTCACCGAGGAACTGCTCTTCAATTCCGTCGGTTCGGGTTCATGGCGCTGGTCGGCGGGCGCATTCTACCGCAACGCGCGTGGCGGCGTTAATTTCATCGCGGAAGGACTGCTGCCGGCACCGCTCTATTCGCGTGACTCCTCCAAATCCTACGCCGTGTTCGGGCAGCTCACCCGCACCTTCGCCGATGACAGGTTCGAACTGACCGGCGGCCTGCGCTATTTCCACGACACCTCGACCACAGAGGTTCTCCCGGGCGGTTTCATCCCGCCGTCCACCGTCGAGGCGAAGTTCAAGTCCGTCACCCCGCGGGTCGTCGCGACCTGGCTGCCCAGCCCGTCCTTCACCGCTTATGCTTCCTATTCACAGGGGTTCCGCAGCGGCTTGAACCAGGGACCGCTGGCCCTGGTGGCGGCGCCCGGCCTGCCGCCCGCCAAGGCCGACACCGTCCACAATTATGAAGTCGGTACAAAGGGCAGCCTGTTGGGCGGCCTGGCCACCTTCGAGACGGCGCTGTTCTACATCAAATGGGTCAATGTGCAGCAGCTCGGGCAGATTCTCTACAACGGAGCCTATACCCCGGCCACGGTCAACGGCCCCTCGGCCAGCGGCTTTGGCGCCGATTTGAGCCTGACCCTGCATCCCGCGACCGGTTTCCAGATCGGCGGCGGCCTGAGCTACAGCGGGCTGACCCTGGACAAGAACATAGAGGCGGGAACTCTGGTTCTGTACCGCAAGGGCGACAGGACGGCCAACTCGCCCGAATGGACCGGCAACGCCTTTGCCAACTACACCTTCCCGATCAGCGACAGTCTGGACGGGCGCCTCAATCTTTCGGCGACCTACCGTTCCGACGTGGCGCTCAGGATCTCGCAGGACAACGGCCAGGGCGTGGGGGTAGGCGTCTACCGAAGCGGCAAGCCGATGATCGTCAACGCCAGCTTCGAGCTTGCGACCCACACGAACAAGACTTTCTCGATCTATGTCCAGAACCTGACGAACTGGGACGGGACCATGTCTGCTCCTGCGGTGCCGACTCTGGCCTTCCGTCCGCGGCCGAGGAACATAGGCATTCAGTTCGAGGCCAAGTTCTAGAGCATTCCGAAGCCGTCTGCGACAGCCGGCAAGTCGCGGAACGCGGGAAAACAAGAAGGAATGGAGCGGTGAACGATTCAAGGTGATCGTTCACCGCTCCAGACTCGAACCGGAGCGGAGCGCGCCCCCCGTCATAGCAAACAAAATGGCGGCCGGTCCGGGGATGGAGAGTCTCCCGGATCGGCCGCCATGGAAATGGGATGCGGTGAGGAGACACCGCATCCCATCGGGCACTCATTTACCGGCCGCTCTCACTTGAACGTGTAGCGGACGCCCAGCGCGAAGGTGCGCGCCAGCAGGGTGGTGCCGAGGTTGAACCGATCGGGCCCGCCCACATCCTCGAACTTGTAATAGGTCTGCTGCTTCGACTTGGTCAGGTTCACCGCGTCGAAGGTCACGCCCAGACGGTCGTTGACGTTCCAGGTGAGCTGAAGGTCCAGACTCTTTTCTGGGTTGCGCCACACGCCGATCGGGTTGGCGAACAGGCGGGCTTCGTTGTTCGCCAGAAACTCCTTGCGCCAGATATAAGACAGGCGCGCGCCGATCGGGCCGTTATCATAGGCGAGCGTCGCGTTGTAGCTGAGGTCCGACACGCCGAAGAAGGACGAGGTGGATTCGCCGGTAACGACGCCAGCCGAGTTGGTTTCCGGAATATTCTGCTTGGAATCCAGCACGGTGACGCTGCCCACGAAGCCCAGGCCATTGAGCGGTCCCGGCAGGTAGCTGGGGAAATAGGTCAGGCCCAGTTCCAGCCCCTTGAGCACGCCGTTCGATGCGTTGACCGGACGGGTGATGGCGAAATTGTTCGTCGCGCCGGCGACGATGCCGTTGTTCGGGATATATTCCTGAACCGTCAGCGGCACGACCAGACCCTGAATCTCGCGGCGGAAGCCGGTCAGCGTGATGGCGCTGTTGCGTTCGAAATACCATTCCAGCGCCACGTCGAAATTCTTCGAATGGGTGGGTTTGAGCGTCGCCGTGCCCGCCGTGCCGCTGCCATAGCCGACATTGGTGAGGTCGCCGGTCAGGTTGTAATTGGGGTTGATGTCGCTGAAATTCGGGCGGCGCAGCGTTTCGCCATAGTTGAAGCGCAGGCGCAGATTGTCGAAAATCTCGTAGCGCGCGGTGAAGCTGGGCAGGAAGCGGTCCGACCCCGACGACACGCGGGTCTGTGCGCCGCCATTGTAACGGTCGAAGAAATTATAGTCGGTGTCGACCGTCACATAGCGCACGCCCGCCTGCAATTTCAGCGGACGGCCGAAGATCGACACCTCGCCATCGGCCTGCAGATACATGGCGATGGTGCTTTCATCGATGTCGAACGTCTTTTGCAGCGCGAGCTGGTCGGAGGTCTTCAGGCCATAGAGGCCGCGGACGGTGTCGGCATTGTCATATAGCCAATAGCCATTGGCCAGGGTCCAGCTCGACGGCACATCGGCGCGGCCCTGATAGAAGTCGGAATTGGTGAAGGCGGCGCCTTCGCCCAGCCCGGCCAGCGTGGTCCGGACCAGCGGGCCACCGGCATCCTGGGAACGCACGGCGGTCGACGCCTTGCGCTGGTCGATGCGGATGCCTGCCTTGATCTGACGCAGAAAGCCTTCGTCCCAGCTATAATAGCCGTCGAGCGTGCCGGTGATGGCGCTGCCCTTGTCGCGATTGGCATTGTCGTAAAGCTGGGCGACGTTCCAGACGCCGGGATCGGCCAGCAGGCTGTCATCGTCGAAATGATAGGAAGGGATGCCGCCGCCTGCGTTGAAATCCACGTCGATCGAGTTGGCGACGCGATCCGTCCGCATGGCAAGGAAGGAGGTCTTCACCTTGCTGGTCTGATAGGCGATGTCACCGATGATCTTGCCGCGATCGCCCAGATCCCATTTGCCGTTCAGCGCATAGACGAAGCTGTCGGTGCTGGTCTTGGTGAAGTCGCCGCTGTTGAAGCCGTAGACGCTGTTGGCGGTGCGCGCCTTGACGATGTTGGTGCCGTCATAGAGCGTCGGCGCTTGCGGGTTCGCCCAATAATCGACGAAGCTGAATTGCAGGCTGTTGAACGTTTCGCCCCGGAAGCCCGCATAGAAGACTTCGGCGGTGTAGACCGAGCTGCTGTTGGGCGCCCATTGCAGCGCGACGTTGAAGGAGGGGCGCTCGCGCTTGCCGTAGAGGTCGGAGCTGAAGGCCGCGTCGCGCGACAGATAATAGGGCGTTTCGACGCCGTTGACGTCCATCGTGGCGCCGGCCGCCGTTGAAAGGCCGCTGTTGAGGCCGGGATCCCATGCGCCCAGTGCCGGTGCCCGGCCGAACTCTCCGGTGATCGGGTCGCGGCCGACCGGGAAGATGCGCTGGAAAGCCGTCAGGCCGGTTCCGGTGGGCGGGGTCATGGTGGCAAACGGGACGAAGGCGCCCGCCGTCACCGTCTGGTCGCGATATTTGGTGCGGCTGTAGCTGCCGTTCACCAAAATGCCGATGTCGCCAATGCCGGTTTCCCAGCGGTCGCTGACCAGCAGCGCGACGTTCGGATTATAGCTGTCGGCCTGCTCATTGTAGATGCCGCGGGCAAGGCCGGAAATGGCGAAGCCGTTAAAGTCGAACGGGCGGCGGGTTTCGACATCGACCTGCCCCGCAAGGCCGGTTTCGATCTGGTCGGCGGAGCGGGTCTTGAACACGTCGACGCGCTTGACGAGGTTGGCCGACACGTCCTGCAACTGGAAGGACTGACCGGCGGCGGTGAAGATGTTGCGGCCGTTGAGGGTGGTCAGCGCGTCGGGCAGGCCACGGATCGAGATCGCCGCCGCCTCGCCGCCGGTGCGGTTCGTGACCTGGATGCCGGTGACGCGCTGGAGCGCCTCGACCACATTATTGTCCGGCAGTTTGCCGACATCTTCCGCGACGATCGAATCGACGATCTGGGTCGATTCCTTGCGGACGTTGAGCGCGCCGACGATCGAGGCGCGGACGCCGGTGACGACGATGTCATTGGTTTCGTCCTGCTGCGGGACGGCTTCAGGCGCGGCTTGAGTCTGGGCGTGGGCGGCGCCCGCCAGCATAAGGGCGAGCAGGGATGCAGACGTGAAAGCGACTGGCTTCATGGCCATGGTTGATCCTCCCCTTGGAGATTTGGGTGCGTTGGGCACTGGAATTACTCAGACTAATTATTTCTCGGAGTAATAGAAGGCAAGAGGGAATCTGTGCCGCTGCTTAAGAAAAAATATCCGCTTGTGGCAAATTTGTCTCAGCCCGAAAAATGGAGGTTCATGCGGGATGGCGCCAGCATGAAGAAGCCGTCCCCCGAGAAGGGAGACAGATTTATTCCTTTTATTTGTCAGACTTAGAAGTGGGTCAGTCGGTAATCCAACGCGCAGCAGCGTCGCGGCTGCCGACGAGGCGGACCTGCCCATTCGCCAAGCCGAGCGCCTTGCCGGTGACGGTGATCGATACGAAGCGGACCGTGCCCGATCTGTCGTCAGGGAATAGGACGAACTGGCTGCGCATCGCGAAGTCGGCGCTGCGGTCGTCCCTGGTAAGGGCGACGGAACCGTCCCTGGCCGCGACCAGATAATGGTCGGGCAGCAATATGGGGGACAACATCACGCTCTGCGGCCCCGCACGGCCTGCGGTCTGGCGGAACTGGGTGGCGGGCAAAGACGGATTGCTCGCGATCAGGCGGGTGCCCTCATGGGCGAGCAGCGCCTTTGGATCGACGGCGGAGGCGAAGCGCTCGGGCAGTGGGCCATTGCCGACGGGGACGCCGAAATCGGGCGTGCCGTCAGCCTTGTAATAGAGGCGCTGGATGCGGGTGTGGCGGTCGGGGTTGAACAGCGGATCTCCCTTGATCGCCTCATAGTCGCGGCCATGATAGACCAATATGTCGCGGCCCTTTTCATCCACGGTGAAGCTGTTGTGGCCGGGGCCGTAGACGCTGGTTTCCTTGCAGGTGGTGAACACCGGCTGCGGCGACTTCACCCAGACATTGGGGTCCATGATGTCGGCATCCTCGGGCGCGGTCAGCAGGCCCAGGCAATAGCGCGCATCGGTGGCGCTGGCCGAATAGGCCATGAACAGGCGGCCGTTGCGGTGCAAAACGGCGGGGGCTTCGGCCACCTTGTAACCGCCTATTTCCCAGTCGAGCGTCGGGATGGTCAGGCGGGTGGCTTTGCTTGCCAGTTTCAGCGGCGATGCCAGCGGAGCGATGTAGAGGTTGGAGTTGGTCTCGATCCCCGGCTCGCGCTGCGCCCAGGCGAAATAGCGCTGGCCGCGATGGACGAAGCTGGTGGAATCGAGGTTGAAGCTGTCCCAGGGCGCCTGGAACTGGCCAAGGACGGTCCATTTGCCGGTCATCGGGTCGGGGCCATCGCAGACCACGGCATAGGTGCGGATGCGGAACACATCCTCTCCGCCGCCGCTGGGACCGGCGGCGAAGTACATGATCCACCTCCCGTCGATCTGGTGCAGTTCGGGCGCCCAGATGAAGCCCGACAGCGGGCCGGTCTTCTCGTGACGCCAGAGGATGGCTTCCTCGGCGGTGGTCAGGCCCGCCAGGGTCTTCGATCGGCGCAGGACCAGCCGGTCATATTCGGGGACGGAGCCGGTGAGGTAATAATAGCCGTCTTCATGGCGGAAGACCTGCGCGTCGGCGCGCTGCTTCACCAGCGGGTTGACCGGGACCGGGGCGGGTTGCGCTGGCTGGGCGGCGCGCGCAATGAGTGGTGTTGCGGACAACGCGGCTGTTCCGGCGAGGAATAGGCGGCGGTTCATGGGGTTCATTCAAAGCTCTCCTCTTGGGGCGCCCTCACCCTTCCGGCGCTTCGCGCCTCCCTCCCTCTCCCGCTGGGAGAGGGAAAGGGTGAGGGCGAGTTCTCAATAATCTGCAACAGGCCAGCCATCCGCGCCCCAGCGAACCGGCGCGATCCTGAGCGTGGGCGCGCCGTTCGCCTGCTTGTCATAGGCGTGGTAGACGACATACTCCTTGCCATCCCGGTCATGCAGCCAACCCGCATGGCCGGGGCCGCGCCAGCGCTGCTGTTCCTGAAGGTCGGCGCGCAGGAAGATGGTGCCGCCGCCCTGCATCATCGGGCTGCCATCCTTACCCAGATAGGGGCCGGTGATCGCCTTCGACCGGCCGATCACGGTATAATAGCTGCTGTTCACGCCCTTGCAGCAATAGTCGTAGGACGCCATCAGCCAATAATAGCCCCCGTGATCGACGATGAACGGCGCCTCGACCGGAGCCGGGCCGCCTGCGGGTGCGGGTCGGCGGGCGATGGAAATAGGTTTCTCGCCGGGATGCAACGGTTTCCCCGTTTTCCTGTCCAGCTCGAACAGCTTGATGCCGGTCCAGAAACTGCCCAGCGTCAGCCAGTGGCGGCCTTCGCGGTCGATGACGAAATTGGGGTCGATGGCGTTATAGTCGTCCGCTTTGGTCGACATCACCACCAGCCCCTCGTCGCGCCAGCCATAGTTCGGCGCCTCGGGATTGAGTGTCGGGCTGGTCGCAAGGCCGATGGCGGAGCGGTTCGAACCGAAGGTCGAGACCGAATAATAGAGCCGGTAGCGGCCGTTCACGAAACTGATGTCGGGCGCCCACATGCCGTCGCTGCCGGGGATCGCCCTGGTCGCCCATGCGGGAAGCGCGGTGAAGACCGGATCGCCCGCTGTCCAGTGGATCAAGTCCGGCGAGGTGCGGGTCTCGATCAGGCGCTGGCCGTGGCCGGTGCTGAAGACGTGATAGCTGTCGCCCTCGCGGATGATGACGGGATCGTGGGTCGGCGTGAGGTCGCCGGTCAGACGGCTGTTTAGCGTCTCAGCCCCGGCGATGCTCGCGCAGGCGAGGAGGGCGAGGCTCGCCATTTTCAACATATTTGACAGCGCCATGCGGACTCTTTTCGACAGCGGTTCTGGGCGTCATGTGCTCCTGCGAAGGCAGGAGCCCAGTTCCGCCGTTTCAACTGGGTTCCTGCCTTCGCAGGAACACGGAACCCCTAAAAAGGATGGAGCGGGCGGCCATTCCACCCTCCGCCCGCTCCAAAGGCTTTATTGCAGTTCCAGCACCACCACCGATTTGGGCGGCAAGGCGACGGTCAGCGTGCCGCCGTTCACCTGCGCGCCGGTGAAGGCGGCGGGCTTCACCACTTGCGGATCGTCGAAACTGTTGTGCGCATTGATCGCCGGGGCCGTCAGGATGCGGCCCGACACGCTCGCCGCGTTCAGGCCATCCAGCTTCACCGTCACCATGTTGGTCTGGTTGGGGTCGAGGTTCGACAGGCCGACATGGACCTTGCCGTCCTTGGCCCTCACCACCGATCCGCTGACAGCGGGCATCACATACTTGTCCTTGTGATACCAGGGCGTGTCGATGTCGATCGGCAGCACCGTGGCGTCCTGCCAGGGCTTGTACATTTCGAAGACATGATAGGTGGGGGTGAGCACCATCTTCTTGCCTTCGGTCAGGATCATCGCCTGCAACACATTCACCATCTGCGCGATGGCGGTCATGCGCACGCGGTCGGCATGTTTGGCGAAGATATCGAGGTGGATCGAGGCGATCAGCGCGTCGCGCAGCGTGTTCTGCTGCCGCAGGAAACCCGGATGCGTGCCGGGGTCCTGCGCATACCAGGCGCCCCATTCATCGACCGCCAGGAAGACGCGCTTTTGCGGATCATATTTGTCCATGATCGCGCTGTGCCTGGTGATCAGCTCGTCCATCTTGAGCGCGCCCGCCAGCGCATCCGCCCAGCCCGTCTCGTCGAAGTCCACCGCAGGCGCACGCGGAGGCCAGCCGCCCGCCGGGTGGACATAATAATGGAGCGACAGCCCATCGAGCCGGTCGCCCGCCACCCGCATCATCGTCTCGGTCCAATTATAATCATCGACATTGGCGCCTGCCGCGATCTTCATGATCCTGGTGCCTGCGGGGGCTTTCACGAAGGTCGCATAGCGGCGGGTTTCGTCCGCCGCGAACTCCGGCCGCATATTGCCGCCGCAGCCCCACAGCTCATTGCCGACGCCGAAATAGGGGACGGCCCACGGCTCCTTATGCCCGTTTTTGGCGCGCAGGTCGGCTAGGCTGCCTGCGGGCGCGGTCATATATTCGACCCACTCGGCCATTTCCTGCGGCGTGCCATTGCCGACATTGCCCGCAATATAGGCCTGCGCGCCGACCTGACGGAGCAGTTCGAAAAACTCATGGGTGCCGACCGAGTTCGGCTCGGTCACGCCGCCCCAATGAGTGTTGACCTTGGTCGGGCGGTCCTTCTTGGGACCGATGCCCTCGCGCCAATGATATTCGTCGGCAAAACAGCCGCCCGGCCAGCGGATGATCGGCACGGACAGATTGCGCAGCGCCGCGACCACATCGTTGCGGAAGCCGTTGGTGTTGGGGATCGACCTGTCATTGCCGACCCACAGGCCGCCATAAATGCCGTTGCCCAGATGCTCGGCAAACTGGGTGAAGATCGCCTTGTCATAGGTTGGGCCGGGCTTGTCGGCATGGATCGTCGCCATCGTCGGCTTGCCATCGGTCTGGGCCTGTGCGCCGGTGAGCGCGGTGGCGCAGAGCAGAAGCGCGGCAGTCGTGCGGCGCAGGGCTTTCAACATTCCTCTCTCCCTTGAGATTAGTCGTAAAAGGCGTTGGTCGTTTCGCGCCGACCGCGCAGGAAGGCATCGGCAACCAGCCGCAGCGGGGCTGTGTCCACATCGCTCCGTCCGCCCCGAATCAGCGTGGCGAAGCGGCTGTAGAGGCCCGCATATTCGATATCCTCGCCATGCTCGGTGCCGCTGGGCAGCGACAGCACGGCGCCGCCTTGGCTCAGCTTCAGCATGCCTGCATCGGTTTCGACGATGATGTCCCAGCTTTGTGGGCCGGTCTGGCGCCAGTCGAGGTCCATGTGGATGTCCGCGCCCGCCGTGTCGCGAAAGACGATATCGGCGGCGATCGGCGCGGCGCGATTTTCGGGCAGCACCAGCGTCGCCTGCCTCAGAAAGAAGGGACGCGGCAGGATATGGGTGACGATGGAGAGCGCATTGATCCCCGGATCGAACACGCCGAGGCCACCCGGTTCCCAGATCCACGCCTGTCCCGGATGCCAGACGCGCACATCTTCGCGCCAGACGATGGACACTTTTTCGATCTTCCGTTCGGCCAGCCAGGCGCGAGCCGGAGCCACGCCCGCAGCAAAGCGCGAATGCCACGCCGCGAACAGGCTGACGCCGACCTTGTCCGCCTGTGCTTCGAGCGCGGCCACTTCGGCCAGCGTGGCGCCGGGCGGCTTTTCGAGGAACAGGTGGATGCCCCGCGCCAAGGCCTGCGACGCCAGCTCGTACCGAACCTGCGGCGGGGTGCAGAGCGCGATGGCGTCGACCGCCGGTCCCTCGCTAAGCAGCGCATCGAGGCTGGCGAGATGCGGCACGCCCTCCAACCCCGCATCCTGCGGGCTGACGGTCGCGGCGAGGCTGAAGGCACTGTTGCCCCGGATCGCGGGGACATGCTGGTCCCGCGCGATCTTGCCGATGCCGACGATAGCGATGCGGATCGGGTCCATGACCTTAGAGGACTTGGACCGTCACTTCGACCGGCGCGGCGCGCTTGAGCGGATTGCGCACCGGCAGGGTGAAGGGCGCGGCGAGGATTTCGAACACATCGCCTTCCTGTGTCGCCACGCCGTCGGTGAAGGACAGGGTAGCCGTGCCGAAGAAATGGACATGCACGTCACCGGGGCGGCGGAACAGATCATATTTGAAATGATGATGTTCGAGGTTCGCCAGGCTGTGCGACATATTGCCCTCGCCCGAGAGGAAGGGCTTTTCCCAGATCGTTTCGCCATTGCGCAGGATGCGGCTGCTGCCCTCGATATGCTCCGGCGCGGGGCCGACCAGCAGTTCCGGGCCAAGCGACGCCTGACGCAATTTGGAGTGGGCAAGCCAGAGATAATTGTGCCGCTCGGTCACATGGTCGCTGAACTCATTGGCGAGCGCGAGGCCGAGGCGATAGGGCTGGCCATCAGGACCGATGATGTAGATGCCCGCGATTTCCGGCTCCTCGCCGCCATCCTGGGCGAAGGCGGGCATGGTCAGCGGATCGGTCGGGCCGACAAGCTGCGAACCGTCGCCCTTGTAGAACCATTCGGGTTGCTGACCGACGGCGCCGGGGGTGGGCTTGCCGCCTTCCAGACCTTCCAGGAACATGCGCATCGAATCGGTCTTGGTCTCGGCGGAGGCGGCCTCGCGGTGCATCTTGTCGCGGCCTTCGGCGGAACCGAGGTGCGTCAGGCCGGTCCCGGTCAGTTGCACATGCGCGGCGTCCTCATGGTCGATCGGCGCGAGCAGGCGGCCAGCCTCATATTTCGCGGCGATGTCGACGGCGTCGCCCTTGGCGGTGGCGGCGACGATTTCGGTCAGCGAAACGCCCTTGGCGATGGCGTCCAGCGCCAGGGCGCGGATGGTTTCAACACCGACAAGAAAATGCGCCGCATCGCCTTGGGCAGCGATGACGGAACGGGTACCGCTGTCGGCACGGTACTGCAACAGGCGCAAAGTCATGAAAAAATCTCCTCCCGCGCGCCTCTGCCGGCGCTGGCTAAATTTCATCAAAAGGTCGAATTGTCAGTCATTTCATGCGCGCAAGATTGTCACGCGCCATCCCGCCTGCCCGGCGGTTCGAAAGACGGGGCTTTATCCGTCCTGTGAATCTCCTTATTACTCCGACATATTACAGGAAGTCGGGGAAGGCAATGATTGTGTTTCGCCTTGCCCGATCGACTGCTAAGAAGGTGGTCGGAGGAGTAAGAATGGCTGAGGAAAAGCGGCTCTTGAAGGGGGCTGGCGGGGGCGAAGCGGGTACAGCCAAGGAGGCTCGGGGTCCGGGCAGGCGGCTGCATGGCGCCATTGCGCACAAGTTGGGGACGGCGATCTTGTCCGGCCAATATGCGCCGGGCGACGTGCTCTCGGGCGAAGTCGCCTTTGCCGAGGAACTGGAAGTGTCGCGCAGCGCCTATCGCGAGGCGATTCAGGTGCTGACCGCCAAGGGGCTGGTGGAAAGCCGGCCCAAGGCGGGGACGCGAGTGCTGCCGCGCAATCGCTGGAACCTGCTCGATCCTGAAGTGCTGGCCTGGGCCTTTGCCGGGGAACCGGATGTGCAGTTCGTGCGCGACCTGTTCGAGCTGCGGGCGATCGTCGAACCGGCGGCGGCGCGGCTGGCGGCGACGCGGCGGACAAAGGATGACATCAGGCTGATGAAGGACGCGCTGGCCGCGATGCGCCGCCATACGCTGGCGACCGAGGCCGGGCGGGCGGCGGATCGCGATTTCCACAATGCGATATTGAACGCGACCGGCAATGATGCGCTGCAAACGCTGTCGGCCAGCATCGGCGCCGCGGTCAACTGGACGACCCAGTTCAAGCAACGCTCCCGCGCCCTGCCGCGTAATCCTATCCCGGATCATGTGCGGGTGTTCGACGCCATCGCGGCGGGTGACGCGGCGGCGGCGGCGGAGGCGATGGGCGTGCTGGTCGACCTGGCGCTGGAGGATACGGCGAGCGCGATGACGCGCTAAGCGGCCAATCCTCCATCCGTTCGTTTCGAGCGAAGTCGAGAAACGAGAAGGGTGCGCTATCCGTTTCTCGACTTCGCTCGAAACGAACGGATGTTTGAATGAAAAAAGGCCGGAGCGAGTGTCCGCTCCGGCCTTTTTATTGGCTTATGCCCAACTCAATCCAGATGCTGATCCGGCAGCGCGTGGGTCGGCTTCGACCCCCACAGCGCGTAGAACAGGATGTAAAGCTCGCACACCGCCGTCAGCAGAAAGCTGGTCTGCAACCCGAAATGGTCAGCCAGCCAGCCCTGCACCACCACCAGCGCCCCCCCGGCGATCGCCATGATCAACAGGCCCGATCCTTCTTCCGTCAGCGGCCCCAGCCCCTTGATGCCAAGGGTGAAGATCGTCGGGAACATGATCGAGTGGAACAGGCCCACCAAAATCAGCGACCACATGGCGACCGGCCCATGGGCAAAGACGGTGGTTATCATCACGATGAACGCGCCGATCGAGAAAGCCGCCAGCACCTTGCCCGCGTCGAAGCGCTGCATGATCGCGCTGCCGGCAAAGCGGCCGACCATCATCCCGCCCCAGAGGAAGGTCAGGTAACGGCCCGCCTGCTCATGGGTGAGGTTGGCGATGCTGGGCTGGCTGACGAAGTTCACGAACAGATTGGCGACGCCGATTTCCGCGATCAGATAGATGAAGATCGCGGGAATGCCGAACACCAGATTGCGATGCGACCAGAGCGAGAGACGCTTGCGTTCCTCCTTGGCAAGCCGCGAGGTGGAGGTGCCCATGTCGGGCAGCGGGAAACGCGCGATCACCACGGCCAGCACGACCAGCACGACGGCCACCAGCGCATAGGGCAGGACCACGGACTGGGCGTCGGCCAGGCGTTCGGCCTGGGTCAGCACGATTTCGCCCTGCGCGGTGCCGCCCTTCGACCGGCCGAGGATCAGATAGGCGCCGAACATCGGAGCCAGCATGGTGCCCGCCGAGTTCATCGCCTGCACCAGATTGAGCCGCGAGGAGGCGGTTTCGGGCTTGCCGACCACCGCGACATAGGGGTTCGCCGCGACCTGAAGCAAGGTGATGCCGCTGGCGATGACGAACAGCATGACCAAAGTCACGCCATAGGAGGGGATGGACGCGGCCAGCATCATGCCCAGCGCGCCCGCCGCCATGATCAGCAGGCCCGTCACCATTGACCTCTTGTAACCGATCCGCTCGATCAGCTTGGCCGACGGGATGGAGGCGAAGAAATAAGCGATGAACCACACCGATTCGATCAGCGTCGTCTGAGTGTAGCTGAGTTCGAACACGCTGCGCAGATGCGGCAGCAGCGTATTGTTGATGACGGTGATGAAGCCCCACATGAAGAAGAGGCTGGCGAGCAGCGTCAAGGCAGGGCCGTAGCGCGTGCCGGGATTATAGGCCGCGGCGGGCGCGGCTGCAGAGGAAACGGGTCCTGCCATTCATCCTTCTCCGGAAGTGTCGAAACGGAGCGCCGCCGGAACAGGGTTGCGTCCGATTATTATGTAGGAGTATATCCCCGTCCGCGGCGCGTCAATGGCGTCGGGGAGGAACAGCATGCGAAAGGCCCTTATGAACAGATCAGTCTTGGCAACGTTGTCATACGGCAGCCTCCTCATGATGACAAGCACTGCGGCTCTTGCGGCGGAAGCGGGCCGCGCACCCGCGGGCAAGCTGGCCGACGGCACCGCGATCGAGGCGATCACGCTCAAAAATGCGCAGGGCGTGTCGGCCACCATCCTGACCTATGGCGCGACGTTGCAGAAGCTGGCCGGGCCGGACCGCAGCGGGAAAGTGGCCGACGTGCTGCTGGGCTATGACGATCTGGCCGGCTATGTCGACCATCCCAATTATTTCGGCGTCACCGTGGGCCGCTATGCCAATCGCATAGCAGGCGGCAAGTTCACGCTGGACGGCAAGAGCTATCAGTTGCCGCTCAACGACAAGGCCAATTCGCTGCACGGCGGCGGCAAGGGTTTCGACAAGCAGGCGTGGAAGGTCATGTCGCTGAAAAGCGGGCCGACCGCCACGCTGGTCCTGTCGCTGACCAGCCCGGACGGCGATTCGGGCTATCCGGGGCAGCTCGACGCCACCGTCACCTATACGCTGGACGAGGCGGGCAATCTGGGCATCGCCTTCGACGCGAAGACCAGCAAGCCGACCATCGTCAACATGACCAACCACGCCATCTTCAATCTGGCGGGCGAAGGATCGGCGAATGGGGCGCTCGGCCATATGCTGACCATCCCGGCCAAGGCCTTCACCCCGGTCGACGCGAACCTGATCCCGACCGGCGAATTGCAGCCGGTGGAAGGAAGCG
The DNA here is from genome assembly GCF_036038995.2 of Sphingobium sp. SJ10-10. Taxonomy (NCBI): domain Bacteria; kingdom Pseudomonadati; phylum Pseudomonadota; class Alphaproteobacteria; order Sphingomonadales; family Sphingobiaceae; genus Sphingobium; species Sphingobium sp. SJ10-10. Next base: position 2,285,592 of record NZ_CP158132.1, read on the forward strand.
TATTCGATTTCCGCGCACCCCGCCGCGTGGCGGACGGCATTCGCGACGGCCGCGATGCGCAGATCGTCGCCGGGCGCGGCTATGACCATAATTTCGCGCTGGACAAGGGCGCGACCAAAACGCCCGAATTGGCGGCGCGGCTGGAAGACCCGGCTTCGGGCCGCGTGCTGGAGGTGCTGACCACGGAACCCGGCGTGCAATTCTACGCAGGCAATTTCCTCGACGGCACGCTGGTCGGCAAGCACGGGCACCTTTACCGCATGGGCGACGGCATCGCGCTGGAGCCACAGAAATTCCCGAACTCGCCCAACCAGCCGCAATTCCTGTCGGCGCGGGTCGACCCCGGCAAACCCTATCATCACCAGATGATCTATCGCCTGTCGGTCCAGCGCTGAGGGGCTGACCATGGCTGAATGGCGCAAGATCGAGCGCGAGGCGCGCGACACGCTGGGCGAAGGGACGCTGTGGTCCGCACGGGAGAATGCGGTCTACTGGACCGATATTCTTGGCAAAGCGCTCAACCGGCTGTCGCTTGATGATGGCGTCGTTCAGCGCTGGGCCATGCCCGAACCGATCGGCTGGGTGGTCGAGCGAGCGGGCGGCGGCTTCATCGGCGGGTTCCAGAGCGGCTTTGCCCGGATCGCGCTCGATCCGCTGGCGATCACGCCCCTGGGCGACCCAGAGCCGCATCTGCCCGGCAGCCGCATGAATGACGGCAAGGCGGATAGCAGCGGCGCCATCTGGTGCGGCACCATGGACATGGCGGAGGAGCAGGATGTCGGGGCGCTTTACCGGCTCGATCCCGATGGGAGTTGGACGGTGATGGACAGCGGCTATCGCGTGCCCAACGGACCGGCTTTCTCGCCCTGCGGCCAGTGGCTCTACCATAGCGATACGGCCAGGCGGCAGATGTACCGCTTCGCCCGGACGGCCGAGGGTGGCTTGACCGATCGCCAGCCTTTCATCCGCTTTGCCGAAGAAGATGGCTATCCCGACGGCATGACCGTGGATGCGCAAGGGCATCTCTGGATCGCGCATTGGGGCGGCGGACGGATCAGCCGCTTCACGCCCGAAGGGAAGCTGGATCGGTCGATCGCCCTACCCGCCAAGCAGGTGACGAACATCTGCTTCGCCGGGGAGAGGCTGGACCGGATGTTCGTCAGCTCGGCGGCGACCGGCTTGCCCGAGAGCGAATATGATGGAGCGTTTTTTGAGGTCTTCCCCGGCGTGCAGGGTCTGCCGACTTATCCATATGTGGGGTAGGTGCAGGCTGTAATTGGCCATTTCCGGACATTTTCGAAGTTCGTCATCCCCGCGAAGGCGGGGATCCATCTCCCGACCTAACCGCTTGATGCAACGCTGGGAGATGGATTCCCGCCTTCGCGGGAATGACAAAACAGGAAGCGTCCGCCTTCCACCCTAAACCGGCGCCCGCCCAGAACTATCCCGCCGCACCAGAGTAAAGTCGAACTGCGGCGCATCTGCCGGACCGCCTACCAAGGCATCGATCACCGCGCCGCCCATCGCCTCCAGCGGCTGGCTGACGGTGGTGAGCGGCGGCCAGGCGGTGAGGCCGGCGGGCGTGTCGTCGAAACCGACGACCGACAGATCCTCCGGCACGCGCAATTTCAGCCGATGCGCGACGGTCAGCGCGCCGAGCGCCATATCGTCATTGGTGGCGAAGATAGCGGTCGGGCGGTCGCTTCGGGTCAGCAGATGCTCGCCTGCCTTGATTCCTGACTCGAAATCGAACGCGCCTTCCACGAACAATGCTTCATCCAGCGGCAGGTCCGCCCCGGCCAGACCGTCGCGAAAGCCCTCGACACGCTGCATGGCGGCCTTGTGGCTGGCGGGCGGGGTGATAACGCCGACGCGGCGATGGCCAAGGCCGATCAGATGATCCGCGATCATCCGCCCCGCCGCGCGTTCGGGCGTCGGAATGTTGAAGCTTTCCGCCATCACCGATCCGGCGATGCGGGCGCAGGGCAGCTTCAGTTCGGACAGGCGCTGGAGCAAGGGCGCGTCGTCGGACAGCGGCGGCACCAGGAAGACGCCATCGGGCCGCAGCGCCGCGACCAGCCGGTCGAGAATGGCGAACCGCTCTTCGCCCGCCAGCGGCATCGGTTCGACCACCAGATGATAGCCCAGATCCCGGCACCGGCTCGCCGCGCCCGACTGGATGCCGCTATTATAGGAGGGGGCCGGGTTGTTGTAGAGGAAGGCGATCATGAACGACCGGCCGCCCGCCAGCCGCCGCGCCGACTGGTTGGGCCGGTAGCCGAGCTGGCGGATCGCCGCCGTCACCCGTTCGCGCAGCTCCTCGCTGACATTGGGCGCCTTGTTGACCACCCTGGACACGGTCTTGATCGATACGCCCGCCAGCGCCGCGACGTCATGGATGCTGGACATCAGCGGCGATGCGTGAAGCGAAGGACGGCCATTCGCAGCTCTTGCCATGGAAGGCGGGGCAAGGAAACAACCTTTGCCTGCGATATGGTCGCGCCGCCGTCCCCCATTTCGAGCCGCTGGCGTAAACAGGCAGCATCCCCGCCCAAGCTTGCAGGAGATGACATGAAAAATCGCCTTGATCCGGCATCGGCAAGCAGCTAGAGGGATAAGACAACGTTGTCATACTCTCCAAGCAAGGCAACGGCTGTCATCCCGGGCGGCGGTCGGATGAACTGCACGCATCAGGCCATCGCCCGGGATGCGCTTTTCTAGAGCAGCATCCGACCCGATTGCATCGGATCGGCTGCTCTAGACCTTTGTTTTGCCGCGTTTTCCGAGTCATTGTTTTTTGCGCAAAGCCGGTTCCCACTTTTGCGCACGATGCTTGTCTTATGACATTGTTGTCCGTTTGGGTCAGGATGAGATGCCCGTTCCGGGGTGGCCACCCCGGAACGGGTGGAAGGGGACGGATCGCGCATCGATGCCGGTCGATCAGGGACCGGGTTAGAGTTGGATCGCCCCTTTCTTTTCCTTCAGGCCCGAACGGATACCGGGGCTTTGTGGCCCGGATGACAAGCATGGGACACGGAAAAGATGAGCAATGATCTACCACAAACCCTTGGCATCGACATCTCCAAAGCAACACTCGATTGCCATGCCCACCCTGCCTCAGCTGCCCGGCAGTTCCCCAATACCACCAAGGGCCACAAGGCGCTGATCGCATGGCTCGAACAATGGACAGTCGCGCAAATCGCCTATGAAGCAACGGGAACTTACCATCGTGCAATAGAACAGGCGCTCGCTCACATGCCCTGCGTCAGGCTCAATCCCGAACGAGCCAGACGCTTTGCTCAGGCCACCGGCACCCTCGCCAAGACCGACCGCATCGATGCCGCCCTGCTGGCCCGCATGGCAGCCACCGTGCAACCTCCCATCAGGCCAGCGCCATGTGCAAATCAGGTGCTGCTGGCCGAACTCATCAATGCCCGCGACGGACTGGTTCGGGATCGTACTGCACTCAAGAACCGAGATCAGAAACTCACCATTCCTTTCCTGAAGCGCCAGTGCAGGCAGCGCCTCGACCAGATCGCACGCCATATCGAAGCACTCGATGCTGAAATCGCCCAGATCATCGCTGCTGATCCGGCTCTGGTCCGCCGCCATAACATCCTCACCAGCATCGATGGCCTCGGAACGCTGACCGCCAATCAACTCATCGCCATCATGCCCGAACTCGGCAGCCTTGATAACAAACAGGCCGCATCACTCGCCGGTCTCGCTCCTGTCGCCAGACAGTCCGGCCAGTGGAAAGGCAAGAGCTTCATTCGAGGCGGCCGCGCAAACGTCCGCAAAGCCCTCTATATGCCTGCCCTCGTCGCTGCCCGCTTCAACCCCGATCTCAAGGCAAAATATCGACAACTCATCGCCGGCGGAAAACCACCAAAACTCGCCATCACTGCCGTCATGAGAAAGCTCATCGTCACCGCAAATGCCCTGCTCAAGGCAGATCGCATCTGGCGCAAATCACTCGCTTGACCATCACGGATACTCTAAGGTCGCAGCAGGGTCAGCATGACCCGCAGGCCGGGGCCATTATCCGCCAGCGTCACCCCGCCATGGTGCAGCCGCGCCACCGCTTCCACGAGTGACAGGCCCAGCCCCGATCCGGGTTTGCCCCGAGCCGGGTCGAGCCGGCCGAACCGCTTCAATGCGGCGGCATGGCTTTCCGCAGCGATGCCGGGGCCGTTATCGGCCACGCTGATCAGCAGATGACCGTCCTCCAGCGCGGCGCTCAGGTCGATGCGGTCGCCGCCCTCCGCATAATGAAGCGCATTTTCGATGAGATTGGCGAGCGACTGGCTCACCAGTTCGCGATGGAGCGGAAAGACCAGCGATTCAGGCGCGGAAACGGTCAGCGCAAAGCCGCTATCTTCCACCAGCGGGCCATAGATTTCGCCCACGTCGCGCAGCAATTCCCCGACATGGGTGTTGCGCCGCTGATCGCCGCCAAAGCCCGCCTCGGTCCGGCTGATCAGCAGCGCCGTGGTCAGCATGGAGCGCAGCGTCTGCGCCTCATGATGCACCTTTTCCAACGCATCGAGCGCGATGTCGTCGCGCGTCTGGGCGCTGGCCTGTTCGACGACGGAGATCAGGCGCGTCACCGGCGACTTGAGGTCATGGGCCAACCCGTCGGTCATCATCCGGAGCTGCGTGACCAGCGCGTCGATCCGCTCCAGCATGGCGTTGATCGATGTCCCAAGCCGGTCGAAGGCGTCGCCGCTGCCGTCGGTCGGCACCCGCCGGTCGAGCGCGCCCACCGCGACATCATTGGCGGTCTGCGCGATGTCGGACACTTGCCGTGCCAATATGCGGCCCAGCATGATGGCGATGCCCAGCGCCAGCACCAGGCTCATGATGAAGGCGACGCTCAGCGCCTCCTCATAGATGCGCGCCAGTTGCAGGCTGTTGGAAATGACCATGCCGGTCAGCAATTGCCCGCCGCCCTTCAGCTTCACGGGGATGACGCCGATCGGCTCCGGCTCGTCGCGGCCGATGCGGTAGAGCGATATGATCCGCCAGCGTCCGTCGGCGGACAGGCTGGCGGGCCAGGCGCCCAGATTGCCGCTGACCGGGCGCCCCGCCGCATCGGTCTGCAGCAGCACGGCGCGTTCCCCCTCCACACCGCGGAAACGGCGCGCGATTTCGCTGCGCAGGGCCGCCGCGCTGCCGCTTCGATGGAGGGCGAGCAGGTCGTCGCGGGTATCCTCCACCGCCTGCTGGTCGGCGGCGACGACGGTGCGCTGGCTCGCCTGCTGGACGAACAGCAGCACGCCGCCCGTCACCAGAAACTGGCAGAGGAAGGCCAGGCCCACGAACCGCCCGATGGTCGAGCGGGCAAAGGCGAACCAGCGGCGGTTATGGAGGGTCTTAGAGATTGCTAATGGGCCTTTTTGGGTGGAGAGCGGACATCATTTCCGTCATCCCAGCGAAAGCTGGGATCTCAGGCGAGAGCGCACAGCCTGGCCTCACGAGATCCCAGCTTTCGCTGGGATGACGATTGTTGATGTCCGAAACTGACCAAAAGCTGTCATGGCCACCTCCCCACACGCCCTAATTCTCCGGCCCCAGCCGATACCCCATGCCGCGCACCGTATGCAGCAGCGGCCTGGAACCACCGGCCTCGCCGCCTTCGTCCAGCTTGCGGCGCAGGCGGCTGACATGCACGTCGATGACGTTCGTACCCGGATCGAAATGATAATCCCACACCCCTTCCAGCAGCATGGTCCGCGTCACCACCTGATCGGGATGGCGCAGGAAGAATTCCAGCAGGCGGAATTCGCGCGGTTGCAGGTCGATGGTGCGCGATCCCCGCTTCACCCGGCGGGAAAGCAGGTCCATCTCCAGATCCTCATGGCGCAGGTTGGTGACGACCGCGCTGCCGCTGCCACCCCGGCGCAGCAGCAATTGCACGCGGGCCAGCAGTTCGGCAAAGGCGAAGGGTTTCACCAGATAATCGTCGGCGCCGCTGGTCAGCCCTTCCACCCGGTCCTCCGGCGTGCCGAGCGCGGACAGGATGATGACCGGTGTTTCGATCCCCGCGGCGCGCAGCGCCTTCAGCATCGCCATGCCGTCCATCGCCGGCATCATCCGGTCGAGGATGATCGCGCCATAGCTGCCGTCGCTCGCCAGGAACAGGCCGTCGCGGCCATTGTCCGCCTGGTCGACGGTGAAGCCCGCCTCGCTCATGCCCTTGGCTACATAGGCGGCGGTGGCGGCGTCATCCTCCACCACCAATATCTTGTGGCTCATCGTCCCCCTTCCGGCCGGTCCAGCATCACCACGCGCATCCGATCCGCATGTTTCAGCCCCAACGCTATCCGTGGCTGGGGATGGTGTAACAGATAGGCGCTGGCCTGATCCAGCGAACTGATCGGCGTGCCGTTCAGGCTGACCACGCCGTCCCCGACGCTGATGCCGAGCCGCGCCGCCTGGCCATCGGTTTCCATGCTGGTGACGATGACGCCGGGATGACCGTCCGTCAGGGTCACGCCGGGGAGGGCGCGGGCCTTGGCCGCGATGGCCTCCATCCGCTCCTCGGCGGCATGGCGCGTATGCAGGAAGAAGGCGCTGCTCATCGCCATGGCGCAGAGCGCAAGGGCGGCCAGCAGCGCGCCCGATGCGGCGTTGCTCAGTCTCTGCCGGTCCATGGCGTGGCTTTCATGGGATGCAGGATGATCGATGGGTTCGGCCAAGTCATGTTAAGCTTTGTTCATGCCCCGGACGGAACGGGCGCGACGGCGACGCGCCCGGTCCGCTCCAGCTTGCCCCAGCCCACGACCCAGCCGCCAATGGCCGAGGCGATGGCCCGCACCACCACCCAATACATGATCTGGCGATAGACGAAGCGCTGCGCGACCAGCAGATGCGGCGGATAGCCCACGTCGCGATTGTCGAGCGCATAGGCGACCCAGCCGCAGAGCACATCGATGCTGGTGAAGGCCAGCCAGTAAAGCCCCATGGTCCACACGTCGTTGCTGGTCTGCGCCCAGCCATGCTGATGCACCCGGACGATGGTGCCGATGATCGAGGTGACGAGCGCCAGATCGATGAGGGGAGAGATGGCGGCGAACAATATCTGGAACAGCCAGGACTGCGGCAAACCGACCAGAGCAAGCCCCGTGGGCCGCCGATCGCGCAGGATGCGGCGATGCTTCCACAGGCATTGCAGCGTGCCGAACGCCCAGCGATAGCGTTGCTTGGCGAGCGTCCTGAAGCTTTCGGGCGCTTCGGTCCAGGCGACGGCTTCGGGATCGTAGGTGACGCGCCAGCCCGCCCGCTGGATCGCGATGGTCAGGTCCTGATCCTCCGCCAGCGTATTTTCGGGATAGCCGCCCACCGCGTCCAGCGCCGCCCGCCGCCACGCGCCGACCGCGCCCGGCACGACCGTCATGGCGTCGAACCCGGCCAGGGCGCGGCGCTCCAGATTCTGCGCGGTGATATATTCGACCGCCTGCCAGCGAGTGACGAGGTTGACCCGATTGCCGACCCGCGCATCGCCCGCCACCGCGCCGATGGCCGGGTCAGCGAACCAGCGGGCAAGGCGGGTTATGGTCCACGGCTCGAACTGGGTATCGGCGTCGAGGGCGATGACGATCTCGCCCTTTGCCTCGCGCAAGGCCCGGTTGAGCGCCGCCGCCTTGCCGCCATTGGGGAGCGTCAGCAGCGTCACGCGGGGATCGCCGGCAAAGGCCTGCGCGACGATGGCGCTGGTCGCATCCTTCGATCCATCGTCCGCGACGATCAGTTGCAGCGCCGGATAGTCGCTGGCCAGCACGCGGCGGACCGAGGTTTCGATGACCCGCGCTTCATTATAGGCGGGGATGATGACCGAAACGGTCGGCTGATATTCCGGCGGCACAGGCCGTCCCCGCCGCGCCTGGAACCAGGCGAGCAGCGTCATCAGCACCGCCCGCGCCAGCCCCAGCGAGATCGCGACATAGAAAATCCAGCCAAGCAGCGCCGAAAGCGCCGCCAGCACCACGAACACCGCGACATCCACGCGCACCGCCAGCAGGTCGCTGGCCTTGACCAGCGGCATGGCGGCCTGCGCGGGAAGCCCGGCAAGCTGCGACACCGGCACGAAGCGATAACCCTCCGCCCTCAATTGCGCGATGATGCGGGGCAGCGCCTCCACCGTCTGCGACCGTTCGCCGCCGCCATCGTGGAGCAGGATGACATTTTCCGATCGGTCGGCGCTGTTCGAATGCACCTGATCGATCACCTGCCGCACGATCGCGTCGGTGCCGGGGCGCTGCCAGTCATTGGGATCGACGTGCAGGCCGACCACCGTATAACCCAGCTTCTGCGCGGCCAGTGCCGGTTCCAGCTCGTCCGCCGTGGTCGGCTCCGCATCCCCGAAATAGGGGGCGCGGAACAGCCGCATGCTGTGCCCGGTATAGGCCTGCACCAACCGCTGCGTGGCGTTGAGCTGCAACCGGGTCGGCTCCTCGGACCAGGTGGCGAGGTTGGGGTGGTCGTAGGTGTGGTTGCCGATCTCATCCCCGTCCGCGACGATCCGTTGCAGCAGCCCCGGATGTTCCAGCGCATTTTCCCCGATCACGAAGAAGGTCGCGGGCGCATGCATCTGCTCCAGCACCTTCAGGATTTTCGGCGTCCAGTCCGCATCCGGCCCGTCGTCGAAGGTCAGCGCCAGCATCTTCGGATGCTGCGCGCCGGTGCGCTGAACCTGATAGGGCGTTGGCAGCGCATCATAGCTTTCATGCTCGATCGCCCCCTGCGGCCCGAAGGCCACGGCGCGATGGCCCTCCGTCGGCGTGGCGGTGATCCGCAATATCTCGCCCGCCCCCTCGACATCGGTGCTGAGCGTGCTCGTTACGACACTCAGGTTCGGGCGGCCGCCATTGCGCCAGGCGGTCAGGTCCGCCCAGATGCCGGGGTCTTCGCTGCCCAGCCGCCACAAGGCGACGCTCTGGATGCCGAGGCGCTTCAGCACCAGCAGTTCGTTCCAGCTCGCGGCGGCGTCCAGCATCCAGATCTGGTGGCGTTGCCCCGCCTCGTCATAGGCGAAGCCCGCATTGCCGCTGGCCGCGTCGTAAAGCGGGCGTGCATCGCTGTCATGCGCGGCGAGCCAGGCTTCGTCCAGCGACAGCGCATCGGCGGTGCTGTGGCCTTCGGCGCCATGCCAGTCATAGGCATAGCTGCCGAGCGCGACGATGATGTGATTGGCGCCGATCTCGCGCAAGGCGACCTCCGCCTGCCGCGCGAACCAGCCCTGCGCGGCGATCGGACCGGGCTCGCCGCCCTGCCAATGCTGGTCGTAATCCATCAGGATCACCCGGTCAGCCACGGCGGCGAAGCGGGCGAGCGGCCAGCCGTCCTCGCCGGCGGGCACGGTCAGCGCGATTTTCGTGCCATGGGGCATGGCGGCGCGCAGCATGTGGAGGAAGCGCAGATAGCCGGGCATGGCGCTGCCCGGCAGCGATTCGAAGTCCATGACCATGCCGGCCTCATGGCGGCGAGCGACATAAGCGCCGAGCTGCCGGGCGAGCGCCTGCGCGGCGGCGGGATCGCGCAGCAGTTGCGCCGCGCCCGCGCCGTCCCAGCTTTCCTTGCCGATATTCTGCACCATCGGCAGCACCTTGGGCGGACGGGGCATGGCGGCGATCATGCGGTCGAACGCCGGATCGGTCGCGACATGGATCGGCTTGCCGGGGCCGGGCACGGCGATCAGCGCGGGCACCACCCAGTCGAGCTGTCCGACATGGCGGCGCAGCGACGCGATGCTGCTTTCCTCGCCAGGCACGTAGAAGCCGACATTCAGCGGCCGGGCCTGGACCTGATGCTTGCCCCAATGCGGCAGCCATTTGGCGATGTCCCGGCGCAGGGTGGAGATGCCCGACAGGCGCGCCGCATGGGGCTGAGGAAGCGGCAGGGCGAGATCGCGCTCCGACGGCACGGCGACCAGCGTGGTGGCAAAGGCGATGGCGGCGAGCAGGATCGAAAGCAATCCGCCCGCCAGCAGGCGCCGCGCCCAAAGCCCCCTGCGGCCGGTGGGATCGAAGAAGATCGGTCTGCTCATGGTTCGCGCTGTCGCCCTGTTTTAGGAGCCCGCCTTTACGCGCCAGGCCTTGCCGGGCCGATGAGCCGTTCATGAAATATTGGTCATGATCGGGAGTGGGGGAGGATTTTATGTCCGCCCAATCAAGCTTTTCTACCGCCTCGATCAGCAAAGCTTGAAAGACAAATCTCTACCTGCAAACTAGATAAGAAGCCGTCTCGATTCGGCAGGGGAGAGGACAGATGGAATGGCGCTCGGCAATCGGTCGGCATTGGGGTCGCTGGAGCGACGCCATGAAGCGTGAATTGCTGCGGGAGCCGGACCGCGTCCTGATCGATCGCGGGCCTGACGCCGTCGCGCTCATGCAGGACAATGCCAGCGATAGGGCGGAGATTTTGGAACCGTCGCTCGATCTGCGGTGAAAATGCTCTGACGGGCTTGTCCTTACCGACTCCGCTTCCGATATCGCGGCCATCGTCCGGACGGCCTTCGCGCCGCTCCATCCATGAATTTCAGGGAGATATTATGTCAGCCACCGCCCGCGCCGTGACCCGCGCCGTCGAACCGCTTTTCCTTGACCGCTGGTCGCCGCGCGCCTTCGATTCCTCCGTGATCCCGCAGGAGGATCTGGACACGATCTTCGACGCCACCCGCTGGGCGCCCTCCGCCTTCAACTATCAGCCCTGGCGCCTGCTCTACGCCACCCGCGACGGCGCCGACTGGAGCCGCTTTCTGGGCGTGCTGCTGCCCTTCAACCAGAGCTGGGTGCAGAATGCCTCGGCGCTGGTCTATATCCTGTCCGACACGCTGATCGCCGCGCCGGGTTCGGAAGAGGCCAAGCCCTCGCACAGCCACAGCTTCGACGCGGGCGCGGCCTGGGCGCTGCTGGCGTTGCAGGCGACGCGGCTCGGCTATCACAGCCACGCCATGACCGGCGTCGATTTCGACAAGGCGCGGGTGGAACTGGGCGTGCCCGACCGTTTCCGCATCGAAGCCGCCGTCGCGATCGGCCGCATCGCGGACAAGGCGATCCTGCCCGAAGCGCTCCAGTCACGCGAAGCGCCGAGCGGCCGCAAGGATATTGCGGAGTTCGTCACAGCGGGCAATTTCCCGGCTTAAGCGGTAAGGAGCCGCCAGAACCCGCTGCTGCATCAGGGGATCATGGCGGCGCCCCCCCTCAAATCCGCGCCAGCGCCTCCGCCGTCGCGTCCATCGTCCCCGGCTCCTGATCGCCGGTCAGGGCGTAGGACATGTCGCCGCGCCGCCAATAGGCCACCGACTGCCTGCCCTCCCGCACCGCATCGGGATGTTCGGGCGCGGCGGTTTTCTCATGCACGGCGAAGATCGTCATCCTGTGCCCCGCATCGGTGCGCACCGCCATCAGCAGCGCGGGCGCCTTGTCGGTCGGGAATAGCTGGACGTCGGTGACATGCCAGTCGTCGGGCAGTTGCGGCATGGCGATGCGGGTGTTGAGCGCGACTTCCCGCGCATCGAAGCGGGGCGCTTCGATCTGCGAATTCATGTCGGCGCGCAGCATCGCAATCCGGTGCGAGGCGACCGCATAGCTGACATAGGCAGGCGGGCGTTCGAAGCCCACCATCCACACGGCAAAGGCGGCCGCCAGCCCCGATGTCGCCAGGCCCATCGGCATCATCCGGCGCCAGCGGCTTTTCGGCGGGTGCGCCAATCGTTCGGCCATTTCCGCCAGACCGGCAGGCACCGGCCGGCCGTCCTGCGTCAGCATGCAAAGCCCGCTGCGGACGCTGAGGTCGCCCATGACCCGGGCGGCAAGGTCGGGCTGATGCGAGAGATGGGTTTCGACGACGAAGCGCCGCTCCACATCCAGCTCGCCGTCCACATAGGCGTCAATCTCCTGATCGGTAATTTTCAGATCGGTTGGGCGATCAGTCATCGCTTCCTCCTATCAGCCGGAGGCCAGCTCCACCCGGCTGCCCCTGTTCCCTTTCTCTCAATGCCGCGCGCGCCCGCGCCAGCCGCGACATCACCGTGCCCACCGGCACGCCCAGGGTTTCCGCCGCCTGCTGGTAGCTGAAACCCTCTATCGCCGTCAGGTGCAGCACGGCGCGGTGATGTTCGGGCAAGGCGGCAAACTGCCGCGCAATCTGGACTAGCCGGGCATGTTCCTCCTGCCCCGGCTCCAGCCGGTCGACCAGCGTTTCGGCAAAGCGGCTGTTGCGCCGCGCCTCCGACGCCTCGCGCCGCTTGGCGGAGAAGAAGACATTGTGGACGATCGCGAGCAGCCAGCGGCGGCGGTTGCGGTCGGGCTGGAACGTCTCCTGCCGCTCGATGGCGCGGACGAGGGCGTCCTGCACCACATCGTCGGCCTCCTGATCGTCGCGGGTCAGCGACCGGGCATAGCGTCGCATCGCGGCCAGATCGTGCCTGATGTCTGAACCGTCGTCCATCATCCTGCTGTCATGCCGCCCACGCCGCCGGGGTGGCAAGCGGCATGTGCAACGCCTCGGCATAGCTGCGCGCCACATCCTCCAGCACATCGTCCCAGGTGAAGCGGGCCGCCGCCTCGGCCGCCGCAGTGCCCAGCGCGGCGCGGCGATGCGGCTGGCGGACCAAACCGGCAACCGCCGCCGCATAGGCTCCGACATCCTTGGGCGGCACCAGCAGGCCGGTGCATCCTTCGGTTATCAGGGTCGACGCGCTGGGCACATTGGCGGAGACGATGGCGAGGCCCGATGCCATCGCCTCCAGATTGACGTTGCCGAAGGCTTCCGTGACCGAGGGGTTGATGAGGATGTCGGCGCTGGCGACGGCGCGGCCCAAAGCCTCGCCCGACAAATGGCCCATGAAGGTGGCGTTGGGCAGCCGTTCGGCCAGCCAGCCCCGCGCCGGTCCCTCCCCGATGATCAAGGGCCGGACGGCCAGCCCCTGCGCCCGGACGGCGTCGATGGTTTCGGCAAAGATGCGCAGACCCTTTTCCAGCACCAGCCGGCCGAAGAACAGCGGCACCATATCCTCCGCATCATAGCCGAGGCTGGACCGCAAAGCCTGATCGCGCAGCTCCGGACGGAAACAGGCGGGGTCGATGCCGCGCCCCCACAGGGCGACGCGCCCGGTTCCGAGCCGGGCCTCCATGTCCCGCGCGATCGGCCAGGTGGGACAGAGAATCCGGTCGCAATCGCCATAGAAGCGGTCGAGATAGCGCTCCACCGGCCCGCGCAGGAAGGACAGGCGGTAATAGTCGAGATAGGTTTCGAAGCGGGTGTGCAGGCTGGCGACCACCGGAATGCCTTGTGCGCGGGCATGTTTCTGCGCCTGCCGCCCCAGCAGGTCGGGGGCCGAGAGATGGACGATGTCGGGCGCGAACGCCTCGAAATCCTGCCGGGTGGCGGGAGGGAAACCCAGCGCGACGCGATATTCGGGACGGCCGGGAATGCTGATCGATCGGACGGAGCGCACATCGCCCACCGACTCGAACGCCTTGCGCGGCGCGGTGGGCGAATAGATGCGCACCTGCGCCCGCACGCGATGCAGCAGATAGGCGACCAGCCGGTTGAGCGCCTGATTGGCGCCATCGCGCACGCAATCATAATTGCCGGAAAACAGCGCGACACGCAGCGGACGGCCCAGCGCGCCCGTCAGCGCGAGGCGGGATTCGGGAAGGCGCATATGGTCGGCGCGAAGGTCGGCGGCGTTGTTCATGCCCGGTATACGCGGGGCGGGAGCGGTCTATTCCCTCCAGATGCGGGGCGTTTACAGGAAAATGACCGACGCTAGGCCGTAAACTCATAAATATCGCGTTCGAGGCGCCAAAATGGCGAACATATCGGGCCGAAATGCGCGCCGCGAAGGTTGAACACCTTTGCAAGCGCATTTCGGTTCGAGATGGAAGCCATTTTGGCGTCCTGCGGATTTGACCAAAAAGGCCCATCCCGGCGTCGAGAGGGCTTGAAATATCGACATATTCCTGCGCCCTCTCTCCTTGTGCTGGGCCTTTTTGCCTCAAACCTCGAGCGCGACATTCATGAGTTTACGGCCTAGATTGAAGATGTGACTCGGCTCCGACCTCGCTTCATTCTGGCGCTCGCATTCCTGGCGGCGCTGCTCGCGGGCGCTGCCGCCTATTGCCGCTATCTCGGCTATCCGAACGGACGGGTCTTCACCGTCGTTCCGGCTGCGACTCCAGGGGATGGCGGCACGGTAGCGGTCTTCTTCTCCGGCGATATGGGGTTCAATGCGGGCATGGGGCCAGTGATCGCCGGTCATATGGCGCAGGGCGGTCTGCCGGTGCTGGGCTTCAATTCTCTGACCGCCTTCGCCCGCCGCCAATCGCCGGAGGAAAGCGGCAAGCTGGTGGAGCAGGCGGCCCGCCGCGCCCTGGCCCTGCCCGGCGCGCGCAGGCTGGTGCTGGCAGGGCAATCCTTCGGCGCGAACATGCTGCTCGCCGGGCTGGAACGCCTGCCGCCTTCGCTGCGCGCCCGGATAGCCATGGTCGCGCTGATCGTGCCCGCCGACACCATGCTGTTCCGCGCAACGCCGGGCGGGGTGTTCGACTTTGGCGACGACGGCCCGGCCGCGCCCGCCGCCCATGCGCTCGACTGGGCGCCGGTGATCTGCATCCACGGTCTGGCGGAGAGCGGCAGCCTCTGCCCCGGCTGGCGCCAGTCCAATGTCCGCATCATCGGCTTGCCCGGCGGCCATTTCCTGCGCGACGACAGCGCGCTGGTGGCGGCAACCCTGCTCCGCGCCCTGCCAACCGCCCCGAACATTGCCAAAAGTTCAGACAGAGCAGAGCCTCCCGCAATCTGAAAGGGTCCAGAAGCGGTGATCGTTCCGGGAAAGGATGGGTCATATGGCGATGGGGAGGCTTTGGGCAGCGCTGGCGCTTCTGGCTACGGCCGCAAATGTGCCGGTCCCTCAGCCCGAAGGCCGACAACCCCAAGGATTGTGGCTCGGCCCGCATAATAATGTCGCCGTGCGCACCGGACCCTGCGGCGACCGGCTGTGCGGCTGGATCGTCTGGGCCGACCGCGAAGCGCAGGCCGATGCGCGCGACGGCGGCACAGCCCGGCTGGTCGGCACCGAATTGCTGGAAGACTATCGCGCCGAGGGCAAGGGACAATGGCGCGGCACCGTCTTCGTCCCCGATCTGGGCCGCCGCTTCAGTTCGCAGATCAGCCAGCTTTCGCCGGGCCAGTTGCGGGTCAAGGGCTGCATATTGGGCGGTCTGATCTGCAAGTCGCAGCTCTGGACCCGGATCGAGCGGTTGCCGGGGCAGTCATGATCGATTTTCGCCACGCCCGTCTCTGGTTGATACCCGGCCTGCTGGCGGGGGCGGGCTTGCTGCTGTCGACCGTCAACGTAATGAACCCGGCGCGGGCGGCGGCCGATCCTGTGCCCGGCGCGACGGGACCGATCGCGGAAAGCCGCTACAGCCTTCCGCCCATGGGGCCAATCGCAGTCTACCGGCCCGCGGGCGTGCCGAACGGAGTGGTGCTGGCGCTCTCAGGCAGCAATGGCTGGGACGATGACAGCGCCGACACCGCCCGCGCCCTGGCGGCGCGGGGCGCGCTGGTGGCGGGCATCTCCACCCCCTCCTTTCTGACGGCGTTGCAGGCTTCGCACCGCTGCATCAATCCCAATTACGGCATCATCGCCCTGGCTCGCGACCTGCAACACCGGCTGGCGCTGCCCATGTACAGCAAGCCGATCCTGATCGGCCGGGGCGAAGGGGCGGCGCTGGCCTATGCGACGCTCGCCTCCGGACCCAATGGCGCGTACAAGGCGGTGTTCTCGCAGGACTTCACGCCGCTTCTGGATGGTGGCCGGTCCTGGTGCCGGTCGGGCAGCCTGAAGGTCGCCGCCATCGCTCGTCCCCATCATGGCTTCGCCTTCGCCCCCAGCCGCCGACTCCCTTCGCCCTGGATCGCGCTGGCCGAAGCCCCACGCCCCGCATTGCAGCGCTTCGTCGCCCGCACCGGCAGCGGCAGGCTGATAACGGTCGCGAGGGGAGAGGGGGAGGTCGCGCTGCTCTCCCAGATTCGGCCTTTCCTCGCCGCGCCACCCGCCGATGCCGCGCTGCCCACCGGATTGCCGCTGAACATCGTCACCGACGCCGCCGCGCCGCGCACCGACATGATGGCGGTCATCTATTCGGGCGACGGCGGCTGGGTCGGGCTGGACAAGGATGTGGCGGGCCAGCTCGCCCATGCGGGCATCCCGGTCGTCGGCGTGGACAGCCTGTCCTATTTCTGGAGCGAGCGCACGCCCCACGGCGCAGCCCACGACCTCAGCGCCATCATCCGGGGCTATTCCCGCCATTGGCGGCGGCCCCGCGTCCTGCTGGTCGGCTACAGCTTCGGCGCGGATGTGCTGCCCTATATCGTCGGCGGCCTGCCCGCGCCCCAGCGCGCTCAGGTGCGGCGTCTCTCGCTGCTGGGCCTCAGCCCCAGCGCCGATTTTCAGTTTCACATGAGTAGCTGGCTGAACATGGATTCGAACCGCCAATATCCCACCATTCCCGCCATAGCGCGGCTGCGCGGCCTGCCCATGCTCTGCGTGCGCGGAACGCTGGAGAATGACAGCGCCTGCCCCTCCATCCCCCAAGGGCTGGCGCAGATGGTGGTCGTGCCCGGCGGCCATCATTTCGACCGCAACGCCCCGCTGCTGGTGACTCATATGCTCAAGGGGCTGACGATATGATCCTGGTCGAGCGGATCAAGGCCTGGAAAGCGCCGCTGACGGTCGCCGTCACGCTGGCGGTGGCGGCGCTGGGGCTGGTGACGCTGCACGGCCTGCTGGCGGAGGTGCGGCTGAAGGATATTCGCCATGCCGTGCACCTGATCGCGGGCTGGCGGCTGGCCGGGGCGCTGGCGCTGACGGCGGCGAGCTATGTCGCGCTCACCTTCTACGACTATGTCGCGCTGCGGATCGTCGGGCGGCCCTTGCCGTGGCGGACGGCGGCACTCGCCTCCTTCTGCAGTTACACGCTCAGCCATAATCTGGGCCTGTCGCTGCTGACCGGCGGGTCGGCGCGCTACCGCATCTACACCGCTGCTGGCCTTGAGGGCGGCGACATTGCGCGCATCATCGTCTCGGCGGGCCTGTCCTTCTGGGGCGGGGTGTTTGTGCTGGCGGGCGCGCTGATGCTGGTCCATCCGGCGGATATCGGCATCATGGGATGGACGATCGGCATGCCGCTGCAAAGGCTGGCGGGCGGGGCGATCCTGATCCTGACGATGGCGGCGCTGTTCGTCCTTGGCCCCGGCCGCGCACCGCGCCTGTTCGGCTGGAGGCTGGCGCTGCCGACCAGGATGCAGGCGGCCGCCCAGATCGGCGTCGCCAGCATCGACCTTGCCGCCGCCAGCGCCGCGCTGTTCATCCTGGTGCCGGGCATCGCACCGGCGCTCTATCCCACGCTGTTCCTGGCCTATGCGCTGGCGATCATCGTCACTTTGGTCAGCCATGTGCCCGGCGGCCTCGGCATATTCGAGGCGGTGATCCTCGCCGCCCTGCCCGATGTGGACAGGCCCAGCCTGCTGGCGGCGCTGATCGCCTATCGCCTGATCTATTATCTGATCCCCTTGCTGCTGGGCGTCATCGCCATCGCCCTGCATGAAGGCAATAGCTGGCGCCATCCCGTCAGCCGGGTGCTGGATGGGGCACAGGCGGCGGCATCCGGCATGGCGCCGGTCATGCTGTCGCTGCTGGTGGCGGTGGGCGGCGTGATCCTGCTGATTTCCGGCGCCTTGCCCGCGATCCAGCACCGCATGCACATCGTCACCGACTGGCTGCCGCTGACCTTCGTAGAGGCGTCCCACTTCGCCGCGAGCATCATCGGCACGCTGCTGATTCTGCTGGCATCGGGCCTCTATCGCAGGCTCGACGCCGCCTTCTGGATGACCCGAGCGCTGCTGCTGGCGGGCGCGCTCTTCTCGCTGATCAAGGGGCTGGACTATGAGGAAGCGAGCGCGCTGCTCCTCATCGCCGCGCTGCTGCAATGGACGCGGGGCGCCTTCTACCGCCGCACCAGCTTCACCGCCGAGGCGCTGACCCCCGCCTGGATCGCGACGCTGGCGGTGGCGGTCGGCCTGTCGATCTGGATCGGCTTCTTCGCCTATAAGCATGTCGATTATCAGAACGACATATGGTGGCATTTCGGCCCGCACGCCAATGCCGCCCGCTTCCTGCGCGCAGGCCTTGCGAGCGCGGTGCTGGCGGTCGGCGCCGCCTTCTGGCGCATGTTCCGCCCGGCGACCGCGCCCCGGCATGTCGATCGCCCGTCCACCGCCTTCAGCGCCGACGCTTTGGCGCTGGCCGAGCGGACCGACGCCTTCCTCGCGACCACCGGCGACAAGCTGTTCCTGACCTCCGACACGGGCCGGGCTTTCGTCATGTATCAGGTGCAGGGGCATAGCTGGATCGTCATGGGCGACCCTGTCGGAGACCGGACGGAATGGCCCGACCTGCTCTGGCAATTGCGCGAGATGGCGGATGCCGAACAGGGCCGCCTGCTGCTCTATCAACTGAGCCTCGACGCCCTGCCGCTGGCGATCGACCTGGGTTTCGCCATCGTCAAATATGGCGAGGAAGCCCGCGTCGACCTGCATCACTTCACGCTGGAGGGGCCGGACGCCAAACCGCTGCGCTATGCCGAACGCCGCGCCATGCGCGAAGGCGCGATCTTCGAGATCGTGCCCGCGCACGCCGTCCCGCCGCTGCTGGAGGAGCTGGAGGCGATTTCCGACGAATGGCTCGCCGCCAAGGGCCATGGCGAAAAGGCGTTCAGCGTCGGCCGCTTCGACCCGGCCTATATCGCGACCTGCGACTGCGCCCTCGTCCGGCAGGATGGGCGCATCGTCGCCTTCGCCAATATCTGGGCGACTGCCAATCGCCGCGAATTGTCGGTCGACCTGATGCGCCATGCGACG
Source organism: Sphingobium sp. SJ10-10 (assembly GCF_036038995.2). Classification (NCBI taxonomy): domain Bacteria; kingdom Pseudomonadati; phylum Pseudomonadota; class Alphaproteobacteria; order Sphingomonadales; family Sphingobiaceae; genus Sphingobium; species Sphingobium sp. SJ10-10. The sequence continues at coordinate 2,304,525 of NZ_CP158132.1, forward strand.
CAAATGCCCTATGGCGCGATGGACTTCCTGTTCATCCGCCTGATGCAATGGGGGCATAGCCAAGGCTATGACTGGTTCACCCTAGGCCTTGCCCCGCTTTCGGGCATAGAGGCGCGGCGTCTCTCGCCCTTCTGGGCCAAGGCGGGCGCCTTCTTCTTCCGCCATGGCGAGAGTTTCTACGGCTTTGAGGGGCTGCGCGCCTATAAGGACAAATATGCCCCGCGCTGGGAGCCACGCTTCATTGCCGGGCCGCGCGGCATCTCCCTGTCCCGCGGGATGATCGATCTGCAAAAGCTGGTCGGCGGCGGACCGGGAAGCGCGGCGACACGGACAAGGCGGCGCAGGCCGGTTGCGTCGCCTGCGGTGAGGTTGAACGATGGGAACGACGCGTTGTCGGAGCCTCTGGCGCCGATGGAGTGGTTAGCAGACATTGGCAATCATTAGGCTGGTGCCCGCACAACCGGTATCGAGGTGCGGATAACGTGAAGCGCGGAGCGCAGGAAAAGAACCGCGATCAACGCCCCTATGATAATGTCAGGCCAAGGTGACGCACTGAGCGCCACCCCTCCGGCAGCGGCAAGAACACCAACGTTTGAAATGACGTCATTGCGCGAGCACTCGAAAGTGCTCGCCATGTTCACGTCCTGCTGACGGAAGCGCCACAGCAGCCTCAAGCAAGTCAAATTCGCAGCAAGAGCGATACCGCCGAACACCAGCATCAGCGTTGATGATGGGGGAATGCCGGATTGGATTTTGGCTAAGATGTCGATGGCGATCCCGACTCCAAAGGCGAGAATGAAGATGCCCTTCGCTAAAGCCGCGCCGCCTTTCCAACGCTCGGAACGAGACAGCGCATAAATGCTCAGTCCATAGACCAGCGCGTCGCCCAGCATATCGACGCTATCCGCCATCAGCGCAGCAGAACCCGCGATGGCCCCGGCTGTAAACTCGGCCACGAACATGATGGCGTTGATTGCCAGCACTGTTTGAAGAACGCGCCGCTGCTCCACTTGGCGAGCAAGCCTTTCGAGTTCCTTGCCTTTCCCGGCGCAACAGTGGTCAGCCATAAATCCTCCTAACGGCTTTATGGCGGCGGCGCTGAACTTTCGCTAGTGGTCGCTTGCAGCCAAGCCCAAAACCCCACCCCAAAAACGGTGAGGCCCGGTCCTGCTTGCGCAGGCCGAGCCTCATTCCCTCTCCAAACTGATGAACGGGATCAGCCGTCGTAGTCGCCGCCGATATTCTGGTTGCGCGGCGGCGCGGCGGCGGTCAGGCGCAGAGCCTCCGCCGACTGGGCGATCGAACCGATTTCGTCCGGCGTATCGTCGTCGTCGATCTGCACCTTCTGCAGCGAGGCGACGAGCGAATCATGCAGATCGACCGGCAGGACGGTTTCCTCCGCGATCTCGCGCAGGGCGACGACGGGGTTTTTGTCGCGGTCGCGGTCCAGAGTCAGCTCTGCGCCGCCCGAAATCTCGCGGGCGCGCTGCGCGGCAAGCAGGACGAGGTCAAAACGGTTGGTAACCTTGTCGACGCAATCTTCGACGGTAACGCGGGCCAAACGGGCGCTCCTGAACCAAGAGAAATCGTGAAAGGCGCGCCTAACAGCGCCCGTATCAAGAGTCAATGAAAAGCCCATAAAGTCGTGGCCAGCCGCCCCAAATGCGGGCATGAACGGAGCATGGCAAGCATCGGGCAGGCAGAGCCGCGGCGTGGCGAGGAGCAGATCGGCCTGTCGCTGCACGCCAACCGCCTGCGCGTGATCGAGGCGGGACCGGCGCTGCGGCAGGCGCTGGTCGACCTGATCGACGGCGCGCATGAGAGCCTAAAGCTCTATTATTATATCTTCGCCGCGGACGGCAGCGGGCAGTTGATCCTCGACCGGCTGGTCGCGGCGCGGGCGCGGGGAGTGGCGGTCACGCTGATGATCGACGCCTTCGGATCGGGGGCGACGCCGCTTGCCTTTTTCGACCCGCTGGTGGCGGCGGGCGGGCATTTCGGCCGCTTCGGTGCGCGCCGCTCGATGCGCTATCTGATCCGCAACCATCAGAAACTGGCGATTGCCGACGACCGGCGGCTGCTGATGGGCGGCTTCAATGTCGAGGATGGCTATTTCGGGATTCCGGCGGAGGATTGCTGGCACGACATCGGGCTGCTGGTGGAAGGGCCGCAGGTGCAGGCGATGGCGAGCTGGTATGGCCAGCTCTGGCGCTGGGTTTCGACGCGCAAGCAGCGTTTCCGCACGCTGCGCCGCATGGTGCGCAACTGGCACAGCCCCCTCCACAGCGTTGCGGGCGAGCCGATGCGCTGGGTGATCGGCGGCCCGACCCGGCGGCTCAGCCCCTGGGCGCAACTGGTGAAGCATGATCTGGAGCGGGCGCGGCGGCTCGACATGGTGGCGGCCTATTTCTCGCCGGGCCGGGGGATGCTGAAACGCCTTGCTTATGCCGCGCGGTGGAAGGGGTCGCGCCTGGTCCTGCCCTCCCGGTCCGACAATGGCGCCACCGTCGCGGCGGCGCGGCTGCTCTATGGCCCCCTGCTCAAGCGCGGGGTGGAGATATGGGAATATCAGCCCTGCAAGCTGCATATGAAGCTGATCGTGGTGGACGACGCGGTCTATATCGGCTCGGCCAATTTCGACATGCGCAGCCTGTTCCTCAATCTGGAGATCATGCTGCGGGTGGAGGATGCGGGCTTTGCTGAAGCGATGCGCGCCTTCATCGACCGGCGCGTCGAGCAAAGCCGGCAGGTGACGCTGGCGACACACCGCGCCCAGCGCAGCCTGCCGACCCTGATAAAGCAGTGGATCAGCTATTTTCTGGTCGGCGTGCTGGATTACACCGTGACCCGCCGCCTCAACTTCCGCAATCCGGACGCCGATTAGGGCGGGGGAGTAAGCCGGTGGCGGAGAGGGAGGGAAACGAACATTTTCTACAAGCCCCTGATTTCATTAAATTATTATAACCGACTCTCTACCAGATGCCCCTTCAAATGCCCCCAATCTTCAAGAGTGAACAAGTAAGCTCGCTTCTGCCGGCTAAAACTGAAGGGACTTCTCGGGCTTCAAGCGTCGGGCGTAGCATGTCCGGCACTGCAAACCACACCTATTTCGTGACCCTCATGGATCAACCGAATAGCGGCTTTCGCGAAGCTTTGGTCCGGAACTTGCCGGGCCGTCGAGGGCAATTCAGCCGATCGGCAGCGCGCCCAGTTCCGCCCAGAAATTCCGAACGCCTCGGAGGACCATGTCTAGGGCAATGTCACCGCTGCGTCGTTTCTGACCAGTTAACCAGCCCTTACCCGTCGAGATGGTCAAGCACCCGCTTGACTAGGGCCCAGGCACCTTCACGACGAGGGTGCCCTTTTGCCCACACGATCCGGTCGATGGCATCCACATCCAGCCCAGGCGCACTTTGCTGGATGACGTGGGCATAATAATCGCTGATTTCGGCTAAATTGCTCATGTTGCTAACCTCCATTCGACCGATCTCGAACCTGAAGGACTCGTCGCCACCCGGCCAAATCTGAATGCTCACCACCATCATATTCCAGATCCCTTCTATCGCCGCGAGGCTCCTGAATTTCATCCTTCGGACGCAATTCACTTCACATCTTCCTGACTTCGATAATAATCGCCTGATGGCCGGTTCCTAGCGGGGCGGAGGCGCGCGCCAAGAGAGAGAACTGGCTTCAGATGCTACATCTCCGGGGTGCTCAGATCAGCTCCAACAGCGCCAACACGAGCCGAAGCGTGTCCGCTCCCGCACGATGCGTGGCGGGTGGCCGCCACGTTGACTCAGCATGGAAGAGCCGCACTCCGTGTTCAGATCATTCCTGCACGCCATCGAGGCCGACGTGGAAGCAGACCTCGACCGGATACGCCTTATGGCGGATCACCAAAGCGGTGCTCCATCCGGAGCGGAGGGGCGGTACCCTCAAGGGAAAGTTCGAACGGGCAACATATGGCACGGGTGCTATCGCGCTGGCTTCTGAGCATTCCAATGGTCAAAATGCGGCTTCAGTTCGTCAGGTAGCTGACCATAAAACGCCGTATCGAGCGGATAATGCGGCATCGTTTGCCAGACCGCGTTGAGTATCGCGATGCCCTGCTTGCGGTCCTTCGGTTTTTTCTGCGGGTTGCGCTCTGGTTTCTTTGCCATCCAAAGCTTTTGAAGAGCAAACCATCGTGGATCAGGGACCACCAGTCGCGCCGCTTCGCCGTCGCGCACGCCGACCACTCGATCGATCGGGCGACCGTAGAGAAGCCATTCCTGCTCGGCGAGAGGAACGGGGCGAGGCTTATCACGCGCAATCTGCCCGCCAATCCGACTGGGAGCCGATAGGATCTCAATTTCATAAGCTTTGGCATTGCGCGCCTGGAACGGGCGTTCGGCATTGACCGAATAGGTCATATCGACCTCCTTGAGGACCTTCCACAATGTCGGCCGGTCTTCATCGGCTTCGATCGCGGTCAGAGCCATATCGAAGTCGATGGTGGTGTCTGGGGCATCGCGTATGAAACCATTTGCCTCCAGCGCGTAGGCGACCAGCGCATTGGTTCCCACGACCATCGCCTGTTCGCCTAAAAAGCGCATGCGATCCGCTTCGCGCAGAATCTTGCCCGCTTCCACCGGAAGCATAGGAAGACGCAGCGCACGGTAGAGGCTCCCTTGTTCTTTGAGGGTGGCCTTGCTCTGTGCAAGACGGTCCTTCAGTTCAGCCTTTTCAGCCTTATATTCGTCGAACTGGACCTGTTTTCCGGCGTCGAGCAGCCCCCTGCTCTTCATATTTCCGAGCCGGTCGGTCACTTCGTAGAGATATTCCCGCCCGGAAACCTCCTTGATCCGCATATTATAAGGCATGTCATTGAGCGTACGCAGGGCCTCCATCCAGACCTGATAAGCCTGCTCGAGATTGACGATCACCCGTGCCTGTTCGTCAGAGAAGGATTGGACCGTCATGCTTTACCCTGCAAATTTAAGATTTTTTGCATATGCGGGGTAAATATACATATTGCAACGTTTACCCAGCGATCTTCGAATGTTGCCATATGCAGGGTAAATTCGATTCTCGGTTAATTCGCTGCGCGCTGCCTATCGGATCAGGAGACGCTCGGTGGTGGGGTAGGAGGCGTCGCCTTGCGACCGCCGCTAGCTCACCCCATGCCGATGACGTTTCTCTTGGGCTATCGGGCAGCTTCGCGGTTCTTCAAGCGCCAAGGCACTCCTGTCTGTGAACTGCAAGCCGCCCATCACGCGGTAGCCTGAGCGTTCGTAAATCTGCCCGGCGGCTACGCGCCAACGTTGGCCGTTCGGGCGGACGGCGATGAGCCCTCGAAGCAGCCGTTCATTCAGACTGCGCTGGCCGTGCAGCGAAACTGCATGCCCGCGGGCGTCAGTTCGGCTTTGAAGATCGTTCTTGTTCGGGCATGCAAGCCTTTCACGACCTCTGCAGCGGCGGTCCGTCGCCGCGCCATTCCTCCAGATTCACGCTGGGGCGCACTCACTCGGCTGCGGGCTTGTCGTGACCGAGACTGGTTGGCCAAACCCTAACAGGCGACGTAGAAAGGTGAAAACGCCGGTCAGTCGGCTCATCGCGCGATGCTAGCCCGTACCTTACTGGCTTCGCTAAAGATCGAGGACCTCGAAGGCGATCATCCGTGAAACCGGCACACCGCCGCATTCTTCAGCCTTGAGGTCGAGCAGTTCCTCAATGATGATACGCCGCTGCCCGAGCAGGCGCCAAGGGTGCATCGTGATAACAGCCTCCCAAGCGAACACGCCCTGCTGCCACACCTGCGCGAGCTCCACGTCGCTGCCCTCGTCCTTTTCCCAACCATATTCGGACGCGCGGTTGTATTCGCTATACTCGGCATGGGCGACAAAACGCGTGCGGCTTTTCGGCAGCGATTGATCGGCCGCATCGGCGATGATGCGCACTTTGTACTGCCGGTCGGCGACACGCGCCGCGCTGATGCTACGGTTGCCGCCGAGCTGGGCCCATTGCGCCAGCGTCCCCCGCGACAGCTCGGCGCCTGGGATCGACAGCGGATTGTAGCGCGCGAGGATCAGGCGGACGAACGGCAAATAAGCCGGCCGGGCCTTGAACTTGAGGTCGACATAGCGTCGATTTTTCTCTGTATCGAGCTGGGGCTCAAGCGCGACAAACTCGACGGGCGCAGCGTAGGCACTCTCGCCCGCCGCGAAATAGCGATCGTCTATCGGCATCAGGCACGAGCGCGGCTCGCCACCTTCGAAGTCTGCCGGGGTCAACATCGCCAGTGGAGCGTTCGCGCGCACCAACGGATCCTGGCCGATGCCCGATTGGCCATCCGTCCGCGCGCTTACGCCAAGTCCATTCGGGGGCGGGTTCACCGTGTCGTCCCGTGTCGGCGGCCCAAACACCACTGCCAGTTGCTCGCCTCGCCGCCAATCCCGCTGCAGGAAGACGCGAAGCGCCCAGCCCTCGGTGCGTTGCGCCACTTGCACATGCGGCGCGCGCACGCGCGAGCGAACGGTCGTCGGCAAGATGAAGTCGACCGCCGGCACCGACGGGTTGGCGGTGCTCGGCACGACGAGCGTGATCGGCGCCCCGGGCAATGGCTTGACGACATTGGCCGCGAAGAATTCGGCGTGGCGCGCATGTGCCACCGGGGTGACCTGGACGACATGCGCTTGCGTGTCCTGGAAATCGAACTTGTTCGATGGATCAGGGTGCGTACCGGACAACCCGATTTGCCCGGTGAGGCCGGCCGAGGTCCGCAGCCGCAGCGGCGAGCCTTTCGGGAAATGCCGCGCCGCCTCGAACGCCAGCGGGTGCGTCGGCTCAAGCGGCACATCGACCTTGGCAATGATTCCCGAGCCCGAACGCTCGTCCCAGCCGGGCTTTTGTGGATCATCAACGCCATCGCGCCATGCGCCTTCGAACGTCAACCGCGACGTTGTCGGCGCATCGACGGTCACGCCCGGATCGAGATAGACGATGTGCGTCTCGCCGCGCCGGCGCGGCACGATTGCCGGCTGGCCGCTGGCCGGCGCGGCCAGCGGCACTTCGCTCGGATGGACCAGCAACAGATCCACCGCAGGCGTCACAGTGTCCGGTGGCTCCGTCCCCTCAATGTCGAAGGCGAACAGCTCGCGGTCGGCGGCGATGACCGAACTGCGCAAACGCAGTCGACGACTATCGCCCTTCGGCAGCGAGACGATGAACTTGCGGCCCTGCCGACGCGCAGAAAACCGGCCGGTCTTCAGGACGATCTCAACCGCGTCGTCTTGGCCGCGCTCGACCGACCCGGCAATCGCCACGCCGCCAAGCGGCTGCTCGATCCCGCCGCCCTCGACCAGCGCGGACACCCCCGACGCCATCGGATCGGCCGCGTAAGGAAATTTGAGCTCGTCGGTGCCCGGCGCGGTCCGGCGCGTGGCCAATGTCATGAGCGCGAAACTCGCGTCAAGCGTCAGCGGATCGAAGACGCCATGCTTCTCGAGCAGATCGGCGGAGCTCCTCGGAGAATAGGCCAAGCGGCGCGAAACGCCCCGACCCTTGCCGACCGCCAGCACCGCCTTGGTCTCGCCGGTAGTCAGCGGTTCCGGCGAGACCACGATCGGTGGTGCGATGGGCTCGTTGCGCAGGAAGCGCTGCGGCTCGGTCTGTACACCAGGCACCGCGTTGGCCAACTTATTAGCGATAGCAAGCGACCAGCTGTTGCCGGCAAGATCGGTCGAGCGGCAGCGGAAGGCATAGCTGTCGCCGAAGCGCAGCTTGGCGAGCGAGCCAGGCGCGACCTTGGCGTCGACACGCCAGCGAACCGCCTGTTCGGGAACGGGTGCCGGCTTCCCTTCCGCGTCTACCCCCACATGCGGCCGCGCCACCGTCAGGCTCCAGCCCATGAAGCCGAACAGGCGCTGCGAGGTCTTGGGCTGGCTTTGGTCGGGCGACCCCGTGGCGACCGTCGAACTGGTCGCCAGCGAAATCATGCCCTCGCTCGGCCCGAACTGGCCGAGGTCGAGGTTCGCGCCGCTCGCGAGGATCGCTGTCAGCTGCTGGTCGCATAGCGAATGCCAGCGATTGGTACGGCTCCAAAACACGTCGACCCGGCAGCCCGCCTCGGTATCGGCCGCCGTCAGGACCGGCGCGTCCGGGTCGGGCAGCGACACGCCCAGGGTCAGCGATTTCCGGTGCAGTTCCGCGATTCGCGCGCCTGTCGCGTTCAGATCCGCCAAGATCTGCTTGTCGTAGAGCGAAAAGCCTGGCGAGGAGAGCGCTGGCGCCGCGTTCGACACATCGCCCGCCGCGATCAATCCGTCCGCGATTTCCTTCTGCGCGCGCGCCGCCGCCATCACCCCATAAGTCGCGGTGTTGAGGTCGTACTGGATGACCCGGATGCGCTCCGGACTGAGTGTGTAGAAGCCGCTCAGCCGCACCTCGTCGGATGCCATGTGCGCGTAGGTCGTGTCGCCGCTCGCGATTGTCTCGTACTTGGACCAAGGCAGCACCAAGTCTCGCGGATCGGCATGAGGCGAGGCGATTTGCGGGGCAACGGCCAGCGCACCATCCGCCGGCAAGCTCGCGCCCGGCGCTAGTTCGACCTCAGCGTCGAGGATCAGCCCGAGATAGCGGTACAGCGCGGGATAATTGCCGATTTCGCTCAAGCGCTGGTCGAAATCGTCGATGCTCGGCTCATCGGCCAGAAGACGCGTAGCGCGATGGTCGGGCAAGTGATAGCGCGCGAAATCCCAGAACACCGAACGCGGCGTGGCGGCACGCGTCTCGAGCGTCCGCGTGATCTCTTCGCTGCCCCACCAGTCGAGCCCGGTGACATTGCCCAGCGACCCAGCCGATTGGCTTGAGATCGCCGGTCGGTAGACATGCGCGATGAAGTCGACGAGCGCCGCGAAATCGAAGCTGAGGATACTGGGCGCGGTCAAGGGCGCGGCCTCCGGCACCGAGACGCGTGTCGCGTCGGGGAGCATCGCCCGCCACAGCGCCTGCGCCGCCGTGGCCGAGGCATAAGGTCGGATGTTGCACTGTCCGACCCTGATCGGCGCGGCGCCGTCGAGTCGGTAGAGGTCGAAGCTCGAGGCGCGAATGATCGTCGGCCAATTCTTGAGCGTCGGGAAATCGGCGAGCGTCGCCCCCGGCGCGTCGGCGGACGGGCTGAGCGTCGTGAAGATCGAAATGCGCGGGTTTGCGGTCCACACCGGCCGTGGTAGGACAGTGAACACGATCTGGGTTTTCATGCGAAGGCCAATCGATAATCGCGCCACTGCGCGGGCGTCATCGGATTCTCGTCGGGCGCGGCAAGCGCGCGCGCCGCAGAAGCGCCGGATCCCGCGAATTCCTTTTCGAAGCGGACCGGCACCTTCTTTTTAAAGAAGCCGATCTTGAAGCTGTAGGTCACGACGACCGCGCCGTGCATCCGCGAAGACGTGCCCACTTGTTCGATGTACAGACCGAGATGATAGTCGATCGCGATCGACAGGAAGCCGAGCACGGTGCCCGAGCCGCCGGCGTGGACGAAGGCGCCATAATCGATCTTGGTCACTTCCAGCGGGCCACCAGGCGCAGGGTTGGCGATGCGCTTTGACGCGTAGCTGAGTCCCCCGAGGATGAACCCGCGACCTTGGACCGGACCTATTTGGAAGGCCTTGTACGCGCCAAAGTTTAGGGCCGCGGCGATACTTTTGACGCCCTCGGCGTCGATCGCCAGGCGAATATGCCCCCCGCCCCCAAAAATTCCGACCGTCACTATGCATGGGTCGTCGGGAGATGACAGGGCGAACCAGAATTCGAGCGGCTTGCCGTCGAACGGAAGGAAGGCGCCCGACACGATCCGGACGTTCTCGAGATTGAAGGCGCCAAGCAGGATCGGCGGTAGGCTGATGCTCGGCAGATTCAGCGTGACGCCCTGAGGGGTCACATGGATCGGGCTGTCGCGGTCAAATTTCGAGAGATAGTCCTGCAGCAGCTTCACGAACGACAGCAATTTGCCGACGAGCTCATAGTCGCCAATATCGATGTCAAAGCGGGTCTTGGCCCTTGACGACGAGACAAAGGTGCAGCGATTTACCTTGAGCCGGACGCCTTGCCCGTAGGCGACCAACTGCAGGTAGAAATTGCTGATCGACGCTTCGAACTGGAACGACGCGCCAAGCGGATCGAAGATTGGCACCACTGCGCTGCCCTTGGCGACGAGCATGGTCGGCACGTCGGCGGCCAATCCCGCCGCGTCGCTGTCCCCCGAAACGAGAAAGATCGGCTCCAGCTCGCCAAATTTGGGCGAGCTTTTGAGCCGGTCGGTCTCCCAGTTGAAACTGTGCTCCCAGTAAGGCAGGCTGTCAGTATATTGCTGAAGCTCAGAGAGGATCGCCGGCACGTTCACGCCGGCGGCTTCGCCTAGAATTTCCTCGAAGATCGACGTTAGCGAGACGCCGCCAAAAATCTTCGCGTCCACGCCGAAAAAGTCGAGCGGGTTGAAACGGCCCGCCGCGAAATCACCGGCGCCGCGCAGCTTCGCTGCTTGCTGACCGAACGGCCCGTTGATCCGGCTGACCCCGCCGACTTTGAACCGCGGCGCGAGAAAGCCGCCCGATTCAGCGGTGCTCCCACCAAATGTGACCTCGGCGGCGGGGCCAGGCCCCGCGACCAGGAACACCTCATTGTGGTTGCCGGCGACCTCGAGATCATAGGGTTCGAACCAGCTCGGTTCGGCCCTAGTGACCGCGTTATTCGCCGAGGCATTACTCAGCCGGGCGGATAATTGTGGGACTTTGGGTTCGAACCCGCGCCAGGGAATTTCTTGGCGCTCATCATGGCGCTCGGCCATCAGGCGGCCATCGAAATCCATCTGGTCGACACCGACCACCGTGCGACCGATGATCGCCGAGGGGCTGGTGGCGACTTGCGCGCCACCAAGGGCCCGGCGCCTGAGCTCGACCGGCGCCGTCCGGTACAGGGCCATCGCCGTGTCAAGCAAGCCGGGCGCCTTCGCCTTGGTGACCTCCATGATGCACAACAGCGGGGCGGTGAACGTGACGCGTTGGCCGTCATGATCGGTGGCGACGAAGCGGAACTCGTACGGCTGGCCGCCGATCGACGGCCAGAAGACGCCTTCGCGCCAATCAGTCACACCGGACAAGTCCCGCGGGTCGTCGAGCGCGGGCGACAATGTGTCGAGCGGCGACAACGCGGTGAATGGCATGTCCCACAAGACGAACTCGCGCGTCGGCTCTTCGAACTTGATCTGGATACGTTGGCGCAGAAACGCCGTCAGCGCGCCCGACGGTGACGCGTTAAGCTTGCGCTCGGTGGTGATCACTACTGAAACTGAAAAGCCGAACGGATAAAGCACGGCGGCGAGCTGGATCTGCACGTATTCGTCGCGCCCCTCAACAGTGCGATGCTCCCAGCTTTTCAAGAATCCCAAATTGGCCGGCGCCTTCCGGTCGAAATCCTTGCGCAGTTTGAGCCAACCACCCTTCGCGGTCAGCAACAGCAGCTCGGGCGCGATAGGCTCGGCGCCGTGCTTTGGCGTGTGCGTCAGCAGGACGAGCTCGCGCCGATCCTTTGGAGATAATGAATTGGTAAAGCAATCCTGGGACGCGGATGTCTTGACATCGGGACTCCATACCGCGCGCAGCGTCGGGCCCAAGTCCGGACTGTTGCCCGTCAACCGGGCATGCCACAATTCCGTCCGTTCGCCGGGTCGCGGCTGCCCGCGCGGGGTCGCCCAACGGTCGGTGTCGCCGGGGGACAGCACCAACCTTGCCGGCAGTTCGATGCTCGTCTCGAACGGCGTTGGTGGCGCGATCGCGGCCTCGTCGCGCGTGCTCGGGACGAGGCGCATGCGCCAGCTCGACCAGTCGAGCAGATTATCGAGCGTCAGCGGGAAGTAGTGATTGGCCCAGTCGATCTCGAAGACGAGGCGCGTCGGCTCAGCCAGCAGCGCGGCGATCGGCGGCTCGCCGGGCAGGTCGGAGTCTAGCGCGTTCTCCTTGAAGGCCCGTTCGAGCACATGCTGCGGGGGGAATTCGACGCGCGCCAGATAGGGCTTGTTGCGATTAATCTTCTTGAGCGAGATCCGGCCCGGCCAGAAGGGCGCTATGCGCGCATTCCAGAAGGTGAAGCGGAGGCGCACCTGGTCTTCGGCGCGGTGCACGAAAAAGTCGATGACCGGTTCACCGGACTGTGGATCGGTTCTTCGCCAATGGGGCGTGGCACAGCCCGACAAGCTCGCCGCGCCCGCCAGCGCCATTCCCCCGAGCATCAGTTCGCGCCGCGTGACGGGAAGCACGCCCTCGGGCTCCTCTCCGTGCTCGCCGCGCCGCGCCATCAGCGTTGGAACCCGGGCGCGTCGGGCTTGGGACAGATGACCGCGTCCTTCATTAGCGGTTGCACGGCGGGGTAAAGCGCCTTGACCGCGACGCTGTCGCTATCGCTGAATGCCCTGCGTTGCCCAATATCACCTTCGGTATGCCCCTGCTTCATGAGCAGCTTGGCGCCAGCATCGGTGAGGGTGACCTTGGGGAAGATCTTCGGATCGCCCTTCAGCGAGTAATGCATTAGCGAGAAGAAGTCGTACTCCCCGCGGCAACGGCCTTCAGGGTCATATTGGTGCGCCCAACGTAGCTGCTGTTTACGAACGTCTTTGTCCTCGGCGGGCGTCGGCAATCTCACATCGAGATACAGATCACGGTCGCCGCGCTTTTGTTCATGGTGCAAACCAACGACATGCAACATCTCGTGCAGCACCCTGTAGGTGTCGCAGCCGTCCGCGAGATTCACGTGCTTGGACGATTGGCCCGCATAGCCAGTGACGTTTGTCTGGCAGCCTTCGCCACCGGCAAAAACGACCAGCGACTTGTATCTGCCCCGCGTGTCGACTTCCTCGAATGTGACGTTGTCCTTGAACTTGTCGTTCCAGATGGCGACCGCGGCGCGAACCCGGGCGGCCATACCCGCTGAAAGCGTCGTGTGTCCGGTGCAACCACGCCCGACCAAGCGCGTAATCAGCGCCAGATCGCCCAGGTTTCCGATGGTCTGCTCGCACACGGTGAACGGGATCTTCCTTACCGGCCAGAGCATCATCGATTTGGTGACGGTGTTCGACGCATTCGCCGGTGGTGCCATGAGGACACCGACCAGAGCGGCGGCGAGCGCGAACCTCATCGCCACGTTGTAACCGTGATCCACATGGCGGTCGCGCATTGCGACGCCCATTCTTCACGAGCCACTGTTGGCATGGCCAAGCCCCTCGTTACCGCGCGGCACCAACAGAACTGAGCAACCGAGTCGAGTCAACTGTGTACAGACTTGAATGCCCCCAATTGGAACTATAGCGACCTGAATTGCCACCGAACCACTTTGATTAGACAGTCACCAGCTCAAGTGCCTGATGTCGATCTGAGAGAAAGCGACATCGCCTGATGTCAGCTTTTGCATAAATTGCCCTTTCAGCTGACAGTCGGTTACCGGCCAAAGCCGGTCGCCCAGAGGTGTTTGGCTACCGCAGAAAGAAAGCGAACAAGGGGTCACGATCGCTCGGAAGGATTGCTGCCGAAAGGCCTGTTGACGATGGCCAGGACTTCTTGGGCTGCAAAGATCCGGTTGCGACTGTAGCCGGTCCGCTCCGACAAGATGCCTGCCTCCATCAGTTGGTTAATTGCGGAAAGGGCCTGCGGTCGCGATACCCCAAGTTTCTGAGCCAGCCGCTTCATAGTGACGACGGGATAGTCGCTAAGGAGGTCCAGTGCCCGCAGTGCAGCGGAGTTCGATCGGAACTTCCTTCGCCCGCGCCACTGTTCCTTCAAGGCATTCAACCCATCCCGCGTTGCGAAGAGTTCTTCCACCGTTCCAGTTATGGCATCGGACAGATAGCCAACGAGCGGTCCCCATTCGAGCCGTTGTTGAGCGATTTTGAGGCCCGAATAATAGCCGTCGCGGTTTGCGGCGATATAGGGTGCGAGATAGAGCGGCACCTGCCCTTCCGCTGCCATCATCATCGGCAGCAAAAGGCGGCCAACACGACCGTTGCCGTCTCGGAAGGGGTGTACCGCTTCGAAATGCGCATGGGCAATCGCCATGCGGGTGATCAGGCTCTGCGTCATCGCCTGCATGCCTTCGCAGCGCATATAGGCGGCCGTATCCTCAAGGCAGGCCCCCACCTGCCCAGGTGGCGCCGGATTATAGGTCGATGTCGAAATATGACCCGTACCGCCGATCCAGACCACGATATTGCGCAGCGCCCCTGCCGAATCAGGATATTCCGGGTCGTGCTGCATCGCCTCGTGGTGGAGTTCCTGGATCATCTGCACTGTAAAGATGTCGATGCCCTCGGCTGCAGCACGAGGCAGGAGGCGATCGAGGGTCAGCGCATAGTCCCGTACCTGACGGGCGGCGTCGCGCGCGTCGTCATCCTCTTCCTCGATTGTCAGGAGTTCGTCGAGCGTGCTGTTCGTGCCTTCAATGGCCGAGCTGTCGACTGCTTCGCGACGGCTCAGCGTACGGCTGATAATATAGGGGTCCGGCAGGCTCGCCGCGAGAGCTTCGGCACGTCCGAGCATAGCGAGCGCTCGTTCATGTGCGGGCTGCGCTGATCCCAGCGGCAGGGCTGATTCTGGAGGCGGAAGCGGCAGGACACCATAGTGACTGGCATGAGGTTCAGGATAACGGACAAGCCGCTCGCGAACTGCATGCGCGAGATTGTTTCTGTTCATTAACCCTTACCATAAGACCTTAAAACATAGCCATAGTAAGGTTTAATGGCAAAAACCTCAATAAGAGAAGGCGCGCAATGCGCTTAATAAGGGATTCACCCGGAAACTGCCTCAATGCCGGCACCATTCACCTCCGACATATCCGGACGCATCACGGTCTTAGCCGCCAGGGACGTCTTCATCGTTCATCACAACATCCTTCCATCGCGAAGACTCTTATAATTTCCTTTGCCCTTTTAGACCAATAGCTGATCGTCCAGATATTGCCGAGTGACAAAAAGGTCCGCGACATTGCCCAATGGCACCTAAACGCCTCCAGAGTGCGCGGCGCGGCCTAACAGATTCATCACGCGATCTGCACCAGCCTTGCGGGAGACCGCACAAACGATTGGCGACTCGCCGCCTAGCATGGGATGGGGGTGGCGCATGAACTCATGCAAGTTCGATGCATCGGCGCAATTGGACGATGCAAATTCAAGAACCCGCAAAATTCGTTCCCCGACGATCTGTCGGCTGCCAACTTCATTTCCAACCGGAGGACCAAAATCAATCTCGTCCGGCAGGTTTTCTGGGCCGATGTTGGCGATCAACTCATCGAGCAAATTCCGTTTTTCGTCAGCCATTGCGTCACTCCTCCATTCGTCCAACGTGCCGCAATGTCGCTGTTCATGCAGAAGCCGATCACTGCCCGGTAATCGCGACTTCCTCCAAAATGGCTTGGGCGAGCAGGGGCGAAGATCTGACAAGCTGCTGCAGTTCGCGTATCGCACCATCTTCTAGCCCATGCGCATATTCACCGTCTGCCCAAGGACGATCGAGGTGGCCGGGAGAAGGTACGAAAAAACATATCGCACCGCTGTCGTTAGTCAAAATCTGCACACCATAATGCGCGAGCCTTTCCATAAGGAGACGAGCAAGCGTCTTGTGCGCTTCTGCGCTTTGTCCAAAGTTGTTCACGTTATGTTTACTCATTGATTCTGCACCAATATCTTCTCCGTTGGATCTGAATAGGCGGCGCGACAAATTTGGACGCAGCAGAATTCTTCCTAGCCGCTGACCTGTGCTCGACATTCCCATCACACACGCGCGAGAGCAAAGCGGACATGCAAACGAAAGGGCGCGCCGAAACCGCCGCGCCCTTCCTTTGCTAGTGCGTTGTGTCAGAAGCCGAAGCTGATGCCACCCCGAACCTGGCCGATCGAGTTGTGGCCACCGAAGCCATAACCGCCGGAGAGGAAGAGGTTGACGCGCTTGTTGACCGAAGCATCAACGCCCAGTTCGATCAGGCCGTTACCGTCCGGATCAACACCCTTCAGGCGGAACGCATCGCCGCCGCCCAGATACTGGACCGTGCGGTCGCTGCCGATGTTGCCCTGGAAGCTGTACTGCACCTTGGCATAGGGACGGTAGGCGATCCCATCGGCATCACCCAGCAAAGCTCCCGCCTTGACGCCCAGCACCGGCGAGAAGACCGTCTTCGACGCGTCTTCGACCCGCAGGCCGATGCCCGCGCCGCCTTCTTCGGTGAAGCCGTTCATCGACCAGCGACGCAGCGCCAGCTTGCCGTAAGGCGTCACCACCAGACTGCCGCCGGCAGAGAAGTCATAGCCCAGCTCAATGCTCGCATCCAGCTGCTTGCCCTTGAAGTCGCCCTTGATGGTGCGAGCCAGCAGGGTCAGGTCCCGTTCGACTTCGAACTTCGAGAAGCCGTAGGCGAACTGGAAGCTGCCGTAGAAGGGGCCGAAGCCCTGGGTCGCATAGGCACCGATGGTGTAGGTGCGAACCTGCGCTTCTTCCGGCGAACCCTGAGCGGTCACATCATGCTGGCCGTAGCCAAAACCGATGCCGAAGGCGCCATCTTCCTGATAGGCGACGTCGATACCGAACGCACCACCATAGCTGTTGGTCTTGATCTTCGACGCGCCCGACTTGGTGCCACCCGTCTTGGCGAAGTTCGCCGAGGGGTTGAACCAGAGCTGGGTGCCCAGCGCCTCACCATAGCTGCGACGAGCGGCCAGGCGGTTGACGGTGGTGTTGAAGACCGCGTTCTGATCGACAGCGGCAAGCGAACCGTAGATCTCAGCCGAGGAAAGCTCGTTGAAGACCTGCGCCGCCTGTGCGCTGTTCAGACGCCAATCAAGCCCAGCCGCGATGTTGGCGATGTCCTGCGCATTGGCGATCTCCGTCACCGTCGCAAAGCCGTTTCCCAGCGTCCGCTCCGCTGAGCGGCCCATTACCGACAATACTTTGAATGCCGCGCTCCGACGGCTTGGGTTCGGGAAAGACGAGGTGACGGCTCATGGGTTCAGAGCCACCGCCAGCACACTTTTGAACGAAATGGGCAAGTGGCATCCGGACGCCATTGAGCGCCAACTAGCCCACGTCGAATCCAATGAAGTTCGCCGAGCCTATGCGCGCGGCACCCATTGGGACGAGCGCGTCAGGATGATGCGGCACTGGTCGAACTATCTTGATGGATTGCAGGTGGGTGGGAGGGTTCTGAAGGCGAATTTCCCGCGAAGGTAGAGCGCTCAAGGAAAGGTGGTAGGCGAGTATGGAATGATCGCCATCCATACCCCAGAGGGTATAAAACGATTTTAATCCCTGTAGGGTATAACGGCCTGGTAAGTCACATAAGGTATATTGCAGATTTATACCTCGTAGGGTATGCTGATTTGAGAGGTATCCACATGGCTCAACTAATCCGATCTCCTCTGCAACTCGGCGCAGCCATCCATAACGCGCGCGTAAATCGCAACCTCACCCAAAAGGGCCTCGCTGACCTTGTAGGCACCGGACAAAAAACCGTCTCCAGGATAGAGAACGGCCATGAGGGTACGCGGCTGGACACCTTATTCGGCATAATGGCTGCTCTGGATCTGGATCTACAACTCGGACCACGCAGCAAGGGCGGCAAGGATATCGAAGACATATTCTGACATGACACGCAGCAAGACCCATGCCCCCTTGAGGGTGCTCATTAACAATCGCCAGATAGGTCGCCTGGAAAAGGAACCCAGCGGGGCCGTATCCTTCCAATATGAGGCAAGCTGGCTCGATTGGGAGCACGCCTTCGCCGCGTCCCTATCCCTTCCACTCCGAAAAGCGCCTTATCGGGGAGCGCCAGTGGTCGCCGTCTTCGATAATCTGTTGCCCGACAGCCCGGACATTCGGCGCCGCGTCGCGGAACGAACCGGTGCGGAAGGCATCGATCCCTATAGTTTGCTGGCTAGGATCGGGCGCGACTGCGTGGGCGCCATGCAGTTTCTGGCTGACGGCGATGACCTCGATGTGAGCGGGAAAATCCAAGCCGAGCCGATCAGCGATGAAGAAATCGAACGGCTCTTGGCTGATCTCAAGGGAAAGCCGCTTGGCATCGACCCAGAGCGGGAATTCCGAATTTCGATCGCCGGGGCGCAGGAGAAGACGGCGCTTCTGCGTCATGAAGGGCAATGGAAGCGCCCGGTTGGTACAACCCCGACAACACATATACTGAAGCCACTGCTCGGAGAAATCCCGACCTCAACCGGCATGATTGATATGACGGCCAGCGTCGACAACGAGCATTATTGCCTCAAGCTTCTTGAAGCATTTGGATTGCCCATCGCACACACAGATATCGTCACATTTGGAGAGCGGCGCGTTCTCGTGGTTGAGCGCTTCGACCGCCGCTGGCGGCCTGACGGACGGCTTCTGCGCCTGCCTCAGGAAGACTGCTGCCAGGCGCTCGGCATCCCGTCTTCGCGGAAGTACCAGAATGAGGGCGGACCTTCGGCGCTGGAAATCATCCGCCTGTTAGCCGGCAGTGACGATCCTTCCAAAGATCAGATGGCGTTTCTGGCAAGCCAGATCATATTCTGGCTGATCGGGGCAACTGATGGACATGCCAAAAACTTCAGTCTGTTCCTCCGGCCGCGCGGTGGATTCAAGCTAACCCCCTATTATGATGTGCTGTCTGTCCAGCAGGCAGTCGACCGCGGTCAACTTGGCCAGCGCAACTTCCGCCTCGCTATGTCAGCAGGGCGAAATCGCCACTATCGAATCGAAGAGGTGCTCGGGCGCCACTTTGTGCAGACCGCAAAGGCGGCAGGCCTTGGTCCCACGATCGTCCGAAAGGTGGTTACGGACATCAGGGAAAAGGCAGAACGCGCGTCAGAAGATGCTCGTTCAAAGATGCCGGATGATTTTGCAGACAGTGTTCATGAGAGCATCCGCAATGCGATCGCGGACCGCTTGGCGCTTCTCGATACAGGGCTCAAGGAATTATAAGCACCCTATCGTGTCAATGCGATCAACGCGCTATTTGACGCAAAGGATCGACTAAAATTCACGGGGATATCGGTGGTATTCGGTCTTGCGTTTCTAGTGGAAGGCGATTGTGGAGACCGACAGGGAAACCAAACAGGCTTGGCTCCTGAGCGGTGTCTATGTCGGTCATAGTAGCCTGGCCCAGGCAAGGTGTGCGGCTGAGATAATGCCGAGTTGCCTGCTTGAGGACAGGCCGCACTTCGACATCGAAATCTGACGGCTGAACGACAATAAGGGGTCGGTTTGGTCAAACGCGAACGCCGGATTTGGGACTTTCGCGACTGTCGGCTTCGAAGTGAAAATCCGGGATAGCTGCCTATCGTCCTTTCAGCTCCGGACGTGGCTGTCGTGGACCATGCCTAATGCTAATGGGGAAGGTCTGACTGCGCCGTAGGCATCGCAATGAGCGCCACGGCCCTCTTCCGCTTCTGTGCCTAGGAATATGCCTTTTATCCTGTGGCCAGGCGTATCTCGACAAAGGCCTTGGGCCGTGATTGCACGCGCCAGAACATTGTCGCGAAGCAGCGAAATGCAACCGCAGGTCGCAATGCTCTCAATATCACTCAGCCACGCCTGCCTATTTAATATTTAATTTCAATGCATTGCTCGCACGATTTCAGTTTTTGGCCATGCGCAGAGAAAACGCCTCGCGTCAAAAAATTAATTACAATTGATCTTCAATGGAAAATCTATTGACTAAATATTGGAAGTGTCTATGCATATGGTCAGGCGTTAAAAACAACCGAATGTGCCGGGGGCAAGGCGAAAGCAGGAATGCGCCATGCCCGCAAAAGAGCACCGAGGATTGCGCGCCACAGGCTTTAAGCTGTGATGGGGAGATATTGGGATGAATGCCCGTAAAAATGGAATTCTCGGGCTTTGCCTGGGATCGGTATCGCTGTTCGCATTGTCGCCGATGGCGGCACTGGCTCAGGAAGCGGCGAGTGGCACTGCGGAAATCATTGTTACCGCCAATAAGCGGGAACAATCGATCAACAAGGTGGGCCTTGCCATCACCGCCCTGAGCGGGGATGCGCTCAAAAATCAGAACATCGTTTCGCTGAGCGACCTGGCAAATTCGATCCCGGGCCTGAGCTATTCGCCATCGGCGACCCAGACGCCGGTTTACACGCTGCGTGGCGTCGGCTTCTATGAAACGTCTCTCGCGGCTTATCCGACCACCAGCGTGTATGTCGATCAGGTTCCGCTGTCGTTCCCGGCGCTGTCCACCCATGCCAATTTCGATCTGGAGCGCGTGGAAGTCCTCAAGGGTCCGCAAGGGACATTATTCGGCCAGAATTCTACCGGCGGCGCAATCAATTTCGTCGCGGCCAAGCCTACGAAAAGTTTCGAGATGGGCGGTGACCTAACCTATGGTCGCTTCAACCGGGTGGAAGGCAATGCCTATGTCAGCGGACCGCTGACGAATACGCTGCGCGCTCGTCTGGCCGTTACCGGAGCGCATGCCGACGACTGGCAGTATAGCTACACCCGCAACGACAAGCTGGGCGAAGCCGCCTATTATGGCGCACGTCTGCTGCTCGACTGGGATCCGGTCGAAACCGTCAGCGTCGAGGTCAATCTGAACGGCTGGCGCGACCAGAGCGATCCGCAGGCGCCGCAATATCAGACCCTGTTGTCGCAATCGCCGTCGACCACGGTTCAGGCCTTGCGGGATTTCCCCTTTGCGCCGTTCAAGGCGCGCGCGGCGGACTGGACACCGGCGACCCGTCCGCATGCGGATAACCGCCTGCTCCAAGGGTCAGCTCGCATCAATTGGGATGTCGCAGACAATATCACGGTGACGTCGATCACGTCCTATGTCGATTACAAGCCCGATCAGGGTTTCGAAACCGACGGGACCACGCTGATGGCGGATGACTTCATCATCGACCGGGGCCGCATCAAATCTTTCAGCCAGGAGCTTCGGGTCGCGAACAAGCCGAATAGCGCCCTGCGCTGGGTGGTTGGCGCCAATTACGAGAAAAGCCATGTCTATGAATATCAGTTGCAGACATTATCGGACATCAGCACGGCGCCCATTTTCGGCTATACCGGCGCCTACGTCTATTCCGACCAGCATATGCGCAACTATGCCTTCTTCGGGAATGTCGAATATGACATTAGCGACCAGATCACGCTGAAGGGCGGCGCCCGCTACACTAATGCGCGGCGAACGGCGGCGACCTGCACGGGTGATCCGGGCGATGGCACCTTCGCTGCCGCGTTCGACGGCCTCGCCAACGCGATCCAGCTGGGATTCTTCCCGGTCGCCGGGTTTACGCCTACGGGCGTTCCCGTGCCGCCGATCGGCCTGGGTTGCGCGCCGCTTGATAATACCACCGAGGATGGAACGCCCGCGACCTATCTGCCCGGTGAATTCCGCGACACGCTGAAGGAAGACAATGTCTCCTGGCGCGCGGGCGTCGATTACAAGCTGTCGAGCAGCGCACTGCTCTACGTCAACGTGGCTCAGGGATATAAGGCAGGCAGTTTCCCGATCGCGTCGGCGGCTACGTTCGAACAGTTCCTGCCGGTCACGCAGGAGTCGCTGCGGTCCTATGAGGCCGGTTTCAAATTCTCGGCGTTCGATCGTCGACTTCAGATCACTGGCGCTGGTTTCTATTACGATTATAAGGACAAGCAGCTTCGCTCGAAGATCGTCGATCCCATTTTCGGCGTTCTCGATGCGCTCGACAATATTCCCAAGTCGCGGATGATCGGTGCCGAACTCGACATGACATTTGCGCCGGTGCGCGGATTGACGCTCGGCGCGTCGGGTTCCATCCTCGACAGCAAGGTCACGCAATTCGTGGGGCTCGATACGGCCGGTGGGTCGATCGACTATAAGGGATCGGTCATTCCCTATACGCCCAAATATCAGTTGCGGCTGTCTGCGGATTATAAATGGCAGATGGGCAATGCCGAACCCTTTGTCGGCGTGGTCTTTTCGACGCGCAGCAAGGCCAATGCCAATATCGGGGGTTCGCGCGGGCTGGTGCTGACGTCGGATTTCGCCTCGTCAGTGGCGCCCGAAGACACCTACACCATCCCTGGCTATTCGCTGGTGGACCTGCGGGCGGGCGCTTCGTTCAACGACGGTCGCTGGCGCGTGACGGTGTTCGGCAAGAATGTGTTCGACAAATATTATGTCACGAACATCTTCACCGACTATGACACTATTGCGCGCTTTTCGGGACAACCGGCGACTTATGGTGTAACTGTAGCGTTCAAGTTCAACTGAACTGATGGGGCGGGTATGAGAAGACGCGGAGTATCAGGTTCATGAAGTTTCCGCCTTTTTCCTATGCCTGCCCCACATCGATCGCCGAAGCGATTGAATTGCTGAATGACGATGAGGATTCCCGCCCGCTGGCGGGCGGGCAATCCCTGTTGCCTATGATGGCGCTGCGCGTTGCCGCGCCGGGGATGCTGGTCGATCTCGGCGGCATCGACATGCTCCGGCAAAGCGCGGTGCTGCCGGACTCGATGCGCATCGGCGCCATGGTGACGCATGCTGCCAACGCGGCGTCGCTCGATATCTGGATGCATTTCCCCCTCATGTCCCAGGCGCTGCATCATGTCGCGCATCAGGCGGTGCGTAACAGGGGCACGTTCGGGGGCAGCATCGCCCATGCGGATGCGGGAGCGGAAATGCCGCTTGTCGTGTCCGCGCTCGACGGCATGCTGCTGTTGCAGGGGCCGGGGGGGGCGCGCGCGCTGCCCGCCGCCGACTTCTTCCAGGGCCATTATACGACGGCGATCGAGCCGGGAGAAATACTGACCGGTGTCGAGCTTCCCTTTTCCGGCATGGATTGGGCTTTTGAGGAAATGGCGCGCCGGTCGGGCGATCTGGCGATCGCGATGGCCGCCGCAGGGGTGCGGGTCGAGGACGGCATCTGCCGTGAGGCGCGGCTGATGTTCGGCAGCATTTCCGACCGCCCGATCCGCGCTGCCGAGGCGGAGGCCTATCTCGCCGAAAGAGAATTGACGCCATCCGTCATCCGGGAAGCCGCCGCAATGGCGGCATCGGGCATCCACGCCCGGTCGGACACCCATGCCAGCGCTGATTATCGGCTGTCGCTGGCCACGGCCCTGATGCGCCGCGCCCTTACCCGCCTTGCAACCGGAGCCATGTGATGCGGCGCGCAGACGAAGATCAAAAACTGGATGTGATCGCCACCGTCAATGGACGCGAACGGCGCTTCAGCGTGCTGCCGCGCCTCAGCCTGGCGGATACGCTGCGCGAGGAACTGGGCCTGTATGGCGTGCGGATCGGATGCGAGCATGGCGTCTGCGGCGCCTGCACCATCATCGTCGACGACGTGCCGGTGCGATCCTGCCTGATGCTGGGCGTGCAGGCGAACGGAAAGAGGATCCGTACCGTCGAAAGCCTGGCCGAGGGCAACAGCCTGCACCCCTTGCAGGAGGCATTTCGCCGACATCATGCGCTGCAATGCGGTTTCTGCACGGCGGGCATATTGGCGACGTCGCAGGTGCTGCTCGCTGAAAATCCCTGCCCGACGCGGGAGGAGGTGCGGGAGGTGCTGTCCGGCAATATCTGCCGCTGCACCGGCTATCAGACGATCGTGGATGCGATCATGGACTATGCCGAAAACGGGCAGGTCGGCATTGTTGACGGGGATCAGGGACAGGCCGCATGAGCAAGAGCGAAGTCGCCCAGATCCGGCCCAAATCCATCGGGACGTCCATCCCGCGCCGCGAAGATCCCGGCCTGCTGACCGGACGCGCGCGTTATATCGCGGATATCGTGCTGCCCGACATGCTGCATGTCGCAATCCTGCGCAGCCCGGTCGCCCATGGCCGAATCCGGCACATCGATACCGCCGCCGCGCAGGCGATGCCGGGGGTGGAACTGATCTGGACCGGGCAGGACAGCCATGCGCGCTGTCCCGGAATCGCATCGACCCTTGAACAGAAGGGCTTCGTCGCGACGGTCCAGCCCCTGCTGGCCCATGACGAGATCTGCTTTGTCGGCGAGGGGATTGCCGTCGTTGTCGCGCACAGCCGCGCGCAGGCGGAGGATGCGCTGGAGCGGATCGAGGCCGATATCGAGGAACTGCCCGTCGTCACTGACGCGGTGGCGGCGATCGACGCGGACGATCTGGCCAATGCCGCCGTGCCGGCCAACATGGTCTATCATTCGAACCGCGTGACCGACCCGGTGGAGGACGCCTTCGCCAACGCCGCGCTTTCGGTCCAGGGCTGTTTCCACACCCCGCGCGTCAACGCGGCACCGATGGAAACGCGGGGCTTCGTCGCCCGGCATGAATGGACCAGCGGCACGCTCACCTGCTGGTCGGCGACGCAGATGCCCAGCTTCATCAAGACGATGACCGCGATTTTCCTCCAGTTCCCGGAGCATAATCTGGAGGTCATAACCCCGGCGGTCGGCGGCGGCTTCGGTCAGAAGGCGCATCTCCACCCGGAAGAATTGCTGACCTGCCTGCTTAGTATCGAACTGGGACGGCCGGTAAGCTGGATCGAGGACCGGCAGGAAAATCTGTTCCGCGCTCCGCAGGCGAAGCAGCAGATCAACGACATGGCGCTTGCCGTGGACGATCAGGGCCGCTTCCTCGCGCTGCGCGACCGGGTGATCACCGACAGCGGCGCCTATAATAGCCTGCCCTGGACCCCGCTGGTCGAGGGACATGCGGGCATATTGGTCGTCACCGATCCCTACAAGATCGCCGCGCTGTCCGCCCAATCCCTGTCCGTCACCACGAACAAATGCCCGATCGGCGCCTATCGCGGCGTCGGCTTTACCGCGCCGACGCTCGCGCGGGAGGTGTTGATCGACCGGGCGGCGCGCAAACTGGGGCTGTCGCCCTTCGAAATCAGGCGGCGCAACGTGATCCGGCAGGAGGATCTGCCCTACCAGACCCGTGCAGGCATGACGATCCGCGAGGGGACCTTCCTGGAGACGGTGGACCGGCTGGAGGCGATGGTCGGCTATGAGGATTTCCGCAAGCGGCAGCAGGAGGCGCTCAAGGAAGGGCGGCTGCTGGGCCTTGGGATTTCGATCTTCAGCGAAGTCAGCGGCATCGGCACGCGGGCGCTCAATTTCCTCGATTATCCGCTCACCTCGCATGACACCGCCACGGTCCGCGTCGAACCCACCGGCAAGGTCACGGTCACGACCGGCATCGTCTCCTCGGGTCAGGGGCACCCCACCACGCTGGCGCAGATCGCGGCCGATGCGTTCGGCGTTCCGGTCGAGGATGTGACCATATTGGCGGGCAGCACCCATCATGCGGTCGGTTTCGGCACCGTGGCCAGCCGGTCGGCGGTGTTCGGCGCGGGGACCATCGGGCGCGCCGCCGAAATGGTGCGGGGCCGGATGCGGGCGGTCGCGGCGCGGCTGCTTCAGGCCGCACCGGACGACATCGAAATGTCCGGGGGGATGATCCATGTCCGCGACGATCCCGGCCGCACCATGCCGTTCGCGGCGGTCGCGGGCGCGGCCTATTTCGCGGAGGCGACCCATCCCGACGATTTCGACCCGGCGCTGGAGGCGACGGCGGCGTTCGACCCGTCCGACATCGTGCTCGCCAATGGCGGCCATGCGGTCATCGTCGAGATCGACATGGAAACCTGCATGGCGCGGGTCGAGAAAATGTATGCGGTCGAGGATTGCGGCCGGATGATCAACCCGATGATCGTCGAGGGGCAGATCAGGGGCGGCATGGCCCAGGGGGTTGGCATGATCCTGCTGGAAGAGCTGGTGCATGACGAGCGGGGGCAACTCATCACCTCCACCTTCCAGGATTATCTGTTGCCGACCAGCCTCGACATACCGGATATCGAGATTTCCCATTTGGAAACGCCGTCGTCGCTGGTGCCCGGCGGCATCAAGGGAATGGGCGAATCCGCGATGATTTCGACACCGGCGGCGGTGGCGGGCGCGGTCAATGACGCGCTGGCCTGCCTCGGTGCCGCGATCGAACAGTTTCCCGCCTCGCCCCAGCGCATATTCGAGGCCTTGTCGAAGGCTGGCGTGATCGAACGGGCCAATAATTCCACAGTTTGACCAAGGAGCCGGATCGGTGAATTTCCAATATCGTTTCAAATTGCCCGTGCCGGTCGAACAGGCATGGCCGGTCCTGCTCGACGTTCGCCGCGTCGCGCCCTGCATGCCCGGCGCCGGAATCGAGTCCGGCGAAGGCGATGATTATGTCGGCCGCATGAAGGTGAAGCTTGGCCCGATCGAAATGGCCTATCGCGGGGATTTGCATTTCGTCGAGCGGGACGATGCAAACCATCGCCTGAAAGTCGAGGGCGTGGGCAAGGAAGTGCGCGGCGGCGGCGGCGCGAAGGCGCTGGTCACGATGCAGGCTTCGTCCGTTCCGGGCGGCTGCGAGGTGGCGATCGACAGCGAATATGAGCTGAACGGCCGCGCCGCGCAATTCGGAACCGGCATGATCGACGAAATCGGCGGCAAGCTGATGCAGGAATTCGCCCGGCGGCTGGAGAGGCTCATCCTGAACAGCAATGCGCAGGAAGGCGGTCCTGCGGCAGTGACCGCTTCCGCGCCATCGACGCCACAACCCGCCGCCGTTGCATCGGCGGGGGGGCAGGATTGGACGGCGGATGACAATGAGGCGCTCGATCTGGTCGGCTTGGCCTGGGGGCCGGTCCTCAGCCGCAGCCTGCCGGTCATCCATCTGCTGATCTCGGCGGCGACCCTGATCTATCTCGTCGCCCACGGGTGATGACGGGCGGTCGAGGCAGGTTTGCCAATGAAGGGCGCGGCGACCCTTTTCCGGTTTCTGGACGATGCCGCGGCACGGGGAGAGCGCACCGCGCTGGTGACGATCACCGATGTCATCGGCCAATCGTCCCGCGCGCCCGGCACGCATATGGCCATCACGGAGAGCGGCGCCTATCATGGCTCCCTTTCCGGCGGCTGCGTCGAGGCTGCCGTCGTCGGTGAGGCGCTGCGCATCATGGCGTCCGGCGTCACCGAATGGCTGCGTTTCGGCGTCGGTTCGCCCTATATCGACATAAAACTGCCCTGCGGCGGTGGTCTTGACCTGCTGATCGTGCCCGATCCTGCGCGGGAAAGCATCGCAACGGTCCGGCATAGGCTGGAGGATCGCGTGCCGATCGCGCTCGTCATCGGCCGGGATGGCACCCTTGCCGCGGAATGGCCCGCGTCCATCACCGGCAGCGGCTGGCGCGGGGGAGCGTTTGTGGCGCGCCATCAACCCGATCTTCGTCTGATGATCCTGGGCCATGGCGCGGAAACAGAGGCGCTGGCGCGGCTCGCCTGCGCCTACGGCGCGGAGGTCGCGGTTCTTTCGCCCGACCCTGACATCGTCGCGCGCCTGTCAGGATCAGGCATGTCGGCCGGGCTGCTCAAGACCCCGGCCCGGTCGGACCATTTGCGCACCGACGCCCATACGGCGGTGGTGATGCTGTTCCACGATCATGACTGGGAACTGGATCTGATTGGGCAGGCGCTGGAGCAGGAGGCGCTGTTCATCGGCGCGATGGGCAGCCGGGCGACGCAGGCGCGGCGGCTGGAAGGGCTGCGGTCGCGTGGCATGGCCGACGGGATGCTGGCGCGCCTGACGGGACCGATCGGCCTGATCCCGGCGACACGCGATCCGGACACGCTGGCGCTATCCGTTCTCAGCCAGATCGCGGCGCTCTATCAGTCGCACATGCTCACAGGTTCATGAGCCAAGCGGCTGTGTGCCGGTCAGCGCTATGGCCGCTCATTGGGCGTGATCGTCGCGCTGTCCCGGCCGGCCTCTTCATAGACGCCGGTGAGGATCGACAGGAAATTGGTCAGCATCTCCAGCTTATCCGGAGCGTTCTGGATTTCCATCAGCCGATTCATCAGGATCTGCGCCTTGATGTCGTGATATTCATCCGTCACCTTTTCACCAAGTTCGCTAACCACATAGGTGAACTGGTTGCCTTTCCCTTCCCGGATCTTCTGGATCAGGCCTGCCGATTCAAGCTTGCGAAGGCTGTATTGGATGTTGGGGATGTCATCCCTGTTCATCAGCCGCGCAATGGTCGCGCTGTTCTTGGGTCGGTCCTGCATGCGAATGACGTGCAGGATGATATGTTCGGACATCTTCAGGTCGCCGCCAAAAATGACGGACCCTGTTTCGGCGACGAAACGCGCGAACGATTCCGAGAATCGCAACATCGACCATTCGAAATTCGTGACCTTATATTCGAAGTCCGATTTCGCGAGGTGCCAGCCTCTATAATATTTCGGTTCCATCACGCTGCTCATCTGGGATTTGCCGGGTTCTGCCTCAACGGATTGCATGGCCTGCCCCCTACCGCAACGGGAAATTCCGTTCAACTCGCAAATCGTTTTTATCCACGATCAATTGAAACTCTATTGACTTTCAGTTGATGCTATGGCTTTCTCATTATGGTTCGGGACAACCGATAGAGGCCGGCGCGCAACAGGTGGCGCCGGACAAGAATCAGGAACGGCGGAGAGAGCAATGAGCGAGAGCGACAGTTCGATCGTGCGGCGGCGTGAAGTTCGCGGCGACAGCGGTGCCGGGGCGGCCCGCGTGAATGACAGTGGACTGCAAAACCAGTATCAGCCCTATAAGGACGCGGCCTGGGGCTTCATCAATCACTGGTACCCCGCGCTTTTCAGCGAAGAATTGCCCGAGGAGGCCGTCGAAGGCATCCAGATTTGCGGCATCCCGATCGTGCTGCGCCGGGTCAACGGCAAGATCCATGCGCTCAAGGACCAGTGCGTCCATCGCGGCGTGCGCCTGTCGGCCAAGCCGACCTGCTTCACCAAGGATACGATCAGCTGCTGGTATCACGGCTTCACCTTCGATCTGGAAAACGGCAAGCTGTCGACCATCGTCGCCAATCCCGATGATCCCCTGATCGGCACGACGGGCCTCACCACCTATCCGGTTGAGGAAGTCGCGGGCATGATCTTCGTTTTCGTGCGGGAAGATGACTTCGCGCTGGAAGACGTGCCGCCGCTGGCGCAGGATCTGCCTTTCCGCTTCCCGGAAAACAGCGAACGTTTCCCCCATCCTCTCTGGCCTGCGGCGCCGAGCATCCTCGACGACAATGCGGTGGTGAAGGGCATGCACCGCACCGGTTTCGGCGATTGGCGCATCGCCTGCGAAAACGGCTTCGATAACGCGCATATCCTGGTCCACAAGGATAACTCGATCGTTCACGCGCTGAACTGGACCTTGCCGCTGGGCATCGTGCCGACATCCGAGGATTGCATCGAGGTGGTCGAGGATGAGGACGGCCCCAAGGGCATGGTCCAGTGGCTGTTCACCGACAAATGGGCACCGATCCTTGAAAATGAAAAGCTCGGCCTGAAGATCGAAGGGATGAACGGACGCTTCTACCGCACATCGGTGGTGATGCCGGGTGTCCTCATGGTCGAGAACTGGCCGGAAGAACATGTCGTCCAGTATGAATGGTATGTGCCGATCACCAACGACACGCATGAATATTGGGAAGTGCTGGTAAAGATCTGTCCGACAGAGGAGGATCGCAAGGCCTACGACTATCGGTACAAGACCTTCTACAAGCCGCTGGCGCTGAATGGCTTCAACGACTGCGACATCTACGCCCGCGAAGCGATGCAGGATTTCTACGCCGACGGGAGCGGCTGGGACGAGGAGCAGCTCGTTTCCACCGACGTGTCGCCGATCACCTGGCGCAAGCTCGCCTCGCGCTGGAACCGTGGCATCGCCAAGGTGCCGCGTGGCGTGGACGGCAAGATTCCGACGACCAGCCTGCGCATGCGCCGCCTCGCGGAAGGCGTACCGCCGGGCTATAAAGTCCATAAGATCGAGGAATGACCCGTGGCCGACGCTGCTGACGTCCTCTTCGCTTTCGCTGACGGGGTGGAACGCTCCGTCAGCGTGACGGCGGGGGATACCATACTCGATGCCGGCCTCGCGGCTGAGCTGCCGTTGCTCTACCAATGCCGGTCGGGCAGCTGTTCAAGTTGCATTGCAAAGCTGGTCGAGGGGGAAACCCGGCAGGCGGCTGGGCACACCACCTTGCTGCGCAGCGAATATGAAGCGGGCATGCGCCTGCTGTGCCAGACCCACGCCGTCGGCGCCTGCCGCTTCGAAATGGGCTATGACAGCGAGGCGGGGACGGTCAGGGCGACCAAAGCTAACGCCTTCGTCGATGAGGTGGAGCGGATCGCGTCCAATGTGGTGCGCCTTCGGCTGGAACTGGCGGCGGACAATTGGGTCGATTTCCGCCCCGGCCAGTTTTTCCAGATCAGCGTGCCCGGCATCGGCGCCGTGCGCAGCTATTCCCCGGCCAGCACGCCCAAGGATTTGCCGCGACTGGAATTCCTGATTCGCCTGTTGCCGGGCGGCGTCATGTCGGAATGGCTGACCGACAGGGCAAAGCCCGACGATGTGGTCGAGATAGAGGGGGCGTTCGGGGCCTTCTTCCTTCGGGAAAAGGTGCGCGCGCCGCATATTCTGGTCGCTGGCGGCACGGGCCTCGCGCCGATGCTGTCTATCCTGGATGCGCTGCGCGAACAGTCGGGCCGCAGGCCGCGCATGCTGTTGAGCTTTGGCTGCACCGATCCCGATGCGCTGTTTGGCCTGGATGCGATCATGCTGCGCGAACAATGGATGCCGACCTTCCGGTCCCGTATCTCCGTCGATCGGGGCGCGACGGGCGATCTGCTTGGCGGCACGCCGGTCGATGCGCTTCTGCCGGAGGACGTCAGCGACCCCGACACCGTGGCCTATCTCTGCGGCCCACCCCGGATGATCGAGGCGGCCCATGCCCGGTTGGAGGCGCTGGGCGTCAAACCGGAAAACATCTTCGCGGAACAGTTCGTGCCCAGCGAAACGACGGGAGTGACCCCATGAAACCCACGGTGCAAGTGCCTTTCGGGGAGCAACGTCAGGCATGGCTCGATGCGACGATTGCGCGCCTCGATCCTGAACGGCTGAAGCGGCTGCTCTTCGCGCTGACCGATATTCACAGCCCGACCGGCGCGGCGCGGGATGCCAGCCAGTTCATGGCCGCGACGCTCGGCGGGATCGGCATGAACGCGCGCTACATGCCGATGAACGAGCGCACCGGCAATGTCCTCGCCGAAAAGCGGGGCAGCGGCGGCGGCGCGGCGGTCATGCTCTATTGCCCCATCGACACGCATTTGGAGGGCAATGAGGACGACCAGCCCTGGGTCGGCCCGTCCCATTTCGTCGACCTCCACCCCAAAGCGAAGCTGCTGGGCGACTGGGTCTATGGTCTGGGCGCATCCAATCCCAAGGGGATGATCGCCACGCTGACCGAGGTGGCGACCGCACTGATCGAGGCGGAGGTGCCGCTGACCGGCGACCTGCTCTTCGGTCTGGCCGATGGCGGCATGCCGGTCGATATTGCCGCCCGCGACCATGCGGGCATGTCGAACGGCCTGCACCATCTGTTGGCGCGCGGCGCTGCGGCGGATTTCGCCATCATCATGAAGCCGTGGAACTTCGTCTATCATGAGGAACCGGGCATCGGCTGGTTCAAGCTGCGCATATTGGGCAGCTACGGCTATGCCGGCGTGCCGCGCGGCACGCCCGGTTTCCGCAGCTCCATCGTGCCGGCGGCGACGGTCATCCCCGAACTGGAGCAATGGCTGATCGACTATGCCGAGCGCAACACGTCGGGCGTGGTGAAGCCGCATGGCTGGATCGCGGGCATCCGTTCCGGCTCCGACGAACGGCCGTCCTTCCCTTCGGCGGTGACGGAACTGTTCTTCGACGTGCGCATCAATCCGCGCACCAGCCCAGCGGAAGTGAAAGCGCAATTTGCTGCCTTCATGCGCGACCTGTCGGCGCGTTTCCCCGATCTGGAGCTGGAATGGGAAATGTACGGCTCGGTTCCGGGCGGCACCACCGATCCCGACAACTGGATCATCCAGTCGGCGCGGCGCGGCTGGGAAGCCATTGAAGGGCAACCCCATCCCGTACCCGATCCGCTGGGCGGGCAGACCGACGGCGCGGCGTTGCGGCGTTATGGCGTGCCGACCGCGCGGATCGGCTGGCCCTGGCCCGCGACCGGATCGCCCGAGCCCCTGGCCGAAGGCTTGGGCGGCATGGGCGCGACCTATATTCCCGATCTCATGCCCTGCGCGCAGAAGATTGCCTACGCACTGATCGACACATTGACCCGCCCGCGCAGCGAATTGGGCCTTTCATAATCCAGACGAACAAGGAGAAAGTATATGGCCAGCATGAACGCGGCGCGTGTCCATACGCCGGGCGGCGCCTTTCAGGTGGACGAAATCGACCGGCCGGTGCCGCGCCCCCATGACGTGGCGATCGCGATCAAGGCGGCGGGCGTCGTCCCCAATCTGCGCAATGTGATGAGCAATTATGGCGACCGCTCTTATCTGACAGTGCCCGAACTCCCCGCCATCTATGGTCTCGACGCCGCCGGAGTCGTGGAAGAGGTGGGCGAGATGGTGACCGGCATCGTTCCGGGCGACAGGGTCTATATCAATCCCGGCCGGTCCTGCGGCTCCTGCCATGCCTGCCGATCCCTGGACGCGATCAACTGCACGGCCTTCACCTTTCAGGGCTATTTCGGCTTCGGCCCAGCCTCGAAGGAGGTCTATCGCAACTATCCCTATGGCGGCTTCAGCCAATATGCGACCGCGCCCGCCAATGGCCTGGTCAAGCTGCCCGACGCGGTGAGTTTCGAGCAGGCGGCCCGTTTCGGCTATCTGGGCACCGCCTATTCCGGCCTGATCAAGGCGGGCGTCGGACCGGGGCGGACCGTGCTGATCAACGGGGCGAGCGGCACGCTGGGTCTGGGCGCGGTGTTGCTGGCGCTGGCCATGGGAGCGACCCGCATCTTGGGCGTGGCGCGCAACAAGGAATTGCTGGAGCGGGTGCGGGCGATCGACCCGTCGCGTATTTTCGTGCTGTCCTCCGGCGAGGAGCCGGTGGGCGAATGGGCGCACCGCCTGACCGACGGGATCGGTGTTGACGCGGTGCTGGACACCATGGGGCCGGGCGCACCCGCCCAGGTGATGATGGACGCGATCGAAGCGCTGCGGCGCGGCGGACGGCTGGTCGATGTGGGCGGCATGAACGCGCCCATGTCCCTCAATATGCACCAGCTGATGTGCGCGCAGGTCAGCCTGATCGGGTCGCTGTGGTTCACCGTGGCCGAAGGGCAGGACATGGCGGCGATGGCGGCGGCGGGGACGCTGGACCTGTCGGTGTTCGAGCATCGCCTCTTCTCCCTCGATCAGGCGAACGAGGCGCTGGCCACCGCCGAAAAGCGGGTCGGCGGTTTCGTCAACGTCGTCGTCAAACCCTGAACCCACACGAGCCAAGGAGAAAGCCAATGGTAAGACGCATCGTCACGGCGGAACGGGATGGCAAATCCTATGTCCTGTCCGACGGCCCGGTCGCCAACACCCATGATTTCGCGGCGGTGCCGGGGTTTCAGACGACGCTGGCTTGGGCGGCTCCGGCCGTTCCGGCCCTGCCCTTCGACGGGAATGACCCGGTGGCCAAGGTGACGTCGATGCTGCCGACGCCGCATGGATCCGCCCTCATCATCGTCCAGTTCCCGCCGGACAGCGTGATGACGTCAGCTGATTTCGATCCCGTGGCGGCCGGGGCGGAACAGATGCAGTTCCTGCCCGGTCTTGCCGAAACCTTCGATGCCGATGGTTCGGGCATGCACAAGACCCGGACCGTCGATTACGACATCATATTGGAAGGGGAATTGTGGATGGAACTGGATGATGGGGAACTCACCCATCTAAAGGCCGGGGACGTGGTGATCCAGAACGGCACCCACCATGCGTGGCGCAATCTGAGCGACAAGCCCGCCCGCATGGCCTCGATCCTGATCGGCGGCGAATAGGCGCTGGGGCGGGGCGCCATGCTCCGCCCGCTCTTTGATGACATCGGAAACCAGAGTCAGATGATCCGAAACGACCTTCATTATGCCGATCTGGCGACGATTGGCGGCATGTTGCGGCGGCGGAAGATTTCCGCCGTCGAACTGATGGCCCATATGCTGGAGAGGATCGGTCGCCTCGATCCCCGGCTGCATGGCTTCGCCTTTCTCGATGCAGATGGCGCGATGGAAAAGGCGCGGGTAGCCGACAGCCTGCTGGCGCGGGGCGCGGGCGGGGCGCTGACCGGCATTCCCATCGCGGTGAAGGATTTGTTCTGGACGTCCGACATGCCGACGGCAGCGGGCATGACCATCCATCGGGATTTCCGTCCAACCGAGGATGCGACCGTGGTGCGCAGGCTGCGGGAGGCGGGCGCGGTCATTTTCGGCAAGCTCCAGATGACGGAGGGCGCCTTTGCGATGCACCACCCCGCGGTCGAGCCCCCGGTCAATCCCTGGGGGGAGGCATTGTGGACCGGCGCGTCGTCAAGCGGTTCGGGCGTGGCTGTGGCCGCCGGGTTGAGCTTCGCATCGCTGGGATCGGACACGGGTGGCTCTATCCGCTTCCCCGGCGTCGCCAACGGGCTGACCGGCTTGAAGCCGAGTTGGGGCCGAGTCAGCCGCCATGGCGCGTTCGAACTGGCTGCCAGCCTCGATCATGTCGGGCCGATGGCGCGCAGCGCCTGGGACGTAGCGCTGCTCTACGCGATTATCGCCGGACATGATCCGGCCGATCCGACAAGCTGGCCAGGTCGGCCAGACCCTCTCGATGGGGAGGCGGCCATCGACCTTGGTGGCGTCAGGATTGGCCATGCGCCGCTCGCGCTGGCGGGATGCGACGCCGAACTGGGCACCGCGATCGGGGAGGCTGTATCGGTTTTCGCAGGCCTGGGAGGCAGCGTGCGGGAGGTCGCCCTGCCCGACATGCTGTCGGGCGCGGCGCAATGGGAGTTGCTGGCCGGGGTGGAGGCGGCGCTGGCCCATGCAGCGACCTATCCGGCGCGCGCGGACGACTATGGCGTGGCGCTCAGCCGTCTGATCGGCCTGGGCCGGGATGCGTCCGCCATGGATTATCAGAAGCCACGGTTGATCCGCATGGACCTGCGCGGCCGTCTGGATGCGCTGTTGGCCGATGTCGACATGCTGATCCTGCCCGTCCTGCCTTATGCTGCGCCGACACTGGACCGGCTGGGCGCGCTGGCCGAAGACCCCGATGCCAATACGCGGCTGATCTCCTTCACCGCGCCGTTCAATCTGGGCGGACAGCCCGCGCTTTGTCTGCCCTGCCGTCCCACCTCGGCTGGTGCGCCGCTGGGCTTCCAGCTGGTCGCCGCACGCGGGCGGGAGGATGTGCTGTTGCGCGCCGCGATGGCCTTCCAGCGCGAAACGGACTGGCATCTGCGCCACCCGATCGACTGACAGGAGAGACATGGCGTGGAATTGAGCGGCAAATATGGCATCGTCACCGGCGGCGGATCGGGCATGGGACGCGCGGCGGCGCTCGCCATGGCGCGGGAAGGCGCGACGCTGCTGCTGGTCGGGCGGCGGCTCGCCCCGTTGGAGGAGGTCTGCAACGAGATAGAGGCGCTGGGCGGCAAGGCCTTCGCCCACAGCGCCGACGTCTCGGTCCGCGAAGAGATTCAGGCTGCGGTGGCGGAGGCGGTGCGTCGCTTCGGTCGTCTCGACCTGGCCTTCAACAATGCGGGCGGCCATGCCGATTTCAAGCCGATCCATCAGATTCCCGAAGAGGAAGCCGAATGGGTGATCGACCTGAATTTCAAGGCGACCTATTGGGGCGTGAAATATCAGTTCGAGGCGATGGCGGCCGGCGGTGGCGGCGTCATCGTCAATAATGCGTCGATCTTCGGGTTGAAGGCGATGCCCGGCCTGTCCCATTATGTCGCCAGCAAATTCGCGGTCGTCGGCCTGACCAAGGCGGTGGCGCTGGACGGCGCGAAAACAAGGGTCCGGGTCAACGCAGTCTGCCCCGGTGGCACACACACACCCAATTTCCTCAAGGTCACGGGCGGCGACGCTCATGCGATGGACGATATCGTGCCGGTGGGCCGCATCGGGCAACCGGCCGAGGTGGCCGAGGCTGTGCTTTGGCTCATGTCCCCGCGCGCGGCCTATGTCACCGGTGCAGTGCTGTCGGTCGACGGCGGCATGTCCTGCGGCTGACGTCGCCAATACCCCTATTCTGGAACAGGAACATCATGATGACCATCAGCGAAGAAAGCTCCAGCCGTTTCGTCACCGTGCGGGAAGGCGATCGCGACCTCAACATCCACTATAACGATCTGGGCGCCCATGATCTGGAAAAGGGCGCCGAGGTCGTCGTGATGCTGCATGGTTCCGGGCCGGGCGCCAGCGGCTGGGCGAATTTCCATCGCAATCTCGACCCGTTGGTAGAGGCCGGATTTCGCGTGCTGCTGATCGACCTTCCCGGCTGGGGCAAGAGCAACAGCATCGTCAACAGCGGATCACGGTCGGACCTTAACGCCCGCATCGTCAAGGGTGTGATCGACGCGCTGGGCATCGGCCGCATTCACATATTGGGCAATTCCATGGGCGGGCATACCGCCGTGGCGTTCGGCCTCACCTATCCCGAGCAGACCGGCAAGCTGGTCCTGATGGGCGGCGGAACCGGCGGCATGAGCCTGTTCGCGCCGATGCCGACAGAGGGGATCAAGCTGCTCAATGGCCTGTACAGCAATCCCACGATCGAAAATCTCAAGCGCTTCAACGAAGTCTTCGTATTCGACGCCTCGGTCCTGACAGACGACCTGCTTGAAGCGCGTCTGGCCAATATGCTGAATCGGAAGGATCATCTGGAGAATTTCGTCAAGTCATCTGACCTCAATCCACGCCAGTTCCCCGATTTCGGCCCTCGCCTGCCTTCGCTGGCTGCCTCGACGCTGATCGTCTGGGGACGTCAGGACCGGGTGGTGCCGATGGATGGCGGTCTGCGCCTGGTCGCGGGGATTCCCAATTCCCGGCTGCACATCTTCAACCAGTGCGGCCATTGGGCGCAGTGGGAGCATGCCGATGAATTCAACCGGATGGTGCTGGACTTCCTGCGTCACTGATCTTCCAAAACGAGAAAAGCGCCTAAAAGGATTGAGGATATGATCATCGGTTCCATCTGCATGAGTCATTCGCCGCTCATGGATCGCAACCGCGCCGGAGCGGAAACGGAAGGGCGTTTCAAAGCCGCCGTGCAGGAAGCGGCACGGGCCTTCGATGCGATGCAGCCGAACCTGATCGTCGCCTTCTATCCCGACCATATGAACGGGTTTCAGTATAATATCCTGCCGCCCTTCTGCATCGGTGCGCGGGCAAGGTCTTTGGGCGACTATGGGTCGGTGCCGGGGGAACTGCCGGTCGATGAGGAAGCCGCGCTTTCCCTCACGGCCTCGGTGCTGGAGCAGGGCGTGGACGTCGCACTGTCGTTCGACATGCTGGTCGATCATGGCGCAACCCAGCCGCTCGAACTGCTGGCCAGCGAAAGCGGAGGCAGGATGCCGCCGGTGCTGCCGGTTTTCATCAACTGTGCGGCAGGACCACGCCCGCCCTTCCGTCGCGCCCGCGCGCTGGGTGAAGCGGTGGGCGAATGGGCCAAGGGACGGCCAGAGCGGATCCTGTTCATCGGTTCCGGCGGCCTGTCCCACGATCCACCGCTTCCCAATATCGCGACGGCAAGCCCCGAAACGAAAGAGCGCATGATCGCGGGAGGGGCAACATCCTTCACCGACCGCATAGTGCGGCAGAGCAACGTCTTCCGGGCTGGAGTGGCGTTCAAAGGCGGGAAGACCGGCCTGCGTGACCTCAATCCCGAATGGGACCGGCGCTTCATGGCTGCCATGGCTAATGGCGAGACCAAGATCGCGGATGATTGGATCGAAAGCGAGGTCATCGACGCGGGAGGGGGCGGCGCCAATGAAGTGCGCTGCTGGGTCGCGGCTATGGCTGCTCTTTCCCGGGGTGGCTCCTACCGAGTGGCATCTGAATTCTATGAACCCGTTCCGGAATGGATCACGGGCATGGGCCTGATGAGTGCCTGGTCCCAAACCGCCAGCACTGAGCAGGGCAATTGAAGAGGTCTGGCCTACGCGGTGGGTCCAATGCGCGAGGTGTCGGGACACTCTGAGGCATTTTCGGACATGGCCGTGTAATGCCCATTCGGTTCGAAATTGCGGCAACGAGGAACAGAGCGTTTTCGCTCAATTGAGATACTCTAGCGATCCGCGTCGCTATTCGCTTCCGTCTCTATCTCGGACGCAGCTTGTAGAAGCATCGTCAGCAGCGCGTCATCGGCCATGCGTTTACGGTCATTGCCGGCTTGCGAGACGGATATCGCCGCGACGACGTCCTGCGCTGCATTGCGGATGGGGACGGCCATGCACAGCAGGCCATCGGCAATCTCGCCATCATCGATCGCAAAACCTTGCTCGCGTACTTTCGTCAATTCCTTGGCCAATGTGGCCGGTTCGGTAATGGTCTTCGCCGTCAAAGGCACGAATGGTCCGCCCGCCAGATAATGGTCCCTGTCCGTGTCGGGCAGATGGGCTAGCAGCACCTTGCCCATGCCCGAACAATAGGCCTCCAACTGCATTCCGACCTTGGTGAATAGTGCACTGGCCCCCTGTCCGGTCTTGATCCGATAGGTGACCATTTCATTTTCCAGCGTTCCCAACTGCACAGTGCTGCTCACTTTGCTCGCCAGACGGTGCAGGATCGGCGCCGCGACATTGGCGATCAGTTGCTTTTCATCCAGCCGCTGCGCCAGCTTCATCAGGCGCGACCCGGCGACATGCCGCCCCTTGCCCAGCGGTCGCAGATAATCTTCGGCCACCAGCGTCGCGATCTGTCGATGCGCTGTCGCCACCGGGATGTCGAGCCTGCGCGCCATTTCCGCGACGCTGCTGGACCCGCCATCGTCCACCACGGCTTCCAGCATGGCGAGCGTGCGCTTGAACGAACTGAGCTGCGGCGTGCCTTCTCTCATAATGTGAGAAGATAGCAGGGCGCACGGCTGGCGCCAAGCGGCGGGTTTTCGTAAAAGTGCGGGGACAGAGAGAGGACAAGGGCTCGATGCTTTCCCCCAATCATGAAGACCTCGCCCGCCGCTTGCGGGACGCCTATACGGACGGTGCGGTGCCCCCGATGCGCGACGGGCTGGAACCGCAGGATGCCGACAGCGCTTACGCCATTCAGACGATCAACACCCGCCATTGGGAAGAGCAGGGACGCCGCATCGTCGGCCGCAAGGCGGGCCTGACGGCCAAGGCCGTGCAGCAGCAGTTGGGCGTCGACCAGCCGGACTTCGGCGTCCTGTTCGACGACATGCAGATCACTGACGGCGGCACGCTCGACCCCGCCCGGGCCCTGCAACCCAAGGCGGAGGCGGAGATCGCCTTCATCCTCGGCGCCGACCTGCCCGATCCCGACACCACCCCCGCCATGGTGGCGCAGGCCGTCGCCAGCGTCCACGCCGCCATCGAAATCGTCGACAGCCGCATCGCGGACTGGAAGATCACCTTCGCCGACACCGTCGCGGACAACGGCTCCTCGGCCTTCTTCGTCCTCGCGCAGGAGGGCAAGCCGCTGGAGGGACTCGATCTCTACAGCTGCGGCATGGTGATGGAAGTCAACGGCGCGCCCGTGTCGCTGGGCGCAGGCGCGGCGGTGATGGGCAATCCGCTCAATGCCGCTGCATGGCTGGCGCAGACGCTGGCCCGGCGCGGCGAACCGCTCAAGGCGGGCGATGTCCTGCTGGCGGGCGCTCTCGGCCCGATGGTCGCGCTCAATCCCGGCGATCACGTCCGGGCCGTCGTCGGCGGCATTGGCGAAACCCAATTCACTTATGGAAAGGCTTGAATATCATGGCCAAGACAAAGGCGGCCATCATCGGGTCGGGCAATATCGGCACCGACCTGATGATCAAGATCATGCGCCTGTCGGACACGCTGGAAATGGGCGCGTTCGTCGGCATCGACCCGGAATCCGATGGCTTGAAGCGCGCCGCGCGCATGGGCGTGCCCATCACGGCGGAGGGCATTGACGGCCTCGTCGCCATGCCCGAATTCGCCGACATCAAGATCGTGTTCGACGCGACCTCGGCGGGCGCGCACAAGCGTCACAATGAAGTGCTCCAGTCCCATGGCAAGAAGGTGATCGACCTGACGCCCGCCGCCATCGGCCCCTTCACCATCCCGCCGGTCAATGGCCTCGCAAATCTGGACGCGGACAATGTGAACATGGTGACCTGCGGCGGGCAGGCGACCATTCCGATGGTCCATGCCGTCAACCGCGTGGCGAAGGTCCATTATGGCGAGATCGTCGCGTCGATCTCGTCCAAGAGCGCAGGTCCCGGCACCCGCGCCAATATCGACGAGTTCACCGAAACCACCAGCCAGGCGATCGTCGATGTCGGCGGCGCCACGCGGGGCAAGGCGATCATCATCCTCAACCCGGCCGAACCGCCGCTCATCATGCGCGACACCGTCTATTGCCTCGCCGAAGACGGCGATCAGGACGCCATCCGCCAGAGCGTCGCGGACATGGTGGCCGAAGTGCAGACCTACGTCCCCGGCTATCGCCTGAAGCAGGAAGTGCAGTTCGAACATATCGGCTCCAACAAGCCGCTGCATATCCCGGAGATGGGCGGCGACTTCACCGGCCTCAAGGTCACGGTCTTCCTCGAAGTGGAGGGCGCGGCCCATTATCTGCCTGCCTATGCGGGCAATCTCGACATCATGACCTCGGCCGCGCTGCGGACTGCCGAGCGTATCGCGGAAAGGATGGCAGCATGACCTTCGATCCCACCCAGACAAAGCTCTATATTCAGGACGTCACCCTGCGCGACGGCATGCACGCCATCCGTCACCAATATGGCCTCGACCATGTCAAGGCGATCGCGAAAGCGCTCGACCGGGCCAAGGTCGACGCCATCGAAGTCGCCCATGGCGACGGCCTGCAAGGGTCCAGCTTCAACTATGGCTTCGGCGCGCACACCGACTGGGACTGGATCGCCGCGGTGGCCGAAGTGCTGGAACATAGCGTCCTCACCACCCTGCTGTTGCCGGGCATCGGCACGGTGCATGACCTGAAACGCGCCTATGACCTGGGCGTCCGTTCGGTCCGCATCGCCACCCATTGCACCGAAGCCGACGTCTCGAAACAGCATATAGAGGCGGCCCGCAATCTGGGCATGGACGTGTCGGGCTTCCTGATGATGAGCCACATGACGGACCCGGAATCGCTCGCCGGACAGGCCAAGCTGATGGAAGATTATGGTGCCCACTGCGTCTATGTCACCGACAGCGGCGGCGCGATGAACATGAACGACTATGCCGCGCGGCTCCAGGCCTATGATCGCGTGCTGAAGCCGGAGACGCAGCGCGGCGTGCATGCGCACCATAATCTGTCGCTGGGCGTCGCCAACTCGATGATCGCGGTGGAAAATGGCGCGCTGCGCGTCGACGCCAGCTTGGCCGGCATGGGCGCGGGCGCAGGCAATGCGCCGCTGGAGGTGTTCATCGCCGCCGCCGACCGCTGCGGCTGGAAACATGGCTGCGATCTCTACGCGCTGATGGACGCGGCGGAAGATCTGGTCCGTCCGTTGCAGGACCGCCCGGTCCGCGTCGACCGGGAGACGCTGACGCTCGGCTATGCGGGGGTCTATTCCTCCTTCCTGCGCCATGCGGAAAAGGCTTCGGTGGATTATGGCGTCGATACCCGCTCGATCCTCACCGAAGTCGGTCGGCGCAAGATGGTCGGCGGGCAGGAGGATATGATCGTCGACATCGCGCTGGATATGAGCCGATAACAAAAAGGAAGGGCATGGCAATACGAAATTGCCATGCCCCTTAATTACGATGTCAATACAAAAGCGATTTGCACTTGCGCCAGCGGCTGTTTGCAATCGGATTTACCATCAGCATTCTGCTTGCTTCGCTCATCGCACCGGCAAGCGTCACCCAAGCACAAGGAAGGAAGATCATGGAGACCACCCGCAAGGCGGACATGAAAACCCTCGATGGCCCGGCTGAGTATTTCACCGGCAAGGTCACCATCACCGGCCAGTTCCAGCGGCCCGACCCGTCGCGGGTCGGCGGAGCAATCGGTGTTCGGCAAGAAGCGGCAGGTTGCCGGGGCGAATAGCTGACCATGGCCCGGCATCTCGCCCGGATCGCATTGTCCATTGCAAATGCTGACCACGACGGGATGCGGCTCGCGCCGAGCCGGGGCACGCTGTGGCGTCGAACGCGCGTTTGACAGCGATCGGGGCAGCGGAGAACACACCAACCATGACGACCATCGAGATTGTCGCGGACTCCCGCAAATGGAAGGCGCATATCGACGATGGTCCTGCGGCGCGCGACTTCCTCGCACAGCTGCCCTTGACTTTGACCCTCAAGGATTATGGCGGGAGCGAGAGGATCGCGGATCTGCCGCGCCCGTTGACGCGGAAGGGCGCGCCGGACGCGGTAACGCCGCGGGCCGGCAACGTGGCCTTCTACGCGTCATGGGGCAATCTCGCGATTTTTTATCGCGATGGACATCAGTCGCCCGGACTGAGCCTTCTCGGCCGGCCTGACGGTGATCCGATGGAATTCGCGGGCGCAGATCCGCTTTCGGTTACAATCCGTCAAGCCGAGCGGCGAATTGAGCATCGCTTGCCTTATTATGATGTGGCGCGTTGGTCGCGCGCCAGCTCTATGAACGCCCGGAAGGCGGACGGGGTTTTGCGGCTGCGTTGATAGAAGCACAGCGGCGCGAGCGGCGGGGGCTGGTTTTCGAGGCCCTGGACAGCGGCCCGGAGACGATGGCGCATCCAAAGCTGTCGCACCTTCTTCTAACGAACGGCAGCCTCTAACCGAGTTTGATCCATGCCCAACGACCCCTACTGGTCGAGAGGCGACACCATGCAAACGGGTGCTTACCCAGCATCCCTGCTCTGAACCGGCCGATCGCCGATCGGCCAGTTTTCAGGGCCGTAGCTGATATAGCTGAACGTCCGGACTTAAGCATCGGGAATTGGCTTCTGAGCGGCAAAGAAGGGTGTGCGCCGTGCAAAGGCGGCACTTTCTAGCGGGTGAAAGGCCCGCCCGGCGATGCTCCAGCCGGAAGCAACCGGGGCAGGCATGGAGGTGACGATATGTCTGAAGCCCCCGGATGACGGTCACATAGGTGACCGCGAGCGTACAGGCCGTAACATGAGTGAACGCTGAGCAATCCTCGAAAATGCCGATGTGCAGGCCGACCCGTTAACCCTTACGGGGAAGGTTGATATGGACGGGCGAGTTTGAGCGACGTTCGAGCCCGTCTGCTGCACCGGGGTAGTGGCGACAGCATGTACGCAAGGAAAGTGCACGCAACACGGGAAGCCCCATCACGTGCCGAGGGATCGGCAACCGGACGCCCGCGAGGGATGGGAAGGGCGCGATGGGGTGGCGGAGAGGCCCGTAGTACCGAGGAAGCCGGGTAACGCCGGTGGAGGGAAGGAGCCTCAGTTCAAGACGAACGCAACAAGTGGTGAGGGGCAGGAGATTGGGAAACCTATCAACTCTGAAAACCGTCCAGAAACTGCAGAAGGCGTTGCACGCGAAAGCGAAGGCAGAAACCGGCTATCGTTTCTATGCGCTGTACGACAAGATCAGCCGCGATGACATTCTGGCCCATGCCTACGCCCAGTGTCGCTCGAACAAGGGCGCGCCGGGTGTGGATGGACAGGACTTTGCGGATATCGAGGAATATGGCGCCGAGCGGTGGCTGGCGGAACTGGCGCTTGCGCTCAG
The DNA here is from genome assembly GCF_036038995.2 of Sphingobium sp. SJ10-10. Lineage (NCBI taxonomy): Bacteria > Pseudomonadati > Pseudomonadota > Alphaproteobacteria > Sphingomonadales > Sphingobiaceae > Sphingobium > Sphingobium sp. SJ10-10. Next base: position 2,348,275 of record NZ_CP158132.1, read on the forward strand.
GGAGGAGACGTACCGACCGGAACGGATCAGACGTGTCTACATACCAAAAGCCAACGGCAAACTCAGGCCGCTGGGCATTTCCACCGTGCGGGATCGGGTCTGCATGACAGCAGCAATGCTGGTGCTAGAGCCGATCTTCGAAGCCGACCTTCCACCGGAAATCTATGCCTATCGAGCCGGGCGCAATGCCCAGCAGGCCGTGGTCGAGGTGGAGGAGCAGCTGTTCCGGGGCCGACCGGATGTCGTAGACGCCGACCTTGCCGACTACTTTGGCAGCATCCCCACCTTGAGCTGATGAAATCAGTATCGCGCCGGATCGTCGATCCGCGCGTGCTGCATCTGATCAAATCCTGGTTGGAATGTGCTGTCGAGGAAACGGACGACAAGGGCCGGAAGAAGCGCACGACGCAGGCCCAGGATCAGCGGCGCGGGATTCCGCAAGGTTCACCCATCTCACCGCTGCTTGCGAATCTCTACATGCGCCGGTTCGTGCTGGGATGGCGGAAGCTCGGCCTTGGGAAACGCCTCGGCTCGCGGCTCATCACCTATGCCGACGATCTCGTGATCCTGTGTGCGAAGGGCAACGCGGAAGCCGCGCTCGATCAGATGCGCGGGCTCATGGAGAAGCTGAAGCTGACGGTGAACGAGGAAAAGACACGCATCTGCAAGGTGCCGGACGAGATGTTCGACTTTCTGGGATATACGTTCGGTCGGATGTACTCCGCGACAACCGGCAAAGCCTACATGGGCTACCGGCCATCAAAGAAGAGCATCCAGAGGGTGGTCGACACGATCCACACTCTCACAGACCGGGCAGGTACTTGGCAGGATACCACATATCTGGTGGCCAAGATGAACCGGGTGCTGCGCGGATGGGCCAACTACTTCTCGGTCGGCACCACGAGCAGGGCATACCGGGCCGTCGACAGCTACACAGCGGTGCGATTGCGTCGGTGGCTGCGCGCCAAATACAAAACCAGACGACGGCGAGAGGGAGCCTATCACACCCCCGAGCTCTACGAGCGCTTCGGCCTCGTGCGTCTGGCGGACTTGGCCGCAGCTCGCCGTGGGTGAAGGCGTGATGTCTTGTCCGAGAGCCGGATGCGGGAGATCTGCATGTCCGGTTCGATGAGCAGGGAGTGGAAACGGATCGTCTGGCAAGCCCCACAGGCGCGCCGCACGACACCGCGCCACTTCCTGACTCTACCGGTAAGCGACGACGCGTGAATGTCGCTTGCCTCCAAGACCCGGTTCCGAGTGAGGATCAGCGTGCAATAGGCACCCCCTTCGTGGGGTGATCGGCGTGCAAAAAGGACCCCTTCATCCCGGGGATTTAGTCGGCCGACTGGTTTTGATCAGTTGGCGAGAACGGGATGTTGATCGTGGAGACAGTGGTTCGGATTCGGCGTGAGCATGCAGCGGGTAAGGCGATCAAGGCGATCGCTCGTGACCTTCGTTTGTCGCGGAAGGTCGTCCGCAAAGCGATCCGGTCGCCGGAGGCGGCGTTCAACTATCAGCGCAAAGTCCAGCCGCTGCCGCGGATCGGTCCTTATCAGGATCGTCTCGATGCGCTGCTTGAGGAGAACGAAGGTCGCGGCCGCCGCGATCGGCTACGGATGACGCGTATCCATGACCTGCTGGTGCGCGAGGGGTTCGATGGATCCTATGATGCGGTGCGCCGCTATGCGGCGCGCTGGCGTGCTGCGCGGCGGAAGGATGCTGGCGAAGGCGCACCGGCGTTCATCCCGATGACCTTCCAGCCGGGTGAGGCCTACCAGTTCGACTGGAGCCACGAGGATGTGGAGATCGCCGGCAAGCCGATGCGGGTGAAGGTGGCGCATATGCGTCTCTGCGACTCGCGCGCACCCTATGTCCGGGCCTATCCGCGCGAGGGCCAGGAGATGCTGTTCGATGCCCATGCCCGGGCGTTCGCGTTCTTCGGCGGTGTGCCGCGACGCGGTATCTACGATAATATGAAGACGGCGGTGACGGCCGTGTTCACCGGCAAGGAGCGTGTGTTCAACCGCCGCTTCCTGATCATGACCGATCATTACATGGTCGAGCCGACCGCCTGCTCGCCGGCGGCGGGATGGGAGAAGGGCCAGGTCGAGCAGCAGGTCCAGACAATCCGAGGCCGCTTCTTCCAGCCGCGGCTCCGGTTCGCCAGCCTGGCCGAGCTCAACGGGTGGCTGGAGGCCGAGTGCCGGCGCTGGGCCGAGCATCATGCCCATCCCGAACGCGGGGATATTACCGTCGCCGAGGCGCTGGATATGGAGCGACCGGCCCTGCAGCCGATCCTGGCACCGTTCGACGGCTTCCATGAGAGCGAGCATGCCGTCACCGGCACCTGCCTCATCAGCTTCGATCGCAACCGCTACTCGGTCATGTCGACGGCCGCACGCCGGACCGTTCAGGTGCGCTCCTATGCCGATCGCATCGTCATACGCTGCGGCGATGCGATCGTCGGGGAGCATGAGCGCCACTTCGGTCGGAACCGCACGATATACGATCCCTGGCATTATCTGCCGGTCCTCGCGCACAAGCCCGGCGCGCTGCGTAACGGCGCACCGTTCCAGGACTGGGATCTGCCGCCCGCCCTGCACCGATTACGGCGAAGGCTCGGCACCGGGGACGAGGCCGATCGCAGGTTCGTGCGGGTCCTCTCGGCGGTGCTCACCGATGGCCTGGAGCCGGTAGAGGCTGCCGTGCGCGAAGCGTTGGCGAACGGAACGGCCAGCGACGAGCTGATCCTCAACATCCTCTCCCGGCGCCGCGAGCCGGCGACACCCCACAGCATCGTCACTTCGGAAGACCGGATGCTGCAGCATCCTCCGCTCGCCGACTGTGCCCGCTATGATCTGCTGCGAGGCTATGATGCAGCGGCATGATATGATCGACACGATGCGCGGCCTCGGACTCAAGGGCATGGCGGCGGCGTTCGACGAGGCGGTCACCACCGGCCTCCAGCGCAAGCGCACCACCATGGAGATACTGACCGACCTGCTCCGTGCTGAGGCGACCCACCGGGATGCAGCCTCCATCCGCTATCGGATGACGGCTGCGAGGCTGCCCGTGGTGAAGGACCTGGAGCGGTTCAGCTTCGAGGGCACACCGATCAATGAGGAGATGATCCGCTCCCTTCACGATGGCTCCTTCCTCCCGCCTCGCCGCAATATCGTGCTGGTCGGCGGCACGGGGACAGGCAAGACCCACCTCGCCATCGCGATCACCGCCAATGTCGTGCGAAGGGGCGCTCGCGCCCGCTACTTCAACACCGTCGATCTGGTGACACGCCTCGAAGAGGAGACCCGGATCGGCAAAGGCGGGACCCTGGCGGCGCAGCTGTCGCGGCTCGACCTGATCGTTCTCGACGAGCTCGGTTATCTGCCGTTCGCCCGCTCGGGAGGGCAGTTGCTGTTCCACCTCATCAGCAAGCTTTATGAGCGGACCAGCGTCATCATCACCACGAACCTCGCCTTCGGCGAATGGCCGACCGTGTTCGGCGATCCCAAGATGACCACGGCGCTGCTCGACCGCGTCACCCACCACTGCGATATCGTCGAGACGGGCAACGACAGCTGGCGCTTCAAAAACCGCAGCTGACAGCCACCTTCGGCGCCTTCAAAAATCTATCTTGCGCTGCGCGCGCCTCCGGTCGGGCTACGCCCGCCCTCCGCCGCACGCAGCGCAAGGCCATCTTCAACAAACCAGCATCATATTATCTGAAAAGGGGGTCCCTCTTCGACGCCGATCGGGGGTCCCTTTTGAACGCCGTTTGACACGTTAGGCATTCCGAGACGCTTGTCTGGCTCCAGAAGCGTGATCAGTTCTCCGAAAACTTTGGAGATGTTAGCCCGATTGATCTCATCGATCACCAAGACGAACTCGTCTGGTTTAGTGGAATTATCCTGTCCCTCGCGAGGTTCCTCGTCAGCTGTAAGCAGACGGCTCAGCGCTGGAATGTTGATGCGCCTACGAGGTATCTCGTAAACAGTGCGCATAGTGAAATTGCCATCGATGATAGCGTCAAGTGGAAGCGGATCATCAGATGTCATCAGCCATTTCACCTTGCGACGGTGGGCGAAATAGCCTTCAGCTTCAGGGATGAACTCGTAATCGCCTAGGATCTGCCCAACTGCTCGAAATGCGCTGTTACCGAAAGGAATGATGACGATGTCACCGATCGCCATATCGTTGCGGAAGCGGTGGGTCTGAGTCCAATTGCTGGGCTCCTGGCTTTCGGGATTGAGCGACAACCAGTGAGACTTGATGGCCTCGACCGTCGAGAAGCGATCATCGCTCCAATCCTCGGCTCTCCCCCAGCCGAGAGCGATATATCCGTCCTTTAGCGCCGCCTCGTAAACGTCTTCTTCCTGCCGAATGGCACCCAAGCCCATTTTCCAGAAGTGACAGGTGGAAAGATCGATTGCTGAACCTGACTCACCTGCTTCCGCCTTCTTGCGAGCATGTTCAGCGAGCGCGCAAATTTCACGCAAAATGCCGGGGTATGCCTTCAGCCGGAACCCGGCGCCTTGTTCTTCAGCGTCGTCGGCCGGCCGCAATCCTTCTACGAAATTCTCGTAATCGTAGGCCTGATGGAAGGTGACGAACGCAATGCGCTTCTCCAACTCAAGCTCGCGATAACGTGCCATGAGGGCTGTCCGGCCTTCGGGAGTTTCGGAAAAATCAACAGAACCATCACACAAGCGCACAGCTTCCCGCGCCGTGGAGTAGGTCTTGCCCGTCCCCGGGGGGCCGTAGAGAATGAGGTTGGTCGGATTGAGCATGAATTCTTCATCCTGTGATGCATTGAGGCGATCACGCCAAAAAGGTGAATTTAGAAACCAGTCGATATCTTGCGCTTCGCCGTCGAAAATGAACGCCGCCAATTTACGCGCGGCGTCGCGCTCAGGTCGAAGGCGCCAAACAGTGTCGTTGTTGGTATAGAGCCACCAGAGGCGCGGCTCGGCCAATATTTCCCAATCCACCTGAACCCGGCGGCCGTCTTGATCATTCGCCGTTACGATCCCGATAGCTCTGACGCGCATAGCACTGACCGGCTTGCCATTGGTCTCGAACGGGGCGTTTCGTTGGTTCGCAAGATAATCCCGCAAGACGATCCGATCGCCGACCTGCATTTCGCGAACCATTTGATTATATTTGCTGCCGCTGTCGTAGAGCAGGTGCCATGTCCCCTCCTCCACGAATGTAGCGAACCCATCTTCGTCTCCATCGCGAGAGGTGACGAGCCAAATGCGTGTGTGATCGATCAGCGCGCTCGTCTCCGGCCCAAAATCGGGCAATCGCTCCTGACAGGTTTCCCAGATGAAGCCTTGCACATCCCAGAGATCGCGAGGCGCCCATTGCCATTCGTCGCGCATGATCCGCTCTACCGTTCGAACGAGGCGCATCACATTGACCAACTCGCCTTCGGTTAGCGGATTTGCTTGAAATGCGGGGCTGCCGCTCAACATCCAACATGCGTTGTCGGTGGGCGTGGAGCGGATGCCAAACATCCCTTCAGGAGCGACCAACGCTCGAACCATTGTCGATATTGTCCGGCTCTCCGCGTATGGGTTCGCTTGCGCGTGAGGCAGCATCAAGGGCCAGATAGTCGAAACGAAAGAGATCACGCCGGCAACGTCGTCGTCCGATCGAAAGAGATCCTCAGCCGCTTGCTCCACCACGCCCGGGTTATCGCCTCGCATGGTTTGGACCAGATTGATAACGCGCCAGTCGAGCAGTTCGCATGGTACGCTGGCTTTACCTACAAGCAGGTCGAGCAGCGCTGCGCCCAAGGATGGACCATCTTGAGTGCCGCCGCTTATCTGCCCAACAAGAGCCTGTACGTGTGCGACCAGATCACGACGCATACGCCCTTCACTGGACGTGTAAGTGGCGCCCTCTTCGAAGCTCACAAATTCTGGATGACGCTCCAGAAACGCACGGCGCAAACGATCTAGCCAGTCACGATCTACATAAGGGGCGGCATCCTCATACCAGTCCAAGAGCTCAGCAAGATTGGACGCATCCGTTGGCCGAACGATCAGAACGGGCCGAGCCCTATGCCCATTTGCTGCCCTATGCTTCAGCCGAGGCGGCAGATTGGAATGTCGCGCTTGCGTGGCAACATAAGTGCGGTGGAGCGGAAGGGGGCAAGACTCTCGATCCGCGCTATCTTCGATCCAGATTTGCGGTATCGAAACCGTACGCTCCCACGCAAGCTGACGTCCGTCGGGCAGAGCGAATGCCAGCATCTTCGCGGTATCCACGATCGGGATGCCGTATCGCTTGCGCAGTTCTCCCTCGACGTCGCCTTCGTTTGCCACCAGATCAAAACGGAGGATCGTAGCAGGGCTAATATTCGCTCCGACACGCTCAGCAAGCCTCACATCCGCCATCTCGCGAAACTTACGTCCGGCAAGAGCCTGGCAGATATTGGGCCAAGCCTCCTTCAGGCCTAGCGCTGCGTTAACGTCGCGCACCAGAACTTCAACGCTATCCTCGTCGCGCTCACGTGCTGGCTCAACGTAGGTTTCAAGCACGTGCAGTCGGATGGCGTCAGCGTCGCGGTCGCTCAAAGCCTCGCCTTCTAGAAACTGACCATATTGGCCGAGCCAGGAGCGCCAGCTAGCCAGCCTATTCAACGGCTTTTCAGACTGCGGCATGAGTATCTTAAAGTCAGTGCCGCCGTTATGAAAATCGGCCTGCATTGCCTGCAGATGCTGACGAAGATGGATGAATTTATCTGCGTGCCATGCCTCAGCAAGATCTCCATAGGGCGAACCAAGCGCAGCAAGATTGTTCTCGATTGTCCGAACTGCATGCGCTCGAGTGCTGCGTCCGGTTTCGGTATTTGCTCCTCGCGCGGCGAGCCAAGCCTTGAACTCTGCGTCTAGCAATTCAGTCCCCCATTTTGTGGCGTTCAGCTAACGTCACTCGCTCCGTCGAGCTACGGTTTTTTTGTTAACTTTCCATGCCCTTCACATGAGCTGAGCAACTCGGACCGGTCTGCGACATTTATGGTCGCAGACCGGCCGCGCTCGCGAACGATGTTTGATGATGCCGCCCGCGAGCGGGGCCGCCGAGTATCGATTAGAAACTCAACGCGACCGGCCTGATTGCTGGTCCAGCCAAGCCTGCTGAAGATCGAAGTCGGGATCAGCCTCTTCATTCTGGGGCTTCGGTTCAAGTTGAGTTTGCACACCGGACCGTGCTGTCGGTTCCGCAACAGGGTTCCTTGTGATCGGTCTGATTGAGGGTTGTTCTTGAGATACCGAGCCCTGCCCCTGCGTCGCCGCCTTTTCGGATGCCCTTAGTGCCATAAAGCCTGCAAAGCTCATTAGCCGCGGTAGCCGCAGTTCTGCTACTTGGGCCCGATACTCGTCATCCACCGCTTTGAGCTGAGGCAGCCGCACGCTCTTCGTGAAAACAACGCTGAACGATCGTCGTTCCGAAGGAGGTAGACGTGCAGCCTCTTCCTTGCGCTGTTTCGTCAGCTGCTGTGACAGAGCCTTGCGCCTCGCCCGATGCTCACGTTTGCGTTTTTCTCGCTCCAGACGCGCAAGCCGGCGCGCTTCGAAATGCTGCGCCCGGTACGCCTCGAATTCTGTCCGATCTGGCTTAACCTCGTCGACCTTCACCTCCGGGTAGATGCGCAGGTAATCGGCATTCTCCGGCCACCATCGCTCAAACGAAATCGCGTCTGAAGGCCGCCGCTTTTCAATCTGAAGTAAGCCAAACCTGCGCTGCGCGGTATCCAGATCGGAGGCCTTTATGCGGTTGTTGGCGCTGCGCAGATCGTAGAGCGTCAGCCCGACGATCTTGGGGGATGCCGTTTTCCTTTTCCGTAGAGCAGCTTCGAACCCGACACCGATGGCAGCAAGGGCTCGTCCAGCTGCGTCCCAGCTTCGCATATCCAGAGCTGCGCGAATCGCGTCCGCCCTTTCGAGAAGAGACTGCTCTCCAGTTCTGTTCGCACGATGTTCATGCGCAGCCTTGGTACGACGCGAGGGACCAACCTCCCGGGCCCCGTCCATCTCAAGGTGGGTACGCAGTTGGCGGAGGTTGAGCCGCTTCTCTATCAAGCGGCAAAGGTCCTGCAACCGATAGAGCGCGAACTGATTGAAGGAGCGCTTGACGATATCCTTCGCGGGCAACTGCTCGACCTGCTCCTTTTTGAGTGCGAACGAAGGAACCCCTTTCGTTCGTGCATGTGGTGCAAGAAACAGCTGCTTTTCAGGTGTTTTAAACGTTAAGGGCGACACGGTGCAGATCATGAGGTGGATATGGTCATAGCCTTTGTCACGATGACGAACGGCAATCAGCTGGTGGCCGCTAAGGTTAAATTCAGCGAGCACAGCGTCGATTATCTGCTTCCAGGTTTCGTCGGAGAGCCGGCCGTCGCAGAGGGCTGCAGAGAGCGAAATGTGCATCACGACCGCTGTGGCCCGAGGCGCCTGTTCAGCGACCAGGGCCATTTCGGCGGATGCGTTTTGCAGCGATGAGACTTCTCGCAGCTCCAGGATCTCGTGATCGCGGTTTTTGACAAGATAGATCTCCAGGCCGGCGAAATTTCGCCCCCAGCTGATTGCGGGGATCACGACGCAAGCATCCGGCGGATAGCGTCGAGCAAATCGGCATATGCGGATTGCAGCGCATCGAGAAGCTCGACTGAACGCGCAGTATTCGCGTGACGCGCGATCTGATTGATGTTCTGGCCGATGCGCCGAACATCATGAACAAGGCTGCGGGAAGGGATCAACTGCGGGTGCGATTGCCGCACGAGGCGGCGGAGCACCTCGGCAGCGGAGACATCCGAATGTTCTGCGATTTCCTGCAGGAGATCGTACTCGGTAGGAGACCAGCGCGTCGGAAGCACGACGGTGCGCACTCGAACCTCGCTGCCTGAGCGATGGGTCATTTCATTTTCTCCAGAAACAAGGGTTTCGTACGTCACGGAGGGAGGGGTCCAGGGGAGGGCAACGCTCCTCCCCGGCCAGGTCCGGCCACGACGACGGCTGCGACAGAGCGGCACGCGACAGAGCTGACGTCCAGCGCCCGGATGCGCGGTAGTCGTTGGCCAGCCCTGGCTAATTTCCTCCCGCGTTAGTTTGAAAGCACATTAAACTTAAGCCCGCAGGCATCTGCGGACGCAGCCGAAGGCGGAGGGAAGCGCCTGTCAGCCCAACAACGTTGAGCTCACAGGCCTCTAACTACTGATTTGCGAGACGATCGGCGTACTCTGCCGCACAAATGCGAGAATCGCTGCGGAACTTTTCAGCGTCATAATCCGCAGCATTGCCCTGGCTCTGCAGTTTGATCACTGCTGCACCGAAGGTGGCATCAATGCAGTGGTTGAAATTGATTTCCGAGATTGCGTGGTGGCGGATTTCCGGACGTGAGAGCCACCATTTGGTGCCGGCGCCGCCAGTGATGAAGCCAGAGATCAAGACGAACAGCATCCAAAATGCACCCCAGCGATAGAGGCGCGCCATGGCATCTCGACTATCGACTGGCATCAGATCGCGAAAGGTATAGAAGGCAGTTTCCGCTGCCTTCTCAACTCGTTTTGGTAGGTCTCGATGAACGGTCTGTTGCGCCTCGAATGAGGCCCGCTGGACGACTTCATCAATCTGGCGGATATGTTCTAACCGAAAGATTATCTCAGCAAGAACACCCGGTGAATCCCGCATTCCCGCAGGAAGGCGTCGGAGAAATTTTTCCATTTTGACGTAATCTTCGGAACTTGCTTCGCGCTCCAACAGGTCACGATACATCTGTTCGACAAGTTGCCTCATAGGACCAACCCCGATTGTTCGCAAAACGGACGAAAGGCCCGGGTGAGATCGTCCCACCACAGCTCAAAGTCGACCTGTTCGGACACGCTAAGCGTCAACATCGACAAATCATCGAACGGGCAACGTGCGCGGGCGATCTTCGTACGAGGCCGAATTTGCAGCGCCGGGATGAACGTTTCCGACGCTCCAGCCGCAAGCATTTCGTCACGCAGTTCGGACTCGTGCCACAATACAAATGACCGGGGACTGTCACCGAACCGACCGTTCATCACGATCAGAGTTTGCTCTGGAGGCGCGAAATCTTTGACGCGGTTCAACAGGGTGATTCCGTCCTGCTCCTCATCAATCACCCAAACATGCAAAATGTCGCGATTGAGCTTTGCTACGGCCCGATTCACCCGGTGCATCTCGCGTTCCAGCGCGTCGCCGATATTCCCGGGCATATCGACGAGGAGGACGGCGTTTGAAGGGGAATTCTCCCACCCATCAAGAAGCAGTCCCCAACCATCCGTATGGCGAAGATAAGCCCTCGTTACGGGCATGACGCTACGATAATATCGATCCAAATGCGCATTGCGCGCATCGCAATCGAAGCCGATGACAAGGTAGCCGGCTGACCGGAGAAATGCGGCCAAAATACGCGCAATGAGAGATTTGCCGATTCCGCCCTTGTCGCCATTGACGACAATGATAGGCGCAGGCGGTGAAGTCGCGAGTGGCGGAAATTCAGGGCAAATTGATCCTGTCTTTGCAGACATAACGTGCACTCCTCGAAAAATTTGATCAATGTAGGTCGCTGATCGAGTTGATGAGCGTTCTTGACGGAAGCGCAGAGCGCCTGGCGGCAGTTCTTCAATCCATGCCGGCGCGGGTTATACGCTAGCTAGTCTGCGCTTGCCGGAGCTTTCAACGCCATTTCTGCGAGGGAGCCTGTGGCCGGTTAGTGGGAGAAAAACGCATAAAGTTTAAGGCCTTTAATGACTTACCTGCGCCTCCTTTGCCTCCGGTGACGAAGATCACAGAAGTACCTTCAACGGCATGTAGCTCTCGGTGATTGGCAGCATTTTGATCGATAATCATGGTCACGATTTTGAGTCCTGTTGGGCGTCATTTCGAAAAGATGCGGGCAGATGACACGATCAAGGCGCCCGCCATTTTTATGAAAAGCTTTAGAAAGGAGAGTTAGTTCGGCACCATCACGTCACTGTAGAGATCAGCGTGAGGTGCGCGCTTGGGAGCAATGACGCTGTGAGCGCTCCTCGCGTCCGCAGGGACTGAAGTCCCCGAAGCGGTTTGCTGCCGCGGATTTCGCGTCGAGACCGGCTCGGCGTCGACGGGCGCATACTTCTGGCGCTTCTTTGGCCTTTTCAGCGCTGTTTCAGCGCTAGCCGATTTCAACTCCTTGCGACCAGCAGCTAGCGCCTCACGGAGGATCGACGGCGTAACGCGCGCAGCCTCCATCCAATCCTTGGCCCTCTGGTTGGCGACAATCGCGGGCAGTTTCACCCGAGGGTTCGCCGCCAGTAGCGCTTTCACGAACCGGGCGGCCGCTACCTGGGGCGCGGCAAGCAATTCGCGATCTGCCAGCAACTCACGCGCGACCTCCGCGCCGAGCTCCGCTTCATCGTTAGTCATCTTTACGTCCTCATCTAAACCGAACCACAGTGGCTCGATGAGGACGATGTTAGACAGGAATCGAGGAACGCCGCGCGGTATACGATTCGATTTTTAATCAGACCTTTAGGGTCTTCCTCCACGGGGTTGGATCCAATCCACCGGAGCAAAAATACATGTTCGAAGATCTTTCAGATTTTTTCCCGCGCGGCTTTGGAAGCGAACCGGTGGACATGGAGATGATCCGCGCAATGGCGAGGGACGTCGTGCTGCGGGGTCAGACGCATGGGATGGATCGACAACAGTATCTAGCTCGCCTGTTCACAGAAACGGATCTTGCTAGTTTACCCATCGGACACCTGATGGACCATCGCATCCGAATGCCACGCGATCTCGCCCTCAGCCTTGAGGACAAAAGCCAAGACCACATTATCAATGTTTTGAACCACATGCTATGTGCCTGCCCTCATGCGGAGGGCCGGGACCTTGTTGCTAAAGCTTTAAAGATTCAGCTGCCGGAATTGGCATCAAATCTTATCAAGATTCGTGAAAAAGATCCGCTGCTATTTGTCGATATAATTAGCGGGAATTTAGAAGACGCTCTAAATTCAATCGAAATTTCAGCGTTGCCTGGAGAACATCTGGCCCGGGTGAACTCGTCCATTGCGGACCTGCTGGTGCTTTATTCGATGTTCGAAATGCAACTTATTGCAGCACGAGCCGTCGCTTTGGATGCGGGCAAATTTTTACCTTTCGGCTACACTGACGTGACGGAACGTGCTGCGTTTGACCTCGTGTTCGACATCGTCAATGCGTATGTCTATCGGTTTGAGCAAAATAGACGAAAAATTTACGAGCTTCCAATGCTTCGGGGGCAACCTCCCGTGCTCGCTCAAAGATTCGATGAAAGCTTTGCGAAACAAACTGCAAGTTCTCTAGGAATTTCCGAGATCGATCACGACGAGAGCTTCGGTCATATCAGCAAAGAGATATACGACTTTTTCGTCGAAATGAAAGAATACCTTGTCCAAGTAAAAGCCGATCCAGCTTTTAAGGCTTCCCCGAAACATGGAAGCGATAGATTCAAAAGTACAGCTGCATCTACTTATTTTTTTGGTGTAAGCGCGGGGATTCAAATCGCCTTTGCCGCTCACCGGCTAATTAACTTATCGAGAAGAAAAAGAGATCTGACATCGATCAATGCAAATCGACGAGAGATCGCTTTTCAAGCATGGCTAACGGCGGATTTGCCCGCCAAGAGGCAGAAGGACGCCACCGCAATTCTCTTCGTTATTAGAACACTGATCCTGAAGGATGATCAAGCCGGTACAGGATTTAGCTCGAATGGAGATGCTCTCGCTCTGTTAAAACAAATGGAATCGCATGAGAAAGATGGCAACGTGGCCGGCATATCCCTGCTAAAGGATGCAAAGCGAGATTACCCGATGAAAAGTGCGATTAGTCGAGGCACTGTGCCGCTCGCCGACACGATAGGCTTGGTGGGAGTGCAAGAGCTGGATTTGTTGCCTGACTACCGCTTGGGATTAAATTTGCCATCATCTACCGCGAAGTGCGCCATGGCCGAGCCTAAGGTTAGGCATGTCCAACGCCCGCGCAATAAATACTCAATTGTCCGCCGCTCGCGCAGCAATCCGCGCGCACCGAGCCGATTCTGACGACGTAGCGGAGTTGGTGTCGAGCTTGGCACAGGCACTTAGCCATCTTCCCGCCAAAGAGCGGCAATGCCTCATCTCCGCTATCCTTCCCATATGCATGTCATATGGGACGTCATCGGGGCCGAAGATGCCGACGAGCGGAGCCAATTCAACATTCCTGCGGCTTCCAGAAGTCATGCGCCGGACAGGGCTAAAGAGATCGACGTTGTACAACAAAATAGGCGCTGGCTCCTTTCCGGCACAAATTCAAATCTCGCGCAACTGCGCCGCTTGGCGCGAAGAGGAGATAAACGAGTGGTGTACCAACCCGACGTAAGAAACAGTTAGACCAATACTATCAACGTCCATTCACCCATTCGGTAAAAAGCGCACGCTCCGATCCGACGACAGATCTGAGATTGAATATCGCTGCGAGCCAGCATGGTAGAAAATTGCTTTTTCCAACAAATATAGAAGCTTGTTGCTATACCAAGCGAACCTGCGAACCTGCGCTCGATCAACACTAAAAATTCGACGGACAAATTTCAATGTAGCCGACAAGTTCAGCCGCGTAGCTCCCGTCCGCGTTGACGGTTCCCTTGTGGCGAAGTTCTCTTTGTAGCGTAGGCTCGACTGCTGTCGCAAACAGCTCGATACGCTGCTCGACAGAGAGCGAGCGCGGGGACGGTGATGCTTGCCAATAGCGGTCAAGCTGCCGTTCGATAGCCGGAATGCGCGTCCCGTCTGCCCCGACTGCGATCGGCTGCATGATGACCCTGCGCTCGCCGCTTGCTGTGGAGCTGGTGACTTTCCATAGCGACAGAACAGAAGGCTTATCCACCTCTGCCGACGTCACCGAAAGCCCAATTTCTTCGGGGGGAAGATTGGCCCAGCGATCCAAGGCATTATGTATGATGGGATGATCCAGCCCCAGCAATTGCACACCGTCTGAGGCGCTAGCCGTGTCTCGATCGGTCGTGAATTGCACTGCGGGCGCGCCCTTGGCTTCCAACACATAAGTGCCCGCGCCAGTTGGTCGCAGGGTCGAGCCTTGATCCTCAACGCTCCGTCTAAGGAACTGAACGAGCCGATCCATACTCGATGATATGTCAGAGAACGGCTTGTAGTCATCGAGACTAAACCCATCCAAATCCTGGAATAAATCGAAAACGACCTCTCGCGCTTCGCGTGAGTTCGCTAATGCGGCCTCAAGCTCAACGTGCGTGCGCTTTAGCTCAGGATCGGACAAAGCCTCTTGGTATAGGCGGTCATAGTTTAGCCTTTCAGACAACTGGCCAAGGATTTGCGCCCTCAAATCTTCGGCGACATTTCCTTGGTCATCGACCTTGCCTACCGTGCGCGCGATTTCCGCAAGTTTTTCATCGAGGAGCAGGAAGATCCGACCTTCAATCGTATCTGACAGCACTAGGTTGTAGACCTGAGCGGTATGGTTTTGCCCATAGCGATGGATGCGGCCGATCCGCTGTTCCAAATCCATGGGGTTCCAGGGCAAATCAAAATTGAAGAGGATACGGGCGAACTGAAGGTTGATGCCTTCTCGCCCCGCAGCGGTGCAAACGAGGACGCGAGGGCCATCCTTCTGCCGGAACTTTCGCTCCGCTGCGGCCTTTGCCCCGTGGTCGCCGCCTCGCAGCACGACAACCCCCTGACCGGGGAACGCACGCTCAATCTCCTGCGCGATCAGGTCCACCGTGCCGAGATAAGTAGCGAAAATCACTATCTTCTCTTGAGGGTTTTGCCGCCAGAGCGTGCCCAAGCCGTCAAGCAATTTCTGGGCCTTGGTTTCGCGCTGGGGCGGAAATGCTTGGAGGAGATCGTCTATCCGAAGCCGTTCTTCGGGGAGGTGAAGGTCCACGACTGCCGCCGCAGCTTCCTCAGCGTGCATGGCTGAAAACTCGCTCGCGTAGGGATCGGAGGCCATTTCCAAAGCTTCTTCATCGAGCTTTTTCACAAGGCGATATTTCAGATCAGCGATTATGCGATCGACCTCACTCCGCCCGATCGGATCGTGCGCAAGGTTGAACTCGCCATGAAGCAGTTCACGTGCCTCATCCAGCAGGCGCTCCCGGCCCTCAATATCCATGTCCCTATCACGAAGATGCGCCTCGTGGAGCGTGAGCATCAGAAGGCGGCGTTTTAGCGTCCGTCGCACCGCTGCAAAGCTTGATGCCGCGATCTTCTGGAAAATTGCCATGAGGAAGCCCAAGGCGCGGCCTTTCCCGCCCTGGCGTCGCGCCAAATTGAAGCCGTCTTCCAGATACTCTCTGAGCTTCTCATAAAAATGCCGTTCCGCCTCATTCATGAGAAAGGACTCGGTATGAACCCACCGACGCGCAAATAGGGGGGAGCCGTCAGGTTGGCAGGCATCGGCTTTAGTCCGCCGGAACATGACGGTATTCAGTCGATGCCGATGTTCGATCATCTCATCTGGCGCATTAAAAAGCGTCGGATTGAGAAGCTGGATCAGCATCCAAAACTGGAAATGGTTGCCTTGGTGCGGCGTGGCCGACAAAATCAGCAGATCGCGGGCATGGTCTTTCAACGCCTCAGCGAGCTTATAATTCTCGGTTTTACGGACCTTCCCACCGACACGATGCGCGGTCAGATGATGGGCCTCGTCAAAAACAACGAGATCCCAGCGCTGTGCTTCTAAAAGGCGTTTGATGCGAGCAGGGCGTTTGAGTGTGTCGATGCTGGCAATTAGCCGATCATGCTTGGCAAATGCGTTAGTTTTTCGATCGGTAATATCGCCTTCCGAGCCAAAAACCTCGAAATCTAAATTAAACACCTCATTCAATTCGCGATGCCAATTATTCACGAGGCCAGCAGGAACAATCATCAATGCCCGTTCTAGCTCTCCACGACTTGCCAATTCACGCAGAACCAGCGCAGTTTCGATAGTTTTACCTAGGCCAACTTCATCCGCGATTAGGAACCGTCTTGGTGAGGCTGTCGCAACGCGATGAGTTAGCACGACCTGATGAGGCAGCAGGTCAATTTTCGCGGAGGTGAGCGCCGAAGCACTTTCCATAATGGGTAGCGTCTGAGCCTCAAATGACAGCCAGGCCCGGCGAGCGCGTTCGTCTCCGCTATCTACTGACCGCAGGACACGTTCAGTCCGAGATAGCTCAGCCCGCACCGTCGAGAGCGAAACTCTGCGCTCGCCCGCGCTGAAGAAGGCACGCAGATAGCCGTCATGAGCCGGTTCAAGAACGACGCCCTGACCAAACTCCTGATGGGTAATTCGTTCGCCGGGCCGGAACTGGTGCAAGGCTTCCACGCCGGACCTCATCAGGTGATGCGCAAATGGAAAAGACCTGCGGGCTTGGCACCTTCCCGCAGCAGAATTTCTTGAGGATACTCGTTCGCCTCGCCCCAGAGGATACGGCCAAACGCCAGGGAATGGTCAGAGTGTGGAGCTGCGCAGCGCCAATCGATCGAATCCGTAGCCGGGTGTAATTTGATCCGACCTTGGCCCGACGGAAGCCAGAAGATCAGCGCAGCCTCGCTCTCATAATGAGATTGGAATGAGAGAATGGCGTGCTTGACGGTATCGCCCAACCACGCTTCCGCATCGCTCGGTGTCAGGAGGTCGAGGCACCCGTCCAAGCCCGCGACGACCAGTGTGTTGTTCATATTGCTGGGAAGATCATCGGGCCAGTTTCCCGCGCACCGGAGAAACTGTCGCAGGCTCCAAACCTCCCCCGCCGTGCAGACCTGGTTGCGGGCCTCTTCGTCCCAAATCCAGCTTGTTCCGCGGCGTTGCCATACCGTGTCGAGGGTATGTTTCAAACTTCATACTCCTCAAACAGCGATCCCTGCTGGGGCTTGACCGCTTGGGTTGCCGCCCAACTGTTGTAGATCGTCAAAGCAACGGAGGCTGCATTTCGGTTTTTTGCGTCAGGACCGTTGCGCTGAAGCCATTCGAGGAGCGGCTTCAACGCTACATGCGGCTTGAAATTCTCATTCTTGAGGGTGTCAGAGGCGTTGATACCGCTTCCATCAAAGCATGAGCCTATCAGAACAAGGGCCTGGTCGAGATCGGAGGTGAGCCGGCGCTTGTGTCGGCCCGACCAATCCCGCGCAAAAGAGAGCGGATCAACCCGTGTGAAAACCTTGCTCTTTTCCGAACACCAACCCCGCTGCTCAAACTCGTCAGGCGTCGTTATCGACCCCTTGAGGAATTTCTGGAGCTGGTCACGTTTCATCTCGACGGCCGTGCCAAAGGTCCGAAGGAACTGCCGCGTTATGGGTTCCGCATTGACCGGGGGCGACTCTTTCCCTTTGTCGGCATCCTCATCAATGAGCTGATTTATGCCGACGAGCGCCTCTTTGACGGAGATGCTACGATCCTCGTCAACATATACGCGGCCATAGTGGCGGGAGAAATATTCGAGCGCCTTGCCGCGCCGGATGACCTGTATGTCGGCGGCAGGAAGTCCCTCTTTGGCGTGGTTTTCCAGCATAGCCTGCAACTGTCGAACGTCTGCCATCACCTCACGCCGCATCCGACCCCAGCTAACCGGCGTCGGCTCCTCGGTTCGCTTTCGGCAAACGTGAATGATGTCATATTCGATAGTCTTGGAGCCAAACTCACCGTCACCCTTCGTCTCGTCAGAGCGAATGGGGTAGGTTGCTTCCAAATAAAAACCCGCGTCGAACAACGACTCAAGAACCGCAACCCACGGCTCATCTTCACTATGATGAAACGTAAAAGTTAGGATGCCTCCCGGCTTCAAGATACGATGCGCCTCACGCCAGCATTGGGTAAGCAAGCGCTTATAAAAACCATCAGGATCTTCTGGTTCACGCGCGCTGTTGGCGACCGCCTCCAATGATTTCGGGGTATATTCACCTGAAAAATATTCGGGATAGCGATCCTTCAAAACAAGCCTAAGCCAAACATAAAAGTAATCTGCAAGTTCAGAATAGTGAAGTAGGCCGCCAAAGGGAGGGTCAGTTACGACAAGATCGAAACTGTTATCGGAAAGAAAATTTAGGTCCGTAGATGAGCCGCAAGTCTGTCGCGCCGGTCGAACCGCATCACCGGGATAAACCTTCTGACTTTTTCCAGGTATTTTCGATCCAAGTTCGCTGTTCGTCCGTGAAAGCCCTTCTGCGCTGACAGCTTCCCAAGGATTAATGGCCCAATCGCGTCCCTCAACTATGGGGGGGACGGTAGAAGACCATGGCCCATAGCCCATAGGCGAAAAGACTCCGACCTCAATCAGAGTTGATTTCGGATGAAAGTTGTTATTCGATAGGGCCGGAACAAAATGATCCTTTTTCACGTGCCAAAACGAAAACATGCTCTGATTACGTAGATAGTTTTGGAATGCACCCAACACATATTCGCGCACATCCCAATCGTAGTCACCGACGGTTGCGATTGCTTTTAAAAGCTGTGTATGAACGAGAAGCTGGCGGGGATTAAACATCGTCCACCAATGCGTGAAGCCATGGTTGGGCACGCCGCCTTGTAGATGATGCGTCATAAAGCCGTATGGCAGCTCCGATCGAGGCCAGTATGGGGCCAAATCCCCATCTTTGCGTTCGTCCCATTCGGTCAGCGCGGCATCATATTGAGCAGCTTGCCTTTGATCGAATGGGGCGAAGAAGCGACCCCCATAAGGTGCGCCCGATTTGTCGCGATCCGGGGAATATGCCTGCACGGCATAACCTGCCATTGGGCCGGTTTTGCCAGATGCCTTGATGGTGTCGAGAACATCTTGAACAGTGCCACATGCACCGCAAGTATAATGGGACTTTTTTGGCACAGTGCCCTTTTGAGGAGCAAAACTGACGCCAGAATTTGGGCAGGTTACGACATCGGGTAACTCGCCACGAACCTCCAGCAATTCGATTTGGGCCGCTCGCGCATCATTCCATCGAATGGTCGATGCAAGCTCATCCTGCGCTGACCCACCCATTGGCTGACCATCTGCGTCGCGCTTTGCACTCCCGGCAAGCCAATGGGGGTGAACAAGGAGAGTAAGAGAAACCTTTTTATTCGAGCCTTTTCCGAGGTTTGCCAGTTCTGCCTTGCCGCACGATGGGCAGATCGCCCCCTTTTTGCGGTCGAGTATCGAATATGGATACTCCGAAGGCGCAACATATAGCGGCACGTCCGGGGCCATGCGTGCAGCTTCTTCTTCAACGTGAAAGCCAGTCCCGCAATGACCGCATTTACGCTCCCAATGCCTGACTGTCAGGGTTTTCACGGCTATAACAGGACTGGTCATTATGGGGGTGCGATGGCCGCATCCTGTAACCTGACAGGGGCCATGCTTCGACCAGAATGTATAGATGGCCTCTGGACCATCATATCTGTAGTCGCTGCGTTGATCGACATTGAGAGTTAAAGGGTCGAAATCAACAGGCATCACTTTGTTTGTTGAAATCTGCGTCCATTTACCCTTTTCGCCGTTAGGTCCGTCGCAATAATAGTACGGAATTATTTTCGGCTTAACTTCAGATTCAATGTCAGCGATAAGTGACCGTACATTGTCGAGATCAACGTCGGCCAGTTCCTGCTTTACCACAAACCAGGCAACAGGGTTCAGATCGTTCCCCACCATGTTCATACCCAGGCGAGAGCCTTCGACAAGCGTGGTCCCACCCCCCATGAACACGTCAGCAACCTTCAAATTCTTGAAAGCGCCTTTCTTTTGATGGTTGGCGTAATAATTGTCCCAAACGTGCCGAGAAGCGTGGGATGGGTCATCGGGCGCTTTGGTAGCAGCGGCAATGAGCATGGAGCGAAACACGCTCGAACGGCGCCTCGCCCACCACTTTGACATTTGATAGATTGGCTTCCCAGCGTTACCCTCAATGATCGCGACCTGATTCACCGGTAGGATTGGAAAATCTACCTCAAGGCAGGTTTTGGGACGCGCAGGATCATTAAAATCGACAGTTTCGAGAGCGACGATCTTTCCTGCGCCAACCGCTTTCGTAACGTCCTGCCCAAGCAGTTCTTTCTTCGATGCCATTAGCGGCAGTCCTTACTTTGTAATTTCGACAAACGGCGACAGCACCTCAAGCAGAGAGAGTCCCCCGTGAGTGAGTGTCGGGTAGCCGCCAGGGCTTTTCCATTTCCATCGGCCAACAGCGAGGCGATGGTCGCCGTGCGGACCTGCAATCTGCATCGCAACCGGCGGAACGAATGGACCAGTCTCGCCCTGCCCCTTTGCGCTTCTGCCGCTGGAGAAGGTGGATTTGAGATATTGGCTAACTTCCCCCTCCGCATCGGGAAAATAGCCGGTCGCTGCATAGCCATGGTCGGAGGTGATGACGAGGCGACGACCTGTTGCAAGATGTTCGACAAATGACCAGAAATCTGCGCTTGTGAGCTGATCTGCGGCATCGCGAGTTAAGGTGTCTAGCCCTTGGCCCGCTACAGCCCCATCATGGATTTTGCTGTCGGGCCAGTGATGCCAGAAGACCCAATTTTGGGCCGCCGTTATCAGTGCTTCGCAGTCCTTCCACGGCATATCTACCGTTTCGGTTGCGGTCTGTTGCAGCCGGTGCGCTCCCCCTCCCCCATTGTTCTGCAACTGGCTTCGGCTTCCAAAACCGAGAGAGCGCGCAAATTCGTTGGTTTCGCCGGGCAATTCAGAAGCGAAGGCTGAGACGTTGTGCAGCGTGAAGCCGTGCTGCTCCGCGCCTTGCAGAAGCCACGGCAGCTCGCGTAACGACAGGCCGTCCAAGATAAGAATTGCTTTGGCACTGTAGGGCTCGGACCACCACCGCACCAAGCGGTCGGAAGTCCGCTCGACGGCGGAACCAAAATTCTGCCAGAGATCCCACGCAGAGGACGAAAGGAAATGATCGAGAAGGCCGATTTCCCTTTCCCGCCTTATGACTTCGCCGGTGCTTTTTTCGGGTAGCAAGGGCTTAGCGGCTATGTCGATCGCATGGTTGATGATGACGCGCCAAGCTTCCTCATCGGAGCCTTCGACCAAGCCCGTCAGCATGGCGGCATCGAGCGCCATCAGTCGTCCTCCCGCTCAAGGCTGATCTCGAAGGTCATGCCATCGGGCAGCTTTTTAAGCAGCTCTTTGAGCTGGGCGCCGTTGGCCGCTGATACCTTGATGGCCACGTCCGCGACCTTGGTGGCCGGGCCTATGCCCCACCCTTCCAGTTTACCGATCAAGTTGAGCGGTGAGGTCGCCGGCGTGCTGAGCGGCAGTCTCGGCTTCGCTCCTGATTGGCTTGTCGATCCGCCGAAAATACTGGTCGGCGCCCCTGGGTCCGATGACACGGGGGACGATCCTTCGGGACTAAATGGCGCTTGGTCGGAAGGTGCGTCGAACAGACCGCCACCGGCGGGACTCTCGGTTTGCGCTGCCGTGGGCGCTGGCGCGCTTCCGCCAGTCGATGGAGCGGCCGAAGGCAGCATCAACGTAATTTCGTCAAGCTGCCGCCCTGTGAATGAGAGTTTAGGACGAAGACGCTTCCACGCGCTTTCGTCGTCCTCGCCGGATTGAGCCTGCAATAGCTCCATCCCGCGAAGATTGATGGCGATCTTGCCACGAGCGCAGAGACGGACGATGCGCTCCTTCATCGCCGTCTCCCCCAGCCATGGAATGCAATCCTGACCAGCGGGCCGCGGTTCTTGCAGCTCCTTCAGCAATTTGCCGACCGAAGAATTGTCTGCGGCGGCTTCCAGAACGAGCGCCTCGAAATCCTCCGGCACGAACAAATCATTGATGAGAATTTCTTCGATCGATTCAGGTATCTGTGCGCCTTGCTTTTTGAGTGTTTCAACGCTGAACAGGCATTGCGCTGGCTCAGCGAAATTCCAGCGATGAAGCACAGCGAAGCGGTCAAAGCGCTTCCTGAGAATATCGCGCAGCGCATTCTGAAATTCGGTGTGAAGCTTTTTATATTCAGGGCTTTGCCCGCTCCATTCCTGTGCCTTCATCTCTGCACGCGCGAGTATGAGCAGGTCGCGATCCTGGAAGGCATTGAGCGAACCAGATTTTGGCAGCAAGAATCTGACCGTATTGCGGCGCTTTTGCAGGTGATCTTTCAGCCAGCGGCCGAGCATCGGCGGCAGATTTTCGGGTTCTTCTGGAAGGACGAGAACCGGAATCCTGTCGTCCCAGCGGTCGGGATGCTCGGCTTCCTCTAATGACGACCAAGGATCGCTCTGCCACGAACGCGGCAACGCGATCACTCGATACTGCTTTGCCACATCGTCGGAACCGCTGATGACATATCGTATCTGTTTGGCGAGCTGGACTTGATCTGATCCGTCTGTGAACAGCTTATCATTACGGGCGCACGCCATGAGTTTCGCGCGTGGGTTCTCTTCCTCGCGGAAAACCAAACGCAGGCCATCCTGATGGATGTTGAAGCTGTTCTCAACGATGGTGGCCAATTCCGCCTGAAACGCATTGTCGTCAACGGCATTGGCGCGGGTTATGTCCAGTTGAAGGGTTGCCGGCTCAGCACCGGCAAGATTGCCGACCGCGATGGATCGAAGCCAGAGAGCGCCAATGATTTCCTGCAAATGTGGCAAGAAGCTGGTGTGGCTGGAGACGGCCTCCGTAACCGATATGATGTTCTGCTGGGCCTTCGCGCGCAGCGTGCGGTGATGCTCGTTCGAAACGGAATCGAGAAGCGCGCCGATGCCTGAAGCATCGTCGTCCAATCGGAAGTCAGCCGCAGTCAGCACCGGAACCGTTTCGCCCCGGCTTTTATATAGGTTCGCCAGAATGCGGATCATGTCGCGCGTTTCCTGCGCGTCGGTGGCGATCAGCACTTGCTCTTCAAGGAGACGCAAAAGGTGCGGCGCAAAAGGCCAGGATTCCCTGTATTCTGCCAACTTGCGATCCTGTTCAGCCGGAGGAACGTCGAGAAGGCGGAAATTCTCCGCAACATGGGCGTCTATGAGGCTGGAGATTGTGCCATCGGCAATCTGCAACCTATTATCGAAGAGCCGATGAAGCAGCATCCTCCGGCGATCTTGCTGGATTCGCTCTGCATTCCCGCCAGCTTGGAAGTCGATCGCCACCGGGTTAACTCGATGCACCTGCTGATATGCGTCGCTGCTGCCGTTTCGGACAGAGATAACCAGCACGAGGAGATCGGGTCGCTCCTTGGCGATTTCCGATAGAATCTGGATGAAATTGAACGCCCATACCTTCCAAGGATATTGCTTGGTGTTGGTCAGGCCGTCGAACCAGGTCTGAAACTCATCGAGCAGCAGCATGGCCGGCGCTTTTTCGAGCATCTCGACAATGAGCTGATCCGAAGGAATGTCCGTTTTGGACGATCCCATCCCTTCCCACTTGCCCTTGATGTAAGTGCCGTGGGGATGGCGGTCGAAGAGAAGATCCCACAGGAATTTGTATCTTTGGCGGTGAAGACTCTCACCAATCACCTCCATGCCGTCACGCAGGCCAATGGAGGCAAGGCCGGGTTCTCCCAGAGTGTGGGACCAGTTAGTGAGCCAAGCTTGCGTTGAAGCAGGATCAGTGACGGCATGATACAACGCGGCCATCAAGTGCGACTTACCCAGGCCGCGTTCGCCGATCACGACCACGGGCCTGCCCTTGCCGGGACCAACCGCGTCGATACCCTTCAGCAGATCGTGCGTGGGATAAGTGATATTGAGAAATTCCTGAGCGGCGATCTGGGTGGCGCCGGTGTTGGAATCATTAGAAAGCTCGATCGCTGTGCCCTTGAGGCGCTTGCTGCGAAATTCTTCCCGAAGCGTCAAACCCAACATTACTCGCCATTCCCCCCATCTGGCCGACGGTCAAATTGCTCCGGCGATTGATCCCTCATCCACTGGAGAAGGTCCGTTCGCTGGAAGCGCCATGAGCCGCCCACCTTGAACGAAGGGATTTGGCCCTCCGCTGCAAGCCTATAAATCGTCCGCTCTGTCACCTTCAGAAAGATGGCAACTTCCCGGATAGTCAAAATCTCGTCGGTCACTGTGGACCTCTCGCGCAACCCTACGGTAAAATATTCAAGAATCTTCAAAATTGCTAGCCTGATGGAACACAGCCTAAGGCAGCTTGTCCGTCTAAGCTGTTACAATCGGTGGCTTAGCTGACTGAGAAGCAATCGCTGAAAGCGGCAAATCAATGCAGCATTATGGGCAGGAGACGAGGCGCCGACGGCGGATATATGCCGCCGACGCAGTGCCAGCAGCTTTACTGTTTAAACAAAATCCGAGTTCCTTCAGGGTAATCGGAGATTCCACAAATAGCGATCCTTGGCTCTAAGACTAGCGCGTGTTAGACCGTGACCTCCGGGGCCCTCCCACAAGGTGGGTCGCCGAAGCTTGACCCTGCATGATCATGTCTGCCCATTGCTGCGCCAGCTCTCTCCTTCGATCCATATACGCGGCACGATTGTAGATCAGCTCACTGCCTGACATCCCAGCTGGAATATGTGCCAGCATAAGGTCGATGATGAGCCGATCGATCAGGAGACGATCTGCACCAGGATGCGATCGCTCCACAAGGCCATTCATTGTGGTCGAGAAGGACGAGCGCCATCCATGCGGCACGTGCCGCCCCTTGAAGCCGATCCGATTGTACAAATATCCGACGGCATTTTCACTCAACGGTTCCAAGCCGCTGCGCGCCCCAGGAAATGCCAAAGGGCCGCGACCCGAAAGGAGACGGGCGACACGCAGAACCTCCACAGCTTGGTGCGAAAGCGGGACAATATGCTCGAACACCTCATCTTCACGGAGTACCAGCATGAGCTTGATGCGGGCAGCTGGGATACGCCACAGCGGCCTGTCCGCAAGCTCATCTGGCTTATCCCAATCGATGCCTTCGAACTCGCTCCACGGCGCGGTTCGAATCATCCCTGGCCGCTGAGCGGTCAGCGCCATCATTCTTGATGCGAGACGGGTAATCGGATGGGAGGCCGAGCAATCAACCGCACGAATCAATGCCTGAATCTCATCCATCTCAGTCAGCGCGGGCCACCTGCGTGCAGGGGGAACGGCCTTCAGGCTGACCTTCATATCAGCGGCAGGATTCTCGCGGCACGCACCAAGACCCTTGCCGTATTTGAATATCGCTGAACACCGCTGTAGCAAGCGATGAGAGGTCTCTATAGACCCTCGCGCTTCAACTTTTTTAAGTGTGGCGAGGAGTAGAGGCTCATCGATGTCGGTTATCGGAAGCCCACCGATGGCAGGAAAAATATCTCGCTCTAGGCTCGTGATGACATCCGCGGCGTGGACCGGCTTCCAGCGAGCCACTTGATCGGCATACCATTGCCTGCCCACCTTCTCGAACGTGTTCTCCATCTGAGCCACGTTGGCGAGCTTGCGCTTCTTCGCCTCGATCACCGGATCGCGGCCGTCCCGTAACATCCGTTTGGCGTCATCCCGCATGTCCCTAGCCTCGACCAAGGACAGATCGGGGTAGCTTCCCAACACGAGGCGCTTCTCTTTATCTGCGAAACGGTATTTGAGCCGCCAGCTGCGGTGGCCGGCTTTCGTTACGAACAGATACAACCCCCCGGAATCGGCAAGCTTGTAGTCCTTGTCCCTAGGCTTCGCCTTGCGAATTGCAGCGTCAGTCAGCATGCCCCCAAATCCTCTATTCGATGCCCCCAAAATGCCCCCAAATGCCGCTGGCTTGGGCTGGATATCGCTGGATGCGCTTGGACACGCGAATCGCCTAAAATCCCGTTAATACGGGCTTTTATGGATACTGTTGGATCCGATCGGATGCTTAAGTGGCGGAGAGGGAGGGATTCGAACCCTCGGTACCGTTGCCGGCACGCCGCATTTCGAGTGCGGTGCATTCGACCACTCTGCCACCTCTCCGCAGAAGGTCCGGCGCGTGCCGTCCCGGTCGAGCGGCGGCCATTAGCGAATGATTTCCACCTTGCCAAGCAGCGGCGAGCATTTTTCTTGTTTCGTACCGCAAGCATCCTAAATTGCGTCATATGAACAACATGAATCAGATTTTCGGACCCGATGTTACCGCCCCGCCGATCGTCCACGCCCGCTTCAGCATCGGTGACGTGGTGCAGCACCTGCGCTTCGGTTTTCGCGGCGTGGTGTTCGATATCGATCCGGTCTTCGCCAATAGCGACGAATGGTATCAGGCCATTCCCGAAGAGGCGCGGCCGGACAAGGACCAGCCCTTCTACCATCTGCTCGCTGAGAATGACGAAAGCAGCTATGTCGCCTATGTCAGCCAGCAGAATCTGATCGCGGACGACAGCGAGGAACCTGTCGACCATCCCGCCATTTCCGACATGTTCGGCACCTATGCGAACGGCAAATATCAGCTACGCCCGCTCCATCGCCATTAAGGGCGGCATCCAGGCGAGCCGGGCGCTGCTCGGGCTCGCCCTGCTGCTCGCGCCTGGCGGACTGGTGCAGGCCGCGCCGCCGGCATCGGCGCTTCCAGCATCGGCGCTCAAGGTCAATCCCGATCCCGCCTTTCCCTTTTCGCGAGAGATCGAGGCCTTCGCCAAGGCCAATGAGGCGGGACCGGCCGTCACCGACGCCACGCTGTTCCTGGGCAGTTCCAGCATCCGCCTGTGGGACATAAGCGGCAGTTTTCCGGATGTCGGCACGGTCAATCGCGGCTTTGGCGGCGCGACCACGCCGGATGTGCTGCGTTATTACAAGCGCCTGCTGCCCAAGGCCAAGCCGCGCTCCATCCTGGTCTATGTCGGGGAAAATGATCTGGCCGCCGGAGCCGCCCCGGCCGAGGTCGCGAACAATATCCTGACCCTGCTGAGGCAGCTTCGCACCGATTATCCCAAGGCGCATATCGCCTATCTGTCGCTGAAGCCCAGCCCGATCCGCTGGACGCTCTGGCCGAAAATGGCGGCGGTCAACATGACCGTGGCGGCGCGGGCGCGCGTGACCCGCTTCGATTATCTGGATGTCGGCCGCGTGCTGCTGGCGGCTGACGGCCTGCCCGATGCATCGCTGTTCCGTCCCGACGGCTTGCATATGAACCCTCGCGGCTACACGCTCTGGACCAAGCTGGTCGACGCCTATCTGGACGAGGCCGTTGCCGCCGATCTCAAGCCCACTTCTCCTTCCTGAGCACTTTCCGATTGATCCACGCTCAAGCAACATTATTACCGGACGTTGATAAAACAGCCGCAGGCAAGGGGACAGACCAGTGACAAGTGATTCGGCCAAGGCGGCCCCCATGGCGGAGCTGACGCTTCGCGGCGTGATATTGGGCGCGCTGATCACCTTGCTGTTCACCGCGGCGAACGTCTATCTGGGGCTGAAGATCGGCCTGACCTTCGCCACCTCCATCCCGGCGGCCGTCATTTCCATGGCTGTGCTGCGGCTGTTCGCGACCGGCACGATCCTGGAAAACAACATCGTCCAGACCATTGCCTCGGCCGCCGGCACGCTGTCCGCGATCATCTTCGTGCTGCCGGGACTGGTGATCATCGGCTGGTGGCAGGGTTTCCCCTATTGGCTCAGCGCCTTCACCATCGCGCTGGGCGGCATATTGGGCGTCATGTATTCGGTGCCGCTTCGCCGCGCGCTCGTTACCGGCTCCGACCTGCCCTATCCCGAGGGCGTGGCCGCTGCCGAAGTGCTGAAAGTGGGCGCAGGCTCCCGCGAAGGGCTGGAGGAGAATAAGCGCGGCCTTGCCGCCATCATCGCCAGTTCGGTCGCTGCCGCCGCCTTCGCGATCCTCGCCAAGACCAGGCTGATCGCGGAGGAAGCCGCCACCTTCTTCAAATTCGGCGCGGGCGCCTCCAGTGTCTCCACCAGCTTTTCCATGGCGCTGATCGGCGTCGGCCATCTGGTCGGCCTGTCGGTGGGCGTCGCCATGTTCTTCGGCCTGCTGATAAGCTGGGTCGGCCTCGTCCCCTATCTCACCGCCCCGCTTCCCGCAGGCGCGGACCTTTCGGAACTGGTCGGCACCACCTTCCGCATGAAGGCGCGCTTCATCGGCGCGGGCACGATCGGCGTGGCGGCGATCTGGACGCTGCTCAAGATCCTTGGCCCCATCATCAGCGGCATCCGCTCCGCCCTCGCCGCCGCCAAGGTCCGCAAGGCGGGCAATGCAGGCCTGCTCGACATCACCGAGCGCGATCTGCCGATCGGCATCGTCGGCGGCACCATCCTCGCTTCGCTCATTCCCATCGCCATCCTGCTCTGGGTGTTCGCGCAGGGCGGACCGATCGCGCTCAACCCCGTGCCGATCATTGCGCTGACGCTGGCCTATATATTGGTCGCGGGCATCGTCATCGCTTCGGTCTGCGGCTATATGGCGGGCCTGATCGGCGCGTCGAACAGCCCGATTTCCGGCGTCGGCATCCTCGCCGTGCTGGGCGCCTCGCTGATCCTCGCGGCGATCTACGGCTCGGGCGGCGACCCTAAGCAAAGCCAGGCGCTCATCGCCTATGCCCTGTTCACGACCGCGATCGTCTTCGGCGTCGCGACCATCTCCAACGACAATTTGCAGGATCTGAAAACCGGCCAGCTCGTCGGCGCGACCCCCTGGAAACAGCAGGTCGCTCTGGTCCTCGGCGTGATCTTTGGCGCCCTGGTGATCCCGCCGGTGCTGGACCTGCTCAACAGCGCCTTCGGCTTTGCGGGCGCGCCGGGCGCCAAGGCGAGCGCCCTTCCCGCCCCGCAGGCGGCACTGATCTCCGCTCTGGCCAAGGGCGTGCTGGGCGGCGATCTTGACTGGAAGCTGATCGGCTTCGGCGCGGGGATCGGCGTGGTCGTCGTCGCCATTGACGAGACGCTGGGCAAGGCGGGCAAGCTGCGCCTGCCGCCGCTCGCGGTCGGCATGGGCATCTACCTGCCCATGGCGCTGACCCTGCTGATCCCGGTCGGCGCGGCGATTGGGCATTTCTACAACCGCTGGGCGCTGCGCCAGTCCCACCCCGAATTTGCCGAGCGCATGGGCGTGCTGATGGCGACCGGCTTCATCGTGGGCGAAAGCCTGTTCGGCGTCGCCTTTGCGGGGATCGTCGCGGCGACAGACAGCGACGCGCCGCTGGCTTTGGTAGCGGAGAACCCCTGGGCTGTGGTGCTTTCGGTGATCGCCTTCTTTGGCGTGATTGCGGCGCTTTACGGGAGGCTAAGGCATTGGGCTAGCGCCCCGCTGGGGTGAAGCTGCCATTAAGCCCCTCCCCTTCAGGGGAGCGGTTGGGGTGGGGGAATGCCCCATAGGCCGAGTTTGCGCGTGGGGCACGCCCCCACCCCTCAATCCCCTCCCCTGAAGGGGAGGGGAGGACTCACGCATCCGCAACTGACGATTTTCGGCCAAATCCTATGCATCCTGGAATCCAATAAAAAAGGGGGCCGCCCCCAGGCAGCCCCCTTCTCAATCCCATTCCGCCGGATCAGAAGTTGAACCGGATGCCGCCCGTATAGCGGCGGCCGAAGCGCTCCCACTCGATCGTTTGGTTGCTGGTGTTGGGCGCCTGCACGCCGCTCGCGCGCAGCAGGCTGCCCGGATCGGAGAAGCGGCGGCCCGGATGGTTGAGCAGGTTCGACGCATCGAAATAGATTTCGAAATTCTTCGTCACCGCATAGCGCGCCGAGAAATCCAGCTCGTCGTCCGAGTCCCAATAAGTGTCGCCGCCATCGGCCAGCGAACCGACCGTATCCAGCCATTTGCTGCGGTTCTGATATTGCAGACGGATCGACAGGCCATATTTCTCGTAATAGCCGCCGATATTGTAGACGAAGTCCGACGTGCCGGGCAGGCGGAGCGTGCGGCCCGGCAGATTCACCTTGCTATTATTAAGCGTAAGATTGGCCGATACGCCGAAGCCTCCGAGGAATTCGGGCAAGCCCAGGCTGTCCGTCCATGGCTCAAGCTGCAACTGCGCGGCGGCTTCCAGGCCGTAGATGCGGCCCGAACCGCCGTTGACCAGGCCGCTGAACCTGTAGCCCGAACGATCGATGCCGTTGCTGTTGAGCGCGCTCGAATTGAAAGTGCGTGAAGAGGTGTAGAGGAAATCCTCGATCTTCTTGTAGAAGGTGCCGATCATCAGATAGCCCTGCGGACGCAGATACCATTCGAAATAGGCGTCGACGCCATAGGCGCGCTCGGGCTTGATCGCCGGATTGCCGCCGGAAATCGTCTCGTTGCTGTCGTTGACGACGACATTGGGACGCAACTGGTCATAGTCTGCGCGGGCGGCGCCGCTGTTGAAGGAGAGGCGCAGCTTCTTCGTGTCGTCGATATTGTAATTGATGTGCAGGCTGGGGAAGGCCAGCGTCTGCGTGGCTTCCGCCGTGACGAGGCCGCTGACGCCCGCAATGGTGCCGACCGCCGAGCCGCGGTTCTTGATATGCTCGACGCGCACGCCGCCGATGACCGAACCCCAGTCGTAGCGGAAGGTGCCCATCAGGTAACCGGCAATAATTTCTTCCCGTACGTCATAATTGTTGCCGGTGTTGGGCGCGAAGGAGAAGGCCGCCTGCGCCGCCTTCGACGCGGCGCGCATCTTGTCCGTGTCGAAATAATGGAAGGTGTAGCCCATCGGGATCTCGCCCAGGAATTTCTGGTCGAGCGAGAACTGGTTATAGTCCGTGGGCATGATCGTCCCGGCCTGCGCGGCGCTCAGCGTGATCTGCTGTTCGTCAGCGACCTTGGTTCGGCGGTCATATTGGATGCCCGCCTTCAGCGTGGCATGCTCCAGTTCGCGCGCCAGCACCAGTCGGCCGGTATAGGCCTTGGTCGTGTCGACCGCGTCCAGCACGGTGAAGCCCGAGAGCGGCTTGGTGAAGCTGTCGACGTCCGTGACCTGCGCCCCGGCGGTGTAACGCGTCGGGCTGGCAAGTTGCAACGTGCGGTAGAGCGTCAGGCGCGACAGGTTCGGGTCGGAAAAATCATAGGCGACGGTCGGCCGCAGGTTGCGCGTGCTAGGGCTGTCCCAGGTCGCTTCACCGACGACCGAACGGTCGTCCTTCGACTCGGTGTAGTTGCCGATCCAGCTCAGCTTCCAGCCGTCGGCGAATTCATGGTCGCCCGCCAGCGTGTTGGTGAAGACCGACTGGCGGAAGGCGCGCAGGGTCGAGCGCTGGCGGATGTCGATGCCGTAGACCGTTCCCTGCTGCGGCGTGTTGCCGATGCAGACATCGGCATAGCCGCTGTTGGTCGGCGTCGCGTTCGGCGTGATCATGCAGGCCGCCGAGGAGGTCGAGCCGTCGCTCTGGCGGTCGTCCAGATCGAAGCGGTAATTGTCCCGCGCCTCGTCGTCGGTGAAGATGGTGTAGATCGAACGCAGCGAGACCGTGTTCTGCGCGTCCGGCTTCCAGTCGACCCGGCCCGATACGGACCAGTTCTTGCGGGTCAGCCGGTACAGCTTGTTCTCGGCTTCGTGCGCCCAGAAGCGTGTCTCGTTGCCGGGACGGCTATCCTGCGCGCCCACCCGCTCATAGTCGGTCTCGAAATTGTCGGTGACCATATTGCGTTCATAATAGCTGCCCGAAAGCAGCACGCCGATCTCCCCGATGCCGGTCTGGAAGCGGTTGGAAACGACCAGCGCCCCTTCATATTCCCGCTTGTCGCCAAGCTCGGCAAAGCCAAGGCCGCCCTTGCCCGCCAGATGGAAGCCGTCATAGTCGAAGGCAGACCGGGTGATGACGTTGACATTGCCCGCGACCGTTTCGCCCGGCATGTCGGGCGTCACCGCCTTCGACACGATGATCTTGCCCGCGATGGCGGACGGGATGGAATCGAAGCGGGCGTCGCGGCCTTCCGGGCTGACCACATTGATGCCGTCGAACGACAGGGTGGTCCAGGTCTTGGGCGCGCCGCGCAGGTTGATGTAGCGGGCCTGGCCCTGATCCCGCTCGACACTGATGCCGGGCAGGCGGCTGGCGGCCTGGGCGATATTCTGGTCGGGCAGGCGGCCCACGGAATCGGACGCGGCGACCGTGACCAGAGAATCGCTGTTCTTCTGGATTTCCAGAGCGGCGGCTTCGGATTCAGCGATCGGGCGGGTGCCGGTGACGACGATCTGGCCCATATCCTCTTCAGCGGCGGGCGCCGCCATTGCGGGTTGGGCCATGGCGTCGGACGATGCCAGCGCCCAGCCCGCAATACCGCATGCCAGGCTCAGGCGAACGAATGTGGCGCCGGCGCGGCGCCGGGCGAATTTATGCTGCATGATATCCCCCTGTTGGAACAGCCCTGTCGAAATGGCTTGGCGGGGCACCTAGGGCGGCAGG
Source organism: Sphingobium sp. SJ10-10 (assembly GCF_036038995.2). Classification (NCBI taxonomy): domain Bacteria; kingdom Pseudomonadati; phylum Pseudomonadota; class Alphaproteobacteria; order Sphingomonadales; family Sphingobiaceae; genus Sphingobium; species Sphingobium sp. SJ10-10. The sequence continues at coordinate 2,380,536 of NZ_CP158132.1, forward strand.
AATACAACCAGATGAAATTATGGTGACAGATCAGTGACATATGGACCAATATTTGCGCCTGTCCCGTCACATCCCTGTCATGGAGCATGTCCAGGAAGCATCTCGAAACGGGGGAAATCCATGACCAGATGCTCATTTGCCGGGCTTTGCGCCGTCCTTCTGCTCGGCGCCTGCGCCACCACGGCGACCGAACCGCCCTTGGCCCAGCGCATCGCCAACGCCACTCCCGCCGTGAACGTCACGGCACGGGGGGAAACAGCACCCGTCGGCACGGCCAATGCCGATGCGGCGGACGATCCGGCAATCTGGCGCAACGCCGCCAACCCGGCGCAAAGCCTGATCGTCGGCACCGACAAGAAGGCCGGGCTTTATGTCTATGGCCTCGACGGCAAGACCCGCGACTTTCTCGACGCGGGACGGGTCAACAATGTCGACCTGCGCGACAATGTGACGATCAACGGCCGGAACGGCATCCTCGTCGTCGCCAGCGACCGCAATGATGTGACGAATGCCAGGCTCGCCCTCTTCCGCCTCGACCCCGCCACCGCCCGGCTGACGACGCTCGGCAAGGTCGATGCGGGCAAGGGGGAGGCCTATGGCATCTGCCTCTATGGCGCACCGGAAGCGACCTACGCCTTCATCGTGCTCAAGGACGGCACGGTGAACCAGATCGCCCTCGAAACCTCGGGCGCCACGCCGACCGGCAGGATCGTCCGGACCATGAAGCTCGGCACCCAGTCGGAGGGCTGCGCGGTCGATGACCGCACCGGCATCCTCTATGTGGCGGAGGAGGATGTCGGCCTCTGGCGCTTCGATGCCCGACCGACCGGCCCGGCCGCGCCGACGAAGATCGCGGCGGCGGACGGCAAGAACCTTGTCATGGATGCCGAAGGCGTCGCCATCGCGCCCATGGGCGAGAAGGACGGCTATGTTCTCGTCTCCAGCCAGGGCGACAACGCCTATGTCGCCTATCGCCTGAGCGACGACCGCTATGCCGGTCGATTCCGCGTGGTCGACGGCGCCATTGGTGGGTCGGAGGAAACCGACGGCATCGACCTGATGCTGGGGGATTTCGGGCCGAACTATCCCGGCGGGCTCTTCGTGGCCCAGGACGGCCACAACGCCACGGCGGCCCAGAATTTCAAGCTGGTCGCGTGGGACGACATCGCCAGGACGCTCGGCATAGCCCGCTAAAGGCACCCTCCCTTCGGCGGGGTCGGGGGATGGCCTTTAAGGCCCACCCCCTACTTTCGTCGCCATTGCGCTCTCGTGTGAACAGCGCGACAATCTCCCAAAAGTCCGGGGAGAATATGATGCCCATCACAGAAAATTACCGCGCCAAGACCATGACCGCCGCGCAGGCGGCCGCGCTGGTCCCCGACGGCGCGAAGATGGTGGTCGGCCTCGCCGTCAGCTATCCGCCCGCGCTGATGGACGCGTTGGCCGACCGCGTCCGCTCCGGCGACCTCACCGGCGGCACGCTCTACTGCATGCTCGCCTGCGCCAACGCGAGCCAGTCGATCCTTTCGCCCGACCTCAGCGACCGCATCCGCCATGTCAGCCTCTTCCATGGCAGCGTCGAACGCAACACGGACGCCCTGCGCGCCGGCACCACGCACAGTCTGGTCGAGACGCTCCCCGTCCAGTTCCACCAGATTCCTCGCGTCCTGACCGAACATCTTCGCGTCGACACGCTGTTCGTCACCGTCTCGCCGATGGACGCCGGCGGCTGTTTCAGCCTGGGCACCAACACCGACTATGCGCTGATGGTCGCACGCAGCGGCGCCCGGCTGATCGTCGAGGTCAATCCCGCCATGCCCTATGTCCATGGCGACTGCAAAATCCCGCTCTCGGCAGTCACGGCGATCGTCGAGAACCACGCCCCGCTGGTGCAGATCCCGCCGCTGCCGCGCACCGCCAATGACGAAGCGATCGGCGCCATCATCGCGGAGATGGTGGGGGACGGCGCCTGCCTGCAAATGGGCATCGGCGCCGTGCCGGACGCGGTCTGCGCCGCGCTGATGAATCATCGGCAGCTCGGCATCCACACCGAACTGCTCACCCCCGGCCTCGTCAGCCTGATCAAGGCGGGCGTGGTCGACAACAGCCGGAAAAGCATCCATCCGGGCCGCTCGGTCTTCACCTTCGCCATGGGCGACCAGGGGCTTTACGACTTCCTGCATGATAATCCGGCACTGGCGGCGCATCCGGTCGAGCATGTGAACGCACCGCACATCATCGCGCAAAACGACCGGGTGATTTCGGTCAACGCCACCATTCAGGTCGACCTGAGCGGCGCCTGCAATTCCGAATATATGAATGGGCGCCAATATAGCGGCACTGGCGGCCAGCTCGATTTCGTGCGCGGCGCCTATGCGTCGAAGGGCGGCCGGTCGATCATCGCCTGCCACTCGACTGCGGCCAAGGGGACGGTTTCGCGGATCGTGCCCTGGCTCGCTGGGCCGGTGACGACGCCGCGCACCGATACGCATATCGTCGTCACCGAATATGGCTGGGTCGACATGAAGGGCAAGACGCTATCGGAACGCGCCCGCGCACTGATCGGGATTGCTCATCCCGATTTCCGGGAAGAGCTGGAACGGGGCGCGTTTGAGCGGCGGTTGCTGTAGCGCGCTCCAAGAAGAAGGGCGGTAGATCGCTCCACCGCCCCCAATCTCACTTCTTGGCGAACCAGGCCAGCAGCGCGGGCTTCAGCCGTGCCCGCGTCTCGATCCGCGTCTTGATCGCGGCGATGGAGCGATCCACCACCTTGCGCGATTCCGGCGTCAGATACTGGCTCGCATAGCCATCCAGCTTCGTCACCATCACCGGATCGGCGGAGTTGCCGCCCAGCCGCGCGATCGCCTGGGACCGCGCCGACACGTCGATCATCGCCTCATATTGCTGGCGATGCGCCAGCACATAGTCGACCGCCAGCATCGAATGCTCCCCGCCCACGGCGGAGATGATCGCCGCGCTGGTGGTCTTGCCCGGCTCGTCGGTCATGGCGAGGTCGAGCGCCTTGGCCGCCAGCGCCTCATCCTTCGCGACGCCCAACAGCGCGAAGGTCGTGCTCTTTTCAAGGTCCGTCTTCGCCCCATTGGCGAGGCCACGCAGCTTCTCCCAGGTCGCGGCATCGGCATTTTCCGCGATGATCCGCAGCCAGACGTTGCGCAGCGGCCCATCCAGCGCCGCCGGATTGCCGGCCAGCGCGGCAAAGCGCTTGTTCGCCTCGGCCACCACGGCCTTGTCGCCCATGCCGCCCAGCGTCGACACCAAAGCCGAACGCAGCACCGGCACCTGCGGATTTTCACCCGGCTGCGCGTCGAAGCCGACGGTCGCCAGCACCGGGCTCAGCTTCTTCGAGGCATAGGCCGTGACCCGCGCCTGCGCCGCCTTGTCGCTCTCCAGCATGCTATGCGCGCTGTCGAGATAGCCCGGCACCTCGGCCAGCACGGCCGGGCTGGCATTGACGGGCACCGCGTCGATCAGGTCGAGCGCCAGACCCATGGGCTGGTAGCCGCCCAACCCCAACTGGAAATTATCCGCCAACAGGCCGATCTGATCCATGGAGGCGAGCTTGGTGAAGTCCTTCGCCAATGCCTTGACGTTCGCTTCCGGATAGAGCGAGCGATAATAGCCCGTCTGCCCCGCATTGATCACATAGGCGCCGCAACCGGGCAGCGTGACCTGCGCGCTGCCATTGAGGATCAGTTGCTGCTGCGTCCCGCCGATGGTCTGCGCCATGACCGGCACATTCCAGCGCAGCGGCGTCTTGTCCTTGCGATCGCGGCTGAACTCGCCTTGGCTCAACGACAGCAGGGTCGAACCGCCCTGGCATTGGGCCGAGTCCACCTTCACCAGCGGAATGCCCGGCTGGCTGGTGAAGTCATGCGCGATGCCGACCACGCCCTTGGCGCCCGCGCCCTCGACCGCCTTCCAAAGATCGTCGGTCACGGTGTTCCCATAGGCATGCTGCTTCATATAGGCGCGGATGCCCGAGCGCCACGCCTCCTCCCCGGCAAAGCCCTCCAGCATGGTGATGACCGCCTCACCCTTTTCATAGGTGATGTCGTCAAAGGCCTGGTTCACCTCATCGACGGTATGGATCTTCTGGAGGATCGGATGGGTCGTCACCAGCGAATCGAGGCTCATCGCGCGCTCGCGGCCATTGACGCGGGACAGCAGCATTTCCCATTCCGGGTTGAGCTTGTCGGTGACCTTGGTGGCCATCCAGCTTGCAAAACCTTCGTTCAGCCAGAGATCGTCCCACCAGGCCATGGTGACGAGGTCGCCAAACCACTGGTGCGCCATTTCATGCGCGACGATGGAGTAGATCACCCGACGCGTGCTTTCGGAGGTAAAGCGCGGATCGACCAGCAGTGCGCGTTCGAAGGTGAAGATCGCGCCCCAATTCTCCATGGCGGAGAAGAACTGGCTCTGGCCCGGTCCGGCGACGTTATCCAGCTTGGGCAGCGGGAAGGGCACGCCGAAATAGTCGTTATAATAAGGCAGGATCGCCGCCGACGCGTCGAGCGCCAGTTGCGCCTTGCCCGTATTGCCCTTGCCGGTGATCACGCCAACTTCGGTCGCGCCTGCTTGTTTTGTGGCGCGCTCCAGCTCGCCCAGGCCGAAGAACAGCAGATAGGAGGACATTTTGGGGCTGGTGCCGAAAGTGACCAGCTTCTTGCCGCCGGCCGCATCGGTGCTGCTCTTGACCGGCATGTTGCTGACCGCAAGCTGGTCGGCGGGGATGACGGCGGAGAGGTCGAAGGTCGCCTTGTAGCTCGGTTCATCGAAGCTCGGCACGAAACGGCGGGCATCGGGCGCCTCGAACTGGGTGAAGAGCGCGCGCTTCGCCTTGCCGTCATTGTCGGTATAGTCGAGCGCGAACAGGCCGTTCGCCTGGGTGTTGATGGTGCCCGTATAATCGATGGCGAGCTTGTAGCTGCCAGGCTGGACCGGCTTGCCGAAATCGAAGGTCACGGTCTGCGCATCGGCGTCGACCTTGGCGGTTCCCTTCACCGCCTTGCCCTTTGCGGGAGTGAGCGTGACGCCGCTCACCGTCAGATCGGCGGCGTTCAGCACCAGCGCGGGCATGGCCTGCGCCACGGTGATGTCGATCGTCACCTTGCCGGTGAATTTGAGGTTCGCCGCATCGGGCGTGACCTGAATCGCATAATGGCTGGGCGCGGCGCCACGCGGCAATTGGGTGGTGACGCCGGCAGCGGGGCCGGCAGGCGCCGTCTGCGCCAAGGCCGGCACCGCCATGGCAAGGGGCGCAGCCGCCAGCATCAGCGGAAGAATCTTCGAAAAGGACATGAGGTTCGCAACTCCGACACGTTGGAACGGCGCGGCGAAGGGCGCGCGCCATGATGACAGGGGGATCGGCTGTTTCGGCCTGTCGGTCAAGCCGGGCGTCCCGCCGCCGATGTCGTTGGTCGAATGTTGTTGTCCGTTTGTCAAACAACAGGCCGGGCCGCAAATATCCCGTGCTCCTGCGAAGGCAGGAGCACGATTCTCTTCGGGCGAACTTAGCCCCGCCCGCGATAGCCCGGCACATCCTGCGAAGGCAGCCAAAGCCCGGCGGGCGGCTCCCCCGACTGCCAGAACACGTCGATCGGAATCCCGCCACGCGGATACCAATAGCCGCCGATGCGCAGCCAGAGCGGATTCATCTCCACGAACAGCCGCTCCCCGATTCCCACGGTGCAATCCTCATGGAAAGCGGCATGGTTGCGGAACGCCCCCAGGAACAGCTTCAGCGATTTCGATTCGACGATGGTCGCGGCGGGCGCATAGTCGATCACCAGATGCGCGAAATCCGGCTGCCCCGTCACCGGGCAGAGCGAGGTGAATTCGGGCGCGGTGAAGCGCACCAGATAGGGCTTGCCCGGCCTGGGATTGGGCACATAGTCCAGCACGGCGTCTTCGGGACGTGCGGGCAGGGCACTGGTCTGGCCCAGATGGAGCGGAGTCGGCATGTCAGTCATGGGCAGGCCATCTACGCGATTGCACGGCATATGTCATCGCCCAGCAACCTCTGGTCTCCTCTCTTGCCTTTCGTTCATGGCGGGTTCACTGGGGCTTATGCCTTGGCTGCGACCCATGGGGTTCCGTTTCTCGCTTCTGTTCGCCACGCCGCTGATGCTGGCCACGTCCGCCCTCGCCCAGCAGGAAAACGCCGCCGATCCGGTTTTCAACCTGCCGCGCACGACGCAGCCGCAAACGACCAATCCCAACCGGCAAGGCCCGGAACTCGACGTCTTTCGCGGCGCGCCCGCGACGGTGACGCCGCCTCCGGTCGTCGCCCCGACGATCCAGGTGCCGCCAGTCGTCATTCCCACGCCGCAGCCTGCGCCCCAGCAGCCGCAGCAACGCCGCCCGGCCGAACCCCGGCGCGCCCCTCGACCGGCGCCTCAAAGCCAAACGCCGCCCGAGAGCGCCGCTCCCGGCGAACCCCCATCGGCACCCCCGGCGGTCGAGAACCAAGCCTTCCCGCCTGCCGACAATGGCGCAACTCCTGCACCACAAGTGGCTCCGCTAGCGCCTGCGGAAGAGCCCGCCGCCAACTGGCCCTGGATCGCCGCCCCGGCCGGTGTCGCCCTGCTGATCGGCGCCTTCCTCTGGCTGCGCCGCCGAAAGCCGGAAGAGGTCGAGGAAGCCTATTACGAACCCGAACCAGCCCCCCCGCCGCCAGCGCCCCGGCCCGCGCAGCCCAAGGCGGCTCCCGTCCCTCCTCCAGCCCCGGCCAAGCCCGAACCCGCGCCCGCCGCCACCGACCGCCCCTGGCTTGACCTCGCCATGGACGTGCAGGCCGCCCGCCTGACACTCATGGGCGCAACGATCGGCTACATGCTGACGCTCCACAACCGGGGCACGCAAACAGCGGAGGACATTCTCGTCCGCAGCCTGATCGCGAATGCCGACGCGCAGCAACAGGCGCTGTTCCAGCAGTTTTTTGCAGGCGAAACCGGGCTTCCCGTCCATTCCATCGTTTCGATCGCGCCGGGCGAGACGCAGAGGCTGACCGGAGAGATGCGGCTCAACGCCCAGGAAATCGCCGCGATCCAGATGGGCCAGCGCGCCCTTTTGATCCCGCTGATCGCCTTTGATGCGCAATATCGCTGGACGGGCGGCAGCGAAGGAATCGGCCGCACCGGCCGCGCCTTCATCGTGGGCGAGGAACAATCGCCACCGGTCGAGCGCCTCTCGCCCTTCCGCCTGGACCTTGGCCCGCGCCAATATCGCACCCCCGGCAGCCGCGCGACCGCGCTTTCCCTCGCCAGCTAAGGTCGATCGGCCCTTCCCACCTTCGCCTGCCGATCCTAAAAAGGACGCAAGCACAGAGGAAAAGGCCGCATGAACATATTGGTATCCACCGACTGGCTGGCGAACGAGCTGGGCAAACCCGACCTTAGAATCGTCGATGCCAGCCTTTTCCTCCCCGGCACCCCCCGCGACCCGAGGGCCGAGTTCGAAGCCGCCCATATCCCCGGCGCGACCTTTCTCGACCTGCCGACGCTGGCCGATCCGAACGATCCGCGCCCCGGCATGCTGCCCACCGACGCCTTCATGACCGAGCGTTGCCGGCAGCTTGGCATAGACGCCGACAGCCGCATCATCGTCTATGACAACAGCCCCACCCACAGCGCCGCGCGCGGCTGGTGGATGATGCGCCTCTTCGGGCTGGGCAAGAGCGCCGCGATTCTCGACGGCGGCCTCGTCAAATGGCTGGCCGAAGGACGCCCCACGGAAAGCGGCATTCCCACCCCGCCACGCGGCAATGCCATCGCCCGCCGCGCCCCCGGCCAGGTGCGCACCAAGGAAGACCTTCTGGCCAATCTCGAAACCCAGTCCGAACAGGTGCTCGACGCCAGGGGCGCGCCGCGCTTCACCGGCGAGGAAAAGGAGCCCCGGCCCGGCATGGCGTCGGGCCATATCCCGCACAGCCGCAACATCCCCTCTTCCGCCTTCTACAATGCCGACAACAGCATGAAACAGGGCGAGGAGCTTCGTCGCCTCTTCCTCGACGCGGGCACGGATTTTGCGCGCCCGATCATCACGAGCTGCGGCAGCGGCGTGACGGCAGCGATCATCCTCTCTGGGCTGGAACTGCTCGGCAAGACCGACGTCACCCTCTATGATGGAAGCTGGTCCGAATGGGGCCTGGACCCTGCCACGCCGAAAGCGACAGGGGCCGCATGAGCAAGGATCGCAAGCCTCTCACCCAACTGGCGCAGGCGGGCCGCAAGCCCGAATGGACCGGCATGCCCGGCCAGCCCGGCGGCATCGTCAATCCGCCGGTCTGGCGCGCATCGACCATCCTCTATGACGATGTCGCGCATCTGCGCAGCGCGGCGGGACGCAGCACGCACGAACGCCTGTTCTACGGCCGCAAGGGCACGCCGACGTCATGGAGCCTGGCCGACGCCCTTACCGAAATGGAGCCGGGCGCCGAAGGCACGATGCTCTATCCTTCGGGCGTCGCGGCCATCGCCTGCGCGCTGATGGCGGTGCTGAAGCCCGGCGACCAGTTGCTGATGGTCGACAGCGCCTATGACCCGACCCGCAATTTCTGCGAACAGATGCTGCGTCCGCTCGGCATAGAAACGGTCTATTACGATCCGACCGTCGGCAGCGGCGTTGCGGACCTGATCACGGAAACCACCCGCGCCATCTTCCTGGAAAGCCCCGGCAGCCTGACCTTCGAGGTGCAGGACGTGCCCGCCATCGCCGCCATAGCGCGGGAAAAGGGCATCGCGACCCTGATCGACAACACCTGGGCCACGCCCTATTTCTTCCCCGCCCTGGCCCATGGCGTCGACATCAGCATCCTCGCCTGCACCAAATATATTGTCGGCCATAGCGATGTGATGATGGGATCGGTGACGGCCAGCCCGGCCTTCTTCCCGAAAATCCGTCAGGCCGCCTATCTGTTCGGCCAGATGGCCAGCCCCGACGATGCCTGGCTCGCCGCGCGCGGCCTGCGCACATTGGGCGTCCGCCTGAACCAGCATCAGGCGAGCGCGCTGCGCATCGCGCAATGGCTGTCTAAGCAGCCCGACGTCGCCCGTGTGCTCCACCCCGCCCTGCCCTCCTGCCCCGGCCACGACCTGTGGCGACGTGACTTCACCGGCTCCAGCGGGCTGTTCAGCTTCGTCCTCAAGGGCGGCAACGAACAATCCCGCGCCGCCCTGATCGACGGCCTCGCCCATTTCGGCATCGGCTACAGCTGGGGCGGCTTTGAAAGCCTCGCACTCCCGGTCGACCCGGCCCGCTACCGCACGGCCACCGTCTGGCAAGCCGAAGGCCCCGCCGTCCGCCTGCAAATCGGCCTGGAAGACCCCGACGACCTGATCGCTGATCTCGACGCGGGCCTCGCCCGTTTCCGGGCCGCGCGCGGATGACGCCGGGCCTGCCCGAGCTGCTGTCCCGGCTGCCCGGCGATCCCGCCATCGTCCATCCCCTGATCGCGCTGGCGCTGGCCGTCGCCCTCTATCTGGTCGCTGGCGCGCTCGCCCGCTTCGCCTCGCCGCGGTTGCGCCGCCGCTTCCGTGGCTTGGGCGAAGCGCTGGCGGGGCATTTGCGGCCGATCCTGCACCATATCATCGCTGCCGCCATGATCGCGGTCGCCGTCGCCTTCTGGCCGATCGGGGATTTCGCGCATCTCATCCTGGGCGCGGCGCTTGCCCTGTCGCTTTCGCTGCTTGCCGTGCATATTCTGCGCAGCCTCGCCATAGCGCGCCTCGCCGTCCTGCCCATCGCCCTGCTGCTCTTCGTCATGGTCCTTTCGGGCAGCAGCGGCGGCTTCGCCCCGGTGGCCGACATGCTCGACGGCGTCGGCCTCGACCTCGGCAAGCGGCGCGTCACCCTGCTCGGCCTGGTCAGCATGGCCGCCATCTGCGTCGCGCTCTTCGCCCTGGTGCGCCTGACCAACCGCATCGTCGGGCGCAGCATCACCCGCGCCCATGGCCTGGACGCCACGCAGAAGCTGCTGGCCCAGAAACTGGCCGCCATCGTCGTGGTGGTCGCCGCCTTCTTCATCGGCGTCGACCTGCTCGGCATCGACCTTACCGCCTTCGCGGTCTTTTCCGGCGCGCTGGGGCTGGCGGTCGGCTTCGGCCTGCAAAAGACCTTCGGCAACCTCATCGCCGGGATCATCCTGCTGATGGACCGTTCGATCAAGCCGGGCGACGTCATCGTGGTGGGCGACAGCTTCGGCTGGGTGAACAAGATCGGCGTGCGCGCCGTCAGCGTCATCACCCGCGACGGCAAGGAACATCTGATCCCGAACGAGAATCTGATGACGCAGGAGGTGGAGAACTGGTCCTATTCCGACCGCAACGTCCGCGTCCGCATCCCCGTCGGCATCGGCTATGACAGCGACCTCAAGCTTGCGCAGGAACTGATGCTGCGCGCCGCGCAGGAAAGCCCCCGCGTGCTGCGCAGTCCCAAGCCCAATGTCTGGCTCACCGCCTTTGGCGAAAACCGCGTCGAACATGACATATTGGTGTGGATCAGCGACCCGGAAAGCGGCGTCGGCAATGTGAAGTCCGATGTGTTGGGCCGGCTGTGGCTGCTGTTCCGCGAGCATGGCATCACCATCCCCTATCCGCAGCGCGTCATCCACGCGCCGCGCGATGTCACGCCGCTGCGATAACCGCTCGCCCGCGACAATTATGGCGGAAAGCGCGCGAAACGCCGCGCAGCGCCATAATCATGCCTGATTTTGTTGCAGGCCAGCAACATTGAAGAAGCAAACGACACGTAACGGCAATAAAATCTTGTGCGCCGCAACGGGGAAAGGCATTTCCTCAATCCGTTGAGGCAACCCGGTCCATCCCGTGCAGGGCGATAGAGACTTGGGACCATGACGCAGGCGGGACGATCGCAGATAACGACCAAGGGGAAACCATATGCGTAAGTCCATTCTCGGCCTCTCGGCCCCCATTCTTGCATGCGCTCTGGCTGCCGCCGTGTCGGCACCGGCCTTCGCCCAGGACGAGCCCACTCCGGAACTGACCGTCACCGGCAATGCGGCTGTCGTCACCGACTATCGCTTCCGCGGCATTTCGCAGACCGACAAGCGCTTCGCGCTGCAGGGCGGCATCACCGTTACCCATGCATCGGGCTTCTATGTCTCGGTTTGGGGTTCTTCGATCGATGATTATGTCTACAATGGCGGCGACCAGGAACTCGATCTGATCGCTGGCTATTCGAAGACGGTCGGTGCGGCCACCTTCGACGCAGGTGTGCTGTACTACTATTATCCCGGTACCGGCGGTATCAATTCCGACTTTTTCGAACCCTATGCCTCAGTCAAGGGTACCTTCGGCCCGGCAACCGCCAAGCTGAGCGCTGCCTATGCGCCAAAGCAGGCCGCGATCGGCCTTGGCAGCCAGATTCCTGGCGGCGGCCCCAAGGAAGACAATCTGTACGTCGCCGGTGACCTGTCGGCCAGCATCCCGAACACCCCGCTGGGCGTGTCGGCGCACCTTGGCCACAGCTTCGGTCCCAGCTACCTGACCATCGGCAAGGAATATACCGACTGGAACGTCGGCGCGACCTACACCTGGAGCCACCTGACCTTCGGCGTGTCCTATGTCGACACCGACAAGTCGCTCTACAGCCCCAGCGGCCGCAACATCAGCAAGGCCGGTGTGGTCGGTTCGATCACCGCGTCCTTCTGATCACCTGACAAAAGTCACGAAGGGGGCCGCGATCCAATGGATCGCGGCCTTTTTCTTGCCCTTTGCGGGTCGCCTGAGCGCGGGCCTCGCCCTATAGTGGCCACATGAACGCCCTGCTGCTCGCCCTGATCTTCCTCGCCACGGTCGCCGCGATGGAGGGCTTCGCCTATGTCATGCACCGCTGGGTGATGCATGGGCCGGGCTGGTTCCTGCATGCCAGCCATCACCGGGCGCGTCCCGGCCGGTGGGAGGCGAACGACCTTTATTTCGTGATCTTCGCCATGCCCTCGATCCTGCTGCTGCTGGGCGGCGTGCAGTGGCATTGGGGCGATTGGGCGACGGTGGTCGGCGCAGGCGTCGCGGCCTATGGCGCCATCTATCTCGGCTTCCATGACATCATCGTCCACCGCCGTGTCGCGCACCGCTATGTCCCTCGCTCTGCCTATATGAAGCGGATCGTCCAGGCCCACCGCCTGCATCATGCGGTCGAGAGCAAGCAGGGCTGTGTCAGCTTCGGCTTCCTCGTGGCGCCCCGCCCGGAAGAGTTGAAGCGCGAACTCGCCGCGAACGGCAAGGCTGGCCTGCGAGTGGCCAAGGGTGGTTTGGAGGGTTGAGGGGGATGGATAGGGGGCGGTCTACTTGCGCCGTTTCCTTGGAACGCATCGTGCTCCTGCGAAGGCAGGAGCCTAGTTCCCGCGCTGCGATGATCTACAAACGGCGGGACTGGGTTCCTGCCTTCGCAGGAACACGGATGCGCTTAATGACGGAAAATGGCCAAAAGCGGCCACCCTATTTCAGCAACCGGACAGCCCTGAAAAGCTCAGCGGCTCCATCGCGCCCAGATCGCGGTCGGCAGCATCAGCCCGCGGGCTTCCTCACGCACCGCCAGTTCACCCGCTTCCACCGCGCCGGGCAGATCGGCAAAGGCTTGGCTCAACAATTCCCCAATCGCCAGCGCCGACATCCGGACCGCATAAACCGTCAGGAACAGAAACCGGCTGTCCCCATCCAGCAACTGCCGGCAATTGGCGATGAGCCCCGGCAGATCTTCTTCCAGCCGCCAGACCTCGCCATCCGGCCCGCGCCCATATTTGGGCGGATCGAGCAATATGCCGTCATAGCGCCGCCCGCGTCGCACTTCCCGCGCCACGAACTTGGCCGCGTCATCGACGATCCAGCGTACCGGCCGGTCCTCCAGCCCCGATAGCGCCGCATTGGCCCGCGCCTGCGCCACCGACTTCTTGGAGGCGTCGACATGCACCATCTGCGCGCCCCCCGCCACCATCGCCAGCGTGCCGACGCCGGTATAGCCGAACAGGTTCATGACCTGAGCCTGATCTTTCCCGGCGATCTTGCCGCGCATCCAGTCCCAGACCGGCGCCATGTCGGGAAAGAAACCCAGATGGCGGAAGGGCGTGCAACTCGACTGGAACGTCACCTCGTTCCAGTGCAGCGGCCAGCCCTCGGCCGGCACGGGCCGCTCATAGAACCAGCGGCCGCCGCCTTCCTCGTCGGAACCGGGAATGAATTCGCCGTCCGCCTTCCAGTCGTCCTGCGCCGGCGCCCACATGGCCTGCGGCTCGGGCCGGATGAAGCGGAAGCGGCCATAGCGCTCCAGCTTTCGCCCATGGCCCGAATCGATCAGGCCATAGTCGGACCAAGGCTCGCCAATGAGGGTCTGAAGGTCCAAGCCTCAGCTCCTCGGCGTCGCCCGCTCCGCGACATAGGCGGTGACCGCGTCGAAGGTGCCGGGCAGCTTGGCATAGGCCTCTTCCCGCGCGAACAGGTCGCCCACGCGCGAGGGCAGCGAAGGACGGATGCCCGTGGCGCGCTCGACCGCCGTGGGGAACTTGGCCGCATGCGCCGTCGCCAGCGTGACCACCGGCACCGCCGGATCGAGATCGATCGCCCGCGCCGCCGCCAGCCCGACCGCGCTGTGCGGATCGATCACCTGCCCCGCCGCGTCATAGGCCCAGCGCATCGCCATGGTCATGCTGTCGGCATCGACCCGGGCGGAAGTGAAGAGCGCCGACGCGCCGTCGCGCTGCGCATTGGTGAGGCGCATCGCCTTGCTCGCCTCGAAACCCTTCATCTGTTCCGCCAGCGCCTTGCCGTCGCGCCCGCCCGCATCGAACAGCAGCCGCTCGAAATTGGAGCTGACCTGGATGTCCATGCTGGGCGTTGCGGTCGCCACGACCTGACCCTGGCTGTAATCGCCTTCGGACAGTGCGCGATGGAGGATGTCGTTGACGTTGGTCGCCACCATCAGCTTCGCGACCGGCAGCCCCATCTTCGCCGCGACATAGCCCGCGAACACATCACCGAAATTGCCGGTGGGCACGGAAAAGGCGATCGCCCGCTCCGGCGCGCCCAGGCGGACGGCGGCGTAGAAATAATAGACGACCTGCGCCATCAGCCGCGCCCAGTTGATGCTGTTCACCGCCGACAGGTTGAAGCGGCGGGCGAAGGCCGCATCGTTGAACATCGCCTTCACCAGCGCCTGCGCGTCGTCGAAGCTGCCGTCGATGGCGATATTATAGACATTGGGCGCCAGCACCGTGGTCATCTGGCGGCGCTGGACGTCGGACACGCGGCCTTCGGGATGCAGCATGAAGATGTCGATCTTCTCACGACCCGCGACGGCATCGATCGCCGCCGACCCGGTATCGCCGGAGGTCGCGCCGACGATGGTCAGGTGATCCTCGCGGCGGGACAGGAAGCGCTCGAACAACTGGCCGAGCAGTTGCAGCGCGACGTCCTTGAACGCCAGCGTCGGCCCGTGGAACAGCTCCAGCAGCCAATGCCGGTGGTCGAGCTGCACCAGCGGCGTCACCGCATCATGGCTGAACCGGCCATAGGCGGCGGTGCACAGCTCGCGCAGTTCCTCCTCGCTGAGCGACCCGGCGACGAAGGGCGCCATGACCCGCACGGCCGTTTCGACATAGGACAGGCCCGCAAGCGCGCGAATATCCTCTGCGGAAAAGCCAGGCCAGCTTTCCGGCAGATAGAGTCCGCCATCGGACGCCAGCCCAGCCAGCGTCACATCCTCGAACCCGAGCGCGGGCGCGCTCCCCCTGGTGCTCACATATTGCATGATGGGGTAGCCCGGTAGCGCTGGACGCGCCTTCGGGCAAGCTTTTAAGGCAGCGCCGTCCGTTTGCGCAGGGCGAGCAGGTAGATGACCACCGCGATTGCGGCGAAGAAAAACCACTGCACGGCATAGGCCAGATGGTTGTTGGGCACGTCCGCGGCCGTGGGCGGCGCGAGCGGCTTGAAGCCCGGCACGGCCTCTCCCGCGATCAGCATCGGCCGCAGGGGCATTGCCCTGCCGCTGATCCGCGACAGGAGCGAGCGATGATCGGGCTCTTCCCCTATCCACCCGCGCATCTGGCCGCCGCGCCATTGGGGCTTCGCGTCCGGCGTCCTGGCCACGCCCGCCGCCACCAGCACGCCGGGACCCTCCGCGCCGGTCGCGCATTCGGCAATATAGCGGTAGCCGACCGAGCCATCGGCTGCGCGCCCCGCTTCGCTGTGCCAGCGGACCACGCGAAGGCAATGGGTGGACGACCGACGGAACAACAGTTCGGATGGCACCGGCGGATAAGCGGGAAAGGCGACCGGCGGCTTGGCCGGATTGGAGGCGACCAGATCGAGCATCGCATCCTTTTCGGCCCGGCGCTGCAATTGCCAGACGCCAAGGCCGATCATCACCAGCACTGCCGCTGCGACGATCAGCGTCGGGAGGAGAGGCAGGCGGCGGCTCATGCGTCGCGATCCGGCGCGGTCAAGCGCCCCTCCCGCGCCTTGTTGCGATATTCCAGAATCAGCAACGCGCCCTTGGCCACCCGCAGGCTCCCGATCACTGCGGCCACGGTCAACGGCGTCCAAAGCAAGATGTGCAGCCAGAGCGGAGGGTGGACCTTCAATTCCAATATCAACGCCATCGCCACCATGAGGGCGCCGATGATCAGGGTCAGGAACGCCGCAGGACCGTCCCCGACATTGAACTGGCCATAGTCCAGCCCGCAGGAGCGACAGGATGCCGCAAAACGGACCGGCCCCCCAAACAGGGTCTGCGCTCCGCATTGCGGACAAGCGCCCATGGCCGCAGCGGCCAGCAAGGGCTGCGGCGTGGGGGATTGAGGCTCAGGCGATGGCATGGCGTCAGGCATAATGCCCGCTCCTCAAAAAGAAAACGGCCGGAACAGGTCCGGCCGTCATTCGCGAAATCATCAGCGGAAGGATCAACCGCCGTGGACCGGCGCGCCCCAGCCGCCCCAGACATAGATGGCGACGAAGAGGAACAGCCACACCACGTCGACGAAATGCCAGTACCAGGCGGCAGCCTCGAAGCCGAAATGCTGGCGCGGGGTGAAATCGCCCTTATGCGCGCGGATCAGGTTCACCAGCAGGAATATGGTGCCGATAAGAACGTGGAAGCCATGGAAGCCGGTCGCCATGTAGAAGGCCGAGCTATAGGGGCTGCCGCCGAACGGGAACGGCGCATGGGCATATTCATAGGCCTGGATGGACGAGAAGAGCACGCCCAAGATGACGGTGAGCGTCAGCCCCCTCTTCAACCCTTCGCGGTCGCCATGGATCAGCGCATGATGCGCCCAGGTGACGGTCGTGCCAGAGCAGAGCAGGATCAGCGTGTTGAGCAGCGGCAGTTCGAAGGCGTTCATCACCTCGATGCCCTTGGAGGGGAACATGCCCTCGATCGGCGCCAACTGGCTGGGGAAGAGCGAGAAGTCGAAGAAGGACCAGAACCAGCCCACGAAGAACATGACTTCCGAAGCGATGAACAGGATCATGCCGTAGCGCAGGTGGAGTTGAACCACCGGCGTGTGATCGCCGGCATGGGCCTCTGCAATGACATTGGCCCACCAACTATACATGGTGAACAGCACGCCCATGACGCCGATCAGGAAAACCCAGCCGCCACCGGCCGGCATCGCATCGGGATGCATCCACATGATCGCGCCGAAAGCCATGACCAGCGCCGACATGGAGCCGAAAAAGGGCCAGATGCTGGGCGGAAGAATATGATAATCGTGGTTCTTGGCGCCTGCCATGACGTTTCTCATCCCCGTTCGCGTTATAATTGAGCCTTAGCTTGGCTTTTTATCCTGCTCAACAGGATAGAAGGTGTAGCTGAGCGTGATTTCCTGCGTGTCCTTATTGTCGGCATCCGTCAATATCTTCGGATCGACATAATAGATGACAGGCATGCGCACCTGCTGTCCCGGCTGAAGCGTTTGCTGGCTGAAGCAGAAGCACTGGATCTTAGTGAAATAAACGCCCGCCTGCAAAGGCGTGACGTTGAAGCTGGCGCTGCCGGTGACCGGCTTGTCCGACATGTTCTTCGCAACGAAGATCGCCATGTTGCGCGCACCGATCGTCACTGTCTGGGTGCGGCGTTCGGGATAAAACTGCCATGGCATGCCGGGGGTCACGTTGGAATCGAAGCGAATCGATATGCGGTGCCCCACCGCCTCACTGACCTGGACGTCAGCAGCGGCGCGCTGCGTGGTGCCGCCAAAGCCGGTTCGCTCGCAGAACATGCGATAGAGCGGCACCGAGGCGAAGCCGAGACCCAGCATGGCAAAGCCCACGCCCGCCATGGCGATCATCGTCCGACGATTGCGGCGATCCCGGTCGAAGGGTGAAGGGGGAAGGCTCGCCATCAATGCCCCCCACCGATTTTGGCGATGGTGATCGCGTAAAAGAGGATGACTAGAGCACCCAATAGCAGCCCCGTCACGATGGCGCGGGATTTCTGCCGGGCGCGGACCTGCCTGTCTTCTTCTGGAGTCATGCGAACACCCACCGGTCGACGACTACCGCGCCAAAGAGCAGAAAGAGATAGAGGATCGAATATTTGAACAGCCGTCTTTCCGGCGCCATGCGCGCGGGGTCGCTCTCGCGCCGGCGGAGGATCTGAAAGGCCATGATCACGAAGAGTGCGGTGCCCAGCAGAGCGGTTGTTCCGTAAATCGGCCCGGTCAAATGCATCAGCACCGGCGCCATCGCCGCCACCGCCATGATCGCGGTGTAGAACCAGATCTGGCGGCGCGTCACCACTTCGCCGGAGACGACCGGCAGCATGGGAATGCCTGCTGCGGCATAATCCGTCTTCACGAACAGGGCGAGCGCCCAGAAATGCGGCGGCGTCCAAAAGAAGATCAGCATGAACAGGGCGACCGGCAAGGCGCTGATGTCACCCGTCACCGCCGCCCAGCCGATCACCGGCGGAAACGCGCCTGCCGCGCCGCCGATCACGATATTCTGCGCGGTCCGGGGTTTGAGCCAGATGGTGTAGACGAAGACGTAGAATAGGATCGACACAGCCAGCACGGCCGCGGCCAGCCAGTTGGTCGCAATGCCCATGAGCAGCACGGAGAAGAAGGATAGCCCGACGCCGAAATGCAGCGCGGACTGCCGGTCCATCCGGCCCGCAGGCAGCGGACGGTTGGCCGTGCGTTTCATCTTCGCGTCGATGTCCGCCTCATACCATTGGTTGAGCGTGGCCGCCGCGCCTGCACCGAGCGCGATGCAGAGAATCGCCGTGAAGGCCAGAACCGGATGGATGTGACCTGGCGCCGCGAGCAGACCGCAAAGCCCGGTAAAGACGACCAGCGTCATCACCCTGGGCTTCGTCAGCGCGACGAAGTCCCGCCAATGCGCGGGAATCACGGAAGCCGAACCTTCGGACATGATCGGCGTACTTGCCATAGTCTCCTCATGCGGCACCCGGCACGATGACCGCGCCGGGATCGCCCTGTTTCCAGGAATTGGCGGCCTTTACGCCAATCCCGGCGTTCCGGCAAACCGGAACGCCCGTCGTCGCGATCAGTCGATGACCGGCAACGTTTCGAACTGGTGGAAAGGCGGCGGGCTCGGCAGCGTCCATTCGAGCGTGGTGGCGCCTTCGCCCCAGGGATTGCCTTCCGCCTTCTTGCCGGCGACCAGCGACCAGACAAGGTTGACGAAGAAGATCAGCATGCCAACCGCCATGATCTCATAGCCGTGGCTCGCGACCTTGTTCCAATAGGCAAAGGCCTCCGGATAGTCGGGATAGCGGCGCGGCATGCCCGACAGGCCCAGGAAGTGCATCGGGAAGAACAGCATGTTCACGCCGACGAAGAACACCCAGAAGTGCAGATGGCCGAGGAATTCATTGTACATCCGGCCCGACATTTTCGGGAACCAGTAGTAGAAGCCCGCGAACAGGCCGAACACCGCGCCCAGCGACAGCACATAGTGGAAGTGCGCCACCACATAATAGGTGTCGTGCAGCACGTCGTCGACGCCGCCATTGGCCAGCACCACGCCGGTGACGCCGCCCACGGTGAACAGGAAGATGAAGCCCAGCGCCCAGACCATCGGGGTCTTGTAGCTGATCGAACCGCCCCAAATCGTCGCGATCCAGGAGAAGATCTTGATGCCGGTGGGCACCGCGATCACCATCGTTGCGGCGGTGAAGTACATCTTCACATTCACCGACATGCCGGTGGTGAACATGTGGTGCGCCCAGACGACGAAACCGACGACGCCGATCGCGACCATGGCGTATGCCATGCCGAGATAACCGAAGACGGGCTTACGGCTGAAGGTCGAGACGATCTGGCTGATGATGCCGAAGCCCGGCAAAATCATGATGTACACTTCGGGGTGGCCGAAGAACCAGAAGAGATGCTGGTACAGCTCCGGATCGCCACCGCCGGCGGCATCATAGAAGGTCGTGCCGAAATTGCGGTCGGTCAGCAGCATGGTGATCGCGGCGGCCAGAACCGGCAGCGCGAGCAGCAGCAGGAAGGCAGTGACCAGCACCGACCAGACGAACAACGGCATCTTGTGCAGGGTCATGCCCGGCGCACGCATGTTGAGGATGGTGGTAATGAAGTTGACCGCACCCAGGATCGAGCTGGCGCCCGCGATGTGAAGCGAGAGGATCGCCATGTCGACCGCCGGACCCGCCGACCCACTGGTCGAGAGCGGCGCATAGACCGTCCAGCCGGTGCCCGCGCCGTTGCCGGTGCCGCCGGGCACGAAGGTCGATCCGAGCAGCAGGGCGAAAGCCGGGATGAGCAGCCAGAAGCTGATATTGTTCATCCGCGGGAAGGCCATGTCCGGCGCGCCGATCATGATCGGCACGAACCAGTTGCCAAAGCCGCCGATCATCGCGGGCATCACCATGAAGAAGACCATGATGAGGCCGTGGGCGGTGATCAGCACGTTCCAGAGGTGATAGGCCTGATCCAGCGTGGCGCTCGGCCCGTCGCTATACTGCGCCCAGGCCTGGAGATACTGGATGCCCGGCGCGGCGAGTTCCGCGCGCATCAGGCCCGAGATCGCGCCGCCGATGATGCCGGCGACGATCGCGAAGATCAGATAGAGGGTGCCGATATCCTTGTGGTTGGTCGACATGAACCAACGCTGGAAGAAGGCCGGCTTGTGGTCGGCGTCATGATGCTCATGCACATGATCGCCGTGATGATCTGCGGTAATGGTGGTCATGGCGTCTATGCCCTTACATCAAAGCTTGGCGGGGGCGGCGGGCGCGGGAGCCTCGGCCGTGGTCGCTGCGGCAGCGCCCTGAAGCTTGCCGCCCTGCGAAAGCAGCCACTGGTCGAACTGCGCGGGTTCCAGCGCCTCGATCGCGATCGGCATGAAGCCGTGGCGCGCGCCGCAAAGCTCCGAACACTGGCCGTAATAGACGCCCGGCTTCTCGATGGTGAAGCTCTTCTCGTTGAGGCGGCCCGGCACCGCGTCCATCTTCACCCAGAGCGAGGGAACCGCGAAGCTGTGGATCACGTCGGCGCCGGTGATGATCAGCTTGATCGGGCGGCCGACCGGCAGGACCAGGCGATTGTCCGGCGCCAGCAGATAGGGCTCGCCATTCGCCTCCGCCTTATCCCTGGGCAGCAGGTTGGACACGAATTCCGGAATGGCATTGTCGGGATATTCATAGCCCCAATACCATTGATAGCCGGTGACCTTGACGGTCAGCGCATCCTTGGGCGCGGGCTTGTACTGGTCCGCGAGCAGGCCGATCGAGGGCACCGCGATCGCCAGCAGGATCACCACCGGCACCACCGTCCAGATCACCTCGATCACCGTATTGTGCGAGGTTTTGGAAGGCGTCGGATTGGCGCTGCGGCGGAAACGGACCATCACATAGAGCATCAGGATCAGCACGAAGACCGAGATGATGGTGATGATCGGCAGCAGCAGCACGTCATGCAGCCAGCGCGCTGTGTGGCCGGTTGGCGAGAACTGCTTCTGAAGGGTGATTTCGCCCGGCATCGGCATGCCAATGCCCAGCGTGGGCTTCATGCGCGGCGGGGCGGCCACCTTGGCGGCGGGAGCAGCGTCTGCGGCGGGCGCCGCGGCATTGCTGGCCGAATCGGCGGCAGCAGCCTCATTCCCGGTGGCTGGAGCCGCGACCGCGGCATTCTCCTGGGCCAGCACCGGACCGTTCATCGCGAGCGTGGGCGCGAAGGCCAACAACCCGGCAAGAACGAGCGATTTCACCTTTTTCATAGCGTCTTCTTACCCCGTAACCCCTTGGCGCCGCTGCAACGAAGACACACGCATGCACGTCCCCCCGCCCGTTTCGGTCTGCCGCGGCTTATAAGCATCTTTTTTTACGCCTCAAGGTTCCCCAACCAGATTTTCTTCGCTGTTGCAACGCCTAGTTGGTGAGCCTATCTCGCTTCCCGCGCACAGGGGCGCGATCACGGGGTGACTTGTGACAGGGAAGGCATGCCGTCTTGCAAGCCAGCGGACGGCATGGGCGAATGGATCGAAGACACGGATGACCGACGAGGAAGTATTAGCGGAATTCAGGGCTGCGGGCGCGTTGCTGGAGGGGCATTTCATTCTGTCCTCGGGCCGCCGCAGCGCCAATTACCTCCAATGCGCGCGCGTACTGATGAACGCGGAGCGCGCGGGCCGGCTGGCGCGCGCGACCGTGCAGAAATTGCCGCGCGAGCTGCGGCAGGAAATCGACCTGGTGGTTTCGCCCGCCATGGGCGGCCTCATCATCGGTCATGAAATCGGCCGCGCGCTCGACAAGGATGCCGTGTTCCTCGAACGGCCCGAAGGCACATTCGAACTGCGTCGCGGTTTCGCGATCACGCCGGGGCAAAAGGTGCTGATGGTCGAGGATGTGGTGACTACGGGCCTCTCTTCGCGCCAGGCGATCGAAGCGGTCGAGGCCGAAGGGGGCATCGTCCTGGCCGAAGCCGCGCTGGTCGACCGATCGGCCGGCGAGGTGGAATTGGGCGTGCCCTTCTACCCGCTCGTCAGCATCAACTTCCCGGTCTACGATGCCGACCAGATCCCGCCCGAGCTGGCGGCGATCCCGGCGATCAAGCCCGGCAGCCGGAAGCAATAGAGTCTCATGCCCCACTCCCCTTCCCCTTTGCGCCTGGGCGTCAACATCGATCATGTGGCGACCATCCGCAACGCGCGGGGGGGGGCGCATCCCGACCCGGTCAAGGCCGCGCTGCTGGCGGCCAAGGCGGGCGCCGACGGCATCACCGCTCATCTGCGCGAGGATCGGCGGCATATCCGCGATGAGGATATTGCCACGCTGATGGCGGCGCTGACCGTGCCGCTCAATCTGGAAATGGCGGCGACGCAGGAGATGCTGGGCATCGCGCTCAAGCATCGGCCGCACGCCGCCTGCATCGTGCCGGAAAAGCGGGAGGAGCGGACGACCGAGGGCGGCCTTGACGCCGCAGGGCAGATCGAAGCGTTGCGGCCGATCGTCGGCGCGCTGGGTCAGGCGGGCGTCCGCGTCAGCCTGTTCATCGAGCCGGATGCGGCGCAGATCGAGGCGGCGATTCGCCTCGGCGCGCCGGTGGTTGAGCTGCACACGGGGCGCTATGCGCATCTGGAGGGCTCGGAACGAGCCGAGGAACTCCGCCGGCTGGCCGATGCGGCGGCACTGGCTGCCAAAAACGGCATAGAACCGCATGCGGGCCATGGCCTGACCTTCGACAATGTCGGGCCGATCGCCGCCATTCCGCAGGTCGCAGAACTCAATATCGGCCATTTCCTGATTGGTGAGGCGATCTTCAGCGGGCTGGAGAGCAGCATCCGCGAAATGCGCCGCCAGATGGATCTGGCCCGTTGATCATCGGCCTGGGCTCCGACCTCTGCAATATCGAGCGAATCCAGAATTCGCTCGATCGCTTCGGGGAGCGGTTCGAGAATCGCGTGTTCACCGATGTCGAGCGGGCCAAGGCCAATCGCCGCCCCTTCACCAAGGCGGGCACGCTCGCCAAGCGCTTCGCCGCCAAGGAAGCCTTTTCCAAGGCCGTCGGCACCGGCTTCAGGAAGGGCGTGTTCATGAAGGATATCGGCGTCGTCAACGGCCCCAGCGGCGCGCCGACGCTGCACCTGACCGGCGGGGCGCTCGCCCGGCTGGATTCGCTGGTTCCGGCGGGACATCGCCCGGTCGTTCACTTGACGCTAACCGACGATCATCCATGGGCACAAGCCTTTGTGATCATCGAAGTTCTGCCGTTATAAGCGCAGCGCCTCTCCAGCCGGAAATCCTCCCATGACGGCAGCCGACATGACCCAGAACGACCCTGCCCCCTCCGAACAGCCGGCCCCGGCATCCGAACCGGAAAAGACCTCGGTCGACTGGTGGCAGGAGGTCAAGAGCATCACCCTGCTGATCCTGGCTGTCCTGGCTTTCCACAGTCTCGTCGCCAAGCCCTTCTACATTCCCAGCGAATCGATGATGCCGGTGCTGCTGAAGGGCGACCGGCTGGTGGTGAGCAAATTTCCCTATGGCTGGTCCTATGTCTCGCCCAGCTTCCACCCGCTGCCGTTCCTGAAAGGGCGGATTTTCGGGCGCATGCCGGAACGCGGCGACATCGTCATCGTCTCGCCGCAGAACAAGCGGGAGGATTATATCAAGCGGGTCATCGGCCTGCCGGGCGATATAGTGGAGGTGCGCAGCGGCCAGGTCGTGCTGAACGGCGTGCCGGTGCCGCAGAAGGTGCTGAAACCGATCCGCATTCCGGTGGACGGCAATGCTCCCTGCCCGCCCACGCAATTCCCCGGCGCGCTGGTGACGGACGTGAACGGCAAAGGCTGGTGCGAACTGCCGGTGCGCCAGGAAGTGCTGCCCAATGGCAAGACCTATGTCACCATCGACATGGGGCCGAGCACGCTCGACTGGTATGGGCCGGTGCGCGTCCCGGCGAATCATGTTTTCCTGATGGGCGACAATCGCGACAACAGCGCCGACAGCCGCGCGCCGCTGGAGGAAAATGGGCTGGGCGGACCGGTGCCGTGGGAAGCCATTGGCGGCCGGGCGGAGTTCATCACCTTTTCCCTGGATGGCGATTCGTCCTGGAACCCGCTGAGCTGGCTGCATGCCTTCCGCGGCGGACGCGCGGGGAACAGCCTGCGCCCGGCGAGCGTTACTCCGCCGAAATAAGCTTTTCGGATAGGGGCTTGGGTTAAGCGGGACGAAAACCGCATCGAGGAATCCGGCCCCAGCGAATGGCGCTGCTCGTTCTGCTAGAGCGTTTTCTAAGCAGATAAAATCATCTGCTGACTCGGAAAACGCGGCAAAACAAAGGCCTAGAGCAGCCGATCTTGCTGATCATGGGCGCCGAGGGCTGAGAGGAGTGCGGTTCCTGTTCCGGGATAGCCGTTGAGAACCGCGTACTGCTGCGAAGACCCCCGAACGAAACAAGTGTCGGATCGGGCGGCAGAACTGGGTTCCTGCCTGCGCAGGAGCACGAGTCACACCGAACAGGAGACATTCCAAGAAAAAAGGGCCGGGAAATCCCGACCCTTTTGGCTTTTCCAACTATGCCGAACTCAATGGCCCGGCATGCCCTGCGGCATCGCGCCCTGCTGCTGCATCATCTGCTGCATCCGCATGATGTCCGCCTTGGACTTGAAATCATGCAGTTGGACGTCGAACACCAGCACCGAATTGGCCGGGATCGGACCTGCCGCCTGCTCGCCATAGCCAAGCTGCGGCGGAATCCACAGGCGGTACTTGCCGCCCTTCTTCATCTTCTGCAGGCCTTCGGAGAAGCCGGGAACCACGCCGTCGACCGGCATCGCGGTCTGCGGATTCTCGTCGAACACCGTGCCATCGAGCAGCGTGCCCTTATAGCCCACCAGCGCCACGTCGGCGGCGGTCGGGCTGGGACCGGCGCCTTCCTCCAGCACCTTGTACTGCAGGCCCGATTCGGTCGTCACCACGCCCTCTTCGCCGCCATTATGCACCAGGAAGCTGGTGGGCGAGGGCTTCACGCCCTGCTGCCCGGCCCAGGCCAAACCACCGGCAGCCAGCGCGACCGCGGCGACACCGATCCAGAGACGCGTCAGCGACCCCTTGGCGATAGGACGAAGGGGAACGGCCGTGGTGGACATGCGCTATGCCTCGCGGATTGATGCGGGTGACGTTTTCAGCAGGAGAAAGGGACGATCAGGCGACCGTCCCGGAAACGGCAGTCCTTAACGGACGCCGTCGCGCTCGGCGCGCTTGCGCTCCAGCTTGCGGGCGCGGCGAACGGCCGCTGCCTTTTCGCGGGCGCGCTTTTCCGAGGGCTTCTCATAGTGACGGCGCAGCTTCATCTCGCGATACACGCCCTCACGCTGCAGCTTCTTCTTGAGCGCGCGCAGGGCCTGGTCGACATTGTTGTCGCGAACGATGATTTGCATAAGCCAGTCAAACTCCAGTCGAAAACGGACGGATCGCCAGGAAATAACCCTTCCCGACGGGCCACCCGAATGAAATAGCGGTGAGTCGCCGCAGGTCACCCTGCGCCGTGTGGGGCGCGCCCTACCAGCAGAGTCGCGCAAATTCAACCCAAAAGCCGCCCCTCTCGACACAGCCCGGCGCAAGGGGGATAGTCGGCACCATAAAATAGCAAGGAGGATCGCCATGGCAACCGCCGCCAAACGCCCCGACATGTCAGCATCGGAATGGGCCGCCCGCCAGCAACTTGCCGCCTGTTACCGCATTTTCGATCATCTGGGCTGGTCGGAGCTGATCTACAACCACATCACCCTGCGCGTGCCGGAAGAGAAAAACGCCTTTCTGATTAACCCCTTCGGCCTGCTCTACAGCGAAGTGACCGCGTCCAGCCTCGTCAAGATCGACATTGACGGCCATGTGCTGGACGGCAGCCCCTATCCGGTCAATCGCGCCGGCTTCACCCAGCACAGCATCTTCCATCGCCATCTGCCCGACGCCCATTGCATCATCCACACCCACACCACCGCCGGCATGGCGGTGAGCGCCACACGCGAGGGGCTAACCCCCACCAATTTCTACGCCGCGGCCTTCACCGGCCGAATCGCCTATCATGACTTCGAAGGCGTCACGATCCGTCCCGAAGAGGGCGAGCGGCTGATCGCCCATCTGGGCGCCCGCCGCATCATGATGCT
Source organism: Sphingobium sp. SJ10-10 (assembly GCF_036038995.2). NCBI lineage: Bacteria > Pseudomonadati > Pseudomonadota > Alphaproteobacteria > Sphingomonadales > Sphingobiaceae > Sphingobium > Sphingobium sp. SJ10-10. The sequence goes on from NZ_CP158132.1 coordinate 2,406,668, forward strand.
GCGCAATCACGGCACGCTGGTCATGGCGAAGTCGCTGCCGGAAGCCTTTCTGACCCAGTGGATGCTCCAGCGCGCCTGCGAGATTCAGGTGGCGACCGGCGCGGCGGGAACCCCGATGGAGATTCCGCCCGAGGTCGTCGCCGTGCATCAGCGCGACCTGAGCGGCGTGCAATTGCCCGCCGGCCCCGGCGTTCCCGATTTCGAGGCGATGGTCCGCCGGATCGACCGCATCGATTCGAGCTGGCGCGATTAGGCCGTTCGGCTGCACCTGAACGTCGCGCCGCCCACCACCCAATATGAGCTTTTTCCGTGAGTCGCCCGCATTTTGCCGTTGATCGATGCGGGCGTTCATGTTTTCCTTGTCCGACGCAAGGAAGGGGTCGGTTTTTTGGCGACGAAGTGGAACGATGGCGCAACCCGCCGCACGGGTCATTCCCGGCGGATGAGCACCCATCTGGCCGCCGCCCTGGTCGTTTTCTGCGTGCTTCAGATTTTCATCGTCGCCAAGATGGGCGGATCGCTGCTGTTGCATCTGGGCATCATCATCGCGATCGGCGGCTTCGCCGTCGCGGCGCGGGGGCTGGAACGGCGCTGGGAAATGCTCGACCGGAGCGGTCTGTCCACGCATGGCTTGGCGGTGCGCTTCCGCCGCGACCTGGTGCAGCTCTGGTCCGCCAGCGTTATCGGCGGGCTGCTCTGGATTCCCGTCGCGATCATCTTTCGCGCCCTTTTCGGCTGAACCCAAAGCCGCGATCCATCGTTGTTCCTTCCTGACGAGAAGGAGCATGTCCATGGCCGACGCCAGCATTTTCGACCGATTGAAACAGGATCATGACGCGCATCGCCAGATATTCGACAAGATGGCCGATGCGAAGGACCAGCCCGACCGGCTGGAAAAGCTGTTCGAACAGTTCAAGGTGGAAGTGACGGCCCATGCGGCGGCGGAGGAAGAGACGCTCTACGCCACCATGCTGGCGCGGCCCGATCTGCGCGAAGATGCCCAGCACAGCGTTTCCGAGCATAAGGAAATCGACGATTATCTGGAGGAACTAGCCAGCCTTTCCTTCAATGGCGAGGAGTGGAACGGCGTCTTCGCCCAGCTCAAGCAGCGCTATCTTCACCATATCGATGAGGAAGAGAAGGAGATGTTTCCCGACGCGGCTGGGGAGCTGACCGCCGAGGAGGAGCAGAAGCTGGCGGCGCTGTTCGCGAAGCGCAAACCGGCCGAATTGCAGCGCGCGGAAGCGGATGAGTAGGGCCATCTGCGCGAGGAGAGTCCCTGGGCGCTACGGCGGTACGCCGATCGCTTTGGAGAGCGGCGCCCGAGGCTCCAGCTATCTGCCGCGAGTGCCGGATGAAACGCGCAAAATGGAGGAACGAGCGCGCTTCGTGAAGGAGTTGCGAGAGATTGGAGAGCGGGTGAAGATGCTCGTCTGATGACCAGCATGCTCTTGCGAAGGCAGGAGCCCAGTTCAGACGGCGGGACTGGGTTCCTGCCTTCGCAGGAACACGGCAACCAAGACCTTACAGCAATCCCAACCGCGACAGCTCCCCCAGCAACCTGGTCGGCATCGCATCCAGATCATCGGCCTCGCCCGCACCCAGATCGGGCGGCGCGTCCTTGCCCTCTAGATAACGCCAGCCCTGATGGGCGCGCTTGGGCTGCGCGCGGACCGGGATCAGGCGCGGTTCGAGCCTGATCCAATAGCGGCCCTGCCCGGTTTCCTGAAAGCCCAAGATCGGACTGCGGCCCACAAGCTGATGCCCGTGAATCCAGTAGAGCGAGCCGCCTGCCAATTCCTCCAGCCGCTTGGGCAGATAGCGCGTGGTCAGGCGCGCTTCCTCCGCATGGCTTTCCAGCCAGGCGCGGAGCGTGGCGGGGCTTTCGCTCTGAAAGGCGATCTTGGTGAGGTGGAGCGGCATGGAGCGAAGATGGGCGCTGACCGGCGGCGGTCAAGGCCCGTTACAAGCCCCAGACCGTGGCGAGGCCGAGGAAGGAGAAGAAACCCATCACGTCCGTCATCGTCGTCACGAACACGGCGGATGACACGGCGGGATCGACATTCACCCGATCCAGCGCGACCGGGATCAATATGCCCGACAAACCCGCCACCAGATTGTTGATGAGCATGGCCAGCGCAATGACGATGCCCAGATCATGATTGCCGTAGATCAACCCCACCGCAACGCCGATCAATATGCCCAGCGCCATGCCGTTGGCGCTGGCGATGCGGAATTCGCGGACGATCTGGCGGATGGTGTTGGAACTGGTGAGCTGATTGGTGGCGAGCGCGCGCACCGCCACAGCCATGGTCTGCGTCCCCGCATTGCCGCCCATGCCCGACACGATCGGCATCAGCACGGCGAGCACGACATATTTGGAGATGGTCGCCTGGAACAGCCCGACCACCGATGCCGCGAGAATGGCGGTGCCCAGATTGACCACCAGCCAGGACAAACGCGTGCGCACGGTTTCCAGAATCGGCTGGTTGATGTCGCCCTCGCCCGCGCCCGACAGGCGGAGTATGTCCTCGCCCGCTTCCTCGGAGATGATGTGGACGATGTCGTCGACCGTGATCATGCCGACCAGCCGCCCGCTGGCGTCCACCACAGCGGCGGAGATCAGCGCATATTTCTGGAAGCGCAGCGCGACTTCCTCCTGGTCCATGTCGACCGGGATCAGCGTCTGTTCGCGCTTCATCAGGTCGGCCATGGCGACGCTGCGCGGGCAGGTCAGCACCCAGCTCAACTGGCAGGTGCCGATCGGCTTATGCGCTTCGTCGACGACGAAGATTTCCCAGAAATCCGACGTCAGGTCGCGATTGTCGCGCAGATAGTCGATCACCTGCCCGACCGTCATATGCTCCGGCACCGCGACCAGGTCGCGCTGCATCAGGCGGCCGGCGGATTCCTCCGGATAGGACAGCGCGCTTTCGATCGCGGCGCGGTCTTCCGGTTCCATCGCTTCGAGGACGGCCTGCTGGTCGGCCTCCTCCATATCCTCGATGATGGCGACGGCATCGTCAGTGTCGAGTTCGGCGGCGAACTCCGCCACCTGCTCGGGCAGCAGCGCGTCGAGAATATCCTCCCGGACATAGTCGTTGAGTTCGGAAAGAACCTCCGCGCCGACCAGATCGCCCAGCGCCGCCGCCACCGCCCCGCGCCGTTCGGACGGGGTGAGTTCGAGAAGGTCGGCAATGTCGGCGGGGTGCAGCGGCGAGACCAGTTCGCGCGCGCGGTCGCGATCATCCTCCTCCACCGCGTCGAGCACGGCGGAGACGAATTGACCCTTCAGCCGATCATCCTCGTCATGGCGGGATTCGGCCTGCTCAGCGGCAATATCGCCCAATTCGTCCGGCCGGGGTTCGGCCGTATCGGCTCGTTCGCTCATCGCGTCCCCTACTGTCCGGTTCCTGTAACATTCGCCCGCTTTTGCCGATGCTCGTCATAATTGCAATGCCCCAAGACGCTTCCATCCCGGCCTTAACGCTTTATATGGTCGATCATTCCCATTTTCCCCCAAGAGAGGATTTTTCATGGCTGACGATACCCTGACCCTTAGCCTCGACAGCGGCGGCGACGTCGTCATCAAGCTGCGCGCCGACCTTGCCCCCGGCCATGTCGAGCGCATTACCACGCTGGCCAAGGAAGGCTTTTATGACGGCGTCGTGTTCCACCGCGTCATCCCCGGCTTCATGGCGCAGGGCGGCGACCCGACCGGCACCGGCATGGGCGGTTCCAAGCTGCCCGACATCAAGGCCGAATTCAGCCGTGAACCGCATGTCCGCGGCGTCTGCTCCATGGCCCGCGCGATGAACCCGAACAGCGCCAACAGCCAGTTCTTCATCTGCTTCGACGACGCCACCTTCCTTGATGGCCAGTACACCGTCTGGGGCGAAGTCACGTCCGGCATGGAACATGTCGACGCCCTGCCCAAGGGTGAGCCGCCCAAGACCCCCGGCAAGATCGTGAAGGCTACGGTTTCCTGAGAAGTCCGTCAGTGGCGGAGATGGCATTGCCCGTCTCCGCCGCCTCCTGCGCAGGCGGTTCATAGGGACCGATGCTTTCGATATGCCAGCGGCGGTCCGCCTCGCTGGAGCCGGGCACGTCATTGGCCCGGCGCAGCGTCACCTGACGCAGCCGATACCAGGGCTTGCCGTTCGCCGCGATGCGGCCATAGACCTGCACCGGCACGGTCACGAACAGCGATCCCGCCGCGCCCTCCATCTGCCCCGGTGCGCCGACATGGGCGTGAACCTCGCTGAACCCGCGGAAGCGGGCGGCGAAACGCACATCATCCTCGGCGCCGATAGCGCTGTTGTCGTTCCAGAGATCCTGCGCGTCGTCATAGCGCTTTTCCTCCAGCAGGCCATAATAGCCCTGCACGACCTGGGCGGCGCCCTGCGCGCCCTTGGGGTCGATCGAATCTTCCTCCACCACGGGCTGGGGGTCGACCGGCAGGCCGCCGGGCGTGCCGGGCGCGGGCGGATTGAGCGGCTCCAGCGCCGCCTGCGCCTCCGCCCGGACAGTATTTTCGACCTGCGCCGCGTTCGCGCCATTAGCCAGATTGTCGATCGCGCTCTCCTCCCGGCCGTCGCAGGCCGCGAGCAGGAGCAGGCATAGGGCCGCGCTGTACCGAACCCGCATCAGTCGCGCCGGCCTCGCCAGCCGTCACGCCGCGACCTGCCGCCGCCATCGGATCGCGCACCGCCATCGGAGCGCGCGCGCGGCGCATCGCCCCAATTGCGTTCGGGTCGTGATGTCGTCATATCCCCTTGCCCCCTTCCTGGCTGCGGCGCCGGAGCGCCCGCGGAGGGATTGCCCTGACGGGCATTCCTCCAATTTCCGTTCCACCGATTGCCGTCGCCACCGGAACGCTCCCGCCAGCTCCGGCGCGGCGCGCCATCGTTCCAGTCGCCGCGCCTGCCCTCTTCGCGGCGGGTTTCACGGCGGCCTTCCCAATAGCGGCGCTGACCGTCGTTCCAGCGTTGGCGCTGGCCGCTGCGGTTGTACACATAATAGCCGCTGCCGGGATAGTAATAGCCGTCATACCAGCCGCTATAATAGCCGGGGCGATAATAGCCCGGCCCCCAGGCATCATCATAATAGCCGCCGCCATAATAGCCGCTGCCGACACTCACGCCGCCATAATAGCCATCGTCATAAGCGCAGCCGCCCAAGGCCAGCGCGCCGGCAAGGCCGATTGCGGCGAGGAACCTCTGTCCGGTCCAGGCCATCGCCTTTCTCCTTAATCCTGCATCCATCCCATGCATAACGCGGGCTGTTTGAATTGGTTGTGAATGGCTGGGATTTGGGTGGGCGGATTGGATCTGACGTGGATCAGAGGCTGCAGGATGGGAAATTGGGTAGGTGGGACAGGGTTTGGCCAAAAGCTGACGCGTGATATCCGTTCGGGCTGAGCCCTTCGTCTGCCTGCCAAGGCAGGCGCTCAGGATAAACTTGCCTTCGGCAAGTCGAAGCCCTCAGCCGAGCGGAGCGAGGCTCCCATGCTTCGCCTTCGCTCAGCAAGACCCTTCGACAAGCTCAGGGCGAACGGAAACCGAAAGTCCGCTTCCCACCCCTATCAGCCGCTGTTCCTCAGAGCCGTCGCAATCGCGTTGATCGACAGTTCGATGCCTTCCTTGATGCGCGGGTCGTCTTCGCCGCTGCGGTGGCGCTTCATCAGTTCGACCTGAAGCAGGTTCAACGGCTCGATATAGGGCAGGCGCAGGCGGATCGACGTGTCCAGCTTCGGATTCTTCTCCAGCAGGCGCGACTGGCCGGTGGCGGCGAGCAGGCCGTCATGGGTCATGTCCCAGCCTTCGTGGATGCGGTCGAAAATCTCGGTCCCCCGTGCCTGATCCTCGACCAGCGGCAGATAATGGGCGGCGATGCCGAGGTCGGACTTGGCCAGCACCATCTCCAGATTGGCAAGCGCGGATTGCAGGAAGGACCAGTGCTGCGCCATGTCGGCCAGCAGCGCCTTGTCCTCAAAGGCGTTGAGCGCATGGCCCACGCCATACCAGCCCGGCAGCATCACGCGGGCCTGCGCCCAACTGAACACCCAGGGGATGGCGCGCAGATCCTCGATCCGGGTGCTTTTGGTGCGGCTGGCAGGGCGCGAGCCGATTTTGAGGCCGGAGATTTCCTGTATCGGCGTCAACTGGCGGAAGAATTCCTTGAAACCCTCCGTCCCGTAGACCAGGCCGCGATAGGCGGCGAAGGCGGTTTTCGACAGTTCATCCATGGCCGCGGCGAAGCGGGCGGCGTCGCGGTCTGAAATCGCTTCGGGTTCCAGCGACGCGAGCAGGGTCGCGCTGGTCATCGCCTCCAAATTGGTCATGGCGACGTCGCGGGTGCCGAATTTGGCGGCGATCACCTCGCCCTGTTCGGTGATGCGGATGCGGCCCTGCACCGTGCCCTTGGGCTGGGCCTGGATCGCCGCGAAGGAGGAGCCGCCGCCGCGCCCGACCGCGCCGCCGCGGCCGTGGAAAAGCTGCATCGCGGTGCTGGCGTCGGCAAAGACCGGAGCCAGCGCCTTGCTCGCCTGGAACAGCCCCCAGGTGGAGGTGATGTAGCCGCCATCCTTGTTGCTGTCCGAATAGCCGATCATCACTTCCTGATGGCCGCGTGCCTGCACCACCCCCGCGATTTCGGGCAGGCCGAAATAGGCGCCCATGATCTTGGGCGCGGCCTCAAGGTCGGCAATGGTTTCGAAGAGGGGCACGGCCATGATCGCGGCCTGCGGCGGCGCGCCATCGGTGCCGGCGCGCCAAAGGCCCGCTTCCTTGAGGATGATGTTGACTTCGAGCAGGTCGGAAACGCTCTCCGCCTTGGAGATGATATAATGGGTGATGCATTGCGGGCCGTAGATGCGGTGCGCTTCGGCGGCGGCATGGACGATCGCGAGTTCGGAGGCGGTCTGTTCCGAATATTCGAAAAAGGCCGTGCCGAGCGGCCGGTTGTTCGCCAGCTCCCGCCGCAGCAGGGCGATGCGGGCATATTCGTCGAGGCTGGCATAGTCGGCCTCGACCCCGGCGACTTTCAGCAATTCGGCCACGACGCTCTGGTGGACGTCGCTGTTCTGCCGCATGTCGAGCGTAGCGAGGTGGAAGCCGAAGGTTTCGACCGCGCGGATCAGGCGGCCGAGCGCGCCTCCCGTCGCCAAAGCGCCATTGCCTTCGCTCGCCAGGCCTTGCGCGACCGTTACCAGATCGCGGCGCAGGTCGGCGGGGTTGGCATAAGGCTCCCCCTTGAGCGTCGAAGGGCGGGACGGATCTTTGCCCGCCAGCGCCCGGTAGGTGGCGGCGAGCCGGGCGTAGATGCCGGAAATGGCGCGGCGATAGGGCTCGTCCTGACGACTGGGCGAAATGTCGCCGCTGGCGTCGGCCAGGTCCAGCACCGCCTGCGACACATGGGCCAGTTCGGTGGAGAGCGACAGTTCCGCGCCCAGGGCGTGGAGCGCATCCATATAGAAGCTCAGCGCGGCTTCGCAGCCTTTGGCGAGCGCGAGGCGAAGCTGTGGCGCCTGCACGAAGGGATTGCCGTCGCGGTCGCCGCCGATCCAGTTGCCGACGCGCAGGAAACTTTGCGGGCGGGCGCCCAGCACCCGTTCCCAGCGGGCATAGAGGGCGGGCAGCACCGGCAGGAAGACGTCGCGGAAATAAGCGAGAACATTTTCGATCTCGTCCGCGACGAACAGCTTTTCGCGGCGCAGCGGGCGCGTCTGCCAGAGCAGCGCGATCTGGCGGAAGATCGCCTCGTCGAGATTTTCGCCCTCGTCGGTTTCCGTCCGGCCGCCATCCTTGAGCAGCATCAGGTCCGCGATGCGGTTCTTATGATCGATCATGCTCTTGCGCCGCACCTCGGTCGGGTGGGCGGTGAGGACGGGGACGATCAGCGCATGGGAAAGCAGGTAGAGGATCGCTTCGCGGTCGATGCCGTGCGATTCGAGCTTCTCCACGGCGGAGGCGACATCGGCGCCGGGTTCGGCGGCGACGCCCTGGCGATCCTCGGCCAGATTGGCAAGCATCGAGAACAGCATGAAACCGCGCACGAAGGACAAGGTGTCGTCCAGGCTAAGCGCGTCGAGACCAGTATCGACCACATCCGCGCCATGCAACCCACGCGCCCGGTCGACTGAGGCGGAGCGGATATATTCGGTCTGTTTGTAGATCTTCTCCCCACCATAGGCGCGGATGACGTCGCCCAGCAGGCGGCCAAGATAGCGGATATCGGGGTTCTGCGTGACCGCAGGCGCGGAAGAGGGTGCAAGAGTCGCCATGATGGATCGATGCTGCATCGCAACAATGGGATGGTCAAGGGAATCCGCACCCTTGCCGAGAGAGATGCTGTGCTCCTGCCTTCCGGTTTTGACAGCAGGGTTGCGCGAATACCCCGGCATGCGCCAAAGGAAAGCCGTGACCGCCAGCATCAGCATAGGAAATGACGGATCGGGCAATCCCGTTCTGGTCGATGTCGAGGAATTGCTTGCCACCCGACTGCTCGTTCAGGGCAATTCGGGGTCGGGCAAGTCGCACCTGCTGCGTCGGCTGCTGGAGGAAAGCGCCGCGCTGGTCCAGCAGGTGGTGATCGATCCGGAGGGCGATTTCGTCACGCTGGCCGACGAATATGGCCATGTGGTGATCGACGCGGGCGACTATAATGAGCGCGAGATCGTCAAGATGGCGGCAAGGATTCGCGAGCATCGCGCCTCGGTGGTGTTGAGTCTCGAATCGCTGGAGCTGGAGGCGCAGATGAAATGCGCCGCGACTTTCCTCTCGACCCTGTTCGATGCACCGCGCGATCACTGGTATCCCGCGCTGGTGGTGGTCGATGAGGCGCAGATGTTCGCTCCGGTGGCGGCGGGCGACGTATCGGACGAGGCGCGGCGGCTGTCGCTGGCGGCGATGACGAACCTGATGTGTCGGGGGCGCAAGCGCGGGCTGGCGGGCGTGATCGCGACGCAGCGGCTGGCCAAGCTCGCCAAGAATGTCGCGGCGGAGGCGTCGAACTTCCTGATGGGGCGCACTTTCCTCGACATCGACATGGCGCGCGCGGCTGACCTGCTGGGCATGGAGCGGCGGCAGGCCGAGCAGATCCGCGATCTGGAGCGCGGGCGATTTCTGGCTTTGGGTCCGGCGATCTGCCGGCGGCCGGTGGCGGTGAAGATCGGATCGGTCAAGACCAGCACGCGGGGCGGCACCCACAAGCTGATGCCGCCGCCGGTCGCGACCACCGGGGATTTGCAGGAGTTGCTGTTCGCAAGCGCGGGCGAAGAGGAAAGCCTGCTCTCTCCCCCGCCGCGAGCCGAGCCACCACCGCTGCCCGCCGAGGAATTGATGCGGGCGCTGGCCGCCGCGCCTTCGGCCAAGCCTGCCGCGCCGGAACTGGATTTCGGGCAGAATGAGCCGGTGGTGATCGCCGTGCTGGAGGAAATCGTCGCTGATCTGGGCGAAGCGCAGCCGAGCGTGTCGACGCTCTATCAGGATTTCGGCGTGCGGTGCCGGATGAAGGGATTGCGGACGCCGCCGCTCGACCTGCCCGCCTTCCGCAAGCGTTTTGCCATGGCGCAGGCGGGGATGTTCGACGCCGCCGATCCACGCTGGGACGATGCGATGCGTGCTGCGGAGCCTCTGCCGGAGGATATGCTGGCGCCCTTCCTGCTGATTGCGCGGGCGGCGATGGAGGGACTGCCCTGTCCGGATGACGTGGCGCTGGCGCGGGCCTATGGCACCAGTTCGCCGGGCCGGGTGCGGCGGCTGATCGACTATATGGAGAAGCTGGGCGTGATCGTGGCGCGGACCGATTTCGGCGGGCGGCGTTCCCTTGGCGTGCCCCAATTGGGGCTGAGCACGGCGGCAGAGGGATGAGCGCTTCGATCCTCTTCGTCTGTCTGGGCAATATCTGCCGGTCGCCGCTGGCGGAGGCTGCTCTGCGGGCGGAGGCGGAGCGGGCCGGGCTGGCGGTCGAGGTGGATTCGGCCGGAACCGGGGACTGGCATGTGGGATCGCCGCCGGATAACCGGGCGCAGGCGGTGGCGCTGCGGCATGGGATCGATATTTCGGGCTATCGCGGGCGGCAGGTGACGGCTGTGGATTTCCAGCGGTTCGATTATGTCTTCGCGCTGGATGCGGAGAATCTGCGGAACCTGCGGCGGGTGCGGCCTTCGGATGGCACAGCGGAATTGCGGCTGCTGATGGACCTGGTGCCGGGACGCGAAGGGAGCGGGGTCACCGATCCTTATTTTGGCGACGATGCCGGGTTCGACGTGACCTGGGATGATGTGACACGCGCCGCCAGGGCGATCGTGGAGCGGTTGCGGGATCGGGATTAGCGCGGGCTGCTTAGCCAAGCCCTAAGGCCAATCGACATTCAGATGATGACGTGCCGAAAATGGTGGTTTTTCGTGACCCGGAGCGCAGCGTACTAAAAGTACGTGAGCACCGGAAGCACGGAAAAGCGCCATTTGCAGGCCGTCAGGGCTGAATGTCGATTGGCCTTAGGGCTGTTGCGGGGAATCGAAAATTGCGTTCAGGCAGGCGGCGATGCGGACGCCCGCACGGCGCAGCCGGTCGTCCAGCTCGGCGCGATGCTGATAGACATAGTCCCAGGACAAAGCCGGATCGGCCGGATAGACGGTCTTGCGCAGCGCAATGCTTTCGCGAGTCCAACTATCGGGATCGCAGATGCTCCAGGCGATCATCTGCTGCGGCGTGATCGAACGCGACAGCCAGTTCGCATATTCCGAATAGGACAGGGCGCGCTGCTCGATCAGGCCCGAATCCCAGACCGAATGCAGATTGGTCGCCGCACCGAAGAAGGTGACCTTCACATCATTGCCGCCACGGTCATCGCCGCCGCCGACATGCAGCGGTTGATGCAGATCCCCGATGATGTGAACGACGAAACGCAGTGCTTGGCGGCGGTCGTCCAGCGACGCCTTGGGATCGCGCAGGATTGCGGTGAAGCGGGTCAGGGCGGTCATCGCGTCGCCCTCCTTCGGGGCGTCGGATGGGCTGTAGTGATCGCCCTGCTTGACCGTGACATAATGCCAGGGGCTGGCCGTCTTGCGCCAATATTCGGCAGGGTCGGACCGCATGTCGTCGGGCCAGGTCGACGCCTCCGCCAGATCCTCCGTCCCCAGCAGCAGGCGGACCTGGGCGCGCGCCGCGCCGCTCAGATTCTGGTCGGCTATGGCGCCGGCGATCCGGTGACCGATCGGCCCCCAGGCCTGGGCGGGCGAAGCGGCGAGGAACGGCAGGGCGAAGAGGAATGAAAGGCGCATGGCGTCCCTCATACAGCTTTGCCCGGCCTCAGCCAGCGCGCTTTTTCAGAGGGTTGCGCTTCAGCTTGCGAAACGGAAACCGATCCACAGCGTCCGGGGCGTGCCAAGGTCGATGGACCCTCCGGCGTTGCGGGTAATCACCTCCTCGTCGAAGAGATTCTCGCCGCGCGCGACCAGGGTCACGCCATGGCCGAGGGGCAAGCGCGCCACCGCGTCGACCGTCAGCGCGTGGGGCAGCACATCGGTCTGGAGATCGTCCTCATATTGCTTGCTGACATAGCGCATCGTGGCGGAGAGCGCCGGACCTTGCTTCGGCTCCCAGGCGAGCGTGGCGCTGGCGGCATGACGCGGGCTTTGCGCGGGGGTGAGGCCGTCAAAGGCCATGCCCGGCGCATGCACGCTACTGTGGCTATAGGCGTAGGAAGCCGAAAGCAGGAAATCGCCTGCTCGAGCGGATGCCGTGAGCTCAAAGCCTTTGGCAATGATGGCATCAATGTTCTGGCGTTCCCGTACAATGATTTGTCGCCCTGCCACAACCGTTGAACTCCGGGTGACATTGCCAATGGCGTTGTCGAGGCGATTATAGAAGGCGGTCGCTGACAGGCTTACACCGGAAACGGGCGTTACATCGACACCTGCCTCAACACCTTTTAACTTCTCGCTTTCAAGTGCCGGGTTGGCATTAGTAGTCACCATCGACGTGGCAGAACTGACCACGAAAGGCCGGTACAGTTCGTTGAGCGTCGGCAGCCGAAAGCCGGTATAGCCCGCGCCGCGTAGGGCGACGGCATCGCTGATCCGGTAAAGCGCACCCGCCCTTCCGGAGAACTGCCAGTCGGAACGATTGGCAAAGCTGTTGTTCGCCGCGCCCGTGCCGGTGGCGCGGAAGAAGCCGTCGCTGATCGTCCAGCGATCCGCCCGCACCCCGCCGGTCAGGACCAGGCGGCCCAGCGTCCAGTCATCCTCAGCAAAGAGGCCGGTGGTCATCTGCTCGCCGCCCGCATGGCGCCGGGCGGTGACGGGATTGGCGGCGATATTGGCGTTATAGGCGTCCTCGAACATGTCGCCGGTGGCGAAGCGGGTGTCGGCGCCGATGCGCAGCACATGATCGGGACCGACCGGCGGGCGCAGCTCGATCTTGCCGCCGATGCCGGTCGAGGGCGTGTTGCGCTGGTCGAGCGACTTGCGGAAGCTGGAGGCCGAGATCACGATGTTGGAGAAGTTGCGCGCCTGGATATAGGCCAGCGCATCGACCTGCCACGCGCTGCGGGAGATGAAGCGGATGCTGGCGTCCTGCCCCTCGCTCATACTGTCCGCGCCCTTGAAGCGCAGGGTACGCTCATCGTGGAAGATGGTGCCGCGAAACTGGATTTCCGATGTGGCGGAAAGCGGCGCGACGGCGCGCAAATTGGTCGACCAGCCGTCATAGGCGGCGGGCGCGGTGGCGGCGACGCGCTGGTCCTTGGGCGTGGTCTGGAACCCGTCGCCCCGGTCCCAACGGCCCGACAGCGAAACATAGCCGTTGCCCAGATCCGGGGTCAGGCTGGCGGAGAGTTCGGTCGCGTCCCTGCTGCCGTAGAAGGCGCTGGCGCCGAAGGTCGGGAGCTGGTCACGGGTGGCGCTGGCCAGTTCGATGGTCCCCGCCACCGCGCCCGCGCCGAAGGCTCCTATCCCGCCACCCCGCGTCACCCGCACCACCGACAGGCGGTCGGGCACCAGCGCGCTGAACGGGATATAGCCGAAAAAGGGATCGGCCATGGGCACGCCGTCGAGCAGCACCAGCGTCCGGCTGGACGCATTGCCGCCCAGAGCGCGCAATGTCGCCCCCTGCGCCGAAGGATTGGCCGAACGGCTGTCGGAGCGGCGGAACTGCTGGAAACCGGCGACATCGCCCAGCACGTTTTCGATCCGGCCGGAGGCGCTGTTGGTCAGCCGATCCCGGTCGATGATCACTGATCCATAGGCCGGCGTTCCGGGCGGCAGGGAAAGCCCCTCCCCCGTCACGACGATGCGGGCCGGATCGGGCGCCTCCGTCTCGGCGACCGCGACGGTCGGTAGTGCGGCCAAAGCCAGTGACAGCGGAAGATATTTCATGGCGCCCTTTCCCACCTCTTTTGCGGAGGGGACTAGGGGCACCGACGGAGAAGTTCAAGCGACCCTTTTTCCGATTGACGCGGCCAGAATCTTGTCGATCGTCAGCGGATAATCGCGCAGCCTTATGCCCGTGGCATTGTAGATCGCATTGGCGACCGCCGCCCCCGCACCGCAAATGCCCAGTTCACCGACGCCCTTGGCCTTCATGGGCGAGCTTTTGTCGTCCAGTTCCTCGACGAACAGCACGTCCTGATCAGGAATGTCGGCATGCACCGGCACCAGATATTCGGCCATGTCGTGATTGACGAAAAAGCCGAATCGGGTGTCGACGCTCAGTTCCTCCATCAGCGCCGCGCCGACCCCCATGGTCATCGCGCCGATCACCTGGCTGCGCGCCGATTTGGGGTTGAGGATGCGCCCGGCGGCGAAGGCCCCGCCCATGCGGCGGACGCGGACTTCGGCGGTGTCGATGTCGACGCCGACCTCGCAGAAATGCGCGCCGAACGTGGCCTGCGCATAACGTTTGGCGAGGTCGCCAAAGTCGATGCTGTCCTCCGCCCAAAGCCCCTCGCGCCCCGCAAGCGTGCCGAGCGGCTGGGACTGGTTGCCCAGGCGCACCAGGCCATCTTCGAACAGCGCCTGGTCCACCGCGAAGCCCGCCTTTTCCGCCAGCTTCGCGCGCAGGGCCATGGCGGCGGCATAGACGCCCGCCGTGGCGCTGTTGGCGCCCCATTGCCCGCCCGACCCGGCCGAGGCGGGAAAGCGGCTGTCGCCCAGACGCACGATCACGGCCTCCAGCGGCACGCCCAGCATTTCCGCCGCGGTCTGGCCGATGATCGTGTAGCTGCCGGTGCCGATATCGGTCATGTCGGTTTCGACGATGACATGCCCCCTGGCATCGACGCCGATGCGCGCCCCCGATTTCATGACCAGATTGTTGCGGAAGGCGGAGGCGACGCCCATGCCGACCAGCCAGCGACCGTCGCGCACCTGCCCCGGCTTGGGATTGCGGCGGTTCCAGCCAAAGCGTTCCGCGCCTTCGCGCAGACACTCGACTAGCTTGCGGCTGGAAAAGGGACGCTGCGGTCCGGCTTCCGGATCATATTGCACATCGTTGCGGATGCGCAGTTCCACCGGATCGACGCCGCAGGCCTCGGCCAGCTCGTCCATCGCGACTTCCAGCGCGAGCAGGCCAACCGCCTCGCCCGGCGCGCGCATGGCGTTGCCCTCCGGCAGGTCCAGCGTCGACAGGCGATGCGTCGTCAGCCGGTTGGCGCCGCGATAGAGCAGACGCGTCTGCTGCGCCGCCGTCTCCGCCCCGCCGCCGGGCAGGTCGCCCGACCAGACCTCATGCGCGATGGCGTCGATCACGCCATGCTTGTCGGCGCCGATGCGGATGCGCTGGATGGTGGCGGGACGATGAGTGGTGTTGTTGGGGATTTGCGGCCGGGCGATCGCGACTTTGACCGGACGGCCGACCATGCGCGCCCCGAGCGCCGCCAGCAACGCATCCGCCCGCAGGAACAGCTTCGCGCCGAAGCCGCCACCGATATAGGGGGAGACGAAGCGGATATTCTCCTTGGGAATCTTCAGCGTCTTCGCCATCTCGCCCACGCTCCAGGCGATCATCTGGTTCGAGGTCCAGAGGGTGAGCTTGTCGCCGTTCCAGGCGGCGATGGTCGCATGCGGCTCCATCATCGCATGGCTTTGGTCGGGGGTGGTATAGCTCTGGTCGATCTTCACCGCCGCTTTGGCGAAGCCGGCATCGAAATCGCCCGCCCTGGTGTCGGCAGGCCCGCCGAAGCCGCCTTCGGGCGGGACGCCGTTCATGCGCTCCGCCGCAAGGTCGAACCGGCCCTGTTCCACGGCATAGTCGATGCGGACGAGCTGGGCGGCGTCACGCGCATTTTCCAGCGTGTCCGCGATCACCAGCGCCACCGCCTGCTCATAATGTTCGATCTGCGGCCCGCCGAGCAGATGGGCGGTGTTCATATTACCTTTGCCGAGCGGCCCCGCATTCTGGTGCGTGACGATGCCCAGCACGCCGGGCGCGGCCTCCGCTGCGCGCAGGTCCATGGCGCCGATCCGCCCCTTGGCGATGGCCGAACCGACGATCCAGCCATAGGCGGCGTTGGGCGCGGCATCATGCCGTTCATAGGCATAGGGCGCGGTGCCGGTGACCTTCGCGGCGCCGTCTATCCGGTCATGGGGTATGCCGATGACGCGGCCCCGGTCGATCGGGTTGATGGTGGCTGGCGTGTCGAACTTCATGGCTCAGCCCCCCTTCTGACGGTAGAGCGAGGCAAGGGTGCGGGCGGTCAGTTGCTGCTTGAACGCATTGTGCGCGGTCGGGCGCGCGCCGCTGAGCGCCGCCTCCGCGACGGCGGCCGCGCCGGACGGCGCTGCCGCATCGGCGGAGTCGGTGCGCCAGGGCTTGGTCCCTATACCGCCGAAGGCGAAACGCGCATGCCCGTCCGTCGCGAACACCGCCGCGACCGACACCAAAGCGAACGCATAGGAAGCGCGATCGCGCACCTTGCGATAGACATGGGTGCCGCCCAGCGGCTTGGGCAAAGTGACCGAAGTGATGAGCTCGCCGGGCCTCAGCGCATTTTCCACCTCCGGCGTATCGCCGGGCAAGAGGTGGAAATCAGCGATCGGGATCGTCCGGCGGCTGCCGTCGGCGCTCGCCGTGTCGACGCTGGCATCCAGCAGGCGCAGCGCCACCGCCATGTCGGAGGGATGCTGCGCGATGCAGGCTTCGCTGGTGCCCAGGATGGCGAGGCTGCGACTCATGCCCTTTAGCGCGCCGCAACCGCTGCCCGGCTTGCGCTTGTTGCAGGGCATGCGCGTGTCGTAGAAATAAGGGCAGCGGGTGCGCTGGAGCAGGTTGCCGCCCGTCGTCGCCTTGTTGCGGAGTTGCCCGGACGCGCCCGCCAGCAGAGCGCGGCTCAACACCGCATAATCGCGGCGAACCGCTTTGTCGGCGGCGAGATCGGTATTGCGGACCATCGCCCCGATCCGCAGGCCGCCTTCCGCCGTCGGCTCGATGCGGTCGAGGCCCAGATGATTGACGTCGATCAGATGGGCCGGCGTCTCGATCTGGAGCTTCATCAGGTCGAGCAGATTGGTGCCGCCCGCGATGAAGCGCGCGCCCTGGGTCGCGGCGGCGGTCTTCGCCGCTTCCTCGACGCTAGCTGCGCGGCTGTAGGTGAATGGCCTCATGCCTTTACCCCCTCCTCCGCGACTTCGCGAATCGCCGCGACGATGTTGGGATAGGCGGCGCAGCGGCAGATATTGCCGCTCATCCGTTCGCGCACCTCGCTCTCGGAAAAGGCGACGCGGTCGAGCTCTTGCGTGGCGTGGCTGGGGATGCCCGCCTCGATCTCCTCCAGCACCGCCACCGCCGAACAGATCTGGCCAGGCGTGCAATAGCCGCATTGATAGCCGTCATGAGTGATGAAGGCGCGCTGCATGGGATGGAGCTTTTCCGGCGTGCCGATCCCTTCGATGGTGGTCACATGATCGCCCTCATGCATCACGGCGAGGGTGAGGCAGCTATTGATCCGCCGCCCCTCGACAATCACCGTGCAGGCACCGCATTGCCCATGATCGCAGCCCTTCTTCGTGCCGGTCAGGTGCAAATGTTCGCGCAGGGCATCGAGCAGCGTCGTGCGCGGGTCGAGTTGAAGATGCACTTCGCGGCCGTTCACGGTCAGTCCTACAGGCGTCATCGGCGCTCCTTCCTTGCGTCTGGCGGGAGCCGCCTGCGCCTCTCCCAAAGCGGGGATCGCGGCGGCGGCAGCGGCGCTACCCTGGAGCAGGCTGCGGCGCGTCAATGGTTCGGCGGTCATAGCTGCACTCCTCCTAATCCCCATGCGATACGAAATGGGAGGCGATTATATCCGTCAGTACGTCAGAGATTTAGGGAATGAACAGTAGCATATCGCAACGCAGCGCCAAGGCGCAATGCATGATTCCGCTATTTGGGACGAAATGGCTTCGCGGAGAAAAAAATGGCTTCCTGCAGATTCTCCCTTGCCGAGGTGGGAAGCCGCTGCTAGTTGCCCCCCCACCCGCCGAGAGGACACCTCCTCCGGCCGCCAGAGCGGGCGTAGCTCAGGGGTAGAGCACAACCTTGCCAAGGTTGGGGTCGAGGGTTCGAATCCCTTCGCCCGCTCCAGTTTTCCCAAGGAAAACAAGAACTTAAAAGAGTCGCCAACCGGCGGCCTTTTTCATTTTCGGCTCGTCTACCACCCGTCTACCACCGAGTAAAATTGGCCATCAATGTGCGCCTGCGTCCGTTGGAATAGTGCAACGGCAAATCATGCGTCATAAACGAAGCACCTGGACCTTCTGACTGGATTCGGCTCACCCTGGCCCACTTGTCTTCAATATCTGCTTCCGTTATAACGCCAGTATGAACAGCGCTCTTAAAATTACCAAAATTGGAAATAGCGCGGGCGTCATCCTGCCCCGCGATGTTCTGGCGCACCTCAATGTCCAGGTGGGTGAAACCCTTTCACTGGTTACGACTCCTCGAGGCATCGAGTTGAGTGCAGCGGCACCTGATTTTGAAGCCCAGATGGCCGCTGCTCGCGAGGTAATGCTTCGGCGCAAGCGCGCGCTCCGTGAACTCGCCAAATAAATCAGTGCAGAATTGGATATGGGTCACGGTCGCAGTCGCCATGGCAGCGCATGCCGAGCAAGTGGCAGAGCATGGCGGGGATGACGGAATACGCGACAAAGGCCTGCTTGATAGCGCTATGGCGCGTCCGCTGAACCTTGCTGGCTATGGCGAACCCGATACCGCAGATTTGGCGGCAGCCTATGCGTTCGGCATTGCGCGGAACCATCCCTTTGTTGACGGCAACAAAAGAACGGCAGCGGTGGTGAGCGAAACATTCCTCATGCTCAACGGATACGAACTGGCCGCAACGGATGCCGAATTGGTGGTAGCTTTTGTCGCACTCGCGAGCGGCGAACTGTCAGAAGAAGAAATGGCTGACTGGTTCCGCCAGCACAGCCGGTAGGTTCGAACAGCTGTAGCGGCGCCTTAAATGAGACCTATTGCGCCGGTCTGGAATTGCTCGATCGTCGGTTCACGCATGACCGATGAAGTCCGGCTCGGCATGGTCGCCGCGCTGGTCAGCCACGGTCGCCCGATCGCTGAACTGATCGATACACAGCGCAGAGACCAGCGCGCGACTTTGCGCTCGCAATTCGAAGGTATGCCGTTCGAGCCGTTCAGCTACAACGATCATCAGGCAACGCTCGACCGGCTGGTCGGCAGTCTTCATGAGGCGCTGACCGACGACGATCGCGCCGTTTTCTCGTGTTGCCTCAAGTTATTGATTGGACTGTTTTTACCTGCATAATGTCCCGCAGGGGGACTATCGGTGCGTCTAAAGTATCAGCCATCGCTTGACGGCCTACGCGGGCTCGCGTTGCTTTCGGTAATGGCATTCCATTTTCAGCGGAATGTGATGAACGGCGGCGCTCTGGGAGTGGACGTCTTTTTCGTCCTTTCCGGCTACCTCATTACGATGTTGCTGGCCACAGAGCATCAAGAAACGGGTAAGATCGAATATCGTGCTTTCCTCTTGCGGCGTATTCGTCGTTTGGGACCGGCACTCCTCGCCATGCTGGCCTTCTGTGCCGCTGCCGGGCCATATTTCTGGCCCAATCCTGCAACTATGACGCAGGATATAGCCGCTGCAGCTACCTACACTCCCAATTTTTGGATTCAGGCAGGCGCCAGAGAGTCTCCGCTGTCGCATACATGGTCGCTCAGTATTGAAGAGCAATTCTATCTGCTCTGGCCACCGATTATGCTTTGGCTGGTTAGGCTACCAAGGGACCGCGCTGTTCACGGCCTTCTGTCGGTCTGGGTAATTGTAACGATCGCCCGTTGTGCCATGACGGCATTCCTGCCGCCGGATCCAGCTCCCTACTATCTCATCCCGTTCCATGCGACCGGCTTGCTACTAGGCGCCGCGCTGGCGCTCAGGCCTCTGCGCACTAATCGCGGCCGCATCGCTCTCGGGGTACTCGTGGCGCTCTTCATCGGGGGCAAGGCAACTCTGACCTTCGCATACACGGTAGCAGTCGCAGAGGTAGCAACGGTTTTAGTGATTGCTAACCCACCCGCGATCTTGATGAACCCAATGCTTCGATGGCTCGGAAAAATCTCCTATGGAACCTATTTGTGGCACATCCCGCTTTTGTGGCTGCTGCCGAATTCGGGCGCCCTCTTCCTTTTGGGAATATCGTTGCTCGCAGGGGCAATCTCCTATTATTTCATCGAATCTTGGGCAACCTCACGCCCCGTTCCATTACCAGGACTTCGATTGAAGCGTGAAGAGTTATCAGTCGATGAACAGTAAATGATAGCCATATATATTGGCGATGTTTTTATAAAATTTAAGCGCAGGGTCGGGACCCGGGCAGGCAAAAGAGGCTCTATTATGGCATCAATCGCGCTGGATCGGACAGCGTCACCATCCTTGTTTTCGGGTGATATTCCGCGTGCTGTGCTGATCACGGCGTTTTTGTTGTTCCTTGCCAATATCTTTGCATCCGGACTCTTCACGCCACTTTGGCTGGATGAGAATTTCAGCGCCACGATCGCGGCGCAGCCGAACCTCAGGGGCTTGATCGACTGGTGCCTCAACGAATTGAGCGGTCCGCTTTATTATTCCGTCCTTTGGACGTGGGAAAAGGTAGCGGGCGACAGCAACGCGGCATTGAGAATTCCCGCCCTGTTTTTCTCCATGGCCGCGCCTGCTTTCCTTCTCTGGAAAGGGCATGAAGATCGGACGATCCGATATTTATGGGCACTTAGTATCGCCCTGTGGCAACCGGGCTTCAGCATCGCGACCGAGGCTCGCCCTTATTCCCTGATGCTATTTCTGGGATGCGTGCAGGCGGTCTGCTTCCTACGCCTCATGCAAGCCCCGACCACCGCGCGCGCCGGCCTTTGGGCTGGCGTGTCCGCCCTGGCAGTCCTGACACACTATCATGCCGCCGTGATCGCCGGCATCCAAGGCATCGCTTATCTGATGATCTGGCAGCGGGTCGCGCTCCGTACCTGGCCAGCAGCGTTCATACTGGTGCCCATGGCGGCTTGGATGAGCTGGCACCTGCATGTCGTGCTGGATTTTGCCGGTTCGGGATATAGCTGGTATCAGCTCTTGAGCTGGAAAGAGGCACTGTTTGCGCCTCTGTTCCTGTGCGGGTCTGTAGCCACGCTGATCGCACTGGGGTTCATGCTGCCTGTATGGGCCTATGCTCGCTTTGGTAAAGCCCGATCGACGGAACCAGTTTCCCCCCGCTTCTCGCCCGAAATGGTACTCATCTGCACCGGGCTACTGTCGGCGGCTTGTGTTGTCGCGATGGGCTTTGTCCGGCCAAGCTACTCGATGCGATACCTGCTTCCTTATGTGGGAGCAGTTTCCCTGCTGATTCCCATCGTTCTTCGCGATGTCAAACAGCTGGTTCCGGCGGCACCGATGGCTATCATCTTGCTATTGATCGGTTCGTCGCTGCCGCCGCTTATAAAGCGTATTACCGATCCCCTGGATGATCACCGCTATGGGTTCAATTTCGAGCAGCCCTCGGAGTGGATCATGCAAAACAGTGACGCACATCGGCTGGTCTATCTCTGGGATAATCCCACCGCTCTGATGGGCAAGCCGGACAAGCTGGCCGACGTCGGTGGGTTCTTTTTTCGCCGTAGCGGCCGACCCGTCGAAGTCCTAATTCCACGCTATGCCTTAAACGCCGATCCCTATCCGACGGTGCTAGCGCTAACAAAGGGGCGATCGGATACCGCCATTATATGGGCCTATGACAGGGGCGTACCAAATACGAGCGCGCTGCTGCATCCTCCCCGGCTCTCACAGGACAAAAGGTGGACGTGCCGGAATTTCGGATTGGGTTCTGTCACCGTGCTGGCATGCATCCCTCATCAACCCGTTCAGATTTCAATGGCAGCAACCTTAACGCAGCGTTAGGATGAAGAGCGGTAAGGGAATGGACCGTTCGGGAGAGGTCCGGAAGATACGAACTAGGAGGGCGATCGCCAAAGGAAAGAGCGGCATCGCTGGGGGTAAGTTGATGCAGGCAGTCATTCTTGCCGGTGGATTAGGTACGCGGCTGGGCGAGGAAACGTCCGTCCGACCAAAGCCCATGGTCGAAATCGGCGGAATGCCGATCATCTGGCACATCATGAAAATCTATTCGGCAGCGGGCGTGAACGATTTCATCGTCTGTCTTGGTTATAAAGGCTACATGATCAAGGAGTATTTCGCCAATTACTTCCTTCATACCGCTGACGTAACGATCGACCTGAAAAACAATAATATCGAAGTTCATCAGAACCGGAGTGAACCTTGGCGGATTACGCTGGTCGACACTGGCGCTGACGCTCAGACAGGCGGCCGGCTCAAGGCGGTCGCAAATCATATCGCCAAGGATCAGCCCTTCTGCTTCACCTATGGCGACGGCGTGGCCGATATCGACATTGCCGAACTCATCGCCTTCCACCGCAATCACGGAAAGAGTGCGACGATCACCGCGGTTGCGCCGCCTGGCCGATTTGGCGCCATTGAGTTCGACGGCGAGTTCGTTCGCAGCTTCCGGGAAAAGCCCGCCGGAGACGGTGGCCTCATCAACGGCGGTTTCTTTGTCGTGGATCGATCGGTGATCGACCTTATCGACGGACCGGACACGATCTGGGAGCAGAAGCCGCTCGAACATCTCGCCGCCACAGGAGAACTGGTAGCCTATCGCCACGACGGCTTCTGGCATCCAATGGATACGCTTCGCGACAAGCTGTACCTTGAAAACCTCTGGGAGCAGGGAGCGCCTTGGAAATCCTGGTGAAGACCTGGAAGGGCCGGCGCGTGCTGGTCACTGGCCATACCGGCTTCAAAGGCGGGTGGCTTTCGCTGTGGTTGCATCGGCTGGGCGCCCACGTCACTGGCCTGTCGCTGCCTGCCCCGACCGAGCCGAGCTTCTTCGAACAGACGCGTCTTGGCGATATCCTGCATCATGTGCAGGGTGACGTGCGGGACTTGCAGACCGTATCAAGGGTCATCGAAGCCGCACGACCGGAGATAGTGTTTCATCTCGCTGCGCAGCCCCTGGTACGCTATTCTTACGATAACCCCGTCGAAACCTATGCGACCAACGTCATGGGCACGGTTCATGTGCTTGAGGCCTGTCGCACAATCGATAGCGTTCGGGCGGCAGTTTGCGTCACGACCGACAAATGTTACGAGAATCGCGAGTGGGTTTGGCCGTATCGCGAAAATGATCCGATGGGCGGCTATGATCCGTACAGCAGCAGCAAGGGGGCGGCGGAACTTGCCATCGCGGCCTATCGGCGCTCCTACCCCGGCGGGCCAAAGATCGCATCGGCCCGGGCGGGGAATGTGATCGGCGGCGGCGACTGGGCCGAGGATCGACTGATCCCCGATATCATACGGGCGCTGATTGCCGGCGAACGGCCGCAGATGTGGATCGGCCTGGAGACGGAACCCGCTTAGATTTCGGCCAAGCCGCTGGAAGTGAACTAAAAATGCTACGGCGCCGGGGTCCCGATCGGCGCCGGTTCGAACCCCAGCACTATCTCAATTTCGCACGTTATTTCAGATAGTTGCGCTGCGCAAGGGCAGGGTTACGCATCGGCGCCGATCCACATGCTGGACGTGTTACATCGGGTTCGGATTGAAATTGACCTTAATTTATCATATATGACGCACTAAGCGGTGTCAGCGGTCATATATGGATAATTGAGATGAGCTCGCCCAAGTCGAAATCCGCGCTCGCAAGGCTCGGCCGGGATATGCGCGCAGCGCGCCTGCGCCGCAATATCGCGCGCGCGGACCTTGCGGTGCGCGCGGGCACCTCGGCGAGCACGATCGTGAGGCTGGAAAGCGGTGATCCGGGCGTAGGCATCGGCACGCTTGCCGATGTCCTCGTCGCGCTGGGCCTGATCGATCGTCTCGCCGATCTTGTCGATGTCCGTCACGACGAGCTTGGCCTCGCGCTGGCCGCCGAGAAGCTGCCGCAGCGCGGCCGCACCTTTGCCTCGACCCTTCGCCGCCAAAAGAAGAAGGGCGAGACGAAGTCCGCGTCCGGCGGGGCCGAGGTTAATCCTGACGGCGTCGCCTTCTGATGGCCGACTGGTTCGCGAAGGTCGCGCTCGGCGAGAAGCTGATCCAGGTCGGAGAGCTGCGCTACACCCGCACGGGTCCGCGCCAGTTCTCGGTCTTTTCCTATGATCCGGCCTGGGCGGCGAGCGCGGCGGCCTTCGCGCTGCAGCCCGACCTCCCGCTCGAAGGCGGCCCTTTCCATGCCTCGAGCCAGTCCGGCAATGTCCGCGACGCGCTTGCCGGCGTCTTCGCTGACGCCGCGCCCGACACATGGGGGCGAACGCTGCTCGAGCGGACCTATGGCGCGGGCCTTTCGGAATTCGAATATCTCACTCTTTCCGACGACAGTTGCCGGCAGGGCGCGCTGCGCTTCGTCGACGATCAGGGCACCGTCATTCAGGGCGGCGCGCCCAACGCGGTCCCGCGCCTTGTCGATCTCGAGGCAATTACGGGCATCGCCCGCGCTTATGAGCAGGGCAAGGAGGTCTCCGCGGCCGATATGCAGGCCCTTGTGGGCGCTGGCGGCTCGGGCGGCGCCCGCCCGAAAGCCAATGTCATCGACGATGGCACGCTTTGGCTCGCCAAGTTCACCTCCGTCCACGACCAGCAGCCCGTCGAGCGGGTCGAGGTCGCAACGCTCCGCCTCGCCGCTTCCTGCGGCATCCGCGTGCCCGACGTCCGCCTCGAACTCGTTGATACGCCCTTCCCAGTCGCTCTCATCAAGCGGTTCGACCGGCAGGGTGCGGGCCGCATCCCCTATATCTCCGCGCGCACGGCCCTTGGCAAAACCGGAGTCGAGCTTGGCTCCTATACCGAAATCGCCGACTTCATCCGGCAAGCCGGGCCCAATCCGGTCGAAGACTTCCTCGAAATCTACCGGCGCCTCATCTTCACCATCCTGGTCTCCAACAAGGACGACCATCTCAAGAACCACGGTTTCCTCTACGTCGGCGCGGACAAATGGCGCCTCTCCCCCATGTTCGACGTCAATCCCGCGCCCGATCGCAATCCGCACCTCGAAACAGCAATCTTCGAAGGCGGCGGTCACGAACGGTCCATCCTGCGAGCGCTCGAAGCTGCGGAATTCTTCGAGATCGCCGACGCGGACGCGCGCGCACTCATCCGCGACATGGCGCAGCGGATAGCCGCCACGTGGCGCGACGCACTCCGCGCGACAGGCATCACCGGCGCGCTCGCCAAGCATTACGAACCAGCCTTCGTTCACGACGAAGCAGGCATAGCGCTTTGTCTTTAATTTCCATATTTGGTAAACACTGCATCTCAGTTTGTCATATCTGACATTTTATAATGTCATGGCTATGCGGCTGGAAGGCAGAAAAGCGCGGAAGAAAAGGGCAGGTTTGTGTTGGGGCGACGACGGTGCTCTCTCCCCTTTGCCCAGATATCTCTCGGCTTGAATGGGCGCTTCGGCCCTATATTCTGCCCTGCATTCCAAGGGCGCAGATCGTGTATGGCGGGGTCGAGGTCCGAATGTCCCATGATAGTTCTCCGATGGCCAGAATTGGCCGATCGGAGGATATCGGAACGGTGCCGTGTACGGCGATTTGCCCCCCGTGACATCTTGCCAAATTTTGCCAAATCCGTTATATCACAGTCCATGTCGACGATGAACATCTCGCTTCCGGATGCGCTCAAGGCGTTTGTGGATCAGCAGGTTAACGTGCGTGGTTACGGCACGAGCAGCGAGTATGTGCGGGAATTAATCCGCAAGGATCAGGACATTCAGCGCCTTCGCGAAATGCTCCTGGACGGCGCCAGTTCTGCAGCCACAGCGCCAGCCGACGCCGGATATTTCCAAGGCCTTCGTGACCGTGTGACGCAACGCACGAGGTCGTGACTGGAAAACCGGTCATACCGCGCGCCAAAGCGCGGGCGGATGTCGACCTTGCGGTCGAGCATTACGCGGCCGAAGCTGGCGCGGATGTGGCTTTCAGTTTCATTGATGCGCTTGAACAGGCCTATACCTTTATAGGGGAAATGCCGGCGGCAGGATCTCCGCGATGGTCTCATGAGCTGAACTTACCCGGGTTGAGGACCATAGGGCTGAAAGGATTTCCTTGGCTTGTTTTCTACCTTGAATTGGAGACCCATGTGGATGTCTGGCGCGTGCTTCATGCCAAGCGGGACATGCCAGCTTGGTTGGCCGATGTAGGCGATTAAAACGCCGACAGAACTGCCGTTTACGTCTTCGAGGCTGATTTCTGAAATCCGCGCTTGTGGATCGGCTCGGAGACGGGACCCGCTTAGATTTCGGCCAAGTCGCTGGAAGTGAATGAAAAATACTACGGCGCTGGGGTCTCGATCGGCGCCTGTTGGAACCCCAGCAATATCTCTTCTTCGCAAGTGACTTCGGATAGTTGCGCTGCGCAGAGCCAGGGTTACGCTTCGGCGCCGATCCACAGGAGGAAAAGCTTCATGCGCCAGAAATCGACCTATTGTTCGATATGATCCACTGGCCGGCCAGCCAGGTTTAGGGGCTGCACTACGAGGAGATTCCACCGAAATGGAGCGGTAGGACATCCTTCGTTTGCGTGGTGCGCCGCGGCGCGGTAAACGCGCCGCCCTTCAACGCAGGATCGCGCTGAGGAAAGGCCCACGTCCTGCTCTGCATGCTGGCCTATTATGTCGAGCACCACATGCTCGAAAAGCTCGCCCCCATGCTCTACCGCGAAACCGACCCCGTGGCCGCCCAGGCCCTGTGCCAGGACGTCGTCACAAAGGCCCAGCGATCTCCCGGCCGCCAAGCAGAAGGAAGCGGGGTCTGACGGCCGCCTTGCACAGCGCCCATTCGCCGGGATGATTGCCGCTCTTTGAGCGGAGTGGACGGTGTCGGACGAGATCGAGGTTTCGCTTTGGAATGGAGGCGCACGAAGCTCAGCAGCTGCCGGAAGCTGGCGTCGCCGGCCGGGAGTGAAGCGCTCGCCATCAGCTTCTCGCAAATGCCAGCAGCGGCGCGAAGTCGTGCTGGTCGGCCGCGCGGAGCGCAGCGATATATTCGGCCCGCAAAGTGCCGATGTCGCGCAGCGTCCCGCCGCCCCAGCTGAAGGGCGCGCCGCCGAGCTGGACGATGAGCAAATCCGCCACCAGCCGAGCGTGTCGGCCGTTACCGTTAGGGAAGGGGTGGATCGCGACCAGCCCGTGGTGCAGCCGGACCACGATTTCGTCCGGCGGGAAGGACCCATTGTCCACCCAGTAACGCGCGTCTCGCAGCAAACCCCCAAGCTGAATGTGGATCTGCACGGGATCGATGCCGATATTCTTACCCGTTTTCCGGGTCGAACCCGCCCACGACCAGACGTCACCGAACATCCGCTTGTGCAGCTCGAATACAAACCCTTCGGTCAGGATGTCGGCGTCGCGGCGTCGTTCGGTCCAGGCAACCGCGCCATCAATATTGGCCTGTTCGGCTTCGTTCAGATCCGCGCGGGTCGTGATCCAGGTCTGCAGCAGTCTCTCGCGCTCTTCGGCGTCGAGAGGTGTCGCGTCATCGGGCTGCGCGAACAGATCGGTCACAGCGACTCCCAAAGGTCACGATCGCGCAGGGCCGTGTCGATATAGGTCTGGACTCGCTTCTCCAGATCGCGGTCGACCTGCTGATCCTCGAGCGCCATCGAGTGAGAGACGCGCCGCAGCGCCCGCAGGGCAATGTCACGCGCCCGGTGGTCCACCATCTCTGTAAGGCTCGTTTTGGGCACCAGGGCATAGACCAGGATACAGTCCATCGCTTCGGCCGCCCGGCGCAGCGTGTTGAGCTGGATCTTGCCACTTGCTTCCGAGCGCTCGAGGCTGACGATGCCTTGCGCCGTCATGCCGAGCCTTCGAGCCAGCTGCGCCCCGGTCATGCCGATCGCATCGCGGATCGCGCGCACCCACCCTTTGGGGGGCATGGCAAAGCGCTCGATCGGCTTGATCGAGGCCAGTTTGCTGTCGAGCCGCTCTCGGGCTCGGTTTCGAATTGCAGGTTTCATAAGGTCCTGCCTTTACAATCCTTGTCAATCCATCAAGCTGAGACTTGATATCACAAGCTATTTGATAAAGCCATAACTTTAATAAAATTCTTGTGAGATAAACACAGGAGTTTACACGTGGGGGCTTGACAGCTCGACGCCGTCCCAACGAGGACGGCCATTATCAGGCGGCGAACAGCTTCAGCAAGGCGCGCAGTCGCTCGGCATCCTGATTGTCGTTCGCGAGAACCTTGGCGACTTCGATCAGCAGTTGCTCGTCGCTCGCCGCCCTTTCCCGCTCCGCATCCGTGACGATCGCTTCGACGCCGGCCAGCTTCCACATCAACGCGGTCTGGTCTGGCGCCGACATCAGGATCAAGGTGCTTTCCAGCGCGCACAGGATATTCATAGGCGTTCGCTTTCATCGCAGGCCGCATCCCAGCCGAGGCGCTCACAATCGACCCGGTAAGCCAACCACGCTTCGCGAATGGCTGCGGCCTTCTCCCGGAAAACAGGTGACCAATGGTCATCCCAGGAATGAAGGTCGTTTGCTGGGACCAGATAGCGCGCTACTTGGCCGCTTCGCGCCTCGATCTCGAAGCTCAGGTCAGGGCGAGGAGAAATGCGGTCTAACTCATCGGCAAGCGGTAGCCAGACAGTGGTATGATAATGATCGTATGCGCGCTTGGCGGCGTTGCGGTTTGCCAGCGCCTCTTCCCAAGCGCTACGGGCCGTGCGATTCGCTTAGGTGGCAATGGATATGTGCATGTTCATCGATCAGTTCCTTTTCCAGCCGGACCGACTGGTCCGGTCCTGGCGGAACTGATCCGCCGTCCGACATTGGCAAGCGGCTTAATGCAGCTTCCAACTGCACGGGCTTATTCAGGCGACGGTATGGTGACGAGACGGGTTGGTTTAGGCCGCTCGATTTTTAGATTTTTGTGTCGTGCGAAAATTAGGTTTTCGTGCCGAGCGAGGGGAAGCGAGCCACCCGAATCATCTTTCTGATCGGACAGCTTTCGGCCTGAAACTCCTTTGAAGGACTCGAACCACCTCGACAAAAGTATAAAGGTATCGGGGAGGGTATCGCCGCGTGACGGCCCAAAAAAAATGGCGGTTTTCTGCGCAGCGTGGCGGGGCTGTGGAGCGGCGTGCAAAATTGACCCCCTTAGCGGGGTGATCGGCGTCTAAAATTGACCCCCATCATTCCAGAGTGTGAGGCGTCGCGGCTTGGACTTCCAGGCGGCGAGGATGGGGATGTTGATTGTGGAGACTATTGCCAAGATTCGCAGGGAGCACAGGGAAGGTAAGCCGATCAAAGAGATCGCGCGTGATTTACGGTTGTCGCGCAACAC
Source organism: Sphingobium sp. SJ10-10 (assembly GCF_036038995.2). Lineage (NCBI taxonomy): Bacteria > Pseudomonadati > Pseudomonadota > Alphaproteobacteria > Sphingomonadales > Sphingobiaceae > Sphingobium > Sphingobium sp. SJ10-10. The sequence continues at coordinate 2,435,532 of NZ_CP158132.1, forward strand.
GGTGCGCAAGGCGATCCGTGCGCCGGAGGCGGATTTCAGCTACGAACGCAAGGAGCAGCCTCGACCGCAGACCGGGCCATTTCGCGAACGGCTGGACGAGTTGTTGGTGCAGAACGAGGAACGGCCCCGGCGTGATCGGCTACGGCTGACACGGATACACGATCTTCTGGAGCGTGAGGGTTTCACCGGCTCTTACGATGCGGTTCGGCGCTATGCGGCACGCTGGAAGCGCGAACGCCGGACCGACGGCGGCGATATGAGCAAGGTGTTCATCCCGCTCATGTTCCGGCCAGGCGAGGCCTATCAGTTCGACTGGAGCCACGAGGACGTGGAGATCGCTGGCAAGCCGATGCGGGTGAAGGTGGCTCATATGCGGTTGTGCTGGTCGCGGGCGCCGTATGTGCGGGCCTATCCGCGCGAGACCCAGGAGATGCTCTTTGACGCGCATGCCCGGGGCTTTGCCTTTTTTGGCGGGGTGCCGACGCGCGGCATTTACGACAACATGAAGACCGCGGTGACGAGCGTGTTCACCGGCAAGGAGCGGGTGTTCAACCGGCGCTTCCTGATCATGACGGATCATTATGGCGTCGAGCCTGTGGCTTGCAGCCCGGCGGCAGGCTGGGAGAAGGGACAGGTCGAGAACCAGGTCCAGACCAGCCGGGAGCGGCTGTTCAAGCCCCGGTTGCGCTTTGCCAGCCTCGAAGAGCTGAACGCCTGGCTGGAGGCCGAGTGCCGACGGTGGGCCGAGCGTTATGCCCATCCAGATCTGGAAGACATGACCATTGCGCAGGCGCTGGAGATGGAACGATCCTCGCTGCAGTCATTGGCCACGCCCTTTGACGGCTTCTTCGAGAGCGAACATGTGGCGAGCGCAACCTGCCTGGTGAGCTTCGATCGCAACCGATACTCGGTCATGGCGAGTGCGGCCCGGGAGGCGGTGCAACTGCGCGCCTATGCCGACAGGATCGTCATCCGTTGTGCAGGCCAAGCGGTTGCCGAGCATGCTCGCGTGTTCGGCCGCAACCAGACGGCGTTCAACCCTTGGCATTATCTGCCGGTCCTGATCCGCAAGCCGGGAGCATTGCGCAACGGCGCTCCCTTCCAGGACTGGGATCTTCCGCCGGCCCTGGCCCAACTGCGCCGCAAGCTGGGCAAAAGCGATGACGCAGATCGGCGCTTCGTCCGGGTGCTGGCAGCAGTGCCCGAAGATGGGCTGGAGGCGGTCGAAGCTGCCGTCCGCGAAGCTATGATGGCGGGTACGGCCAATGACGAAGTGATCCTCAACATCCTGTCGCGCCGACGCGAACCCCAGCCCACCCAGGCCATCAGCGTCCTGGTCGATCTGAAGCTCAAGCATCCGCCCATCGCCGACTGCGCGCGTTATGACATGGTGCGAGGCCTCGATGCAGCGGCATGAGATGTTGGCAGCCCTGAAGAGGCTGGGCCTAAAGGGCATGATCGCCGCGTTCGACGATGCCGTTACCAACGGCGTCCGTCGTGACCGGACCGCCATGGAGATGCTCGGCGACCTGCTCCGCGCTGAAGGCGCGCATCGAGAAGCCGCTTCGATCCGATACCGCATGACTGCGGCCAGGCTGCCGGCCATCAAGGATCTCGACGGCTTTGTGTTCGCCGATACACCGATCAACGAAAGCCTGGTGCGTTCACTCCATGCCGGTTCATTCCTGCCGGAAAGGCGCAATATCGTACTGGTTGGTGGCACCGGCACCGGCAAGACACATCTCGCGCTTGCCATCGCCGCTGCCGTGGTTCGTGCCGGGTCGAGAGGACGGTTCTTCAATACTGTCGACCTGGTCAATCGTCTGGAGGAGGAAACCCGGCAGGCCAAGGCTGGCAACCTGGCCGCCCAGATGGCCCGCCTGGACGTCGTGGTGCTGGACGAACTCGGGTATCTGCCGTTCGCCCGTTCAGGAGGGCAGATGCTGTTCCATCTGATCAGCAAACTCTACGAAAAGACCTCGGTGATCATCACCACCAATCTCGCCTTCGGCGAATGGCCGAGCGTCTTCCAGGATGCCAAAATGACAACGGCGCTGCTGGACCGCGTCACCCACCACTGCGACATTATCGAGACCGGCAACGATAGCTGGCGGTTCAAAAACCGAAGCTGAGACGAGGAAAAACCCCTTCCCCCGGACCCCCATCCCCGGCGGTTACCCCGGTGGGTCCACAGGTACCTCCCGCGGACGCCGCCGCCAGCGCTCCTGACGGCGCGCGGCGGCGTCCGCGGGTCCCTCCTATGGACTACCGGGATAACCGCCGGAACTCACGAAAAGGGGGTCAATGTTGGGCGCCGATAGGGGGTCAACTTTGCGCGCCGGTTGACAACGAAGACATTCGAAAAGGCAAACATCATTACTTCCCCGGCCGCATGGACGGGCGATGAAATCAATGATTCGACCGATTGGCTCTACATGCTGAGCGCAGAGGAGATCGCCGAGATCGAAAAGGTCGGCGCGCAATTCCTGATGGACGATCCCGACCTTCGTACCATAACAGCTGACCGCTATCCCCTGCCCGTCACGGCAAGGGGCCTGGCCAGCTGGGCCGCGGACATGGACAATGGGCGTGGCTTCGTCCTGGTCCGGGGGTTACGTTCGGAACTATATTCCGATGCGCTGAGCGCGGCGATCTTCTACCTCCTTGGCCTGCATCTGGGCAAACCGATGGAGCAGAATAACCTGGGTGACCTGTTCGACCATGTCGTGGCGACCAGCAACAAGACCATGGACGATCCATCCGCCTTGCCCAGCCGGACGCGCGACCGCCTGAACTTCCATTCGGACAGCAGCGACGTCGTCGGCCTGATGTGCCTGCGCGGCGCGCGCGAAGGCGGCGCGTCCATCCTGATTAGCGGCGTCACCATCTACAATGAGATCGTCCGGCGGCGTCCGGACCTGGCCCCGCTGATGTACGATGTCTGGCACTATGACTGGTACCGGCAGGACCATGATGCTCCGGCGCGCTATTATTCGTCGCCCATGGTGTCCTTCATCGACGGCGTCTTCAGTATGTATGCCGGGTCGAACGTGATCCGGTCAGCCCAGGATTATCCCGAAGTGCCCCGCATGACGCCGCAGCAATATGAATTGCTGGACCTTCTCGACGAGATTTTCCTGGTCCCGGGCCTGCCGGTCACCATGGATTTCCGGCCCGGCGACGTCCAGTGGCTGCTGAACTATGCAGCGCTGCATTCCCGCACCAGTTATGTCGATTTCCCGCAACCCGAACGCAAGCGTCACCTGTTGCGCCTGTGGCTGAAGCGAGACACCGGGCGCCCTCTGGTGGACGGGTTCGGAAAACCATTCCAGAAAGTCGACCGTTCGTCTGAGGCCGCGGCGCAGCTGGACCGGAACCATATTTCGGAGATTTGCTATCCAAGGCATAATTGGGGGCTGTGATCCGGGTTCGTATTAGTCCCGGCATCTCCTGAAGGTCAGCACGACGCAGTGATGTTCCGGCGCGATTGCAGTGCGACAACAGGCTTTTGCACGCAAATCTCAATCATAGATACGGGCGACCCGCTTTCAGGTAGCGGCGATGCTTTCCGCGCCGGCGATGAGCACGGGTCTGCGCGAACAGACAATCGCCTCGCCAACGGCGCTCTTTTCGCGCATCGCCATGAGGCAAAATCTACCACGCTCATCTACAACCCATCTACCACGAAGGCCGAATCTTGCCCTTTCTCACATTGCCACCATCCCCATAGGACATCCTCTAGAGCGCGCTGCGCTAAATCAGACGCAGGGCGCGTGCTCTAATTCCTTGTTGTCGCATCGTTTTAAGCGGAAAGTCGGTTCCCACTTTTCCGCACGATGCTCTAGCGAGACCATGGCTTGCCTCAAAGCAAGACCCCATCCACCCGCAATCACCAGACCCTGATGGTCGGTTCGAAGCTCCCGGGCTTGCTGCTGTGCCAAGCTTTCATCCTGATCGCGGTCGGGATGAAGCTGCGGCCTTTGTAGCTGGGCTCCACCTCCATCTTGTCGATGCTTCCTTCCTTGATCAGCCGGGTCAGTGTGCCGATCAGCAATTCTCGCGCTGCGGCCGCCTCGGGCGTTATATAGATCATGTTTTCCGGGATCGCTTCGCCCCCGAATTCAGCAGGGAAGAGAAGGATGGGCACGAGCTTGCCCTTGGCAACCAGCGCCTTGGCCGCAGCGGCCGTTTGAACGGTGGAGAAGTCAGGCTTCGCCCCTGCCTCGGCAGGCAGCCGGGGCGCCGCCAAAGCGGGGGCGGCTGACACCAGAGTCAAGGCCGCCCAAAGCACCATTCGACTCACGCCAAACCAGCGCGAGACGACCGCCCCCTCAATCATGCTCCCGGTCGCCGGCGCCCATATAAAGCTCGCTGCCTGTCTGCCGGAAGATTTCGCTCATTTCGGCCATGCCCTTCTCGGCATCCTCCGCCGCGAGGAAGCTGTCAGCGGGCTGGTTCTGCTTCGCGGCGAAATCCCTCACCTCCTGCGTGATCTTCATCGAGCAGAATTTGGGGCCGCACATGGAGCAGAAATGCGCGCTCTTGGCGCCTTCGGCCGGGAGCGTCTGATCGTGATATTTTTCCGCCGTATCCGGGTCGAGCGACAGGTTGAACTGGTCACGCCAGCGGAATTCGAAACGGGCGCGGGAAAGCGCATCGTCGCGGACCTTGGCGGCGGGGTGTCCCTTCGCCAGATCAGCGGCGTGGGCGGCGAGCTTGTAGGTGACGACACCGACCTTCACATCGTCGCGGTCGGGCAGGCCCAGATGCTCCTTGGGCGTGACATAGCAGAGCATCGCCGTGCCGTACCAGCCGATCATCGCGGCACCGATGCCGCTGGTGATATGGTCATAGCCCGGCGCGATGTCGGTGGTGAGCGGCCCAAGCGTGTAGAAGGGCGCCTCGCCGCAGGCCTCAAGCTGCTTGTCCATATTCTGCTTGATCTTGTGCATCGGCACATGGCCGGGGCCTTCGATCATCACCTGCACATCCTGTTCCCAGGCGCGCTTGGTGAGTTCGCCCAGCGTGTAGAGCTCGGCAAACTGTGCCTCGTCATTGGCGTCCGCGATCGAACCGGGACGCAGGCCATCGCCCAGCGAATAGGCGATGTCATAGGCCTTCATGATCTGCGTGATCTCGTCGAAATGCTCGTAGAGGAAGCTTTCCTTGTGATGGGCGAGGCACCATTTCGCCATGATCGACCCGCCGCGCGAGACGATGCCGGTGACGCGCTTGGCGGTCATCGGGATATAGGGCAGGCGCACGCCCGCATGGATGGTGAAATAGTCGACGCCCTGCTCGGCCTGCTCGATCAGCGTGTCGCGGAAGATTTCCCAGGTCAGTTCTTCGGCAATGCCGCCCACCTTCTCCAGCGCCTGATAGATCGGCACGGTGCCGATCGGGACCGGCGAGTTGCGCATGATCCATTCGCGGGTGTCATGGATGTTGCGGCCGGTCGACAGGTCCATCACCGTGTCGGCGCCCCAGCGGATCGACCAGACCAGCTTGTCGACTTCGCTCGCCACGTCCGAAGCGACGGCGCTGTTGCCGATATTGGCGTTGATCTTCACCAGGAAATTGCGGCCGATCGCCATCGGTTCCGATTCCGGGTGGTTGATATTGTTGGGGATGATGGCGCGGCCGCGCGCGACCTCATCGCGGACGAACTCCGGCGTCACATAGTCGGGGATTTCCGCGCCCCAGTCATGGCCGTCGCGCACATATTCGGCGAGGCGGGCACGGCCGAGATTTTCGCGCTCGGCCACATATTCCATCTCCGGCGTGATGATGCCACGGCGGGCATAATGCATCTGGGAGACGTTGGCGCCAGCCTTGGCGCGCAGGGGGCGCTTGACGAGGTTCGGGAAGGGCTGGACGCCGCCGCTGCGGTCGGGGCCTTTGAGACCATTGTCTTCAGGCTTGATCGCCCGGGCGTCATATTCCTCGACATCGCCGCGGGCGATGATCCAGTCGCGGCGCAGTTGCGGGAGGCCCGCCATGATGTCGATGCGCGCATTCGGATCGGTATAGGGGCCGGAAGTGTCATAGACGCGGACGGGCGGCTCGCCGCTGCCCGGTTCCAGGTCGATCTCGCGCATCGCGACCTTCAAGGGGCCGACATGGATCTTGCGACTGCCCCGGATGGGGCCGGTGGTGACGCGCATCTCTGTGCGGGCTGGCCGCTGGCTTCCATCGGAAGCCAGTTCAATCTTCGAATCAACGTCGGCCATATGCTTTCCTTTCAGGCGATGACGGTGGCGCGGCCGGTGAGGCCAGCGAGAAACAGGAGGATGCCCAGTACGATCGAGACGATCGCCCAGGCGCGGGTGAAGTTGAGCGACCAGCGGCCAATCCTGATCAGCGGACCGGGGACGGCGAGCAGCAGCGCGCCTTCGATCAGGGCGGCATAACCGATGGCCGAGACGATGATGGAGAGCGGATCGCGCCAGATGCTGTGGATCAGCACCAGCGCCGCCCCGACCGCGAAGACCGGGAAGCCCAACGCCATGACCAGACCCGGCGAGCGCTCCAGATCGTCCATCATCGCCCGCCAGCGTTGCGGGGCGGTGAGGCCGCCCATGCCGATGACGATCATGTAAAGGCCTATGGCTTCGGCCAGACGCAGGGTCAGAACGGAAATGGTGTTCATGGGCGTGCCGTCCTCTTTTTGCGCTCTGGGGCGGAGGATGGGCGCGGGCTGCTGCAAGCGAACAAGCCGTTCCCTCCCTACGCCGGTCTTATCCGGATCAGGTTCAGCGGGTCGCGGCCACGTCAGCCGCCTCTCAACCGTCTGTGGACGGTCCCCCGGGGATGGCGCTTGGATAGCCGATGCGGCGCGCGAACGGAAGCCCTGTTGTGGCGCTGGACAGTTGGTGGGCTTTTCCGCTTTAGTGGCCCGCGATGAAGCATCCCGATCTGTCCACCAAAGAAGGGCGCAAGGCGCACCGGCATGAGATGCGCATGGTGGCGGTCAGACCGCGCCGTTGGGGGCTGTGGCTGCTGACGGCGGGCTTCCTGCTGTTGCTGACGCCTTCCGCGCTGAATGTGCATAGCCTGTTCGGGCTTTGGCCGCCGATGCTGGGGGCGATCTGCATAATCGTTGGCGTGCCGCTGCTGGTGACGAGCGTGCTGTTGAAGCGGCGCTATGTGCGTCAGAGGGTGGTGGGGCAGGCGATGGTGGGGCGGATCAAGGGGTGAATGGCCGTATCGCGCAGACCAACATCAATGTCCGCTAACCACCCTATCCCGCCCGATCAATTCACCGGCGCCCTTCTTCGATAACTCAGCGCCTCCGCGACATGCACGCGTCCGACCTGATCGGCCCCGGCGAGGTCAGCGATCGTCCGCGCCACCCGCAGCACCCGCGTATAGCCCCGCGCCGACAGCTTCATCGCCGCCGCGGCTTGCGCCAGCAGTTCGCGCCCCGCCTGGTCCGGCCCGGCGACATCCTCCAAACGCTCGCCATCCACCTCGGCATTGGTCCGCACGCGCGTCCCCTCATAACGCCGCGTCTGCACATTGCGCGCCGCCGCGACCCGCGCCGCGACCTCGACCGATCCTTCGGCGGGCGGCGGCAAGACCAGATCCGCGGCCGTCACCGCCTGAACCTCCACATGCAGGTCGATGCGGTCGAGCAGCGGACCCGACACCTTGGCCTGATAATCCGCCGCACAGCGCGGCGCCCTTGAGCAAGCCAGCGCCGGATCGCCCAGATGCCCGCAACGGCACGGATTCATCGCTGCCACCAACTGCACCCGCGCCGGAAAGGTCACATGCGCATTGGCCCGCGCCACCGTGACCTCGCCCGACTCCAGCGGCTGCCGCAGGGAATCCAGCACGGTCCGTTGAAACTCCGGCAATTCGTCGAGAAACAGCACGCCCAGATGCGCCATGCTGACTTCGCCCGGCCGCGCCTTCTGTCCGCCGCCAACCAACGCCGCCATCGACGCGCTATGATGCGGATTGCGGAAGGGCCGCGCCCGGCTGATCCGCCCCCCCTCCAGCGTCCCGGCGACGCTCGCCACCATGGAGGTTTCAAGCGCCTCGCCCGGCGTCAGTTCCGGCAATATCCCCGGCAGGCAGCTCGCCATCAGCGACTTGCCCGCACCCGGTGGCCCGATCATCAGCAGATTGTGACCGCCCGCCGCCGCGATCTCCAGCGCCCGCTTGGCCGTCTCCTGCCCCTTCACCTGGCGCAGGTCGGCGGTCCGCACCGGCGGTTCCACTTCGCCCGGCTGGGGTGGCGACAAAGCGGCGGTCCCCTTGAAATGGTTGAGGATCGTCAACAGGTCCGGCGCGGCGATCACCTCGACCTGCCCGGCCCAGGCCGCCTCGGCGCCCTGCGCCACCGGACAGACCAGCCCCAATTCCCGCTCACCGGCATGCAACGCGGCGAGCAGCACCCCCGGCGTCGGCGCGATGCGGCCATCCAGCCCCAACTCCCCGACGACGACATAGCCCGCCAGCGTCTCGGCATCGATCACCCCCATCGCCCCTAGCAGGGCCAGGGCTATCGGCAGATCGAAATGCGATCCCTCCTTGGGCAGATCGGCGGGCGACAGGTTGACGGTGATCCGCTTGGGCGGCAGCGAAAGCCCGATGGCGGCAATGGCGTTGCGCACCCGCTCCCTGCTCTCCGCCACGGCCTTGTCGGGCAAGCCAACGACGATGAAATTGGGCAGGCCGGGCACAAGCTGGCACTGCACCTCCACGCCACGCGCCTCCAGCCCCAGATAGGCGACCGTCGATACCGTCGAAACCAATGCGAAAACCCCCTGCGCGCCATTCGGCCTGCCCCGCCATGTTCCCGCCTTCGCAGGAACACAAGGTTATTTCAATGTCTTGGCTTGATCGCAGGCGCGATCCCGCGCCCGTCGGCCGGTTCAGCTTTCGGCTTCAGGCCGCCCCTTGAACCCTTGCGCCACGACATACCATTCGACGCTGCCCTTCCGGCTGGCGGGCGGCTTGGCATGTTTGATCGTGGTGAAATGCTTCTTGAGGATGGCCAGCAGATCGGCGTCCGTGCCGCCCGCGAACACCTTGGCGACGAAGGTGCCGCCCTTGCGCAGATTTTCCACCGCGAACATCGCCGCCGCCTCCACCAGCCCCATGGTGCGCAGATGGTCCGTCGCCACATGCCCGACCGTATTGGCCGCCATGTCGGAAATCACCAGATCCGGCGCATCGCCCAAAGCCTCCGCCAACAAGGCGGGCGCCTTGTCGTCCATGAAGTCCATCTGGAACAGCGTCACGCCGGGAATGGGATCGGTCGGCAGCAGGTCTATGCCCACCACCTTCGCCTTGGGGCAGAGCTTGCGCACCACCTGCGCCCAGCCGCCCGGCGCCACGCCCAGATCGACGACAGCCCGCGATCCCTTCACGAAGTGGAACTTCTCGTCCAGCTCGATCAGCTTGAAGGCGGCGCGGCTGCGCCACCCTTCCGCCTTGGCGCGGCGGACATAGGGGTCGTTCAACTGCCGTTCGAGCCAGCGGGTGGACTGCGCCGTCCGCCCCTTCGCCGTCTTGACCCGCACCTTGCCGGCGCCAGTGCCTCTCAAAGCTCGCCTCTCACATCTTTACTCCGTCGCGGTCCATCAGGCCGCGCAATATGCCTTCGCGAATGCCGCGATCCGCCACGCCCAATCTCTGGGCAGGCCAGATGTCGAGGATAGATTCCAATATGGCGCAACCCGCCACCACCAGATCGGCCCGCTCCGTCCCGATGCAGGGCAGCTTCTGCCGCTCCGCCAGAGCCATGGAGGACAGGCGCGCGGAAATCGCCCGCATCGACGTCGACGGCACGATCAGCCCGTCAATCGCCTGCCGGTCATAGCGCGGCAGGTCAAGATGCAGGCTGGCCAGCGTCGTCACTGTCCCCGATGTCCCGAGCAAGCGGATATCGGGCTGCGGAGTGGGCAGGCGGCGGGCCAGCGGCGAGAAAGCATCGGCCACGCGCGCGCGCATCCGGCCATAAGCCGCCAGACGATCCATGGGATCGGCATGATCGAAGGGCTCGCTCTCGGTCAGCGACACGACGCCCCAGGGCGCGCTCACCCAATCGACGATATGCGGCGCGCCCTCCCGGCGGGAGTTGACCAGAACCAGTTCGGTCGACCCACCGCCAATGTCGAAGATCAGCGCCGGACCATCGCCCGGCTCCAGCAGCGCGTGACAGCCCAGCACCGCCAACCGCGCCTCTTCCTGCGCGGTAATGATATCGAGCGCGATGCCGGTTTCGCGGTAGACGCGCTGGATGAAATCGGCGCCGTTCGAGGCGCGTCGGCAGGCCTCCGTCGCGACCGATCGGGCCAAGGTGACATGGCGGCGGCGCAGCTTGTCCGCACAGACCGACAATGCCGCAATGGCGCGCTCAATGGCTTCGTCGCTGATCCGCCCCGAAGCCGCCAGCCCCTCCCCCAGACGCACGATTCGGGAAAAGGCGTCGACGACGATGAAGCCGTCGGCCGAGGGCTTGGCGATCAGCAAACGGCAATTATTGGTGCCCAGGTCGATGGCCGCATAGGAGCGGCGTCCGCGCAGCGGATGAGGCAAAAGGCCCCGCGATTTCGACGGGGGAGTGAGGGCCGCAGCCTTGCTCCCATTGCCCTGACCGGAACGGACCCCTGTGCCCGAAACTCCGCCGGCTGGGCCGGAACTCTGCGGCGATGGGCGGCTTTGCTGCACCATGGCCGTATCTCTTTTCTTCTTCGCCAACGCCGAAAGGCGCCGGAACTTGCCCCAAGAGTAAGCGGATGAAGAAAAAAGCGCAAGGCGGCCCCGGAAAGCCCCTTCGATAAAGCGCAAATGCCCCTAGATCAGCGGCAGCAGGGCCGCGACGATCCAGCGTTCCTCGGCGCGCAACACGCCCCAGGCGCGGGCGGCGGCGCGGCTGTCCATCACCTCGACCCCGATGCCCTTGGCTTCCAGTTCCCGGACGAAGGGGCGCGGCGGCTGGCGCAGGCTGGCGCCCGTGCCGATCAGCAGAAATTCCGGCAGCGGATCAAGGTCGAACAGGTCGCCCAGATCCGGCACGGTCAGAGCCTCGACGCGCGGCGCCTCCTGCCAGGCCAGGGCACGCACCGGCGAAAGCAGCAGGCCATCGGGAAAGACATCGTCCCTGACCCGAAAGCCCCGCCCCTGAAAGCCGGTGACGATCGGCCCCTGCCCCGCCTCATCGCGGCGCAGTTCGATCCCCGTGCGCCCCTTTCCCGATGCGTCGCCGTTCAGGGCCGCGCTCCATCGTCACGCGGTCCCATGCGCTCGGCCTGCGCCGCGATATTGGTCTTGCTCGCCTTCTTCTCGGCCGTCGCGGGCGACAGACCGAGAGTGATCAGCAGCGAAGAGGACACATAGACCGACGAATAGGTGCCGACGATGATGCCCAGCATCATGGCCGCCGTGAAGCCGCGCAGCACATGGCCGCCCAGCAGCAGCAGCGCCCCGAGTGCCAGCAGAACGGTAACGGAGGTCATGACGGTGCGCGGCAGCGTCTCGTTGACGGACAGGTCGATCAGCGCCTTCATGTCCATCTTGCGATATTTGCGCATATTTTCGCGGATGCGGTCGTCGATCACCATCTTGTCGTTGATCGAATAACCCACGATCGTCAGCACGGCGGCGACGATGTTGAGGTCGAATTCCAGTTGCGTGATGGCGAAGAAGCCCAGCGTCATCAGCACGTCGTGCATGATCGCGACGAAGGTCGAGATGCCGAACTGCCATTCATAGCGGAACCAGGAGAAGATCGCGATGCCGATCACCGCCAGCATCACCGCCAGCACGCCGTTCTGGATCAGTTCGCCCGACACCTTGCCCGACACCGTGTCGTAGCGGGAGAAGGTGACGCCGGGAAATTCCGCCGTCATCGCCTTGCGCGCCTTTTCGACGATGGCGTTGGCCGCTCCCGCGCCGCCCTGTTCGGGGAGCGGCAGGCGGATTTGCACCGTCCTGGGATCGCCAAATTGCTGGAGCGAGCCATCGCCCACGCCCAGACGGTCGATCACCCCACGCACCTTGTCGGTCTGCGGCGGCTGCTGGAACTTCGCCTCGATCATCAGGCCGCCCACGAAATCGACGCCGAGGTTGAGACCCTTGTAGAAGGTGGCGCCGACCGCCAGCACCGTCAGCAGCGCCGTCAGGCCAAAGGCCCAGTGGCGCAGCTTCACGAAGCCGATATTGGTGTTGTCAGGGACGAGTTTAAGCAGTTTCATATTGTTTCTCTCGCCCCGTCAGATGTGGATCTCGGTCGGGCGCTTGGCCCGGACCCAGAGCGACACCATCCAGCGGGTGAAGGTGACGGCAGTGAACACGCTGGTCGCGATGCCGATCAGCAGCACGATCGCGAAGCCCTTCACCGGACCCGAGCCCAGAGCGAGCATGATGCCGCCAGCAATGGCGTGGGTCACGTTCGCCTCGAAAATGGTGCGGCTGGCTTCCTTATAGCCATGTTCGATCGCTTGCACGACGTTCCGGCCACGGCGACGCTCCTCGCGGATACGCTCGTAGATCAGCACGTTGGCGTCGACCGCCGTACCGATGGTCAGCACGAAACCGGCGATGCCCGGCAACGTCAGCGTCGCGCCGAGTATCCCCATCACGCCCAGGATCACCAGCACGTTGATGGCGACGGCGAGGTTCGCATACATGCCGAAGCGGCCATAGCTGGCGAACATGAACATGGCGACCGCCGCGACCGCGATCACCGAGGCGAGCAGACCCGCCTTGATCGAGTCCGCGCCGAGCTGCGGGCCGACGGTGCGTTCTTCCACCACGGTCAGCGCGACGGGCAGCTTGCCCGAACGCAGCGCGATGGCGAGCTGGTTGGCGCTTTCCACGGTGAAGCTGCCGCTGATCTGCGCGCTGCCGCCCAGAATCGGTTCGTTGATGTTCGGCGCCGACAACACCTTGCCGTCGAGGATGATGGCGAAGGGCCGGTTGACATTCTGCGACGTCACCTGGCCGAATTTCCGCCCACCCGCGCCGTTGAAGCGGATGTTGACGATCGGCTCATTGCCCTGCGGGCTGAAACCCTGCTGCGCGTCGGTCAGATCCTCGCCCGACACCATGACTTGGCGATGGACCGCGATCACCGGCGACCCGGACGGATTGGCCGGATAGGGCAGGACTTCGCTGCCCACCGGCGCACGGCCCTGCGCGACTTCGGCGGGGTTGGCGTTGACGTCGACCAGCTTGAACTCAAGCTTGGCGGTCTGGCCCAGCAAGTCCTTCAGCGCCTTGGGATTTTGAAGGCCCGGCACCTGCACGACGATGCGGTTGTCGCCCTGCTGCTGAATGGTCGGCTCGCGCGTGCCCATTTCGTCGATGCGCTTGCGGATGACCTCGGTCGCGACTTCCATCGCGCCCTTCACCGCATTGTCGATGCCCGCCTGGGTCGGCGTGATGGTGATGGTGGAACTGTTCACCACCTCGACATTGAAGTCGCGCTGGCCGGTCAGGCCTGCCCCCTGCGTCAACGGCCGGATGCGCTCGACAGCGGCATCGACCTGCGAGGGGTTGCGGACCATGAAGCTCAATTTCCCGTCGCGGCTGGAAATATCGCCAATCGCGATCTTGGTATCGCCCCGGCGCAGTTCCGTGCGGACCTGCTCCTCCATATTGGCGATGCGCTGCTTGGCGACATCCTGGGTCGAGGCTTCCAGCAGCAAATGGCTGCCGCCCGACAGGTCGAGGCCCAGATTCACGCGGGTCTGCATGAATTTGGGCAGGTGCGCGACCGCGGAATCGGGCAGGAAGCTCGGCACGGCGCAGGCTATGCCAATGGCCAAGGGCAGCAGAATCGCGGCTACCGCCCAGCGAGGGAAATTCAGCATCGGGCCGCTCAGTCGTTCGCAGGCTTGGCGGTGGCGGGGTCGATCACGTCGGTCAGGGTGGACTTGACCGCCTTGACCTTCATGTTCGGCGCCAGTTCGACATCGACGTAAAATTCGTCGACGCGGGCCACCTTGCCGACCAGACCGCCGCCGGTCACGACCTGATCGCCCTTCTTCACGGCGTCGATCTTGGCCTTATGGTCCTTCATCTTCTTCTGCTGCGGACGGATCAGCAGGAAATAGAAGACGACGAAGATCAGGAGCAGCGGGGCCATCTGAACCAGCATGGAGGCGCCGGACGATTCCCCGCCCGCAGTCTGGGCAAAGGCTGGAGATATAAACATGCTTGGGACTTTCGCCTTATTGTCTTGTCCAGTTGCGGACGCAGGATAAACGCCCACAGATCAAGGGCGCGCGGCTAACACAGATAGGGCGGCTGAGGCAACATGATTAGGGTTTCCGACGAAAGGGCAAAAAGCCTTCATCGAATCCCTTGCATATTCCCCAAACTGCTTCTAATTGCGCCGCTCCGGTCGGGACGTAGCGCAGCCTGGTAGCGCATCACACTGGGGGTGTGGGGGTCGGAGGTTCGAATCCTCTCGTCCCGACCAATATTTCAATAACTTAGCGGCGATTTCTCAACAACACACCACCCCAGCTTTGCTCTGGTGGTGCGCTGGTGGTGCAGATATTGCCAGTATGTTCTCATCGTGATGCATCGCTGAGCATCGAAAATGAACATCGCCAGCCCCCTTTTCCGAATTGAACGCCGGGCCGATTCCCCCTAATCCGACTGGACGGATGCAGGAGCAATTGCCCCTCAGCCCTGCCGAGTTCGTCAAAATCCGGGACGGCTTCATTGCGTTTCTCAAGCAACCGGCTGGGACACCCATCGAGCTGATTATTCCGAAGGATGTTCTCGACGCGATGGCATTGGCTGCGCGCCGGGGCCGCAGGCGTCAACAGGTCCTCGATGTCCTGCGCGGCATCTCCATAGTGGCTGTTGCGGTTGGCGCAGCTCTTGCCGTGTTCAGGGAGCCAATGGCCGTCGGAGTTGCGGTCCTGCTGGCCAGTGGGGTGACTTTCGTTTGGGCGCACAACAAGAGCAAGATTCGCTTCGAGCCAGAAATCGACGAGCTGGTCACCGAGCCGAATGTCGTGCTCCAACGCAATCTGAGAGCGCTGGAAGATTACAAGCATCTGATCGCGAACGGCGACATCATTTGCGACGAGCGGCTGCCGGATGGAACGGTCAAGCCGCTGTCACAGAAAGCACGTGCTGCCTTCCTCGCGGACCATGGCTCCCTCTTTGTCCTCAGCCGCGATCAATCGCTTTGGCAATGCACCCCGCACAGGCCAATTCCGATGAGCGCCTTATGGGTCAGACTTGGCGGGCGAGTTGCGCCCGTCTTCGTGACATCGCGCACCTTGCTTGAAACCCCAGATCGCGAATTGTTCGATAAGCGCATCAACTGGCTTCTGTCACATGCCGACAAAGCGGGTTCAAAAGCCAAGGGATTTCGCGAAGCGATCCAGATCATCGTCGCACTGCGACGCCCGGAGTTCGAAGGCAAGACATTCGAACAGAAGAAAGAAAAGCTGCGCGACGAAGGAACGGCTGATAGCAGAATGGAGAAAATTCACGCAGGCATCTACCCGCCATTCAATGGCTTTCTCCGCAATTTGCCGATGCATGAATTTCCGTGAATGTGGAACTGAATTCACCCTGACGCCCCGATTTGCGACCTCCTGCATTCCAGCGAATGAAAGGACCACGCAATGCCTCCGAACCGGGACCAGCTCCTGACCGTAACTGACGTGCTCAACGTCACCGGCTTCAAATCCCGCACCACACTGTATCGCCGCGCACGCAGCGGCGCATTTCCGTGCCCCTGCCATATAGGCGCGGGCAAAATCCGTTGGCGCTCGGGCGACATCGAGGACTGGCTGAGCAGCCTCCAGACCCGTCGCTACTGACCTGCCCCACCGCCGAACCGGCCCAGCTTAATTGCTTGGCGGGCGCACCTGCCCTCACCCCCACGAACACTTGCAATCGTGATTTCACGAAAGGATGCCCCATGTCGATTTTCCAACGCGTCATGGATCGGCTCGCCGATTCCATCTGGATTGGCCGCAAGGTCAATCTGCGCTTCACCGCTGAATATCGGACTGCCTGCTACGTCGTGCCGCTGATCAACAAGCTGCTCGCCGAGGGCGAGGACGGTGACACATACCGAGCCGCGCTTGTCCCGTGGCACGAGGCCGAGCGGCCACCGCTTGCATCCTATCAGGGTGACACATCCCGGTGCAGGATCGACGGGCCTTGGCAGGAAGCTGGGCGGGACTGGGTTCCGCTTGGCGGCTTGATCTTGTCACCCGGCGTTACTGCCCATCTTGATCCGTTCGAGGCGCAGGCACTTCACGAAAAGATGCAGCAGGCGATTGAGGCCGTCATTCGAACGTGGGTCGAAGATCACGATCTAACCGCACTGCCACCGGTCCCGGAGCATTTCGACAGGTGCAGGGCTGACCGGAAAGCCAAGGCGCTGATCGCGGCTTTGGCTGGCGGCGACCGGCAGGCAGATGCTTCGACAAAGCCGCCCGCTGCCACGGCCAAAACTGCATCTGGCGAACCCGTTCCCGCGCTTTGCGCCGTATGCCGGAAGGGGCTGGGTCATGCTTGAACCGAACCGCCAAAAGGCAATGTTGGGGGGCTGCGATGCTACGCATCGAGCCAGCAATTCAGATACACACCTCACGCACGGGTGCATGGCGCAATTCTGCGGGTTTGGCGGGATGCTAATAGCCTCTCGCCAAAGGTCAGACCGCGAGAACGGCGTAATTCTGCCATTTTCCGCGATGGCAAATAGCATCTCATCGGGTGCGGCACGATGAGCGCCCGCGCCCAGACCGTGCGGCTAACCCCCGCCCGTCATCGCGCCCTTGCCGGGTTCGCCAAGAGCTATGGATTAAGCGAATATGCGATGCTCGCCCGCGTCGTAGACGCGGGCCTTGCCGCCCTCGTTCGCGGGGCAGGCAACCAGATCGACAACCGCGAGATCGTCAGCGAACTGGCGTCGGTCAGCACCCGCATAGTCGATGTCGAGCGGATGCTGGACCGGGCATTGTTCACCGCTTGCGCGGCCTATTGCTATGCCCGCCATGCGGCGCTGGGTGCTCACACGACCGATGAGGCCGTCACCGCCGAGATCAACGCGGCCTATGACCGCCAGCGGCGGCGCGCGCAGGAGGGCCGGGAATGAACCAGTCTCACGACCGGCGCGCCCATGCCGACGCCTTGCGCCGCCACAACCGCAACAATCAGGCCGCGCGCTTCCGGCGGCAGGCAGGTATCATGCTTGCGTCCATCGCTATGGGCGCAGTCGCAACACCTTATGTGGCGTTGGACCAGCAGGCGATGCAGGCAGCGGGCACATACGCCGCCGCCAAGGCAAAACTGTGGTTCGCCCAAGGCACGGTGGTCGATCCAGCCATAACGATCAGCCAGGACGGCCAAGCCTATGCCGTTCCGGCCCGCGCGGTTGCCGCGCATCCCTATTACGGCAATGCGGCGCACGATGTCTTTGCATACGGGATTTGGGGATGCTCGCTGGGCTTTGGCGGATGGCTGGTGAGCCTGATCCTGTTGCGCGGAGCCATCGCCCGGCAGCGCGAACGCGCGTTGCGTGACCGAGTTATCGCCGGAACGCTGGTGATGAGCGAGGCAGGACTGGCGACGTTGACCAGCACCGAGGCGCAGCCCAATGCCTTGCACGTTGGCACCGTTCCCATTCCCGGCAGGCTCGAAACCCGGCACGTGGCGATGATCGGCACGACCGGCAGCGGCAAGACCACCGCCTTGCGCCAGATGCTCGACGGGATCGAAGCGCGGGGCGAAGCCGCCTTGGTCTATGACACCAGCGGCGAGTTCGTCGCGCATTACTACCAGCCCGAACGCGGCGACGTGATCCTGAACCCGTTCGATGCCCGGTGCGCCTACTGGTCGCCCTTCGCCGAGATTGCCCACCCCGCCGACGCCGACCGCATTGCCCGCCAGCTCATTACCGAGACAGGGCAACATGACAGCGACGTGTGGCTCGACACCAGCCGCATCCTTGTCGCTAACATGATCCGAGCGCTCTGGCGCGAAGGCAACGCCACCTTGCCCGCTTTGCTGCACGCCTTGCAGGACCGGACCAAGGATGACCTGAAAACGTGGCTGGCAGGCAGTTCATCGGCGCGGACCTTTGCCGATGATGCCGACCGGGCGACAGGCAGCGTGCTGTTCATGCTCGCGAAGGCCGCCGATCTTATCCAGTTTCTGAGAGTTGATGGCAGCGGCGGGACACCCTTCGCATTCCGGGATTTCATACACGGGCTGGACAAGCGCAAGGGCGCGAAACCGTGGATATTCGTGCCGCGCAAGGAGGACTATTTCGAGGCGTCGAAGCCCTTGCTCGCCTGCTGGCTGGAATGCGCGGCCAGCGCCGTGCTGGGCCTTCCCCCATCGCCCGACCGGCGCATCTGGTTCGTGCTGGACGAGCTGGCCGATTTACCCCGCGTCGATAATCTGGCGCGGCTGCTACCCGAGGGCCGCAAGTTCGGTGCCGCAGTGGTGCTGACCTTTCAGGCGCTGGGCCAGATGCAGCATCGCTACGGCCCGAAGATCGCCGAAGCCATGCTGGGCTGCTGCAACACCAAGCTGTTCCTGCAAACCATCGACAGCGAGACGCGCGTCTGGGCCAGCCAGACCATCGGCGAATGCGAGGTCGAGATTCAGACCATGACCGACGCGCTGGCAGACGGCGACGACAAGCCCCGGACCACGCTGAGCAAAATCCGCAAGATGCGCCCGGCTATTCTGGAAAGCGAACTGCGCCTGCCCAAGTTCGAGGGCTACTTGCTGTTCCCGGACGGCTTGCCGGTGGCGCGGATCAGGCTGACCGCCGATCATATCGCGCGGCGCGGGGGTGCCCGTCAGCCAGGATTTGTGCCCGGCGATGTTAAGGCCACCCACTGGAAGCAGCCAGAGGCGACCGCGCCAAAGGCTGTGCCGCCGCCGACGCCATCGCCCACCAGCAAGGGGCCAGTCTGATGGTTGCATCCGTGTCCGCGCTGACCAGTTCGGGTCAGGCCGCCAGCTATTATGAATCCGCTGGCGAATATTATGCCGACGGGGGCCAGTCCCCATCGGAATGGCAGGGCAAAGGCGCGGAGGAGTTGGGCTTGTCCGGCGATGTTGACCGCGACCAGTTTCGCGAGTTGCTGGATGGCAAAGTTGCCGACCAGCAGTTGGGAACCACGCGCGACGGCAAGCTGGAACACCGCCCCGGCTGGGATGTGACCTTGAGCGCGCCAAAGTCCGTGTCGATCATGGCCGAGGTGGCGGGCGACCGGCGATTGATCGCGGCGCACGGGGCAGCGGTGAAAACCGCACTTGCCCATGTCGAGAGCCATATGGCGGCAACCCGCATCCGTGACGGCGGCGCGGTAAACCGTGAGGCTACCGGCAATCTTGTCGTCGCCAGCTTTCAGCACGGCACGAGCCGCGCCCAAGACCCGCAGCTTCACACCCACAATGTCATTCTCAATGCCACCAAGGGCGAGGATGGCACATGGCGTAGCCTTGAACCGCGCGCGATCTACCAACTGCAAAAGCAGATTGGTGCGATTTACCGGCAGGAGCTGGCCTTGAAGGTGCGTGAGTTGGGTTATGAGATCGAAGTGGGCAAAGGCTCCATGTTCGAGATCAAGGGCGTTTCGCCCGAGGTCATGGCCGCATTCAGCACCCGTAGCGCCGAGATCGAGGCCGCACTTGGCGAACGTGGCACGTCCCGCGACGATGCCTCCGCCGCCGAGAAGCAGGTTGCGGCACTCGATACCCGGCAGGCCAAAGTTTCCGCCGATCCTGCGGCGCTTGTCGCAGATTGGCGCGATACCGCCAGCGCAGCCGGGTTCGGGCCGGAGGCAAGGCTGGCGATGGTCAAAGAGGCCGAGGGCATCGCCGTCAGCAAGGACCATCGCGCCACTATGGACATGCAGGGCGACAGCGCCGCAAGCCGCGCCGTCGCTCATGCCGCCGACAAGCTGGGCGAACGCCAGTCAGTGTTTTCGGTCGCTGCATTGCGCGAGGAGGCCGGGCGCGTCGGACTGGGCAAGGTCAGCTATGCCCAAATCACCGAGGCCATTGCAACCACCACCAAACAGGGCGACTTGATCGAGCATCCCCACATCGACCGGCGCGGCGCGGAATTTGCGGGATTTACCACCCGCGCCAATGTCGAAACCGAGGCCAAGTTGTTGCGGATCGAGGCGGAGGGGCGCGGCGCGCTGTCCCCTATCGCCACACCGCTTGTCGCCGCCATGGCCGTGGCAACCGCATCGGCGCAGGGTGAACGCGCGGGCTTTGGCTGGAATGCCGACCAGCGCGCCGCGACCGAGCAGCTATTGACCAGCCGCAACCGCATAACCGCGTTGCAGGGCTATGCTGGCACGGCAAAGACCACCACCGTTCTGGCAACCTTTGCCCGCGAGGCCGAGGCGCGGGGCGTTCCCGTTGTCACGCTTGCGCCCACCGCGTCGGCAGCGATGGTCTTGGGCGAGGCGCTTGGCGTGCGCAGCGATACCGTTGCCCGGCACCTGCTATCACCCGAGCGCCCAAGTCAGGGACAGCCCGCAGCATGGATCGTGGACGAGGCATCGCTGTTGTCCGCCCGCGATACTGCCAAGCTGTTCGACCTGGCGAAGAAGCAGAACGCCCGCGTCATCCTCGTGGGCGATGTAAAGCAGCTCGGATCGGTCGAAGCAGGCGCGGCTTTCGCGCAGTTGCAGGGCGCGGGCATGGAGGTTGCCAAGCTGAGCGAGATCGTCCGGCAGACCAATACCGCGACCAAGGACGCAGTGCTGGCATCCATCGAGGGGGACGCCAAGAAGGCTCTCGCCGCGCTGGACCGTGGCGGCGGCAGGATCGTGGAGAATGCCGACCGTGCCGAACGGTTTACCGCCATCGCCGAGCAATATGCCAAGCTGGACAAGGCCAGCCGCGCCCGCACCCTTGTTATCGAGCCATCACGCGAGGGCCGTGATACGCTGACCGCCGACATACGCGCGGAGCTTGCCAAAACGGGTGCGCTGACCGGACCCGTCGTCACCATGCAAAGCCTTGCCAACAAAGGGCTGACCCGCGCCGAGGCTCGCGACCCGATGAGTTATGACAAGGGCGATGTTGTCCGCTTCACCCGCGACTATGCCGACAAGGGCGTGGCGCGCGGGGAAGCGTATAGGGTGGAGAGCATAGACCCGGCCAAAGCCTCCATTGCGCTCAAATCAGAAGACGGGCGGGAGGTCGATTGGCGTTTGCGGCAATGGGGCGCAGGCAACAGCCAGACATTCGCCGCCCAATCGCTCGAACTCAAAACCGGCGACAGCATCCGGTTCACCCGCAACGACCGGGAGGCGGGACGGATCAATGGCGCGCGCGGCGAAGTGACCGCGATTGACGCGCAGGCTCGCACGGCGGAAATCCGAAATCCGCGCGGCCAAACCCAGACCTTGCGCCTTGATGCTGCCCGCGACCAGCACATTGCTCATGCCTATGTTGAAACCGCGTTCGCCGCCCAAGGCCGCACCGCCGATCATGTGATGATCCACGCCGACAGCAAGGCCACCAACCTTGTCGATCAGAAGTCATTCTATGTCGGCATATCCCGCGCGAAGGAGTCCGTCGCGATCTACACCAATGATCGCGGCAAGCTGGTTTCCGCGATCAATGAGCGGGCAGGGCAAGTGCAAACCGCCATCGCACAGGCCGCTATGCCGGGACCATCGGCGTCGAAGGCGGCAAGTGCAGGAATCGGGTAAGCAATGCGTTGAGAACAATCGCAGTTCAGTCTATCGTCAGCGCCCAGGAGCGACACTGACGCGATGTTTATTCCAAAGTATTGTAAATGAACCTGATCAAATCAAAAAAGCGCGTTGCCGATCATGGGGAGGTGTTCACGCCGCCTTGGTTAGTCGAGCAGATGCTTGACCTTGTAAAAGGCGAAGCGGAGCGGATCGACGCGCGCTTTCTTGAACCGGCTTGCGGCAGCGGTAATTTCCTCGTGCCGATCCTGCAACGCAAATTGGCGGCTGTGGAATTGAAGTTCGGCAAGTCAGACTTCGAGAAGCGGCATTATGCGCTTTATGGCTTGATGTGCGCCTATGGAGTGGAACTGCTGGAGGATAACATCGCGGAATGCCGGGCCAACATGCTGGACATTTTTGCGGATTATCTGGGCTTGGACGAAGCCGACGACCTTTATCGCGCCGCTAGCCATGTGCTTTCGCTCAACCTTGTCCATGGGGATGCGATGACAATGCGCGGCGTTGACGGCAATCCGATCACCGTTGTGGAGTGGGGCTATCTGGGCAAGGGCAAGTTCCAGCGCCGCGATTTCCGGCTTGATGTGCTGACCGGCATGGCGAGTTTCAGCGCCGAAGGTTCGCTTTTCGCCGGGCTTGGCAAGCATGAGATTTTTACCCCGGCAAAGAGCTATCCGCCGATGACCATTCCCGATCTGGCGGTGGCATTTGATGACTTGGGGGCGGCAGCATGATCGAACCGGCCAGCTTTGCCCTGCGCGGGCGCAATCCCGATGTGCTGACCTGCATTGCCAACCTGTCGAACGATGAGGTTTTCACACCGCCCGAATTTGCCAATCGGATGCTGGACACGCTGACGCAGGCTTGGACGGAGAGCCATGCCGGTGCGGACATTTGGGCGAATAGTTCGGTCAGGTTTCTGGACCCATTCACAAAATCGGGCGTGTTCCTGCGCGAGATTGCAAAGCGCCTGATCGCAGGGCTTGAAGCGGAGATTCCCGACCTTCAAACGCGCGTAGATCACATCCTTACGCAGCAAATCTTCGGCATCGGCATTACGCGGCTGACCAGCCTGCTGGCGCGCCGCAGCCTCTATTGTTCCAAGCACGCCACGGGCAAATATTCCATTACCAGTTCGTTCGAGAATGATGATGGGAACATCTGGTTTCAGCACACCGATCATTCGTGGGTCGGCAGCAGCAAATGGACCAATGTTACCGACAAGCAGGGCAACACGGTCAAGAAGTTTGCCGAAGGCAAGGACGGCAAATGCGCGTTTTGCGGGGCACCGCGCGCTATCTTTGATCGTGGCCCAGAGCTGGAAAACCACGCCTATGCTTTCATACACACCAACGACATCAAAGCCCGCGTTGCCGAGCTTTTCGGAGGCGACATGCAGTTTGACGTAATCATCGGAAACCCCCCGTATCAGTTAAAAGGCGGGGGTGGAGGATCGAATGACTCCTCAATCTACCACCTTTTTGTCGAGCAGGCGATGGACTTGGAGCCTCGATTCCTGTCCATGGTTATTCCATCCCGCTGGCTGGCAGGCGGTCGAGACATGGGTTCTTTCAGGAAGCGGATGTTTACCGATGGGCATATTCGCGAGTTAATTGACTACACGAAAATGAGCACCGCTTTTCCCGGCGTCGATTTCGAAGGCGGAGTCGGCTATTTTCTATGGGACAGAGAAACCACTGGTTCATGCCGGTACACCCTCTTCCAAGGGGAGGAAGAGCTGCCAACCGTCGAGCGGAAGCTTGACCAGCATGACATTTTCGTGCGCGATACCCGCGCGCTCTCCATTCTTGAAAAGGTTCTTGCCAAACGTGAGGCGACGCTGGAATCGGTCGTGAGTGGCGATACGCCATTTGGCTTGGCTACAAATTTCACAGACTATTCAACGAAAAGCAATCCCGGCGCGCTTTCAATTTATCTGACTGTGAAAGGGCGGCGCACGACCGGCTGGGTGGACGATTCAATCATCAGAAAAAATCGCCAACTGATACCAAATTGGAAGGTGTTGTTACCTGAAGCATACGGTGAGCGTGGAGCCATTCCCGCAATGGTCCTCGGCCCTCCGATTATAGCCGTGCCAAATTCAGTATGCACTCAGACATACCTTGTGGCTGGTCCTTTTGCCTCTGAAACAGAGGCACGTAGCTTTACGAGTTACTATCGCACGCGTTTGTTCAGATTTCTGGTTTCTTTGAGAAAAATTACCCAGCACGCGCTCCGATCAACCTATACTTGGGTTCCTCAGCAGTCGTGGGATGCAAATTGGAACGACGCGGTTCTATACAAAAAATATGGATTGGCCGAAGACGAAATAGCCTACATTGAAAGCATGATACGCCCGATGGACGGTGACCTGTTCGATGAGTAGGTCAATTGATGAGATCCTTGCCCCCAAGCCCGAGGCCCGGTTACGAATTTATGCATGGACACCCAATGATGCGCCTTCCGCCTATGCGGGGTTAGTCAAAGTTGGGCAGACGACGCGGGCTGACGTCAACGACAGGATTCGGCAGTCTCAGGGCCAGATGCAGCAGGCTTATACGCTGCATGTAGACGCGCTGGCGGAACGAGACGATGGCACCTTGTTTCGCGACAACGATGTGCGCCAGCGGCTGATCGACAAGAAGTTCGAGAATGTCGTTATCGGCGCATCGCGAGAATGGATGCGGTGTTCGCCCGATGATGTGAAAACAGCCATTGCCGAGTTGCAAAAGGGCCTGCGGCTATCCGGCACGCATCACGAAGACTTTCCGCTGCGCGCCGAGCAAGCCGATGCCGTGGAAAAAACCATGGCCTATTTCAATTCAATCTGGACCGAGAACCCCAAGGCCGCGCCGCGCTTTCTGTGGAACGCCAAGATGCGCTTTGGCAAAACCTTCACCAGCTATCAGCTTGCCAAGCAAATGGCGGCAAAGCGGGTGTTGGTCGTCACCTTCAAGCCAGCCGTCGAAGATGCATGGCAATCTGACCTGGAGAGCCATGTCGATTTTGATGGATGGCAGTATCGTTCGCAGAACGCTAGAAACGGATCGGTCGAATATGATGCCGACCAACCGCTGGTATATTTCGGCTCCTTCCAAGACCTTCTAGGCCGCGATGCCTTGGGCAACATCAAGCTCAAGAACGAGTGGATTCACTCGGTAAACTGGGACTTGGTGGTTTTCGACGAATATCATTTTGGCGCGTGGCGGGATAGTGCCAAGGAACTGTTTGAGGGCGAAGAGGACGCCATTGCTCGCGAAGAGGCCCTGCTTTCGGCCAGAACCGAAAAGGAAATCGAGCGGCTCAATGCCAAGGCCGCTGATTTGCAGCAGCCGTTGGAGGCGGAATCGGAATTCTTGCCGATCAGGGCGCGGGCCTATCTCTATCTGTCCGGCACACCATTCAAGGCGCTGGCTACAGGCGAGTTTATCGAAGAGCAGATTTTTAACTGGACCTATACCGACGAACAGCGCGCCAAGGCCAATTTTGCCGCCGCGCATCCCGGAGAGCGCAATCCGTATGGCGCGCTGCCGATGCTCAGCTTGTTCACCTACCAGATGCCCGAAGAGCTGACCGCAATCGCAAGCGCGGGTGAGTTTGACGAATTCGACCTGAACGAATTTTTTTCAGCCAGTGGGAGCGGTGTCCTCGCGACCTTCAAGCACAAGGATGACGTGCAAAAATGGCTGAACATCATTCGCGGGTCATATAACCCGCAAACAGTCGAGAACCTGAAAACAGGCACAAAAGCGCCATTTCCATACGAAAATGCGCGGCTGCTGCCCTATCTCCAACATGCCTTCTGGTTTCTTCCCAATGTCGCGTCATGTCAGGCCATGGCAAACCTGCTTGAAGAGAAGCAGAACGTTTTTTGGCATGAATACAAAGTCATCATGGCCGCTGGTGGTGGAGCCGGGATGGGATTGGCTGCGCTAAAGCCGGTCAAGGATGCTATCGGCAGCGGCTTTGAGAGCAAGTCGATCACGCTTTCGTGTGGCAAACTCGCCACCGGGGTGACTGTTCCGCAATGGTCTTCCATCCTGATGCTGCGGAACCTGAAATCGCCTGAAACCTATTTTCAGGCAGCTTTCCGAGTGCAGTCCCCTTGGTCGATCAAGAATCCCGATGGCGACGATCCAAGCCGGGAAGATGTGCTGAAACCCGTCTGTTTCGTCTTCGATTTCGCACCCACACGCGCGCTGCGTCAGCTTTCAGATTATGGCATCGGCCTGTCGCCCGGCGAGCCGAACCCTGAAAACGCGGTGCGCGATCTGGTGTCCTTCCTTCCAGTGCTCGCACATGACGGCGCGATCTTGAAGCAGTTGGATGCAGGCGAAATCTTGGATTACGCAATGTCGGGGACCACTGGCACGCTGCTCGCGCGCAAGTGGGAATCTGCCATGCTGGTGAACGTGGACAACGACACGCTGCGCCGGGTGCTTTCAAACGAAGAAGCGATGGCGGCAGTGGGGCGGATCGAAGGTTGGCGCGAACTGGGCGACAACGTGATCGAGACGATCATCAACAAGGCCGAGAAGGTCAAAGACCTCAAAAACAAGGCCAAGGATGGCGGGCAGACCGAAAAGGAAAAGAAGGAATTGAGCGACGAGGAGCGCGAATACAAATCGCTCCGCAAGGAGGTACAGAAAAAACTCATAAAATTTGCCACCCGCATACCGGCATTCATGTATCTCACTGATTATCGCGAAAACAATCTGCAAGACATTATCCGGAAGCTTGAACCGGAGCTGTTTATGACCGTGACCGGTCTGACCATCGAGGATTTTCATCTTCTCGTCCGACTTAATGTGTTCAACACCGAGCGTATGAACGCGGCGGTGTTTGCGTTC
Source organism: Sphingobium sp. SJ10-10 (assembly GCF_036038995.2). Lineage (NCBI taxonomy): Bacteria > Pseudomonadati > Pseudomonadota > Alphaproteobacteria > Sphingomonadales > Sphingobiaceae > Sphingobium > Sphingobium sp. SJ10-10. The sequence goes on from NZ_CP158132.1 coordinate 2,462,074, forward strand.
CGCCGATATGAAGAAGCCTCGCTGCGATATACGGGGATCGATAGCCATCAGGGGCTTACCCACTACGGCCTTTACGACACGGTCGTGGCGAAAGAAGGCTGAAAGAGGCTGCTATGGAATTCAGGTTAGGCACGGCTGCGATAGTATTTCTGGGATCATATTTCCCTCTGAGCCTCATCCTATTCGCGCAGAATTTTCAGTATCCCATGCTCAGTCGGCAATTTTGCTGGCCATTGCGACAGGGGGCGTGCGAAATCCCTCTGGGTGCGCCGATATTCTCGATTAGTATGGTCGCTTTGACCCTTTTATGCCTGATAGTTACAATATTTTCTCTCAAAATCATAAAGCCAGCGCAAGATATTGAGGTGTTTTCGGCTAAGTATATTCCGACAGATTTGATGAACTACACCCTTCCTTACATTGTTTCTTTTATGAGCATAGAATACTCAGATACCGGGAAATTTGTAGGGTTTGTGGTGTTTTTGCTTTGGATATTTTGGATCAGTCATCGTTCCGGGCAAATTATCCTCAATCCCGTTCTCATCGCGCTGTCATGGAGGATGTATGAGGTTGAATACAAGTTCCCCGGAAGCGACGCCAAGCATTCCGGTAAAGCTCTTGCACATGGACATTTGACCGCTGGTCCATTTAAGCAGTCTCTGGTGCAAGCCATTCAGATCATTAAGCCGTGAGGAACTAAATGCCCATACCCGCCGACTTTGCAGCATTCGATATTGCAGGCGCGGCGATGACCGTGTGGGCGTTCAAAAAGTCCGGTGGGGCGGGAGGAGCCGCACCAACCTTTTCGGGGCACTGGGTTGCGACGGACCCCGCTTTGGAGGCGGCTGTCAAAGCAGCGGTGCAGCAACGGCGCGTCGCAATCGAAGAGGTCAATCCCTACGGCCTGTTGGCTCAAAACAATGAAGCGAGCGCGTTATCAATTGGTGCGAATGAGACCTACGCCGATAGGATAGTTGCCGCCACAGCCGATCCCTTACCACAGCGGCGAGCAACAACTCTTCGCCATATTCAAAACACAGACTTCTATGTGATTAAATTGGTTAGTGGTGGGGTCACGCTCTATGCGGTTCGGAAAGCGGATTCATCATGGCATACCAAAAAAAGAGCAAAAGCAATTGACGCTCTCTTCCGTGATGAAACTTTGACGCTTGAACCTGCGCCTGCATTTTCATTGTCGACATACGTTGATTTCTTCATCTTCGATGGCACGATCTACATGCTGGACAAAGGGCATTTTGAATCCGTTCTCAGCTATCGACAGGCGCACGCAAATCAGTTCATCGCGCTACAAGCCGAGCCGGCTTTCAACGCCATTTTCACCGATATGGCACCGCTTGTAGCCCACATAGGCACGAACAAAATCCAGCTTCGCAGAGCGTGCGCAATCGAACTGAAAGGGCACTACCGCGATAATGACTTTATGTTGCGGCTGCGGCAACGCTTCCTGCAACTCCGTTTGAATATTATTTTCGATGCAAACGGAAAAATTGTACCCACGCCAGAGACATGCGCCGACATTATGACCGCACTCTTGGACCACCGGCTGTCCTCCGCGTTCTCGGAGGCCATATACGACGTGCCCGATGCTGTAGCTGTGGTCTGACACAGACTCTTGCGACGGTTGGACCGGGTTCAACCACGGCTTCCTTTTCTGCCTGACTCTCCTGCCTGACAGATTTCAGGGCGCCCCTTTCAGGCCGGGCTGTATCGCTAGCGCAACGGAACCGGCTCCGCCGTCTCCGCCCATGCGGGTTGCCATCCCTGTCGCGAGATAGTGCTGGCAAGCCCACCTTGCATTGAGCGCCGTAGCGGCGCGCCCCCTTCCCTGACCGGAGGAAGAAAGAGGCTCTGCCTCTCTCTCCCTGCAAGGTGCCGCTTTGGGGCCGTGGCTCACTGCGTTGCGCCCGCACCACCCCCGGCACCGGACCTTGCCCCCACTCTCTCCGCCCCTCGCCGGGTCGGCAGGGGTCATGCGCGGCATGACCCGCTGCGCGGATTGGAAGGGAGCAAACACCATGAACAAGCAAGACCCCCATAGCCGTATCACCGACCGCATTCTGGCCGAGCTGGAACAAGGCACCCGCCCATGGCTGAAGCCGTGGAGCGGCGGCGATATGGCCGCATCAGGCCAGCCCCGCCCCTTGCGCGCCACCGGCCAGCCCTATCGCGGGATCAATGTCCTTCTGTTGTGGATCGAGGCGCAGACGTCCGGCTTTGTCTGCCCGTCATGGATGACCTACCGGCAGGCGCAAGCCTTGGGTGCGCAGGTGCGTAAAGGCGAGCGCGGTGCAACCGTGGTCTACTACGGCGACAGCGCCAAGACTGTGCATGACGATACCACCGGCGAGGATCGGGAACAGGGCTTCCGCTTCCTCAAAACCTACACCGTGTTCAACGTGGCCCAGATAGACGGTTTACCGGAACGGTTCCAAATCGTGCCAGAACCCGCACCGGAGACTGAGCGCATCGCAGCCGCCGAGGCGTTCTTTGCCAGCATCCCCGCGACCGTAAACCACGGCGGCGACAAGGCATATTACATGCCGTCAGCCGACCGCATCCAGCTTCCGCCCTTCGCGGCTTTCCATGATGCCCATGGATATTACGCCACAAGGGGCCATGAAACCGTGCATTGGACCCGCCATGAAAGCCGTCTTGATCGCAGCTTTGGCCGCGAGAAATGGGGTGATGAAGGATACGCCCGAGAAGAATTGTGTGCATTATCTGGACAGTCTGCGCCGCTCGCAACTTTGCAGTAAGGTCGGCGATGGACGCCCACGGTAGGCAGTAATCAGGCTGGCCGTAGCGCTGACCCAAGAGCTGGCGGAGGCCAGCCTGATTGCTGCCAGGCCATAGTGCGCAACGGTGTGAAGGTCAGCTTCCGGGTGGGGGGTCCGGGGGGAGGGCTTCGCGCCGGTGTCGATCATTACTGTTTGCGAGCGCCGCGAGGCCAGGGGCCTCGATGCGCATGTGCCGCTGATCCTGCGCGGCGACGCGCTCTATGATCCCGATCTGGATCGCTTCTTTCTCGACCTGCCGTTGTCGGGCGTCCGCTCGCGCCATTCGCTGCGCGCCTATGCCTATGATGTCGTAGTCTGGCTTCGCTTTCTCGATGCCTGCGGCAAGACCGTGTGGGCTGCGACCCGCGACGATGTCGACGCCTATCATCGTGAGCGACGCCGCGACGAGGCCGATCACCGGATAACGGCCGCAAGCTGGAACCGTGCCGTCGCCAGTCTCGATCGCCTTTACCGATGGGGTGAGCAGCACGGGCTGATCACTGACGCGCCGTTCAGCCGCCGCGCCGTGTGGCGACCGGCGCATGGTGGCCGTCGCGGCATGATCGCGGCGCGCAATGACGCTTATGAACGTGTTGCCAGGCGATCGGATGTGCGGTTCGTCACGATGGACGACTACCGCATTTTCCGCGAGGTCGGCCTGCGCGGCCTTACCCCTGACGGCACCGAGCGCCCCGGCGCGCGCGACCGGAACGGGCTGCGCAACGCGCTGTTCGCCGATCTTCTCGTCACCACCGGCCTGCGCCTCGAAGAGGCGTCGGGTCTACTCGCCGCCGAGCTCGCGGCGATCGACCGCGAGGACAGCGATGCACAACAACTTTGGCTGCCTCTCCCGCCACCGCTGACCAAGGGCGACCGGGGACGCAGCGTCCTGCTCCCGCGTCGGCTGCTTCGTCAGATTGCCGCCTACGTCGCCGTCGAGCGCGCCGCGGGCGTCGCCAAGTTCGCCGCGCGAGACGGCGCGACCAAGCTCGAACGACCGATCCCTGTCACCCGCGCCGGTCTCGACCGCATGCGCGATATCTGCACCCCGGAGGAACGATGCCGCCTGATCCTCTGCGACGAGGATGGACCGCCCCGCGAGCCGGCGGCGCTGTGGCTGACCGAGGTCGGGCAGCCTGTTCGGCCCAACTCGTGGGAGGTGATCTTCACCCGTGCTGGCAACCGGTGCGCGGAGAACGGCTTCCCGCTGTCGATCAACCCGCACCAGCTTCGCCACACGTTCGCAGTCCATATGCTTGCCTTGCTGATCCAGCAGCGACTGCGCGAAGCGGCATTGCCGGCGGGGCCGATGGAGAGCTACCGGCTGATCCTCGGGGACCCGCTGCAACAGGTGCAACGCCTGCTCGGCCACGCGAGCCTCACCACCACCTATATCTACCTCGACCATATTGCGACCCGCGCCGATACGGTGGATGCGGCGGTCGAGGAGCTGCTTGCGCTGCTGCCGGGACCGCAGGGCGCATGAGCGGTCGTCCCCGCAAGGGCCGGCCCGTCGCCTTCGTGCCGATCACGCCGGAGCCCGTGCAGCCTGATCCCGTGCTCGGCCTCAAGTTCACCATCGAGGCGCGGCATGGCGGGACGGTCCTGATCGATATGGCCGCACTCGATCCTCGTCCGCTCGCCATCGCCTTTGCTGGCGCATTGCGACGGTCGGCCGCGCTCGGAGGACCGATCGGTGCGGCGAGCGTCATCAAGCAGTATGTAAATGCCTACCGCCTGTTCTTCGCCTGGCTTGGCGACGAAGCGCTGAACGTGGCTGGCGTCGGCGACCTGCGCGCAGCCCATATCGATGGGTTCGCCTCCGCGCTCGACCGCCGCGGGATGGGCGCGATCCACCGGCACATAACGGTCGGCAAGATCGTCAACACATTGCGCGCGATCGAGGCAGACCGGCCCGATCGGATCGCGCCTGACCTGCATGAGCGGCTGCGCTACACACTGGCCACGTCGGCGGGCCGCTCGACCCCGCGCGATGCTTATAGCCCCTTCGTTGCCCGCGCGTTGCGCGACGCCGCGAGGACCGACGTCGAAGCGATGTTCCGCCGTCTCGGTGCCGACGACCGCACCGATGAGGGCGACCCGGTCATCGCCAGCGTGCGCGCCGAGGTCGAAGCGATCATCGCGCGGCAGGGCTTTATCGTCGCAGACCAGCCCGCGCTGAAGAGCCTCTATTTCATGCGCATGCGACGCGGATTGCCGATCAGCACGCTCATCGACGATCTGCATGGCCGCCATCACCTGCTTGCGCGCGATCTGCCGGCGCTGCTCGTGCTGCTCACGCTCGATACCGGGCTCGAGCCCGAGTGCCTGAAGGCGCTGACCGTGGATTGTCTCACCAACCCCCATGCCGGCACGGTGGAACTGCGCTATCTCAAGCGCCGCGCCCGCGGCGCCGAGCACAAGAGCATGCGCGTCCGCGACGGCGGTGGTGGCACGCCTGGCGGCCTCATCCGTCGCCTGATCGACGTCACCGCGCCAGCCCGCGAGCATCTGACCGATGATCGTCTTTGGGTTTATCACAACGTTGGCGGCCTGCGGGCGGGTATCGCTCATCCGAAGGAGCGGATCGCTGCCTGGATAGCACAGCATGCTATTGTCGATGACGACGGCAAGCCGCTCCACCTGCTGCTCTCCCGGCTCCGCAAGACCCACAAGGCGCTGTGGTACACGAAGACTGAGGGGCACATGGCCCGCTTCGCAGTCGGTCATTCGCGCGAGGTTGCGGGGCGCCACTATGCCGATCTGCCGTCGCTTCGGTCCCTGCACGAGAAGACCCTCGCTGACGCCTTTCGCGAAGCGGTCGCCACCGCGACGCCGACCGTGCTGCCGCCCACCGCCGAGAAGGCGTTGCGCCAATCGCCCGATCAGGCCGCGCCGCTGATGCCGCCCGATACCGTCGGTCCGTTGCTCGACGGCGAACAGGATGTCTGGCTCGCCGCCTGCGCGGGCTTCCATAGCAGTCCCTTCGCCGATGCCGGATCACCCTGCGCGCAGCCCTTCTGGGGTTGCCTCGATTGTCCCAACGCCGTCATCACCGCGCGCAAGCTCCCCGCGATCCTCGCTTTCCTCGCATTCGTCGAAGAGCAGAGGCTGAGCCTGCCCGCGAACGATTGGGCGGCCAAGTTCGGCCGCGTCCATGCCCGCATCACCGCCCAGGTCCTGCCGGCATTCTCCGATGCCGTCATCGCCGATGCGCGCCGGCAGATGGAAGGCGAACGGCTTTATCTGCCGCCGGAGGCACGCACATGACCATGCCAGCCCATGTCCAGGCGCCCGCCTTCGACGATCGCGCCGTGCTGGCGAGCGCGCCGCTCAAGGCCGGTCACGCCCGCGAAGATCTGTCGCGCGTCGGCGACGCGAGCTGGGATCTCGGTCCCGCCGTATTCCGCGAGAACGCCCGGCGCTGCCACGTCACCGTGCATTTCGACGTGCTCGAACATGCCGATGTCCAGGCGGCGATGCGCGCCTATCTCTACGCCCGCCTCAACGCCGATCTCCCCGGCTATCGGACGAAGTTACCGCCCGCCTGCATCCGCCAGGCATTCAACCGTGCCCGCCGGTTCTTCGCCTTCGCCCGTGAGCGGCTCGGACGGCTCGACGTTTCCCGTATCGATCAGCCATTGGTCGATGCCTATGCCCGTCATCTCCGTGACGATCCTGCCCGACGACCCGTCATCGTCGGTCACCTCCTCGAAGTGGTCTCCGATCTCTATTACTATCGTGACCACCTCGCTGACGGAGGCCTTGTATTCGAGCCCTGGGCCGGACAGGCGCCCGCCCGCGTTGCGGGCTACCGCCATGTCCGGGAGAACCGCACCCCACGGTTCCCGGAAGAGGTCATCGCCGCGCTGCTCGCCTGGTCGTTGCGCTACGTCACCGTCTTCGCTGACGATATTCTCGCCGCCCGCCGCGAGCTTGATCGGCTCGAAGCGCGCCGGGATCGCCTTGTCACCGCCGACGCCGGCCTCTCGGACCCTGATCGCCGGCAACGTCGCCGCACCCGCCTGAAGGCCTATTTCGATCGCCGACGCCGCGAGGGGCGCGGCGCACCGATCTGGGCCACCGCTCATAACGGCAAGCTGCGCGTCGACCCCAACACCGGCAGCGTGACCCCACCGATCAACGCCCATCTCTTACATCTCCATGTCGGGATCGACGTGCAGGCGGAACCGCACGCACATCTCATGCTGACCGGCGGCGAAGCGAGGCTGATCGATGCAGTGGCGGCCGAGCTGGGGGTGGAGGTCGGCGGCATGGACACGCCGATCTCGATCGATCCCGATAGCGGTCGGCCATGGCGCGAGCGCTTCGACGCGAAGACTCTCGCACACGAGGAACGGATGCTCCAGGCCGCCGCTTATATCGTGTGCGCCTATCTGACCGGCATGCGCGACTGCGAGGTGCAGGCGATGCGGCGCGGGTGTGTCTCTATCGCGCGCAGCGAGGACGGCCTGATCGAACGGCATCGCATCCGATCGACCATCTACAAGCGCCGGGCGGCGGTGGGCGAAGTGGCGAGCTGGGTGACGATCGAGCCGGTCGCCGATGCGATCACGGTGCTCGAACGCCTGTCGGCAGGACCGGCGCGCGCCAGCGGCAGCGATACGCTCTGGCCGGTACTGCGCGCGAGCGCCGTCTCCAAGACGCATCTGTCGAGCGAGGTGGTCCGCCAGCTCAACGCCTTCCGCGACCACCTCAACACCGCCTTCGGCAACCCCGATATGCCGGTCATCCCGCGCGGTCCCGACGGCAAGCCGTGGCGCATCACGACACGGCAGTTCCGGCGCACGATCGCGTGGCACATCGCCAACCGCCCGTTCGGCACCATCGCCGGCATGATCCAGTACAAGCACGCCTCGGTCGCCGCTTTCGAGGGCTATGCCGGGACCAGCGCATCGGGGTTTCGCGCCGAGGTCGAAGCGCAGCGCCGGCTCGGTCAGATTGACGATCTGCTGGACTATTTCGACCGCCGTCAGGGCGGCGCATCGCTCGGCGGCCCAGCGGGACCGCGCATCGCGCGGACGCTCGACGATGCCGCCGTCAGACAAGGGCCTTTGCCCGCCATGATCGCCGATCGCGCCCGCCTGCGCGTCATGCTCGCCAGCGTCGCGCGCACCTTCCATGTCGGCCCGCTCGCGGATTGCTTCTTTGATCCCGCGACCGCGCTCTGCCTCAAGCGCGTGACGACCCCTGATCCCGCGCAGCCGCTCACCGCCCTGTGCGAGCCGACCCGCTGTCCCAACGCCTGCATCACCGCCCGCCACAGGCCGGCCTGGGAACGCGCGGCGGCCGATGCCAGGGCGCATCTACGCGAACGGCGCATCTCCGATCTTCAGCGTCAGGCTCTCCAGCGCGAGCTTGATCGCCTGACCGCGGTGATTGCCGGGATCGATCCTCCCACGCCGTAGACCACCCCGGCTGTTGGCGGAGTCCTGCGCCGGTCGGCGCGCCCGCGCAACGGCTTCGCCGTCCTTCGCTTCGCTGCGGCCCTGACGGGTGCGCGAGCCCCCCTGTGCCCGGCGCGAACGGGCCTCCGCCGCCGGGGATGGTCCCCGGCGCGAGAACGGAGAACAGATCATGTCAGCCTCACCACGTGTCGACGTCTATGCTCGCGTCACGCAAGCGATCGTCGACGCCATCGAAGCCGGCACCGGCACCTGGCGCATGCCATGGCATCATTCTGGCGCCGACGTCACCCGCCCGACGAACGTCGCCAGCGGCAAGCCCTATCGCGGCATAAATACGGTCTCGCTCTGGGCAGCCGCCTATGGCAGCGGCTATGCGAGCGGCGTCTGGGGCACCTATCGCCAGTGGCAGACGCTCGGCGCGCAGGTCCGCAAGGGCGAGCAGGCCAGCCTCGGCGTCCTCTGGAAGGAGTTTCGCGCGAAGGATGACGACGCCGGCGACGATGACGACCACCGCCGGCTTTTCGCCAAGGCGTTCAGCCTGTTCAACGCCGATCAGGTCGATGGCTATGCGCCCGAACCGGGGCCGGACCTGCCCGAGAGCGAACGCCTCGCCGCCGCCGAAGCCTTCATCGCCGCCCTCGGCATCGATACCGTCTACGGCTCGGCCAGCGCCTATTATCACATCGCCGAAGACCGCATCCACATGCCGGATTTCAGCGCCTTCCACGATGCCCACGGCTTCTACGCCACCCATATTCACGAGGCGGCTCATGCCAGTGGCGCAGCTCACCGGCTCGACCGGGATTTCAGCGCCAAGTGGACCAGGCACGCGCTCGCCATGGAGGAAGCGACCGCCGAACTGACCGCATCGTTCCTGCTCGCCGATCTTGGGATCGCGCACGAACCGCGACCCGATCACGCGGCCTATATCGCCTCCTGGCTGCAACTGCTCAAGGACGAGCCCCGCGCGATCTTCACCGCGGCGAGCAAGGCGCAGGCAGCGGCCGACTGGATGCACGCCCGTCAGCCATGATCCAGCAGCGACCAAAGCCGAGCGGCCGATCCCTCGCGGGCTCGGCCGCTTCGTCGCGCACGGCGATGCGCGGGCTTCGCCCGCTCACCAGCGGACGCCGCTGGCGCGGCGGCGCTGATTTCTGGGCCTCCCTCGATGCGGGTCTGGTCGGCGCTCCCTGCTAGGCCCGCCACGGCGCGCCGCAAGCCCGGCTTCGCCGCGCTGCTCCATTGCATTTCGCCCCTCCGGGTGCGGCCCCCCGCTTGCGCGGGCCTCTCCGGTCGTTCTCGCCGCCCACCCCCGCCTCGGGGGAGCCATGGGGTTTTTAGGCAGTGCAGGAGGCACCGATGGTTTTCACCTTTCAACCGCCATTTTTCGCTGGACTGTCAGGATATTGCGCGGAGCTTGGCGCGGCATTCCTTGCCGCCGACCTTGGCATTGCCCTGGAGCCGCGCCCTGATCATGCCAGCTATATCGCGAGTTGGATCAAGGTCTTGCAAAACGACACCCGCGCCATTGTGCAGGCCGCAGCTCATGCCGAACGCGCCGTCGCCTTCCTGCATCAACTAGCGAACCCCGAAGCGATCAAAGAGGCGGCATAGCCCGCCAATGATTGAGGCCGCCCCGGTCTGGGGCGGCCACTTCGTTTGACCCGCCCACCCGATCCCATAAGCGGGCCGCTCCCTTCGGTCGCAGCCTGCGATAGAGAAGCATTGCGAGATCACATCATTTGATCGAGCGCGGCGATCGTTTCGCCAAGCACGCGCCTCAGCGAAAGGAGGCTTGCGCCCAGCGACATTTCCGGCCTTTCGGCCATCAACATCATGGCCTTCAGCACCGCGTTGGATTCCCGCGCCAACAGAATCAAATGCACGCCACTTGGGGCATTGGTGCCATTCAGCCAGTTTTTCGCGGTGCGATCACTGACGCCTGTCCATTTCATGATCATCTTCGTGCCGTTGCGCGTCGATCCAAACTCGACCTTCAAGGCCGAGGCGATCACCTGCGCGAATTCGGCATCCGTCAGTCTGTCGCGACCGACCGGAAATGAACTTCCCTTCTTCGGAAACATGTTGCCCTCCCTTTGCTGTTAGAGAGGAGAGAGCAGGCAGCGGAGAAGCATCCGGGCAACATCAAGGCGCGACCACGATGGTCATTGAATGGAAAACAGACGATGAATTCCGATCAGACGGCTCGCCACCAAAGCGGGCCGCTGAATATGTCCGTATGTCCACCGATCATCAGCAATATTCGACTGACAATCAGGCGACAGCAATACGCGCATATGCCGAGAGGCGGGGATTCGAGATTGTCCGCACCTATGCCGATGAAGGCAAAAGTGGCCTTCAAATTGGCGGGCGCGATTCCCTGCAACAGCTTCTCGCGGACATCGACGGCGGCAACGTCGATTTCGAGGCCGTTCTCGTTTATGACGTTAGCCGGTGGGGGCGTTTCCAAGACCCGGATGAAGCGGCCTATTATGAGCTGCGCTGCAAACGCGCCGGGATCACCGTTCACTATATCGCCGAACAGTTCGAGAACGACGGCACCATTGGTTCGTCGATCATCAAAACCGTCAAGCGGGCGATGGCCGGTGAATACAGCCGCGAATTGTCGGTTAAGGTGTTTGCGGGGCAATGCCGCCTTATCGGCCTTGGCTATCGCCAAGGTGGCGCACCTGGCTTCGGGCTGCGCCGGATGCTTGTCGATGAACGTGGCCAGCACAAGGGCATTTTGGCCCGTGGCGAGCACAAGAGCATCGCTACGGATCGGATCGTGCTGGTGCGGGGGCCGGATGAAGAAATCGCGACTGTCCGCGACATCTACCGCCAGTTCGTCGAGGACGGCAGATCGGAACGGCAAATCGCCGATTGGCTGAATGCCCAAGGCATCCGCTCCGACTTAGGGCGTGCATGGACGCGCGGTGCGGTCCACCAAATTCTCATCAACGACAAATACGCCGGTCACAACGTTTGGGGCCGCACATCCTTCAAGCTGAAAACCCGGCACGTTCGCAATGATCCATCGGACTGGATCAGGCACGACCAAGCATTTCCGGCCATTGTGTCGCAGGAGTTGTTCGAGCAAGCCCGCCGCATCATCGAGGAGCGGTCAAAGCGTCTGACCGACGATGACATGCTCGCGCTGCTGTCAGAAGCCTTGAAAAAGAACGGCTACCTGTCCGGCCTTATAATCGACGAATTCGAGGATGGGCCGTCCAGCAGTGCCTACCAGTCCCGCTTTGGCAGCCTGTTGCGCGCCTATTCACTTATCGGCTTCAGCCCCGACCACGATTATCGCTACATCGAGATCAACCGCGAATTGCGCCGGATGCACCCGTCGATTGTCAGGGACGTGATCGAGGGCGTGCGTGCCGCAGGCGGCACCGCGATCCAGAATCTCGAAGATGACACGCTGACAATCAACGACGAGATCACCGCCTCCATCGTTATCGCCCGGTGCAAGCTGACACGCGGCGGCCTCCGCCGCTGGAAAATCAGGCTCGACGAGACCTTGCGCCCTGACCTCACAATCTGCGTCAGAATGGACGAGGACAATATGACCGCGCACGACTTCTATATCTTGCCGCGCATGACCCTTGAGGAAAGCGTGCTGCGGTTGGCCGACCACAACGGCCTGTCGTTTGACGCATTCCGCTTCGACGCGCTGGATGGATTGTTCACCTTGGCGAAGCGCGTGCCATTTCGGCAGGCAGCATAAGCCGTGGCGCTGCCCGCCCAGCGCGTCGAGATGATCCCGATTGACCGGATCACCGTCGTCAATCCGCGCCTGCGCAACAAGAAGGTATTCAAGGGCATCGTCGAGAACATCGCCGAAGTTGGCCTCAAACGCCCGATCACCGTCACTAGTCGCCATGGCGAGGATGGACCGCTCTATGATCTTGTCTGCGGTCAGGGCCGCCTTGAGGCCTTCCGGCAACTTGGCCAGCTAGAAGTGCCTGCCTTGATCGTGACCGCCGATCAGGAAGATTGTTTCGTCGCCAGCCTCGTCGAGAATTGCGCCCGCCGTCAGCATCAGGCCGTGGACTTGTTGCAAGACATCCTCGGGATGCGCGGGCGCGGCTATTCCGACAACGAAATCGCCGCCATGACCGGGCTTTCCGCCAATTATGTCTATATCGTGGGAAGGCTTTTGGAACGCGGCGAGCGGCGTCTAGTCGCTGCCGTGGAGGCGGGCTATCTCCCCATATCCGTCGCCCTCGAAATCTGCGAAGCCGACGATCAGGGTGTGCAGGCCGCGTTGCACAAGGCCTATGAAGACAATCTCCTGCGCGGCCGCGCGCTGATCGCCGCACGCCGTTTGGTGGACGTGCGAAAGCGGTCTGGCAAGGCCGCCAAACTCACCAAGCTGGTAGGCAAAGATGCAGCGACAACACCCGAGGGGCTGGTGAAGGCCTTTCAGGAGGACACCGAACGAAAGCGCATGATGATCCGCAAGACAGAGGCGACCCGCAATCGCCTCGTCTTCATCGTCGAAGCGCTGAGCCAGCTATCGAACGACGAAACTTTCGTTGCGATCCTTGAAGATGAAGGGCTTGCAACGATTCCGGCCCGGCTTGCGGATCGGATTCACAAAGTCAGGATCAGCGTCCAGTGACCCGGAGCAATCGGCAGCGAAAAATCAAGCTGGCCTTTGAACAGACCAGTTTGCGGATTCAGCTTGGCGAGATCGAGCTTCTACGCGCGATGCCAGAATCGACCCGGAAATCGCCCAAATACGGCCAGATCGCGGCATCAATCACCGAAGTCGGCATTATCGAGCCGCCCGTCGTCGTTCGCGTGCCGGGGAAGGACGAGCGATACCGGCTGCTAGACGGGCATATCCGCATCGACATTCTGAAGGCGCGCGGGGACAAGGATGTTGTATGCCTAGTGGCGACCGACGACGAGGCCATCACCTACAATAAGCGCATCAGCCGCATGGCTATCGTTCAGGAACATAAAATGATCCTGAAGGCTCTTGAGAAGGGCGTTTCAGAGGAGCGCCTTGCGCGGGCGCTCAACGTCAACATTTCGAGTATTCGCAGCAAACGACGCTTGCTGGACGGAATTTGCGACGAGGTAGCAAAGCTGTTGCAAGACCGGATGGTGCCTCTCAACACATTTCGCGAGATGAAAAAGCTGCGCCCCATGCGGCAGATCGAAGTCGCCGAAACCATGATCGCGATGAACAGGTTTTCATGGCCCTATGCCAAGTCGCTTGTTGCCGCCACGCCGCAGCATCTGTTGACCAGCGAAAAACGCAAGACCGTGCGGGGTCTCAGCGATGAGCAGATCGAGCACATGGAACGGGAAGCGACAAACATCGACCGCGAGTTCCGCATGATCGAGCAAAGTTACGGAACCGACCATCTCGATTTGGTTTTGGCGACCGGCTATCTGGCCCGCATGACGGAAAACGTGCGCGTGGTTCACCACCTTGCCCGCTGTCACCCCGAACTGTTGGCCGAGTTCCAGCGGATCGTGCAACTCCGCGAAGCAGCGTAACCGTTCAAATCGCCTACAACACCCGCAGCATTCACGCCCTTCGCCAATGTCGGGCCTCGGACTTCACGCAGCAAGCGGCGATGCCATCTGCCCCTTCGCCGGACGCGCACGAGGTGCGACCGAAATCCTCACGCGGACATCCCGGTTGAGCCGGTCGAGAATACGCATCAGCCGGTCAATGGTGAAACGGTCGAGTTTGACCTGGCGGATGCGCGAGAAATCCGCAGCCGCGATGCCGGTGCGCGCCTCGGCATCGCGCACCGTCAGTCCCTCGCTATCGAGCGTTTTGACGATTTCAGCGGCAAGGATAGCGCGAAACTGACGAAGGTTCGCGTCGGGCACATCGAAATCGGCAAAGACGTTGCCGGAACCACGGACCAGCTCGAAATCGTCATCATGGTCAGCCATCGAGCATCTCCTTCAACCGCTTGATACGCTCGCGCACGAGGTCGATTTCGTGGCGCGGCGTCGAAATTCCCTTGGTCGATTTCTTCTGGAAGGCATGAACCACCCAGATGTCGTCGCCCACTTGCAGCGCGTAAACGACGCGATAGGCGTCGCCGCGCTCCTTGATCGCCAGTTCCCACACACCTGCCCCAAGTCCGGCGAGCGGCTTGGCGATTTCCGGTGTCCCACCATCTGCCACGACAGTCAGGGCATCAAACGCCCGATTCATGGCCCGGTCGGGAAACGCCTCAAAATCCTTCCGCGCCGCCTTAATCCAAGAGATTGTGCGAAGGGTGTTACGCGATTTCGTCATATGTAGTCATATCTGCCAACAAAGTCAATCTACGATAACCGTCATGCCGCCGCTGCAAGGGACGTTCGGCGATCAAGCACCTCAACCGCCTTCAGCTTATGTTCGGGAGCGAGATGGGCATAGCGCAACGTCATGGCATAGTCGCTATGGCCGAGCAGCTCGCGAACGGTATTCAGATCGACACCCCCCATCACCAACCGCGATGCAAAGTGATGGCGCATGTCATGCCAACGGAATGCGGCAATGTCGGCATCCTTGAGCAAACGACGCCAAGAGAAGTTCACGCGATCAAACCGCTCCCCCGCTTCATTGAGGAACACCAACCCGTCCGCTTCTTCTGCCTGTGCACGCCAACCCTGCAGGACCAGAGTTGCCTCCCGGTTTAGCGGAATATGGCGCGTCCGCTTGGATTTGGCGGTAGCTCCTGTCACGGTCAGAATGCGCCGGTCGAGATCGACGTTGGACCATGTGAGATCGAACAATTCACCGCGACGGCAGCCAGTGTTGATTGACAGCAGGATGAGCGGCTTCACATGATCGGTGAACATTACCGTTCGCAGGCTGGGGAGCAGAACATAGCCGCGTTCACGCCGCCAATGATTGGCAGAATCGCGTTCGGCGCGACGGCGCTCCTCACGCGCATCCATCGCAGCGCGAAGCCTCTTCTCTTCATTGTCGTTGAGGAACCGGACCTTGAGGCAGTCGTCCGTTTTCGACTTCTTGACCTTGGCGAGAGGATTGGCCGAAATCAGTTCCCAATCGACAGCGCGATTGAGCGCTGCCTTGATCGACGAAATATCGCGGTTGATGGTTTCCAAACTGAGGCCTCGCTCAATCTCACTGGCGCGCCACTTCTCGACATCCAGCCCTGTGATTTCATCCAGCCGCTTATTCAGCAAGGACTTGAAAGCCGTCGCCAGCCGCTTGAGGTTCTGCGCGTGCGCCCGCTGATTGGCCTTCGCCCAGATTTTATAGTCGCCATCAAGGAAGTCTTGAAAGGTCGGGACGCCCGGCTTTGGCTTGCGTGCTTCTATAGGGTCAATCCCGCGATAAACATCAGCAAGGATCGTGCGGGCGCTCTCACGCGCATCGGCAACGCCGAGCACATCTGCCCGTCCGAGGAAGACCCGCTTCCCACGCCCGTATTCGCAATACCAAGATTTTACGCCCGATGGCATCACTCGCAGCACCAACCCCTTTAGCCTCGTGTCGCGATGCTCGACTTTGGAAGCCGGAACGGGCAACTTGTCGATTGCCATTTGGGTAAGTGCCACACGCATCGTCTACCGCCTTTGCTTGGTCCGCGAATCATTCTGGTGGTGCGCTGGTGGTGCAACTTGGTGAAACAAGGCGCATCAAAATGGCACCGCGCGCAACGCCCTAAGTTATCAAAAAGTGGCTGATTTCTTAGGGAAAATCAAGAATTATCGGAGCAATTGCGTTGCACCATGAACCCCCAAAAAAAGCGGCTGGGGGTGTGGGGGTCGGAGGTTCGAATCCTCTCGTCCCGACCAAATAGACGATTAAGGCGTCAGGCGCCTTGCCAACCTCCTCCATCTTAAATTCCCGTTTGCGCCGGCCGGCGCTTTTTTGCTGTCCTACAACGAACCAAATGGGATAAATAATCCGCCTTTCTGCAACAGGAGGGCGGGTTTCATGGATATTTCGACTCTGATCGATGAGGTGATCGCGCGGGAGGGGGGGTATGGCAACCATCCGGCTGATCGCGGCGGGCCTACCAAATTCGGGATCACCCAGGCGGTGGCGCGGGCCAATGGGTTTATGGGCGATATGCGCACCTTCCCCCGCGGCGTGGCGGAGGCGATCTATCGGCGGCTTTATTGGGAGAAGCCGGGTTTCGCCTTTGTCGCGGAACTGGCGCCCAAAGTCGCCGCGGAACTGTTCGATACGGCGGTGAACATGGGGCCGGGGACGGCCGGCGGCTTCCTCCAGCGCGCGTTGAACGCGCTCAACCGCAATGAAGCGGACTATCCCGACCTGAAGGTCGATCAGTCGGTCGGCGCCAAGACCCTCGCGGCGCTGGGAGCGTTTCTGAAGCTTCGCGGCAAGGCCGGGGAGCGGGTGCTGATCGTGGCGCTCGAAGCCCTGCAGGGGGAGCGCTATATGGCGCTGGCGGAAAAGCGGCCGGCCAATGAAGCCTTTCTCTATGGCTGGCTGGCAAACCGGATCGGGTAGGGGAAACTCCCATGACGAGGCGAATTGCGGAAGACCGGTGGACGCTGCGGGCGCGGCCGGCCTTTCTCTATGTGATGTACGGCTTGCTGCTCTGGTCGGTGCCGCTGGGGCTGATCGGCGGCGTGCGGCCAGATATGGCGGCGGGGATCATCCGGGCGATGCGGGCTTACTTCAACGCATTGCCGGAGCCGCTCTATGCGCTCTTCGGCACAGGCTATCTCGGATATACGGCGGCGCGGGCCTGGGGGAAGGCCAAGGGGGTGGAGCGGTAGCGCCGAATATTTCCCGATTTCCCCCGAAACGAATGAAAGTCAGGGTCGTTCGCCCGGGAAATTGGCCTTGAGGAAGTCCAGCACCACGCGGGCTCTTGGCGGCAGGCGTTTGTGCGAGGGGTGGACGGCCCATATGTCGAGCGGGGCGATGTTGCTGTCGGGAAGGACGGGAACCAGCCGCCCCGCTTCGATGTCGCCCTTTACCCGGATCGCGGGGAGCAGCGCGATGCCAAGGCCACTCAAGGCCGCGCGGTGGACGGCTTCGCTGCTGTCGCTGCGGAAGGTGCCGCCGACCACCCTCTCCCGCCCGTCGATCGTCCAGCGGGCGGGCACATCGCCATAGGCATAGGCGATGCAGATATGGCCGGAAAGATCCTCGGCGGTGGCCGGGGCGCCATGATCGGCCAGATAAGCGGGATGCGCGACCAACAGGCGCGGCAGCATGCCCAGCGGATGGACGACCAGGCTTTCATCGCCCACCGGACCCACGCGCAACGCAAGATCGAGGCGATCCTCCACCACATCGCGCTGCCAGTCGGTCATCGCGCAATCGAGCTGAAGCGCGGGATAGCAGGCGGTCAGCTCGCCCAGCCGCTCGACATAATAAAGGCCGAGCGCGGTGGTGAAGCCGATGCGCACGAGGCCGCTCGGCTGGTTGCGGACCGGGCCGAAATCCTGCTCCGCCACGTCCAGCGCATCCAGCATCGCGCGGGCGTGAACCAGCAGGCGGTCCGCCTCCGGAGTAGCGATCAGCCTGCGCGTGGTGCGATGGAACAGGATCGTGCCGAAATGCGCCTCCACCTGATCGAGCCGTCGCGCGATGGTGGTGTGGCTCGCATGCATTTCTTCGGCTACGCGGGAGAAATTGGGTTTTTCGCATAGTCGGACGAATGTCCGCATGGCGATCAACAGATCGGACATTTGAACGCTACTCGCACAGATATTGTGCGGCTTATCCTTATTGTCAGCAGAGCCGAAAAGCCAGAAGCCATCGCGCAGGAAAGCAGGAAGAGGATGCCCATGACCGATCGCATCGCCCATGCGGGGCTGGCCGCCAAATGCCGGACGGCCGAGGAAGCCGCCGCACTGATCCATAACGGCATGACCGTCGGGATGAGCGGCTTTACCGGCTCGGGCTATCCCAAGGCGGTGCCGCTGGCGCTCGCCGCGCGGATGACCGCCGCCCATGCTGCGGGCGAGCCTTTCCGGGTGAAGGTATGGACCGGCGCGTCCACCGGGCCGGAGCTGGACGGCGCGCTGGCGCAGGCCGACGGCATCGAGTTCCGCCTGCCCTACAACAGCGATCCTATTGCCCGTGAGCGGATCAACAGCGGGCATATGCAATATTTCGACATGCATCTGAGCCAGGTGGCGCCGATGGCGTGGCAGGGCTTTCTGGGCGATCTGGACGTCGCCGTGATCGAGGTGACGGGAATCACGGCCGAGGGCGAGCTGATCCCCTCCGCCTCGGTCGGCAACAACAAGACGTGGATCGACCGGGCCAAGGGCGTGATCCTGGAGGTCAATCGCTGGCAGAACCCCGCGCTGGAAGGGATGCACGACATTTATTACGGCACGGCGCTGCCGCCGCATCGCCAGCCCATCCCGCTGGTGCGCGCCGACCAGCGCATCGGCCAGCCCACCTTCCGCTGCGATCCGGACAAGGTGATCGCGGTGGTCGAGACGGACGCGCCGGACCGCAACGCCCCCTTTACCCCACCCGACGACAAGGCGCGGGCGATCGCCGGCCATTTGCTCGAATTCCTGAGCCATGAGGTGAAGAAGGACCGCCTGCCCGCCTCGCTGCTGCCTCTGCAATCGGGCGTCGGCAATATCGCCAATGCGGTGCTGACCGGCCTGATCGACGCGCCGTTCGAGGATATGGTCGCCTTTACCGAAGTAATCCAGGACGGCATGCTGGACCTGCTCGATACGGGCAAGCTGCGCATGGCGAGCGCGACGTCCCTGTCGCTGAGCCCGGAGGCAGCGGCCCGGCTGAATGCGGATATGGGGCGCTATCTGGACCGGATGATCCTGCGGCCGCAGGAGATCAGCAACCATCCCGAGCTGGTGCGGCGGCTGGGCTGCATCGCGATGAACGGACTGATCGAGGCGGACATTTACGGCAACGTCAATTCGACGCATCTGATGGGGTCGCGGATTCAGAACGGCATTGGCGGGTCTGGGGACTTTGCGCGCAACGCGTTCCTGTCGATCTTCACGACGCCGTCGACCGCCAAGGGCGGCGCGATCTCCGCCATCGTGCCGCATTGCAGCCATGTCGATCATATCAACCAGGATGTGCAGGTGATCGTGACCGAGCGGGGGCTGGCGGACCTGCGCGGGCTGGCGCCCCGGCAGAGGGCGGAACTGATCATGGAAAATTGCGCGCATCCGGACTTCCGGCCGATGCTGAAGGATTATTTCAAGCGGGCGATGGCCGGGTCGTTCGGGCTGCAATCGCCCATGTTGCCGGGCGAGGCGCTGGCCTGGCACCAGCGTTATATCGATACGGGCACGATGCGGGGGTAGGGGCATTGGCCCGACGCTCAATCCAGACAGGCTTGCACCCCACCCTACCGGATTGATCGTCAACCAGCCTTCAGCCAGCATCATGCCCCGGCGGGTCTGCGAGCGCACGCGCAGACCCGCCAATTTTCCGTGGAACAGTTGCCAGCCAAAGCGCGACAAATCGTAAACAACGATCTTGCCAGAAAATGAGAGGGGCCGTTGGGTGGTCTACCCAACGGCCCATCATTGACATGGTCAGCGGCCGGAAGCGCCGCCCAAGGGAAACGATAATCGCGCTATTTTCCAGATACGATGCTTCGCCCGCGAAAACCGCAGTCGACAGTCACCGAAATTCTGCAAAACCGACGCTAACGGCGTCGCTCAGCGGCGCGTTCCCCGAATGGACTTGACCGACCCCATTGCTGAACCATGAGACATCGGATCACCTCCTTTCGCTAGTTGAAGCCCCTATAGCCGTTCCCGGTACTGGTCCTTCGCCGTCTATGAAATGATATGTGAATCAGACGGGCCGCATGTTCAAGGCTTGTAAAATTCTTTTTTCGAATCATACTTCTACGTCCGCATTTTACAGGCGATTTGCTTTGAAAATCGCGGAAACTCCCTGAAATCAGAGGCTTAGGCGCGGCAATCCTCGACGACGCGGCCGACCTCCGCCCAGGCGGGCAGGATCAGCGTGGGCAGACCCTGCACCTCGACCGCAAAACGGCCCCGGCTATAGGCGATTTGATCGAGCGCCGCGTCGTTGGCGGCGCGGATCGCCTGCGTCGCAGGGACCGTCCCGGCGGCCGCGCTGGCGGGCCAGCTCACCGCGCCATAGCTTGTCCGTAGCGTCATCGCCGGCTGGGCGATGCCAGGGCGCAAAAGGCTGATGCGTCGCATCGTCTTGTCGCAACGAATGACGAACAGGCTGCTTTGCGCATCGGCGCCGAACAGGGCGACCGATCCGGCGCCGTCGACCTGATAGCGCCAGTCGCCGGACGTGGTGTCGCGGTCCTGCCATTGGAGCGGCGCAGGTGGAGGCGGCGCCGACTGCGGCGCCGGAACAGGCCGGGGCACAGGGGCCGGGGCGGGCCGCTCGGACGCGCCAACGCAGGACGCCAGCAGAAGGCAAGCGGTCGGGATGGCGATGGGCGCCAGCGCGGCGGAGGGCAGAGTGAAGCGCATCCCCCCTCCATGCCCCAGGGAAAGGGATTGCATCAACCGAAAAGGGCGGGATGATGCGTCCGCTCCGGCCGGATGAGCGGGTCCGAAGAAGCGCTAGATCTCACCGCTTTTGCGCCGACCCGTCATTGACAGTCTGGGATCGAATCGGTAAGGGCACCCCTTCCCAATACGCTGACAAGCGGCAGTGCGGTGGCACTGGCCGTCTTTTTTGCGTCTTGGGGTCTATCGAATCGGTTGCGAATCCTTATTCAAGGATTTTCAGCCCTGACGCTTTGAGATGGGGCGGCGCCAACCGCCCCGTGGAGCAGGAGTACAGAATACCATGGCACGTATTGCGGGTGTCAACATCCCGACCAACAAGCGCGTGATCATCGCGCTCACCTACATCCACGGCATCGGCCGCAAGACCGCCGCCGACATCGCTGACAAGCTGGGCATCGACCACAGCCGCCGCGTTCAGGATTTGTCGGACGCCGAAGTCCTGCAGATCCGCGAAGCGATCGACGCCGACCTTACGGTCGAGGGCGACCTGCGCCGCGAAACCGCGATGAACATCAAGCGCCTGATGGATCTGGCCTGCTATCGCGGCCTGCGTCACCGCAAGGGTCTGCCGGTCCGCGGCCAGCGCACGCATACCAATGCGCGCACCCGCAAGGGCAAGGCCAAGCCGATCGCCGGCAAGAAGAAGTAATCGTTGAGGGTCGAGCCTTTGGCATGACCCTCCGGCGACTTCTACTTTCAAACGATTTCAGTAGGATAGAGCAAAAATGGCACGCGAACCCCAGCGCATCAAGCGCCGCGAACGCAAGAACATCTCGGCCGGCGTCGCGCACGTCAACGCCAGCTTCAACAACACCATGGTGACCATCACCGACGCCCAGGGCAACGCCATCTCGTGGTCCTCGGCCGGCATGATGGGCTTCAAGGGCAGCCGCAAGTCGACCCCGTACGCCGCGCAGGTCTGCGCCGAAGACGCTGGCCGCAAGGCAGCCGAACATGGCGTGCGCACCCTGGAAGTCGAAGTGAAGGGTCCGGGTTCGGGCCGTGAATCGGCTCTGCGCGCTCTGCAGGCCGTCGGCTTCCACATCACCTCGATCCGCGACGTGACGCCGATCCCGCACAACGGCGTGCGTCCTTCCAAGCGCCGCCGCGTCTGATCATCGACGCCAAGGCTTTGGCGGGCGGCGGACGCGTCGCCCGCTTACCCATCTGCATCGGTCGGAACGTCCTGTCGGGTCAGGATTTTTGAACGTTTCGGCCTCATCCCCAGGGGAAATACATGACTGTCAACATGAAGAACTGGCAGGAATTGAAGAAGCCCAACAGCCTTGAGATCAAGGTGGCGGGCGACGGCAAGCGCAAGGCGACGTTCGTCGCTGAACCTCTGGAGCGCGGCTTCGGTCTGACGCTTGGCAATGCGCTGCGCCGGGTTCTTCTGTCCTCGCTCCAGGGCGCGGCGGTCACCTCGATCAAGATCGAGAACGTCCTCCACGAATTCTCCTCGCTCGCCGGCGTGCGCGAAGATGTGACGGACATCGTCCTCAACATCAAGCAGGTCGCGCTGCGCATGGAAGGCGACGGTCCGCGCCGTCTCCAGCTGTCCGCCACCGGCCCTGCCGAAGTGCGCGCGGGAGACATCATCACCGTTGGCGACATCGAAGTGATGAACCCCGATCTGGTGATCTGTCATCTGGACCAGGGCGCGACCCTCAACATGGAACTGACCGCTGACATCGGCAAGGGCTATGTCCCCGCCGTTGCCAACCGTCCGGCGGACGCCCCGATCGGCCTGATCCCGATCGATGCGCTCTACTCGCCGGTCCGTCAGGTCGCCTACAAGGTCGACAATACCCGCGTCGGCCAGGAACTGGACTATGACAAGCTGTCGCTGACGCTCGAGACCGACGGCACCGTCACGCCGGAAGACGCGGTGGCCTATGCCGCCCGCATCCTGCAGGACCAGCTCCAGCTCTTCGTCCACTTCGAGGACGCGCTGCCCGTCGCCGCTCCGGCCGCCGGTGCCTCTGCGGGTGCCTCGGCTGGCGAAGGCGAAAGCGACGCGAACCAGATCAACCGCTATCTGCTCAAGAAGGTGGACGAGCTGGAACTGTCGGTCCGCAGCGCCAACTGCCTCAAGAACGACAACATCATCTATATCGGCGATCTGGTCCAGAAGACCGAGGCCGAGATGCTGCGCACCCCGAATTTCGGCCGCAAGTCGCTCAATGAGATCAAGGAAGTGCTGTCGTCCATGGGCCTGCGCCTGGGGATGGACATCCCCGGCTGGCCGCCGGAAAATATCGAGGAAATGGCCAAGAAGCTCGAACAGGAGCTGCTGGGCTAATCCTTTTCCCCTCTCCCGGACACGCGGAGAGGGGAATGAACACCCCCATGGACATGGCTCCATGGACGGTGTGAACTTCGCCTGTTTTTCAGGCAGGGGAACGGCGGCGCCCCCGATTGCCGCCTGGTCTGGGCTACCTCAAACGGGCCCTTAACGAACGAAGGAAGACAAAATGCGTCACAAGGTTGGTCATCGCAAGCTGCAGCGCAGCGCCGGGCATCGTAACTCGCTGCTCCGCAACCTCGCGGCTTCGCTCATCAAGCATGAGCAAATCCTCACCACCACGCCCAAGGCGAAGGAACTGCGTCCCTACGTCGAAAAGCTGATCACCCTCGCCAAGAAGGGTGGCCTGTCGAACCGCCGTCTGGCCCATGCCCGCCTGCAGGACGATACGCAGCTCACCAAGCTGTTCGAAGTCCTGGCCGAGCGTTACAAGGATCGCAATGGCGGCTACACCCGCGTGATCAAGGCCGGCATCCGCGCTTCGGACGCGGCGCCGATCGCGATCATCGAGCTGGTCGACCGCGACGTCGACGCCAAGGGTCAGGATTCCGGTCCGGTCCAGAGCGCCGACGCCGACGAGCTGGAAGCGGCATGATCCGCTGATACCGCTTACTCAAAAGTGGTAATTTGATTTCAGAACAGGCCGTGGCTTGATAAGGGCCACGGCCTGTTTCGTTTTGTTTCCATCGGGATAGGGGAAAAAGAGAGGATGCGCGGCTTTGGCTGGCTTGCTTTGGCGTCGCTGTTGCTGGCCGCCCTTCCCGCCCACGCAGAGCCGGATGCAGCCGCCAGCGCCGCCAAGGCCAGCGCCAAAAGCTCCGGACTGCACTATCCCGCCGCCAGACGGCTCGATCTGGTCGAGGATCATTTCGGGGTCAAGGTGACCGACCCTTATCGCTGGCTGGAAAACGACCTGCGCGGCGATCCCGCCATTCGCGACTGGGTAGCACAGGAAAACCGCCTCACCCGCCGGTTCATCGACGCCCTGCCGGGCCGCGACATCCTCAAGACGCGGATGCAGGCTCTGCTCGCCCATGGCCGCTACACCATCCCGCGCAAGGCAGGAGGGCGCTACTTCTACGGCTATAACAAGGGGCTGCAAAACCAGACGCCGCTTTATGTGCGCGAGGGCATCAATGGCCAGCAGCGCCTGCTGATCGACCCCAATGACTGGGCCGAAGACGGGTCGGACGCGCTGGCGGAATGGGCGCCCTCCCCCGACGGCCGCTTCCTGCTCTATGCCGTGCAGGAGGCCGGAAGCGACTGGCGCACGCTCAAGGTGCTGGACGTAGCCACCGCCAGGCCGCTCGACGACGCGGTGCAATGGGTGAAATTCTCCCAGCTCGCCTGGGACGGACAGGGGCAGGGCTTCTTCTATTCCCGCTTCGCCGCGCCGCAGGATGGGGCCAGCTTTCAGTCCTCCACGGTCGGGCAGCAGCTTTATTATCACCGCCTCGGCACGTCGCAGGCACAGGACCAACTGATCTACGCCACCCCCGACCAACCCCGGCTCAGCCACATGGCGCAAGTGACCCAGGACGGCCGCTGGCTGATCATCAGCAGTTTCCAGGGCACCGATCCGCGCCGGGAGCTGCATCTGGCCGAACTGACCGGCGGCAAGGTGAAGATCCGATCGCTGGTCAAGGGCATCACCAATGACTGGCGGCTGATCGGCAGCCGGGGGCCGACGCTCTATTTCATCACCGATCAATATGCCGCGCATCTCCGCGTCGTCAGCATCGACGCCCGCTATCCCCGGCGCAGCGGCAAGCAGGTGGTGGCCGAACGCATGGATACGCTGGCCGGCGGATCGCTGGTGGGGGACCGGCTGATCCTCGCCTATCTGTCCGATGCGGAAACCGTGGCGGAGCTGGTCGACCTGAACGGGCGCAAGGTCAGCGACGTGCCGCTGCCCGGCATGGGCACGGCGGCAGGCTTTGGCGGACGCGACGGCGACCCGGAAACCTTCTTCAGCTTTTCTGGCTTCACCACGCCGTCGAGCATCTATCGCTTCGATACCGCGACGCTGCGGTACGAGCTGTTCGCGCGGCCCGACCTGCCCTTCAATCCCGACGATTACGGCATCGAGCAGATCAGCTACCCGTCGAAGGACGGCACGATGATTCCGATGACGGTGATCCGCAAGAAGGCGCTGGCTCTCGCCAAGACCCCCGCGCCGACTATCCTTTACGGCTATGGCGGCTTCAACATCGCGCTGACGCCCGGCTATTCGGCCACCCGCATGGCCTGGCTGGAGCAGGGCGGCGTCTATGCCATCGCCAATCTGCGCGGCGGCGGGGAATTCGGCAAGGCGTGGCATGACGCGGGTCGCCTCGCCAACAAGCAGAATGTGTTCGACGACTTCATCGCGGCGGGCGAATATCTGAAGGCCAATGGCTATACGACGAAAGACGGCCTGGCGGTCGAGGGGCGGTCCAATGGCGGCCTGCTGGTCGGGGCGGTGGTGAACCAGCGGCCCGACCTGTTCGCCGCCGCCCTGCCCGCCGTCGGGGTGATGGACATGCTGCGCTTCGACCGCTTCACCGCCGGGCGCTATTGGATCG
The DNA here is from genome assembly GCF_036038995.2 of Sphingobium sp. SJ10-10. Lineage (NCBI taxonomy): Bacteria > Pseudomonadati > Pseudomonadota > Alphaproteobacteria > Sphingomonadales > Sphingobiaceae > Sphingobium > Sphingobium sp. SJ10-10. The sequence goes on from NZ_CP158132.1 coordinate 2,487,656, forward strand.
ACGATTATGGATCGCCGGACCGGGAAGAGGATTTCCACCTGCTCTATGCCTATTCGCCCTATCACAACATCATCGGCGGCAAGGATTATCCGGCGATCCTCGTCACCACCGGCGATACCGACGACCGGGTAGTCCCGGCGCACAGTTTCAAATATGCCGCCGCGCTTCAGGCAGCGGAGCTGGGGCCGAAACCGCGCCTGATCCGGATCGATACCAAGGCCGGCCATGGCTCCGGCAAGCCGGTCGACAAGCTGATCGACGAATATGCCGACAGCTATGCCTTCGCCGCGCAGTTCACCGGGCTGCGGATACGCGACGAACCGAAATAGCCGTTCAGCACTCTGACAGCCGGACAGGCATAGCACTCCTGCAAAACTGGTTGAGGGACGCGGGCCGATGAACAGGACAAGGTGGATGACGGGATCGCTGATGACGCTGGCGCTGCTGACGGGCGGCGCGGCTTCGGCGCAGGCATTCCAACCACGGCAAAGCTCTCCGCAGGAACAGGACGACCTGTCCGACGAGGCGCAGCCGCCCGCCGACGAGCCTCAGACGCCCGAGGATCAGGCAAGCCCACCCCGCGCCGACGATGATTTTTCGGACGTCGTGGCGGCGGATCAGGAGCCCGCCCGTTCCGGCCCCCAATCCGATCGCTACGGCCGGCAGGACGATCCCGCCGCCACCCCGGCCGATCAGGCCAGCGAGGAAGCGATCACCCATTGCGCCCTCGCCGCCCGCGACGAAGCCGAACGCGACGGCGGTTATGCCGAAGTGCGCCAGGTGCAGGAACCGCGCGAAACCCGCGGCGGCTATGATGTGGAGGGAGATGTCGAGGTACGCTCCGGCTGGCGAACGCAGGACGGCAGGTCGCAGCATTTCACCTGTTCGGTGCAGAACGGCCGGATCGCGGATGTCTATTTCCGCCGGGACCGCGCCGCGCGGTAACCGGCCTCAAAGGCTTGGCAGGGCGAGGCGGAGTCTCTAGGCGAGAAACTCGTCCAGGAGTTTTCTCGTGCCCGCCCGCATGCCCCATCGCCAAACCGCCGCGATCGCCTTCATATTGGTGACGGCGCTGCTCGACGTCATGTCGATGGGGATCATCATCCCGGTGCTGCCGCAGCTCATCGAAAGGCTCTCCGGCTCCAATGCGGCGGCGGGGATGTGGAACGGGCTGTTCGTCGCGCTCTGGGCGGCGATGCAGTTTCTCTGCTCGCCCGTGATCGGGTCGCTCTCCGACAGGTTCGGGCGGCGGCCGGTGATTCTGGTTTCGGTGGCCGGGCTGGCGCTTGATTTCCTGCTGATGGCGCTGGCGCCCAATCTCTGGTGGCTGGCGGTGGGGCGGATGCTGGCGGGGGTGACGTCCTCCAGCTTTACCTCGACCTTCGCCTATATGGCCGACATCACCCCGCCCGAAGGCCGGGCGCGGGGCTATGGCCTGATCGGGGCGGCGTTCAGCGGGGGCTTTGTCGCCGGACCGCTGCTGGGCGGGGTGCTGGGCGAGATTTCGCTGCGGGCGCCTTTCTGGGCGGCGGCGGGATTGTCGGGGCTGGCCTTTCTCTATGGATTGTTCGTGCTGCCGGAATCGCTTGGCGCGGACAGAAGGATGGATTTTTCGTGGAAGCGGGCCAATCCCTTTGGCGCGTTGCGACTGCTGCGGTCGCATCCGGAACTCTCCAGCCTGGCTGTCGTCAACTTCCTGCTTTATTTCGCGCATCACCTCTTCACCGCCGCGTTCGTGCTTTATGCGGGTGACCGCTACGGCTGGGGGGCGTGGCAGGTGGGGGCGCTGTTCGCGCTGATGGGCCTCATGGACATGGGCGTGCAAGGGGTGCTGGTCGGGCCGGTGGTGAAGCGGCTGGGCGATCGGACGACGATGGTGATCGGGCTTGGCTTCGGCGCGGTCGGGATATTGGCCATGGGGTTGGCGTCGACGGGCTGGCTGTTCGTCGCGGCGATGTTCCCCAATGCGCTCTGGGGACTGGCGATGCCGACCATCCAATCGCTGATGACGCAACACGTGTCGGAGTCCGAGCAGGGCCAGTTGCAGGGCGCGAACAACAGCGTCGGCTCGATCGCGGGCATAGTGTCGCCGCTGTTCTTCGGGGCGGTTTATTCGATGTCGGTGGGCGCCAAGCCGCTGCTGCCCTTCATCGGCAGCGCTTTCCTGATCGCCGCGGCGGTATTGGCGGGCGGCGCGCTGCTGGGATGGGCTGCGGGGCGGGCGCAGGACGCGGCTTCGCTGGACAAGGAAGCCCAAGCGCACTAACCGGGCGCGAATCCCTTCCACTGGACATATAAAGGCGATTCGATGACGCTGCCCCTTCAGGATTCCATCCTTATCGTGGACTTCGGCAGCCAGGTGACGCAGCTCATCGCGCGCCGCGTGCGCGAGGCGGGCGTCTATTCCGAGATCGCTCCGTTCAATAGCGCCGCCGAAGCTTTCGAGCGGCTTAAGCCCAAGGGCATCATCCTGTCCGGCGGCCCCTCCTCGGTGATGTGGGAGGATTCCCCTCGCGCCCCGCAGCATTTCTTCGAGGCGGGCATTCCGATCCTGGGCATCTGCTACGGCCAGCAGACGATGATGCAGCAGCTTGGCGGCAATGTCGAAGGCGGCGAAAGCGGCGAATTCGGCCGCGCCTTCATCGAGGTGAAGAAGGGCTGCGCGCTGTTCGACGGCCTTTGGACCGACGGCGAACGCCATCAGGTCTGGATGAGCCATGGCGACAAGGTGACGCAGCTTGCGCCGGGCTTCGAGGTCGTGGCGGTCAGCGAGGGCGCGCCCTATGCGATCACCGCCAACGAGGAAAAGCGCTTTTACGCGACGCAGTTCCACCCCGAGGTCGTCCACACCCCCGACGGCGCGAAGCTGCTCGCCAATTTCGTGCGCCATGTCTGCGGGCTGGCGGGCGACTGGACCATGGCGGAGTTCCGCGCGACCAAGATTGCCGACATCCGGGCGCAGGTCGGTGAAGGCCGGGTGATCTGCGGGCTTTCGGGCGGCGTCGACAGCGCCGTCGCCGCCGTGCTGATCCACGAAGCCATTGGCGATCAGCTGACCTGCGTGTTCGTCGACCATGGCCTGATGCGGCTGGGCGAGGCGGAGCAGGTGGTGAGCCTGTTCCGCGAGCATTATGGCATCAAGCTGGTCCATGTGAATGCCGAGGAGCGCTTTCTGGGCGGCCTTGCGGGCCTGACCGACCCGGAGAAGAAGCGCAAGTTCATCGGCGGCGAGTTCATCGCGGTGTTCGAGGAAGAGGCGAAGAAGATCGGCGGGGCGGACTTCTTGGCACAGGGCACGCTCTATCCCGACGTGATCGAATCGGTGTCCTTCACCGGCGGGCCGTCGGTGACGATCAAGTCGCACCACAATGTCGGCGGCCTGCCAGAGCGCATGAACATGAAGCTGGTCGAGCCGCTGCGCGAACTGTTCAAGGACGAAGTGCGCGTGCTGGGCCGCGAACTCGGCCTGCCTGAGATTTTCGTCGGGCGGCACCCCTTCCCCGGCCCCGGCCTTGCCATCCGCATTCCGGGCGAGGTGTCCAAGGACCGCTGCGACATCCTGCGCAAGGCGGACGCGGTCTATCTGGAGGAAATCCGCAACGCCGGGCTCTATGATGCGATCTGGCAGGCCTTTGCGGTGCTGCTACCGGTACGGACCGTGGGCGTGATGGGCGATCACCGCACCTATGACTCGGTTTGCGCGCTGCGGGCAGTGACGTCCACCGACGGCATGACGGCAGATATCTACCCCTTCGATGCCGCCTTCCTCAGCCGCGTGGCCACACGGATCATCAATGAGGTGAAGGGCATCAACCGCGTAGTTTACGATTATACGTCGAAGCCGCCGGGGACCATTGAGTGGGAGTAAATCGGATCAAATGACCGTCCGGGGGACGGTCATCCGATTTACTCGGCACCGCAAGGTGCCGCAGCCTTTACAGAACCAAAAGCCGCCTCAACCGGGCGGCTTTTTCTATGCCTCAAATCTCATAATCCGGCCGCCATTGCGGGCTCAGATAAGCCGGCTGCTGTTCCGCCAGATCGGGCTGGCGCTGGCGCATTTCGCCATAGAGCCGCTTGACCGTGGCGCTGCCGGTGCGGGTGAAGAAGGCTGGCACCAGCCCGTGGACCATGCAGGCGAACCCCGCCCGCACCATCAGGAAACCGAAGCGCGTCGCCACTTGAAAATGCTGGCCGTAGCTTTCGTTCACGTCTCTGGGATGTTGCAGGAACAGGCGGTCGATCATCTTTGCTCGCTCGTGACGATGGGAAAGGCGGCATAATAATGCATCGGAAGGCGGAAGGAGAGAGCCGATCGCATGCAACTTGACCCCTCGCCCCAAAAACCGGCATGTCGACCGGCATGAGCGCTCGCGATCCTCTCGGCCATCCCGTCTATCGGAACATGCCCACCACCATCTTCGAAAAAATGTCGGCCCGCGCCAGGGAAACCGGCGCGATCAATCTGGGGCAGGGCTTTCCCGACGCCCAGGGACCGGAGGAGATCCTGCGTGCCGCCGCCGATGCGCTGCTAACCCGATCCAACCAATATCCGCCCATGGCGGGCATTGCCGAACTGCGCGAGGCGGTGGCAGCGCATTATGCGCGGCATCAAGACCTCGACCTCACGGCGCAGGAGGTTATCGTCACCTCCGGCGCGACCGAGGCGATCGCCGCCAGCCTGCTCGCGCTGGTCCGGCCGGGCGACGAAGTGCTGGTGCTGGCGCCGCTTTACGACGCCTATCTGCCGCTGATCGAGCGCGCCGGCGGCGTAGCGCGCGTCCTTCGCCTTACCCCGCCCGACTGGCGGATCGGGCGTGACGCGCTGGAGGCCGCCGTTACCGGAAACACCCGCTTCCTGCTGATGAACAATCCGGTGAACCCCACCGGCATCGCCCTGCGCGACGAAGAACTGGCGCTGCTGGCGGCGTTTTGCGTGGAGCATGACCTGATCGCAATCTGCGATGAGGTGTGGGAGCATGTCACCTTCGATGGCATCGCGCACAAGCCACTGATCGGCTTCCCCGGCATGCGGGAACGGACGGTGAAGATCGGATCGGCGGGGAAGATCTTCTCGCTCACGGGCTGGAAGGTCGGCTGGATGTGCGCCGCGCCGCCCATAGCCACCCTGCTGGCGCGGGCGCATCAGTTCGTCACCTTCACCACCCCGCCCAACCTGCAATGGGCGGTGGCCGAGGGGCTGACAAAGCCGGAAGGCTGGTTCACCGCCATGCGCGAGGGCTATCAGGCATCGCGCGACCGTCTGGTAGAGGGACTGCGCGCGGCGGGCTATGTCGTGAATTCCAGCGCCGCCACCTGGTTCGTGACCGTCGACCTGCCCGCTTCGGGCATCGATATGGATGACGTCACCTTCTGCGAGCGGATCATTGATGAAGCAGTTGTCGCGGCGATCCCGATTTCCGCCTTCTACCCCGCCGATCCGGTGACGCACCTCGTCCGCCTCTGCTTTTCCAAGGCGGACGAGGTTCTGGATCAGGCGGTGGCGCGATTGGCGGCGTTCCGCTCGTCCTTGGCCTGAGCGCGCCGCAGCAGCGCCGCGCCGAGGACCAGCATCGCGATCAACAGCAGGACCTGCCCGGCGAGCATGACGCTGGGTGCCAGAGCGCTCAGCACCGCCACCTTCTGAAACGCCTGCACCACCAGCACGAACAGGTTGAGCCATAGCGCCACGGTCGCGCTGATCGCATAGGCCGCCCGCGCCCAGCTTGCTCGGTCGAGGTTGAAGAGCGCGACGAAGGCCACCGCCAGATCGACGGTCGAGATCACCCCTACCCCGATTGCGGGCGTGAAGCCGTGAAAGGGGAAGAGGAAACCGGTGAGGCTGGTGAGCAGCGTCGTCACCAGAAACACCGCCTGCGTGCGCGGCACCCACCAGCCCCGCGCCATGGCGGGGAGAGCGATGAGGCCGCTGACGATGCCGATCAGGCTGATGCCGACATGCAGCGCGATGAACTGCGGCAGGGGGATGAGATCGAGGATCATGTCACGCCTCCTTGATGAAACCGTCGCTCTCCTCCCCGTCATTCCCGTTTTCGCGGATATGACGGGGAGGAGAGGTGCGCCATATTACTCCACCGCTTGCATCACCCCATAGCGGGGCGCCGCATGGGCGAGCGACAGATTGGGCCGCAGCGCCGCCCTGGCCGCCAGATAAGCGTCAAGCTGCGCATTGTCGGGCAAGGCGGGAATCGTGATCGGCTCGCCCATGTCGAAACCGGCGAGCGCGGCATCCACCATCTCGCCCGCTTCCATCACCATGGACGGCGGAAAGTTGGCGAGTTGCTCATCGCTCCAGATCGCGGTCCGCGTGATTCCGGGCAGCACCGCCTGCACGCGCACGCCCTTGGACCCCAATTGCGCCTGGAGGGCTTCGGTGAAGGCCAGCACGAACGCCTTGGTCGCGGGATAGACGGCACTGAAGCTCTCCGGCATCAGCGCCGTGACCGAGGTGATGTTGATGATCGCCCCCGCTCCCTTTTTCGCGAGGCGCGGCGCGATGGCGGAGGAGAGCCGCGTCACCGCCAGCACGTTGAGGTCGATCATGCCGGTCAGATGGGCGGGGTCGGTGTCAACGAAGCCGCTCTCGCCCGCGATCCCGGCATTGTTGACGAGGCCGGTGATGCTGTCGTCATCGCGCAGCCGGGCTTCGATCCGGGCGAGGTCTTCTGGGTCAGCGAGATCGGCCGCCAGCACCTCGACATGCACGCCGGTTTGGGCGTGCAGTTGGTTGGCGAGATCGGCAAGCTTGTCCACGCGCCGGGCGACGAGGATCAGATTGGCGCCGCGCCGGGCGATCCGGTCGGCATAGATCGCGCCGATCCCGTCCGAGGCGCCGGTGATGAGGAATGTTTCCTGAGCCATGGTCGTTTCCTTGCAGTAAGCACAGCGTCGGGGGCGCGAAGTCCCCCTTCGCGGTTCAGCCGTTGATGAAATCCAGCAGGTCGGCGTTGAACCGATCCTGATGCGTCTGCGTCAGTCCATGATCCGCCCCTTCATACACCTTCAGCACAGCATGGGACACGATCTTGACGGTGGAGAGGGCCGAAGCGCCGATCGGCACGATCTGGTCGTCGTCGCCGTGCAGAACGAGCGTCGGCACATCGACCTTCTTCAGATCGGCGGTGAAGTCGCTTTCCGAAAAGGCGCGGATGCTGTCGAGCTGGCCCTTCAAGCCGCCCGCCATGCCCTGCCGCCAGAATTCTTCGCGAAGGCCTTCGGAGATCGCCGCGCCTTTCCGGTTATAGCCGTAGAAGGGGATGGTGAGATCCTTGAAGAACTGGCTGCGATTGTCGAACGTGCCCTTGCGGATGCCGTCGAACACTTCGATCGGCAGGCCGCCGGGATTGGCCTCGGTCTTCAGCATCAGCGGCGGGACGGCGCCGATCAGCGCCAGCTTTGCGGCGCGGCTGGTGCCATGGCGGCCGACATAGCGGGTGACTTCGCCGCCGCCGGTCGAATGGCCGACCAATATGACGTCATGCAGGTCCAGCGTCTCGATCAGATCGGCCAGATCGTCAGCATAGCCATCCATATTGTTATTGTCCCACACCTGGTCCGAACGACCATGGCTGCGGCGGTCATGGGCGATGGCACGAAAGCCCTGATTGGCGAAGAAGACGAGCTGCGCGTCCCAGGCATCGGCGCTCAGCGGCCAGCCATGGGAGAAGATGATCGGCTGTCCGTCGCGCGGTCCCCAATCCTTATAGAAGATGCGGGTGCCGTCCTTGGCGGTGATGAAATGGCTCATGATGACTTCCCTTCCGATGAAGGGCGCTTCCGACGCCCTGTGCTTGCGGAAATAGGAGAAGCGGCTCATGGTCGGAATTGGCGGACCCGACATTAAACGGGCCGATTCCGACATGAGGGCGTCGATGATGGCTGACACGATGCTTCCCAGGGCGGAGGTCGGGATACTGCTTTATCCCGGTTGCCAGATGGCGATGGTCCATGGCGTGACCGACCTGCTGACGATCGCCGGGCATTTTTCGGCCGAGCATGGCGGCCCGGTCTTGCGGGTCAGCCATTGGGAACGGGACGAGGAGCACGGCTTCACGCGCAGCTATGACACGCATGAGGCCGAAGCCTTGGGCGGCACGCCCGAGATCCTGCTGATCCCGGGGCGCCTCACCGGCCCGCCGGATGCGGAGGAATCGGCACCCTATGCGCGCTGGCTGCTCGACCGCCATGCGCAGGGGGCGACGCTCGCGTCCAATTGCGGCGGCGCCTTCATGCTGGCCGCCACGGGGTTGCTGAATGGGCGGCCGGCGACGACGCACTGGCTGTTCGCGGACCGCTTTCGCGAACGCTTTCCCAAAGTGCGGCTCGACAGCGACCGGATGGTGATCGACGATGGCGACATCATCACGGCGGGCGGGCTGATGGCCTGGACCGATCTGGGCCTGCGGCTGGTCGACCGGCTGCTGGGGCCGACGGTGATGCTGGATACGGGAAAATTCCTGCTGGTCGATCCGGCAGGCCGCGAGCAGCGCCATTATGCCCGCTTCGTGCCGCGCCTCACCCATGGCGACGAGCCGATATTGAAGGTCCAGCACTGGTTGCAGGCGCGGGAGGCCAAAGTGGTCAGCGTCGGGGAAATGGCCGGGCAAGTGGGCATGGAAGAACGCACCTTCCAGCGCCGTTTCAAGGCCGCGACCGGCATGACCCCGATCGAATATGCCCAGCATCTGCGGATCGCCAAGGCACGCGAGCTTCTGGAATTCACCCGGCGCACGGTCGACCAGATCGCCTGGAGCGTCGGCTATGAGGACGCCGCCGCCTTCCGCAAGCTGTTCCACCGGCTGGTCGGCCTGTCGCCCGGCGATTATCGCCAGCGCTTCGCGGTGCCCCATGCGCAGGCGGCATGAGGAGGCTTGCGGCAATGACGTCACGCCGCTAGGTTCACCTTTCGTTCCATAAAGGGGTATATATGGACAGCCTGACCGTCATTCTTGTTGTTGTAGCCCTGGTCGCCGGGCTGGGGATCGGCTGGCTGTTGCGGGGCAAGTCCGTGACGCCTCTTGTGGCGGAAAAGGCCGATCTGGCGGGCAAGCTCGACATGGCGGCGACCCAGCGCAACGCGGCGCTTCAGGAACTGGTGGTGGCGCAGGAGCGCGCGGCGCAGGCGGCGGATCTGGCGCAAAGGCTGGATGCGGAGCGATCGGCGCGGGAACTGGTGGCGCGGGAGCTGGCGGCGCTGCAATCCGACACACAAGCGCGGGCGGAAGCGTTCGAGGCGCAGATCGCTGCGCTCAAGGACGCCAAGGAGCAGCTTTCGGCCCAGTTCAGCGAGATTGGCGGCAAGCTGCTGCACCAGGCGCAGAGCCATTTCCTCGAACGCGCCGACCAGCGCATGGCGCAGGCACATGAGAAGAGCGAGGCGCAGCTCAAGCAGTTGCTGCATCCAGTCAATGAGACGATCCAGCGCTACGACCAGAAGATCACCCAGATCGAGCAGCAGCGTACCGAGGCCTATGGCATATTGCGCGGCGAGATCGAATCGATGAAGACCGGGCAGGAGGCGGTGCGCGCCGAAGCACAGCGTCTGGTCGATTCGCTGCGCCATGCCCCCAAGGCGCGCGGGCGGTGGGGCGAGCAGCAGTTGCGCAACGTCCTCGAAACCTGCGGCCTTTCCGAATATGTCGATTTCCATACCGAGGTCAGCGTGGAGGGCGAGGATGGCCGCCTGCGCCCCGACGCGATCCTGCGGGTGCCGGGCGGGCGGGCGCTGGTGATTGACGCCAAGGTGTCATTGAACGCCTATCAGGACGCCTATGGGGCGGAGGGCGACGAGGAGAAGAAGCGTTTCCTGTCCGCCCATGCCGCCGCGATGCGCGCCCATGTCGAGACGCTGGGGCGGAAAAGTTATGCCGACCAGTTCGAGGACGCGCCCGACTATGTGATCATGTTCGTGCCGGGCGAACATTTCCTCTCCGCGGCGCTGGAGCATGATCCGCAGCTTTGGGACCATGCCTTCGGCAAACGCGTGCTGCTGGCCACGCCGACCAACCTCATTGCCATCGCCCGAACCGTGGCGGCGGTCTGGCGTCAGGAGAAGATGGCGGACGAGGCCAAGCGAATCGGCATGCTCGGTAAGGAACTTTATGAACGACTGGCGGCGGCGGCGGGCTCGCTCAAGAAGCTTGGCAACCGGCTCACTGGGGCGGTGGCGGATTATAACAGCTTCGTGGGAAGCTTCGAAGGCCGCGTGCTGGTGACGGGACGCAAGCTGCGCGACCTCAATATCGAAACCGGTGGCAAGGAACTGGAAGAACTGGAGCCGGTGGAGGCGCTGGTCCGGGAACCTGTGTCGGCGGAAGCCGTGCGGGCGTTGCCGGAGGCTCTGCCGAATGCGGCGGAATAGGACAGACAGGCTCGATAGGAGATTAGGAAGCTAATTATACTTCCGGTCCATTCCATCTCCCAGCGTTGCATCAAGCGGTTAGGTCAGGAGATGGATCCCCGCCTTCGCGGGGATGACGAACTTCGAAAATGTCCGGAAAGACCAAAACCCGCCTTCCATTTCGCTAATCCGGCGAGAACCATAGATGAATGGCACGCAACCCAGCCTCCCAAAGCCCGGCCTTTGTCGAGACTACGACAATCAGCTTAGCTCGCTAAACATCTATCCACTTGCGCAGGAGATTTGCTCCGAACTCCGCCAACTGGCATGGGCGAATCATGAAACGCATCGGCCTTCTCGGCGGCTCCTTCAATCCAGCGCATGGCGGGCATCGGGCCATTTCCCTGTTCGCGATGGACGCGCTGAAGCTCGATGAAGTCTGGTGGCTGGTGTCTCCCGGAAATCCGCTGAAGCCCAAATCCGGCATGGCGCCCCTTCCCGCGCGCCTCGCCCACGCGCAAAAAGTTGCGCGGCGCAACCCTATCCGCCCCACAGCGATCGAAGCGCAGCTTCGCACCCGCTATACCGTCGACACACTGAAATCGCTTCAGAGCCGCTATCCCCGGCACCGCTTTATTTGGCTGATGGGCGCCGACAATCTTGCCCAGTTCGGCCAATGGAAGGACTGGCGCGGCATAGCCCGGATTATGCCCATTGCCGTAATCGCCCGGCCCGGCTATGATGGGCTTGCCCGTGGCTCATCGGCCATGAGCTGGCTGCGGCGCTTCGTCCGGCCCGCACGCCAGAGTGCAGCATGGACGGATTGGAGACCGCCGGCGCTTGTGCTTCTGCGCTTTCGCCCTGATCCAAGATCGGCGACCCTGCTGCGGCAGGCAGACCCCCTCTGGCATCGCGAATATGAACAGAAACGCGTGCGCGACCCGCTCACGCGCCGGTTGATTGTCTAGAATGGAGCCCGTTTGACCAGACCGCATCCCGCCAACGACACGGCCCAGAGCGCCGACAGCGTTGCCGCCCTGCATGACCTTGTCCTCAAGTCGCTTGACGACGACCAGGCGCAGGAAACCATTTCCATCCCCCTCGAAGGCAAGAGCAGCATCGCTGATCATATGGTGATCGCGAGCGGGCGCTCGTCGCGTCAGGTCGCGTCGATGGCGCAGAAGCTGGCCGAGCGGATCAAGCAGGCCACCGGGCGGTCCGCCCGCGTCGAAGGTCTGCCTGTGGCCGACTGGGTGCTGATCGATGCCGGCGACGTGATCGTCCACCTGTTCAGGCCGGAGGTGCGCAGCTTCTACAATCTGGAGCGGATGTGGGGTTTTGTCGACGCGCCGGTGGCGGGAACGGCCTGATCCACCCTTCGACAAGCGCGCGTTGAGCCATTAGGGGGAGGACATGCTCCTCCATATCATCGCGCGCGGAAAGATCGGGCGCTCGCCCGAGGCGGAATTGGTCGACCGCTATGCCAAGCGGCTGACCATGCCGTTCAAGATCACCGAACTGCCGGATCGGGGCGGCAAGCTGCCTCCCGCCCCGCCGGCTTGCGTGACGGTGATGCTAGACGAGAAGGGCCGCCAGCTTAACTCCATGGATTTCGCCAAGCGGATCGAAGGCTGGCGCGATTCCGGAAAGCGGGAATGCCGCTTCCTGATCGGCGCGGCGGATGGCTTCGACGATACGGAGCGCGACGATGCCGACCTGCTGATCGCTTTCGGCGCTATGACCTGGCCCCATATGATGGCCCGCGCCATGCTGGCCGAGCAATTGTGGCGCGCCTGCTCGATCCTGGCCGGGCATCCATACCACAGGGAAGGATAGAGGCGCTTTCCTTCTATCGGAACAGGGCTTAGTTAGGCCCAGTCGGTCCCGAACCCGGAACCGGCAGGGGGCAAAGGTGAAACGGACGGCGATCATCGCGGCATTGCTCGCTGGGGCGGCGGCCCTCGCGTCCTCGCGCCTGCCCGCCGCCGATGGCCAAGCCATCATCATGCCTGGCACCGGCGGCACCAGCCTTGGCGAAGAACAATCCGCCCTCAAGACCGCGCGCCGCCAGTCGGATGAGGCCCGCGACCGCTCCGAACGGCTCGAACGGCAAGCCGCAATGGCCCGCGACGAAGCCGACCAGGCCCGCCGCCGCGCCGCCGCCATGGCCGCCCGCATCCAGCAGGCAGAAGCCGACATCCAGGCCGCCCAGGCCCGCATCGCCATCATCGCCCGGCTTCAGCGCGCCCAGGCCGCCCGCCTCGCCGCGAAACAAGAGCCCGTCGTCCGGCTGACCGCCGCCTTGCAAATGATGGCGCAACGACCGCTGGCTCTCGCCCTGGTCCAGCCCGGATCGATCAGCGACGCCATCCATATGCGCGCCGTGCTGGGCCAGGTACTGCCCGTCATCCGCGAACGCACCGCCGGGTTGCGCGCAGAACTGGACCGCAGCCATGCCCTGCGCGCAACGGCAGAACAGGCAGCGGATTCGCTCGCGCAGAGCCAGCAGGATCTGAAGCAGCGCCAAGCCGCGCTCCAGACGCTGGAAGCGCAAAAGCGGCTCGCCGCGCAGGATTACCGGGCCAATGCCGATCTGGAAAGCGATCGCGCCCTGGCGCTGGGCGAGCGCGCGCGCGATATCGTCGACCTGATGGACAAGCTGGAGGAAGCGGGCGACCTGCGCGACCGATTGGCGGCCTTGCCCGGCCCCTTGCCGCGCCCCGCCCGGCCCGACCAGGCCCGCGCCCCCGCGCCCCAACGCCCACGCGGCCTTGGCGCGGCGCCGCCCTATCGCCTGCCAGTCGTCGGACAGTTGGTGACGGGCATGGGCGAGGTGTCCGAAAGCGGCGTCCGCTCGCGGGGGCTTACCATCGCCACCCGGCCGGAGGCTCTGGCGGTGGCGCCGACCGCGGGGCGCATCGTCTTTGCCGGGCCGTATCGCGGCTATGGGCAGATCGTGATCATCGACCATGGGGGCGGCTGGACGACGCTGATCACCGGCCTGCTGCGCCTCAACGCGGCGGTGGGGGACAGCGTGCGGCAAGGCGATCCGATCGGCAATGCGGGACCGGGGCGGCCGAGCATCACCGTCGAATTGCGGCGCAACGGGCGGCCGGTCGACATCGTGCCGCTGGTAGGTTTGGGCTGATGATGGGCGAGTTCGGATTTAGGTGGAGGGTGGACATTGATGTTCGCCTTGGTTGAACCGTGCTCCTGCGAAGGCAGGAGCCCAGTCTTGCCCTCTGTGGATTATCGGACCGTCTGAACTGGGCTCCTGCTTTCGCAGGAGCACGGCGCGCTTAACGGCAGCAAATGGCCATCTGCAGTCTTCATTCCATCCATCAAAGGAACGGAGGATAGCCGCAAGCCGTCATTGGGGCCGCGCGTGCGGCTTGCCTTCTTGCCTGATCTATCCTAGATACCCGTGCGTCATCTGGGGAGTAGCCAGCCGTTCCGCATAAGGAGCGGGCCGTTCGTCAACATATTTGGCCGAGAGGTCATGGCGGGCGGGACGCGAGGGATGCAAATCTTTCGCATCGGGCGAGACCAATGGCATCGCCTTCCCCATCCGGCCGGGTGGGGGGAGGTGGTGACATTGTGTCCTTCATCCTTCGCCCGGCCCGGACAAATCCCCTATGGAAGCAATTTTCACCTCCACCACTCTCGTCGCGCTCGCGGAAATGGGCGACAAGACGCAATTGCTGGCGATGTTGCTCGCCACCCGGTTCCGCAAGCCGGTGCCGATCATCCTGGGCATCCTCTTCGCGACGCTCGCCAACCATTTCCTCGCTGCGCTGGTCGGCCATTCCATCGCCGGCGTGCTGACCCAGCCCTGGTTCCGCTATGCCGTCGCGGCGAGTTTCATCGGCATGGCCGCCTGGACGCTGATCCCCGACAAGTTCGACGAGGACGAGCCGCTGAAGGCCCCTTCCGGGGCAGGCGTGTTCATGACCACGCTTATCGCCTTCTTCCTGGTCGAGATGGGCGACAAGACGCAGGTGGCGACCGTGATGCTGGGCGCGCGGTTCGACAATATCTTTGCCGTCACCGCCGGAACGACTCTGGGCATGATGATCGCCAATGTGCCTGCCGTGCTGTTCGGGGACGTGCTGGCGAAAAAGGTGCCGATGCGCGCGCTTCAGATCGGCGCCGCTCTGCTGTTCCTGGGCCTTGGCCTGTGGATGATTGCTGATTTGCAGGGCTGGATCGGGTAAACGCCGGTAAACCAGTTGTCAGCGGGCGGCGGCTGTTGCAAGGGAATGCGCACCCCTATCAAAAACAGGCATGGGACGCGTGATGAAGGACAGTCTGGTTACGGTGTTCGGCGGCGGCGGCTTTCTGGGCCGACAGGTCGCACAGGCGCTGATGGCGCGCGGCGCCAGGGTGCGGGTGGTGCAGCGCGATCTGGCGACCGCCCTGCGCGTCAAGCCGCTGGGTGGGCTGGGTCAGACCCAGTTCGTCGCGGCCGACATCCGCAAGCCTGAAAGCGTCGCCCGCGCCATTGCCGGCAGCGACATCGTCGTCAATCTGGTCGGCATCCTTTCCGGCGATTTCGAAGGATCGCATCACGACGGCGCGGCCCATGTCGCCAAGGCGGCGGCGGATGCGGGCGTCAAGGCGCTGGTGCATATCTCCGCGATCGGCGCGGACGCGCAAAGCCCGTCCGCCTATGGCCGGTCGAAGGCCGCGGGCGAAGCGGCGGTCAAGGCCGCCTTCCCCAACGCCACCATCATCCGCCCGTCGATCATCTTCGGACCGGAGGACCAGTTCCTCAACCGCTTTGCAGAGATCATCCGCCTTGCCCCGGTGGTGCCGGTGATCGGCGCCAGCACCCGGTTCCAGCCCGTCTATGTCGCGGACGTGGCGCAGGCCATCGCCAATGCCGCCGAAAAGCCCGGCGTCCATGGCGGCAAGACCTATGAACTGGGCGGGCCGCAGACCTATTCGATGCTGGAACTCAACGCCTGGATCGCCAAGGCCATCGGCCGCGAGCGCAGCCTGTGCGCGGTTCCCGCTTCGCTCGCCTCGCTGCTGGCAATGCTGCCGGGCGGGCCGATCACGCGGGACCAATTGGCGATGCTGGGCAAGGACAATGTCGTCGCAGAGGATGCGAACGGGCTGGCCGATCTGGGCGTCGCGGCCACGCCGATGCCGGCCGTCGCGGAAAAATGGCTGGTCCGCTATCGCAAGCATGGTCGCTTTGCCGGGCGGGTTCAGGCCTGATCGGGCAAAGCCGATCAGCCGGACCGACATCGGACCGCGACAGGCCGCCTTGCGCGCGCCTTTCGCTTTTGCACAATAGATATCACGCCTTCGCGTCCTCTCCCGTCCGGGGGAGGGCTTCTTCCCGTTCGCCCTACAAGGATCCGATCCACCCATGGACCTGCATTATCTGACAGTCATCCTGCTTGGCATTGTCGAGGGGCTGACCGAGTTTCTGCCTGTTTCCTCAACCGGCCATCTGATCCTGGCGAGTGAGTTGCTGGGTTATGATTCGTCCACTTGGGCGATGTTCAACGTCATCATCCAATTGGGCGCGATCCTGGCGGTGGTGGTGCTTTACTGGCGGACCTTCTGGGCCGTCGGCATGGGGTTGTTGCGCAACGATCCGACGAGCTGGCGTTTCCTGCGCAATCTGCTGGTCGCCTTCATCCCGGCGGCGGTGATCGGCCTTGCCCTGCACAAATATATCGAGCAACTGCTGGGCGCGCCGAAGGTCGTCGCCTGGGCGCTGATCGTCGGCGGCATCGCGATCCTGGCGATCGAGCGGATGGTGAAGGAAAACCGCTTCCACGGCATAGCCGACATCCCTTTCGTCCGGGTGATCGGCATCGGCCTGATCCAGTGCCTTGCCATGATCCCGGGCATCAGCCGGTCGGGCGCGACGATCATGGGCGCGCTGACGCTGGGGGTCGAGCGGCGCACGGCGGCGGAGTTCAGCTTCTTCCTCGCCATTCCGACGATGTTGGGCGCGACCACGCTGGAACTGCTGAAAAATGGCGACAAGCTAACCTCAGCCACGGTCGGATGGGACAGCATCGCCCTGGGCTTCATCGTGTCCTTCATCGTCGCGGTGCTGGTGATCAAATGGTTCGTGGGCCTGGTGTCGCGGCACGGCTTCACCCCCTTCGCCTGGTATCGAATCATTGCGGGAATCACTGCATTGGTGTGGCTCTCCCTACGATAAGACCGAATCGGACCCAATATGCGCAAGATTATTTCGCCATTTCTTCGCTTCTGCGGAAAACGGGTATAAATTAGGACATATAGGCTGACATAAATTGCAGAATCCACGTGACTCTGCGGGTTTTTCTGCTATGGGCACCCTGCAAATTCATTCTAGGGACTCACCATGGCTGACAATCCAATGCTGAAATTCGTGGGAACGGGCCAAGCCTATCCCGAGAAGCGTTCGGCCGACGATCGCGCCGACGACTTCCTCGAAATCAGTCGCAGCTTCATCTTGGACAAGGCGGAAGAACAGGCGTCGCGCTGCTCGCAATGCGGCGTGCCCTATTGCTCGACCCATTGCCCGCTGCACAACCATATCCCCGACTGGCTGCGCCTGACCGCCGAGGGGCGGCTGCGCGAGGCCTATGAGCTGTCGAACCTGACCAGCACCATGCCGGAAATCTGCGGCCGCATCTGCCCGCAGGATCGCCTGTGCGAAGGCAATTGCGTCATCGAATTTTCGGGCCACGGCTCGGTCACCATCGGATCGGTGGAAAAGTTCATCACCGACACCGCCTGGAAGGAAGGCTGGGTCGAACCGCTGGCGCCAGGCGCAGCGACCGGCCAGTCGGTCGGCGTCATCGGCGCGGGTCCGGCGGGGCTGACCACAGCGGAATATCTGCGGGTCGCGGGCTATGAAGTGCATGTCTATGACCGGCACGACCGCGCGGGCGGGCTGCTGACCTACGGCATCCCCGGCTTCAAGCTGGAGAAGGACGTCGTCATGCGCCGCATCCAGCGCCTCAAGGACGGCGGCATCATCTTCCATGAGAGCTTCGAGGTCGGCCGCGATGCGACGATGGAAGAACTACGCAGCCGCCACGACGCGGTGCTGATCGCCACCGGCGTATACAAGCCCCGCGACATCAAGGCGCCGGGCGTCGGCGCGCCGGGCGTGGTCAAAGCGCTCGACTTCCTGATCGCCTCCAACAAGGCCGGTTTCGGTGACGCCGTGCCGGAGCATGAGGATGGCTCGCTGCACGCCAATGGCAAGAAGGTCGTCGTCATCGGCGGCGGCGACACGGCGATGGACTGTGTCCGCACCGCCGTCCGTCAGGGCGCGACTTCGGTCAAGTGCCTCTACCGCCGCGACCGCGACAATATGCCCGGCTCGCAGCGCGAAGTCGCCAATGCCGAGGAAGAGGGCGTCGAGTTCGTCTGGCTCTCCGCCCCCATCGCCTTCGAAGGCACGGAGCATGTCACCGGCGTCAAGGTCACCAAGATGCGCCTCGGCCAGCCCGACGCATCGGGCCGCCGCGCGCCGGAAGCCGATCCGGGCACGGAGCACACGCTGGAGGCCGATCTCGTGATCAAGGCGCTGGGCTATGATCCGGAAGAACTGCCCAAGCTGTTTGGCGCGGAGGATCTGTCGGTCACCCGCTGGGGCACGCTGCGCGTCGATCACAAGACGATGATGACCAGCATGGACGGCGTGTTCGCCGCTGGCGACATCGTGCGCGGCGCTTCGCTGGTGGTCTGGGCGATCCGCGACGGCCGCGACGTGACCGAGCATATGCACCGCTATCTCAAGGCAAAGGCCAAGGCCTCTGCCGGGGAAAGGCAAGCCGCTTAAGCCATTTCAGCCCGTTCGGTTCGAGCTTGTCGAGAACGTGGCGTGAGATTTGAGACAGGCTCGAACCGACGGATTTGACGAGGAGGCATTCATGGCCAACACCCCCTATATGGCGAGCCCCGAAGAGCGCGCGCGCCTTGCCGCTGAGGGCATGTATCATCCCGAGATGGAAGGCGACGCCTGCGGCGTCGGCCTCGTCGCCGCGACCGATGGCCGCCCGAGCCGCCGTGTGGTCGCAAGCGCGATCGACGCGCTGAAGGCCGTGTGGCACCGTGGCGCGGTCGATGCCGACGGCAAGACCGGCGACGGCGCGGGCATCCATGTCGACCTGCCGGTGCGCTTCTTCGACGACGCCATTGCCGACTCCGGCCACAAGCCGCTGCCCAATCGCCTCGCCGTCGGCATGATCTTCCTGCCGCGCACCGACCTGTCGGCGCAGGAAACCTGTCGCACCATCGTCGAGGCCGAGATCATCGACGCGGGCTACACCATCTATGGCTGGCGTCAGGTGCCCGTCGACGTCTCCGTCATCGGGGAGAAGGCGCAGCGCACCCGTCCCGAGATCGAACAGATCATGATCGCCGGGCCGATGCCGGAGGAGCGCGATCAGGCCGAGTTCGAAAAAGACCTCTACCTCATCCGCCGCCGGATCGAGAAGCAGGTCATCGCCGCGCAGATCCAGGACTTCTACGTCTGCTCGCTGTCGTGCCGCTCGATCATCTACAAGGGGCTGTTCCTCGCGGAATCGCTGTCGGTCTTCTATCCCGACCTTCAGGACGAGCGGTTCGAGAGCCGCGTCGCGATCTTCCACCAGCGCTATTCGACCAACACCTTCCCGCAATGGTGGCTGGCCCAGCCCTTCCGCACGCTCGCGCATAATGGCGAGATCAACACGATCCGCGGCAACAAGAACTGGATGAAGAGCCACGAGATCAAAATGGCTTCGCTCGCCTTCGGTGAGCAGTCGGAGGACATCAAGCCCGTGATCCCGGCGGGCGCGTCCGATACCGCCGCGCTTGACGCCGTGTTCGAGGCGATCTGCCGTTCGGGCCGCGATGCGCCGACCGCCAAGCTGATGTTGGTGCCCGAAGCCTATCAGTCGGCCAGCCCCGAACTGCCGCAGTCCCATTCGGACATGTACGAATATCTCGCCTCCGTGATGGAGCCGTGGGACGGTCCCGCCGCGCTGGCGATGACCGACGGCCGCTGGGTCGTGGCGGGCGTCGACCGCAACGCGCTGCGCCCGCTGCGCTACACGCTGACCGGCGACAATCTGCTGATCGTGGGTTCGGAAACCGGCATGGTCGTGGTGCCCGAAACCACCATCGTGCGGAAGGGCCGCATGGGTCCGGGCCAGATGATCGCCGTCGACCTGCAGGAAGGCGTGATCTTCGACGACAAGGAGATCAAGGACCAGATCGCGGGCGAGCGCCCCTATGGCGAGTTGATCAAGGACTTCATGACGGTCAACGATCTGGCCGACGCGCCGAGCGCGCTGCGTAGCTGGGACAAGGCCGAACTGACCCGCCGTCAGGTCGCCGCCAACATGACGCTGGAGGATATGGAGCTGATCCTCGCCCCGATGGTCGAGGATGCGAAGGAAGCCGTCGGCTCGATGGGCGACGACACGCCGCTCGCGGTCATTTCCGACAAGCCGCGCACGGTCAGCCATTTCTTCCGCCAGAATTTCAGCCAGGTCACCAACCCGCCGATCGATCCGCTGCGGGAACGGTATGTCATGAGCCTGAAGACGCGCTTCTCCAACCTGCACAACATATTGGAGCATGACGCGCAGAACAGCCATGTGCTGGTGCTGGACTCGCCGGTGCTGACCTCGTCCGAATGGGCGAAGCTGAAGGGGCATTTCGGCCCGGCCGTGGCCGAGATCGACTGCACCTTCCCGGCCGAAGGTAGCCAGGAGCAGCTCCGCGCCGCCATCGCCCGCATCCGGGAGGAAGCGGAGCAGGCAGTGCGCGAGGGCCGCACCGAAATCTTCCTGACCGACGAGCATCTTAATTCTGATAAGATCGCCATTGCCGGGGTGCTGGCGGCGGCGGCGGTGCATACCCATCTCGTCCGCAAGGGGCTGCGCAGCTACGCGTCGATCAACGTGCGCTGCGCCGAAGCACTCGACACCCATTATTTCGCGGTGCTGATCGGCGTCGGCGCGACCACGGTGAACGCCTATCTGGCCGAGGCCAGCATTGCCGACCGCCATGCACGCGGGCTGTTCGGTGACCTGTCGCTCGACCAGTGCTTCGAACGCTATCGCATCGCCATCAACGAAGGCCTGCTGAAGATCATGTCCAAAATGGGCATCGCGGTCATCAGCTCCTATCGCGGCGGCTATAATTTCGAAGCGGTCGGCTTGTCCCGCGCGCTGGTCAACGATCTCTTCCCCGGCATGCCCGCGAAGATTTCGGGCGAGGGCTATGCTTCGCTCCACTACAGCGCGAAGATGCGGCACGACACCGCCTATGACAGCGCCGTGGTGCGGCTGCCCGTCGGCGGCTTCTACCGCCAGCGCAATGGTGGCGAGACGCACGCCTATTCGGCGCAGCTCATGCACCTGCTGCAGACTTCGGTCGCGACCGACAGCTATTCGACCTATCTGCAATTCTCGCGGGGCGTGCGCGATTTGCCGCCGGTCTATCTGCGCGACCTGCTGGAGTTCAACTTCGCCCGCGAAGCCGTGCCGATCGACGAGGTGGAAGCGACCACCGAAATCCGCAAGCGCTTCGTCACGCCGGGCATGTCTCTGGGCGCCCTCTCCCCCGAAGCGCATGAGACGCTGGCCATCGCCATGAACCGCATCGGTGCCAAAGCCGTGTCGGGCGAAGGCGGCGAGGATGCGAACCGCTTCAAGCCCTATGAGAATGGCGACAATGCGAACTCGGTGATCAAGCAGATCGCGTCGGGCCGCTTCGGCGTCCATGCCGAATATCTGGGGTCGGCCGAGGAAATCGAGATCAAGGTCGCGCAGGGCGCCAAGCCCGGCGAAGGCGGCCAGCTGCCCGGTTTCAAGGTGACCGAGTTCATCGCCAAGCTGCGCCATGCGACGCCCGGCGTGACGCTGATCTCGCCACCGCCGCATCACGACATCTACTCGATCGAGGATCTCGCGCAGCTCATCTACGACTGCAAGATGATCAATCCTCGGGCGCGGGTCTGCGTGAAGCTCGTCAGCCAGGCGGGCATCGGCACCGTGGCTGCGGGCGTGGCAAAAGCCCACGCAGACGTCATTCTGGTCGCGGGCCATGTCGGCGGCACCGGCGCCAGCCCGCAGACTTCGGTCAAATATGCGGGCACGCCGTGGGAAATGGGCCTGTCGGAAGCCAATCAGGTGCTGACCCTCAACGGTCTGCGTCACCGCGTGAAGCTGCGCACCGACGGCGGCCTCAAGACTGGCCGCGACATCGTGATCGCGGCGATTCTGGGCGCCGAAGAGTTCGGCATCGGCACGCTGTCGCTGGTGGCGATGGGCTGCATCATGGTGCGTCAGTGCCACAGCAACACCTGCCCGGTCGGCGTCTGCGTGCAGGATGAACGCCTGCGCGAGAAGTTCACCGGCACGCCGGAGAAGGTCATCAACCTCATGACCTTCATCGCGGAAGAGGTTCGCGAAATTCTGGCGCGTCTGGGCTATCGCAGCCTGGACGAAGTGATCGGCCGCACCGAACTGCTCAAGCAGGTCAACCGCGGTGCCGAGCATCTGGACGATCTCGACCTGAACCCGATCCTCGCCAAGGTGGACGCACCCGACGATCAGCGCCGTTTCTCGCTGACCGAATGGCGCAATGCCGTTCCCGACAGCCTTGACGCGCAGATGATGCGCGACGCCAAAGCGGTGTTCGAACGCGGCGAGAAGATGCAGCTCACCTATACGGTGCGCAACACGCATCGCGCCGTGGGTACGCGCCTGTCAGCCGCCGTCACCGAGAAGTTCGGCATGTCTAGCCTAGCGGACGGTCATCTGACCGTGCGTCTGCGCGGCTCGGCCGGCCAGTCGCTGGGCGCATTCCTCTGCAAGGGCATCAAGCTGGAGATCTTTGGCGACGCCAACGACTATGTCGGCAAGGGTCTGTCGGGCGGCATCATCACGGTGCGCACGACCGTCTCCAGCCCCTTGAGCAGCAAGGACAACACGATCATCGGCAACACCGTGCTCTACGGCGCGACCAGCGGCAAGCTGTTCGCGGCGGGACAGGCCGGGGAACGCTTCGCCGTCCGCAATTCGGGCGCGCAGGTGGTGGTCGAGGGCTGCGGCGCCAATGGCTGCGAATATATGACCGGCGGCACGGCGGTGATCCTGGGCAAGACCGGCGCCAATTTCGGCGCGGGCATGACCGGCGGCATGGCCTTCATCCTGGACGAGGATGGTAGCTTCCCTACGCGCGCCAACCCGGAAAGCATCGTCTGGCAGCGGCTGGAAAGCGCCCATTGGGAAGCGGAACTGAAGGCTCTGATCGCCCAGCATGCGGTGGCGACCGACAGCAAATGGTCGAACACCATCCTGGACGACTGGGACCGCTGGCGCCGTTATTTCTGGCAGATTTGCCCGAAGGAAATGGTGAACCGCCTCGCTCATCCGCTGAGCGACGCCCCCGCGGAAGTGGTCGCCGCCGAATAAGCGGCCGGCTCAGTAGGAAAAAGCAGCGTCCGCCGGGCTATCCTCGGCGGGCGTTCTGCTATTGGGAGCCTGGGCGATCTTCACGGGTTGCAGACTGCCTTCGCTTTCCCCAGCGTCGAATCTTTCGATCGATGCAGGCAAGGTTCGCGCTGCCGGAGGCGGCTCAACATCATCGACCTCGCTCACAGTGTCCTGCGCGGCGTAATCGCGCACCACGGGATCGTTCATCCCGTCCCAGCTCGCCATGTCCGCAGCCATTTGCCGATCGGCCAAGGTCGGGCCGCAGCCCGTGCAGTGAATGATCGCCGGGCCGGTCAGCTTTGCCGGATCATAGGCGGCATCCTCCGGCAGGACCGCCTCCGGCAACGGCGTTTCGGTCGCGGCCTTGGGCTGTGTGGTGGCGTAGAGGCCAAGCCCATATCCTCCGGTCAGGGCAACCCCTGCACTCACACATGAAAACAACCAGAAGCGCGCGGACATGATCGTCTCCTCCTCCATTCTCGCCCGCTCCCGACTTTCTCTCTCCAAAATAACGCAGATGCAGATAGGTTGTTGCATGGCCCGAAAGCCTTTGCTAAGGGCCGCCTCCTACCAAGGCACCGGCCCCGCCGGTTTCCCTGTTGATGTGCGGTCGTGGCGGAATTGGTAGACGCGCAACGTTGAGGTCGTTGTGGCCGAAAGGCCGTGGAAGTTCGAGTCTTCTCGACCGCACCATTTTTCCTGAAAATCCAATAAGTCCTGTCATCACGCAATCCATGACGCAGCAATGCGTGCGTCGGCAGCAAATTGTTGACTTGTTGGAAAATGTTACTGATATGTTCTCGCCGTTTTGGAACGGAGTGAGATCATCGAAAGGCGGGCGGCTCTTCGCGCCATCGTCATTGAAAGCGGCCCTGTCAGTCCCAATCT
Organism: Sphingobium sp. SJ10-10; assembly: GCF_036038995.2. Taxonomy (NCBI): domain Bacteria; kingdom Pseudomonadati; phylum Pseudomonadota; class Alphaproteobacteria; order Sphingomonadales; family Sphingobiaceae; genus Sphingobium; species Sphingobium sp. SJ10-10. The sequence goes on from NZ_CP158132.1 coordinate 2,511,359, forward strand.
TGCCGCGGGTCATGGCCTTCGTGCCGACAAAAACCATTTTCCCCCTTGCCCCGGCGGCGATCCCATGCACAAAGCTTGCCAATTGCCGTGCGGGTCATGGATTTATCCCGCGATCAACCATGCGGCAGCAAGGATAGTGTGATGGACGACGTCATGATGCAGGACCGGACAGCCCCGGCATCGCCCCTTCCCCCGCAGGAAGTGGGTGAAGGCCTGTCCGTCATCTCCATCGCCAAAAGCTATGACAAGCGCGTCGTGCTGGCCGACGTGTCGCTGACCGTCGGCAAGGGCGAGGTGGTGGGCCTGCTCGGCCCCAATGGCGCGGGCAAGACGACCTGCTTCTATTCGGTGATGGGGCTGGTGCGGCCGGACCATGGCCGCATCGTGCTGGACGGGCAGGACATCACCGGCCTGCCGATGTACCGGCGCTCCATATTGGGGCTGGGCTATCTGCCGCAGGAAACCTCGATCTTCCGTGGCCTCACCGTCGCGCAGAATATCGGCGCGGTGCTGGAACTGGCGGAACCGGACAAGGCGGCGCGGCAGGCGCGGCTGGAACAGTTGCTGGAGGAATTCGGCCTGACCCGGCTGCGCGATTCATCGGCCATGGCACTGTCGGGCGGCGAGCGGCGACGCTGCGAGATCGCCCGCGCCCTGGCGGCCAATCCGTCGATCGTGCTGCTGGACGAGCCTTTCGCGGGCATCGATCCGCTGTCCATCGCGGATATTCGCGGTCTGGTGAAGCAGTTGAAGACCCGCGGCATCGGCGTGCTCATCACCGACCATAATGTCCGCGAGACGCTGGAGATCGTCGACCGCGCCTGCATCATCTACGACGGCAAGATGCTGTTCGCGGGCAGCCCGACCGAACTGGTGGCCAACGCAGATGTGCGGCGGCTCTATCTGGGCGAGAATTTCTCGCTCTGACATGACCGGCAAGCGGCCCCTTCCAGACAGCGGCAAGGGGAAGGGCTGATGGCGCTCGCCCCCCGTCTCGACCTGCGGCAGAGCCAATCGCTGGTGATGACGCCGCAGCTTCAGCAGGCGATCAAGCTGCTGGCGCTGTCCAATCTGGAAATCGAGGCGTTCGTTTCGGGCGAATTGGAGAAGAACCCGCTGCTGGAGGCCGGAGTGCCCAGCGATGATTTCGCGCCGCCCGCCGACGGCGTGGACCGGGCGGCGGAACAGCATGACCTGCCCGCCGAGACTGGCGATGCCGACCAGTTGATCGGTCAGGGACTGGGCGCCGCGGATTCGCCGCTGGATGTCGACTATGGCGCGGAAACCTTCATCGACGATGGGCCGGGCGACCGGGTAGCGAGCGCGGCTATCGGCTCCAGCGGCCTGGACATGCTGTCCGGCGGCAGCGGCGAAGCGCCCGATTTCGACAGTTTCGCCAATCCGGAACAGGGTCTTCAGGAACATCTGATGGATCAGGCCCGCAGTGCCCTGTCGGGCATGGACCTGACCATAGCGACCCAGTTGATCGGACAGATTGACGAGGCGGGCTATCTGGAGGCCAATCTACTGGAAACCGCCCATGGCATGGGGGTGCCGCTCTACCAGATCGAACATGTGCTGGCGGTGATCCAGAGCTTCGATCCCACGGGCGTCGGGGCACGATCGCTGGCGGAATGTCTGGCTTTGCAGGCCAAGGAGGCGGATCGCCATGATCCCTGCATGGCGAAGCTGCTTGCCAATCTCGACCTGCTCGCCAGGGGCGCGCTGCCGCAGCTGCGCCGGATCTGCGGCGTGGATGAGGAGGATATGGCGGACATGATCCGCGAACTGCGCGGCTATGATCCCAAGCCCGGCCTGCGCTTTTCCACGGAAAGCGCCGCGCCGGTGACGCCCGACCTGTTCGTGCGGCAGACCCGCGAGGGCTGGTCGATCGAGGTCAACAGCACCACCCTGCCCCGCGTCCTCATCAACCGGAGCTATTATGTCGAGCTGGCTTCCGGACCGCAGGACAGGACATCGAAAGCCTGGCTGGCCGATTGCCTCGCCAGCGCCAACTGGCTGGTGAAGGCGCTGGACCAGCGGCAGAAGACCATCATCAAGGTCGCGAGCGAGATCGTCCGCCAACAGGAAGATTTCTTCCGCAAGGGCGTGGAGCATCTGAAGCCGCTGACGCTCAAAGCGGTGGCCGATGCGATCCAGATGCATGAATCAACCGTCAGCCGGGTGACGTCGAACAAATATCTGTCCTGCCCGCGTGGGCTTTACGAACTCAAATATTTCTTCACCAGCGGCGTTTCGGCATCCAGTGGCGACGGCGCGGTGTCGGCCGAAGCGGTCAAGAGCCATATCAAGGCGCTGATCGCGGCAGAAACGGCCGACGCCATATTGTCCGACGACACGCTGGTCGACCTGCTGCGGGCCAAGGGCATGGACATCGCCCGCCGCACCGTCGCCAAATATCGCGAGGCCATGGGAATCGGATCCTCCGTGCAGCGGCGGCGGCAGAAGGCGTTGCGCGGGCAAGCGGCCTGACGAAACCTATGCTTGACCCGGATGCGCCGCCAAGCCAGATCGGCCGCCCCATAACAAGGAACCCCATCATGTCCGTCGCCTATCTGAACGGCCGTTTCGTGCCGCTGGAGCAAGCCCAGGTCTCCGTGCTGGATCGCGGTTTCCTGTTCGCGGACGGCATCTATGAAGTCGCGGCGGTGATCGACGGCAGGCTGATCGACAGCGCATCCCATCTCGCCCGGCTGGAGCGGTCGACCGGGGCCATCGGCATCGCTCTGCCACTCTCCCTCCCGGAGATCGAGGCTGCACAGAAGGAACTGGTGGCCCGCAATGCGCTCACCGAAGGGTTGGTCTATCTCCAGATCACGCGGGGGGCCGACGCGACCCGCGATTTCCTGCCCTCGCCCGATATCCAGCCGACGCTGGTGATGTTCACCCAAGCCAAGCCTTTTCTCGACGTGCCCGCCGTGCGCAACGGCATAGCGGTCGTTACGATGCCCGACCTGCGCTGGGCGCGGCGCGACATCAAGAGCGTCGGCCTGCTGGCCCAGGCCATGGCCAAGCGCGCCGCTGCCGAAGCGGGCGCGCAGGAGGCCTGGATGGTCGAGGATGGCTTCGTGACCGAAGGCGCCTCCTCCACCGCCTTCATCGTCACGCAGGAAGGCATCGTCACCCGGCCCTATAGCCAGGCGGTGCTGGCGGGCTGCACCGGCGCGGCGCTGACCGCGCTGGCGGAAGAAAGCGGCATCGCCATCATCCGCCGTCCCTTCACCATTGCCGAGGCGTTGGCGGCAAGGGAAGCCTTCATCACCAGCGCCTCGACCCTCTGCCAATCGGTGGTGCGGATCGACGGCCAGCCCATCGGGGACGGCACGCCCGGCCCGGTGGCGATGCGATTGCGCGCACTCTATATCGACTTTGCCCGGCGCACCGCCGTTTGAGCAAAACAACGCGCAAAAGCTGATCCATTTCGGATGGAAAAAGATGCCGCCGTCATTTCCGCCATTTCGGCGGGGATCAAGGCTCCATTTTGGCAGTCCGTTATGGCGTTGCCGGAAAAGACCCGTTTACAGGGCGCTCGATGGACGCAATGGGCGGCACGAATCTCCATAATGGAGAATGGTCTGGCTGCGTAACGACGGCATTGCGATAAGCTGGAACAAACAGGACGGAGATTTTCGGCGTGGGTTTGGATCATGATGAGATCGGTTTCGGCGCATCCCTGGACCAACCCTTTGGCGCGCGGGATGAGCGGCCGGGACTGCTGATCCTGGCGAATGACATCTATCTGGACGATGCCGCGCTGCTGAGCCGGGCCGCGGGCCTTCGCCTGCTGGGCACGGTGCCGCTGGACCAGGCATCGACCCGGCTGGATGTGCAGATCGGCTGCGACATCATCCTGTGCTTCTGCCCGTCGCCCGATGCGATGATCGAGCGGCTGCTGGTGCAGATCGAGACATTGGCGTTGCAGAACGACATGCCGGTCATCCTGGTGGCTGATATGGAAACTGTCGACCTTGCTTATGCCTGCCTGCGCAGCGACCGGACGCAATTGCTTTGCAGGCCGGGCCATACGGACCTGGCCGCCGCCCTTCTGGCCGCCGCCCGCCAGACGCCGTCCGGATCCTTCCACGAAGCCAACCGGGACAATGAGGGTCTGCGGTTGCAGCAATTGAGCGATGAGGTGAGCCGCCTCGCCCGCACGCTGGAGGCGCTGACGCTTCGCCCCCGTCATGCGACGCCGTCCTTCGACCTGGGCCCGCGCATATCGGATGAGCCCAACGACTATATCGGCATGCCGTCGCTGGAGCCGATCGGCAGCGCCGCCAAATCCGCCGACGCCGCGAGCGTGGATGCGGCGCAGGTGCGCGACCTGCTGCGGGCGCGGCGGCTGCGCGACGATTTCCTGCCCGCCGATCTGTTCGCGGACCCCGCCTGGGACATGCTGCTGGACCTGCTGGCGGCGCGGCTGGAGCATGAGCGCGTGTCCGTGTCCAGCCTGTGCATCGCGTCGGCGGTGCCGCCGACCACCGCGCTGCGCTGGATACGGACGCTGACCGAACAGGGCTTTGTCGACCGTCAGGCCGATCCGCATGACGGGCGCCGCGTCTTCATCGCGCTTGCCGATCACACTGCCGAAGCGTTGAGCCGCTGGTTCACCGCCAGCCGCCGTTTCCTGTGTGCATGACGAATATGCCGTCATCCCCGCTTGACCCGCGCCCCGATTGCCGTAGATAGGCGCGCACCGGACGCCTGCGGTCAGGACGGGCATCGGGCGATTAGCTCAGTTGGTAGAGCGTCTCGTTTACACCGAGAATGTCGGCGGTTCGAGCCCGTCATCGCCCACCATGCCTTCCCTGGAGAAATCTGTTCCCGCTTGGGGCGCAATGGCGTAGGGTTCCGGCACCGGAACGCTTTGGTGAGGCAGTTGCATCATGTCTCTCACGCTTCTCTTTGCTGGAACGATAGCGCCCTTTCTGCTGATGGTGTCGCCGGTTTCGCTGGCCGCCGCCCGCGATTGCCTGGATTGGAACGCGCCAGCCAAGGCGGTGGACATCGCCGCGGAAAAGCCCTGCCCGAAAAGGAAGCCGCCCTTCCTGCTGATGTAAGGCTCCCGTCGCCACGGATATTGCGGCGCAACGCCAGCGCTGCTAATCGGTGCCGCCATGATCCAGCCGCCTGAAATCATCCGAGTCACCAAGTCCCGCGTCTCCTGTGACGGTTCGGGCGACATTCCCGCCGCGCTCGGCCATCCGCGCGTCTTCCTTGAGATCGATGAGCATGGCTATATCGACTGCGGCTATTGCGACCGCCGGTTCGTACTGATCGGCAGCGCCGCCGACACGCCGGAAATCGCCGGGCTGCCGGATATTTCCTCGGGCGCCAGCCTTTAAGCCTACGATTTTGATTGGGCTCGCGCCATGCCGCTCCTATATCGGACGGCATGACCGACGCTGCTCCCCAGTTCACTGATGCCCGTGGCCTGCTCTATCGCCCGGGCCTGCTCGATCCCGATGGCGCCCGCCGCTTGACCGCCGAAGCGCTGAAAAGCTGCGACGATGGCGAACTGTACCTGCAATATCGGGCGAGCGAGAGCTTCGGCTTTGATGATGGACGGCTGAAGACCGCCGATTATTCCACCGATGCGGGCTTTGGCCTGCGCGGCGTGTCGGGCGAGATGACCGGCTTCGCCCATGCCAACGACATCAGCGAAGCCGCGATCCGCCGCGCTGCCGAGACGCTGACCTTGCTCGATCCCGCCAAGGGCCAGCCCGCCCCGCCGCCGCAACACACCAACCGTCATCTCTACACCGACGTCAATCCGCTGGAGATCGTGCCCTTTGCCGAGAAGGTGACGCTCTGCGCCGCGATCGACGCCGCTGCCCGCGCCCGCGATCCGCGCGTCGCGCAGGTGTCGGTGAGCCTGGCAGGAAGCTGGTCGGTGGTCGAGATCGTACGCGCCGACGGCTTCACCGCGACCGACATCCGCCCGCTGGTGCGGCTCAACGTCTCCGTCATCCTGGAGGAAAATGGCCGCCGCGAGACGGGCGTGTTCGGGATTGGCGGGCGCTATCTCTATGATGAGGTGATGGACCCTGCGATCTGGAACCGGGCGATTGACGAGGCGCTGGCGCAGGCGCGGGTCAATCTGCGCTCGGTCGCGGCGCCGGCGGGCGAGATGACCGTGCTGCTCGGACCGGGCTGGCCGGGCGTGCTGGTGCACGAGGCGATCGGCCATGGCCTTGAAGGCGACTTCAATCGCAAAGGGACCAGCGCTTTCTCGGGCCGTGTCGGTGAGCGGGTCGCGGCGCCGGGCGTTACCGTGGTCGATGACGGGTCGATCCTGAGCCGGCGCGGCTCGCTCTCCATCGATGACGAGGGAACGCCGACGAAGGAAAATGTGCTGATCGAGGACGGCATTTTGAAGGGCTATATGCAGGATCGTCTGAACGCCCGGCTGATGGGCGTGGAGCCGACCGGCAACGGCCGCCGCGAAAGCTATGCCCATGCGCCGATGCCGCGCATGACCAACACCTTCATCAAGGGCGGCAATGACGATCCGGAAGAGCTGCTTTCCCGCATGAAGTCGGGCATTTTCGCGAAAAGCTTCGGCGGCGGGCAGGTCGACATCGTGTCGGGCAAGTTCGTCTTTTCCTGCACCGAAGCCTATAAGGTCGAGAATGGCAAGCTGGGCGAGCCGATCAAGGGTGCGACGCTGATCGGTGACGGGCCGACGGCGCTTACCAAGGTGATCGGCATCGGCAATGACTGGGCGCTGGACGAAGGGATCGGCATGTGCGGCAAGGCCGGGCAGAGCGTGCCCGCGGGCGTGGGCCAGCCGACCCTGCTGATGGAAGGCCTGACCGTCGGCGGCACGGCGACCTGAGGCAGCAACGCCACGGGCGGAGGAACCAGCGTCAAGGTCCGTCTTTATCCTTTCATGAACATGTTGACCGACAGCCATGATGCAGTGACCGCCGACTGGGCGGCCGCTTTGCTGGATTTCTGGTTCAATCAGACCGGCGAGCAGGGTTGGTGGAGTCATGATCCTGCATTCGATAAAATCTGCCAGGCAAGGTTTCGCGCCTTATGGGAAGAAAAGCGGCAATTGCCCGCCGAGGAATTTCTGGAGCGCGCCGATGACGCGCTCGCGGCGGTGCTGCTGTTCGACCAGTTGCCGCGCAATATGTTCCGGGGTTCGCCGGCCGCCTTCGCCACCGATCCGCTGGCGCGCGATGTGGCACGCGGGGCCATCGCCCATGGCTATGACATTCAGATCGGCGGAGCCGGGCGGTTGTTCTTCTACATGCCGTTCCAGCACAGCGAGGCGCTGGACGATCAGAAATTTTCGATCAGCCTGTTCGAGGGAGCGGGCGATGCGCGGTCCCTGGCGTTCGCGCAGGAACATTATGCCACGATCGAGCGCTTCGGCCGCTTTCCGCATCGCAACGCCCTGCTGGGGCGTCCAACCTTGCCCGAAGAGGCCGAGGCGGCGGCACGGGGCGCTGGCTGGTAAAGCTGCCCAATTTTTAGGCAGGCAGGCCTATATGCCTGTTTTTTTGGCGGCACATTCTAAGGCGCCCCATGAAAACCCCGCATTAACGCGCCTTTAAGAAACTGGCACGCCTCTTGCTGAGTATGTCGCCGCACACCAGTAACAGGGGGCGACATGAAACTTGTCATGGCTATCATCAAGCCGTTCAAGCTTGACGATGTCCGCGAGGCACTTTCCTCGCTTGGCATCGCCGGCATGACGGTGAGCGAAGTGAAGGGCTTCGGCCGCCAGAAGGGGCAGACCGAAATCTATCGCGGCGCCGAATATTCGACCAACATGGTTCCGAAGATCAAGATCGAGGTGGTCTGCGACGACGACCTTGCGCCACGCGTCGTGGAAGCCACGCAGGCGGCCGCCAATTCGGGCGCCATCGGTGATGGCAAGATCTTCGTCCTCGATGTCGAGCAGGCGGTGCGCATCCGTACCGGCGAGACCGGCGAAACCGCACTGTAAGAAGGGGGAATTGATGACCTTTTCCAAGAAGCTTTGCGGCGTGATGGGGGCAGTCGGCCTGTCCCTGCTCGCAGCCGCACCGGCGCTGGCCGCGCCGATCAAGGGGCCAGACGCCGCCGCCATGGCCGCTATGGTCAACAAGGGCGACGTCGCCTGGATGCTCGTCTCGGCCGCTCTGGTCCTGATGATGTCGGTTCCCGGCCTCGCCCTGTTCTACGGCGGCCTGGTCCGCACCAAGAACATGCTGAGCATCCTGATGCAGGTGTTCATGATCGTCTCCGTCGCCGGCCTGGTCTGGTGCTGCTGGGGCTATTCGATGGCCTTCACCTCGGGCGGATCGAACCCGTTCTTCGGCGGCCTTTCCAAGGCTTTCCTGATGGGCGTCGACGGCACGACCTATGGCGCGACGTTCAGCAACAACGTCTATCTGCCCGAATTCGTGTTCGTGGTCTTCCAGATGACCTTCGCCATGATCACCCCGGCGCTGATCGTCGGCGCCTTCGCGGAGCGCGTGAAATTCTCTTCGCTGATCGTGTTCGTCGTGCTGTGGCTGACCGTGATCTATTTCCCGATGGCCCACATGGTCTGGTATTGGGCCGGCCCGGACTTCCTGGTTGATGCGCCTACCGACTACGGCTTGCTCTGGGGCTGGGGCGCGCTCGACTTCGCGGGCGGCACCGTGGTGCACATCAACGCCGGTATCGCCGGTCTGGTGGGCGCGCTGATGATCGGCAAGCGCGTCGGCTTCCCCAAGGAACCCATGCCGCCGCACTCGCTGACCATGACCATGATCGGCGCCAGCCTGCTGTGGGTCGGCTGGTTCGGCTTCAACGCCGGCTCCAACCTGGAAGCCAATGCCGTCACCGGCGTCGCCTTCATCAACACCATGGTCGCCACCTGCGCGGCGGCGGTGAGCTGGTCGCTGGTCGAACAGGTCCACCATGGCAAGGCTTCGCTGCTGGGCGCGGTCACGGGCGCCGTGGCCGGTCTGGTCGCGATCACCCCGGCTGCGGGCTTCGCGGCTCCGATGACCTCGATCGCGCTCGGCTTCGTCGTCTCCCCGATCTGCTACATCTTCGTGGCGTTCGTGAAGGGCAAGGTCGGCTATGACGACAGTCTGGACGTGTTCGGCGTGCACTGCATCGGCGGGATCGTCGGCGCCATCGGCACCGGCATCGTCGCGGCTCCCTCGCTGGGCGGTCAGGGCGTGTTCGACTACACGGTCTTCCCGGCGGCCTTCCATCCGGAAGCCTACAGCATCCCGGCCCAGGTCTGGATCCAGGTCAAGGCGGTGGTCTTCACCCTGCTCTTCTCCGGCATCGGCAGCGCGATCCTCTACTTCATCATCGACAAGACCCTGGGTCTGCGTCCGAGCAAGGAAGCCGAAATGGAAGGTCTCGACCTCTCCAGCCACGGCGAACGCGCTTACAACTATTAAGCTTCGGCAGGGCGGGCCGGAAAGAACGGCCCGCCCGCTTCACGATGTTCCTCCTGCGAACATGCCTCGGGACCGGTACGCAAGTATCGGTCCCTTTTTTGCCTGTCAGCTTCGAGGGCGGGTCCAGAGCGTGGCCGGACGGAACGTCGCGGCAGGCCAGCGGTGGGCACGGCCCGGAACCTGGAGACCCGCGCGCAGCACCCAGCCCAGCTTGTCACTCTTTGGGGTGGTGACGCGGTGGTCCCAGGCATGTTCGCCCCGGCGGGCGACTTCCCGGGCGATGTCGCCATAGATGCCGGCGGCGGCGAGGACTGCCCAGGCGGATCGGGGCGGCAAGACCCCGGTGCCGTGGCGGGCGCTTTCCTCATAGGCGGCGGCCATGTCGGCCAGGCGGCGGGCAAGGATCGCAAGGCGCGGGCGGACCCAGGGTTTCATATGCTCGCCGGGCGGGATGTCCATTTCGACCAGCCATTCTTCCGGCAGGTAGCAGCGGTCGGCGGCTTCATCCTCGCTGATGTCGCGGGCGATATTGGCGAGCTGAAAGGCCAGGCCCAGGTCACAGGCACGGTCCAGCGTGGCTTCGTCATCGGGATCGACGCCCATCAGGATCGCCATCATGCAGCCGACCGTGCCCGCGACATGATAGCAATAGCGCAGCATGTCCGCCTCGCTGCGGGGGCGCCATTCGCGGGCATCGAGGGCGAAGCCTTCGATCAGGTCGTGGGCGTAGCGCTCCGGGATCGCGCATTCGCGCATGACGAGGCCGAAACCGTCGAAAGCCGGATCGCCGGTCGGATCGCCCCGGAGGGCTGCACTGGTAAGGACGCGAATGGTGGAGAGGCGGGCCTGGCCGTCCGCGACCCCGCGCATCGTGCCGCCATGGTCCTGGCCGTCGGCTATGTCGTCGCATTTGCGGCACCAGGCGTAGAGCAGCCAGGCGCGCTCGCGAGTCTGGCGGTCGAACAGCTTCGAGGCGAGCGCGAAGGATTTGGAGCCGCGAGCGATGCTGTCGCGCGCTTGGGCAACGAGGGTGGAGCGGTCAGGAAGAGAGGTGAGAGGAGGCATGTTCTCGACATGCCCTCCCCCGCCCCTCGCGTCGAGTCACTTGCCTCGCCGCGACGCAAGCGGGAGGCGAGGGAAAAAAGTCAGAGACGTTCAGCCTTCATAGCGAAGATCGTCTCATGCGGTTGATAGGCCGCCATCTTGTCCAGCAGCGCTTCGATCGCATCGGCATGGATCAGGATATGGGCATGCTGGGCACGGATGAAACCCGCGCCGACCATATGCCGGTTGAAGGCGATAAGCTGGTCGTAGAAGCCCGCGACGTTGAGCAGGCCGACCGGCTTTTGGTGATAACCAAGCTGCGCCCAACTGATCGCTTCCCACAATTCGTCCATCGTGCCGACGCCGCCCGGCAGGGTGACGAAACCATCGGACAGGTCGGTGAAGAGCTGCTTGCGCTGGTGCATGGTCTGGACGACGCGCAGTTCGGTGCAGCCGCGATGGGCGACTTCGGCCCCCACCAGCGCTTCGGGAATAACGCCGATGACTTCGCCACCCGCTTCCAGCGCGGCGTCAGCCACTGCGCCCATCAGGCCGAGGCGGCCGCCGCCATAGACGACGCCGATGCCGCGCCGGGCAAGGACGCGCCCGACATGGCGGGCGGCCTCGACATAGATGGGATCAGCGGGGTTAGCCGAGCCGCAATAGACAGCCAGTCTCTTCATAAATCCTTCGCTTATTGAGCCAGATCTTCCAGCATCAGCGCGGCCGTCGCCTTGGCGCTGCCGACCACGCCGGGGATGCCTGCGCCCGGATGCGTGCCCGCCCCCACCAGATAGAGGTTGGGAATGACGTCGTCGCGATTATGCGCGCGGAACCAGGCGCTTTGGGTGAGCAGCGGCTCCAGGCTGAAGGCGCTGCCGAGATGCGCCGACAGGTCGTGGCGGAAATCAGGCGGCGCATAGTGGAATTGCGTGACGATGCGCGAGCGGATGTCGGGGATCAGGCGGTGCTGGATCTCGTCGAGGATACGTTCAGCATAGACCGGCGCGAACCGTTCCCAGTCGATCGGCAGCTTGCCCAGATGCGGCACTGGCGCAAGCGCGTAGAAGGTCGAATGGCCCTCCGGTGCCATGCTTGGGTCAGTGACGGTCGGGTGGTGCAGATAGAGCGAGAAATCCTGCGGCAGCACGCCATAATCGTAAATGTCGGTCAACAGCCCTTCATAGCGCGGGCCGAACAGGATCATATGGTGCGGGATACCCGGCCAGCTTCCCTTGATGCCGAAATGCAGGACAAACAGGCTGGGCGACCAGCGCTTGCGGGCGAGCTTTTCCGCCTGTTTCTGCCCACGCGGATGGTGGCCGATCAGGTCGCGATAGCTGTGCATCAGGTCGGCATTGGAGGCGACGGCATCCGCCTCCCCCCGCCAACCCGAAACGGTGCGCACGGCGACGGCGCGGTCGCCATAGGTTTCGATCTGCACCACCGGATCGGCCAGGCGCAGCGTGCCGCCCAAGCGCTCGAAATGCGTCGCCATCCCCTGGACGAGGCGATTGGTGCCTCCTCGAGCGAACCAGACGCCGCCATCCTTCTCCAGCTTGTGGATCAGCGCGTAGATCGAACTGGTCTGCATCGGATTGCCGCCGACCAGCAGCGTGTGGAAGGAGAGCGCCTGACGCAGCTTCTCATTCTTCACATGGGAGGAAACGACCGAATAGACCGATCGCCACGCCTGATGCTTCATCAGCGCGGGTGCGGCCCGGACCATGGAGGCGAAGTCGAGAAAGGCGACCGAACCAAGCTTGCGATAGCCCTCCTCATACACGCCGTCGGCATAGTCGAGGAAGCTTTCATAGCCTGCGATATCTTCGGGATTGAGCTTGGCGATCTGGGCGCGGAGCGCGGTTTCGTCGTTGGAATAGTCGAAATTGGTGCCGTCACGCCAGTTGAGCCGATAGAAAGGCGAGACGGGGACGAGGCTGACATCCTCCGCCATGTCATGGCCGGAAAGGCGCCAAAGCTCGCCCAGGCAATCGGGATCGGTGATGACGGTCGGCCCGGCGTCGAAGACGAAGCCGTCCTTTTCCCACATATAGGCCCGACCGCCCGGCCGGTCCCGCGCTTCGACCAGCGTGGTATCGATTCCGGCGGATTGCAGGCGGATGGCGAGCGCAAGGCCACCAAAGCCCGCGCCGATGACGATCGCTTTCCGGTTCATCGGAGCCTGTGCATCAGGCGGGAGGGTTCAGCAATGCTCGCATGGCGTCCCTTATGGGCACCGGGGGCCGCCCGCACAAGATGCGGATGCGATCCCCGAGCGTGGAGCGCCCCGCATAAAATCGACCGATCAGGGAAGGGCTAAGCCGATAGAAACGCTCGAAGATGCGCCAGCGCTGCTCGGGCCGGGCCGCGCCGAACAGCATGCGGCCGAGCAGCCGGCAATAGCGCCCCTGCCGCCAATGGATGGCGGCCCATTCCCGCGTCACATGCGCCAGCAGGCGCCCCTCCATCGGCCATTCGTCCGCAAGGCGCAGCGCGAAGCGCACCGCATCGGGCAGGGAATAGCCGGTCATGGGCTGGAACATCGCGGCCCTCACCCCAGCCCGCGCCACAGGGTCTGCCTCCGGCCAGAAGCGGTCGAAATCGCCGCCATGGACGACCGGCAGGACGCCGTTCTCGCTGTGGACGACCGCCTCGACCTGCCAGCCCTGCGCCTGCGCATAGGCGGCGATCCGGGCATCGAGCGTGGGCCCGTCAAGGTCCGGGGTGTCGCTATAATAGGTATCCTCGACGAAGAGGGTCCGCTCATCCCGGGGCAGCAGATAGACGAAGCGATAGCCGTCCAACTGCTCGACGGTGGCGTCCATGATGACCGGGCGGGCAAGGCCGTGCGGGGCATGCAGGCGCAGGGTCTGGCCAACGAATTTCTGCCAGCCGCAGCGCAGGACGGAAAGATCGCCTCCCCCTCTGGCGTCGAGCACCGCCTTGGCGCGGATGATGCGGCCATCGGACAAGGCGACGGTGGTGGGCGTCAATTCAGCGGCCTGCGCGCCGGTCAGCACCGCATCGCCAAGCACCTCGCGAACATGGGCGTCGAGCCGTGCCGATATGATGCTGTTATAAGGCATGGCAAGCTGACGGCTGTGACCGGGGAAGCGAACCTCATAGCCTTCAGGCCAGCGACGGGCGATCAGGGGCTCGACAAGCCAGCGGTCCCCGGCATCCACATCGCTGTCGAAAAAGGACCAGATATGATTGCCGCCCAGCGTGTCGCCGCTTTCCAGCAGCAGCAGGGAGACATCGGGATGGCGCGCGGCGAAGGCGAGCGCGGTCAGGCTGCCGGCAAGGCCACCGCCCACTATCGCCAGGTCGCAATCGGTCATGGTCGCCATCGCACCCTTGTTAGGGGGTACGCGGGGAAATGCACGGATTGATTTCCGGTAGAATATAGGATAGGGGGGTACCCTATGCATATCATAGCGGATCGGGACAAGCTGCTGGCGCGGGTGCGGCGCATCGCCGGGCAGATCGGCGCCGTCGAACGGCAATTGTCGGGCGATGCGGGCTGTTCGGAAACGCTGCAACTTGTCGCCTCCGTCCGGGGGGCCGTGGGCAGCCTGATGGAAGAACTGATCGAGCAGCATATGCGGGAACATGTCGCCCGCCCAGGCATCAGCGATGAAACGCGACAGGCCGCGGCAGAGGAAATGCTGGCGTTGATCCGGCGTTACGGGAAATGAGCATGCATGACGATCACCGCCATGGCGGCCATCACCATCATGAAGGTCATGACCACGCGCATGACGTCCCGGTGGCCAATATGGAAGATGGCGAGGAAAGCCATTATTTCGACCATATCTACCTGGCCCATGGGCATGACGAAAATGCCCGCAAGACGATGTGGGTGGTGTGGCTGACCGCGGCGACCATGGTGGTCGAAATCGTCTTCGGCTGGCTGACCGGGTCGATGGCCTTGCTGGCCGACGGCTTCCACATGGCGACCCATGCGGGCGCGCTGGCGGTGGCGGCCGCCGCCTATGGCTATGCCCGGCGGCATGCGCGCAATCCGCGCTACACCTTCGGGACCGGCAAGGTCGGGGATTTGTCCGGCTTCGCCTCCGCGTTGATCCTGGCCTTCACCGCTTTGTTCATCGCCGTCGAATCGACCATGCGCTTTTTCGAGCCGGTGAAGGTGGCCTTTGGCGAAGCGACGCTGGTCGCGGTGATTGGCCTGGTCATCAACCTGATCAGCGCGCTGCTGCTGGGGCATGACCATAGCCATGACCATGGCCATTCCCACGATCATGATCACAAACCGGGCCATGCCGACAATAATCTTCGCGCCGCCTATGTGCATGTGCTGACCGATGCGCTGACGTCGGTGCTGGCGATCGTGGCCTTGCTGGCCGGACGCTATATGGGCTGGTGGTGGCTCGACCCTGCCGTGGGCCTGCTGGGCGCGGTGGTCATTGCCCGCTGGGCCTGGGGGCTGATGCAGGATACCGCCGCGATCCTGCTCGACACGGCCGAACCGGCGCTGATGGCGCGGATCAAGAGACTGGCCGAGGCGGAAGGGGCGACCATCCACGACCTGCACGTCTGGCGCATCGGACCGCATGCCCATGCCGCGATCATCAGCCTGGCCCCCGGCGCCGATGTCGCCGCCGTGCGCCGTCAGGTCCACGCCTTGCCGCGCATGGAGCATGTGACGGTGGAGTGCGGATAGGAAGCGCGCCCGACACCCTTACCCCGAAGAGGTAATCCTTAAGGGTTAGGATGGCGAAACTACCGGACACACAGACAATTTCCTGCGATAGCGGGTTGGGAATGGCTTGACTCGACTCAGGCAGCCATCCAATTTCCCCTACGGAAACAAAGAAAATACCGTCGGAGAGGAGGCCTTATGCCTGTTGCGAAGCCCTTTGCGGGAAGGATTTTCCACGCCCTCTTGATGGAATGTTTGGCCGAACAGCGACGGCCCACCGACGATGAGGTGGACTCGGTCGCTTCCAAGATCTGGCAGGACAGCCATGGATCGATGACCGGGCAGGACTGGCGCGATGTGGCCAAGGGAAGTGATGCGCACCGGCAGATGATCAACGCAGCCCTGATGGCCCTCGGCGCGGCTCCGTCGGCGCGGATGTCGACCCTTTCGAGCGGAAAGCAACGCCGTGAAGAATCCTGTTCGAGAATATTCTCCGTAGCATCTTGAAACGGAAAAAGACTTTCCTATTTCGTTCTTGTCCCGGCTCTCCTCCCCCCTTCCGCCGGGACATCCCTCTTTGTGGCCCCGGCGTCCCCTTGCGCCGGGGCTTTTTTTGGGTGAGCCGGTTTCGCTAGGGCCAATCGACATTCAGATGATGACGTGCCGAAAATGGTGGTTTTTCGTGACCCGGAGCGCAGCGTACTAAAAGTACGTGAGCACCGGAAGCACGGAAAAGCGCCATTTGCAGGCCGTCAGGGCTGAATGTCGATTGGCCCTAAATAAACTGGCCCGCCACCCAGCCGCTTGCCCATGCCCATTGGAAATTATACCCGCCCAGCCAGCCGGTGACGTCGACCGCTTCGCCTATGGCGTAAAGGCCCGGGAGGTGCCGCGCCTCCATCGTCTGCGAAGACAATCCGGCGGTCGAGATGCCCCCGATGGTGACTTCCGCCTTAGCGAAGCCTTCCGTGCCATTGGGGGTGAAGGACCAGGCCGAGAGGCGGCGTTCGGCGTCCTGGAGCTTGCGGTCCGGGATATTGCCGAGATCGCCGGGAAGCGCGAGCCGCTCCGCCAGGGCATCGGCCAGGCGATCGGGCAGGTGACCGCGCAAGGATTGCGTCACCGTGGCGCGGGGTTTGCTCCGCTTCGCCTCCGTCAACCAGCCTTGCGGCCGGTCGGGCAGGAAGTCGAGGGTGATGGCTTCCCCATGCCGCCAATAGGAGGAAATCTGCAGAATCGCCGGGCCGGACAGACCCCGATGGGTGAGCAGCGCGGCTTCACGGAAGGTGGTCTTGCCATGGCGGGCGATGACTTCGGTCGAGACCCCCGAAAGCGAGCGGAAAAGCAGGTCTTCGCCGCCCAGGGTCAAGGGGACGAGCGCCGGTCGAGGCTCCACGACCTTCAGACCAAATTGGCGGGCAAGGTCGTAGGCGAAGGCGGTCGCGCCGATCTTCGGGATGGAGGGGCCGCCGGTGGCGATGACGAGTGCGGGGGCCGTGGCGGTGCTGTCGCTATGGGTGACGCTGTAACGGCCGTCGGCGTGGGTGACGGAGGAAATGGCTTGGTCGAGCCGGATCGCGACGCCGCCCGCTTCGCATTCGGCCAGCAGCATGGCGACGATCTGGCGCGCGCTTTGGTCGCAGAAAAGCTGGCCCAGCGTCTTTTCATGCCAGGCGATGCCATGGCGTTCGACAAGCGTGAGGAAATCCTGCGCGGTGTAACGGCCCAGCGCCGATTTGGCGAAATGCGGATTGGCCGACAGATAGCGGTCGGGCGCGGTGTGGATATTGGTGAAGTTGCAGCGGCCGCCGCCGGAAATCAGGATTTTCTTTCCCGGCTGGTCGGCATGGTCGATGACGAGGACGCGCTTGCCCCGCTGGCCCGCCATGGCCGCGCACATGAGGCCGGCGCCGCCAGCGCCCAGGACGATGGCGTCATAGGTTTCCGCTGTGGAAGCCATCAACCGGCGGCGAGCGCGTCCATGATCTGGCGGACCGGGGCGACGTCATAGCCAGCCGACGCGGCCTGTTCGGTGAGGGCGGCGGGGTGATCGCCCGCGCGAGCGCGGGTCAGCGCCCAGAGCAGAGTACTGCGCGTGCCGGAACGGCAATAGGCCAACACCTTGCCTTCGCCCGCCTGTTCGAGCGCGGCGGCCATGCCGTCGAGCTGCCATGGGGCGAAGCCGCCATGGGCGACCGGGACGGCGGCATAAGCGATTCCAGCGGCCTTGGCGGCGGCTTCGATTTCCGCGCCGTTGGTCTGGCCCGGTTCCTCGTCGTCGGGGCGGTTGTTGACGATCATCGTCACGCCCAGCGCCTTGGCCTCCGCCACCTGATCGACGCTTATCTGCGGGGCAACGTAGAGATTAGGCGTGAGCTGGCGGAACATGGGCGGGACTCCTTCTTCGGACGTGCCATGCTCCTAAGAAGCGAGCGTTTCAAGGGATAAGGCTGTAAAATGCCATGCTCCTATCCCTTACTTTCCGGTCAAAGATAAGACCGGATCGCCGCCAGAAACGCATCGCCATAGGCGTCGAGCTTGCGCTGGCCCACGCCGCTGATGTGGCCCAGTTCGGTGAGCGTGGTGGGCCGCTGCTCCGCCATTTCGCGCAGGGTCGAATCGTGGAAGACGACATAGGGCGGCACGCCCGCTTCCTGCGCCAGTTCGCGACGGCAGGCGCGCAGGGCGTCGAACAGCGGATCGCCCACGGGGTTCTCGGCGCTGCCGTTGCGGGCGTTCTTGCGGCGGCGTTCCTTGCGGGGCGGAAGGACCAGGCTGACCTCTTCCTCGCCGCGCAGAATCGGGCGGGCATTGGGGCCGAATTCCAGGCCGCCATGTTCGTTCGTCTGGAGCGCATCGCGAACCAACAGCGCGCGGGAGACGGGACGGAGCAGCGCCGTCTCCTCGCCGTCGACGATGCCATAGACCGAGATCTTGTCATGGCCGCGCTCGCGAATCTTGTCGCTGACGGCACCGGTCAGCACCTGCTCGATATGGCCGACACCGAAGCTCTGGCCGGTGCGATAGACGGCGGACAGGAATTTGCGGGCGGTCTGGGTCGCGTCGATGCTGGGCGGCGGATTGAGGCAATTGTCGCAATTGCCGCAGCCCGGCGGAGGATTCTCGCCAAAATGGCGGAGCAATATGGCGCGGCGGCAGGTGCCGGTTTCGACCAGCCCGCCCAGCGCCGTGATGCGGACGCGCTCGCCCTGCTGGCGGAGAGGGTCGAGTTCCCCAATCCTTTGCCGGGCGCGCGCGAAATCGTCGGCGCCCCAGAAAAGATGCGCTTCGGCGGGTTCGCCGTCGCGGCCTGCGCGGCCGGATTCCTGATAATAGCCTTCGATCGACTTGGGCAGCGCCGCATGGGCGACGAAGCGGACGTCGGGCTTGTCGATACCCATGCCGAAGGCGATGGTCGCGATCATCACCATATCCTCGCTGGCGATGAAGGCGGCCTGATTGGCGGCGCGGAGCTGGGGCTCCAGCCCGGCATGATAGGCGCGGGTCGGGCGGCCCGTCTTGGCGAGAGTCTCGGCCAGTTTCTCGGTCGCGGCACGGGTGGGCGCATAGACGATGCCGGGGCCGGTCCGGCTGGCGATCAGGTCGGAGAGCTGGCGTGGCAAACCGTCGCGGGGGTGGACGGCGTAGCGGATGTTCGGACGGTCGAAGCCCGCGATGATCAGGCCGTCGCGGGGGATTCCCAATTGGACCAGGATATCGTCGCGGGTGTGATGGTCGGCGGTGGCGGTGAGCGCAAGGCGCGGGACATCCGGAAATTCATCCAGCAACGGACGCAGCAGGCGATAGTCCGGGCGGAAATCATGGCCCCATTCGGAGACGCAATGGGCCTCGTCTATGGCGAAGAGAGCGATTTTGGCGCTGCGCAGGAGGTTGCGGAACCCCTCCCCGCTGGCGCGTTCGGGCGCGACATAGAGCAGGTCGAGATCGCCATTGCGCAGCCGGTCCTGCGTCTCGCGCCAGTCGGCGTCGACGCTGGTGAGGCTGGCGGCGCGGATGCCGACTGCCTGCGCGGCGCGAAGCTGGTCGTGCATCAGCGCGATCAAGGGGGACACGACGACGCAGCAGCCGTCGAGCGCGACGGCAGGAAGCTGGTAGCAGAGCGACTTGCCCGCGCCGGTCGGCATGATCGCGAGCGTCGGCTGGCCCGCCATGATGCGGCTGACCACCTGTTCCTGCACGCCCCTGAAGCCGGGAAAACCGAAAACGTCGTGGAGGAGGGTCGGGATGTCGGGACGCATGCGGGATGGCTCTAGCGGCTCAATCGGCAGAGGGCCAGCCCAAGGGTCTGAGTCTAGGGCTCCAGCAAACAGCCCCAGCCCTGGCGATAACGCGCCGTACGGGAGGCAAGCAGGGGAACCGCCGCGTTGACCGATTGCGATTCAGGCAAGTCCTTCAACGACACGGCCCACATGCCGGGTTCCTTGTCGCCCTTGCAGCTCTCCATTGAGCGGCCCTCGACATAGCGGCAGGAGCAGGTGACACGCGCGCCGAAGCCCGCGCCGACCTGGGCATGGGCGCGCAGGTCGCTCCAGTTCCACGCAAACAGCGCCAGCGGCAACAGAGCCACCGCCAAAGCCCCATAAATCCATTTCCGGCGACCGGACATACTCCCCTTTCCCGCGCTCCGTGCTAAGGCCGCGGCTTATGAGGCTTGAGCGGGAAAGCGTAAAGCGCCTTGGCGCGATTGGCGGCATGTTGGCCGCACTGGCGGTGGCCGGCCTGTGGACCGTGCGCGCCGCCGGGCCAGAGCCGGTCGTCCACATAGCAGGCGATTCGGATGTGGATGCGGCGGCGCTGGGTGCAGCCATCGATCCGCTGTTCGACGATTCGGTTGGCGAGACGCGGGCATTGGTCGTCATGCACGATGGGGAGATCGTGGCCGAGCGCTATGCGCCGGGCTATGAGCCGCAGACCCGGCTGCCGTCCTGGTCCACCGCCAAGAGCGTGACGGCGGTGCTGATCGGGCTGATGGTGTCCGACGGGCGGCTGGCGCTCGATTCGCCGGTGCCGGTGGCGGCCTGGGGCCAGCCGGGCGATCCAAGGGGACGAATCACCCTGCGGCAGTTGCTGGCCATGACCTCCGGCCTGGATCATGTCGAGGATGCGGAGCCGGTGGCGCAGGCCGATACGGTGCGGATGCTGTTCACCGACGGCGCGCAGGATATGGGCGCCTTTGCGGGGGCCAAGCCGCTCGCCCATGCGCCGGGGTCGGTCTTCTCCTATTCGACCGGCAGCACGATCATCCTCACCGACCTGATGGCGCGGATGCTGACCAACAGCGCCGACCCCGATGCGCGGCGGCGGGCGATGCAGATGTTCATCGACGGGCGGCTGAAGATTCCGGCGCGCCTCGACAGCCTGACCGTCGAATATGATGCGGCGGGCACGATGATCGGAGGCAGCTTCATGCATATGACGGCGCGGGATTATGCGCGCTTCGGGGAGCTGCTGCGCAACCATGGGCGCGGGGTGGTGGGGCACCAGATCGTGCCGGAAAAGTGGATCGACTTTATGCGCGCGCCATCGCCGCGCAATGCGGCTTATGGGGCGCATCTGTGGCTCAACCGGGATAGCGAGGAAAGCGCGCTGATGCCGGGGCGGGCGCCGCGGAGCCTGTTCGGCTGCGTGGGGCATGATGGGCAATATATTCTTGTGTCGCCTTCGCAGCGCCTGACCGTGGTGCGGCTGGGCATGTCGCCCGGCAAAGAGCAGCGCGATGCCCTGAAGGCGGGGCTGGCGAAGCTAGTCGGACTTTATTCGCGTTGAAGGTGGAGCTTCCGTCCGTCATCCCAGCTTTCGCTGGGATCTCGTGATTGCAGCCACGCTAAAGCAGGAAATTGCCCTCTATCACCGTCCGGCAAGCCCCGGTCAGGATCACCCGGTTGCCGGACAGGCGGCAGGTCAGGCGACCACCGCGCCTGGACGCCTGAAATGCGGTAAGCCCGCTCTTGTCGAGGCGCTTGACCCAATAAGGTGTGAGCAGGCAATGGGCCGAGCCGGTGACGGGATCCTCGTCTATGCCCGCGCCGGGCGCGAAGACCCGGCTGATGATGTCGCTGTCCTCGCTGGGCGCGGTGGCGATGAGGAGGATGTCTCCCGCCTGCTTGAGCGCAGCGAAATCGGGTTGCAGCGCCCGGATCGCAGCGGCGTCGCTATAGACGAAGATCGCATAGCCGCCCTCCCGCCAATGGGTTTCGAGGACATCGCCACCCATGGCCATGGCAAGGTCCGGCAACGGCTTGGGCTCGGTCGTCCAGGCGGGGAGCGAGAGCGCATAGCCGTCGCGGTCGCGCGATACGGTGAGCACCCCCGCATGAGTCGTGCGGAAACGCACGGCGGTGCGGCCGCCCATCAGCACATGGCCGCTCGCCAGCGTGGCGTGGCCGCAAAGCTTGACCTCCACGGCGGGGGTGAACCAGCGCAGCGCGTAATCTGCATCCGGATCATCAGGCGTGAGCATGGTGAAGGCGGTTTCGGAAAGATTGTTTTCCGCCGCGATCGCCTGAAGCGTGGCGTCGTCCAGCCATTGGCCGAGCGGCATGACAGCAGCCGGATTGCCGGTGAAGGGGGCGTCGGCAAAAGCGTCGACCTGGATGAAGGGCAGGCTGGTCACGGGCGATCCTTTGGCATTTTCCCGTCATCATGCCGTTGCGATCGGCGCCGGGACAGGGCCGATCGGGCGGAACTGGTCTTGAGTGCCGTGCATGCGCAGACCCATCCGCCCGCAATCGAAAAACGAAATGGGCCAGCCATGCAAGATGGCTGGCCCGTGTTCGCGGCTGAAGGGGACGTTTTGACCGTCAATCCATGCTGAACCCGAAGGTTGCAGAGGAATGGCGCTCCCCAGGCTTACGCACTGCCGCTCGCCCTCCCGCGGGCGATCCATGCCGGGGATGTTACCGTAGATTGGGCGAGTCGTCTCGCGGGAATCGCGCCTTTGCCCGAATTATGGCTCCATTCGACGCGTTCAGTCCTCGCCGCACTGGGCCCGGTGAAGGAGTTTCTGGTCCGCCAGCACCAGCGCCATCATCGCTTCAACCACCGGCACGCCGCGAATGCCGACGCAGGGGTCATGGCGGCCCTTGGTGATGATGTCCGACGCACCCCCTTCGCGGGTGACGGTTTCGACCGGGATCAGGATCGAGCTGGTAGGCTTGAAGGCGATGCGAATCTTGATGGGTTGCCCCGTTGAGATGCCGCCCGCAATGCCGCCCGCATGATTGGCGAGGAAGACCGGATTGCCGTCATTGCCCGGCCGCATCGGATCGGCATTCTGCTCCCCGCGCAGGCGGGCGGCGGCGAAACCGTCACCGATCTCCACACCCTTGACCGCATTGATGCTCATCATCGCGGCGGCGAGTTCGCTGTCGAGCTTGGCATAGAGCGGCGCGCCCCAACCAGCCGGGACGCCGCTGGCGATGCATTCGACCACCGCGCCGAGCGACGAGCCGTCCTTCCGGGCATCATCGACCAGCTTTTCCCAGCGCTTCGCCGCTTCCGGGTCGGGGCAGAAAAAGGGGTTGTTGTCGATCTCGCTCGCATCGAAGCGGGCATGGTCGATGGCGTCGCCGCCGATCTCGCTGACATAGGCGAAGATGTCGACATCGGGGATAACGAGCCGCGCCACCGCGCCCGCCGCGACCCGGCTGGCGGTTTCACGCGCCGAGGAACGCCCGCCGCCGCGATAGTCGCGAAAGCCATATTTGGCGTCATAGGCATAGTCGGCATGGCCGGGACGATAGGCCTTGGCGACCTCCGAATAATCCTTGGAGCGCTGGTCGGTATTCTCGATCATCAGGCTGATCGGGGTGCCGGTGGTCTTGCCTTCGAACACGCCGGAGAGAATGCGCACCTCGTCCGGTTCGCGGCGCTGGGTGGTGAATTTCGACGTGCCCGGTTTGCGCTTGTCGAGGAAAGGCTGGATGTCGGCTTCGGACAGAGGCAGGCCCGGAGGGCAGCCGTCGACCATCGCGCCAATGGCGGGACCGTGGGATTCGCCCCAGGTCGAGAAGCGGAAGACGCGGCCGAAGCTGTTAAACGACATCAGCCTGGATCCTTTTTGATCTTCAAACGCTCAGCGAGCGCTGCACAGGCGGCAGCCTCTCCATCACAGCGGAAGTCCGTCGTGATCTCGAGACCATCGGTTCCATAATGATAATCATAGCAGGCAATGGCCGGATGCGCCTTGTCCTTTGCGGAGGTCCCCATCCAGATACGGGTCCGGGGCATCGGGATGGACCGCTCATCCAGATTATAGATCCGCAGGCCGGCCTCATCCATACGCACCATGGTTCGCTTCGCCACCGCATCATCCAGTGCCTGGGAAAAAAGCTGGAGAGATATGGCTTCACGCCCGCATAGCGAAACGGGAGCATCCGGCTGAGCAACCGTCATTGCCATGGAGATGAGCAATGGACTCATTTGTCCAGTGCGATGTCGGGCGCATCCTCGGCCTTCATACCGATGACATTGTAGCCCGCATCGACATGGTGGACTTCGCCGGTCACGCCCGATGCCAGATCGGACAGCAGGTACAGGCCCGCGCCGCCCACATCCTCGATCGTCACATTGCGGCGGAGCGGGCTGTTCAGCTCGTTCCACTTCATGATGTAGCGGAAATCCCCGATGCCGCTCGCCGCCAGCGTCTTGATCGGACCGGCGGAGATGGCGTTGACACGGATATTTTCCGGGCCCAGGTCCATCGCCAGATATTTGACGCTGGTTTCCAGCGCTGCCTTGGCCACGCCCATGACGTTATAATGCGGGATGACCTTTTCCGCGCCATAATAGCTCAGCGTCAGCAGGCTGCCGCCCTCCGCCATCAATTCTCGCGCGCGCCTGGCGACGGCGACGAAGCTGTAGGCCGAGATGTTCATCGTCAGCAGGAAATTTTCCAGGCTGGTGTCGACATATTTGCCGCGCAGCTCATTCTTGTCGGAAAAACCGATGGCGTGGACCACGAAATCCAGCTTGCCCCAGCGCGCCCTGACCTCGTCGAAGGCGCCATCGAGCTTTTCCATGTCCGACACGTCGCAGTCGATCAGGAAATCGGAACCCAGTTCCTCCGCCAGCGGCCGCACCCGCTTGGCGAGCGCTTCGCCCTGATAGGAGAAGGCCAGTTCCGCACCCTGCGCATGCAGCGCCTTCGAAATACCCCAGGCCAGCGACTTGTCATTCGCCAGCCCCATGATCAGACCGCGTTTTCCCGCCATCAAGCCTGTCATCTCGTCGTCCCATTCCCTTTGTCGACCTGCGCGGCGGCTTCGGCTTCCTCTTCCGGGAACTCCGCCAGCGCCGCATTCAATTCCGCGCCAATTACCACGCCAAGCCCGACAAGGAAGAAGAAAATGAGCGTGATCATCACGCCGGCCAGGCTGCCATAGGTCATGTCATAGCCGCCCAGTAGCGAAAGCGTGGCCGGCAGCAACAATGTGACGCCATACCACCACAGGGCCGTGGCGATGGCGCCGGGCCATTTGGGGAAGCGCGGATCCTTGTACAGGCTGGGAGTCAGCGAGACATAGAGATAATAGAGCGCGACGCACAATATCGCCATCGGCACCAGCTTGGTGAAGGCGACGATCTGGATCGCCTCGTCGGCAAAGGGCAGGATCTGGTGCAGGAACTGGTCGATGCCGGTGATGATGACCTGCATCGAGAAGGCGAACATCACCGCGAAGACGCTGATCAGGGTGATGCCGATGGCGGTCAGCCGATAATGCCAGAAGGGCCGCGTGCTTTTCGTGCCATAGGCGCGGCGAAGGATATCGCGGATCGTCTCGATCAGGCTGCCGACCGTCCACAGCCCGACCAGCCCGCCCAACCAGAGCAATGGCCCCGTGCGCGCGTTCAGCACGTCGATGATCGGCTGGCGCACCACGTCGGCAACCCCCGGCGGCACGGTTGCCAGAAAGGCGCCGACCGCCGCCAGCCCGTCCTGCGAATGGCCGAAGATGCTCGCCACCGCCGCCGCCACGATGAAGAAGGGGAACAGCGTCATCAGCGAGAGATAGGCGAGGTTCCCGGCATGAATGAAACCGTCGCTATAGGTGCCGACGGCCACGCGCTTGGCGATTTCAAAGGCATGGCTGCCCGGACGCACCCGATCGATATGGCGGTTGAAATGGGCGCGGGCTTCGTCGGCAAGCCGCTGGCGGCGGGATTCGGGGGAATAAGGCGAAGGCTGCGGCATCCCCCTCTAACACCCTAGACGCCGAGATGGGTCCGCACGGCGCGGCTGTCCTGCCAGCCTTCGACCAGCGCCTTGATCGCCGGATCGTCGGCGGGCACATCGATCAGCAAAGTGACGAGCTGGTCGCCGCGCTGGCCGCCGTTCTTGCCGGTAAAGCCCTTGCCGCGCAGGCGCAGCGTCTTGCCGGAGGATGCGCCCGCAGGCACGCCCAGCATCACCGGGCCATCGACCGTGGGAACCTTGACCTTCGCCCCCTTCACCGCCTCGTCGAGCGTGATCGGCAGGTCCAGCAGCACATTGTCGCCGTCGCGGGTGAAGAAGGCGTGCGGCTTGACCTCGATCGTGACGATCGCGTCGCCCGCGCCGCCGGAGCCTTGCTGGCCCTTGCCGGAAAGCCGCATCTGCGTGCCCGTCTCGACCCCCGCGGGCAGTTTCAGGTCGATGGTCTTGCCGTCCTGAAGCGTGATCCGCTGCGGCGCGAGCGTGGCGGCGTCGACGAACTGGACGGCCAGGCGATAGGTGACGTTGGCGCCCTTTTGCGGCGGCGCCCCACGGCCAAAGCCGCCAAAGCCCCCGCCCCCTCCGCCCCGGCGTCCCGCGCCGCCACCGAACAGGCCTTCGAAAATATCCCCGAAATCCCCGCCGCCTTCCTGGAATTCGAAGCCGCCGCCCTGTCCCGGCCGGCCACGGAAGCCCCCTGCCCCCCCGCCGCCGAAGCCGAAGGGCGAGGTCGGATTGCCTTCCCCGTCAATCTCGCCCCGGTCGAAGCGCGCGCGCTTGTCCTTGTCCGACAGCAGGTCATAGGCGCTGGTAACGGCGGAAAATTTCTCCGCCGCCTTGGGATTGTCCTTGTTCCGGTCGGGATGCAGTTCCTTGGCCAGCTTGCGATAGGCGGACTTGACCTCTGCCTCGCTCGCGCCGCGCGCGACGCCCAAAATGGAGTAGGGATCAGCAGCCATCGCCGTTCATGCATCCTTGTTCGAAGAAAAACCCGTTCGCATTCTATGTGGCGAAAGGCGCGGGATCGTTCAAGCGTGGTAAAGCCTTATCGACACGGCTTTATGAGGGGGGTACATCACCGCGCATGACCAATCCCTTCGACCTGTTCGATGCCTGGTATGTCGAGGCGCGCGAAACCGAGATCAACGATAGCAACGCCATGGCGCTCGCCACCGCCGACGCGCGCGGTCGGCCCTCGCTGCGGATGGTGCTGCTGAAGGGGCATGGACCCGACGGCTTCATCTTCTACACCAATTTCGAGGGGCGCAAGGCGGAGGAACTGCACGCCAATCCCCATGCGGCGCTGCTGTTCCACTGGAAGTCGTTGCGGCGGCAGGTCCGTATCGAAGGACCAGTGGGCCCGGTGGACGACGCCACCGCCGACGCCTATTTCGCCACGCGCAGCCGCGACAGCCAATTGGGCGCCTGGGCGTCCGACCAGTCGCGCCCGCTGGAATCGCGCGATGTGTTCATGGCGCGGTATGAGGAAGTCAGCCTGCGGTTCGAAGGCGGGCCGGTGCCGCGTCCGCCCCACTGGTCGGGCTTCCGCGTTGCCCCCGAACACATCGAATTCTGGCAGGATCGCGAACATCGCCTGCATGAGCGCCGCCTGTTCGAGCGGACCGCCGACGGCTGGCGCGAGGGGCTGCTCTACCCCTGAGGGCATGGATTTGGGCGCGGGATGGGCGCGGAATATGATCCTTCATTCGTTTAATGCGATGACGGCTCGGGGCGCCTCCGATTGCGGGCGCTGCGGGTGCCTGTTAGGTGTGGCCGCCTTGCAGGACAGACCATGAATGCGGCGCGCCCACGTGCCGGTTAAAGGAACGAGATGCGAAATCGACTGACGGCGTTCATCCTGACGGGCATGGTTCTGGGGGTGATCGTGGGCTTCGCCACCAATATCTGGGCGGGCGGCGACAAGAGCTTGGCCAAGGATGTGGCAGGCTATTATCATCTGCTGGCCGACATCTTCCTGCATCTGATCAAGATGATCATCGCGCCGCTGGTCTTTTCCACGCTGGTCGCGGGCATCGCCCATATGGGCGACAGCGCGGCGCTGGGGCGGATCGGCGGGCGCGCGCTTGCCTGGTTCATCATCGCCAGCCTGATCTCGCTGACCCTGGGCCTCATCTTCGTCAATTTCTTCGCGCCGGGCGAGGGACTCAACCTCGTGCGATCCGGCGCGGATGCGGGGGTCAATACCGAAGCGCTCAATTTCCAGGATTTCGTGCTGCATGTCTTCCCGACCTCCATGGTCGGGGCCATGGCGGAAAATTCGATCCTGCAGATCGTCGTCTTCTCCCTGTTCGTGGGCATCGCGCTGACCGCCATCGGGGAGAAGGGCAAGCCGATCGTCACCGTGATCGAGGCGATGGTCGAACTGATGCTGCAGGTCACCGGCTATGTCATGCGCGTGGCCCCCTTCGCCGTGTTCGGGGCGCTCGCGTCGGTGGTGACGACCGAAGGCCTGGGCGTGCTCAAGACCTTCGGTGAGCTGGTGGGCGAATTCTACCTGTCGCTGATCGCGCTGTGGGTGCTGCTGTTCGCGGCGGGATCGATCTTCCTGGGCAAGCGGATGGTGAAGCTGATCCGATATGTCCGCGAGCCGATATTGATCGCTTTCTCGACCGCCTCGTCGGAGGCGGCCTACCCCAAGATGCTGGAGCAGCTCGACCGCTTCGGCGTGCCGCGGCGGATCTACAGCTTCGTGCTGCCGCTGGGCTACAGCTTCAATCTGGACGGGTCGATGATGTATTCGACCTTCGCCACCATCTTCATCGCGCAGGCCTATGGCATCGACCTGCCGATCGCGACGCAGATCACGATCCTGCTGGTGCTGATGGTCACCAGCAAGGGCATCGCCGCCGTTCCCCGCGCTTCACTCGTCGTCGTGGCGGCGACGCTGGGGCAGTTCGACCTGCCGGTGGAGGGCGTGGCCTTCATTCTGGCCGTCGACCATTTCATGGACATGGGCCGCACCGCGACAAACGTGCTGGGCAATGCCATCGCCACCTCCGTCATCACCAAATGGGAAGGCATGCTGGAGGTCGAGGAACCGGAATATGTGGCCCATCCCAAGGCGCCGTCGCACACGCCCGCGCATGGCCGCGCCGGGCTGGAACTGGCGTCGGACATGGTGGAGGAAGAAAAGCGCAGCTAAGACGTCACGCCACTCCCCTTTAGGCCTTCTTCACCGCCTCGGCCCAATAGACCAGGCTCCGGGCGAAACTGGCGAAGCCGCGTTCCAGCGCGGCGCCGCTTTCGCCATGGGGGCGGGCTTCGGCGTCCAGCGTATCCCCGATCTGGCCGACGCTGAGGCGCTCGGGGATGACGGTCATGCCCATGGCGTTCAGCGTCACCGTCCAGGCGGCATGGCTGTTGACGCCGGCATAGCGGCCCATGGAATAGCTGGCGATGCCCGCGGGCCGGCGATCGAATTCCTTGAGGAAATGGTCGGTCAGGTTCTTGAGCCCCGGCTGGACGCCGCGATTATATTCGCCCGCGACGAAGACGAAGGCGTCCGCAGCCTTGAGGCGCTGCGAGAGCGCCGTCATGGCGGCGGGCGCTTCGCCGGGCGGATAGTCGCTGTAGCGCAGGTCGAGCATCGGCAGACCGATCGCCTTTGCGTCGATGAGTTCGGCTTTGTGATCCAGAGCCTGAAAGCCGTTGATCAGATAATCGGCCAGGCGGATGCCGAGGCGGCCCCGCCGATAGGAGCCGTAAAGGACGAGGATATCGAGCGCCATGGGAGACTCCCTTCCCTGAATGGGTGGAGGGAGTGTCTCACTGACGCTCGATGACGTCCAGTGAGTTGAAGTGGATCGTGCTCCTGCGGAGGCAGGATTACGAAATCCCCAATTCAGCGCTCGACCACCGTCACATCCATCCGGAATGCCCGCTCCGTCCCCGGCCTGAGCCGCATGATCCCCTGCTTTTCCCACACATCGCCGGAAAAGCCGACCGGATCGGCCATCCCCGCCCAGGGCTCAACGCAAAGATAATGCGCGCCCGGCCTCTGCCACAGCCCCAGCCAGGGCGTATCGGGAAAGTCGATCTTCAACCCCGTCCGCCCCGGCACGCCCCAGAACAGGCTGCGGCTCTCCAGCCGGTCCCAGATCAACGCGTCCGCCTCGAACATCGCATGGGTCGGCGCGAGCACATTCCCCTCCACCGGGGTCGCCACATTCTCCAGCGCAATCAGCCCCGGCTCCTCGCCCACTTTGCGGATCGGCGCGGGTTCGGCCTTCTCGAACAGCACCCGATGCTCTTCCACCGCGCCGCCATAGGGCAGCGGCCAGGCGAAGGCCGGATGATAGCCGAAGGAAAAGGGCATGTCGGCCTGACCCTCATTCGATATGATGGCGGCCATCCGCAGCGTCCAACCTTCGATCGCAAAGCGCATGTCCATCCGGAAATCGAAGGGATAGACCGCCCGCGTCTCCGCATCCGCCTCCAGCCGGAAGGTCACGGCATCGGCGTTCCGCTCCACCGCTGCAAAATTTCTCAGCCGCGCAAAGCCATGCTGCGGCATCGGATAGTCCTGCCCCTCGAAACGATAAACGTCGCCTCGCGATCGCCCGACAAAGGGAAAGAGCAACGGCGCATGCCCCGCCCACCAGCGCGGATCGGCATCGGTCATCAACTCGCGCCCTTGGCTGTCCTTGAGCGACCAAAGCTCCGCGCCGAGGGGATGGACGCTGGCGCTCAGGCCGTCTGAACCGATGGTGATGAATTCGTCCGCCATGCGCCAAGAATCTCCCATTGCCACGCCCCGGCATAGCGGCGAAGCAGGCCGGGAACCACGCCCTATCTTAAAGGTTTGAAAGTCAGGGAGAAAAAGGGATGAAATGGATATTCGTGGCTGCGCCGCTGCTTTTTTCGACTGCCGCTCCGGCGCAGGTGCAGGAGAAGAAGGACGACACCCTCAAAAAAGCCGGCAGCATCGCCACGCAACCGGCGCGGGATGTCGGCATCGACAAGGATAAGATTCCCCAAGTCCTGCAAAGGGCGGTCGAAGACCCTTATGGACGCCCAGCATCGCGTAGCTGCAAGAACCTCAAGGCGTCGCTGGACGAACTGAACGCCGTCCTCGGTCCCGACTTCACTGTCGGTCAAAAGGCCAATGAAAACCGCACCGGCAAGATCGCGGAGGCCGTCGGCAAGACGATCGTCAATTCGATCATCCCCTTTCGCGGCCTGGTGCGGGAGATCAGCGGCGCCGCCCCCGCCGAGCGCCGTCTGGAGGCCGCCGTCACCGCCGGCATAGCCCGGCGCGGCTATCTGCGCGGGATTGCGGCCGAACGGGGTTGCAAGATCATGAGCCCGCCGCCGACTCCGCAGGAAAATGCCGAGGATGCGCCCCGGAAATAAGCAGCCATAGCGCAAATACCGCTTCGGCCAGCAACGCGACGATGTCCGCCTGGATCACCGTCGCATCGGCCAGGTCAGGCGCGATCAGCGCGACCGATCGCACCGCCATCTGGATGAAACCGCCCAGCGCCAGCCCGACGCCGACGGCTTTGGGCAGCCGCCCCGATCGAAAGGCAAGCAAGCCGATCAGCAGCAGATAAAGCCCGATGAAGATGCGTCCGATCCCCTGCACGGCTTGCCCCAGCGCAAGGAAAATCTGCACCAGCGAATGCACTTCCGCCATGCCGATCCCTGGATGCGGCGCGCTGTCGAGCAGGACCGGCGGCGCCATGGTCATGAGGCTGCTCGCGGCCAATGTGGCAATCCCGGTCAGCGACATCAAAGCCGCCACCCGCGCCAGATTGCGCGCAACAGGCGCGAACAGCGCGTAAAGCAGCGCCGTCGCCACGGCCATCCCGCACAACACGACGACATCGGCGGCTTCCCCGATCCGATAGAGCCAGGGATAATCCGCGATATTGCGCGCCGTCTCCCGCCCATTGCCGGGCACGACCAGCGCCGCCCGCGCCACCGCATCGCCAAGGATGCGGGCAGCCATCGCGCCGAGAATGAAGAGTCCGGCGAGCCGTGCTTTTCCGTCAACCCCGGCGAACAGCTTCATGCGCGGCGTGCCTTTCCAGCCCGTTCACCCAAAAGTGAATCGGATCGTTCCTCTGGTCGGTATGGCGCGGCCTTCGCTGTCGATGGCGGGCAAGAGCAAAGCATGCCTTTCGAGAACGGGGCATAGCTGTTCAGTAAAGAACGAAGCTCTGGCCCTATCTTCGACAAGGCAATTGTGCATCCGACCGGCGGTAGTGACAATGAAGCCAATCAGCACGTCCCTACCCTGGAAAGCCGCCAAAGCCGGTCTTTCTTGATATAATGTGTCAAGCCAATTCTCCGGTGAAATTGGCGTTGCTCCTCCGAAACCCAGAGCATCGGCGCTGTCTTTTGCCGCCGGCCCGTTGCTCATCCTCGCCCATCTCACAACGAGAGGGATATCAACGGATTCCGGTTTTCCGTTCGCGTCCAAAGCAGGCGAAAAGGGCCATCTATGTGCAACGAGAGAGCAACTTGGCTTGCGTAATATTTCCGGCCCTTCGTTGGCCATTACTTCGCACCGCACTTGGCCATCCGGCTCAACCCGCACCCGGATCGGAATATCACCGGCAAGCCCGTTTATCAGCGCTTCTGGAGGATAGTCATTCCTCTGAATCCTCACGACCAGCGCGGATGACGAAGCGCTAACCGCTTGGCCCAAGCAGCATATCGCCCAAAACAGCAGCATGCTTTTACACCAAGCCGACCGATTCATATTACCCCCTCAGACTGCCGCCCAGCTTCTCGGCCGCCTTCACCACCGCTGCGCTGATCGCGTCCAGCTCCTCCTGGGAGAAGCTCTTTTCGCCCGGTTGCAGGGTGATTTCGATGGCGAGACTCTTCTTGCCCTCTTCCACGCCTGGGCCCACGAAGACGTCGAACAGCCGCGCATCGACAATGGCTTTCTTGTCCGCGCCCTTGACTGCACGTACCAGCGCATCGGCCTCGACCGCCTGATCGATGACGAAGGCGAAGTCACGCTTCACCGCCTGCAACGCGGGCGGCGCATATGGCGCGCGCATGAAGCCGCTGGCCCGCTTGGCCGGGATAGCGTCGAGGAAGATCTCGCCCGCGACCACCGCGCCGGTCAGCCCGAACTGCTTGGCGAGGCTGGGATGCAGCACCCCGAATTCGGCCAGAAACACCTTCGGCCCCAGCCGCAATGTGCCCGACTGGCCTGGATGATAGGCGCCCGACGCATCCCCGAAGCTCTGCAAATTCGCCACCGGCGCACCGGCTGCGGCGAGCAGTGCCAAGGCTTCCGCTTTCGCATCACCAGCTTGGAAGGCTTGTGCTTTACCCGTCTGCCAACCGCGCGCAATCTTCTCACGCGCCAGCACGAAGCCGACCGTCGCCCGCTCCTTATCGGCAAAGTATCGCCGCCCCAGCTCAAACAGCCGCACCGAAGCCGCGCCGCGATCCATGTTCCGCCGTGTGGCCGACAGCAGGCCGGGCAGCAGCGAAGGCCGCATGACCTTGAGGTCTTCGGAAATCGGATTGGCCAAAACCCATGCTGCCGTCCAGTCGCCGCCACCGACCGATGCCGCTTCCTTCTCCGAAATGAAGGACCAGTTGATCGCTTCGGCCAGCCCCCGCGCCGCCGCCGTCCGGCGCACGCGCCGTTCGACATTCTGTTCGGGCGTGGCGGTCGGCTTGGCGACGCCGGGCGCGCGAGGCAAGGGGGTGGAGGGCACCTGATCCAGCCCGACGATGCGCACCACTTCCTCGACAATGTCGGGCCAGCCGTCGACATCGCGGCGCCAGCTTGGCACGCTGACGGTCCAGTTGGCCGGCGTCGTCACCGGCACGCCGTCCTGATATTCGAAGGTGGAATCATTGCCGGTGATCCCGAAACCCAGGCTTTCGAGGATGCGCTTCTGCTTATCCTCGGGCACGTCGACCCCCGCCAGCGCCAGGCATTGCGACGGCTCATAGGTCACGGTCTTGTTTGCCACCGGCGGCGAACCCGCCCGCGTCGCCTCGCTCGGCGTGCCGCCGCACAGCTTCACCACCAGATCGGTCGCGATCGACAGGCCATCGTCCAGGAAAGCCGGGTCCACCCCGCGCTCGAACCGCCCACGCGCATCGCTGGTCAGCGCCAGCTTCTGCCCCGTCACCGCGATCCGCTCCGGCGTGAAATAGGCGCATTCGATCAGCACATCGGTCGTGCCGTCCTGCGCGCCCGAATGCTCGCCGCCCATGATGCCGCCAATGTCGTGCACGGCTTCATCGTCCGCGATCACGGTCATCGTCTCGTCGACGGTGTAGCTCTTGCCGTTCAGCGCCAGCACCTGCTCGCCGGGACGACCCTTGCGCGCCACCAGCGGCCCCTTGAGCGTCGCCATATCATAGACGTGCAAAGGCCGCCCCAGGTCGATCATGATGTAATTGGTGATGTCGACCAAGGTGCTGATCGGCTTCTGCCCGATGGCCTTCAACCGCTTCGCCATCCATTCGGGCGAAGTACCGTTCGTCACGCCCTTGACCGTTCGCGCAAAGAAGGCCGGACAGCCATCCGCATCCTCGACCCGCACATCCGGCCCCGGCCCGACGCCCTCAACGATCGGCACGACGATGGCGTTCAGCGTGCCCAGCCCCGCCGCCGCCAGATCGCGCGCAATGCCGCGCACGCCCATGCAGTCCTGCCGGTTCGGCGTGATCGACACGTCGATCACCGGATCGTCGAGGCCAGCCCATTGCGCATAGACCTGGCCCACAGGCGCATCCGGGTTCAGCTCGATGATCCCATCATGATCCTCGCCCAGTTCCAGTTCGCGGAACGAGCACATCATGCCGTTGGATTCGACCCCGCGAATGGCCGTTTTTTTCAGCACCATACGGTTGACCGGCACCACCGCGCCCTCAGTCCCGAACACGCCGACCAAGCCCGCGCGGGCATTGGGCGCGCCGCACACGACCTGCAACGCGCCGTCGCCCGCATCCACGGTGAGCACCTGCAACTTGTCGGCCTGCGGATGCGGATCGGCGGTCAGCACCCTGGCGATGCGGAAGGGGGCCAGTTTCTCCGCCGGATTTTCGACACCCTCGACCTCAAGCCCGATGTTCGTCAGACCTTTAAGGATCGTCGGCAGGTCGGCATCGGTCTTGAGATGCGTCTTGAGCCAGCTCAGCGTGAACTTCATGCGCCCACTCCTCCGCTGAGCGTCGGAACATCCAGCGCGGAGAAGCCATAATGTTTCAGCCAGCGCAGATCGCCGTCGAAGAAAGCGCGCAAGTCGTTCATCCCATATTTCAGCATCGCCAGCCGGTCGACGCCGGTGCCGAAGGCAAAGCCCTGCCATTCATCCGGGTCCAGTCCGCACGCCTCGATCACGCGGCGGTTGACCATGCCGCTGCCCAGCACTTCCAGCCAGCCGCCACCCGGCGCATCGCCGTCGCCGCCGATCACCCGCTGGCCGTTGGTCAGCGTATAGCCGACGTCCACTTCGACCGACGGCTCGGTGAAGGGGAAATAGCTCGGCCGCAGCCGCAGCACGATATCGTCGCGCTCGAAGAAAGCCTTCAAGAAGGTTTCCAGCGTCCACTTCAGATGACCGAGCGTGATCCCCTTGTCGATCACCAGCCCCTCGATCTGATGGAACATCGGCGTATGCGTCGCGTCCGAGTCCGAGCGATAGACCCGGCCCGGCGCAATGATACGGATCGGGGGCTCCCCGTTCATCATCGTGCGGATCTGCACCGGGGAGGTGTGGGTGCGCAGCAGCATCTTTTTCCCGTCCTCAGCGTCGGGGAAATAGAAGGTGTCATGCATCGCCCGCGCCGGATGCGTCTCCGGGATGTTGAGCGCGGTGAAATTATGCCAGTCGTCCTCAATCTCCGGCCCGGTCGCCACGGAGAACCCCAGGTCCGCGAAAATCTCCGCCAGTTCGTCCATCACCTGGCTGACGGGATGAACCGACCCCTGCGCACCCAGCTCAGCAGGCAGCGTCATGTCGATCTTCTCGGCGGCCAGCTTCGCATCAAGCGCCGCTTGCTCCAGCGCCGCCTTCTTCTCCGTCAGCGCCGCTGTCACGCTCTCGCGCAAGTCCTGTATCGGCGGGCCTTTCTCCAGCCTCTCTTCCGGACTCATCGGCCCAAGGGTCTTGAGCAGCCCCGTCACCACTCCATTCTTGCCCATGGCGCCCACACGCAGCGCTTCCAGCGCCTCCAGCGTGTCCGCAGCCTCGATGTCGGCGATCAGGCCGGCTTTCAGATTGGCAATCTCACTCATCTTAAAGTCGTTCCCGCGAAGGCGGGAACCCATCTCCCGCACTATCCAAATTCCAAGGCGCTCAATCGATGCGCCGACTCTCCAAAGCCTCAAAACCCAAATCGAGAGCGAAATCACGCCATTCGGGATTATCCCGCTCGATCAGGTCGATCTTCCACTGCCTGTTCCACTTCTTGATCTGCTTCTCGCGCCGGATCGCCTCTTCCATCGAACCGCCGCTCTCGAACCAGACCAGCCGGTGCACGCCGTAGTCTTTTGTGAAGCCATCAATCAAGCCGGAACGATGCCGATGCAGCCGTTGAATGAGGTTTGAAGTGGCTCCGATGTACAGCGTGCCATTCTTATGACTGGCCAAAATGTAAACTGTCGGATCGAAGTCGCGTTGCATGGCCAGTCCGGAGATGGATTCCCGCCTTCGCGGGAATGACGATTAAGCCCGCGCGCCCAGCAGCGCCCCACCGAAACCGATGAACATCAGCCCCGTCCCTCGGTTGAACAGCCGCTGCCGGTTCGCGGGCGTCAGCCAGCGGGCGAGCTTCACCCCGCCCAGCGCATAGACGCACTGCCAGCCGAACTCGATCGCGACGAAGCTCATCACCAATATCGCCAACTGCACCGCAAAGGGCCGGTCCGTATCGATGAACTGCGGAAACAGCGCGGCGGCGAAGATGATGAGCTTGGGGTTGGACAATCCCGTCAACAGCCCGGTCCCATAGAGCGCCCGCAGCGACCGCGCCCGCGTGGCGCCGATCTCGCCCGCTTCGCCCACCGGCGCACACCAAGCCTTGACGCCCAGCCAGAGCAGATAGGCGACCCCCGCATAGCGCAGCCCGTCGAACAGTCGAGGCGAGGCCTTCAGCAACGCCCCCAACCCCAGCGCCGAAGCGATCAGGCAGAGCAGGATCGCGCTCATCAGCCCCGCCATGGTGGCGATGGCCCGTCGCGGCCCATGGTGAATGCTCTGCGTCATCACATGCAGCATGTTCGGTCCCGGCGTGGCCGAGATCAGGAAAACCGCCGTGACGTACAACCACCAGACATGCAGCGACATGGGATCAAGCCTCCGAAAAAGGCAGAAACGAAAAAGGGCGCCGAAGGCATCTGCCCCGGCGCCCCTTTGGACGATCTTGCGACCGATCCGGCTCAGGCCGCGGGCAGCGCAGCCTTTGCCTGGGCGATGATGGCGCTAAACGCCTCGCCTTCGTGCATCGCAATGTCGGCCAGAACCTTGCGGTCCAGCTCCACGCCGGCCAGCTTCAGGCCGTGCATGAACTGCGAATAGGTCAGACCCTCGGCGCGGACGCCAGCGTTGATGCGCTGGATCCACAGGCCACGGAAGGTCCGCTTCTTGACCTTGCGGTCGCGATAAGCGTACTGGCCGGCCTTTTCGACGGCCTGGCGAGCGATACGGATCGTGTTCTTGCGACGGCCATAATAGCCCTTCGCCTGATCCAGAATCCTCTTATGCTTCGCCTTGGTGGTCGTACCACGTTTTACGCGTGCCATGTGCCTCTACTCCTTACTTCAGGCCGTAGGGCGCCCAGAGGCGCACATGTGCCACGTCGGCGTCGGACATGACCGAGGTGCCGCGGTTCTGGCGGATATACTTGGCGTTGTGGCTGATCAGGCGGTGACGCTTGCCAGCGACGCCGTGCTTGACCTTGCCGGAAGCGGTGAACTTGAAGCGCTTCTTCACACCGCTCTTGGTCTTGAGCTTGGGCATTTTCGTCTCCTTCTTCAGCGCGACGATTACGGACAGCCACGGCAGCCCTAGTTAGCCGGGCGGTCCTTCCGAATATCGCGAAGGGCGGCCCATAGTCGGAAGATCGCGCCAAAGCAAGCGATTCGGACCCAAAAGCGTCGCCCGGCGTTGAACCGCCATGGCCGACGCCGATCCCCTCCGGCCGGACATGCCGGCAAAGCAAGTGCCGCACCAAGATGATGGTGTTTGGGGCGTGCGCCATCACTTGCACCGTGCCCGGGAACATTGGCGCAAAATCCCGCTGCCCTTCCGCGTCCTGCTCTGGATCGTCGGCATCATCTTCGCGCTGTGGCTGATCCTGTTCGTCACCAAGGGCCGCTTCCTCAAACACCCCTTCGAGCGCTTCCTGACCAGCCGCCTCGAACGCCCCGTCAAGGTCGGCGGCGACTTCCAGCTCTATTTCGATCCCGTCACCATCAAGTTCCGCGCCGAAAAGATGACGGTCGCGAACACTCCATGGGCAAGCCGCCCCGATTTCTTCCACGCCGACCTGATCGACAGCCGGATCGCGCCTTTAAGCCTCCTCTTCGGAGACAAATATCGCGTCCGCTGGCTCGAACTGCGCAATGCGGCGGCCGACCTCGAATGGTCCCGCGACGGCAAGAGCAATACATGGACCTTCGGTGATCCCCACAAGAAGGGCGAGCCGCTCAACCTTCCCCTGATCCGCCGCGCACTGCTGGCGGGCACGATGCTGCGCTACCGCGATCCCCGGATGCAGCTCGCCACTGATATCGGCTTCGAAACGGTGAAGGCGCAGGACAGCCGCTTTGCCAGCGATGTGCGTTTCTCGGGCACCGGCACGATGCGGCAGCGACCCTTCACCCTGCGCGGCGGCCTGCTCTCGCCCAATGAAACGGTGACGGGCGGCAAAAACAGCTTAGCCCTCCATGCCGAGGCTGGCGTCACCATTCTCGAAGTCAGCGGCACCCTCCCCGGCGCGACCGAGATCGAGGGCGCCGATCTGCGGCTCATCACCCACGGTCCCAATCTCGCCCGGCTGTTCGACTTCCTGGGCGTCGCCATTCCCGAGACCCGGGATTACCGCCTGACCTCCGCGCTCACCAGGCAAGGCGGCGAATGGCGATTCACGCACCTCAAGGGCCGCTTTGGCGATAGCGACCTCGCCGGGCGGCTGACCGCCTCGCTCCCCAATAACCGCCTGCTGTTGAAGGCTGATCTGACGACCCAGACGCTCGACATCCTCGATATCGGTCCCTTCATCGGCTACGACCCGCAGAAGCTGGAGGCCCAGGGCGCGGACGGCGCGATCAGCACCGTGGGCGGCACGCCGCGCATCCTGCCTGACGCGCCACTCCGGGTCGAAGCGCTGCGCAATTTCGACGCCCGGCTCCAATATGACGTTCGCCGCATCCGCGCGGAACATGTGCCGATCTCCAATATCGGTCTCACTTTGGCGCTCGATCACAGCCTGCTGAAGCTGTCGCCGCTCACCTTCGACATGTCCGGCGGCCATCTGAGTTCCGATATTTCCATCAACGCGCGCAGCCAGCCGGTGCACACCACCTACGACATCCGCCTATCTCCCACGCCCATGGGCAAGCTGCTCGCCCGCTGGGGCGTCGAGGAATCCGGCACCACCGGCATGATCAAGGCCCGTGTCCAGATGACCGGCCTGGGCGACACGCTGCACGATTCGCTCAGCACATCCGACGGGCGCATCGCCGTCATCCTGCCCGCCGGATCGATGTGGACCCGCAACATCCAGCTTTCCGAGCTCGATATCGGCACCTTCATCACCAAGATGTTCTCGGGCAAGCTCAAGAAGCCGGTCCAGATCAATTGCGGCCTCATCGCCTTCACCGTTCGCAACGGCGTGGCGGCGGCGGACCCGATCATCATCGACACGGAAAAAAATGTGCTGCTGGGCCGGGGCGGCTTTTCCTTCCGCAATGAAAGCCTCGACCTCGCCTTCCGCGCCGACGGCAAGAAGTTCAGCCTCTTCTCCGGCCAGTCCCCGGTCAGCCTCGACGGCACTTTCGTCAAACCCCATATCGACGTTATCAGCCCCGAACTGATCGCCCGCGGCGGCGCGGCGGCGGCGCTGGGCGTCGCCGCCAGCCCACTCGCTGCCGTTCTCGCCTTTGTCGACATAGGCGACGCAAAAAGCGCGGCCTGCGGCCCGGTCCTTGCCGGCGCGACCGCTGCCGCCCAACGCACCAAAGGCGGCAAGCCCCGCGACGATGTCGGTCGTGGCACCACGGCCAAGGACGAGGCCGGGAAGGGCAGCCAAAAGGAGAAAAAAAGTCAGGAGAAGAAATTCCTGGGCATCTTCTGATCCGCCTGCAAAGCGCCTATCCTGCGCCGGTCCGACGCTTTTTGAAGAGGGGAAGCCGCACATGACAGAAGCACAAAGCCCCACGGCCATACGTCCCACAGCAGGCGTCGTCCCGCACCTGACCATCGGCAATGACAAGGCGGCCGAAGCCATCGCCTTCTATTCCCGCGCTTTTGGCGCCGCCGAACTGATGCGCCATGTCGCGGAGGGTCGCCAGCGCATCATGCACGCGCATTTGCGCATCAATGGCGGTTCGTTGATGCTGAACGACCATTTCCCTGAAATGAGTGGCGGCACCCCGGCCGAGGCGCCCAGGGGCATCACCCTGCATCTGGTGGTCGACGATGCCGACGCCTGGTGGAAACGCGCGATCGAAGCGGGGGCGAGCGTCCGTTTCCCGATCGAAAACCAATTCTGGGGCGAGCGTTATGGCCAACTGACCGATCCCTATGGCCATGTCTGGTCGATCGGCGGTCCGATCAAGCGGTCCGATCAAGGTGCGGCGTGATGAGCGTTCGCGCCGGGTTTTGAAATATATCCGCTTCAGCGTGGATTACTGTCATCGCCCCCTCCCGGTTCGCGGGAACGCCATATTAGCCAATGGCCAGTTGCCGCCACTAAACGATCACTGCTCCTGCGAGGGCAGGAGCATGGCGCACTAGAATCGACATCAATGTGCGCCCTCCACCCTTAACCGCCAAAGAAAAACGCCCCGGCCGGAAGGTCGGAGCGCGTCTCTCTATCCAAGGCAAAAGCCGTCAGAACGGCACTTCGTCATCCAGGTCATTGTCGAAATTCGGCCCGCCCGCGCTGCCGCGGCCACCGCCCGAGGAGCGGCCGGGACCGCTGCCAGAGCCGCCGCCGCCGAAATCATCATAGTCACCGCCGCCAAAGCCGCTCGATCCGCCGCTCCAGTCGCTGCCGCCCTGCGAGCGGCCACCACCGAAGCCGCCGCCCTGGCCGCCACCGCCGCCCGGTGCGCCGTCCAGCATGGTCAACACCGCGCCCGGCCCTTGCAGCACGACTTCGGTCGTGTAGCGGTCATTGCCCGACTGGTCCTGCCATTTGCGGGTGCGCAACTGGCCCTCCAGATAGACCTTGCTGCCCTTGCGCAGGAAGCGTTCAGCAACGCCAGCCAGGCCTTCGGAGAAGATCGAGACGCTGTGCCATTCGGTGCGCTCCTTGCGCTCGCCCGAATTGCGGTCCTTCCAGCTTTCGGAGGTCGCGATCCGCAGGTTGCACACCTTGCCGCCATTCTGAAAGCTCTTCACTTCCGGGTCCGCGCCCAGATTGCCCACCAGAATGACCTTGTTGACCGAACCCGCCATGTTTCCTCCGAAGCGTTAGCAGGCTCTTATAGCGGGCTGTTTCCGGAATGGAACCGGCTCAATGCGC
Organism: Sphingobium sp. SJ10-10; assembly: GCF_036038995.2. Classification (NCBI taxonomy): domain Bacteria; kingdom Pseudomonadati; phylum Pseudomonadota; class Alphaproteobacteria; order Sphingomonadales; family Sphingobiaceae; genus Sphingobium; species Sphingobium sp. SJ10-10. The sequence continues at coordinate 2,552,400 of NZ_CP158132.1, forward strand.
CATCGCGCCAAAGGCCAGGCCTCCCGAGAGCAGCGCCAGCCAGGCAGCCGCGATCCGGGGAAGCCAGCGCACGCGGCCAATCCCGGCGCCGAGTCCCGCCCAGAGCAGGGCCGCGGCGATCACCGACAGAGACAGGATCAGCAGATCGAGCGCAAAGGCGGGATGCGTTGCGGCGGGAAGAAGGGCCAGGCCGATGATCAGTCCCTTGGGGTTGAGCAGGGTCGTGACGAACAACTGCCGGGCGGTGATGTCGGCGGTTCCGCCGGTTGGCATGGCGGCGCGCCAGAGCTTGAGCGCCAGATGGAGAACCCAGATCGCGGCGCCGAGCTTGATCGCCTGCGAGGGCCAGCTTGCGATGCCATCCTTGCCCAGCATGGCGAGCGGAATCACCACGATCAAATAGGCGCCGAGTTCCGCCGGGATCAGCGATGCCGCGCGGCACAGACCCTTCTGCCCGCCCGCCAGCGCCATCAGGCTGTTGGTGGGACCGGGGGTCAGCAGCAAGGCCCAGAGGGCGAATGTGAAGAGAAGGGGGCTGGCCATGACCGGCGGGCTAGGCTTTTTTGGTTCGCCTCGCCTTGACCGGGCGCAAAATTCTCAACCCAGCCCGATGGCGGTCGCGGTCCAATAAGTGAGGCCCGCCGCGACATAGGCCAGCACGAACAGATAGCCGATCATGAACAGCGGCCATTTCCAGCCATTGGTTTCCCGCTTCGTCACGGCGATGGTCGAGATGCATTGCGGCGCGAACACGAACCAGGCGAGGAAGGCGAGTGCGGTCGGCAGCGGCCACTTATCCTTCAGCCGGTCGCCCAGGCTGCGTTCCAACTTCGCCTCATCCTCGTCCGCGTCGAGCGAATAGACGGTGGCGAGGGCTGAAACGGCGACTTCTCGCGCCGCCATGGCGGGGATCAGGGCCAGCGAAATGTCGCGGTTGAAGCCGATCGGCTCCAGCACGAGGTTGAGGCCGTTGGCGACGCGGCCCGCAATCGAATAATTGACCTGGCTGACGCCGCTATTCTCCGGCGCCTTGGGGAAGCTGAGCAACACCCAGAGGATCACGGTCGAGGTGAAGATGATCGTGCCCGCGCGCTTGAGGAAAATCACCGCGCGCTGCCACAGGCCGAGCAATATGTCCTGCGACCGGGGCCATTGATATTTGGGCATCTCCATCAGGAAACCGCCGCTGGCGCCCTTGGTGACGGTCCGGCGCAGGACCAGCGCGGCCAGCATCGCGCCGACGATGCCGGAAATATAGAGGAAGAAGAGGACCAGCCCTTGCAGGCCGATGCCGAGCGCCACGGTGCGCGCCGGGATGAAGGCGCCGATGATCACCGCATAGACCGGCAGCCGCGCCGAGCAGGTCATCAGCGGCGCGATCAATATGGTGGTCAGCCGATCCTTCGGGTCCGCGATGGTGCGGGTCGCCATGATCCCCGGCACCGCGCAGGCGAAGGAGGAGAGCAGCGGGATGAAGGCGCGGCCCGACAGCCCGACCTTCGCCATGATGCCATCCATCAGGAAGGCGGCGCGGACCATATAGCCGGTCGCCTCCAGCATCAGGATGAAGAAGAAGAGGATCAGGATCTGCGGCAGGAACACGATGACTGAACCGACGCCGTTCAGCACCCCGTCGACCAGGAAGGAGCGCAGCAGTCCGCCGGGCAGTGCCGCCATCACGGCATCGCTGGCGCTGGCGACAAAGCCCTCGATCATGGCGATCGGTGCTTCGGACCAGGCGTAGACCGCCTGGAACATGATGAAAAGCAGGGCGAGCAGCAGGATCAGCCCCGCTACCGGATGGAGCGCCACCCGGTCGACCGCGGCGGTCAGGCGGCGGGAGGGGGTTTCACGCACGATGGCGGCGCGGGCGATGCGGCGCGCTTCCTGGCGCAGGCCGTCGAAATCGCGTTGTTCGCCTGAAGCGCGGACCCTGCCTACGCTGCCGTCGAGCATCGATTCCAGTTCTGTACGCAGATGGTCCAAGCCACGCTTGCGGACCGCGACGGTGGAGATCACCGGCACGCCCAGCTCGCGGGAGAGGATATTGGCGTCCAGCTCCAGCCCGTCACGGGTGGCGAGGTCGACCATGTTGAGCGCCACGATGGTCGGCAGGCCGAGTCCGATCAGTTCCAGCGCGAAGCGGAGATGATTGTCGAGATTGGAGGCGTCGACCACCACCACCAGTGCATCGGGCAGCCGCTCGCCCGCCTGCTTGCCCAATATGACGTCCCGCGTCACCTGTTCGTCAGGGCTGGTGGGGTTGAGACTGTAGGTGCCGGGCAGGTCGACCAGTTCGATCGGGCGACCGTCGGACAGGGAAAAGCGGCCAGCCTTGCGCTCCACGGTGACGCCGGGATAATTGCCCAGCTTCTGGCGGGCGCCGGTCAGCGCGTTGAACAGGGCGCTCTTGCCGGCATTGGGATTGCCGACCAGCGCGATCAGCGGCAGGCCGGTCATGCGCCTTTTTCCGTCGCGATGTCGTCCTGCGGCCCGGTGCGGACCGTGATGGCGGCGGCATGGTTGCGGCGCATGGCGATGGTCATGCGGCCGACCTTACAGGCGATGGGGCCACGGCCCAGCAGGCCGCCATGGTGCAGCGCCTCCACGCTGGCGCCTTCGCACAGGCCGAATTCCCGCAATCTCTGCCCGTCGGATGCGGACAAGGCTTTCCAGTCGATCAGGTCCACATAAGCGGGTTGGCGCAACGGCAGTTCGGTCAGGCGCAAGGGTAAGGCACTCGTCATTTACTTCTGCGAGTGACTATCAATACCGATTGGAAAAGGCCAGCGCGAATCGGCGCGGCGGCGCGGCAGATTATATGGCGGGGTAACGCAGCCGCCCGATGAAGCGGGCGAAGCTCAGCCGTTCGCCGCCGCCTATGCCCTTCCACTGGGCCTTGGCGCGCTCGAACCGCATCACGCCCTCGATCCGCCGGGCCAGAAAAGCGCGGGTTTCCGTCCAATCCTCGCTCTCGTCATCGACGAAGACCAGCAGGGTCGCGGCATAAACGCCCGCCAGCGTCAGGCGCTTCGTATAGTGGTTGAGGTCGGTCGACTCGTCGCCTGCGGCGCGCCACATGCCGTCGGCGGCGCGCCAGCCGAGCTTGGCGGCGCGGGCGGCGTTGCGCGGCATGGCCAGGGTCGCCTGGGCCCGGCGCAGCGCTTCCCGGTCGCGCGCGAGCAGGGTGAGGCGGGTTTCGACAAGCGCGATGATGCGCTGGCGAATCGAGAGCGCGGCCAGCTTTTCCGGCGGCAGCGCTGCCAGCATCCGCGTGTCGATGCTTTCGAACCACGCATCGATCATGTCCATCGCGCCGTCGGGGAAGGCCAGCGCGGCGATATCGGCATCGATGCCGCATTGCTCCGCCGCCATCGTCACGGCCTCCGGACGCCAGCCGTCGAAGGCGGCGTGACGGGGCAGGATCGGGGCAAGCGCGGCGCGGACTTCGTCCAGCGTCATGTCCTGGTGCGTCGGGGTCATGACAGGCTATTAAGCCCGGCCGGGCAGGCGCACAAGCACCCGCGCCGATTAGCCGGAATCAGCGCGGGGAAAGCAAATCTTGCCCATCTTCTGCGGGAAGAGGGGTTGAAGCGGCCATGGCGGCTTCCTAGTTGGCTTTGGCAGGCACATCCCGTTGCAATCTGCAACTTTGAAGAGGGAATATTTCATGGCCAATCTGTTCGAACCGGTGCAGCTCGGCGCGATCCATGCGCCCAACCGCATGCTGATGGCGCCGTTGACCCGCGGCCGCGCAACCCGCGACCATGTGCCGACGCCGATCATGGCGGACTATTATCGCCAGCGCGCTTCGGCGGGCCTGATCATCAGCGAGGCGACGGGCATTTCCCGGCAGGGGCTGGGCTGGCCCTATGCGCCGGGGCTTTGGTCGGATGAACAGGCGGCGGCGTGGCAGCCGGTGACGGCGGCCGTGCATGAGGCGGGCGGACGGATCGTCGCGCAGCTCTGGCATATGGGCCGGGTGGTGCACAGCAGCGTGACCGGCGAACAGCCGGTGTCGGCCAGCGCCACCACCGGGCCTGGCGATGCCCACACCTATGCGGGCAAGCAGCCCTATGAACCGGCGCGGCCGTTGGCCATCGAGGAAATTCCGGGCGTGATCGCGGACTATGTCCATGCCGCACGCAACGCCATTGCAGCGGGTTTCGACGGCGTGCAGATCCATGCCGCGAACGGTTATCTGATCGACCAGTTCCTGCGCGACGGCAGCAACCATCGGGACGATAGTTACGGCGGGTCGATCGAGAACCGCGTACGCCTGCTGCGGGAGGTGACGCAGGCGGTGACCGATGCCCTAGGCGCCGATCGCGTTTCCGTACGCCTGTCGCCCAATGGGGACTCGCAGGGCGTCGACGACAGCAATCCCTCCGCGCTGTTTGCGGCAGCGGCGGAGGTGTTGCAACAGATCGGCATCGCCTTCCTCGAACTGCGCGAACCGGGACCGGACGGCACCTTCGGCCGGACCGACGTGCCGCGCCAGTCGCCGGTCATTCGCCGGCATTTTTCCGGGCCGCTGATCCTGAACAGCGATTATGACCTGGAACGGGCGCAGCAGGATCTGGACAGCGGTCTGGCGGATGGGGTGAGCTTCGGCCGCGCCTTCCTGGCCAATCCGGACCTGCCGAAGCGTCTACAGATCAACGCGCCGCTCAACAGCCCGAACTTGGCGACGCTCTATAGCCAGGGTGCCGAGGGCTATGTCGATTATCCGGCGTTGGAGGAAGCGGCCGCCTGAGGCGTGGTCTGGGCAGGGCAAACATTCATTCCGTTTGAGTGCACCCTGCTCCTGCATTCACAGGAGCAGGTAAAATGCTTCGGCTGAATATTCACCCCAAACAGCCCTTCTGGCCGGTCAGCCCACCTTCTTGAAAAGCCAGCCTATGGAGGAGCCGCCAGGAAGCGCTTCGCTGGTGACCACCAACTGCCGCGTGCCGTGGGGACGGCCTTCGGCATCGGTCCAGAGGCTTTCCTCGATCGCCAGTTTTCCGGCATTGGCGCGGAATTGCCAGGTGGCGCCCGTGTCGATGCGCAGCAGCGCGCCCATGCCGTCGGCGGTGGACGTGGGCTCAACGCCCGGCGCCAAATGGAAGCGGAGCTGGACCGGCAGCTTCACCGGCTTCCTCCGGCGGGCGGCGGGGGTCAGCATGTCCTCGCCCCTGATTTCCTTGCCGTCGCCGCTCATCAACAGCAGACGGCGGTGGACATAGCCCATGCGGCGGACATAGCCGTCATGGGAAAGGTCGAGGCGGCTGCCGCCTTCCGTTTCCTGGCGGTTGATCTCCACCTCGGTCACGCCCTTGCCCAGCGTGCCGTCGGGCAGCAGGGCGGTGGAATTGCTGTCATCGAGCACCAAAGTGCTGTGCGCGGCGGTGGTGCGCAGACCCTGCGCCAGGTCGCGGCCGATCCATGCGCCTACCAGCGCGGCGCCGCCGCAATTGATGACGAGCCGCTGCTGGCCGTCGCTGATCTCGATCGCGCCGGTGGAGGCGCAGCCCGCGTCGGCCAATTGCGCGACCGGCGGCGGGGCGGCGTCGATCTGGACCACTGTGCCGCCGGCGGCAAGGCGCTGATAGCCCCACCCATTGGCCTGCCGCAGCGGACGGGCGCGCACGCGGCTGGCGCGGATCACGGCTTCGATGGTGGCGGGATCGATCGCGCCCGCGCCCTGCCAGTTGCCCAGACCCCCATCGCCATGGGTGAGGCCGAGCAAAGCCGGAACCGCCTTGCCGAGCGCGTCCTTCAGGAAGGCCGGCGCCTGTTCGCGGCGCACCTCATAGACTGCGGCGACCATGGTCAGCAGCATGATCGTTTCCAACTGGTCGAGCGGGGAACGGGAGATGATGCCGCCATCGGTGTGAAGGCCGCTGTCGAGCGCGCGTTTCAGGCCCGCTTCCCCGAACAGCTTGCGCGCCGCGCCGCCCGGCAGCAGCATCGACGCCGCGACGATGCCGCCCCAGGCGACAAGGCGAGGCAGGCCGATATGCGCCTTGTCAGCGCCACGATCGAGATGGCGAGCGGTGCGGGCGATGCAGTTCAGCACCAGCGACCGATAGACGAGGTCGCTGGAGGACAGGATCAGCGGCGCATGGGCCGACCAGAAGAGCAGGCGCCACCCCGCATTGTCGGCGCGCCAGGCGGGTTCGCTGGGCGTCTCGGCATGGGCGTCGAGCCATTTGCGCATCACGCCTTCGGCCAGTGGCGCGGCCTGTTCGCGGGTGGCGACGGTGGCGAGATCGCGCAGCCAGTGAAAGCCGTGCAGATAATCGGTGAAGCCGGGCGACATACCGGGATTTTGGCCCGGATTGGCGAAATCCAATTTGCCCAAGGGCTGTTTCAGACCCCGGAACAGGAAATAGCCCGCCCGGATCGCCTGGCCCGCATGGGCGTTGCCGGGGATTTCATCATCGGGAACGGCGAGCAGCTTGAGCGGATATTTGCCCTTCAAGCGGCGGCCGTGGATCGGCGTCTTCCAGCTGAGCAGGTAGAAGCGGTTGGCGACGCGCTGAGCCAGCGAAAGCCCCTTGTCATCCGCGATACGGATGAGCCGCTTGCCCTGTTCGATTCCGTCTTCCGGCCGGTCGGTTTCGGCCTCAATCCCGGAAGAATGAGGCGGGACGGATTGGGGGGAAAGGCGGCGGCGGTCGCTCACCCGCCGCGCAGCGTCCGGATATTGTCGGCATAGGCGCTTGGCCCCCCGCGGAAGGTCGCGGTGCCCGCCACCAGCACGTCGGCGCCCGCTTCGATCGCCAAAGGCGCGGTCTTGAAGTCGATGCCGCCGTCGACTTGCAGGCGGATGTCGCGGCCCGATTTCTCGATCATCTTGCGGATAGCCTCGATCTTGCGAAGCTGGTTGGTGATGAAGCTCTGGCCGCCAAAGCCGGGGTTGACGCTCATCACCAGGATCAGGTCGACGTCATCGATCAGGTAATCCAGCATCTTGGCCGGGGTGCCGGGATTCAGCACCACGCCCGCCTGCACGCCCAGCGACTTGATGTGCTGGATCGAGCGATGGATGTGGGGACCGGCTTCCGGATGGACGGTCAATATGTCGGCGCCCGCTTCGGCAAAGGCGTTCAGATACTGATCCACCGGGGAGATCATCAGGTGGACGTCGAACGGCTTCTTCGTGTGCGGACGCAGCGCCTTCACCACGCCGGGGCCGATGGTGATGTTGGGCACGAAATGGCCGTCCATCACATCGATGTGAATCCAGTCGGCGCCGGCTTCGTCAATGGCGCGGACCTCCTCGCCCAGGCGGGCGAAATCGGCGGACAGGATGGAGGGCGAGATCAGGATCGGACTGGTCATTTGACCTTCGGCCTTAGCCTTGGCCGTGGTTAAGGGCAACGCCCGATTCGCGCTATCCACAGGCTTTTGATGACAGGGATTTTGGCGGCTGTGGCGATAGTCTTCAGGACAGGACGAACAGCGTGGGGTCCAACCCCTTGGACGGGCCTGCGCCCTTGGGCAGGAATTGCTTAACGCCGTGTAAAGCAACCACTTGATTTTGCTTGACAATGGGAGCGGCGATCAGGCGCATGACGCATTCGCCGCCGTCCGCCGGGCGAATGTCGACGTCCAGCGTGAAGCCGCGCCGGTGGCGGATGGCATAGGCGCGGAGCTGCTCCATGGCGGCACAGCTTTCCGGCGCATAGAGCGACACGGCGAGGGCGCGCGGGACGAGCATGCCCCGCTCCAGCCCGAAAATGTCGTAGACGCCGTCGGTCCAGTTCAGGCTGTTGTCGCTGAGGTCGCAGTGCCATAGGCCCAGGCCGCGCTCGGCCAGCGCCTCGTCGTCGCGGGCCAGCCGGTCGTCCAGCATGACCGGCGCCAGATGCTCCCGCAGGGCGTAGAGCGGCCAGCTATGGTTCAGGGGAAGAGGCTCGGTCGGGCGCAAAGCGGGTCTTTCCTGGAGCGGCTCGGACAACAACGGCACGGTCTGATCGCACCATAATGGATGCTTGGTTAAGGCTTAGTGGATCGCACGAGCCGCGCAATGAAAAAGCCGTCCGTGCCGCCCCGGTCCGCCAGCGTTTCGGGCAAGGTGCGGACCCAGCCTTGCGCCGTCGGAGCGATGCCTTTGGGCAGTTCGGCGGGGTCGACGGGGCGTGAAGCGAAATCGGGATGGGCGTTCAGGAATTGCGCGACCTGTTCCTCGCCCTCGGCCTGTTCGAGCGAGCAGGTGGCGTAGATCAGCGTGCCGCCGGGCTTCAGCCAGTCGGCGGCGCGGGCGAGCAGTTCGGTCTGGAGCTCGGCCAGCTCCGCGATCTGGCGCGGGCCGATGCGGTGCAGCACGTCGGGATGGCGGCGGTAGATGCCGGTGGCGGTGCAGGGGGCGTCCAGCAGGATGGCGTCGGCGGGGCTGTCCGGGGTCCAAGTGCGCAGATCTGCTTGCACAACCTCGGCAGACAGGCCGGTGCGGGCGAGGTTTTCCCGGAGGCGATCAAGGCGCTTTTTCGACTGGTCGACGGCGGTGACGCGCCAGCCCGCGGTGGCAAGCTGCATGGTCTTGCCGCCGGGGGCGGCGCAGAGATCGAGGATGTGGCGGCCTTCACCCTTGCCGAACAGGCGGGCGGGGATGGAGGCGGCGAGATCCTGCACCCACCAGGCGCCCTCGGTGAAGCCGGGAAGGTCGGGGATATTGGCGCTTTCCGGCAGGCGGACATGGCCGGGGGCGAAGCTTTGACCGCCCAGATCTTCGGTCCAGCGGGCGGTTTCGCCGGCGTCGCGCAGGCTGAGGTCGATGGGCGGACGCTGGGCATAGGCCGCGGCGGCGGCTTGCGGCATGGCGTCGCCCCATTGCCCGGCCCAGCGGCTGGCGACCTCGGGCGGGAGGGCTGGCGGTGAGGGCAGCGTCGGGTTGGCGCGGGTCAGCGTGCCGAAGACGCCGTGGACCAGCTTGCGCGGGCCGCCGTCGACCAGCGGCAGGGCGGTGGCGATGGCGGCATGAGGAGCCGTGCCAAGCGCAAGGACTTGAATGAGGGCGATGCGCAGGACCATGCGCGCCTTGGCGTCATGCGGGAGCGGCTGGCGCGTGGCGCTGTCGATCAGGGCGTCGAGATCGGGCAGGTGGCGCAGCGTTTCGGCGGCAATGGCGTGGACAAGGGCGCGGTCGGCCGGGGCCAGTCCCTGGGCGGCGCCGTGCAGGGCGAGTTCGAGCGGATCGCCCCGGCGCAGCACAGCATCGAGCAGGCGGAGCGCGGCGCGGCGGGCGGAGAGGCCGGGGACGTCTTCGGGGCGGGGGGATTTTGCCATCGCTCGCGCCTAGGGCAAAATGCGCGGGAAAGTAAGTTTTGTTCGTTCAGGCCACGATCCGTCGTTTAGATCCCGCCCAGATAATCGAGCTTGCCGACCGGCACCCCCGCCTGTCGCAGCAGCGCATAAGCGGTCGTCACATGGAAATAGAAATTGGGCAGGGCAAAGCCGAGCGCATGGCTGCGCCCGGTGAAGGCGAAATCGCCCCGCGGGGTCTTGAGGATCACCTCGGCATCCTCCCGTCCGTCGATCCGTTCGCGGGGCACGGATTCCAGGAAGGCGATGGTCTTGGCGATCCGCTCCTGCAAATCGGCAAAGCTCCGTTCGGTGTCGGGCATCGGCGCCGGGTCGAGCGCGCCGATGCGGATGATCGCACCTTTGGCGCTGTCGCTGGCATATTGCACCTGCGCGCTGAGCGGGGCCATGTCCTCGATCAGCCGCGCCTGCGTCAGCGTCAGCGGATCGATCCCCTTTTCGGCGGCATAAGCGGCCCCCTTGTCAAGAATCGCGGACAGATTGCGCAGACCCCGGATGAATAGAGGCACGGTCAGGTCATACAGGTCGGTCGCCACCAAGCTCTCCTCATCATCTTGAGGGGGCATCATATGGCTCCGACCGCCTCTGTCGATACCCGGCCGAAATAAAAGCTCCATGCCGGCGGGTCAGGGGGCAACCAAATCAGGCAAGAGCGGGGCGCTCTGGCGGGGCGATGGTGAAGAAGGGCAAAGCGTGGTGCACGATCCAGCCGATCGTCGCCGCATAGAATATGGTGCCAAGCCCGACCGTGCCGCCCAACAGCCAGCCGATCGCCAGCACACCGATCTCGATCCCGGTCCGCACCCATTTGACCGGCAACCCGGTGCGACGGCAGAATCCGGTCATCAACCCGTCACGCGGCCCCGGCCCCAGTCCCGCGCCGATATAGGCACCGCCCGCAATGCCGTTGAGGACGATCCCGGCCGCCAGCCAGGCAAAGCGCATGGCATAGCTTTCCGGCGTCGGCAGGATCAGGAGGCTCAGGTCCACCGCGGTTCCGATCACCAATATGTTGCAGACCGTACCGATGCCGGGCCACTGGCGCAGCGGCCACCAGAGCAGCAGCACGATCGCGCCGATCAGATTGACCGTCATGCCGAAGCTGAGCCCCAGGCGCGGTGCCAGTCCCTGATGCAGCACGTCCCAGGGGTCCAGCCCCAGATTAGCGCGCAGCATCAACGCCATGGAAAAGCCGTAGAGGCCAAGACCCCAGAAAAGCTGAAAGAGGCGGCGGTGCATCATCATGACGGTCGAAATCGTCCAAAATGGCCTTTTACAAAACAGCCAATATTGGATAAGTGGCCCCCTTCACCCCTTGGATTGGAACTGATCGCCATGTCCACTTCCCTGCTGCGGCCCCCTTCCCTGCTCCGCCTGCTGGGCGCCTGGCGCGCCGGGGACAGCGCCGAGCCTGCCTATCGTCAATTGGCGCAGGCGCTGCGGATGCTGGTGCTGGACGGTCGCATCGGCCTCAATGTCCGCCTGCCGGGGGAACGGGAACTGGCTGCCGCACTGGGCCTCAGCCGCACGACCATCGCTGCCGCCTTCGACCGGCTGCGCGACGAAGGTTTTCTCGAGAGCCGGCAGGGGTCCGGCAGCGTCACGCGTTTGCCGCCCGGCCGGATGGAACAGACTTCGCCGGAGATCGACACGGTCAGCGGCGGCAATATCCTGAACTGGACCCATGCCGCCCTGCCCGCCGCGCCGGGAGTCGGCCGGGCCTATCAGGCGGCGGTGGAGGCACTTCCCACCTTTCTGGGCGAGTTGGGCTATGATCCGCTGGGCCTGCCGCCGCTGCGCCGGGCGATCGCCGCGCATTACGAACGGCGGGGATGCCCGACGAGTCCGGACCAGATCATCGTCACCAACGGCGCGCAGCAGGGATTTTCCCTGCTGCTGCATTGGCTGGCGGGGCCGGGAGACCGGGCAGTGATCGATCACCCGACCTATCATAATGCGATCCAGGCTCTGCAGCGCGCCCATGTCGTGCCGGTGCCGGTCGGCCTGCCCGCGCAGGGATGGGACATCGATGCGATGGAGGCGGCCTTCCGCCAGACAAGCCCACGTTTCGCCTATATCATCGCTGATTTCCACAATCCCACCGGGCGCAGCATGGACCCGGCCACCCGCCGCGCGCTGGTGGCCGCCGCCATCCGATCGCACATGCCGCTGATCATCGACGAGACCATGGTGGCGATGGGGCTGGACAATATGCCTCCGCCGCCGGTCGCGGTGCATGATCCTTCGGGCCGGCAGGTCATCACCCTGGGTTCCGCCAGCAAGATTTTCTGGGGCGGGCTGCGCGTCGGCTGGATTCGCGCCGATCCGCAGACCGTCGCGGCGCTGGGTCGCCTGCGCACCACGATGGACATGGCAAGCCCGGTGGTGGAGCAGCTTGCCGTCGCGCATCTGATCGACGGCGATGAGGGATTGGGCGCGCGGGCGGCCATGCTGCGGGGGCGTCGCGATCATCTTCTCGGGCTGATCGAACGGCACCTTCCTCACTGGCGCGCGGAATCCCCAGCGGGCGGCCTGTCGCTCTGGGCGGAACTGCCGCGTGGCGAGGCGACGGCGCTGGCCGCCATTGCCGAAAGCCATGGCGTGCGCGTGGCACCGGGGCCGCGCTTCGGGGTGAGCGGTGCATTTGAACGTTTCCTGCGCTTGCCTTTCACCCTGTCCGAGGAGCAGTTGACGGCGGGCGTGGAACGGCTGGCCGAAGCCGATGCGCGGCTTCACGCGCGCATGCCACGCGGCCGCGATTCACTGGCCGCCGCGCTGGAGGCGGACCGGCTGATCTGAGCTATGGCGGGAATTGGCTAACTCCAGCCCTTGCCCAATCTCAATATCTGGAACACATGAAAGGGGCCGCCCGGCAAGCAGCCCCTTTTTGCTCATTCATATATCCAGCGTCTCAGGCGCTGAATTTCTCGCGCAGGGCGAGCATGGCGATGGCGGCCTTGGCCGCTTCGCCGCCCTTGTCTTTCTCGTCCTTTTTCGCGCGGGTCAGCGCCTGGGCTTCGTTCTCAACGGTCAATATGCCATTGCCGATCGGAATGCCGTCCATGCTGAGCGCCATCAGGCCGCGAGCGCTTTCGTTCGATACCACTTCGAAATGATAGGTTTCGCCGCGGATCACCACGCCGATGGCGATGAAGCCGTCATAGCGGCCGCTTTCCGCCGCCAGCGCCACCGCGCCGGGAATTTCCAGCGCGCCGGGAACCGTCACCACTTCATATTTATGCCCCTCATCCTCCAGCGCCGTGGTGGCGCCTTCGATCAGCAGGTCGTTGAGATGGTCGTAGAAGCGCGCTTCGACGATCAGGAATTTTGCCATGGATGGTTCCTTAAAGCTCGATCGACCGCTGCCCAACCACGGCCAGGTCATAGCCGTCAAGCGCGATCAGGCTGTGATGGGTGTTGCTGATCAGGATCATGTCATGCACGCCGAGTTCGGCCAGAATCTGCGCGCCCACGCCATAGTCGCGCAATTCGTCCATGCCCGAGCCGGGCTGACCGGCATGATGGCGCAGGATGCGGGTGACGACATCGCCCGGCGATTGGGGGGTAAGGGCAACGATGATGCCCGCCCCTTCCTCCGCGATGATCTCCATCGACTTGGCGAGCAGGCCGTTGCGCGGTCCAGTCGATCCGTAGACATCGTCAAGCAAGGAGAGCTGGTGCATGCGGACCAGCGTCGGCTCATCGGACGAGACATTACCTTTTTGCAGCACAAGCTGCTCGGTCTGGGTCGCCTTGTTGTAGAAGCTGATCGCTCTCCAGTCGCCGCCCCACTGGCTGTTGAAGGTGGTTTCGGCGCGACGTTCGACCATATGGTCATGCCGGCGGCGATAGGCGATGAGGTCGCGGATCGTGCCGATCTTCATCTTGTGCTTCTGGGCGAAGGGGATCAGGTCGTCCAGCCGCGCCATGGTGCCGTCATCCTTCATCACCTCGCAGATGACGCCGGAGGGGTTGAGGCCGGCAAGGCGGGCGACGTCCACCGCCGCTTCGGTATGGCCGGTGCGGACCAGCACGCCGCCATCCTTGGCCACCAGCGGGAAGACATGGCCGGGGGTGACGATATCGTCGCGGCTCTTGGACCCGTCGATCGCGACGGAAATGGTGCGGGCGCGGTCGGCGGCGCTGATGCCGGTGGTAACGCCCTCGCGCGCCTCGATCGACACGGTGAAGGCGGTTTCATGCCGCGTGCCATTGTTGCGGCTCATCAAACCCAGGCCCAGATGATCGACCCGGTCCTTGGTCAGCGCCAGGCAGATGAGGCCGCGGCCATGGGTGGCCATGAAGTTGATCGCGTCGGGCGTCGCCATCTGCGCGGGGATGACCAGGTCGCCCTCATTTTCCCGGTCCTCGTCATCGACCAGGATGAACATGCGGCCGTTGCGGGCTTCGTTGATGATTTCTTCGGGGGAAGCGAGCGCGGTGCCGCCCTCGCGCTTGATGAGATAGCTTTCCAGCTTACCCAGTGTTTCGGCAGTCGGGTTCCAGTCCGCCTCGCCCAGCTTGCGCAGGGAATTGGCGTGAAGGCCCGCCGCGCGGGCGAGGCCGGATCGCGACATGCCCCCATCGGTGACGAGCGAGCGGACGGTATCGATAAGGGCTGACGACATGCTAACGACTCCTTCCCCGAGGCGGGGTCCGAAACGGAATGGTGTCGCATATCACATCATGATGTGATTATGGCAAGAGATAATCACATTGTGCCGCTGCGAAGGCTCTGCATGCGGTCGAGATAGCGCGCCAGCACGTCGATCTCCAGATTGAAGGCCCGGCCCGGTGTCAGGCTGTCCAGAGTCGTCGCGGCGGCAGTGTGGGGGATGATGTTCAGACCGAAATGGACGGAGCCATCGGCCTGGTCCTCCACCGTGTTGACGGTCAGCGAGATGCCGTCGACCGTGATCGATCCCTTGGCGGCCAGAGCGGGCGCCAGTTCCGCGGGCGCGGCGATCAGAAGGCGGGTCGAATCGCCTTCGCTGGTGGCGGACACCAGCGTGCCTACGCCGTCGACATGGCCGGTCACGATATGGCCGCCCAGTTCGTCCCCGACCTTGAGCGCGCGTTCGAGATTGAGGCGGCCGCCTTGTTCCCACAGGCCCGGCGCGGTGCGGGCGGCGGTTTCGGCCGACAGGTCTACCGCGAACCAGTCCGCGCCCTTTTCGACCACCGTCAGGCAGGCGCCGGAACAGGCGATGGATGCGCCGATGGCAACCGTTTCCATGTCATAGGAACAGCCGATCACCAGGCGCAGGTCGCCGCGCTGTTCATGGGTTCGGATGGTGCCGATGTCGGTGATGATGCCGGTGAACATGATCGCTGATCCATTTTTCCCGTTCGGGCCGAGCCGGACGAACTTATGTTTGAGTTTTGCCGTGATCTAGGCGCTGCGCGTGCGAACGTAAACCTCCAGCCGGTCCTCGCCCAGCCGCCGTTCGTCGCTGAGCCACCAGCGGCCATGGGCGTCGGCAAGATCGGTCAGGCCGATATCGCCTATGCCCGCCAGCCCCGCCCCGATAACGATCGGCGCGCGATAGAGCAGCAGCCGATCGACCAGATCGGCGCGCAGAAAGGCCGCGGCGGTCTGCGCGCCACCCTCGACCAGCAGATGATCGACCTGGGGCAGAGTGGCGATGTCCTCCGGCGCGGCGATGCTTTCCCAGCCTTTGGGCACGGCGGCATGGCTGAACAGCACGCGCCGGGGGGAACGATCCTCCAGACCCGCCAGACGCACATCCAGACGCGGCGCATCGGCGCGTAGCGTGCCGCCGCCCACCAATATCGCGTCATGCCGCGCCCGTTCCATATGGGCATGGGCGCGGGCCGCATCGCCGGTGATCCAGCGGCTGGACCCGTCGGCCAGCGCGATCCGGCCGTCGAGCGACAGCCCAAGCTTGAGCGTGACGGCCGGGCGGCCCAGCGTCTGGCGCAACACGAAACCGCGCATGGCGGCGGCGGCTTCCTGCGCCATCAGCCCCATCTCGACGGCGATGCCGCGCTTGCGCAGCCAGGCGGCGCCCTGTCCGTCGGTGCGCGGATCGGGATCGCGCAGGGCGATGACGACGCGGCGCACGCCCGCCCGCGCCATCAGGTCGGCGCAGCGCGGGCCGCGAGGGGACAGATGGAAGCACGGCTCCAGCGTCACATAGGCGGTGGCGCCGTGGGCGCGGTCCATCGCCTGCTCCAGCGCCTGGGCTTCGGCATGGGGGCGGCCGCCCTTCTGCGTCCATCCCCGGCCGACGACATGGCCATCGCGCACGATCAGGCAGCCGACATTGGGATTGGGGGTGGAAAGCCCGCGCCCGCGTTCCGACAGGGCGATGGCGGCCGCCATGAAACGCCGGTCCTGCGCGGGATCGGCGGGGGATCGGGCGGTTTTGGATCGGGCGCTCAGGGCTGGGCAGCTCCGCTTTGGGCTGATCCGGGGCCGGATCTTTCCGTCGCCTCGGCCTTGGCCAGCCGGGCGTCGAGCTGTGCGTTGATCTGCTTCAGCGCTTCCTTGCGGCGAGCGGTGTTGCGGGCTTCGTCCTTCTTCCAGTCGATGCCGAAAATATCAGCGACGCCCTGCATCTCCTTCTGCTTCTTCTCGATCGCCGCCTCGCGCTTGGCGAGGTCGATCTTCTGCTGGAGGATGATCGCCGCGTCGGAACGGCTGGCGTCCCAGCTCTGCACATAGAAGATCTGGTTGCGCGTCGGCATGGTGTTGGTGTTGGCGTCGACGATGAAGGCCCAGATGATGACCCAGGTGAACGCGACGGACAGGCCGAGCAACGGCCATTTATGAGGCCGGTTCTCACGAAAATAGCTCCACAGGTCGCTCATCGCGCTCTTGGGAGACACCGGACGGGGGAATATCGCCATCGCGCCGATATAGGGGAAGGCGGGGCCGGATGCAAAAGCGCTGTTGCCCGATGCGGTGATTTCCGGCCCCCTTCCCTTGGATTTCAAACGTCTGCGAGGCGGAAATGGACGGTCAGCACCTTGGCTGAACTGATCGCCACCCCATCCCGAGTCGCCGGGCGGAAGCGCCATTTGCGCAAGGCGTGGCGCTGGGTGGCGAGCCAGAAGGCTTCGTCGGTGGCGGACAGCCGCTCTATGTCAGTGACGCGGCCATCGGGACCGATGGTGACGCGGACCACGACCTTGCCCTCCATCCCCTGCCGAATCATCATGCCGGGATAGTCGGGCTGGAAGGCGGCCAGCGCGCGGGGGTCGATGGTGGCCTCGGCCAGCATAGGCTCGGGGGACGGCGGAATTATGGGTGGCGTGATCGTGCCCGTACCGGGATCGCCAGTGGCAATATGATCGTCGGCCTTCGCTGTGAAGCCGGTCGGCGGTGTGGGGACGGCCGGTTTTTCCACCACGGTCGGATGGGAATGGGGCAGGGGCTTGGCATCGCTTTCCGGCTGGGGCTGTTCCGGCGGGGGCGGCGTGTCAGCGACCGGATAGGTGGTCAGTGGCGGAGGATCGCGAAAGACGTCGATCATCTCCTTGGGCATCAGCAGATAGGCTCCGACCACCAGCGCATGAACGGCGATCGCACCGCCTATGCCGAAAGGGGATCGGGCGCCGCCGCTATAACCGGAAAGCTGAGCCTCGCCACCTGCTGTCCGCAACGTCATCAGTCGCATATCGCACCCTCCTGTCATGCGATCCCTCACGGATCGTCATGACATGTTACAACATAATTTTATGATATGTTGCAACATTAATTTTGATTGATGGAGTGAGCGACGGCATGCACCAGCGTCTTTCCAACATCGGAAACTGGACTCCTGCCTGCGCAGGAACATGGTTGGAATTAGCGGGGCAGTTCTACAGCAGGGTGTCGACGGCGTGGATGGCGAGTCCCACCAGCCCACCCACCAGCGTGCCGTTGACGCGGATATATTGCAGGTCGCGCCCCACCGCATGTTCGAGCCGGCTGGTGACCGTGCCCGCATCCCAGCCGCGCACGGTTTCGCTCACCAGCTTGACGATGGAGTCGCCATAGGTCGCCGTCGCCCCCACGGCGGCGCGCCGCATGAAGCGGTTGATCAGCAGGCGCAGCCGGGCATCCTCCTGCAAGGTAGCGCCCAGTTGGTGGAGCGCTTCACCCAGGCGCCCGGCCATGGCCTTGCCGGGATCGCGCACGGCCCGCAGCAGGCCGCTGCGCGCTTGCTCCCACAAGCCGTCGATCCAGCGCTGCATCGCCGGATTGTCGACGATCTCATCGCGGATGCGGGCGACGCGGGCCTGCATCTCCAGGTCGAACTGGAGGTCGGCAGCGAGCTTCGTCAGGCCTTCCTCCGCCTTCAGCCGCAGGCTGTGTCCGGCGTCCTGCGCCATGTCGGCCAGCAGTCTGCGCAGCCCGTCGATGATCGCGTTGGCAAGATTTTCGTCCAGGCCGGTCCAGCGCAATATCTTGCCCGATCGGTCATGCACCATCTGGCGGATCAGATGGTCATTGGCCTCCAGCGTGCGGTCCGCCCAGAGGATGATGCCGTCCATCACCGGGGCATGGCGGCCGTCGCGCATCGCCGCCTCCAGCGCCTGGCCGATCAGCGGGGCGAGGTTCATCGCCCGCAGCCGCTGGGCGATGGCGCCCTTCACCATGCCGCCCAGCCGTTCCTGGTCGAGCGCCTCCAATATGTCGGCGGCGAGACGGGACGCGCCTTCGCGCAGCCGCCCGTTGCCGCTGGAGGGGCTGGCGAGGAAGCGCCCCGCCACGCCCGCCATGTCCAGCCGCTGCATCCGCCGGGCGACCACCGCGGGTGTCAGGAAATTGTCGCGCAGGAACAGGGCGAGCGTGTCTCCGATTCGGTCCTTGTTGCGCGGGATGATCGCGGTGTGCGGAATCGGCAGGCCCAGCGGGTGGCGAAACAGGGCGGTGACCGCGAACCAGTCGGCCAGGCCGCCGACCATCGCCGCCTCGGCAAAGGCCTGAACAAAGCCGATGGCGGGATGGAGGTGGACGGTGGCCCGCGCCGCCAGGAACAGCGCCGCCATGACCAGCAGCATGCCTGTCGCCACCAGCCGCATGCGCCGCGCCGGATGGACAGGACTGGCGGCAACGGGGCGGGGCGGGGCGAGCATTTTCATGACCAGCTAACGGTTACGCCGCCGTTTCGTTCAGGCAAGTGCTTCTTTTCAAGGCTGGTGTGGTGGCTGCGATCGACCAGGCCATTAACGCATCATGCTCCTGCGATGGCAGGAGCCCAGTTCGGGCGGTGCGATAATCCACAGACGGTAGGACTGGGCTCCTGCCTTCGCAGGAGCACGATGTACTTCAAGGACAGCGACGCAAGTCGCCAGTCCGCCTTCCCGCCTATTCCGCCGGTTGCGCCGCCCCCGCCCTGTTGTCGCCGGGCTTGTAGGTCAGCAGGCGGCGGCCGAGGCGCGGGCCGACCCATTCCTCGATCCCCAGCGCCAGGCTGAAGGTCGCGGGCACGATCACCAGCGTCAGCACGGTCGACAGGATCAGGCCGCCGATCACGGTGATGCCCATCGGCGCGCGCCAGGCGCCGTCGCCGCTCAGCGAAGCGGCGGTCGGCACCATGCCCGCCACCATCGCCACGGTGGTCATGACGATCGGCTGGGCGCGCTTGTGCCCGGCATCGATGATCGCCTCCAGCTTGGGCACGCCCTTGCCCATCTCCTCCAGGGCGAAGTCGATGACGAGGATCGAATTCTTGGCGACGATGCCCAGCAGCATCAGCAGACCGATCAGCACCGGCATGGACACCGGATTGCCAGTCAGGTGCAGCGCCACCGCCCCGCCCAGCGGCGCCAGCAGCAGCGATCCCAGGTTGACGAAGGGCGGCATCAGCCGCTTGTAAAGCAGGGTCAGCACCGCCAGCACCAGCATGATGCCGGAAATGACCGCAATGACGAAATTCTGGATCATCTCCGCCTGCCACTTGCTGTCGCCGGTGTTCAGCTTCTGCACGCCCGGGATCTGGCCGGCGGTGATCGCCTTCATGGTCGGCAAGGCATTGATCTTGACCATCGCCTGGCTGGTGACGATGCCCGGCGCCAGGTCCGCGCCCACGACGATGCGGCGGATTTGGTTGTAGCGGCGAATCTGCGTCGGTCCCGCGCCGAATTCGATGTCGGCCACGACCTTCAGCGGCACGGAGCCGCCGCTGACCGTGGGCACCGGCATATTCTCGATCGTCGCAAGGTCGCGGCGGCTGTCTTCCGCTATCGCTACGCGGATCGGAATCTGCCGGTCGGACAGGGAGAATTTGGCGCTGTTCTGATCGATATCACCGATCGTCGCGACACGGATGGTCTGGCTGAGCGCGGCGGTGGTGACGCCCAGGCTGGCGGCCAGGTCGAAGCGCGGCTTGATGACGATTTCCGGCCGGTTCATGTCGCCCGCGACCCGCGGCGCGCGGATTTCATGAATCCCCGCCATTTCCGACACCAGCTTGTTGGCGGTCTGCTCCAGCTTTACCGGATCGTCGCTGCCGAACATGATGATGATGTCCCGGCCGAAGCCGCCGCCCGATTGCGATTGGAAATTGACGCGGGCGTCCGCGACCTGCTGGAATTTGGGCGCGATCTTGCGTTCCCATTCGACCGAGGAGATGGGCCGGTCCTTCCTCAGCGTCAGGTAAATGTCGGCGCCGGTCGTCTGGATATCGGCAAAGGCGGCTTCGACCATGTCCTTGTCGGATGCGAGCATGTCCGCCACCTTGCGGGTGATCGCCGTGGTCTGCTGCAATGTGCTGCCGGGCACGGTTTCGACCTTCACCTGGCTGAAATCCGTGTCGATCGTCGGCTGGAACGACATGGGCAGCGTGCCGAAGGCCGCGATGGTCGCGATGAAGGCCAGAAAGCCGAAGCCCATCGTCCAGATGCGATGGTCGCGAAGCCATGCGGTAAAACGCGCCGCACCGCCGCGGGCGCGATGGGCGACGGCCCGGCGTTCGTCCAGCGACCAGCGCAGCACCGCCATATAGACGTCCATCAGCCAGCCTTCGCCATGGCTTTCCTGGCCATGGGCCTTCAGGAAATAGGCGGCGATCATCGGCGTGATCAGGCGCGCGACCGCCAGGCTGAGCAGCACGGCGACCACCACGGTCATGCCGAACTGGATGAAGAACTGGCCCGAAATACCGGGCATCAGCGCCACCGGCAGGAACACCGCGACGATCGCCATGGTCGTGGCCAGCACCGCCAGGCCGATTTCGTCGGCGGCGTCGATGGAGGCCTGATAGGCGCTTTTGCCCATGCGCATGTGGCGCACGATATTCTCGATCTCCACGATGGCGTCGTCCACCAGCACGCCCGCCACCAGGCTCAAGGCCAGCAGCGAGATGCCATTCAGGGTGAAGCCCATCATGTCCATGAACCAGAAGGCCGGAATCGCGGACAGCGGAATGGCGAGCGCCGAGATCAAAGTGGCGCGCCAGTCGCGCAGGAAGAGAAAGACGATGACCACGGCCAGCACCGCGCCCTCGATCATCGCCTGCATGGCGCTGTGATATTGGCCCTTGGTATATTCGACGCTGGTGTAGAGCTGTTTGTACTGGACCTTCGGATTTTCCTTCCGAAGCTGCTCCAGCACCTTCATCGCGTCGTCGAAGACGGTGACGTCGGACGATCCCTTGGCCTTTTCCATGCTGAAGCTGGTCACCTGCCGCCCGTTCATCAGGGACAGCGTGCGCTGTTCGGCATACATGTCGCGCACATCGGCCAGGTCGGCCAGCTTGACGGTGCGGCCGCCGGAAATGGCGATCTGGGTTTGGCCCAGCGCATAGGCGTCGCGGGCGTTGCCCAGCACGCGGATCGCCTGTTCGGCCCCGGCGATTTCGGTGCGGCCGCCCGCCGCGTTCAGGTTCACTTGCTGAAGCTGCTGGTTGACCTGGGACGCGGTGATGCCATGCGATTGCAGCTTGGCGGGGTTCAGGATGACGCGGATTTCGCGGGACACGCCGCCGCCGCGCTTGACCCCCGCCATGCCGGGCACCGCCAGCAGCCGCTTGGCCACGCTATTGTCGACATACCAGGACAGTTCCTCCAACGTCATGTCGGTCGCTTCGGCGCTGAAATAGGCGATCGGCCCGCCGTCAATGTCGACGCGGCTGACCTGCGGTTCCAAAATGCCTTCGGGCAGGTCGCTGCGGATCTGGTCGACGGCGTTTTTCACATCGTTGACGGCGCGGTCGACCGGCGTGCCGATCTGGAACTGCACATTGGTGTTGGACTGGCCCTCCGACACCCAGGAGGTGATCTCGTCCACGCCGCTGATGCCGCGCACCGCCGCCTCGACGCGTTGCGTCACCTGCGTTTCCAGTTCGGTCGGCGCCGCGCCGGGCTGGCGCACGACGACGCTGGCCATGGGGAAGCTGATGTCGGGATTCTGGTTGACGTCCATCCGGCTGAAGCTGACGATGCCCGCCAGCAGCAGCGCCACGAACAGCACCAGCGGCGACACCGGGTTGCGGATGGCCCAGGCGGAAATATTACGAAAACTCATGACGGCTTCCTCGCCTGCCGGTGGGCGCGCAAGTTTTTGTTGTCGCATCGTTTCAAGCGGAAAACCGGTTCCCACTTTTCCGCACGATGCTTTGGCGCGCCACGCCGCTTCATTTGGACTTGCTGACCTCTGGCTTCACCTTCTGCCCCGGCGTCAGAAAGGCGCCGGCCGAAGCCACGATGCGTTCATTGCCGTTGAGGCCGTTCAGGATCGACACGCCCGCATCCGTCACCTGGCCGATCTTGACGTCGCGCCGCTGCACTTCGTCGCGGCCGTTGACGACAAAGACATAATTGCCCTTCTCGTCGCTCTGCACCGCCGATTCCGGCAGCATCGGCGCGGAGCCGGTGCCGCTGACGATCGCGGCGGAGGCGAAACCGCCCGGACGGATCGCCGGATTATAGGGGATGGCGATCCGGGCAATGCCCTGACGATTCTGATTGTCGACCACCGGCGACACCTGCCAGACGCGTCCGGTAAATTGCTCGGTGCCACCGACCGGGGTGACGGTGGCGCTGTTGCCGGTGCGCAGCGTGGCCAGATCGCCTTCGCTGACCTGGGCCAGCATTTCCATCTCGCCACCCTTGGCCATGCGGAACAGCGTGGCACTGCCCGATCCGACGATCTGGCCCGGTTCCACCGCACGGGTCAGCACCAGCCCGGCGGCGGGCGCGCGGATGTCGAGGCGGCCGGTGCGGGCGCGCTGTTCGGCCAGTTGGGCAATGGCGACATTGACGCGGGCATTGGCGGCATCGCGGGTCGCGGTGCGCTGGTCGATGTCGGCCTGGCTGATGAAGCCGCGCGACACCAGCGCCTTGGCGCGGTCGAGCTGGGCCTGCGCCAGCTTGGCGTCGGCGCGGCTGACCTCCACCTGCGCGGCGAGCGAGCGGATCTGTTCGGTCTGGACGGAGCGCTCGACGGTCGCGAGTATCTGGCCAGCGCGGACCCAGTCGCCCGGCTGCACCAGCACCCGCGTCACCGCACCGCCTTCGCCCACGACGCCCACCGGCATTTCCACCCGCGCGGCGAGCGATCCGGTGGCGCTGATGGTGTGCGACACAGTCGACTGGCCGGGGCTGATCACCGTCACGACCGGCGCCTGCGTGGCGCTGGCGGGGGTTTCCGCGCCCTTGCCGCGCATGCTGACCCAGGTGGCGACAGCGATCAGGATGATGGCGACGACGGCGCCGATCACCAGCCTGCGGCGCCAGATCGAGCGCTCATCCTGATCGCCAAGGACATTTGCCGGCGCATCACCGACCAGCGGGGTTTCGTAATTCATCCTGAATCCATCTTTCGGCCATCAGCGCCGTTCGGGTTGCTGTATTATATGAATACATCACCCGGCTCAAGCCCCCATTATCACGGCCGTGGGAAGGATCGCAAAGCCATTTGGCAGGCGCGGGGCGTCCGCTCGACCGGCCCTTGCCAAAGGCGCCCGACTGTGGCGCTATAGCCCGCATGGCGGCGGGAGGCGGCGATGGAATTGCTGGGATGGATCATTGTCGGCCTGTTCGCCGGGGCGCTCGCCCGGCTGGTCATGCCTGGCCGCGATCCGGGCGGCTGCGTCGTCACCATCCTGCTGGGCATCGCCGGCGCCCTGCTGGCGGGCTATGTCGGGCGACTGCTGGGCGTTTATGAACCCGGCGAGCAGGCGAGCTTCATCGCGGCCGTGCTGGGGTCGATCGGCGTGCTGGCGCTCTATCGATTCTTTGCCGGGCGGGGTTGAACAGCCGCATATGCGCATAAAAGAGGCCGCGCCCCTACGGACACGGCCTCTTTGTTCTTGCCGGGTGTTTAGCGGACCGAACCGCGACGCACCAGATTGACGATCGCGAGCAGGATGACAGCGCCAACCAGCGACACGAGGAAGCTGTAAAGCGTCAGGCCGTCATTGATCGAACCGCCGCTGAAGATCAGGCCACCGATGAACGCGCCGACGATGCCGACGACGATGTTCAGCAGGATGCCCTGTTGCGCGTCGGTCCGCATGACCATGCTGGCAAGCCAGCCGATGACGCCGCCGACAACGAGCCACAAAATGATGCCCATTTCTCACTCTCCTTGGTCCACAGCCCCTTTCGGGTGGGCTGATCTGTTCAACGGAGAAGTCGGCTTTACGTTCCATTTCACCTTGACAAAGCAGAAGGCCGCCGGATGCCAGATCCGGCGGCCTTGCTGTAATGCGACCCTTTTTTCTAGAAACGGATGATCAGTATTTCTGCTGCCGTTCGTAGAGGGACTTGTAATATTGGATGCGCGTCACGCGCAGGCCGTGCATGCCCGAACGGTCGACGGCGCGCTGCCAGCTCGCAAATTCCTCCAGCGTCAGCGAATAGCGGGCGCAGGCTTCATCCACGGTCAGCAGGCCGCCATTGACGGCCGCCACGACTTCAGCCTTGCGGCGCACGACCCAGCGAGTCGTGTCCACGGGCGGCAGGCTATCCAGAGTCAGGGGTTCTCCTAGCGGCCCGACGACCTGTGCAGGTCTGATTTTCTGGTTCTCGATCATTATCACCCTCAATAAGCGGCACTGGCGTTGCCGATTGTTCAGCAGTGCGAACTGTTTGCGCTCCAAGCCCTGAACAGGGCCTAAAGCGCCACGGTAAACGCCCCCTTCATCATCCTTGCCCCACCCTTAATCGGTTCGCGATCAACGGGTTAAAGCTGCCCGCGAGCCCTACGGCCTCGATATTGCCGCCGGAACGTGGCGCGAGGATATCGGCCAGTTCCTGGACCCAGTCGCCTTCGATTTCCTGCCCCCGCAGGACGCCCGCGACCGCCTGCGCGGTCGGGCTGGCCGCCTGCGCCGCCGCCGAAGCGGCCCGCAAGGACGGCCAGACCGGCACGCGCCGCCGGCCCGAAGGCTTGACGAAGCTGGGCTTGAGCCCGCCTGTCCGAAGGAATCCCAGATCCATGGGAGAGGGATTTAGAGCCTAAAGGATAAGGTCCGGTAAACTTGTCCCCCGAAATGGGTACGGCGATGCGACGAAAGATTGAATCCGGCTGGCACCCTGGGACGGGGACGACTATATGCGCGCCCATGCAGCCCCAGTTCCAGCTTACCGAGCCGCTGAATGCGCGGCGCATCGTCGTCGCCATGTCGGGCGGCGTGGATTCGAGCGTCGTCGCCGCGCTTGCCGCGCGCACGGGCGCGGAAACCATTGGCGTGACGCTTCAGCTTTACGATCATGGCGCGGCGGTGGGACGCACCGGAAGCTGCTGCGCGGGACAGGATATTCGCGATGCGCGGGCGGTCGCGGACCGCATCGGCATCGCCCATTATGTCTTTGATTATGAAAGCCGGTTCCGGGATTCGGTGATCGCTGATTTTGCCGATGAATATATGGCCGGGCGCACCCCTATCCCCTGTGTGAAGTGCAATATGGGGGTGAAATTCACCGACCTGTTCCAGATAGCGCGCGACCTTGGCGCCGACTGTCTGGCCACCGGCCATTATGTGCGCCGGATGGAAGGGGCGCGGGGCGCGGAACTGCATCGCGCAGCCGATCCGGCGCGGGACCAGAGCTATTTCCTCTTCGCCACGACTCAGGCGCAGCTCGACTATCTGCGCTTTCCTTTGGGCGGCCTGCCCAAGCCGCAGGTGCGCGAGATCGCAGCGGAACTCGGCCTGTCGGTTGCGCTCAAACCGGACAGCCAGGACATCTGCTTCGTGCCCGATGGCGACTATGCGAAGATCGTGCGCAAGCTGCGGCCCGATGCCGATGAGGGCGGGGACATCGTTCATATCGATGGCCGCGTGATGGGCACGCACAAGGGGATGATCCATTATACGGTCGGCCAGCGTAAGGGGCTGGAGATCGGTGGGCAGGCCGAACCGCTTTATGTCATACGTCTGGATGCCGAAGACCGGCGCGTGATCGTCGGGCCGAAGGCGGCGCTGGCGGTGTCGGCGGCGCGGCTCTCCGACATCAATTGGCTGGGCGGGGATTTCGCCGGGCCGCTGACCGCCAAGGTGCGCTCCATGGCCAAGCCGGTCCCGGCGCGGCTGGAGGGCGAGCGGTTGGTCTTTGATGCGCCCGAATATGGCGTGGCGCCGGGACAGGCGGCTGTTCTCTATGCGGGCGACCGGGTGCTGGGCGGCGGCTGGATCGCGGCGACCGAGGCGGCGCTGGCGGAGGCGGCCTGAACCTACCCCCAACCCCTCCCGCAAGCGGGGTGGGCAGCCCGACCTTGCCCTTTCACGCCCCTCCAAGTAAGGCGCGCGGGTCATGACTCGTCCGCTCACCTTCGCCATCCCCAAGGGGCGCATCCTCGATGAAGCGCTGCCCTTGCTCGCCAAAGCCGGTATCGAGCCGGAGGCGGAGTTCCATGACAAGAAAAGCCGCGCTCTCCGCTTCGCCACCAATCGGCCCGAAGTGTCGATCATTCGCGTGCGCGCCTTCGACGTGGCGACCTTTGTGGCGCATGGCGCGGCGCAGATCGGCATCGTCGGTTCGGACGTGCTGGCAGAGTTCGATTATTCCGAGATTTATGCGCCGGTCGACCTCGACATGGGGCATTGCCGCCTGTCGGTCGCAGAACCCGTCGGCTTATCGCAAGAGGACGAGGCCGCGCTCAGCCATGTGCGCGTCGCGACCAAATATCCCTATCTCACGCGCAAATATTATGAAGCGCGGGGCATTCAGGCCGAATGCGTGAAGCTGAACGGAGCGATGGAACTGGCGCCCTCGCTGGGGCTGTCGCGGCGGATCGTGGACCTTGTGTCGTCGGGCGCGACGCTGAAGGCCAATGGGCTGGTCGAGACCAACATCATCATGCAGGTGTCGGCGCGGCTGATTGTCAATCGCGCCGCCTATAAAATGCGCTCGGCCGAACTGGTGCCGCTGGTGGAGGCTTTCCGCAAGGCCGTGGGGACGAAGGATGCCGCTTAGGCTCGACACGGGCGACGCCGATTTCGCTGCTGCGTTCACCGCACTGGTCGATGCGCGGCGCGAGGCCGATGAGGATGTGTCGCGCGATGTGACCGCGATCCTCAAGCGGGTGCGCGCCGAGGGTGATGCGGCGCTGGCCGACTATACCAGCCGTTTCGATCGCCACGATCTGGACGTCAGCGGCTGGGCGGTGGAACCCGCCGAATGCCGCGCGGCGCTGGAGGGTCTTTCCACCGAGCTGCGCGACGCGCTGGAACTCGCGGCGGCGCGGATCGCCGCCTATCATAAAAAGCAGAGGCCGCAGGACAGCGACAGCATTGATGCGGCGGGCGTTCGCCTGGGGGCGCGCTGGAACGCCGTGGACGCGGCGGGGCTTTACGTCCCGGGCGGCCGGGCGGCCTATCCCAGCTCGCTGCTGATGAACGTGATCCCGGCCAAGGTGGCGGGCGTGTCGCGCATCGCCATGGTGACGCCGACCCCCAAAGGGGAGATCAATCCGCTGGTCCTCGCCGCCGCGCAGATCGCCGGGATCGAGGAAATCTGGCGCGTCGGCGGGGCGCAGGCTGTGGCGGCGCTCGCTTATGGCACGGATCGGATCAGGCCGGTCGATGTCATCACCGGCCCCGGCAATGCCTGGGTGGCCGAGGCCAAGCGCCAGCTTTACGGCGTGGTTGGTATCGACATGGTCGCGGGGCCTTCCGAGATTGTCGTGGTCGCGGACGGCAAGAACGATCCTGACTGGATCGCGGCCGATCTGCTCAGCCAGTCCGAGCATGACCCCACCAGCCAGTCGATCCTGTTCACAGACGATGCGGCCTTTGCCGATGCAGTGGCGGCGGCAGTGAAGCGGCGTTTGCCTTTGCTGTCGACGGAGGTCGTGGCGACCACGAGCTGGAACGCCAATGGCGCGATCATCGTCGTGCGTGATTTCGACGAAGCCATGCCGCTGGTCGACCGCCTGGCCGCCGAGCATCTGGAACTGGCGGTGGACGATCCCGACGCGCTGTTCGCCAAGGTGCGCCATGCCGGGTCGGTTTTCCTCGGCCGGATGACGCCCGAGGCGGTGGGCGATTATGTCGCCGGGCCGAACCATGTGCTGCCGACCGGGCGCCGGGCGCGCTTCTCTTCGGGGTTGTCGGTGCTGGACTTCATGAAGCGCACCAGCTTCCTCAGCCTCGATCAGAACAGCATCGATGCCATCGGTCCCGCCGCCGTCGCGCTGGCGGAGGCGGAGGGGCTTCCGGCGCATGCGGCTTCGGTGGCGTTGCGGCTCAAATAATCCGTTGCCCTGCGCATTGCGCGGGGTCATTTTTCTCCCTCGGGCCGGTTTCGACATTTCCGGTTCGAACGGCTATGGACCTGTTGATGAACGATCGCTCCAAATCCCGCTCCGCCGCGCGCCTTGCCGCGGTTCAGGCGCTCTACCAGCTCGAAATGGAGGGCACGCCGCTCCATGTGCTGCTGCATGAGTTCCACCAGCATCGCCTGGGCGCGACCATCGAAGATGTGACCTATGCGCAGGCGGAGGAGAGTTTCTTCGACGATGTCGTGCAGGGCGTGGACCGGCGGCGGGAGGAGATTGATGGGCTGATCGTGGCGCGTCTCTCCAAGGGCTGGAGCCTGGAGCGGCTCGACAAGCCGATGCGGCAGATCCTGCGTGCGGGCACCTATGAACTGCTCGCCCGCAAGGATGTGGCGACCGGCACCGTGATCAGCGAATATGTCGATGTCGCCCACGCCTTTTACGACAAGCGCGAGGCGGGCTTTGTGAATGGCCTGCTCGATGCGGTGGCGAAGGACGTGCGGAAATAACGGTTATGGCCGATTGCGCTCCTGCGAAGGCAGGAGTGCGAGGCGCTAAAGAGGATCGGCCGTGCCATGTCCGCTGAATCGCGCTTCCTGACCCTGCTTCGCCTGCTGGCGAATGACCCCGCCGCGCAGGGCTTGCAGGACGATGTCGCCGTGCTGGAAGTCGGCGGGTCCCGCCTGATCCTCACCAGCGATACGATGGTGGAGGGGGTGCATTATCTTCCCGCCGATCCGCCCGCCGACATCGGCTGGAAGCTGGCGGCGGTGAATCTCTCCGATCTCGCGGCCAAGGGCGCGAAGCCGCTCGGCTGCCTGCTCAACTATGCGCTGTCCGGCGATGATGCGTGGGATGCCGCGTTCCTCGAAGGGTTGGGGGAGGCTCTGGCCCGTCACGCCATGCCTTTGCTGGGCGGTGACACGGTGCAGATGCCGAACAGGGCTCCGCGCAGCTACAGCCTGACCGCGCTGGGCGAGGCGACCGGCCCTGTCCCCTTGCGCGGTGGCGCCAAGGCCGGGGACCGGCTGTACCTGACCGGCCCGGTGGGGGATGCGGGCATCGGCCTTGAGCTGCTGCGAACCGTGCCGGGCGCCTCTGGACCGCTGGTCGACGCCTATCGCCGTCCGCGTCCGCGTCTGGCCGAAGGGGCGCTGCTGGCGCCCCATGTCCATGCCATGATGGATGTATCCGACGGCCTGCTGATCGACGCCTCGCGCATGGCGGCGGCGAGCGGCCTGGCCGTCACCATCGACCATATCCCGCTGTCGCCAGCGCTGGAAAGCGCGCGTGGCGCCAGCAATGCGGTTCAGATCGCGGCGGCGCGGGCGGGGGATGATTATGAGCTGCTCTTTGCCTTGCCCGCCGCTGCGAAACCCCCGGTGCGGGCCATTCCGGTCGGGCGGTTTTCGCAAGGGACGGGATTGACGCTGATGATCGACGGGGTGGCCATGCCCTTGCCCGACCGGCTCGGCTGGGAACATGGCTGAACTTTTCTGATTTGCGTCAATGCCGTAACGGGTTGACGCGGCCCGTCCGCCCTGTAGCTTCACCCCCGACCTTTCTCAGCCCCGGTAGGACCGCATGATGTGCGTGAGCCTGTTGCTGATTGACGCGGTGCCCGATGCCGGATGCATGAAATCCGGCCGCCCGCCCTTACGCCCTTCGCCCGCCCGTAATTCCCTGCGGAGTGGCCGATGACAGGCATAACAGGGGGAGAGGAACATTCATGCAGATTGTCACAATTGCCATAGGGTGCGGCCTGCTGGCCGTGCTCTACGGCCTGTTCACCAGTCGACAGGTGCTGGCGGCATCCGCCGGCAATGAAACCATGCAACAGATTGCGGGCGCGATTCAGGAAGGCGCGAAGGCCTATCTCAGCCGTCAATATATGACGATCGGCATGGTCGGCGTCGTCGTCGCGGGGCTGGTCCTTTTCTTCTTAGGCGCGACGTCAGCGATAGGATTTTTGATCGGCGCGATCCTTTCGGGCTCGGCAGGCTTCATCGGCATGAACATCTCGGTCCGTGCCAATGTCCGCACCGCCGAAGCCGCCCGCACGTCCTTGCAAAGCGGCCTGACGGTGGCTTTCCGGGCGGGCGCGATCACCGGCATGCTGGTGGCGGGGCTGGCGCTGCTCGCGATCAGCCTGTTCTTCTGGTATCTGACCGGACCTGCGGGGCATGCGCCCGACGACCGGCTGGTGATCGACTCTCTGGTGGCCCTGGCCTTTGGCGCCAGCCTTATTTCCATCTTCGCGCGTCTGGGCGGCGGCATCTTCACCAAGGCGGCGGACGTCGGCGCGGATCTTGTCGGCAAGGTCGAGGCGGGCATCCCGGAGGATGACCCCCGCAACCCCGCCGTGATCGCGGACAATGTCGGCGACAATGTCGGCGACTGCGCGGGCATGGCGGCCGACCTGTTCGAAACCTATGTGGTGACGGTCGGCGCGACCATGGTGCTGACCGCGCTGTTGGTGAAGGGCGTCGACAATGCGTTCCTGATGCAGCTCATGTCGCTGCCGCTGATCGTCGGCGGCGTGTGCATCATCACCTCGATCATCGGCACCTATATGGTGCGGCTGGGGGCGAGCCAGTCGATCATGGGCGCGCTTTACAAGGGTTTCTGGACCACGGCGATCCTGTCGATCCCGGCGCTCTACGCGGTCACCCAATATACGCTGGGCGATCTCAATGCCCGCTTCGGCACCGATCTGGACGGGTCGGGCGGATATACCGGCATGGCGCTGTTCTGGTCGATGATGGTCGGCCTTGCGGTGACGGGCCTGATCGTCTGGATCACCGAATATTATACCGGCACCAACTACCGCCCGGTGCGCAGTATCGCCCGCGCATCGGAAACCGGCCACGGCACCAACGTCATCCAGGGCTTGGCCGTCAGCCTGGAGGCGACCGCGCTGCCGACGCTGGTGATCGTGGCCGGCATCATCGTCGCCCATCAGCTTGCGGGCCTGATCGGCATCGCCTTTGCGGCGACGGCCATGCTGGCGCTGGCGGGCATGGTCGTGGCGCTCGACGCCTATGGCCCGGTCACCGACAATGCCGGCGGCATCGCGGAAATGGCGCATATGGACGACAGCGTCCGGGTCAAGACCGACGCGCTCGACGCGGTGGGCAACACCACAAAGGCGGTGACCAAGGGCTATGCCATCGGCTCTGCGGGCCTCGCCGCGCTGGTGCTGTTCGGCGCCTATACGGAGGATCTGAAATTCTACAACTCGGCGCTTGGCCTGACCGAGCCGGTCGATTTCAGCCTGTCCAACCCTTATGTCATCGTTGGCCTGCTGCTTGGCGCGCTGCTGCCCTATCTGTTCGGCGCGATGGGCATGACTGCCGTGGGTCGAGCAGCCGGTGACGTGGTGAAAGACGTGCGCGACCAGTTCGCCACCAACAAGGGCATTATGGAGGGCACGTCGCGGCCCGATTACGCCCGCACCGTGGACCTTGTCACTCGCGCCGCGATCAAGGAGATGATCATCCCCAGCCTGCTGCCGGTGCTGGCGCCGATCGTCGTCTATTTCGCGATCTCGGCGGTGGCGGGCACGCCCAACGGCTTCGCGGCCTTGGGCGCGCTGCTGCTGGGCGTGATCGTCTCGGGCCTGTTCGTCGCCATTTCGATGACCTCGGGCGGCGGCGCCTGGGATAACGCCAAGAAGTTCATCGAAGACGGCAATCATGGCGGCAAGGGCAGCGAAGCCCATAAGGCGGCCGTGACGGGCGACACGGTAGGCGATCCCTACAAGGATACGGCGGGGCCTGCCGTCAATCCGATGATCAAGATCACCAATATCGTCGCCCTGCTGTTGTTGGCTGCGCTCGCGCACGGCGCGTAACTCGCCGCTTGAAAAGGGAAAGACGGGAAGATGGCTCCGCCCTGCAAAGGGGCGGGGCCGTTATTTTGCGGGAAGCAGGATGCGGTGCTGAAGGTTCTTCGGCGACGGCACGGCCTTTAGGCCAAGGAGATAGAAATGTCACAAATTAGAAATGATATAGTCACAAGATTGTAACGTAATAGTCATAGTTGGCCCCCGTTCGCCAGGATGGCGAGAGGAGAATCACAATCATGCGACTGACCTGCAAACTGCTGCCTGCGCTCGCCCTGCTGGCCGCTCCGGCCGTGGCGCACGCCAGCGAGGATGAACAGCTCTGGACCGCCGCCAGCGCGACCGTGAAGCTGAGCGATCATTGGCGCTTTTCGCAAGAGGTCATCGCCCGGTTCAGCGATGATCGCGACGGGCTGTACGAGGTCGAAATGAATTCGCTGATCGGCTATAAGGTCAGCAAGAAAGTCACGGTCTGGGCCGGCTATACCCATGACCCGCAATATAATGGCGGCGACTTCACGGTGATGGAGCATCGCGGGCGCCAGCAGGTGACCTTCGACAATATCGTCAAGATCGGCCCCGGTCAGCTCAGCGCGCGCCTGCGGCTGGAGGAACGCTGGCGCGAGGGGGTGGACGGCACCGCCTGGCGGCTGCGCCCCTATGTCAAATATGTGCTGCCGTTCAGGGAAGGCGGCAAGACCGCGCTGCTGCTGAGCCATGAAAGCTTCATCGATCTCAACACCACCAATTTCCAGCGGGTCGAGGGCGAGGAGCGGATGCGCAACCTGATCGCCATCACCACCCCGATCGCGAAGAATGTGAATGCGGAGATCGGCTATCTCCACCAGCACGGCTTCCGCCCGCATGCCGATGATCCCAACGACAATGTCGCTTCCTTTTCTTTGAGCTTCTCCTTCTAAAATTCCTCCCCATCCGTCGACGGGAGAATTGATTCTCCCGTCGACCGGCTTGCCCGGCCCGCCCCTGCGGGCCTATACGCCGCGCCATGACCAGCGAACCTTTCCGTTCCCAACTGGCGGCGTTAGAGAAGCGGGGCCGCCTGCGCCGCCTGGTGCCGCGCGCCGGGCGGGACTTTGCCTCCAACGATTATCTCGGCCTCGCCTCCGACCCGATCATCGCGCAGGCCGTGGCCGACGCCTTGGCGCGGGGCGTGCCGGTGGGGTCGGGCGGATCGCGGCTGCTGCGCGGCAATGCGCCCGAACATGAAGGGCTGGAGGCCAAGGCCGCCGATTTCTTCAAGACGCAGGCCGCGTTGTTCATGGCGAACGGCTTTGCCGCCAATCTGGCGCTGTTTTCCACCCTGCCGCAGCGGGGCGACCTGATCGTCGCGGACGAGCTGATCCATGCCAGCGTCCATGACGGCATCCGCATGTCAAAGGCTGTGGCCGTCTTCGCCCGCCATAATGATGTGCAGAGCTTTGCCGACCTGATCGCCGCCTGGCGGCAGGAAGGCGGCAAGGGCCGCGTCTGGATCGCCGTGGAAACGCTCTATTCCATGGATGGGGACATGGCGCCGCTTAGCGATCTGGCGGTGCTGGCGGCGAAGCATGAGGCCATGCTGATCCTGGACGAAGCCCATGGCACCGGCGTTTTCGGGCCGTCGGGACGGGGTTTGTCGGCGGGACTGGACGGGCTGCATAATGTCGTGACCTTGCACACCTGTGGCAAGGCGATGGGGGTGGAGGGCGCGCTGATCTGCGGGCCGCGAATCCTGATCGACTATCTGATCAACCGGGCGCGCGCCTTCATCTTCTCCACCGCGCCCTCGCCGTTGATGGCGGTCGCGGTTTCGGCCGCGCTCGACCGGATCGAGCAGGCGAGCGACCTGCGCGACCGGTTGAAGACGCTGCGGGTCGACGCCGGCGAAGCGATATGCGCGCCGCTAGGCCTGCCCGCGCCGCGCAGCCAGATCATTCCGGTCATTTTGGGCGAGGATCGCCGCGCCATGGCCGCCGCCGCCGCCTTGCAGGAGGCTGGGTTCGACGTGCGCGGGATCCGCCCGCCGACCGTGCCGCCGGGC
This sequence comes from Sphingobium sp. SJ10-10, assembly GCF_036038995.2. Classification (NCBI taxonomy): domain Bacteria; kingdom Pseudomonadati; phylum Pseudomonadota; class Alphaproteobacteria; order Sphingomonadales; family Sphingobiaceae; genus Sphingobium; species Sphingobium sp. SJ10-10. The sequence continues at coordinate 2,586,273 of NZ_CP158132.1, forward strand.
ACCAGCCGCCTGCGGATTTCGCTGACGCTGAATGTCGGCCGCGCCGATATCGCCGCTTTGGGCGAGGCGTTGCGCAAGGTGGTGGCATGAGCGTCTTCATCGTCACCGGCACGGATACCGACATCGGCAAGACCGTCTTCGCGGCGGGCCTTGCCGGGGCGCTGGGCGCTTATTATTGGAAGCCGGTCCAGGCGGGCATCGACCCCCAAGGCGACAAGGAGCGGGTCGCCGCGCTCTCCGGCCTGCCCGCGTCGCGCATCCTGCCTGAAGCCTATCGCCTGACCACACCCGCCTCCCCCCACTTGGCGGCGCGGATAGACGGGGTGGAGATCGGACTCGACCGGCTGGCTTTGCCGCAGGTCGATGGCCCGCTGGTGGTCGAGGGCGCGGGCGGACTGATGGTGCCGGTCAGCGAGACGCTGTTGATGATCGACCTGTTCGCTCATTGGCGCGCGCCGGTCATCCTCTGTGCGCGGACGGGGCTGGGCACGATCAACCATAGCCTGCTCAGCATCGAGGCGTTGCGGGCGCAGAGCATTTCGATCGCGGGGATCGCCTTCATCGGTGAGCCGAATGAGGAGAATGAGCGGATCATTCCGGAACTAGGGAGGGTATCCAGCCTGGGACGGTTGCCATATCTCGATCCGCTGGATGCTGCGACGCTGAAAACGGCTTTTGCGGCATCCATCACCCTGCCCTGAGGCGCCTCATCCTCCTGCCTTCGCAGCAGCATGATATCCTCTGAGCGAAACAGCCTCCCAAACCCGCAAGCGTCGAAGATTTTTCGACAAACGACATGGACATCCCCGTCTTCGGGCGCTCAACTCCCGGCCATCATGGGTGCGTCCACGCGCCCTGACCAGATGAAGCAAGGGAAGCTTTGATGAAATATCTCCTCCTCGGCGCGGCGGCAGTTGCGCTGGTTGCAGGCGCGTCCGTCGCCCAAACCGATCCGGCCAAGTCCGATCCGGCAATGAAACCCACTTATGGCAGCTATGGCTTCGACAGCGCTGGCATGGACAAGTCGGTAAAGCCCGGCGACGATTTCTACGATCATGCCAACGGCACCTGGACGAAGAACACGCCGATCCCCGCCGACAAGTCCAATTATGGCGCCTTCAACACGCTGGACGACCTGTCGCGCGAGCGGACCAAGGGCATTCTCGACGCCGCGCAGAACGACCCGAACAGCAAGATCGGGACCGCCTATGCCAGCTATCTTGACGCCGCCACGGTCGAAGCCAGGGGGCTGAACCCCGCCAAGCCCTGGATCGCGAAGATCAAGGCGGTGAAGGACAAGGCATCCTACGCAAAGCTGACCGCCGAAGCCGCGCGCGCAGGGATTGACGGCCCCTTCGGCTTCTACGTCAATCAGGACGACAAAGACCCGGAAACCTACATCCTTGTCCTGCACCAGTCCGGCCTCGGCCTGCCCGACCGCGATTTCTATCTGGAGCTGGATGCGAAGATGGCGGCGATCCGCACCGCTTATGTCGCGCATCTGGAAAAGATGCTGATGCTCGCTGGTGAAGCGGATGCCAAGGCCCGCGCCGCCGCGCTGATGGCCTTCGAGACGGAGGTCGCCAGAGTCCACTGGACCCAGGTCGACAGCCGCGACGCCGACAAGACCTATAACAAGATGACGCTGGCGGAATTGCAGAAGGCCGCGCCGGGCTTTGATTTCACCGCCTATTTCGCCGCCAACAAGCTCCATCCCAAGGATGTTCTGGTGTCGCAACCAAGCGCCGTCACTGGGGAGGCTACGTTGATCGCCAAGACGCCCGTCGGCGTGCTGAAGGACGCGCTGCTGCTGCGCACGCTGCACAGCTTTGCCGACCAACTGCCGGACGCGGTCGCCAATGAGAATTTCGCTTTCTACGGCACCGCCCTGTCAGGCACGCCGGAACGTGAGGCCCGCTGGAAACGCGCCGTGGATTTCCTGAAGGGTTCCATGGGCGAGGAAGTCGGCAAAGCCTATGTCGCCAAATATTTCCCGCCCGAAACCAAGGCGGCGATGGATCAGCTCGTCAAGAATGTGATCGCCGCCATGGGCCGCCGCATCGATGGCCTCACATGGATGAGCGACGCCGCCAAGGCCCGCGCCCATAAGAAGCTGGCCGCCTTCACGCCGAAGATCGGCTATCCCGACAAATGGCGCGACTATACGGGCCTGACCGTCAAACGCGACGACCTGTTCGGCAATGCCCTGCGGTCGAACCAGTTTGAGTTCGACTATCAGATGGGCAAGCTCGGCAAGCCGATCTATCGCTGGGAATGGGGCATGACGCCGATGGAGATCAACGCCTATGCCAATTTCGGCATGGTGGAGATCGTGTTCCCCGCCGCCATATTGCAGCCGCCCTTTTTCGATCCCCATGCCGATCCGGCGGTCAATTATGGCGGCATCGGCGCGGTGATCGGCCATGAACTCAGCCATCATTTCGACGATCAGGGCGCGAAATATGACGAGACGGGCAAGCTCAACCAATGGTGGAGCGACCAGGACGTCGCCAATTTCAAGGCGCTGACCGACAAGCTGGTCAAGCAATATGACGCCTATGAACCCTTCCCCGGCGCGCATGTGAAGGGCGCCTTCACCCTGGGCGAGAATATTGGCGACCTCGCCGGAGTCGCGGTGGCGCTCGACGCCTATCACGTCTCGCTGGGCGGCAAGCCTGCTCCGGTGATCGACGGCACGACCGGCGACCAGCGCTTCTTCCTGGGTTGGGCGCAGGTGTGGCGGCGCAATTATCGCGAGCCCAATTTGCGCCAGCGCCTCGTCACCGATCCGCATTCGCCATCGCAATATCGCGCCGACACGGTGCGCAATTTCGACCAATGGTATTCGGCCTTCAAGCCGGAAGCGGGCGGCAAGATATTTCTTGCGCCGCAAGATCGGGTGAAGATCTGGTGAGAATCAGAAGGAGCCGGACGAGAGAATCCGGCTCCTTTTTCATTCCGGAAAAGCAATGAATTTTCGCGACGGCGAAACGTTTGAGTCATGCGATTAACTGCATTTTATCTGTTGACCGTCTCTTAAATGCAACATTTGGTCGGATGGCTCTTTTCTCATGACAACCTCTTCCACAGCTTGGCGTTCAAACCATAGGTAAAGTTGAGGAGAAGCAATTTGTCGGGTTTGAATAATATCTTTCTGAAGGCCGGTATGGCGTCGATCGCGCTGGCCGCTGCCGCTCCGGTTCTGGCTCAGGGTGCCGCTGCCCCCGCCGCGCCCGCCCAGTCGGCGCCTGCCGCTCCAGCGGCTGGTGCCAGTAATTTCTCGGACGCCGATATCAAGCAGTTCGCCGCCGCCGCCGTCGAGGTGACGAAGATCCAGCAGGACAGCTCGATCGCCGCCGCCGACAAGCAGCCCAAAATGCTGGCGGCGCTCCAGGCGTCGGGCATCCCGCCGGAAAAATTCAACCAGATCGGCCAGGCCGCTGCCGCTGATCCGGCGCTCCAGCAGAAGATTCAGGCTGCCGCTCCAACGTCCTCGGCTGCGGACGCGAGCGCTGCTCCGGCTACCCCGCCCGCTCAATAAGCGCGGCATTGCACAGAGGGAGGTCATCGGCCTAAGCAACGGCCATGACCTCTCCTGTCTGGCACCCCTTTTTCCAGCACGGCCTGAACGAGCCGATCCCCCATGTCGACCGGGCGGAGGGGGCTTTGCTGCATCTGGCCGACGGCGGCACGCTGATCGACGGCATCTCAAGCTGGTGGGTGACGACCCACGGCCATTGCCATCCCCGGATCTCGGCGGCCATTGCCGAACAGGCGGGGAAGCTCGATCAGCTCATCTTCGCTGGCTACACCCATCAACCGGCGGAAGAGGTCGCGCGCGGGCTGGTCGACCTTGCACCCCGCGCGGCGGATCGCGATCCGCTGGCCCATGCCTTCTTCTCCGACAGCGGCTCCACGGCGGTCGAAGTCGCGCTCAAAATGGCGCTCGGCTATTGGCACAATCTGGCGCTCGATGGCCTCTCCGAACCGCGCCACCGCATCCTCGTGCTCCAGCACAGCTATCATGGCGATACCATCGGCACCATGTCGGTGGGCGAGCGCGGCGTCTACAACGCCGCCTGGTCGCCACTGCTGTTCGATGTGGAGACCATCCCCTTTCCCGTCCCCGGCGCGGAACAGGCGACCCTCGACGCGCTTGAAGCCGCCTGCGCACAAAGGCCCGCCGCCTTCATCGTCGAGCCGCTGATCCTGGGCGCGGGGGGAATGCTGATCTACCCCGCCTCCGTCCTGCGCGAGATGGCGGCGATCTGCGCTCGTCACGACGTCCTCTTCATAGCGGACGAGGTGATGACCGGCTGGGGCCGCACTGGAACCCTCTTCGCCTGCGAGCAGGCGGGCGTGGTGCCGGACATCATGGCCGTGGCGAAGGGCATTACCGGCGGCACGATTCCCCTCGCCGTGACCCTCGCGACATCGCGCATCTTCGAAGCGCACAAGTCGACGGACCGCGCCCGGCTTTTCTACCATTCGAGCAGCTACACCGCCAACGCCATCGCTTGCGCCGCCGCCGCCGCCAACCTCGCCATCTGGCGCGAGGAGGATGTGCTCGGCCGTATCGCTGCTCTGGCTCAAGGCATGGCGGACCGACTCGAAAAATTGGCAGGCCATCCCGCCTTCGCCAACCCGCGCCAGATCGGCGCCATCGCCGCGATCGACCTGATCGCGCCTGACGCCGGCTATCTTTCCGACCTCGCGCCGCGCCTGCGTGCCTTTGCGCATGAAAACGGCCTCTTGCTGCGGCCGCTCGGGAACACCATCTATCTCATGCCGCCCTATTGCCTTGACGCGGATCAGCTCGATCACGTCTTTGCGGTCCTTCAAAAAGCCGGTGATGCGTTCGGCGTTTCAGCCTGACTTTCTTTTTCAGCATTTTGGCGCTATGGCGGCGCGATTTTTCGGTTTCCCAGGATATTATGGCAAAAGAAGAACTGCTTGAAATGCGCGGACAGGTTGTGGAGCTTCTCCCCAACGCCATGTTTCGCGTGCGGCTTGAAAATGATCACGAGATCCTCGGCCACACTGCCGGCAAGATGCGCAAGAACCGCATCCGCGTGCTGGTGGGCGACGAAGTCCTGGTCGAACTGACTCCCTACGACCTGACCAAGGGTCGGATCACTTACCGCTTCAAATAAGCCGCTGTTCTGATGCGGCTCATTCTTGCTTCGGCTTCTCCCAGACGGCGTGACCTTCTGGGCCAGATCGGTGTGTCTCCCGACGCGGTGGACCCCGCCGACCTTGACGAAACACCCGTGAAAGGCGAACTCCCCTCTGCCTATGCCGCCCGCGTCGCCGCAGACAAGGGCGCTCTGGTCGCTGCACGCCATCCCGGCGCGCTGGTCCTTTCAGGCGATACGGTGGTCGCGGCAGGCCGCCGCATCCTGCCCAAGACAGAGAGCGAAGCGGAAGCACGGGAGTGCCTCCGCATCCTCTCCGGCCGCCGTCATCGCGTGCTGAGCGCGGTCACCCTCATCGACGCGGAGGGCAAGGCGCACCATCGCCTCTCGACCAATATCGTCACTTTCAAACGCCTCGATCGCGCCGAGATCGACGCCTATATCGCCAGCCAGGAATGGCACGGCAAGGCGGGGGGCTATGCGATCCAGGGTCGCGCCGCCGGCCTTATCCGCGCCATCCAGGGCAGCCATAGCGCGATCATGGGCCTGCCCCTTTACGAAACCCGCGCGCTGCTCAAGGCAGCGGGCTATCCACTGGACTGACCGACATGGCCGAATGGCTCTATGAAGAAGGCATTGGCGAGGCCCGCGCCGCGCTGATCGAAAAGGGCCGGCTGGTCGAAGCGCAGATCGAACGCGAGGGTGACGCCGCCCGCGCCGGCTCGGTGATGCAGGGCAAGCTGATCCGCACCGTCATCCCGAAGAAACGGGGCATCGCTCGCCTGATCTCCGGCGAGGAAGTGCTGGTCGAACCCATCCCGCCGAAAATCGCGGAGGGCGCCACCGTCCTGCTCGAAATCCTGCGCGAAGCCATACCGGAAGAGGGCCGCGCCAAGCTCGCCAAGGCGCGCATCGCCCAGCCCGGCTCCAAGGCTCATCCCGCCCCCAGCCTGCTCCAGCGCCTGCGCGCCACCGGCATTCCGGTCGTGCCCTGCCCGGCGCATGAGGAAGACCGCTTCGAAGCCCATGGCTGGAGCGAACTGATGGAAGAGGCGATCTCCGGCGATATCGGAACGGAGGAAGCGGCGCTGCGCATCTTCCCCACGCCCGCCATGATCCTGATCGACGTCGACGGCTCGATGCCACCCGCCAAGCTGGGCCCCAAGGGCGCGAAACTGGCGGCGCAGGCGATCCGCCGCATGGGCCTGACCGGCTCGATCGGCATCGACCTGCCGACGATGAACAACAAGGACGAGCGCGCCGTCGCTTCGGCGCAGATCGACAAATATCTGCCGCTTCCCTTTGAGCGCACGGCGGTCAACGGCTTCGGTTTCGTCCAGATCATCCGCCGCCGCGAGCGCATGAACCTGATGGAACTGCTCCGCGCCGATCCCGTTGAGACGGCGGCGCTGGCGCTGCTGCGCCGTGCCGAACGCCACGGCAATGGCGGCGCGGCGACGATCACCGCTGCCCCTGCGATCATCGACCGATTGCACAAGGCGACCGACTGGATCGAAACGCTCGCCCGCCGCCGTGGCGGCGCGATCAGCTTGAAGGCGGACGCAACCCTCGCCATATCGGCTGGCCATGTCGCATAAATCCTCTTCCTGCCCGGTCTGCGGCCAGCCCTCGCATCCCGAAACCCGCCCTTTCTGCGGAAAGGCCTGCCGCGACCGCGACCTGTTGCAATGGCTGGGCGAGGGCTATCGCGTCCCCGGCTCACCCGCTTCGGACGAGATGAAAAAAAGTGACGATGATGGGCTAGACAGCACCCCGAACTGATGCCTATAGGCACGCCTCACGAAACGGCCCGCGGTTCTCGCCGGGATCCGTGCCCGGGTAGCTCAGTTGGTAGAGCATGCGACTGAAAATCGCAGTGTCGGCGGTTCGACTCCGTCCCCGGGCACCATCAACTCACTGAAAAATAACGATTTTTCTTCTTGTGAGTTAACAGTGTTCAATGCCGTGTGTAATTTTGGTGTAATCGAGTCAGATGGGCAACGCGATACGCTGCTCAAGGTTGTCCATGGCGGCATCGATATGTTCGCCGTTTGCATGAGCATACCGCGCCACCATAGCTAGGGTTTTATGCCCGCTGACCTTCTGAACGGTAGGGAGGTCCACACCTGCCTGCACCAGATGCGTAATCGCTGTGTGGCGGAAGGTGTGACGCAAAACTTGATCCGGGTTGAGGCCCGCCGCTTTTACGACCCGTCTGTGCGCTTTCCGAATCGTCATTACCCTACCTGACTTGCTGGCGCTGTTGGGGAACAACCATTCGGCATCATCGGGCAAGCCTTCCAGATGAGCTTTTAGGAAGTCGGAAAGCGCCTTGGTCATCGGCTGCTCTCGCTGCCCTGCCTTGGCATTAGGTGTGGATCGGCGTGCAAAAAGAACCCCGTTAGCGGGGTGATCGGCGTCTAAAAGGGACCCCTCATTTCGATAGCTTAAAGAGCCGTCTGGATGTTCAGGCGGCGAGATCGGGATGTTGGTTTTGGAGACAGTGGTTCGTATCCGGCGTGAGTATGCCGGCGGGAAGGCGATCAAGTCGCCCGTGAATAAGTGCCTTTTCTGATATTCGGCCGCGGCGGATCGCACGACCGGCCAAGATAATTGTCGCGGGTCGGTGCTGAGGGGCGCCCTGAAGTCGCGGCTTGGGCGATCACCGTGCCGGTAGGGGATCGGGATTGAGCCACGGGTTGAGCAAGGCGCACAAAAGGGCGGCGAGCCAGGCGAGCAGGAGCCTCATATTGTGCCCTGCGGCCACGAGGATAGCGTTGATAGCGTCGCCGGCGGCGCCTTTCAGGTGGTTTCTCTCGAGCAGCCCATCCATTTTGGTATGGCCGATGATGGGCTCGATGGCATTCCTGCGTCTTAACTCGCGCTTGATGGTGGGCGAGGTGATCCCGCGGGTGCGGCTGATGTAGACCTCGGTCTCGCCCTTGTGTCCGTGACCGCGGTAGCCCAGATCGGCATAGGCGCGGCTGACTGCGATGCCGGTGATGCGCTCGACCTGGGCGATCTGGCCGGTGAGCGTATGCCCGTCATAGGGATTGCCCGGCAGTGCCTGCATGCCCAGGATGAACTGCCCACCCTTGGCCCTGTCGTTGGTCACCGCGATCGAGGTCTTCACGCCAAATTCGAACCGGGTGCGCGCCTTGCCCTTGGCGATGCATTCGACCTCGGGGGCATGCAGGGCATAGACCTTGTTCTGGTCCTTGGGCTTTTGGGTACGCACCTTTTCGGCGAGTTCCAGCGTGCGGGCGCAGGCCTCGGTCAGATCGGCATTGCCTTCGGTCTTGCGGCCGACATCGCGCTCGAGCCGGCCAAGCCATGTGCGAAGCTTGCGCAGATGGCGCATGGCCTGCTTGTGGCCTTTGCCGTGGATCAAGCGGGCGACCTCGCGCCGGGTTTCCCGGCCAAGCCGCAGGAATGACTGGCGCAACTTCAAGCCATGCTTTTTCGCAAGGCGATTGAGATGCTCCATCGCCCGCAGCAGCAGGTGGGCGTCGGTGGGATGCGCCACCGCCTTGGTCTGGACGGTCGTGTCGACCGTGATCCGCTCGCATGCCTGCGGGTTCAGCGCGCCGCTCGCCATCGCCACACGCAGTGTCTCGGCGATCAGCAGCTCAAGGGCCTCAGGACCGATCCGACCACGCCAGCGCGACATCGAGGAACGGTCCAGCACAAGCCGGTGACGGAAATATTCTTCGCCGCAAAAATACTGCCAGTACGGGTTTTCGACCCATCTGGCGCACACCTCCTCGTCGGACAGTCCTTCCATGTGCTTGAGAAAATGCAGCCCGGCCATGAGCCGGGTGGGCAGGCCGGGTCGGCCCTTCTTCTCATGATAGAATTTGCCCCAGGCCGTATCGAAGCGCGCCCAGTCGATCTCGCCCGCCAACTTCACTAGCGGATGACGCAAGTCGATCATATTGGTCAGCAACATCCGGAACAACTCGGGTTCTGACAGGCCAGGCTTCTTCGGCGGCATCGCTCAGCTCCTTCGATACCGCACACTGAATCACACCCTGCCGCCGGCTGCCACCCCCTACGTGCGGGCGCGTGCGAAATCGCAAGCTTTTCGCCAAAATCGAGCAGAACCTTGCGATTTCGATTACTTCAAAATCACAAAAAACCACGCATCACTGCGGGTTTCTCCCTTTTTCACGGCCGACGATCAAGGCGATCGCGCGTGATCTGCATGTGTCGCGGAAGGTGATCCGCAAGGCGATCCGGGCGCCGGAAGGCGCATTTGATTATCGACGCAAGGTTCAGCCGCTGCCGCGGATTGGTCCGTTTCAGGATCGCCTGGATGTGCTGTTGGAAGAGAACGAGTTACGGGGGCGGCGTGACCGGCTTCGGATGACCCGTATCCACGACCTTCTGGTGCGTGAGGGTTTCGAGGGGTCTTACGATGCCGTGCGCCGCTATGCCGCACGGTGGAAGGTCGAGCGGCGCAGGGATTTCGGCGACGGGACGACGGCCTTTATTCCGATGCTGTTCCAGCCCGGCGAGGCCTACCAGTTCGACTGGAGCCACGAGGATGTCGAGATCGCCGGCAAGCCGATGCGGGTAAAGGTCGCGCACATGCGGCTGTGCGCGTCGCGGGCGGTCTATGTCCGGGCCTATCCACGCGAGACCCAGGAGATGCTGTTCGACGCGCATGCGCGCGGCTTTGCCTTCTTCGGCGGCGTGCCCCGGCGCGGCATCTACGATAATATGAAGACGGCGGTGACGAGCGTGTTCACCGGCAAGGAGCGGGTGTTCAACCGGCGGTTCCTGATCATGGCCGACCATTATATGGTCGAGCCCACGGCCTGCTCGCCGGCGGCGGGCTGGGAGAAGGGTCAGGTCGAGAACCAGGTGCAGACGATCCGGGGGCGTTTCTTCCAGCCTCGTCTGCGGTTCGCCAGCCTTGAGGAGCTCAACGGCTGGCTGGAAGCCGAGTGCCGGCGCTGGGCCGAACGACAGGCGCATCCTGAGCAGGGCGAACAAACCGTGGCGCAGATGCTGGAGATCGAACGCCCTGCATTACAGTCGATGCTGGGGCCGTTCGACGGCTTCAACGAGAGCGAGCATGGCGTGAGCGGCACCTGCCTTATCAGCTTCGATCGCAACCGATACTCGGTCCTCTCGACGGTGGCGCGGCGCACAGTGCAGGTCCGGGCCTATGCCGACCGCATTATCGTGCGATGCGGCGATGAGGTCGTCGCCGAGCATCCCCGCTTCTTCGGGCGGAACCGCACCATCTATGATCCCTGGCACTATCTGCCGGTGCTGGCCCGCAAGCCCGGCGCGTTGCGCAACGGCGCGCCCTTCCAGGACTGGGAGCTGCCGCCAGCGCTGGCCCGATTGCGACGCAAGTTGGGCAACGGCGATGATGCCGATCGGCGGTTCGTGCGCGTGCTGGCGGCCGTGCTGACCGATGGCCTGGAACTCGTCGAGGCCGCCGTGCGGGAGGCGCTGGCGACCGGCACGGCGAGCGACGACTTGATCCTCAATATCCTGGCACGGCGCCGCGAACCACCGCGACCGCTGACGATCGTCACTTCGGAGGACAACGCCCTGCGGCATCCCCCGATCGCCGACTGTGCCCGTTACGACCAACTGAGGAACTTCCATGCAGCGGCATGACATGATCGACGCGATGCGCGGGCTCGGACTCAAGGGGATGGCCGGCGCGTTCGATGAGGCCGTCACCACGGGCCTCCAGCGTCAGCGCACGACGATGGAGATACTGACCGATCTGCTGCGCGCGGAGGCAACGCACCGCCACGCGGCCTCGATCCGATACCGGATGGCGGCCGCCAAGCTGCCGGTGGTGAAGGATCTCGATGCCTTCCACTTCGAGGGGACACCGATCAACGAGGGGCTGGTCCGTTCGCTGCACAGCGGCGCGTTCCTGCCCGCACGGCGCAATGTCGTCCTGGTCGGCGGCACCGGCACCGGCAAGACCCACCTGGCCATCGCCATCACCGCCAATGTCGTTCGCGCCGGGGCGCGGGGGCGTTACTTCAACACGGTCGATCTGGTGACCCGCCTCGAAGAGGAGGCCCGGATCGGCAAGAGCGGCGCGCTTGCCTCCCAGCTCTCCCGGCTCGATCTCGTGGTTCTGGACGAGCTTGGCTATCTGCCGTTCGCCCGTTCAGGCGGGCAGTTGCTGTTCCATCTGGTCAGCAAGCTTTACGAGCAAACCAGCGTCGTCATCACCACCAATCTGGCGTTCGGGGAATGGCCCACCGTGTTCGGCGATCCCAAGATGACCACCGCTCTCCTCGACCGCGTCACGCATCATTGCGACATCATCGAGACCGGTAATGACAGCTGGCGCTTCAAGAACCGAAACTGATCCCCGCTGCACGCCGCGATTAACATGCTTTGCGCTGCGCGCGCCTCCGGTCGGGCTCCGCCCTCCCTACGCCGCGCGCAGCGCAAGGAGCGTCCCTCCACCGTCGTACCATCCTTGAAAGGGGGTCCCTTTTGCGCGCCGATCGGGGGTCCCGTTTGCACGCCGATTGACATTCGATGAGCATAGAAATCACTGGTCAGACGGGTCTGCCAGTTCTGTATGTGCGCATCTACAAAACCAATGCTTAATGCCATGCCAGTTCGTGCTGCTCACTTGTCTGGCCTGTCGAAGCTACGCCTCGGGCTTCCGGTCTAGGTTCAATGGCAAATTCTGGTTCAGCTTGGCCGGCCCGTTGAATTTGCACCGGTCGCAGATTGGGCAGAACGCTAAGCAGCGACAGCAACGGCTCCGCGCCTGTGCTTATCGACCACCCTGCTTTACGCTTTGTGACCAATCCGCTTTGAAGGTCAAGCCAGACACCCCGAAGGTCTTCTTCTTCTAGGATGCAGCTTTTCGATTCCGTTTCAATTGACAAGCCCTTGTCTTCTCTCAACCAAGCACGGAAAGGAGCCAAAGAGTCTAGAGTTGTTAGCTCCCCCTTCGAAACATTAAGCGCTTGTCCAATGGAAGCCATAAAGCCGTCGAAGCTGTTGCTATATGCCCTCTCTTTCTTGAGAGCAGCGGCTACCGGCTCTAGATGTTCGGGCAGGCCCACATCCACTGTATAATCGTGAATATAGACCGGAATTGATACCCGCGAGAGATATTGTTCCATGATCGGGCGAACTTCATTCCAATCTAGATTGCCATTACCGCAACCCAGTTGAGGAAACGAAATTTCCGTGATTCCCTGATCCGCATAGGCGGATACGAATTTTGCCAGACCCTGCTCGATCCATTCAAGCTTCGAGGGGTTACGCCAATGCACCTTTGTTGGAAAATTCAGTACCCAGCTATCTTGCCCGCGCCAGAGCCAAAGCTTGCCGGGAACTAAAGCTTGTTGGTCGCATATACGCTTATATGCGCGGAACATGTCAGGTTCACGCTGCTTGAAAGCATGAGCCAAGCCCTTTCCCATGACGCCTACGCAATTGACGGTATTCACTAATGTCTGCGCGGGCGATTCGAAAATGCTCGTTCTGCGATAGATTAGCATTTGCTATTTCCTATCGAGGTCTGACGGGGGACAAAGGTCATACTCGCCTCCTCAATGAGAACAAAAAGTGAACATAGCCGTTAGCAAAAAAGTGATTTGCTGTCCAGATGATTAAAAGCACAAAAGTTACCGGCAGCGCAAGTGATCCTTGACATGCAGAATCGACGGTGAGCCGAATCGGGCAGGACGGCGAGGGAGCCGATTCTGCCAATCGTTTTGAAGATGTTGGGCGGCTTGTTGGCCCGCTTCAATCGGCGGCCAAAAAACCTATGAATTTCAATGGCATAGGTAAAAAGGTGGCGGAGACGGAGGGATTCGAACCCTCGGTAGCCCCTTAAGGCTACGACGGTTTAGCAAACCGCTGGTTTCAGCCACTCACCCACGTCTCCGCACGAATTTGCCCACCGGATGAGGTGAGCAGTGGCTAGATGTCGGCCTATAGCGGCGGCTTTCATGCATGGCAACGGTCCGCAGCGGAGAAAAATCGCGCTTATTTCGAAAAGAGGATTCGGACTGGCGCGGAATCGACTCGGGTCGCCGTTCGTTCATTGTCGTTTCAGCTTGTTCCCCGATAATCTGAAATATGGTTGAAGTGCGGGTTCTTTGGGGAGTAGCGGGCATGATCGGGTTTCTGGGGCGGGTTTCGGGCCGCGCGGCAAGGGCAGGCGCTCTGGCGGTCGCGCTGGCGGGCATGACGCTGGCGCCAGTCGCCGCACAGGCGCAAGTGCGCACCGTCGATCCCAACAGCGCCATCGATTCCGACCTGGCGCCCGTGCCGCAGCAGAACAGCACGCCCAGCGATCCGGGCATCGATCCCGGCGTCCAGTCGGGCAGCAGCGCGCCCGCCGACAGCGGCGCGCCCTATAATCCGCCCCCGGCCGCTTCAGGCTCCACGGCGACCGGCGCGCCGGTGACGGCCAACTCTCCCCCCGCGGCGATCGCTCCCGGCGATTCCTATCAGCAGGACGACCTGATCGGCGCGGCCGAGGGAGTGTTCGGCAAGGGCGCGGCAGGGCTGGCCGGCATCATCGAGAAGATCCTGAAGGATCAGGGCCGGCCCAATGCCTATATTGCCGGGCGCGAGGCGTCGGGCGCGTTCGTCGTCGGCCTGCGCTATGGTTCGGGCACGCTCAATCACAAGATCGAGGGCAAGCGCGAGGTCTATTGGACCGGCCCGTCCATCGGCTTCGACGTGGGCGGAAACGCGGCCAATACCTTCGTGCTCGTTTACAATCTCTACGATACCCAGGAACTTTATCACCGCTTCCCGGCAGCCGAGGGCACGGCCTATCTGGTGGGCGGCTTCACCGCCAGCTATCTGCGCTGGGGCAGCGTGGTGCTGATCCCGATCCGGCTGGGCGTGGGTTACCGGCTGGGCGTCAACGCCGGTTACATGAAGTTCACCGAGAAGCGGAACTGGCTGCCCTTCTGAACCGTCAGAGCAGGAGGCGGAGTTGCTCGCCCGCCTCACCGTCCGGTTCCTCCTGATCGAGATTGTGGACACCCAGACCCAATAGCCGCGCGCCCATGCGCAGCGGCAATTGGGCGCGCAGCAGCGCCCGGCCAGTCTCTACCAGAATGTCGGACGAGCGCACCGGGCGGCCGAAGCTTTTCGACCGCGTGATGATCCTGAAATCCGCGAACTTGACCTTGAGCACGACCGTCCGGCCATAAGCGCCGCTCTTTTCGATGCGGCTCCAGAGGTTGACTGCGATCCTGTCGATTTCCGTGATCAGCGCGTCCTCGGTCGTCAGATCGTCGAAGAAAGTATCCTCGACGCTGACCGATTTGCGTTCCTGCCGTTCGTGCACGGGGCGATCGTCCTCGCCCCGCGAGGCGCGATAATAATAATGGGCGGCGCTGCCGAAATGATGCTGGAGGAAGGCCAGATCGCGTGCCCGCAAATCCGCGCCGCTTTCTATGCCGAGCGCCTGCATCCGCTTCGCCGTAACCGGCCCCACGCCATGGATGCGCCGCACCGGCATGTTCGCGATGAAGGCCGCGCCTTCCTCCGGCCGGACGACGCAGATGCCGTCGGGCTTGTTCTGGTCGGACGCCAGCTTGGCGATCAGCTTGTTATAGGACACTCCAGCCGAAGCGGTGAGCCCGGTTTCCTCCCGGATCAGGCGGCGGATGTCCTCTGCTATGCGCGTGGCGGAGGGAATGCCCGGCTTGTTCAGCGTGACGTCGAGATAGGCTTCGTCCAGCGAAAGCGGCTGGATGATGTCGGTGAAGCGCGAGAAAATCTCCCGCACTTGCGCCGAAACAGCACGATAGACCTCAAACCGGGGGCGGACGAACAGCAGATCGGGGCAGAGCCGCCGCGCCCTGGCGCCGGGCATGGCGGAGCGGACGCCATATTTCCGCGCTTCATAGCTGGCCGTGGCGACTACGCCGCGCGGACCGCCGCCGCCGACCGCCAGCGGCTTGCCGCGAAGGCTGGGATCGTCACGCTGCTCGACCGACGCGTAAAAGGCATCCATGTCGATATGGATGATCTTGCGCGGCGGGACTTCCATGGTCCGCGCTTATGCCACAGAGCGGAACGGAAAGGAAACGGAAGCCGCTCGTCAGCACCGCCCGCGCCAACCTCATTTCTTGTTCTTGAGAGAGAGCAGCGCGGCGAAGGGACTGGCCTGCTCCTCGCTCAGCACGCCCGCTTCGCGCAGGATGCTGTCGGCCTTGGGCGAGCGCGGGTAGGGCGTCATGGCCAGCGCCACCGTCTCGGCAACCGCCTCGCCCATGTCGATGACCAGGCCGTCGAAGCCTATTGTGTCGCAATCCTCTGCGTCCAGTTCCAGCTCGTCCGCTTCGGGCACCTCTGCGCCTTCCTTGACGAAACGCAGGAGGAAATCGGTATCCACCTTTTCAGGCACCGCCACGCCGGTCGCGACGCAGGGCTGGGCCAGCGCGGCACGCACCCGCCCCTTGGCGAAGATAGCGCCATTCTCCTCGCTCAAGGCATAATTCGCCTCCAGCCGGTCGAGAGCGAGCAGATGGAAGCGCTTGGCCAGCGCCTCGCGTTCGGCGGCGTCGGCGGCGATGGTCACCGGCTGCGCATGGCGGGCAAGCTGATCGATTCGGACAGGCCGTGAAAATTCGGGAACAGCATTCATCCAAGGTCTCCCGCCACCAGGGCATCGCGGCTGAGGCAGCCGAGCCTGACCCAGCGCGAGCGCAGATGCGATTCGACATGAGCCAGCGCGTCCTGCGACGGCGCCTCGCCACGATAGAGATTGCGCGCGATCGCTTCGCTGAGGTCCGCTTCGCCCGACAGCGCCGCGCGATAGGCCGCAAGACGCCCGCCCAGCGCGCTCACCATGCGGCCGATATGCTTGCCCACGACGACATCGCCAATGCCCTCCTGCCGGAGCTGGCCATCCATATCGTCCACGAACAGCTCGGTCAGCCAGACGCTTTCCTGGCGTCCGCCCTGCGCCTCCAGCCGCATCAGCGCTTGCGCGAGGATGGCGACGATCATGTCGAACCGGCCGTCCATCGTGTCGGGAACATGCCCCTGGACATACCAATGGGGCTGCCGCCCTTCCGCGACGATGGCATTATAAAGGGTACGCATCGCGTCCTTGGGGTCGCTCTGTGCGAACAGACGCTGAAAGATGCTGGGCATGACTTAAACTGTTTCCTGGCTGAACCGAACGGCGGCCCCTTGCCGAGGCCCGCGCATTTCCATATTGATCGCCCGGCCGCCCGATGCAATGGCGGCTTTGTTTTTCGGCAAGGTCCGGGGCGTGCCCCCGCAGGAGAAGTTCATGCGCCAGTTCAGCCGCCAATCCCGCACCGGGCGGATTTTGCTTGGCGCAGGCCTTTGCGCGCTGCTTCTGGGCGCGTCGGGCTGCACCCGCATCCGCACCCATCAGGGCTATCAGGTCGACAAGCTGCTGGTCGATTCGGTGCAGCCGGGCATCGACAACCGCGCATCGGTGGAAGGAACGCTGGGCCGGCCGAGCTTTACCGCGCAGTTCGGTGACCAGGACTGGTATTATGTGTCGCGGGACATGCGCTCGCTCGCTTTTTCAAACCCCAAGCCGGTGTCGCAGACCGTGCTGCACGTCCGCTTCGATGCGGCCGGCAATGTCGTGGCTGTGGACCGCATGGGACTGGAGCAGGTCGCGAAGATTTCCCCTGCGGGCGACAAGACGCCGACGCTGGGCCGCCATCGCAGTCTGTTCGATGAGATTTTCGGCAATATCGGCGCGGTCGGCGCCGGCGGCATGGGCGGCGGTGGCGGCGGCAGCAACACCGGCGGCGGCCCGAACGGGAGCTGAAGGGCAGTATAGCGCGTCATCCCGGCGGACGCTGGGATGACGAACATGTCGTGTCAGCTTTGCATCGACGCCTTGAGCATCGTTGCAACCCCCTGTTCCAAGGGCATCGGAGAATAGCCCAACGCCTTCAATCGGTGGATATTGAGGGCAGGAAATCCGCAATCTTCCTTCCCTCCGGCCTCATGCACGACCGTTACGCCACTGCGCCCTGCCAACAGTTGCGCCAGTTCCGCGATAGTGGTGCATACGCCGCTCCCGACATTGAAAGGCCCGGCCCCGTCGCTGGCCAGCAACAGCAGCATCGCCTTCGACACATCCTCGACATGGACGAGGTCCGAACCGAACGCTCCCGTGCCATGGACGCGGATCGGCCCGCCATTGACCGCTGCTTGCGCCATAACGCCAAGCGCGCCGCTCTGCTGACCCGGCCCATAGACCGAAGCCAGGCGCAACGTCTGGAGCAGGACATCCTCCCCTCGGCAGCGTTCCGCAACATAGATTTCCTGGCCGACCTTCGAACCGAGATAATAGCCCCTGCTGCGCGGAAAGAGCGGCGCATGCTCATCCGGCGGCTCGGTGGCCGGGGCATAGGCATTGGCGCTGCTCGCCTGCATGATCCGCCCCACGCCTGCTCCTATCGCCGCATCGACCAGTTTTAGCGTACCAAGCACATTGATCCGCCAGCAGCGCTCCGCTTCTGCCGGATCGCGATGGTCGGAGGGGATATGCGCGGCAAGATGGACCAGCGCCGCGCAACCGCCCAGCCCCACGTCCTCGACAGCCGAAAGGTCTAGAAAAGCCCATTCATCCACCGGATCAGCCTCAGGCGGACGGCGGCGGGCGAGGTGGCGGATGCGCCAGCCTTTTCGGCGCGCGGCCGCCGCGAAATGGCGACCGACAAAGCCCGAACCGCCGGTCAGGGCCAGCAGGGGAGCGTCGCCGCTCATCGCACCGCGTCGATGCGCTCCCGCGGCACGAACATCTCGTCCAGATAGCGCAGGATCACCCCCGACCGGATCGGAGGCTGCAAGATCGGCGTGCCATGGAGCAGTTTCCGCACGCACATCTCCACCTCGTTGAAGCCCGCCATGGCGCGCAGCGGCGTCGTGCCGGAAAAGCGGGCATTGATTTCGAACACGCGGGGAGTTCCATCGGGATCGGTGCGGAACTGGAAATTGGCGGGACCATGGGGTTGCAGCGCCCGGCCGAGCGCCCGCACCTGTTCGTTCAATTCGGGATAGTCGCCAGCATAAGCGCGATAGGTGTTTCCGTCGCGCAAGTCGCGGCGCATCACGATCGACGCCTGCACCTCGCCATCGAAGACGAGCGTGCTGGCGGTGAACTCGCAATCGGGGTCACCGACGCATTGCTGAATGACGAGCCCGCTACGCCCTTCCCGCGCCAGCGCCAGTTCGGCGCGATCATGGACGAGCGATACGCCGACCGATCGGGCGCCGATACGCGGCTTCACCACCAGCGGAAAGCCGACCTTGGCGATCAAAGCCTCTACCGCTTCCCCATCCTCGGCGGCGGCCGAAGCGGGGTGAGGCAGGCCCACACTTTCGAAGAAGCGCGCAGTCTCCAGCTTGTCGTCGGCAATGGCGACGACGCGGGGATCGCTGACCAGTACATGCGTCCCGAACAGCGCCTCCAGCCGGTGCCGTTCGGCGGCGAACCAGGACAGCTCGACATCGGTTCCGACCAGCACGACATCGGGGCGCTCGCGGTCCAGCAGTTGGTGGATGCGGTCGCCAAAGGCCGGATCATTGGCGAAGGGCAGGCGATAGGCACCGTCCGCCCAATAAAGGCCCGCCGACAGCGGATTGGGATCGGCCGCGATCACGCTGCACCCCAATGTCGATTGCCGCAGCGACTTGATGATGCCCTGCCCCAGGACAGCGCCCGCGCCGGTGACGAGAATCTTCATGCGAAGAACCGGCAGAGCCGCTCCTGCGTGGGCGCGGACAGGGTGGTGGCGCGGATGGCGTGCATCTGGTCCTCCGGATCGAAATCGATGTCGCGGCTTTCGATGGTCACAAAATCTCCCCTGATTTCGATCATCGCCCATTTCGGCGTCCGGTCCCGGTCGTCGCGGGGCTGACCGAGCGAGGCGAGGGTGAAGATGGTGGCGGCTTCGCAATCATAGCGGCGATGCCGGTGAACATGGCCGAACAGGCCGTAGCGAAAGCCGCGCACCGCCACCATCGCGGCGGCTTCCTCCGCCTCCAGTGCCGAGCGAATATAGCGCCAATCGCCAAAGTCGAAGGGATTGGCATGGGCAGCGAACAGCGGCCCCTGCGACCAGCTATCCCGCCAGTCGAATGCCTTCATGCAGCCGGGAGGGATATGGGCGTCGGTCCAGTCGACGCTCTCGCGCAGCCAGTCGGGCAGGTCGGCGCGATAGGCCTCCGCCGCGCGCGATTCCTGATAGAGCAGGTCGTGATTGCCACGGATCAGGATCGCGCCGTCACGCGCCGCCGCGCCCTGCACCAGTTCCAGCGTCTCCAACGGCTGCACGCCATAGGTGAGGAGATCGCCCAGAATCAGCATCCGGTCGAACCCCTCGCGCCGCGCAGCGGTGAGGGCGAGTTGCAGCGGATCGCTGGCGGCATGGATATCGGTCAATGCCGCTATTCGCATGGCGAGATGGGCCGGATCAGAGGGGAAGCGCGAAGGGGAGCGCGACGCGCATCGATCAGCTCCTGATAGAGGGAGAGGTGGGCCGCAACGCAGTTTTCGATGGAAAAACGCCGGGCGGCTTGGAGAGCGCCCTGCGACAGCGCGGCATAATGAGCATCTTTGCGGAGCGTCTCCAGGATCGCCTCCGCCAGCGCGGCAGGATCGGACGGCGGGACAAGCTGGCCGTTGACGCCCGGCATGACCATTTCGCGATTGCCCGCCACCGCCGTCGCGACGATCGGCAGGCCGCTCATCGCCGCCTCGATCATCGCGATCGGAAAGCCTTCCCAAAGCGAGCAGTTCACGAACAGGTCCGCCTGCCGCATCAGCGCATCAATATCGTCGCGCACACCCAGCAGTTCGACTGGCTCTCCCGCGGCCTGCGCCCGAAGCTGGTCGAACTGCGGTCCCGCGCCCGCGATGCAGATGCGGGCCGTGCGCCCCTGGACCGTCAGCGCGTCGGACAATGGGCGGGCGGCGCGGAGCAGGGTCGGATAGTCCTTTTGTTCCGACACCGTCCCGACGGCGAGGATCATCGGATCATGTCCGGCGGCAGAGCGCGGCTGTTGCGTCTGGAAACGGGCGCTGGCCGCGTTCAGGATCATGCGGATGGGCTTGCGCGCATGGCCGCGCAACAGCGCCTCGCACTGATCGCTGATCGCGACATAGCTGTCGACGATGCGGTCGAAGAGGGCAAACGCCGCCGGAGGGAAGGAAAGGCGGCTGTTATGATGGGTCAGCACCACCGGCACGCCGGGCATGGCAAGCGCGAGAGGAAACAGTGCGCGGGCCGTATGGGCATGGATCACATCGGGCCGGATCGATCGCAGCGCCCGGCGCAGAGCCAGCGCTCCCGTCAGCCAGTTGTTGCGATTGGCCAATCCCAGCGAAACCGCCGCTGCCCCCGCCTGTCGCATGCGCGCCATCATCGCCGTTTCGATGCCGGGCGCATTGCCGACCTGCGCCGCATCGCTGAGCGAAATGACGGTCGTCGCGTGCCCCGCCCCGGCAAAGGCTTCCGCCAGATTGCAGACCAGCATTTCGGCGCCGCCCGATGTGAAGCTGGTGATGATCGAACAGATGCGCATGTCAGCCGGCCAGGTCGACACCGGTGGCGGCCAGCAAGGCAAGGGCGCGGGGCGACAGGTCGGAACGGCACCGCTCCAGCACCAGATCGGCCTGATCCGGGCTCAGCCACTCACCAAAGGCGCCCGCCTTGCCGCTGCGCATGCGCAGGCTCTGGTCGTCATTGCGGTCATAATCATGGCCGGGAATGCCGCCGCCGCGTTCCTTGTCGCGCATTCGGTCGAACTGGGCGGCGGCGACGGCGCGGGCAAGGATATCGCCCTCAGGCTCGACGCCCAGAAAGGCGAGGATGCCCGCAACGGTAGCGAGCGGCTCGCTAAGCAGATGCTCATAGCTGATCAGATGATGGGGCCGTCCCTCCAGCCCCACCGCCCAGCCGTTCAGATAACCGGTCAGCGCCGCCATCCCATATTTGGGCTCGTCCAGAAAGGCGGCCATATCGCCGGAGAAGCTCTTTTTATGGCGGGTCGCGTGGAAATAGGCAGACACGATCACGTCACGCGGATCGCGCACCAGGAACAGCACCGGCCGGTCAAGGAACAGCCGATCACGATAGGGCAGATGGCTAACCAGGATCAACGGCAGCGCCGCAGCGCCGCTCCGTCCGACAAAGGCGTCGATGCCGCGCACCGGATCGCGGTCGAAATTGGGCAGGACGCGGAAGGTGCTGGTGAGATCAGGCTCGAATCCCAGCCGGGCGCTCTCCGCAAAATAGCAGGAGAGCAGATAGCGCAGCCAGGTGCGCCCGCTCTTGGGATAGGACACCAGAAAGGCGTCGGCCCGCGCGGCGGCCAGGCGGAGATGCGGTTCATCCCGCAACCGCCGCCGCATCGCCCGCGCAAAGCCCTTCAGCGACATCATGTTCATGATCCTGCCCCCACGCGATGATGATCGAGAACGCCGGTGATGACCGACTGCCAGCGGGCGAGCACCTGATCATGGCCGAACAGAGCCATCCGATCCCGCGCCTCGGTTCCCAAAGCCTCGCGCCGGGCTTCATCGGTGCAAAGGGAGAGGATCGCTTCCCCCAGCGCAGCCACGTCACCATTGGGCACCAGCAAGCCGCTTTTGCCATGCTCGATCATCTCGGCCGGACCCCATTGGCAGTCGAAGGCAATGACCGGCAGCCCCGCGCCCATGGCTTCGCCCACGACGATGCCCCAGCCCTCGAAGCGCGACGACAGGACGAACAGGTCGGATTGGGGAATCCACTCGCCCGGTTTCTCCGTCACGCCGGGCAGGCTGACCCGTCCCGTCAGGCTCAGGCGGTCGCGCTGGCGTTGCAGCGCCGCTCGCTCCGGCCCCTCGCCCCAGATCGCCAGCTTCCAGTCGGGGATTGCATGTGCAACACGGGCAAAGGCGTCCAGCAGCAGGTCGAAGCCCTTTTGCGGCACCAGCCGCCCGACCGCGCCGATGGTGCGGCCATTGGGCCTGCGTTCCGCGCCCATGATGGCTGGCGGCACGGGATTGGGAATGACCCAGCCCTTCACGTCCATGGCGCCCTTGAACCAGTCCATCGCCCCTTGCGTCATGGTGATGAGACCCGCGGCCCGCGGATAGGTCATCTGCCGTAGTCGGTTCCAGACCGGCCCCACCGTCTGGAGCGCGGGATTGTTGCGTTCCGACACGATCACGGGAATACCGAGCGACCGGGCGGCAAGCACCGAAAGGATGTTGGTGCGCGTCAAGAAGCTCACGACCAGTTCGGGCCTTACCGCCTTCAGCGCTTGCCTCAGCAGCCTCTGCCGTCGCAACATCGCCAGCGCTCCAGACGCGGCGGCGCGGCGGCGCGACTTCATACCCAGTCGGATGATCCGCACCTCCGGATGATAGGCATAGTAAGAGGGCGCCGACGGCTCCTCAAAGGCGATCACGGTTATGGCCCAGCCCTGTGCCGCGAAATGGTTGCAGAGCAGGCTGACGATATGTTCCGATCCGCCCGCGCCCAGCCCCGGAAGGACGAACGCGAGCATGGGTGGCCTGGACGCTCTTACCAGCATGGCGGCGGGGTCCTGTATAATCACGCTGTTACGCGGACCAGTGTCCTTGCCGGGGCGGCCCAAGTCCATTGCGCGAAGGGGTTAGGCGCTGCCTCTTTGGGTGGCGGCGTCAATTAAGCCGACATCAATAATGCCAGCCTCAATAATGCCAGCCTCAATAATGGACGCGCAGTTCCAGCCCGATGCGGGTGCGGTCATAATCGTCCAGCGGGTCGGTGCTGTCGCGCTTGGAAAAGCGCGCTTGGGCCGCCAGCGCCATGCGGCGATTGAGCGCATATTCCAGTTCCCCGGTCACGCCGTAGATCTTCTCCGTCAGGCCGGTGCCGAAATATTTGCTGCGGCGATAGACCAGCCCGATCTCTCCCCGCAGATTGTGGCGTATTTCCTGGGCAACCCCCAGGCGTAAGCGCATGTCCTCCCGCGATTGCACGCCAGTCCGGTAGGTGGCGACATTGCCGATGAAACCGTCCAGCGTGATCGCGGTGCGCGGCCGGGGAGCATAGACCAGCCCGACCTGCGCGGACAGGCGGGTGCGCGGCTCGATCCGCTTATCCTGGGGGTCGAAGCGATAGACGCCGATCGCCGCCTCCCCCCGGATCGTTCCGCCCGGATCTATCGCCACCCCCGCGCGCGCGCCATAGGTCTTCGAATCCCGGTCGATTTCCCCCAGTTGCGGTGTGCGGCGAAAATCGCGCTTCGACGCGAATCCCTCGACGAAACCGTTCATCAGCGGCGACACGCGCAGCATGACCCGCGCCAGCGCGCCAGCATTGTCGAGATCGCGGTTGTCGTCGATCGCCTTGGTATAGCGGAAGCGCGACGCCGTGCCCCTCACCATGAAGCCGAGGCGCGCACCCTGATGGGTATAAGCCAAATCCCCCTCCAGCGCATTCAATTCACGCGGGCCGATGGATGGCGCGCTATTGCCCTCCGGCTCGCCCCGATCCTCGATGATATGCTGCCAGCTTGCCGCCGCCGCCAGCTTGTCCGAAGCGGAAGGGGTCCAGTTGAGGCCCGCCGCAACCTTGCCGCCTGCCGCATCCTCGCTGTCATATTGGAAATATTTGCGGAAATCCCCTTCGGCTCGGGCGTTGAGTTCGATCGCGCCGCCCTTGCGGTTGATCTCCACATAAGGGCGGAAGACGGCGCGGACATCATCCTTCTCGCCAAAGGCCTGGGCATAGATATTGCTGTCATATTCGATCCGCGCCGTGCCGCCGATCTCCACCGTCGCGCTGCCCAGCGTCAGGGGGGTGGGTATGAACAGCGCCTCGGGCGCATCGAGCGCCGTCGTGGGGGATTGCAGTTCCTGCGCCGAGACAGGCATGGCGAGGCCAAGCGCGAGAGCCGCGCCGCTCGAAACCAGCCCGCGCATCAGAACCACTTCTCATAAATGCGCACCGTGTCGCCCGGCTGGATCATGTCCCGCTCGCCCGCGCGGCCGACGACTTGCCGGCCATCGACCATGCGGGTGATGGCGACGCTGCCCTGCTCCGCCCGGAAGGTGTAGCCGCCCGCGACGGACACAGCCGCCAGCACCGACATGCCCGCGCGATATTGATATTCGCCGGGGCTCTTCACTTCGCCGAGCACATAGAAGGGGCGCAGCTTCACCGGCTGGACGCTGACCGTGGGCGCGTTGAGCAACTGGCGCTGCGTCAGTTGCTGAGCGATATTGGCCTGCAATTCCGGCACCGTCTTGCCGCCCGCGTCAACATCGCCCAGCACCGGCAGGGAAATCTGGCCGCGATCGTTGATCACATAGCTGCTGTTGCCCGGATCGGTGGCGCTGAGGCCCGGTATCGCCACCCGCACCTCATCGCCCGCGCCCAGCCGATAGGCGACGGTCGGCGCCGGCGGTAGGCTGGCAAGGCCCGAAAGCCCGCCCGAACAGGCCGTGGTCAGAGCAAAAAGGCCAAGGAAAAGACCATGATAAAGCCGTTTGCGCATCTGCGTCCCCTCTCAATTGGATGAGCGGAAGTTTAAGCCCTTCGGCTGATTCAGGGGTGGGCAATAACGGGTCGGCGCCAGGCAAAAAGGGCGAGCGAGGCGACGCTTTGGGAGTGGTTCAAAGGAGGCGTCCGAGAGATTTCGGTGCCGTTAAGCCGCCAGCCGATGATCTTGCTTCCAATGGCCGAGATCCCGCCCGATCAGATCCTCCAGATCGGCAATGTCCCGCGCATAATAGTCGACCATGCGCTGACGCAATTCGGGGGGCAGCGGCGGATAGGCGATCTGCCGGGCGAACACCCCACGCACCCGTTCGAAAACCGCATGACCACGCAGGGGACGAACCGCTTCCTTCAGCGGAGCG
Organism: Sphingobium sp. SJ10-10; assembly: GCF_036038995.2. NCBI lineage: Bacteria > Pseudomonadati > Pseudomonadota > Alphaproteobacteria > Sphingomonadales > Sphingobiaceae > Sphingobium > Sphingobium sp. SJ10-10. The sequence continues at coordinate 2,611,281 of NZ_CP158132.1, forward strand.
AGCGCGGTGCGCACAGGCAAGGGCAGGAAACGTTCGCTGCTATCGTTTCGCGGATCGGACCCCACCTGCGTCGAATAATGGCAGGGCGCGCCGATATGGTCGCTGACGATGGCGACGGTGGCTTCGGGCGCGGCCTTCACATCCTCGAACAGGATCACCTTGACCTGTTCCGCGTCGAAATGGTCGAGCCAGCGCCGCATATGCTTCGCATAAAGGCCGTCTTCCAGAAAGCGCGGCTGATCGCTCGGGCGACCGTCCAGATAATGCTCCGGCGCCCTGGTCACGGTGCCCCGGCGAAACAGCATCTTGTAATCGGAATAGGCGCGGTCGACCGGGTTGCGCAACTGCACCACCAGACGGGCATTTGGCAGGTCGGCGGCAAGGCGCCCCGTAGCGTCCGGATGGGCGAGATAGTCGGCGGACTTTTCCCCCAGCATCTGGTCGGGCCGCGCCCCATCGAAGAAGCGCCGATAATGATCGAGGCCGAGATGATGATCCTGACTGAAGAAATGCGGTTCCGGCGCGGGCAGGTAGATGGCGGGATTGTCCTGAAGCTGGTTGTGAATCCAGGTCGTCGCGCCCTTGACGGCGCCGATGATGACGAAGTGCGGCAGGCGGTCGTTGGTCATCATGGCTCGTCCCTTCACGATTCCAGCTCAGCCATCGCGATTTCAAGGCAGTTGGCGAGGCGGTGCATGTCCTCATCGTCGAGCAGATGGTCGACGGGGAAGGCGATGCTGCGGCGCCCCAAATCCTGCGCCACCGGCAGCGAGCCGTCGCGGCGCACGTCAAGCCCGGCAAAGGCCGCCTCCCGCGTCATGTCGGCGCAGGAGCCACTGCCGACCGGCATGCCCATGCGCACCATCCGGTCGATCATCGGCGCTGCCCCGCTTTCGCCCAGCCGGTCGGCGGCGATCGTGACATAGAGCCGATAGAAGGCATGGCCGACATGATCCGGAATCAGCGGCACCTGCACGGCTGGATCGGCTTGCAGCAACCGCATCAGCAGTTCCGCATTGCGGCGACGGCGGGCCAGCCAACCGGGCAGCTTGGCAAGCTGCGCCCGGCCGATCGCAGCCTGCATTTCGGTCATCCGTCCGTTGCTGCCAAAGCTGTCGTGCAGATAGCGGAAGCCGCCGCTTGTGGCGGGGGCGAAGAATTTGTCCGGATTCTTGCCATGATCCTTATAGGCCCAGGCCCGCTTCCAATGCGCCTCATCGCGCAGCAGGAGCATGCCCCCTTCCCCGCCGGTCGACATGATCTTGTCGGTGCAGAAGGAAAAGGCGGCGGCATCACCGAAGCTGCCGACCGGGCGGCCATGGAAGGTCGCCCCATGCGCCTGCGCGCAATCCTCGACCAGCCACAGCCCTTTTTCGTCGGCCAAATCCCGCAACGCACCCATGTCGCAGGGCCATCCCGCGAGATGCACACACAGAATCGCGCGAGTGCGGCTAGTGAGCATCCGGCGGGCGGATTCCGACGCGATCGTGTTGCTGACGGGATCGATATCGGCAAAGACCGGCGTTGCGCCGGCTGCCACGATGCAAGCCGCACTGGCGAAGAAACTGCGCGAGGGCAGGATCACCTCATCCCCCGGCCCGATGCCCAAGGCCCGCAGCGCCAGTTCCAGCGCGACCGTGCCATTGCTGACGGCGATGCCATGAGGCATGCCGCAGAAAGCAGCGAATTCCGCCTCGAACCGGCGAGTCTGTTCGCCATGGACCATCGAATTGACCCGGCCACTCTCCAGCACATGCATGACCGCCGCGATCTCATCCGCCTCATGCTGCGGCCAGCGCAGCGCGGGATGGTCGAGCGGGCTGAGGCGCGGAGGGAGGGCGGCTTGGGCAGGTACGGCTTGCATCATGATTCCCTCAAAAAGTCAGGCGACGTCGCGCGGCAAATGGGTCTGCAAGGCAGCGGGAATCTCGGCGGGGTGCGGCATCATGAACAGCGTGTCGGCGCTTTCGGCCGCCAGACGCCGCAATATCTCCGCCCAGCGCGAACTGGCCGAGGCAGCAACCATCTCATGGGTCAGCCGGATCAACTCGTCCGCATCGCCCGCCGCGATCAGCCGGGCGAGCTGACCGAAGCCCTCCACCAGCATTTCCAGCGGAATGGGCGAGGGCATGGCTTCGAAAATGCCGGGAATGGCGCTTTCGATCTTGTCCTCGCTGCTGTCGAACAACTCCTCGAACAGCTTTTCGCCGGGGCGCAGGCCGATGAACCTGATCGGCACGTCGATGTCCGGGCGCAGCCCCGCCATGCGGATGACCCGGCGGGCGATCTCCACGATCTTCACCGGCTCGCCCATGTCGAGGACGAAGATGGTGCCGCGTTCCGAATCCGTCTCCAGCGCGCGGGCGCTGCTTTGGAGGATCAGCAGCACCGCCTCCTGCACCGTCATGAAGAAGCGTTCGATATCCGGATGGGTGACGGTCAGCGGCTTGCCATTCGCCAGTTGCTGCTGGAATAGCGGGATCAGCGATCCGCTGGACCCCAGCACGTTGCCGAAGCGCACCGTCAGGAAGCGGGGGCTGTCGGGATCGCAACTGCCGATCAGGTCGAGCGCCTGGCAATAGAGTTCGCCCAGCCGCTTGGTCGCGCCCATCAGGCCGACGGGGTTTACCGCCTTGTCGGTAGAGATCTGGATCATCGCCCGCGCCTCAAACTCGCAGACGGCATCGGCCACATTGCGGGTGCCCAACACGTTCGTATGCACCCCGGCGCAGGGATTGGCCTCCACCATCGGCACATGCTTGAGCGCGGCGGCGTGAAACACGATCTCCGGCCGCCGCCGCTCGAACACCTGCCAGAGCGCGGGACGCTGGCGGATCGAGCAGAGTTCGGCATGGAAGCGGACATGGGGGAATTTCTCCCGCGCCTCCATTTCGATCGCGTAGAGATTAAATTCGCTGTGATCGAGCAGCACGATCTCGACCGGCGCATAATAAGCGAGCTGGCGCACCAGTTCGCCGCCGATGGTGCCCCCTGCCCCCGTCACCATGATCCGCGCGCCGGTGACGACGCGCTCCAAATAGCTGTGCTGGACCGTGATTTCCGGCCGCCCGAGCAGTTCGGCCAGCGGCATCTTCTCGATCGCCATGCGGTCGCCGTCCATGGATTGAGCGCTGGTCCAGGGATTGCGGAAGCGCGAGACGACCAGATTTTCCTGCTCCGCCAGGCTGGCGATGCGCAATATCTGCTGCCGGTCGAGCCGCTCGCTGCTTTCCTGCACCACCAGGCTGACCGGGCGCTTTCCCGCCCGGTCGAGGTCCGCGACGATCCGGGGCAGCATCTCCGGCGATCCCAATATCGGCAGGCCGCCGACCTGCAACCGCCGATCATGCCCATCGAAGGAAATGACGCCGACGATTTCCAGCCCGCCACCGGCATCGGTGGGGACAAGGTCCGCCATGACCCGCGCCCAGTCCAGCTCGCCCAGCAGCAATATGCGGCGGCGGGCCTGCACGGTCCGGCGCAGGCGGGCGGAGCGGACATGTTTGAAGAACAGCCGACGGAGCGCGCGCGCCGCCAGCAGCGCGGCGACGGTCAGCGGCACGTCAACCGTCAGGAAGACGGTCATCACGCCGCGCATCATCTTCTGCGGCGCGATCAACCCTGCGGTCATCATCCAGATGAGCCAACTGCTGGCGAGCAGGCTGACCGCCAGCGACAGCGCGTCCCCGATCGACAGGAAACGCCAGCTCTGCCGATAGGTGCCGATGACGAACAGCACGGTCAGGTTGGCGCCGACGAACAGGCCCATGAACCAGGGGTCGAACAGCGTCTGCGGCATGGGCAGATCGGACAGGATCAATCGCGAGAGCATGAAGCTGCCCAGCATGATCAGCGCGTCCAGCATCAGGATGATGACCAGCCTGATCGCCTGGAATCGCGTCGCCCCCCCCGCCGCGAAAGCGCGGACGGCGGCATCCAGTCGCAGGAGCGGCGTCTGCGCGATGGCCTGCGTTCCGTCCTGCCCGGCTGGTGCGATATTCGGCATCCGCTTGTCTCCGATCCCTTGGTCCGCCGGTTGCGGGGGAAGAGGGTTGCCTGGAAGCGTCACCCTGCAGTCCCGCCGCAACCGACGGTAGGGATAAGGCTATCGAAACAGGCGCTTCCCGGTAATCGGTCGACCGGACACTATCCTTTATCCCATGCGCGACCCGTCCGGCGCGGCTGTCCGCCCATTGGGGCTAGATGCGGGCGCGATGGTGCCGGGGAGCGTGCCAGGGCGAGCGCGGACGGGGCGGTTCTGCCTCAAAGGGGTAATCTACCGATGCACCGCCGGGGCGCGGCGCTGCCTGTGATACCTCCGGTCCAGGACTTGGTTCGATGAAGGCGCGATCAAATCAATCGGGACAGAGCAACAGGGAAAGCAGTGCACAATGAAAGTCGTGATCCTTTCCAGCCTGTCCTGGTCGCTGATCAATTTCCGCGGGGCGCTGATCGCCCGGATGATCGAAGAAGGGCATGAAGTCGTCGCCTGCGCGCCCGATGAAGAGCCGGAGGTGCTGGCAAGGCTGGCGGATATGGGGGTGCGCTTCTGTCGGACGCCAATGGCGCGGGCGGGCACCAACCCGCTCCACGACGCCCGCACCCTGTTCCATTACCGCCGCCTGATGCGCACGGAGCGGCCCGATGTGGTCGTTGCTTATACGCAAAAGCCGATCATCTATGGCGGCCTGGCGGCGCGGCTTTGGAGCCGGGCGCGCTATTTCGCGATCATGAGCGGCCTTGGCTATGTCTTCAGTGAGGAGGCAGACAGCCGCCGCTGGCTGCGGACCATCGTATCGCGGCTCTACCGGACCGGCATCGCCAGGGCGCGGTGCATCTTCGTGTTCAATGGCGACGATCATCGCCTCATGCGGGACAGTGGGATCGTCTCAGCCGGACAGAGGGTGGTGCAGGTGCCCGGCTCAGGCATCGACGTTCGGCACTTTGCCGAGCAGGCGCTGCCCCCCAGTCCTTTCACCTTCCTGATGACGGGTCGCCTGATGCGCGACAAGGGCGTGGGCGAATATGTGGAGGCGGCGCGGATCATCCGGGCGCGGCGCCCGGACGTGCGCTTCCTGCTGCTGACCCGGCCCGAGACCGAGAATCCGACCGGCTATACCGCCGCCGATCTGGAGCAGTGGCGCGAGGCGGGGCTGATCGAGTTCCTGCCCGAAACCCGCGACGTGCGGCCCTTCATCGCGTCGGCCCATGCCTTCGTGCTGCCCTCCTTCTATCGTGAGGGGCTGCCGCGCACGATATTGGAGGCGCTGGCGACCGGGCGGCCAGTGATCACCACCGACATGCCGGGCTGCCGCGAGCCGATTCGGGACGGGGTCAACGGATTGCTGGTGCCGCCGCGCGACGGGCCTGCGCTGGCCGCCGCGATGGAGCGGTTGATCACCGATCCGCTGCGCCTGACCGCCATGGCCAAAGCAGCGCGGCAAACAGCGGTCGACATCTATGACGTCGACAAGGTGAATGCGATGCTGCTGGATGTCATGCAATTGCGCGGCACCGCCATCCCGACATTCGTTGCGGCGCCTTTGCCCGCCCTGCTGGTGGCGGAGCGCGCATGATCGCCTGTCTCCGCCCGGCGGGACTGTTGGCGATCGGCTTTATCGCCCTGCTCTCCCCCCTGTTGCTGCTGCTGTCGGTGCTGGTGCTGCTCGGCCTGGGACGGCCGGTGCTGTTCCGCCAGGTTCGAAGCGGCCTGGGAGGGCGGCCCTTCGCCATGGTCAAGTTCCGCACCATGCGAGACTTGCGCGACACGCAAGGCGCCTTGCTGCCCGATGCGCTCAGGACCACGGCGCTGGGGCAGTTTCTCCGTCGATCGCGGCTGGATGAGCTGCCCGAACTGATCAACATCGCGCGCGGCGACATGGATTTCGTCGGCCCCCGCCCGCTATTGCCGCACACTGTCAGCGCCATGGGACGCGACGGCGTGGAACGGGGACGAGTGCGTCCCGGCCTCACCGGCTTGGCTCAGGTCAGCGGCAACACGCTGCTGACGGTGGAGGAAAAGCTGCGCTTCGACCTCTGGTATGTGCGCAACCGCAGCCACCGCCTCGACGCGCAGATCATCGCCCGCACGCTGCTGGTCGTGACCGGGGGCGAAAAAAGGATCGACTGGCATGCCGACGAAGCGCGCCCTCCTCATTGGGGCAGTTGAAACCACCCGGATCGCTCTCGACGCGATCGCTCGGCATCCCGAATGGGAGATCGCCGCCGTCGTCACACTCGATCCCGCCCTGGCCAGCCGGCATTCGGATTTTGTCGACCTGGAGCCGGCGGCGCGGGAACAAGGCTGCCCGATCATCCATGTGGACAATATCAACCGGGAGGAAGCCCTGTCCGCCGTCAGAGACATGGGCGCAGATATCGCCTTCGTCATGGGCTGGTCGCAGATTTGCGGGCAGGCCTTTCGCGATCTCTTTCCCGATCGGGCCGTTGGCTATCATCCCGCCGCCCTGCCCCGGCTGCGCGGACGCGCCGCCATTCCCTGGACGATCCTGCAACAGGAGCCGATCACCGCCGGAACGCTGTTCTGGATCGATGCGGGCACGGATACAGGCGCCATACTCGACCAGCAATATTTCCATGTCGCGCCGATGGAAACGGCAGCGACGCTCTATGCCAAGCATATGCAGGCGCTGGCGATCATGCTCGACCGATCGCTGGGGCGGATCGCAACCGGAGAGATGCCGCGCATCATTCAGGATGAAAGCTGCGCGACCTGGGCTGCGCGGCGGACGCCGATGGACGGGTTGATCGACTGGCGGCAATCCGCTGCGGACGTGCTGCGGCTGGTGCGGGCGACGGGCCATCCCTATCCGGGCGCCTTTACCCGGTCGAACGGCGCGGATCTCCACATCTGGGAGGCGGTGCTGTCGGACGTCGGGGGACGCCATGCCGCCTCCGCCGGGCAGGTGATCGCGCGGACGGCGGAGAGCTTCACCCTATATTGCGGCCAGGCGACCGCTCTCACCGTCACCCAATGGAGCGGCCTCGACAAGCCGCCGAAACTCCACGCCATTTTAGGGGACTAAGCCCATGCCACTGCCTTTCAACGCCCGCCGAATCGCGGTGGTCGCCCCCCATCCAGACGACGAGATATTGGGATGCGGCGGCACCATGGCGCGGGCCGCGGCGGCGGGCGCGGAGGTGCATGTGGTCGTCGTCACCCGCGGCCAGCCGCCCCTTTTCGAGGAAGAACTGGTGGGGTGGATTCGCGCGGAAACCTTGCGCGCCCATGACATTATCGGCGTGGCCGACACGCAGTTCCTGGATTTTCCCGCCGCGGGGCTGGACCAGATCAGACGGAGCGACCTCAACCAGGCCTTGTCATCGGCCCTGTCGCGGATCGAGCCCGACCTGCTGCTGATCCCCTTCATTGGCGACATTCATCTGGACCACCAGATCGTCTTCAATGCCGCATTGGTCTATGCGCGGCCCCGCGGCAGCGGCGGTCCCGGCTGCGTCCTGGCCTATGAGACGCTGTCGGAAACCAACTGGCTGGCGCCCGGCGTGACCCCGGCGTTCATTCCCAACATGTTCGTGGACATCAGCGAAACCCTGGAACGGAAGGTGGCCGCCTTCCAGGCCTTCCAGAGCCAGGTGAAGCCCCAGCCCGACGAACGGTCGGTCGAGGCCATCCGCGCCCTGGCGACATTGAGGGGCGCGACGGCCTATCGTTACGCTGCCGAAGCCTTTGTTCTGGTTCGACAAATTTATTAACTTGTGTTAACCCGCCAGCGAATCGCCTGGGCGGTGAATCAGCGCGATTCTGCCCCTGGCTACACCGTTTGAAATACCACCAAAGTTGTAATTTAGACTGTTGCAACCGCAGCATCTTCCATCAGACCCAAGAAAAATTCGGAAAATTAACAGTGCGTTAACGCGTTATTGCGTGCACTCAAAATTTCCATTGTACATTCCGGGACTCTCGCGGCAAAAATATGGTACTGATAAGTTGTTGAAAGAAAAAGAAAGGGTCGCACTACAGGCATTTGATTACTGGTCTTCTACATTCCGTTTGGGGCCTGCTTACGGAGGTGGAAGAGATCATGAGGGGACCACCCAATGTCTTACCCAGTTAATGTGCGTCTGTTGTGCGGTAATGCGATCGTTCGGGAGGGGCTTAGCCGCATCCTGATGGAAAGGGATTTCCGCGTAACCCAATATCCCAATGTCGCTACGGTGCTTCAGCAAATCGAGGTGCCGGAAGAGGATACGGGACCATCCCTGCTCCTGATCGACGACGGAACTGAGGCGATCGACGCCGAAACGCTCTCGATTCTGCAAAAACGTTTTCCCTGTTCCTATCTTGTCCTGCTGTCGGACAGATTTGATTTCCAGATCATGTTGAAGGCGTTCCGGCTGGGAGCGCTGGCTTATATCGTCAAGGAAATTTCCTGCGACAGGCTGGTGGCGACTCTGCGGCTGGTGGCCATGGGCGAGCGTGTCCTGCCACCCCAACTGGCGGACGAACTGCAATCGCGGCCAAGCCTGACTGACGCGATGGAAGTCGAACGCCCGGTGGATGCGGCTTGCCTGTCCGACCGGGAACTGGAAATACTGCGCTGGCTCATCATGGGATGCCCGAACAAGGTCATCTCCAAGCGGATGGACATCAGCGAGGCGACCGTGAAGGTCCATGTGAAGGCCGTGCTGCGCAAGCTGCGCGTCAAGAACCGGACGCAGGCGGCGATCTGGGCAGCCAATCACGGCATGCGCGGACGCGTGGCGGAGGTCGAACCCGAACTGCCCGTCGCCATCCCCCATCCGGCGCGATTGCCGGTTCTGGAATTGGCCGGCGTCGCAAGCCGCGTCTGATCTTCACGTCCCCAGGGGGGATCGTCATGGCATATGATATCAAGGGCGTGCTGACCGCACGTGCCTTGCCGATGCTGCGCGGCCGGTTCGGGGATTTCCTGATCAAGGGAACCCGCGGCCGGCTGATCGCGGTGGGACATTTGCTGTCGGGCAATTTCCTCAATGCGCTGATCATGCTGGTCAGCGTGGCGATGGCGGCCCGATCCCTGGGACCGGCGACCTATGGCGTCATGGTGCTGGTCCTGTCCTATAATCGCGTCGTCGAGCGAATCCTGCGCTTCGAATCCTGGCAGCCGCTGATCCGGTTCGCCGTGGAGGAAGAATCCAAGGGTTCGCCCCGGCGCCTCCAGCGGCTTTACTGCTACGGCCTGATGCTGGATATCGGCGCGGCGGCGCTGGCCGCCGTCAGCGCGATCGGCCTGGCATTGCTGTTCGGACCGCTCTTTGGCCTGAAGCCCCTTCATATGGAACTGGTGGCGATCTACTCGGTCGCGACCTTGTTCAACATCGCGGGCGTGCCGACCGCCGCGCTGCGCCTGTCCGGCCAGTTCAAGATGCTGGCCTATGCGCAGGTCGCGGGCAATGTGCTGCGCATCCTGCTCGCCTTCCTCTGCATGGTCACTCATGCGGGGGTGATTGGCTTCATGCTCGCCTGGACGGCATCGCAGGCGCTGGGGTCCGTGTTGGTCTTCTGGGTCGGCTTCCGCGCCCTGCGGCAGATGGGGATACCCAATCCGTTTCATGCCCGGCTGAAGGGGCTGGTGAAGGATTTCCCCGGCTTTTTCGGCTTTGCCTGCTCGACCAACCTGTCGCTGACCCTGCGCGTCATCACGACGGAAGCGGACTCGCTGTTCGTCGGCGCGGTGGCGGGGAGTTCGGCGGCGGGGGTCTATTATCTCGCCAAGCGCATCGCAAAGGTCGCGACACAGGTCGGCGCGCAGGTGCAGGCCGTGGTCTATCCCGACGTCGCGCGGATGTGGGCGAACGGCAATATCCGCAATTTCCGGGCGGCCACGCTGCAGGTGCAGATAGCGCTGGCGGCGGTGGGCTTTGCGATGCTGGCGGGCGCCTGGTTGTTCGGGCCGCTGCTCATTCGGGTGGGACCGGGCGTGGCCTATTCGGAAACCTATGTCCTGCTGCTGACCCAATTGGTGGCGGTAATCCTGATGCTGCATGCCGCGCCATCGCGATCGGCCATGCTGGCAATGAACCAGAGCTGGAAGGTGCTTGCGATCTCCGGCTTCGGCACGGCGCTGTTCGTGGCGGTCGCAGCCTATGCCGTGCCGCGCTACGGACCGATCGGCGGGAATATCGCGCATGTCGTGTTGGGCGTGGTGACGGCGGTGCTGCTGGATGTGAGCTGGTTGCGGCGGGCCAGGGTTCGGCCGGTGGTGGCGCGCGTATAAGACGGGATGGAAATGGACCATTTGCAGATGCCAAATTTGAATGGCAGCTCCCCGTTCCGCTAATCCTCGCTGCCGCCTTTCAACAGATGCGCGACGATCTGAGTACGGTTGGACGCGCCGTTCACCGCCATGATCGCCCGGACATGGACCTTCACCGTGCTTTCGCTGATGTTCAGCCCCTGGGCGATGTCCTTGTTCGAGGCGCCCTGAGCGAGCAGGCGCAGCACATCGCGTTGCCGTTTGGTCAGCAGCTTGGACTTGTCCACCGCCAACGCGATCCGTTCGCTGAGGCCATCCGGGGCACCTTGCAGGCGCGTGCGCAGGGCCGCGGCGAGGGGAGCGGGATAGACCGCCAACCCCTCCCTGAGCAGGAAAAGCACGCGCTGCATGGTGGCGATATCGGTGCTGGAGCGCAGCAGAGCCTGCGCCCCGGCCGCGATGGCGGTCTGCATCAGCGCTTCATTGCCATGGTCGGCAACCACAAGGACCGCGGCGGTGGGCCATAACCGTTTCGCCTGGGCGATGTGCAACGGCAGGGCAGCGCTTTCCAGTTCGGAATCGCCGGTCTGGAACAGGATGATGTCGGGCGGAACGCCCCCTTCGGGCTGGTCGAGGCTGGATTGCTGCAATATCCGGGTGCCCGCCGTCTCCAGCGCAACGGCGATGCAGGCACGGCGAAGCGGGCTTCCGTCGAGAATCAACAAATTGAGACGGGGCGCATCCTCTTTCACTATTGCGCTTTCGAAACGAAGAGAAGGCGAAACCGCCTGCTGCAAAGGCGGCGGGCCGCTCACGCGGCTTTGCGCGTGAAGGCGTGGCGGACCCGGTTCACCCAGCTCTGCCGGACCGGGAAGCTGTCGGAATAATAAGCGGCCGACCCCATGTAGAACTGGACGGCGTCGCCATAGCCGCGACGGGCATGGTCCTCATAATCGACCTGATTGAACACGGCCCCGACCACCTGATTGTTCACCATCTGGAGCGAGGCGCGCAATTGTTCGACCGTCGTATGCCCCCAACGCACGACCATCAGGGTCGAGTCGGCCAATGTCGAAAGCGTCCGCGCATCGCGCACGGCGAGAATGGCGGGCGCGTTGATGACGATCAGATCGAAGCGGTCGCGCAGATCGTCGAGCAACCGGCCGACCTGCCAGCCCTGCACCACGGCGGCCGGATTGCGGATCTGTTCGCGGGTGCTGAGCACCACCGGCATCAAAGCGGTCGGCGCCGCGCCCTCGGCCGCGTCATGCTCCACATGACGTTCGGCCTGGGGAATGAGCCTGCGGCTTTCGCCTGCATGGGTCAGCACTTCGATAAGGTCGGGCGTGTCGGAATTGTCCTGGATCGAACGCAATATGCTGGGGCCGGGACGACGCAGATCCAGATCGACCACGATGGCGCGGCGGCCCATGGAGGCGGCGGCGGCGGCCAAGGTCAGCGCGACGCTGGACTTGCCGTCGCCCGGCAGCGGCGACGTCACCAGCACGCGCTGGCTTGTGCCCTGATGCGGCAGTTCCCCGATCTCGCTGGCGAGGTTGCGGGCGACTTCGGTGAAGAGCGACTGCGGCTGAGTGGTCACCGGATTGTCCTCGATCGTGGTGCCGATCGACTCCTCCAGCTTCGGCAGCATCGCCAGCGTCCGCAGGCCGAAGAGGCGGCGAAGCTGATCCCCGCTGCGCAGCCGATTGTCGAACATCTCGATCCCCAACACGATCAGGAAGGCCAGCACCGAAGAGCCGACAAAGGCGGCCAGCGCCATTTTCTTGGGCGCGGGCGCCACCGGTTGCAGCGGCACGGCGGCCGCCGACACCATGGAGGAGTTGACGCCGGTGGTCTGCAGTTCGGACTGCACCGTCTGGGCGCGCTGCGCCGTGGTGAGATAGGCCTGGCGCGCCACCTCCGCCCGGCGATCGAGGATCGAGAGATCGACCAGATTGGCATTGTTGCGGAAGGCCGCGCCGGTCATGGCGTTGAGCTTCGACTGAAGTTGCCCTGCCCGGGCCGAGGCCGCGCTCGCCTCCGCCAGCGCCATTGCCCGCTCACGCCCGGCATCGGTGTCGTTTTTCGTCTGCTGGGTCGTGACGACCGCGCCGCGTTCCTGGATGAGCGCCTTGCTCACTTGCGCGATCTGCGCGGAGAGCGCCTGCATTTGCGGATGGTTGGCGCCCATCTGGACGGAGATTTCGGAACGCTGGCGGATCAGGTCGTCATATTGCTTCTGCAGATTGTCGAGCGCGGGCGAAGTCGCGCCCGCCACCGTCCGCAGGGTGGCGGCCCGGCTGACGCCGGCGGCCTGCGCCTGCATCGCGCTGCTCATCGCGGCGGTGGACGCGGCTTCCACGGCGATGCGGTTCATCTGCTGATAATCCTCCGCACTGCCCGCACCTATCGGCATCAGATGCTGGCGGCGGAAATCAGCGACGGCGCGCTCGGCCAGTTCGACCTCATGGGCGAGACGGGCGGTTTCCTTGTCCAGCGCGGTGCTGAGGCCGTTGCGCCAGCTCTGGCGCCGCTGCGAGCGCATCTTCTGCAGGCTGTCGACGAAACGGTTGGCGATGCGCGAGGCCAGTTCCGCCTTGCGCGACTGGACGGTGATGTCGATGAAGTCGGAATCGGTCGAACTGGCGACGCGGGTGGTCTTGGCGAGTTGCGCGGCGGCCTGCTGCACCGTCATCGGCACATTATGGGTGAAGGCCGGATTGCGGTCGAGATTGAGGTCGCGCACCACTTGCTCGGCCAGCGCCTGCGAGCGGTATATGCGCGCTTCATTGGCGACGCGCTGCTGATTGCGGGTGGCGTCGGCCTGGTTGGAGCCGGTGGAGTCGTTCAGCTCCACCTGCACCGTCGCGGTCGCCTCATAACGGTTGGGCAGTTGCAACTGGACGATCAGCACCACGACCACGCAGGCGATGACGATGCTCGCCACCAGCTTCATGTGCCGGCGCAGCAGAAACCATATCTGGCGCGCCGACATTTGCTGCAATTCGAAGGACAGATCGCGCGGCTTTTCCCCGCCGCCGCCAGCCGCGGCGCCATCGATCAGAGTGAGCTGTGCAGACGCCATGATAGTCTCCCAGTCGCATCCGGCGCGCGCGCCCGCCCCGCCGTGAGGGCTGCCCTCATCGCGGGGATAGTGCGGGTTGTGGCGGGAGAGAGCAAAAGCGCATCGGGGCTTGCCGGTGCGCATAGGTGCTAACCCTTCGGATCAAGGGGAGACCTCTGCTCTGGCTAGACATTTCTGATGTGTGTCTGACTATTCCGGATCGCCTATTCCGCGCCATTGTGCCGGACTTGATCGAGGATAAGAACGCTCCGCACAGGGGAGCGCGGATGATAGCGGAACTGGCATATCAGGATCTGGAGCCGGGTTCGCTGGCCCGGCTGTTCGGCGCGGGCCATGCGGCGGTGCTGGTGCGCTGTCCGGAGATCGTGGCCGAGCTGTGGCGCGGGCTGCTGGAGGATTCGGCCGAGCAGATGCCATGGGAAGCGCCGCTGATCGACATTGCGCGCAACTATCATGGCAGCGGCGACATCACCGCCAGCCTGGGCGACCTCTTTTATTTCCAGCCGGGACGGCACGGTTATATTGCGCGGAAAATGGCGTTGTCGCGGGACGAGCGGGAGGGTCATATTGCCGTTTGCCCCGCCTATTTCGTGCAGGGCAGTCACCATTATACCCCCCGTCAGGCAGTGCTGGACCAATGCTGGGCCATCGGCCGGCGGCTGATGACGGCGCTGGCGCCCGAAGGCGCGCCGTCCAGAGATTTCCAGATCGTGGTGCAGCGGCTGAAATATCAGGAGAGCATGGGCGATTTCGACCGGCTGGACGCTTTGGCCCGCAATTCGCTGGGGCGATGGGGACGGGCGGGCTGCGCGCTGGACGAAAGGCGGTGGCAGGCGGCGGGGATGCTCAGCCCGCGCGGGCTGTCCGATCTTTACGGGCTGCTCGCTGACATGCCCCTCATCGGACGCCTGCTGCGAGGCATCAACCGCATGGCGCTGCGCCGCGACCGCAGCCGGGACATCGCGCCGGGGCAAAGGCTGATCGAAGGGGCGCATTTCGACTATCGCTATTTTTCCGCGCTTTGTGGTCAGCGGGACCGGATGCTGACCCAGGTCTTTGCCGATGGGCAATGGGTCGACCTGCCGATCGACCGCGCGACGCTGGCGGTCTTTCCGGGCAGCATGGCGACGCAGGCTTATGGCGTGCGGCATGTGCTGCATCGCGTGCTGCATGTGGAAAGGGATGAACCGGGGCAAGCAGGCAATCCGCGCACGGACAATGTGACGTTGCTGATCGGGTCGGTTTGACCAAGGATTATCGGATCGCCCCTAAAATTCCGGCAAAGGCTGCGGTCCCACGGGCCTGGCATAGATCAGCCGGGCGGCGTCGGACTGGACCGGGCGGCGCTGCGCATAGGTGGCGGCCAGCGCGACCATGACCGGCATCACCCACATGCGCGAATACATGTGCGGATAGGATAGGGTGTAGATCAGGAACACCAGCACCACCGCCGCCGCCATCGCGCCCTTGTCGCGGCTGATGCGCAGGCCGTTCGCCGCCAGCAGGCAGATGAGCGCCAGCAGGATGATGAGGCCGCAAAAGGCGATGGCCCCGCCTTCGTTCCAAATCAACAGGAAGAGATTGTGCACCGGATTGTCATAGGCGGACAGTTCGCGATAGCGGTCGACGCCCATGCCGATGATCGTGTTGTCCTCGGCAAAGCCCCAGGCTTCCTCGATAAGCTGGGACCGGTTGATGAAGGTGCCGGCCTGCCCGATATCGCCGCTTTCCACTGCATTGCCGACGCGTTCCTGAAAAGCCTTGGGCAAGGGGGCGCCGCTGGCGAGGAACAGGCCGGCGGCCACGCCCGCGACAAGGCCGAGACGGAATATATAGCGCACGCCCATCAGCATCAGCGTCGTGAAGATCGCCAGCAGCGAAGCGGCGAAGCCGGTGAAGGAGGCGCTGAGCATCAGACCCCAGAGCAGCAGGATCAGGCAGGCGAAACCGCCAAAGCTACCGATCAGCCGGTGGCGCATCGAATAGAGCAGCATGGGCAGCGAAAAGGCGACGACCGCGCCGTTGGGATTGGGCTGGCCCGCCATGGAGCCGAGGCGGCCATTGCCGGTGATGAAGCCGTCGCCCAGCCAGTGCAGCGTGTCGTGGAAGCTGAGGAAGAAGCTGGCGGCGATGCCGATGACTTCCGAACAGGTGATGCCCAGCATGAAGATCAGCGGGGCGATGCGGACCATCTTTTCCTCCTGCTGCATCAGCAGGATCGGGATGAAGAGGAAAGCCACCGTATATTGCAGGGCGATGTTCACCCAGCGCAGGGGATCGCCGTTGAACACCGATCCGACGAACAGCCCGCCTAGCATCATGACCAGGCCCGCAAGCCAGAAGGGGGTGAGCGAGCGGAACGGCGTGACGCTAAGCCGCCCGCGCAGGCCGGAAATGGCGAAGCTGATCAGGAAGAAGAAATCGGAAAAGGTGAGGTTGATCTGCCCAACCCGCAACAGACCCCAGCCGCTGAGGAAAATCGCAATAAGCAAGCAGTAGCGGGCGATCCTGTCCCAGATCTGCTCATGGGCCAGGATATCGGGCCAAATGGCCCTCGCTGAAGGGGCATGGGGGGCAGGGCTGGCGAGAGTCGTCACGGGGCGAAAGGCTGCCCCCGGCGCGGGCGGCGCGCAAACGCCCTTCGGAGCAGGGCGAGGGACGATTCCAGCCAGCAGGACTATCCGAATTTGCCGGCGGATCAGCCTTGTGATCCGTTGAAATGCGTGGGGGACTGACGGGATAAGTGCGCCTGAGCGCCGCCGGACCGGCAGGGCGCTTCGTGCGACAAGGATGACCTTGGTGACGGATGCGATCCTGCCCCTGCGCGATGCCGAAACGCCCTTGAGGACGGAGCCGACCGTCGAAGCCGCATCCCGCACCGCGGAACGGGCCGCGGTCAAGCTGATCTATGTCGCGGGCTATGGGCGGAGCGGCACGACGCTGATCGACATCGCGCTGGGCGAGCATCCGGCGATCATGGGCGCGGGCGAGGTGACGACCCTGGCGCGGCATGTGTGGGACAAGGACGAATATTGCGCCTGCGGAGCGCGGGTGCGGGATTGCCCGGAGTGGAAGGCGATCATGGCGCGCTGGACGCAGGGCGAGCCGGAGGGCTTTCTGGCGGGCTATCGCCGGACGCAGGAATGGACCGAGGCGCTGGTCGCGCCGGGGCGGCTGTTCAGGCTGCCGGGATGGCGGGATCACCGACGCCGGACGGTGAAATTGCTGCGCGGCATGGCGATGGTATCGGGGCGGCCGATCCTTGTGGATTCCTCGAAGCTGCCGGGGCGGGCCTTTGCGCTGGCGGCGATGCCGGGGATCGACCTGCATGTCGTGCATGTGGTGCGCGACGGGCGCGGCGTCGCATGGTCGCTGATGAAGGGGCACAGGCAGAGCGTCGAAAAGGGCGTGCAGCGGGAATTGCGGCCCAAACCGCTGCTCTACACGGCGCTGCGATGGTCGATGGTGAATCTGGCGGCGGAATGGCTGTGCCGCCGGGTCGGGCCGGGGCGCAGCATTCGCGTGCGATATGAGGATTTCGTGGACGATCCGCGTGGGGAGATCGGGCGGATCGTGGCGCTGGTCGGGGAAACGCCGCATCTGCCCGCCGCCGACCTTGCTCCCTTCGAACCGCAGCATCAGGTCGCGGGCAGCCGTCACCGGATGCAGAAATCGCTCACCATCCGGGGCGACGACAAGTGGAAACGGGAAATGCCGGGTTGGAAGCAGCGGCTTTTCGCCTTTTTGTGCGGGCCTTTGCTGCGGCGCTACGGCTATGCGCTGCGCAGCGGGGACGCGTCATGAGGCGGCTTTTGATAGGAGTCCTGCTGCCCGTCGTGATGGCGGGCTGTTCGGGCGCGGGCAGCGAATCGCGGGCGCAGCCGGTGGAGGGCCAGCCGGCCTTTCCGGGCGCGGTCGGCTATGGCGCGGCGGCGAAGGGCGGGCGCGGCGGACGGATCATCGCCGTCGATACGCTGGCGGACAGCGGGCCGGGTTCCTTGCGCGCCTGCATCGACGCTTCGGGGCCGCGTGTGTGCGTGTTTCGGGTGAGCGGGGTGATTCGCTTCGCCACCCGGCCGCCGGTGATCGCCAACCCCTATCTCACCATAGCCGGGCAGACGGCGCCGGGCGGCGGCATCGTCATCGCCCATGCGGGCGGCGAGGAAGGGCGCACGCCAATCCTGATCAAGAACAGCCACGACATCGTCATCCGCCATATCCGCGTGCGCAACGACCGCATCGGCACCCATCGCGGTTCGGAGGACAGCTTCACCATCGAGAATAGCCGCCAGGTCATCATCGATCATGTGAGCGCAAGCTGGGCGCGGGACGAACTGATCAACGGCTATGGCGACAATGACTGGATCACCATCAGCAACAGCATCTTTGCCGAAGGGATTCCGCGCCACGACAAATGCGCGCTGCTGGCGAGCGATCCCAAGGGGCCGCAGCATCTGAGCTTCATCGGCAATATCTGCGCCCATAATGGCGACCGCAATCCGGACCTGAATTTCCCGCCCGGCTCCTGCGCGGAGGTGATCAACAACATCCTCTATAACGGCCAGTCGGAATTTGCCGAGATCTGGGAGAGTTTCGGCGGCGTGCCCGTCTCGCTGATCGGCAACAGCTTCATCGCGGGGAAAAATACCCGGCCCGACACGGTCGGCGTGGCGCGCAACGTCATGGGATCGAAGGGGATCGCCAGGGTCTATCTAGCCGACAATCGCTTCTATGGGGATTTCGTGCATCTCTCCCCGCTGCTCAAGGAGGCGGAGGTGGACAAGCCCCCCTGCCCCGCCACCATCGCAGCGGCTCCGGCGGACGCCGCCTATGAGGCGGTGCTGAGCGACGCCGGCGCCTTCCCCCGCGATCCGTTCGACCGGCGGATCGCCCATCAGGTGCGCGAGCGCAAAGGGCATATCGTCAAGCAGCCCGGCATCATCGAGGAGCCCGCGCCCGGAACGCCCTATGCCGACGCGGATGGCGACGGCATGGACGACCGTTGGGAAGCGCAGCATGGCGCCGATCCGCGCAAGGCAGATCCCTGGGGCGATGGGGATCGGGATGGCGTGACCAATCTCGACCAGTTCCTCGACCAGCGCTCGCGCGATCTGATGGACGGGAGGGCGGGATGAACGCGCCTTTGCCCCGGCTTACCTCTGCCGACGCGGCGGGGGACAAGCGTCTGCGCATCTGCTTTCCCTTTTCCGGGGACAGTATCGGCGGCAGCCATATTTCGGTGCGCGGGCTGATGGAGCATCTCGACCCGGCGCTCTACCGGCCGATCATCGTCACCGAAGTCCCCGGCGGCATGATCGCCAATTTCTTCGCCAGGCATGAGCAGTTGGACGATCCCGCTGCCCATGGCCTGTTCGTGCCGGGCGAGGCCTTCACCCTGCGCAAGTTCGGGCGGACGCTGGCCGGGTTGCTGCCACGGGCGCGCTTCCTGCGGCGCAACCGGATCGACATCGTCCATGTCAATGACGGGCGGAGTAGCGCCAATTGGGCGCTGGCGGCGCGGATGGCGGGCGCGAAACTGGTCTGGCACCATCGCGGCGATCCTGGGGCGCTGGGCCTGCGCCTCCTCGCGCCCGCGCTCGCTAGTCGCGTTCTGGCGGTGTCGTCCTTCGCGCTGCCGCACAAGGGTCTCTGGTCGGCGCGGGACCGGGCGTCGGTGGTGCACAGCCCGTTCGACACCAGCCTGGAGGTCGACCGGGCCAAGGCCCGCGACGCGCTGATCCGCGAATTGGGGGTATCGCCCGACACGCTGCTGCTGGGCTATTTCGGCGCCTTCGTGCCCCGGAAGCGGCCCTTGCTGTTCGTCGACATGATCGCGCGGCTGAAGGGGTTGAGTGGGCGTCCCGTCATGGGCCTGATGTTCGGGGAGGCACGCCTGCCCGTCATGGATGTGGCCCTGCGCAGGCGGACTGCGGAAAAAGGCGTCGGGGATCAGGTGAAGCTGATGGGCTATCGCACGCCCGGCCCCTTCTGGATCGCCGCCTGCGACCAACTCGTCGTGCCCGCCGTGGGGGAACCGTTCGGGCGGACGCTGGTGGAGGCGATGCTGGTCGGCACGCCCATCGTTGCGGCACGCTCCGGCGGCAATATCGAAGCGCTGGAGGGGGGACTCGGCATATTGGTCGAACCCGACGACGCGGAAGCTCTGGCGCGGGCCTGCGAAGGTCTGGGTGACACCCGTCCGATGGCGCTGGCGGCGCAGGCCGATGCACGCAGCCGCTTCAGCGAGGCTGCCCATGCTACGAAGGTCAGCGCGATCTACGAAGCGTTGCGACCGTGTGCTAAGGAGCAATAAAGTGTCGCCGTGTTCCTGCGAAGGCAGGAACACGATTCAAAACCGGATGAACGCCCCTACACCCATCGGCGCACTCCCGATGGAGTAAGCCTTATCCCTATGCCCCCACCGCGCCCGCCCCATTTGAAGCTACAGCTTTGCGACCTTTCATGAGGACGCTGGACAGGGGGCGAGCATGGCGAATTTTTTCAATGTGGTGGGCAGCCAGACCATCATGGCGGGCAGCGAAAAGGACCAGTTCTTCGCTTTCACCCGACTCGCCAATCTGGACATGGTGCGCCCCGATGCGGTGTTGGCGCAGCTCGTCTGGAACTCCGCGATCCTCACCGGCAGCGGCACGGTCTATCAACTGACCGCGACGAATATCCAGATTTCCATGGACATGCTGATGGGCGGCAGCGGCACGGATGTCATCTACGGGTCCAACCTGTCCGACGCGATCTTCTACAATAATGGGGTGATTGCCGGCGGCTTCGGCAGCTTCGACAATATCGAGCAGTTCTGGCTGGGCGACGGCGACGACATCATAGACCTGACCGCGCACGGCGCGGGCGGCATCGATTATGCCAAAGACGTGCTGGTCCAGGCGGGGCTGGGCAATGACGTCATCATCGGCGGCGCGGGCAAGGACAATCTGCAGGGCGATGGCGGCAACGACATCATCTTCGGCTGGCGCGGCAGCGACACCATCTCCGGCGGGGCGGGCGACGACCTGCTCTATGGCGACGATCTGGGCTTCAACGGCATCGCCGGGGACGACAATATCGACGGCGGCACCGGCAACGACATCCTCTATGGCGGCCGCGGCAGCGACAAGATGACTGGCGGCGATGATGACGACATCCTCTACGGTCAGGCCGGGGGCGACAATCTGTCGGGCGGGACCGGCAATGACACGCTCTATGGCGACGATGCCGACACCAACAGCAACGACATGCTGAACGGCGATGCCGGCAACGATGCGCTCTATGGCGGCGCGGGCAATGACGAGCTCTATGGCGGCACGGGCGACGATCTGCTCCATGGCGGCGACGGCAACGACTATATGCATGGCGGCGCGGGCAACGACACGATCCTCGCGGGCGCGGGCAATGATGTGATCGACGGCAGCGCCGACATCGACACCATCGTCTTTTCCGGCAACCGGATCGACTATGCCTTCACGCTGCAGACCGACGGCAGCTTCATCGCGGTCGACCAGCGCGCCGGATCGCCCGAGGGCAGTAAGACGATCCGCAATGTCGAATATTTCCAGTTCGCGGACATGACGAGCCCATCGACGGCATTGAACGCCCCGCCGGTCATAACCTCCAATGGAGGCGGCGCGAGCGCGGCGCTGGCCATGGATGAGAATGGCACGGCGGTCACCATCGTCACCGCGACCGATCCCGATGCGGGGCAGACGGTCGGATTCTCCATCGTCGGCGGCGACGATGCCGCCCTGTTCGCCATCGATGCCGTGACGGGCGAGCTGCGCTTCATCGCCCCGCCCAATTTCGAAAGTCCCGTCGATGCCGATGGCGACAATGTCTATCAACTGATCGTTGCCGCCAATGACGGCAATGGCGGGGTCGACACGCAGACGCTGTCCGTGACGGTGCGCGACGTGCCGGACGGCTTTGCGCCGATCATCACCTCCAATGGCGGCGGGGCTTCAGCGGCGATCGCGGTCAATGAGAATGCGATCGCCGTTACCAGCGTGACGGCGACGGACGCGGACGGGCCGTCGATCAGCTATGCCATAATCGGCGGAGCGGATGCAGCGCTGTTCACCATCGATGCGGCGACCGGCGCTCTCGTCTTCAAGACAGCGCCCGATTATGAATCGCCCGCCGACGCCGATCACAATAATGTCTATGACCTGATCGTACAGGCCAGCGACGGCAGCAACAGCGACCAGCAGATGCTGGCCGTCACGGTCGCCAATCTCAACGACAATGCGCCGGTGCTGACCTCCTATGGCGGGGCGGCTTCGGCGGCCTTGTCGATGACGGAAAACAGCCTGCTTGCCGCCACGGTGCAGGCCAGCGATGCCGATGGAACCGCACCCAGCTACAGCATCAGCGGCGGAGTGGACGCGGCGCTTTTCACCATCGACGCGACGACCGGCGCGCTGAGCTTCAAGACAGCGCCCGATTATGAAGCGCCCGATGACGGCGATGGCGACCGCATCTACAATGTGATCGTCAGCGCCAGCGACGGCGCCAACAGCGTCGCGCAGACGCTGGCGATCACCGTCACCAACCTCAACGACAATGCGCCGGTCATCACCTCCAATGGCGGCGGCGCTTCGGCGGCGATCGGCATGGCGGAAAATGCCGGTGCCGTGACGGTCGTGGCCGCCACCGACGCCGACGGCACGATGCCCGGCTTTGCCATATCGGGCGGAGCGGACGCGGCGCTGTTCGCCATAGACGCGGTGACAGGTGCGCTGTCCTTCATCAATCCGCCCGATTATGAAAACCGGCTCGATGCCGATGGCGACGGCGTCTATCAGGTGACGGTGCGCGCGACCGACGGCAGCCATGTCGCCGACCAGTCGCTCTCCATCATCATCACCGACGTCGCGGAAGGCGGCAAGACGATCACCGGCTCCTCGGGCAACAACCTCATCAGCCCGACGACGACCGTGCTCGCCTATCAGACGACCGCGCTCAACGACACGATCTACGGCCTTGCCGGCAACGACACGATCGATGGCGGCGCCGGCGCCGATTATATGGACGGCGGCGCGGGCAACGACATTTTCACCGTCGACATCTTTTCGGACGACGGCTTTGCCGGGAATGACGATCAGGTGATCGAGCTGGCGGGCGGCGGCAGCGATCTTGTCTATGCCTCGGTCAGCTATCGCCTGGCCGCCAATGTCGAGAAGCTGACGCTGACCGGCGCGGCGGCGATCAATGGCTTTGGCAATGAGCTGGCCAACAGCATCACCGGCAATGACGCGGCGAACCTGCTTTCAGGCGGGCTAGGCGCGGACATCCTCTACGGCATGGGCGGCGGCGACATGCTGGACGGCGGGGATGACAATGACAATCTGTTCGGCGGCGACGGCAATGATGTGCTGATCGGCGGCGCGGGCGACGATTATCTGGACGGTGGCACGGGCGCCGACAGCATGACCGGGGGGCTAGGCAATGACAGCTATATCGTCGATAGCTGGTCCGACGACGGCAACAGCGCCAATGACGATGCGATCTTCGAACTGGCGGGCGAAGGCACCGACCAAGTCAATGCGTCGGTCAGCTACAAGCTAGCGGCCGAGATCGAGAAGCTGGTGCTGACCGGCGGCGACAATATCGACGGCATCGGCAATGAGCTGGCCAACAGCATCACCGGCAATGGCGGCCATAACGGCCTTTGGGGCGGCCTGGGCAACGACACCATGCTGGGCAATGGCGGCGACGACCGGCTCTATGGCGAGGATGGGCAGGACAGTCTGGACGGCGGATCAGGCAACGACCTGCTGGACGGCGGCGCGGCAGGCGACACGCTGAAGGGCGGCGCGGGCAGCGACATGCTGATCGGCGGCGCGGGCAAAGATACGCTCACCGGCGGGACCGAGGCGGACATGTTCATCTTCAACCGCGGCGACACGACGCTCAACAGCGCGAGCTATGACCGCATCACCGACTTCAGGGCCAGCGAGGGCGACCGCATCGACCTCGATTTCCTGAACGGCAGCCTGCCCGCCGCCGACTATGCCGAAAGAACGATCCTCACCAATAATTTCAGCGATGCGCTGGCGGCCGCCAACCCGACCGCCGGGGTCAATCATGTGACCTTCGTCGCGGGGACGGCCGACGGCTGGATCTTCTACGACGCCAATGGCGACGGGGCGTTCGAACAGAGCGTTCTGCTGGTCGGCGTCAACACATTGGCGGGGGTGGATTCGATCAGCTTCTTCTGACCGTCAGCCCAGATGAGCGAACTCGCCATAGCCGCCCTGGAAGAAAAGCAGCGGCTTGCCGGGCGTTTCCACCTCCAGCGCGATCACCCGGCCCAGCACGATATAATGGTCGCCCGCCTCATGCACGGCTTCGAGCTGGCAATCGATCCAGGCCACCACCCCGTCCAGGATCGGGGAGCCATTGGCCGAGACGCGATGCGTCACGCCTGCGAATTTGTCCTCCCCGCCCTTGACCGAAAATTGCTGGCAGAGCGGTTTCTGGTCGCTGGCGAGGATGTTGACGCAGAATTTCCCGACTTTTTCGATCCGCGGCCAGCTCTGAGAATTTTTCGCGGGGAAAAAGGCCACCAGCGGCGGATCGAGCGAAACCGAGGTGAAGGAGCCGACGACCATGCCGGTCGGCGCCTGACTGTCCTCGACCGCCGTCACCACGCACACTCCGGTGGGATAATGGCCCAGCACGCGGCGGAAGGTGCCGCTGTCAAAAGTGCCCGCCTCGCTCATGCGCGCGCGCCTTGAAGGGGAAAGGCATAGTCTCTGGTCTTCATCATTGTCCCTTTTCTCGACTTCGCGCGATATGGCAAGCAAATCCCGCTGATAAGCTCATGAGTTTCCCTTTCCGGGAAATCGGGGTGCTACCTTAACAGGCCATTGCACGCTACAGCACGGCATGATTGCGATTCATCCCCTGGGCGACATTCCTGAAATTCGGACCGGCGACGATCTGGCGGCATTGCTGCGCGAGAGTCTGACAAGGGCGGGCCTGTGGCCGCTGAAGACCGGCGATGTGCTGGTCGTGACGCAAAAGATCCTGTCCAAGGCGGAAGGGCGGATGGTCGATCTGGCCACCATCGAGCCGGGACAGGAAGCGCTGGAACTGGCCGCGACCACGCGCAAGGATCCCCGGCTGGTCGAACTGGTGCTGCGCGAAAGCAGCACGGTGGTGCGGGCGGTGCCCCATGTGCTGATCACCCGTCATCGGCTGGGCCATGTGATGGCGAACAGCGGCATCGACCGGTCGAATATCGGGCCGGGCGAGGAGGAGCGGGCGTTGCTGCTGCCGCTCGATCCGGACCGGTCGGCGCGCAGCCTGCTGAATGTGCTGGCTGGGCCTGAGGCGGCCGGGATCGGCATCGTCATTTCGGACAGTTTCGGGCGGCCCTGGCGCCATGGCGTGGTGGGCGTCGCGATCGGCGCGGCAGGATTGCCTGCGTTGGTCGACCGGCGCGGCGAAGAGGATCGCGACGGGCGGCGGCTGGAGGTGACGCAGATCGCGCTGGCCGACCAGATCGCCACCGCCGCGACTCTGGTGACGGGCGAAGGCGCGGAAAGCGTGCCGGCGGCGTTGCTGCGCGGTTTGGCTCTGCCCACCGGCGATGCAGGCGCGGGAGCGCTGGTCCGCCCGCTGGAAGAGGATTTGTTCCGGTGAGCGGCCGCATTGTCGTTCTGACAGGCGGTGTAGGCGGCGCCAAGCTGGTCCTGGGGCTGATGCAGCTCTGCCCGCCGTCAAATATCACCGCCATCGTCAACACCGCCGACGATTTCCGGCATCTGGGCCTGGCGATCTCCCCCGATATCGACACGCTGCTCTACACCCTGTCGGGCAAAGCCAATGCCGCGCAGGGCTGGGGCCGGGAGGGCGAGACGTGGAGCTTCATGGACGCGCTCAAAGCGCTGGGCGGGGAAGACTGGTTCCTGCTGGGCGATGGCGACATGGCGCTGCATGTGCTGCGATCGCATATGCTGGCGTCGGGCGAGACGTTGAGCGCCGTGACGGCTCATTTCGCGGCTGCTTGGAATCTCAGCCTCAAGATACTGCCGATGAGCGACGATTCCGTCGCCACTTATGTCTCGACCGATGCGGGCGATCTTCCATTCCAGCGCTATTTCGTCGAGCAGCGCTGTGCGCCTGCGGTTCAGGCGATCCGCTTCGAGGGTGCGGAGCGCGCGCGCCCTGCCCCCGGCGTGATCGAGGCGATCAATGATCCCGAAACCCGCGCCATCCTGATCGCGCCGTCCAATCCCTGGCTGAGCGTCGACCCGATATTGGCGGTGCCGGGCATCAGCGAAGCGCTGGGAGCGGCGAGCGCGCCCGTCGTCGCCGTTTCCCCGATCGTCGGTGGGCAGGCGGTCAAGGGACCGACGGCCAAGCTGATGGGCGAACTGGGCCTCGCCGTCACCAACCGGGCCATTGCCTCCCATTATGACGGCATCATCGACGGGCTGCTGGTCGACGTCCGCGACGGGGGCGAAGGCCTGGACATTCCTCATGCCGTCACCGACACGCTGATGAAGACGCTGGACGACCGCGCCAGGGTGGCGCAGGCGGCGCTGGATCTGGCAGCGCGGATCGCCGGTTGAAGACGATGAACTGCTGGATCGTCATTCCGGTCAAGGCGCCCGCCGCCTGCAAGACGCGGCTGACGCCTGTGCTCGACGAAGCGGGGCGGCGCGATCTGGTGGCGGAGATGCTGCACCGGACGGTGGAAGCTGCGGCGGAGCTGGTCGGGATGGAGCGGCTGCGGCTGCTTGGGCCTTCGCGCCATGGATTGCCTGAGACGGTCGGCCTGCTCGATGATCCGGGCGGCGGCCTCAACCCCGCTCTGGCGAGCGCCCGCGATGCGGCGCTGGCCGCGGGAATCGAACGGCTGCTGTTCCTCTCGGCCGATTTGCCGCTGGTGGAGGCTGAAGATGTCGCCGCGCTACTGGATGTTTCCGGCATTGCGGCCGCGCCCGATCTTCACGGGCAGGGGACCAATGCGCTGTCATTGCCGTTGCCCAAAGCGGCCGACTTCCGGTTCCATTATGGCGAAGGCAGCTTCGCGGCGCATCGGGCAGAAGCGGAACGGCTTGATCTGCCTTTCTCGGCAATCGTCCGGCAGGGTCTGGGTTTCGACATCGACCAGCCGGGCGATCTGGCTGACTGGAAATGGCGTGCGACTTAGGGTGGAAGGTGGGCGTCATTTCCGTCATCCCAGCGAACGCTGGGATCTCAGGCGATAGCGTACAACCTAGCCTCACGAGATCCCAGCTTTCGCTGGGATGACGATATTATCAACGTCCGCTCCTAGCCACCTCCGGGCAAACCCTCACAGCCTGACACACGCGCGTCAGACCGCGACGCCCGCCGAAGCCAGCACCGCCAGAGTCAGCAATTCCGACGCATTGGATGCCATGGTGGCGATCTGCACCGACTTGTCCATGCCGACCAGCATCGGCCCGATCATGGTCGCGCCGCCCAGTTCGCGCAGCAGCTTGGCGGAAATATTGGCCGACTGAAGCCCCGGCATCACCAGCACATTGGCGGGTCCGGACAGGCGGCTGAAGGGATAATTCTTCATCACCGTCGGATTGAGCGCCGCATCGACGGTCATTTCGCCTTCATATTCGAAATCGACATCGCGCTCGTCCAGCAGCTTGATCGCGTCGCGCATATTTTCAATGAAACTGCCCGGCGGGTTGCCGAAATTGGAATAGGACAGGAAGGCGACGCGCGGGTCATGGCCCATGCGGCGGGCGACCGCCACGGTCCCCTCTGCAATATCCGCCAGTTCCTGCGCCGAGGGACGCTCATTGACCGTGGTGTCGGCCAGGAACACCGTCTTGTCCTTGGTCACCAGCACATGGATGCCAAAGGGTGTGCGGCCCGCCGCCGGGTCCATCACCCGCTTCACCTCGCGCAGGGTCTGGGCGAAGGGCCGGGTCATGCCGGTGATCATCGCATCGGCATGGCCCATCGTCACCAGCAGCGAGCCGAAGATGTTGCGGTCGCGATTGACCATCCGCTCGCAATCGCGGCGCAGATAGCCGCGGCGCTGCAACCGCTTGTAGAGCGTGTCGACCATTTCCGGCACCAGCGGCGAGTTGACGCTGTTGTGCAGTTCGAAGCTTTCCGGATCCTGCACGCCCAGTTCCTTGAGCTTGTCATAGACATGGCCGCGGCCGACCAGCACGGGGATGCCATAGCCGAGCGTCCGGAACTGGATCGCGGCGCGCAGCACCACTTCCTCTTCCGCTTCGGCAAAGACGACGCGCTTGGGATTGGACTTGGCCACCTCATAGGCGGTGGTGAGGACCGAGGTGGTCGGGTTGAGCCGGGCTTTGAGCGACTGGCGATAGGCGGCCATGTCCGCGATCGGCCTTTGCGCGACGCCGGTTTCCATCGCCGCCTGCGCCACGGCGGAGGGCACGACCTCCATTAGGCGCGGGTCGAAGGGCGCGGGGATGATGTAATCCGGCCCGAAGCTGTGCGAGCGGCCATAGGCCTTGGCCACTTCCTCCGGCACCTGCTCGCGCGCGAGGTTAGCGATCGCCTTGGCGGCCGCGAGCTTCATCGGCTCGTTGATCCCGGTCGCCCGCACGTCGAGCGCGCCGCGGAAGATGAAGGGGAAGCCCAGCACATTGTTGACCTGATTGGGATAGTCGGACCGCCCCGTGGCGACGATGGCGTCGGGGCGCACCGCATGCGCTTCGGGCGGCGAGATTTCCGGGTCGGGATTGGCCATGGCGAAGATGATCGGCTTGTGGGCCATCGACTTCACCATGTCCTGGCTCATGGCGCCCGCGACGGACAGGCCCAGGAACACATCGGCGCCCTTCACCGCTTCGGCCAGCGTGCGGGCGTCAGTCTTCACCGCATGGGCCGACTTCCACTGGTTCATGCCTTCGGTGCGGCCCTGGTAGATCACGCCCTTGCTGTCGCACATGGTGACATTGTCGTGCGGCACGCCCAGCGCCTTGATCAGTTCGGTGCAGGAAATCGACGCCGCGCCCGCGCCGTTCACCACCACCTTCATGTCTTTCATCTCGCGGCCGGTCAGCATCGCCGCGTTGATGACGCCCGCCGCCGCGATGATCGCGGTGCCGTGCTGGTCGTCATGGAAGACCGGAATGTTCATCCGCTCTTTCAGCGTCTGTTCGATGATGAAGCATTCGGGCGCCTTGATATCCTCAAGGTTGATGCCGCCGAAGGTCGGCTCCATCAGCTCGACCGCGTCGATGAACCTGTCGACATCCTCGGTCTTGAGTTCGATGTCGATGCTGTCGACGTCGGCGAAGCGCTTGAACAGCACCGCCTTGCCCTCCATCACCGGCTTGGACGCCAGCGCGCCCAGATTGCCCATGCCCAGGATCGCCGTGCCGTTGGTGATGACCGCGACCAGATTGCCCTTGGCGGTATAGTCATAGGCGGTCGCCGGGTCTTCCGCGATGGCGCGCACCGGCACCGCGACGCCGGGCGAATAAGCGAGGCTGAGATCGCGCTGGGTCGCCATCGGCTTCGACGCGATGATCTCGATCTTGCCGGGGCGTCCCGTCGAGTGGAAGAACAGCGCCTCGCGCTCGGAAAATTCCACATTCGACTTGTCGGTCATGGCTGCACCCACCCCTTGTTTGGAACAATAAGCTCGCCCTTAGGGCGGTCCGACATTCAGTTCAGGCGGAGCCGAAAAGGGTGATTTTCGAGCATCGGAGCGCAGCGTACTCAAGTACGTGAGCACCGAAGCGCAGAAAATCGCGCTTTGCAGGCCCGCTTGGGCTGAATGCTGGACCGCCCTAGCGGCAAGAATATCTTGTGGGCAAGTGCGAGAAGCGCAATTTTCCTATGTATTCTGCACCCACTGGCCTGAGCCGCGGGATCAGGCTATCCGCTTCCCCCATGGCGCGAACGATCGACACATCCACGCAACAAGCTACGCCTATGATGACGCAATATCTTGCGCTCAAGGCGGAGGCGCAGGACTGCCTGCTTTTCTACCGCATGGGCGACTTTTTCGAGCTGTTCTTCGAGGATGCGAAGGCGGCGGCGACGACGCTCGACATTGCGCTCACCAGCCGGGGCGAGCATGGCGGCGTGCCGATCCCGATGTGCGGCGTGCCAGTGCACAGTGCGGAAACTTATCTTGCACGTCTGATCAAGGCGGGCCACCGCGTCGCCATTGCGGAGCAGACCGAGACACCCGCGCAGGCCAAGGCACGGGGCAGCAAATCCCTCGTGGCCCGCGCCATCGTCCGCTATGTAACGGCAGGCACGCTGACCGAAGAGACGCTGCTCGACAGCCGGCGCGACAATATGCTGGTGACGCTGGCGCAGGTCGGGGGCGAGGATAGGCAGGAATATGGCCTTGCCGCCGCCGATATCTCGACCGGGCGGTTCGAAACACTGACGTTGCGGGCCAGCGATCTGGCGGCAGAACTGGCGCGCCTGCGGCCGAGCGAGATCGTGTTGCCGGACGGGGTGGAACTGGACCTGCCCGATTCCCACCCCTTCGATCGCGCCGCCTTTTCCAGCAGCCGGGCCGAGGCGGCGCTGAAGCGCATCTTCGGCGTCGCCACGCTGGACGGATTCGGCCAGTTCAGCCGCGCCGAATTGGCGGCCATGGGCGGATTGCTGAGCTATCTCGATCATGCGGGCAAGGGCACCTTGCCCTTCCTTGCCCCGCCGATGCGCAAGACCAGCAGCGCGCATGTCGCCATCGATGCGGCGACGCGCGAGAGCCTGGAGATCACCGCCACCATGAACGGCACGCGGGCGGGCAGCCTGCTGGGCGCGGTCGACCGGACCGTGACGGGCGCCGGGGCGCGATTGCTGGGGCAGGATCTGTCCGCGCCCTTGATGGATCAGGCGGCCATCGAAGCGCGGCTGGGCCTGGTGCAACTGTTCCATGACGATAGCATGCTGCGCGACCAGTTGCGCGTGGCTTTGCGCGCCCTGCCGGATATCGGTCGCGCTCTGGGTCGCCTTGCCATCGGCAGGGGCAGTCCGCGTGATCTCGGTCAGTTGCGGGATGGGCTTGGCGAAGCGCGGCTTCTGCGCGAACGGCTGGGACGCCTGCCCGACCAGCCATTGCTGCTGGCGCAATTGCTGCCTGCGCTCGACGGGCATGGCGCGCTGGTCGACAGCCTGTCCCGCGCCCTCGTCCCCAGCCCGCCGACCGAAACCGCCAATGGCGGCTATATCGCGGACGGCTATGACCCGGCGCTGGATGAGCTGCGCCGCCTCGCCGGAGACGGCCGCCGCGCCATCGCCGCGCTGGAAGCGAAATATCGCGAGCAGACCGGCATCGCCTCGCTCAAGATCCGGCATAATGGCGTACTGGGCTATCATGTCGAGGTGCCCGCCCGCGCCGCCGACCAATTGATGCAGCCCGACAGCGGTTTCACCCATCGCCAGACGCTGGCCGGGGTGGTGCGCTTCAATTCGGTCGACCTGCACGAACAGGCGAGCCGCGTCGCGCAGGCGGGCGCCCATGCTTTGGTGGCCGAAGCCGCGTATCTGGAAGAGCTGATCGAAGCAACCCTCGCCCGCAAGGCGGAGATCGCCCGCGCCGCCGACGCCCTCGCCCGGCTCGACGTGGCGGCGGCGCTGGCCGAGCGTGCGGCCGAAGGCGGCTGGCAACGGCCCCATTTCCTGCCCGAAGACGGCGAAGGACCGTGCCTCGAAATCACCGGCGGCCGCCATCCAGTGGTCGAGGATGCGCTGCGCCGCGAAGGCCAGCCTTTCGTCGCCAATGATTGCCGACTGGTGGCCAGTGACCGGCTCTGGCTGGTCACGGGTCCGAACATGGGCGGTAAATCCACCTTCCTGCGGCAGAACGCGATCATCGTCATCCTTGCGCAGGCAGGCGCCTATGTGCCCGCGCAGTCCGCGACCCTGACCCTGGTCGACCGCCTGTTCAGCCGCGTCGGCGCATCGGACAATCTGGCGAAGGGCCGCTCGACCTTCATGGTCGAGATGGTCGAAACCGCAGCCATTCTGGCCCAGTCGACCGAACGCAGCTTCGTCATCCTCGACGAAGTCGGGCGCGGCACGTCCACCTATGACGGGCTGGCGCTGGCCTGGGCGGTGGTCGAGGCGGTGCATGAGGTCAATCGTTGCCGCTGCCTGTTCGCGACCCATTATCATGAGCTGACGCGGCTGGCGGAAACCCTGTCCTCGCTCTCGCTCCACCATGTCCGGGCGCGGGAGTGGAAGGGAGATCTGGTGCTGCTGCACGAGGTTGCGGAGGGTCCGGCGGATCGGAGCTATGGTCTGGCCGTAGCGCGGCTGGCGGGACTGCCGCCTGCCGTCCTCAAGCGCGCGAAGGACGTTCTGGCGCGCCTTGAAGCGGGCAAGGCCAAGACCGGCGGCATCGCGGCGGGGCTGGACGATCTGCCCCTGTTCGCCGCCGCCACCGCGCAGGTCGAGGAGAAGGTCGATCCCCTTCGCGCCGCGCTGGTGGCGATCGACGCCGACGCGCTGTCCCCCCGCGAAGCGCTCGATCAACTCTATCGCCTCAAGCAACTGGCGGCAGCCGGTCAGGAAGACTAGGTTAGCTTTATGGTCATGCAGTTTCCAAAATTGGGGTCCAGGCGGGCGATCATCGACCGGCGCGCCATTTCCGACCGCATCAACACGCTGGCGCAGGAGCATCGGGGCGATCAGATCAAACTGCGCGGCCTGATCGTGAAGCTATTGAAGGACGCTCTGGATGCGGGGCGCGAGGATGTCGCCCACCGCCTCAACCAGAAACCGACCCGCGGGCGGGAAGCCGTCACTGCCTTCGC
The DNA here is from genome assembly GCF_036038995.2 of Sphingobium sp. SJ10-10. NCBI lineage: Bacteria > Pseudomonadati > Pseudomonadota > Alphaproteobacteria > Sphingomonadales > Sphingobiaceae > Sphingobium > Sphingobium sp. SJ10-10. The sequence goes on from NZ_CP158132.1 coordinate 2,643,353, forward strand.
CTTCCTGGTCGATCAGATATTGCGGCTGCTTTACGACGCCACCACGCACCATCTCTATCCGGCAGGCAATCGCAGCACCGGCGAGCGGATCGTGCTGATCGCGGTGGGCGGCTATGGCCGGGGCGAAATGGCGCCGCACAGCGATGTCGACATCGGCTTCATCACCCCTTGGAAACCCACCGGCTGGACCGAGCAGGTCATCGAATCCATGCTCTATTCGCTGTGGGACTTGGGGTTGAAGGTCGGCCATAGCAGCCGGTCGATCGACGAAACCATGCGCATGGCGAAGGCGGACCTCACGGTGCGCACCGCGCTGCTGGAGGCCCGCTACATCTGGGGCGACCGCGCCCTTTATGAGGAAGTCAGCACCCGTTTCGATACCGATGTAATGCAGGGCACCGCCCGCGCCTTCGTGACTGAAAAGCTGGTGGAGCGCGACGAACGGCACAAGCGCATGGGCGACAGCCGCTATGTCGTCGAACCCAATGTGAAGGAAGGCAAGGGCGGGCTGCGCGACCTGCATACGCTGTTCTGGATCGGCAAATATGTGAACCGGGTCAAGTCGGTCTCCGAACTGGTCGATGTCGGCCTGCTGACCGAAACCGAATTGCGCCAGTTCCAGAAGGCCGAGGATTTCCTCTGGGCGGTGCGCTGCCACCTGCACATGATCACGGGGCGGGCCGAAGACCGGCTGACCTTCGACCTCCAGCTCGAAACCGCTACCCGCATGCACTTTATCGGGCGTGCCGGGCGGTCGGGGGTGGAGCGCTTCATGCGCTATTATTTCCTGAACGCGAAGACGGTGGGCGACCTGACCGCCGTGTTCCTCGCCCATCTGGACGACCAGATGGCGGAGCGCGGGCGGCGCTATATCCCCAGCTTCTTCCGCCGGCCCAAGAAGCTGGACGGCTTCGTGCTGGATCGCGGGCGGCTGGCGTTGCCCAACGACCATTTTTTCCAGGATGATCCGGTCCGGCTGCTGGAAATCTTCGCACTGGCCGACAAGCATGGCCTGGCCATCCACCCCAGCGCCATGCGCGCCGCCAGTCGCGACGCGAGCCTGATCACCGCCAAGGTGCGCCGCGATCCGCGCGCCAACGCCGCCTTCATGGAGGTGCTGACCTCTCCGCGCGATCCCGAAACGGTGCTGCGCTGGATGAACGAGTCGACCGTCTTCGGCCGTTTCATCCCCGATTTCCGCCGCGTCGTGGCGCAGATGCAGTTCGACATGTATCACCACTATACGGTGGACGAGCATACGATCCGCGCCGTGGGCCTGCTGGCGCGGATCGAAAAGGGCGAGCTGAACCAGGATCATCCGCTGGCGGCGGACCTGATGGGCAAGCTGGTGTCGCGCCGCGTCCTCTATGTCGCGGTGCTGCTGCACGACATCGCCAAGGGACGCGGCGGCGACCACAGTATGTTGGGCGCGGAGGTGGCGGAGCATCTCTGCCCACGCCTGGGCCTGACCCCGGCGGAGACGGAAACCGTGTCCTGGCTGGTGCTGCATCATCTGCTGATGTCGGCCACCGCCTTCAAGCGCGATCTGGCAGATTACAAGACCATCCTCGATTTCGTCGAGGTGGTGCAGAGTCCGGAGCGGTTGAGGCTGCTGCTATGCCTGACCGTGGTCGACATCCGCGCCGTGGGCCCCGGCGTCTGGAATAGCTGGAAACGCCAGTTGCTGGGCGATCTTTATGAGTCCGCCGAAGAGCTGCTGCGCCTTGGCCACAAGCAAAAGGGCCGCAGCGAACGGGTTACGGTCAAGCAGCAGGCGCTGCGCCAGGCACTCGGCCTCTCCGAAGCGGATTTCGAGAAACTGCGCAAGCGTCTGCCCGAGAGCTACTGGATCGCGGAACCCGACGACATCCTGTTCCACAATGCCCAGCATATATTGGAGGCGGGCGACTCCCCCCTCTCCATCGCCGCGCAATATTATCCGCAGCGCGGCGCGACGCTGGTGACGGTCTATGCCGCCGACCATCCGGGACTGTTCTACCGGATTGCGGGCGCCATTCATCTGGCGGGCGGCAACATCATCGACGCGCGCATCCACACCACGCGCGACGGCGTCGCGATCGACAATTTCCTGGTGCAGGACCCGCTGGGCGGCGCGTTCCACAGCCCCGAGCAACTTGTGCGCATCCGCAAGGCGATCGAGGATTCGCTCGCCAACCGGCACCGCATGATCACCAAGCTGGAAGCGCGTCCCCTGCCCCGCACCCGCGCCGAGGCCTTTCGCATCGAGCCCAATGTGCTGATCGACAACAAGGCGTCGAACCGCTTCACCGTGATCGAAGTGAATGCGCGGGACCGCCCGGCGCTGCTGTTCAGCCTGGCCAATGCGCTGTTCCAGTCGAAGGTGACGGTACACAGCGCCCATGTCGCCACCTATGGCGAGCGCGCCGTCGACACCTTCTACGTCACCGACCTGCTGGCCGGGAAGATCGAGAGCAAGGCGCGGCTGCAAACGCTGGAGCGGCGGCTGCTGGAAGCGGCAGGTGGCGAAGTGGCGGAGCTGGAGAAAGCATAAAATCGTCATTCCCGCGAAGAGGGGAATGACGAAAATTCAACTTCAAACGATTTCCATCACATCGCCCGATACCAACAACGGCAGCAAACGCAGCATATCCCCCCGCTCCACCGCCACGCACCCGGCGGTGGGACGCCCTTCGGACAGGTGGAAAAAGATCGCGCTCCCCTGCCCCGGCACCGGCGGCGCATCATTGTGCCCCAGCACCACGATCACATCATAGGCACCGTCGGCGCGCAGCAGATTTTCAGCCGAAAAGGGACGCGGCAGGTGCACGGGCCGATTATAGGCCGGATCGGCCACATCATCGGACCAGCCATCCCCTTCCCGCACCCAGCGCCAAGGCAGGCGGATGCCCGTAGCATCCCCCTTGCCCGGCCGAAGCAACACGCCCCGGATCAGCCAGACTCCCAGCGGCGTACAGCCATCCCCTTCCCGCTTGTCCGCCGCCGCGCAAGCACCGCTGCGCCCGATGGTGCAGGGAATGTCGATCGCGCCGAAGGAGAGGCGCCCCGCGCCCGTATCGACGCGGACGACGCTCATAGCTGGTGCCCGGTCCGGTCGCGCTTGGTGGCGAGATAGCGCTCATTATGCGGATTGGTGGGCAGGATGATCGGCAACCGTTCCGCCACCTTGATTCCCGCCTTTTCCAGCCCCGTCACCTTGTTCGGATTGTTGGTGAGCAACCTGACTTCACCCACGCCCAGCAAGTCCAGCATCCGCGCCGCGACCGAAAAATCGCGCGCGTCTATTGCGAAACCCAGCCGCACATTGGCGTCGACCGTGTCGAAACCCTGATCCTGCAAGGCATAGGCGCGCAGCTTGTTGACCAGACCGATGCCCCGCCCTTCCTGCCGCAGATAGAGCAGGATGCCCCAGTTCGAATCCGCGATCCGGTGCAGCGCCTCATGCAGTTGCGGGCCGCAGTCGCATTTCAGCGACCCCAGCACGTCGCCGGTCAGGCATTCGCTGTGCAACCGGATCACCGGCGGCGAGGAATCCCGCTGGCCGACGATCAGCGCCACATGCTCGCGTGGTTCGTCGGGGCTGCGGAAAGCGACGATCTCGGCGGTTTCGCTGGCCGATACCGGCAGTCTTGCCCGCGTCGCAATGTCCAGATGCACCGCATCGTCATAGGCGTCCACATCGGCGGCGCTGACCTCCGCCTCCGCTTCGCCTTCCACCGTGGCGAAATAGGCCGGCAATATCCCTGCAAGCCGCGCCAGCCGCAGCGCTGCCTTGGCCGCCAGCGGCGCGGTCAGCGGCTTCGCCATGAACGGCCCCTTGAGCGGCGAAGCCAGGTCCAGAACCGGGTCGGAAATCGCCGTCGCCACATCGACGTCGATCCATGGCGCCCGCGCCACCAGCACCGGCATGTCGGGATCGGCCGCCGCCAACTGGTTGGCGAGCTTCAGCGTCTGCGCCCGTGCGGCGGAAATCAGGATGTCGGCTTCAGCGCCCGGATCGAATCCGGCGAGCGTCACCGCGTCGGCGCCCTCAATGGCCATCAGCCGCAATGCGCCATCGGCGGCCTGCACCCGCACCGGCCAGCCCCGGCGTAGCGCGTCGATGGCGCGGGCGGCGGCGCGCGCGCCCATCAGAACGCGAATTCCGTGATGATCGGGATATGGTCGGACGGCTTGCCCCAGTTGCGCGCCGGTTCGACCACGCGATGGCTGAGCGCCTTGCCCGCCACGTCCCTGGTCATCCACATATGATCGAGCCGCCGCCCGCGATCCGATTCCGCCCAGTCCTTCGCGCGATAGCTCCACCAGGTGTAGAGCCGCTGCGGCGCGGGATGGAAATGGCGGCCGATATCGACCCAGTCGTTCGACGCCTGCAACCGCGCCAATATCTCGCATTCGACCGGCGTATGGCTGACCACATTCAGCAATTGCTTGTGGCTCCAGACATCGCATTCCATCGGCGCGATGTTGAAATCGCCGGTCAATATGGTCGGCTTGTCCTCCAACCCAGAGGACCATTTGATCATCCGCTCCAGAAAATCGAGCTTCTGTCCGAATTTCGGATTCGCCTCCCGGTCCGCGATGTCGCCACCGGCAGGCACATAGACATTCTCGATCCTGACGCCATTGTCGAGCCGCACGCCGACATGGCGCGCTTCGCCATTGGCCTGCCAGTCGAACCGGTCGTCCTCATGGATCGGCACCTTGGACATGATCGCCACGCCATGGTGCATCCGCTGGCCGTTCAGCACCTGATGGACATAGCCCAGTTGCCGGAACATCGCGGTGGGGAAAATCTCGTTCACCACCTTGGTTTCCTGAAGACACAGAATGTCGGGCGCTTCCTCTGTCAGAAAGCGCTCCACGATATCGAGCCGGGCACGAACGCTGTTGATGTTCCAGGAAGCGATACTGAGTGTCTGAGGCATGGGTGATCCACTAAGACCCTCCGCCCTCCCGCGCAAGGGCGACAAGGACGGCACCGTTTGGGCCGGGATTTGGCTCGGGGTGGAGCGAAAATAGTGGATTTCGAGAACCGGCGCGCAGCGACCTTAAAGGTCGTGAGCACCGGAAGCGCAGAAAGCCGCTATTTGCAGCCCTCCCTGGGCCAAATCCCGGCCCAAACAAAAAGACCCCCGCTCCGGGGGCATGGAACGGGGGCCTCGATCGCGCCCTTGAAGCGCTTTGCGACGGGAGCGGGGTGCCGGGTAACAGGGGGGAAATCCCGGTTTCGTCTCTCGCCGTGGAGTTCTTTTTAGGAGGCGGGATATGAGCGTCAGATGAACGATTCTGAAAAGTTTTCGGCCCGTCGCGCCTGTGGCCCGCTTAACCGCCCGCTGCGCGTCCCTTGGGCCGCGGATCGGTCCAGCGGAAGGCGGAATCGGCCACCGGCACGCCATAACGCTGGTTGCTGAGCTTCACCGCCGTCCGGTTATTCTGCGAATCCAGCGCCACCCAGCCGTAAAGCTGCAAGCCCGCCGGGCTCGGCGCGTCCCGTTTGAAGATCATGGTGATGGTGCCATATTCCGGCCGCTTGGGATCGCGTGCCTGGACGGACAATATGGTCGGATCGCCAGTCTGGATCACCTTGCCGAATTTCGACAGATCCTTCGACGGGTCGATCAGCGCGCCCAGCGGCGAATTGCCGATCGGCCAGCGCTGCACCTGCCGCACTTCATAGTCGATCATGGTCAGCGCCTTGCCGTCGCCCACGATCAGCAGCGGCACGCCCTTTTGATATTGGAAACGGATCTTGCCCGGCTGCTTGATGATGAGCTGGCCGGTCAGCGTCTGCCCATTGCGGTCGGTCTGGGAGAAATTGGCGGTCATGGTGGTGACGGCGCGAATATAGGCGTTGACCTTCGGCAGGTCCGATTGGTCCTCCTGCGCCGCCGCCGGCATCATCGGCACCGCGAAAGGCGCAATAGCCAGCGTCAGGGCAGCCAGCGTCAGGATGGGGGACGCAAGGATGCGCTTCATGCAATCATCTCCGGTTGTTCAGGGTGAGGAGTGTAGGGGGCAGGGCTTGAACCCGTTGTGAACCCATTCGTTCCGTGAGCGCAATGGATCGGATCGCTGGAACGGGAAGGGGGAGAGCGGCATGGCCACTCAATCCCCCTCTGCTTCCGCTTCGCCAGTGCCGGTCTTTCCGGCGGCCCCTCTCCCAATTATTTTTTAAGGCGCTGCGGTGAGCGGCTTCTGCTTAGACCGGCGCGATGACAAAAAAAAGGCTGATCCGAAGACCAGCCTGAAAGTTTTTAGGAGAGGATGCCTGAAAGGCAGATCCCTCTTCGGCCAAATCGCGTTTCGCTGCAAATGCGAAGAACCGAAAGACGATTGCACGAAACGCAATCATGCCCGGAAATCAGGGATTTCTGCGGATCGGATCATGTTTTACAAGCCCGCAACAGCCGAAACAGCCACGCAAAATCCCGTTTCAGAGCGAAATGGGCAGTGACTTTTTCGCATCAGGCCAAATGAAAATTTTTCGCACCGACAGGATCAGAGCGGATTGCCACCCTCGTCGCGCAGCACTTCGCGGCGGCCGACATGGTTGGGCGGACCCACCAGCCCCTGTTCCTCCATCTGCTCGATGAGGCGAGCGGCGCTGTTGTAACCGATGCGCAATTGCCGCTGTAGCCAACTGGTCGAGGCCTTCTGATTTTCGAAGACAAGCTGGCAAGCCTTGCGGAAGAGCTGCGCATCCGGGCTGTCGTCGCCCAGGTCGACGCCGTCGAGCGCGAAGCTGCCTTCCTCCGGCTCCTCGGTGACGGCGGCGATATAGTCGGGCTGGCCCTGGGCGCGCCAGTGATCCGCCACCACGCGCACTTCGTCGTCCGACACGAAGGGGCCATGGACGCGCATCAGCCCCTTGCCACCATGCATGTAGAGCATGTCGCCCTTACCCAATAGCTGCTCGGCGCCCTGTTCACCCAGGATCGTGCGGCTGTCGATCTTCGACGTCACGAAGAAGCTGATGCGGGTCGGCAGGTTCGCCTTGATGACGCCGGTAATAACATCGACCGAGGGACGCTGTGTCGCGAGGATCAGGTGTATGCCCGCCGCACGCGCCTTTTGCGCCAAGCGCTGAATCAGGAATTCGACTTCCTTGCCCGCCGTCATCATCAGGTCGGCCAGCTCGTCGACCACTACCACGATCTGCGGCAGCGGCTGAAAATCGAGCTGCTCCTCCTCATAGATCGGCTTGCCATTTTCGGGGTCGTAGCCGGTCTGGACGCGGCGGCCCAAGGGCTTGCCCTTGGCCTTCGCGGCGCGGACCTTCTCATTATAGTTGGCAAGGTTGCGAACGGAGATCGAAGCCATCATGCGATAGCGGTCCTCCATCTGCTCCACCGCCCATTTGAGCGCGCGGATCGCCTTGCTCGGCTCGGTGACGACCGGGGAAAGGAGATGCGGGATGTCGTCATAGGTCGACAGTTCCAGCATCTTCGGATCGATCATGATCAGGCGCAACTGATCCGGCGTCATGCGGTAGAGCAGCGACAGGATCATGGCGTTGAGGCCCACCGACTTGCCCGAACCCGTCGTACCCGCGATCAGCAGATGCGGCATGGGCGCCAGGTCAGCGATGATCGGCTCGCCCGAGATATTCTTGCCCAGGATGATCGGCAGCGTCGCTTCCTGCATGAACTGCTCGGAAGTGATGAGTTCGCGAAACGACACGCCCTCCCGATTGGCATTGGGCAGTTCGATGCCGATCACCGTGCGCCCCGGTATCGTCGCCACGCGGGCGGAGAGCGCCGACATGTTGCGCGCAATATCGTCGGCCAGTGCGATCACGCGGCTCGCCTTGATGCCCGGCGCGGGTTCCAGCTCATACATGGTGACGACCGGACCGGGTCGAACCTCGACGATATTGCCCTTCACATGGAAGTCGTCGAGCACCGACTCCAGCAGCCGCGCATTGCGTTCCAGCGCGGCCTTGTCGATCTTCGCGCCCTGGCTGGCGGGAACCGGATTGAGCAGGTCGGGCGAGGGCAGGGAACTGTTGCCGAACAGGTCGTCTTGGCTGACCGGCGCCATGGGGCGCTGCGCCGGGGCGGGCTTGGGCGTCTGGATGTTGATCGGCGGCTTGGGTTCGTTGGTGACGGTCTTGCGTGGCGCGGCGATACGCTCGACGACCTCGTCCTGATCATCGAAGGGATCAGCCACAGCCCCGCCGCCGGGCAGGGCGAAAGCGGGCTTGGGCAGGCTAAGACGCGGCAGCGGAGGCCGACGCAGCGCGATGATCGGCTTTTCCAGCGCAAGGCTGCGATACCAAAGGATGGCGCCCGCGATCAGCGTCAGCGCAATCAATATGCCGGTGATCCACCCTTGTGCGGCGGGGGTCTGCGCGGTCAGGCTGATGACGCCCCGCGCCGTCACCAGCGCGATGATGCCGCCCCATCCGGCGGGCAGGCCGACCAGCGGATTGGTCTGGAACAGCGCCAGCGCGATGCCGAGCAGCACGATCCCGGCGAAGCATTTGCCGAACTGCGCCTTCCACCCGCTCATGTCCTGATCGCCCCACAGCCGCCGGGCGGTGATCGCCATCAGAGGCAGCACCAAAGCCACCGGCACGCCGAACAACCAGAGCAGGAAATCGGCAATCCAGGCGCCGGGCGCCTGCATGATATTCTGCACATGATCGCCCGCCACCGTATTCATCGACGGGTCGCTCGGCTGATAGCTGAGCAGCGCCAGAGCGAGAAACAGGGTCGCCAGGATCAACGCGATCGATCCGATCAGCGCGCCGCTGCGGATCAGGCTGCGTTTCAGCATTTCGCGCCACTCTGGCGTGCGCTTGGCTCCGCGGCTGACAGCCATGGTAAGTCCTTGTCCCCTAAATGTTCCGTCCGGCACAATGCGCCGGGCGGGGAGTCCCCGTCAAGAGTCCCGCCCCTCGGCTCGTCTCGTGGACTCCGTAACAATCCTTATGTCGGCGGCGAGCGGGGCAGCGCAAAAGCCTCCCGAAAGGAGACTTCACCATGATCGCCACCTTCTATCCCATCCTTGTCGTCGTCGCCTTGAGCGCCTTCACCGCCGTCCTACTGGGCGTCAGCGTGCAGGATGCGTTGACGCGAGGGCGCTGAGCGCTTCGCCGTCGACGCGCTGCACCGTCCATTCGTCCATCGCCCGCGCACCGAGCGAACGGTAGAAGGCGATGGACGGTTCGTTCCAGTCCAGCACCCACCATTCCAGCCGCGCGCAATCCCGCTCCAGCGCCAGTTGCGCGAGGCGGGAGAGCAGCGCTTTGCCCGCGCCCAGACCCCGGGCTTCGGAGATGACGAACAGATCCTCCAGATAGAGGCCCGGTCGCCCCTCAAAGGTCGAGAAATTGTGGAAGAACAGGGCGAAACCGATCGCCTTGCCTTCATTTTCCGCGATCAGCACTTCAGCCATGGGGCGCGGACCGAAGAGATATTTCTCCAGGTTGGCGCGGTCGGCCCTCACCTCATGCGACAGCTTTTCATAGTCGGCCAGAGCGAGGATGAAGTCGTGAATCGCCCCGATGTCGGAAGGAACGGCCTCGCGGATGGTGACGGACATGCTTTTCCTTTCAGGCGATGGACGATTCGACATGCGGCGACTCGGCCGATCCCGTGCGAGACGCGATCAGGCAGCCGACCACGATCAGCAGCGCGCCGACCACCGTCGTCAGGGTCAGCCGGTCGCCAAAGGCCAGCCAGCCAATGATCGCCGCCCAGACGAAGGCGGTATATTCCACCGGAATCAGAACCTGCGCCTCCGCCCGCGCATAGGCCCAGGCGAGCGCGGCCAGCGACGCGAAGGCAAGGGTCGCGGCCAGGACGATCAACGCCCAGGACGGCGCCGCCGGCAGGACCGGCATCCATTGGGCAGCTAAGGCGAAGAGAGCGAATAGGCCGAACATCACGATATGCTGGAAGAAGGCGACCTCTATGGGCGAAGCCAACTGCGCCTGTTGCCGCTGGAGGATGAGATTCCAGGCGAACAGCACCGCCGAAATCAGGACCGCGCCCGCGCCCAGCAGCGCATTCGCGTCATAATCGCCCCGCAACCGCCCGGACAGGATGACCGCAACCCCGACCAGCCCCAGCAGCGACGCGCCGATGGCCTGCCGCCCGATCTTTTCCTTCAGCAGCAGCGCGGCGAGATAAAGCGCGACCAGCGGCGCGATGAAGGACAGGGCAATGGCTTCGGCCAGCGGCAACCGCATGATCGCCCAGAAGAACAGGCTGGCCATCACCGCCACGACCGCGCCGCGCAGCAGGTGCAGCCGCAGCACGGCCCGGTTCGGCCAGCGCTGCCGCGTCAGCAGCATCAGCGCCAGCCCCAACAGGCTGCCCGTCAGCGCGCGCCAGAACAGCGCGTTGAACAGGCCGATCGAGAGGCTGAGCCCCTTCATCGCCGCATCCATCACGGAAAACAGCGCGACCCCCAGGCAGCAAACCGCAAAGGGGAGGGCGAAGGAGCGGGGCGCAGTCATGGGGGGAAGCGGCTTACTCCGCCGCTTCCGCCTTGCCGGCGTCGGTGGTGGCCGCCTCGATCTCCGCCGCCTTGGCTTCGACAAGGTTCACGATATGATCGATCATCCCTTCGTCCTGAATCGTATGATCGGTGAGGCCGGAGAGATAGACCATATGCTTGCCCGCGCCGCCGCCGGTCAGGCCGATGTCGGTTTCGCGCGCTTCACCGGGACCGTTCACCACGCAGCCGAGCACAGACAGGGAAAGTGGCGTATGGATATGCTGGAGCCGTTCCTCCAGCGCCTGCACCGTGCGGATCACATCGAAGCCCTGACGGGCGCAACTCGGGCAGGAAATGACCTTCACGCCGCGAGTGCGGATGCCGAGCGACTTCAATATTTCGTAGCCGACGCGCACCTCCTCTTCCGGTTCGGCGGAGAGCGAGACGCGGATCGTGTCACCGATCCCGGCCCAGAGCAGATTGCCGATGCCGATGGAACTTTTCACCGTGCCGCCGATCAAGCCGCCCGCCTCGGTAATGCCCAGGTGCAGCGGGCAATCCACCGCTTCGGCCAGTTGCATATAGGCGGCCACGGCGAGGAACACGTCGCTGGCCTTCACCGCCACCTTATATTCGTGAAAATCCTGGTCCTGGAGCAGCTTGATATGGTCAAGCGCGCTTTCCACCAGCGCTTCGGGACAAGGCTCGCCATATTTTTCGAGCAGATCCTTTTCGAGCGACCCGGCATTGACGCCGATGCGGATCGAGCAGCCATTGGCCTTGGCCGCGTCGACCACCTCCTTCACCCGCGCTTCGCTGCCGATATTGCCCGGATTGATGCGCAGGCAGGCCGCGCCCGCATCGGCGGCTTCCAGCGCGCGCTTATAATGGAAATGAATGTCCGCGACGATCGGCACGCGGGCGGCGCGGACGATCTGCTTCAAGGCGGCGGTCGATGCCTCGTCGGGGCAGGAGACGCGGATGATGTCCACGCCCACCTCCTCGCAGCGGCGGATCTGGTCGATCGTCGCCTTGACGTCATGGGTCGGCGTGTTGGTCATGGTCTGCACCGTGACCGGGGCGCCACCACCGACGGGAACATTGCCGACCATGATCTGGCGGCATTGCCTGCGGGCGATGTCGCGCCAGGGGCGCAGGCCGGGATTATGGTCGGACATGAAAAAGGGGCTCCGTGGTGATGGAGCCCCTATAGGGATTTATTGCGTCGGTTAGAAGCGTGAGCTGTTTGCGTTTCAGCAAAGCCGAAACGTGCGGCACCGGCCCTCACCCCCACCCGACCGCCCAGACATGGTATCCTGTGGGCGGTCGGGTGGGGGTGAGGGCCGGTGCCGCTCCTAATCAAAAACGCGCCGTCAACGATGCGCCGATCTGGTCCGCATTGCCGCTGGTCTGCGACAGGGTGGTCGCCGTCACCGTCGCGGGCGCGGGATAATAGCTGTCCGGACGGATGATGTTCGCCTTTTCCACGAAATTATGGGCATAGCTGAGGTTCAACGCAAAGGCGGGCGAGATATTGTAGGTCGCGCCGGCCGACAGCCAGGTGCGATCGCCATCGGGCACGCGGGTCGTCAGATGCTGCGGATTGGTGGGCGAGCGGTCGAACATCGTGCCCGCGCGCAGGGTCAGCGCCGGGCTGACATCATATTCGCCGCCCAGGCTGACGCTGTAGCTATCCTTGTAATCCAGCTCCTTGTTGCTGGTGCCGGCAGCGGAGGTGATGGCGATGCCCTTGAACTTCGACCAGTTGTACCAGCGGGCGCTGATCATGGCACGCAGCTTGGGCGTCAGGCGGTGCATGAAGCCGACAGTGACGATATCGGGCAGATCGAGCGGCGCGGAGGCGTCCAATTCGCCATTGGCCGCGGCGATCGGACCCAGAAGGCCGGAAATGGTCTGCGTGCCGGTCAGCTTATGCTTGATGCCGGAACGGTAGGAAACGCCGACATTGGTGGCGCCATTGGTGTAGAACAGGCCCGCATTCCAGCCGACCGTCCAGTCGTCGCCCTTCAACCGGGCAAAGCCATCGGTCGGGATCAACGGCGAAAGCTGCGGCAGCGCGTTGGTCAGCGTCGCCTTCACATATTGCACGTCGACACCGCCGCCGATCGAGAAATTGTCGTTCAGCTTATAGGCGGCGCTGGGCTGGATATTATAGGTTTTGAGGTTGGTGTAGAGCGAGTCGTAGCGGCCGAAAAAGCCGTCATCATAATCCAGCTTCAACCCGAACGGCGCGTTGACGCCCAGACCCAGCCACAGCCGGTCCGTAGCCTGCGCCGTCACATAGAAGCTGGGGATGGGAATGACCTTTTCGAACGGCTGGCCGCCATCATTGCCCGTCACCGGCACCCGAGCACCGGGCAGGGTGGGAACGGTGCGATAGGTGCCGCGATTGGCCTGATGCGCGGAGGCCATCAGCGCGATGCCGCCGATCGAGGTCTGAACGCCCGACAATTCCGTCATGGCGGCAGGGTTGAAATAGATGGTGGACGGATCGTCCGCCGCCGCACCCGCCCCGGCGAGCGCGCGGCCGGTTTCCTTGGGCGACTGTTCCTGCAGGTAGAATCCACCCGCAAAAGCCGGAACTGGCATTGCCAATACGCCTGATAGCAAGAGACTGGCGATAATGGGGCGGCGCAAAGACATATGATTCCTCTCCTGAAACTTGACCAAGGCAAAATGGCTTTCGCCAGAGAATGATCCCCTGTGAGCCATGCTCTTATAAGCATTATGGTTAAATAATCGTTCGAAAAGCCCTAATTTGCACGGATTTCCGCCGCTATCCTTTCGGATTGCGCAACGACGTTACGGCAGGAAGCGAAAATCGCGCTCTCCATCAGGGCAAAAAAAAGCCGCCCCGGAGGACGGCTTGAAAGTTTTAGGAGAGGATGCCTGAAAGGCCCGTTCCTTTTGCGGTGCAGCGACATTTTCCGCAAATGCGAAAAGCTGATGCTCGATTGCGTTTCATGCAATCGTCATGCTTTTGCCTGATTTCCGTAAAGGAAATCTGCATAAGACCATGTCAATTTTTCCCTGTAGGGCCGTCATAATCGGCTGCTCAAGGCCGAATCACATCCGAATCGGCCAATTGTGCGTCGATATCCGCGATCAGACGCGCCAATCCCTCCGCACCCTTCGCTTCGGCCCGCACAACCAGCGAATCCTGCGTGTTGGAGGCCCGCAACAGCCACCAGCCATCGGCCGTATTGACCCTAAGGCCATCGGTTTCATCGACGCTCGCGCCTGCGGCCAGCAGCCGGGCGCGCACCTCCTCCACCACGGCAAATTTGCGGCTCTCCTCAACCGGAAAGCGGATTTCCGGTGTGTTGGCCATGTCGGGCATCTCGTCGCGCAGGGCCGTGACACTGCGGCGGAGCCGAGTCAGGCTCCGGATAAGCCGCACCGCGGCATAAAGCCCGTCATCGAAACCATAATAATCGTCCGCAAAGAAGATGTGGCCGGTCATCTCCCCGCCCAGCGGAGCGGCAATCTCCTTCATTTTGGACTTGATGAGGCTGTGGCCGGTCTTCCACATCAGCGGCTGGCCGCCCAAGGCCGAGATCCGGTCGAACAAGGCCTGGCTGGCCTTCACATCCGCGACGATCGTGGCGTTCGGGCGGTCTTTCAGCACCAGCTCCGCGAAGATGCCGAGCAACTGGTCGCCCCAGATCACCCGGCCCTTGCCGTCGATCACCCCGATCCGGTCGCCGTCCCCGTCGAAAGCCACTCCGAAATCGAGCTTCTTCGAGCGGACAAGCGCTTTCAGGTCGGCCAGATTCGCCTCGACAGTAGGATCGGGGTGATGATGGGGAAAATGTCCGTCTATCTGGGTGAAAAGCACATGATGCTCACCTGGCAGGAGCTTGACGAGCTTGTCCACTACAGGACCGGCGGCGCCATTGCCCGCGTCCCAGCCAATGCGCCAGGCGGCGCCGTCGAACCCCTCCACCAGACGCGCGGCATAGCGGTCCATGATGGCGACGGTTTCTACCCCGCCGCTGCCTTCGCTCCAGTCGCCTGCCGCAGACATGGCCCCCAGCTTCGCGATGTCCGACCCAAAAAAGGCGTTATGCGCAAGCACCAGCTTGAAGCCATTATGATCGGTGGGATTGTGGCTGCCGGTTATCTGAATGCCGCCGTCCACATCGAGAACCGCTTCGGCATAATAGAGCATGGGCGTCGGGCCGAGGCCTATGCGGACGACATCCGTGCCCGAGTCCTGAAGGCCTTGCACGACCGCCTGTTCCAGCGCCGGGGAACTCAGCCGCCCGTCATAGCCGACCGCGACCTTTGATCCGCCCGCCCGTTTGATGACCGTGCCGAAGCTGCGACCTACCGCATAGCCATCCGCCTCGCCAAGCGTCTGGCCGATCACCCCACGAATGTCATATTCGCGCAGGAGCGTGGGATGAAAGCGATGGGCCATGGCATGCTCTCCCTTGGTTTCAGTCGCGCTGCGCCATGTCCCTGATCAGAAGGTCGCGCGCCGCGTTGATCTGGGCAGCGAGCGCTTCCGTGCCACCCTTGTCCGGATGGACCGAGGCGATGAGGCGGCGATGCGCCGAGCGAATCGCGCGGGCATCGGCATCCGGCCCGACGCCCAGCAGCTTGCGGGCATCGATCACCGCCTGAGGCGAAGCGGGTTGCGGGGCGGGCGTGCCCTTCGTCTTGCCCGGCCGGCTCCTGGCGAAGAAGAACAGGGTAGCGCCGACCAGCAGCGGCGCGCCGATCAACGGCTTGCCCTTCGCCGCCATCACCGCGCCGACCAGAGCGGCACCCAATGCCATGCCATCCTTCGCGCTCATGCTTTGCAGTCGTCCCGTCCAGATCAGCCAGGCCGCAAGCCCGAGCAAAAGCAGGGCAAGCAGACCCATCAGGCCGCGCCGAGCAGATCCAGCGGCGCGACCTCATCGCGTGAGGGAAGGGCAAGGCCGGACACCATCTCGCGCAGTTCCTGCCGCGCGGCGATATGGCTGACGCCCAGCTCGCCCAGATGCCCCTTGTCGAGCAAGGTAAGCCCCGAGGGGAAGAGTTCGCGGAAGACCACACGTTCGGAAAGACCCGGAATCACGCGGAATCCGACACGGCGGGAGAGTTCCATCAGCGCATCGCCCACACGCTTCTTGTTGCGGGCGTCATGATGCTGGACGCGGTTGCGCAGCACCACCCAGTCTATGGTGACTCCGTCAGCCTTGGCGCGGGTTTTGCGCGCCTCGAAAATCAGTTCGGAATAGAAGGAGAGGCGCTTCACTTTGAAGGTTTCCGCGTCCACCTGGCCGATCAGGTCGAAATCGACGAAGCTGTCGTTCATCGGCGTCACCAGCGTATTGGCGCGGGCGGCCATGTGGCGGGCATAATCATCGTCGCGGCCGGGCGTGTCGATGACCAGGAAATCCTTGTTTTCGGCCATGGCGGCGGCCTGTTCCTCCAGCGCCTGGACATTGTCGCCCTTGAACACCGCAAAGTCCGGAGTCGGCAGATCGATGCCGCGGCGGCGAGCGGTGTCGGCGCGATTCTCCATATAGCGGGTGATGGTGCGCTGGCGCGGATCGAGATCGATCATGCCGACGCGATGGCCCAATACCGTCAGCGCGATGGCCGTATGCACGGCGGTCGTCGACTTGCCGGTTCCGCCTTTCTCATTGGCGAAGACGATATGGTGCGTTTGGGCGTTCGCCATCGGACCTTGATAACCCCGTTGATTGTCGCATTGTCGGTTGACCGTTTGAACCGGCCATGCCTTAGCAGGATGTACCCCTGTTGATGCCCTTATCGGAGCCACTCCCGTCGTGCAAATCCTCCGTGATCTCGCTTCGCTCAGAACCGCCATCGAAGCGCTGAAAAGCGACGGAAAACCGTTGGCGCTGGTGCCCACCATGGGCGCGCTGCATGACGGGCATATGGCGCTGGTCGAAGAAGCGCGGCGCCATGCCGGGCATGTAGTCGTGTCGATCTTCGTCAACCCGCGCCAATTCGGCGTGAACGAGGATCTGGACGCCTATCCCCGGCGCGAAGCCAAGGACGCGCAGATGTTGCAGGCGGCCGGAGTCGATATGCTCTGGGCGCCGACAGTCGATGTCATGTATCCGGCGGGCTATGCCACCAACATCTCCGTGTCGGGCGTGACCGAAGGGCTGGATGGCGCGGCGCGGCCGGGGCATTTCGACGGCGTGTCGACGGTGGTGACGAAGCTGTTCAATCAGGTGCAGCCGGATGTCGCGCTGTTTGGAGAGAAGGATTATCAGCAGCTCGCCGTGATCCGGCAGATGGCGCGCGATCTGGATGTGCCGATCGAGATTATCGGCGTGCCGACCCAGCGGGACGAGGATGGATTGGCGCTCTCTTCCCGCAATGCCTATTTGACCGAGGAGGAGCGCAAGGACGCGCTTGCTCTGCCCCGCGCCCTGGGCGAAGCGGCGCGCCAAATGGAAAAGGGCGCGACCGTCGAGGCTGCCATCGCCAAGGCGATCGCGATGCTGGCCACGCACGGCTTTGATCCGATCGACTATGTGACGCTGTGCGATGCGGTGACGCTGGAACCAATGACCGTGCTGGATCGCCCAGCGCGGCTGCTGGGCGCGGCGAAGCTCGGAAAGACGCGGCTGATCGACAATATCGCGGTCGATCCGATTTAAATTCCGTCATCCCAGCGAAAGCTGGGATCTCGTGAGGCTATTCTGTGCCCCATCGCCTGAGATCCCAGCTTTCGCTGGGATGACGGCTTTATCAAAACGGCTTCACGATCACTGCTATCACGATCACCGCGGCAGCGATTCCCGGAACCTCGTTCAACAACCGCAATTGCTTCTCCGTCAACGGCCGCAGCCCCTTGGCGAGCTTCTTCGCATAGCCCGCGATCCAGCCATGATAGCCCGACAGGCCAAGTACGAAGAGCAGCTTCAAGTGGAACCAGCCGAAATGCCAGGCGCCGATCTCCACCATCAGCATCAGGCCGAAGACCCAGACCAGAACCAGCGACGGGTTGAGGATGATCTTGAGCAGCCGCCGCTCCCGGTCGATCCACTTCCTGTCCTCTTCGGACCCCACCGGGCATTGCTGGTGATAGACGAAGAAACGCGGCATCATGAACAGGCCCGCCATCAGGAAGATGACGAAGATGACATGCGCGGCTTTGACCCACAAATAGGCTGCTCCCAGATAAGGCATCATCGACTCTCCGGCTGCGTCCGATTCTGGCGCACATGGCGGATCAGCGCTTCGACATGATCAATGGGCGTATCGGGGAGAATCCCATGGCCCAGGTTGAAAATATGCGGCCGCCCGGCAAAGGCGGCGCGGATATTGTCGACCGCCTCTTCCACCGCCTTGCCGCCGGCGATCAGCGCCAGCGGATCGAGATTCCCCTGCACAGGCAGCCCCTCCGGCAGTTCGCGATCGGCCCAATGCGGATCGACCGTTTCATCGACGCCGACTGCATCGACTCCAGTCCCGACCGCATAATCGATCAGCTTCGCGCCCGCACCCTTGGGAAAGCCGATGACCGGAATCTCGGGGTGGATCGCCTTCAACTTCTCCACGATCCTCTTATTTGGCTGAATCACCCAGCGCTCGAACTCCAGCGGGGCAAGGCTGCCCGCCCAACTGTCAAAAAGCTGGACCGCCTCCACCCCGGCCTCGATCTGGCCGGAAAGATAGATAACCGTCGCATCGATGATCGCATCGATGATCGCGCCGAATTTTTCGGGCTGCAGATAGGCAAGACGGCGGGCGGCACCCTGATCCTTGCTGCCCTGACCCGCGACCATATAGGTGGCGATGGTCCAGGGGCTGCCTGCGAAGCCCAGGAAGGTCACTTGTGGGTCCAGCGCGGCCCTGACCTGCCGGACCGTCTCATACACCGCCTCATAGCGGCTGAAATCGGGTTTGAGGGCAGACAACTCCGTCTCGGCCAGGATCGGCGCCAGACGCGGGCCTTCACCGGCCTCGAACCAAAGATCCTGCCCCATGGCATAGGGCACGATCAAAATGTCGGAAAACAGGATCGCGCCGTCGAAAGCGAAACGGCGCAAGGGCTGCAGAGTCACTTCCGCCGCCGCCCCGCTGTCATAGACCAGTTCGAGGAATCCGCCCTTTTCCGCCCGCAATGCGCGATATTCGGGGAGATAACGGCCCGCCTGGCGCATCAGCCACATGGGCGGCACATCAGGGCACGCCCCTTTCAGGACCGAAAGCAATGGCTTGGCGGATAGCCCGTTCGAAAGGCCGGCATCAGATCCCGTCATATACTCTCTTATATTTAGATTCAAAAAGGATGATGGAGATAGTTGGGCGGTTGGCAGCGGGGTTTATGCGCTGTGCCCGGATTTGCCAACAACTTGACTCCTGAGTGCCGCCGATTCCGGTCCGAGTCAGTTCGCTTATCCCCGTTATCCACAGGCTGTGGGTATAAATTTCAATCTGTTGGCGGGCTGTGGACAAGATTTCCGGAATCGAGGAGGGCGATAAGCGCCTGATTTTGCCCGCAACCTATCCCTTGCTTTATCCACAGCCTGCCCACAGAGATATTCCGCCCCAAAGAGAAACCAGAAATGTCGCGCATCCATCTCCACCTGCTTTCGGACTCGACCGGCGAAACGCTGGAAAACATCGCCAAGGCGGCGATCGGCGCGTTCGAAAATGTCGAGGCGGTGCGCCATTTCTGGCCGATGGTGCGGTCCGATGTCCATCTCGACCGGATCATGGAGGAGATCGCCGCCAATCCCGGACTGGTGCTGTTCACCCTGTCCAACCACCAGCTTCGACGGCGGCTGGAGACGCGCTGCCGGGCGCTGGGCCTGCCGCATGTGGCCGCGCTCGACAGCGTGACCGATGCGCTGTCCAACATATTGGGGCAGGAAACCCGCAACCGGCCGGGCCGCAAGCATATTCTCGACGAAGCCTATTTCGCGCGGATCGAAGCGATCCAGTTCACGATCGCCCATGATGACGGCGTGGGTCATGAAAATTGGGAGGAGGCTGATATCGTCCTCGCCGGCGTCTCCCGCGCCTCCAAGACGCCGACATCCATCTATCTCGCCAATCGCGGCTACAAGACCGCCAATATCCCGCTGGTGATCCAGTCGCCGCCGCCGCGCACCCTTTATTCGCTGAAGCATCCGATGGTGGTGGGGCTGACCGTCAGTCCGGAGCGGCTGGTTCAGATCCGTCGCAATCGGCTGCTTTCCTTGAATCAGGCGCCGGAGACCAGCTATGTCGACCTCGAAAAAGTGCAGGAGGAACTGGCCTTCGCCCGGCGCATGTTCGCGGATAATGGCTGGCCGGTGATCGACATGACCCGCCGGTCGATCGAGGAAGCGGCGGCGGCCATCATCAACCTGTTCAACGACCGCGTGCTGGCGGAAGGAGCCTGAAATCATGATCGTGCTGGCATCGCAAAGCGCGAGCCGCCGGGCGCTGCTGGAAGCAGCGCAGGTGCCGTTCGAGGCGTTATCGCCCGGCGTCGATGAGGAAGCGGCCAAGGAAGCCCTGCGCGCCGACGGTCTGGATGCCCGGCAACTGGCCGATGCGCTGGCGGAGCTGAAGGCGCTCCGCGTGTCGCGGCGGGTGCCGGGCGGGCTGGTGCTGGGCTGCGACCAGACCCTGAGCCTGGACGATGGCAGAATGATCGACAAGGCGCTCGACCGTACCGATGCCGAGCGCATATTGAAGTTGCTCTCTGGCCGGGTGCATCATCTGCACAGCGCGGCGGTGATCGCGCTTAATGGCGAGCCGATCTGGCGGCATATCGAGCGGGTGCGGATGACTGTGCGGCCCTTGTCGGAGGCTTTCATCACCTCCTATCTCGACGGCGATTGGGAGCATTGCCGCTGGTGCGTCGGCTGCTATCGGATCGAGGGTCCGGGCGCACAGCTTTTTGCGAAGGTCGAAGGCAGCCAATTCGCGATTCAAGGCCTGCCCCTGCTGCCTTTGCTTGACTTTCTGCGCGTCCGGGGCGTTCTGGCGTCATGACCGACAAGCTCCCTTATGCCGAAGTGATCGGTGATCCGATCGCGCACAGCAAATCGCCGCTGATCCATAATTTCTGGCTCGATGCACTGGGTATCGAAGCGGAATATAAGAAGACCCATGTGACCAGCGAGGGGGTGTCCGCCTATTTCCTGGCGCGGCGGGCCGATCCCGATTGGCTGGGCTGCAATGTCACGATTCCGCACAAGATCGCGGTGATGGACTATACCGACGATCCGGGCGGCGTGCGCGAACGGATCGGGGCGATGAACACCATCGCCAGCGAAACGGGCGGACCGTTGATCGGCACCAATACCGATGCGGGCGGATTCCTCCAGCCGCTGCTGCGCGACAAGTGGAAGGGGCAGAGCGCGGTGCTGGTCGGCGCGGGCGGCGCGGCGCGGGCGATATTGTTCGCGCTGACGAGTCTGGGCGTGCCCGACATCACGGTCATGGCGCGTGATGCGGGGCGAGGGCAGGCATTGCTCGACCGCGCAGGGGTTAAGGGCAGGGTAATCGGTATGACGGATGCGCTGCCCAAGGCTGACCTGCTGGTCAACACCAGCTCGCTTGGCATGGTGGGTCAGCCGGTGCTGGATCTGGACCTCAAACCGTTGGCTGACGACGCGACTGTCTATGACATCGTCTATGCGCCTCTGGAGACGCAATTGCTCAAAGCCGCGCGGGCGAGGGGTCTCAAGACCCTCGATGGGCTGGAAATGCTGATCGGGCAGGCGGCGCTGGCCTTCGATATCTTTTTCGATGCCGAAGCGCCGCGCGAGCGGGACGAGGAATTGCGCGCCTTGCTGCTCGCTGCCTGACGTCCATGAAGATTATGGCATGAAGATCTACGGCCTTACCGGCTCCATCGGCATGGGCAAATCGGCCGTGGCCGCCATGTTGCGGCGCGAGGGCGTGCCTTTGTTCGATGCCGATGCCGAGGTGCACCGCTTGCAAGGGCCGGGGGGGGCGCTGCTGCCCGCGATAGAGGCGCGTTTTCCCGGCACGACGGGCTCCAAGGGCGTCGACCGGGCGAAACTGGGCGCGGCAGTCTTTGGCCATGCTCATGAGCTGAAGGCGTTGGAAGCGATCGTTCATCCTGCCGTGCAACAGAGCCGCAAGGCCTTTCTGCGTCGGCATCGGTCGCGAAAATTCGTCGTGCTGGATATTCCGCTGCTGTTCGAGACTCATGGCTATCGCAAGCTGGCAGGCGTCATCGTGGTCACTGCCCCCGCCTGGAAGCAGCGCAAGCGAGTCCTGGCCCGGCCCGGCATGACCGCTGCAAAATTCCGCCGGATTGTCCATCTGCAAACACCCGATGCTGAAAAGCGGCGGCGGGCTGACTATATCATTCACACAGGGACGACCTTCGCTGAGACACGTTTCCAGGTACGCCGCTTGGTCGCTTGCCTTGGTGCGAAGACAGGCCGATAAGAGGGGTCCGGTGAGATTGGCCGGCCAGAGTCGTTGAAGAGGGCGATGCGCGAGATTATTTTCGACACCGAAACGACTGGCTTCGACCCTGCCTCAGGCGATCGCCTGGTCGAAATCGGATGTATTGAGCTCTTCAATCGGGTGCCCACGGGCCGTACCTTCCACGCTTATTATAATCCGCAGCGGTCCATGCCCGCAGCGGCGGAGGCCGTTCACGGGCTGTCGGACGGTTTTCTGAGGGACAAGCCGCTGTTTTCGCATGGTGTCCAGGAATTGCTGGCTTTTCTGGAGGACAGCCATCTGGTCGCGCATAATGCGCGCTTCGACTTCGGCTTCCTCAATCATGAACTCAAGCTTTGCGGCCTGCCCGAAGTGTCGATGGAGCGGATGATCGACACCGTCGCCATCGCCCGGCAACTCCACCCCGGCGCCAAGCACAGCCTGGACGCGCTCTGCACCCGCTACGGCATCGACCGCAGCCATCGCATCAAGCATGGCGCCTTGCTCGACGCCGAATTGCTGGCCCAGCTTTACATCGAACTGACCGGCGGCCGTCAGATCGGCCTTGGTCTTGCACAGGAGGAAGAGAAACTCGTTGTAAATATGGAACTTGCGGCGAAAGTCGCGGTTCGCCCTGTACGCCCCGCGCGCGTCTTTGCGGCCAGCGCGGAGGAGCTGGAGAGGCATGCAGCGTTCGTCGCGACGCTGGACAAGCCGCTCTGGCTTGAGGAGGCCTGATTACAGCCGTCCCCCTTCCGGGATGCACTGCCTTCAAGCCTCCATGCCAACCGGATCGCCATCCCGGGCGGTTCGGCAAGAATAAGGAGAAGGCATATGGATATTCGTGTTTCCGGGCATCAGGTCGATACGGGTGACGCGCTCAAGGAGCATGTCTGGACCCGTCTGGAGGCCATGGCCGAGAAATATTTTTCCCGCGCGCTTTCCGCCCAGGTGACATTCCGGCCGGCTCCGCACGGCGCCTTCCATTGCGACATCGTCTGCCATGTCATGACCGGCCTGATCTTGAAAGGAGCGGGCGAGGCGCAGGAGGCACATCCGGCCTTCGAACAGGCCGCCGAGCGGATCGAAAAGCAGTTGCGGCGCTATCTGCGCCGCCTGAAGGACCGCAGCGCGCAGGCCGCCGCCGCCGAAGCCAGCCGGACCAACGGTTTTGGTCCCGATGGACTGGACGGGGCGGGCTATACGATTTTCGCTTCCTTGGCCGATGAAGAGGAACCGGCCGAAGCTCCGCTGATCGTGGCGGAAACTCGCGTCGACATTCCCGAAGCCAGCGTGTCCGACGCGGTGATGATGCTGGATCTGCGCAACACGAACGCCCTGCTGTTCGTCAATGCCGGGACGGCCGCCTACAACATGGTCTATCGCCGGCATGACGGGACCATCGGCTGGGTGGAACCACGCCTGGGCTGATATCGTTCCCTTGGCCGCCGGTTGACCTTGATCGGCTGGCGGCCTATGGGGCCGGACTTTAAAGATCCGGGCATTGCGTCATTTTTCCGAAGCTGGGCGCGGCTCGGCTGGGATTCGGCATGGTTCATTTCAACGATATCGTCGCACCGGATGCATTGGGCACAGGCCTTTCGGTGAATGGCAAGAAGCAGTTGTTTCAGAAGATCGCCGTGTTGGCGGCAGCGGCCTATGGCCTGAACGCCGATCTGGTGGCCGAAGCGCTGTTGGAGCGCGAAAAGCTTGGGTCCACCGGATTCGGTGGCGGCGTCGCAATTCCCCATGCCAAGATTCCCGACCTGCAGAAGATGTGCGGCGTGGTCGTCCTGCTCGATCCGGCGGTGTCGTTCGACGCGGTGGACGAAGCGCCGGTGGACATCGTCTTCGCGCTGCTCTCGCCGGTCGATTCCGGGGCCGAGCATCTGAAGACTCTGGCCCGCGTTTCGCGCTATCTGCGCGATGAGGGGCAGGTCGCCCGCCTGCGCGGCGCCAAGTCGACCGCGGCGCTCCATGCCCTGCTCGCCGGTGGCGAGGCGCGTGACGCTGCCTGACGCGGAGCCCGGGCCAGGCGCCGGCGCTTCGCCCAGCGGAGAGGCGGCGCATTTCCGGGCGTTGGAGAATCTCTATCGCTCCGCGCCGATCAACCGGCTGTTCCAGTCGGAACTGACGATCCCGGAAGAAGGCCGGTCGGTCATCCATTTCGACGTGGATGAGAGCCAGTTTCATGCAGCCGGCGCGATACATGGCACGGTCTATTTCAAGATGCTGGACGATGCGGCCTTTTACGCTGCGAACAGTCTGGTCAGCGACCGTTTCCTGCTGACGACCAGTTTCAACCTGTTGTTCACCCGACCGATCGGACCGGGCCGCATCCGCGCCGAAGGGCGGTGGATCAGCGGCAAGCGGCGCGTCTATGTTGCCGAAGCGAGCCTGATCGATACGGAGGGTGAGGAGGTCGGGCGTGGCACCGGCACCTTCATGCGGTCGCAATTCCCGCTGTCTTCGCTGCCGGGCTATGCCGCCTGATCGACCCACCGACGCCCGGCTGACCAGCGCGATGCTGGTCGGCGTTCTGGTGCGGCGCAGCGCGGCGGCGGGCGGTTTTGCCACGGTGCTGGTCAAAGGCGATGCAATCAGCGGCGTGATTCTGATTCAAGCGCTTGAAAAAGGGCGGGAACTAGGCCTGTTCGAGCGCGTTTCTGACCTTGCGGGCGGTTATAGCCTCACCCGATGCGGCCCCGACCCGGAAAAGGGCGCCGAGGCCATGGCGCAATATCTGGAGCGTCGCCTGAGGTCGGACCCCGATCTGTGGGTGATCGAGCTTGATATCGCGGATGCGGAACGGTTCGCCGCTGAAACGATCTGTTGATCGTTGACTCATTTCCCGTGCGCGGGCAAAGGCCTCCGACGCTTCAACGCGCAGGTTGCCGGTTTTCGTCCATGGGGGGCGGATGCGGTAAACACGCAGACGGGGGGCGGCCGGACGTCGGTGTTTTGGGGTTTTGACGTCCTCGGCCAAGAACCGCACGATTTTGAGCTGTAATGAGTTTTCGTCTAAGGGCTGCGATCGTCGCGGCATTTTCCCTGTCCGCCACTGCGGCGTTGACCACAGCCGACATGTCGAGCGCTTCCGAAGCGGCTCCGTCGGTTCTCTCCCTCCCCGGGAGCAATGAGCTCAATGCAGCTCCGGCCGGCGTGAAGCCCGCCGTCACTTTTGCCGCGCCGCGCGAAGTCGCACAGTCGCTGGCTCCTCTTTCCGACAGCGACGATGTGAAGGCAGACAATCTCGCCGCCCTCGTGAACGCGCAAGGCGTGGCCGAGGATGTTGCAGGCGACATGAAGTGCCTGGCCGGCGCCGTCTATTTCGAATCCAAGGGCGAAAGCCTGGAAGGCCAGTTGGCCGTTGCCCGCGTCATTATCAACCGCGCCAAGTCCGGCCGCTTTGCCGACAGCCTGTGCGGCGTCGTCTACCAGCCGGGCCAGTTCAGCTTTGTGCGCGGTCGCGGCATGCCGTCGATCCGCATGGGCAGCGAAAGCTGGCGCGAAGCCGTTGCCATCGCCCAGATCGCGATGGACGATAGCTGGGACAGCAAGGCTGAGGGCGCGCTGTTTTTCCATGCCCGCCGCGTTTCGCCGGGCTGGGGCAAGCGTCAGCTCGCCGCGATCGACAATCATATCTTCTATCGCTGACACGCTTTCGCGCCGGGCGCGAAGGGGGTGAAGAGGGCCGGTTCGGGCGATGCCTGAATCGGCTCTTTCTTTTTGTTCTCGTCCTGTTCTAAAAGGGGTGCATGGAATCCGACTTTTCCGACAGTTGCTCGCCCCTGACTGACGGCACGGCCCTGGCCGTGGCGCGGGGCACGCTACGCCTGTTCTTCCGCCACGACATGAGCGGCATATTGGAAGTACCGCTGCCCAATGGTCGTCGCGCCGATATCATGGCGCTGGATGGGGCGGGGCGGATCACCATTGTCGAGATCAAATGCAGCCGCGCCGACCTGTTGGGCGACATGAAATGGTCGGATTATTTCGACTATTGCGACCGCTATTTCTGGGCGGTGCCGTCAGGCTTCGACCTGTCGTTGTTCGAGAGTGAGGCGCTGTGGCCCGGACGGACCGGACTGATCGTCGCGGATCAATATGATGCCGAACTGGTCCGCCCGGCGCCGATGGAACCGCTGGCGGCGGCGCGGCGCAAGGCGGAGACTCTGCGCTTCGCCAGGCGGGCAGCGCGACGGCTGACAGCGCTGGCCGACCCGGACCATGCCGCGGAACTGGGGTGGTAGCACGACTTGGGCGGAGATGGATGGGAAGCGGACTTTGAGTTTCCGTTCGCCCTGAGCTTGTCGAAGGGTCTTGCTGAGCGAAGGCGAAGCATGGGAGCCTCGCTCCGCTCGGCTGAGGGCTTCGACTTGCCGAAGGCAAGTTTATCCTGAGCGCCTGCCTTGGCAGGCAGACGAAGGGCTCAGCCCGAACGGATTCTCTCGTCAGAAATTGCCCAAAATCAGAACACCGGCCCCTGAACCGGCCCTTTAGGCGCAGCCGTCGTCTTCGCCGCGCTCAGCGCTTCCACCAGCCCCGGTGTGCGGCCATCGCGCTGCGCATAATCCCGCGCCGACATGCCGGCGATCGTATCGCGCTTGTCGGGATTGGCCCCCTGCGCCACCAGCAACCGGACTAGCCCGAGATCGCGCAGTTGCACCGCCCGGATCAGCGGCGTTTCACCGCTGCCATTGGCCTTGTCCACCAGCGCATTATAGGTGAGCAGGCTGCGCGCGCCTTCCTCGAACCGGGCCTGCACCGCGTCCATCAGCGGCGTGTTGCCGTTATTGTCGGTCAGGTTCGGGTTCGCACCCTTGGCGAGCAGGAAAGTCAGCCATGTATTGTCGCGCCGGGCGACGACCAGATGCAGCGCGGTGTCGCCCGTGGTCACGTCCCGGCTGTTGATGACGGTGGAGCCGGGCTTCTGGATCAGGTCGGTCACCTTCTGCCCATCGGCATCCTTGACCGCCTTCAGAAAGTTGTAATTGTCCGAAAACTGCGCCTGCGCCGCGACCGGCGACAGCAGCGCCAAGGCCAGAGCGGCGGCACGGCCAACGCCCATCCAAGCCGGAAAACGTCCTGTCATTTTGTCCATAGCCCCGTTGGGATTTGCAAATCGGGCCATAGCAGGGCATGGCTGGCGGCGCCATGAACAAAGCGCTGATTTCGCTCGCCCTGCCGCTTACCGCCCTGCTGGCAGCCTGTAATATTGGGACAGGAGGCAATGCATCAAGCGGTGAGGAGAGCGCCCAGGGCGATCTGCATGGGGCGAGCATCGGCGCGTCCTTCACCCTGACCGACCAGGATGGGAAAAAAGTCCGCTGGGAGGATTTCAAGGGCAAATACCGGCTGGTCTATTTCGGCTACACCTATTGCCCCGATGTCTGCCCCATCGACCTGCAACGGATCATGCAGGGCTTTGCCAAGTTCGAGAAGGACCAACCGGCCCTTGCCGCGAAGCTCCAGCCGATCTTCATCAGCGTCGATCCGGAACGGGATACGCCTCCGGTCCTCAAAACCTATGTCGCGGCCTTCCACCCCCGGCTGATCGGCCTGACCGGCACGCCGGACGAGATCGCCAAGGTGGCCAAGGATTTCGTTGTGCTCTACAACAAGGAAGAGGCGAAGGGCGCGAGCGGCTATCTGGTCAGCCACAGCCGGACGCCCTATCTTTTCGGGACCGATGGCGCGCCGGTCGCTTTGGTGCCGGTGGACGATCCGGGGACGCCGGACGCTGATGAGGGCGATCCCGCAAAGGTGACGGCCTTCCTCGAAAAATGGGTGAAGTGACGGTTGGACTTCTGGGAAAAGCCCCTCGACAAGCTGGACCGCGCGGAATGGGAAGCCTTGTGCGACGGTTGCGGCAAATGCTGCCTGCACAAGGCCGAGGATGAGGATACGGGGCGTATCTACCCCACCAACGTCGCTTGCCGGTTGCTCGACCGGCACAGCGGGCAATGCACCAATTACAAGGAACGGCGCCGCTTCGTGCCCGATTGCGTGCGGCTGACGCCCGCCAAGGTGAAGACGATAAGCTGGCTGCCGCGCACCTGCGCCTATCGGCTGCGGGGCGAGGGCAAGCCATTGCCGGAATGGCATTATCTGATCTGCGGCGATCGCGAGGCGGTGCACCGGGCAAAGGAATCCGTGCGCGGCTGGACCATTGCGGAAGCCGACGCTGGCGATTGGGAAAACCATCTTGTCGACAGAGAGCTCTGACGCCGTCCTTGTCGTCGACGGCGTCGCCGTTCCGGTGCGGATACGCCGGTCGGCGCGGACCAAGGCCTATCGGCTGTCGCTGGACCATGCGCGGGGGGAATTGCGGCTCTCGCTGCCCACCCGCGCCAATCTGAAGCGGGCGCTCGGCTGGGCGCAGGAGCATGAGGGCTGGGTCCGGTCGCAAATGGCGCGGCAACCGGCGCAAGTGACGCTTTGCGATGGCGCCGTCTTTCCGCTGGAGGGGCGGAAGGTGCGCATCTGCTGGGTCGAAGGCGCCCCCCGCACGATCCGGCTGGAGGACGAACGGTTGCTGCTCGGCGGGGCGGCGGAATCGGTGGCATCGCGCGTGCTGCGTTGGCTGAAGACGCGGGCGAAGGCGGTACTGGAAACCGAAAGCCATGAGATGGCGCGGGATAATGGACTGATCGTGGCGTCGGTCGGCATTGGCGATCCGCGCAGCCGCTGGGCGAGTTGCGCCTCCAGCGGCGCGATCCGCTATAGCTGGCGGCTGATCCTCTGCCCGCCCGAGGTGCGCCGGGCGACCGTGGCGCATGAACTGGCGCATCTGCTGCACATGGACCACAGCCCGGCCTTTCATGCGGCGCACAAGCGGATTTTGGGGGAAGATCCTCGACCGGCGCGGGCATGGTTGCGCGCCTATGGGACGGCGCTGCATCGCTTCATGGGCTGAAGGACGCATGGGCAGGAAGAAGCGCTATCTGACAGCCACTATGCCGGACGGCTATGTGAAGACCATCGGGCCGACGGCGGACGCCTTCACCCATTATTGGCGGATCGTCGCGATACTGGAAAATGGCAAGACGGAGGTGTTCTGGGGCCATGCGCGCTCGCTGGCCGAGGCGAAGAAGAAGCGGGCAGCGGCGGAAGAAGGCGCCCGGATGCGCGGCTGGAAAAGCTATGCATTCGAGATAGCGGAACTGGTCGAAACGCCGGTTAAGTGAAGTACAAGTGCTCTTGCGCAGGCAGGAGCCCAGTTCAGACGGCGGGCCTGGGCTCCTGCCTGCGCAGGAGCACGTTACCCCTCGATCTTCTAACACTACTTCCTATGCGGCCAGACGCCCGACCCGTCCGCCGCGCAATCGTGCACAACGTCCCGGACATGCGGCAATCCGCAGTCGCGACAGGTGATATAATCGCCCTGTTTCAGCCCATGGCCCACGGCCACACGCTCGTCGAAGACATAGCAATCGCCCTGCCAGCGGCTGTCCGCTTCGGGCATTTCCTCCAGATAGCGCAAAATGCCGCCGCGCAGATGATAGACCTCGTCAAAGCCGCGGGCGCGGACCAGCGCGGTCGATTTCTCGCATCGGATGCCGCCGGTGCAGAACATGGCGATGCGCGGCTCGCGGCCCTCTTCGCGCAGTTTTTCGGCAAAATCGTCGAACCAGGCGGGGAAATCGCGGAAGGAGCGGGTGCCTGGATCGATCGCGCCTTCGAAGCTGCCGACCGCCACCTCATAGGCGTTGCGCGTGTCGATGATCACCGTGTCCGGATCAGCGATCAGCGCGTTCCAGTCCACCGGATCGAGATAGGCGCCCGCCTGATTCGCCGGATCGAGGTCGCCCGCGCCCAAAGTGACGATCTCCGTCTTCACCTTCACCTTCATCCGGGCGAAGGGGGCTTCATCGCTATGGGCATATTTGACGTCGAGATCGGCGCAGCCGGGCAAGGCGCGGATATGCGCCACCAGCGCCTTAATCGCCGTCTCGCTCCCCGCGACCGTACCGTTAATCCCCTCGCCCGCCACGATCAGCGTGCCGCATGTCTCCAGATCCGCACAAAGCAGGCGCAAATCGCGGGCGATCGCGTCCGGATCGGGGAAGGATGCGAAGCGGTAAAGCGCGGCGATGGTGAAAGCGGACTCCATGGCAGCGCCCATAGCCGCTTCGCCGCCCTCTTGAAAGCCGGAGGGCAAGGGCGCATAGCCAGCCTATGGTTCCCCTTTCGTTCGCGGGTCACGAATTTTTGGCATTGCCGGAAGCGGCGTTGTTCTGGCCGGCGCGCTCGGCATTGCTGGTCGCCGATCTGCATTTCGAAAAGGCGAGTTGGTACGCCCGTTTTGGGCAGTTTCTGCCTCCACATGACAGCCGGGCGACGCTGGATATGATCGAGATGCTGGTCGAACGGACGGGCGTGCGGGCTGTCTGGTCCCTGGGCGACAGTTTTCACGATGCCGATGGCGCGGCACGGCTCGATCAGGGGACGCGAGCGCGGTTGGCGGCGCTGACAGACCGGCTCGACTGGGTCTGGATCACCGGCAATCACGATGTCGGCATGGCGGACACGCCGGGCGGAGAACGGCGCGCGGACATGCAGGTCGACGGTATCTGGCTGCGGCATGAGGCTGATCCTGCCGATCCCAGGCCGGAAATATCGGGGCATTTTCACCCCAAATTCCGATTGTCCGTGCGGGGACGACACGTGTCGCGGCGCTGCTTCGTGGGATCCCGTACCAAATTGATCCTGCCCGCATTGGGGGCGCTGACGGGGGGGCTCGATGCCGGTCATGGCGAAATCCGGCGCGTGATGGGCGCGGACGCGACCGCATTGGTGCCGGTTGCGGGCCGGCTGCTGCGATTTCCCATAGCATAAAGGACGTAACGGAAACCGGAATTTAAGCTGTCGCCGTTAGGCAACAGTGGATGAGAATCCGGTTGCGACGAGCGGTCAAGAGCCTAGAAAATCAAGGCGATTCTTGCGTTCGTCCTGCCGTATCAGCATAGTTGGACGATAATATCGACGCGGCGCCCAAGTCGCGCGGATGACGAGAGGGAGCATCATCATGAATAAGAGCCTTTGGCTGATTTCTGCCGGTGCCGTTGCATTGGGCAGCTGCGTTCCGGTCGCATGGGCGCAGGAAAGCGCAACAGCGGTCGATCAGGACAGCGTCAACATCATCGTCACGGCCACGCGGCGCGCCAGCCCGCTGTCCGACGTGCCGATCGCCGTGTCCGCCGTGACGGCGCAGGCGATGCAGAATAGCGGCGCCACCGATATCCGCGCTCTCAATCAGTTGGCGCCTTCGCTGCTGCTGTCCTCCACAGGCACCGAGGCCAATGCGTCGGCGCGGATTCGCGGCATCGGCACGGTGGGCGACAATCCGGGGCTGGAAAGCTCCGTCGCGGTGTTCATCGATGGAGTTTATCGCTCGCGTACCGGCGCGGGCCTCAACGAACTGGGCGAGATCGAGCGGGTCGAGGTACTGCGCGGGCCGCAGGGCACGCTGTTCGGGCGCAACGCTTCGGCGGGCCTGATCAACATCATCAGCAAGGCGCCGGAGTTCAAGCTCGCGGGCAAGGCTGAAGTCACCTACGGCAATTATGATTATTGGCGTCTGGCGGGCCGCATCACCGGGCCGGTCACCGACCAGTTGGCGCTCAGCCTGGACGGCGTCTGGTCGAAGCGCGACGGCTTCTACGATCTGGTGAACGCCAGCGGCGGCAAGGTCGGGGAGACCAATGACCGCGATCGCTATTTCCTGCGCGGGCAGGCATTGTTCGAACCCAATGACGCGCTCTCCATCCGCCTGATCGGGGATTATACCAACCGCGACGAAAGCTGCTGCGGCGCGGCCTATATCGAGACACGCGAACGGCTGCCGCTGGCGGGCGGGGGCTACCGCACCGCGCCGTCCAACCGCATAGCAACACTTCTGGCGCGGCAGGGCAGCGTCTTCGCCGCCGATCCCTATGACCGCAACCTCACCATCACGCCGGGCCGCAATTATGTCAGCAAGCTCAAGGATTGGGGCGTCTCAGGTGAGATAAATTATGATCTGGGCGGCGCCAAGCTGACCAGCATCACCGCCTATCGCGACTATAAGAGCCAGGATTATGGCGATTACGACTATAGCGGGGCCGATCTGCTCTATCGCGATCCCAACACCTATCGCCAGTTCAGAACCTTCACCCAGGAGCTGCGGGCGCAGGGGTCGGCCTTCAATGATGTTCTGGACTGGCTGGTGGGCGGCTATTACGCGCATGAAAAGCTGACGTTAGAGGATAATATCCGTTTCGGCGCGGATTATGGCGCCTTTGCGACCTGTCGGCTTTTGCTCGGTGCCGGGGCAAATCCCAGTGGACTTGCTCCCTTCATCGATCCATCACAGCAGCGCTGCCTCACGCCGACCGGTCGGGCTGCGGCGACCGCTTCGTTCGGACCGCTGGCGCCGCTCGTCAATGGTGCGCTCGATCGGCTGTATGGCATCGGCAATGTGGGTGACGTCAGCTCCCGCTATTTTCAGACTAGCGAGAATTGGGCACTTTTCACCCACAACATTGTCCATCTGACCAAGCAGCTCGATCTGACGCTGGGGCTGCGCTACACGCATGAGACCAAGCGCTTCTCGGCTGATCTCAATAATGACAATGCCACCTGCGCAGCGCTTCAGACGCGCAATCCGGGACCATTCAATGATCTTTACGAATTGGCGACCGGGCAGATTCCCGGTGCGCCTGTCGGATCGAACGGGGCCACCTTGGCGGGTGGAATCCTGACGCTGGGCTGCCTTGGCAACGGCTCGACGGGTCTCAGCGCGCTCAACCTCAATGACAAGATCAGCGATGGCCAGTTTTCCGGCACCGCCGTTCTGTCATGGAAGCCGGTCAGCGAATTGCTTGTCTATGGCAGCTATTCGAAGGGCTATAAGGCGGGCGGCTACAATCTGGACCGTTTCCAGCTCGGATCGACAGGTTTGAACCCGGTCCCGGCCGTGTTCGCGCCGCGCAGCGATGCCGACGTGACCAGTCTGCGCTTTGCGGCGGAGAAGGTGGACGCGTTCGAAATCGGCCTGAAATATACCCAGCCCAAATGGAGCGCGAATGTCGCTGTCTTCCGGCAGGAGTTCAAGAATTTCCAGTTGAACACCTTCAACGGCACCAGCTTCGTCGTCCAGAACATCAATGGTTGCGACAGCGCGCTGACGACGGCGCGGACCTGCGCCAGCGGGGATGTGGGACCGGGCCTGATCAGCCAGGGCGTGGAGCTGGAACTGTCGGCAACGCCGGTGCGCAACGTCCGTTTTGCCGGGGGCTTCACCTATGCGCGCGCCAAATTCGCCAACCGGCTGGTTGGCAGCGGCAATGGGGCGGTGCCGCTCGATCCGGCGCTGTTCCTGCTGCCGGGGTCGATCAACTCCCAGGCGCCGGAGGTGGTGACGACGGTCAGCGCTTCCTGGACGCCCAGCCTGGGCACCGGCGGGCTGTCGGCGCTCTTCTATGTCGACGGACGGATGAGCAGCGACTTCAACACCGGGTCTGACTTGTTCCCGGAAAAGCGGCAGGATGGCTATGCGGTGTTCAACGCCCGCGTCGGCATCCGTGGGCCGCAGCAGCGTTGGGCGGTGGAATTCTGGGGCCAGAATATCTTCAACCAGGACTATACCCAGGTCGCCTTCAGCAGCCCGCTTCAGTCGAGCAGCCCGGATCAGTCCACCATCGGTCAGTTCGGGCGGCCGGGCAATGTGATGGCGAACCAGTTGATCTCGGCCTATCTGGGCGACCCCCGCACCTATGGGATCACCCTGCGCGGGAGTTTCTGATCATGCCCCTGCCGCTCCCCGGTATCGGGCGAGCGGCAGGGCGCTCGCCAAATAGCGCCGTGCCGACGCGAATATCGGTGGCGCCCAGCATGATCGCGGTTTCATAATCCCCCGACATGCCCATGGAGAGCCGTTCCAGCCCCTCTTCCCGCGCCATTTTCGCCAGCAGCGCGAAGAAGGGCGCAGGCTCGACATCGGCGGGCGGCACGCACATCAGGCCGAGCAGCGGAATATCGGCGTTCTGCGCCGAACGAATGAGCGCGGGTACATCGGCAATCGGACATCCGCCCTTTTGCGGTTCCGCGCCGATATTGACCTGAAGGAAGCAAGGCACGCGCTTGTTCGCCGCGTCCATCGCCTTGGCCAGCGCCGTCAGCAGCGACGGGCGGTCGAGCGAATGGATGACGTCGAATAGCGCGACCGCATCGCCTACCTTGTTCGACTGAAGCTGGCCGACCAGATGCAGGATGAGATCGGGATGCTCTTCCCGCAGGACCGGCCATTTGCTTTCCGCTTCCTGCACGCGATTTTCACCGAAGACGTGCTGGCCTGCTTCGATCAGCGGGCGGATGGCGTCGGAGCCTTGCGTCTTGGACACAGCGATCAGGGTGATGTCGTCGGCGGTGCGGCCGGTGAGGCGGGCGGCGCGGCCCATGGCTTCGCGCACATGGGCCAATCGGTCTTGGGCCAGCCGGTTTGCGGCTTCGATGCTGTCGGTCGTCATGGCGGCTGCTATAGGCTAGGGTCATGCAGCGCCGCCACCGCAAAAAACTGCCGACGATCTGGCTGATGACCGACGAACGGGTTGGGGAGGCGGCCTTGCTGGCCGCCGTTGCGCGACTGCCCATGGGGGAGGCGGGCGTCATATTCCGGCACTACCGCACGCCCAAGGCTGAACGCCGGGCCTTGTTCGACCGGGTGGCGCGGATTGCGCGAGCGCGGCGTTTGGTGCTGATGCTGGGCGGAGCGGCGCGTCAGGCGCAGGGCTGGCACGCCGATGGCTGGCATGGGCGCGATGGGCGGGGCTGGGGAAAGGCGCTGCTTCATAGCATGCCAGCGCATGGCGGGCGGGAAATGCTTTCGGCGCGGCGTGCCGGGGCCGATCTGGTCTTTCTCTCTCCGCTTTTCCCGACGCGCTCGCATCCAGATGCGCGGGCATTGGGGCGGATGCGATTCGCGGCTCTGGCGCGGTTGGGCAATGGTCCGGTAATCGCCTTGGGTGGGGTGCGTGCGGCGCATTGGCCTATGCTGAGGGGAATCGGTGCATTCGGTTGGGCGGCGATCGACGGCCTGTCGGTTCAGGGGTGAGGTGGCTGCTTTGGGTGGGAAGCGGACTTTCAGTTTCCGTTCGCCCTGAGCTTGTCGAAGGGTCTTGCTGAGCGAAGCCGAAGCACGGGAGCTTCGCTCCGCTCGGCTGAGGGCTTCGACCTGCCGAAGGCAAGTTTATCCTGAGCGCCTGCCTTGGCAGGCAGACGAAGGACTCAGCCCTAACGGATATCTCTCGTCAGCAAAAAAAACACGCAAATATCTGACCCAGGCAAACCACCTAGCCAATATGCAGTCGCCCTTTAAAGGCCGCGTTTTAGAATTTGAAGATCGTGCCCAGATAGACGGCCTGCGCATCCTGGCGGTCGTCGGTCATCGGCGTCAGGCGGCCCGCGAAGCTATTATTATAGCGCACGCCTGCCGTAACGTTCAGATTGCGCGTCAGCGAATAGGAACTCGCCAGATCGAGCGAATATTCCTTGTCCGCGCTGGGATTGCGGATGGTCGCGACCGGCTCGCGGCGGCTCTCGATCAGCACCTTCGTGCTGAAGCGATCCTTGCGACCCTGGTCCAGCGAGAAATTCCTGGCGCCCGCGATCGGTTCGACCGAAACCGGGTCCAGTTCCTTGCGGCCCACCGCTTCGGGCAGGGCGAACTTGCGCCAATTATGCGCGCTGTTCAGGCTGAACGCGACGGGCGCGATATTCACCGGATCGAGCGTCCGGTTGACGGCGACCCGGTCATTCAGGTCGGCGGCGCGCACCATGACCGTGACCGAGCGCTGGCCGCTCAGTGAGCCGCTGGTGGGCGTGAAACGGAAATTCTGGCGACTCGCGGACGCGGCGATCTTCGCATAGGCTGCGGCCAGGCGGGTGTCCTTGGTCGTAGGGGTGAAGGAGGAAATGCTGCCCAGTGCGCCCAGCGATACCGGCGTCTCAGCGCGCATGCGGACGAGATCGGTCGCCGCGCCGATAGCAGGAGACAGCATGAAGCCGGCCACGGCAATTGCCGAGCCTGCCAATGCGATATGTCCCCTTTTCAGGCGCATGTTACGAATCTCTTCCCCACCGACTAGTTTTCTGCCTTCTGTCATATACGCAAGGCTCTGGAATTGGTAGAGCGCTGCCGGTTTTTTGTCCGAGCTGTTGCACGGAACACACAGGACTCCTGCCGGTGGCGCGATGGGCTGTTGCCATGCGGTGCCCCGGTCCCCCTTGCCCATTGGCGCGGCTTCTCTATAGAAGCGGGGCGTTTTTCTCGTTTGATGGGACAGTAATGATGGTCCGCCGCCTTTCTTCGCGCTTTTCCGCCGGTCTGCTGCTGGCCGCACTTCTGCCGCTCGCCGCCTGCGGAGGCGGGGCCAAGGATCGCCCCAAGGCCGACCTTGCCGCGTCGAAGGTGACGACCATCGGCGTCAACGCCTATCTGTGGCGCGCGACGCTGGACACGCTGTCCTTCATGCCGATGGTGCAGACGGATTCCAACGGCGGCGTCATCGTCACCGACTGGTACGCCAATCCGAACAGCCCCAATGAGCGGATGAAGCTGACCGTTTCCATCCTTGATCAGGACCTGCGCGCCGATGCGCTGCGCGTCGCCGCCAGCCGTCAGATCAGCCAGAACGGCCAGTGGGTCGACGCCCCGGTGCAGGCCGCGACCGTGCAGAAGCTGGAAGAGATCATCCTGACCAAGGCCCGCGACCTGCGCCGCATGGCGATCGCAGGCTAAAGCCCTTTATCCGTCTATTATTTCAACAACGGGGCTGGGCTTGCAAAAGCTCGGCCCGAACGCATTTTGAGGACTAACCCATGCAAAGGCGCTTCAACCCGCTTGAGGCCGATGCCCGCTGGCAGGCCGTCTGGGATGAGAAGCAGACGTTCAAGGCGTCGGACAGCAGCGACAAGCCGCGCAGCTACGTGCTGGAGATGTTCCCCTATCCCTCCGGGCGCATCCATATCGGCCATGTGCGCAACTATTCGATGGGCGACGTGCTGGCGCGCTTCCGCCGGATGACGGGGCATGAAGTGCTGCACCCGATGGGCTGGGACGCCTTCGGCATGCCGGCCGAAAATGCCGCGATGGAAAAGAAGGTGCATCCGGGTAGCTGGACGCGCGGGAATATCGCGACGATGCGGGCGCAGCTCAAGAAGCTCGGTTTCGCGCTTGACTGGAGCCGAGAGCTCGCCACCTGCGAGCCGGATTATTACGGCCATGAACAGGCGCTGTTCCTCGACATGCTGGAAGCGGGCCTGGTCTATCGCAAGGAATCGGCGGTCAACTGGGATCCGGTCGACATGACCGTGCTCGCGAACGAGCAGGTGATCGACGGCAAGGGCTGGCGCTCCGGCGCGCCGGTCGAGAAGCGCAAGCTTTCCCAATGGTTCCTCAAGATCACCCAGTTCGCGGACGATCTGCTGAGCGGGCTCAAGACGCTCGACCAATGGCCCGAAAAGGTGCGGCTGATGCAGGAAAACTGGATCGGCAAGTCGGTTGGTCTGCAATTTCGCTTCAAGCTGGATGCGCCGGTGGGCGAGATCAGCGATCTGGAGGTCTTCTCCACTCGTCCCGACACGATTTTCGGCGCCAGCTTCGCGGCGATCGCGGCGGATCATCCGATCGCGCTGGCGCTGGCCGAAAAGGATGGGGCGCTCGCGGCCTTTGCCGAGGAATGCCGCCAGACCGGCACCGCCGCAGCCGAGATCGAGACGCAGGAAAAGAAGGGCTATGATACCGGCCTGTCGGTGATCCATCCCTTCACGGACCGCAAGCTGCCGCTGTTCGTGGCGAATTTCGTGCTGATGGATTATGGCACCGGCGCCGTCATGGCGGTTCCGGGCCATGATCAACGCGACCTCGACTTTGCGCGCAAATATATGCTGCCGGTCGAGCGCGTCGTCGCCGCGCAGGGCGATGAGCAAAAGGGGATCGGGGACGAGGCCTATGTCGGCCCCGGCAAGCTGGTGAATTCCGACTTCCTCGATGGCCTTAGCGTCGATGATGCCAAGGGCGAGGTGATCCGCCGCGCCGAACAGGGCGGCTGGGGTACCGGCACCACTGTGTTCCGCCTGCGCGACTGGGGCGTTTCGCGCCAGCGCTATTGGGGCACGCCGATTCCGGTCATCCATTGCGAGGATTGCGGGGTCGTGGGCGTGCCCAAGGACCAGCTTCCCGTGGTGCTGCCGGAGGATGTCAGCTTCGACATTCCCGGCAATCCGCTGGACCGGCATCCGAGCTGGAAGCATGTCGATTGCCCGAAATGCGGCAAGGCGGCGCGGCGCGAAACCGACACGCTGGACACTTTCGCGGATTCGAGCTGGTATTTCATCCGTTTCGCCAGTCAGCCCAAGGACAAGCCTTTCGACCGCGAGACGGTCGAGAAATGGCTGCCCGTTGGTCAATATATCGGCGGCGTGGAACATGCGATCCTGCATCTGCTTTATGCGCGCTTCTGGACCCGCGCGCTCCAGCATATGGGACAGATTGGCTTTGCCGAGCCGTTCACTGGCCTCTTCACCCAGGGCATGGTGACGCACGAAACCTATAAAGCAGCTATCCCGCTCCAGGCACCTGCTGATTACGATGGTTCGCGGCCGGAGATGTATGCTGCTGAGGTGTGGGTTTCGCCCAGCGAGGTTGAGCGCCGGGACGGCAAATGCTTCCTGATCGGGACAGATAGTGAAGTCACGATCGGTCGCGTGGAGAAAATGTCCAAGTCGAAGAAGAATGTCGTCGATCCCGATGACATCATCGCCCAATATGGCGCGGACGCGGTGCGCTGGTTCATGCTGTCCGACAGCCCGCCGGAGCGCGACCTGCCCTGGACCGAGGCGGGGATCGAAGGCTCGTGGCGCTTCGTCAATCGCCTGTGGAGGCTGTTCGGGGAAGCCGACAAGGCCGCAGAGGGCCAGGACAAAGCGCTCGACCGCAAGCTGCACCAGACCATCGACGGCGTGGCCAAGGACATCGAAGCTTTGTCTTTCAACAAGGCGGTGGCGAAGATCTACGAACTCACCAACGCCGTCGAAAAGGCCAAGCCCTCGGCCA
The DNA here is from genome assembly GCF_036038995.2 of Sphingobium sp. SJ10-10. NCBI lineage: Bacteria > Pseudomonadati > Pseudomonadota > Alphaproteobacteria > Sphingomonadales > Sphingobiaceae > Sphingobium > Sphingobium sp. SJ10-10. The sequence continues at coordinate 2,682,318 of NZ_CP158132.1, forward strand.
GCCGCAGCGCGGCGATCCGGGCGCTGGCGCTGCTGGTCGCGCCGATGATCCCGCATCTGGCCGAAGAGGCTTGGGCGGACATGGGCGAACAGGGTCTGATTGCGGAAGCCGCCTGGCCGCCGGTCGATCCGACGCTGCTGGTCGAGGATGAAGTCACCATCGCCTGCCAGGTCATGGGCAAGCTGCGCGACACCATCACCGTTCCCAAGGGCACGCCGAAGGACGAACTGGAAAAGCTGGCTCTCGCCGCGCCCAATGTGGTGCGGACGCTGGATGGCGCGACGCCGAAAAAGGTGATCGTGGTGCAGGATCGTCTGGTAAATCTGGTGGTTTGAAAACGCCGTTCGGGCTGAGCCCTTCGTCTGCCTGCCAAGGCAGGCGCTCAGGATAAACTTGCCTTCGGCAAGTCGAAGCCTTGCCCTTCGACAAGCTCAGGGCGAACGGATATAGGATTGCTCATGAAGCCCTTATTGTCGCTGCTCCTCCTCGCTTCCCTCTCCGCCTGCGGTCTCCGCCCCGTCTATAGCGGGGGCAGCCAAGGCGCGGTCGCCCAGGCGCTGGGGCGTGTCGAGGTGCAGCCGATCGAAGGCAAGGGCGGCTGGCTGGTGCGCAATGCGCTGAACGACCGGCTGGCGGCGATGAGCGGCACTGGCCCCGGCTACAAGCTGGTGGTGAAGCTGGACGACAATATCAGCGGCTTCGGTCTGCGTTCCGACGCCGCCGTCACTCGCGAGCGGCGGACCTTGCGCGCCCGCTATCAGCTTATCGACGGCGCCACCGGCGCGCAAATATTGGACGACACCGCCGGGTCGGATGTCGGCATCGACGTGGTTTCCAGCGAATATGCGACCATCGCGGCGGAAGACACGGCGCTCGAACGCCTGTCGCAGACCATTGCCGACCAGATCGTCGCCCGGCTCGCCCGCTTTGCGACGCGGGATGGTTCGCAGGACAAGCCGCGTTGAAGGCCAATCGCGGCCAGATCGAAAAGGCGCTCGACGCGCCGCCTGCCGACTGCCGCTTCTTCCTGCTCTACGGCCCCGATGAAGCGGGCAGCGCCACGCTCGCCAAGCGGCTGGAGCGCGCCATGGGGCCGGATGCGGAGCGGATCGACCTCGACGGGTCCACGCTGCGCGACGATCCGGCGCGGCTGGCGGATGAGGCGGCGTCCTTCTCCATGTTCGGGGACAAGCGCTGGATTCGCATCAACGGCATGGGTGAGGAATCGCTCCCCGCGCTGACCGCGCTGCTGGAGGCGGAGGTGGCGGGCAATCCCGTCATCGCCATCGCCGGCGCGCTCAAACCCGCCTCCAAGCTGCTCAAGCTCGCCCTCGACCATAAGCAGACGATGGCCTTCGTCTCCTACCAGCCCGACGCGCGCGAGGCGGAGCAGATCGCCATCGGCATTGCGCGGGAGGGGGGGCTGCGCCTTTCCTCTGATCTGGGCCGTCGCATTGCCGACCTCACCAATGGCGACCGCACGCTGATGGCGGGGGAGGTGGAGAAGCTGATCCTCTATCTCGACGCCGCGCCCGACCGCCCGCGTGAGGCGACCGAGGAAGCGCTGGATGCCCTTTCCGCCGACAATCCCGATAGCGACGCCGCGCCGTTGGTCAATGCCGTGTTGGGCGGCGACCTGCGCGGCATGCACCGGGAATTGGGGCGTTTGGCCGAGGCCGGGACGGCGATGGCGGCGGTGCTGCGTCCGCTGCTCACCCGCGCCATGCTGCTCGCCAATATCCGCGCCGATTTCGATGATAGCGGAAGGCTGGAGGGCGCGGTCGAGATGGCAGGCAAGGCGGTTTTCTGGAAGGAAAAGGGTGTCGTCACCCGCCAGGTCCGCATCTGGGATGCGCCAGGCATCGCCCGCGTCATCCAGCGCCTGGCCCAGGCTGAGCGCGCCAGCCGGTCGGGCAGGGGTCTGGGCGACCTGATGGTCCGCCACGAACTGCTCGCCATCGCCCGGCAGGCGGCGCGGGAACGATAAGATTTATCCAAGGTGTTCCTGCGGAGGCAGGAACCCAGTTCGGCCCTTGCCTTATCAGATAGGGCGTCGAACTGGACTCCTGCCTTCGCAGGAGCACGTTACTCCGATGAACAAGCCATCCTAAGCGCTTGATCGTACGTCCCGCCATCGCCATATTGCCGCGCATGGACAAGCTCAACCTGACCGACGCCGAATGGCGCGAGCGCCTTTCCCCCGAACAATATCATGTCCTGCGGGAGGGCGGCACGGAGCGGGCGTTCACCGGCAAATATAACAGCAGCAAGACCGATGGCCGTTATTTCTGCGCGGGCTGCGGCACGGAGCTGTTCGACGCTGAAGAAAAATATGACAGCGGATCGGGATGGCCCAGCTTCACCGCGCCGGTCGATATCGACGCGGTCGATGAAATTCGCGACACCAGCCATGGCATGATCCGCACCGAAGTCCGCTGTTCGAATTGCGGTGGGCATCTGGGTCATGTCTTTCCCGACGGGCCGGGGGTCAACGGCCTGCGCTATTGCATGAACAGCGCGTCGCTCGATTTCAAGCCGCGCGACGAAGCCGAATGATGGTTCATCGCCTGTAAATCGTCCCTACTCTTGAGAATTCCCGATTTTTTGTGCGGCCTGCATGGGTTTTCCACTGGCCGCTGCATTACATAGCGCATATCCGGGCGAACCATGGCACGATCAGGCAAGAGCAGCGAACCGCGGGGCAGAGTGAAGAAATGGCTGATACGGGGTCTGAAGATCGGCCTCGTCGGCACGTTCAGCGCGCTCGTCGCGATCGTCGTCGCGGTGGTCATCGCCTATCAGTCGCTGCCCGATTATGAATCGCTCAAATCCTCGCCCAATGGGCAGATGATCCGCGTCCATGCGGCGGACGGCAGCGTCATCGTCTCGCTGGGGCCAAGTTTCGGCCGCTGGCTGAGCTATGACCAAATCCCGGCCGTCATGGTCGACGCGATGGTCTCGACCGAGGACAAGCGCTTTTATCTGCACCCCGGCGTCGACCCCATCGGCATGGCCCGCGCCGCCTGGGTGGCGATGGAGCGGCGCGGCAGCGGCCGCCGCTGGCAGGGCGCCTCCACCATCACCCAGCAGGTGACGCGCAACATCTTCCTCAACAACAGCTATAGCTGGGGCCGCAAGGTTCGCGAAATGGTGCTGGCGCTGGCGCTGGAGCGCAAATTCTCCAAGCGGCAGATCCTCGAACTCTATTTGAACAAGGTCTATTTCGGCGGCGGCGCCTATGGCATCGACGCTGCGAGCCGCAAATTCTTCGGCCATCCCGCGACCGGCCTGAACCTTCCCGAAGCGGCGATCGTCGCGGGGTTGGTCAAGGCGCCTTCCAGCTATTCCCCGACCGCCGATGCCGACGCCGCTATCGGCCGCGCGGGCGTGGTGCTGGAACTCATGCAGGAAAATGGCAAGATCAGCGCTGCCGAGCGTGCCAATGCCCATCTTCAGGACGTAAAGATGGCGCCTGAGCCGCCGCAGAACAGCGTGCGCTACTTCACCGACTGGGCGCTGCCGCAGCTCGATACGCTGATCGATGAGCCCAATGAGCCGCTGGAGGTCTATACCACCATCGATCTTGGTATGCAGAAGGCGGCGACCGCGGCGATCCAGGCCAATGTGCCCAATGGGACGCAGGGCGCGCTGGTGTCGCTCGACCGCGACGGCGCGGTGCGGGCGATGGTCGGCGGGCTGGATTATGTGAGTTCCAATTACAACCGCGCCACCACCGCGACGCGTCAGCCGGGCTCTTCCTGGAAGATCTTCGTCTATATGGCGGCGCTGGAGGCGGGCTATACCCCCGATACCGGCGTCACCGACAGCGCGGTCGACATCAACGGGTGGAAGCCGCGCAACAGCAACGGGCGCTTCTCCGGCGACATCGATATCCGCACCGCCTTTGCCTATTCGGTCAATACCGTGGCGGCGAAGCTGGGGGTGGAGGTCGGCTTCCCGACTGTGGCCGACATGGCCCGCCGCTTCGGCATCACCACGCCGATCAACACCCATCCCTCGATGGTGCTGGGAACGTCCGACGTGCGGCTGATCGACATGACCCGCGCCTTTGCCTCTATCGCGCGCAAGGGCGTGGCGGTGACGCCCTATGGCATCACCAAAGTGACCACCGCCGAAGGCCGGGTGCTCTATGAGCATCAGGACGACACCAGCCGCGTGCTGGTCGCGCCCTGGGTCGCGGCAGGCATGACCGACCTCATGCAGACCGCCGTCAGCACCGGCACCGGCAGGGCGGCGCAGATCGACCGCCCGGTCGCGGGCAAGACCGGCACCACCAGCAGCAACAAGGACGGCTGGTTTCTGGGTTTCTCCAGCGGCATCACCACCGGCGTCTGGATGGGGCGTGACGACGCCCGTGCCGTGGGCGTGCTGCAGGGCGGCCGGGCGCCGGCCCATGCCTTTGCCGACTATATGAAGGTTGCCGTCGCCAAACGGCCGGTCGAACAGTTCGAAACGCAGGTGACTCTGCCCGAATGGCAGCTCGAACCGGATGAGGAGGCCTATTATGGCCAGCCCGACAGCGGAACGGACGGCGGCATGATGGTCGATGAAAATGGCTTGCCCATCGAACGGAGCCAGCAGGCGCCGGAGCAGCAGCAGCAGCCGGACGACAGCGAACAGGTGGCGCCCAACCCCGCCGACCGGCCGCAGCCGCCACGCCTTGACCAGCAGTGGATCGACAATGTGCTGGGCCGTAACCGGCAGCAGCAGCAACCGCAACGTTAGGATTTAGAAGGAACTGGACTCCTGCCTTCGCAGGAGTACGCGACGCTGCCAAATAGCCGCTTTAACCCGCCGCCCTCCGCGTCGCCGCAAAGCGCGTCCGATCAAGCAATCCGGTATCGGGCAGCAGGAAATCCACCTTCCCCCGCCCGAAATCGATGGCAACCCGGTCGAAAACCTTGAGCGCGTCGATGCCGAGCAGCAGCGCCGGCTTGTTCTGAAGGTCCAGTTCCGCGAACGGCTGGGCGTCGGCAAACATGACCGGCGTGTCCTTCAGCGTCACCTGACCCATGCGCACCCGGTCGATCAGGCCGAGCTGCCCGACCAGCGTATCGCCCGTCACGCTGGTCAGCGTCACAAGGTTCAGCGCCGGAGCCTTCTTCTTGCGCACCAGCTTGCTCATCAGCGCCATATTGCCCACGCTGATCGACGTGCCGGTGTCGAGGATGATGCTGACCTTCATTCCGTTCACGTCGGAATCGAGCAGGATCAACTGGCCCTTGCGCCGCCGCGCTTCGACGATGATGACGTTGGGATCGCGCCAGCTCTGCTTGCTGTTGCTGATCTCCATCCGCCCGGTGCGGAAATTGAGCAGCAGCCGCTTGGCATGCAATCCATCCAGTCCCAACAGCCCCGGCGCGCCGATATTCTCGCCCTCCAGCACCGGCGCCTCGATATCGTCCACCACCGTCTTGCCGAAGCCCAGGCGCGGCACAGCCACGGTATTTACCTCCGCCCGGCCCGTCATGCTGATCACCGTCACCCGCTCGCGCATCGGCAGCGCGAGCCGTTCGGCCAGATCGCGGGAAATGACCGTCCGCTGCGATCCGGTGTCGACCACGAAGTTCCACGGCCCCTTGCCGTCGATCTGGATGGGAATGGTGATGCGGGTGTCGGGACCGGGAACCGTGCGGACGACTGCGGGCGGTTCGTCGGGGGCGAGTGCCGGGCGATCCTGCGCGGCGAACGAGGGGCTGGCGATCGCGATGGCGATGCCCCGAGCGGCGCGCAGGCGTCCCATCTCCTCGATCCTCCTTATTTTATTTCCGTATAGCATGAGCGGTCCCGTTCCGCCCATCCCATTTCATTCGCGGCAGGACGCATATCGGCAATTTTCTGTCGATCCAAATGGCTCAGCCACCTTGACTTGGGCTAGGACAGATCGCTAAACGCCAGACATTCTATCCCGCCCGTCCGGCGCGGGTTCTCCCGAGTCATTGCCGGGTCAGCCTTCCCCCATCCTTCCTTTTCTCGTCTCTCATTCCATCGGACTTCACGCGAATGCATCTCAAGGATCTCAAGAAAAAAGCGCCCGCCGAGCTCGTGACCATGGCGGAGGAACTGGGCGTCGAAGGCGCATCGACCCTGCGCAAACAGGATCTGATGTTCGCGATCCTCAAGGTCGAGGCTGAAAATGGCGAGCAGATCATGGGCGAGGGCACGATCGAGGTGCTGCCCGACGGCTTCGGCTTCCTGCGCAGCCCGGAAGCGAACTTCCTCGCCGGTCCGGACGACATCTATGTCTCGCCCAACCAGGTCCGCAAATTCGGCCTGCGCACCGGCGACACGGTGGAAGGCGAAATCCGCGCGCCCAAGGATGGCGAACGCTATTTCGCTCTGACCAAGCTGATCTCGGTCAATTTCGACGATCCCGAAGTCGTCCGTCATCGCGTCAATTTCGATAACCTGACGCCGCTCTACCCGACGCAGAAGCTGACGCTCGACGCGGTCGACCCGACGGTCAAGGACAAGTCGGCCCGCGTCATCGACATCGTCTCGCCGCAGGGCAAGGGCCAGCGCGCGCTGATTGTCGCGCCGCCGCGCACCGGCAAGACGGTGCTGCTCCAGAATATCGCCAAGTCGATCACCGACAATCACCCCGAAGTCTTCCTGATCGTCCTGCTGATCGACGAGCGCCCGGAAGAAGTCACCGACATGCAGCGCAGCGTGAAGGGCGAGGTCGTCTCCTCCACCTTCGACGAACCGGCGCAGCGCCACGTCCAGGTCGCGGAAATGGTGATCGAAAAGGCCAAACGTCTCGTGGAACATAAGAAGGACGTGGTGATCCTGCTCGACTCGATCACGCGACTGGGCCGCGCCTACAACACCGTGGTGCCTTCGTCGGGCAAGGTGCTGACCGGCGGTGTCGACGCCAACGCGCTCCAGCGGCCGAAGCGCTTCTTCGGCGCGGCGCGCAATATCGAGGAGGGCGGTTCGCTCTCGATCATCGCGACTGCGCTGATCGACACCGGCAGCCGCATGGACGAAGTCATCTTCGAAGAGTTCAAGGGCACCGGCAACTCGGAAATCGTGCTGGACCGCAAGGTGGCGGACAAGCGCATCTTCCCGGCGCTGGACGTCGGCAAGTCGGGCACCCGCAAGGAAGAGCTGCTGGTCGACAAGGCCAAGCTGTCCAAGATGTGGGTGCTGCGTCGTATCCTGATGCAGATGGGCACGGTCGATGCGATGGAATTCCTGCTCGACAAGATGAAGGATTCCAAGACCAACGAGGATTTCTTCGATTCGATGAACCAGTAACCAAGGCCGGGAGGTTTGCGGTTCGGCAGGTCCGGAAGCGCAAATATTTTGCCTGGCAAAGCGTCGCGATTTTTCGGGCCGTCAGACTCCGGTCTGGCGGCCGATATTTTTTAAGGCCAATATTTCAGGGCCAGTAATTTCAGGGGACATCAGGCCGCCATGCTCGACCTTTTCGCCACAGCCGCCGCTGCCGCCCAAGGGATGGGTTCGCCCGCCGATATCTGGGCGCATATCGTCAATGATTTCAGCAATATCGGATCACCCGCCGCCTTGGCCGCCTTCGGCCAGGTGCTGATGATCGACGTGCTGCTGGCCGGGGACAATGCCATTGTCGTCGGCGCGCTGGCGGCGGGCCTGCCTGCGGAACAGCGCAAGAAGGTGATCCTGATCGGCATCATCGCCGCGCTGGTGCTGCGCATCGGTTTTGCGCTGGTGGTGACGCAATTGATGCAGATTGTCGGCCTGATCCTGGCGGGCGGACTGTTGCTGCTGTGGGTTGCCTTCAAGATGTGGCGCGAACTGCATCCCAAGCGGGGCGGGGACACGCCCGACACGAGCGACGACGATATATCCGGCCTGCGCCCCGCCAAGAGCTTTGCGGGCGCTGCCTGGGCGGTGGCGGTCGCGGACGTCTCGATGAGCCTCGACAATGTGCTGGCGGTGGCCGGCGCGGCGCGGGACCATCCTGGAATCCTGATCATCGGGCTTGTTCTTTCCGTGGCCCTGATGGGTATCGCCGCGAACATCATCGCCAAATATATCGAGCGCTTCCGCTGGATCGCCTATCTGGGTCTTGCGGTCATCATCTATGTCGCGATCAAGATGATCTATGACGGCATCGTCGATCATCAGGTCGGCATATTGACGCTCTTCATCTGAAATCGCGCGGCGGGCGGATCAGCCGTCCGCCGATACGAACCCTGCGCGCTTCCACACGCCCCATCAAGGGATCAGTAGCGTGCTTCCCGTAGTCTTCCGTGCTTCCAGCGCCCGATGCGCTTCAGCGGCATCGGTCAGGGCAAAGCGCTGGCCGACGACCGCTTTTACCACGCCTCGCGCCATGCGGTCGAACAGCCTTTCGGCGGTCGATGCCAACTCTTCGGGCGTAGCAATATAGTCGTATAGGGTGGGACGGGTGACATAAAGCGATCCGCCCCGGCTGAGGTCGAGCAGGTTGACCGGCGGCACCGCGCCGGAGGCATTGCCATAGCTGACCATCAGCCCGCGCCGCTTGAGCGAAGCCAGCGACGCGCTCCAGCTATCCTTGCCGACTCCATCATAGACGACGTCCACGCCACGGCCCGCCGTGATTTCCCGCACGGCTGCGGCAAGACTGTCGAAGGCGCCATGCAGGCTATGCTCGGCGTTTACCCGCGCCGCCTTCTCCGCCGATCCGCAATGGGCGATGACGATCACGCCCTTGTCGCGCAGCCAGGGCACCAGCACGGAGCCGACACCCCCAGCCGCCGCATGGACAAGCGCGAACTGACCGGCTTGCAAGGTGACGATGTCCTCCGCCAGATAGCAGGCGGTCATGCCCTTCAGCATCATGGCTGCGGCATCCTGCGTACTGATGGCGTCGGGGATCTTCACGGCCTGTTCCGCTCGCAGGAGGCGATGGGTGGCATAGGCTCCAAACCCCGTTGCGCATCCCACCTTGTCGCCCACGGCAAAGCCGGTCACGCCGGGGCCGATGGCGGCGACATGGCCCGCGCCCTCCGCCCCGAGCGGGGTCGGTAACGGCGCGGGATAGAGGCCGGTACGATAATAAGTGTCGATGAAGTTGAGGCCGACGGCATCCTGCGCGATCAGAAGCTCGCCTTCTCCCGGCAGGCCGGGATCGAAATCCTCCCGCGCAATCACTTCGGGTCCGCCATGGCTGCGAGCCACCATCCGCCATGCCTGTGTCAATGCCGTCGCCTTCCTGTCAGAGATGAGCCGCAAAGAAATCGGCGGTGCGGCTGTCCGCGAGCTGCGCAGCCGCTTCATCGCGGCGGGCGCCCATTTCCGCGGCAAAGCCATGATCGAGTCCCACATAATCTTGCAGGGTCACATGGCGGTTGTCCTTCAACCCCTCATGCATCTTCTGCTGCGCTTCGGGCGGGACGAAACCGTCCGCGGTCGGAATATGCAGCAGCACCGGCTTGCCGATCGCATGCTGCTCGTTCAGCAGGCCGTCGATGCCGACGCCATAATAGGCGACGAAAGCATCGCCATCGGTGCGGCAGGCGGACATGAACACCAGCCGCCCGCCCAGGCAATAGCCGACCAGCCCCACCTTGCCGTCTTGCCCCAGTTCGGCGCGGGCGGCCTTGATCGTGGCTTCGATATCGCGAATGCCCTGATCCTGATTCAATTTCTGCATATGGCCGATCGCCGCCTGAAAATCCTCGGCTATGTCGGCGTCGAGTTCGACATGCGGCTTTTCCCGCCAGAACAGGTCGGGCGCCAGAGCGAGATAGCCCGCCGCGGCCCAGCTATCGCATTTGCGGCGGATACCCTCATTCACCCCAAAGATTTCCTGGACCACCACAATGGCGGCCTTCGGCGTCCCTTCCGGCCGGGCAACATAGACATCGAATTGGGCGTCGCCCTCCAACGTGGAGATGGATGTGAATGCTGCCATGGGATATCCTTTCCTTGCTTGTAGACTTCTATAATGGCGCTTGCCGGGCTCAGCGCAACCGTCCTTGCCGTCAAAAAATTTGCCTTGCCTGCCCATGTTGCGGCATGAGGCTTTATTAATGGGAGCCCGCAGCAAAAGGTAGCGAGATATGAAGGTAAGCGTGGACGTCGACTGCACTCCTGCGGAGGCTCGGGCTTTCCTTGGCCTGCCGGATGTCACCCCCATTCACGATAAATATGTGAAGACGATGCTCGACAGCTTCGATGGCGTGGCCAATGTCGAGCAGATGGAAACGCTGTTCAAAAGCTTTTCGCCGCTCGGTGACGCGGGCATGCGGCTGTTCAAGCAGATGATGGATATCGGCCTGGCGGGGATGCCGAGCAAGAATGGCGACAAGAGCTAGGGCTGACCCTTTTACGAAGACGCCGCCGTGACGGATACTATCTTCGCGCTGTCGAGCGGCGCGCCCCCGGCTGGCATCGGCGTGATCCGCATCAGCGGGCCGTTGGCTGGACCGGCTCTTGCGGCTTTGGCGGGGAGCTTGCCGCCGCCGCGCCGGGCGCGGCTTTCCTCCTTGACCGATCCGCGCGACGGCACTTTGCTCGACCGGGCGCTGATCCTGTGGTTTCCCGGCCCTGATACGGCGACCGGCGAAGACCTGGCAGAATTGCATTGCCATGGCGGGCGCGCGGTGATTGCCGCGCTGGAGGATGCGCTTGGTACGCAGCGCGGATTGCGCCGGGCGGAAGCGGGGGAGTTTACCCGCCGCGCTTTTGACAATGGCCGCATGGACCTCAACGCGGTGGAGGGTCTGTCCGATCTTCTCGCCGCCGAAACGCAGCAGCAGCGCCGCGCCGCGCTGTTGATGGCGGAGGGGCATTTCTCCCGCCGGGTGGAGGGGTGGCGCCGGACGCTGCTTGATCTTTCCGCCATGACCGAGGCGGCCCTGGATTTTTCCGATGAGGATGATGTGCCCGATGAGGGGATTGAAGTCCGGATCGGGCAGGGCATCCGGGCCTTGGCGCAGGACATCGAAACGGTGCTCGCCGCCCCTTCGGCCGAACGGCTGCGAGATGGGGTGCGCGTGGTTTTGGCGGGTCCGCCCAATGCGGGCAAGTCCACGTTGCTCAACCGCCTCGTCGGGCGGGAAGCGGCCATTGTGTCGGATATTGCGGGGACGACCCGAGACCGGATCGAGGTGCCCGCCGCGCTGGGTGGGGTCGCTTTCCTGTTCACCGATACAGCGGGCCTGCGTGCCGGGACGGGCGATGCGATCGAGGCGATCGGCATGGAGCGGGCGCGAAGTGCGCTTGATGCGGCAGACATCATTCTTTGGCTCGGTCCAGCGGGAGAGGCGCCCCGTGGCGATGCCGTCCTGATCGCTGCGCAATGCGATCGGGGCGGAGAGGGGGAGCGACCTGGTCTTCAGCTCTCTGCGGTGACGGGGGAAGGGATGGCTGATTTGGTCGCGATCCTGCTCGACCGGGCGGCTGGCCTGCTGCCGGGGGAGGGGGACTACGCCCTGCACAAGCGGCAGCGGGATGCGGCGACCCTTTTGCGCTCCCATTTGATCTTGGCGGATGCGAGCCATGATTTGTTGATCGTAGCAGAGGAATTGCGGCAGTCGCGTAATGCCATCGATCAACTGACGGGGCGGGCGAGTACCGAAGATATGCTCGACCATCTGTTCGCCGGATTCTGTATCGGCAAATAGCATTGTTCCACGTGGAACAGTTTTGACCGGGGCGCCCGACATCTGTTAAGGGGCGCGCATGCGAACAAGCTATGATGTGATCGTGGTCGGCGGTGGCCATGCGGGCTGCGAGGCGGCATCTGCTGCGGCGCGCAAGGGCGCCTCGGTGGCGTTGCTGACCTTTGAGAAGGCGACCGTCGGCGCCATGTCCTGCAACCCCGCCATTGGCGGACTTGGCAAGGGCCATCTGGTGCGGGAGGTCGACGCGCTGGACGGATTGATCGGACGCGCCGCCGATGCCGCGGCGATCCATTACCGCACGCTCAACAGCAGCAAGGGCGCGGCTGTTCAGGGACCGCGCATCCAGGCCGACCGCAAGCGCTATCGCGCCGAGATTCATCATCTGCTCGATGCCCAATCGGGTTTGGACATCATCGAAGGCGAAGCGGTTGGCTTGCTTCTTTCTGAAGGCAAGGTGGCGGGGCTGGCGCTGGCCGATGGGCGGAATCTCGATGCGCCGGCGGTGGTGCTGGCGACCGGCACATTCCTGGGCGGCAAGCTTTTCAGGGGTGAGGAAACCACCACTGGCGGCCGGACCGGCGAACGGGCGGCAACGGCCTTGGGTGTTCAGCTTCGTGCGCTCGATCTGCCGATCGGCCGACTCAAGACGGGCACGCCGCCGCGTATCGATGGCCGCACCATCGACTGGGCACGGTTGGAGGAGCAGCCATCGGACGATGGGAGCTGGACGATGTCGGCTCTCTCGCCGGGTCGTGTCCTGCCGCAGCTCAGTTGCGCGATCACCCGGACCAATGATCGGACCCACGCCATCATTCGTGAAGGGCTGGGACGTTCACCCTTGTTCAGCGGGGCGATCGAAGGGCGCGGTCCGCGCTATTGCCCCTCGATCGAGGATAAGGTGATCCGTTTCGGGGATCGCGACGGGCATCAGATTTTCCTGGAGCCGGAAGGACTGGACAATCATCTTGTCTATCCCAATGGCATCAGCACCTCGCTTCCCGCCGATGTTCAACTGTCGATGATCAGGTCGATGACGGGCCTGGAAAGGGCCGAGATTGTCGTGCCGGGCTATGCGGTCGAATATGACCATATCGATCCGCGCGCGCTGGAAGCGACATTGGAGGTGCGCGCAATTCCCGGCCTCTTTTGCGCGGGCCAGATCAACGGCACAACCGGCTATGAAGAAGCGGCGGCTCAAGGCCTGGTTGCGGGCGTCAACGCAGCCGCGTGCGCGAAAGGGGAAGAGCCGCTCATCCTGGATCGCGCCGGCAGCTATATCGGCGTGATGATCGACGATCTGGTGTTGCAAGGCGTGACCGAGCCTTATCGCATGCTGACGGCGCGTGCCGAATATCGCCTGAGGCTGAGAGCCGACAATGCGGGAAGCAGACTTGCGCCGATTGGCCGCCATCACGGCATATTGGGTGCGCAACGCGTCACTCATTATGCCTTGCGCGATGCGGATCGGCAGACGGTGGAAAGCGAGTTGGGCCGTTCCTTGTCCGCAACCGAGATGGCCAGGGCAGGAGCCGCGGTTCGGCAGGACGGCGCACGCCGTTCGCTGTTCGAATGGGCGCGCTTCCCCGAAGTGGGGCGCAATCTTCTGTTCGAGCTTGCGCCTGCCCTCTCTCAAATATCGGCGGATGTGCGTGACGAGATTTTGGAGGACGCGCATTACGCCCCTTATCTCGAGCGGCAAGAGGCGGAGATTTCCGAAATGCGGCGGAATGAGCGGGTGATTATCCCCGCCGATTTCGATTTCGCTTCGATTGGCGGCTTGTCGACGGAGATGATCGAGCGCCTCAATATGGCGCGCCCGGATACGCTGGCGGCGGCGGGACGGATTCGGGGAATCACGCCTGCTGCGCTGGCGGCTGTCCTTGTGCATATCCGGCGGGGCGCGGCGTGACGGAGGGTGAAGCGCGGGAATGGCTCGCTCAACGGTTCGATGTTCCACGTGGAACATGGGATAGGCTTGAACGCTATGTCGCCATTATTCTGGCGGAGATGGAGCAGCAGAACCTCATCGCGGAATCGACCCGTCCACATATTTGGGCGCGGCATATCGTGGACTCCGCTCAGCTTATTCCCTTGGCGGAAGACGCCGGGGAGGGGCAGTGGATCGATCTGGGATCGGGCGCCGGGCTGCCCGGCATCGTCGTCGCGATCCTGACCGACCGGCCCGTCCAGATGGTCGAATCGCGCCGCAAGCGGATCGACTTTTTGAACGGCGTGATCTCCGAACTTGGGCTTACCGGGGCCAGCGTCTTCGGTGGGCGGGTTGAGACTGTGCCTTCAACGCGGGCGGCCATCATCAGCGCCCGCGCTTATGCGCCCCTTCCGAAGCTATTCGAATCGGCGGTGCATTTGTCCGATGAAAAAACCATCTGGGTGCTGCCAAAAGGACGAAATGCGCAGAATGAACTGGAGGCGGCGAGTCGATCATGGCAAGGTGCGTTTCACGTGGAACGCAGTGTGACTGACGCCGACAGCGCCATCATCGTCGCACAGGCGGTCCGATCCGTCAGGAGGAAAGCCCGAGGATGATCAGTATTGCCATCGCCAATCAGAAAGGCGGCGTCGGGAAAACCACCACCGCTATCAACCTGGCAACCGGCCTGGCCGCCACGGGCTTGCGGGTGCTGCTGGTCGATCTCGATCCCCAGGGCAATGCCTCGACGGGCTTGGGCGTTGCCCAATCGGAACGGGCGCAATCGAGCTATGATCTGCTCGTCGGCAATTGCGCCCTGGAAGATGCAATCATCACCACTCGGGTTCCCAAGCTCGACATTGTGCCCGCCACCCAGGATCTGTCGGGCGCGGAGATCGAGCTGATCGAATATGAGGAGCGCACGCATCGGCTCGAGCGCGTGCTGGCGGAGGCGCAGCCCGGCCGCTGGGATATCTGCCTGATCGATTGCCCACCCTCGCTCGGCCTGCTGACCATCAATGCCATGGTTGCGGCGCAATCGCTGCTGGTGCCGCTGCAATGCGAGTTTTTCGCGCTGGAAGGTCTGTCGCAACTCCTCCAGACGGTCGAGCGCATTCGCGGACGGTTCAATCCCGGCCTGTCGATCATGGGCGTGGCGCTCACCATGTACGACCGGCGCAACCGTCTGACCGATCAGGTGGCGGACGATGTGCGCGCCTGTCTGGGCGATCTCGTTTTCTCCACTGTCATTCCCCGCAATGTGCGCCTGTCGGAAGCGCCCAGCCATGGCGTTCCGGCCTTGATCTATGATTTCCGCTGTTCTGGGTCGGAAGCCTATATGCGTCTGGCGCGTGAATTGATTGCGCGTCTGCCCCGCCAGGAGGTCGCTGCTTGAGTAACGAGAATGTGATGAAGTCCCCCAAGCGTCCTCACGGGCTTGGGCGGGGTCTCTCGGCTTTGTTGGGGGATGTCGCGCGGGAAGAGCCGGTGGCGCCGACCGCTGCCACCCCGCCGTCGACCAAGGCGATCCAAAGCATCGAAGTCGCCCTGATTCAGCCGCATCCCGAACAGCCCCGCCGGCATTTCGATGAAGGCGCCCTGCAGGAACTGGCCGACAGCATCGCCAAGCGCGGCGTCATCCAGCCGATCATCGTCCGCCCCCATGGCGGCGGGTTCCAGATCGTTGCGGGCGAGCGCCGCTGGCGCGCCGCTCAGCGTGCCCAGCTTCACCGCATTCCCGCGATCGTGCGGGATTTCGACGAAGCGGAAACCCTCGAAATCGCGTTGATCGAGAATATCCAGCGAGAAGACCTCAATCCGATCGAAGAAGCCGAAGCCTATCGGAAGCTGATCGCGGAATTCCAGCACAGCCAGGAAGCGCTCGGCCGCCTCGTCGGCAAGTCGCGAAGCCATGTTGCGAATTTGATGCGCCTGCTCGATCTTCCTGCGCCGGTGCAGCAGCAGGTGGTCGAACAGAAGCTCAGCATGGGTCACGCCCGCGCCCTGATCGGCGCGCCCGACTGCGAAACCCTCGCCCGGACTGTCGAAGCCAAGGGTCTGTCCGTTCGCGATACCGAGCAACTCGTCCGCCGCGCCAAAAAGGGGGATGACGCGCCCAGCCGCAAGCGCGCCGCTGCGTCCAGGGAGAATGATCCCGACATCGCGGCTCTGGAGCAGCATCTGGCCGACATATTGGGCGTGAAGGTCAATATCGACTATGGTCAGGGCGGTGGCGGCGTCCTGTCGCTGCATTATTCGACGCTGGATCAGCTCGATATGCTCTGCCAGCGCCTGTCGGGCGAACGTATCTAACCGCTTCAGCCAGAAAAAAGGCCAGCGGCCGCCCGCATTTCGGTGAGGCGGCCACTGGCCTTTTCTGCGTCGACTCCTTAGCCTGTGCGGATGGCAGATATTTCATCCTCCCCCCTCGCGCCCCATATCGTCCGTCGCGAAGAGTATCGCCCGCCCGATTGGCTGGTGCCCGACATCGCCCTGGATTTCGATCTGGATGCAGCGGCGACGCAGGTGCGGGCGACATTGTCCGTTACCCGCAACGGCGATCATGACAGGCCGCTGAAGCTGGACGGAGACGGGCTTCTGCCGCTGGAAATCAAGGTCGATGGCGAGCCGCTGACGCCCGGCCAATGGTCGTTCGAAGCGGGAGAGCTGATCATCCCGCTTTCTGGCTCTGTGCACCAGGTCGAAACGAAGGTGGAAATCAGCCCTCAAGGCAACAGCAAGCTGATGGGGCTATATGCCAGCGGTGGCTTGCTCTGCACCCAGTGCGAGGCCGAAGGGTTTCGCCGCATCACCTTCTTCCCCGACCGTCCCGACATATTGTCGCGCTATTCCGTTCGGATGGCGGCCGACAAGGCGCTTTATCCCGTGCTGCTCGCCAATGGCGATCCGGTCGAGCAGGGCGACCTGCCCGATGGCCGCCATTGGGCGCGCTGGAACGATCCCTTTCCCAAACCCTGCTACCTGTTCGCGCTGGTCGCGGGCGACCTTGCCTGCAATGCCGACCGTTTCGTGACGGTCAGCGGGCGTGAGGTGCAACTGGGGATCTGGGTCAAGGAAGCCGATCTTCCGCGCACCGCTCATGCCATGCAGGCGCTCAAGAACAGCATGGCGTGGGACGAGCGAGTCTATGGCCGCGAATATGATCTGGACGTGTTCAACATCGTCGCCGTAGCCGACTTCAACTTCGGTGCGATGGAGAATAAGGGTCTCAACATCTTCAATTCGCGCTATATATTGGCCGACCCGGAAACCGCCACTGACATCGATTATGATGGCGTGGAAGGCGTGGTGGCGCATGAATATTTCCACAATTGGTCAGGCAACCGGGTCACCTGCCGGGACTGGTTCCAATTGAGCCTGAAGGAAGGCTTCACCGTCTTTCGCGACCAGAATTTCTCCGCCGACATGGGGTCGCATGCGGTGAAGCGGATCGAGGATGTCCGCATCCTGCGCGCTGCCCAGTTCCAGGAGGATAGCGGGCCGCTCGCCCATCCGGTGCGGCCGGAATCCTATATGGAAATCAGTAACTTCTACACCGCAACGATCTACAACAAGGGCGCCGAGCTCATCCGCATGATGGCGCTGATGCTGGGCCCGGAGCGCTTCCGCGCCGGGACCGACCTCTATTTCGACCGGCATGACGGCGAGGCAGCTACTTGCGAGGATTTCGTCCGCGCCATGGAAGAGGGCGGGGAGATCGACCTCAGCCAGTTCCGCCGCTGGTATGAACAGGCCGGAACGCCCCATGTCCGGGCGTTGCTGACGCATGATCCGGCGACGCAGACCGCCACGTTGCTGCTGGAGCAGGCTGTTCCGCCGACACCCGGCCAACCGGAAAAGCAACCCATGGCCATCCCGTTGCGCACTGCCCTGTTCGATCGGGAAACGGGCAAGGATCGCGGTGACGAGCTGCTGATGCTGACGGAGGCCAAGCAGAGCTTTACCTTCGATGGCTGGGCAACGGCGCCGATCCTGTCGATCAACCGCGGTTTTTCCGCGCCGGTGATCGTGGAAACCAATCGCAGCCAGGCCGACCTCGCCTTCCTGTCCGCCCATGATGACGACCCCTTCGCCCGCTATGAGGCGATGCAGCAGCTCATGGTCAATGTGCTGGTCGGTCGCATCGGCGGGCAGGCGGTCGATGAAGATGCGGTGATCGCCGCGATCCGCAACACCGCCACCGATCCGCTGCTCGACCCGGCCTTTGTTGCGGAAGCGATCCGTTTGCCGAGCGAGGCCTATCTGGGCGACCAGATGGCGGTGGTCGATCCCGATGCGATCCACGCGGCTCGCGACGCCCTGCAACGGCGGATCGGCGCTGAACTGGAGCCGTTGTGGCGCGACATTCACGGCAAGACCAAGGCCAACGCCTTTGCGTTGTCGCCAGCCGCCAAGGGGGCGCGCAAGCTGCGCAACACCGCCTTGCTCTTTCTTGCCGCATCAGGCGCAAGCGACGGCGCGACTGTCGCCTTTGGCCAGTTCAGCGAGGCGGACAATATGACCGAGCGTCAGGCGGCGCTCGCCACATTGGCGAACGGCACCAGCGCGGAGCGCGAAGCGGCGCTCGACATCTTCTACAATCGTTACCGGGATGATGCGCTGACGTTGGATAAATGGTTCCAGACCCAGGCCTTCGCCTTTCATCCCGACACGGTCGATCTGGTCGAGGATCTCAGCCAGCACAAGGATTTCACGCTGGGCAATCCCAATCGGGTGCGGGCGCTTTATGGAGCCTTCGCGGGCAATCAATGGGCGTTCCATCATCGCTCGGGCAAGGGCTATCGCCTGGTCGCGGACTGCATCATCGCCCTCGATAAGCTCAACCCGCAGACCGCCGCCAGGCTGGTGCCGCCACTGGGCCGCTGGAAGCGTTTCGATGAGGCGCGCGCGGCGCTGATGCGGGCGGAGTTGCAGCGTATCCTGGGCGTGCCGGGGCTGTCGAAGGACGTCACCGAGCAGGTTAGCAAGAGTTTGGAGTAACTTACAATGTGCTCCCGCGAAGGCAGGAGCCTAGTTCAGAGGGCAGAACTGGGCTCCTGCCTTCGCAGGAGCACGGGGTACAAGATTTCTAACGCCCCGAGGCCGCCAGCCAGGCGGCGACATCCGCCGCCACCTTGTTCGCCGCGGCATTGAGCGGCCCACCCACGTTGTTCGCGTCGATCTTGCCACCGATCGGCGCGGTGGCGGTGAAGCGCTGCTTGGCGATCGCCGTGCCGCCCGGTCCGGCCAGCAGCGCGTCATAGGTCACGACGGCGCTGTTGCTTGCCTCGTCCACGCCGAAATCGACCAGCTCGCCCATCAGCCGCTGACCCGAATCGGCCGAATATTGGCCGGGATCGAGCACGATGCGGTTGCTGGTGGCGGCGATTGTTTCGGCCAGCAGCTTCTGGAACAGATGGCGCGGCGTGTCGGCCCACTGCACCTTGGTGACATAGGCCACCGAAGTGGGGGAGGTGATCACCGGCACCCGCACCGTGTCGAGCATCTTGGGCGCCTCCGGATCGGCCACCGTGATGGCCGTGCCCGCCGAAGCGCTGCGCAGCGTGCCCGGCGCGACCTTCTGCGCGGCGTTCAGCGACAGCAGCCGTTCGGGCGGCTTGCCCCCGAAGGACACGCAGCCGGCCAGCATCAATGCGCCGAGGGCCACCGGCATCGGGCCCAGTTTCCTGTGAAACATCATCATGTCCCTCTTATCGCTTATAATCGGGCAGCTTGGGCGATCCGACGATCGACCCCGCGCCCTGCTGATCGAGTTTTTCCGCCACGCCGCGGAAGGAGCGCGACATTTCGCGCAGGTCGCGGACGAGCTGGTTGACCTCCGGCATGGTCTGGTTGCTGAAGGCGTGGACGCCCGGCTGCGCCTCCGCAATGGTCTTGTCGAGCGTATCGATGCTGCGCGTGGCCGACTGGATGCTCTTGCGCAGGTCGGCCAGCAGCGGACGGCCCTCATCATTCACCATGGCGTCGGTGGACGCGGCCAGCTTGCCGATCTGCTCGGCGGCGATGCCGGTGCGCTGCACGGCGATGCGCGCCTCGGCCAGCGTGGCGGCGATTTCCGGGCTGCGGTCGGCCAATGAGCCGGAAATGCGCTCGACATTGGCGAGGATGCTCGCGATCGACTGCTGATTCTTGTCGTTGAGCAGCTCGGTCAGCCGCTCGGTCAAGGTGGACAGCCGTTCCAGCAATTGCGGCGCATTGTTGAGCAGCTCGCCCAGCGCGCCCGGCTTGGTCGGGATCACCGGCACGCCGTCCGGGCAGGCGGCGAGCGGGTTTTCCGCCGGGCAGGCAATCGGCGGCGCGCCCTTGACCGCGCCATCCAGCACGATTTCCGACACGCCGGTAAAGCCCACCCCGGCAATGGTCGCGGTCGTCCCCTGCAGGACGGGCGTGCCTTCCTTCACTGAAATGCGCACCTTCACGAAGCCGGGATCGCGCTTCCACAGCTCGATCTTCTCGACCTGACCGGAAGGGACGCCCGAATAATTGACGCTCGACCCCTTTGCGAGGCCGTTCACCGACTGTTTGAAGAAGATGTCATATTCCATATTGTCGCCCTGGGAGAGGCGCGAGAACCAGAAAGCCGCGATCATGATCGCCGCGAGCAACAGCAGCGTGACCGTGCCCACCAGCACATGGTTGGAGCGGGTTTCCATATCCTATCGCCTCTTGTTCTTTTCGCGGGTCACCGCCGCCGTCGCGGCGCGCCCGCGCGGGCCGTTGAAATATTCCTGAATCCACGGATGGTCGGTCGCCAGCAGTTCATCGATCGTGCCGACCGCCGTCACTTTCCTGTCCGCCAGCACCGCCACCCGGTCGCAAATCGAATAGAGGGTGTCGAGATCATGGGTGATGAGGAAGACCGTCAGCCCCAGCGTCTGCTGCAATTTGCGCGTCTGATCGTCGAAGGCCGCCGCGCCGATCGGGTCGAGCCCCGCCGTGGGTTCGTCCAGGAACAGCAGGTCCGGATCGAGCGCCAGCGCCCGCGCCAGCCCCGCGCGCTTCTTCATGCCGCCTGACAGTTCGGCGGGATATTTGGGGCCGGCTTCGGCGGGCAGGCCGGTCATGCGAATCTTGTAGGCGGCGATCTCGTCACGAAGCTTCGGCCCGATATTGGGATAATATTCGCGGATCGGCACTTCGACATTCTCGGCCACGGTCAGCGTCGAAAACAGCGCGCCACCCTGAAACAGCACGCCCCAGCGCTTGCGGATCGCCAGCGCCTCATCGTCCAGTCGCCCGATCATCGATTCACCGAAGACGTGGATCTCGCCCTCATCAGGGGTCTGAAGGCCGATGATCGAGCGCATCAGCACCGACTTGCCGGTGCCCGATCCGCCGACCACGCCCAAAATCTCGCCCTTGCGCACGTCGAGGTTCAACCCCTCATGCACCACCTGCTCACCGAAGCTGTTCCGCAGGTTGCGGACCGATATGGCGATGCCATCCCGCTCCACGGCCTTTTCGACCCGCGCTTCCTCCGCGGTCATTTCTTCTTCGGGCTCCATCAGTTCCAGCCCACCCAGGTGAACAGGACCGCGAACATGGCGTCGAGCACGATGACGAGGAAGATCGCCTGCACGACCGCCGCCGTCGTGCGCAGGCCGACTTCCTCGGCATTGCCCTTGACCTGCATGCCCTGAAAGCAGCCCGCGAGCGCGATGATCACGCCGAAGACGGGCGCCTTGATCAGCCCCACCCACAGGTCATGGATCGGCACCACTTCCCGCAATCGCTGGACGAAGGTGATCGGCGGGATGTCGAGCGACACCGCACACAGGAATCCGCCGCCGATGATCGCGACGACGGAGGAATAGAAGCCCAGCAGCGGCATCATCACCACCACCGCCAGCGTGCGGGGCAGCACCAGCGCCTCCATCGGCGACACGCCGATTGTGCGCATGGCGTCGACCTCTTCGGTCAGCTTCATCGTGCCCAATTGCGCAGCAAAGGCGGAACCGGACCGGCCCGCGACCATGATCGCGGTCATCAGCACGCCCAGTTCCCGAAACGTCAGCCGGCCGACGAGGTTGATGGTCAGCATCTCCATGCCGAACTGGCGGAGTTGCACCGAACCCTGCTGGGCGATGACGATGCCGATCAGGAAGCTCATCAGGCCGATGATGCCGAGCGCCGACACGCCCACCACCTCGAAACGCTGCACCACGGCATTGATGCGGAAGCGGCTGGGGTGGCGGATGACATTCCACGTCGCGACCAGCGTGCCGCCGAAAAAACCAAGCAGGCCGAGCAAGGTGCTGCCCGCATTGAGCACGGCCTCCCCGATCTGGCCGACCACGCGCTGCCAGGGCGGCACATAGTCGGGGCGGATGTTGACCGGCTCATCGACCCGGCCGACCGCCGCGATCAACCGCTCCGCGTCGCACTTGTCGCCTGTGATCCTGCAGTCCCAACGCTTGATCGTGCGATGCAGCACCCAGGCGCCGATCGTGTCCATATGATCCACGTCCGACAGGTCGATCGTATCGACCGGGCCTTCTATGGCATCCAGCCGGTCGGACAGCTGGTTGAGGCAAGCTATGGAAAGATTGCCCGAAAGCCGAATGACCGTCTCGCCGTCGCGGACTTCCTGAGCAAGATCAGCGGCTTTGTTCATCAAGGCGGAGATGTGGTCCATTATCGGTTGCACGGCAAGCCGAAACGGCCCATCCGCACGATCAAACGAAGGGACGCCCCAAAAAGTTTCGGACACGGCATGACGCACAGGCTCGCAATCTACGATATGGACCGCACGGTGACGTTCAGCGGCACCTATACCGGCTTTCTGCTGCACGTGGCGAAACGCATGGCGCCGTGGCGTCTGGCGCTGTTTCCCGGCGTGATCCTGCTGATGCTGGCCTATGTGCTGAAACTCATCACCCGGCAGCGGCTGAAGGAGCTGAACCAGGCGCTGATGATCGGTCATAATGTCGAACGCGCCCGGCTGATGCCGCATGTGGAAAGCTATGCGGCCAGGGTGGTGGCGAAAAATGTCCGCTCAGGCGCGTTGGCGCAGATCGCGAAGGACAAGGCGGACGGGTACAGGCTGGTGCTCGCCACCGCCTCCTACCGCCTTTATGTCGAACCGATCGCCCGGCGGCTGGGCTTCGACGCGGTGATCGCGACCGACCATCTGTCGCAGGATCTGCGTTATGTTCGCGCCAAGATCGCGGGCGAAAATTGCTACGACACCGGCAAGCTGCGGATGATCAAGGCGTGGATGGCGGCCGAAGCTATCGACCGGACGCAGGCGCATATCCGGGCCTATTCGGATCATGTTTCGGACGCGCCGATGCTGGAGTTCGCGGATGTTCCCTTCGCTTCGAACCCGCATAAGCCGCTGGCGAAGCTGGCGGCTGAACGCGGATGGAAGCGGGTGGATTGGGCGTAAGGCTTGGTAGCGGCATACGCAGGATAGGCGCGCTATAGGAGCACGTTGCATCCGGGGATTCGCTAGATCACCGGCGACACCAGCGTCTCCCCCGCAAAATGCGCGGCGAGGTTCGCCAACAGCATGTCCCGCATCCGCCCGACCGCCTCATAGGTCGCGCCGCCCGTATGCGGCGTCAGCACGACGTTCGGCACATCGGCCCAACGCGCCGCAGGCGTAGGCTCGCTCTCAAACACGTCCAGCGCCGCCCCGCCAAGCCGCCCCTCGCGCAACGCCGCGATCAGCGCATCCTCGTCCACCAACTGCCCCCGCGCGACATTCACCAGCAGCCCTTGCGGCCCCAGCGCGTCCATCACCGAAGCATCGATCATCCCGCGATTCTCGTCGGTCGCTTTGGCCGCTACCACCATGACGTCACTGTCCCGCGCCAGCGCCGCCAGGCTTTCCGCCCGTGGCCAGCCCAGTTCCGGCTTGTCCCGCGGCCCCCACCAGCCGACCTGCATCCGCATCATTTCGGCCCGCTCGGCAAGGGCGATCCCGATGCTTCCCATGCCGACGATGCCGACCCGCGCGCCCGCCATCGACCGGCTGAGCATCTTCGATCCGGCGGTCCATTCCCCCGCACGCAGCTGCCGGTCGCCGACGACGATCCGCCGCCGATGGGCGAGGATCATCCCGAGCGCATGATCCGCCGCATCCTCCGCATTGGCGTCCCCCGCATGGGTCACGGCCACGCCCCGCGCCCGCGCCCAGTCGAGATCGACGCCATCATAACCCACGGTGAAGCAGGCGATCAGCCGCAGCTTCTCCATCCGCTCCAGCATCGCCGGATCGAGCCGGAATTCGCCCGCCGTCACCAGTGCCTCGGCCTCCGCCAGCCGCGCCCGTCCGCTCTCCTCCCACAGCGCCATGGCGTCATATCGGGGGGAGAGCGCATCCAGCAGAGGGGCCAGATGCGGCTGCGCCACCAGGATCAGCGGGCGAGCCTTCATCCCACCGCCCGCAACGCCTGGGCGAAGTCCGCGATCAGATCCTCCGCATCCTCGCAGCCGATGGAGATGCGCACCATATTGTCGCTGATCGCCAATGCCTTTTTGCGTTCGGCGGGCACGGACAGATGCGTCATCGCCGCCGGATGGCTTGCCAGCGTTTCGGTGCCGCCCAGGCTGACCGCCAGCTTCGCGATCTTCAGCGCATCGAGAAAGGCGAAAGCCTCCGCCTCGCCCCCCTTCAGGTAGAGGGAAAAGGTCGATCCCGCGCCGGTGCAATGACGGCGGTAGATATCCGCCTGCCGCTCCGTTTCCGGAAAGCCGAGATAGACGACCTTCTCCACCTGCGGCTGGTCCTTCAGCCAGGCGCAGACCTTGGCCGCATTCTCGCCCGCCCGGCTCATGCGCAGCTCCAGCGTCTCCAGCGACCGCAGCAGCATCCACGCCGAATGCGGGTCCAGGATCGTCCCGATCGTATTCCGCATCAGCCGGATGGTGTTGATCAGCGCATTGGACCCCAGCACGCCGCCCGCGACCAGATCGCTATGCCCGCCCGCATATTTGGTGAGGCTGTAGATGACCAGATCGGCCCCATGGCTGAGCGGATGAAGCCAGAGTGGGCCGAGGAAGGTATTGTCGATGGCGATCGGCGGCCGATATTCTTCGCCTGCGAACAAAAAGTCGCGCCGCGCAACTACCGCCTCCAGATCGACCAGCACATTGGTCGGATTGGCCGGGCTTTCCAGGAAGATCAGCGCCACGCGGCCCAAGCCCTTGGCCTTTTCGATCACCGCGCCGATTTCCTCTTCGGTCGCGCCCGCCGGGAAATCCAGCCACTGCACCCCGAACTTTCCGAGAATGCGGCCGATCAAGGCTTCGGTCGCGGCATAAAGGGGCGCCGAATGCACAATCACGTCGCCCGGCTGCACGAGCGCCAGCAGGGTGGTCGCAATGGCCGACATGCCGCTGGAAAAGAGCAGCGCGTCTTCCGCTTCTTCCCAGACCGACAGCCGGTCCTCGGCAATCTCCTGATTGGGGCCGTTGAAGCGCGAATAGACCAGCCCTTCGGCGCCGCCGGGGCGGATGCCGGTCACGCCTTCGAAATGTCGCTTGCCCGCCGCCGCGCTTTCGAAGGCGAAGGTGGAGGTCAGGAAGATCGGTGGCTTCAGCGACCCTTCGGACAAAGTCGGGTCATAGCCATGCCCCATCATCAGTGTCGCGGGTTTCAGCTTGCGGCCTTCGATCTCCATGATCGGTTGCTTGGGGCGGCGGCGGTTGCGCGTGGGTTCCACGCCCGTGAGGTCGGCTTCGGTTTCGCCGGTCATGTGATTCTCCTGCATGTCTGCGGTGTCTGTTGCGCCGCTCTGATGGCAGGGAGTGTAACGCTTTTCGGGGGGAGGGGGCCAGAGCGGATTTGTTAGATTATTTCATGGAACCAAACTTAAATTACTAGGCGCTCCGTTTTGAGGTGAGGCCGCGTTGAACAGGATGACGTTTAAATGTTCTCATCCTACATCCTTCCCATGAACCAACGCCTACCCGAACCGCTGGAGCAATGGTTCACCTCGCGCGGCTGGACGCCCCGCCGCCATCAGCTCGACATGCTGACCGCCGCCCGATCGGGCAGCCATGCGCTGCTCGTCGCTCCCACCGGGGCGGGCAAGACGCTCGCCGGTTTTCTTCCGACCCTGACCGATCTGATCGAAAAGCCGGGCGAGGGTCTCCACACCCTCTATGTCTCGCCGCTCAAGGCTCTCGCCGTCGACGTCCGTCGCAACCTGCTGACGCCGATCGAGGAAATGGGCCTGCCGATCCGCGTCGAAACCCGCACCGGCGACACGCCTTCCGATCGCAAGGCCCGTCAGCGCGCCCGCCCGCCGCAGATCCTGCTCACCACTCCGGAATCGCTCTCCTTATTGCTAAGCTATTCCGACAGTTTCCTGATGTTCGCGGACCTCAAGACCGTCATCATCGATGAAGTCCACGCCTTCGCCACCCAGAAGCGCGGCGACATTCTCAATCTCTCGCTGTCCCGCCTCCAGAGCATCAACCCCGGCCTCCGTCGGGTCGCCCTGTCCGCCACCGTCGCGGATGTCGACGCCTATCGCGCCTGGCTCGCGCCGGATGGGGACATCAACGCCGTCACCCCGGTCATCGGTGAGGCGGGCGCCGACCCCCATGTCGCGATCCTCATCCCCGAAGGCCGCATCCCCTGGTCCGGGCATTCCGGCAAATATGCCGCGCGGCAGGTCATGGAGGAAATCGAGCGCCGCGCCACGACGCTGGTCTTCTGCAACACGCGGGGTCTGGCCGAACTCATCTTCCAGTCGCTTTGGTCGGTGAACGAAGCGAACCTGCCCATCGCCATCCATCATGGTAGCCTGTCGATCGAGGCCCGGCGCAAGGTCGAGGCGGCGATGGCGGCGGGCAAGCTCCGCGCCCTCGTCGCCACCGCCTCGCTCGACCTGGGCGTCGACTGGGGCAATGTCGATTGCGTGATCCAGATGGGCGCGCCCAAGGGCAGTTCCCGCCTGCTCCAGCGCATCGGCCGCGCCAATCACCGGCTCGATACGCCCAGCGAAGCCATTCTCATCCCCGGCAACAGGTTCGAATATCTCGAAGCCCGCGCCGCACTCGACGCCGTTGAGGCGGGGGAGCGCGACGCCGACGATTTCCGCCCCGGCAGCCTAGACGTGCTGGCCCAGCATGTCATGGGTCTCGCCTGCGCCGCGCCCTTTCGCGAAGAGGAATTGCTGGCCGAAATCCGCTCCGCCACGCCTTATGGCGCGCTGACGGAAGAGGCCTTCGCCAACGTCCTCCACTTCATCGAGGGTGGCGGCTATGCCTTGCGCGCCTATGACCGCTTCAAGCGCCTGACCCATGACGCGGATGGCACATGGCGCGTCTCCCACCCGCGCTTCATCCAGCAGCATCGCCTGAACGCGGGCATCATCGTCGATCAGCCCGCGCTTGCCGTCCGCTTCGCCAATGGCCGTAAGCTGGGCACGGTGGAGGAGGGGTTCGCCGCGACCCTAAGCCCCGGCGACTGCTTCTTCTTCTCCGGCCCCGCGCTGGAGGTGGTGCGGATGGACACGACCGACCTGATCGTCCGCGCCACCTCCAAAAGCGCGCGCATCCCGAGCTGGGGCGGCACTCGCATGGCGATGTCCACGCGCCTGGCTGATCGTGTCCGCCACTTCCTGGCCGAGCCCGATCAATGGTCCCGCTTCCCCGACGATGTGCGCGAGTGGCTGGAGGTGCAGAAATATCGTTCGGCGTTGCCCGAACCGGGGCAACTGCTCATCGAAACCTTTCCGCATGAAGGGCGCCATTATCTGGTCTGCTACAGTTTCGAAGGCTGGAACGCGCATCAATCCCTGGGCATGCTTCTCACTCGCCGCATGGATGCGCAGGGGCTGATGCCGATGGGCTTCGTGTCCAACGACTATGCGCTCGCCGTCTATGGATTGAAGCCTATCACGGACCCGCAAAGCCTCTTCTCCGCCGACATTCTCGACCATGAATTCGTCGAATGGGTCGAACAGTCGAGCCTGCTCAAGCGCGCCTTTCGCGACGTGGCGGTAATCTCCGGCCTGATCGAGCGCCAACATCCCGGCAAGCGCAAGACCGGGCGGCAGGTCACTTTTTCGACCGACCTCATCTATGATGTGCTGCGCAAATATCAGCCCGACCATCTGCTGCTGAAGGCCGCCTGGGCCGATGCCCGCGCCCGCATGACCGATGTGGGGCGTCTGGGCGACCTGATCGACCGCGCCTCGGCCACCATGCTGCATATCGAACTCGATCGGGTGAGTCCGCTCGCCGTTCCCGTGCTGATCCTCATTGGGCGCGAGCAGGTCGCCCAGCATGACGTGGAGGACGCCCTGCTGATCGAGGCGGAAGCCCTGGTGGCGGAGGCCATGCGGACGGATTGAATCCGCCCTGTGGTGGACTCCGGCTTAACCTGCGATCAGGCGGATCGCGGCGCTCGAAACCCAGCCGCTGAGGCAGGGGCCGTCATAGGGTTGCTTGCGGTCCACCGGGTCGGAGACGCCGCAATCGGCGGGAGCCGTCTCATTATCGGCTGGCGGTTCGGGGGCCAGCACGACCCCCAGCCATTTCTGGTCGATGCTGCGGGTACAGACCCAGGCACGGCTCCCCTCCACTATCCGGGCGATTTCCTTCGCTTCGGCAAAGGGCGCGGCGCGCACGGGCAGACCCTTGGCGCCAACACGGACCACCTGTCCCATGGCGCCGCAGGCGTCGAGGCGCTGGCCGTCCTCCCCGATCGTCACTGGGCGAGTCAACGTCGATTCCAGGCGGGTTTCCGGCACATCCTCACGCGGCGCGCCGGCCAGCGAACTGTTGGGCAAATCCTCCAGCACGTCGCTGCTTTTGGAACAGGCGGCCAGCATCAGGGCCAGGGCAAGGACGACACGCATAGCTGCCTGATAGACCTTGCTTCCCATGGGCGAAAGGCGGCATGTTTCGCTTTAGTTTCTTGGGCCTTTTCCCTATATGCTCGATATGAGCGAGGAAAGTCAGAACAGCCCCAACAGCAACGCCTATGGCGCCGACAGCATCAAGGTCCTGAAAGGTCTGGATGCCGTGCGCAAACGGCCCGGCATGTATATCGGGGACACCGATGATGGCTCCGGCCTGCATCATATGGTGTTCGAAGTCAGCGACAACGCGATCGACGAGGCGCTGGCCGGTCATTGCGACCGCATCCTCATTACGCTGAACCCCGACGGCTCGGTGAGCGTCGAGGATAATGGCCGCGGCATCCCCACCGGCATCCACAAGGAAGAAGGCGTGTCGGCGGCAGAGGTCATCATGACCCAGCTCCACGCCGGGGGTAAGTTCGAGAATACCAGCGACGACAATGCCTATAAGGTGTCGGGCGGCCTGCACGGCGTGGGCGTGTCGGTGGTGAACGCGCTCAGCGAGTTTCTGGACCTTCATATCTGGCGGGACGGCAAGGAGCATTATATGCGCTTTGCCTATGGCGACGCCGTGGCGCCGCTCAAGGTCACCGGCGATGCGCCTGCGGGCAAGAAGGGCACCCGCGTCACCTTCCTCCCCTCGACCGAGAAAGTGCCCGGCGACGGCGGCACCTTCAAGAATCACACCGAATTCGATTTCGAGAAGCTGGAGCATCGCTATCGCGAGCTGGCCTTCCTGAACTCCGGCGTGCGGCTGTTCCTGGCCGATGCGCGGCATGAGGAAAGGAAGGAAGTCGAGCTGTTCTATGAGGGCGGCATCGCGGCCTTCGTGAAATATCTCGACCGCAACAAGCAGCCGCTGATGCCCGATCCGATCGCGATTTCGGGCAGCCGCGACGATGTGACCATCGACGTCGCGCTGGAGTGGAACGATTCTTATTATGAGAACGTCCTCTGTTTCACGAACAACATCCCGCAGCGGGACGGCGGCACCCACCTCGCCGCCTTCCGCGCGGCGCTGACCCGGACGCTCAACAATTATGCCGACAAGTCCGGCATGTTGAAGAAGGAGAAGGTGTCGCTGACCGGCGAGGATATGCGCGAAGGCTTGACCGCCATCGTGTCGGTCAAGCTGCCTGATCCCAAATTCTCGTCGCAGACCAAGGACAAGCTGGTCAGTTCCGAAGTCCGCCAGCCGCTGGAAAGCCTGATGGCCGACAAGATGGCGGAGTGGCTGGAGGAGAATCCCGGCCACGGCAAGATGATCATCCAGAAGGTGATCGACGCCGCCGCCGCCCGCGAGGCCGCGAAGAAGGCCCGCGAGCTGACCCGGCGCAAGGGCGTGATGGACATCGCCTCGCTGCCCGGCAAGTTGGCCGACTGTCAGGAGCGCGACCCGGCCAAGTCCGAACTCTTCCTGGTCGAGGGTGACTCGGCAGGCGGTTCGGCCAAGCAGGGCCGCAACCGGCACAATCAGGCGATCCTGCCCTTGAAGGGCAAGATCCTGAACGTCGAGCGCGCCCGTTTCGACCGGATGCTGTCGTCCAAGGAAGTCGGCACGCTGATCCAGGCGATGGGCACCGGCATTCGCGACGATTTCAATCTGGAAAAGCTGCGCTACCACAAGATCGTCATCATGACCGACGCCGACGTCGACGGCGCGCATATCCGCACGCTGCTGCTGACCTTCTTCTATCGCCAGATGCCGCAGATCATCGAGGCGGGGCATCTCTATATCGCCCAGCCGCCGCTGTATAAGGCGACGCGGGGCCGGTCCGAGGTGTATCTCAAGAACGAAGCCGCGCTGGAGCAATATCTGGTCGACAATGGCGTCGAATCGATGGCGCTGGAAACGACCGGCGGGATGCGCTCTGGCGACGATCTGCGTTCGCTGATCGAGCATGGGCGGCGGATGCGCGCCGTGATGCGCTATGTGCCGCGCCGCTACAATCCCGCAATTATCGAAGCGTTGGCGATCAACGGCGCGCTCGATCCGGAACTCAGCCATGAGGCGCAGGCCGAACGGCTGGCGAACACCGTCCGCTGGATGCACGCGCAGGATGAGGAAGGGAGCTGGACCGGCCGCATCGCTGAGGAAGGCGGTTTCCATTTCGAACGGCTGTGGCGCGGCGTCACCGATCACCACATGATCGAGGCAGGATTCATCGGATCGGCCGAGGCGCGCAAGCTGCACAGTTTCGCGGCGGAGGAAGCGGACAGCTATCGGACCACCAGCCGGCTGGTGACGGCCAAGGCTGCCGCCGCCGCCGAGGAAGCCGGGGACGACGATCTGCCGGTCGCATCCAAGCGTTCAGTGGCCGTCACACGGCCGAGCGAATTGCTCGAAGCGATCCTGGCATCCGGGCGCAAGGGGCTGGCGATCCAGCGCTATAAAGGCCTTGGCGAGATGAATGCCGAGCAATTGTGGGAAACCACGCTGGACCCGGACAATCGATCCATGCTGCGGGTCGAGGTCGAGCAGGCGGATGTCGCTGACGAAATCTTCACCCGCCTGATGGGCGATGTGGTCGAGCCGCGGCGCGAGTTCATCCAGGACAATGCGCTGAACGTCGCCAATCTGGACGTCTGATCTCATGGAGCGGGTCCGTTGCGGCTGGGCCGGGACCGACCCGCTTTATTGCGCCTATCATGACGAAGAATGGGGCGTACCGGAACGCGATTCACGGATGCTCTGGGAAACGCTGATGCTGGAGGGATTCCAGGCCGGGCTTAGCTGGATCACCGTCCTGCGCAAGCGGGAGACGTTCCGGTCCGCCTTTGCCGGTTTCGATCCGGACAGGGTGGCCGCCTTTGACGAGGCCGATATCGAGCGGCTGATGGGCGATCCCGGCATCATCCGGGCGCGGGCGAAGATCGAGGCGACGATCCGGGGCGCGCAGATCTTTTGCGCCATGCGCGACCGGGGCGAGGATTTTTCCGCCTATGCCTGGGGCTTTGTCGATGGCGGGCCTATCCGCAATGACGGCGTGACCTTTCCGGCGAAGACCGAGCTGTCCGAAGCAATCTCCAAAGACCTCAAGAAGCGCGGCTTCAAATTTGTGGGGCCGACCATCGTCTATGCCTGGATGCAGGCTGTGGGGATGGTGAACGACCATGCCGCGACCTGCTTCCGGCGGGATCAAGTCGCAAAAGCATGAGACGGCTCTGGCCCTTGGCCTTCGCTCTTATGGTGGCGGGCTGTGATGGCGAGAAGGAAGCGCCCGTCGTCAATATGCAGTCTCTGGCCTCCGCACCGATCGTCGTTCAGAATGAGGCGGTGAACCAAGCCGAGCAAAATGGCGCGGAAAGGGTTTCACGTGAAACGGACGCGGAACCGGCCCCCGTGCCTCCCGCCCCTGGTCGCCCTGCAGAGGATTATAGGGCGATCGGGACCGAGCCTTTCTGGGCGGTGACGGTGAAGGGATCGACCGCGATACTGGAGCGGCCGGACAGGGCGCCGCTCCGTTATGCGGTTTCGCGCAACGACGACAAGCGGGCGATCCGGTATCTGGGGAATGGCTTTTCAATGACCGTCACCGAAGGACCGTGCAGCGACGGGATGAGCGATGCCGTCTGGTCCGAACAGGTAGCGGTCGCCTTTGGCGAGGGGACGCTGAACGGCTGCGGCGGTTTGCGGGATGATCAAGGTCGGCCCTGAGATGGGCTTGCTTCTTCGCTGACATCGCCAGGGAGGATGAAGATGTCTGCAAATGGCCAATTGCCGACGCGGGGTCTTCCCCTCCCCTTCAGGGGAGGGGACCGAGGGGTGGGGGGGGCGCCTCACGCGCAGACCCAGCCTATGGGGCACTCCCCCACCCCAACCCCTCCCCTGAAGGGGAGGGGCTAATGTCCGCCTTCCACCCTTCCGCTCAACGTCGGGCATATCCAGCACCGCATTTCGACAGACGCATATGCAAAAAAAAGGGCCGCGTAAAATCATCCACGCAGCCCCTTTTATCCGCTATAGTCGTTTGCCTTAAGCGGCCTGCTTGCCAGCCTTGTAACGCTCGATCGCTTCCAGCGTGATACGGCGGGCGTCTTCCGCGCCGCCCCAGGTGCCGATCCGCACCCACTTGGTCTTTTCCAGATCCTTATAGTGGGTGAAGAAATGTTCGATCTGCTCCATCACGATGCCGGGCAGATCGTCCTTTTCATCGACGTCGCTATAATAAGGGAAGGTCTTGTTGTCGGGCACGCAGACCAGCTTTTCGTCGCCACCGGCTTCATCTTCCAGATTCAGCACGGCGATGGGACGGGCGCGCACGACCGATCCGGGCACGAAGGGCGAGCGGGCAATGACCAGCGCGTCCAGCGGATCGCCGTCGGGCGATAGCGTGTGGGGCACGAAGCCGTAATTCGCCGGATAGCGCATCGGCGTGTGCAGGATGCGGTCCACGAACAGGGCGCCCGAAGCCTTGTCGAACTCATATTTGACCGGCTCGCCGCCGACCGGAACCTCGATGATGACATTCAGGCTGTTGGGTGGATCGTCGCCAACGGGGATC
The DNA here is from genome assembly GCF_036038995.2 of Sphingobium sp. SJ10-10. Lineage (NCBI taxonomy): Bacteria > Pseudomonadati > Pseudomonadota > Alphaproteobacteria > Sphingomonadales > Sphingobiaceae > Sphingobium > Sphingobium sp. SJ10-10. Next base: position 2,715,217 of record NZ_CP158132.1, read on the forward strand.
AGTTCGATATTCATGGGACTTCAAGCCTTTGTAAACGCGTTGGTCTTCGGGCGATTATGTTTTCGGTTTCAGCAGCCGGTCCAGGCTGCCTTCACCCTCTCCTGTCTTTTCGAGGCGCGGATAGCGCAGGCCGCCGGAATATGCGAGGGTCAAAGTGCGGTAATATTTATCTTGGCGTAGGATGATCTGGAGCGGCTTTCCGGACCTGATCGCGGCCTTGAACACATCGCCCGAATATTCGTCGCCGTTGATCGCCACGATCTTGGAGCCGATGGCGAGACCCGCCTTGAAGGCTGGGCTGTCCCAGACGACGTTGGAAATCTCGCCGTCATTCTTGACGATCATGCCGATGCCGAAGCTCTGGTCGGTGAACTTGCCCGACCCCTCGGCCGCCTTGGTGATGGCGCCCGGCGTGTCGCCATAAACCAGCTTGTAGCCGCCCAGCGCGAAGCCGCCCTTGGGCGTTTCCTTCGTCGTACTGTCGACATATTTCTGGAAGAAGCCCGCCCAGTCATAGGGCGCGACGCCGTTCAGCGTCTTGATCACGTCGCCGCGATTATAGACGACCTGACCCCAGTCGCCCGGATTGATGCCGAAGAAAGCCTGGGCGAAATCATCCAGCCCCTTGGCGCCCTTGGTCTGCTGACGGATGATCGCATCCGCCTCCAGCCAGATCATCAGGCCTTCGTTGTAATAATCCTCCGACCGCTGCCAGCTCGACCAGCCCTTGGGGCGGCGGGCGGAGATGATGGGATCATGGGTGGTGTCCTCCATCGGCCGCCATTCGCGGCCCTTGGCGGTGTCCAGCTTCGCCGCGATATGGGCATAGGCGTCCAGCGTTTCCTGCTTGCTGAACAGGCCGGAGCGCGCGCCCAGCACATAGCCCCAGAATTGCGTCTGTCCCTCATAGACCCAGAGCAGATTGTCCTGCATCGGCACGTTGAAATCGGGCGTCCACAAAAGGTCCGGGCGGCGGAACTTGCCGTCCCAGCTATGGGTGAATTCGTGCGGCAGCAGGTTGCGGTCCAGCAGCGCGTCGCCATCGCCCCATTTCTTGAAATAGCCCGGCTCCACCTGATTTTCGGAACTGCGGTGATGCTCCAGCCCGATGCCTCCCATCTCGTCGGTTATGGCGAAGAGGAAGTCATAATGGTTGAAATGATAGGTGCCGAACAATGCGCCTGCTTCGTCCACCAGCTTCTTGTGCTTGGCGATCTGGTCGGGCTTGGCGTCCAGCTCGTCGGCATCGTCCGCAACGATGTTCAGCGTCACATTATGGCCAAGGTCGACGGGCTTGAAATACCGTCCCGCGAAGACCGGCGAATCCTGCAAGGCTTCATAATCGATCACGTCATAGGCGACCGTCGATCCGGTCTTCTTGCCCCGCAACGCCGTCGCCGCCTGCCAGCCTTCGGGATAGGTCACGGTCGCCTGCACCGGAATCTGGCGCGTATAATAGCCCGCCGGATAAAGCGACACCGACTCCCACTGAATGTTCAGCATCTTGGGCGTCACGACGACCCGGCCCTGATTGGGCTGGGTGGCGGAGAGGAACTGGAACTGGGCGACGACCTGCTTCGTCCCCTGCGGCACGTCGATCACAAAGCCATAGACGTTGAGCGGATCGCGCTTCCACGCCAGCGGCTTGCCGTCGGCGGTGAAGCTGATGCCGTTGACCTTTTCAATGGCTCCGCGCGGCGCATGATTGCCCGGCAGCCATTGCGGCACCAGCAGCGTCATCGGGCCGGCGGCGGCGACGGGGATGGTCTCCTTGACGCGGAAGATGCGCTGCACCGTGTCGGTGGCGTCGACCTCCAGCTTGATCGTGCCGCCGGGATAGGGAATGTCCTTGGGCGTGGGCGCGGCATTGTCGACCGGCAGCGCCGTCGGCTTGGAGCGGATTGCATCCTGCGCGACCAATGGTCCTGCGATAGCCGTAGAAAGGAAAAGGGCGGCAGCAAGGCTGCGGATCATGAACATCTCCGAAAAAGCTTGTGGTCGAACGACCGTATAACAACAGAATGGCGAGCCAATCCGCTCTCGTCCACCCTGAACAATGCTCGCGACATATTGGGACAAAAAAGCGCGTTTCCTTGAAGCATCTTTATCGTTAAAGGCGCTCCCCCATGGCCAAGATTGAAACGCCGCGTCCGGTGCGCGGCACGCAGGACATGCTGGGCGGCACCACCGAAGCGTTCCAGGAACGTTTCGCGCACGTAGTCGCCACCTTTGAGCGGGTGCGAAAGCTCTATGGATTCCAGCGGGTGGAAGTGCCCGTCTTTGAATCGACGGCGGTGTTTGCCCGGTCGCTGGGCGAAAGCACGGACGTCGTTTCGAAGGAAATGTACACGTTCGAGGATCGCGGCGGCGACAGCATCACCCTGCGCCCCGAATTCACGGCGGGCATTTCACGCGCCTATATCACCGAGGGGTGGCAGCAATATGCGCCGCTGAAAGTCGCGACCCATGGCCCGCTGTTCCGTTACGAGCGCCCGCAAAAGGGCCGCTTCCGCCAGTTCCACCAGCTCGACGCCGAGATTATCGGCGCGGGCGAGCCGGGCGCCGATGTGGAACTGCTGGTTCTGGCGGATCAGTTGCTGCGCGAACTGGGCGTGTCGGAAGGCGTGACGCTCAACCTCAACACGCTGGGCGACGGGCCGAGCCGTGACGCCTGGCGGGCGGCGCTGATCGCGCATTTCGAGGCGCATCGCGACCAGCTTTCCGAAGAGAGCCTGGATCGTTTGCAACGCAATCCGCTGCGCATCCTCGACAGCAAGGATCCGCGCGATCGCCCGGTGGCGGACAGCGCGCCGGACATCGACGCCTATCTGACCGACGAAGCGCGGACCTTCTTCGAAAAGGTGACGGCGGGCCTCGACGCGGCGGGCGTGGCGTGGGAGCGCAATGCCCGGCTGGTGCGCGGCCTCGATTATTATCGCCACACGGCTTTCGAGTTCATCACCGATCGCCTCGGCGCACAAGGCACTGTGCTCGGCGGCGGGCGTTATGACGGGCTGATCGAAAATCTCGGCGGTCCCTCGACCCCTGCGGTCGGCTGGGCGGCGGGGATCGAGCGGTTGGCGATGCTGGTTGACATGCCGGAAATCGAGCAACCGATGATTGTCGTCATTCCAGAGAATGAAAATTCGTCAGTTGATGCACATGCTATTGCCACTGCACTCCGTCGCAAGAATTGGTCGGTGGACATTGCCTTCCGTGGTAATGCCAAACGCCGTTTTGAGTTGGCTAAAAAAAGGCCGCCTCAGTTTCAGCTTTCGGTGATTGGCGCACCTCAAAATATGGTGCATCTCCGGTTCAAGGCATTCGGAAACAGCGCTGTGGCTGCGCCAGAGCAGTTTGAGGGGCTGATGGATGCGTTGCTTCCGCTTTTTCCGTTCCGCCAGAATGATCCTGATCAGGAGCATGGCGTGTTCAAGGCGCATATTTCGCGGCGAGAACTGACCCTCTAATGCACATTTCCGCCGAACGCATCGCGCAGATCGAGGCGCGCCGGGACGAGGTGCAGGCGTCGATGACGCGCGCCGACCTCGCGCCGGAAGAATTTGTGCGGCTGTCCAAGGAATATGCCGAGATCGAGCCGGTGGCGAAGGCCGCCCATGAGGTCCGCCGTCTCCGCCAGGAACTGAGCGCGCTCGAATATATGGCGGGCGGGGAAGATGCCGACGCCGATCCGCTGATGCGCGAAATGGCGCAGGAGGAGATGCGGCTCATCAAGGCCCAGTTGCCGGACGCCGAACGCGCCCTCGCGCTCCAGCTTCTGCCCAAGGATGCCGCCGATGCGCGCCCCGCCATGCTCGAAATCCGGGCGGGCACAGGCGGCGACGAAGCCGCTCTGTTCGCGGGAGACCTTTTCCGCATGTACCAGCGCTATGCCGATACCCAGGGCTGGAAGATGGAGATGCTCTCCGCCAATGCCTCGGAAGTCGGCGGTTTCAAGGAAGTGGTCGCCAGCGTCACGGGCACCGGCGTGTTCGCCAAGTTGAAGTTCGAAAGCGGCGTCCATCGCGTCCAGCGTGTTCCGGCCACTGAAAGCGGCGGACGCATCCATACTTCGGCGGCGACTGTCGCTGTGCTGCCGGAACCCGAAGAGGTCGACGTCCAGATTGCCGATGGCGACCTCAAGATCGACATCTATCGCGCTTCGGGCGCGGGCGGCCAGCATGTGAACACCACGGACTCCGCCGTGCGCATCACCCACTTGCCGTCCGGTATCGTGGTGACGCAGCAGGACGAACGCTCGCAGCACAAGAACAAGGCCAAGGCCATGCAGGTGCTGCGCGCCCGCATCTATGAAGTGGAACGCGAGCGCGCCCAAAGCGAACAGGCCGGCGCGCGCAAGGCGATGGTCGGTTCGGGCGACCGTTCGGAGCGCATCCGCACCTATAATTTCCCGCAGGGCCGGGTGACGGATCATCGCATCAACCTGACGCTACACCGCTTGCCCGAAATCCTCGAAGGGCCGGGCCTGTCCGAAGTCATCGACGCGCTGATGGCGGAGGATGAAGCCGCCCGCCTCGCCCAATTGGATGGAGTGGCGTGAGCATATCCGGCTCCGTCCATATTCCCGAAACCCTCCGCGCCGCTAGCGCTCGCCTCGCCCCCATCAGCGGCACGCCGCGTCTCGACGCCGAACTGCTTCTCGCCCACGCGCTCGGGATCGACCGCAACGAGCTGCTGATGCGCCAGCGCGACCTCAGCGTCCCGGCTGGCTTTGAAGCCCTCATCGAACGCCGCATAACCGGCGAACCCATCGCCTATATCATCGGCATGCGCGATTTCTGGACGATCAGCTTGCATGTCACGCCCGATGTCCTGATCCCCCGCCCGGACACAGAAACGCTGATCGAGGCCGCCGTCGACCATTTCGGCACGCGAATGCCTGCCCGCATCCTCGACCTCGGCACCGGCTCCGGCGCGCTGCTGCTTGCCGCGCTCAGCCAATGGCCGCAGGCGAGCGGGATTGGGGTAGATATTTCGCCTGCCGCGCTGGCGGTGGCGCAGGGCAATGCCGATCGCCTGGGTCTTGGCGCGCGTGCCGACTTCCGGCTGGGCAACTGGGCGGAGGGACTGGACGGCCCGTTCGACCTGATCCTCATCAACCCCCCCTATATCGCGCGCGACGTCGTGCTTGCGGGCGATGTCCTCCACGAACCCGAAGGCGCGCTTTTCGCCGGAACGGAGGGGCTGGACGATTATCGCCGGATCGCGCCGATGCTGCCGCGCCTGTTGGCACCGGACGGCATGGCCGCGATCGAGATCGGTTATGACCAGCGGGCCAGCGTCTCGGCCTTGCTTGCCGATCAAGGACTTAGCGTTTCGGCGCGCCGCGATCTAGCTGGGCACGACCGCTGTCTGGTCGCGACGCCGGCGCCCCTGGCGTGACCGGGCGAAGGATTTGCGCCGACACAAGCTAAAATTGCTTGGTTTATGGCCTGGAAGCCACTACATGGGGCTTAGGGACGGCACTATCCTGAGGATCTGCCCTGTGGGGCTGCGACAAGAAAAGGCCGTTTTCCCGCTCCTTCAAAGTCACGACGGCGCTGCTGCGCAAGCGCCTCTGGCAGGTCAAGGGCATGGGCCGATCGCTCGGCCCCTGTCCGGCGGAGCCTTACCCGGCCTGATGGTCAGGCCGTGCTGAAGGATGGCGACTGAACAGTGTTTTCAGTGAATGATGGCAAAGTGAACGCAAGGATCAGCTCTTGATCAACAACAGGCAGGCCGGCCGCCGCAATCGCGGCCGGAACAACAATAATGGTCGTCCCAATGGTGGCAATCGGGGCGGTGGTGACAACGGCAACCGGATTGACAACCGCGCGCGCGGCAATGCGGCCCAGCTTCTTGAAAAATACAGGAATATGGCCCGCGACGCCCAGATGGCGGGCGATCGGGTGAATGCGGAATATTATCTGCAATTTGCCGACCATTATTTCCGCGTCCTTGCCGATAACCGCGCCCGGCAGGAGGAGCAGCAACAGCGCTTCCGGCCCCGCGATGAAAGCTTCGACGAGAATTTCGACGATTTCGACGGTGGCTATGAAGGCGGCGAGGACGTGCGCGCCGATCAGGCTCCCGATCGCGGCCAGGACTTTGATCGTCGCCGTGACGAGCCGCGCGACTATCGTGAAGGCCGGAACGACCGCAATCGGCGGGATCGCAATGACCGCAATGATCGCAACGAGCACCGCCGTGAGCGCCCGCCGGTTGAGGAAAGCGTCGTCGAGGAAGCCGTGAAGCAACCCCGGCCTAAGGTTGCTCCCGAACCGATTGCCGCCGCGCAGCCAGCCCCGGCCCCGGAACCGCAGCCCGAAGCGGAGGCTCCCCGCGCACGCCGCGGCCGTCCGCGCAAGGCGGCGAAGGAAGAGGGGCAGGGTGGCCTGGACCTCGCCGTGCTGCCGCCCTCGATCGCTCGCGCCGACAATGATGCCGAGCCCGTCGAGGAAGCGCCGCGCAAGCGCACTCGTCGCGTCCGGCCCGCGGCCGAAGCGGCCGAATAAATCCCGATCCCTGCCCGATGGCGGGATGATGAAAAAAAGGGGACAGTGCTGATGCGCTGTCCCCTTTTTTGTTGTCCTCCGGCACGGCTTTGACGGATCAGGCGACCGGCAACGGACGCGGCCGGTGATTTTCGTCCAGCGCGACGAAGGTGAACAGGCCGCTTGTCAGCTCGACCTTCGTCTCTTGCGGGCCTCGCGTCGCGATGACATCGATCCGGATGGCGACGGACGTGCGCCCCCGCCGTTCCTCATGGGCATAGACCGACACGATATCGCCCAGCAGGATCGGGGCAATGAACGTCATGCTCTCGATCGCCACCGTCGCCACGGCGCCCTGAGCGATCCGCGTGGCTACGATGCCGCCCGCAATATCCATCTGGCTCAGCACCCAGCCGCCAAAGATATGCCCGTTGGCGTTGATGTCCGTGATGTGCGGAACCACGCGCAACACCACTTCGCCCCTTTGCTCAGTCATCACTGGAAACCTCGTCTTTCATCCGGTCGATGACCTGTTCGTCATGCCCCGTTCCGCTCGACAGAAATGCCAATGCCATCAAACCCGTCCCTAGCATGAAGGTCAACCAGACGCCCAATATCGTCGCGATGATCATGTGGATCGGCATGGGCCCCGCCCATAGCCGCAGAAACAGCAGCGCCGCCCCCACGCACAGCGCGCCGCCCAGCGCCATCCACCCCATGATCCGACGGAATCGCCGCCAGGCGACCCTTGCAATCTCCGGATCATCAAGGCCTTGTTTGTGCGTCATCCCTTTCCTTTGGGGTGTGAAAGTGGGATCATCAAGGGACTGAGGCATTTAGTCGACAGGGAGGGAGATGGATCATGACGATCGCGGCGATTTTGCAACGCAAGGGACAGGATGTCGTCCAGGCGCAATCGAGCGACACGGTCCTTTCCGTGGTGCAGTTGCTCGCCCAGCGGCGGATCGGCTGCGTGCCGGTGGTGGATGACGGCAAGGTGGTCGGCATCTTTTCGGAGCGCGACCTGGTCTATCGGGTGGCGCAGGAAGGAGCGGCGGTGCTGGAACGCCCCGTGGGCGAGATCATGACCGCCCCGCCGATCACGACCGATGATCGGACTCCCGTCATCCACTGCCTTTCGCTGATGACGAAGCGGCGCATCCGGCACCTGCCCGTCGTGGTCGACGGCGCGCTTGTCGGGCTGGTGTCGATCGGGGATCTTGTGAAGTTCCGCATCGACAGCATCGAATCGGAAGCGGCTTCCCTGCGCGACTATATCCAGACGGCCTGATTCGTTTCAGGCGGGTGCCTGCACCGGCGGCGCCCGCCGTACGACCAGCGCGACCAATTCCAGCAGAGTGCCCCGCGCGCACAGCATCAATGCGGCCAGAAAGGCGAGGCCGCCCGCCGGCACCAATATCCCCAGCCGAATCGGCGCGGCGAGTGGCGGCAACATCCGGTCGACCGCCATCACCGCCGCAGCCATCAAGAGGGAGCAGCCAAGCCCCGGCGCCGCCGCGCGCATCAGGTCGATCAGCCGCAGCCCCATCGGCGCACCCGCCAGCCGGGCGGTGATGAGCGTGAGAATCGGGAAGGCGCAAAGCCATGCCCAGGCCAGGCCGATGGCGCCGAATCGAATTCCGATGAAAAAGGCGGCCGGCATCAGCACCGCGCCCACCGCCGCCACCCGCGCGGTCGTCCCCGGCCGTCCCAGGGCATTGCTGACCGGCGCGAACATCACCTGCAATGTCATGAACGGCATGGCGAGAGCGAGAATCGCGACGAAGGGCGCCATATCCCGCCACTTCGCGCCGAACAGGGTTTCGACCAGCGGTCCCGCCGTCGCCGCCATGCCCAGATAGACCGGGCAGGAAATCAGCAGCAGCAACCGCACCGCCTTGCAGAAGGACCATGCGATTCGCGCCGGATCCTTCTGCATCCGCGCATAGGCTGGAAAGGCGACGTCATTGAGCGGCGGGATGAATTTGCTGACGAAGATCTGGGTCAGGAACAGCGCTTCGGCATAAAGGCCCAGTTGATGTGGCTCCAGCACCCGCCCGCCAATGAAGATATCGGCCTGGCTCTGCACGATCCAGAAAAGCTGGCCGCCCAGCAGCGACGCGCCATAGGCAACCATCGCCCCGGTCCCGCGAAAATCGAAGCTGGGAATCGGCCTGAACCTGGTCGCCAGCACATAGCCTATGCCCTTGACCCAAAACCCCGCAATGGGCGCGAATACCAAGGTCCACACGCCCCAACCCGACAGCGCGCCCGTCAGCGCCACAGCCGCCGAAGCGATGGCCGCGATCAGGTTGACCAGCGCGGGCCGCCGGAAATCCATCGCCCGGCCCATGATCGCCTCGGGAATCGAGATGAAGGGCGTGGACAGATAAAGCAGCGCCTGCACGCGCAAGAGCTGCGCGACCATGGGCTGGTCATAATAGCTCGCAGCCAGCGGAGCGACCGCGAGCTGCGCCAGGGCAAGCCCGCCGTTCAGCAACAGCATGATCCCGAACGCCTGCCGCAGCTTATGCGTCTCGATCGTCTCCGACTGCACCAGGGCGCTCACCAGCCCATAGCCATTGAGGAAGGTCGCGAAGTTCAGAATCACCTGAGTCATCGCAAACAGGCCGTAATCGGCGGGATCGAGCAGCCGGATCACCGCCAGAGTCACGATCCAGCTCAGCATTTGCGCCACGATCTGGCTGCCCGATCGCCAGAGAATCGCGCTTCTTATCCTTGTGCCAAAACCGGCGTCGTCCGCGTCGGCGTCCTGCAAACCCATTGTCATTCCCAATTTCTGGAGCGTCGTGTTCCGTGAAACCGCTCTATCGGCCAAGTTCCAAAAAATTCTGAAACAAAAGTGCAAAAAGGGTTTGACGGTTCGGGAAGCCCTCCATATATGCCCGTCTCACCGGACGGGACGGCGCTATTGAGGCGGTGGAATGGACGGTCGCCAACATAGACGGACGCCAAGTCCCTCGCACGAAAGTTCGGGGATCGCTGGTTGTCCGGTATAGTTGTCGGTTCTTTGACATTGTTAGTATGATGAAGGGACATGTGGGCGGCGGCTCCGGGTCTTGGCGGCTTTCAGGCGTCGGGTACTCGGTTAAATTTGGCCAGACCTCACAATGTCCTTACGTAACCATGTAAGAAATTTGTGCAGGAATGGCTCCTGAAAATGAGCGGTTCATGTTTGGGCTTATTCCGCCTGGATATGGATCGGACATCAAACTTGAGAGTTTGATCCTGGCTCAGAACGAACGCTGGCGGCATGCCTAATACATGCA